>NZ_NSJB01000001.1 GCF_002285265.1 Vandammella animalimorsus
AAAGAAAAAGCCGGCCACGAAGGTGGCCGTCAGCAGGGCAAACCCCGCCTGGGCGAAGCGAAAGGTCAGGCGCTCCAGCGCCAGCAGCGGTAGCTCGGCGTCGTGCTGGCCGTCCAGGGCGCTGCGCAGCAGCCCCTTGAGCGCCGAAGCCGGCGCCACGGCCGCCAGCCTGGCGCTGGCCGATGCCGCCGCTGCCGATGCACAGGCCGCCGCCCCGCTGACCGGCGCCGCTGAAGGCAGCCAGGCCGATGGCCAAGGCCAGGAGCGCCGCGAACGCCGCCAGCGCGACCGCTACGGGCGCTATCGCCGCCGCCAGGACCGCGACAGCGCCCCGACCGATGCCGAGCAGTCGCAGGATCTGGACGAGCAGGCCCAGGCAGGCTGGGCCGAGCAGCAGGCCGGGCCAGGCGCTGACGCCCAGCCGCAGCAGGACCCGCAAGCGCCGCAGGAGCTGGTGCCGCGCCGCCGCAGCTATTTCGACCGCGCCGCGCAGGACGAGGCTGCGCCGCAGGCCGAGTCCGCACCACAGGCCGCCGCTGCTGAAGCAACCGATGCTGCACCTGTCGCGCCCATGCCCCCGGTGGCCGTGGAGGCGGCTCAGCCCCTGGCTGCATCCGAGCCTGCTCCCCAGCCGGGACCTCAGCCCGCACCACAGGCTGAACCACAGCCCATCGCACAGCCGGCCCCCGAGCCCGCCCAGCCCGCCGTGCCCGCCGCGATGGCACAGCCTGCCGCGCAGGCCTTTGCGCCAGCCACCGCGCCAGCCACCGCGCCCGCCGTGGCGCAGCCCTTTGTGCTCGATGTACAGGCCCTCTCGCACACCGTTGCCACGGCTGGGCTGGACTGGGTGCATTCGGATGCCGACAAGGTCGCGCGCGTGCAGGCCGAAATGGCCGCCGCCCCCCGGCCCGTGCACGTGCCGCGCGAGCGGCCGCCGGTGCCGGTGCTCGACCAGGGCCCGTTGGTGCTGGTCGAGACGCGCCAGGATCTGCGCCAGCAGCAATACCCGTTCGACCAGGCCACCCAGGGCGCCCAGGGCATCCAGGGCATCCAGGGCATCCAGGGCATCCAGGGCACTGCGGCGCAGGCCTGAGCCAGGAAGAAAGGGCTGCAAGCCATGCTGTTTCTGCTCTCGCCAGCCAAGTCGCTGGATTACGACAGCCCGGTGGATGCGGCCCTGCCCGCCACCGAGCCGCACTTCACGCCCCGCTCGCAGCAGCTCATGCAGGTGCTGCGCAAGAAAAACGCCGCGCAGCTGGCGCAGCTCATGGGCATCAGCGACAAACTGGCGCAACTGAACGTGCAGCGCAACCAGGCCTGGCAGGCGCAGGCCACGCCGCAGAACTCGCGCCAGGCCGTGCTGGCCTTCAACGGCGACGTCTACGAAGGCCTGCAAGCGGCCAGCCTCAGCGCCCAGGATCTGGACTGGGCGCAGCAGCACCTGCTGATCCTCAGCGGCCTGTATGGCGCGCTGCGCCCGCTCGACAGCCTGCAGCCTTATCGGCTGGAAATGGGCACGCGCCTTCCCGTGGGCCAGGCCGAGAACCTCTACCAGTTCTGGGCCGAGCCGCTGGCCGAGTACCTGGCGCAGCGCCTGCAGCAGCAGAAAACGCCGCTGATCGTCAACCTGGCATCGGGCGAGTATTTCAAGGCCGTCGATCGCCGCCGCCTGAAGGCGCGGGTGGTCGATTGTGTCTTCTACGACGAAAAAGGCGGGCAGTACAAGATCATCAGCTTCCTGGCCAAGCGCGCGCGCGGGCTGATGGCGCGCTTTGCCATCGAGCAGCGCGCCGAACACCCCGAGCAGCTGCAGGCCTTCGCCAGCGAAGGCTATGCCTTCGACGCGCAGGCCTCCAGCCTCGATCAGCTGGTGTTTCGCCGCCCGGAGTCGGCGCGCCCTGGCTGTTGAGATGGAGTGTTGCGGCGGTGTTTTCGGTCAAACCTGCGCAACTGCCGCGTTGAAAATGCTCGCCAGGCGTGCAGGTCTTGCGCGCATTTCGTTTTCGCCTTGCATCTGCGGCGTTTGCCTCGCAAAACCGCTTTGCAAACCCCATCTCAACAAACCCTGGCGTGCGTCCCGCACGGGCCTGTCCATCGCACCGCGCCTTGCGCGCCAGGGGGGCGCAAACCCCACCCGATCCCACGGCCGCACCCTTGGCCGTTGGCTTCGCGCGGACCTTCCCCCGGGCATAGACCCGCACAATCCGTGCGGGGAAAGCAACGCGCCAGCTCAAGAGCTGTAGCAGATTGTGAGAACATGCAGGCTTTGCCCTGGCTGCATGTCTTTGGCGTCATGCAGCAGCGGCAAACACTGCGCATCGATGTTCAATATTCACAGGGAGGAAGCAGGACATGAGCGAGATCGCCACCACCACCAACCCCCATCTGGCCGCCGTGACGCCGGAGCTGCGCACCTGGATCGTGGAGCAGGCCCAGGCCGGTGTCTCCGCGCCGCGCGTGCTGCAGGCCATGCTCGATGCCGGCTGGTGCGAAGAGGTGGCGCTGGCGGCGATGGAGGCCGTGCTTTCTGAACACCTGCAGGGCACGGCCGCCGCGGCCGTGCAGCCGCAGGCGCGCAGCGAGGACCTGCCGCCTGCCGTGCCGGTGCCCGATCTGACGCTGCAGCAGCACCCGGCCTTTCTGGACGCGGGCGATCGCCAGGTGCGCGTGGTGATGAGCCTGCAGCAGCCGCGCGTGGTGGTGCTCGATGGCGTGCTCGATGCGCAGGAATGCCAGCAACTCATCGAGCTGGCCCAGCCGCGCATGAAGCGCTCGATGACCGTGGACAACAACAGCGGCGGCGACGAGCTCAACGCCGACCGCACCAGCGAAGGCATGTTCTTCGAGCGCGGCGAGCACCCCGTGGTGGCCGCGCTGGAGGCGCGCATCGCCCGGCTGCTGGGCTGGCCGCTGGAAAACGGCGAGGGCCTGCAGGTGCTGCGCTACGGCCCTGGGGCCGAGTACAAGCCCCATTACGACTATTTCGAGCTGGGCCAGCCCAGTACGGCCACCTTGCTGCGCCGTGGCGGCCAGCGCGTGGGCACCTTCCTCGTGTACCTGAACACGCCGCCCGAGGGCGGGGGCACGACCTTCCCCAACGCCGGGCTGGAAATCACCGCCCAACAGGGCATGGCCGTGTTCTTCAGCTACGACAAGCCCCACCCCAGCACGCTCTCGCTGCACGGCGGCGCGCCCGTCATCTCCGGCGAGAAATGGGTGGCCACCAAGTGGCTGCGCGAGCGCGAGTTTCATTGATTTGCATTGCCCCCGGGTGGCGCCAAGGCGCCCCTGGCCCAAGGCCTGTTGCCTGTTTCCCCGAGCATGTTGTCCCGTCTGCGAGCCGATATCCGATGCATTCTTGAGCGCGACCCCGCAGCGCGCAACGCCTGGGAGGTCGTGACCTGCTACCCCGGCCTGCACGCCATCTGGCTGCACCGCATCGCGCACTGGTTCTGGCAGCGCCGGCTGTACTGGCTGGGGCGGCTGACCTCGCACATCGGGCGCTGGTGCACCGGCATCGAGATCCACCCCGGCGCGCGCATCGGCCAGGGCGTGTTCATCGACCACGGCATGGGCGTGGTGATTGGCGAGACCGCCGAAATCCACGACGGCGTGACCATCTACCAGGGCGTCACGCTGGGCGGCACCTCACTGCACAAGGGCAGCAAGCGCCACCCCACCATCGGCGCCGGGGCCGTCATCGGCGCGGGCGCGCAGGTGCTCGGCGGCTTTGAAGTGGGCGCTGGCGCCAAGGTCGGCAGCAATGCCGTGGTCACCAAGCCCGTGCCCGCCGGCGCCACGGCCGTGGGCAACCCGGCGCGCATCATCCAGGCCGACAGCGACCGCCGCCGCGAGGAAGCCTCGGCCCGCATGGGCTTTTCCGCCTACGGCGTCACGCAAAGCGACGACCCCGTCTCCCAGGCGCTGCGCGGCCTGATCGACGCCGCCGCGCACTCTGAAGAGCAAATCGCCCGCCTGTGGCAGGAGATCGAGCGCCTCTGCGGCCAGCAGACCCAGGCCGCTCGCCCCCCGGCAGAGGCCGCGCCGGGCGAAGAATCCGAGCTGAAAAAACTGCGCGAGCTGGTGGACGAGTAACGCACCGCGCCTGAGCCCGGCCGCGCTGGCAAAGCGCGCACTGGCCGCCCGCGCACTGCGCTGCCATCTCACGCATTGCCCGCACAACGGCCCATGCCGCCCCAGCACGGCGGCGTGGGCCGCGCTTTTTCATGCAAGCCCCGGGCCATGGTTTTGCTGTTCCGCCCCCATCAGGCACCTTCTTGCCACGCCATTGCGCTGCGCCCTGGCGTGGCCGCGGGCATGCGGGTCTGGGCCGCTGCACGGCCGAGCACGATGCCCAGGCCGATGCCGCGCGCGCAGCTGCTGGTGGCAGCCGGCCCAGCCGCCAGCGCCCGTGCGCGAGCCCACCGATGCGCAGCGCAAAGAGCAGCGCCAGCGGCAAGCCCAGGCCCAGCGCGCGCAGGCGCAGGCAGCCATGCCGAGCGCCGCAGCGCCAGGGCGCGGCGCAGCCCCAGCTGCCTGCCGAAGACGCGCAGCACGCCAGCCAGCGCTGGCCCGCGCATGCTGCTGGAGCAAACCCTGGCCCTGCTGGTGCTGCTGTTCATGCTGCGCAAGCCCTCGCTGCTGCTGGTGGGCCTGCTCATCCACCTGGCCACCACCGCTTGCGCCGCAGCAGCTGGTGGCTGTTCCTGCCCCTGCTGCTGGCGGCATTGCTGCTGCCGTTCTAATTTCCTGTAAGAAGCGCCGCTGCTGCTCGTCACACCCGCACAGGCGGGTGTCCAGCCGCGACGCTGACAGGGGCGGCGGCGCTGCCGTTTGCCAATCCCCCCGCTCGTGCGCAAGGCTGGCGCTGGATGCCCGCCTTCGCGGGCATGACGAGAGCTGCCTGCGCGATGGCGATGCCAGTCAGCGCCCAAGTCTTGGATTTTGGATTTGTCAACACTCGGGCAGAACACGCGCCAAGGCCTGTTCACAGTCTTGACGCGGGCGGGCAAGAAGCGGGGTTGGGATGGGCCGCAAGGCGCAAGACCTTGCCGCAGACCACCCAACCGGCGGCATTGCCCGCTGCTCAGAGATTGTGGGCAGGCGCTCAGAAGCGGTAATCCACCGTCAGCATCACGCTGCGCGGCGCGCCCCAGGTGCGCCGCCACAGGGTGGCCCAGTAAGTTTTGTCCAGTGCGTTGTTGACGGTCAGATGGGCGGCCAGTTGCGGCGTGAACTGGTAGCGCGCGCTCAGGTTGAGCAGCGCATAGGCGCTTTGCTCCAAACGCACGCGCTGCCCGAGTACGGGGTTATTGCGCCACTCGTGAATACCGCTTTGCCAGTACAGACCGCCGCCCAGCGTCAGCTTGTTCCACGCGCCAGGCAGGCGGTATTGGGTGTGGAGCTTGAGCATGCGGCTGGGGCGGCTGGTCTGTACCCGCTCGCCCTGTGCGTTCTTGCTGCTGAGCTGCGTCCAGCCCAGGCCCACGTCCCAGCCTTCGGCCAGGCGGCCGACCAGCTCCAGCTCGTAGCCGCGCGTTTTCACGCCCTTGGCGGCGCGATAGGCTTGCTCATCCTCCGTGCCGGGCACGATCCATTCGCCGTCTTCAACGGCAAAGTTGTCCTGCGTGGTCTGGAACAGCGCAAAGCTGCCATTGAGCTGGCCGCCCAGCCATTCGGCCTTCATCCCGGCTTCCAGGTTCTGGCCTTTGAGCGGGTCGAGGTAGCGGCCATGCCGGTCGCGGCTGTCCTGCGGGTTAAAGATGCGCGTGGCGCTGGCATAGGCTGAGTAGCTGCCGCCCAGGTCGTACACCGCGCCGATATAGGGCGTGACCACGTGCGGATGTCGCATGTGGTAGGGGCTGTTCCATGCGGTCTGCGGGCTTTGCTGCTGCCAGTGGGTCAGACGCGCACCGGCAATCAAGCGCAGCGGCTCGGCCACGTGCAGGCGCACGGCGCCGTAAGCGGCGCGCTGCTTGGTCACGGTGTCCACCACCCGCTCGGGCGGGTTCAGCGGCAAGGGGCCAGGCGTATTGCCATCGAATGTCCAGGCGTTGCCCAAGGGCCTTTCATCGTTGCCAGCTGTGCGCAGCGAAAGAAAGTCCTGCCGCGATTGCGACAGGCCCAACATGGCCTCGTGCTTGCGCCCCCAGGCATGGAACGGGCCTTGCAGGTTCAGCGTGAAATTGCTTTGCTTGCGCCGGGCGTCGTATTGGATGGGCTCTGCCGCCAGGCCCAGGCCGCTGCCGCGATGCAGCAGGCCGTCGGTGAAAGACAGGATTTCCTCGACGTTGTTGCGGATGTGCTGCGCGTCCAGCTTCAGCCGCCAGTCATTGCCAAAGTGGTGCTCCAGGTTGGCGAAAGCGCTTTTTTGCTGCGTGTTCCACGCGGCCCAGTGTGGCGCCAGGCTGTAGCCGCGCGGCCAGTCGATGATGCTGCCATCGTCATGCCAGATCACCAGGCTGCGCCAGGGCATGCCCGGGCGCTGGTTGTCTTGCCAATCGAATCCGGCCGTCAGGCGGGTGGCGGGGGAAAGATCGGCTTCCGCAGTGGCGAAAAACACCTTGCCATTGGCTTTCTCGCGCATGTTGAAGCCATCTTCGCCCGTCGCTTGGGCCACGATGCGGGCGCGCACGCTGCGGCTGGCATTGAGCGGGGTAGACAAATCCGCCATTGCGCCGCGCTGCCGCCTGTTGCCAAGGTGGCCTTGCAGATGGCCGGTGAAGGTATCGGCCTCAGCCCGTTTGCGCACCAGGTTGACCGACGCTGATGGGTCGCCCGCGCCGGTCAGCAGACCTGTGGCGCCGCGCACGACTTCCACCCGGTCATAAATGGCCAGGCTGTTACGCGACTCACCGGCCTCCCAACCACTTCCCCAACTCATAGGAACGCCATCGATCTGGATGGCGTTCAGACCAAAACCGCGGGCGCTATAGCTCTCGCCCCGGCCATCCACGGTGGCGCTGTGCACCCCCGGCGCAGCCGCCACGGCATCGCTCAGGCTGCTCATGCCCTGGGCCTCGATGCGCTCGCGCGTGATGACGCTGACCGACTGCGGCGTCTGGCGCGGCGAGAGGGCCAGGCCGGTGGCGCTGGACATGGCGCGGGTGGTGAAGGAGCGCGTGCCCTCGGTGGTGCCGCTCAAATCGGGCGCGGCGGTGACGGTCACGGCCGGCAGGGTTTTGGCATCGGCTGCATTGGCGGCTGGGGCATCTGCGGCGGCTGGGCGCGCCGGGGCCGGGGTGATGACCAGCGTCTGCCCCTGCACGCGCCCTTGCAGGCCGCTGCCGGCCAGCAGCGCGCGCAGCGCCTGCGGCAAATCGGCCGTGGGCGGCAGGGCCGGGGCCATGCGCTGGCCAATGCGGGCCGGGTCGGCCACCAGTTGCAGCCCGGCCTGGGCGGCCAGCGCGGCCAGGCTTTGCGCCAGCGGCTGGGCCGGCAGCTGGTAGGCAGGCGCTGCGGCGGGCTGGGCCTGGGCAGGCAGGGGCAAGGCGGCCGGCAGCGCGGCGGCCAGGCTCAGCGCGGCAGCGGCGGCCAGCGGGCGCAGCTCGGGCCTTGCCAAGGGGCGGCAGGGCAAATGGGGGATGGCGGGTCGGGGCATGCAAATCTCCATCAAAGTGTTTGGGGGGCGGCGCGCCATGCCGCAAGGGCCGGCGGGCACGCCTGCATCGAGGCGGCGCTGTGGGCCACCATGAGATACAACACCGCAGCGCGGCAAATCCCTCATGGATGGAGAAAATTTTTTTCGCGCACCCCCTGGCTTGGGCGATGGGGCGCTGTGCCAGCGCCTTATGGACCAATTGCTGCATGCCCATGGCTGGGTGGAGGGCGATGCTGCCGAGCGGCGATTGGGCAGTGTGCTGCAGGCTTTCCAGCGCGGCTTTACGCAGGCGCGTTCACGGATTGGCTCGGCGCTTTTGTGATGGGGCTTTGCTTGGGCTCAGGCCATTGGCCCTGGCTGGCGCTGCGGCTGTGGCCTGTCCATTTTGGGCCTGGGCCGGTGGCGGGGGCTCAGCTGCGCCGCGCCGGCAGGATGTCGATGCTGCCGTCGCTGGCGCGTTGTACGCGCACGGGCAGGGATTGGGGCAGCAGGCGCAGCCATTCGTAGGCCAGGGCGATGCGCACGCGGCCGAGCACGGGCAGCGCGGCGGCCTCGGGGGCGACGCGGATGGGGGCGTGGTGGTAGCGCGCCAGGCGCTGTGCGGCCGCGCCCAGCGGCTCGCCCTGCAAGAGCAGCCAGCCGTGTTGCCAGGCGGCGGCGTCCTCGGGGCGCTCCAGCTGGGTGTGGCGGGCCTGGCCCTGGGCATCGAGCGTGACTTGCTGGCCCGCGCCCAGCAGCAGCGCGGCCGGTTGGGGCTGATCGGGGGTGCCAGGCAGCGGTTGCACGCGCACCTGGCCGCTTTGCACGGCAATGCGCAGCTGCGGTGATTGGGGCGTGCCTTGCCACTCCACGCCAAAGCGGGTGCCCAGCACGGTGATGCGCGCCAGTGTGGTGTGCACGGTGAAGGGGCGCTGGGCATCGGGCGCGACGGCAAAGAAGGCGCTGCCGCGATGCAGCTGGGCCTGACGCTCGGTGCTGAAATAGCGCAGCACGACGTGGCTGGCGGCATCCAGCGTGAGCTGGCTGCCGTCGGGCAGATCTTGCCGCTGCAGTTGACCGATGCCGCTGTCCAGCGCCAGCGTCCATTGCGGCGCGCCCAGCCAGCCCTGGCGCAGCAGCCAGGGGCGCAGCAAGAGCGCCAGTCCGCCCATCGCACCCAGCCCCAGAAGGGCAGAAAGCGCTTGGCGCCGCCCGCCGTGGCGGCGCGCGGTTGACATGGTGGGCTGGGGTGCCGTGGCTGTTGTGCCTGAGGCTTTGGGCGCAGTCAGCGTCGCCGGCGCTTCGCCACGCCATTGGTACAGCGCAGCTTCAATGGCCGCCATGCCAGCGGCAATGTCGCGCTCAATGGTTTTGATGGAGACGCCGTGCTGCTGCGCCAGCTCGGCCTGGGGCAGGCCATCGAGCCGATGGGCCAACAACACCTGGCGCTGACGCTGGCCCAGCTGGCCCAGGTGCTGGTCGATCGCAGCCAAGGCCTGGCGCAACTCATGGGCGCGGGCCGGGTTGGCGTGAGTTTGTGGCCAGTGGCAGGGCTGCTCGGTATCTTCGTGCCCGGCCACTTCGATCCACTGCTGTTGCCTGCCCTGATCGCGCAGGCGGTTGAGCGCCAGCCGTGCGCCGACGGCATAGATATAGGCCCGAGCCGAATCGTGCTGGGCGGCAGCGCCTGCCTCTTCGGGCCAGCGGCCAGCCAGTATGGGCTGTGCTGTGCTGCAAGGGCTGTCTTGGGCGCTGTTCGCATCGGCACGCACGACCAGGCGCAGCCAGGTCTCGTGCGCCAGCTCGTGCGCGGCATCGCTGCAGCCAGTGCGCTGGCGCAAAAAGCGCACCAGGCCTTCATAGTGCTGGCCAAACACCGCCAGCGCTACGCCGGCAGTCATGGGCTGTGGGGAGGTGGGGTGGGCGCCAAGCATTTTCAGGGATGAGAATCGTTCTTGATTCTATGTCTGTTTTTTGCCTGGTATGGCCGGGGCTGCAGCGCTGCGCACAAGGCCAGAGGGGCAGGAAAGCCCTGAACGGGGCTGGCTCACACCACGCAGCGCAGGCCTGGCAGGCGGGCCAGCAGGGCGCTGAGCAGCAGTGAGATCAGCAGCGTGCAGGCTGCAACCAGCGGGATGAATGCCCATTGCGTCAGCGCGTCGGGGCGCAGCAGGCGGTAGCTGCCGATGGCGTCGAGCACCAGCGGGTGCAGTAGGTAGATGCCCAGCGTGTGGCGTGCCACGGCACTGGTTGCTCTGCCCAGTAACGGGCGCTGTAGGCGGCGCAGCAGATGCACTGCCACCAGCGACATGGCGATGACGCCGGGGCTGAAGTAATCGTAAAAGTACAGGCCGGCAGCCAGGCCATGGCGGAGCGCTACGGCATACAGGCCAAACATGGTGGCCAACATGGCCAAGCCAAACAGCAGCGGCGCTGCGGCCGACCGGCGCGGCGCCGTTGCTGGTGCCTGCTGCAGCGTACTGCCATACAGGTAGTAGCCCAGAAAAGGCAGCCAGAGGGTGAAGAACAGCGCTGGCAGCAGGCGCAGGCCGCCGTGCTGCACCAAGCTGAGCATGGCGGCAATGGCCAGCAGGGCCAAGGAAAGGGCGCGACGCTGTGCCATAGGCATGGCAGCGCTGTGACGCGAAAGCCAGGGGGTGAGCAGGTACAGCCCGGCCATCATGCTCAGAAACCACAGGTGAAAGTGCGGCGCGCCAGCCAGCCAGGATCGCGCCAGGCCGGGCGCCAGCGCCTGCCAGGCCGCACTCAGGCTGCTTGGTAGCTGGGCCTGCTGCAGCAACAGCCATGCGTTGTAGAACAGGCCCCAGAACAGCAGCGGCGCCAGCACACGTGCCATGCGCCGGCGCTGCGCCTGCCAACTGGCAGCGGCGCTGTGCGGCGTGAGCAGCAGGCAGCCGCTGAGCATGACGAATACCGGCACGCTCCATCGCATGGCCGCATCCCAGGCATTGCCGGCCCACCAGTCTGCTGAGCCCAGCGGCGCATAGACCACGGCGCTGGCGGCCACGTGCAGCAGCACCACGGCGGCGCAGGCCAGCAGCCGGGCGTTGTCGATCCAGACGCTGTGAACAGGCAGCTCTGCAACGCTGCCAATGAGCGACTGTGTGGAATCGGGCGGGGCACCAGACATGGCAAGATGCGCTCCGTTACAGTTGTGGTGTGCCCAGCCATTTTGGCAGGCTGCTTGTGCAGAAGCATTCCTGCAAAACCCGTATGCGCCGCGCAGCTTGGCCTTTTGAGCTTGCGGAGCCAGCGCTCAATGCTCAAAAATACAAATGAGAATAAGCATTGATATTGTTCTGTACAATTTGAAAAATAAACGCCTGCTTTTCCTGTCCTCCCAAGCGCCTCGCACCGCTCCTAGCGCCATGCCTCGGACAAGGGGGTGTTGAGATTTGGCTTGCAAAGCGGGTTCTGACCGAAAACACCGCTGCAACACTAAGCATGTCAACAACCCCAGGTGTGGCGCGAGGAGTTTGAGGACAGGCCGAAAGGCCAGCAGCCCAGGTGGCAACGCTGCCTGGTTGCGGCACAGTTTTTCCATCAACGACAAGGAGTTCTACAGCCATGCCCACACGCAAACCAAGTCACCTTGCCCTCGCCTTGCTGCCCATGTTGCTGGCCGCTTGCGCCAGCACCCAGCCGCAGGCCCCGGCCGAGCAGCACAAGCAGGCCACCCCTGTACAGGGCAGCCGGCCCGCAGCTTCCGTCGGCCATGGCAATGACATTGGTGAATACATCCAGGTCATGGATGGCAACAAGGATGGCGCTGTCACTGCCGAGGAGGTGCGCGCCCAGCGCATGGAGCACTTCCAGCGCGTCGATGCCAACCGCGACGGCAAGATCGACATTCAGGAGTACGTGAGCGAATTTCAGCAGCGTCTGCAAGCCGGCATGGTGGGCGACCGCGCAGAAATCGACCGCATGACGCTGGTGCGCTTCAACTCCCTGGCCGGTGAAGGGCAAAGCCACGTCAGCCGCAGCCGCTACGACCAGGCCAGCGAGCGCGCCTTCGCCGCCTTCGCGCAGGGCAAGTTGCCGGAGAAGCTCTCTGCCAGCAAACAGGGCCAAGGCCAAGCGCATGGCCATGGCGACAAGGCCGAGAAAGGCCAAGGCCAGCAGCGCCCCAACATGCTGGCCATGCCCACCAATCACAGCAAGGCTGGCATGATGGCTTTGTACGACCTCAACCGCGATGGCAAGCTCACGCGCGAGGAGTTTGACAAAGTACGCGAAGAGCAATTCAAGCGCACCGACGTCAATGGCGACGGGCGCCTGAGCCTGGGCGAATACGCCACCGAGTTCGATCTGCGCATTGACGCAGGCGTGAGCGAACTCATGGCACGGCAGATGACCCAGGCGCGCGTGCGCTTTGGTATCCTCGACGCCGACAAGAGCGACTTCCTGGAGGCCGAGGAATTCGTCCAAAGCGGCATGCGCATGTTCCAGCGCGTCGACCGCAACAGCGATGGTCGCGTCGATCAGGTCGATGCCTCGCTGCCGGCACCCAAGCGCGGCGAAGGCGCAGCCCGCCAGCAAGAAGGCCAGAAAGATTCGACCAAGGCGAAGAAGTAAGCCTGCTCTTTGACCATCACAGCGGGCCGCTTGCAATGGCCCGTTGTGGTCAGGCCTGAAAAAAAAAACCTGTGCGCCATTGGCGCACAGGGGTTTGTTTCATCTGCCGGGGCAGCGGGCGGCCCGGCTATTGCGTTTGCCTGGCAGGCCGCCCAAGCCGCTTGGCTTCATGCCGAGTTCGGGCTTTGAGCAGGCTCTCACACATGCAGCGCCTGGCCCAGGGCGCGCAGGGCGGTTTCCTGGATGGCTTCGCCCAGGCTGGGGTGGGCGTGGATGGTGTGGCCCACGTCTTCCAGGCGCGCGCCCATCTCGATGGATTGCGAGAAGGCGGCGGCCAGCTCGGCGACGTGGCCGCCCACGGCCTGCCAGCCGAGGATGCGGTGCGTGTCCTTGCGGGCCACGACGCGGATGAAGCCTTCGCTGTCCTCCAGCGTCATGGCGCGGCCGTTGGCGGCAAAGGGGAATTGGGCGCTGAGCACTTCGTGGTCGGCGGCCTTGGCCTCCTCGGGCGAGAGGCCGACGCTGACGACCTCGGGGTCGGTAAAGCACACGGCCGGGATTTGCGCGGGCTCAAAGCGCCGCGTCTTGCCCGCGATGATCTCGGCCACCATTTCGCCCTGGGCCATGGCGCGGTGCGCCAGCATGGGCTCGCCGGTGATGTCGCCAATGGCCCAGACGTTGCGCATGCTGGTGCGGCATTGCTCGTCGATTTGCACGGCGCGGCCTTTCATGTTCAGCTGCAGGCCGTCCAGGCCGTAGCCTTCGGTGCGCGGCTTGCGGCCCACAGCCACCAGCACCTGCTCGGCTTTGAGAGTGGTGGGCTTGGCATTGGCATCGCCTGCGGGGCGGATGTCCACGCCGGTGGTCTTGCCCGAGGCCGGGCCGACGACTTGGTGGTTCAGGTACAGCGCGATGCCCAGCTTTTCCAGACGCGCCTGCACGGGGCGGGTCAGCTCGGCGTCGTAGGCGGGCAGGATGCGCGGCGCGGCCTCGACGACGCTGACGGCCACGCCCAGCTTGCGGTAGGTGATGCCCAGCTCCAGGCCGATGTAGCCGCCGCCGACGACGATCAGCGTCTTGGGCAGCTGCTGGGGCGAGAGCGCCTCGGTGCTGGAGATGATGCGCTGGCCGTCAAAGGGCAGCATGGGCAGCTCCACGGGCTGCGAACCGTTGGCCAGCAGCAGGTGCTCGCACTGGATGCGCTGCATGGCCTGGCCCTGGGCGTCGCGCACTTCGACGGTTTTGCCGTCGAGGATGTGCGCCCAGCCCTGCACGACTTGCACTTTCTGGCGCTTGAGCAGCGCGCCCACGCCGCCAGTCAGGCGCTGCACGATGCCGTCTTTCCAGGCGATGGTTTGCGCCACGTCCAGCGTGGGCTTTTGCACGCGGATGCCCAGCGGGCTGTCGCCGCTGGCCTGGGCCTGGGCGCGGGCGTATTCGCTGGCGGCGTGGATCAGCGCCTTGGAGGGGATGCAGCCGATGTTCAGGCAGGTGCCGCCCAGGGCCTGGCCTTCCACCAGCGTGGTCTGGATGCCCAATTGCCCGGCGCGGATGGCCGCCACGTAGCCGCCGGGGCCGCCGCCGAGGATCAGCAGTTTGGTTTGAAGGGTTTGCATAAAGAGTCTGGTATCGCTTCAGTGGTGCCGGGCGGGCTCTGGCAAGGGCCAGGCCCGCCCGCCCGTGGTGGGTCAGTCGATGAACAGCTGCGCCGGGGTTTCCAGCAGGGCGCGGATGGCCTGGATGAAGCGCGCCGCGTCCATGCCGTCCACCACGCGGTGGTCGAACGAGGAGGACAGGTTCATGGTCTTGCGGATCACGATCTGGCCGCCCAGCACCACGGGCTTTTCCACCAGGCGGTTGACGCCGACGATGCCCACCTCGGGGTGGTTGATCACCGGGGTGCTGACGATGCCGCCCAGCGCGCCCAGGCTGGTGAGGGTGATGGTCGAGCCGCTGAGCTCATCGCGCGTGGCCTTGCCCGCACGGGCCGCTTCGGCCAGGCGCGCCACTTCGGCGGCATTGCCCCACAAGTCGCGCGATTCGGCATGGCGCAGCACAGGCACGACCAGGCCGCCATCGGTCTGCGCGGCAATGCCCAGGTGCACGCCGTCGTAGCGGGTGACGATGCCGGCATCGTCGTCAAAGCGCGCATTGATTTGCGGGAAGTCGCGCAGCGCAACCACCATGGCGCGGGCGATGAAGGGGATCATGGTGAGCTTGCCGCGCTCTTTGCCGTACTGGGCGTTGAGCTTGCCGCGCAGGGCTTCCAGCTCGGTGACGTCCACCTCCTCCACATAGGTGAAGTGCGGGATGCGGCGCTTGGACTCCTGCATCTTCTCGGCGATCTTGCGGCGCAGGCCGATGACGGGCACCTGCTGCACGCCGGTGCGCATGGCGTAGCCGCTGCCGGCATGGCTGGCCGGGCCGCCCTGGCCGCTGGCGCGCTGCATGTAGGCGTCCAGATCCTCGTGCAGGATGCGCCCGTGCGGGCCGCTGCCGGGCACGAACTGCAGCTCGATGCCCAGATCCCAGGCGCGGCGGCGCACCGCAGGCGAGGCCAGCGGCGCTTCGCCAAAGTTGCGCGCCGCAGGGGCTGCCTGGGCAACCGGGGCGGCAGAGGCGGGGCTGCCCGTGCGCGGCGCGCTGGCCGGGGCCTTGGCGGCGGGGGCCGGGGTCGCTGCTGGCTGGGCCGCTGGGGTTGCAGGGGCCGCTGCCGGCGCGGGGGGCGTGGCAGCGGGGGCTGTGGCTGGCGTGGCCGCAGCGGGCGTGGCGGCCTCGTCGGCGCTGACATTGCCTTCGCCTTCGACCTCCAGGCGGATCAACTCCGAGCCCACGGCCATCATTTCGCCCAGCTTGCCGCCCAGGGCCAGCACTTTGCCAGCCACAGGCGAGGGGATTTCAACGGCGGCCTTGTCGGTCATGACGTCGGCCAGGTTCTGGTCCTCGCGCACCGTGTCGCCGACCTGCACATGCCAGGCCACCAGCTCGACCTCTGCGATGCCCTCGCCGATGTCCGGCATCTTGATGATGTGAATACCCATTGCTTTATGCCTCCATCACTTTCTTCAGGGCCTGGGCGACACGCTCGGGCCCGGGGAAGTACGACCATTCCTGTGCGTGCGGGTAGGGGATGTCCCAGCCGGCCACGCGCTCGATGGGCGCTTCCAGGTGGTAGAAGCAGTGCTCTTGCACCAGCGACAGCAGCTCAGCGCCAAAGCCAGCGGTGCGCGTGGCCTCGTGCACGACGACGCAGCGGCCGGTTTTTTGCACGGACTGCACGATGGTGGGCAGATCCAGCGGCCAGAGGCTGCGCAGGTCGATGATTTCGGCATCGATGCCCGACTCCTGCGCCGCGGCCTCGGCCACGAACACCATGGTGCCGTAGGCGATCACCGTCACGGCCTTGCCTGGGCGCACGATCTTGGCCGAATCCAGCGCCACGGTGTAATGCCCGTCGGGCACCTCGCCCAGCTCATGCTTGGACCAGGGCACGACCGGGCGGTCATGGTGGCCGTCGAACGGGCCGTTGTACAGGCGCTTGGGCTCCAGGAACACGACCGGGTCGTTGTTCTCGATGGCTGCGATCAGCAGGCCCTTGGCGTCATACGGGTTGCTGGGCATCACGGTGCGGATGCCGCAGGTGTGCGTGAACAGCGCCTCGGGGCTTTGGCTGTGCGTCTGCCCGCCGTAGATGCCGCCGCCGCAGGGCATGCGGATGACCATCGGCGCGGAGAAATCGCCCGCCGAGCGGTAGCGCAGCCGCGCCGCCTCGCTCATGATCTGGTCCAGCGCCGGATAGACGTAATCGGCAAACTGCACCTCCACCACCGGGCGCAGGCCGTAGGCGGCCATGCCCACGCCGGCGCCGACGATGCCGCTTTCGGTGATCGGCGCATCGAACACGCGGTTCTTGCCGTACTTGGCCTGCAGGCCCTCGGTGCAGCGGAACACGCCGCCAAAGTAGCCCACGTCCTCGCCATAGACCACCACGTTGTCGTCGCGCTCGAGCATCACGTCCATGGCCGAGCGCAGCGCCTGAATCATTGTCATCTTGGCCATGTTCACACCCCCAGCTGCTGGCGTTGCGCGATCAGATGCGGCGGCATCTGCTCGTACACGTCGTCAAACATATCGGCGGCGCTGCGCTGCGGGCCGCTGATGAGCGTGCCGTAGCCCTCGGCCTCCTTCTGCGCGGCCAGCACCTCGGCCTCGACCTCGGCCTGCACGGCCTCGTGCTCGGCCTCGCTCCAGGCGCCCAGGCCCATCAGGTGCCTGGACAGGCGCACGATCGGATCGCCCAGCGGGAAGCGCTGCCAATCATCGGCCGGGCGGTATTTGCTCGGGTCGTCCGAGGTCGAGTGCGGCCCGGCGCGGTAGCTGACCCACTCGATCAGCGTCGGCCCGTGGTTGCCGCGCGCGCGCTCGGCGGCCCAGCGCGAGGCGGCCAGCACGGCCAGGAAGTCGTTGCCATCCACGCGCAGCGAGGCAATGCCCATGCCCGTGCCGCGCGCGGCAAAGGTGGCCGTGGAGCCCCCGGCAATGGCCTGGAAGGTGGAGATCGCCCACTGGTTGTTCACCACGTTCATGATGACTGGCGCGTTGTAGACCTGCGCGAACACCAGCGCGGTGTAGAAGTCCGCCTCGGCCGTGGCGCCGTCGCCAATCCAGGCCGTGGCAATGCGCGAGTCGTGCTTGATGGCCGAGGCCATCGCCCAGCCCACAGCCTGCACGTACTGCGTGCCCAGGTTGCCGGAGATGGAGAAAAAGCCGTACTCCTTGGCCGAATACATCACCGGCAGCTGGCGGCCCTTTACCGGGTCGGCCGTGTTGGAGTAGATCTGATTCATCATCTGCACCATCGGCATGCCGCGCGTGAGCAGGATGTTTTGCTGGCGGTAGGAGGTAAAGCACATGTCGTCCTGGTTGAGCGACATGGCCTGGCCCACGCCAATGGCCTCCTCGCCCAGGCTTTGCATGTAGAAGGAGGTTTTCTTCTGCCGCTGCGAGATCACCATGCGCGCGTCAAAGGCGCGCGTGAGCATCATCAGCCGCAGGCCGCGGCGCAGCTCCTCGACGCTGGCCTTCGGATCCCACGGGCCTTGCGCCTGATGGTTCTCGTCGAGCACCCGGATCAGGCCATTCTTCAGCGCGATGGTCTCCTCATACGCGCAGTCGATGGCCGGGCGCGGCACTTCGCCGGCCTTGGAGAGTTTGAGGAAGGAAAAATCGGTCTTCTGCCCCGGCCGCGCCGATGGCTCCGGGACTTGCAGGCGCAGCCTGCCTTTGCCGGGCCCCTGCGCCGGGGCCTTGGATTTGCGCATGGTTGGTGTCTCCCAGTGGATTGTGTCCACCATTGGTTGCAGGGCCACCCCTGGCAATGCAAGCCCCGCCGGGCGGGGGCCTGGCGGGGCTTGGATGCGGGGGCAAAAGCCCAGGAAAAATCGGCTTGTGCAGCGCGAGTGTGTCGCCCTGCAAAGCCACGGCCTGCATGGGGTGGATAACGCCCCATCAGGCCGGGCGATATCGTAGCAAGGCCATGGGGCTTTGCCTCGTGGTGCAAACCCTCAGATCCCGGGCCGGCGCGAGCGGGGGGATTTTTGGCCTGATTCGTGTGCGTCAGGTTTTGTCTCTGGCGATTTTTGGGTGGCGGTTTTTGGGGATGGCGGTTTTTGGGGGGCGGTTTGGGATGGCGGAGGCGGTGCGCGGCCGCTGCCTTGGCCTTTCTTTGCGGGCCAAAGCGCGGCAATGCGTCAACGCGGCGCAATCAGCCAGCTGCCGTCGCCCTGGCGCTGCACGCGCAGGGGCAGCGTGCGCGGCAGGCTGGCCAGAAAAGCGCCCGGATCGCGGATGGGAAAGCTGCCCGTCAGCCGCAGCGCTTGCAGGCGCTGGGCGTTGCCCGCCAGGCGCAGGCCGGGGCGCAGGTAGCCATTCCAGCGCGCCACCACTTCCGGCAGCGGCGTGGCGTGGAACACCAGCCAGCCACCGTCCATACCGCCTTGCCATGCGCCCACGTCGGCGGCATCGATGGGCTGGGGCTGGCCGCTGTGGCCTGCGCCAAGGCGCAATTGCTGGCCCGCGCCCAGCTCCGCCAGCGGCGCGCTTGGTTCGACCTGGGCGGCCGGGGCATCGGCCTGCGCCCACACGGCCACGCGCCCTTGGGCCACAGCCACGTGCATGTGCGCCTGGCGCACGGCCACGCTAAAGCGCGTGCCCAGCACCCGCACCCGACCCTGGGCGGTGAACACCGTCAGCGGGCTGTCTGCATCCGGGGCCACTTGCAGGTGAATTTCGCCGTGCTCCAGGTGCAGCTCGCGGCGCTGGCGGTACAGGGCCACGCGCACGCGCGTTTGCGCATCCAGCGCCAGCTCGGTGCCATCGGGCAGCCTCAGGCGCTGGATTTCACCCTGGCCGGTGGCCAGCGCCTGCGCAAAAGTCGGCCGCAGCCACAGCCAGCGCCCGGCTGCGCCCAGCCCCAGCGTCAGCGCCGCCACGCCCATCAGGCCCAGCACGGCGCGGCGCGGCGCGCCCTGGCGCTCGCGGGCGCTGGGCGGCAGGCTCAGGCTGTCGCGCAGGGCGCTGCCGTCCGTGGCCTGCCAGATTTGGCGCGCCGCCTGGCAGGCGGCGGCAAAGGCCGGCTCGCGCGCGCTGCGCGCTTGCAGCTCGGCCTGGGCCGCCTGCGCCTGCTGTGCATCGCCGCCGTGGCTGCGCGCCAGCAGCAACAGCGCTTCGCTGACCAGGGCATCGTTGCTCGGGGCCTCATCCATCAAAGCCTCATCCGGCAAGCTGTCATGCGCCACGGCGGCATGGGGCGGCGGCATCTTCATGGCTGGGCCGTGGCGGCAGGGGCGGTGGCGATAGGGGCGGTGGCGGCGGTGGCAGTGGTGGAACCCGCCTTGGGCGCAGCAGCGGCAGCGGCCAGCAGCGCGCGCGGGGCCAAATCCAGCGTGGCGCGCACCACGTGCTTTTCAATGCCGGCCACGCTCACGCCCATGTGGGCTGCGGCCTCGGCATGGCTGAAGCCATGCACCCGCACCAGGATGAAGGCCGTGCGCCGCCGCAGCGGCATCAGCGCCAGCCGCGCGCTCAGACGTTCGAGCTGCTGGCTGGCCGCGCAGCAGCGCTCGGCGCTGGGGGCGGCGTCCTGCTCGCACAGCAGCGCCAGGTTGTGCAGCGCCTGGGCCTCGGCCCGGCGGCGGCGCGCCTCGTCGATCACCAAATGTCGGCCGATGCGAAACAGCAGCGCGCGCAAATCCAGCACCGCATCCAGCCTCGGCCCCAACGCCCAGGCGCGGGCGTGGCTCTCTTGCACCAGATCGCGCGCGGCCTCGCGGTCGCCCGTGGCGCGGGTGAAGTGGCCCAGCAATTCGTCGTAATGGCGGGTGAAAGACATGCGCGTGCAAAGCAAAAAGGCAAGCCAAGAAGGGTTGGGCGGCCCAGGCTGCAAAAAGCACGCGCGATGCGTGCAATCTAAATAGGAAGGGTTTGCATTCTATTAATTTTCTGTTGCCGCCCTCCCAAAGAGAGATTGCGATTTTCCCGAAGAGCCTATCTCCACAAAGGAAATTGCCCTCCATGCCTGCAAAGAGCGCCAGGCATGAAGGGCAAGTGCGCCCAGGCCAAGGGCGCGTGGGCGGATTTTTGTGGCGCGCTCAGAAGCGGTAATCCACCGTCAGCATCACGCTGCGCGGCGCGCCGTATTGCAGGCGGTCGAAGGCCGAAACGTTGGACAGGTAGCGCTTGTCCAGCACGTTGTTCACGGCCAGGCGCGCGCTCAGTTGCGGTGTGAACTGGTAGCGCGCGTTCAGGTTGAGCAGCGCGTAGGCGTTCTGGCGCAGTTGCTCGGGCGCACCAGTGACCGGGTTTTCCGTGTTTGTGTATGTGCGGCCTTGCCAGTTCAGGCCGCCGCCCAGCGTGAGCTTGTTCCACGCGCCAGGCAGGCGGTACTGGGTATAGAGCTTGAACAGGCGGCTGGGGTGCTGGGGGCGCACACGCGTGCCATCGGCTTCCTTGGTACTCAATTGCGTCCAGCCCAGGCTCAGGTCCCAGCCGGGGGCCAGGCGGCCCGCCAGCTCCAGCTCGTATCCGCGCGTTTTCACGTTGTTGGCGGCGCGGTAGGCCTGTTCGTCCACCGTGCCGGGCACGATCAGATTGCCGTCTGGCACCGCCAGCTTGTCCTGCGTGGTCTGGAACACGGCCAGGCTGCCGGTGAGCTGGCCGTCCAGCCATTCGGCCTTCAGGCCCGCTTCCAGGTTTCGGCCCTGGAGCGAGGGCAGTGGCTGGCCGTAGCGGTCGCGATCTTCCTGCGGCTTGAAGATGCGCGTGGCGCTGGCATAGGCCGAGTAGCTGCCGCCCAGGTCGTACACCGCGCCGATGTAGGGCGTGAACACGTGTTTGTCGTGCGTCTGGAACGCGTAATGCCAGATGGCCCCGGCGCCGCCGGTGCGCTTGAGGTCGGTCACGCGCGTGCCCACGATGAGCTTGAGCGGCTCGGCCACGTGCAGACGGGCGGCCACGTAGGCGGCGCGCTGCGTGCTGCGCACATCGCCCATCAGCTCAGGTTCGGCCAGCAGGGGCGGCTCGGGCACCGTGCCGTCAAAGGCCCAGGCGTTGGGCAGCGCGTACTCACCCTCATGGGTTTTTTCAGCCCACCAGCGCTGGCGCGCCCAGCTCAGGCCGGCCATCAGCTCGTGGCGGCGGCCCCAGGCATTGAGAGCGCCGTTCAGGCGTAAGCCCAGGTCCTTCTGATTGCGCTCGCTTTGCTGATAGCTGTTGTAAAACTCCACGCCGCCGCCGCTGTGGCGGTCTGGCGTGCCCTCAGGCCAGCTCAGTTTGAGGTCAGCATTGTTGTCGGCGTGCTGGGCGTCCAGCTTCAATGTCCAGTCATCGTTGAAGCGGTGCTCCAGCTTGGCGAACAGGGTTTTTTGCGTGCTGGCCCAACCGCCCCAATTGGCCGCGAGGCTGTAGCCGCGCGGCCAATCGGTGATGCGGCGGCCCTCGCTGTCCCAAAGCAACAGGCCGCTCCAAGGTGCGCCGCGCGGCTTGAAGTTTTGCCAATCGCCGCCCAGGGTCAGGCGGGTGCCAGGGCTCAGGTCGGCCTCTACCGTGCCGTAAAAGAGCTGGCTGTCGATGTGCTCGCGGTCTTGGAAGGTGTCGCGGCTGGTGGCCTGGGCCACCACGCGGGCGCGCACGCTGCGGCTGGCGTTGAGCGGGGCGGACACATCCGCCATGCCGCTGCGGTGCTGCCACGAACCCAGTTCGCCCTGCACCTGGCCGGTGAACACGTCCGATTCGGCGCGCTTGCGCACCATGTTGATGCTGGCCGAAGGCTCGCCCGCGCCGGTCAGCAGGCCGGTGGCGCCGCGCACCACTTCCACCCGGTCGTACATGGCCAGGTTGTTGCGGGTTTCGCCCGCGTCCCATTGCCGGGGCCAGTTGAGCGACACGCCGTCGATCTGGTAGTTGTTGATTTCAAAGCCGCGCGCGCTCATGCGGTCGCCGCGCACGTCGTTTGGCATGGTGTGAACACCAGGCGTGGCCATCACGGCATCGCTCAAGGTGCCCAGGCCCTGGGCCTCGATGCGCTCGCGCGTGATGACGCTGACCGACTGCGGCGTCTCGCGCGGCGACAGCGCCAGGCCGGTGGCGCTGGCCATGGCGCGGGTGGTGAAGGAGCGCGTGCCTTCGGTGGTGCCGCTCAAGTCGGGCGCGGCGCTGACGGTGACGGCGGGCAGGGTTTGGGCCTCGCCTCGCGTGGCGGCAGCGGCGGGTTGGGCCGGTGTGGCGGCTGGGGCGCGGCGCACCACCCAGCCGCCCGCGACGGCTTCGGCCTGCAAGCCGCTGCCGGCCAGCAGTTGCCGCAGCGCCTGGGCGGTGGTGAGCTGGCCGGCCACGGCGGGGGCTTGCTTGCCCGCCATCAGGGCGTGGTCGGCCGAGATGGCCTGGCCAGTCTGCCGCGCCAGCGCGTTCAGGGCCTGGGCCAGATCCTGCGCGGGCAGGGCAATGGCGTGTACGCGCTGGGCCTGCGGGGCGGCTGCGTTGGGTTGGGCTTGCGCCTGTGCTGGCGCAGCCGCAGCCGCCGTCAGCGCCAGCCAGGCGCAGGCCCAGGCCACGGCGGTGCAGGCCCAGGCCGGTTGCCTGCGCGGCAGGGCGGCGGGCGAAGGGCTTGCTTTGGAGGCGGGTTCAAGGGCGGATGCGAGCGGGAAGGGCGAGGCGGTGGAAGGCATGCTGTCTTGTCCTTTCAATCGGTTGGGCCAGTGTGGGCCGGGGTTTGCGGCCAGCGGTACAACCGTGAAGACGAAACAGCCGTGCAGAACCGGACAGTTTTTTTGCTGATTTTTTTGCCGGGCCTGTGCGGTGCGGGCGGCAGGGGCCGGGCACAGGCCCCTGCTCAAGCGGCCGCGCCAAAAACCTCATTCATCCCCCATACAGCGCACGGGCCTCGCCCAAGGTATTGGCAATGCGCGTCATGTGCTTGGTCACGCGCTCCAGCCAGCGCTGCGCGGTCAGCTGCTCCAGCGCGGCGGCGGCGCTGACGCGGTAATTGGCTGCGCCCTCGACCACGGCGCGGCGCGCTGCGCCCTGCTGCTCATTGACCCAGGCGCTGATCTGGCGCAGCTCTTCGGTCACGTCTTCGCGCAGGGCCAGGGCGTCGTCGGCCAGCCATTGGGCGCTGCGTTCGAGCACCGGCGCCAGGCGCTGGGCCAGCTCGGCCAGGGCAGGGCGCTCGCGCAGCACCTCGGCGTGTTCGATGCTCTCCAGATCGTCGCGCAGCACGCGGGTCTGGTCCATCAGCAGCAGCAGGTGGATCAGGCGCTGCTGGTCGCTGCTCGATTGCGGCACGGGCAGCGTGGCCAGGTAGGCATCGACGGCGATGAGCAGCTTGTCCAGCGGCATGCCGCTTTTGCTGGGCGTCAGCGGCTGGCCTTGCAGGCGGTGCGCCAGCAGGGTGCAGCTGTCGGCCAGGCCCAGGCAGAGGGTTTTTTCCGCCGCCGCAATGGCCAGCGCAGGCACCGATTGCAGGGAGTTGTCCAGATAGCGCAGCGCTGGCGGGGCCGACTCTTTGACCAAGCGGCTGGCCATGCCCGCCAGCAGCGAGGTTTGCGGCAAGAACACCAGCGCGCCCAGCACACTGAAGGCGGTGTGAAAGGCCGCCAGCGCCATGGCGGTGTTGACGCCGCCTGTGGCGGGCGCCCAGGTCTGCATGGCGTACAAAAACAGCGGTTGCAGCGCCAGCAGGGCCAGCACGGCCGAGCACAGGTTGAACAGCAAATGCACCAGCGCGGTGCGCTTGGCGCTGGCGCTGCCGCCGGTGGCCGCCAGCAGCGCGGTGGCGGTGGTGCCGATGTTCTGGCCGATGACCAGCGAGGTGGCCTGGGCAAAGTCGATGGCGCCGCTGGAGAGCGCCGCCAGCGTGGTGGCCAGCGCCGCGCTGGAGGCCTGCAGCAAAATCGTCATGACGATGCCAATGGCCACCAGCACCAGGCGCGTGCGCCAGCTGGAGTCGGAAAACGGCGTGAAATCCACGCGCTGGGCCATGTCGGCCATGGCCTGCTGCAAGAAGTCGATGCCCACGAAGATCAGCCCGAAGCCGGCCATGGTCAGCCCCACCAGGGCCATGCGGTGCTTGCCCAGCAGCTTCATGATCGCGCCCACGCCCAGCAACGGCATGGCCAGGCTGGAGATGGAGAACTTCATGCCCAGCAGCGCCACGATCCAGCCCGTGCTGGTGGAGCCGATGTTGGCGCCGATGATGACGCCGATGGCGTTCTGAAAGCTCAGCAGGCCCGCACTGACGAAGCCGATGGTGGCCATGGTCGTGGCGGTGGAGGACTGCACGGCGGCCGTGGCCCCCATGCCCGCGAGCATGGCCTTGAAGGGCCGGCCCGTCAGCCGCGCCAGGCCGGTGCGCAGCGATTCACCGGCCATGGCCTTGAGGCTGTCGGACATCAACACCATGCCCAGCAGGAACAGGCCAATGCCGCCTGCGAGCAGACTGAGGGTGGCGAACATGCAGCGTTGGAGGGCGGTGCGGCTTCAGCGCCCCCCGCGCAGAAACCAGAACAGCATGACGACGCTGACAATGGCGATGAGGCCCTTGACGATGATTTCGGCCGACAGGTAGGTGAACAGGCCCTGCCAGAAGCGGGCCCAGGCGGATTGGGGTGGTTGGTCGGGCATGGTGCATCCTCCTCATTGAAACTTTGCGCCCTGGCAATCGCACCAGGTGCGTTACGCGCAGTGCCGGGCAATCAGCGCCTTGACCTGCGCTGCATCGGCGGGCAGCACCTGTACGCGGCGCGGCAGGTCTTCGATGCCTTCCAGGCCCGCGGGGCGCTCGGGCTCGCGGCCCAGGGCTTCGCGGATGGTGGCGGCGAATTTGATGGGCAGGGCCGTCTCCAGCACGATCATGGGCGCGCCGGGGCGCTGGTGCTGGCGGGCGACTTTCACGCCATCGGCGGTGTGGGTGTCGATCATCACGCCGTGCTGCTCGTACACGTCGCGGATGGTCGCCAAGCGGTCGGCATGGGTGCTTTTGCCGCTGGCCCAGGCTTGCCCATGATCGCGCCAGGCTTGCAGCTCGGCGGGCAGGCTGAACTCGCCATCGCGCGCCAGCGCGTCGGCAAACAGGGCTTGAACGCGCGCGCCGTCGCGGCCCAGCACATCGGCCACGAAACGCTCGAAATTGCTGGCCTTGCTGATGTCCATGCTGGGGCTGCTGGTCTCGAACGTGTCGGCGCTGCTGCGCACGCGGTAGCGACCGGTGCGGAAGAATTCGTCGAGCACGTCGTTCTCGTTGGTGGCGACGACGAGCTGGCCGATGGGCAGGCCCATCATGCGCGCCACGTGGCCGGCGCAAACGTTGCCGAAGTTGCCGCTGGGCACGGTGAAATCGACTGGTTCATCATCCGATTGGGTAGCCTGGAAGTAGCCCGCGAAGTAGTAAACCACCTGCGCCAGCAGCCGCGCCCAGTTGATGGAGTTGACGGTGCCGATCTGGTGCTGGCGCTTGAAGGTCAGGTCGCCACTGACGGCTTTGACGATGTCCTGGCAGTCGTCGAACACGCCCTCGATAGCGATGTTGTGGATGTTGTCGTCTTGCAGGCTGAACATTTGCGCCTGCTGAAAGGCGCTCATGCGCCCGTGCGGGCTGAGCATGAAGACGCGGATGCCCTGCTTGCCGCGCATGGCGTATTCGGCGGCGCTGCCGGTGTCGCCGCTGGTGGCGCCCAGGATGTTGAGCTGCTGGCCGCGCCGCTTCAGCTCGTACTCGAACAGGTGGCCCAGCAGTTGCATGGCCATGTCCTTGAAGGCCAGCGTGGGGCCGTTGGAGAGGGCCTCCAGATAAAAGCCGTTGCTCAACTTCTTCAGCGGCGTGATTGCGGCCGTGCCGAAAACCTGCTGTGTGTAGGTCTTGTCGCAAATGGCGCGCAGATCGGCGGCGGGGATGTCGTCGATGTAGAGGCTGAGGATCTCAAACGCCAGCGCGGCATAGCCTTGCTGCCGCCACACGCCGCGCAGGCGTGCCAGCTCGGCGCTCGTCAATTGCGGGTAACGCTCGGGCAGGTACAGGCCGCCATCGGGCGCGAGCCCTTCGAGCAGGATGTCGCAGAACTGGCGGGGGGTGGCGTCGCCACGGGTGGAGAGGTAGTTCATGGTTTCCAGGGATTGATCAGCGCAATGCCGGTATCGGTGAAATGGCGGGTGTTGCGGGTCACGAGGGTCAGGCCATGCGCCATGGCGGTGGCTGCAATGACGATGTCCAGCGCATCCTGCATGCGGCCCATGGCGCGCAGCGAGGCCTTGAGCTCCCCAAAGCATTTCCAGGTGTTGTCGTCGGTGCTCATGATGCGGCCCGAGAATTGCTGCGCCAGCAAATTGGCCCAGGCGTAGAGCTGATTGCGCTTGGCGCCTGTGGGCAGGCAGGCGATGCCGTAGTGAATTTCCCCCAGCGATGCGGAAGAGAGAACGCACTGGTCAGCGTGTGGCATCAGCCATTGGCGCAGCCCTTCATTGGGGTGCGGCTTGCTCAGCTCCGAAATGGCGCAGGTGTCCAGCAGCCAGCGTGCCTGCAGGGGGGGCTCATTCATCATCGGCAAACAGCGGCGGGCGGCCCGCACTGCGCTGGCGTGGCATGTCAGGCAGACCACCTTCCACTTTGGGCATACGCAACAAGAACTTCAGAAAATCGCCTGCCTGCGAACCCGTTGATGTAGGCGTTGCATCAGCGCCGGCCACGGCCACCACGCGCACCACGGGCTTGCCGCGCTGCGTGACGGTTTGCGGGCCTTCGCGCAAGGCGCGCTCGATCACTTCGCCAAAGCGGCTTTGGGCTTCTTGCACTGGCCAGGTGGTGCTCATGATGGGCGCTCCTTGCGGTTGAAGGAGGGCCTGCACGCGGCGCAGCGCACACTGCGGCTGTCGGATCGGTGCAGACCTTCCTGGACGGGATGGGGCAAATTCTAGAGCGTGTTATGCACTTTGCGCGGGGGGCAAAGTGCATAACACGCTCTAGATGGAATCGGCATGCAGACCATGTGCTGCGCAGGCAATGGAATCTGGCATGCTGCCGCTGCGCGAAGGCCGACTGGCCGCGTTGGTTTTGACCTGACCCTCTGCTGGCTTGCCCGATGATTGCCCCATGACCCAGATCCTGCTCTACGCCTTCATGTATCTGTTTGCCGCCGTGGCCGCGGTGCTGGTTTCCAAGCGCTTTGGCATGGGCTCGGTGCTGGGCTATCTGGTGGCGGGCATTGCCATCGGCCCGGTGCTGGGGCTGGTGGGCAAGGAGCTGCAAAGCATCCAGCAGGTGGCCGAGTTCGGCGTGGTGATGATGCTGTTTCTGGTCGGGCTGGAGCTGGCGCCGCACAAGCTCTGGGCCTTGCGCAGCAAGCTGCTGGGCCTGGGCGGCTTGCAGGTGGGGCTGACGGCGGCGCTGATTGCCGCCGTGGCGGTGCTCTTGGGGCAGAGCTGGCAGATCGGCGTGGCCGCCGGCTGCATTCTGGCGCTGTCGTCCACCGCGATCGTGCTGCAAACCCTGGGCGAAAAGGGGCTGCTGTCCAGCCAGGGCGGGCAGGCCAGCTTCATGGTGCTGCTGTTTCAGGACGTGGCCGCGATTCCGATGCTGGCGCTGCTGCCGCTGCTGGGCGCGGCCGGCGCCGCGGCCCAGGCCGAGGGGGTCGATCACTCCATCAACCTGCTGGCCGGCGAGCCGGTCTGGCTGCAGGCGCTGGCCACGGCGCTGGTGCTGCTGGCCATCGTGCTGGGGGTGCGCCGCATCGTGCCGCCGGCCTTGCGCCACATTGGCCGCACCGGGCTGCGCGAGATGTTCACCATCTTCACGCTGATGCTGGTGGTGGGCATTGCCGAGCTGATGTCGGTCATTGGCCTCTCGCCCGCGCTGGGCACCTTCATCGCCGGGGTGGCGCTGGCCGAGAGCGCCTACCGGCATGAGCTGCAAAGCCATCTGGAGCCGTTCAAGGGCCTGCTGCTGGGGCTGTTTTTCATCACCGTGGGCGCGGGCATCAACTTCCGGCTGCTGGGCGCGGAGCTGTGGCTGATCGTGGGCCTGACGCTGGGCCTGCTGCTGCTGAAGATGCTGGTGCTGTACGTGCTGGGCCGGGCCTTCCGCCTGCCCCGGGCGGCCAATACGCTGTTCGTGTTCAGCCTGGCGCAGGCCGGCGAGTTCGGCTTCGTGCTGCTGTCCATCAGCACGCAAAGCCATTTGCTGCCGCCGCTGATTGGCGACCGCCTGCTGCTGGTAATCGCGCTGTCGATGGTGGCCACGCCGCTGCTGTTTTTGCTCTACGACTGGGTGGCCGCGCGCGGCGCGCAGCCCGAGGGCGCGCAGGAGCGCCCGCACGACGAGATCGGCGCAGGCAAGCCCATCATCCTGCTCGGCCACGGCCGCTTTGGGGTGCAGGTCAACAGCATGCTGGCCGCCTGCGGCTTTCACTCGACGGTGATCGACTACCACGCCGAGACCGTCGAGGGCCTGACCCGCTTTGGCCTGAAGACCTACTACGGCGATGCCAACCGCCCCGAGCTCTTGGCCTCGGCCGGGCTGCACGAGGCCAAGCTCTTGATCGTGGCCATTGACGACCAGAGCCGCGCGCTGGAGATCATCCAGTTCGTGCGGCGCCACTACCCCAAGCTGCCCATCATCGCCCGCGCCTACGACCAGAGCAATGGCTACGAGCTGCACCGCGCCGGGGCCGATCACGTCATCCGCGAAACCTTCGACGCCGCCATGCGCAGCGCGCGGCTGGCGCTGGAATCCTTGGGCATCGCCCCGGCCAAGGCGCGCGAGCTGGCCGAGCTCTACACCGAGCGCAGCGAGCACCGGCTGCAGGTGCTGGCCGAAATGCACGACCCCCAGCTGCCGGCCTATGCCAATGAGGCGCTGACGGCGCGGCTGCGCGAGATGGAGGCGCAAACCGCGCTGCTGATGCAGCAGGCGCTGCGCGCCAGCGAGCCTGAAGCCGAGCCGCGCAGCGAACCAGCAACCGGCGACCTGAGCTGAGCAAAGCTGAGCGGCGGCGCTGGCACAATGCCCCGCTGTCGTACGTCCGGCTTTTGTTGGCGGCAGGTGGGCGGGGGAGCCGCCAACCACGGGCCAGGCCATGAGGAGGAGCAAAAGGCCATGGCCTTGATCGAGATCGACCAACTGGTATTCGAATACCCTGGGCATCGCGCGCTCGATGGCGTCAGCCTGCGCCTGGAGCGCGGCAGCGTCACGGCGCTGGTGGGGCCCAACGGGGCGGGCAAGTCCACCTTGCTGCGCTGCATGGCCGGGCTGGAGACGCCGCTGTCCGGGCAGATCCGCATCGATGGCATTTCGGTGATCGATGCGCCGCGCCAGGTGCATCGCAAGCTGGGCTATCTCTCGGACTTCTTCGGCCTGTACGAAGGCTTGCGCGTGCGGCAATGCCTGGCCTATGCCGCGCTGGCCGTGGGGGTGGCGCGGCAGCAGCTGCCCGGGCGCGTGGCGCAGGTGGCGCAGGCCATGGACTTGACGGCGCTGCTGCAGCGCCGCCCGGGCGAGCTCTCGCGCGGGCAGCGCCAGCGCCTGGCCATTGGCCAGGCCATCATCCACAGCCCGCAGGTGCTGTTGCTCGACGAGCCGGCCAGCGGCCTGGACCCGCAGGCGCGCAGCAGCTTGGCGGCGCTGTTTCGCCAGCTGCAGGCGCAGGGCATGACGCTGCTGGTCTCCAGCCACATCCTCAGCGAGCTGGACGAATACAGCACCCACATCCTCAGCATCCGCCAGGGGCGCATCGTCAGCCATGAGGATTTGCGCGCCAGCCCGCACTGGCCCCAGCCTGCCGGGCCAGATGCGCCAGCGGCAGCAGATGCGCCGCAGCGCCAGCAGCGGGATCCGCACCTGTATCCGCATTTGCTGGAACTGGCCTGCGCCCCTGATGAGGAGCAGGCGCTGCAGGCCCGCCTCGAAGCCGCCTGGGCCCAGCTGCCGCACAGCCAGGGCCTGCCGCCGCCAGCGCGCCACGCATCGGCATCGCCGCCATCGGTCCTGCCGCCCTCGCCGGCAGGGCAGGCCCACTGGGTACCCAATGGCGCAGAGCCTGCGGTCAGCCTGCAATGGCAGCTCTGGCTGCCCGCTGCAGCGACCGCGCGCGCCCAGCTCGTGCAGCAGCTGGTGGCCGCAGGCCTGCCGGTGGCCGGGCTGTGGCCGCTGCGCCTGCGCTTGCAGGAGCGCTATGCGCGCAGCTTGCAAACCGAGCCGCCCAGCCCGTGGCCGACCGAGCAACCCCCACACGCAGGAGAGCGCCCATGATGCTTGGCAACCCTGAATTCCAACGTCAGCTCTGGCTGCGCTGGGGCCCCTGGCATGGGCTGTGGCTGCTGCTGTTCGTGGCCCTGGCGGCGTTGGTGGTGGCCGTGCTGTCCGCCCCCGGCGAGCGCCTGCGCAACGTGCTGTACGTGGCCTTGCTCACCATGTGCCTGGCGCCGGTGTTCCCCGGGGCCAGCACGGCGGGCAGAAGCTTGCAGGAAGAGCTGGTGCAAAACACCTGGGATTGGCAGCGCCTGAGCGCGCTGGGCCCCTGGCAAATGGCCTGGGGCAAGCTGCTGGGCAGCACGCTGCCGATGTGGCTGCTGGCGCTGGTGTGCGCCGCGCTGGCGCAGGCGCTGGCCTGGCTTTGGCACTTGCGCCTGGCCAGCCTGCCGCCTGAGGGTGAGGACTGGGCGCCGCTGCTGGCCGAGCCGATACAGGCCCATGCCCACCTGGCCGAGCTGGTCTGGCTGGCGCCCAAGCTGGCCCTGCTGGCGCTGTTGTGGGGCCTGGCGCTGCAGGCCTTTGCCATGGCCAGCGCGCCGATGAAGATCGACGCCGAACGCCAGCGCCGCAATCAGCCCGGCATGCGCGTGGCCGTGCTGGTCATGCTGGCCTGGATGCTGTTCTCGACCTTGCAGCAAGAGCAAATACTGGATTTCGGCCTCAAACGCTGGTGGGGCCAGTCGCTGGGCTTTTTCGAGCTGGGCTGGCTGTTTGGCCTGGCCGCGCTGGGCCTGAACCTGCTGGCCCTGTGGCGCACCATGGGCATGCGCCTGGATGTGCCGGCGCTGCCCTGGGCCATGCCGCTGGGCTGCATGGCGGCCGCGGCCATGCTGGCTGGCCTGTGGCCGCACGCGCCGGGTGCCCGGCATTGGCTGGTCGTGACGGCATACCTGGCTCTGGGCTGCAGCCTGCTGACCTGCCTGAGCCAGCGCGAAACGGCCTTTGCGCAATGGCGGCGCGTGCAGGTCTGCTGGGGCCAGCAGCGCTGGCTGGCCGGCTGGCAGGCCATGCCCTTGTGGCCGGTGAGCTGGTGCCTGGCCGCCGCCGCAACGCTGGCCCTGCTGCTGTGGCCGGCTGCCGGCGCGGGCGACGGCACATTCCAGCGCGCGCTGCCCTTGCTGCTGCTGGCGCTGCTGCGCGATGCCGGCTTCGTCCTGCTGTGGGCCTTGCAGCCCATCGGGCTGCGCCGCCTGGGCCCGGCGCTGAGCCTTGGCTGGGTGGCGCTGGGCATCATGCTGCCCCTGATGCTGCTGAGCACGGGGAACTTCCCGCTGGCGCTGGCCGTGCAACCCTGGCTGGCGCCATTCATGCCGCCGCTGCGGCTCGATGCGCTGCACTGGCTGGTGCTGGCCCTGCAGCTGGGCGGCATGGCGCTGCTGGTCTGGCGCGCCTGGCGCCAGCGCGTGGCGCAGTTGGAAATGGCCGGGCCGCAGCCGCGCTGAAGCCAGAGCCGCTGGCCCGGCGGCTCAACTGCTGGGCGACAAGCTGCGAAAGGTTCGGAAGGTCAGGTTCACGCGCGGCGCATGCACCCGCGCGGACTTCATCAGCGCGTGCTGCCAGTGCGTTTGCGTGGCGCCGCGCATCACGATCAGCTGGCCGTGCTGCAGCAGCAGCGCGCGCTTCTCGCCGCTGCGCCGGTGGCGCAAGGCGAACTTGCGCGTCGCCCCGAGGCTGAGCGAGGCAATCACCGTCTGCGGCCCCAGCTCGGCTTCGTCATCGCTGTGCCAGGCCATGCCTTGCGTGCCGTCGGTGTAGAGGTTGAGCAGGCAGGAGTTGAAGCGCGTGGGGCTGATCGGGGCAATCGCCGCCTCCACCCGCGCCTTGATGGCCAGCAGCGCATCCGTCCACGGCAGCGCGGTGCGGGTCGCGCCGGAGTAGCGGTAGTCGAACGCCGCATCGCCATACCAGGCCACTTGCCGCGCGGTGACGATGCGCCTGCCGTAAATCACCGCCTCGTCATGCCGCCAGGGGATTTCATCGAGCAGATAGCGCAAGAGGCCATCGGCCTCATCCGGCGCAAACACCGCGCCGTAATCGTTGACGATGCCATCGAAGGGCAGCAGGTTGGCTGCCGGATCGGGCGCGCTGGCAAACAGGTCAGGGGTGTTCATGCGGCGCCCGCGCTACAAGCCCTTGCGCATGATGCGCTGCGCCAGCGCGGGCGAGAGGCGCTGGATCAGCGCCAGCAGGCGGGTTTTGCCGCCCAGCACCTCATGGCGGCCGGCCGCGAAAGCGCGCCAGAACTCGGCGGCCAATGCATCGGGGCTGATCTTGCCCTTGCCGCGGCCTTGGGTCATGGCGGTATCGACCAAGGGCGGCAACAGCTCGAACACTTGCACCGGCGTGCCTTCCAGCTGCCAGCGCAGGGTTTGCGAAAAGCTGTGCAACGCAGCCTTGCTGGCGCAATAGATGCTGGCCGCCTCCTTGGGCACCAGCGCCAGACCCGAGGAGACATTGACGATGGCTGCCTGCCGCTGGCGCAGCAGCACGGGCAGAAACGCATGGGTCAGCAGCACCGGCGCGGCCAGATTGGTTTCCAGCTCGTGGCGGATGTCGGACTGGTCTTGCTCAAGCAGAGGACGGTTGATCTGGATGCCGGCGTTGTTGACCAGGATGGAAATATCGCCATGCGCCTGCAACAGCCGGGCGCGGTCGGCGGGCTGTGTGATGTCGGCCACTTCCGTTTGTGCGCCGGGCAAGGCGCGCGCCGCTTCGGCCAGGGCATCGGCGCGGCGGCCTACCAGCACCACCGAGTTGCCCGCGGCATGGAAGCGCTTGGCCAGCGCCAGCCCGATGCCGCTGGCGCCGCCAGTGATCAGCACTTTGTGGCCGGATGTGTTCATGGGTTTGCTCCTTGCGATGAAGCGTGGTCAAGATGCCGCTGGCGCAGCCACAGAAACAGCGGCAGCGCCAGTGACACGCCAACCGCCAGCCCCAGCAAGGCCAGCGGCCCGTGTCGCAGGCCGAGGCGGCGGCTTTCGGCCAGCACAAAGGCGATCAGCGCCAAGGCTGATACCAGCACATCGGCCCAGGCAAAGGCCGACAGCCGGTCGGCCTGAATTTGCTGCCACATCAGCGGCAGGTGCAGGCCGTGCTCGGCCAGCCAAGGGATGAACTGCGCCAGCGGCAAGGCGGTGCCGATCAGGCAGGCCAGGGCGTAAAAGGTTTTCATGCTTGCTCCTTCATCAACAGCGTCATGCTGGCCAGCGCACCAGCGCGCTCATCGGCAAAGGCCAGCCAGCACAGGCCGTGGCCGGTGGCGGCCAGCAACACCTGGCCCCAGGGGCGTGGCGGCGAACTGGTGGCGGATCTCAAGGCCAGCGCCGCCCGTCTTGTGCCCGTCTTGTATTCGCCCGGCGTCATGCCCTCGATGGTGACGAACGAATCATGCAGGCGGCCAGCACCGCCTTGGCATGGGCCAGGCTGAGGCGCTGCAACATCTTATTCGGGCTGAGATGCACGTGGGCGGCGCGCGCTTCCAGCGATGGCTGCTCGCGGGCGTGGTCGTAGAGATATTCGATGGCGGCCGCGACGCGGGCCAAGGCGGGGGAGGGAAAAGACTGCATGGGGCGCGAGCGAGGAAGGCGGATGATGCGGCGGATGCCCTGCATGGCAGGCCGCACGCATGGCAACTCAAACACCGTCGTCCCTCCAGCGAAGGTGAGAGTCCGGCACAACCGTCGCAATTGGATGTGAAGGCATACAATGCCGCGCTGGTTTCAAGGGAGCTTTTGAAAACCTACTGCGCGAACATCTGGTGGCCGCCGGCGCTGCTCGGAATGCTCATGCTTTGCTGGATACGCGGCGCTTTCTGCGCTGCGGCGACCACCATCGGCCATCGGCTCGCACCGAGTCTTCGAAGACGGTGACTCAGAGGCTCCAAGCACATATCGAGGATTTCTTATGCACACACTGAAATGGATGGCGCCGTTGCTGGCGGCCTTGCTGGCAAGCGCCTGTGTCAGCCTGGACGGCGTCAGCAGCCCGGGCGCGGGCGCGTACCAGCTCGATGGCCATTACCGCGCCTTCCATTGCGACAACGGTTACCGGGTGAGCATCAAGTACAAGTCCGCAGAACAGATCAGCATCAACTTCAGCACGGGCAAGGACATTTTCGTCGCCATCGCCAACAGTGCGCCCTCGGCTTCCGGCGCGCAGTACGTCAATGATCTGGGCAATCTGCGCTGGCAGGAGCGCGGCGACATGGCGCATTTCACCTATCCCGCCAGCGATTGGCGCAGCAGCGGCCGCCTGCTGGAGACCACTTGCCGCGTCAAATGAGCCAAGGCAAGTCGAGCTGAGCCGGGGGCCGCAGCGGGCGTCCGCGCGGGCCTGCCAGCGTGTTCCGATGGCCGGGCCTGCAAGGCAGGCCGGGTGGCAGTCAACAGGCCGTGACGAAGGCTTGCAGCGCCGCCCAGACCAGTGCCGGCTGCCCGGCGATGGCCTCGTGCGCGGCAAAGGGCACTGGCATCAGATGCGCCTGGGGCAGCACAGTCTTGAGCGCGGCCCAGTCGGACAGCGAGAGCAGAAAATCGTCCTCGCCGCGCAGGCTGAGCAGTGGGGCGCGGATCTGCGCGCCAGATAGGCGGCCACTTGTGCCGGCATGCGCTTGCGCGCAAAGGCTTCGTCCAGCGCCTCGTACAGCGGGCGGATGGCGGCCAGTTGGCGGCTGTGCCAGTGCGCGCCGATGGTGCTCAGGCGCGCAACCCTATCCGGGTGGCGCGCGGCCAGCCGGCAGGCGGCGATGCCGCCATCGCTGAAGCCGATCACGGCGCAGCGCGCCACGCCCAGCGTTTGCAGCACATGGCGGGCATCACCAGCCAGTTGCGCATAACTCAAGGGCGCATCGCCCAGGGTGAAGCGGCCATGGCTGCGGCTGTCGAGGGCGATGACGTGAAAGTCCTGCTGCAAGCGCGGCAGCAGCGGCGCGAAATCATCCTCAGACCCCAGGCCGCCGTGCAGCAGCAAAACGGCCGGGACATCGCTGCGGCCGCTCACAGCCACATGCAGGGCCGCTCATAGGCGGAGGATTCGTGGCTGAGCCGAAAACAGGGCCATCTTGGGTGAAAGGTTTGCGTGTCGTGAAAATGCGCTGGATGATGCTCCCCTTCACCTGCCAACAACCGCCATGCTGTTCGATAAGAGGCCATATGAATGTGACATCTATGCCATTCTCCGACGCTGAGCTGTACTGCCAGCTTTACGTATCCGGCGCGTCTGATCCGGATACGCTGGCTGCCGCCCTGGGAGAGATTGCGCAGGGTCACGTCACCCAAGGCGCTGCGTTGGTGCAAGCCCCGTTGCTGGACATGTCCGTGCATGCCGAGTCGCGGCACCTGCCTCTGAGCGATACGCAGGATGACTTCACCTTGTGGCGGCACTTCGTGGAGGTGGACGCTGCTGACGACGAGATCACTTTCCAGGCCTTTTTGGCCGCGCTCGCGCGATTGGTGGCCGCCTTGCGCGCGCGCGGGCTGCGCGTGGTGGCAGCCTGTGATTTTGAAGCGCAGCTGGAAGCGGCCGTTCAGGCGATCCTGGCGGATGAAGGGCGTCCATGAACCACGGCGCTGACCTGTACTGCAAGCTGTTCGTGTCGGGCGCTGCGGATGACGAAGCCCTGAGCGCAGCGGTGAATGCGGCGCTGCGTGAAGACGCCGGACGGGCAGCGGCGGGCGCTGATGCTGTGCCGATGCTGGACATCGCCCGTCATCTATCTGTCGCATCCCGGATGATGCGCCCCTTCACCTGCCAACAAGCGCCATGCCGTTTGACGACGCCCCCCCGCCCCCCGCATCGCAAGCCCCGCGGACTTGGCACGCCACGCTGATCGAGGCCACGCGCAGCGGCGTGCGGCCCGAGCAGGGCGTGTTCACCCAAGCCATGCCCCCGCTGGCGGCCAGCGCACGCGCGCTGGGAATTTTGAGGCGCGCGAAAGCCTTTTTGTTGGCCCATCCGGTAAGGCTGTGAAAATTGAGAGCCATTTCATAATTCTTGAGGATGGATCGCGAAGTTTAACCGCTGTTACTCCATTCAACTGGCTAAGGAGTAAAAATTGAATTTTCCGGATACGGCTGAGTTCCTGGAGGCATTCGGTATTGAGCCCGTTGAGGAAGATCCTCATATGGCTTACTGCCGCTATGTGAGAAAATCTGCCGATGGTTTCCAGGAGCTGGATTTTTCCTTCAGTGCAGTTACAGAGTCATTTCAGGTGGTGCTGCGAGGCGGTGGCAAAGATTTGATGAAAGTGTCCTCGGAAAGATGTAGGCTTATCGAGATTCGGCGCAATTTGGCTGGATTTGAAATCCATGTGGTTTTCGATATTTCGGGTGCAACATCCGAGGCGGTTGTGATTTTTGAGCCGGATATTTATTGTCATTGGTGGACTCTGCGTGACTGAAAGAGTTGGTGCAGAAAAATAAAGCATAAAAAGACGCTATTGCGCTCGACCCTTTGGCCTGCGCGATTTGACTGCGCTGACGGCAGCCGCTGGCGATGAATTCGCCATGTAACAAAGCGTTATTTTAAATTTAGATGGGAAGATTATACACTTCACCCCTGAAAGGGATGTTTTGACAGGATGGAAGCCATGGTAAACAAGCAAATCTCATCCCATAAAAAGAAGCGCCTTCACTCTAGGGAAATGGAAGAGATTGCGCGCTTGGCTACGCGGGAGGCGCTCAAAGAGTACCTGTGGCCGCTGACGCCAGAAGACGAAAAAAATCTGACTCTGGGGGGGATGCGGCGTCATGATGATAAGGATCATGAAACATTCATGCTGTATATATCAGCCGACCCCCCTGAGAATGGCATCGTCCTGACGCAAGCCAAGGTCAATGCCCTCACGGGCGAGGTGCAGGTCAAGATTTTTCTGCCGCGTCGGCCCGATGCGCCGCCGCTCTCAGATCCCTCCGTCCAGCAGCTGGAACCGGGCGATGAGAGCAAGACTTGGTTAAGCGAAAGAGGCGACAAGCCATCATAATGCGCGCCATGCCGCAGAAAAAATATCCTCTCCATTGAAGCAAGCGATGAAGTTCTTCAATGACAATGGAATATACAAGGTGTCCAGAATAAGCGGTCCATTGCATAACTACCTTGGACTGGTTTTTTCTGACGTGCCTGTAGCAGATGTGGATGTGGTGGCTATCAAACTGGATGCAAAAGAACCTGAGCGGCTGCGGAGCAAGGAAGTGCTCAAACAGGTTCTGGCGGGTGCGGAACACAGCAGTCGCGTACTGTCCAGGCCCTATAACATCAAGAAGGTAGAGTTTGTCAGCGGCGACTCCTTGCCTGAGGAAATATATTTCCATTTGACCCAAGCCATTATCGAGCGTCTGCACACAGAAGGGGAAAATTTTTAGCCGCAGAAGCGCAACCGCCCCGGCCAGCAGCCTGGGGCAGAAAGTGGTCAATGGGCTACTGGGGCTGGATGTTTTGACCGGATGGAAGCCATGGTAAACAAGCAACTCTCATCCCATAAAAAGAAGCGCATTCACTCCAGAGAAATGGAAGAAATTGCGCGCTTGGCTACACGGGAGGCACTCAAAGAGTACGTGTGGCCACTCACACCTGAAGATGAAAAAAATCTGACGCTAGGGATGTTTATAGATCACCCTGACAAAGACCATAAAACATTCGAGCTGTATATATCAGCCGACCCTCCTGAGAATGGCATCGTCCTGACGCAAGCCAAGGTCAATGCCCTCACGGGCGAGGTGCAGGTCAAGGTTTTCCTGCCGCGCCGGCCCGATGCGCCGCCGCTCTCGGATCCCTCCGTCCAGCAGCTGGAACCGGGCGATGAGAGCAAGACTTGGCTAAGCGAAAGAGGCGATAAGCCATAAGGTGCTGATGAGGGCGGCCGGTGGCCCGGCAGGGCCGCTCATAGGCGGGGGATTCGTGGCTGAGCCAAAAACAGGGCCATCTTGGGTGAAAGGTTTGCGTGTCGTGAAAATGCGCTGGATGATGCGCCCTTTCACCTGTCATGCCTTTGGCTTGGGCAATATCCGTGGCCACTGGGTTTATGACGTGCAGACCCGCGCGGCGCAGTGCATCGTCCCAGACGATGCGCAGGCCTGGGAGACACCCAGGATACAAATCATCGGCAAGGATTTGGTGATCTATGCTGACCTGGGAGACATGCGTGCAGGCCGCGAGGCCCGGCGGGTGCGGCTTTGAGCCGCAGCGCACCCTGCGGCGGATGCGGCGCCGCGCGGCTGCCGCTTGCGGTGGCTGAAGATGCCCTGGGGGCGGTGCTTTTTCAGTTGGCCAGCCTTGGAACCTGTTCAGTGCCCGCCGCGCAGGGATTTTGAACAGGTTCTTATGGGTGTTCAGCCGGCGATGGCTGAAGCCACGGGCTTGGCTTGAGAATCTCCTCCATCTTCCTTCTCCTCGGGTGAACAGCCTGCTAGGGTGGGTGATGACGAGCAGCTGGCGCGCGGCCTGCGCGGCCAACGAAAAAAGCCCCGGCGTCCGTGAGGAGCGCCGGGGCATCCGGGCTGCGGTGGCCCGAGGTCTCGGGGGCTTGGTGAACGCCCCCTGGCGTTTACAGCAGGCCGGGCTGGCCCTTGGCCGGGTCGCTGTCGCGGGCGGCCAGCGCGTCGGCCACCGTCATGCCCAGGGCCTTGGCCACGCCTTCGCCATAGGCCGGGTCGCAGGCGTGGCAGTTGCGGATGTGGCGGTATTTGATGAAGTCCAGCGCGTCGCCCATCGCGGCGGCGGTGTTGTCGAACAGGGCCTGCTTCTGCGCGGCGCTCATCAGGTTGAACAGCGCGCGCGGCTGGCTGAAGTAGTCGGCGTCGTCCTCGCGGTAGTCCCAGTGGTCGGCGTTGCCGCTGATCTTCAGCGGCGGCTCCTTGTACTGGGCCTGCTCCTGCCACTGGCCGAAGCTGTTGGGCTCGTAGTGGAGGCGGCCGCCGTAGTTGCCGTCCACGCGGCCCATGCCGTCGCGGTGGTTGCTGTGCACGGGGCAGCGCGCGGCGTTGACCGGGATCTGGTGGTGGTTCACGCCCAGGCGGTAGCGCTGCGCGTCGGCGTAGTTGAACAGGCGCGCTTGCAGCATGCGGTCAGGGCTGACGCTGATGCCGGGCACGACGTTGCTGGGCGCGAAGGCCGATTGCTCCACGTCGAGGAAGAAGTTCTCCGGGTTTTTGTTCAGCTCGAACTCGCCTACTTCGATCAGCGGGTAGTCGGCGTGCGGCCAGACCTTGGTCAGGTCGAACGGGTGGTAGGGCACTTTCTCGGCGTCCAGCTCGGGCATGACCTGCACGTACATCGTCCACTTGGGGAAGTCGCCGCGCTCGATGGCGTCGAACAGGTCCTTCTGGTGGCTTTCGCGGTCCTTGCCGATCAGGGCTTCGGCCTCGGCGTTGGTCAGGTTCTTGATGCCCTGCTGGGTGCGGAAGTGGAACTTGACCCAGAAGCGCTCGTTTTGCGCGTTGATGAAGCTGTAGGTGTGGCTGCCAAAGCCGTGCATGTGGCGGTAGCTGGCGGGGATGCCGCGGTCGCTCATGACGATGGTGACCTGGTGGAAGGCCTCGGGCAGCAGCGTCCAGAAGTCCCAGTTGTTGGTGGCGCTGCGCATGTTGGTGCGCGGGTCGCGCTTGACGGCCTTGTTCAGATCCGGGAACTTGCGCGGGTCGCGCAGGAAGAACACGGGGGTGTTGTTGCCCACCATGTCCCAGTTGCCCTCTTCGGTGTAGAACTTGAGCGCAAAGCCGCGGATGTCGCGCTCGGCATCGGCTGCGCCGCGCTCGCCGGCCACGGTGGTGAAGCGGGCGAACATCTCGGTCTTCTTGCCCACTTCGCTGAAGATCTTGGCGCGGGTGTATTGGGTGATGTCCTTGGTGACGGTGAAGGTACCGAAGGCGCCCGAGCCTTTGGCGTGCATGCGGCGCTCGGGGATGACTTCGCGCACAAAGTTGGCGAGCTTTTCGTTCAGCCACAGGTCTTGGGCCAGCAAGGGGCCGCGCGGGCCGGCCGTGAGGCTGTTCTGGTTGTCCACCACGGGCGCGCCAAAGGCGGTGGTGAGGTGGGTGACGGGGCACTTTTTGGTTTGGTCGTTCATGGGAAACCCTTGTGTGTGTAGGTTGGGCGGGGCGCCAGGTTCAACGCAGCCGGGCCAGAGAGCGCAACTGCGATGGGATGGCGTGATTGTATTTAGTTTTGGGCTATCAATGTTTATTTTTTGATTGAAAATAATTAATTTGATGATAGTGAAAAGCCCGGCGCAAGCCGGGCTGGGATGGGCGGGGGCGGCGTGGCGCGTTGTTCAACTCTGCGCCGCAGGCAGGGCCGGGGCGGGCAGCACCGTGGCGCGGGCCTCGCCCAGACCGATGCGCCGCGCGCCTTCGCCTTCGCACCAGGCGCGCAGGATCAGGCAGTCGCCGTCTTGCAGGAAGCGGCGCTGCTCGCCATTGGGCAGGGTGATGGGGCGCTTGCCGCCTTCGGTCAGCTCCAGCAGCGAGCCGGCCTGCTCGCGCTGCGGGCCCGAGAGGGTGCCCGAGCCCAGCAGGTCACCGGGCTGCAGGTTGCAGCCGCCGCAGCTGTGGTGGGCGATGAGCTGCGCGGCGCTCCAGTAGGCGGCCTGGTCGGCGCGGCCCAGCGTCAGGCGCGCGGCGGGTTCGCCGGCCTGGCGCATGGCCTCGGTCTGCAGCAGCACTTCCAGCGTGATGGCCAGCTGGCCCTTGGCGCGGTTGGTGGCGCCATCCAGATAGGGCAAGGGCTGGGGATCGCCGGCTGGGCGGGCAAAGGGGCGACGAAATGGCGCCAGGGCTTCGCTGGTGACGATCCAGGGCGAGATGGTGGAAGCGAAGTTCTTGGCCAGGAAGGGCCCCAGCGGCTGGTATTCCCAGGCTTGGATGTCGCGCGCCGACCAGTCGTTGAGCAGCGCCACGCCGAAGAAATGCGCCTCGGCCTGCTCCAGCGCGATGGGCTCGCCCAGCGCATTGCCTTGCGCGACGAAAAAGCCCAGCTCCAGCTCGTAGTCCAGCCGCTGGCAGGGACCGAAGGCCGGGGCGCTGGCATCGGCGGCCTTGGTCTGGCCGTTGGGGCGGCGCACGTTCTGGCCGCTCACGCCGATGGAGGAGCTGCGACCGTGGTAGCCGATGGGCACCCATTGGTAATTGGGCATCAGCGGCTGGTCGGGGCGAAACAGGCGGCCCACGGCCGTGGCGTGGTGGATGCCGGTGTAGAAGTCGGTGTAGTCGCCGATGCGGCAGGGCAGGGCCATTTCGGCCTGGGCCTGGGGCAGCAGCAGCGCCTGCCACTCTTGCTGCTTGGCGCTGCCGCTGCGCAGGCCATCGAACAGCGCATGGCGCAGGGCCTGGCGCTTGGCAGGCGGCAGGGCCATCAGGGCGTTCATGTCGTCGGTGTCGATGACGCCGGCGGCGCGCGCGTCGAGGATGTGCTCGCCAATGGCCACGCCAATGCGCCAGGCCGCCTGGCTGCCGGCCTCGCGGTAGCGGCCCCAGGGCAGGTTTTGCAGCGGGAAGTCGGCGCCTGCGGCGTTGGCCGAGGCCACCCAGCTGGCGGCGCTGGCGTCGTGGGTGTGGTCGATGTTCAGGCTGGGGTTCATGATGGCGGTGTCCAAGGTCATGGGAGCGAGGAGGGCTGGCCGGCGTGAAGCGTGAAGCAATACAAAGCAACAAAAAGCCAAGGCGCCAGGCCTTGGCTTTGCTGCGCTGCGGTTGCAGATCAGCGCTGCTGGGGGTTGAAGTATTTTTTCACATCCAGCCAGCACTGGTGGTAGTTGGCCTGCAGCTGGGCCGAGGCCAGCGCCGCCTTGGTGGGGCGGATGACGTGGCGCGTCTCGAACATGAAGGCCATGGTGGCGTCCACCTTCTGCGGCGTGCTGGTGTCGATGCGGCTGGCCTTTTCATAGGTGGCCGCATCGGGGCCGTGGCCGCTCATGCAGTTGTGCAGGCTGGCGCCGCCGGGCCGGAAGCCATCGGCCTTGGCGTCGTACTCGCCGTGGATCAGGCCCATGAACTCGCTGGCGATGTTGCGGTGAAACCAGGGCGGGCGGAAGGTGTTTTCCGCCGCCAGCCAGCGCGGCGGGAAGATCACGAAGTCGATGTTGTCCCAGCCCGGGGTGTCCGAGGGCGATTGCAGCACCAGGAAGATCGACGGGTCCGGGTGGTCGTAGCTGATCGAGCCGATGGTGTTGAAGCGGCGCAGATCGTACTTGTAGGGTGCGAAGTTGCCGTGCCAGGCGACCACGTCCAGCGGCGAATGGCCGATCTTGGCGCGCCAGAGGTTGCCCATGAACTTGGCCACCAGCTCGAAGTCGCCCTCCACGTCCTCGTACCAGGCCACGGGGGTCTGGAAGTCGCGCGGGTTGGCCAGGCCGTTGGAGCCGATCACGCCCAGGTCGGGCAATTGGAAGGGCACGCCGTAGTTCTCGCAAATGTAGCCGCGCGCGCTGCCATCGAGCGCCTCGACGCGAAAGCGGATGCCGCGCGGGATGACGACGATCTCCTGCGGCTCGGCCTCGATCAGCCCGCACTCGGTGGCAAAGCGCAGCCGGCCCTGTTGCAGCACGATGAGCATTTCGCCATCGGCGTTGTAGAAAAAACGCCCCTGCATGCTGCGATTGATGGCGTAGATGTAGATGGCCGAGCCGCTTTGCGCGTGCGGATCGCCATTGCCGGCCATGGTGTGCAGGCCGTCGATGAAGTCCACCGCCTGGCCCTCGGCGGGCAGCGGCAGCGGATCCCAGCGCAACTGGTTGGGCGTGGTGGGCTGCTCAAGGAAATCCTGCGTGATGCCGCCGTTGTCCATGCGCTCGAAGGGCTGGTGCGCCGCGCCAGGGCGCATGCGATAGAACCAGGTGCGACGATTGGCGCGGCGCGGCGCGGTGAAGGCCGTGCCGGAGATCTGCTCGGCATACAGGCCGTAGGGGCAGGTCTGCGGCGAGTTCTGGCCGACGGGCAGCGCGCCGGACAGGGCCTCGGTGGCCCATTCATTGGCAAAGCCGCTCAGGTATTGCAGCGGCGCATGGGGGGCGGTGGGCATGGGGCGTCTCCTTGTGTTCCCTTGGATGTGGCGCTGCATTCCTGACCTTGGGCGCAGCAGAACCAGCCATTGTGGTCATGCTCAGGTTATTGGCAATAAAGATGGCGTTATAAATACTATTCACAAAGCTGATGGATCAACCTTGGATTTGCCGCCTTATGTCGTTGGACAGCCTGCGCCGCTTCGACCTGAACCTGCTGCTGATCTTTCATGCGCTGATGGACACGCGCAGCGTCTCGCGCGCGGCGCAGGCGCTGGGCATGTCGCAGCCGGCCGTCAGTGCGGCGCTGGCGCGCCTGCGCCAGGCGGTGGGCGATGCGCTGTTCGTGCGCTGCGGTCGCAGCGGCATGCAGCCCACCCCGCTGGCCGAGCAAATGGCCGGCCCGGTGGCCGATGCGCTGGCCGGCATCAGCCACAGCATGCGCGTGCGCGCCGATTTCGACCCGGCGCGCAGCCGGCGCCAGTTCACCATCGCCATGCTCGATGCGGCCGAGGCGCACTTCATGCCCGCGCTGGCCGCGCACTGCCAGCGCCATGCGCCGGGCATTGGCATTGCCGTGCAAACGCCGCTGCAGGCCGCAGGCGGCGTGCAGGCCGCGCTCTTGCAAGGCACGGTGGACTTGGCCATCGGCGCTTTTGAGGACATGCCGCAAGGCGCGCTGCAACAGCTGCTGTTCGAGCAGCCCTTCGTGCTGCTGGCGCGCAGCGGGCACCCGGCTCTGCCCGATGCCGCCGCGCCCGGCCCTGGCCCGGCCCGCAGCCGCGCGGCCCGCGCCGTCCAGCCGCCGCCATTGGGCCACTGGTTGGCCCAGCAGCCCCAGCTCGATGCCGCCTGCCTGGCTGGGGCCGCCTGCGCGCTGCTGCAACAGCCGCAGGGCGCGTATGCACAGGCGCAGCAGGTGCTGCTGGCACTGGCTGGCGGCAGCGGCAGGAAGCGCCAGCGGGGGGCGGGTGCGGCGGCGCAGGCCGCGGGCGCTGTCGGCCCAGGGGCCGAGCCCGCGCACTACCACTGCGCCAGCCTGCTGACGCTGCCGCTGCTGGTGGCCCAGTCGGACGCCGTGGCGCTGGCGCCGGCGCATTTGGCGCGCACCTTCACGGCCGTTCTGCCGCTGCGGGCCTGGCAGCTGCGGCTGGGGCGACAAGCGCCGGTGCTGCGCACCTATTGCTTCTGGCATCCGCGTTTTCACCGGGATGAAGGCACGCGCTGGTTGCGTAACATGTTGTTTGCACTGTTCGCGCAGCCAGCCCCGACCGCTAGAATCGCTCGCCGTTCGCCGAAGTGAGCCAGTGCAGTGTGCTGCACGGCATCGCTTCGGTGTTCGCGTGTGCAGAGGGCTTGCCCTGGCAAGTGGCCCTGCGCACGGCCAACCATTTAACAACTTTCTTAGTGAGGCATTTCTTTATGCAGCGTATCGGTATTTTGGGTGTGGCTTGCGCGGCCGCATTGACGTTGGCCGGGTGCCAGACGACAGGGATGAACTTCGGCGGCGGCAACACCGTGGCCACGGGCGGCGCGGCCGGCGGCAACGCCACGGGCGCCAATACCCAGCTCGAGCGCTGCGATTCGCCGCTGGGCACGGTCTCGCTGGTGGAAAACGAGGCCGCCGGCTGGTACACCATCCTGCGCAATGAATACCGCCTGCCGCCCACGGCCAATCTGCTGCGCCTGATGATCCAGCAGTCCAACTGCTTCGTCGTGGTCGAGCGCGGCGCCGCCGGCATGAACGCCATGAGCCGCGAGCGCGAGCTGATGCAAAGCGGCGAAATGCGCCGTGGCAGCAACTTTGGCCGTGGCCAGGTCGTGGCCTCGGACTACGCGCTCTCGCCCGAAATCATCTTCAGCGACGACAACACCGGCGCGCTGATGGGCGCTGTGGGCGGCCTGATCGGCGGCGGCAGCGGCCGTGCCCTGGCTGCCATTGGCGCGGGCACCCAGCGCCGCGAGGCCGCCGCCATGCTGACGCTGGTGGACAACCGCTCGGGCGTGCAGGTGGCTGCGGCGCAGGGCAGCGCCTCCAAGATGGACATCGGCGGCTTTGGCGGGCTGTTTGGCCGCGCCGGCGGCGGCCTGGGCGGCTACAGCAGCACGCCGCAGGGCAAGGTCATTACCGCCGCGTTCATGGACGCCTACAACCAGATGGTGGTTTCGCTGCGCGGCTACAGCTCGCAAAGCGTGCAGGGCCAGGGCCTGGGCGGCGGCGGTCGCCTCGGCGTCGATGGCGGCGCGGCCCCTTCGCAAACTCGCGCTGGCGAGCCCGCTGCTGCCGGCGGCCGCATGAACTTGCGCGCCGCCCAGGCGCGCCTGAACGAGCTGGGCTACAACGCTGGCACGGCCGATGGCCGCATGGGCCAGCGCACGGCCAACGCGCTGCGCACGTTCCAGCGTGACAATGGCTTGGCCGTCACCGGCCGCCTGGATCAGGCCACGGCCGCCGCTCTGGCGCAGTAAGCGTGGCGCGATGCCGGAACTCTGAGCCGGCACGGCCAGCCCCCATGAAAAAGCCGCCCCTTGAAGGGGCGGCTTTTTCATGGGGGCATTTTTACTGGATGGGTCTGTCGTCATCGGCCCAGGCCCGCGCCGGGCGCAGCAGCCGCAGGCCATTGGCCAGTACCAGCAGGCTGGCGCCCATGTCGGCAAAGACGGCCATCCACATGCTGGCCTGGCCGGTCATGGCCAGCAGCAAAAACAGCAGCTTGATGCCCAGGGCCAGGGCGATGTTTTGCCACAGCAGCGCATGGGTGCGGCGCGACAGAGCAATGGTCTCGGGCAGGCGACGCAGGTCGTCATTCATGACCACCACGTCGGCTGCCTCCATGGCCACGTGGGTGCCCATGCCGCCCATGGCAAAGCCGATGTCGGCCTGGGCCAGGGCCGGGGCGTCGTTGATGCCGTCGCCGGCCATGGCTGTTGGGCCCAGACGCTGCTGCAGCGCGGCAATGGCCTGCAGCTTGTCCTCGGGGAGCAATTCACCATGCACGGCGTCGATGCCGGCTTGCGTGGCGATGTGGCGTGCTGCGGCCAGATGGTCGCCGCTGAGCATGACGGTGTGTACTCCCTGGGCCTTGAGCGCGGCAATGGCCTGGGCCGAACTGGGCTTGATGGCATCGGCCACGGCGTACAGCGCCAGCGCGCGCTGGCCATCGGCCAACAGCGTGACGCTGTGGCCCTGCTGCGTTTGCGCCTGCACGAGCGCGGCCAGCTCGGCCGGATACTGGCCGCGCTCGTCCAGCCAGCGGGCATTGGCCAGCACATAGGGCTGCGCGCCAATGCGCCCCTGCACGCCGCGCCCGGCCACGGCCTGAAAGTCCTCGACTGGCCAGTCCGCATCCGGGGTGGCCTGCGCCAGGCCCTGGGCGATGGCCTGCGAAATTGGGTGGTCCGAGCGCTGCGCCAGGCTGCGCGCCAGGCGATGCGTGGCGGCGTGGTCTGCGGCCTCATCCAGGCATTGGGCGAGCAGTAGCTGCGGCTTGCCGGTGGTGATGGTGCCGGTCTTGTCCAGCGCCACTGCGCGGATGCGGCGCGCGCCTTCCAGGTGTGCGCCGCCTTTGATGAGCACGCCGCGCCGCGCGGCAGCCGTCAGCCCGCTGATCACCGTCACCGGCGTGGAGATGACCAGCGCGCAGGGGCAGGCGATGACCAGCAGCACCAGCGCTTGGTAGAGCGCCTGCAGCCAGCTGGCCTGGCCCAGCAGTGGCAACAGCAGCAGCGCGGCCAGGGCGATGGCGAACACCGCCGGGGTGTAGATGGCGGCCAGGCGATCGACCAGCTGCTGCGTGGGCGCGCGCGTGGCCTGGGCCTGCTCGACGGCGAGGATGATGCGCGCCAGCGTACTGTCCGTGGCCGGGGCGCTGGCGCGCACCTGCAGCTCGCTGGCCTGGTTGATGGTGCCGGCGTAGACGGCATCGCCCGGGCCTTTGTCCAACGGCAGGCTCTCGCCCGTGATGGGCGATTGGTCCACCGTGCTGTGGCCGCGCTCGACCTGCCCGTCCAGGGCAATGCGTTCGCCCGGGCGCACGCGCAGCAGGGCGCCGACGCCGATGTCCGCCACCGGCTGGCGCAGCCACTGGCCGTCGGCCTGTTGCACCTCGGCCTGCTGCGGGGCCAGCGCCAGCAGGCCCTGGATGGCTTGGCGCGTGCGGTCCACGGCGCGCGCCTCCAGAACTTCGGCCAATGCGTACAGGCTCATGACCATGGCCGCCTCGGGCCATTGGCCGATCAAAAAGGCGCCGGTGACGGCCACCGTCATCAGCGCGTTGATGTTCAGCCGCCCCTGGCGCAGCGCCGTCAGCCCTTTGCGGTAGGTGGCGCTGCCGGCCAGGGCGATGGCCAGCGCGGCCAGGGCCATGCCCAGCCACATGCCGCCCTGCGGCAGCGCGCTGCCGGGCGCATGGTGCGTGAAGAACAGCAGCTCGGCCGCGATGGCCAGGCCCAGCGCCAGCAGCAGCCGGCCGCTGCCGGCCCACAGGCTGCGGCGATGCCCGGCGGCGATGGCAGGGGCTGCTGTCGCCAGCGGCTCGACCTCAAAGCCCGCAGCGCGAATGGCCGCCAGCACCGCAGGCAGTTGCGCAGCTGGCGCGGCCAGGCGCAGCAGGCGCTGGCCGAAGCGAAACTGCAGCTGCGCAATGTCGGCAATGCCCGCGAGCGCCTGACGGATTTGGGCCTCTTCGCTGGGGCAGTCCATGTCGGGAATGCGCAAATAGTGCCAGCTCTGACCATTGGCATGGTCTTGGAGTGCTGGCTGCGCATCGCTTTCTCTGCCAGCGCTGCTGCTTGCGTCGTTGCTTGCGCCGCTGGGTGGGGCATTGCCGACACAGCCGCTTTGGCAAGCGCAGCAACTGCTGCTTGATTGCGCCTTGGCGCCGGCTGCTTGGGCTTGGGACTGGGGCGATGGCGTGCTGGGGGCTGGGCTCATGGGCATGATCCGGGCAAAAGCGGCCAGTATGCCCCACGGATGTTGCGCACAAACCCAGCGTGGTTTTCAATGCCGCAGGCCCTGCTGCCCCGGCGCGGCCAGGGGCGTGAACAGCTGGGCGGTGTCCACAGCGTCAAAGCGGTATTGCGCGCCGCAGAATTCGCAGCCGATCTCCAGCGGCTGGCCTGGTTGCTCCTGCTGCATGGCCTGCACTTCGGCCTGGCCCAGCGATTGCAGCATGGCTGCGACGCGCTCGCGGCTGCACTGGCAGCCAAAGTGCGGCGTGAGGCCGGCGGCGTCCAGCGGTTGCAGCTGCTCTTGCCAGAACAGGCGGCGCAGGATGGTGGCGCTGTCCAGCGTCAGCAGCTCCTCGCGCGTGAGGCTGCGCGCCAGCGTGGCAATGCGGTTGAAATGCTCGTTCTGGCCCAGCGCGTCTTCGCTGTCGGTGTCCTGCAGCGCGCCGCCCAGATTGGCCTGGCCCTTGACGGGGATGCGTTGCAGCAGCAGCCCGGCGGCCACGCGCTGATCGGCGGCCAGCAGCAGCACGGTGTCGAGCTGCTCGGACTGCTGCATGTACTGCTCCAGCGTGGCCGCCAGCGAGGGCAGGGTCTGGCCCTGGGCGTCGGTCAGCGAGACGATGCCCTGGTAGGGCCGGTAGCCGGGCTGCTTGTGCTCGGCATCGAGCGTGATGGCGCAGCGGCCCTGGCCGTGCGCATTGCACAGCGCCTGCAGCTCGGGGGCGCTCAGGGCCTGCAGGGCTGCGCCGGCATCGGGGGCCAGCTGGGCCGTGGCGCGCAGCCGCAGGTTGGACTTGACCTCGGCCACGGCCAGGCGCAGCGGGCCATCGCCCTGGATTTGCAGCACCAGCGCGCCGTCGAAGCGGATGTTGGCCTGCATCAGCACGGCGGCCGCGCCCATCTCGCCCAGCAGCTGGGCCACGCATTCGGGGTAGGGCCCGGTTTCGGTGTTGGCGGCGCGGCGCGCCAGCATTTCTTGCCAGGGGGCAGCAAGGCGCACGATGGAGCCGCGCACGGGCAGGCCTTCAAAGAGGAATTTCTGGATTTCGGACATGGGGCGGGCAAATAGGGCGGCGCGGCAGCGGGGGCGCGGCAGCGCCTGGGCAAACGAATGCCGCACAGATGGCGGCGGTGCGGCGGGTTTCAAGCGCTGCCGCGCGAGTGGCGCGCGGGCATTGGCCAGCGGCCCTGGAGCCGACCTCAGTCCACGCGCTTGAGGCCTTGGGCAAAGCGCTGCGCGTTGTCGCGGTAGTGGCGCGCGCTTTGGCGCAGGGCTTCGATTTCCTGCGGCGTGAGCATGCGCACCACCTTGGCCGGGCTGCCCAGAATCATGCAGCCGTCGGGAAATTCCTTGTTCTCGGTGACCAGTGCGCGCGCGCCGACCAGGCAGTTCTTGCCGATCCTGGCGCCGTTGAGCACCACGGCGCCGATGCCGATGAGCGACTCGTCACCGATCGTGCAGCCGTGCAGCATGACCTGGTGGCCGATGGTCACGTCGCGGCCGATGTCCAGCGGCTTGTCCGGGTCGACGTGCAGCACGCTGCCGTCTTGCACGTTGCTGCCCGCGCCGACGCGGATGTGATCGCCATCGCCACGGATCACGGCGCCGAACCAGACGCTGCTGTGCGCCTCCAGCGTGACATTGCCCAGCACCGTGGCCGAATCGGCCACCCAGCTGCCGGGCTCCAGGGTGGGGCGGATGCCATCGAGTTCATACAGGGCCATCGGTTTCTCCTTGTGCTGTGGGGTGCTGTGGGGTGGCTGCGGGCTGCAGGTTGCGTTGCCCGTGTTGCATTGGGCTGTGATTGTAGGGAGCTTGCGCGGCCGCGCCGCCTGCAGCGCCGCTTGGTGCAACGCTGCCTGGTGCAACGCCGCCTGGTGCATGCCTACAATCGCCGCCCATGATCCAGGCCTGCCAGACCCACACTGCTACCGAAGCGGCCTGCCTGCGCCAGCGGGCGCGGCAGCTGCTGCAGTGGCAAGACCCCACCGCCAAGGCCGAGGCTGTGCTGCAGTTGCACGCCAACCAGGCCCAGATGCGGCTGGACGTGCAGCAGGCCCTGGCCGCGCCCGAGCCCGACGAGCCCGGCATGCCGCCTGGCCTGCGGCTGGCGCCGCACACCGAGGTGGCGCGGCGTTCGCCAGCCACATTGCAAGGGCGTGCGGTGCTGGTGCACGCCATCGTGCACATTGAGTACAACGCCATCCACCTGGCGCTCGACGCCGTGTGGCGCTTTGCTGGCATGCCCGCTTCGTACTACGGCGATTGGCTGAAGATCGCCGCCGAGGAAGCGCGTCACTTCCAGCTGCTGCGCGCGCAGCTGCAGGCCATGGGTTTTGACTATGGCGACTTCCCCGCGCACCAAGGGCTGTGGGCCATGTGCAGCAAGACCCGGCACGACATCCTGGCGCGCATGGCGCTGGTGCCGCGCACGCTGGAGGCGCGCGGCCTGGACGCCACGCCCTTGATCCAGCACAAGCTGCGCCAAGTCGATACCGAGGACGCGCACGCCATCTGCGCCGTGCTCGACATCATCCTGCGCGAGGAGGTAGGCCATGTGGCCATCGGCAATTACTGGTACCGCTGGTTGTGCCACCAGCGCGGGCTGGACGCAGTGGCCCTGTACCCGCAGCTGGTGGCGCAGTATGAGGCGCCGCGACCCAAGCCGCCGCTGAACCTGGACGCGCGCCGCGCGGCAGGCTTTACCGAGCAGGAGCTGCACTACCTGCAATGGGGCAGCGAAAACCCGCCGGATGTGGCCGGTTGAGCTGGGTTTGATGCGGCTTTGGGGCGCTGGCAGGTTTTTGGCTGCACAGGCGCGCAGAAGAACTTGCCTGCACCTTGCCGCCTTCGTCGCGAGCGCGGCCCGCTTTCGTGCAGGCCGGCTCCTCGCGCGCTACAGCAGGCCCGCCTGGGCGTGCAGCACGCGCACCGGGTTGCCGCGATCGACCTGCCAGTGCAGTTGCGCGCGCGCCTGGCGTGCGGCGGCCTGGCGGGCCTGGGCCTGTTCGGCCAGGCGCAGCGCGATCAGGGCCCGGGCCAGTTGCTTGTTGGCATGCTGGCTGCGGGCGCTCATGACCTTGACGGCAATGCCGCTGGGGCGGTGCAGGGCATGCACGGCCGAGTCGGTGGTGTTGACGTGCTGGCCGCCCTTGCCGCTGGCGCGGCAGGCCTGGTAGTCGATGTCCTCCTCGCGCAGGGCGCGGCTCAGGCCTTCGCCGGCCGTGGGGCAGCGCTGCACGGCCACGAACCAGTTCTTGCGCCGGTGGCCGGGCCGCAGCGGGCTTGGGAAGATGCACTGGATGCTGCCCAGCCAGCCCTGCAGCCAGGCTTGCAGCGCGCGGTCATCGCCGGGCCTTGCTGGCTGCAGCTGCAGCAGCACGGATTTGTAGCCCGCGGCTGTGGGCAGGCTCTCGACCTGCTCGGCCTGCACGCCGGCGCGCTGGGCGTCGTCCAGCAGGGCCCGCAGCGTCAGCCGCACAGCCAGTTCGCATTCGGCCGGCCCTTGGGCGGCGGTGATCTGGATCAGCAGCATGGCTGGCCCCCTTTCTTGTAGGTCAGCAGCGGCTTGAAGCGCGCCAGCAGCCGCACCAGGCCGGCCTCGAGCAGGCTGGCGATGACGCTGTCGATGGCCTTGTAGGCCTGTGGCGCTTCCTCGTACAGCAGCGCCTTGTCGTTGCAGACCACGGTGCTGCCCAGGCGCGTCTTGCGCAAGGCGCTGGCCTGAAAGCGCGGTGCCAGCCGGCCCATGCAGTCGCTGCGCGCCCACTTGCGCCCGGCGCCGTGCGCCAGCGAGTTCAGCGCCGCAGCGCAGCCGGGCAGCGGCTGCACCAGGTAGCTGTAGTCGCCGCGCGAGCCGGGGATGAGCACTGGCCCGACATCGGCCGGCGTGGCGCCCTTGCGGTGGATGAAGCCCTGCAGGCCGTCGTGGGTGGCGGGCAGCACGTGGTTGTGGCTCACGTCCAGCAGCGGCAGGCCGTCGCTGCGCAGCGCCTGCAAAAAGCGCTGCGCGATGGCCTCGCGGTTCAGGCGAGCGTAGCGCAGCGCGGCCTCGTGCTGCATGAGGTAGTGCTGCGCCTGGGGCGTATCGGCGGCCAGGCCGGCGTGGCCATGGGCCTCGACCTGGGCGCGCAGGATGGCGCCGCCCAGGCCGCGCGAGCCGCTGTGCACCAGCAGGTACACGGCCTTGGGGTCGAGCGCTGCGCACACTGCCGTCGTGGCCGTGGTTGCGGCATCGGCATCGGCAGGGCCGTCGCCTTCGGGCGCAGCGTACAGCTGCTCGCAGGCCAGCAGCTCGGCAAAGTGGTTGCCGCCGCCGATGCTGCCCAGGCTGCCGGCCAGCTGCGCGGCAGGCAGGGGCAGCGCAGCGTCGTGGCACAGGGCGGCCAGCTCGGGCTGCGCCTGGGCCAGCAGCGCCTGGGGCAGCGGCCCTTCCTGGCTGCCCAGCAGCTTTTCCAGCCGGGCAGGGGAGGTTTTGTGCGCTTTCAACCCAGTGCGCCACAAGGCCATGCCGCAGCCGATGTCGCCGCCCACCAGTGCCGGGTACAGATGGCCGACTGAGAAAAACGCCGCGCCGATGGGGTAGCCGCGGCCGGCGTGCAGGTCCGGCAGGCCAACGGCCGCGTGGATGTGCGGCAGTTGCGCCGTGGTGTGCAGCTGCGCCACGGCATTGGCTTCCAGCCAAACGTCGTTGTTGGCAAACACGCGCACCTTGTCCGCGCTGGGTTTGCCTTGCAAAGAATTGCCCATGAGAAATCCTTGTCGGGAAAACAAACACGATGTGATGGGCAACCTGGGGGCGCTGCAGGCCCGTGCGGCCACGGCGCAGCCAGCGTGCGCCTGCCGCAGAAGCGGGCATGGCACACGGGGCTGGCGTTGCTGTGTCGGGGATGGCGCGTGAGATGCGCTGCGGGCCGGGTGGTCAGGCGATGGGCCTGCTCAGCCCCCGGCGCGGGTGTGCTGCGGCACGGGGTGCGTGCGCAGATTCTTAAACCCTGCTCAGGAGTTCAGAGCGCAGTTTCAGAGCGCAGGCCACGGCGCTGCCAGGTTGCAAAGTGCGGGGGCATGGCGTTGGGTCATGGGGCGGCTCCTTTGCAAACGGCGGGCGGGGGAAAGGCGGGAAAAGCGCAGCGGGCTTTGCCTGTCCCGTGGGGGCGGGCATGGCAGTGTGCGCTGCGCCGCTGACTGAAAGGGCGCGAGTCTAAATGTGTTGGTGCTGCCAGGGCAAGGCCTGGCCGGGCCTGATGCAGCGGCAGGCCGAGCATGTGTTGCGCGCCTGCTGCACGGGGCCATGGCGCGGCGCGATGGCGCTCAGCCTTGGCGCGGCTTTTTCGCAGGTTTGGCCTGGGCCTGCTGCAGGTAGCGCTGAAAGGCATCCAGCGTGGCCTGGCTGACGTGGTGCTCCATGCCCTCGGCGTCGCGGCTGGCGCACTCCGGGTCCACGCCCAGGGCCAGCAAGAACGATTCCACCAGTTGGTGGCGCTGGCGGCTGTAGTCGGCCGTTTGCTCGCCTTTTTCGGTCAGAAGCACCCCTTGATAGGGGCGCAGCTGCACATAGCCTTCTGCCTGCAGGCGCTTGAGCATCTTGGCCACGGTGGGCTGGGCCACGCCCAGGCGCTGGGCGATCTGCACCTGCCGGGCCTGGCCGGTGCTGTGCAGCAGGTCGGAGATCAGCTCCACATAGTCCTCGATGATTTCCATGCGGTGCGCCTGGCGCACTTGCTGGAAACCGGCCACCTGCGCCTGGGTGTCGGGCAGGGTTGTGGGCTGGGCGGGGCGGTTCATCGTTTTTTGGGGTCGGTGCAGGCCGCCGGCAACGCGGCGGGCGTTGCGGCAGCCCGCAGGGCGTGCTTACTTGGCGCTGACCACGCGTGCCAGATCCAGGCACTTGTTGGAATAGCCCCATTCGTTGTCGTACCAGGAGACGAGCTTGACGAAGGTGCCATCGAGCGCGATGCCGGCGTCGGCGTCGAAGATCGAGGTGCGAGGGTCGCCGCGGAAGTCGGTGGCCACGACCTTGTCCTCGGTGTAGCCCAGGATGCCCTTGAGCTTGCCTTCGGACTGGGCCTTCATCTCGGCGCAGATTTCCTCATAGGTGGCGGGCTTTTCCAGCTCCACGGTCAAATCGACCACGCTCACGTCAGACGTGGGCACGCGGAAGGCCATGCCGGTGAGCTTGCCCTTGAGCGCGGGCAGCACCACGCCCACGGCCTTGGCCGCGCCGGTGGAGCTGGGGATGATGTTTTCCAGGATGCCGCGGCCGCCGCGCCAGTCCTTGGAGGAGGGGCCGTCGACGGTCTTTTGTGTGGCCGTGGCCGCGTGCACCGTGGTCATCAGGCCGCGCTTGATGCCCCACTTGTCGTGCAGCACCTTGGCCAGCGGCGCCAGGCAGTTGGTGGTGCACGAGGCGTTGGAGACGATGGCCTGGCCGGCATAGCTTTGGCAGTTCACGCCGACCACGAACATGGGCGTGTCGTCCTTGGAGGGGGCCGAGAGAATGACCTTCTTGGCGCCGGCGTCGATGTGCTTTTGCGCCGTCTCCTTGGTCAGGAACAGGCCGGTGGACTCCAGCACCACCTCGGCGCCGACTTCGTCCCACTTCAGGTTGGCCGGGTCCTTCTCCTGGGTCAGGCGGATCTTCTTGCCGTTGACGATCAGCGTGTTGCCCTCGACGGCCAGCTCGCCCTTGAAGCGCCCGTGCACGCTGTCGTATTGCAGCATGTAGGCCAGGTAGTTGGGTTCGAGCAGGTCGTTGATGCCGACGACTTCGATGTCGTCGAAGTTCTGCACCGCAGCGCGCAGCACGTTGCGACCGATGCGGCCAAAGCCGTTGATCCCCAGCTTGATGGTCATGGCAGGTGGTTCCTTCCTGTGTTGATGGCGGAAATGACAGCCCGGCAGCGCGCTGCCGGGCTGGAGGGCAAAGCGCGATTTTAGAGCGTGTTGTGCGCGAGGCGCCCCCGCGCGCGGCGGCCCAAAAAGCAGGGAGCCCGCACGGGCTCCCTGTGTGGCGGGGCGATCGGGCTCAGCCCATGTGCAGGCCGCCGTTGCAGGAGAAGTCCGCGCCGGTGGTGAAGCCCGAGTCCTCACCGGCCAGCCAGGCGACGATGGAGCCGATCTCCTCGGGCGTGCCCAGGCGCTTGACGGGGATGGTGGCAACGATCTTCTCCAGCACGTCGGGGCGGATGGCCTTGACCATGTCGGTGCCGATGTAGCCGGGGCTGACGGTGTTGACCGTCACGCCCTTGCCGGCCAGCTCCTGCGCCAGCGCCATGGTGAAGCCGTGCATGCCGGCCTTGGCGGCCGAGTAGTTGGTCTGGCCGGCCTGGCCTTTCTCGCCGTTGACGGAGCTGATCTGGACCACGCGGCCCCAGCCCTTTTCCACCATGTCGGGGATGACCTGCTTGGTGACGTTGAACATGCTGGTGAGGTTGGTGCTGATGACGGCGTCCCAGTCCTCGCGGGTCATTTTCAGGAACATGCGGTCGCGCGTGATGCCGGCGTTGTTGACCAGCACGTCGATGGGGCCGTGCTCGGCCTTGGCCTTGGCAAAGGCGTCCACGGTGGACTGCCAATCGGCCACGTTGCCCACGCTGGCGTAGAACGTGAAGCCCTGGGCCTTTTGCTCGTCCAGCCATTTCTGGTAGTCGCGCGTGGGGCCGCAGCCGGCAATCACCTTGAAGCCATCTTGATGCAGGCGGCGGCAGATGGCCGTGCCGATGCCGCCCATGCCGCCGGTGACGTAGGCTACTTTTTGCGTCATGCAATGCTCTCCTTGTGTTGTTGCGATGGTCGTTAATCTAGCCAAACAGGGGGCAGCTGCGCTATGCGCATAAACCCTTCATTGGCCGCGCGGGCTGCGGTTTTCAGGGTTTTTCCTGGGCAGGCGCGGGCAGCGCAAAGCGCTGCTGCAGCCATTGCTGCAGGCCCAGTTGCTCGGCCATGGCCTGCAGGCGCTCGCGCGCGCTGCGCTGGCGCTGGCCGCTCCAGCGGGCAATGATGAGTTCGTTTTTCATGCTGTGCTCCCAGCCGGTCAGCTCGGTGACGGTGACCTGATAGCCGCAGGCCTGCAGGTACAGGCAGCGCATGACGTTGGTGACGTGGCTGCCCAGCTCGCGCGTGTGCAGCGGGTGGCGCCAGAGCTCGGCCAGCGGGGTGCGCGCCAGCTGCAGGGCCTTGTTGCGGCGCAGGTGCGCGGCGACCTCGGCCTGGCAGCAGGGCACCAGCACCATGGCCTGGGCGCGCTTGGCCAGGCCGAAGGCGATGGCGTCGTCGGTGGCGGTGTCGCAGGCGTGCAGCGCGGTGACGATGTCCACGCGCGCGGGCAGGGCTGGGTGCTGCTGGGCATCGGCCACGGCCATGGGCAAAAAGTCCATGCGCGCAAAGCCCTGGCGCTGGGCCAGCGCCTGCGATTGCGCCACCAGGGCCGGGCGCCATTCCACGCCGATGACGCGCCCGCGCCCCAGCGGGCGCAGCACCAGGTCGTAGAGGATGAAGCCCAGGTAGGACTTGCCCGCGCCGTGGTCGACCAGCACGGGGCCGGCATCGGCCGTGGCATCGGCGCTTTTGGCGCTCTGGGCGCTCTGGGCGCTTTCGGCGCTGCGCTGGCGGTCGATGTCGTGGATCAGCGGCTCGATGAACTGCACCAGATGCAGCACCTGCTTGAGTTTGCGGCGCGAGTCCTGGTTCAGCCGGCCTTCGCGCGTGAGGATGTGCAGCGCCTGCAGCAGCTCGATGCTGGCGCCGGCGGGCAGGCCCAGCTCGGCCAGTGCGGCTTGCCCCTGGGCGTCGGCGTCTTGCCGCGCGCGTCGATCCTGCTGCGCTGGCTGGGCCGGGCGGCGGCGCGCGCCGGGCTGCCTGGGCGCGGGGCTGGGGGCGGGCTTGCTTGTCATGGCTGCTGTGGCCCGGCGGGGGGCGCGGGCTTGTCGGCACCATCGGCGCTGGGCGCTGCGGCATCGGCCGGGCCCAGGCTCAGCGCCTGCCAGCCGGCCAGGCCCAGGGCCTCAAGGGTGGCGATGTTGCGCTCGAAGATGGCGCTGGCATCGGGCACGGCCTGCACCGCCTGGGCGATGCTGTCCTCGCGCAGCAGGTGCAGCGTGGGGTAGGGCGCGCGGTTGGTGTAGTTGGCGATGTCCTCGGGCTCGGTGCCGGCGAACTGGTACTGCGGGTGAAAGTCGGCAATCTGCAGCACGCCCTCCAGCCCCAGGCGTTCGAGCAGGGCGTCGGCCTCGTCCAGAAAATCGTTGAAGTCCAGGAAGTCGCGCAGCATGTCCGGCACGATCAGCAAGCTGGTGTCGCGCTGCTCGGCGGGCAGGTCGGCCAGCGCCAGCAGCTCGCGCGCCAGATCCTTGAGCAGTTGCTGGGACGTCTGCGCGCGGCTGACGGCGTAGTGCACCAGGCCCTTGTGCTGCACGGCCTTGGCAAAGGGGCAGAGGTTCAGGCCGATGACGGCCACATCGACCCAGCGCCGCGTGGCATCGATCAAGGCCTGGTCGGGAGCGGGCTCGGGCGTGGGGTGTATTGCAGTCGGGTTGCTCATTCATTGCGCGGCCTTGGCGGCCGAGTCGGTCGTCGTGGGGGCTGCGGCGCGCGGCATGAGCCAGCGCAGGCTGAGGCGATACAGCGGCCGCTCGATCAGGCGGTAGTGGATCCAGGCGTAGACCAGGCAGGCCAGCAGCGCCAGCAGGTAGCTGGGCACATGGCGCCACAGGCCCAGCAGGCCGGGCACCAGCGGCATCAGGGTGTACATGCCGCGCAGCGCCAGCAGGTGGGTCAGGTACAGCGAGTACGAGGCATCGCCCAGCCGCGCCGCCAGCAGCGCCGGGCGGCTGCGCGGCTCGGGCAGGCACAGGGCCACGGCCAGAAAGCCGCAGGCCGGGATGCCAAACAGCATCACGCGCTCGGGATAGTGGAAGTAGCCGGCCATGCCCGAGCCGCGCATCAGGCTGCTGCCCTGGTACAGATAGGCCGCGACGCAGAACAGCAAGCTGGCGGCCAGCCACAGCTGCCAGGGCTGCTGCGGGTGGCGGCGCAGCCAGTCGCAGACCAGAAAGCCGGCGATGAACTCCAGCAAAAAGGGCGAGCAGGCAAACTCCACCAGCTGCGGCAGCCGGCCCAGGCCATCGGGGCTGTAGACGCCTTGCTGCGCAAAGGCCACGGTCAGCGTGGCGATGGCCAGCCCCAGCAGGAACAGGATGCGCAGCTGCGTGGCCCGCTGGCACAGCAGCAGCACGGCCACCAGCAGGTAGAAGTACAGCTCGTAGACCAGCGTCCAGACGATGGGCAGCAGCTGCGCATCCAGCGGCTGGGGCAACAGCAGGAAGGACTTGAGCAGGCTGATGTTCTTGCCTTCGTAGGCATTGGTGCCCAGGTACAGTGCCAGAAAGATCAGGAACACCGGCCACCAGCCGCTGTAGACGCGCGCAAAGCGCTTGACGGCAAAGCCCGCGGCGCTGTGCAGCCCGGGCTGCAGCTGGCGCGTGGTCTCGGCCATGATGGCGCCGCTGATGACGAAGAAGATGTCCACCCCGGCAAAGCCGATCTTGGCGATCTGGTGCAGCACCGGAATTTCCGGATAGACGATCTGCCAGACGATGGGCGGCGTGGCGTGGTGCAGCGTGACCAGCAAGGCGGCGACGAAGCGCAGGATCTGGATGTTCTGGATCATGGGTGGAGGGCCGGGGATGTGGATGATGTGGCGCGTGCTATGGGTACACCATCTGCACGCCGGCGCCGCCGTTGTGCACGCGCAGCGCGTGCAGGGCCTGCTCGCTGGGGAAGACGGCTTGCGCCTCGGGCAGCAGCAGCTCGGCGGCGGCGTGCTGGCCTTGCGCGCCGTGGCAGCGCAGGCGGATGCGCAGGCGCACGCCGCGCGGGCGCGGCGGCTCGTCGTCCTCGGCATGGCCTGTTTGGGGCTGCTCGGCGGGGCTGTTCTGCGGCGCGGGCTGGTGCGCCTGCAGCCAGGCCTGCAATTGCTGCAGCGGCTGCTGCGCGTTGCCCGCCTGCTGGGGCGCCTGCCAGTCCAGCTTCAGCCAGCGGCCAAAGGCGCAGCGGGCGCCGGCCAGGTCCAGCGCGTCCTGCACGCTCAGGCGCGGCTCGAAGCCGTTGCGCCCGGGCTGGTAGCGGGCGTTGAGCACCAGCAGCTCATCTTCGCGGATGTGCTGGCCGCAGCGGGCCATCAGCGCCTCGTCGGCCACGGCCTCGATGGCGCCGCTCTTGTCGTCCAGCGTGAAGATGGTGACCTTGCCGCGCGGGCCATTGGCGCTGCGCAGGCCGCTGACGATGCCGGCCACGCGCTGGGTCTCGCGGCTGTCCTCCAGCGCGGCCACGGGCGTGCGCACGAACTGGCGCACCTCGGCCTCGTATTCGTCGAACAGGTGGCCGGAGAGGAAAAAGCCCAGCGCGGTTTTCTCGTGCAGCAGCTGCTCGCGCACGCCCCAGGGCAGGGTGGCCTGCAGCGGCGGCTCCTGGCCGCTGGCGCCCACGGCGTCCTCGCCCAGCATGTCGAACAGCCCGCCCTGGTTGGCGTTGGCCAACTGCGTGGCGGCCCATTCGAAGGCCACGTCCAGCGAGGCCAGCAGCGCGGCGCGGTCGGCGTGGATGGTGTCGAAGGCGCCGGCCTTGATCAGCGCCTCGACCGTGCGCTTGTTGATCTTTTGCTTGTCCACGCGCAGGCAGAAGTCGAACAGGCTCTTGAAGGGCCCGCGCTCGCGGCCGCGCTCGCCCTCGCCGCGGCCTTCGCGCGCGGCGATGATGGCCTCGATGGCGGCCTGGCCCGTGCCCTTGACGGCGCCCAGGCCGTAGCGGATGCGCCGGTTGGAGACCGGCTCGAAACGGTAGGCGCCGTGGTTGACGTCCGGCGGCTCGAAGCGGATGCCGAATTTCTGCGCGTCCTCCAGCAAGACCTTGAGCTTGTCCGTGTCGTCCATCTCGATGGTCATGTTGGCGCAGAAGAACTCGGCCGTGTAATGCACCTTCAGCCAGGCTGTGTGGTAGGCCAGCAGCGAGTAGGCGGCAGCGTGCGATTTGTTGAAGCCGTAGCCGGCGAATTTCTCCATCAAGTCGAAGACTTCGTCGGCCTTGGCCTCGCTGATGCCGTTCTTGGCCGCGCCCTCGCGGAAGATCAGGCGGTGCTTGGCCATCTCCTCGGGCTTTTTCTTGCCCATGGCGCGGCGCAGCAAGTCGGCGCCGCCCAGGCTGTAGCCGCCCAGGATCTGCGCGGTCTGCATCACCTGCTCCTGATAGACCATGATGCCGTAGGTCTCGCTCAGCACCTTCTCCACCAGCGGGTGCGGGTACTCGACCTCCTCCTTGCCGTGCTTGCGCGCCACGAAGCTGGGGATCAGGTCCATCGGGCCGGGGCGGTACAGGGCGTTGAGGGCGATCAGATCTTCCAGGCGGCTGGGGCGCGCTTCCTTGAGCATGCCTTGCATGCCGCGGCTTTCGAACTGGAACACGGCCTCGGTTTTGCCTTCCTGAAACAGCTTGTAGGTGGCCTTGTCGTCCAGCGGCAGCTTTTCAAAGGCGAAGTCCTGCTGGCCGGGGTGGCGGGCGATGATGAACTGGCGCGCCAGTTCCAGGATGGTGAGCGTGGCCAGGCCCAGGAAGTCGAACTTGACCAGGCCGATGGCCTCCACGTCGTCCTTGTCGTACTGGCTCACGGCCGCATCGCTGCCGGGCTGCTGGTACAGCGGGCAGAAATCGGTGAGCTTGCCCGGCGCGATCAGCACGCCGCCGGCGTGCATGCCGATGTTGCGCGTCAGCCCTTCGAGCTTTTGCGCCATCTCGATCAGGGATTTGACCTCCTCCTCGTTCTCGATGCGCGCGGCCAGCAGCGGCTCGGCGGCGATGGCGTATTTCTCCTTGTCGGCCTCGCTGAGGTTTTCCGGCGGGTATTGCAGCGTGACGGGCTTGCCCGGCTTGTTGGGGATGAGCTTGCTGATGCCGTCGCAGAAGGTGTAGCTCATGTCCATCACCCGGCCCACGTCGCGGATGGCCGCGCGCGCGGCCATGGTGCCGAAGGTGGCGATCTGGCTGACGGCCTCGCGCCCGTACTTTTGCTTGACGTACTCGATCACGCGGTCGCGGTTGGTCTGGCAAAAGTCGATGTCGAAGTCGGGCATGGACACCCGCTCCGGGTTCAGAAAGCGCTCGAACAGCAGGTTGTATTGCAGCGGGTCCAGATCGGTGATGGACAACGCATAGGCCACCAGCGAGCCCGCGCCCGAGCCGCGCCCCGGCCCCACCGGGCAGCCGTTGGCCTTGGCCCACTGGATGAAGTCCGACACGATCAGGAAGTAGCCGGGAAAGCCCATTTTCAGGATCGTCTCCAGCTCGAACTCCAGCCGCTGCACGTAGCGAGGGCGCTCGGCCTCGCGCCGGGCGGCATCGGGGTACAGCAGCGCCAGGCGCTGCTCCAGCCCGGCATGCGATTGCTGGCGGAAGTAGCTCTCGATCGTCTGCCCCTCGGGGATGGGGAAGTCCGGCAGGCGCGGCTTGCCCAGCACCAGCGTCAGATTGCAGCGCTTGGCGATCTCCACCGTGTTGGCGATGGCGCTGGGGATGTCGGCAAACAGCGCCTGCATTTGCGCGGCGCTCTTGAAATACTGCTCGCGCGTGAAGCGCCGCGGGCGCTTGGCGTTGCCCAGCGTCTCGCCCTCGGCAATGCACACGCGCGCCTCGTGCGCCTCGAAATCCTCGGGCAGCAGGAACTGCACCGGGTGCGTGGCCACCACCGGCAGCCCCGCCTTGGCCGCCAGCTGCACGGCCTGGGCGATGTAGCGCTCGTCGTCCTTGCGCCCGGCGCGCTGCAGCTCCAGGTACAGGCGGCGCGGGAAAATCTCCGCCAGCGCCATGGCGCGCTCGAAGGCCTGCGCAAAGTCGCCGCGCAGCAGGCACTGGCCAATGGCGCCTTGCTGCGCGCCCGACAGCGCAATCAGCCCCTGGGCGTGCTGGCGCAGCTGCTGCAGGCTCACCTGCGCCAGGCCCCAGGCGCGGCTGTTGTCCGTCCAGGCCAGCGCCAGCAGCGCGTTCAGGCTCAGGTAACCCTGCCAGTCCTGCGCCAGCAGCAGCAGGCGGCTGCTCTGCTCGGCAGGGGTGCCCGGCGCCTCGACCAGCGCCACCTCGGCCCCGAGGATGGGCTTGAGCCCCTTGCCGCGCGCCTTGGTATAGAACTTGACGGCGCCAAACAGATTGTTCAGATCGCTGATGGCCAGCGCCGGCTGGCCATCGCTGGCCGCGCGCGCGACCACGTCGCCAATGCGGGTCGTGCCATCGACGACGGAAAACTCGGTGTGCAAACGCAGGTGGACAAACATGGGCGCGATTGTAGGAGTGGCCGCACGCCAGGCGCAGATTGCGCAGGCCACGGAAAACGGCTGCGCCCCTTGCATACAATGCGCGCCGTCACGCGCAACCGCCCCGGCAGGCCACGGCAACCAGGCCTGCCAGACGGAGCATCAGAAGATCGCCAGAAGAGCCGATTCGCGCGCGGCCCACGATGTGCATGAAACGCCCTGCAGGCCTGCCGGCCAGCCGCCGCCCTGGCGCTGGCCGCCGCGCCTTTGCAGCAGCTGCTTGCCAACCATTTTTGCCGCCAGCCCTGGGGCACGAAAGGAGACCATGGGCGCCGCCAACACCGCGCTGGAGCCCCAGCACATCCAAGCCCTGTACGCCCACCACCACGGCTGGCTGCAAGACTGGCTGCGCCGCCGCCTGGGCGACGCCTGCGACGCGGCCGACCTGGCGCAAGACACCTTCGTGCGCCTGCTCCTGCGCCCGCGCGCCGTGCCCGCCGCCCCCGGCGCCCCCGGCATATTGGGCAGCGCCCCGCAGGCGCGCGCCTACCTGCGCACCATCGCCCACGGCCTGTGCATCGACCTGTGGCGCCGCCGCGAGATCGAGCAGGCCTGGCTGCACACCCTGGCCGCCCAGCCCGAGGCGCTGGCCCCTTCCGCCGAAGAGCAGGCCGCCGTGCTGCAAGCCTTGTATGAAGTGGACCGCATGCTGCGCCAGCTGCCGCCCAAGGCCGCGCGCGCCTTCGTGCTGGCCACCGCCTGCGGCATGACGCACCAGGAAGTGGCGCGCGAGCTGGGCGTGTGCCCGCGCACGGTTGGCCACTACATTGCCCAGGCCATGCTGCACTGCATGCAGCTCGAAGCGCGCGCGCTGGCCCAGCCGGCCGATTGAGAGCCCGTCACGTGAGAGCCCGTCACGTGAGAACCTGTCACGTGAGAACCTGTCACGTGAGAACCTGTCACGCCGCCGCCCACAGCGCGGGCTTGTTCACCATCAGCCAGTACACCAGCACCATGGCGATGAAGGCCGGGTAGCCCAGCGCCTCCCACCAGCGGGCCAGGCGCGCGTAGCTGGCGGGCAGGGCGCTGCCGCTGGCGTGGGCGGCCTGGGCCATGCGCGCCATGCGCAGTTGCAGCCACAGCACGGGCAGCCAGCAGGCGCCGGCCAGCGCGTACAGCGCCAGCGAGGCGGCCAGCCACGGCGTGCTCAGCGGCCAGCCGGCCCAGTAGGCCAGCAGCACGCCGGTGACGGGCTGCACGATGACGGCGGGCGTGGTGAACCAGGTGTCGGCGCGCACCACCAGGCGGCTGACCACGGCCTGCGCGGCCACGTTGCCCGAGCGGTTGGCAAAGAACATGTAGAAGGCCGAGCCAAAGCCCGTGCCGACCATGAGCACGCTGCTGACGATGTGCAGCCATTTGACGATGAGGTAGCTGTTCATGGGGCGCTGCGGTAGAGGACGAAAAGAATGGCCAGGATGGGCAGGTTCTTGCTCAGCGGGCCGATGGGGTGCAGCCACAGCGCGGGCAGCAGCGCGGTGGCGGCCAGCGTCAGGCCCAGCACGGCCAGGGCCGTGAGGGCGTAGGTGGCGCGGGTGGGCCGCCAGGTCAGCGCCAGCGCCAGGGCGATGTCCAGCGCCACGCCGCCGCCGATGAGCGCGTGCGCCAGCGGCCCCGGCGGCACGCCACCGGCGCGCAGCAGCGCCAGGCTTTGGCCGTTCCACTCGATCAGGCTGGCGGCCACGGTGAGCCAGCACACGGCGATCAGGCTGGCGCGCAGCAGGCGCAGTGCGCCAGGGGCGTGGAGGCCATGCGGGGCGTGGCTGGTTGCGGGTGTGGCGGGTGTGTTTGGCATGTCAGCCTCCGGCGGATGCGGCCAGGCCCGCGACGAAGCGCGCCGGGGGCGTGGCCGGGCGGCCCAGCAGCGCGGGCAGGGTGTGGGCGTCGGCCACGTTGTCGCTGGCCAGCAGGGCCAGCGATTGGCTGCACCAGGGGGAAAAGGGCAGGGCATCGCCCAGGCGCGCGCTGGCTTGGGTCAGCCAATGGGGCAGGGGCCAGATGCGGGCGGGGCGGGCAGGCGCTTTGCCATCCAGCGCGCCCAGTTGCGTGCGCAGCAGGGCGATGTACTCGGCCAGCGTCATGGCCTGCGGGCCAGCCAGATCGGCCAGGCCGGTGAATGCGGCGGTGTTGTTGACGATGTTGTTGACGGTGTTGTTGGCGGTGAAGTCAGTGGTGGCGCTTGTGGCCGTGGCCGCGCCAGCGGGCGGCGGCAGCAGGCGCGCCACGGCATCGGCTAGGTCCCACACGGCCAGGGGCTGCACGCGCGCTTGCAGCACCGGGCGCGGCAGGGCCAGCCAGGGCAGGCGCGCCAGCACCATGAACAGGCGCGTGCTCTCGCCGCCCGCGCCAAACACCAGGCTGGGGCGCAGCACCGCGCCGTCGAGCTGGCCGGCCTCGGTCAGCGCCAGCAGGCGGGCGTCGGCGGCGCGCTTGGTGCGGGCGTAGGCGGTGGCGCCGTGGGCGATGCCCAGCGCGGAAATCTGCACCACGCGGCGCAGACCGTGGGCGGCGCAGGCGTCGAACAGGGCGCGCGGGGCGGCATCGTGCACCAGCGCCATGGGCCGCGCGCGGCTGTCGCGCAGCAGGCCCACGGCGTTGACCACGGCCTGCACACCATGCAGCAGCGGCGCCCAGTGCGCGGGCGTGCTGGCCTGGGTGAAATCCACGGCCGGGCTGCTGTGGCGGCTGGCGGCGCGCACCTGCCAGCCCGCGCGGCGCAGGGCCTGGGCGATGTGGCGGCCAATGAAGCCGCTGGCGCCGCACAGCAGCGCGGTGGGGGCGGCGGCGGTGGTGGGCATGGGGGATGCGGGGGCTGTCATGGCAAGGCTCCTTTCAAGGGCGTGGAAGGCGAACAGCCCTTACTTGGGGGATGGTTGACGGGGCGCGCCGCTTTCATCCAGGCGGCAAGCGCCCGCCGGGCCGCAGCGCTGGCTGGCATGGCGGGCGGCGTGGGCTTGCGCCTCCTGCAAGGGCTGGGCCGGCGTGCGCGCGAACAGCCAGCGCGCCAGCCAGCGGGGCAGGCGCTGGCGGTGGCGCGCCAGGTGCGGGTAGAGCGCGCGCGCCAGCCGGCCCAGCAGCGGATGGCGCAGGGCGCGCGCCACGCGCTGGCGGCCCACGGCGGCGTAGGCGGCCTCGAACGCGGGCACGCCCACCAGCACGCGGCCGTCGGCGGTCTGGGCGTGCATCAGGCGCATCAGCTCGGACTGGGTGCAGCCGGCGGGCGCGCCGTCAAAGCCGGGGGGCGAGCAGTCCACCAGCCGCAGGCGGCCGTGCGCGTCGCGCTGCAAGAGCGCGTGCATCTCCGCCGCGCACAGCGGGCAGGAGGCGTCGTAGTACAGCGTCAGGGGGTAGGTGGCGGGCATGGCGTCATCCTTGGTTTGAAAAGATGGATATTTCAGAAAAAAGTGAAATCAAGGCGCAAAAAAAGGGGTGCGGCGGCTTGCGTTGCTTTCGCGGCCTGTGCGTGGCTCCAGGTTTTCGGCCAGGTTTTCGGCCAGGTGCTTGAGGGCGCGCAGGCGTTGGCGCGATTGGCGTTGCACGTAGCGGCCCACCAGCGGCGTGAGCAGCCAGGCCACGGCCCGGTGCAGGCGCAAGTGGTAAGTGAAGTGCACGCGGCAGCGCTCTGGCCCCTCGGGCACGAAGCGCCAGCTGCCCGCCAGCGCGGCGAACAGCCAGGGCCCGCGCAGCAGGCGGAAGGCGGCCACGCGCGGGCGTTGAAAGTTCACGTAGGCCACGTCAAACGCCATGCCCAGCGGGGCCGGGCAGTGCGCCACGCGCGTGCCGTCGGCGGCGGTGGCGGGCTGGGCGTGCGGGGTCAGGCTGTCCCACAGCGGGCGCAGGGCGTAGTCCTGGCTCAGGTCAAAGCAGGTGGCGGCGCTGGCCGCGATGTCGATGTGGGTCTGAATGCGCATGGGGCTTTCCTGGTCGGTTGAAGGTTCAGCGCACCAGCTTTTGCACGCTGGCGCCGAGCTTGAGCACTTTTTCCAGCGTGCTGGGCGACAGGCGCAGCATCTCCTCGCTCCAGGCGCCCAGCGCCTGCATGAAGCGCAGGGTTTCGCGCAGGCGGTCTTGCGCGTCGGGCGGCTCGGCGGCGAAGTCCTCGCGCGCCACCAGCTCGGCCAGCAGGCGCGTGGTGGGGTCGAACTCGCGCTCCTTGCGCTCGCGCACGATGGTGCGAAACAGCGCCCAGACGTCGCTGGAGGTTTCAAAGTAATCGCGCCGGTCGCCCAGCACGTGGGTGACGCGGATCAGGTTCCAGTTTTGCAGCTCCTTGAGGCTGTTGCTCACGTTCGAGCGCGCCACGCCCAGGGTCTCGGCCAGCGCCTCGGCATGCAGCGGGCGGCCGTGGATGAACAGCAGCGCATGGATTTGCGCCACCGTGCGGTTGACGCCCCAGGCAGAGCCCATTTCGCCCCAGTGGACGACGAAGCGGCGTGCGATATCGGTCAGTTCCATGCGGTGGGACTGTATAGCAACTGAAATTTCTGTCAAGACAGAAATTGCTGTTTGGGTTTGAACCGGCGCTGAAAGCCCTGCGAGAATCCAGCGCGCCATGAAGCCCTACATCCCGCCCGGCCCCGATGTTGGCCCCCATCCCGACCTTGCCCCCGGCCCTGACGCCGGCACTGACGCCGGCACTGACCCCGGCCCGGCCATGCCGCCCAGCCCGCCCCCGCAGCAGGCCATGCAGCAGGCGGCCCAGTGGTTCGCGCTGCTGCAATCGGGCCAGGCCAGCGCGGCCGAGCGCGCGCGCTGGCAGGCCTGGCTGGATGGCGCGCCCGAGCACCGCGCCGCCTGGGGCTTTGTCGAGCGCGTCAGCCAGCGCTTTCAGCCCTTGCGGCACGAAGCGGCCTCGCGCCTGGCGGCCGACGCCCTGCAAACTGCCAGCGCCCGGCTGGCGCGGCGGCGCACCCTGCTGGGCGTGGCCGCCGTGGCTGGCACGGGCGGCCTGCTGGGCTGGGCCGTGTGGCGCCAGCAGCCCGGCGCGCTGGACGCCGTGCTGGCCTGGGCTGCCGACCACCGCAGCGCCACCGGCCAGCGGCGCGACATCCGCCTGGCCGATGGCAGCCAGATCTGGCTGGCCAGCGCCACCGCGCTGGACGAGGACGTGCGCGCCGACCTGCGCCGCCTGCGCCTGCGCAGCGGCGAAATCCTGGTGCAAACCGCCGCCGACGCGGCTGGCCGCCCCTTCGTCGTCGATACCGCCCATGGCCGCATGCGCGCGCTGGGCACCCGCTTCAACGTGCGCCTGGAAGATGGTGAAGGCGATGAAGGCAGCGAGGGCGGCAGTCGCACGCAGCTGGCCGTCTATGAAGGCGCAGTGCAGATCACCCTGGCCGAAAGCGGCCAGCAGGCCACGCTGCACGCCGGCCAGCAGGTGCGCTTCAGCGCCCGCCGCCTGCACGCCGCCGCCGCCGCCGACCCGGCGCGCCAGGCCTGGGCGCAAGGCGTGCTGCTGGCGCAGGGCATCCCCCTGGGCCAGGTCATCGCCGAGCTGGCCCGCTACCGGCGCGGCCACATCGCCATCGCCCCGGCCGCCGCCCGCCTGCAGGTGCTGGGCAGCTACCCGCTGGACGACGTGGACACCGCCCTGGCCATGCTCGAGCGCGCCCTGCCCATCCGCATCACGCAACCGCTGCCGTGGTGGACCAGCGTCGAGATGCGCTGAACATCGCCCCCAGCCAGCCCGATTGCCACTTTTTCCCGCCTCATCCGGTTTACGGGGTGAGCGCCTGCCCGGGCGCTTGCCACGGCGCCAGCCGCTGGCCCCCGCAACCCGAACACCCAAGGAAAAAGAGGACCACCATGCCTTGCCACCCCCGCTCCCGCCGCCGTCCCGCCACACATGCGCGGGCCTGTTTACAGACCATGCAGACCGCGCCCGGCCTGGCCCTGCGCCCGCTGGTGCTGGCCGCCCACATCGGCCTGGCCGGCGGCCTGGCCGCCGCCGCGCTGTGGGCCAGCCCGGCGCAGGCCCAGCCCCAATCCCAGCCGGGCAGCGCGGCTGCGGCCCCGCGCCATTACGCCATTGAGGCCGGGCCGCTGCATGTGGTGCTGATGCGCTTTCTGGCCGAATCGGGCGCGCTGCTCTCGGGCAGTGCCGAGCTGGCCCAGGGCCGCCAAAGCCCGGGCGTGCAAGGCCGCCACAGCCCGCAAAGCGGCCTGGTCGCGCTGCTGGCCGGCAGCGGCCTGCAAGCCGTGCAGCAGGCCGACGGCAGCTACGTGCTGCGCCCGGCCCCAGCCCAGCCAGCGGCGCAGGCGCGCAGGGCCACCCAAGCCCAGACCCTGCCCGCCGTCACCGTGCAGGCCGCGCCCGAGAGCGCCACCGGCCCCGTGCTGGGCTACGCCGCGCGCCGCAACGCCACGGCCACCAAGACGGATACGCCGCTCTTGGAGACGCCGCAGTCCGTCACCGTGATCGGTGCGCAGGAACTGGAGATGCGGCAGGCCGAAGATATGAACCAAGCCCTGAGCTACGCCGCCGGGGTGCACCGCAGCGAGGGCAGCGACCGCACTACGGACAGTTTCTTCATTCGCGGCTTCAGCGCCGGTGCGGACGCTGGCAGTCTGTTCATGGACGGCCTCAAGTACAAAGTGAATCCCTACAGCGGCCGCATGGAGCCGTATGGCATGGAGCGGCTGGAGCTGCTCAAGGGCGCATCCTCGGTGCTCTACGGCATGAGCGGCCCTGGCGGCGTGATCAATGCGGTAAGCAAACGCCCCAGCGCCGAGCCGCTGCGCGAGTTGCGCGCCGAGCTGGGCAACTTCCGCCGCAAGCAGGTCGCGGGCGACTTTGGCGGCAAGCTCACCGAGGACGGCGTGTGGACCTGGCGCTTGACCGGCCTGCTGCGCGACAGCGACACCTTTGTCGAGCACGTGCCGGACAAGCGCCGTTTCATTGCCCCGGCACTGAAATGGCAGCCCAGCGCGAACACCGCGCTGACCCTTCTGGCGCACTACCAGCACGACCGAACCGCTTATCTCTACGGTCTGCCCGCCGAAGGCACATTGCTGCCCAACCCCAATGGCCGCATCCCGCGCCAACGCTTGATTGGCGAGCCGGGCTTTGACCGCTACGCGCATGACCTGTACGCGCTGGGCTACCAGTTCGAGCACGCCTTCAGCCCCGCGCTGAAGCTGCGCCACAACCTGCGCTACTTCAAGGGCGACGGCCAATACGTGAATGTGGGCGACGACGGCTGGGCCGATGCCGCGCTGCGCCAGATTAACCGCTACGGCGTCGAGCGTTACGACCGCAACCAGTCGCTGACCAGCGACACCTCGCTGCAATACCAGTGGCGCAGCGGCGGCATGAAGCACACCAGCCTGATCGGGCTGGACAGCCTGCGCCAGCACGATGACTCGGAGCAGTACAACCTGCAAACCCAGCCGCTGGACGTGTTCACGCCCCGCTACGGCAGCGCCGTGGCCGAACGCGAAGCCAGCACCGGCTATTCACCCAATACCAGAACCCGCCGCGTGGGTCTGTACGCACAAAACCAGATGAAGTTTGGCCAACATTGGGTGGCTCTGTTGGGCGGGCGTTACGACCGCGTGCGCCACAGCGAATGGAACTTTTTCACCGGCGAGCGCAGCGCCGACAACGAGCGCACCAGCGCCTTCACTGGCCGCGCCGGGCTGGTCTATCTGGCGGGCAACGGCTGGGCACCCTTTGCCAGCTTCAGCCAGTCCTTCGAGCCGCAGGCGGGTACCGACCGCACCGGCGCGCGCTTCAAGCCCACGCGCGGCCAGCAGTGGGAGCTTGGCCTGCGCTATCAGCCCGAGGGCAGCCGTACCCTGCTCAGCGCATCGCTCTACCAGTTGACCAAGCGCAACAATCTGGTGGGCGACCCAGTGGACAGCAATTTCTCAGTGCAACTGGGCAAGGTACGCTCACGCGGGCTGGAGTTGGAGGCGCGCACCGCCATCGGCAAACACGTCAATCTGATTACTGCCTACGCCTACACCGACGCACGCACCATTGAAAGCAGCCCGCTTACGCCCGAGGAAGTAGGCAAGCGCAGCGGCGGCGTGCCGCGCCAGCAGTTCTCGCTGTGGGGCGATTACCATTTTGCCAGCCAAGGGCTGCCCGGTCTGCATATGGGCGCAGGTCTGCGCCACGTTGGCGGTACACGCGGCGTGTGGATGGACGCCAACGTGCCCGCCTACACCGTACTGGACGCAATGATTGGCTATGACCACGGCCTCTGGCGCTTTGCGCTGAACGTGAGCAACCTCACCGACAAGACTTACATCGCCAGTTGCACCTACGGGTGCTTCTACGGCGAGCCACGCAAGGTAACGGCCAGCCTGACTTGGCGCTGGTGAGCGCGAAGCAGCGCTTTTAGGGCGGATTCGGTATTCATGAAGACATTTCCTGCAAGCGCCGCTGGTTCTCGTCACACCCGCGAAGGCGGGTGTCCAGTTGTGACGCTGGGCGGCACTGCCATGTGCCAATCCCCCTCTCGTGCGCAAGTGTGGCGCTGGATGCCCGCCTTCGCGGGCATGACGAGAGCGACCTGCGAGATGGCGATGGCAGTCAGCGGCCAGGTCTTGGATTTGTCAACGTTCGAGCAGAACACGCTCTAAAGCCGCCGATGCGCCACCAGGCGCATCGCCCTTTGCACGGCCCAGTGCGGGCCCAACAGGAAAACGCCGCCGCGGCAGGGCACTGCCGCGGCGGCGTTTCTGTCTGCATGGGCCGGGCATGCAGGCTGCTGGGCCCAGTTTCAAGTTTGCTGCTGCAGATCACAAAGCGAGCCAGTGGGGCGCATCAAGGCCATGCGCCGCAGGCCGCAAGGACATTGCGCACAGCCCTTCAAGGCTGCAGCTGCCGCGCGAGCTGCGCAAAGCGCTGCAGGTCGCCAAGCAGCAGTTGGCGGAAGCTCTCGGGGTGGGCCTGCTCGGGGCTGCTGATGTGGTAGCCCAGCTCGTGCAGCTGGGCGCGCAGCGCCGGCGTTTGCAGGGCCTGGGCCAGCACGTCGTGCAGGCGGTAGGCCACGGCGTCGGGGGTGCCGGCGGGCGCCAGCAGGCCGTGCCATTGCTCCATGGCGTAGCCGGGCAGGCCTTGTTCGGCCACAGTGGGCACGCCAGGCAGCAGCGGCGAGCGCTGGGGCGAGGTGACGGCCAGCGCGCGCAGCCGGCCCGATTGCAGCAGCGGCATGGCGCTGGAGGCGGTGACGATGCCCAGCGGCACTTGCCGGCCCAGCACGTCGGCCAGGGCGGGGCCGCAGCCTTTGTAGGGCACTTGCTCCAGCCTGATGTGCGGCTGGCGGGCCTGCAGCATGGCGCCGGCCAGGTGCTGGGGCGTGCCGCTGCCGCAGGAGGCGAAGAACAGCGCCTGGCTGCGCGGCGCGCCCTGGGCGGCGCCTTGCACGTTCTGTGCGCCCTGTGCGCCCTGTGCGCTCTGCGCCCCCTGGGCGCTGGCGGCCAGCAGCGCCGGGAGATCCCGCATCGGCGCATCGCCGGGCACGACCAGCACCGAGGCGATGGTGCCGACGTTGATGATGGTGCGAAAGTCGCGCGCGGGCTCGAAGCCGGGCGTGCCCAGCACGGCCGGGTTGATGGCAAAGGTGCTGTTGGCCATCAGCAGCGTGTGGCCATCGGCGGCGGCGCGCGCCACGTGGGCCGCGCCGATGTTGCCGCTGGCGCCGGCGCGGTTGTCCACCAGCACGGGCTGGGCCAGGGCGCGCTCGAGCTCGGCGGCGAGCTTGCGCGCCAGCAGGTCGGTGCCGCCGCCTGCGGCAAAGGGCACGACGATGGTGATGGGCTTGCTGGGCCAGATTGCGCTGGCGGCGGGCTGCGCCTGCGCGGGCGTTGGCGTTGGCTGGGCGTGTGCGGCGCTGGCCGCGCCCAGGGCCAGGCCCAGCAGCAGGCGGCCAGGCAGGGCGCGCATGGCGCGGGCAAAACTTGTGCGCAGGCGGGGCAGGGCGAGGGCGGGCATGGCGGCGGCGATGGGTGGTTGGGGCGGTGCAGGCGGGGCCAGTTGGCGGGATTGGCTGGCGGGATCAGCCGGAGAGCGCATCCAGGCCGATGTCCAGCACCGGCGCGCTGTGCGTGATCCAGCCCACGGCGATCAGGTCCACGCCGGTGTCGGCGATCTGCGGCGCGGTCTCGGGCGTGACGCGGCCCGAGGCTTCGGTGATGGCGCGCCCGCGCGCCATCTGCACGGCCTGGCCCAGTGTGGGCAGGTCCATGTTGTCCAGCAGCACGATGGGCACTTGCAGCGCCAGCGCCTGCTCGAGCTGGGCCAGGGTGTCCACCTCCACCTCGATTTGCACCATGTGCCCGGCTGCGGCGCGGGCGCGCTGCACGGCCTGGGGCAGGCCGCCGGCGATGGCGATGTGGTTGTCCTTGATGAGGATGGCGTCGTCCAGCCCGAAGCGGTGGTTGCTGCCGCCGCCCACGCGCACGGCGTACTTTTGCAGCGCGCGCAGGCCCGGCAGGGTCTTGCGCGTGCAGGTCACGCGGGTGGTGGTGGCGGCGATGGCATCGGCGATGCGCGCCGTGGCGCTGGCCACGCCGCTGAGCAGGCCCAGCAGGTTCAGCGCGCTGCGCTCGGCGGTGAGCATGGCGCGCGCCGAGCCCTGCAGCCGCGCGATGCAGTCGCCAGGCTGCAGGCGCGCGCCATCGGCCAGCAGGGCCTCGAAGCGGATGCCGGGGTCGATCAGCTCGAAGGCCAGCTGCGCGCAGCCCAGCCCGGCAAGCACGCCGCTTTGCCGCGCGCGCAGCTCCAGCGTGGCCTGGGCGCTGGCGGGCACGATGGCGTCGCTGGTCAGATCGCCGCGCCGGCCCAGGTCTTCCAGCAACGTGGCGCGCACCAGTGGCTCCAGCATGATGCGCGGCAGCGGGGGGATGTCGGTCTCGGGCAGGGGGGCGGCAGGGTGCATGGCGGCAAGAGAAAAAGGTCAAGAAAGGTCTGCGCGGCAAGCGCCGCGCCGTGTGCCCGGCGGCCTGGGGTGGGCTCTGCTGCTGTTGCTGCTGCTGTGCGCCTGGCATTCGATCCCGATTTGCAGCGCACGCAGGGCCGCTGGGGGTGCGCTGACCTCCCCAAAGCCGCAGGCCGCGCGGGCGCGCCATTTTATTCTCTTTTTGAGCATAAATGGACCGCAAAAAGCCACGTGGCCGGGTGCGGGCGCAGTGGGTTTTTGCCGGTGTGGGTCAACACGCTGGCCGGGCACGGCCAGCCCCCGCCATCAAGGCCGGCGGGGGCGGTGTGGGGGGATGTGCGCGCCGATGTGGCGGGCGTGATCTAGCGGGCGATGTGCCGCGCCGTATGCCGCGCCGCTGTCTCGTCAGTGGCCCAGCACGGGCGCGAGCAGGCGGCGCAGTTCGTCCTCGGGCATGGCGCGGCGCTGGGCCATGTCTTGCAGTTGGTCCTGGCCGATCTTGCCCAGGGTGAAGTAGCTGCTCTCGGGGTGGGCGATGTAAAAGCCGCTGACGCTGGAGGCGGGCCACATGGCCAGGCTTTCGGTCAGGCGCATGCCGATTTCGTCGGTGCGCAGGGTCTCGAACAAGGCGGTCTTGGCGCTGTGGTCGGGGCAGGCGGGGTAGCCGGGCGCGGGGCGGATGCCCTGGTATTTCTCGGCGATCAGCTCCTCGTTGGAGAGCGCCTCCTGCGCGGCGTAGCCCCACAGGTCGGTGCGCACGCGCCAGTGCAGGTATTCGGCAAAGGCTTCGGCCAGGCGGTCGGCCAGGGCCTTGAGCATGATGGCCGAGTAGTCGTCCAGCGCGCGCTCGAATTCCTTTTCTTTTTTCTCGATGTCCAGCCCGGCGGTGACGGCGAACATGCCGGCGTAGTCGGCAATGCCGCTGCTTTTGGGCGCGACGAAGTCGGCCAGGCAGCGGCTGGGGCGCATGACGCCGCCCACGGCCTGCTTGGGCGCTTGCTGGCGCAGGCCCCACCAGGTCATCAGCGGCTGGGTGCGGGCCTCGTCGCGGTAGAAGACGATGTCGTCGCCCACGCTGTTGGCCGGGTACAGGCCCATGACGCCGCTGGCCTTGAGCCAGCGCCCGTCGATGATCTTGCGCAGCATGGCCTGGCCGTCGGCATAGACGCGCCGCGCCTCGACGCCGACGATTTCGTCGTCCAGGATGGCGGGGAAGGGGCCGGCCAGGTCCCAGGTCTGGAAGAACGGCCCCCAGTCGATGAAGCGCTCCAGCTCGCGCAAATCGATGTTGTGAAACACGCGCCGGCCCAGCGCACGTGGCGCGGCGGGGCGCCAGGCGCTCCAGTCGATGGGGGTGGCGTTGGCGCGCGCCTGCTCCAGCGGCCAGAGCGCGGCGGGCTTTTTGTTGGCGTGCAGTTGGCGCACGTGTTCGTAATCGGCCTGGGTTTCGGCGATGAAGGCGCTGGCGCTCTCGCCCAGCAGGTTTTGCGCAATGCCCACGCTGCGCGAGGCATCGGGCACGTAGACGACCGGGCCTTCGTAGTGCGGCGCGATCTTCACGGCGGTGTGCACGCGGCTGGTGGTGGCGCCGCCGATGAGCAGCGGGATGCCGCGCTCCTTGAACCAGTTGTCCTTTTGCATCTCCCCGGCCACGTACTGCATTTCCTCCAGGCTGGGGGTGATCAGGCCCGAGAGGCCGATGATGTCCGCGCCTTCTTCCTTGGCTTTGGCGAGGATTTCGTGGCAGGGCACCATCACGCCCATGTTGACCACTTCAAAGTTGTTGCACTCGAGCACGACGGAGACGATGTTCTTGCCAATGTCGTGCACGTCGCCCTTGACGGTGGCCATGACGATCTTGCCGTTGCTCTTGACCTGCGCGCCGCTGGCCTGGAGCTGGCGCTTTTCCTCCTCGATGTAGGGCACCAGGTGGGCCACGGCCTGCTTCATCACGCGCGCGGATTTGACCACCTGCGGCAAAAACATCTTGCCCTGGCCGAACAGGTCGCCCACGATGTTCATGCCGTCCATCAGCGGCCCTTCGATGACGTGCAGCGGCCGCCCGCCTTTGGCGCGAATGGCCTGCCAGGCCTCTTCCGTGTCCTGCACGATGAAGTCGGTGATGCCCTGCACTAGCGCATGCGCCAGGCGCTTTTCCACCGGCACGGGGTGTTCTGGCGTGCCGCGCCATTCGAGCTTTTTGCTCTCGTCCTTAGCCTGGCCCTTGGCGCTTTCGGCAATTTCCACCAGGCGCTCGCCCGCATCGGGGCGGCGGTTGAGGATCACGTCCTCCACGCGCTCGCGCAAGGTCGGCTCCAGGTCGTCATACACGCCAATCATGCCGGCGTTGACGATGCCCATGTCCATGCCCGCCGCAATGGCGTGGTAGAGGAACACGGTGTGGATGGCCTCGCGCACCGGGTCGTTGCCGCGGAAGCTGAAGGAGACGTTGCTCACCCCGCCCGAGACCTTCGCGCCCGGCAGGTTTTGCTTGATCCAGCGCGTGGCCTCGATGAACTCCACGGCGTAGTTGTCGTGCTCCTCGATGCCGGTGGCCACGGCGAAGATGTTGGGGTCGAAGATGATGTCCTCGGGCGGGAAGCCCACCTCATCGACCAGGATGCGATAGGCGCGCTCGCAGATCTCGATCTTGCGCGCAAAGGTGTCGGCCTGGCCCTTCTCGTCAAAGGCCATCACCACGGCCGCTGCGCCGTAGTGCTTGATGAGCGTGGCCTGGCGCTTGAACTCCTGCACCCCCTCCTTCATCGAGATGGAGTTGACCACGCCCTTGCCCTGGATGCAGCGCAGCCCGGCCTCGATCACCTCCCACTTGGAGGAATCGACCATGATGGGCACGCGCGCAATGTCCGGCTCGCTGGCAATCAGGTTCAGAAAGCGCACCATCGCCGTCTTGGAGTCCAGCATGGCCTCGTCCATGTTCACGTCGATGATTTGCGCGCCGTTGTCCACCTGCTGGCGCGCCACGGCCAGAGCTTCCTCGTACTGTCCGTTGAGAATCATGCGCGCAAAGGCCTTGGAGCCGGTGACGTTGGTGCGCTCGCCAATGTTGACGAACAGCGTGCCTTCGTCGATGGTCAAAGGCTCCAGCCCCGCCAGGCGCAGCGGCGGCAGGGCAGGGGGCGTGGCAGAAGATGCGGCAGGGGATGCAGCAGTCATGAAGGGCCTGTCAAAGTGGGGGGATGCGGGAAAGCCCGCAATTGTGCCAGCGCGCCGCCTGGCGGTTGGGCGCTGACTGGCTCAGCGCGCCTGCGCACCCTGAGGCGACTGGGCGGCTGCGGGCAGGCCGAAGATGCGGTCAAAGCACCAGGTGAAGACGAAGGTGTAGATGAGAAAGAACAGCATCAGGCCAAAGTCCATCACAAAGGCCTGCCACAGGCTCACGCCCAGCAGCCAGGCCAGCAGCGGCACCAGGAAGAAGATCAGTCCGCCCTCGAAGCCCAGGGCGTGGGCCAGGCGGCGCCGAATGCTGCGACCCTGGGTGGGCTGGCGCGCCTCCCAGCGCTCGAAGAAAGTATTGAAGATGTAGTTCCAGGTCACGGCAGTGACCGATGCTGCCACGGCCGCCAGCAGCGCGCGTTGCATGCCGCTGCTGCTCAGCAGCGCCAGCCCCCAGCTGGATACGGCAATGGCGATGGCCTCGTAGATCAGCACATAGACGATGCGGCGGCGTTTGCCCTGGAGTTTCATGGCGGCGGTTCGGTGGGGTCGGCAAAGCGCGAGACTGTAGCGCCATTGGCTGGGCTTTGCGCGCCGGTGGCATGGACAAGGCCTGACGCCGCGCTTATGCTGCCGGCCGTTGCGTTGACTATGTGTAGAGGTAAGGAGATCAATATGCCCCCTTCTGGCAAGAACAAGTCGGCAGCCAAGGATGCCGCGAAGAAAAAGGACAAGGACGCCAAAGGCCGCGCCAAGCGCGAGGCGAAACACGCTGCCAAGGCCGCCAAGGGCCAGGGCGCCAAGCCGGCGGCAGCGCCGTCGTCGCCACTGTCGCAGCAGCATGCGCTGCCCTCGTATCTGGATCCGGCCCACCTGGGCCCCTGGGGCATTTACCTGAAGCAAGTCGATCGCGTCACGCCCTACCTGGGCCATCTGGCCAAGTGGGTCGAGACGCTCAAGCACCCCAAGCGCTCGCTGATTGTGGACGTTCCCATCGAGCTCGATGATGGCTCGGTGGCGCATTTCGAGGGCTATCGCGTGCAGCACAACCTCTCGCGCGGGCCGGGCAAGGGCGGCGTGCGCTTTCACCAGGATGTGACCCTCTCCGAAGTCATGGCCTTGTCGGCCTGGATGTCGATCAAGAACGCGGCCGTGAATGTGCCCTATGGCGGTGCCAAGGGCGGCATCCGCATCGACCCGCGCCAGTATTCGCAGGCCGAGCTCGAGCGCGTGGCGCGCCGCTACACCAGCGAGATCGGCCTGATCATCGGCCCGAACAAGGACATCCCCGCGCCGGACGTGAACACCAATGAGCGCACCATGGCCTGGATGATGGACACCTACTCCATGAACATCGGCGCCACGGCCACGGGCGTGGTCACCGGCAAGCCGGTGGAGATTGGCGGCTCACTGGGGCGGCGTGAGGCCACCGGGCGCGGCGTGTTCACCGTTGGCGTCGAGGCGGCCCGGCTCATCGGCCTGGACATCGAAGGCGCGCGCGTGGCCGTGCAGGGCCTGGGCAACGTGGGCGGCACGGCTGCGCGTCTGTTTGCCGAGGCCGGCGCCAAGATCGTCGCCGTGCAGGACCACACAGGCTCGCTCTACCGCGCCAGCGGGCTGGATATGGAGGCCTTGCTGGCGCATGTGCGCGACAGCGGCGGCGTGGGCGGCTTCAAGAAGGCCGACAAGCTCAGCGGTGATGAATTCTGGGGCGTGGACTGCGACATCCTCATCCCGGCGGCGCTGGAAGGGCAAATCACCGAAGACAATGCGCCGCGCATCAAGGCGCGCATGGTGATCGAGGGCGCCAACGGCCCGACCACGCCCGGCGCCGATGACATCCTGGATGACAAGGGCGTGCTGGTGCTGCCCGACGTGATTGCCAACGCAGGCGGCGTGACGGTGAGCTACTTCGAGTGGGTGCAGGACTTCTCCAGCTTTTTCTGGACCGAGGACGAGATCAATCAGCGCCTGGTCAAGATCATGAAGGACGCCTTCCACGCCGTCTGGCAGGTGGCGCAGCAGCACCAGGTCAACCTGCGCACGGCCACCTTCATCGTGGCCTGCTCGCGCATCCTGCTCGCCCGCGAGCTGCGCGGCCTGTATCCTTGAGCGCCGCCCGCCGCCGTGCGGGCTTTGGCTTTGTTCGAGAACCTCTGCACTACCCGGCGCCAGCCGCTGGGGTGGTGCAGAGGTTTGCTTTGTTTTCTTGCCTTGTCGGTGTGCCATGCGGCCCTTGTTGCGCAAAACCCTGTTGCTGATCGTTCTGCTGCTGTCGCTGCTGCTGGCCTGGTGGCTGCAGCGCCCTGAGGGGCAGGCATTGCTGGCGCGCACGCTGGGCTGGCAGGCAGCGGGCAATACTGCGGCAGGGCAGGGGGAGCGGCCATCTGCAGGGCCTGCAGCGCCCTTGAAGCCTGGGCCGCAGGCCAATGCATCGGCCAGTGCCCCGGCCTTGATCGAGGTGGCCCAGGCCATTGGCCGGCCGCTGCGCGATGTGGCGCAGGCCACTGGCACACTGCGCGCGCGCCAGAGCAGTGCGCTGCGCCCGCAGGCCAGCGGTCGGGTACGCGCCATCCACTTCCGCGAAGGCCAGCCGGTGCGCAAGGGCCAGTTGCTGCTGCAGCTGGACGATCGGCTCGAGCGCGCCCATTGGCAGCAGGCCCAGGCCGAGCTGGAGCTGGCCCGCGCCAACCACGGCCGCAGCCGCGAGCTGGTGCAGCGCGGCTTCATCAGCCGCGCCGCGCTCGAAGAAAGCGCGGCCAAGCTGCAGATCGCCCAGGCGCGGCGTGATCTGGCCCAGGCCCAGCTCGAGCGTCTGCGCATTCAGGCGCCGTTCGACGCAGTGGCCGGCCTGGCCGATGTGCACGTGGGCGACTACGTGCGCGAAGGCGAGGTGGTGCTGCAGCTGCAGGATTTGGATGTACTGCTGGTGGACTTCCGCCTGCCTGAGCGCGTGGCCGCGCAACTGGCCGTGGGCCAGGCCGTGCAGCTGCGCTTTGACGCGCTGCCCGGCGTGCAGCGCCAGGCCACGGTACAGGCCATCGACCCGCTGGTCGATGCGCAAGAGCGTGCGCTGGCATTGCGCGCGCGCCTGCCCAACCCTGACCGGCAGTTGCGCCCGGGCATGTCGGCCCAGGTGGAGCTGGTGCTGCAAGAGCGCGCCCAGGCCGTGCTGGTGCCAGAGCAGGCTGTGCTGAGCAATGCCCAGGGGCCAGCGCTGATCCGGGTGCAGCCCTGGCAGGCCCAGGCGCCCACGCCGCAGGGCGATGGCCGCATGGGCTGGCCGCCGCAGACGGTGTTTCGCACCGAGCGCCTGCCGGTGCAACTGGGCCAGCGCCTGCCCGGCTGGGTGGAGGTGCGCGGTGAGGGCCTGGCAGTGGGCGATGTGGTGATGGTGGCCGGCCAGCACCGCGCCAACCGCTCGGGCCAGCGCGTGCGCATCCGCTGGGCCGAGCCTGAGCCGCCGCCGTTGCCCAATCACGCCAACCCCAGTCCCCATGCCGGCTCCAGCCCCGAGGCGGGCCAGGACACCGCGTCCGGTGCAACGCTCGGCGCAGCGCCCGCGCCTGGGCAGCCGCTGCGCCACAGTGCCATGCGGGGTGTGCCATGGGCCTGAGCGAGCTGTCGGTGCGCCGGCCGGTGCTGGCCACGGTGATGTCGCTGCTGCTGGTACTGGTGGGGCTGGTGAGCTTTTTCACGCTCACGGTGCGCGAATACCCGCGCACCGACGAGCCGGTGGTGACGGTGCGCGCCAGTTACAGCGGCGCTTCGGCAGCAGTGGTGGAGTCGCGCGTGGCCAAGCCGCTGGAGGACTCGATCGCAGGCATCGAAGGCGTGGACGTGATCAGCTCCATCAGCCGCGCCGGGCAAGCGCAGATTACCGTGCGCTTCGTGCTGGAGAAGGATCCGGACAGCGCCGCTGCCGAGGTGCGCGACCGCGTCGCGCGCGTGCGCGCCCGCCTGCCGGCGGAGATTGACGAGCCGGTCGTGGCCAAGGTCGAGGCCGATGCCACGCCGGTGATCTGGCTGGCCTTCAGCTCAGCGCAGCGCAGCCCGCTGGAGATCAACGAGCTGATGCTGCGCATTGCGCGCCCATTGCTGCAAACCGTGCCGGGCGTGGCCGACACGCCCATTTTTGGCGAGCGCCGTTACGCCATGCGCGTCGCGCTGCAGCCCGAGCGCATGGCCGCGCACGGGCTGACGGTTGAGGAGATCGAGAGCGCCATCCGCGCCAGCAATCTGGAGCTGCCCGCAGGGCGCATCGAATCGCACGAGCGAGAGCTGAACGTCGTCTCGCACACCGAGCTGGCCACGCCCAGCCAGTTTGCCGACATCGTGCTGCGCCATGGCGCGGGCCTGAAGCTGCGCCTGGGCGACGTGGCCCAGGTCGAGGAAGGGCCGGCCAGCCTGCGCAGCCGCGTGCGCTTCAATGGGCAAGAGGCCGTCTCCATGGGCATCGTGCGCCAGGCCACGGCCAATCCGCTGGAGGTGGCCGCAGGCATTCGCCAGGCGCTGCAGCGCCTGCGCGCCGAGCTGCCCGGCGATGTGCAGGTCACCATCGCCAACGACAACGCGGTGTTCATCGAGCGCTCCATCGCCAGCGTGTACGCCACCATCGCCGAGGCTGTGCTGCTGGTGGTGCTGGTCATCGTGCTCTTGCTGGGCTCGCTGCACGCGGCGCTGGTGCCCATCGTCACCATCCCCATCAGCCTGATCGGCACCTTTGCGCTGATGGCGCTGGCGGGCTTTTCGATCAATACGCTGACGCTGCTGGCCATGGTGCTGGCCATTGGCCTGGTGGTGGACGACGCCATCGTCATGCTGGAGAACATCCACCGCCACATTGAGGCCGGGCAGCGGCCCTTTGAGGCCGCCATCGCGGGCGCGCGCGAGATCGGCTTTGCCATCGTCGCCATGACGCTGACGCTGGCGGCCGTCTATGCGCCGCTGGCCTTTACGCCAGGGCGCACCGGGCGGCTGTTTGCCGAGTTCGCGCTCACGCTGGCCGGGGCCGTGCTGGTCTCGGGCTTTGTGGCGCTGACGCTCTCGCCCATGCTGTGCGCGCTGCTGTTGCGCCCCCATGCCCAGGCCGGGCGCTGGGCGCAGGCCGTGCAGCGGGCGCTGCGCGGGCTGGAACGCGGCTATGCAAGCGTGCTGGGCTGGACGGTGCGCACACGCGCCGAGGCGGCCGGGCAGGCTCCGGCCGCCGCGAAAGAGACAGCGCTCGCGCCGCCACCGGCTGCATCAACCTTGCTGGCTGCAGCGGCGCAGCGACCAGTCTGGGCCGGGCGCATGGCCGTGTTGCTGGCCATGCTCGGCTGCGGTCTGGCGCTGGCCTGGCTGTATCCGCGCCTGCCGGCCGAGCTGGCGCCAATGGAAGATCGCGGCACGCTGCAGGTGCGCATGAGCGCGCCCGATGGCGCTTCGCTGGACTACACCGACCGCTATGTGCGCGAGGCCGAGGCGCTGGTGCGGCGCCACCCGGAGTTCGATCGCGTTTTCGCCAGCGTCGGCAACCCCACGGTGCAAAACGGCACGCTGATCGTGCGCACTGTGGACTGGAGCGAGCGCGAGCGCGGCATCGAGGCGCTGGCCGCGCAGGTCGGGCAGGACATGCGCGAGGTGCCGGGCGTGTTCAGCTTTCTGAACACGCCGCCGCCGCTGGGCATGGGCTTTAGCAGCCGGCCGCTGCAGTATGTGATCCAGACCACCGGCAGCTACGAGCAACTGCACGAGATCGTGCAGCAGTTCATGCAGGCCATGCGCGAGCACCCGGCCATCGACAGCCCGGACGTGGATCTGCGCCTGAGTGCGCCGCAGCTGCGCATCGAGGTCGATCGCGAGCGCGCGGCCGATCTGGGCGTGCAGCCGGCCACGGTGGCGCGCACATTGGAGAGCCTGCTGGGCGGGCGCATCGTCACGCGTTACAAGAAAGGCGCCGAGCAGTACGACGTTTGGGTGCAGCTGGCGGCGCCGGCGCGCGCCACGCCAGAGCAAATCGGCCGCATTCAGGTGCGCAGCGCCCAGGGCGCGCTGGTGCCGCTGTCGGCGCTGCTGCGCAGCGATGAGGGCGCGGCGCCGCGTGAGCTCAACCACTTCGGCCAGCGCCGCTCAGCCACGCTGACTGCGCGCATCGCGCCCGGCCACACGCTGGGCCAGGCGCTGGACTTCATGGATGAGCTGGCCGCACGCACTTTGCCGGCTGGCCAGGGCTATGCCACGGCTTTGAGCGGCGCATCGCGCGAGTACCGCAGCGCCCAGGGCGCGCTGACGCTGGTTTTTGCGCTGGCGCTGCTGTTCATCTACCTGGTGCTGGCGGCACAGTTCGAAAGCTTCGTCGATCCGCTGGTCATCATGGTCTCGGTGCCCCTGTCCATGGTGGGCGCGCTGCTGGCCCTGTGGCTCAGCGGCGGCACGCTCAACGTCTATTCGCAGATCGGGCTGATCACGCTGGTCGGGCTGATCACCAAGCACGGCATCCTGATCGTTGAGTTTGCCAACCAGATGCGCCAGCAGGGCATGGCGCTGGCGCAGGCCACGCGCACTGCCGCCGTGCAGCGCCTGCGCCCCATCCTGATGACCACGGCCGCAATGGCGCTGGGCGCACTGCCGCTGGCCCTGGCCAGCGGCGCCGGGGCCGAAAGCCGGCGCCAGATTGGCTGGGTCATCGTTGGCGGCATGGGCCTGGGCACGCTGCTGACGCTGCTGCTGGTGCCCACGGTCTATTTGCTGCTGGCGCGCCGCCGGGTGCCGGGCGCGCGGGCATGAAAAAAAGCCACGCGGGCCTGGCGGCTGCGTGGCTTGGCTGTGCAGTGCGCCCTGGAGCGCTTTGAACAGTCTCTCAGATCACATTCACATGCGTTCGAAGATGGCGGCAATGCCCTGGCCGCCGCCGATGCACATCGTCACCAGCGCATAGCGGCCGTTGATGCGCTGCAGCTCGTGCAGGGCCTTGACGGTGATCAGCGCGCCGGTGGCGCCGATGGGGTGGCCCAGCGAGATGCCCGAGCCGTTGGGGTTGACCTTGGCCGGATCCAGTCCCAGATCGCGCGTGACGGCGCAGGCCTGGGCGGCAAAGGCTTCGTTGGCCTCGATCACGTCCAGATCATTGATGCTCAGGCCGGCTTTTTGCAGCGCCAGCTTGGAGGCGGGCACCGGGCCGATGCCCATGTACAGCGGCTCCACGCCAGCGTGCGCATACGCCACCAGGCGCGCCATGGGCTTGAGGCCCTTGCTCCGGGCGGCCTTGGCCTCCATCAGCACCACGGCGGCGGCGGCGTCGTTCAGGCCCGAGGCATTGCCGGCCGTGACGCTGCCGTTTTCCTTGACGAACACGGGCTTGAGCTTGCCGAAGTCCTCCAGCTTGGCGCCGGCGCGGAAGTGCTCGTCGGTGTCGAACACCACCTCGCCCTTGCGGGTCTTGATGCTCACGGGCACGATCTGGTCCTTGAAGTAGCCGCCGGCGGTGGCGCGCTCGGCTCTCTGGTGGCTCTCCAGCGCCAGCTGGTCCTGGTCCTCACGACTGATGCCCCACTTGGCGGCGATGTTCTCGGCCGTCACGCCCATGTGGACGGTGTTGAACGGGTCGTGCAGCGCGCCGACCATCATGTCCACCAGGCTCACGTCGCCCATGCGCGCGCCCCAGCGGGTGTTGAGGCTGGCGTAGGGTGCGCGGCTCATGCTCTCGGCGCCAGCGCCAATGGCCACGTCCGCATCGCCCAGCAAAATGCTCTGGCTGGCCGAGACGATGGCCTGCAGGCCCGAGCCGCACAGGCGGTTGACGTTGAAGGCCGGCGTCTCGATCGGGCAGCCGCCTTCGATGGCGGCCACGCGCGAGAGGTACATGTCGCGCGGCTCGGTATTGACGACGTGGCCGAACACCACATGGCCCACATCCTTGCCTTCGAGCTGCGCACGCTTGAGCGACTCCTTGAGCACCAGCGCGCCCAGCGCGGTGGGCGGCATGTCCTTGAGGCTGCCGCCATAGGTACCGATGGCAGTGCGCACGGCACTGACGACCACGACTTCACGACTCATTGTGTATTCCTTTGCTTGAGGTTGAAAAACAGCGCGGCCTTGCTCGGCGTGTGCCCCATGGGCGGCGCATGCGCAGGCCCGCATCGATCCGCTGCATGCGCATCGGCTCGGCCTGCGATGATGACACGAAAAGTCAGGACCACAGCGCGGGTTTTCATGCAGGCCGGCCTTGCAATAGGTGTTCGCAGGGGGCGCTCGCAGGGGGCGCTGCAGGGCGCCCGGGCAAAAAAAAGCCCGGCGCGGGGCCGGGCTGAAGGGATCCATGAAAATGGTTTCGAAAGGATCCAAGGAGACAACTTGCAGGTGGGCGCCCGGCCTGGGGCCAGGGCGCGCGCACCGGATGGATTACGAGCGGCGGCGCGCAGCAGCGGCCGACTTGGCGGCGTTGGTGGCGCTTTCGGTCACGGCGTTGAAGTTGGCCTGGGCCACGTCGGAGGCCTGCTTGACGGTTTTCTGCACCGATTCGAAGGCGTTGTTGGCTGCCGAGATGGCGCTGCGCACCACGGCCACAGAGGCTTCCGTGCCGACCGGGGCGTTCTTGGCGGCGCTTTCGACCAGGTTGTTCACGGCCTGCTGGGCTTCGGCAGTGCGCTCTTCCACCAGGCGGTTGATTTCCTGGCCGCTTTCCGAAGCGATTTCGTACAGCTGGCGGCTGTAGTTGGAGACTTTCTCTGCCAGGGGCTGGAAGATGCTCGACTGCAGAGCGGCCAGTTCCTGGGCGTCCTTGATGGACAGCACGGCCTGGCTGTGCTTGGCCGCATCGTTCAGGGCTTCGCGCGAGACCTTGACGTTCAGCTCGATGAGCTTTTCCACGCTTTCGAAGGCCTTGTTGGTCAGGCCGAACAGCTGCTCGATGTTGGCCTTGTGGGCAGCCAAGATTTGCTCAGGGGTCAGTGCCATTTTTCTCTCCCGATATGGATGTTGACGAGGGGTTGATGAGGATGGGTGCTGGCACGGACGCCGGGCGTTGGAATGCTTGTGGGTGGCCTCGGGCGTGGGCACGTGAGCGTTGGGCCACTGTGGGGCGCGGGCTCATTGTGCAATGCAGCATGGCCGCGATTATGCGGCTGCCGCACCGGGAGTTCAAGTGTTTTTGCTGCGGTGCAGCAAATTAATCGATACAAAATGTATCTGGGCTAATGAAGGGGGGCTGCGGGCCGCGCCGGCCCTGCAGCCGCCGCAGCCGCCGCTACAGCCGGCGCACGCGCGCCAGTGGTGGGTGGTTGCGCAGGTAGGTCACGACGCCGGCGGCAATGGCGTCGGCGATGCGCCCCTGGTGCTGGGGGGAGTTGAGCAGGCGCTCCTCGTCCGGGTTGCTGATGAAGCCGGTCTCGATCAGCACGCTGGGCGTGTCGGGCGAGCGCAGCACGGCGAAGTTGGCCTGCTCGACGCTGCGCTTGTGCATGTGGGCGAACTGGGCCAGCTGGGCGGCCATGTAGCGCCCGAGCACCAGGCTGTCGCGGATCTGCGCCGAGGTGCTCATGTCGGCCAGCATGCTTTGCACGTGGCGGTCGCGCGAGTGGATGTTCAGCCCGCCCACGGCGTCGGCCTTGTTTTCGTGCGCGGCCAGCATGCGCGCTGCGGTGCTGGTGGCGCCGCGCTGGCTGAGGGCGTAGACGCTGGAGCCGCGCGCGCGCCGGTTGAGTGCGGCGTCGGCGTGGATGCTGACGAACAGGTCGGCCTGCACGCGCCGCGCGCGCTCGACGCGCGAGGCCAGCGGCACGAAGAAGTCCCGGTCGCGCGTCATGTAGGCCTGCAGCGGCACGCCGTTGACGCGCAGCCGGTTGATGCGCTCGCGCACCTGCAGGGCAATGGCCAGCACGACGTGTTTTTCATAGCTGCGCGCCGGGCCGATGGCGCCCGGGTCTTCGCCGCCGTGGCCGGGGTCCAGCGCCACGATGTAGATGCGGTCGGTCTGCTGGCGCGTGGCCGGCGGGCTGGAGACGGGCGGCGGCGCGGGCGGGCGTGGCGCAGGCGCTGGGCTGGGCCGGGGCGCTGGCGGCGGCGCCGGGCGCGGCGCAGGCGTGGGGGCCGGGGCGGGCCTGGGGGCTGGCGCGGGCGGGCGCGTGCCATGCTGGCCAAACCACTCGTCCAGCGCATCTGGCCCGGGCGCTGGCTTTGGGGCCGGAGTAGGGATTGGCGTTGGCGCAGGCGTTGTCACAGGCGTTGGCGGGGCTTCGACGCTGGGCGCCTGCGCCAGGGTGCGCAGGCGCTCGTCGATGAGCTGGGCCATGGGGTCGACCCGCTGCAGCGGGTACAGATCGAAGACCAGCCGGTGCCGGTAGGGCGCAATGGGCTTGAGGGTGAACACCTCCGGGCGCACGCGCTGTTTGAGGTCGATGACCATGCGCACCACGGTGGGCGAGTGCTGGGCAATGCGGATGGCGGCGATGTTCGGGTCGTCGGACTTCACGCGCGTTTCCATGTTGCGCAGCTCTGGCCCCAGGCGCAGGTTCTTGATGTCCACGTACAGGCGCGGCGGGTTGGCGACCAGATCGTGCTGGGCCTCGAGCTTCTGATCCGACTCGATGGTCACGCGCGAATACTCGGGCGCGGGCCAGATGCGCAGCGCAACGATGCCTTTCTTGTTGCCCTTGGCGGCCGTTTGCGGGTAGTGCCGCTGGCTGATCTGGGCAAAGGCCATGTGTTCCACGCCCAGCGTGCACAGCAGGGCGCCGGCGCGCAGCAGGCTGCGGCGGTCCCAGCGCCGCGGCTGCGGGGCCGGGGCTGGTTGCGCCTGCGGCGCTGCCGGCATGGGGGCCGGGCTGGCAGCCAGGGGCAGGGCGTGATTGGGTGCGGGGGGGAGCGTGGCGGCGGCTTCGGCGCGGGCGGCGGTGGGCGCAGGCGGGGTCGGTGGGCTCATAGCGCGCATTGAAGCATATTTTTCGCCAATGCCTGGCCGGCTGGGCTGTAGGCCAGCAGCGCCAGCTGGCGCTGCTGCGGCTGCTGCGGCACGAATTGCAGATGCAGCGCCAAATCGGGCTGGGGCAGGCCGGCGCCGGCCTTTTGCGGCCACTCGATCAGCTTCAGCCCGGGGCCCTGCACGGTCTCCAGCAGCCCCGAGTCCAGCCATTCCTGCGGGGTTTCAAGGCGGTAGAGGTCAAAGTGGTGCACCTGGCCTGGGGGCTGGTCTAGGGCGTAGCTCTCCAGCAGCGCGTAAGTCGGGCTTTTGATGCGGCCGCGCACGCCCAGCGCGCGCAGCAGGTGGCGCACCCAGCTGGTCTTGCCCGCGCCCAGCGCGCCGTAGAGGTGGATGCTGGCCTGCGCCAGCGCCTGGCCCTGCGCGGCCAGGGCCTGCGCCAGGCGCTCGGTGGCGGCCTCGTCGGCCAGGGCGATGCTGGCCTGGGCCAGCGCGGCGGCGGTGGGCGGGTGCTCGGCGGCGGGCAGGGCGGCGGTGGCTGGGTGGTTGGCGGACATGGAAAGCGGGCTGACAGATGCGATCGGGCGGGCAATGACCGGGCGGGGCGCCCCCAGGCATTGCCTACAATTTTCCGCATGGCAGCAGAGCATGAACTTGTGCAGCAGATCCGCCAGTGGGCGCGGCAGCTTGGATTCTCGCAGATCGGTGTGGCCGGCATCGACCTCTCGGATGCCGAGCCCGGGCTGCTGGCCTGGCTGGCGCAGGGCTTTCATGGCGAGATGCACTATATGGAGCGCCACGGCCTCAAGCGCGCGCGGCCGGCGGAGTTGGTGCCCGGCACGCTGAGCATCGTCACTGCCCGCATGGACTACTTGCCGCCTGGCACGCCGCCGGGCTGGCAGGCGCTGGAGCTGGCGCGCCTGCAGCAGCCGGGGCAGGCCGTGGTGTCGCTGTATGCGCGCGGCCGCGATTACCACAAGGTGCTGCGCCAGCGCCTGCAAAAGCTGGCAGAGCGCATCGCCCAGGCCGTGGGGCCGCTGGGGCACCGGGTGTTCACCGATTCGGCGCCGGTGCTGGAGGCCGAGCTGGCCAGGCGCAGCGGCCTGGGCTGGCGCGGCAAGCACACGCTGCTGCTCTCGCGCCAGGCCGGCTCGATGTTCTTCCTGGGCGAGATCTTCCTGGATCTGGCCCTGCCGCCCACGCCGGCGACCAGCGCGCACTGCGGCGCCTGCCGCGCCTGCATGGACATCTGCCCGACCCAGGCCATCGTCGCCCCGGGCCAGGTCGATGCGCGGCGCTGCATCTCCTACCTGACGATTGAGCACCCCGGCCCCATCCCCGAGCCGCTGCGCCCGGCCATGGGCAACCGCCTGTACGGCTGCGACGACTGCCAGCTGGCCTGCCCGTGGAACAAGTTCGCCCAGCCCAGCGTGCTGGCCGACTTTGCCGCGCGCCCGGCGCTGCAGCAGGGCGATCTGCTGCATCTGCTGGGCTGGAGCGAGGCCGAGTTCCTGCAGCACACCGAGGGCAGCCCCATCCGCCGCATTGGCTACGCGCGCTGGCAGCGCAACCTGGCCGTGGTCAGCGGCAATGCGCTGCGCGCGGCGCAACTGCCCCAGGCCCTGGCGCGGCTGCTGTGCCAGCACCTGCAGCGCATGGCGCAGGATCCGGCCGGCGACGCCCTGGTGCGCGAGCACGCGGCCTGGGCGCTGGCGCAAGCAAGGCCGACAGCAGCGACTCGGCCTGACACAACCCCGGATAAGCAGGGCTGACAACCCCAGCCTTGCACCCATTGGGCTGCGCCGCGCTACCATCATGGCCTTTCCTGACGCCTGCGCGCAGGCCATCCAGACCAACGCTTTCAGCCGCCTTCAGCCGCTTTCAGCCAGCCGCTGGGCAACGCCCCATGAATGCCCCCATCGATGTTTCCTTTTTCCCGCGCCATGCCAAGCCATTGAGCGCCTACAAGCCCTATTGGGCCAAGCGCTTTGGCACCGCGCCTTTTTTGCCCATGAGCCGCGCCGAGATGGAGCAGCTGGGCTGGGACAGCTGCGACATCATCCTGGTGACGGGCGATGCCTACGTGGACCACCCCAGCTTCGGCATGGCCGTGATCGGCCGCGTGCTGGAGGCGCAGGGCTTTCGCGTGGGCATCATCGCCCAGCCCGACTGGCACAGCGCCGAGCCCTTCAAGGCGCTGGGCCGGCCCAACCTGTTCTGGGGCGTGACGGCGGGCAACATGGATTCGATGATCAACCGCTACACGGCCGATCGCAAAATCCGCAGCGACGACGCCTACACCCCCGGCAACGTGGGCGGCAAGCGGCCCGACCGCGCCGCCATCGTCTACAGCCAGCGCTGCCGCGAGGCGTACAAGGACGTGCCCATCATCCTGGGCGGCATCGAGGGCAGCCTGCGCCGCATCGCCCACTACGACTACTGGAGCGACAAGGTGCGCCGCTCCATCGTGGTGGACAGCAAGTGCGACCTGCTGCTGTACGGCAACGCCGAGCGCGCGCTGGTGGAAGTGGCGCACCGCCTGGCGCGGCGCGAGCCGGTGGTGCAGATCACCGACGTGCGCGGCACGGCCTTCGTGCGCCGCGCGCAGGACGAAGGCCAGCACTGGTGGGAGCTGGACTCCACCGATGTGGACAGCCCCGGCCCGGTGGAGCCGCGCATCAACCCCTACCTGACCGTGGGCGAGCAGGCGGCCCAGGCCGGCCAGGCGTGCCAGAGCGGCCAATATGCCCCAAGCGATGCCCTCAACGATGCCCAGCCAGGCCAGCCCGGCGAGGGGCAGGGCAGCGCCGGCCAGGCCGGCGGCGATCGGGCCGATGTGCGGCCCGTGCAATTCATGCCCAACCCGGCGCTGGCCGCGCGCAAGAACTCCCGCGCCCTGCCGCTGCGTGAGCGCACCGTGATCCGCCTGCCCAGCTACGAGCAGGTCAAGGCCGACCCGGTGCTCTACGCCCACGCCAACCGCGTGCTGCACCTGGAGACCAACCCCGGCAACGCCCGCGCGCTGGTGCAGCGCCACGGCGAGGGCGCGGCCGCGCGCGACGTGTGGCTCAACCCGCCGCCCATCCCGCTGACCACGGCCGAGATGGACCACGTCTTCGGCCTGCCCTACGCGCGCAGCCCGCATCCGCGCTATGCCGATGAACAAGGCAGCCACGATGGCGCGACCAAGATCCCGGCCTGGGAGATGATCCGCACCTCGGTGAACATCATGCGCGGCTGCTTTGGCGGCTGCACGTTTTGCTCCATCACCGAGCACGAGGGCCGCATCATCCAAAGCCGCTCGGAGGACTCCATCATTGGCGAGATCGAGCAGATCCGCGACAAGGTCCAGGGCTTTACCGGCATCATCTCCGACCTGGGCGGGCCCACGGCCAACATGTACCGCCTGGGCTGCCGCTCGCCCGAGATCGAGGCCGCCTGCCGCAAGCCCAGCTGCGTTTACCCCGGCATCTGCCCCAATCTGCACACCGACCACGGGCCGCTGATCCGCATCTACCGCCGCGCGCGCGGTCTCAAGGGCATCAAGAAAATCCTCATCGGCTCGGGCCTGCGCTACGACCTGGCCGTGCAATCGCCCGAATACGTCAAGGAGCTGGTGCAGCACCACGTGGGCGGCTACCTGAAGATCGCGCCCGAGCACACCGAGGCCGGCCCGCTGTCGAAGATGATGAAGCCCGGCATCGGCACCTACGACCGCTTCAAGCAGATGTTCGAGCGCTACAGCGCCGAGGCCGGCAAGAAGCAGTACCTCATCCCCTACTTCATCGCCGCGCACCCGGGCACCAGCGACGAGGACATGATGAACCTGGCGCTGTGGCTGAAGAAAAACGGCTTTCGCGCCGACCAGGTGCAGACCTTCTACCCCAGCCCCATGGCCACCGCCACGGCCATGTACCACTCCGGGCGCAACCCGCTCAAGCGCGTGCGCCGCTGGATGCAGGACAAGAGCCAGGAGCAGGTGGACATCGTGCGCGGCGAGAAGCGCCGCCGCCTGCACAAGGCCTTTTTGCGCTGGCACGACCCGAACAACTGGCCGCTGCTGCGCCAGGCCCTCAAGGACATGGGCCGCGCCGACCTGATCGGCAACGGCAAGCAGCACCTTATCCCCACCTGGCAGCCGCTGACCGACGGCAGCTACCAAAGCGCGCGGCGCAGCAACTCCACCCCCAGGCAAAAGCTGCAGCAGCGCCGCGCCGATGCCGGCGCGGGCAGCGCCAGGCCCGGCGGCCCCAAGCAGAAGGCCGCTGCCGGCCGCGCCCCCCAGCGCAAGCCCCAGGCGCAGCGCGGCAGTGCGCCCCGGCCCGGGCGGCTGCTGACCCAGCACACCGGCCTGCCGCCCCGGCCCGGCAAGTAACGGGGTAAGGCCAGGCTAGAGCGTGTTCTGCGCGAGCGTTGACAAATCCAAGACCTGGGCGCTGACGGGCATCTCAATCTCGCAGGCGGCTCTCGTCATGCCCGCGAAGGCGGGCATCCAGCGCCGCCCTTGCGCACGAGAGGAGGGGATTGGCCAACGGCAGCGCCGCCCCGTCAGCGTCGCCCCTGTCAGCGTCGCAACTGGACACCCGCCTTCGCGGGTGTGACGAGAGAAGGCGGCGCTTGCAGGAAATGTCTTCATCAGAATCGAAACCGCTCTATGCCAGGCCAGGCCGGGCGACGCGCGCCGTCGTCAGAAAAGCTGCTTGGAGCCACAAAAAAACGCCTGCCCGGTCAAGGGCAGGCGTTGCTGCGAGCTCAGCACAGTGGCGGCAGGCTTTCAAACCCCTCAGGCGCGCTGCTTGACGTAGCTGCCGGGGGCGGGCTCCAACACCTTGTAGGCGCTGCCCTTGCCCGGCTTCTTCGGCGCCGGGATTTGCTTGCCGGCGTGCTCGGCCAGCCATTGCGCCCAGTCCGGCCACCAGCTGCCGGGCTGTTGCTCGGCCGTCTCCAGCCACTGGCTCCAGTCCTTGGGGTATTGGCCGCTCTCGCTCTTCCAGTAGTTGCGCTTGCCGCGCGCCGGCGGGTTGATGACCCCGGCGATGTGGCCCGAGGCGCCCATGACGAAGCGCTTGGGCCCGGTGAAGACCTGGGTGCTGGCGTAGGCGCCGCGGATGGGCACGATGTGGTCCTCGCGCGAGCCGTAGATGTACATCGAGGCCTTGATCTTGCTCAGGTCGATGGCCTCGCCGCAGACCGTGGCCTGGCCGGGCTGCACCAGGCGGTTTTCCAGATAGGTGTTGCGCAGGTACCAGGCGTAGAACGGGCCGGGCAGGTTGGTGCCGTCGCTGTTCCAGTACAGCAGGTCAAAGGGCGGCGGGGTCTCGCCCTTGAGGTAGTTGCCCACCACGTAGTTCCACACCAGCTCGTTGGGGCGCAGAAAGCTGAAGGTGGTGGCCAGATCCTGGCCGCGCATCAGGCCGCGCTGGCCCATTTGCATTTCACGGAACTGCACGACGTTCTCGTCGATGAAGATGTCCAGGATGCCCGTTTCGCTGAAGTCCACCAGCGTGGTCAGCAGCGTGGCGCTGTGCACCGGGTGCTGGCCGCGCGCGGCCAGCACGGCCAGCGCCGTGGTCAGGATGGTGCCGCCGACGCAAAAGCCCAGCGCGTTGATGGTCTCGGCGCCGGTGATGTCCTGCACCGCCTGGATGGCGCGCATGGCCGCGTGCTCGATGTAGTCGTCCCAGGTCTTGGTGTCCATGCTCTGGTCGGGGTTGCGCCAGCTGACGACGAAGCAGCGGTGCCCCTGGGCAACGGCGTACTCGATGAAGGAGTTGCCCGGCTGCAAATCCAGGATGTAGTACTTGTTGATGCACGGCGGCACCAGCAGAAAAGGGCGCTCGTGCACCTTGGCGGTGGTGGGCGTGTATTCGATGAGCTGGAAGAACTCGTTCTGGAACACCACCGAGCCGGGGGTGATGGCGATGTTGCGGCCCACTTCGAACTGGGCCTCGTCGGTCATCGAGATGTGGCCGCGCTGGATGTCCTCCCACATGTTCATCAGGCCCTTGGAGATGCTCTCGCCCTTGCTGCTCAGGGCCTTGACCTGTGCGTCCGGGTTCAGCGCCATGAAGTTGGTTGGCGCGGCCGCGGCCAGCCATTGATCGACGGCGAACTGCAGGCGCGCGCGCGTCTTGGGGTCGGTCTCGGTGATCTCCACCAGCTTTTGCAGCGCGCTGGAATTGATCTGGTAGAGCGCGGCCGTCATGGCCGCCGGGCCATTTTCCAGCCAGGCCTGGCTGGAAAAGCGCCTGTCCGAGCGCAGCACCTCGCCCAGATCCTTGGTCTCGCTTTGGGCCAGCTGCGAGATCTGCGCCAGGTACTCCTGCTGCAGCGTCTGCAGTTTCTGAGGGGCGATGAACAGCCCGGTCAGCGGCGCGGCTGCAGCGGCCTGGCCGCCTGGCTGGGCCGGCATGAACGGGGCCAGAAAGCCCATGGGGTTGCCCAGCATGCCCATCATGGCCTCGGGCGTGAAGGGCGCTGCCTGGGGCGGGCCCTCTGGGCGCTCCTGTGCATCGGGCGTGGCTTGGGTCGCCTTGGCCGCCTTGCTGGTTTTGGCTGGCCGGGCGCCGCTGGCTGCGGCGGCCAGCGGCGCCTGCATGGCCTGCTGGGTCCATTGCATCCACTGGCCGAACGCGGCCTGCTGCAGCTGCTGCAGCTGCGCCCAGTAATCGGCCGGGCCTTGGCCGGGGGCAGCCTTGGGCTGGGCGTCGTGCTTGCTCATGGATGAAGTCTCCTTGTCGGTGGGTATGTTGAACATGCTGGGCAAAGGCCTTGCCAAGGCTTGTCGTCAAGTGTGCGGCAGCGGGCCCATCGGGCGCGATCATAGAGAGCGCGGCAGGGCGCATTCAAGTGGGAAAACCCCGGGCAACAGGCCCCTGAAGGCCGCTGCAGGCCGCGCCGGCAAGAAAATCCCGCAGCTTGCCCGCCAGGGGCAAAAACTGTGTCTATAATCTCGCTTCTTTGCTGATGGCGCATTAGCTCAGTTGGTTAGAGCGACGGAATCATAATCCGCAGGTCCGGGGTTCGAGTCCCTGATGCGCCACCAAATTCCAGGGCTTGTAGAGTTGATCTACAAGCCCTTTTGTTTTGGGCTGCGCTTTGCTTTGTGAAAAGCGCAGCCCTTGCCTGCACATCCCAAAGCGCCTGTTGAAGCATCTCGGTGCGAGCTGAACAAGTGAGCCCTCCATCGGTGACCCCCATCGCCTCGCGCGAGAACGCGCAGGTCAAGCTCTGGCGTCGGCTGGCGCAGCAGAGCAATGCCTATCGCAAGCACGGCCAGCTCTGGCTGGAAGGCGAGCACCTGTGCGCCATGGCGCAGCAGGCGCGCCTGCCGGTGCAGGCGCTGGTGCTCTCGCGCACACGCTGGGAGGGCGGCGAGCTGGCGCAATGGCTGCCGCCGCAGGGCGGCAGCGCGCCAAGCTGCGGCCAGGCGCGGGTCTTTGTGCTCGAAGACGGCCTGTTTGCCCACGTCAGCGGGCTGGAAAGCCCGGCCGGCCTGGCCTATGTCGCGGCCTGGCAGGCGCAGACCCGGCCCGTGCCGGGCCTGGCGGCGGTGGTGCTCGATCGCCTGCAGGACGCGGGCAACGTCGGCGCCATCCTGCGCTGCGCGGCGGCCTTCGGCTTTGGCCAGGTGCTGGCGTTGGAAGGCACGGTGGCGCTGCATTCGCCTAAGGTGCTGCGCTCCGGCATGGGCGCGCACTTCAGCCTGCACCTGCTCGAGCAGGCCACGCTGGAGCAGGTGCAGGCGCTGCAGCTGCCGCTGCTGCTGACCAGCTCGCACGCCGGCCAGTACCTGCACCAGGCCCGGCTGCCCTGGCCCTGCGCCTGGGTGCTGGGCCACGAAGGGCAGGGCGTGGCCCAGGCCCTGGCGCAGCTGCCGCACCAGCCGCTGCGCATCGCCCAGCCCGGCGGGCAGGAGTCGCTCAACGTTGCCGCGGCCGCGGCCATTTGCCTGCACGCCAGCGCCGTGAGCGCGCTGGGGCCTGGGCCGCAGGGCTCAGCCAGCACGCTGCAGGCGTGAGCTTTTGGGGCTGGGGGTGCCAGGGCGCGCCGCCTTGCCCGGCAGTGGCCGCGCGCTCATACGGCCAGACGGCCAGGCGGCTGGGCGGCAGGCAGGGTTTTCCTGATGCGAATTGCACAAAAAACAGGCTGCCGCGCCGGTTGCAACTGCTTGCATCTGACTACAATTGCTGCCCTATGAATACTTGGGAACTGGCCGCAGCACGCAGCACGCAGCACGCAGCACGCAGCACGCAGCACGCAGCACGCAGCACGCAGCACGCAGCACGCAGCACGCAGCATTGGATGCGTGTTTGGGCAAAGTTCCTTGCCTGCAGGCGAAAACTTCCTCGCCCGTCGTCGTTGTCATTGCCCGATTCCGGCCACGCCTGGCGCGTCGCCGGTTTTTTTGTGCATTTTTTCGGCGCTTTGCCGATTGCCCCAAGCCAGCGCACCTGGCGCTGGCTGAACGCCGTGGCCCGCCCGGCCCTTGCAGACACTGCCCCTCTACCTAAAGAGTGAGACCGCCCCATGCCTGAGCAGCACACCACCTCCTTTGCATCCGTTGCCGAGCGTCTGGCGCGACAGCGCCAGCACGGGCGCGCTGCCATGGCGGCGCTGGCCTTGGCCGCCGCCGCCGCACCTGCGCTGGCGACATGCCCCAGCAATGGCAAGCCAGGGCATTTTGAGCCTGTGCCCGAGAGCAACGGCGCCGAGGTCAGGGACACGGCCACCGGCCTGATCTGGAGGCGCTGCAGCGAGGGCCAGAGCTGGAGCGGCGCCTCCTGCGTCGGCACATTCAGCCGGATGACCTACGACGAGGCCATGGCCCATGCCGAAGGGCAGCCAGATGGGCGCTTGCCCAACCTGAAAGAGCTGCAGAGCCTGGTGAGGCGGGAGTGCGCAAACCCGGCCATTGACGCGGATGCCTTCCCGAATACGCCCGGCACCTGGTATTGGACGAGGACGCCCCATGCCGGCAGTTCTGCCGATGCCTGGATCGTTGGTTTCTATGAAGGCGGCTTTGCCGATTACTACTACCAAAACTTCCGCGGTGCGGTGCGCCTGGTGCGAACCGCGCGGTGATGCCTGTAGCCTGTGGGGCGGCCTGGCCGCCCTTGTTTTTTGTGGCCGGCGCTGCCGTGGTGTGCGGCCGGCGCACGGCGTGCGCCTTGCCGCCTTGCCTACAATGGCCGCCCGCATGCTGCCGCTTGCCAGGCGGCATTTTTTTGATCTTTTTCGCGCCGCACTGTGCTGGGGCGCTGCTCTTGTGTCTCTTTTCAAAGCTGCTTCCACGGTGTCCTTGCTGACGCTGGCCTCGCGCGTGACCGGGCTGGTGCGCGATCTGTTGATGGCTGCCGTCTTTGGCGCCAATGCCCTGACCGATGCCTTCAATGTGGCGTTTCGCATTCCCAATCTGTTCCGGCGTCTGTTTGCCGAAGGGGCCTTTAGCCAGGCCTTTGTGCCGGTGCTGGCGGCCACGCGGGCGCAGCAGGGCGATGCGGCCACGCAGCAGCTGATCGACCGGGTGGCCACGGCGCTGCTGTGGGTGCTGCTGCTGTTCAGCGCCCTGGGCGTGCTGGCCGCGCCGCTGCTGGTGTGGCTGCTGGCCAGCGGCCTGCAGCAGGACGGCAGCTTCGACGCTGCCGTGCGCATGACGCGCTGGATGTTCCCCTACATCGCCTGCATGTCGCTGGTGGCGCTCTCGGCGGGCATTCTCAATACCTGGAAGCGCTATGCGGTGCCGGCGGCCACGCCGGTGTTGCTCAATCTGTGCATGATCGCCGCCGCGCTGGGGCTGGCGCCGGCGTTCGCGCGCGCGGGCATCGAGCCGATCTATGCCATGGCCGCAGGCGTCATGGCCGGCGGGCTGCTGCAGCTGGGCATCCAGGTGCCGGCCTTGTTGCGCATGGGCCTGCTGCCGCGCCTGGCACTCAGCCCGGCGGGCATCGCCCAGGCCTGGCGCGACAGCGGCGTGCGCCGCATCCTGGCACTGATGGGCCCGGCGCTGCTTGGCGTGGGCGTGGCGCAGATTTCGCTGATGATCAACACGCAGATTGCCTCCTACCTGCAGGCCGGCAGCGTGACCTGGCTGTTCTATGCCGATCGCCTGATGGAGTTCCCCACGGCCTTGCTGGGCGTGGCGCTGGGCGTGGTGCTGACGCCGCGCCTGGCTGCGGCCCAGGCCGCCGGCGATGGCGCGCAGTACTCGGCCATGCTCGATTGGGGGCTGCGCATGGTGGTGGCGCTGGCGCTGCCCTGTGCCGTGGGCCTGCTGTGCTTTGCCACGCCGCTGGTGGCCAGCCTGTTTCACCACGGCGCGCTGCGCGATGGCGATGTGCGGCAGATTGCGCTGGCCCTGATGGGCTATGGCGCGGGCCTGCTGGGGCTGGTGGCCGTCAAAGTGCTGGCGCCGGGCTACTACGCCAGCCAGGACATGCGCACGCCAGTGAAGGTGGCGGTGGTGGTGCTGGTGTTGACGCAATGCCTCAACGCGCTGCTGGTGCCGCAGCTGGCCCACGCCGGGCTGGCGCTGTCGATTGGCATCGGGGCGCTGTGCAATGCCCTGTGGCTGCTGCTGGGCCTGCGCCGCCGCGGCGCCTACCGCCCCGCGCCGGGTTGGTGGCGTTTTGGCGGCCAGGTGCTGGCGGGCCTGATTGCGCTGGCGCTGTTCCTGCTGTGGGCGGCGCAGTCGCAGGATTGGCTGGCGCTGCGCGCCGCGCCGGGCTGGCGCATTCTGCAACTGGGCTGGATGCTGCTGGCGGCCGTGGGCGTGTACTTTGGTGTGCTGCTGGCCAGCCGCTTTGACTGGCGCGCGCTGCTGCGCGGGCCGCGCCAGTGGGATTGAACCTCGCACCCAATACTGCGCTCGGGTTTGGCGCAGCAGGCCAGGGGCTATTGCTACACTGACTGGCCCCTGGTTCGTCTTGCCTGCCTACGCCATGCCGCCCTTGAACCTGCTTCCCCCCACGCCGCTTGAGTACTTTGCCAGCCTGGTGCAGTCGGATCGGGATTTCCCGCTGCTGGAGGCCGCAGCCAGCCTGGCGCACGATGAGTACCCGGAGCTGGATTTGCAGCAGGTGCTCTCGGAGGTGGACCGCCTGCATGCGCGCCTGCGCCAGCGCCAGGCCGGGCGCGGCATCACGGCCGGCTCGGTGCTCGAGCGCATCCAGGGCCTGAACCGCTTCTTCTATGGCGAGCTGGGCTTTGCCGTCAATCGCAACGACTACTACGACCCGGAGAACAGCTACCTGCACCAGGTGCTGCAGACGCGCCGGGGCATCCCGATCTCGATCGGCGTGCTGTGGCTGGAGCTGGCGCGCGGCCTGGGGCTGGATGCGCATGGCGTGTCCTTTCCGGGGCACTTCATGCTCAAGGTGCTGCTGCCGCAGGGGCAGGTGATTCTCGATCCGCTCACGGGCCGGTCTTTCTCCAGCGAGGACTTGGCGCAGCAGCTGCAGGGCCAGCTGCCCAGGCTGGCGCTCTACAGCGACGAGACCTTGCCGCTGGGCCTGTTCCTGCAAAGCGCCACGCCGCGCGAGACGATTGCGCGCATGCTGCGCAACCTCAAGGAGATCTTCCGCGTCCAGGGCGATGCCCCGCGCGCGCTGGCCGTGCAGCAGCGCCTGGTGGTGGTGCTGCCGCAGGACTGGGGCGAGCTGCGCGACCGCGGCTGGGCCCACGATGCGCTGGGCCAGGCCCAGCCGGCCATGGCCGATTTGCAGGCCTACCTGGAGCACAACCCCCAGGCCCCCGACGCCCGGGAGGTCGGGCTGCGGCTGCAGCAGCTGCGCGCGCAGACTTGAGAGACTGTCTTCAAAACCCTCGCGCCTGGCTCATCCCCCAGAGTTGAGCGGCGCTGCCCACGCGACAGGCCTTGCGCCGATCGCGCTGCGTTCTGCGCGGCGCGGCCCTCAAAGCCCTCTACACTTGCGCATGCTGTGATTCAACCCTGGAAGGAGGCATGCATGCGCATTGGTGTACCCCTGGAGACGGCCGCGGGCGAGACCCGGGTGGCAGCCACGCCCGAGACGGTCAAGAAGCTCGTGGCGCAAGGCCACGAGGTGCTGGTGCAATCGGAGGCCGGCCTGGCTGCGGCGGCCACGGACGAGGCCTACCGCGCCGCAGGCGCGCAAATCGTCGATGCCGCTGCGGCCTTGGGGGCCGAGCTGGTGCTGAAGGTGCGCGCGCCCTCGGCGCAGGAGCTGCCGGCGCTGCAACCCGGCGCGGTGCTGGTGGGCATGCTCAACCCCTTCGATGCGCAGGGCCTGCAGGCGCTGGCCGATGCGCGGCTGACGGCCTTCGCGCTGGAGGCCGCGCCGCGCACCACGCGCGCGCAAAGCATGGACGTGCTGTCCTCGCAGGCCAACATCGCCGGCTACAAGGCGGTGATCATGGCCGCCGATGCCTATCCGCGCTTCTTCCCCATGCTGATGACGGCCGCTGGCACCGTCAAGGCCGCCAAGGTGGTGGTGCTGGGCGTGGGCGTGGCCGGGCTGCAGGCCATTGCCACGGCCAAGCGCCTGGGCGCCACGATCGAGGCCAGCGACGTGCGCCCCAGCGTGAAGGAGCAGGTCGAGTCGCTGGGCGCCAAGTTCATCGACGTGCCCTATGAAACCGACGAGGAGCGCGAGGCCGCCGAAGGCGTGGGCGGCTACGCCCGGCCCATGCCGGCGAGCTGGCTTGAGCGCCAGAAGGCCGAGGTGGCCAAGCGCGTGGCTGCGGCCGACGTGGTCATCACCACGGCCCTGATCCCCGGCCGCGCCGCGCCCACGCTGGTGACCGAGGACATGGTGCGCGCCATGAAGCCCGGCGCGGTGATCGTGGACATCGCCGCCGGCCGTGGCGAGGGCGGCGTGGGCGGCAACTGCCCGCTGACGCAGGCCGACGCCACCGTGGTGCGCCACGGCGTGACCATCATCGGCCAGACCAATCTGCCGGCGCTGGTGGCCGCTGACGCCTCGCAGCTGTATGCGCGCAACGTGCTGGACTTCCTCAAGCTCATCCTGCCCAAGGACGAGGGCCTGAAGATCGACACCGAGGACGACATCGTCGCCGCCTGCCTGATGGCGCGCGATGGCCAGCTGCTGCGGCGCTGAGGCCCACCGCCCCCGCTTTGCATGAACCCACCGAGTCAAGGAGAGAAGGCATGGATTTCGTATCCCCGATCGTGACCAATCTGATCATCTTCGTGCTGGCCATTTACGTGGGCTACCACGTGGTCTGGAACGTCACCCCCGCGCTGCACACGCCGCTGATGGCGGTGACCAACGCCATTTCCGCCATCGTCATCGTCGGCGCCATGCTGGCCGCCGCGCTCACCGAGGGCGGCTTTGCCAAGCTCATGGGCGTGCTGGCCGTGGCGCTGGCGGCGGTGAACGTCTTTGGCGGCTTTTTGGTCACGCGCCGCATGCTGGAGATGTTCAAGAAGAAGGAGCGCAAGCCCGCTGCCGAGGCCAACGCCAAGAAAGGGGGCGCGGCATGAATCTGGTCACCCTGCTGTATCTGCTGGCCAGCGTCTGCTTCATCCAGGCGCTCAAGGGCCTGTCGCACCCGACCACTTCGATCCGCGGCAACATCTTCGGCATGACCGGCATGCTCATTGCCGTGCTGACCACGGCCGGGCTGATCATCAAGCTCGGCGGCGCGGGCGGCCTGGGCTGGGTCATCCTGGGCCTGCTGGCCGGCGGCACGGCCGGCGCCATCATGGCCAAGCGCGTGGAGATGACCAAGATGCCCGAGCTGGTGGCCTTCATGCACAGCATGATCGGCCTGGCCGCCGTCTTTATCGCCGTGGCCGCCGTGGCCGAGCCCTGGGCTTTCGGCATCAGTGCCAAGGGGCTGCCCATCCCCGGCGGCAACCGCATCGAGCTGGCGCTGGGCGCCTTCATCGGCGCCATCACCTTCACCGGCTCGGTCATTGCTTTTGGCAAGCTCTCGGGCAAATACAAGTTCCGCCTGTTCCAGGGCAAGCCCGTGGTGTTTGCCGGCCAGCACTGGCTGAACCTGGCGCTGGGCCTGCTGGCGCTGATCTTCGTGCTGACCTTCTGGGGCGGCCAGGGCTGGTTCTCCATGACCATGGTGATCGCGCTGGGCTTTGCGCTGGGCGTGCTGCTCATCATCCCCATCGGCGGGGCGGACATGCCCGTGGTGGTGTCCATGCTCAACAGCTACTCGGGCTGGGCGGCCGCGGGCATTGGCTTTTCGCTCAACAACAGCATGCTCATCATCGCCGGCTCGCTGGTGGGCAGCTCTGGCGCCATCCTCAGCTACATCATGTGCAAGGCCATGAACCGCTCGTTCTTCAACGTCATCCTGGGCGGCTTTGGCGGCGATGCGGCCGCCGCTGCGGGCGGCGAGCAGGAGCAGCGCAGCGTCAAGAGCGGCAGCGCCGACGATGCGGCCTTCGTGCTGGGCAATGCCGACAGCGTGGTCATCGTGCCCGGCTACGGCCTGGCCGTGGCGCGCGCGCAGCATGCCGTCAAGGAGCTGGCGGCCAAGCTGACGGAAAAAGGCATCGACGTGAAATACGCCATCCACCCCGTGGCAGGCCGCATGCCCGGCCACATGAACGTGCTGCTGGCCGAGGCCGAGGTGCCCTACGACCAGGTCTTCGAGATGGAAGACATCAACGGCGAGTTCGGCCAGGTGGACGTGGCCATCGTGCTGGGCGCCAACGACGTGGTCAACCCCGTGGCGCTGCAAAAGGGCAGCCCGATCTACGGCATGCCCATTCTGGAGGCCTACAAGGCCAAGACCGTCATCGTCAACAAGCGCTCCATGGCCGCCGGCTACGCCGGGCTGGACAACGAGCTGTTCTACATGGACAAGACCATGATGGTTTTTGGTGACGCCAAGAAGGTGGTGGAAGACATCACCAAGGCCATTGAGTGATGCCCACGCATGCCCACGCGCGCGGGCCAGGCAACAAGGCTTGCCTGGCCCGCAGGCGTTTCATTGCTTGAGGATGTGCCCCGCGCCATGCTGACTTCACCTTTGCCCTCACTGTGCCGCACAGGTTGTGCGGCGGCCTTGGCCTTGGCCGTGCTGGCCGGTTGCACCTCCAAGCCCGATGTCGTCACCCCGCCGAGCCTGATGTACGCGCTGGCCGTCGCTTACCCCGCCAAGGCCCTGCGGCAGGGGCTGGAGGGCAAGGCCATCGTCGAGCTGCATTACGACGCGCAAGGCCAGGTGCTGCAGGCGCACATCCAGCAAAGCAGCGGCCATGCCGAGCTGGATGCCGCAGCCTTGGCAGCGGCTGGCAAGGCCCGCCTGCAACCGGGCACGCGCAATGGCAAGCCCGAGGCCGGCCGCGTCGGGCTGCCCGTGCAGTTCGAGATCCCCAAGCCCGCAGCGCCTGCGCCTGAAACCACGTCTGCGCCTGAACCTGCGGCCCATCCCTTTGCGACCCCAACCCAACGATCGAGCGCCCCATGAGCAAACAAGAATGGGCCCCCGGCCTGGAAATCCAAGGCATCGCGCCGCCGCTGGCGCTGCAAGACTTTCGCCTCATCGCCTTCGACATGGACTCCACGCTGGTGACCTCCGAATGCGTGGACGAAATTGCCGACGTGGTGGGCAAGAAGGCCGAAGTGGCCGCCATCACCGAGGCGGCCATGCAAGGCATCATCACCGACTACAAGGAAAGCCTGCGCCAGCGCGTGGCGCTGCTGCAGGGCGTGACGCTGGCGCAGCTGGAGCAGGTCTATGCCGAGCGCGTGGCCCTGACCCCCGGCGCAGAGCAGCTGGTGCAGGCCTGCCAGCGCGCCGGCCTCAAGACCATGCTGGTCTCCGGGGGCTTTACCTTCTTCACCGACCGCATCAAGCAGCGCCTGACGCTGGACTTTGCGCGCTCCAACCAACTGGAAGTGCAGGACGGCGTGCTCACCGGCCGCATGCTCGATCAATCCTGGGGCGACATCTGCGACGGCGAGGAAAAGCGCCGCGCCGTGCTGGACCTGGCCTCGCTGATGGGCATCTCGCCCGAGCAGGTCATCGCCGTGGGCGACGGCGCCAACGACATCCCGATGATGCAGGCCGTGGGCCTGTCGGTGGCCTTCCACGCCAAGCCGCGCGTGCGCGCCCAGGCCAAGGTCGCCATCAACCAGGGCGGGCTGGAGCGGCTGCTGGAAGTGTTCAAGGCTTGAGCCAGCGCCTTTCAAGGCGCAAGGCCCTGAAGGGCGTGGCCCTTATGCCTGGGTGTCGGTCGCGCCGTCACCGGCCGCGCTGCCATTGGCCGTGTCGCCACCGGCTGCGTTGCCACTGGCCGGGGGGCCGGCGGCGTCTTGCTGGTTGCGTGCGGCCAGGCGGCGCACGGCTTCGGCAAAGCCGCTGCGGCTGCGCATGCGTGCCATGGGCGGCAGGTTGGCCAGCAGTTGCCGACCATAGCCCTTGTGCACGATGCGCGGGTCGCACAGCACCAGGATGCCCTTGTCTGTCTCGGTGCGGATGAGCCGGCCGGCGCCTTGCTTGAGGGCGATGGCCGCCTCGGGGACGAACAGCCGGGTAAAGGCGTTTTCGCCCAGGGATTCGTAGCGCCGCGCCCGCGCCTGCACCAGCGGGTCGTGCGGCGGCGGGAAGGGCAGCTTGTCGATCACCACCAGCTGCAAGGCGTTGCCGGGCACGTCAAAGCCTTCCCAGAACGTGGCCGATGCCACCAGCACGCGGCCATGCTGCGTGGCGCTGGCGGGCTGGCGAAAGCGCTGCATCAGGCGCTGCTTGGATTCATCGCCCTGCACCAGCACTTCGATGCCGCTGCCGTCGCCCAGCTGCGCGCGCAGCGCATCGCCGATCAGGCGCAAGGCCTTGAGCGTGGTGGTCAGCACCAGGGTGCGCCCGCCCAGGGCCAGCGCGCCTTGCGCGGCCAGCTCGGCCACGGCCTGGCCATGGGCCTGCACGTTGGACGGCTCGGGCATGTCCGCGGGCACGTACAGCATGGATTGGCGGGCGAAGTCAAACGGGCTGGGCACTTGCAGAATGCGTGCGGCCTCCAGCCCGCAGGCCTGGGTGAAGTGGCTCAGGCTGGCATCGGCGCCCAGGGTGGCGGAGGTGAAGATCCAGGCGTGTGATGGCGCAGGCAGGGCGGGTGTGGCGGCGGCCAGATCGGCCTGCGGGGCATGGCCATCGGCGCTGGCGCTGGCATCGGGGCCGGCGTTGGCGATATTGGCGGTATTGGCGGCGTGGCAGGCCTGGCCGTCCGTGCCTGTGCCCAGGCGCCAGTGCGCGCGCATGTCCTCGGCAATGTCCAGCGGGCTTTCGACCATGCGGATGGTGACCTGCCCGATTTCCATCCAGCGCACGCGCCCCAGCCTGGCCGGGCCGGCAAACAGGCGCGCCTTTTGCCAGTGGGCATGGCAGCGCAGCTCCAGGCGGGCCAGCTCCGGCGCGGAGTCCTTGACGGTTTGCAGTGCCTGATGCAGGGCGTGCAAGGCGTCGGCCTGGGCTTGCAGGGCTGATTGCCAGGCCTGTGGGGCGATGCCTTCGGGCGCGCCCTCGTCCCAGTTCAGGCGCAGGTTGCTGGCCTCGCCCACGCAGCGCATCCATTGCTTGCAGGCCTCGTCCACCTCGAACACCAGCTGGGCCCAGTCGCCCAGGCCGCGCGCGAGCTTGTTGCAGGTGCGCAGGGTTTCGCGCGCGAAGTCCAGCAGCTGGGAGTTGCTCCACTGCTCGCCCAGGAAGTTGACGCCGGTTTCATTGAATTGGTGGGCTTCGTCGATCACCACGGCGCGCACGCTGGGCAGCAGCTCGACCATGCCGCTTTCGCGCACCTGCAGGTCGGCAAAGAACAGGTGGTGGTTGATGACCACCAGGTCTGCGGCCAGGGCCTGCTTGCGCGCCTTGTTGACGTAGCACTGCGCGAAGCTGGGGCATTGCGAGCCCAGGCAATTCTCGCGCGTGGAGGTCACCAGCGGCAGGTGCGGCGAGCGTTCGGTAAAGCCGGGCATCTCGCTCATGTCGCCCGATTGCGTGGTGTTGGCCCAGCGGCGCACGCGCGCCAGCCAGCGCAGCTGGCCTTCGCTGCCGGCGTCGAGCTCGGATTCGGCCAGCTCCAGCCGGTAGGGGCACAGATAGCTGCTGCGCCCTTTGAGCAGCGCGGCCTGCAGGGAGATGCCCAGGGCCTTGCGCAGAAAGGGCAGGTCGCGAAAGAAAATCTGATCCTGCAGGGCCTTGGTGGCGGTGGAGACGAGAATGCGCTCGCCGCTGAGCAGGGCAGGGATGAGGTAGGCAAAGGTCTTGCCCACGCCCGTGCCGGCTTCCACCACCAGCGCCCCGCCGTCGCTCAAGGTCTGGGCCACGGCGCGGGCCATGAGCAGCTGGCCTTCGCGCAGCTTGTAGCCCGGGTTGGCCTTGGCCAGCGCCCCCTCAGGCGCGAAAGTGGCATCGACGATTTCAGGCAGATTCATGGGCTGGGCAGGCGGCAAGAGGGCGATTGTCGCCAAATTTCCCGGCAAGTTGCGCGCGCGATGGCCCGAACTCGCCAAAACCGGCCCCGAAACAGCATAGAATACGCGCCGCCGTTGAGGCGCTGGCCATCGCATCGCAGTGCTGGCCGGTTGGTATCGGGGTGTAGCTTAGCCTGGTAGAGCGCTACGTTCGGGACGTAGAGGCCGGAGGTTCGAATCCTCTCACCCCGACCAGTTTCCACACGAAAATCGCATGTCTGCGGCCCTTGCGGGCGCGGCGTTTGAGCAAAGCCCAGCAGCATCTGCCTGGGCTTTTTTGTTGTCTGTCGTCGGGGGATGGGGCCTGCCTGCGGCACGCCGTCACGCCCACGCGGGGCTAGGCGTGGCCGGCGCGCAGGGCTATTGCCGGGCCGTGCGCCAGTTGCGCGGCGCGGTGTGGGGGCTGCTGCTGCGCCAGGGGTTGATGTCCAGGCCGCCGCGCCGGGTATAGCGCGCATAGACGCTCAGCTGCGTGGGCTGGCAGCGCTGCCAGATGTCCAGGAAGATGCGCTCGACGCAGTTTTCGTGAAAGCCCGTGTGGTTGCGGAAGCTGACGATGTATTGCAGCAGCGCGGCCTGGTCGATGGGGGTGCCGCTGTAGCGGATTTGCACGCTGGCCCAGTCGGGCTGCCCGGTCACGGGGCAGTTGCTTTTGAGCAGGCGGCTGCACAGGGTTTCGCTGACCGGGGGCTCGCCCTGCGCGCTGCGCAGCAGGTCTGGCTGCGGCGTGTAATGCTGGCATTCGACGTCGAGGCGGTCGAGGTCGATGCCCTCGAGCTCGGCCAGCTGCTCGGCGCCGAAATCGGCGGCCTCGACCAGCTGCACGCCGATGCTGGCCTGTTGCCCGCTGCCGCGCCAGGCGGCTTCGGAGAGGTCATCGAGCAGGCACTGGCGCAGCGCGGCGCTGTCGGCAAAGCGGTGGTTGTTCAGGCTGTTGAGGTAGAGCTTGAGGGACTTGCTTTCGATGATGTTGGGCGTCTCGCACGGGAACACCAGGTGGGCGATGGCCACCTGGGGCTTGCCGCGCGGGTTGAGCCAGCTCAGCTCGAAGGCGCTCCAGATGTCGGCGCCGATGAAGGGCAGGCGCCTGGCCGCGCCAAGGCCCAGTTCCGTGCGCTGCGCCGCGCGCGGGATGGGGTAGAGCAGCGTGCGGTCGTAGCGGCTGGGGTAGTCAACCTCGCGCCCCAGCGGCAGGGCGCTGGGGCAAGGTGTGCAGCTGGGCGCTGGCATGGTCATTGCGCAGTGCCCGCCTCAGGCCAGGGTGCGCACCCAGCCGCGGGTGTCGGGCAGCTTGCCGCGCTGCAGGCCCAGCAGCTGCTCGCGCAGCGCGCTGGTGACGGGGCCGCTTTCCCCATTGCCGATACTGAAGCTGCCGCCCTCGAACTGCACTTGGCCGATGGAGGCCACCACGGCGGCCGTGCCGCAGGCAAAGACTTCCGTGACATTGCCGCTTTCGACATCGGCGCGCCACTCGTCGAAGGCGTATTTGCGCTCTTGCACGTCGATGCCCTGGCTGCGGGCCAGCTCGATCAGCGAGGCGCGCGTGATGCCCGGCAAGATGGTTCCCAGCGGGGTGGTGAACAGGCTGCCGTCCTTGCGCACGAAGAAGATGTTCATGCCGCCCAGCTCTTCGATCCAGCGGTGCTCGGCGGCATCGAGAAACACCACCTGCTCACAGCCGTTTTGCTGCGCCTGGGCCTGGGCGATGAGGCTGGCGGCGTAATTGCCGCCGCACTTGGCCGCGCCCGTGCCGCCCTCGGCCGCGCGCGTGTACTGCTGCGAGACCCAGACCTTGACGGGCTTGGGGCCGTTTTTGAAATAGTCGCCCACGGGCGAGGCGATGGTGCAGAAGGTGAACTGGTGCGCCGGGCGCACGCCCAGAAACGGCTCGCTGGCGAACATGAAGGGGCGCAGGTAGAGGCTGCCGTTGCCGCCGGGGATCCAGTCCTTGTCGATGCGCACCAGGGCTTCGACGGCTTCGAGGAACATGGCCTCGGGCAGCTCGGGCATGGCCATGCGCGCTGCCGAGGCGTTGAAGCGCCGGGCGTTTTCATCCGGGCGGAACAAGGTGATGCGATCGCCCTCGCCACGGTAGGCCTTCATGCCCTCGAAGATTTCCTGGCCGTAATGCAGCACGGCGGCGGCCGGGTCGATGGAGAAGGGGGCGCGCTTGCGGATGCGCGCATCGTGCCAGCCGCGATCCTTGCTCCACTCGATCGTGGCCATGTGGTCGGTAAACGCGGTGCCAAAGCTGCCTTGGGCCAGGATGGCCTGGCGCTCTGCAGCGGGGGTTGGGGTGTCGCTGGGCAAGACCTCGAACGTCAACGCATGGGACATGGAAAAAACTCCTGACAGAGGGTGAAAGAGCGGGCCCGCCCGGCGCAGGGCGGGCGGGCCAGGAAAACTGCGGCGGCGGCGCCTGTGGGCGCAAATTGCTTGTGAGACAGACTTTGGGCGCTGTCCAAGAACGCACGCAGGCCGTGCGGCAAAGGGGGCGGAGGACGGGCGCCGAGCAAACAGCTGCACATGATAGTCGCAGCGCAGGCCTTGCGCCGCCTGAGCGGGGGCGGGAGGGCAGGCGGCAGCGGGCCGTGGCGAGCGGCCGGGATGGGCCGCTCGCCAAGCGCCGAGAATGCGCTGAGGAGGCAGGATTTTTTGCAGGCCCTGCCGAATCGGCTACAATGCGCGGCTTTCCCGGAGAGATGGATGAGTGGTTTAAGTCGCACGCCTGGAAAGCGTGTGTGGGTTAATAGCCCACCGCGGGTTCGAATCCCGCTCTCTCCGCCACGTGGCCTGGCCCCGGCCGTTCATTGTTTCGGCAAGCGTTGATTGATTGACTGCCTGCCCGCATCGGAATTGCCAAGCCTGTGCTCATCGACGATCTGAATTGCCCATGTATCAAACCCTTGTAATTCGCTGCGAGTTACAAGGGTTTTCTCGTTCTGCGGTTCTGCGGGGCGGCAGCTCGGGCGCGGGCTTTGATGGCCGCAGCCCAATGCAGGACTTTTCCGGCCCGATCCTGGCTGGCGCCGTGATTTTTCACTAACCCCTGCGCCCGGGGCAATCCCCGGGCAATTGCTTGGCATTGCTATGGCCTCTTCCAATTTGCATTCCAACTCGTCCGAACAGCCGTTGCCGCCGGGGGCGCTGGCCGGCGCGGCTTGCGCGGCGGAGGCAGGGGTTGGCAGTGAGGCCGAATACCCGGGCAACTTGTTTGTTGTTGCAGCGCCCAGCGGGGCGGGAAAATCCAGCCTGGTCAAGGCCTTGCTGGAGCTGGATACGCGGGTGTTTCCCACGGTGTCGCACACCACGCGCGCGCCGCGCGGGCAGGAAAAGCACGGGCGGGAGTATTTTTTCATCCCCGCCCATGAGTTCGATGCCATGGTCGCGGCCGATGCCTTCATCGAGTGGGCCAACGTCCATGGCAACCGCTATGGCACGGCCAAAAAGGCTGTTGAAGACCGCATTCAGCAAGGCGCCGATGTGGTGTTGGAAATCGATTTTCAGGGCGCCATGCAAATCCGCAATGTCTTTGCCAACGCGGTGCTGATTTTCATTCTTCCGCCCAGCCTGGAGGAATTGCGCTCCCGCCTGGAGCGGCGCGGCGAGGATCGGCCTGATGTGATCGAGCTGCGCATGCGCAATGCCAGTGTGGAGATGGCCCAGGCCGGCAGTTTCGATTATGTGATCATCAACGATGTGTTCGAGCGCGCGCTGTTTGACCTGAAAAGCATCGTGCATGCACAGCGTTTGCGCTACAGCGCGCAGCGGCGCGCCCAGGCGCAGGTGTTTCACGCCCTGGGGATACAGGCCTGATCGGGCAAATTGTTTTATTCTTTCTTCTAGGCAGGCAGTGCGCAGTGGAGTGGGCGTTGCCGCATGCGGAAGATTCTTTGAAGTGAGGTTCTCATGGCTCGTATTACTGTGGAAGACAGCTTGGCGCAAATCCCCAATCGGTTCCAGCTGGTGCTGGCAGCGACGTATCGCGCCCGCATGATCAACCAAGGCCACACCCCCAAGGTGGAAAGCAGCAACAAGGCGGCGGTGACGGCCTTGCGTGAAATTGCCGACGGCAAAACCGGCATCGAAATGCTGCGCCGAGTCCCCACCTGATGCCGGCCCTGGCTTGCCGTGCCGTGCAACAGCGATGCCCGCCCCTGTGGCGGGCTCTTGCGTTTTGCCAGGGGGGGCGCTGCAAGTATGGCGATGCCGCAACGTTCAGGGCTGGCATGGTGGGCGCAGTGCAGGGCAGGGGGCGCTATTGCCGCGTTCATGCGTTAAGATCGTAAAAAATGCTTGAAAACGTGGCAACGCATGGCGCGTTTCCTGCTGCCCTGCGTTGCCCGCGTGCGATGGCTGCTGCGGGCAGTTGGCGTGCCGCCCCTGCCGGCCCCAAGCCTTGCTCGGTGTCCACTTCTTCCAGACATGTACGATGAAAACGGCAGACCAGGTAGATTCTGCGGGCCAGGCGCCTGCGATGTCGGCGGAGCATGAGGCCCTGGTGGCCCAGACGTTTGCTGCGTTTGCCAGCACTGTCGAGTACCTGAGCGAGCAAGACCGCGCCCGCGTGGCCGATGCCTTTGCCTTTGCCAAGAAAGCGCATACGGGCCAGTACCGCAACAGCGGCGAGCCCTATATCACACACCCGATTGCCGTGGCCGTCCTGTGCGCGCAGTGGCGTCTGGATGCCCCGGCCTTGATGGCGGCGCTGCTGCACGATGCCATGGAGGATTGCGGCATCACCAAGCAGGACATCGTGCAGGCCTTTGGCGCCGATGTGGCCGAGCTGGTCGATGGCCTGACCAAGCTGGAAAAGCTGGAGTTTCTCTCGCGCGAGGAGAATCAGGCGCAGTCGTTTCGCAAGATGCTGCTGGCCATGGCCAAGGATGTGCGCGTCATCCTGATCAAGCTGGCCGATCGCACGCACAACATGCGCACCCTGTCGCTGGCGCCGCGCAGCAAGTGGGCGCGCATCGCACGGGAGACGCTGGAAATCTACGCCCCCATCGCCAGCCGGCTGGGCGTGAATGCCGCTTGCCGGGAGCTGCAGGAGTTGGCCTTTGCCCATTTGTACCCCTGGCGCTGCCAGACCCTGACCAAGGCGGTGGAGAAAGTCCAGCGCCGCCGCCAAGGCATGGCGCAGAAGATCCGCAGCGAGCTGGAGGCCGCTTTTGCCCAGCGCGGCATCCCCGTGCGGCTGCTGGAGCAGCAGCAGGAGCTCTACCAGATCTATCTGCAAATGACCCGCAAGGGCATGAGCTTTGCCAAGGTGAACGACATCTTCGGCGTGCAGGTGCTGCTGGAGGACGTGAACGCCTGCTATGCAGGCCTGGGCGTGCTGCACCAGACCTACCGCCCTGTGCCCGGCCATTTCCGCGACTACATTGCCAACGCCCAGCCCAATGGCTACCAGTCCTTGCACACCACCTTGCAAGGCCCTTCCGGGGTGCAGGTGCAGGCCCAGGTGCGCACCGAAACCATGCACCTGGTGGCCGAGGCCGGCATTGCGGCGCATTGGCTGTACCAATCCCAGGGGCTTGACGGGCTGCTGGCCGACCAGCTCAATGGCCGCTGGCTGGCCTCGATGCTGGAGATCGAGAACTCCTCGGCCGATGCGACGGACTTTCTCAACGACGTCAAGGTGGACTTGCATCCGGCCTCGGTCTACGTCTTCACGCCCAAGAACCAGGTGGTGACCCTGCCCGTGGGCGCCACGGTGGTGGATTTTGCCTACGCCATCCACAGCCGTGTGGGCGATCACATCGCCGCGGCACAGGTCAATGGGGCGGCGGTGTCGCCGCATACGGTGCTGAAAAACGGCGATACGGTGCAGATCATCACCTCCGAACAGGCCCGCCCCCAGCTGGGCTGGATCGAATTCGTCAAGACCGGGCGGGCCCGATCGCGCATCCGCAGCTACTTCAAGCATGTGGATCAGCAAGAAGGGCTGGCCCTGGGGCAGCGGCTGTTCAATCGGGCTCTGCGCGTGGCCGGCTATGCGGCGCTGCCTGCGCCGGAGACCGAGCAGGCGCAGGCCATTTGGCGGCAGCTGGGGGTTTTGTACCAGGGCAAGTCGCGCGAGCAGCTGCTGCTGGAAATCGCGCACGGCCGCCTGATCGCCGGCGAGTTGGTGGCGCAGATTGGCCGCTTTCTGCAGGAGGTGGGGTTGCGCCCGGACGCGCTGGTCATGTCCAAGGAGCGAATGGTGGCGCAGCAGGCCGCGCCGGTCGTGCTGGCCGTTGGCGGTGCCGATGGCGCGCCGGCGCGCTATGCGGTTTGCTGTCGCCCGCTGCCGGGCGACGCCATCGCCGGGCAGCTGGTCAGCGGCCGCGGCCTGGAGGTGCATCGCCTGGAGTGCCCCGTGGGGCAGCGCCGCCGTGACAAGGAGCCTGCATCGGCCATGGCGCTGGAGTGGGTGGATGAGCCGCAGGCCGAGTTCGACGCCATGCTGCTGCTGCATTTGCGCAATACCCAGGGGGCCTTGGCCGAGGCGGCCTTGGCGGTGGCGCGCGCCGGCGTCAACATCCTGCGGCTGGAGATGCTCGAGGAAGGCCGGCTGGAAATCCTGGAGGCGCGCATGAACGTGGCGGTGCGCAACCGCGCGCATCTGGAGCAGTTGCTGAAAAACCTGCGCCGCGTTCGCTCCGTGCAGCGCGTCGAGCGCTTCATGGCCGAGTAAGCCAAGCTGCGTGCAGCAGCCCTGCCCGATCTGGGGCGAGCGCTGTTGGCGGCGATTTTGAGCACAGGCCCCGGCGCAGTGCGACCGCGCCAGGCACAGTAGAATCCGGGCGCTGTCGGGCAGGGCTGGCGGGTTCACCTCCGGTGTCATTGGATGCGTTCGAGGTGAATGCCCCATGGCCAGCGCCCAGGCATTGCGTGCGCGTCGGGCTCAGGCGCGCTTTTTCGTGCGCGCCGGCCGGTGCGCTTTCATCTTTCAACATGAACCATATTCGCAACTTCTCCATCATCGCCCACATCGATCACGGCAAGTCCACATTGGCCGATCGCCTGATCGAATACAGCGGTGGCTTGAGCAAGCGTGAGATGTCCGCCCAGGTGCTCGACTCCATGGACATCGAAAAAGAGCGGGGCATCACCATCAAGGCCCAGACGGCGGCCTTGCAGTACAAGGCCAAGGATGGCCAGGTCTACAACCTGAACCTGATCGACACGCCCGGCCACGTGGACTTTTCCTACGAGGTCTCGCGCTCGCTCTCGGCCTGCGAAGGGGCGCTGCTGGTGGTCGATGCCTCGCAGGGCGTGGAAGCGCAGACCGTGGCCAATTGCTACACGGCGCTGGATCTGGGCGTGGAAGTGCTGCCCGTGCTCAACAAGATGGACCTGCCCCAGGCCGACCCCGAGCGCGCCAAGGCCGAGATCGAGGACGTCATCGGCATCGATGCTTCCGAGGCCGTGCCGGTCTCGGCCAAGACGGGCATGGGCATTGAGGAAATCCTCGAGCTGATCGTGCAGAAAGTGCCGCCGCCCAAGGGCGACGCGCAGGGGCCGTTGCGCGCCATGATCATCGACAGCTGGTTCGATGCCTATGTGGGCGTGGTGATGCTGGTGCGCGTGGTCGATGGCCAGCTGCGCAAGGGCGAGCGCATCCGCCTGATGGCCACCGGGGCCGTGTACGAGGCAGGCAGCCTGGGCGTGTTCACGCCGGCGTCCTCGCAGCGCGAACTGCTGCAGGCCGGTGAGGTGGGTTTTGTCATCGCCGGCATCAAGGAGCTCAAGGCCGCCAAGGTGGGCGACACCATCACGCTGGAGAAAAAGCTGCCCAACAATGCCGGGCCGGCCCAGCAGCCGCTGCCGGGCTTCAAGGAAATCCAGCCGCAGGTGTTTGCCGGCCTGTACCCGACCGAGGCCAACCAGTACGACGCGCTGCGCGACGCGATGGAAAAGCTGCAGCTCAACGATGCGGCCTTGCAGTTCGACCCGGAAGTCTCGCAGGCGCTGGGCTTTGGCTTTCGCTGTGGCTTTCTGGGCCTGCTGCACATGGAGATCGTGCAGGAGCGCCTGGAGCGCGAATTCAACCAGGATCTGATCACCACCGCGCCCAGCGTGGTCTACGAAGTGGTCAAGTCCGACGGCGAAGTCGTGATGGTGGAAAACCCCTCGAAGATGCCCGATTCGGGCAAGGTGCAGGAGGTGCGCGAGCCCATCGTCACCGTACACCTGTACCTGCCGCAGGACTACGTGGGCGCGGTGATGACGCTGTGCAACCAAAAGCGCGGCATCCAGCTGAACATGGCCTACCACGGCCGGCAGGTGATGCTGACCTACGACATGCCGCTGGCGGAGATCGTGCTGGACTTTTTCGACAAGCTCAAGTCCGTCAGCCGCGGCTATGCCTCGATGGACTATGAGTTCAAGGAGTATCGGCCTTCGGACGTGGTCAAGGTCGACATCCTGCTCAATGGCGAGCGCGTCGATGCGCTGTCCATCATCGTGCACCGCAGCCAGGCGCAGTACCGCGGCCGGGCGGTGGTGGCCAAGATGCGCGAGGTCATCGACCGGCAGATGTTCGACGTGGCCATCCAGGCGGCCATCGGCGGCCAGATCATTGCCCGCGAGACGGTCAAGGCGTTGCGCAAGAACGTGCTGGCCAAATGCTACGGCGGCGACATCACGCGCAAGCGCAAGCTGCTGGAAAAACAAAAGGCCGGCAAGAAACGCATGAAACAGATCGGCTCGGTGGAAGTGCCACAGGAGGCGTTTCTGGCGATTTTGCAAGTTGAGGATTGACGCAAGTGAAAGCAATCGCTGTTCTGACCGGGGCCCTGCTGGCGGGCGTCGCTGCTTATCTGCTGCTGTGGCTGACAGGCCAGATCGAAGGCAATTTCCCCCTGCTGCTGCTGCTGGCCACGTTGGTGTCCGGTGCATACTGGCTGGCCGAAAAACTGTACTTTCTACCGCGCCGCCGCCGCCAGGCGCAGCAGCTGGTGCTGCAGCTCAAGGAGAGGCACAGCGCCTTGCAGGCCCAGGGCGTGGTCACCGAGGAGCTGGACGTGGCCGCTGCGGCCAACCAGGCGCTGCGCCAGCCCTGGTGGCTGGACTGGACGGCCGGGCTGTTTCCCGTCATCGCGGCGGTGTTCGTGCTGCGCTCCTTCGTCTACGAGCCGTTTCGCATTCCCAGCGGCTCCATGATCCCGACGTTGCAGGTCGGGGACTTGATTCTGGTGGACAAATACACCTACGGCCTGCGCCTGCCCGTGTGGAATGCGGCGCTGACCCAGGGCAGGCGGCCGACGCGCGGCGAGGTCGTGGTGTTCCGCTACCCGCCCAACCCGCGCATGGACTACATCAAGCGCGTGATCGGCCTGCCTGGCGACACGGTCAGCTACCACAACAAGCGCCTGACGGTCAATGGCCAGGCGGTCAACTCCGTGCCGCAGCCCGATTACTTCGACAAGGACTCCGTCATCCACGCCAAGCGCTGGGAAGAAACCTTGGGCGGCCACACCTACGAGGTGCTGAACAACCCGCAAATGCCGGCCATGGTGATGGGCGCGGGCGATTTTCCCTTCCGCGACCAATGCGAGTACAGCGTCGAGGGCGTGAGCTGCCGTGTGCCCGAAGGGCATTACTTCGTCATGGGCGACAACCGCGACAACTCGCTCGACTCGCGCGCCTGGGGCTTCGTGCCCGATGCCAACGTGGTCGGGCGCGCCGTGGTGGTCTGGATGAATTTTTCAGACCTGGGGCGCGTGGGTAAAATTCAGTAACTTCATCGGCACAGGCCTTGTGCCGATGGCGCTTTGTCGAACGCATTCATTGATGGCCGGCAGGCTGCGCACTGCAGCCGCGCTGGCGTGAAAACCAAAGAGGGACTTGCTGTGGACGCACTGAACAACATGAAAAAAGCCACCACGATTTCGCTGGCGCAACGGCAGCGCGGCATGTCATTCATTGGCCTGTGCATGCTGGCTGCGATCATCGTTTTCCTGGGCTATGTGGGCTTCAAGTCGGTGCCTGTGGTGACCGAGTACATGGCGATTAAGCGGGTGCTTAAGAAAGCCGCTACGGGCGGCAGTGTGCTTGAAGTGCGCCAGCTGTTCGACAGCCAAGCCAATATCGATTATCTGGATCAGTATGCAAACCCCATCAGCTCCAAGGACCTGATCGTCAGCAAGAAGAATGACGCGGTGGTCGTCGAGGTGGAGTACGACCGCGAGATCCCGCTGGTGGGCCCGGCCTTTCTGGTTTACAAGCTGCATGCCAGCTCCCATTGAGGGGCTGGCCGGTAGTGGCTGCGGAGCAGTTTCTTGAGTGATACGCGATTGGAGCGGCTGGCGCGCAGCCTGGGATGGGACGGCGCCGAGCGGGCTTTGCTGCAGCAGGCCTTGACGCACCGCAGCTTCAGTGCCGATCACAATGAGCGCCTGGAGTTTTTGGGCGATGCGGTGCTCAATCTGTGCGTGTCGCGCTGGCTGATGCAGCGCCTGCCGCAGGCCAGCGAGGGCGAGCTGTCGCGCACGCGGGCCAATCTGGTGCGCGAGCAGTCCCTGCACCGCATCGCGCTGGGCCTGGGCCTGCCCGAGCTGTTGCGGCTGGGCGAGGGCGAGAAGAAATCCGGCGGGCAGCAGCGCCCCTCGATGCTGGCCGATGCGCTGGAGGCCTTGCTGGGCGCGGTGTTCCTGCACATGGGCTTTGCCGCCGTGGAGCAACTGGTGCAGCGCCTGTTCGCCCAGGTCGACTTGTCGAGCAGCGCCCAGACCCACGCCAAGGACCCCAAGACCCGCCTGCAAGAGCTGCTGCAGGGGCGTTATCTGGCCCTGCCGCATTACGAGCTGCAGCAGGTGCGCGGCGCCGATCACCAGCAACTGTTCGTCGTGCAATGCACCCTGCAAACGCCGCCGCTGCAGGCGCAGGGCCAGGGGCCTTCGCGCAAGGCGGCCGAGCAGCAGGCGGCCGAGCAATTGCTCGACCAATTACAGCAGCATGGCCAGTGGCAGGCCACGGCCACGGTCAAGGCCAAGCCGCGCCGTGCAGCGGCCGCAGTGCCCGTGCGCACTGGGCGCGCGCCCAGTGCGCCGCTGCAGGACAAGGGCAAGAAACGACCAGGGTCGACTGGGAAAGGATGGGTGGCGTGAGCGTGATGTCTTCTTCTGAGCCCGGGGCGCCGGCGGAGCAGGGCGGCGGCGATGCGCCGCAGCGCTGCGGCCTGATCGCCCTGGTGGGGCGCCCCAACGTGGGCAAGTCCACGTTGATGAATGCCCTGGTGGGGCAGAAGGTGAGCATCACCTCGCGCAAGGCCCAGACCACGCGCCATCGCATCACGGGCATTCGCACCGAAGGCCGGGCGCAGTTCGTGTTCGTGGATACGCCGGGCTTTCAGACCCGCTACCAATCGGCCCTGAACCAGTCCCTGAACAAAGCCGTCACGGGCACGATCTCCGACGTGGATCTGGTGCTGTTCGTGGTCGAGGCCGGCAGCTTCTCGCTCAAGGATGCCCAGGTGCTGGCCTTGCTCAAGCAGCGCATCCCGACCATCCTGGTGGCCAACAAGCTCGACACCGTGCACCGCCGCTCCGAGCTGGCGCCCTGGCTCAAAAGCATGCAGGAGCGCCACGATTTCGCCGAGTTCGTGCCCATGTCGGCCAAGGACCCCAAGGACGTGGCCCGCCTGCTGGCCGTGTGCGAGCGCTACCTGCCCGAGCAGCCCTGGTGGTACGAGGAAGACGAGCTCACCGACAAGAGCGAGCGCTTTCTGGCAGCCGAGATCGTGCGCGAAAAGCTCTTTCGCCTCACCGGCGATGAGCTGCCCTACACCTCGACCGTGCTGATCGACCGCTTCCTGGAAGAGCCCGGGCGGCAGGTGCAGCGCATGGTGCGCATCGCCGCGAGCATCGTCGTCGAGCGCGAAAGCCACAAGGCCATGGTGATTGGCGAGAAGGGCGAGCGCCTCAAGCGCATCGGCACCGAAGCGCGCCAGGATTTGGAAAGACTGCTGGATGCCAAGGTCTTTCTGGAGCTGTGGGTCAAGGTGCGCTCGGGCTGGTCGGACGACGCTGCGCGCCTGCGCGCCTACGGCTATGAGTGAGCGCGGCCGGCTGCGGGCATGATGGCAGGCGCCGCAGTGCATGCCGCAGCCGCCGTGGACGACGCAGCCGCCGGCGCGGCCTTGCAGGCTGCGCTGGCAGCGCCAGCTGGCCGCAGGGCCAGGGCCGCTGCAGGCGCTGCGCCGGCGCGGCGCACGCGGCGCATCAGCGGGCAGCAGGCCTTTGTGCTGCACCAGTACCCGTACAGCGAATCGAGCCTGATCGTGGACTTGTTCACCCGCGACCATGGCCGCCTCACGGCCCTGGCCAAGGGCGCGAAAAAACCCACCTCCAACTTCCGTGCGCTGCTGTTGCCCTTGCAGCTGCTGCGCCTGGATTGCAGCTGGGTGGAGCAGGAGCAGGGCATGATCGCCACGATCCGCAGCGTCGAGCGCGCCGGCGGCCCGGCCGTGCCGCGCGGCGAGCCGCTGCTGGCTGGCCTCTATCTGAACGAGCTGCTGGCCCGCCTGCTGGTGCGCGGCGATGCCCACCCCGCCGTCTTCGATGCCTACCAGATGACCTTGCACGTGCTGGCCAGCGCGCCGGGCCAGGCGCTGGAAGTGCTGCTGCGGGCCTTTGAGCTGGTGCTGCTGCAACAGCTGGGCATGCTGCCCGACCTGTCGGTGCAGACCCAGGACCAGCAGCCGCTGGGCGAGCGCAAGCGCTATGCGCTCATCCCCGAAATGGGCCTGCACGAAGTCTGGGACGGGCGGCGCAGCCTCTCGGGCCAGCAGTGGCAGGCCATTGCCCAGGCGCTGGCCGGCCCCCAGGCGCTGGCCGCCTGCATGCGGGCCCTGGGCGATGCCGCAGCCGATCTCAAGCCCCAGCTGCGCGCCGCGCTGGCCCATTACCTGGGCGCGGAGCTGCACACCCAGCGCCTGATGCGCGGCCTGCGCACGCTGTAGCGCGATGGGGTAGCCATGGGGGTGGCGCAATTTCTGGCCCATCTCGGGGCCTTGCTGTTGCCGGCCTGGGCGGTGGCTGCGCTGCTGGTGGGGCTGAGCCGGGCCCTGCTGCGCCGCGCGCACTGGCGCATGCGCGCCTGGGTCAACCTGCTGGCCGCAGGCTTGTTGGGTTCGCTGGTGCTGCTGGCAGGCCTGTTGCTCACCGGCGAGGACGGGCGCATGGGCAGCTACGCGGCCTTGCTGCTGGCCCTGGCCAGCCTGCAGGCCTGGGCGGCCGGGCCGCCGCGATAGTTCTGCGCCACCAACCAGCCAGCGGCGCGCCGCCGCTCACCAATGGGCCGTATGGCGCAGCACCAGATCGCGCAGCGCGCTGATCCAGGCCGGGTGGTCGTTCAGGCAGGGGATGTAGCGGAACTCCTGCCCGCCATGGGCCAGAAAGGCCTGGCGCACTTCCATGTCGATCTCTTCCAGGGTCTCCAGGCAGTCGCTGGCAAAGCCGGGGCAGATCAGATCGACCGTCTTGACGCCCTCGCGCGCCAATTGCTCCAGCGTGGGCTGGGTGTAGGGCTGCAGCCATTGCGCGCGGCCAAAGCGCGATTGGAAGGTCACGCGGTATTGCGCGGGCTGCAGGCCCAGCTGCTGGGCCAGCAGGGCGGCGCTGCGCTGGCATTGCTGCGCATAAGGATCGCCCTTGGCGACGTTGCGCGCCGGGATGCCGTGGTAGCTCATCACCAGCACTTCGGGCCGGCCATGGGTTTGCCAGTGCTCAAGCGTGCGGCGCGCCAGGGCGGCGATGTAGCCGGCATCGTCAGCGTAGTGCTTGACGATGCGCAGCTCGGGCATGTTGCGCTTGCTGCCGGCCCAGGCATGGGCCTGGTCGATGACGCTGGCCGTGGTGGTGGCCGAATACTGCGGGTACAGCGGCAGCAGCAGCATTTTTTCCACGCCCTGGGCGTGCCAGCGTTCGAGCTGCGCGATGATGCCCGGCTGCCCGTAGCGCATGGCCGCCTGCACGTCCACGCCGCGCAGCCCGGCCTCACCCAGCCAGCCGCGCAGCATCAGGGCCTGCTTGCGGGTGTAGGCCAGCAGGGGCGAGCCGCCGTCCTCGGGCTGCCAGATTTTTTCGTATTTGCGCGCCGATTCCTTGGCGCGCAGCGGCAGGATGGCCAGGCGCAGCAGCGGCTGCCACAGCAGCGGCGGCAGCTCGACCACGCGCGGGTCGCTGAGGAATTCGGCCAGATAGCGTTTGACGGCCGCAGGCGTTGGCGCATCGGGCGTGCCCAGGTTGCACAGCAGCACCCCCAGGCGGGGGGCAGGCTGGCCAGCGGGCGATGGCGCAGCGGCAGCGCTGCGGGCAGTGGGGCGTGGGGCGGTGGTGGGCATGGCGCTGTCGGGCAGCGGGGGCTGCGCGGCGGACGGTGGGGCAAAGGGTTTTTTGGGTTTGTTGGAGAGCCGGTGCAAGGCCTTGGCGCGGGCGGGCAAGAGGCGGTTTTGGGGTGGGCTGCCAGGCACGCAACACAGCCGCGGCGGTGGCCATGGCTGCTAGTGGCTATTGGCTGGCGCGGCCTTGGCGCGCATCTTGCGGGCGCCGAAGGCGGCCCAAATCCGAGCTCTTGTCCGCCCGTGCAGGGATTTTGAACAGGTTCTTGGGGCCCCGATTGGAGCACATCTGCGCTGCGGCTGCGGCGGGCAGGCGCAGCGCGCTGGTCAGCAGTTCAGGCCGGCGGCGCGGCGTGAACGAATTGCCGCTCGAAGTCCGCCACGGGCAAGGGCATGCCGATGAAGTAGCCTTGCCAGTGGTAGCAGTCGTAGGACTTGAGGATTTCCACCTGCGCGGCTTCCTCCACGCCCTTGGCCATGGCCCTGATGCCCAGGTTGTGGCAGAGCTGCACGATGCTGTGCACGGTGCGTGCATTCTGTGTGGAGTGGCCCAGATCGCGCACGATGCGGTAGTCGATGTCCACCTCGTCCAGCGGCAGCTGCTGCAGCAGCTTCAGCGAGGATTCGCCCCTGCCGAAGCCGTCCAGCGCGAAGCCCACGCCGTAGGCGCGCAGCTGGCGCATGCAGGCGATGGACTGGGTCAGGTTGTGCTGCAGCACTTCTTCGGTCAGCTCCAGCACCAGGCGGTGCGCCGGGGCAGAAGTGCTGGCAATGGTTTGCAGCACCATTGCGGCGAAGTTGTCTTGCCAGAACTGTTTGGCGCTGATGTTGATGGACAGGCTCAGGCCTGCGGTCTGCGGGTGCTGCGCCCAGGCGGCCAGCAGCCTGCAGGACTGGGCCAGCACCCAGTGGCCCAGCGGCACGATGAGGTTGCTGTGCTCGGCCGCGGCGAGGAATTGCTCTGGCGTGATGACTTCCTGCCCCTGGCCATTGCGCCGGCGCAGCAACACCTCGGCGCCGGTGAGCTGGTGATGGCGCACCTGCGGCTGCAGGTACAGCACGAACTGCTGCGTGGCCAGGCCGGTGCGGATGCTTTCTTCGAGCAGCGCATTGGCACTGGCTGCGGCCTGCATGTCCGGGTCGAAAAAGCACGGCTCCTTGAGCTGCTGGCGGTGCGCCTGCTCCAGGGCCTGGTGCGCATGCTGCCAGAGCAGGTTGGCGCTTTCGGAGCGCTGGCCATGAAACAGCACGATGCCCAAAAAGGCCTTGAGGGCCATGTGCTGGCCGCCATGGCGAAATGGCGCCTGCAGCGCATGCAAGATGGTGTAGCCCAGGTCCTTGCTGTGCCGCATGGCCTCGCTGCCGTTGTGCGTGGCCGCGTGGATCAGCAGCGCGAACTGGCCAGGGCCGGTGTGCGCCAGGGTCTGGCCCAGCGGGCAGCAGGCCCTCAGGCGCGCTGCCACCTCGCGCACCAGCGGCGCGGCCCAGTCGTGCTCCTGCAGGTTGTGCGCTTCGCTGAGCGGGGCCACGTCCAGCAGCAGCAAGGCGCCGTATTGCTGCTGCTGCGCGGCGCATTGCAGGGCCTGCTGCAGGCGGTCGAGCAGCAGGAAGCGGTTGGGCAGGCTGCTGGTGCGGTCGTACAGCGCCTGCAATTGCAGCGCATGCTGGGCGCGCTTGTGGGCGCTGACGTCCACCAGTGTCAGCACCATTTGATCGTCCAGCACCAGCGCGGAGAGCTCCAGCGTCACGTTCAGTCCGGCGGCGTTGATGTCCTGCGGGGCGGCCCAGGCCGGCTGCAGGCTGATTTCCACGGGGCGCACGATGCCGTTGCCGGCAATGGCGCGGGCCAGCTGGGCATCCCAGCGCGCGCGCGCGCTTTGGCGCAGGCCTGCATCGGTGATGGTGCATTGCCACCACTCCTCCAGGCTTTCGGGCAGCGGGGCTTTGAGCTGGCTGATGCGCTGAAAGCCCTGGTTCATGAACTGGATGCGCATCTGGCTGTCCAGGATGCACAGGCCCAGCGGCACTTGTTCGAGGATGGCCGCTTGCCGCTGGATGCGGCGGTTGAGCTGCGCCTGCAGGGTGCGCGTCTCGCTTTGGTCGTGCACGATGAGCAGCCTGTGCCCTTGCAGCGCGCTGCTGCCGTGCGGCTTCCGGGGGCTGATCTCCAGCAGGTCCACCCAGACCACGTGCCCCAGGCTGTGCAGCAGGCGCAGGTTGCCGATGCGCCCATAGCGGTAGCGCGCGTTGGCCCGCTGGGGCTCCAGCGCCTCGGGCCGGTGCAGGCGCTGCACGTCCTCCGGGTGGGCCAGGCTGGCCAGCGTCAGGCGCTGCAGGCTGTCCTGGCTGTAGCCCAGCAGCTGCGCCAGCCGGGGCGATACGGAGATGAACTGGCCGGCCGCGCCCTCGATCTCGGCCACCGCCAGCAGCGGGTGGTTGATCAGCGCCAGGTAGTGCTCGCTGCTGTCGCTGGCGTATTCGCGCCAGTGCCGCAACTGCTGGCGCACGCGCCGCATGTGCCAGGTGCGCAGCAGCACGTAAAGCAATAGGGCCAGCACGGCCACCAGCACAGGCTGCCACAGCATGTATTGCCCAGGGCTGCTGGGCTCGGCGCTGCTGGCGTCTGGCTCGGGCGGGGCCAGCGGGTCGGCCTCGGCCTGGGCGCCTGGCGGCGGCGCGGCCAGGACCAGCTCCAGCGCCTGGCCCAGGACGGACAGGCGGGTGTGCAGCTGGCCATCGTGCCAGTACTGCTCGGGCCGGACCGAAGGCTGCTGACTGCCGCTTTCGGGCTGGGCGGGCGCCTGCTCCAGGTACAGGCCCTGCGGCAGGCTGGGGTCCAGCCCCAGGCTGCGCTGCACTTCGCGCAGCCAGCTGTCATAGCGCAAGTCCAGCGCCAGCAATTGCTGCTGCGGCCCGGTGGCGGTGTGCTGCGGGGCCGGGGTGAACAGTGTCAGGCCCTCGGGGCGGGCCAGCGCCTGTGGCAGGGGCGATGTTTGCTGCCGCGCTGCGGCCCAGAGCGCCGCATCCTCCGGCGGCATGGTGCTCAGGTCCGCCGGCGGGGCCGGCAGCAGGCGCAGGGTGGAGGCGTTGATCAGGCCGGGGTTGTGCTGCGCCGCATCCCACTGCGTTTGCAGCAGCTCGGTGTCCTGCTCCGCATTGCCGCGCAGGCCGACCTGGGTGGCGTGCAGCATGCGGGCATAGCCCTGGGCGCTGGTCTGCAGGGCATAGGCATAGCGCAGCGCCTGCGCCTGCGCCTGCGCCTGCATGGCCTGTTGCTGCATGAGGCTGCTGCGCTGGTGCAGCCACAGCAGGGTGGTCAGCACGCAGGCGGTAGCGATCAGGCCTACCAGACGGTACAAAACGCGCAGCGGGCCCAGGCTGTGCATGGGCGGTGGCGTGGGGGGAAGGGGCGAGACGGGGGGGCTCAAGGCAGGCAGTGCGGCTGGGCGGCGGTGGGGAAAATTATAGGAGCGCGCCTGGGGTTGTTGAGATTGGGTTTGCCAAGCGGTTTTTCGAGACAAAAGCCGCAAACAAAAGCCGCAAATGCAAGGCGAAAACGCGCGCAAGGTCTGGACGCCTGACAAGCGTTTTCAACGCGGCAGTTGCGCAGTTTTGACCGAAAACACCGCTGCAACACTCCATCTCAACAATCCCCAGGGGGCGCCGGCGCGGGTTGCCAGCGTTGCAGGGCTTGGACCCACAGGCGCGCGGGCAGTTTCCAGCGCGCCTCGATGGCCTCGGCGCGTTGGCGCATCAGCGGGCGGGAGACTTCGGAACCGCCCTTGCGCGCCAGCAAAATGGTGTTGCCCTCGTGCGTGGGCTTGAAATGCCACAGCGCCTGCGCCCCGAAGGCGGCGGCGATGTGGCGCATGTTGCGCTCGAAGCTGGCCGTGCGGCCAAACAGATTGACGCTCATGCAGCCGCCCTCGGCCAGCATGGCGTGGCAGTGGCCGTAGAACTCGGCGCTCTCCAGCACCGGCCCGGCCGCGTCGTGGTCGTAGAGATCCACTTGCAGCGCATCGACGCTGCCGAGCCAATCCGGGTCTTGCACGGCGTCCTGGGCATTGGCCACCAGCACCTGCAGGCGCTCGTCGTTCTCGGGCAGGCGAAACCAGCGCATGCAGGCGGCCACAACCTGGGGGTTGAGCTCGATGGTCGTGGTGCGCATGCCCAGGCGTTTGTAGCAAAACTTGGTCAGCGCCGCCGCGCCCAGGCCCAGCTGCATGGCGTGCAGGTCGGGCACGGAATCGGGTTCGACGAACAACAGCCAGGCCATCATGCGCTGCACGTATTCCAACTCCAGATCCAGGGGCTTGGCAATGCGCATCGAGCCCTGAATCCAAGGCGAATCCAGGTGCAGGTGGCGCACGCCATCCTCTTCGGAGATGCTGACATCGGGCAGCGCGGCGGGCTGGGGTTTGCGGGCGTTGGCGCGGGCGGTTTTCATTGCGAGGCGGGGGGTGTGGGAGCAGGGTCGTGGCCGGGCGCTGTGGGCAGCGCAGGCGAGGGTGTGGGCAATAGCGCTGGCAGCAGCGCGGCGCGCCAGGCGGCCAGCTTGCGCTCAAAGCTCCAGCTGGCATTGGCCGGACTGGTCGAGGGCAGGCGCAGCACAGGCAGGCCCAGCGCCTGGCTCAGGCGGCGGTGGCGGTAGCTTTCGCCGCCGTTGTGGGCGATCAATGCCAGCTGTGGGCAGCGCTGGCGCAGGCTGTGCAGCGCGTTGACGCTGGCGTTGCGGATGGCGCTGTCCAGGCTGCCCTGGCGCTCGCAGGCGGCGTACACATCCCACAGGCCAATGCCTTGCTGCAGCAGCCATTGCCGGCGTCCGGCGTAGTCCGCTGGCAGTGCCGGCCAGGCCGGCGGCGTGTGCAGCGCGGCCAGGATGGGCCAGAACTGGTTGCGCGGGTGGGCGTAGTACTGCCCAGCTGCCAGCGAGGCCGCGCCGGGAAAGCTGCCCAGCACCAACACGCGCGTGCGCGCATCGAGGATGGGCGCCAGCCCCTGCAGCGGCGGCGGCGCGCTCTGGCCGGCATCGGCCGCAGCGTGTGCCACGGCAGGTGCGGCAGCCGGTGCTGGTGCGGGCGCCGGTGATGGAGCCGGTGATGGGGCCGGTGATGGGGCCGGTGATGGAGCTGAGCGCCTGGCCATGTTCATGCCTGCGCCGCGCCGTGGCCCGCGGGCGCCAGCCCCTGCAGCAGCGCGCGCAGGCGGGGCAGGGCGGCCAGGGCGTTGGCGCTGCTCTGGGCCTGCCATTGCGCCAGCGGCAGGCCGCGCAGCCCGGCCACGACGGCGGCAATGCGCGGCAGCTCGGCCGGGCTGTTGCGGCCCTGGGGCTGGCCTTGCGCGCGCGCCTGGGCCGGGGTGTAGAGCCAGTGCGGCGGCATGTCCGGCGCGTCGGTTTCCATGACGATGGCCTCGGGCGGCAATTGCGCGGCCAGGCGGCGCAATTGCTGGGCGCGCTCGAAGGTCACCGCGCCGCCAAAGCCCAGCTTGAAGCCCAGATCCAGAAAGGCATGGGCCTGTTGCAGGCTGCCGTTGAAGGCGTGGGCGATGCCGCCGCAGTGAAAGTGCGCCGCGCGCAGCTGCTTGAGCACCTGATCGACGCTGCGCCGCACGTGCAGCAGCACTGGCAGCGCATGGGCCTTGGCCAGGCGCAGCTGGGCGCTGTAGAGCTGGGTCTGCCAGCCGCTTTCCAGGCCGGTGAAGAAGTCCAGCCCGATCTCGCCCACGGCCACCAGCCGCGCGTCCTGCGCGTGGCGCTGCAAGGCCGCATCCAGGGCCCCCAGGTCGGCCTGGCTGGCCCCGGGCGTGTACAGCGGGTGAATGCCCAGCGCATAGGCATCGCCTTGGGCATGGGCCAGTTGGCGCAGCGCCTCGAAGCCAGAGGCTTGCACGGCCGGCAGCACGCAGCAGCGCACGCCGGCGGCGCGGGCGCGCTCGCGCTCGGCGCTGCGGTCGGCGTCGAACTCGGCCGCATCGAGATGGCAATGGGTGTCGATCCAGAACGGCATGGCGCGGCGCGCTGTGGTCTCAGCCCTGCGGCGCGGGCTGGCCGGGCTCCTCCAGCTGGCCCGATTGCATGCGCAGCTGGCGGTCGCAGCGCGCGGCCAGCTCCTGGTCGTGCGTGACCAGCACGAAGGCCGTGCCGCGTTGGCGCGCCAGTTGCATCATCAGCGCGAACACGGCGTCGGCCGTTTCGCGGTCCAGGTTGCCGGTGGGCTCATCGGCCAGCACGCACACCGGCTCGGTGACCAGCGCGCGGGCGATGGCCACGCGCTGGCGCTCGCCGCCGGAGAGCTCGGCCGGGCGGTGCTGCAGGCGCTCGCCCAGGCCGACCTGGCGCAGCATGGCGCTGGCCTTGTCCGCGCATTCCTGGGCGCTGGCGCGGCGGATGCGCAGCGGCATGGCCACGTTCTCCAGCGCGCTCAGCTCGGGCAGCAGGTGGTGGAACTGGTAGACAAAGCCCAGCTTGCGATTGCGCAGCACGCCGCGCTGGTTGGCGCTCATGCCCTCTAGCGGCTGGCCCTGCAGCAGCACGCTGCCGCTGCTGGGCTTGTCCAGCCCGCCGAGGATGTGCAGCAGCGTGCTCTTGCCCGAGCCCGAGGCGCCGACGATGGCCAGCGTCTGGCCGGCATACACGTCCAGCGACAGGCCCTTGAGCACGGTCACGTCCAGCGGGCCTTCGCAAAAGCGCTTGACCACCTGGCGCGCCGAGAGCACCACCGGCGGCTGCGCCGGTGCGGGGGGGCGAAGGGCTTCACTCATAGCGCAGGGCCTCGGCGGGGTTGATGCGGCTGGCGCGCCAGCTCGGGTAGAGGGTGACGACGAAGGCCAGCGCCAGCGCCACGGCGCAGATCGAGACGATGTCGCGCAGCTGCGGGTCGCTGGGGATCTGGCTGATCAGGTACATCTCCGGCGGCAGGAACTGAAAGCCCAGCAGCCGCTCGATGAAGGGCACGATGACGTCGATGTTGTGCGCCACGGCCAGGCCCAGCAGCAGCCCGGCCAGCGTGCCGATGATGCCCACCATGGCGCCTTGCACCACGAAGATCGCCATGATGCTGGCCGAGCTGGCGCCCAGCGTGCGCAGGATGGCGATGTCGGCGCGCTTGTCGGCCACCGTCATCACCAGCGTGGCCACCAGGTTGAAGGCGGCCACGCCGACGATCAGCGTCAGGATGATGAACATCATGCGCTTTTCCATCTGCACGGCCATGAACCAGTTGCGGTTTTGCATGGTCCAGTCGCGCAGCAGCAGCGGGTCGCTCAGGCTGTTGGCCAGTTGCTGCACCACCTCGGGCGCCTGGTGCAAGTCCTGCAGCTTCAGGCGGATGCCGCTGGGCGAGTCCAGTCGGAAGATGCGCTGCGCATCCTCGATGTGCAGCATGGCCATGCCCGAGTCGTACTCGAAATGGCCCGAGTCGAAAGTGCCCACCACCGTCATCTGCTTCAGGCGTGGCACCACCCCGGCGGGCGTGACCTGGCCCGAGGGCGCCACCAGCGTGACCTGCCCGCCGGGCACCACGCCCAGCTGCTTGGCCAGCTCGTGCCCGAGCACGATGTGAAAGCTGCCCGGCGTGAGCTGATCGAGCACTTGCTGGCGCAGGCTGCCGGCCAGCTGCGTGACCTCGGGCTCCAGCGCCGGATCGATGCCGCGCACGATGGCCCCGCGCATGTCGTCTCCGCGCGCGATGAGCGCCTGCACCGAGACGAAGGGCGCCAGGCCCACGACCTGCGGGTTTTGGCGCACCTGGGCCGAGACGCGCTCTACGCTGGGCAGCGTGCCGCCGCGCGGGGCGAACACCTCGATGTGCGAGACCACCGAGAGCATGCGATCGCGCACATCGCGCTGAAAGCCGTTCATCACGCTGAGCACGATGATCAGCGCCGCCACGCCCAGCGCAATGCCGATGGCCGAGACGCTGGCCACGAAGGAAAGCAGGCCCTTGCTGCGGCTGGTGCGCCCCGCACGGGTATAGCGCCAGCCCATGGCCCATTCATAGGGAGTTTGCATAGTCGTTGGCGCGCGCCGTGGCGGCCATTGGGGGAAGAACAGAAGGGCGCAGGCCAGGCGCTGCGCTGCCGCGGGGGCGGGCGGCGCGCCAGGCCAGGGCCGCGCGGGACCAGCGCCCCGGCGCGCGCTGCGCTGCGCGTCGGCCTTGCCCGGGCGCGGGGCGTGTGCCGCCCGTCACCCGAGCCACTTGCGGGCGTTGCGCCACAGGCGCATCCAGGGGCTTTTGGCGCCCAGGCCGCCGGTGGCGGGCAGGTCCGTCCAGCTCATCTGGGCGTTGCGGAACACGCGCTCGGGGTGCGGCATCATGGCCGTGAAGCGGCCGTCGGCCGTGGTCACGGCGGCCAGGCCGCCGGGGCTGCCATTGGGGTTGAGCGGGTATTGCTCGGTGGGCTGGCCCAGGTGGTCCGCGTAGTGCAGCGCGGCGATGGCGGCGCTGGCGTTGCCGCGCTGGCCGAAGTTGGCAAAGCCCTCGCCATGGGCGACGACGATGGGCAGGCGGCTGCCGGCCATGCCGGCAAAGAACAGGCTGGGCGAGTCGGGCACCAGCGCCTGCACCAGGCGGGCCTCATAGCGCTCGCTGCGGTTGGTGGTAAAGCGCGGCCAGGCCTGCGCGCCGGGGATGATGCCGGCCAGCTCGGCAAACATCTGGCAGCCGTTGCACACGCCCAGGCCGAAGGTGTCGCCGCGCGCGAAGAATTGCTCGAATTGCTCGGCCAGCGCTGGGTTGAAGGTGATGGAGCGCGCCCAGCCGATGCCAGCGCCCAGGGTGTCGCCGTAGCTGAAGCCGCCGCAGGCCACCAGGCCCTGAAATTGCGCCAGGTTTTCGCGCCCGGCCTGCAGGTCGCTCATGTGCACATCGATGGCCTCAAAACCCGCTTCGCTGAAGGCGTAGGCCATCTCGACGTGGGAGTTCACGCCCTGCTCGCGCAGGATGGCCACGCGCGGGCGGGCCTGGCTGCCGATGAAGGGCGCGGCCACGTCCTCGGCCGGGTCGAAGCTCAGCTGCACGTGCAGGCCGGGGTCGTCCATGCGGCCTGCGGCGGCGTGCTCCTGGTCGGCGCAGTCGGGGTTGTCGCGCTCGCGGGCGATCTTCCAGCTCACGCTGTCCCAGACCTGGAACAGGTCGTACAGCTCGGCGCTGAAGACGTTCTTGGTATCGCGCCAGATTTGCAGCTGGCCCTTGCCGTCTTCCAGCGGGGCCTGCGCCGGGCGGGTCTTGCCGATGAAGTGGCTGTGCTTGGACAGGCCGTGCGCGCGCAGCGTTTGCATGACAGCGTCGCGCTCGGCGGTGCGCACCTGCAGCACCACGCCCAGCTCTTCGTTGAACAAGGCCTTGAGGGTGAGCTCCTCGCGGCGCGCGCCGATTTGCTGGGCCCAGTTCTTGGCGTCGCCGTATTCGGCGCGGCTGTCGCTGATGCCGTCGCTTTCGGTGATGAGCATGTCCACATTCAGCGCCACGCCCACGCGCCCGGCAAAGGCCATTTCGGCCACGGTGGCCAGCAGGCCGCCGTCGCTGCGGTCGTGGTAGGCCAGCAGCTTGCCTTCGCGGCGCAGTTGGTTGACGGCATCGACCAGGCGCACCAGGTCTTGCGCGTCGTCCAGGTCGGGCGGCGCGCCGCCGTCCTGGCCCAGCACCTGCGCCAGCATGGAGCCGCCCATGCGCATCTGGCCGCGGCCCAGGTCGATGAGGATGAGGGTGGTGTCGGCCTCGTCGCGATGGAGTTGCGGCGTGAGGGTGCCGGTGATGTCGGGCAGGGTGCAAAAGGCGCTGGCGATCAGCGTCACGGGCGAGGTGACCTTGCGCGGCTGGCCTTCGTGCTGCCAGACGGTGCGCATGGACAGGCTGTCCTTGCCCACGGGGATGGAGATGCCCAGCTGAGGGCACAGCTCCATGCCCACGGCGCGCACGGTGGCGTAGAGGTCGGCGTCCTCGCCCGGCTCGCCGCAGGCGGCCATCCAGTTGGCCGAGAGCTTGACGCGCGCCAGCTCGATGGGCGCGGCCAGCAGGTTGGTGATGGCCTCGGCAATGGCCAGGCGGCCCGAGGCCGGGGCGTTGAGGGCGGCCACCGGGCTGCGCTCGCCCATGGCCATGGCTTCGCCCGCCAGCCCTTTGAAATCGGCCAGGGTGACGGCGCAATCGGCCACCGGCACCTGCCAGGGGCCGACCATTTGATCGCGGTGCGTGAGGCCGCCGACGGTGCGGTCGCCAATGGTGATGAGAAAGCGCTTGCTGGCCACCGTGGGGTGGCTGAGCACGCCGATGATGGCCTCTTGCAGGCCCACGCCGGTGACGTCCAGCGGCTGGGGCGTGCGCGCCACGCTGCGCACGTCGCGGTGCATCTTGGGCGGCTTGCCCAGCAGCACGTTCATGGGCATGTCCACGGGGTGCGGGGCAGTGGTGGCTTCGGGGTTGTCCTTGCCGTCCTCGCCGTCCTCGCCGTCGGTCACGCGCAGCTCGCGCGCCTCGGTGGTCACGCCCACCACGGCAAACGGGCAGCGCTCGCGCGCGCACAGTGCCTCGAAGCGCGCCAGCGCCTCCGGGGCGATGGCCATGACGTAGCGCTCCTGGCTTTCGTTGCTCCAGATCTCCTTGGGCGAGAGGCCGCTTTCCTCCAGCGGCACGGCGCGCAAATCAAAGCGCGCGCCGCGCCCGGCGTCGTTGACCAGCTCGGGGAAGGCGTTGGACAGGCCGCCCGCGCCCACGTCGTGGATGGCCAGGATGGGGTTGTCCTGGCCCAATTGCCAGCATTGGTTGATGACTTCCTGCGCGCGGCGCTCGATCTCGGGGTTGCCGCGCTGCACGGAGTCAAAGTCCAGATCGGCCGCGTTCACGCCGCTGGCCAGCGAGCTGGCCGCGCCGCCGCCCATGCCGATGCGCATGCCCGGCCCGCCCAGTTGCACCAGCAGCGTGCCGGCGGGGAATTGCACTTTCTTGACCTGCGTGGCGTCAATCTGCCCCAGGCCGCCGGCGATCATGATGGGCTTGTGAAAGCCGCGCTGCACGCCAGCGACTTCTTGCTCGTACTCGCGGAAGTAACCGGCCAGATTGGGGCGGCCAAACTCGTTGTTGAAGGCCGCGCCGCCCAGCGGGCCTTCGGTCATGATTTGCAGCGGGCTGGCCATGTGGGCGGGCTTGCCGCCGGGCTGCTCGCTCAGGCCGCCCCAGAGTTTGGAGACGGTAAAGCCCGTCAGCCCCGCCTTGGGCCGCGCACCGCGGCCGGTGGCGCCTTCGTCGCGGATCTCGCCACCCGCGCCGGTGGCAGCGCCAGGGAAGGGCGAGATGGCCGTGGGGTGGTTGTGCGTCTCCACCTTCATCAGCACGTCGTGGCGGGCGGGCTCGCGCACGTACTGGCGTGGGGCCTGGGCGTCGCCGGCGCGGGCGACGAAGCGCTCGATGGCGTGGCCTTCCATCACCGAGGCGTTGTCGGCATAGGCCACGACGGTGTGCTGCGGCGCCATCTGGTGCGTGTGGCGGATCATGCCAAACAGGCTTTTGTCCTGGCGCTGGCCGTCGATGGTGAAGTCGGCGTTGAAGATCTTGTGGCGGCAGTGCTCGCTGTTGGCCTGGGCGAACATCATCAGCTCCACATCCGTGGGGTTGCGCCCCAGTTGCGTGAAGGCGGCGGCGAGGTAGTCGATCTCGTCATCGGCCAGGGCCAGGCCCCAGTCGCGGTTGGCCGCCTCCAGCGCCTGCTTGCCTTGCTGGGGGCCGCCGCTGAGCACGTCCACCGTTTGCAGCGGCGCGGCCGGCAGGCTCTCGAACAGGGCCTGGGCCTGCTGGCGATCGCGCAGCGCCGACTCCGTCATGCGGTCGTGCAGCAAGGCGGCGGCCTGCTGCCACTGCGCATCGTCCAACGCCTCGCGCTGGCCCAGCAGGCCGGGCTTGAGGTGCAGGCGGTACTCCACGGCGCGCTCGATGCGGCGCACCGGCAGGGCGCAGTTGTGCGCGATGTCCGTGGCCTTGGACGCCCAGGGGCTGACGGTGCCCAGCCGGGGCGTGACCAGCACCAGCGCATCGCCCGCGCCGGCCTGCGCCGGGGCAAAGGGCTCGCCATAGTCCAGCAGGCGCGCCAGCTGCTGCGCCAGCGCATCGCCCATGGGCTGCTCGGTGGCCACCAGATGCAAAAAGCGCGCATCGATGGCCTGGATCTTGGGGTGGATGGCCTGCAGCGCAGGCAGCAGCTTGGCGGCGCGAAAGGGCGACAGGGCGCGACCGCCCTCGAATTCGGTGACGAACAAAGACACGGCGGAATGTCCCAGGGCAAGAAAAGCGCAGGGATGGGGGCATTGGCCTGCCAGGAGGGACTCGAACCCCCGACCTGCTGCTTAGAAGGCAGCTGCTCTATCCAGTTGAGCTACTGGCAGTTGGCCTGCAACCCTTGGAGTGGGCTCCAAGGCCCGGCCTGCCCATGCCGGCCGGGCTGCGCGAAAGGCGCGAATCATACCAGTGCGACCCCAGGGAAAATCTGCACCGATCGCACAGGCGCGCGGCGCTGCGATGCGTGAACAGGCCCTGGCGTGATAATGGCCGCTTTTGCCAGGGCGGCAGGGGCGCAATGCCTGCGCCCCGCTTGCCCTGCGCCCCATTTGCCGCCATGCCTTCGCCCATGACTCTTTCCATCTGTGTCGCACAACTCAACCCCGTCGTGGGGGATGTACCGGGCAATCTGGCCCAGGCCCTGCAGGCCGCCGCCCAGGCGCAGGCGCAGGGCTGCCAGCTGCTGGTGCTGCCCGAGCTGTTTCTCAGCGGGCCGGGCGCGGCCGATTTGCTTTGCCGCCCGCGCTTCCTGCAGGACTGCGAGCAGGCGCTGCAGCAGCTGGTGGCCGCCAGTGCGCAGTGGCCGCAGTTGCACATCGTGCTGGGCCATCCGGAGGCGGTGGCCGCGCCTGGGCATGCCGCCACAGACCCGCTGCTGCAGCTGCCCAGGCCGCTGGCCTGCAATGCGGCCAGCCTGATCGGCGCGGGCCGGGTGCTGGCGCGCTGGCGGCAACAAGGCGGGCAGGGCGGGCAAAGTGGCGAGCAGCGCCATTTCATTGCCGGCCCGCTGGATGCGCCGCTGGCGGCGGCCACGGTGCAGGGCCTGCCGCTGGCCGTGCTCATCGGCACCGATGCCTGGCGGCCCGAGCTGGCGCAGCAGGCCCGCCAGGCCGGCGCGCGCCTGCTGCTGGCGCTGGATGCATCGCCCTTCGTGCAGGGCCGGCCGGCGCAGCGCGCGGCGACGCTGGGCGCCTGTGCCCAGGCCGCCGGGCTGCCACTGCTGTATGCCAACGCGGTGGGCGGGCAGGATGAGCTGGTGTTCGATGGCCATTCGCTGGCCGTGCAGGCCGATGGCCAGATCGCGGGCTGGGCCCCGGGCTTTGCCGCCTGCCTGTGGCCGCTGCAGTGGCAGGGCGACACGGCAGGGGCCGCCGAGCCAGGGCCATGGCAGCTGGCGCCCGGGCAAAACCACGCGCCGGGCGATGGGCTGCTGCAAATCTGGCAGGCGCTGGTGCTGGCCACGCGCGACTATGTGCGCAAGAACGGCTTTGAGCAGGTGCTGCTGGGCCTGTCGGGCGGGCTGGATTCGGCCCTGGTGCTGGCGCTGGCGGTGGACGCGCTGGGCGCGCAGCAGGTGCATGCGGTGATGATGCCCTCGCCCTATACGGCAGCCATCAGCCTGGAGGATTCGCGCGAGATGGCGCGCCGCCTGGGCGTGCGCTACGACGAGATTTCCATCCGCGAGCCCTTCGAGACGCTGCAGCACAGCCTGGCGCCGCTGTTCGGCCAGCGCCCGGCCGATGCCACGGAGGAGAACCTGCAGGCGCGCATCCGCGGCGTGCTGCTGATGGCCTTGTCCAACAAGTTCGGCGGCCTGCTGCTGACCACCAGCAACAAGAGCGAGGTGGCCATGGGCTACTCCACGCTGTACGGCGACATGTGCGGCGGCTTTGCGCCGCTCAAGGATGTGTACAAGACCGAGGCCTTTGCGCTGGCGCGCTGGCGCAATGCGCACGTGCCGCCCTGCGCCGTGGGCCCGGCCGTGGCCCAGCCCATCCCCGAGCGCATCATCACCCGCCCGCCCAGCGCCGAGCTGCGCGAGAACCAGACCGACCAGGACAGCCTGCCGCCCTACGAGGTGCTCGACGCCATCGTGCGGCTGCGCATGGAGCAGGAGCGCTCGGCCGATGAGATCGTGGCCGCAGGCCACCCGCGCGAGCGCGTCGAGCAGGTCTTCAGGCTGCTGCGCATCAGCGAATACAAGCGCCAGCAAGGCGCGCCCGGCCCCAAGCTCAGCGCGCGCAGCTTTGGCCTGGATTGGCGCTATCCGATCACCAATGGCTACCGGGGCTGATGTGGGGCGCGCGGTGCCAGCTGTGGCAAGTCGCTGAAACTGTGCTTGGGCCGTCAGCTGCGGGCAAAGAAACGCCCGTCGGCATTCGCATCATCAGCTTGCGCAAGGCCAATCGAAGAGAGGTTGCCCGCTATGAGCAAGAAACCCAATCCTGAACTGGTCGATGCCAGCAATCCAGAATGGACGCCGGCCATGTTCAAGCAGGCTGTTCGCCTGGATACCCTGCCCGCCAGCCTGCAAGCCAAGCTGCGCCGTGGCCGAGGCCCCAACAAGGCCCCAACCAAGGAGCGCATCACGATCCGGCTGTCGCCGGAGGTGGTGCAGCATTTCCGCGCCAGCGGTCAGGGCTGGCAAGGCCGCATCGATGCCGCCCTCAAGGAGTGGATGGCCGAACACGCCTGAGTCTTGCCCAGGCAAAAGCCCGCTCTGGGCGGGCGGCCCTGGCAAAAAATGGCGTTACCATTGCGGGCTTTTCGGGCGGCGTCGCCATTTTTTTCGGGCGCAGGCTTTGTATCGGACAGCAGCCGCGCGCCTTTGAATTGCCGCATCCCAGGCAAGGAGTTTTGCAATGAGCATGAAATTGATCACCGCCATCATCAAGCCCTTCAAGCTCGATGATGTGCGAGAGGCCCTGGCCGAGTCGGGCATCACCGGCCTGACGGTCACCGAGGTCAAGGGTTTTGGCCGCCAGAAAGGGCACACGGAGCTGTACCGCGGCGCGGAATACGTGGTGGATTTTCTGCCCAAGGTGAAGATCGAGATCGCCGTGACGGACGCCGTGGTGGACAGCTGCATCGACACCATCGCCAAGGCCGCGCGCACCGGCAAGATCGGCGACGGCAAGATCTTCGTCTCCCCGCTGGAGCAGGTGGTGCGCATCCGCACCGGCGAGCAGGACGAGGCGGCCGTCTGAGCACGGGCTCTGAGCCTGTTGCTTGAACAGGCCTGACGTTTTGCTGCCCCGGCGGGCGGCGCAATGGATGACACACAGGCCTGCCCGGGGCGACCGGGCAGGCGCGCGCAGCGCATGGGCCGGGCCGGCCATTAGGCCCTGGCCCATGCGCTGCGCGCTGGCGTTTTCTTCTTCACACCTCTTCAGGAGCCCCAAGCCATGGCACTGCCCAGCAAAGTCAAACTGGTGGAAGTCGGCCCGCGCGATGGCCTGCAAAACGAAAAACAACTGGTGCCGGCCGAGGTCAAGATCGGCCTGGTGCAGCGCCTGCAGGATGCGGGCCTGAAGGAGATCGAGGTCACCAGCTTCGTCTCGCCCAAATGGGTGCCGCAAATGGCCGACAACAGCCAGGTCATGGCCGGCATCGAGCGCCGAGCCGGGGTGCGCTACTCGGTGCTGGTGCCCAACATGAAGGGGCTGGAGGCGGCCCTGCCCAGCCAGCCCGATGAGATCGTGGTCTTTGCCTCGGCCAGCGAAACCTTCAGCCAGAAGAACATCAACTGCTCGATCGCCGAGAGCATCGAGCGCTTTGCGCCGGTGGTGGAGGCCGCGCGGGCGCGGGGCATTTACGTGCGCGGCGCCATGTCCTGCACCGTCGGCTGCCCGTATGAGGGGGAGGTCTCGCCCCAGCAGGTCGAGTCGCTGGCGCGCCAGCTCAAGGCCATCGGCGTGCAGCACGCCGGCGTGGCCGACACCATTGGCGTGGGCACGCCGCTGAAGGTGCAGCGCGCCATCGAGGCCACGCTCAAGCACTACGCGCTCGATGACGTCTCGGGCCACTTCCATGACACCTACGGCCAGGGCGTGGCCAATACGCTGGCGGCCCTGCAGCTGGGCGTGTGGCAATTCGATGCGGCCGTCGCCGGCCTGGGCGGCTGCCCCTACGCCAAGGGCGCCACCGGCAACGTGGCCACCGAGGACGTGGTCTACATGCTGCACGGCATGGGCATCGAGACGGGCATCGACCTGGACAAGCTGGTCGATGCCGGGCTGTACATCAGCCAGTTCCTGCAGCGCCCGTCCAGCTCGCGCGCGGGCACGGCCATCGCCAAGAAGCGGCCCGAGGCCGTGGCCTGCGGCTGAGGCGGGGGCCAGCGCCTTGGCCTTGCGCAAGCTGCCAGCAGGCGCGCAGCCCCAGTCGCTGCCACTGCCCGAACAGCCGCCCGCGAGGCTGCCCGAGCCAGTGCAGCGCGTGCAACAGGCCCTGCGCGCCTGGCCGCAGCTGGGGCCGCCGCGGTGGCTGGGGCAGCCCGCGCGCAGCCTGCGGCAGACCGCTGCGCTGCTGGGCGTGGCGCCGGGCCAGCTGGCGCGCGGGCAGGTGCTGCGGCGCCTGGCCGATGATGCGCCGGTGCTGGTCATGGCGGCGGGCGATCGCCAGGTCGATCGCGCCAAGGTCTGCCGCCTGCTCGGGGAAGTGGGCCGCGCCGATGCCCGCTTCGTGCGGGAGCGCACAGGCTTTGCCACAGGGGCCGTCGCGCCGCTGGGCCATCGCGAGCCGGTGCTGTGTTTGCTGGACGAGAGCCTGCAGCGCTTTGATGCGCTCTGGGCCTGGTGCGGCCATGCGCGCGCGCTGCTGGCGCTCAGCCCGGCGCAATTGCACCACTGCACGGACGCCCCGTGGGCCGATGTGGTGCGGACTTTCCCACGGGGCTTGCCCAGCCATGCCGCCATCCCAGGCTGAAGACAGGCCGCCTGACCCGGTGCAGGCGGCGCAGCGCCTGCTGGCGCGGGCCCGGCAGCTGCGCGCGCAGGGCTTGCTGCACGATGGCGCGCCGCAGCCGCCGCCTTCGCCCTGCATCCAGGTGTGCGCCATGAGCGCCGAGCCATCGGCAGCCGATGCGCCAGCGCCCCATTGCCTGGGCTGCTACCGCCAGCTCGATGAAATCGCCCAATGGGGCCAGGCCAGCGCGGCGCGCAAGCGCGCCATCTGGCAGGCCATGCTGCAGCGCGCCGCCGCACGCCTGGGCCAGCCTTGATGGCCTCAGGTCCCCAACCCCTCAATGCAAGACCCGCCATGCAGCCCATCCATTTTTATTTCGACTTTGTCTCGCCCTATGCCCACCTGGCATTTCACGCCTTGCCGCAGGCGCTCAAGGGCGGCAGCTATCAGGTGCTGTACAAGCCGGTGCTGCTGGGGGCCTTGTTCAAGGCCCAGGGCGTGACATCGCCGGCCAGCATTGCCAGCAAGCACGGCTGGATCCGGCGCCACACGCAGTGGCTGGCCGCGCAGCATGCCCAGGCGCAGCAAGGCCTGGCAGAGCAGGAGCCCGGCACGCTGCCGGCGGCCATGCAGGCGCAGCAGGCGGGCTTTGCCTGGCCGGCCCAGCACCCCTTCAACAGCCTGCCGCTGCTGCGCCTGGCCATGGCCTGCAGCACGGACGGCTGCATCAACCGCTACACGGCGCAGTGCATCTTTGAGCACGTCTGGCAGTCCGGCGGCGCCGACGCCCTGCAGCCCGAGCGCCTGGCGCAGCTGGAGCAACGCCTGGCGCAGCAGCTGCGCGTCGAGGGCGGCCCAAACGGCGCGGCCTGCAAGGAGCTGCTGCGCGCCAACACCGACCAGGCGCAGGCCGCAGGCGTCTTTGGCGTGCCGGCCTTCGTCGTCGCTGGCCAGCTGTTCTGGGGCCTGGATGCCCTGCCCATGCTGCGCGAGCAGATCGTGGGCGCAGGCCTTTCTTGAGAGCCAGGCGCCGAGCGCCTGCTCAGCGTGGGGCTTGCGCGCCGCCGGCTGGCGCCGTCACCGCCCCCGCCGGGGCAGCGGGCTTTTTGCTTTTGAGCGTGCTGAACATGCCGTAGAAGACCACGGCAGTGATGGCCAGCAGCACGAACAGGCTGGTCAGAAGTCGTTTCATGGCGGGCATGGGAGAGCGCGGCGACAGTGCCAGCGGGCACTGTAATGGCATTTGTGCGCCAGGCCCGCGCGCCGCGCCGGCAGGGCCGGCATTTGTGCGTATCATCGCGCGCGCACGTGCGCCGCCCAGCGCGATGATGGGCGCTGCGCAGCTGCCTTTGCATTGCCGCCCGCCGCAGCGGGCAGGCGGTGCCAGTCACTCAAAAGACACGCCATGGACGAACCTATTCTTACCATGCAGGAACGCGAGGCGATCAATGCAGGTCGCTGGTTCAACACACTTTCGCCGACGCTGCGGCACGATATCCTGCGATGTGCATACGTCAAACGCTACAAGGACGGCGCGCTGATCTGCGCGCGCGGCGATCCGCCCGAGGAGTGGATCGCCTGCGCCAAGGGCGCGGTGCGCGTGAGCTCGACCTCGTTGACGGGCAAGCAGATCACGCTGACCTACGTCGAGCCGGGCATCTGGTTTGGCGACGTGGCCTTGCTCGATGGCGACAAGCGCACCCACGATGCCTATGCGCACGGCAACACCACCATCGTGGGGGTGAGCAAGAGCGATTTCTTCAAGATCCTGCAGACCCATGTGGAGTTCTACCAGGCCATTTTGCGCCTGCATGCGCGGCGCATCCGCGGCCTGTATGGGCTGGTCGAGGACCTGAACACCCTGCCGCTGCGCGCGCGTCTGGCCAAGCAGCTGCTGCACCTGGCGCGCAGCTACGGCATTGCCGACCTCAGCGGCGGCAACCACATCCGCATTGGCCTGCAGCTGGCGCAGGAGGAGCTGGCGCAGCTGCTGGGCGCTTCGCGCCAGCGCGTCAACCAGGAGCTCAAGGCCATGGAGCGCGAGGGCATCATCCGCATCGAAACGGGCGGCCTGGTGGTGCTCGACCGCGAGGCGCTGCTGCGCATTGGCGAGGCGGCCACGTAGCCGCCTGCCCAGCCCTGCTGCGGGCGCAACCGAAACCAGAGACAGAACCGGCACGCCGCAACCGGCGCGCGCACCAGGGATTGCCCCTGGCGCGCGCGCCGGTTGCGGCGTTGTCATTGCGCGCGCGCCGCGCCGCCTTGCGGCGGCATGAATGGAACAAGCAAACGATGGAGATGGCATGAGTGATTTCGAGCATTTCGTGGGCACGCGCGAGGTCAGCGCGCAGCACGCCTTCGATACGGCGGCGCTGCAGCGCTGGATGCAGCAGCACGTTGAGGGCTTTGAGGGCCCGCTGTCGGTGGCCATGTTCAAGGGCGGGCAATCCAACCCGACCTATGAGCTGACGAGCCCGACGCAGCGCTATGTGATGCGCGCCAAGCCCGGGCCGGTGGCCAAGCTGCTGCCCTCGGCCCATGCCATCGAGCGCGAGTTCGCCGTGATGCGCGCGCTGGCAGGCACGCCCGTGCCGGTGCCGCGCATGTATGCGCTGTGCGAGGACGAATCGGTCATTGGCCGGGCCTTCTACATCATGGAGTTCAAGAGCGGCCGTGTGCTGTGGGACCAGGCGCTGCCTGGCCTGAGCGCGCAGGAGCGCAGCGCCATCTACGACGAGATGAACCGCGTCATCGCCGCGCTGCACTCGGTGGACTACCGCGCCTGCGGGCTGGGCGATTTTGGCCGACCGGGCAATTACTTCGAGCGCCAGATCGGCCGCTGGAGCAAGCAGTACCGCGCCAGCGAGACCGCGCCCATCGAGGCCATGGACCGGCTCATCGAATGGCTGCCGGCCAACATCCCGGCCTCGGCGCGCGACGAGCGCCTCAGCGCCATCGTGCACGGCGACTTCCGGCTGGACAACCTGATGTTCGCCAACGATGCGCCGCAGGCCATCGCCGTGCTGGACTGGGAGCTGAGCACCATCGGCCACCCCTTTGCCGACTTCAGCTACCACTGCATGGCCTGGCACATCCCCAGCGGCGTGTTCCGCGGCATTGCCGACGTGCCCTATGCCAGCCTGGGCATCCCCAGCGAGCAGGAATACATCCGTCGCTATTGCGAGCGCACCGGCTTTGCCACGGCCGAGCAGCTGACGGCCGACTGGAACTTCTACCTGGCCTACAACATGTTCCGCCTCGCGGCCATCTTGCAGGGCGTGGCCAAGCGCGCCCAGCAGGGGCTGGCCAGCAGCGCGCGCGCCAAGGCCCAGGGCGAGAACACGCGCCCATTGGCCGAGATGGCCTGGCGCAAGGCGCAGCAGGCCGGCGCCTGATGGCCATTTGCCAAGGCGTGAGCGCCGCCCTGTGCGCCGCCGCGCCCAACCCGATCCCGACCAAGAAGGAGCACAGCGATGGACTTTGACTACTCTGACAAGACCAAGGCCTTGCAGGACAAGCTGCAGCAGTTCATGCAGCAGCACATCTACCCCAACGAGCAGGCCTACCACGAGGAGATGCAGGCCAACACGGCCGCCGGCAAGCGCTGGACGCCGCTGCAGACCATCGAGAAGCTCAAGCCCATCGCGCGCCAGCAGGGCCTGTGGAACCTGTTTTTGCCCGTGGACACGGCCGCCGCCTCGGGCTACGAGGGCGCGGGGCTGACCAACCAGGAATACGCGCCGCTGGCCGAGATCATGGGCCGCGTGCCCTGGGCCTCGGAGGTGTTCAACTGCTCGGCGCCCGACACCGGCAACATGGAGACGCTGGCGCGCTACGGCAGCGAGGAGATCAAGCAGCGCTGGCTCAAGCCCCTGCTCGAAGGCGAGATTCGCTCGGCCTTTGCCATGACCGAGCCGGCCGTGGCCTCCAGCGACGCCACCAACATCGAGACGCGCATCGAGCGCCAGGGCGACGAATACGTCATCAATGGCCGCAAGTGGTGGATCTCCGGCGCGGGCGACCCGCGCTGCAAGGTCTTCATCACCATGGGCAAGAGCGACTTTGACGCGCCACGCCACGCCCAGCAAAGCATGATCGTCGTGCCGGCCGACACGCCGGGCGTGAAAATCCTGCGCCCGCTGAGCGTGCTGGGCTACGACGACGCGCCGCATGGCCACATGGAAATGGTGTTTGAAAACGTGCGCGTGCCCGCGGCCAACATCCTGCTGGGCGAAGGCCGTGGCTTCGAGATCGCCCAGGGCCGCCTGGGGCCGGGGCGCATCCACCACTGCATGCGCCTGATCGGCCAGGCCGAGCGCGCGCTGGAATACCTGTGCCGCCGCGCGCTCAGCCGCGTGGCCTTCGGCAAGACCATCGCCCAGCAGACCGTCACGCAGGAGCGCATCGCCCAGGCGCGCTGCGAGATCGACATGGCGCGCCTGCTCACGCTCAAGGCCGCCTGGATGATGGACACCGTGGGCAACAAGGTCGCGCGCACCGAAATCGCCATGATCAAGGTCGTGGCCCCCAGCATGGCCTGCCGCGTCATCGACTGGGCCATCCAGGTGCACGGCGGTGGCGGCCTCAGCGACGACTTCCCGCTGGCCTACAGCTACGCCAACGCCCGCACGCTGCGCTTTGCCGATGGCCCCGACGAGGTGCACCGCAACGCCATTGCCAAGTGGGAGCTGGGCAAATACGCCGATACGCCGCCCAAGGCCGGCGAGATGGAGCCGCCGGTCACGCGCGGATTCTGATGCCTTGGGACAGGCGCTTGCTCTGTTCACGGGCGCGACGCGCAGGCCCACAACAGAGCGCACAAAGCCCCGCCTGGCCAGCAGCCCGGCGGGGCTTTGTGCCGTTTGCAGGGCCGTTGTGCAGCGGTACGCGGTCGTGTGCGGTCGCGGCCAGCCATCGTGCGCAGGCCCGGCGCTGCGGGCAGGGCTTGGCTGGATAATGCGCCCATGACGGACGTGCATTTCTACTTCAACGTGCCCGACAAGCTGCACTTTGCCTGCCGCCTGGCGCGCAAGGCCTTCATGCAGCAAACGCCGCTGCTGCTCAGCGCCGCGCCGCAGCAGCTGCAGCAGCTCGACGCCATGCTCTGGCAGATGGCCCCGGCCGATTTCGTCGCCCACGACTGGCTGGATGCGCCGCCAGGCCAGGCCAGCGCCGCCGCAGCGCCTGCCGCGCCCGGCGTGCAGGCGCCCATCTTGCTGTGCGAGCGCATCGACCCGCAGGCCTTGCACGGCCGGGTCCACGCCCTGCTCAGCCTGTGGGATGAGGTGCCGGCGGGCTTCAGCCATTTCGAGCATTTGTATGAGCTGGTCTCGCCCGACGCCCACGACCGCCAGCGCGCCCGCCAGCGCTGGCGGCACTACCAGCAGCGTGGCTACGCCATCCTCAGCCACGATCTGGGCCAGGCCGCCGCCGGCGCCTGATCGGGCCGCCCAGCCAGCCACCGAGGATTTTTGCCATGACTGAGAGCGCACACAATCCATGCCGCCCCCTGGCCGTGCCCACGCTGACCGACATCGTGCAGGCCCAGCCGGGCGCCGAGGCCGCCGATGCTGCCCAGGCCCCTGCAGCCAACGATGCGCAGCCGCCAGCGCAGGCCCGCGCGCAGGCCCGCATGCAGGCCGCCGTGCCAGCGGACATCCCAACGGACATCCCGGTGGACATCCCGGCGGACATGCCGGTGCCGCTGGCGCAAATCCCCACGCTGATGCCCGAGCCCCAGGCCGATGCGGCGCTGCGCACCTCGCGCTACATCGAGCGCGCGCTGCACGCCGTCGGGGGCGGGGCAGGCGAAGCGCAGCCGCCGCAGCCCGAGCCGCCTGCGCCGAACGATCCGAGCGCGCCGAACGCGCAGGGCGCGCCAGCCTGGCTGGACGCCTTCGACGATCTGCAGCCTTTGCACAAGCCCTATGCCAACGGGCCGCAGGTGCTGCACGGCCTGCAAGGCGATGCCTCAATGCCGCCTGGCGGCGCAGCCGCTGCCTTGGCCATGCAGGCGCCGCCGCCGCGCGATGCGGCCAGCGAACTGGCCGAGCGCGTGGCCTGGGAAATGCTGCAGCTGGGCCAGCTCGCCCCGGCGCAGCCCGCGCCACTGCAGCCCGTGCAGCCGCCTGCCATGGCCGAGCCGCCGCAGGCCGCTGCCGAGCAGGCCGATGGTTTTTGCGCCGTGGCGGCCCGGGCCGCGCAAGCTGATACTTGGCCGGATGCCGCCGCCTTGCGCGGGCTGTTGCCGGGCGACTTCGAGGAGCAGCTGGTGCACCGGGTCATGCAGCGCGTTGACGCCGTGCTCACCGACCGGGTGGGCGAGGTCATCGCCGCCGTCATCGAGCGCCAGACCCGCTCGCTGCTGCCCAGCATCCGCGAGGAGCTGGAATTTGCCATCCGCAAAAGCGTGTACGAGGCCATGGCCGATGAGCTGGCCGGCATCCAGGCCAGCGGCCTGGCGGGCAAGCCGCAGTAAGGCTGCGGGCTGCGCCGCCGCCAGCGCGGCGCGCTGCCTCAAGGCATGCCGGGTGGGGCCTGCCAGCCCATGAAATCCAGCACCTGCTGGCTGCGGCGCAGCGTGTCTTGCTCGCCCAGCGCGATCAGCTCCTGCGTGAAGGCGGCCTCGAACAGCAGATAGCTCACCAGGGCCGAATGGCCCAGCTCGCGCGCATCGCTGCCCGTGCCCAGCGCCCCCAGCAGGGCGCGGATGCTGGCGGGCAACTGCTGCAGGTGGCGCGCGGCCAGCGCGTCGATGTCCTGCGATGGGGTGATGGCCAGCAGCTCGATGGGGCGCAACTGGCTTTGCGCCTGCTGCTCCGGCGTGAGCAGGCGCAGCGTCTGGTTGATGCGCTGCAGGCGCTCGATGTCGGTGGCCAGGGTGTCCAGGAAGATGCTCGAGAGCGCGTGCCCGGCGATCTGCGCCAGCGAAGGCGCGCTGGCGCCTGCGGCGCTTCCCGCCGTTGTCACGCCGCGCCCCACGCCAATGACCAGAATGCGTTGCGCGCCCAGGTGGATGGCCGGGGCCATGGGCGCCTGCTGGCGCATGGAGCCATCGCCGAAGAATTCCACCCCGTGCGGCAGGGCCAGCTCTTGCGCGGCAAAGACGAAGGGGATGGCCGCCGAGGCCAGCAAATGCCCATGGTGCAGGGCCGTGGCGCAGGCCAGGTGCAGCGAGCGCTGCCAGGGCTGGATGGGCGTGGCCGATTGGTAAAAGCTCATGTGGCGGCCGCTGCTGTAGCTGGAGGCCGTCACCGCCACGGCGCGCAGGTGGCCGCGCTCGATCAGCGCCGGGATGCGCGCCATGGCAATGCGCGCTTGCAGCAGCTCGGCCAGCGGTTGATTCTCCAGCAGCGCCTGCGGCTGGCCGCGCCGCCAGCGCGCCACGGCCCAGCCCAGCGAGAGCAGGCGCAGCCAGCGCGTGCCGCTGCGCAGCACGCTCCAGGAATCGCTGCGGTAGACCTGCTCGGTGTGCAGTCCGGCCCAGGTCTGTTCGAGCTGCGCGACGGCGTGCTCGAAATGGTCGGCCCCGCTGGCCAGCGCGGCCACGTTGATGGCCCCGGCCGAGGTGCCCACCAGGATGCCGAACGGGCTTTGCCGCAGCCGCTGCGGCTGCGAGCCATGCAGGCGCGCCAGGGCCTTGAGCACGCCGACCTGGTAGGCGGCGCGCGCCCCGCCGCCGCAGCACACCAGGGCAGTCTGCGCCGCGCGCTGCTGCTGGGCATGGCGCGCGGCCGATGGCGGCGGCCGGCTCGGGTGGGAGGGGCAGGGCGCGGCGGCGTGCGGCACGGCAGCCATCAGGCGCCGGGGCGCTTGCCCAGCAGGAACAGCGACAGGGCCTCGCCCAGCCAGACCTGAATGTTGTGCTCGCGCGCAAAACGCTGCGCGGGCGGGCTGAGCTCGCCGCCGGCGGCGATGTACAGCCCGTGGCCGATGCCGCTGTCCTCCATGGCGCGGGCCAGTTGGCGCAGTGGCTCCAGCCCATGCACCGAGGCCTTCCAGCGGCGCGCCAGCACCAGGGTGTACTGGCCTTCGCGGGTGATGCGCCAGTCCGCGCCGGGGTGTTCGGGCGCGCTGGCGTGGATGCCCTGCAGACGCCAGCCTTGTTGCAGGCGCCGGGAGAAATCCTCCCAGCTCAGCTGTGTGGCCTCCTGCAGGACCTGGCTGCGCTTTTCATCGCTGGGGGCATGCCACTGCTGCCAGGCGGCCACGGCCCCCACGATCAGCAGCGGCAAGGTGCCGGTCAGGGCCAGCAGCACATATTCGCGCGGCATCAGCGCCGCCAGGGCCGCGCCCAGCACGGCGGCCAGCATAATGCTGACCCACCACGGAGAGCGCAGCAGCAGGCCGAAAAGCGAATGGCGTGGAATGGTGAATTTCACGGCAAAAACGCAGCGAACAGGCAAGAGATGGCCACGGCAATTGGCTGGGCTGCGCGCGCAGGCCCCGGCCGCCGTGGCTTTGCCTTTGGATTGATGAAAACAGTGGATTGACTATGGCAGTGCAGCAAGAGCGCCTGCTCGCAGAGCTGGCGAGTGTAAGAGATATTTTTACGGGCGAGGACTTTGCCTCGCCCAAGCGCATGCAGGCGCACATTGAGGGCGAGCAGGTGCAGCTGCGCGTGCGCATGCCGTACCCGGCGCAGTCGCAGCAGGCGCTGTGGCGCGAGCAGCTCACGCAGGCCGCGCAGCGCGCCGGCGCCGGGCAGGTGCAGCTGCAGTTCGAGCTGGAGGTGGCCGCCCATGCGGTGCGCCCAGGGCTGACGCCGCTGCCGCAGGTGCGCAACATCATCGCCGTGGCCTCGGGCAAGGGCGGCGTGGGCAAGAGCACCACGGCCGTCAACCTGGCGCTGGCGCTGGCGCAGGAGGGCGCGCGCGTAGGCCTGCTCGATGCCGATGTCTACGGCCCCAGCTTGCCGATGATGCTGGGCCTGGACCAACGCCCCGAGAGCCTGGACGGCAAGAGCATGCAGCCGCTGCAACGCCACGGCGTGCAGGCCATGTCCATTGGCTTTCTGGCCCGGCCCGACGACGCCATGATCTGGCGCGGGCCCATGGCCGTGCAGGCGCTGGAGCAAATGTTGCGCCAGACCAATTGGGACGATCTGGACTACCTGCTCATCGACATGCCGCCGGGCACCGGCGACATCCACCTGAGCCTGAGCCAGCGCGTGCCGCTGACCGGCGCGATCATCGTCACCACGCCGCAGGACATCGCGCTGCTCGATGCGCGCAAGGGTATCCGCATGTTTGAGAAGGTCGGCGTGCCCATCCTGGGCCTGGTGGAGAACATGGCCATGCACGTGTGCAGCCAGTGCGGCCACATCGAGCACGTGTTCGGCCAGGACGGCGGCCAGCGCCTGGCGGCCGAGCTGGGCCTGGCCTATCTGGGCGCACTGCCGCTGGACATGCAAATCCGTTTGCAGGCCGATGGCGGCAGCCCCAGCGTGGTGGCCGAGCCTGAAGGCCCCATCGCGGCGCAGTACCGCCACATCGCGCTGCAGGCCGCAGCCAAGGTGGCGCTGCGCGGCCGGGACTATTCGCAGCGCCTGGCCGGCATCAAGGTCAGCGCGCAGTAGGGCTGTTGAGATTGGGTTTGCGAAGCGGTTTTTCGAGACAAAAGCCGCAGATGCATGGCGAAAACGCGCGCAAGGCCAGAACACCTTGCAAGCCTTTCCAACGCAGCGGTTGCGGTTTTTTGATCGAAAACACTGCCGCAACACTCAAGCTCAACAACTCTTAGAGCGTGTCATGCGCTTTGCGCTCCCCGCAAAGCCGCGCCATAGTCCCAAAGCCATGGCTGCGAGCTGTGCGTGAGATGGCTCTTTGCAGCCCAGCCCCAACCACTTCTTGCCCAATCGCGCCGAGACTTTGAACAGGCTCTTACCGTGCCCGCCGCCGATCTTCTGCACCCCCCAGCGCCCACCACGGCCACTGCCCAGGCCACGGCCGACCAGGCCGATGGCCTGCCGCCGGCGCAGCGGCGCAAGGCGGTGGTCGTGATTTTGCTGGGCCTGGTGCTGGTGGTGCTCGATGGCTCCATCGTGACGCTGGCGCTGCCCAGGATTGCGCGCGCGTTTGACGTGCCAGCGGCCTCGGCTGTCTGGGTCGTCACGGGCTATCAGCTGGCCGTGCTGGGGCTGCTGCTGCCCATGGCCTCGCTGGGCGAGCGCCTGGGCTACCGCCGCGTGTATCTGTGGGGCATGGGCCTGTTTGCCTGCGCCGCGCTGCTGTGCGCGCTGGCGCCGGCGCTGTGGCTGCTGGTGCTGTGCCGTGCGGCGCAGGGCGTGGCCGGCGCGGCCGTCATGGGCGTCAATGCCGCGTTGGTGCGCCAGGTCTACCCCAGCGCCTTGCTGGGGCGTGGCATTGCCTTGAATGCCATGACCGTGGCCATGGCCGCCGTGGCCGGCCCGGCGCTGGCCTCGCTGGTGCTGTCGCTGCTGTCCTGGCACTGGCTGTTTGCGCTGGGCGTGCCGCTGGCGCTGGCCGTGGTGCTGCTGGGGCGGCGCCATCTGCCGGTGGGCCAGTGCAGCGGGCGCACGCCGTTTTCGGCGCTGGACTGGCTGCTCAACATCCTGGCCTTCGGGCTGCTGTTCTGGGCTGTGGATGCGCTGGCCGCGCATGGCCTGTCGCACTGGCTGGCCCATGGCCACTGGGGCTGGCACGGCCGCCTGGGCGCGACCGCTCTGGGGCTGAGCCTGCTGCTGTGGGTTTGGCATGTGCGCCGCCAGCGCCGCCTGCCCGAGCCTCTGCTGCCGCTGGATTTGCTGCGCATCCCGGTGTTTGCGCTGTCCATGTGCGCCTCGGTGATGGCGTTTGCGGCGCAGATGCTCAGCTTCATCGCCCTGCCGTTTCTGAGCCTGAGCATCCTGCACCATGCGCCGTGGCAGACGGGCCTGTTGGTGAGCATGTGGCCCCTGGCCATTGCGCTGGTGGCGCCGTGGGCCGGGCGCAGCATCGGGCGCTTTCCCGGCGCGGTGCTGGGTGCGCTGGGCATGCTGCTGCTGGCGGCCGGACTGTTGCTGCTGGCCTTGCTGCCCCTGCATGCGCCGCTGTGGGCCCTGGGCTGCGCGGCCTGGCTGTGCGGCGCGGGCTTTGGCCTGTTTCAGTCGCCCAACAACCACATCATCCTCACGGCTGGGCCGCGCACGCGCAGCGGCGCCGCAGGCGGCATGCTGGGCACGGCCCGGCTGACGGGCCAATCGCTGGGCGCGGCGCTGGCCGCCGGCGTGTTCACGCTGTGGCCGCCGCCGCAACACCTGGGCGGGCCGCAAACCGCTTTCGCGCTGGCCGCCGGCTGTGCATTGCTGGCCGCCCTGGCCAGCGTGCTGCGCCGCAGCCGCCCTTTTTGAACATGCCCTTCTTTTTTTGACAGATCGACCATGCACACTGCCAACCCTTCTTCGCCGGCTTCCGCTGTTCGGCCCGAGCCCTTGCCGCGCAGCGCCTTTGCCGCCTTCGAGCGCATCGACACGCGCTGGAGCGACAACGACATTTACGGCCACGTCAACAACGTCGTTTACTACAGCTGGTTTGATACGGCCGTCAACCGCCACCTCATCGCCCAGGGCGTGCTGGACATCCATGCCGGCGGCGTCATCGGCCTGGTGATCGAGACCCAATGCAATTACTTCGCGCCGCTGGCCTTCCCGCAGGCCATTGAGGTGGGCCTGCGCACCGCGCACATGGGGCGCTCCAGCGTGCGCTATGAGCTGGGCATCTTCGCCCAAGGCCAGGCGCTGTGCGCCGCGCGCGGGCATTTCGTGCACGTCTACGTTGACCGCGACAGCCGCCGCCCCGTGCCCTTGCCCGAGCCGCTGCGCCAGGCCCTGCAGCGCCTGCAAATGCCCAGTGATGAATCGGCCCACAAGGCGGGCGCCGAGCGCTGAAGGCGCTTGGATCTGCTGCCACGTGATGGCGGCGGCCCCAGCGCGCAGGCGCCTATGAAAAACGGCCCCGTCCATGGCTTCGCGCCATGAACGGGGCCGTTTGGGGTTTTGCGCGCCTCAATGAGGATGAGGCGGCGGCTTGCCCGCTTCGCCCTGCCTGCTGCCAACTGGCTTCACACCAGCTTGGCAGCGGGCAGGCCGCCCGGGCTCATGGCATGGTCATGCCTTGCGCCGCAGGCCGCGCTGCAGCAGGCCGGTGGCGCCCAGGCCCAGCGAGAGCAGCAACAGCAGCAGCGGCGCCAGCGCCGGCACGGGTGTTGCGCCCAGCGGCACGCCGCCACGCAGGCGCACGATGGTCGGGCTGCCTGCGGCATCGTGGCTGAAGTGCAGCTCAGCCTCTTGCAGGCCGGTGGCTGCCGGCTTGAACCGCACCTGCACCGTGCAGCTTGCACCAGGTGCCAGCGTCGCCACATTGCAGGTGCCCACATCCAGCACGAAGGCTGCGGCATTGGGGCCTGCCAGCGAGGGCGGGCTTGTCAAGGTCAGCGCTGCCGTGCCACTGTTGGTGAAGGTGATGGTGGCCGGTGCAGACTCATTGCCCACGGCGATCACGCCAAATTCCCAGTGGCCGACCGAGACCTGCGCAGTGGGCGCTGGCGCAGCCTGGCCCACGCCGCGCAGGGCCACGGTCGATGGGCTGCCCGCGCCGTTGTGGGCAATGCTCAGCGCGCCATTGGCAGGGCCTGCAGCGGTGGGCTTGAAGACCACATTGACGGTGCAGCTGTTGCTCGGGGCAATGTTCACCCCGGCGGTGCAGGTGCTGCCAGCGGCGATCTCAAAGGGGCCGGACACGGCAGGGGCTGCGCTCAAGGTCAGCGGGCCTGTGCCGTTGTTGGTCAAGGTCACCGTTTGGGCTGCCGAACTGGCGCCTACCGTGGCATTGCCAAGATCGAGCGAGGTGTGCGAGAGCTGCACGCCCGGTGTGAGCGCCACGCCCACGCCCTGCAGGGCCACGGTCGATGGGCTGCCCGCGCCGTTGTGGGCAATGCTCAGCGTGCCGTTGGCTGGGCCAGCGGCTGTGGGCTTGAAGACCACGCTGATGGTGCAGCTGTCACCTGCGGCGATGTTTGCGTCGGCGGTGCAGGTGCTGCCGGCGGCGATCTCGAAGGGACCGGATACGGTGGGCGCTGCGCTCAAGGTCAGCGGGCCTGTGCCGTTGTTGGTCAAGGTCACCGTTTTGGCTGCCGAACTGGCGCCTACCGTGGCATTGCCAAGATCCAGCGTGGCGGGCGAGAGCTGCACATTGGGTGCTGGCGCAGCCTGGCCCACGCCGCGCAGGGTGACGGTTGATGGGCTGCCAGCAGCATTGTGGGCAATGGTCAGCGAGCCATTGGCTGGGCCAACGGCCGTGGGCTTGAAGACCACGTTGACGGTGCAGCTGTTACCAGGGGCAATGTCCATGTTGGCTGTGCAGGTGCCGCCGGCGATCTGGAAGGGGGCAGCAACTGTAGGCGCTGCGTCCAAGCGCAGCGAAGCCGAGCCATTGTTGGTCAGCGTCACGGTTTGCGCTGGCGAGGTGCTGTTGAGTGCAATGCCGCTGAAGTTGAGCGCGCTGGTGCTCAACTGCGCATTGGGGGCCGCGGCATTGACGCCCTGGCCTCTCAAAGACAATTCGCTGACATTGGGCGTGCCATTGTGCGTGATGCGCAGCAGCTCTTGTGCATTGCCTGCACTGGCAGGCGTAAAGCGCAGCCGCACGGTGCAGGTGCTGCCTGCGGCCACGGGGGTGCCCACAGCGCAGCTGCCACCGGCGGTGACGCTGAAAGGCGCGGGGGCCGTGATTTGCGTCAGATTCAAAGGCGCGTTGCCACTATTGCGCACCGTCACGTCTTGCTGGGCATTGCCCCCCACGGTGACGGCCCCGAAATTCACGGGATCGGGCGTCAGCTGCACGGCGGGCATCGGGGCTGCAACCCCGGTGCCGTTCAGTGCCACGGTGGTGGTGGCCGGCGAGGCGTTGTGCTTGAAGGTCAGCGAGCCCGACGAGCCGCCCAGTGCCGTAGGCGCGTACGTCACGGCGACTGTGCAACTCTGGCTGGCCGCCAGCGTGGTGTTGGCCGCACAGGTCGTGCCGGCTGCGGCAATGGCAAAAGGCGCGGCGACGCTGGGCGCCTGCGTCAGCGTCAAAGCGGCCGTGCCTTGGTTGGTCAAGGTCACCGTTTGGGCGGCAGAAGTTTGCCCTTGCACCACATTGCCGAAATTCAGCACCGTGGGCGCCACTGCGGCAATCACCGTGCCAGTCGAAGGCGTGCCGTAGAGATGGCGGCAGGCTGCGATGTCGTCGGGCTGCAGAGTCTGGGATGGGTTGGGGGAGTAACTCGTCAGTGGCGGGCCGGACATCACGACATCATCCACATCGGAGTGGGCAATGCCCATCATGTGGCCCAGCTCATGGATGATGGTTTTGTTGCTGGCCCGGTAGCGCGAAGACAGCCAGACATCGCCTTCTTTGGCCTGGCCGTTGGACGTGCCCACGCCGCCTGTGCCCGCAACGCTGTTGTTGCCTGGGTCGTGCCAGCCGATCGTGCTCTGGCCATCAAAGCTGCCATTGAGTGCCAGCCCTGGCAGATTGGTGGTCGTGCCCTTGTAGACAAAGCGCACATTGCACACCGTCTGCCATTGCTGCATGCCGTTTTGCAGCGCCGCAACGGCTTCATCGGCGGAGGCATAGGCAGCGGGCCGGTTGGCATCGTTGTAGTACCACTGGATTTCCCCGCCAGCGAAGCCGGAGGTGACATGGTCGAACAGCTTGAACTTCTCCAGCAGGTCTTGCCAAGGGGCTTGGTAGACCACGCGGAAGTCGCCTTGCTCGTAGATGTGAGGGGGCTGCGGCGATGGGCTTTCCTGCCCATGGGCCCCTGCCATAGGGAGCAATGCGGCGCCGATGGCCAGTATGCCAAGCGCGCCAATATGTCTAGATACCATGAATCTCCTCCGGCTGTTGCAGAAAAAAGCAATGGGCTTCAAGTGTAACAGCGGTCTTTGCATACCAGCCCTCTTGGCGCTACTTGGATTTTGAAGGCTGTGCGTCTGTGTGGATGGGGGCTGCGGCCTTTGTGTAGTGTTTGCTTGAGGCAAGAAAAAACGCCGCGCAACAGGCATTGCGCGGCGTTTGGGTTGGCTGGAGGTTGAAGTTGCGGCCTTCAGGGGGCGAGGCGCACCTCGACGCGGCGGGCTTCGGCATTGTCGCCGCTGCCGGTGTGCGACTGGGGCTTTTCCAGCGTGATGCGCTCCTGGGGCACGCCCAGCTCAAGCAGCGTGCGCTGCACGGCCTGGGCGCGTTTCTTGGCCAGCTCTTCATTGAAGGCGGCATTGCCCGTGGGGTCGGTGTAGCCGGAAATCACCGCGCTTTGCCCTGCGGCCACGGCGGCCACGACTTCGGCCAGCGCCTGGGCTGCGCCGTTGGCCAGTTCATCGCTGGCCACGCCGAAGTAGAACTTGACCACGCCGCCTTCGACGGCCACGCGCGGGCCATCCTGTGCGGCGCTGTTGGGCTGGGCCATGGGCTGTGCGACAGGCGAGGGGGTCTGCACCTCGGCGATGGGTGCTGGCACAGGGTTCACGGGAGTGGGCGCAGGGGGGGCGACAGGCGTTGCTGGGGAGACGGCGCTGGCGGGGGCTGGCTGGGGCAGTACCACCACCTCCACGCGCTGGGCCTGCAGCCAGTCGGCGCTCAGGGGGTCGCTCTGCACTTCGGCCAGCAGCAGCTGCGATGCGGGCACGCCCAGGCTGCGCAGCAGCTCATACACCTGGTGACCACGCTGCTTGGGCAGCAGGGCATTGGCCGCGGTCTGGGATTGGGTGCCGTTGAACGGCAGGATGTGCAGCTTGCCGCCTGCGCGCAGGCGCTCCAGCAGCGGGGCCAGGATGGGCTCGGCCTGCGCGCTGCCAGGCGCGGCGGCGCTGTCTTGCGCGAACAGGAAGGTGGCCATGGAGCCGGTCAACTCCACCCTGGGGATGTTGCCCGCAGCGGCCACAGGGGCGCTGCCGGGGCTGACCGAGGCGCGGGTGCCGGGCGCGCTGCCAGGGCCGACGGAGGCATGGGTGGCCTGCGGCTGAACCACAGGCGGCGGTGCAACGGCCTTGTTGCGCTTGAGCGCGCCGGCCGTGGCAAACCACAGCACGCCGGCGACGATCAGGCCGATGAGGGTGAAGACGAGAAACAGTGCAATGCGCGAATCCTTGTCGTTTTCCTGGGTCATGGTGTGTCCTTGGCGCTGGGGGCGGCAGGCGCTGAGCGCTGGTGAAAGTGATGAACAGGCCGGCGCACTGTGGCGCCAGGCGGCATGGCAGCGCGCATTGTATGCGCAGGGTAGGGGCGGGTTTGCGATGGCGTGGGCGGCGTTACTGGGCGAGCGGGGCGAAGGGCAGTTGCAGGGCTGTGGCGCGCGCGCTGTCATGCAGCGGGATGTGCAAGGCCCAAGTGCCATCGGGCAAGGTGGTGATCTCTGGCGTGCTGCCGGGCAGGTGCAGCTCGGCAGGGCGCTGCGCGAACAGGGCCTGCCAGGCTTGCAGCGCCGGTGCGCCAGCGGCAGGCGCAGGTGCGGGCTGCATGCGCAGCCACAGCAGGCTGGCGATGGCGCGGCGCGTGGCTTCGCGGTCGTGCAGGCGCTGCGGGTAGCTGGGCTGGGCTGCAAAAATAGGCTCGCCTGTATTCCATAAGCAGGCTCTGGGAGCCAAAGCGCAAGCAGCTTGCCAGGCGATGGCCTGGGCGTGGGCGGCTCCCAGCGCGTGCAGCCGGGCGAAATCGGCCTGGGACAGCGCTTGCTGGGCCTCGGGCGTGCAGGCCCAGGCGTAATGGGGGGCGCTGAGGCGGCGCAGGGTGTGGTCGTGGCTCCAGGCGGGCAGCAGCGCAATCAAGATGCGTTGCCAGCGCTTGGCGTGGGAATGCTGCGCTCCGCTTTCCAGGCCGCTGCCTTCCAGAAAGGCGTCGCGCGCCCACGAGGGCAGGGGGTGGCGCAGGGCGCCCAGGCTGAATTGGTATTCATTGCGGGCGATGTCGCACAAGGACTGGGCGTGATCGGGCTGCGGAGCAAAGGCCTGTAGACAGTTTGAAGGCGCCTGGACTTGGGGCGCGTGGTAGAGCATGTCGGCCAGCAGCGCGGCGCTTTGGCGCAACTGCGCGGCGGCAACCATTTGGGCGATGAGGGTGCTGTGCGGGCCTTGCAGCAGGCGTTGCATGGTGTCGGTGTGTTGGCACAGGCCGTGCATGGCCTGTTCGGGCTGGCTGCTCCAGAACTGCACGGCGTATTGGGTGGCCGGGTAGAACAGGTGTTGGTAAGAGGGCAGCGGCGTGTCCATGCGCCAGGCGAAGGGTTGGCTGACGTAGCGGTAGTCGGCCAGTGCGGCGATGCGTTGGAGCAGCGCTTGGTGCGCCTGGATTTGGGCCTGAAAGCGCGGCAGATCGGCGCGCACGCGCTGCAGGCAGGGTTGCTCGTCCCAAACGCGGCACCAGCTGGCGTGTTCCTGCGGCGTCAGCTCGGCAAAGCGCTCGGAAGGGGCTTGCCAGGCATCGCCACGGTAGCTGGCGAAGTGCTCCACATCCTGCCAGGCCACGGCCTGTTGCTGCTCTGCCGGGACGTCGCGCGCCAGCAGCCACAGAGCGGCGAAGCCGTCTTGCGGGCTGGCCTGGGCAAGGTTGGCTGGCGTGGCGGCTGGATTGCGCAAGGTGGCCAGCGCCTGCTGCTGCGCTGGCGTGGGGCCGCGCAGCAGCGCCCAGATGGCCAGGCCCGCCCACAGCAAAGCAATGCCCAGTGCCAGCAGGCCCAGGGTTTTGAGCAGGCGCGCCAGCCAGGTGCGCAGCCATGCGCGCGACTGCATTGAGCGGTCGGATGGGGGCATGTTGGCAGCGTATTTGGGTATGGCGCACCAAGTGCTTCACGCACAGGGCGCGGTCACGGTGGCCCAGGTCTGGCCAGTGTCGAAGACCAGGGTTTTCTCCGGCCAGCGCAGGGCGGCGAGGTGGAAGCGGCTTTGGCGCGGGTCATGCTGGCCTTGCAGGCGTTCGCTCCAGCGCGCGCCGGCGGAGAAGTCCACGCAAAAGACGTTGCCGCGCTTGCCGTGCCAGGCGTTGCCGGGGATGCCGGCGAACAGCGCGCTTTCGGCGTGTGCGCCCAGGCCGGGGGGCGGGGCTTGGAACAGCCGCCAGTAGTGGCCGATGACCACGGGCGTGGCCTCGTCGTAGGCGTTCCACCAGGGTTGGCGCTCGGTGAAGCGCCATTTGCCGCCCGCGTAGAAGGGGGCGCTGGCGGCGGCTTCGACGCCGGTGGTCAGCACCTTGAGCGGGTTGTGCATTTGCTTGAGCAGCTCGCGCTCGCCGTGTGCGCTCAGCAGCGGCGGCTGATGCTGACCGTCCTCCAGGTCGTGCGGCCAGGCGGCGCTTTCTTGCTGGATGCGCCTTTGCAGTGAGCCGCTGCGCGCCTGTTCGGCCGCTTGTTCTTCGAAGCGGTCGTACTGGCGGCGCGCCGTGCCCAGGGCAAAGCCGCGCGCAGCGGCGATGGGCGCGGCCTGCCAGGCGGCGTGCACCACGCGCAAGTCTTCGCGCTCCAGCGCCACGGGCAGGCGGTTGCACAGCGCGGCGTGGCGCTCGCGCTGGGCGGGCGAGGCGATGACGAAGGGGGCGTATTTGGCGCGGTCGCGCTCGGTGCGCGCGTCGAAGTACCAGCCCGCGCCGTCTTTGGCGTCTTCGCGGATGAGGTTGACTTCGTGGTTGCCCAGCACGGCGGCGCAGCGCCCGGCCTCATAAACCTCGCCAAACCAGTCGAGCACGGCCGGGGTGTTGGGGCCGCGGTCGCACAAGTCGCCCACGAACACCAGAGTGCGGCCCGCCGGGTGGCGGCCCTGGCGGTCGTAGCCCAGGTGCGCGAGCAGGGCTTGCAGCGCATCCCATTCGCCGTGCACGTCGCCGACGATGTCCAGCGGGCCGCCTGGCAGGCGGCCGACCAGGCTGGGCGTTGGCGCGGCGGGGGTGGCTGGGGTGTCGGAGGATTTGGGGGCTTGGGCCATCAGGCGTGCTCCTCGACCAGGGCCTGGCCGCGCAGGGTGTAGGTCATGGCTTCGGTGATGCGCACGTCCAGCATTTGGCCGATGAGCGCGGCGCTGTCCACGCCCTGCGGGGCGGGGAAGTTGACGACGCGGTTGCATTCGGTGCGGCCCATCAGCTCGCTGGCGTCGCGCTTGGAGCGCCCTTCGATCAGCAGGCGCTGCACGCTGCCCACGCGCTCTTGGCTGATGCGCTGGATGTTGGCGTTGATGGCCGCCTGCACGGTTTGCAGGCGCTGGAGCTTGACTTCGTGCGGCGTGTCGTCGTGCAGGTTGGCCGCGGGCGTGCCCGGGCGCGGGCTGTAGATGAAGGAGAAGCTGTTGTCAAAGCCGATGTCGTCGATGAGTTTCATCAGCTTGGCAAAGTCTTGCTCGCTCTCGCCGGGAAAGCCGACGATGAAGTCGCTGCTCATGGCCAGATCAGGGCGGATGGCGCGCAGCTTGCGCACGGTGCTTTTGTATTCCATGGCGGTGTAGCCGCGCTTCATGGCCATGAGGATGCGGTCCGAGCCGTGCTGCACGGGCAGGTGCAGGTGATCGACCAGCTTGTCGATTTTTTCGTAGGCGGCGATCAGCCGGGGCGTGAATTCGTTGGGGTGGCTGGTGGTGTAGCGGATGCGCTCGATGCCGGGGATTTCGGCCACGTATTCCAGCAGCAGGGCGAAGTCGGCGATCTCGCCGCTCTCGCCCATGGGGCCGCGGTAGGCGTTGACGTTCTGGCCCAGCAGGTTGATTTCTTTCACGCCCTGGCTGGCCAGATCGGCCACTTCGATCAGCACGTCCTCGAACGGGCGGCTGACTTCCTCGCCGCGCGTGTAGGGCACGACGCAGTAGCTGCAGTATTTGCTGCACCCTTCCATGATGGAGACAAAGGCCGTGGCGCCTTCCACGCGCGCGGGCGGCAGGTGGTCGAACTTCTCGATTTCGGGGAAGGAAATGTCCACCTGCGGGCGGGCCTGCACCTCGCGCTCGGCCAGCAGTTGCGGCAGGCGGTGCAGGGTTTGCGGGCCGAAGACCACGTCCACATAGGGCGCGCGGCGGATGATTTCCTCGCCCTCCTGGCTGGCCACGCAGCCGCCCACGCCGATTTTGGCGCCGGGCTTTTTCAGCAGGCGCGCGCGGCCCAGGTCGCTAAAGACTTTCTCCTGCGCCTTCTCGCGCACCGAGCAGGTGTTGAACAGGATCAGATCGGCCTCTTCCATCCGATCGGTTTTTTCGTAGCCCTGGGCTTCGTGCATGACGTCGGCCATCTTGTCCGAGTCGTACTCGTTCATCTGGCAGCCAAAGGTTTTGATGAAGATTTTCTTTTTCATGACAAGGCAATGGAACAGGTGATGAGCCCTTTTCCCGATCGGGCCAGTCCGCCAGCGCAGGCCCACGGCAGTGCAGTGGAGCCCAGGGAGCGAAGCTGCGCAATGCATGCTTCGATTCGGAAAACAGGCTCAGGCCCGGCAGCGCAGCGGGCGTGGATTGGGGCGGCGCTATGTCCGGCAGGCTCAGGACGTCGCCGCCAGGCAGTTGAAGGTCAGTGCCGCGCATCCGCGGGGGTGTGCGCGGCGCTTGGCTTGTGGTCAGTGGGTGCTTGGGCGCTTGCGCGCAATGGAGCTCGCGGGCCTCAGGTGGGGCAGGGGAGAGCCCGTCATGCCACCCGGGCGGGGATGGCGGCAAACCGCTCAACCCCAGGGCGAGCCAGATGGCGTGCTCAGCGCATCGTGGCCGTGCCGTGGCCGGTGATGGTGCCGTGGCCGCTGTGCGCGCCACTGGCCGAGGCCGGGCGCAGCGCATTCTTGGCCGTGCCCACGCCCAGCGGCCCAGGCTGCACCTCGTGCGGATCCTGCGTGGCCGGCCCGAACAGGCCGAAGAAGCGCCGTGGCGGCATCTCCGCATCGCGCAGCACCCAAACGGTTTGCACCATGCCAGTGGCCACCTCCATCTGATAGCGCACGCGCAGGCGCTGGCCGGCCAATTGCGCAGCAGGCACCATGTGGTGCTGTTGGTTGTACAGGCGCAGGCCAGGGGCCAGGCCAATGCGTGTGCCATTGAGCCGCGCCGATGAGGCATCGATGATGACCAGCGTGCCGTACAGCGCAGACTCCGGGAAGGTGCGAGCGGCCTGAGGGCTGTGCCCGGCTTGAAAAGGGGCATGCTGCGCCTGGGCCGCTGGGGCGGCCAGCAAGGCTGCGGCAGACAAAGACAGCGCAATCAGCCAAGGCGCTGCGCGGGGGCTGCGGGTGGCGTGGGGGCGGGGACAGCGGTTCATGGTGTGTATCCAGAGGCTGAAGGAGGGTGGGGCGGATATTGTGGCAGGCCACAAGGCCGAGCGTCGCAGGCCGGGCCATGAAGCACGCGGTAACCAGAGTCGGGCGAGATTAGCCTGGCGGGGCCGGGCGGCGCAATCGGCCTGCTGGCGGCGCAACCGGCCTGCGATTGTAGGGGCAGGGGCCAGCGGCGTCACGGCCCTGAGGCGCATGTTGGATGGGCGCAGCAGACGCGCCCAGGTGCCTTGCTCTGGCAGCAGGCGGGGCCGTTATTCATCGCCCAGCTTGGCAGACCAGCGCGCATCCAGGGCCGCAGGCGAGCGCCCCCAGTGCTGCTGCAGTTGGTCCAGCTCGCGCCGGCTCTTCTTGGTTGGCCGGCCATGGCGCAGCCCGCTGGCTGGCTCTGGCGCCAGCTGGCGCAACTGCGCCTGGCGCTCGCGCGCGGCAATGCTCTCGGCCGTTTCTTCATACAGCAGTTGCGCTTGGGGCGCAGGGCCGCGCTGCTGACTCAAGGCCAGAACGCGCACCACCCGCTGCTGCGGGCCATGGCCGATGCGCAGCACATCGCCCGCGTGCACCTCGCGCGCCGGCTTGGCGGGCACGTCATTGACCAGCACCCGCCCCTTGTCGATCTGCTCGACGGCCAAAGAGCGGGTCTTGAAAAAGCGCGCGCACCACAACCATTTGTCCAGCCGCATGCTCTGGCGTCGTTCGGCATCTTCCCCAGCCTGCGTGCGCGGCCCGCCACTGTGCTGGCGGGCAAGTTTGGACGTGCGGGCGGTTTTCTGCTGGGCCATGGGTGAAAGAGACTTGGCAAGCCATTGGGCAATGGATGTGAGGGTGCGTGCAGCGCTGCCCGCTGTGAGGCGGGGCTGACGCGTGCGCCGTGTGCGCAACCTGCGATGACCGAAGCCCCGCACGCAGGCTCCACACGATGGCGCCCATTGTGCGGCAGCTTGCCCGCCACGGCAAAAAACCTGTGCTAGAATGCGCGCTTTCCAACAAAGCACAGCTTTGAAGGATTGATGCGGGAATAGCTCAGTTGGTAGAGCGCAACCTTGCCAAGGTTGAGGTCGCCGGTTCGAGACCGGTTTCCCGCTCCAAATTCCATCTTGCGCGCCACTGCAGGGCGCGCAGTCTTACCGAAAAGGAGCCAGTTGGCTCCTTTTTTTCGGCCTTTGTCTTGCTGTATGTGGCCATCCCTGGTCGCACATGGGGTTCGCACTTTTGGATTCGATGCCCCACATGCCCCTGGCTTGGGTTCGGTTTGTTTCTTCTGTATGTAATTTGCCTTTTCTCGCCCCCTGTATTTAGAATGCCGCAAAAAAATAGCATGGGGAGAGTCCTATGGGGCGAGAGGGGAGCAAGGGATGCTATGGCGCGTGGCGTTGCGTTTGGTTGATCCTGTATCTGCTGCTGTTTTTGCAGATGGCAGGCCCTGCATGGGCTCAGGCGAGGGGCGCGGTCTGTGCCGAAGTCAAAATCGTCATCGAGCAAAAGCTCTCCCTGGAGCGTCAGGCCTTTGATGCGCGCATGGTCATCACCAATGGCCTGCCCGATCAAAAGCTGCAAGATGTGCGCGTTGAGCTGCTGTTCATGGATGCCAACAACAATCCATTGACGGCAACCTCTGACCCCAGTGCCGTTGGGGCTCCGTTCTTTTACCGCACAGACCACCTCAGCGGCATTCAAAGCCTGGATGGCGGCACCATCCACGAAGGCCAGGCGGCCAACATCCATTGGCTCATCATTCCCGCGCAAGGCACAGGCGGCAATACGCCTGAGGGCAAGCTCTATTACGTGGGGGCCAAACTCAGCTATACGCTGGGCGGCAAGAGCGAAACCGTCGAGGTCACGCCCGAATTCATCGTCGTGCGCCCACAGCCGCTGCTGCAGTTGGATTATTTCCTGCCGCGTAACGTGCATGGCGATGACGCGTTCACTCCAGAGGTCGAGCCACCCGAGCCTTTCACGCTGGGAGTGCGCATCCGCAATGTCGGGGCAGGTGCCTCCTACAAAACCAGCATTGATACCGCCCAGCCCAGGATTGTCGAAAACGATCTTGGGCTATTGATTGGTTTTGAGATTCTCAGCGGCTTTGTGGCCGACCAACCAGCAGGCAAGAGCCTGCTGCTGGATTTTGGCGACATCGCTGGCGGTGAAACGGCCACGGGGCGCTGGAACATGCAGACCACGCTGTCGGGCAAATTCGTCGAATTCGATGCCCGCTTCAGCCATGCCGACGCACTGGGCGGTGCGGTGACTTCTTTGATTCGTGATGTGCATGCGCATACGCTGGTGCGCGATGTGCGCGTTGATTTGCCCGGGCGCGACCTGATCCGCGATTTTCTGGCGCGCGATGGCGACGTGTTGCGGGTGTATGAATCCGATGGCGTGGATACGGCAGTGGTTGATCAAAGCGCGCATGCGCGCTTGAGCACGCAAGGCGGTGATGCTGCAATGCTGCGCTTTCCCGCCGTGGCCACAGGCCTGGCCTATGCCAAGGTGGCCGACCCCCATCGCGGCCAGCGCCCCATTGGGCCGGTGCTGCGCTCGGACGGTCGCATCGTGCCGGCCGAAAACGTTTGGCTCTCGCGTGAACGTGACGACAGCCGGCAGTGGCGCCACTACATCAACCTTTTCGATGCCAATACCCCGGGCGAATACCGCCTGGGTTTTGCCGCTTCGCAGCATGCACAACTGTCGGGCCAGGTCTACCAAGACGGCAATGGCAACGGCATTCGTGAGCAGGGCGAAGCGCCCATTGGCGCCGTGGCCGTGCAATTGCAGGGCACGCAAACTGCCAGCGGCGCTGCGGTGGCCGTCACAGCCCATACCGAGGCCGATGGCAGCTTCCAATTCGTGGGGCTTCAGCCTGGCCTCTACAACCTGGCCGTGGCCCAGGTGGCCGGCTTGGTCGATGGCAACAGCTTGGCTGGCAATGCAGGGGGCAATGCTGCGCCTGGCTTGATCTCAGGCATCCCGCTTGGTGCAGGCAGCCAAGCCCAAGGCTATGCGTTCAGCAAGCGCCGGGGCGCGCCAGGGGCTGCGGGTGAACAGGCCGATCTGGCCATCACCCTCAAAACTTCAGCCCAGGCCGTGCGCGTGGGCGAAAAAATCACGGCCACACTCCAGGCATCGAACCAAGGTCCTGCCACGGTCAGCGATGCTGCCGTGCAACTGACCTTGCCCGAGCAGGTGGCAATCCGCACCTGGCAGGCTTCCCGCGGCAGCCTGGAGCAGGGCAAATGGACGCTGGGTGCTCTGGCATCTGGCGATACCGCCACGCTCACGCTGGAGATGGAAGTGCTGCCCACACAGGCTCAGCACCTGCTGCTCAACGCCGTGATCGGGGCCGCCCTGACCGACCCGCGGCCTTCGGACAACAGCAGCAGCATCCGTGTGCAAATCGAGGATGCGCAAACACTCCTGGTTGAGCAGACGCTACAGCAAGGCATGCGCGCTTTGGTCTATATCGCTTGCCCGGATGCCGCCGTCCACTGCCCGGCCGCCCAGCAGCAGACGGTGCAGCAACTGTTTGGCGCGCAGGGCTGGGAGGCGATGATCGTGACTTCGCCCCAAGCCTACGGCCAGGCGCTGCGCTCGGGCCATTACAGCCTGCTGTGGCTGCATGGTGATCTGTCCAACTGGGCGCAGCAATGGATTGCGGAAACTCAGGCCGCCGCCATGCGCGGTGCGACGCTGGTGCTTGATGGCCGGCCACATGCCCACTCGGCCACGTTGGCTGGCCTGTGGAATGGCGGCTATGGCGATGCGCCGCTGCAGGGCGCGCAAACGCTGCACATCGATGACGGGGCGACAGGCCCGGTCTCCATCCCTCTGAGCGGCCCGGCCTGGGCGCTGCAAACAGGCAGGGGGCAGGCCGTGGCCCGCTACAGCAGCGGCGAGCCTGCCGTGCTGAGTGCGGACACGGGCTTGGGCATGGTGTATGCGGCGGGCTTTGAGCTGCTGGGGCAGGCCGCCTCGCAACCGGCTCTGGCGCAATGGCTGGTCGAGGAGCTGGCGCAGCGTCTGGCGCCGCCCGTTGTTGAGCCCATGCTGGCAGCCTCTCAAGTGGAGCTGCTCACCACCATCCACAACCAGGGCGATGCGCCGCGCGAGTTGCAATTGAGCACCGCATGGCCCAGCGGCGCGGCCATTGCCCAGGCCGATCCAGCGCCCAGCAGCGCGCAGGCCGACCAGGCCACATGGCGCAGCAGTCATGGCGCGGGCCAGCAAAGCCGCACGGTGGCGCGCATCACGCTGCCGCCGCAAGCGCAAGCATTCGTACTGCACTCGGCGCTGTCCGACACCCAGGCGGCGCAGGAATTGCAGCAATGGCAATTTGCGGTGCGCACCGTGGATTTGGCGGCGGTGCAGGCCCAGGTGGACGACTTGCTCAGCGCTGCAGGCCAGCAGCCCGCCTTGGCCGACATCCGCTCGGCCGTGCAGGCCGCCCGCACCGCCTGGGATGCCGGGCAGACCGAGCAGGCGCTGACCGAGCTGGCCGCCGCCTTCGTGCTGGCCGATGCGCTCGACGGGCTGGCCTCGCAGCAAGCCTTGCAAATCGCCCTGGCCCAGTGGCTGGGTCTGGCCGCCGCCGATGGCGCTGCCTTGCCACAGCCAGGCCACGGCATTGAAGCCCACGCCGGCTGGGGCCAGAGTGCGCTGGTGGGTGAGGCCTTTGCACAAGTGCTGGTAGCGCGCGTGACCGACGCCGATCAGCGCCCCGTAGTCGGCGCGCAGGTGCGCTTTGTCTTGCCCGATGGCGGCGCGTCTGCGCGTTTTATTGGCGCAGGGTCGCAGGCCACGGCCTATACCGATGCACAGGGCCTGGCGCATGCGCCGGTGATGCAGGCCAATGCCACGGTGGGCAGTTTCGAGGCCTTGGCGCAATTGCCCGACATGGTTGGCGTGGAGCCTGCACGTTTTTCCCTGAACAACCGGTCCGCTGATGCCCAGCCCTTGGTGCTGGAGGTGCTGGCCGGCCATGGCCAAAGCGCCCGCATTCACCAAACGTTCGCCCAAACCTTGCAGGTGCGCGTTAGCAATGGGCAGGGCCAGCCAGTGGCCGCTCAGGGGGTGTTGTTCACCCTGCCAGAGCGCGGCGCTTCGGCCCGTTTTGCTGGCGGTCTGCTGCAGGCGCGCGCTTTGACCGATGCCCAGGGGCTGGCCCACTCCCCCGCGCTCACGGCCAATGGGCAGCAAGGCAGCTACCACGCAACCGCCAGCACAGCCGGGGCGCTGCACGCCGTGCAGTTTGTGTTGGAAAACCTTGCACCGGCAACCCCCGTCCACACCCTTGCAGTGCATGGTGGCGATGGGCAAACGGCGACAGTGCACACCCCCTATGCACAACCGCTGCAGGTGCGCGTCACCAATGCACAGGGGCAACCAGTGGCAGGCCATCGGGTGCGTTTCAGCGCCCCGGCCAGCGGCCCATCGGTGTTTTTTGCTGGTGACGTGACGCAGGCCGAGGCGTTGACCGATGCCCAGGGCGTGGCCACAGCGCCCGGCATGCATGCCAATGCTCAGGCCGGTGCATTCGCCGTGCTGGCCAGTGCGGCGCAGGTACATGAAGGCGTAGCGCTGCGCTTGCGAAACCAACCCGCCCAGGCTCCGGACGAGCGCCGCTTCAGCGCCGCCACGCCCACTGGCACGGGCACTGTCAGCGTCTCCATCAGCGGCGGCGGGCCACAGTGCCGCTTCAACCCGGCCAATACCTCCGTGCGGCGTGCGCAAGGGTTGCTGCCGTTGTTTGAAGTGCTGCTGTTCCCGCATGGCGTGCTGGATTTCGAGTTGGTCGGCTGCGAGCCTGGCAGCACGGTGACGGTCAGCACCGAGTGGCCCGATTTGCAGCACATCACCGGCTATCTCAAGTACGGGCCCACGCCCGGCTCGCAAGGGCGCAGTGTCTGGTACGCACCCAATCAATTGCACATTGCGGGCCGCGCCATCCGTTACGCCATCACCGATGGCGGCCTGGGCGATGACGACCTTGTAGCCAACGGCCGCATTCGTGATCCTGGCGGCCCAGTCATCCAGTTCGGGCCTTTGCCTGGCGTTGGGCAACCGCCGCAAGGCGCCAGGCCCATTCCCATCGGTGGCGTGGTTTGGCTGCTGGGGGCTGCAATGGGCATGGCGCTGCTCACACGCTGGCGCTGGCGCCCAGAGCGCCGCCGCAGCGGCAGAACTTGATCGGCTTTCACTCACTGCAGCACCATGATGAGCATCGCGGATTTCATGCCAGGGTCAGGCGCAATCCTAAGTTGCAGCAGGGGCGGCCTTGACCTTTGCCTCAAAGGAGCGCGCCTTCTGGTCGCTACCGTGGCATTGGCGCTAATGGGGCTGTGCCAAGCTGGCGGACAGGATCACCGCGCCGAAGGCGAAGGGGTGGGACAGGAGCCTATTTGCCGCGCCCAGCAGTTCCAAGGCCAGGCCGAGCCCATGGCCTGGCCCAGGCAGCAGGGCGTGTTGAAACTGGACGCCCCATGCTGGATCGCCCCTGCCCAGCTGCGCCAGCAGCTGGCAAAGGCACAGGGCGCGCCTGTGCTGCTGGTTGATGTGCGGACGCATGGCTGGCGCGCCGATGCGCTGGAGGGTGCCATCGCCTTGCCCTTGCGCGATCTGCCGCACCAGGCTTTTCTGGCGCAGGGCGAGGCTGTGCTGGTTGGCAGCGGCCTGGACGTGGCCGAACTCAACCAGGCTTGCATGGACTTGCGGCGCAAGGGCTGGAGGGTGAAGGCGCTGCGCGGCGGCGCGCCAGCCTGGCTGGAGCACCGCAGTGGCCTGGCGCAAGCCATCACGGCGCAGCAATGGATCATGGCCCTGGGGCAAGGCATGGACTGGCACTTGGCGCTGGGCGCAGCGTTGCCAGACGGGCAAGCAGAGCGCTTGCCCCTGGCACCTGCGCTGGTGCTCGATGCCAAGGCCAGCGCATCCGCGCAGGCGGTGGCCGAGCAGTTGCTGCGCTTGCAGCAGCGTCTGCAGCGCCGCGCCAGCAAACAGGCCACGCAGGTTGCCGTGGTGTTTCTTGCACAGGGCGATGCCTCGGCCGTGCTGCAAGCCCTGCATGCCGCGCAGCGCCAGGCCCCGTCGCCCAAGGCGATTGCTGCCGCCACGGTGCCGATCTACGTGGTGCAAGGCGGCTGGGATGCCTATCGGGCCGAAGTTTTGCAAAACCATGCCATCCATGCGACCGCCCAGCACGCTTTGGCGCGCGCTTGTGGCGCTTTGTGATGTTGGGAGCTGCATGCGATACCACCCATTGCCCAACCCAAACAAGCAGGCTCTTGCTCCAGCAGCCACACCAAGCGATTAAAGGGAAAGCTCCATGACGCTCGCTCCATCCTCGTCTTTTGAACCTTGCCGCGCTGCCCGCATGACTGCCTGGCGGCATGACAAAGCCTTGCAGCAGCGCAGGTGGAGCCAGGCCGTTGCATTGCTATGCATGTTGTGGTGGACCGCGCTGTTCACGCTGCTGGCCAGCAGCGCGCAGGCACAGACCGTGGTCAGCGGCAGCATCACCAGTCATCAGACTTGGACGGCAGCCCAGTCCCCCTATCTTTTGCAGGGCGATGTGGTGCTCGACAACAACGCTCTGCTGAGCATCCAGCCTGGTGTCACCGTGCGCATGGCCCAAGGGGCCAGCTTCACCCTCAAGCAAGGGGCTTTGCAGGCCGTGGGCACCGCAGCTGCGCCCATTGTGATTACCTCCGATGCCGCCACGCCAGCGCCGGGCGACTGGCGTCAATGGCGCTTTGGCCCTGGCACCGACGATGCCCGCACCCTGCTGGAGCACGTGGTCATCGAATACGGCGCGGGCGTGGCCATCGAATCGGCCTCGCCAGTGCTGCGCCACACCGAGTTGCGCCACCACAGCGGCCCCGCCGTGCAAATGGATCTGGCCTCTTCGCCAATCGGCGCTGGCAACCGCGCACATGGCAATGCGCTCAATGCCATTGCCGTGCCGGCGGGCACCATCCGCGGCCAGGTCATCTGGGGACTGGTGGGTATTCCTTATCTGGTGCGGGAAGGGTTGGTGCAAGTGGGCCAGGCGCCGCTGTCGCTCGAGCCTGCGCGGCTGCGGCTCAGCCCAGGCGTTGTGGCCTTGCTGCGCGCCAGCCTGGCACAACCGGCTGGCGGCGCAGGCGTGGTGCTGGACGTGGCCAGCAGCGTGCCCTCGGTGGCCTCCACAGCCAGCCGCGTCACGATTGGCGCAGGCCAATCGGGCGGCGACATTGAGGTGCAGGCCGGTGCATTGGGCAGCACCCGCATCACCCTCAGCCACGCCCAATTGGGCATGGCCGAAACCCTGGTGGAAGTCGTGCAGCTGCCGCCGCTGTCGCTGGCGCCCGGCAGGCCCACGCTGGGCGTGGGGCGGCCCTATCCGATGAGCTTGTCGCTGCCCGCGCCCGCGCCCGCAGGCGGCGCAACCGTACAACTGCTCAACACCGACGCCAGCGTATTGGCCGCGCCCAGCAGCGTGGTGGTGCCAGCCGGCCAGCGCAGCGCCCGCTTCGAAGTCACTGGCCTGGCCGATGGGCAAAGCCGCTTGTCTGCACGGGCGCAAGGCTTTGCCGATGCCATGGCCACGCTGACCGTGCGCGGCAAGGCGCTGGTGCTGCCAACGAGCATCGTCGTGGCCCCAGGGGGCAGCACCGAGGTGCTGCTGCACGCCACGGAGCCTGCGCCCGCAGGCGGGCTGCAAGTCAGCCTGAGCAGCTCCAACACGGCGGCGGCACAGGCGCCTGCCTCCACCAGCATCGCCGCCGGGCAAAGCAGCGGCCAGTTCACGCTGCAAGGTGTGGCGTTGGGCACAGCCCAGCTCACCGCCAGTGCGGCGGGTTACCAACCGGCCAGCGGCACGGTGCTGGTCGATGCCATTGCGATTCAGGCAGAGCCCAGCGGCGACATCACCACCAACGAAGGGCTGGAGCGCACCCTGCGCGTGCTGCTGTCCAAGGCGGCCCCGCCGGGGGGCATCGCCATCGCAGCCAGCAGCAGCGCGCCTGCTGTGGCCTCCGTCTCGCCCGCTGAACTGCTGGTGCCTGAAGGGCAGGTCTATGCCAGCCAGCCCCTGACGATCCAGGCGCTGAGCGCCGGGCTGACGGACATTGCCTTGTCGGCCCCGGGGTTGGTGGGCAAGAGCGTTCAGGTGACGGTGCGTGAGGGGGCTGCCCTGCGCCTGAAGCCCTACAGCGGCAGCAAGGTGCTGGTGGGCAAAGGTATGCAGCTTTATCACTGGGGCAGTGATGGAGAGCTGCGCGTGCAGCGCATCATCAACGGCAGCGTCAGCAGCGGAGCCGATGCGGTGACGGTGAGGCTGCGCTGCGTGAACGCGCAGGTCTGCACGGTGCCCGAGACGGTGACCATTCCGGCGGGCCATAGCCAGGTAGCCGTGCCGGTCACAGGCGTGGACGTGGGCAGCACGCACATCGAGGCCACGGCCGAGGGCTACACAGCAGCAGAGCCGTTGGAGGCACAAACCGTGCTGCCGCAAGTGGTGTTTCACAGCCTGGACGGTAACCGCACCACCTCCAGCGTGCGCGATGACTTCTCCATTTTCTTGCGTGTGCCCGGCGCGGTATGGCCAGACCATGCGGCGCTGACCGAGACGGTCAACATCCAGCTGGATTTGACTGAGCAAACACCCGCAGGCGTAGTCAACGGCTTTTACAGCGCGGCCACAGGCGGCAACCTAATCACGCAGCTGACAATTGCGGCGGGTCGCAACAGCAGTGGCAGCGCCTACATTGCTCAGCCTGCCCTGGCAGGCAGCTATCGGGTGCAGGCCGATGTGACAGGCATCACCAGCGAACAATCGGCAGTGCAAACAGTGACGACGGCTGAACAAACTTTGCGGTTAAGTCCCTACAGCGGCAGCAAGGTGCTGGTGGGCAAAGGTATGCAGCTTTATCACTGGGGCAGTGATGGAGAGCTGCGCGTGCAGCGCATCATCAACGGCAGCGTCAGCAGCGGAGCCGATGCGGTGACGGTGAGGCTGCGCTGCGTGAACGCGCAGGTCTGCACGGTGCCCGAGACGGTGACCATTCCGGCGGGCCATAGCCAGGTAGCCGTGCCGGTCACAGGCGTGGACGTGGGCAGCACGCACATCGAGGCCACGGCCGTGGGCTTTGGCCCAGGGGTGGTGACGATGGAGACCATCGCCCCCCGGCTGATGATCACCAACGTGCCCGCCACCTTGGCTGCCGGGGCCAGCCGCTACGTGTATGCGCGCGCCCAGGTGCCCGGCGCTGTCTGGCCAGACAGCCAAACGCCCGCTGCGGACTTGACGCTGAGCTGGACCAGCGCCGTGCCCTCGGTGGGTACGGTCACTGCCAGCGTGCGCTGGAATGCCGGGGCAGGCCAGTCCCAAGCAGCCACGTTCCAGGGCGTGGCGCCGGGCGCTACGACGGTCACGGTCAGCGCGCCCGGGTTCGTTCCGGCCACCAGCGCGGCCATTCAGGTCACCACCCCATAAGAAGGAGGCCGCCCTATGCCAGGCTCCCGCATCCATCGCCTACTACTGCCCCGCGCCGCATGCGCAGCGTTTCGGGCCGTGGCGCTTCAGTGGTTCATGCTGTTTGCCCTGTTCGGTCTGGCGCAGGCCCAAAGCGGCACAGCCCAGCTCAGCATTCAGGACGGCGTGGTCGTCAAATTCGGCCCCGGCGCGGGCTTGCATGTGCGCGATCGCTTGCACACCGGCGCGGGCGTGGTCTTGACCTCGCAGCAAGACGACAGCGCCCTGGGCCCGGTCGATGAGGCCCAGCCGGGCAGCCCGCAGGCGGGCGATTGGCTGGGCCTGTTGGTCGATGCCGGCGTGCCTGCCGCCCAATTGCGCATCGATGGCCTGGGCATCCGCTGGGCCGGCGGCGCGCAGGGCCTGCCCAGCCACATCGAGGGCGGCGCTGGCCTGGTGCTGGGCGCAGCCCCCTACAGCCTGCAGCGCCTGGAGCTCTCGCACAACACCGTTGGCATGCGCCTGATCGGCAGCGGCAGCGCCACCATCAGCCAGTCGCGCCTGCTGGGCAATGGCATTGGCCTGCTGGCCGAGCAGGGCGCAGCCCCCTCCATCGGGGCGTCCGCCATCGCGGGCAATCACAGCTTTGGCATCCGCAACACCCAGCCCAGCGCCGTGGTGCAGGCGCAAGGCAACTGGTGGGGCCATGCCAGCGGCCCGCGCGATGGCGTGGGCAACCCCACAGGCCAGGGCGATGCCGTCAGCGCCGGGGTGGACTACGCCAACCCCTTGAGTGAAGAGCCTGCGCTGGCCTGCACCATCGCCCCCAGTGCGGGCTACACCACGCGGGTGCGCGCCATCGAGCTGCGGCTCGATTGCCCGCAGGCCGTGCGCTACCGCATCAGCGAATCCGATGCCGCAGCCGATTTCGACGCCCTGCCTTGGCAGGACATGACAGGCCAGCCCACCTTGGCGGCCTACACCCTCTCGCCTGCGGCGGGCGAGAAACACCTGTTCGTGCAGTTCCAGACTGCGCAGGGCCGCATCAGCCAGTTTGGCCTGGCCCAGCCCGTGGCCTTCGTGCCCCAGGGGCCGTTGGTGCAGTGGCTGCAACCGGCGGCCGATGCGGTGCTCGATGCCGACGTTACGCTGGCCGTCTCCGTCGAGGATCCCGAAGGCGTGCGCAGTGTGGAGTTCCTGGTCGATGGCCAGCGCCTGGGCGTGGTGGACAGCGCCCCCTACGAAATGCGCTGGCCGCTGGCGGGCGTGCCCAATGGCAGCCACACCCTCGGCGCCAAAGCCACGAACCGCTTGGGCCAGGCCCATACCGCCACGCGCCGCGTCACGGTGAGCAAGCCGGGCGGGGCGGGGCCTGTGATGGATGTGCAGTTCGCAGGCCAGCCCTTGCTGCCCAACGCCACCGTGAGCCAGCCAGGCCAGCTGGTGGTGCAGGCCAGCAGCGCCGTGGGCGTTGTCCGCATCGATGCACAGCTCAACGGCGTGGCCATCTTCTCGCGCAGCTACCCTGCCGCGCCCAGCGTCAGCGCCAGCCAGTTCATTGACTTTGCGCAACTGCCCGATGGGGCGCACCAGCTCAGCATCGTGGCCAGCGATGCCGATGGCGTCAACAGCACGCTGAACCTGCCCTTCACGCTGGCCTTGGCGCAGCCCGCCGCGCCGCAGATCAGCAGCCCGCTGGACGGCGCCACCGTTGCCCAGGCCAACGTGCCGGTCAGCGGCACGGCATCGCCCGGCAGCCAGGTGCAGCTCTACCTCAACGGCCAGGCCGCTGGCAGCCCCGTCAGAGCCGCCGCCGATGGCAGCTTCAGCGCCAGCATCGCCTTGGCAGGGGAGGGCGACTGGCTGTTGCAGGCGAGCGCCAGCAACGCGCGCGGCAGCAGCGCACTGAGCGTTGGCGTCAACCTGCGCTACCAACTGGCCGCGCCCAGCATTGCCTTTGCCACACCGGCCGAAGGCGCACGCTTGACCATCGCGGCAGGCGCCAGCGTGCCCGTGGCCGTCACCGCCAACGCGGCGGCAGGCATTGCCCAGGTCCGCCTGTTCGCCAACGACCGGCCCATTGCCACCCTGACCCAGCCCCCGTACAGCGCGCCGTGGGCCATTGGCGGCCTGGCCGCAGGCCAGTACACCCTGCGCGCCGTGCTCACCAGCAGCAATGGGCGCGAAGCCAGTGCCACCCGCACCGTGCAGCTGGAGGCCGCAGGCCCGGCTGCGCCGCCGCCGGCGCCCTACACCGCGCAGCTGCAATCCATCAGTCCGGCCAGCTCTTTTGGCGAAACCCCCATCGTCATCAGCGGCCAGGCCATAGGCCGCGATGGCCAGCCCGTGCCCAACGCCGCGCTGCGCCTGCTGCTGCGGGTGGGCGGATTTGAGCGCCGCATCCAACTGTCCAGCGATGCGGCCGGGGCCTTCAGCTACCAGTTCGAGCCGCAGAGCAGCGACAGCGGCCTCTACGAAGTGGCCGTGCAACACCCAGAGCAAGCGGGCTTTGCCGCCCAAGGCCAGTTCAGCATCGACCGCTTGATCTTCAGCCTGCAAGAGTACGAACTCAGCGCCGCGCGCGACATCCCCAGCGAAATCAGCATCATGGCCCGCGCCAGCGCAGGCACGGGCGCCAGTGGCGTGCGCTGGGTGGCAGAGCCCGCGCGCCAGCCCAGCGGCAGCCTGCCGCCGGGCATCAGCGTGGATGGCGGCGCCCCCATCGACGTGCCCGCCGGCAGCAGCGCGCCCAGCATCATCCGCTTCACCGGCAGCAGCCGCGCGGGCGAGCGTGGCAGCGTCGTGCTCACCGCCTACGCCAACGAATCGGGCGACCAGCCGCGCGGCAGCCTCACCATCCATTACCGCCTCAGCGACGCCCGGCCATCGCTGTACGCCCAACCTGCGTCGATCCAGACCGGCGTGCGCCAGGGCCAAAGCGTCAGCGAGCAAACCCTCATCGGCAACCGGGGCCTGACGGCTGCGCACAACGTGCGCGTGCGCCTGGTCGATGCGCAAGGCCAGGCCGCGCCCGGCTGGGTCTTTTTGGCCAGCGGCAGCGCGCTGGGCGTGGTGGACGTGGGCGCGCAAGTGCCCATCGAACTCACCGTCCGCCCAGGGCAAGACGTGGCCGACGGCATCTACCACTACCGCATCCTCGTCGATGCCGACAACCAAGGCCAGGGCAGCATCCCCGTGGCAGTGGCCGTCACGCAAAGCGGCGAAGGCGGCGTGGCCTTCAGCGTCAGCGACCTCTTCACCGACACCCCCGATGCGCAAGGCCAGCGCATCGCTGGCGTTGCAGGCGCGCGCATCCGCGTGCAAAACGAAGCCGTGCCCACAGAAATCCACAACGTCACCACCGACGCCAGCGGTCGCGCCCAACTCAACGGCATTGCGCCAGGCAGCTACATCTGGCGCGCCAGCGGCCCGCGCCATGCCGACAAAACCGGGCGCATCTTCGTGCGCCCAGGCATCACCATCAGCGAGCACATTCACCTGAGCTACCAAACCGTCAGCGTCGAATTCAGCGTCACTGAAACCACCATCGCCGACCACTACGACATCGTGCTCGAAGCCACCTACCAGACCCAGGTGCCAGCGCCCGTCGTCCTGCTCGAACCCATGGCCATCAACCTGCCCGAGCTGCAAGTGGGCGAAGAACACAGCGGCGAGCTCACGCTGACCAACTACGGCCTCATCGCAGCGCGCAACCTGCGCCTTGCGCTGCCGCAAAGCGACCAGTACTACCGCTACGAATTCCTGGCCGACATCCCCCAAAGCCTGCCGGCCAAGAGCCGCATCGTCATCCCCTACCGCGTCACAGCGCTGAAGCTGCACCCCAAAAGCCTGGGTTTCAGCAGAACTTTGGAGCAGGGCTGGGTCAGCGAGCTGCAGAAAAACATCGCCAGCCTGTTCAGCGCCAAGGCGGGCAGCTGCACACACTACGCCCGGCACCTGGTGGCCAGCTTTGACTGGGAATGCGCCAACGGGGAGACCGAAGGCGGCAGCAGCAGCGCCACCTTCAGCCGCCTGGTGGGCACGCGCTGCACCAGTGCTGGCGCTGGCGGAGGCGGCGGCGGTGGAGGAGGAGGAGGCGGCGGCGGCGGTTGGGGAGGCGGCGGTTGGGGAGGCGGATCGCCCATTCCGCTCGCGCCCAGCTGCACCCCCCATTGCCCGGCTTGCGGCTGCGGTGGCCCTGGCGGCGGCGGAGGTGGCGGCGGCGGAGGTGGCGGCGGCGGCGGCGGCGGAGGAGGAGGCAACGGCCCGCCACCAATAGCCTACTAAGCCTCCGCGGGCGTTGAGCATTCACCAAGCCCACGAAGCCCACCGCAATCCCATCTCATCCCATTGCAAACATTCATTCCAATCCAGCCAGCGCCAGCGGCGCTGGCTTTCAGAGGAGAGCCACATGCCTTTGCCCGCACCTCTTGCGCCCTGCCACGCAGCCCCCAGCCGCCGATCTATGCCCTGGCTTCTGACCCTGCTGCTAGCCCTATCGCCCCTGCTGCCCTTGCCAGCGCAAGCGCAGCCGCACCTGTCGGGCGCGGCCACCCCCTGGGTAGCAGAAGTCGAGCTGGGAGTGGGCCTGCAGCTGAGCGCCAGCGCGCCCAGCGTGCGTCAGCCCAATGGCGAATACCGAGAAACGCACATCGACCTGCGCGTCAATGCCCTGGGCGGGCCCATCGACATCGCGCGCAGCTGGAGCCAGGGGCGCTGGTGGCTCAACCCTGCCTGGGCGCCGCTGAACTTCGAACTCGACCCGCTGGACGGCAGCGCCCGCGTCATCGAACGCGCAGGCCTGATCTACGAGCGAAGCGGCAGCAGCGAACTATTCATCTCCAAAGCCAACAGCTACGCGCCCGTCTTCATCCGCAAGACCACCAGCAACCCCTACAGCGGCCAGGCGCCAGGCTGGCAATGGAGCGACCGGCTGGGCAACACCATCGACTACGACCGCCAAGGGCGCATCCTCGGCTACGCCAACCCCAGCGGCGTGCAAGTGCGCTTTGTCTACGACAGCGCCAGCAGCATCCGCATCCTCGACCACCTGGACCAGCTGGCCTACCGCCTCAGCCTGCAAGACGGCCTGGTCACCCAAGTACAAGACCGAGCAGGGCGCAGCGTGCACTACCACTGGAGCGGAGCGGGCGAACAACGCCGCCTGAGCCAAGTCACCGACGTAGCCGGACACACCTGGCAGTACCGCTACGACAGCCACGGCCAACTCACCCAACGCATCGACCCCTTGGGCGAACAACAAGGCGACACCATCACCGTGCGCTACGCCAGCAGCGTCGCCGCGCCACCGGCGCAACTGACCGTAGGCAGCGCCGGCCAAACCTACGACCCCAGCGGCGCCAGCGGCCCGCGGCACAAACTGCGCCACATCTGGGGCGCAGCGCGCGTGGCCCAACTCATCGACAGCCGAGGCACCAGCAGCTCCAGCACCGAATACCTCAAAGAAAAACGCCAATACCAAGTCAGCCAGACCGACCACCGGGGCAACCACATCCAAATCACCTACGACCTGGCCGGCTTCGAACTGGCGCGCAGCTTCAACGGCCAAGCCACCCACCGCCGCCAATGGGACGGCAACTACCACAGCATCGTCACCAACGCCCGCGGCCTGAGCACCCGCTACGACTACGACCACAACCGGCAAATCACCCAAATCATCCACCCCGACGGCAGCCGCGAGAGCAGCCAATACAACGCCCGAGGACAAAAAACCCGCCACGTCAACGAACTGGGCATCGTCAGCACCTGGCAATACGACCAGGCCGGCCGCCTCATCGAACACATCCAAGCCGCAGGAGCGCCAGAACAAAAAGTGCACCGCTGGCAATACGACCCATACGGCCAAGCCATCCGCTACCAACTCAGCCCCACCGGCGAGCCCGGCGACCCCCAAACCATCACCACCGCCTGGCAATACGACCACTGGGGCAACCGCATCAGCCAAACCGACGCCCTGGGCCAAGTCACCCGCTACCAATACGACGCCGTGGGCAACCTCATCGCCCGCACCGACCCCCTGGGGCGCACCAGCCGCTACCAATACAACAGCCGCAGCCAACTCATCGCCCACACCAGCGCCCTGGGCCACACCCGCCAATACACCTACGACGCGCGCGGCCAAAAAACCCAAAGCACCGACCCCTTAGGCCACAGCCAAAGCACCCGCTACGACCGCCACGGCCGCATCCAAAGCCAAACCGACGCCCTGGGCCACACCACCGGCTACCACTACAACGAATACGGCGACCTCATCCAAACCACCAGCGCCCAAGGCCTGAGCAGCACCACCGAATACGACAAAGAAGGCCGCCCCACCCTCCAAACCGACCCCCAAGGCAACCGCATCAGCTACCACTACGGCGCCAAAGGCACGGAGCAAGCCGACCTACTCATCCAAATCCACTACCCCGGCGGCCTGCAAACCCACTACCAATACGACCAAAGAGGACGCAAAACCGTCACCACCCAAAAAGCCACCAGCGGCCCAGGCGCCGGACAAGAGTTGCGCACCAGCACCACCTACGACAGCGCCGGCCAGGCCGTGGCCCACACCAGCGCCGCCGGCAAAACCACCCTCACCGAATACGACAGCCTGGGGCGCGTGCGCGCCAACACCGACCCGGACGGCCACAGCACCCACTACCAATACAACCTGCAAGACCAAGCCACCCGCGTCACCGACGCCAGCGGCAACGTACACCAATACCAGTACGACGCACTCAAACGCCTGACCCAAGAAACCCGGCCCGAAGGCGGACAAACCCACTACCGCTACGACGCCGCCGGACAACTCATCGAACGCACCGACCCCGACGGCAACACCAGCGCCTGGCAATACGACCTCGATGGGCGCACCACCCATGAAAGCAAAACCCACCCCAGCGGCCAGGCCACACTGAGCCAAACCACCCGCTACCACTACGACGCAGCAGGGCGGCTGACCGGCTACGAACAACACAACGGCGCAGGCCAGCGCATCAGCCAAGCGACCTACCAACTCGACGCCCTGGGGCGCACCAGCGAAGAAACCCTCAGCTACGGCCAAGGCAGCAACGCCATCAGCGCAAGCCTTGCGCAAAGCTGGAACGCCGACGGACAAAAAACCAGCCAAACCTACCCCGACGGCAGCACCGCGCACTACCACTACGAACAAGGCCTGCTCAAAACCGCCAGCCTGCCCGCCAGCCAAGGCAGCAACCCAGGCAACCCAGGCAACCCAGCCCCCATCACCTGGCAAAGCTACGCCTGGAACCAGCCCAGCGCCATCCAATACCCTGGCGTCACAAGGCACAACCACTACGACGGCTTCTGGCGCTACCAGCGCATCCACGCCCGCCGCGCAGACTCAACCAACCCAGCCAACCCAGCCAATCCAACCAACCCCAACACCCCAAGCCTGCTGGAGCTGAGCTACCAATACGACCCAGACAGCAACATCACCCACATCCAAAGACAGGCAGGCGCTGACATCCAAGGCAGCACCGACTACCGCTACGACCGGCTCGACCGCCTCATCCAGGCCAGCCCCAGCCTCAGCCTGCAAGAGCTGGGCCTGCCCCACGAACACTACAGCTACGACGCCGTGCACAACCGCACCGCCAGCGCCCACCAGCCAGGCCCCTGGCAATACGCCAGCGGCAACCGCCTCACCCAATGGGGCCAACAACAACAGGCCACCCGCTACCAATACAACCACAGCGGCCACATCACCCAAAAAACCCAAGGAGGAACCAACAACCCAGGCAATCCAGGCAGCCCCAACGCCAGCGCCACCAGCACCACCAGCTACCACTACGACGCCGCCCAGCGGCTGGTGCACATCGAACAAAACGGCCAGACCATCGCGCGCTACCACTACGACCCCAAAGGCCGGAGAATCGCCAAAACCACCGGCCAGGGCAGCGAACAAACCACCACCTGGTACGTCTACGCCGAAGAAGGACTGATAGCCGAGCTGAACGAGCAAGGCCAAACCCAGAAAAGCTACGGCTGGGAACCGGACAGCCCCTGGGGCACGAAAATCCTCTGGCAGGCCGATCACCACAGCAGTAGTGGGACAGGCTCAAACACAGGAACAAACCCCAACGCCCCCACAAGCAGCAAAACCTACCACTACATCCACAGCGACCACCTGGGCACGCCACAAATCGCCACAGACAAAAACGGCCAGCAGACCTGGGCGCAAGTGAGCGAGGCGTTTGGCAAGGCCACGATCTCAGCCAACGCCAGCACCGAGATCAACATCCGCTTCCCAGGCCAGTACTACGACCAGGAAACCGGCACGCACTACAACTTCCATCGGGACTATGACCCGAGCACGGGACGGTACTTGCAGAGTGATCCGATTGGGTTGAATGGGGGAGTCAACTTGTTTTCATACGTAGAGCAATCTCCACTAAATAATATGGATATTTATGGTTTGCAGTCAAATGGCTGTGGTGCCGCAGGAAGCTTATTTAAGCCGCCTGATGCGCCTTTTGGGTTTGACTTTCTCCATTGCTGTAACTCGCATGATGAATGTTATGGGGACTGCGATGGGCCATCAAAGAGAGAATGTGATCTTCAATTTTGTAGTTGTATGGCAGATGTTTGCAGCATGCAAAATCAACTCCCAAAGAGGATGCTTTGCATGGATGCTCGTGACATATACTGTGTTGCTGTTATGGCATTTGGAGGAGATGCTTTTAGAAATGCAAGAGGGGATTGTAATTGTGAAAAATAAAATATTGCGCTTGAAGTCCAGCAAATTGGAAAAGATTTTATTGTGCTTTTTTGGGTGGGTGATGTTTACTGCATGTGACTCTGGTTATGGGGTCGCGGGTGCTAGCATGGATAGTAAGATGTCTTTGAACGAAGTTGAAAATTTTAAGGTATTTGTAGATGGGGAGTATGCTAGGGAAGTTGTTAAGAATAGGGGGTGTAGTGACGTTCCTTGGATTAAATTTGGGGATAAGGTAAAAAATCCATATAAAATTGCACAATTTGGCGAGGAGATTTTTATAAATGGTAAAAGCTATAGATTCAGTAATAGTCCTTATTTCGAAGTTGGTGAGGTTGGGTCAAGTGAATCATTTGTTATGAGAAATATTCCTAAGGTTTTTGTTGGTAGGCCTGGTGTTCTTGCTGTTTTTGATGGTGGTAAATATTGGGTTGTATTGATTAGCTCAAGGGCATCTACTGCTAAGTTTTATATTTTAATTTTTAATTTTCTCGGGAGTGTGATTTATGAAAATGTTCTTGATAAGGTGGGTTTTTATGGGCATATTGATTTTCGCGATGATGTATTTAAAATTAATGGAAAATGTGTAATTAGAGAAATATCTCTGAACACTTCTAATTGACTGGTGTCCCGTTGTCCCGTCCGCTGTCCGCCGACACTTCTTCACCTGCTTTCAACCCCGTTTTTTCAAAAAACCAGGCTGAAACCCGCAGTTGCGCGCGCCATCACAGCATCCGCACGTGTGATTTCCTCTCTTTTTTGCACTGTTTCTTGCTCACGCCCACCCAAACAGGCGCGTTGATCCCTTGCGCAATGTGACAAGTAAGCCCCCCACATGCCCACTGCTTCCCAGCGCCCCGCAGCAGCCCCCAGCCGCCGATCATTGCCCTGGCTGCTGCCCCTGCTGCTGCTCGCCCTATCGCCCCTGCTGCCCTTGCCAGCGCAAGCGCAGCCGGCGCTCGGCGCTGGCCATGCGGGCACAGCCAACCCCTGGGTAGCAGAAGTCGAACTGGGAGTGGGCCTGCAACTGAGCGCCAGCGCGCCCAGCGTGCGCCAGCCCAATGGTGAATACCGAGAAACCCACATCGACCTGCGCGTCAATGCCCTGGGCGGGCCCATCGACATCGCGCGCAGCTGGAGCCAGGGGCGCTGGCGGCTCAGCCCCGCCTGGGCGCCGCTGAACTTCGAACTCGACCCGCTGGACGGCAGCGTGCCTGCGCCGCCCACCCAACTGGGCTTTGGCATCGTGGGGCGCACCCACGACCCCAGCAGCGGCGCGCAAAGCAAACTGCACAACGCCTGGGGCGCAGGGCGCGTGGGCAGCCTCACCGACTGCCTGGGCACCGTCAGCGGCTCCGTGCAATTCTTGGCCAGCTCCAGGCAATTCAAAGTAGTCATCACCAGCAGCCGGGGCCAATCCAAAACCTTCTACTACCCGGCAGTCTACGGCTCGGCCCTGGACAAAGGCATAGGCGTCTCGGGCGCGAGCTACGCGCAAGACGCCCAAGGCCACCTTCTTGGGCAAACCCACTGGGACGGGCGCTTCACCGAGAAATACCGCGGCCCCCGAGGCCTGATCACCACCCACCGCTACACCTACGACTGGCAGCCCTCGGAAATCATCCACGCCGACGGCGCACGCGAAGCCTTCGAATACGAAAGCCAGCGCGGCCTCATCGAAAAATACACCGATGCGCTGGGCATCCAAACCCACTGGAAATACGACAGCCGCGGCCTGCTCATCGAACAAACCGAAGCGGCAGGCACCAGCGAAGCGCGCAAAACCACCTGGCAATACGACCAATGGGGCCAAGTCACCCGGCAAACCCTGGGCGAAGGCCAAGAAGCCATCACTTGGCAATACAGCTACGACGCCGATGGCAACGCCACCCAAATCACCGACCCTGTGGGCGACGCCTGGCGCCTGAGCTACGACCTGGCCGGGCAAGTCACCGCCGTCACCAACCCCCTGGGCCACACCACCCGATTCGAATACGACAGCCAGGGCAACCTCACCCGGCGCACCAGCCCCAGCGGCCACAGCAGCAGCACCGTCTACAACAGCCTGGGCCAGCCCACGCAGCTCAAAGACGAACTGGGCCGCCAATCGAGCATCACCTACAACCACCAAGGCCAGATCAGCAGCGTCACCAACGCCCTGGGCCACACCGCGCGCTACACCTACAACGCCTTTGGCAACCCCACCAGCGAAACCACCCCCTCGGGGCTGAGCACCACCTTCGAGCACGACCAGCACGGGCGCGTCATCGCCTACGTCGACCCCTGGGGCAACCGCGTCCAATTCGAGCACGGCAACTACGGCAGCGAACAAGCCGAACTGCTCACCGCCATCGTCCTGCCAGGCGGACTGCGCCAGGAATACCAATACGACCAGCGCGGCCGCCAAACCGTGGCCACCACCCGCGCCAGCGACGGACAAACCCTGCGGCAAACCACCACCTACGACGCCGCTGGGCGCATCGTCGGCCTGAGCAGCGCCGGCGGCCAAAGTGCCAGCGGCCAATACGACGCGCTGGGCCGGCTCATCCAAGTCACCGACAGCCTGGGCAACGTCACCCGCGCCACCTACAACCTGCTCGACCAAACCACCAGCATCACCGACGCCAGCGGCAACACCACCCAATACCGCTACGACAAAGCCGGGCAACTGCTCGAAGAAATCCGCCCCGAAGGCGCCAGCACCCGCTACCAATACGACGCGGCAGGCCAGCTCAGCGCCATCGCCTACCCCGACGGCGCCAGCATCCAATACCACTACGACCCCGACGGCAACCCCATCCGGGAAACCCGCCGCAGCGCCGCCGGCGCGCCCGAGCAAACCATCACCTACCAATACGACGCCAGCGGCGACATCACCGGCTACACCCAGCAAAACGCCAGCGGCCAGACCATCAGCAGCGCCCGCTACCAACTCGACGCGCTGGGCCGCGTCAGCGAAGAAACCATCACCTACGGCCAAGGCGCGCAAGCCATCAGCCGCACCCTCAAGCGCCAGTGGGACGCCGACTTCAACACCACCGCCCTGGACATCAACGGCCAAAGCCAGCGCTACCAATACCAGCAAGGCCGCCCCAGCAGCATCCAAACCCCCCAAGGGCAGACCATCCGCATCAGCGCCTACGACTGGCACTACCCCACAACCATCGAATACCCCGGCGCCACCCGCACCCAAAGCTACGACAGCCTCTGGCGCCCCAGCGGCATCAGCGTCAGCAACAGCGCCGGACACACACTGCTGGACATCCGCAACAGCTTCAACCAAGAAAGCAGCATCAGCGACCAGCAAATCCAACAAGCCGGCGGCATCCAAGGCAGCATCCACTACCAATACGACCGCCTCGACCGCCTCACCCAGGCCCAGCCCAGCCAAAGCCTCAAAGACCTGGGCCTGCCCGACGAACACTACAGCTACGACGCCAGCCACAACCGCACAGCCAGCGCCCACCAAGGCGGCGCCTGGCGCTACGAAAGCGGCAACCGCCTGGGCAGCTGGGGCCAGCCAGACAACCCCACCCGCTACCAATACAACGCCAGCGGCCACATCGCCAGCGCCGAACACAACGGCGCCACCCGCCACTACCACTACGACGCCGGCCAGCGCCTGAGCCACATCACGCAAAACGGGCAAACCATCGCCCGCTACCAATACGACCCCGCCGGGCGCAGAATCAGCAAAACCACCGGCCAGGGCGCACAGCAAACCACCACCTGGTACCTCTACAGCGACGAAGGCCTGGTAGAAGAAATCAACGCCGCCGGACAAACCACCAAAAGCTACGGCTGGCAAGCCGACAGCGGCTGGGGCACAGCCCCGCTGTGGCAAACCGAGCACAACAACAGTGCGCAAGGCCAGGCGCAGACCCAAACCCACTGGCTGCACACCGACCACCTGGAGCGCCCGCTGGTAGCCAGCGACAGCAGCGGAGCGGCCACCTGGCAAGCCCTGGCCGAAAGCTTTGGGCAAACGTGGGTGAACAGCACCAGCCGCACCGAAGTCAACATACGGCTGCCGGGCCAATACTGGGACGCGGAAAGCGGCAGGCACTACAACCAGCAGAGGTACTATGACCCGCAAACGGCCCGCTACCTGCAAAGCGACCCGCTGGGCCTGTACGATGGCATCAACACCTACGGCTATGCGTACCAGAATCCGCTGAGCTACAGCGACCCCACGGGAGAGGCCGTTCCGGCCATTGTGTGGAGCTATGCGCGGTGCGTAGCCAGCTGCAAAGCCGCCGATGCGCTGACGGCGGCCATTCAGAGTGAGTGTGATCCTCGGACGTTGGGTGATTGTGCTAAAGAGTGCCTAAACCCTCGCAAATGGTTTGGCAAAATTAAAAACAAGAAAAATATCAATGAAAAAACTCCCAAAAAGCCCGATAATAAAAGAAAAAAAGACCCGTGCAAAGGCCTTAGATTGCAAATTGCTGCCCATGAATTAAAACTGAAACAATACATTAGCGACCCTTTATCTGCGGATAATAAGGGGCATTTGGCAGGCGCTATGGATAACCCGGCTCTTTATGAAAAAATATACCAAGAAAGAGTGAGATCTTTGAGAAAGCAGATTGAGAATTTCAAAAGGCAACTGGAAGAGTGCGAGAAAAGAAATGCAAGATAAAATAAAAATCGATGAACTGCGACTCATCACTAATAAAATATTCGATAGTTTTGAGTTGATTGGGTGTTTTGAATTTTCTCTTGATGAGGATTTTTATTGGGATGTGTATGAGGATGAAAGGTATGATTTCACAAAAAGCCCGGATGGGTATTCGGTTGGGCAATTATTTGATGATATTTATTTTCTGAGGAAAATATTGGAGGATGAAGAGATGGCCTGTCCTATCATGTTTCTTCATTTGTTTCCGATTCTGAGGTATATGGCTTTGCGCGTTGGTTTTGATAAGTGATTGTGTGGCTCATGGCTTTATAGGTTGGGGCTGTGTTTTGATTGGCTGAAATTTTAAATGACTGGCTGGGTAGAGGGGCGTAGCCTTATAGGTAGATGTGAGAGTCAAAGGCGAAATGCGGGGGCATCCAGATGCAGAGGAGCATTCAAGACGACCAAAAGGAGGGTTTCGCATCAGAATGTCTTTGCGGAGCAATTGATGGATGAGTCTATTTATAATGAAGAAATGGATGGCATCTATAGGATGATTCGTTCTGGAAAGTATGCGTCGGCTATTGATAAAATGATGGTTGGCGATGGTTTTAGATTGGATGCTGTTTATAAGTTTGATGCCAATCATTCTTGGTATGTTTTGGGGGGTATTTTTTTAAAAATTGGTAATTATAATTCGGCAATTGAGTCATTCAGGAGGTCGCTAAAGTCTTGGCCTGAGGAGGTGGATGCTTTGATGGCTATGGGGAATATTTACAGTGAAATAAAGAAATACAAGATGGCTGAGCGGTTTTTTAGAAGGGGACTTTTGATAAATCCTGAAAGTCTTGGCATGAAATTCAATCTTGCCAATGCGCTTTTTGACCAAGGGAAGCTGGATTTGGCGTTGAAGGAATATGCTTCGATTGCAAGGCAAGAATCCGACCTCTCGGGCCAGGCCAATAGGATGATTGGGCTCATCAATCAAAAGGCCCGCAAAACAACCCGAACCAGACCGTAAAAATCAATTCTCAAGCAACCATGCGCCTTATTGTCCTCACCATCATCGCCCTTTGCCTTGTTCTGGGCATCAAGCACTGGCGCCAGAGCCGGGATCCGCTGGCCCATGCCACGGCATCAGCTCAGGGCTTCGTGTCAGTGCCCATGCCCGATGGCGCACAGGCGCGCACCGTGTTGATTTTTACCCCGCGCAATTGCCCCTCCGACTGGGCCCAGCGCGCCCAGGCATTGGCCGATGCGCTGGCGCGTGAAGGCATCCCCGCGCAGCGCAGCTCGCATTACCGCGTCAGCATGGTCGACCCCACGCCAGAGCAAGAACAGGCCTTGCAGCGCTTTACGGCATTGAGCAAGCAGCCCGGCCCCTTGGTGCTGATCAACGGCCAAGCCAAGGCCAACCCCAGCGCCGATGAAGTCATCGCGCAATACCGCAGCGACCATTGAGCATGGCAGTACGAGCGGACGGACGCACCACCCATGAAAGCAAAACCCACCCCAGCGGCCAGGCCACACTGAGCCAAACCATCCGCTACCACTACGACGCAGCAGGGCGGCTAACCGGCTACGAACAACAAAACGGCGCCGGCCAGCGCATCAGCCAAGCGACCTACCAACTCGACGCCCTGGGGCGCACCAGCGAAGAAACCCTCAGCTACGGCCAAGGCAGCAACGCCATCAGCGCAAGCCTTGCGCAAAGCTGGAACGCCGACGGACAAAAAACCAGCCAAACCTACCCCGACGGCAGCACCGCGCACTACCAGTACGAACAAGGCCTGCTCAAAACCGCCAGCCCGCCCGGCAGCCAGACCAGCAACCCAGGCAACCCAGGCAACCCAGGCAACCAAAGCAGCCCAGCCCCCATCACCTGGCAAAGCTACGCCTGGAACCAGCCCAGCGCCATCCAATACCCCGGCATCACAAGGCACAACCACTACGACGGCTTCTGGCGCTACCAGCGCATTCACGCCCGCCGCGCAGACTTAACCAATCCAGCCAATCCAGCCAATCCAACCACCCCCAACACCCCAACCCTGCTGGAGCTGAGCTACCAATACGACCAAGACAGCAACATCACCCACATCCAAAAACAGGCAGGCGCTGACATCCAAGGCAGCACCGACTACCGCTACGACCGGCTCGACCGCCTCATCCAGGCCAGCCCCAGCCTCAGCCTGCAAGAGCTGGGCCTGCCCCACGAACACTACAGCTACGACGCCGTGCACAACCGCAGCGCCAGCGCCCACCAGCCTGGCCCCTGGCAATACGCCAGCGGCAACCGCCTCACCCAATGGGGCCAACAACAACAGGCCACCAGCTACCAATACAACCACAGCGGCCACATCACCCAAAAAACCCAAGGAGGAACCAACACCCCAGGCAGCCCAGGCACCCCCAACGCCAGCATCACCGGCTACCACTACGACGCCGCCCAGCGGCTGGTGCACATCGAACAAAACGGCCAAACCATCGCCCGCTACCACTACGACCCCAAAGGCCGGAGAATTGCCAAAACCACCATCAGAGACAACAATCAAAGCACCACCTGGTACATCTACGCCGAAGAAGGACTGATAGCCGAGCTGAACGAGCAAGGCCAAACCCAGAAAAGCTACGGCTGGGAGCCCGACAGCCCCTGGGGCACGAAAATCCTCTGGCAGGCCGACCACGGCAGCAGCGGCAACGCCAACACAAACGCCAAGACCTACCACTACATCCACAGCGACCACCTGGGCACGCCACAGATTGCCACAGACAAAAACGGCCAGCAGACCTGGGTGCAAGTGAGCGAGGCGTTTGGCAAGGCCAACATCTCCCCGGGCTCCAGCACCGAGATCAATCTCCGCTTCCCTGGCCAGTACTACGACAAGGAAACGGGCACGCACTACAACTTCTATCGGGACTATGACCCGAGTACGGGCAGGTACTTGCAGAGTGATCCGATTGGGTTGGATGGGGGGATTAATGTTTATTTGTACGCAAATGGCAGCCCAACCTTGTACATGGATCATTTGGGGCTTGAAACATGTGGATCTGGATGGAATGAAAAACTAGTGCCTGACAATCCATTTGGCTATCAGTTTTCAAATTGCTGCAGAGAACACGATCAGTGCTATGGAAAGTTGGACTGTTCCATCTCAAAAGAAATGTGTGATTTGAATTTTCAGAGGTGCATGCTGGCTGTATGTGATCGAGTAAGATCACAAAATCCAGAATTTGAAGATGGCTGTAGAGCTATGGCCAACGCTTACTACAAAGCTGTAAAAACAATGGGATTCAGTGCCTTTTGCACCCCAGAAAGAAAAGATCGGTGTCCCTGCGACGAGGAGTGTCAAAATTACTGGAATCCTTCAGAACCGCCTCCCAACATTTACGAAAATTGATTATGAAAAAATTATTTTTAAGCCTTCTGTTATTTTTCCTTGGAGGCTGCTCCTCTGTCACGAAAATTAACTATCAGGGGAGCGCTTTATGGCATCCCATGAATTTCGGCAGCCATTATGTACTAAAAAAACCGGTTTTCTTGATAGAGGTTTTTGATGAAAAAAAATCTTATATTGCGCTTGTTCCTCCAAATATCAAAACCGGATATCACAAATCACCAAAATCTATCGAAGAATATTTGATTGATCCAAAAAATATCAACTGGAGTCGTGTTTTGGACATTGGGGCGGACAAAAGCGATATCATGGCTTACATAAACAGGTGGCACCCTAATTTCCCAATAGAGGCTTTAAGAAAGCTAGAGAGCTCTCCTTTGTATGACTATTTTGAGTTATTGAAAGATTATTCGGATCCATTGTTTTATTTTAATTCTTATTATTGCTGCCGAGCTATTGGGATTGCCAATGCCGGTGCGGTTATTGTCGCGCACGAAGCATACGTAATAGACTTATTTAATCCATTAACATCCCCTGTGACCCATAAAAGATACATGCGCTTTGCAAAGTACAAAAAAAAAGAAGAATTAGTGGTTAATATTGATTCAATGCTGATAAAAAATCGTTTCTTTGAGTATTTTGAAAAAATTGATTAATAGTGATTTTTCTTGTCTGTTCCTTGTTCCGTTGTCCCACCCACTATCCACCGACACTTTTCACCCGCCTTCATCCCCGTTTTTTCATAAAAACCGGACTGAAGCTTTGTATTGACCCAGTGAAAACCTGCACAGGAGTTAACGTTGAAGGAAACGACGATGAGCACCCTGATGGAAGACGACATCAAGCGCTGGACGGCCAAGCGTAAAACGGCCCTGGTCCTGGACATCATCCAGGGCAAGACGACAGTCTCGGAGGCTAGCCGGGCTTTCGATCTGAACCCCTCCGAGGTGCAGCAGTGGGTCGATGAAGGCAAGCGGGGCATGGAGAACGCCCTGCGTACCAAGCCGCTGGAAGTCAAGGAGCAGTACGAGAAGCAACTGCGTGAGCTGCAGGAGGCCTACGGCGAAGCCATGCTGGAGCTGCGTGCCAGAAAAAAGCTGGCGTCCCTGCTGGGCAACGAGGACGAGAAATGATCCTCAGCCTTCAGCAGGGATTGGCTGAAGACGGGTTCAAGGTCAGCCTGGTCAAGCTGTGCCAGTGGTTCGAGATACCCCGACGCACGGTGTACTACCGCAGCACCAAGGCCGCGCCCAAGGTGCAGGAGCAGTTCGTCAAGCCGATCAAGGCGATGATCGAAGAGAACCCGTCGTTCGGCTACCGCACGGTAGCGCACCTGCTCGGGTTCAACAAGAACACCGTGCAGCGCATCTTCCAGATCTTGGGCTGGCAGGTGCACAAGCGCCCGGTGGGCTTCAGGCCACGCATCCAGGCCTTGCCATCCGTGGCCAAAGCGCCTGATGAGCGTTGGTCGACTGACCTGTGCCGGGTGTGGACAGGCCGTGATGGCTGGGCCTGGCTGGCCCTGGTGATCGACTGCTACAGCCGCGAGCTGCTGGGCTGGCAGCTCAGCCGCAGCGGCCGATCCAAGACCGCCGAGGCGGCGCTGGAGCAGGCGCTGATCGCCCGCAACGGCTGCCTGGGCAAGGTCAAGCACCCGTTCCTACTGAGATCGGACAACGGCCTGGTGTTCACCAGCCGCAGCTACACAGCCCTGGTCAAGAGCTATGGCCTGCAGCAGGAGTTCATCACCCCTTACAGCCCTGAGCAAAACGGCATGATCGAGCGCGTGATCCGCACGCTCAAAGACCAATGCGTGCACCGCCACCGATTCGAAACCCTGCAGCACGCCAACCGCGTGATCGGCGATTGGATCGGCTTTTACAACCACCAGCGTCCTCACCAGGCGCTGGGCATGAAGACGCCCGCTGAGGCTTATGCTTTAGCGGCCTGACCTGTGCAGAAAGTGGTGGGTCATTACAGTTGAACTTGCGCTCGTTTCTTTGCGCGAATGGGCAACAAAAAAGGACTTGGGCAAATCCAAGTCCTTTTTTGTTGAGACCGGGTGGGTGTTGGTGGGTGCTAACGGGGTCGAACCGCTGACCTACGCCTTGTAAGGGCGCCGCTCTACCAACTGAGCTAAGCACCCCACCGTAAAGCATTTATTTTACAGCATCTTTGAGGGCTTTTCCGGCGCGGAACTTGGGCACTTTGGCGGCTTTGATCTTGATGCTCTCGCCAGTTTGCGGGTTGCGGCCTTTGCGGGCGGCGCGCTTGGAGACTTCGAAGGTGCCGAAGCCGATGACCGACACGGTGCCGCCTTTTTTCAGGGTGGTCTTGATGGCGCCGATGGTGGCTTCCAGCGCGCGGGCGGCAGCGGCCTTGGAGATGTCTGCCTGGGCGGCGATGTGTTCGACCAGTTCTGTTTTGTTCACGGTATGCCTCTCTGGATGAAATGAAAACCGCCAGCCCTGGTTGGGTGGCGGACGCTGATTGATTGTGGTGCTGCAGCCGATGCCGGTGCACAGGCTGCTGCTTGGTAAAAACGCTCGGGGCCGGGTGCATGGCCTTGCCACATGCCATGGCCGTGTTGCCTGGCCCGATGCCGGAAGCGGCGATTAGAGCAATGCCCCCGTGTCCATGTCAAGCATGGTGCGGGCCTGCAGGCCTGGGATTAACCCTGCCGCAAGGGACGGCAGAGCAGTGCCCGGTTTGCGGGGCGGATTCTACTGCCCCAGGCGGGTGCGGATGGCTAAAGAGGCCTTGCGCATGTAGTAGACCATGGACCAGATGGTCAGGCCGGCGGCCATCCACAGCAGGATTTGGCCGGGCAGCCGGCTGTGCCAGCCCGGCGGCAGCGGGCCGTCGTAGAGCAGAAAGGGGATGGCCAGCATTTGCAGCGAGGTTTTGAGCTTGCCCAGCATGTGCACGGCGACGCTGGCGGCCGCGCCGATCTGGGCCATCCATTCGCGCAGGGCGGAGATGGCGATCTCTCGCCCGATGATGATCAGGGCGACGAAGACGTCGATGCGCTGCAGGTGCACCAGCAGCAGCACGGTGGAGCAGACCAGGAACTTGTCGGCCACGGGGTCGAGAAAGGCGCCAAAGGCCGATGTCTGGCCCAGGCGGCGCGCCAGATAGCCGTCGAGCCAGTCGGTCAGGGCAAAGAGCACGAACAGCGCGGCGGCGATGGTGTTGGCCTGCGTGACGCCTGTGGGCAGGTAGAACACCAGCACGATGCCGGGGATGGCCGCGATCCGGCTCAAGGTCAGCAGGGTGGGGAGGGTCAATGACATGGTGGATGGGCGCGCCAATCGATCTTGAGCGGTGCTGTGGCATCGAATGCCTGCGTATTATCAGTGGCTTTGGTGCATGCGCTTGGCTTGCAGGCCCTGGGGCTGGCCGCCCTAGCCGCGCAGCGTGTGGTAGATGCTTTGCGCCAGCTCGCTGGAGATGCCTTCGACGCTCATCAAGTCTTCCACGCTGGCCTGGGCCACGCCTTGCACGCCGCCAAAGCGCTGCAGCAGGCGGGCGCGGCGCTTGGGGCCGATGCCGGCGATGTCTTCCAGGCGGCTGCCGCCGGTGCGCACGCGGGCGCGCTGGGCGCGCATGCCGGTGATGGCGAAGCGGTGCGCCTCGTCGCGGATTTGCGCCACCAGCATCAGCGCGGCGCTGTCGGGCGGCAGGCTGAGCTTGGCGCGGCCATCGGCAAAGACCAGCTCTTCCAGGCCGACCTTGCGCCCGGCGCCTTTTTCCACGCCCACCAGCAGGCTGGGGTCCAGGCCCAGTTGCTCGAAGACCTCGCGCGCTGCGGCCACCTGGCCGCGGCCGCCGTCGATGAGCACCAGATCGGGCAGGCGCGCTGTGCCGGTGCTGGTGGCCGCGTCGGCATCGGCCGCCAGTGGCTGAGCCTGGGTCTGGGCGAGCTTGCCGTAGCGCCGCGTGAGCACCTGGCGCATGGCGGCGTAGTCGTCGCCGCCGGTGATGCCTTTGATGTGGTAGCGCCGGTAGGCGCTGCTTTGCATGCGGTGCTGCTGGAACACGACGCAGGAGGCCTGCGTGGCCTCGCCAGCGGTGTGCGAGATGTCAAAGCATTCGATGCGCCAGTCGTCGAGCTGGGCCTCGTCCAGCGCCAGCCCCAGGGCCTGCGCCAGGGCGCGGGTGCGGGCTTTTTGCGAGCCTTCCTCGCCCAGCAGGCGCGCCAGTTGCAGCTGGGCATTTTTTTGCGCCATCTCCAGCCAGGCCTTGCGCTGGCCGCGCGGCTGCACGATGTTGCGCAGCGCGCGCTGGCCTTGCTGGCGCAGCAGGGCCAGCAGCTGCGGCGCGACCGGGTGGCTGGTGATCAGCAGCGCCGGGGCCGGGTAGTTCAGATAGTGCTGGGCGATGAAGGCCGCGAGGATGGCTTGTTCGGCGCTGCTGTTGGCATTGGCATTGACTGCCATCGCGTCCACGCTGGCTTCTGGGGCGGTGCCCGATGCGGCATCGTCGGGCGTGGCAAGGCAGGGGGCATCCGATGCGACATCTGGGGCGCAGTGCTGGGGCGCGGCGCTCTCGGCTGGGCCGGGGGCTGCGGCGCTTTGCGGCATGCCGGTGTCGGCGGGCTCGGCGCCATCGGTATCGGCGCCATCGCCTTCGTGCAGGGCCAGCGCGGCCTCCAGCTGGGTGGGGAAGTAGGCGCGGTCGCCCAGGTGGCGGCCGCCGCGCACCATGGCCAGGTTGACGCAGGCTTTGCCGCCCTGGCGTTGCACGGCGATGATGTCCACGTCGGCATCGCCCACGGTTTCCACGGCTTGTTGCTGCAGCACGGTCGAGAGCGAGGCGATGCGGTCGCGCACGGCGGCGGCCTGCTCGTATTCGAGCTGCTGGGCGTGCTGCATCATGCGCTGCTGCAGTTGCTGCACCAGCGCATCGGCCTGGCCGCGCAGCAGGGCCTGGGCCTGTTGCACGTCGGCCTGGTAGGCCTGGGCGCTGATTAGGCCCACGCAAGGCGCCGAGCAGCGCTTGATCTGGTGCAGCAGGCAGGGGCGGGTGCGGTGGGCGAACACTGTGTCCTCGCAGGTGCGCAGCAGGAAGACGCGCTGCAGCAGCTCGATGGTTTCCTTGACGGCCCAGGCGTTGGGGTAGGGGCCAAAGTAGTGGTGCCGGCGGTCCGTGCCGCCGCGGTAGTAGCTGATGCGCGGGAAGTCTTGCGCTTGCAGCGCTGGCGCTGCCTCCCCCTGCGCGACGCCTTGCGTTGTCGCGCTGCGCGTTTGACTGCGCGCCTGGCTGCGCCCGGAAATTTTCAGATAGGGATAGCTTTTGTCGTCGCGAAACAGGATGTTGTACTTGGGGTGCTGCGTCTTGATGAGGTTGTTTTCCAGCAGCAGGGCCTCGGCCTCGGAGCGCACCACCGTGGTTTGCAGCCTCGCAATCTGGCCCACCATGTGGCCGATGCGCGTGCCGCCATGCTCTTTCTGAAAATAGCTGCTGACGCGCTTTTTCAGGTTCTTGGCCTTGCCCACGTACAGCAGCTGCTCGCGCGCGTCGAAGAAGCGGTACACGCCCGGCAGGCCCGGCAGGCTTTGGGCTTGCCGCAGCAGGGTCTGGCGCGTGGGCTGGGCGGCAGCCGCCTGGGATTGGTCTGGCGGCGGTGCGGGTGTCTGGTCCATCGTGTCGGGGTGTGTTGGGGCGCGGCGGGCCCGTGCGCCCATGAGGGGAGGGGCTGCGCGGCCAGGCAATGGGCGCGCTGGCGCCATGGGCCGGGCGTTTGCTTGGGTTTGCCTTTACACTGCGCGGCTTTGCTTGGCCAGCGGCGCTGGCCGGGGGCATTGTGCCCCGATTCGTTTCCCATTTCGAGCTGGCGCGGCCGGCCTGGAGTGCCCCATGAAATTTCGCTTTCCGATCGTCATCATCGATGAGGACTACCGCTCCGACAACACCTCGGGTCTGGGTATCCGCGCTCTGGCTGAAGCCATCGAGAAAGAGGGTTTCGAGGTCGTCGGCGCCACCAGCTATGGCGATCTGCGCCAGTTTGCCCAGCAGCAAAGCCGCGCCAGCGCCTTCGTGCTGTCCATCGACGATGAGGAGCTGATCGAGAGCGAGGGCGACGAAGCCGCCGGGGGGGAGGCCCAGGTCATTGCCGAGCTGCGCGATTTCATCGGCGAGGTGCGCCGTCGCAATGATGAGGTGCCCATCTACATCCACGGCGAGACCAAGACCAGCCAGCACCTGCCCAACGACATCCTGCGCGAGCTGCACGGCTTCATCCACATGTTCGAGGACACGCCCGAGTTCGTCGCGCGCCACCTCATCCGCGAAGCCAAGAATTACCTGGAGAGCATCCAGCCGCCGTTTTTCAAGGCGCTGCTGGACTATGCCGAGGACGGCTCCTACTCCTGGCACTGCCCTGGGCACTCGGGCGGCGTGGCCTTTTTGAAAAGCCCCATCGGCCAGATGTACCACCAGTTCTACGGCGAGAACATGCTGCGCGCGGACGTGTGCAACGCCGTGGAGGAGCTGGGCCAGCTGCTGGACCACAACGGCGCCATTGGCGAGAGCGAGCGCAACGCGGCGCGCATCTTCAACGCCGATCACTGCTTTTTCGTCACCAATGGCACCAGCACGTCCAACAAGATCGTCTGGCACCACACGGTGGCCCCTGGCGACGTAGTGGTGGTGGACCGCAACTGCCACAAGTCCATCCTGCACAGCATCATCATGACCGGCGCGATCCCGGTGTTTCTCAAGCCCACGCGCAACCACTACGGCATCATCGGCCCCATTCCCAAGAGCGAATTCGAGCCGGCCAGCATCCAGAAAAAGATCAAGGCGCACCCGTTGCTCAAAGGCGTGGATGCCAAGAAAGTGCGCCCGCGCGTGCTGACGCTGACGCAATCGACCTACGACGGCGTGCTCTACAACACCGAGACCATCAAGCAAATGCTCGATGGCTACGTGGACAATCTGCACTTTGACGAAGCCTGGCTGCCGCACGCGGCCTTCAACCCCTTCTACGGCACCTACCACGCCATGGGCCGCAAGCGCCCGCGCCCCAAGACCAGCGTGGTCTATTCCACCCAATCCATCCACAAGCTGCTGGCCGGCATCAGCCAGGCCAGCCACGTGCTGGTGCAGGATTCGCAGGAGCAAAAGCTCGACCGCGCGCTGTTCAACGAAGCCTATCTGATGCACACCAGCACCAGCCCGCAGTACAGCATCATCGCCAGCTGCGACGTGGCCGCCGCCATGATGGAGTTGCCCGGCGGCCAGGCGCTGGTGCAGGAGAGCCTGCAGGAAGCGCTGGACTTTCGCCGCGCCATGCGCAAAGTCGAGCAGGACTTTGGCAAGAACGACTGGTGGTTCAAAGTCTGGGGCCCCGAGGCGCTGGCCGAGCAGGGCGTGGGCCGCTCGGCCGACTGGATCATCCGCAGCAATGGCAGCAAGAGCCGCAAGGCATCGAGCAACTGGCACGGCTTTGGCAATCTGGCCGACGGCTTCAACATGCTCGATCCGATCAAGGCCACCATCGTCACGCCGGGGCTGGATCTGGACGGCAAGTTCGACAAGAGCGGCATCCCCGCGGCCATCGTCACCAAGTTCCTGGCCGAGCATGGCGTGGTGGTGGAGAAGACGGGCCTGTACAGCTTCTTCGTCATGTTCACCATCGGCATCACCAAGGGCCGCTGGAACACGTTGCTCACGGCCCTGCAGCAGTTCAAGGACGACTACGACAAGAACCAGCCGCTGTGGCGCATCATGCCCGAGTTCAGCCACCAGCACCGCCGCTACGAGCGCATGGGGCTGCGCGATCTGTGCCAGCACGTGCACCAGCTCTACGCCAAGTACGACATCGCGCGCCTGACCACGGAGATCTATCTGTCCGACCTCAAGCCCGCCATGCGCCCGGCCGATGCCTACGCCCACATCGCGCACCGCAAGACCGAGCGCGTCGTCATCGACGAGCTCGAAGGCCGCATCACCGTGGGCCTGGTCACGCCGTACCCGCCGGGCATTCCGCTGCTCATCCCTGGCGAAGTCTTCAATCGCAAGATCGTCGATTACCTGAAGTTCGCGCGCGAATTCGCGCAGCAGCTGCCCGGCTTCGAGACCGACATCCACGGCCTGGTCGTCCAGGCGCAGCCCGACGGCAGCAAGCAGTTCTTCGCCGACTGCGTGGCCGAGTGAGGCGGCGGCGCGGCAGGGGCCGCCCCTGCCTGCCCTGCCCATGCGCCGCAGCCCCCGCCTGCGGCGCTTTCCCCCCTGGGCGCTGACTGGGCGCTTTTTGACTCTTTCCGCTCCGTGATCGTAAGGCCCACCCATGCCCCTGCCTGACCTCACGCCTTTTGCAGGCTGTGCCGACTTCCAAAGCGCGCTGCAGCTGCTGGTGCAGCACCTGCGCGGCAATGCCGAGCAGGCCGGCGACGCCTTGCGCGATTTCCTCGATGCGCTGCAGCAGCAGCCCGAGATCAACGAGCACGTGGCCGGCTTGTTCCACCAGTGGCTGCAGCACTCGCGCCTGGCCACCGGCTTTGTGCAGACGGGCATTTACTCGCGCCAGGACTTCGGGCGCGAGCTCAGGCGCCGCCTGTACGACCGCATCAACCCGCCGCCGCGCAACCCCGATGCGCTCGAAGACGTGCTGCAGGCCGTGCTGCGCCCCAGCGACCTGGACTGGCTCAACAGCATTGCGCCGCGCCTGTGGCTGCGGCTGTACGAGCAGCTGGGCAGCGCGCAGCAGCGCGAAACCAGCCAGCACTACGTGCGCGACCAGTTGCTGCGCGCGGCGGAAATGCTGGCGCTGTGGGTCGCCGGCGAGGACCTCAACCCCGATCTGATCCGCCTGAACCCGCGCCTGCTGGAGGTGGACTCAGCCTTTCTCAGCCTGCAGCGCGAGGTGCAGAACCTGGTCGAGGCCGAGCGCGCCGGGCGCGAGCCGCCCGACACCGCCCAGCTGGACGTGATGCTCGACCAAAGCCGCGAGCAGGTGGCCCACCTGCGCCGCCTGGGCAACCAAAGCGGCGCCTCGCTGACCACGGCCCATTTGCTCGAACGCCTGGGCCAGAGCCTGGACCGGCTCGAAGGCATTCTCACCATCCTCACCAGCGAGCGCTCCGAGCGCAGCGCCCGCGCCTGGCTGGTGCAGCTGGGGCAAATCATCAACAGCGGGCTGGAGCAGCGCAGCATCCGCGAGTTCGTGCGCAACAGCGCCGGCATGCTCAGCAAGAGCATCAGCAGCAGCAAGAGCGAGCACGGCGAGCACTACATCACCACCACCGCGCAGGAGTATTGGCACATGCTGCGCTCGGCCGCCGGCGCCGGAGTGCTGATTGCCTTGATGGCCCTGTTGAAGATCGAGATCGGCCGCTGGCAGCTCGCGCCGCTGTGGAGCACGCTGCTCATCAGCCTGAACTACGGCATCGGCTTCGTCATCGTGCACATGCTGGGCTTTACCATCGCCACCAAACAGCCGGCCATGACAGCGGCCAGCATTGCCGAAAGCGTGCAGCAAGGCCAGAACAGCCGCAACCTGCCCAAGCACCTGGCCGAGCTGCTCATCAGCGTGCACCGCTCACAAAGCGTGGCCGTGCTGGGCAACGTGTGCCTGGCCATGTTCGTGGCCGCTGGCGTGGCCTGGCTGTACCAGCGCCATGCGGGCCAGGCCCTGCTCACGGCCGATGAAGTGGCCTACCAGCTCAAGGCCCTCAAGCCCGTGCCCGCGCTGTGGTATGCGGCCATTGCCGCGCTGTGGCTGTTTTGCGCCGGCATCATCTCCGGCTACTACGACAACCGGGCCGATTACGTGCGGCTGCGCGAGCGCCTGGCGGCGCACCCGGCGCTGCGCTGGTTGGGGCCGGCGCGCCAGCAGCGCTTTGCCAATTACCTGCACGAGCATTTCGGCGCGCTGCACGGCAACTTTTACTTCGGCGTGCTGCTGGGCGTGACGCCCTACATCGGCCACCTGTTGCACCTGCCGCTGGACATCCGCCACATTGCCTTCTCGTCGGCCAACTTCAGCTACGCGGCCAGCAGCGCCCATCTGGGCGCCAAGGCCCTGGCGCTGGGCCTGCTGTGCGTGCTGCTGATCGGCATGGTCAACCTGTGGCTGAGCTTCTTCCTGGCGCTGCGCGTGGCATTGCGCGCCCGCGACACGGAAATCCCCAGCCTGGGCAAGCTGCTGCAGGCCTTGTTCAAGCAGCTGAGCGCCAACCCCATGGCGCTGCTGTGGCCGCCGGCCGCGCCGGCCGATGCCCCGCGCAAGCAGCCGCCGCCCGACGCGGGGCATTGAGCGCGCCAGCCCTGCCGCCACAACGCCTGCTGACAACGCCCTGCTGACAACGCGCGGGCCAAACGCAAGCCGGCGCGCGCAGGGCCAGCCTTGCGCGCGCCGGTGTTGTGCGCCCTGCAGCCAGGCCCAGGCAGAGAGCCTGGGCTGCTGGCGGCTTTGCACAGGCTCTTAGAAGCTCAGGCGCACCACGCTTTCGTTGCTGCCCTTGGCGTCGTTCTTGCCGTTCTTGACGGTGGCGTACACAGCGCCGGTTTGCGCGTCCAGCGACAGGCTGTTGGGGTGCGAGGGCAGGTCAAAACGCTGCAGCGGCTGGAAGGTTTTCAGATGGAACACTTCCACGCTGGCGCCTTCGCGGGTGGTGACCCACAGGCGGCCGCGCTCGGCGTCGGCCAGCAAGGTGACGGGGCCTTTGCCCTTGGTGGGCTGGCTGGCCAGCAGCGAGCCGTTCTTGGGGTCCAGTGCGACGATGCGATCGCCCCGGCCGCGCGAGACGTAGTCCTTGAGGCCGGCGCGCTCGCGCGATTGGTTGAAGGCGTCCAGGCCCTGATCGACGGCAAACAGGCGCTTGCTTTTCGCGTCGAAGGCCAGGTTCAGCGGCTGATCCAGGGCGATCTCGTGCTTTTTCTCCAGCTTGAGCGTGCGCGCATCAACGGTGAAGAGCTGGCCCTGCTGGTTGGAGACATAGACCTTGCCCGCAGCCTCATCCAACGCAATGCCGGTGGCGGTAAAGCCCATGCCGGGGATGACTTTTTCCACCTTCAGCGCGCGCGTATCGACAACGTACAGGGCGCTGTTCTTGGAGTCCATGCCGGGCATGAACAAGCGGCCATTGGCCTTGTCCAGCACGAGCTGGCGGAAGCGGTGCTCATAGCGCTCTTGCATCTTGCCGTCGCGGCCTGGGGCCTGGACTTTCTTGGCCAGCTGCACCACGCCCAAGGTTTTGCCGCTGGCGATGTCGATGACGGTGACGGAGGAGTCGATGGTGTTGCCGATGTAGAGGCGGCCAGCGTCTTCGTCCAGCGCCATGCCGAAGCCGCGGCGCTGCAGCGGGATTTCGCCCAGCACGGCCAGGCTTTGCGGATCCAGGCGCAGCAGGCGCGAGGCCGGCGCATCCTTGCCAAAGCCGCCCGAGGAGTTGACGAACACGGCATTGAATTTGGGCGAGTAGGCCAGCTCGTACAGGCCCGGGGCGATGGCCTGGCGCACCACCTGGGGCTGGGCCTGCGCGCCGGCCTGGGTGGGCTGGCCGGGCTTGGCGGCATCGGGGGCCTGGGCCTGGTGGGCGCAGCCGGCCAGGATGGCGGCCAGGGCCGCGGCTGCGGCGGTGCTGAGCAAACGGTGTGGCAGGGTGTTCATAAGCTTCCTTTACAAGAGAGAGGGGAGAAAAACGAGAACGGAGGGGAAAAGTCGTGTGCGCCGGCCCCTTCAGCGCCGCGCGCGCTGGCGTTGCCGCGCCAGCAAGCCGATGAAGACCAGCCCGGCCGCCAGGCTGGTATGGCCGCCATAGCCCACCAGGCCCAGGCCCCAGCCCATGCCGCGCACGGCCAGCGCCAGTGCGGCCAGCAGGGCCAGCCAGCCGCCGCTGCGCAAGGCGCGGCTGGCGCTGGCGGGCAACTCGCGGCCCAGCGCATCGGGCTGGTGGCGCGGCATGGCCAGCGCCAGGCAGGCAAAGGCCAGCAGGCAGGTGAGGAAAACCGGCGCATGGCTCATGCCTGGGCGCTCCGGGCCGCGGCGCTGGCGCTGGCATGGGCGGCGGCGTTGGCGGTGGCCTGGCCGGGCTGGCGGCGCGCCGGCTTGCGCGCCGCGGCCCGGGGCTGGTGGCGCGCCGTGCGCCAGGCCAAATGGGCGTGCAATGCAGCGAAGGCCAGCAGCGCCAGCTCGAAGCCGGCAAAAACCCAATCGGCCTGCATCAGGCTGCGCAGCAGATGGCGCTCGGTGGTCAGGGCGCTGAGCAGGGGCAAGAGCGCCAGCAGCGCGGCCGCCAGGGCCAGCAGCTCGACCCAGGCGCGCTTGGCCGGGCGCAGGCAGGCGTAGAGCAGCGCCAGCGCCCAGGCGATGAAAAAGCCGTGGATCTCCCATTGCGCGCGCTGCTCCAGCCCCAGCGGCAGCAGGCGGTTGAGCCAGAAAAAGCCGGCCATGGCCACGCTCAGCCCGGCAATGGCGGCGATGTTCAGCCGCTCGACCAGGGCAAAGCCGATGTGCGGCCGCGCCGGATCGGCCAGGCGCGTGCGGCGCTTGACGGTCCACAGCACCAGCCCGCTGCCGACCATGGCCGTGCCCGCCAGGCTGGTGAGGAAATACAGCCAGCGCAGCGTGCCATCGGCAAAGCGGCCCATGTGCAGGCCGTAGAGCACGCCGCGCGTTTGCGCGGCCGGGGCGGCGCTGTCGTGGCTTTCCAGCAGGCGGCCATTGCGGCCGTCGAACACCAGATAGCGCGGCTGATCGGAGATGCGCCCGGCTGCGCTGCGCGAGACGATGACGCGGGCGTCGGCCTGGCCGGGGTTGTTCACCAGCACTTGCCCCACCAGATAGCGGGCTTGATCGTCATGCTGGCTGTCACCCTGGCCATCGCCTTGCCCAGCCCAGTGCCGCTGCGCCTGGGCCACCAGCGGCGCCAGCGGCACCGTGGGCACAGCGGCGGCGTCGGGCTGCGGCGGCGCGGGCGGGCGCCAGGCGCTGACGCTCTGCATGGCCTGGGCGCGCTCCTGCGCGTTCAGCGCCAGCTGCTCGCCCCAGGGCATGTACAGCGCCATCAGCATCACCAGGCCGCTGTAGGTGATCATGAAATGAAAGGGCAGGCCCAGCACCGACAGGCCGTTGTGCGCATCCAGCCAGCTGCGCTGGCCCTTGCCCCAGCGGAAGGTGAAGAAATCGGCAAAGACTTTCTTGTGCGTGATGACGCCGCTGACGATGGCCACCAGCATGCACATGGCGCAAAAGCCCGCAATCCAGCGCCCCCAGACAATGGGCAGGTAATGCAGGTTGAAGTGAAAGCCGTAGAAGAAGTCGCCACCTTCGGTCTGGCGCAGAGACTGCGATTGGCCATGGGCATCGAACACCGCATGGCCCCAGTCGCCGCGCTGGCCGCCTGCGGGCATCCAATAGGCCGAGGCGCCGGGGTTGCGCGCCGTGGGCAGGGTGATGCCAATTTGCTGCGTGCCCGGCGCGCGCGCCAGCACGGCATCGAGCACCTGCTGCGCCGTCTGGCCCGGCTCGGGCGCAGCATCGGCACCGGCCACCCCGGGCGCTTGCAGCTCGGGGCGCAGGTACAGCGAAATCTCCTCGCGGAAGTAACTCACCGTGCCGGTGAGGAACATGGCATACAGCACCCAGCCCACCAGCAGCCCGGCCCAGGTGTGCAAATCGGCCATGCTTTGCCGCAGCCCGCGCGGCGGGGCAGGCCGTGCGGCGGCGGGTGCGCTCATGCCTGCGCCCCTTGCCACACCTGCCAGGCCAGCGCCAGCAGCGGCAGGGCTGCCGCTATCAGCCCGGCCCAGGCGCGCAGCGCCGAGCGCGCGGCAAACACCCAGACCACGGCGCAGGCATAGACCAGAAAGCTCAGCAGCATGCCCGTCATGACGCCTTCGGCCTTGGGCATGGGCAGCGCCACTGCCGCCACGGATGCCAGCGCCGCCAGCGCATAGCCGCCGGCGATGGCCGCGATGACGCGCGCCACCAGCCCAGCCCAGCGCCGCCACCAGGCCAATGCCTGTGCGGCCCAGCGGGCGTGCTGCGGGACCGGGGCAGGCAGACCGGGCGCGGGCGTGGCGGTTGCGCGATGGGGCATCGAGCGGGAAGGGGGGCAAGAAGGGGCAGGGTCTGCGCAGCTTCACAACCTGTGCAAGCCGCACCCCTCGGGGGGGCAGGCCTGAACAGGCTGTCAAAAAGCCGCCCCGGTCAAGGGCGGGGCGGCGCAGGGCATGGGGTCGCCATTGTAGACAACAAAACTGCAAACAAGACTGATTCACATTGATGGCTGAAAACATCACAGCCCCCAAGAGCAGCCCCCAAGAGCGCAAAGAAAAACCGGCCATTCAGGCCGGTGGCTTGTGTGCTGGGGCTGGGCTTCAGCCGCGTTGCCGCATTTTGGCGCCGTGGCGCTGGCTGGTTTTGGCGCTGCCCGTGCCGTGGTGCGCGCCGCTGCGTTCGCTGCGGTAGCGCGGGGCTGGGGCGGCCTGGGCGCTGGCATGGCCGTGGCCGTGCGCGCGGGGCTTGCCGCTGCGGCCAGCCCAGCCGTTGCCGGCCGCGGCCTTGCTGCCGGGGCGGGGCGGGCGGGCATTGCGTGCGCTGCGGCCAGGGGCGCCGCCTTTGCCGCCGGGCTTGCCGCGGCCTTGCGGGGCGGCGTTCCAGGCCGGAAAGCGCTGGCTGGGCTCCAGCCCGGGCAGGGTATCGACGGCAAATGGCTGGCGCGTGAACTGCTCGATGTCGTGGATGCGGCGGCGGTCGCGCCATTGCGCGAAGCTGATGGCCAGGCCGTTGCGGCCGGCGCGGCCGGTGCGGCCGATGCGGTGCGTGTAGTCCTCGGCCTTCATGGGCAGGCCGTAGTTGAAGACGTGGCTGATGCCGGGCACGTCGATGCCGCGCGCGGCCACGTCGGTGGCCACGAGGATTTGCACGCGCCCCTCGCGCAGCGCCGCCAGGCGGCGGTTGCGCAGGCCCTGGTGCAGCGCGCCGTGCAGCGCCACGGCGCTGAAGCCGGCCTGCTGCAGGTCCTGGGCCAGCGCATCGCATTCGAGCTGGGTGCTGGCAAAGACGATGGCCTGCTCGATCTGCGGGTCGCGCAGCCAGGTGTCGAGCAAGGCGCGCTTGTGCGCATCGTCGTCGGCCCAGAAGAGCTTTTGCGCGATGTTGACGTGCTTTTGCTGCGCGGTGGCGATTTCCAGGCGCTGCACGTGCTGGCCGCCGTCGTGCATGACGCGCATGCCCAGCTGCTGGATGCGCGGCGCGAAGGTGGCGCTGAACATCATGGTCTGCTGGCGCTGCTCGGTCAGGCGGTGGATGGCTTCGAGGTCTTCGGCAAAGCCCAGGTCGAGCATGCGGTCGGCCTCATCGACGACCAGGAACTGCACCCGATCGAGCAGCAGCTGGCCGCTGCGCTGCAAGTCCAGCAGGCGCCCTGGCGTGGCCACGACCAGATCGGCGTTTTGCAACTGGGCGATTTGCTTGGGGTAGGGCAGGCCGCCGATGACGCTGGCGATGCGCACGCCGCGGCAGAACTGCAGCAGCGCAATGGCTTCGCGCGCCACCTGCATGGCCAGCTCGCGCGTGGGGCACAGCACCAGCGCGCCGGGGTGCACGGGCTCGAAGCGGCGCTGCAGCGGGTTTTTGCGTTTGGGCTTTTTGGGCGGCGGCAGGCCCTGGGCCAGAGCTTGGGCAACTTGCGCATCGAAGGCGGCCTGGGCGGCGGCCTTGCGTGCGGCGTGGGCCTGGATCAGGGTGTGCAGCACCGGCAGTAAGAAGGCCGCAGTCTTGCCGCTGCCGGTCTGGCTGGAGACCATCAGATCGGTGAAGGGGCTGCCGGCCTGCGGCGCGCGCGGCAGCGCCAGCGGGATGGCGCGCTGCTGCACGGGCGTGGGGCTGGCGTAGCCCATCTGGGCGGCGGCCTGTACCAGCGCCTCGTCCAGGCCCAGCAGGGCAAAGGGGTTGGTGCCGTCTGCGGCAGGGGCGGGCGTGGGGGCGGCGTGGGCCGTGGGCTGCGCAGAGGCGCTGGAAAAGGAATGAGAAGAGGGCATGGGTTGGGCGGCCCTGAAAGGGCAGGAGTCAACAGCCGGTGCGCACCGCGGCCCAGTATGGGCTTGCGGGGTTTTGCACCTGTTCAAACAGGTGCCAGACACGCGGATGGGGTGAAAAAACCTCTCCATCCGACGGCGCAGACGCTGCCACGTCCATCCATGGCAGGCAGCACGGGGCTGCACAAACAGGCGGCGGGGCAGGTCAGGGGGCTGTTTCTGGCGGGCTTGCAGGCTGCGCGCAGGCGGCCGGTGCAAGAAGTGCAAAAGTGCAGGGCAGGCGGCAGTGTGTGCGCTGCCGCTGCGGTGCCAACCCAGTAGAAGCTGTTCCAGATCTCTGCTTGCGCCGAGATCTGGAACAGGTTCCGAGATAGAAAGATGCGATGGCCTGGCGCGATCGGTGATTGGTGATCGGCTGAGCGCGCCAGGCGAAGCCGTGCATTATGCGCGCTGGCAGGCCTTGGCTCGGCGGGCTGGCGATACGGCCCAGGGCCGTGCAGGGTTATTCGCTGGCTGCGCCGGGATTTTGAACAGCGTCTCAGTGTTCTTGGGTTGCGGCGTGGCGCCGGGCGCGCTCCAGGTCTTGCGGGGTATCCACGCCGGGGGGCGGGGCCTGCTCGGCCAGGTGTACGGCAATGGCGTGGCCGTGCCAGAGCACGCGCAGCTGCTCCAGCGCCTCGGTCTGTTCCGTGGGGGCCGGGGGCAGCTGCGGGAAGGCCTTGAGAAACCCGGCGCGGTAGCTGTAGATGCCGATGTGGCGCAGCGGCGCATGCAGCTGCGTGGCGGGGCTGTGGGGCTCGGCGGCATCGGCCCACCAGTGGGCCTGCCGGGCGTCGCGGCAGTGCGGGATGGGCGCGCGGCTGAAATACTGCGCGCGTCCGCGCGCGTCCAGCACCAGCTTGACGACGTTGGGGTTGAGAAAGTCCTGCACGTTGTCGATGGCGTGCGCGGCCGTGCCCATCACGGCGTCCGCGCCAGCCTGGGCCAGGGTCTGGGCCACGGCGTCGATCAGCGCGGGCGGGATGAAGGGCTCGTCGCCTTGCACGTTGACGACCAGCGCCTCATCGGGCAGTTGCAGGGCCTGCACGGCCTCGGCCAGGCGGTCGCTGCCGCTGGCGTGGTCGCGGCGGGTGGGCAGGCAGTCGATGCCGTGCGCGGCGCAGGCCTGGGCGATGCGCGGGTCATCGGCGGCGACGATCACGGCCTGGGCCTGGCTTTGCCTGGCCTGCAGAGCCACGCGCACCACCATGGGCAGGCCGCCGATGTCGGCCAGCGGCTTGTCGGGCAGGCGGTTGCTGGCCATGCGCGCCGGGATCAACACGGTGAAGGCCGCTGTGGCCGGGCGCGGTGCGGCGGGGATGCTGTTCATGCGGCTGCGGCCAGCTCGTCATCGCTGAGCGGGCGGGCTTCGTTTTCCAGCAGGATGGGGATGCCGTCGCGGATGGGGTAGGCCAGGCGCGCGCTGCGTGAGATCAGTTCGTTGCGCTCGCGATCCAGGCGCAGCGGGCCTTTGGTGACGGGGCAGACCAGCAGTTCGAGAAGTTTGGAATCCATGCGGGTTTCGGGGACGGGATGGGGTCGGGGACGGCGGGGCGAAATGCAAGGCACGCCCTTGCGGGCGTGCCTTTGAACAGGTTCTTGGAACTGCTTCCAAGAACAGGCGCTTACTGCTGCGCCGGGCCAACGCGCGTGGCGCGGTGCTCATACAGCATACCGCCGCCGAGCACGCTGCCCTGGTGCTCGGCATGCTGACCGCGCACGCGCTCTTCACAGGCTTGGCGGGCATCCAGATCTTTGTGGGCCATGCAGCGCTGCAGGGCGTTGTTGCTGAAATCCTCGTTCGGGTCTTGCGGCGCTTTCTGGCGGGCAGCGCCGAATTCGCGGCGGCAGGCCTGGCGATCCTGGCTGCCGTCGTCGCAGACGGCGATGCCTGCGGACTGGGCGGCCACGTGGGCCGGTGCGCTGGCGAGCAACAGGCAGGCGCTGATGGAGCAGGCCGAGGCCAAGGTGCGGATCAGGGACATGCGATCTCCTTTCGTGACGGGATGAACGAAGCGCAATGGTAATGCGCCGCCGCCAGCGCCCGGGGCGCTGTGCCCAGGCAAGTGTTTCAGGGCGCAACAGCCGCGCCGCGCGGCGCGGCGGCGGGCGGGGTTTTGTCGCTGGCATCCGTGCGGGCGTTGCCTGCGGGCCGGGGGGCTGCAGCGGGCGCATCTGCCCGGGGCACATCTGCCGGGGGCGCGAGCAGGGCGTTGATGCGGCGCACGGCATCCAGCCCCAGGGTGCCGCTGGCCTGGGCCAGGCGCAGCTGCGCCATCAGCACGCCGTAGCGCGCCTGGGCCAGCTCGCGCCGGGTCTGGTAGAGCTGGCTCTGGGCGTTGAGCACGTCGATGTTGATGCGCACGCCAACCTGGTAGCCCAGTTGGTTGGCCTCCAGGGCGCTGAGGCTGGAGGCCTCGGCCGCCTGCAGCGCCTGCACCTGGCTCAGGCCCGATTGCAGGCCGAAGAAGGCCTCGCGCGTGGCCTGCACGGTCTGGCGCTGGGCCTGGTCGAGCTGGGCGCGGGCCTGTTCTTGCAGCGCCAGGGTTTCCTTGACGCGGTTTTGCACGGCAAAGCCGGCAAACAGCGGCATGTTCAGCGCCACGCCAATGCTGGCCTGCTGGTTGCGCGTGCCGGGGTGGGGGGCCGCTGGCGTGCCGTTGGGGTTGTGCACCTGGGCCAGGCGCGCGCTGAGGTTGACGGTGGGCAGGTGGCCGGTCTTGGCCTTGTCGGTCTCCAGCCGGGCCTGCTGCAGCGCCAGCTGCGCGCGGCGGATTTGCGGCTGGTGTTGCTCGGCGCGGGCCACCCAGTCTTGCAGGCCGGCGGCCGGCATGGCCTTGTCAGGCTGGTCGGAGGCAGTGGCAGCGCCGGGTTCAAGGCCGGCTTCGCTGCTGGCTTTGCCATCGGGCGTGTGGCTGGCCGCGTTGCCGGTGGGGGAGAGCGCGGCCAGCAGATGGGCCGGCAGTTTCAGCGGCCAGGGGCGCGTGCCGTGCAGGCCCACGGTCTGGTCCAGCGCCAGGCGGCGCACTTGCAGGCTGTTCTCGGCGGCGATTTCCTGGGCGCGGATCAGGTCGAAGCGGGCCTGGGCCTCGCGGGTGTCGGTGATGGTGGCGTTGCCCACGTCGAAGTTGCGCTGCGCGGCGGCGAGCTGCTCTTGCACGGCGGCTTTTTGCGCGCGCACCACGGCCAGGGTGTCTTGCGCGGCCAGCACGTCGAAATAGGCTTGGGCGACGCGCACGATCAGGTCTTGCGCGCTGGCGTCGAGCTGGTGGGCTGCGTCTTCGATGGCCAGCTTGCTTTGCGCCAGCGTCAGCCGGTCGGCCGGGCGGTACAGGGGCTGGGCGGCCTGCAGCGCGACGGTGCGGGTCGTGCCGTCATGGCGCAGGCCCAAAGGCTGCACCCGGGTGTGGCTGCGCGCCAGCTCCGCGCCCACGCCGACCTGGGGCAGCAGCGCGGCGCGGGCCTGGTCGCTGCGGCGCTCGGCGGCCTGCTTGTGCGCCAGCGCGGCGCGCCATTGGGCGTCGTAGCCGCTGGCCTGTTGCACCATCTCCAGCAGGCTTTGGGCCTGTAGGCTGGGGGCAGCGCTCAGCAGCGCCGCGGCCAGGGCGCGGGCGAGCAGCCAGCGCGGCTGTCGGCGGTGAAGAAGGGGGAGGGGTGAGGGCATACGCATGCGGTCAAAAAGGGCGGGCATTGGGTGCGGCATCGTACACGCTGCATGCGTCGCCCTCAGCCCTCAGGCCAGCCCAGCCCAGCCCTCGTCCAGCGTCCAGGCGAAGGCGTAGCCGTCAAGCTCTTCGCGGATGGCCTGCTGCGCTTGCGGCGAGGGCTGGCTCAGGCGCACCCGCACGTCCAGGCCGCGCTTGCCGCCTTCGCTGGCCTGCACCTGCAACTGGGCATCGCCGCTGAGCTGGCGCAGCGCTGGCTCCAGCAGGCGCACGGCAGCCTCGGCGCGCAGCGCGGGCTTGTAGGGCTTGCCCACGGCTGTGACGGGCAGGGCGTCGAGCACGTACAGGGCCTTGGGCCAGGCCGGGCGCTCGGCAATGTGCTGCTGGGCGTATGCCTGCAAGGCGGCCAGGTCGGTCTGCGGCTCGCGCAGCACCAGGAAGACCACCGGCAGCTCGCCGGCGTAGCGGTCGGGCTGGCCGACGGCGGCGGCCGCTTCCACCGCCGGGTGGCTGGTGAAGGCCTGCTCGATCATGGCCGGGTCGATGTTGTGGCCGCTGCGGATGATCAAGTCCTTGCTGCGCCCGGCGATGAACAGCCGGCCCTGCGCGTCCAGGTAGGCCAGGTCGCCGGTGTTGAGCCCGCCTTCCTCGAACACGCCGGCGTTCTGCTCGGGGTCGCGGTAGCCGGGCGAGACGTTGGGCCCGGTGACGAACAGCACGCCCACTTCGCCGGGCGCGCAGTCTGCGCCCAGGCGGCCGTCGGCCAGGCGCTGGCGCACCCGGATCTGGCTGCCGGCGATGGCGCGGCCCACGGAGCCGGCCGTGGGCGGCACGCGGGCGTCGTCCGAGGCGGTGACGCCGCCGGTCTCGGTCATGCCCAGCAGTTCGTAGATGGGCTTGCCGGTGACTTGCGCAAAGCGCTGCGAGACCGCCGCCGGGCACAGCGCCGCGCCGGTGAGGCCGCAGCGCAGCGAGTCGATGCGGGCATCGACGGGCACGGCCAGCACCGAGGCCAGGGCCGTGGGCACGGCCCCCAGCACCGTGACCTGGTAGCGCTCGACCATGCGCCAGATGTTCTGCACCATGGCCGGGTTGCGAAAGCCCAGCGGCGAGAGCATCAGCACGTTGGCGCCGCGCAGGAAGAAGGCCAGGCTACAGGCGATGCTGCCGCCGACGTGAAACAGCGGCATGCCGTTGGTGATGCAGTCCTGCGGGCGCACGTCCAGCAGCTCGGCGCCGCCGCGCGCGGCGCTGAGCTGGTTGGCGTGGGTGTGGGCCACCAGCTTGGGCAGGCCGGTGGTGCCGCCGGTGTGGAAGTAGGCGATGGGCTGCCGGGCATCGGCCACGGGGCTGAACTGCAGCTGCTCGCTGGGCTGCTGCGCCAGCGCCGCGCCCAGGTCCTGGATGGCCGCGCCCTCGGCGGCCTCGTCCAGCGGGCCGGCCGGGCCCAGGCACAGCAGTTGCAGGCCGGGGATGCGGCGCTGCACGTGCAGGCTTTTCTGCCAGACATCGGGCGCCAGAGAGCCGACGGTGACCAGAATGCGCGCGCCGCTGCCGCGCACCAGCTCCTCGATCTGCGCCTCGGTCAGAAAGGGGTTGAGCGGCACGGCGTAGCCGGCGGTCTCTGCGCCCCAGAGCACGAAGTGCGTCTCCACCACCGAAGGCAGCAGATAGGCCACGCCAACGCCCACCCCGCCGCATTGCACGAACAGATTGGCCGCCCGGGTGATGCCGGCGAGCAACTCGCGGTAGGACACGACGCGCGCCTGCTCCTGCGCGCTGCCGTCGCGCACGAAGGTCAGCGCCGGGCGCTCGGGCATGCGCTGGGCAACGTCTTGCAGGGCGTCGTAGATGGTGGCGGGGGCTGGGGTGGACATGGGGTCTCCTTCTATTTCAAGCAAAGGGGCGATTGTGCGGGTGAATCCTGCGGCAGTTGCGCGCCGCGCTCCGGCGCGCTGTCGCCCATTGGCCCTGGCTGCGGCTTGCGCCCGGCCCCCAGCCAAGCCGTTACAATCGCCGCCACCGCCCAAAGCACAGAGAGTGGGCGCATTTTTTTGCGATGGAATACGACACCGCTGGATGGCAACATCCGGCGGTGCATTTTTTTGGAAAGAGAACTGCCCAATGACGACGACCCTTCCCATCACCAAGCGCGGCGCGGAGCTGCTCAAGGCGGAGCTGCACCAGCTCAAGACGGTGGACCGCCCGGCGGTCATCAACGCCATTGCCGAGGCGCGCGCCCAGGGCGACCTGAGCGAGAACGCCGAGTACGACGCCGCCAAGGACCGCCAGGGCTTCATCGAGGGGCGCATCAAGGACATTGAAGGCAAGCTGGCCGCCGCCCAGGTCATCGACCCCAGCGCGCTGGATGCTGGCGGGCGCGTGGTGTTTGGCGCCACCGTCGAGCTGGAGGACGAGGACAGCGGCGAGCGCGTGCGCTACCAGATCGTGGGCGAGGACGAGGCCGACATCAAGCAGGGCCTGCTCAATGTCTCCAGCCCCATCGCCCGCGCGCTGATCGGCAAGTCCGAGGGCGAAGTGGCCGTGGTCAATGCCCCGGGCGGCGAGAAAAGCTACGAAATCGTCGCCGTGCACTATCAGTGAATGAGCGGCCCGGCCACATTGCTTCAAGGAGGAGTCCCATGCCCACATTGCGCTACGCGCTGCTGCAGCGCCTGCCGGTGATGGCCGCCGCCCTGTGGTGGGGCGGGCTGTCGGTGGTGGGCTTTCTCAGCGTGCCGCTGTTGTTTATGAGCCTGCCCACGGCCCAGGCCGGGCAGGTGGCGGCCAAGCTGTTCACGGCCATGACCTGGCTGTCGGTGGCCTGCGGCATGCTGCTGGTGTTTCTGCTCAAGCCCGCGCGCGCTGGCGACGGCGCGGCAGCGGGCGCTGCAGCGCCCGTGCCGCTGGCCTGGACGGGCTGGGCCCTGGCCGGGGTGGTGCTGGCGCTGCTGGTGGAGTTCGGCATCGCGCCGCGCATTCTCGCGCGCGAGAACCTGGCGCTGTGGCACAACCTGGCCACGGCCTTGTACGCGCTGCAATGGCTGTGCGCGGCCGTGCTGCTGTGGCGCCTGGGCGGGCGCCGCTGAGGCGCCGGCCTCTTTGCAGGATGAAAGCACTGGATGGAAACCAAAGCCGCTGCGCCATGCCATCGAACCTGAATTCACCTTCCTCTGCGGCCCGTTTGCCCATGCAGCAGGTGCTGCTGTGCGGCGCGCTGGTGGTGACCCTGTCCATGGGCGTGCGCCACGGCTTTGGCCTGTGGCAGCTGCCCATCGTCACGGACATGGGCTGGCTGCGGCAGGATTTCTCCAACGCCCTGGCGATCCAGAACCTGGCCTGGGGTTTTTTCGGCATCTTCATCGGCATGGCGGCCGACCGCCTGGGCGCCTTGCGCGTGCTGCTGGCCGGCGCCGTGTGCTACGCGGCCGGGTTGCTGGGCATGGCCTATGCCAGCAGCCCCTGGATGTTTGCGCTGTTTGCCGGCATGTTGCTGGGCCTGGCGCAGGCCTGCACCACCTACGCCGTGGTGTATGGCGTCATCGGGCGGCAGATCCCGATGGAAAAGCGCTCCTGGGCCATGGGGGTGACGGCCGCGGCCGGCTCCTTCGGCCAGTTTCTGATGCTGCCGCTGGAGGGCTGGCTGATCACGCAACTGGGCTGGCAGCAGGCGCTGCTGGTGCTGGCCGTGGCCGTGCTGGCGATCGCGCCGCTGGCCCTGGGCCTGCGCGAGCCGGGCTTTGGCCGCCGCAGGCCAGCCCAGCCGGCCGCGCCCATCGCCCTGGGCGAGCCGCAAACCGTGGCCCAGGCCCTGCGCGAGGCGCTGTCGCTGCGCAGCTTCCAGTTGCTGACGCTGGGGTATTTCGTCTGCGGCTTTCAGGTGGTGTTCATCGGCGTGCACATGCCCAGCTACCTGAAGGACTTGTCCATGCCGGTGCATGTGGCCACGTATTCGCTGGCGCTGATCGGGCTGTTCAACGTCTTTGGCTCCTACCTCTCGGGCTGGCTGGGGCAGAGCATGCCCAGGCGGCGCATCCTGGCCTTCATTTATTTCGCGCGCTCGGTGGTCATCAGCGTGTTTTTGCTCGCGCCGCTGAGCAGCGCCAGCGTCTATCTGTTCTCGGCCGTCATGGGGCTGCTGTGGCTCTCGACGGTGCCGCCCACGAACGCCACGGTGGCGCAGATCTTCGGCGTGCGCCACCTGTCCATGCTCGGCGGCGTGGTGTTCTTCAGCCATCAGGTCGGCAGCTTCATGGGCGTGTGGCTGGGCGGTTACCTGTACGACCGCACCGGCAGCTACGACATCGTTTGGTATATTGCCATCGCCCTGGGCGTCGTCGCCGGGCTGATCAACTTGGCCGTCGATGAGCGCCCTGTAGCGCGCCCTTTGCAAGCGGCCCCAGCAGGGGCGTGATGCCCCGGGCCCGGCCGCCCCCGTCAAGATTTTTGAAACCTTCGCAGCAAAGCCATGCGCAAACCCCGGCTTTCCCACTTGCTGGCCCTGGCGGGCCTGGCCGCATTGCTGGCCCTGGCGTTCTGGCTGTATGCCCGCCCCGGGCTGATGGTGTATCTGGCCGAGCAGTTGTGGGCCTGTTTCTGAACAGGTCGTTACGCAGACGCTGGCCCATGCAGGGGGCGGCGCCCATCACGCTCTAGAATCGCGCTTTGTTTTTTTGCGCGCCCCCCAACAAGCAATTGACCTATGGCTTCTTCTTCCCCATCCGTGCTCTTGACGGGCAGCATCGTGGCCCTGATCACGCCTCTGAACGAGGATGGCAGCGTCGATTACCCTGGCCTGCGCAAGCTGATCGATTGGCACATCGAGCAGGGCACGGACTGCATCGGCGTGGTCGGCACCACGGGCGAGTCGCCGACGCTGACCTTCGATGAGCACCACGAAGTCATCCGCGTAGCGGTCGAGCATGCGGCCGGGCGCGTGCCCATCATGGCCGGCTGCGGCGCCAACTCCACGGCCGAGGCCATTTCGCTGGCGCGCTATGCCCAGCAAGTCGGCGCGCACAGCCAGCTGCAGGTCGTGCCCTACTACAACAAGCCTACGCAAGAGGGGCAGTACCAGCATTTCCGCGCCATCGCCGAGGCCACGCCCGAGCTGCCCATGTTCCTCTACAACGTGCCTGGGCGCTCGGTGGCCGATTTGCAGCACGAGACCGTGCTGCGCCTGGCGCAAATCCCCAGCATCGTCGGCATCAAGGAGGCCACCGGCGATCTGGCTCGGGCGCAATGGCTGATCCGCGACGTGCCCGAGGGCTTTGCCGTGTTCTCAGGCGACGACCTCACCGCCGTGGCGCTGATGCTGTGCGGCGGCCACGGCAACATCAGCGTGACGGCCAACGTCGCCCCTGCGCTGATGAGCCGCCTGTGCAAGGCCGCGCTGGCCGGCGACGTGCAGCAGGCCAATGCGCTGCAGCGCCAGCTGCTGCCGCTGCACAAGGCGCTGTTCCTGGAGGCCAACCCCATTCCCGTCAAATGGGCCATGCACCGCCTGGGCCTGTGCGGCCCGACGCTGCGCCTGCCCATGACCGAGCTGAGCCAGGCCCTGCAGCCTGCCGTGCAAGAGGCGCTGCGCGCCGCGCAGTTGCTTTGAGTGGCCCCCGTGTGGCGCGGCGATGCTGTCGCCTCTTCCCTTTCCTGAACCCATTGCTGGCATGACTCGCATGACCCGTCCGACCGCTTCGTCCTCCCGGCCTCTGCAGGCCGCCTCGCTCAGTCTGGCCGCCGCGGCCTTGCTGCTGTCGGCCTGCTCCTCGCTGCAGGGCGACAAGATCGACTACAAGAGCGCCAAGCGCGGCACTTCGCTGGAAGTGCCGCCGGATTTGACCCAGCTGTCCACCGACACGCGCTACGCCGTGCCTGGCGGCCCTGTATCGGCCAATGCGCTGCTGGCCTCCCAGGTGCGCCAGGGGCAGGGCGAGCGCGTCGCCGGCGACAGCGTGGCCGACGTGCGCATCCACCGCGACGGCAATGTGCGCTGGCTGAGCGTGCCGCGCACGCCCGATGCGCTGTGGGAGCCGGTGCGCCAGTTCTGGGTGGACAACGGCTTCGTGCTGACCATGGACCAGCCGGCGCTGGGCATCATGGAAACCGACTGGGCCGAAAACCGCGCCAAGCTGCCGCAGGACTTCATCCGCAACACCCTGGGCAAGGTGCTGGACTCGCTGTACTCGACCGGCGAGCGCGACAAATTCCGCACCCGCATGGAGCGCCGCGATGACGGCGGCACGGACATCTACATCACGCACCGCGGCATGGTCGAGGAATTCACCGACCGTTCGCAAGAGCGCACCATGTGGCAGCCGCGCCCCTCCGATCCAGAGCTGGAGACCGAATTCCTGCGCCGCCTGATGGTGCAGCTGGGCGTGAGCGAGGAGCAATCGCAGGCCATCGCCCAGCAAAGCCAGCAAGAAGGCGCAGCGGCCACAGGCAGCGCCGGCGGCGCTGCCCTGGTCGAGCTCGGCGGCGTGCCGGCCCTGCAGCTGCAAGACGACTTCGAGCGCGCCTGGCGCCGCGTTGGCGCGGCGCTGGACCGCACCGGCTTCACCGTCGAAGACCGCGACCGCTCCCAGGGCCTGTACTTCGTGCGCTACATCTCGCCCGAGGCGCGGCGCGACAAGCCCGGCTTCTTCGGCCGCATGCTGGGGCAATCGTCCAGCGCCCCGGCGCCTGTGCGCTACCGCATCCTGGTGCAAGGCCAGGGCCAGCGCTCGCACGCCATCGTGCAAAGCGAGGCCGGCGCCGCCGTGGTCGCGGCCGAGGCCGGGCGCATCCTGCAATTGCTGCACGAAGACCTGCGTTGACCTTGTCGGCGCCAGCCTTGTCGCCATCGCCATCGCCATTGCCCAGCCCGCGCCGGCCGCTGCGCTTTCGCAGCCTGGCCAGCGGCAGCGCCGCCAACGCCACGCTGGTGCAAGGTTGCGATGGCCAGGGCGCGCCCATGACCGTGCTGATCGACTGCGGCCTGACGCAGCGCCAGCTCGCCGCCCGCCTGCAAAGCAACGGCCTGCAGCTGCGCGACCTCCAGGCCATCTTCGTCACCCACGAACACTCCGACCACGTCGGCCCCAGCTTCGAGCTGGCGCGCAGCCTGGGCATACCGATCTGGTCGAGTTACGGCACCTGGCAGGGCGCGGGCTGCCCCGATGCCGGCGGCCTGTGGCGCGTGGCCTGCGATGGCCAGCCCATTGCCTGGGGCGCCATGCAGGCCACGCCCTTTACCGTGCCGCACGATGCGCGCGAGCCGCTGCAGCTGTGCATCCGCCAGGGCCAGGCGCGCCTGGCCCTGCTGACCGACCTGGGCCACGTCACGCCCCATGCACTGGCCCACGCGGCGCATTGCCAGGCCCTGCTGCTGGAGTTCAACCACGAGCCAGAGCTGCTGCAGCAATCGCGCTACCCGCCCTTTCTCAAGCGCCGCATCGCCGGGCCGCGCGGCCACCTCTCCAACGCCGCCGCCGCGCAGCTGCTGGCCCAGGTGCTGCACGCTGGCCTGCGCCACGTCGTCGCAGGCCACCTGAGCCAGCAGAACAACTGCCCGCAGCGCACGTTGCAATGGATGCGCCAGGCCGTGGGCGCACACCCGGTGGCCCTGCACATCGCCACCCAGGAGCAGGGCTGCGATTGGATCGAGCTGGACGCAGGCTGCGCGCAGCAGGCAGAAGTCGCCAGCATCCATGCCGAGCTTGCCGGTGCGCAGGCTTGAGTACTGGCACTGACCACATGCGCCCGAGTCATCAGCTCGGCATGGGGTGTGAGTCGATGCGGAGCAAGGCAATACAGGGGCCAGTATTGGCGCTGCCGTTGCTCAGAGACATTGAGTCAGCGACAAAGTGTGCGCTGCGGGGCGAAATGGAAAGCGAGGCCCGAGTTGCAGCGGTATCAGGCGGTGTCGCGAGGCTTGGCAGATGAAGCAGGCCCCCCGTATTGGCAGTTGCGTGCGGCGCAGCGGTTCGTGCAGGCTTTCTTCTTGAGGGGATGAGATTGGGTTGGCGAAGCGGTTTTTCGAGGCAAAAACCGCAGATGCAAGGCGAAAACGCTTGCAAGGTGTTCACGCCTTGCAAGCGTTTTCAACGCGGCAGTTGTGGAGTTTTGAGCGAAAACACTGCCGCGATACTGAATCTCAACGGGCCCTATAGCCCCAAAGTCCTGCTGGCAAAGCCGATGCTGCTGCGGTTTTCCAGCCATTCCTGGGCCTGCTCGCCCACTTGCTGGGCCAGGGCGGGGTCGTTGCCGTAGATGCCGGTGAAGAAGTCGGGGTTGCTCAGCCAGATGCTTTGCCTGCCGGCCAGCGCGAAGCTGGGGGTTTCGCGCGTGAACTGGCGCGCCACTTTGCGCCCTTGCACGACGTTGTCCCAGCGGGTGCGCCAGGCCACGAAGCGCGGTTGTTGGCGCATCAGCGTGTCGAATTGGTTGGCGATCAGGATCAGCTGGCGCTGTGGGCGCAGCCAGTCCTGCAGTGCATCGAGCAGCGGGGCGCTGGACAGCGGCCAGCCGCAGAAGTCGGGGCTGCAGCAGACGATGCGCGCGCAGGCTTGCTGCTCGGCCGTGCGCAGGAGCTTCTCCAACGTTTGCTGCCATTGCGCGATGCCGCTGATGGCGTAGCGCTCGGTGTGTGGGGCGCTGGCTGGGGTGGCGACATCGGCATCGGTGTTGGCGTTGGCGGCCTGGGCTGGCGCTGCTGCGTGGTGGTGTTGCTCGTGCTGCATGGCTTGCTCCCCTCTTTCTGCGCGCTGCTGCGCTTGGGGGCAAGTATCGCCCAGGGCCTGAGGCCTGTGCTCAAAACCCTTGCGCCGCGCTCATCCCCCGCTCATCCCCCGCTCATCCCCATGCCTGGGCGGTGTGCTGCGCCTGCAAATTAGCGCCTTGCGGCCCATCCAGGACCTGGGCCGTGCGCCATTGATGACGACGTTGAGCGCAGGCGCTTGGGGCGCTCAAGGCATGAAGAACAGCCAGCCCTGTTCGGCCCATTCCTGCAGCACGCCCTGGGCGCCGGGGCTGAGGCGCTGGAACTGGGCCTGTGCCAGCCAGCGGGTATCGGCCAGTTGGCGCAGCAGCGCGGCGTCGCGCCCACCGATGCGCCAGCTCTCGCCGTTGATGTAGAGAAAGCGCTCGTCGTAGAGCATGCGGGTTTTGCGCCCGAGGGCGATGCCGGCCTGGCCCGGGGCGGGCGGCAGCGGGGCGTCGTCGCCTTCGAAGACCACGCTGGGGTGCGGCTCGCTGAGGTATTCACCCAGCAATTGCTCGATGGCGTGGGGCTGCTGCAGGCGCCGCAGCATGGCGTCGCGGGCGAATTGCTGCATGGCCGGCGGAATGGCGCCGGGCTGGGCCGTGGCTGGTTGCCCTGCATCGCGGTAGAGCACGGCGGCGTGGGCGTTGCTGCTGGCGGGCGTGTCCTCGTCCCAGTCGGGTTCGGCCAGGCGTTCGAGCAAGGTGGCGGCCAGCTCGCGGCGGCCTGGCGAGCGAAAGCCGATCGAGTAGGTCATGCAGCCTGGGCCTTCGGCAATGCCGTCGTGGGCGTAGCGCGGCGGCAAATACAGCATGTCGCCCGGTTCGAGCAGCCATTCCTGCTCGGCCTCGAAATGCTCCAGCAGGCGCAGCGGCACGCCTTGCTGCAGGCGCAAGTCCTTTTGCTTGCCGATGCGCCAGCGCCGCCGCCCCTGGGCCTGCAGCAAAAAGACGTCGTAGCTGTCGAAATGGGGGCCGACGCCGCCGCCATCGCTGGCGTAGCTGATCATCAGATCGTCCAGCCGGGCCTGCGGGATGAAGGCAAATTGCTGCAGCAGCGCGTGGGCCTGCGCGTCGTGCAGGTCCACGCCCTGCACCAGCAGCGTCCAGCCCGGGCGCGACTGCGGCGGCAGCTGGCGGCGGTTGAAGGGGCCGTGGCGCAACGTCCAGCCGCGCGCGGTCTGCGTGATCAGGCGCGACTGCACGGCCTCGCTGGCGGCCAGGGCAAACAGGCGCTGGGCATCGACCGGTGGCGTGAAGGCGGTGATGGCCTGGCGGATCAGCAGTGGCTTGCGCTGCCAGTGGCTGCGCATGAAGCGCGCCGGCGTCAGGCCGCCGAGCAGGGGCAGGGGGGTGTCAAGAGCAATCGGGGACATGGGTTGTGGGCGACTTTGAGAACAGGCCCTGGCAGTGGCGGGCAGGCGGGCAGGGGGCGGCAAAGCTGCGACAATCGCCCGCCATGGAAATCATGAACAACACCGTAGTGGCGCTGACCTGGACGCTCAAGGACAGCCTGGGCGAAATGCTCGACGAGCTGCACGAGCCGGTCGAATTCTATGTGGGCGGGCAGGACTTGCTGCCCAGCATCGAACAGGCCTTGCTGGGCCAGCGGGCCGGCGCGGCGCTGAATCTGTACCTGGAGCCCGAGCACGCCTTTGGCGACTACGACGAGGCCCTGGTGTACCTGGAGGCGCGCGCGCTGTTCCCGGCCGAGCTGGAGGAGGGCATGGTGCTCGAAGGCAGCGCCTTGCCGCCGGGCGCGCAATCGGATGCCCCGGCCGATGCGCTGTTGACCGTGACCGAGCTGTACCCGGAGCACGTCGTGCTCGATGGCAACCACCCGCTGGCGGGCATTGCGCTGCAGTTGGCGCTGAAGGTGCACAGCGTGCGGCCCAGCACGGCCGATGAGCAGCGCCTGCAGTCGGCCGGCACGGGGTTCTTTCGCATTGCCCCGCAGGAGCCGCCCTTGCTGCACTGATTCCATGCACGGCTTGCCGCGCGATGGCGTGCACGTTTTTGTGCGCGGCAGTGGCGCAAAAAATGCCAGCGGCCCTTGCGGGGCGCTGGCATTGTCGTTTCAGCGGGATTTCTTGCTGGCAGGCATCAATCCTCGCCGCCGAAGATGCCCAGCAGGCCCAGCAGGCTCTGGAAGATGTTGTAGAGGCTCAGGTACAGCGACAGCGTGGCCGAGATGTAGTTGACCTCGCCGCCATCGACGATGCGCTTGAGGTCGTACAGCAGCCAGAAGCTGAACAGCACGATGGCCACGGTGGAGGTGGCGGCATACAGCGCGGTGGACTGGAACACGAAGATGTTCAGCAGGCCGGAGATCAGCAGCACGATGGCGCCGACGAACAGCCACTTGCCCGCGCCGTCGAAGCTGCGCTTGGTCGTGCTGGCCACGGTGGCCATGGTGGCGAACACGCCTGCGGTGCCGGCAAAGGCGGTCATCACCAGTTGCGAGCCATTGCCCATGCCCAGCACCACGCCCAGCAGGCGCGAGAGCATCAGGCCCATGAAGAAGGTGAAGGCCAGCAGCAGCACCACGCCCAGGCCCGAGTTCTTGGTCTTCTCGATGGCGAACATGAAGCCGAACGCGCCGGCCAGGAACACGATCGCGCCCAGGCCGCCCGAGAGCGCGGCCGTCATGTTGGTGGCCAGGCCGACGTAGGCACCCAGCACCGTCGGGATCATCGACAGCGCCAGCAGCCAGTAGGTGTTGCGCATGACGCGGTTGCGCTGTTGCGTGGCGGCCTGGTAGTGGGCGCTGCCGTTGTAGGAGTCGAAGGAGGGATTCATGCGGATGACCTTTCTGTCAAGCTGCAAGGGGGTGGAACGTGGCCTGCGGCCATCCGCATCCACACGGGCGTGTGCGGCCATGTGCGGATGGGGCGGGCAGATTGCGGCGGATTCTAGCGGCAGCCCTGGCCGCAGCGCGCCCAGGCGGGGCATTTCCCCGCAGATCGAATGCTTTTTGCAGGCATTGCCGTTGTTTTTGGCGGTTTTGATGGGCACTTGCCCGAAATGGCCAGCGGGCAGGGCGCGGGGGGCGCGCCTGTTTCCTCATCGCGCTGCTCAATCGTCTGGGCAAAAGCTTGGTCAAGCGTCTGGCCCGGCAGGAGGGATGGAGGTCTGCTGCCTGTGCGTTTGTCGCCAATGCTCGATCAATTGTGACAAATTGGGGCTGATCTGGAGTTCAGGCGGGCCCGAAGTAGGCACAATACCGCCCTCGCAATGTGGCCATTGCGACCCGACTCACCACGACAGTGTGTGTTTCAGTGTGCCGGCCCCTGCGGGACGGCGCGCTGGCCATCCCGATGCGCAATAAATACACACTTTGCCGCTGGATTCGTGCAGACCTTCCCTAGGAGATCTGGAGTGCTGATCAAAAGCCAGAAAGACTTTTTCTCGGGCCTGATGTTTTCCATCATCGGCGTGACGTTCGCAGTGGGCGCCAAGTCCTACTCGATCGGCACGGCCGCGCGCATGGGGCCAGGCTATTTCCCGCTGATGCTGGGCATTTTGCTCGCGGCCCTGGGGGCGCTGATCATGCTCAATGCCGTGCTGCGCCGCAATGCCCCGCCCGATGGCGACCCGGTGGGGCGCTGGGCCTGGAAGCCGCTGTTCTACGTGCTGGCGGCAAACTTTGCGTTCGGCATTTTCCTGGTGGGCCTGCCCAAGCTGGGCATCCCCTCGTTCGGGCTGATGGTGGCGATCTACGTGCTGACCATCATCGCCAGCCGCGCGGCGCACCAGCCGTCCTTCAAGACCAGCCTGATCCTGGCGACGGTGCTGGCGGCGGGCAGCTACTTCGTATTCATCAAAGGCCTGGGGCTGGTGCTGCCCGTGTGGCCCAGCTTCATCGGTTGAGCCAGCGGGAGTGCATGCATGACTGAAATGATTGACCACCTGGCGCTGGGCTTCAGCGTCGCCTTCACCGCCCAGAACCTGCTGTACGCCTTCATCGGCTGCCTGATGGGCACCTTGATCGGCGTGCTGCCCGGCCTGGGCCCGGTGCCGACGATTGCCATGCTGCTGCCCATCACCTATGGGCTGGAGCCGGTCTCGGCGCTGATCATGCTGGCGGGCATTTACTACGGCGCGCAGTACGGCGGCTCGACCACGGCCATCCTGGTCAACCTGCCCGGTGAATCGGCCGCGGTGGTGACCGTGATCGACGGCTACCAGATGGCCAAGAAGGGCCGCGCCGGCCCGGCGCTGGCCGCCGCCGGCATCGGCTCGTTCATCGCCGGCTGCTTTGGCACGCTGTGGATTGCGGCCTTTGCCGTGCCGCTGACCAAGGTGGCCTTCATGTTCGGCCCGGCCGAATACTTCTCACTGATGGTGCTGGGCTTGATCGGCGCGGTGGTGCTGGCCTCGGGCTCGCTGCTCAAGGCCATTGCCATGATCGTGCTGGGCCTGCTGCTGGGCATGATCGGCACCGACATCAACTCCGGCGTGGCGCGCTATTCGCTGGGCATCCCGGAGCTGACCGACGGCATCGACTTCGTGGTCATCGCCATGGGCGTGTTCGGCTATGGCGAAATCATCGCCAACCTCTCGCATCCGCCCGAGAGCCGCAACATCATCACCACCAAGGTGCGCGGCCTGATGCCCACGGCAGAGGACTTCAAGCTGATGCTGCCGGCCATTCTGCGCGGCACCATGTTGGGCTCCATGCTGGGCATTCTGCCCGGCGGCGGCGCGCTGCTGTCCTCCTTCGCGTCCTACACGCTGGAGAAGAAAACCAAGCTCAAGCCCGGCGAGGTGCCCTTCGGCCAGGGCAACATCCGCGGCGTGGCAGCGCCCGAATCGGCCAACAACGCTGGCTCGCAGGCCTCGTTCATCCCGCTGCTGACGCTGGGCATCCCGCCCAATGCCGTGATGGCGCTGATGGTGGGCGCCATGACCATCCACAACATCCAGCCCGGCCCCGAGGTCATGACCAGCAACCCCGAGCTGTTCTGGGGCCTGATCGCCTCGATGTGGATCGGCAACGCCATGCTCATCATCCTGAATCTGCCGATGATCGGCGTGTGGATCAAGCTGCTGACCGTGCCCTACAACTGGCTGTTCCCCTCCATCGTGCTGTTTTGCGCGCTGGGCGTGTACACCACCAACAACAACGTGTTCGACATCTGGATGGTGGGCATCTTCGGCTTCGTCGGCTACCTGTTTCACAAGCTCGCGGTCGAGCCCGCGCCGCTGCTGCTGGGCTTCATCCTCGGGCCGATGATGGAGGAATACCTGCGCCGCGCGCTGCTGCTCTCGCGCGGCGACTGGTCGGTGCTGGTCACGCGCCCGATCTCCGCCGGCCTGCTGATCACCGCCGCACTGCTGCTGATCATCGTGCTGCTGCCATCGATCCGCAGCAAGCGCGAGGAGGCCTTCGTCGAGGACTGATGCAATGCCGAAGGCCATGCCCAATGCCCAAGCCGCTGCGCTGACGATCCTCACCGGCGCCTCGCGCGGCCTGGGCCTGGCCATGGCGCGGCAACTGCTGCAGCCCGGCCAGACCCTGCTGACCATGGCGCGCCAGCCCGATGCCAGCCTGGCTGCCCAGGCCCAGCGCGCCGGCGCCAGGCTGGAGCAATGGGCCATCGACCTGGGCCAGCCGCAACAGGCCGCGCAGCGCCTGCACGATTGGCTGCGCAGCCAGCCAGCGCGGGCCTTTGGCGCGGCCACGCTCATCAACAACGCCGGCGTGATCCCGCCCATTGCGCCGCTGCGGCGCAGCCAGCCTGCGACCATGGCGCAGGCGCTGCGCGTCGGGCTGGAGGCGCCCATGCTGCTGAGCGCCGCCTTCCTGGCCGCCACGCAGGGCTGGGCCGGGCCGCGCAAAATCCTCAACATCTCCTCCGGCCTGGGGCGCCGCCCCATGGCCTCTCAGGCCCCATACTGCGCCGCCAAGGCCGGGCTGGACCACTTCACCCGCTGCCTGGCGCTGGAGGAGGCCGCCACGCCGCAGGGCGCGCAGGTCTGCGCCCTGGCCCCGGGCGTGATCGACACGGACATGCAAACCCACCTGCGCAGCGCCGCCGCGCAGGACTTTCCCGACCTGCCACGCTTTGCTGCGCTGAAAAGCCAGGGCCAGCTCAGCAGCGCCGAGGACACGGCGCGCCGCATCCTGGCCTATCTGCAGCGCCCCGATTTCGGCCAGCAACCCATTGCCGACATCCGCGAGGTGGCTGAAGAGGGCGCAGGCTGAAGGCCGCTTTCACGATTCGTTTTGCAAAGAGGCGCTGCTGGCCGCGCCCGATGCGTCGCCGGTGCGCATCGGTACACCTGGGCAGCGAGATCGAAGCGGACCTTGACGGTAACGCGCGTTATGTCAACAATGCCTCATGCTGCCCACCGTCATTGAAGCTGCCGAATACCAAGCCCGCGTCGTGAAGATTCTCTCCGCCGAGGAGCGCGAGCAATTCAATGTCTGGATTGCGCAAAATCCGCTGGCCGGCGATCTGGTCGTGGGCACGGGCGGAATGCGCAAGGTGCGCTGGGCCATCAAAGGCAAGGGCAAAAGTGGTGGCGCACGCATCATCTATTTTGAGATGCTGGCAAGCGGTGTGGTGGTGCTGTTGACGATTTATGCCAAATCAGGGCGTGAAAGCCTCTCGGCCGCTGAGATTGGCATCAAACGGAAAAAAGCGGGCATTTGATTTTCAATCAAGGAGTGACCATGGGCCAAAACCGTGACGGCTTGCAGGTGGCCATGCAGGCGCTGAAAAATCTCGATGTGGATGCGCTGGTCGCCGCCGCCGAGCGCGATGCAGGCCACCCCATCCCTGGCTTGCGCCAGGGATTGATGGATGCGCGCAGCGGCAATTTCGCCCAGGTGCATACCCCTGAACAGCTGCAAGCGGCCGCACGCAAGCATCAGGGTGCATACGAGCAACGCAAACTCCAGGCGGGCAGCATGCGCATTCCCGGTGGCCTGCTCTCTGCCGAGGCTGCCCAGGCCTTGCAAACCTTGCTCGATCGTGGCGCCCCATCGAAAGCGGCCGCCATCAATGCGGCGCTGATTGCCGCTGCGCAACGCGCTGCCCAGGTCTGAGCCTGTTCAGCACTGGCCAGGCCGTTGCAGCACCGGGGCCAGGGCCTGGCCGGTCAGGCTGCCTTGGGCGGCCACGTCCTCGGGCGTGCCGGCGGCGACGATCTGGCCGCCGGCCTGGCCGCCTTCGGGGCCCAGGTCGATGATCCAGTCGGCCTCGGCGATCAGGTCCAGATCGTGTTCGATGACGAGCACGCTGTGCCCGCCATCGACCAGGCGGTGCAGCACGCCGATGAGTTTTTCCACGTCGGCCATGTGCAGGCCCACGGTGGGCTCGTCCAGCACGTACAGGGTGTGCGGGGCCTTGTTGCCGCGGCGGGTGATGTCGTCGCGCACCTTGGCCAGCTCGGTCACGAGCTTGATGCGCTGGGCTTCGCCGCCGCTGAGCGTAGGGCTGGGCTGGCCCAGGGTGAGGTAGCCCAGGCCCACGTCTTGCAGCAGTCGCAGCGGATGGGCGATGGCGGGCATGCTGGCGAAGAAGCCGATGGCCTCGTCCACCTCCATTTGCAGCACCTGGCCGATGTGCTTGCCGCGCCAGGTCACGGCCAGGGTTTCGGGGTTGAAGCGCGCGCCACGGCAGAGCTCGCAGGGCACTTTCACATCGGGCAGAAAGCTCATTTCGATGGTGCGCATGCCCTGGCCTTCGCAGGCCGGGCAGCGGCCCTCGCCGGTGTTGAAGGAGAAGCGGCTGGCGCTGTAGCCGCGCGCCTTGGCTTCGAGCGTGTCGGCAAAGAGCTTGCGCACCGTGTCCCAAAAGCCGATGTAGGTGGCCGGGCAGGAGCGCGGGGTTTTGCCGATGGGGGTTTGATCGACTTCGAGCACGCGGTCGATGCCTTCGAAGCCTTGCAGGCCGCGCAGGTGTTGCAACTGCCCGGCCGCGCCGCGCTCGCGCAGGGCTTCGCGCCCGGCCTTGCTGGCCTGCTGGCCGACCAGCCGCGCCACGTTGGCCAGCAGCACTTCGCGCGCCAGCGTGGATTTGCCCGAGCCGGACACGCCAGTGATCGCCACCAGCCGCCCCAGCGGCACCCAGGCGTTGATGCCTTGCAGGTTGTGCAGGCTGGCGCCTTGCAGGCGCAGCGCGGGGCTGTCTGCGCCCACGGCGCGGCGCGGGCGAAACGGGTGGCGCATGGCCTGGCGCAGGTAGCGGCCGGTGAGCGAGTCGGGGTGCTGCGCCACGGCCTCGGGCCGCCCCTGGGCGACGATGGTGCCGCCGCGCACGCCCGCGCCGGGGCCGATGTCGATGAGGTGGTCGGCGCTGCGGATGGTGTCCTCATCGTGCTCGACCACGACCAGGGTGTTGCCCTTGTCGCTCAGGGCCTGCAGCGCGCCCAGCAGGATGCGGTTGTCGCGCGCGTGCAGGCCGATGGTGGGCTCGTCCAGCACGTAGCACACGCCTTGCAGGTTGCTGCCCAGTTGCGCGGCCAGGCGGATGCGCTGGGCCTCGCCGCCGCTGAGCGTGGGCGCGCCGCGATCCAGCGTGAGATAGCCCAGGCCGACCTGCTCCAGAAACTCCAGCCGGGAGCGGATCTCTGGCAGCAGGTCGCGGGCGATTTCGGCTTCGCGGGGGCTGAGTGCGTCGGCGGCGCTGCCCGCTTGCAGGCTTTGCACCCAGGCGCGCAGCTCGCTGACCGTCCGCCGCGCCAAGTCGGTGATCGCCTGGCCGTGAAAGCGCACGGCGCGCGCCGTGGCGTTCAGGCGCGTGCCCTGGCAAGTGGGGCAGGCGGCCTCGCCCAAGCCTTCCACGTCCGGCTCGTCAAAGCTGCGCTCGCGCCCGCGCTCGTCCTGCGGGGTGGAGTCGTCCAGCGCCTTGCGCTGCTCGCGCGTCAGCGCCAGGCCGGTGCCCACGCAGTCGGGGCACCAGCCGTGCGCGCTGTTGTAGGAGAACAGGCGCGGGTCCAGCTCGGGGTAGGAGGCGCTGCATTGCGGGCAGGCGCGCAGCGTGGAATAGCTGTCGATCTGGCCCAGGCCGCGCGTGCCCTGGCCGCTGGGGTCGGCCGCCAGCGCGGCGGCCAGGCCGCCGGGGCTACCGTGGCCATCTGGCTGGCCGGTGCCGCTGAGCACCTGCACCACGCCCTTGCCGTGTTGCAGCGCCTGCGCCAGTTGCTCGCGCAGCAGCGCCTCGTTGGCGGGCGTGACATCCAGGCTGCACACGGGCAGCTCGATGTGGTGTTCCTTGTAGCGGTCCAGCTTGGGGAAGGGCGCGGTGGGCACAAACGCGCCATCGACGCGCAAATGCGTGTGGCCGCGCAGCCGCGCCCATTCGGCAACCTCGCTGTAAATGCCCTTGCGGCCCACCACCAGCGGCGCCAGCAGGCCGATGTGTTGGCCGCGGTGCTGGCGCAGCACGTGGGCGGCGATGGCGTCCAGCGATTGCGGCTGCACCGCCGCGCCGTCGTGCACGCAGTGCTGCACGCCCAGCTTGACGTACAGCAGGCGCAGGTAGTGCCAGACCTCGGTGGCCGTGCCGACGGTGGATTTGCGCCCGCCGCGCGAGAGGCGCTGCTCGATCGCCACCGTGGGCGGGATGCCGTGCACGGCGTCCACATCCGGGCGGCTGGCCGGCTGCACGATGGAGCGCGCGTAGGCGTTGAGCGATTCCAGATAGCGGCGCTGGCCCTCGCCAAACAGGATGTCGAAGGCCAGCGTGGATTTGCCCGAGCCGGACACGCCGGTGATGACGTTGAAACGCCCGCGCGGGATGGAGACGCTGAGGTTTTTCAGGTTGTGCTCGCGGGCGTGAATGATCTGAATCTGCTGCGCAGATTCAGGTTGGGCGTTGGGCGTTGGGCGTTGGGCGTGAGCTGGCTCTTCCCGCACGCTCAACGCCCAACGCTCAACGCTCAACGCTTTTTCATAGTCGCGCAAAGCCTTGGCAGTGAAGGAGCTGGGGTGCCGGGCCACTTCTTCTGGCGTGCCTTGCGCCACGATGCGCCCGCCAGCCTCGCCGGCTTCGGGGCCCAGGTCGATGATCCAGTCGGCCGCGCGCATCACGTCCAGGTTGTGTTCGATCAGGATCAGCGAGTGCCCGGCATCGAGCAGCTTGCGCAGCGCGCGCATGAGCTTGGCGATGTCGTCGAAATGCAGGCCGGTGGTCGGCTCGTCAAATAAAAACAGCGTGCCCTTGCGCGCCAGCGGCTGGCGGCTTTTGCTGGCCCGCTGCGCGGCCTCGGCCAGGTGCCCGGCGAGCTTGAGGCGCTGGGCCTCGCCGCCGCTGAGCGTGGGCACGCTCTGGCCCAGGCGCAGGTATTCCAGCCCTACGTCGGCCAGCGGTTGCAGGGCGCGCAGCACCTCGCGGTCGGCGGTAAAGCACGCCAGCGCCTCGTCCACCGTCAGCGCCAGCACGTCGGCCACGTTCAGCGCCTGGCCGCCGCGCTCGATCTGCACCTCCAGCACCTCGGGGCGGTAGCGGCTGCCGTTGCATTCCTGGCAGCGCAGATAGACGTCGGAGAGGAACTGCATCTCCACATGCTCGAAACCGCTGCCGCCGCACACCGGGCAGCGCCCGTCGCCGCTGTTGAAGCTGAACTTGGCCGCCGTGTAGCCGCGCTGGCGCGCCAGCGGCGCATCGGCAAAGAGCTTGCGGATGGCATCCCACGCGCCCACGTAGCTGGCCGGGTTGGAGCGCGCCGTCTTGCCGATGGGCGATTGATCGATGAACACCGCATCGGCCAGGTGGTCGGCCCCCAGCAGCGCATCGTGCGCGCCGGGCGCGTCCGTCGCTTTGCCAAAGGCGCGCAGCAGCGCCGGGGCCAGCACGTCCTGAATCAGCGTGGACTTGCCCGAGCCGGACACGCCCGTCACGCACACCATGCGCTGCAAGGGGAACTCCACATCCATGCCTTGCAGGTTGTTGGCGCGCGCGCCCTGCAGCAGCAGGCGCGGCGTGCCCGGCTGCACGGCGCGCCGCGCCGGGCTGTCGATGCGCAGCCGCCCGCCCAGGTATTGGCCGGTGAGCGTGTCGGCCTGGCGCAGCGCGGCGGGCGTGCCATCGAACACGATGCGCCCGCCGCCGCTGCCTGGGCGCGGCCCCATGTCGATGATGCGGTCGGCCGCCAGCATCACCGCCGGGTCGTGCTCCACCACCACCAGCGTATTGCCCGCATCGCGCAGGCGCAGCATGGCCTGGTTGATGCGCTGCATGTCGCGCGGGTGCAGGCCGATGCTGGGCTCGTCGAGCACGAACAAGGTGCCCACCAGCGAAGTGCCCAGCGCCGTCGTCAGGTTGATGCGCTGCACCTCGCCGCCGCTCAAGGTGCGGCTTTGCCGATCCAACGTCAGATAGCCAATGCCGACCTCGTTGAGAAAGCGCAGCCGCGCGTTGATTTCTGCCAGCAGCATGCGTGTGGCCTGGGCTTGGGCGCCGTCGTCATCCTCGGGCGGCGCCAGGGTGGCCATGAAGTGCGCCAGCCGCGCCAGCGGCAACTGCATCAGATCGTGCAGGCACAGGCCGGGCAGGGCCTCCAATTGCGCGCGGCTCCAGCCCACACCTGCGGGCATGAAGCGCTGCGCAGCGGGCAGCGCCGCATCCGCCGCCGCCTTGGTGCCCACGCGCCAAAGCAGGCTTTGCGTCTTCAGCCGCGCGCCTGCGCAGGCCGGGCAGGTGGTGTAGCTGCGGTATTTGGAGAGCAGCACGCGGATGTGCATCTTGTAGGCCTTGCTCTCCAGGTATTCGAAAAAGCGCGCAATGCCGTACCACTTCTGCGTCCATTTGCCGTTCCAGTCCGGCGCGCCGTGCAGCACCCAGTGCCGCTGCTCGGGCGTCAAGTCCCGCCAGGGCGTGTCGCGCGGGATGCTCCAGCTCTCGGCGTGGCGCAGCAAATCGTCCTGAATCTCCTTCCAGGCCGGGGTTTGGATGGCCTTGATGGCGCCCTGGCGCAAGCTCAAGCGCTCATCGGGGATCACCAGGCCCCAGTCCACGCCGATCACGCGGCCAAAGCCCCGGCAGGCCTCGCAGGCCCCGGCCGGGGAGTTGAAGGAAAACATCGAGGGCGTGGGCTCCTGATAGCGCAACTGGCTTTCGGGGCAGTGCAGGCCTTGGGAGAAGTGCAGCACTTCGGGCGCTGCGGCCTCGCCCTCGGCCTCAGCCTCGGGTAGCACATACACCGCCAGCCGCCCGTGGCCGCGCTGGAAGGCCGTCTCCAGCGCCTCGACCACCCGCGCTGGCTCGGCACGCGAGAGGCGAAAGCGATCGGCCACCACATCCAGCACCTTGCGCTGCGCCGGGGCCGAGCTGGCCTTGGCCGCCTTGGCGGACTTGCCCGTTTTCTTCGCCGCCTTGCCAGTGGCGGCAGTGGCTGCGGCCTGCTCCACCTGCACCAGCCGCTGGGCTTGCACCTTGGTGTAGCCGCTGGCGGCCAGCCACTGCTGCATTTGCTCCTCGCTGGTGTCGGCGGGCAGCTCCACGGCAAAGGTCACCACCAGGCGCGGGTCGCCCTCGCCCTGGCCATCCTCTTTGCCATCCCCCTTGCCACCCTCCTTGCCGAAGCGCGCCTGCAAGGCCGCATACACGCTTTGCGGCGTATCGTGGCGCACAGGCAGGGCCGTCTGCCGGTCGTAGAGCTGGGCCGTGCGCGCAAACAGCAGCTTCAGGTGGTCGTTGAGCTCGGTCATCGTGCCCACGGTGGAGCGGCTATTGCGCACCGGGTTGGTCTGGTCGATGGCGATGGCCGGCGGCACGCCCTCGATGCGGTCCACCGCGGGCTTGTCCATGCGGTCGAGGAATTGCCGCGCGTAGGCCGAGAACGTCTCCACATAGCGGCGCTGGCCCTCGGCATAGAGCGTGTCGAACACCAGCGAAGACTTGCCGCTGCCGCTGGGGCCGGTGACCACTGTCAGCGTGCCGGGGGCAATGTCCAGATCCAGGTTCTGCAAATTGTGCTGGCGCGCGCCACGGATGCGGATGGCCTGCGGCTGCGGGGCCGCTGGGCTGGCTGGCTGGGCTGAGGGGGCAGAGGAGGGAGCGTCGGAGCGGGGCATACGTGTGGGGCGTGCCAGGGCCGTGCGCGGGCCTGGGCGGGGCGAATTTGGAATGGAAATTGCGGGCGTTCTGCCCGGGGCTGGGCAAAGTCTTGGCGAGGCGGCTGCGGATGGATTGACCTTGCGCGCCAGGGTTGTTGAGATTGGGTTTGCGAAGCGGTCTTTCGGGGCAAAAGCACGCAGGTGCAAGGCGAAAACGCTTGCAAGGCGTTCAACCTTGCAAGCGTTTTCAACCCCCTTCAGCGGGGAGCGTGATGGGCTCAAACGCTGTATCCCAGTCGAAATCGAAAGTCTGCCTGAACAGGCCTGGGATGGTTTGGTCAATGTGCAGCAGCAAGCCGCGCTGGGTGTCGATGCTCAGGCGCTGCTCCAACTGGAGCTGGCCGAGCTCGCCCTTGCTGTGCACCGTCAGTATCGGCGCGCCGGCGGCGCTGGTGCTGCGCTGCACCGCCAAGATGGCGTGCTGGGCCAGATAGGCTGCGCTGGGCGTTGGCCTGGGCAGAGGCTTTTGCCGCCAGCCGCCATCCTGGGTCTTTTTCCATACCGTGTTTGCATCGACGCGAATGTGAAGAAGCTCCAGGCCATCAGGGCCCACTTTGTAGACGCGCTCACGCGGGCCGGGCTCGAACTGGGTGTGCCTGTGCACCGCAGGCTCAGACTGCGCGGCCTTTGCGTCCCAGGCCTTCCAAACCAATGTGTGGCGCTGCAAGCCAAGGCGCGCGAAAGGGGCATGCAAGGCTTGGACTGTGGCCTTGCGCGTGGCGGCATCGACCTTGTCCCCAGCTTGGGGCTTGCAGGCCTGGATGTACGCAGCTTGGGTTTGATGCGGGCTGCAAGGGGCCGGCTCTTTGACTGGCACGGCCCGTGCAGGCTGGGGCGTTGGCATGGGCGCTTGCTGGGTGCTGGCCGGCTCTGGCGCAGGGGCGGTGCCGGGGGCTTGGCCTGCAGTGCAGCCCAGCAAAGTCAGCGCGGCGCCCAGTGCCCAATCAGTACGGAGGGGGCGGATCATCGGTGCGGTGCTCCAAGTCGAGCAAGGCCAAGAGGCCGTGGCAAGAATGGCTTTGCCGATGCGGCGGCAGGGGTCCGCTCATGCCAAGCCAGACGGGCTGCCATTATGGGCGCTATGCAGGCTCTAGCGCAGGCGGCGTGCGCCGGTGCAGCGGATGTGGCCGGCCAGGTCGCGGCGGTGGGCCACTTCGCCATAGCCTGCCTGGGCCAACAGTTGGGCGACTTGCTGGTGCTGCTGCCAGCCGTGCTCCAGCAGCAGCCAGCCGCCGGGCGCCAGCGCGGGCAGGGCGTGGGCGATGATGTGGCGGATGTCGTCCAGCCCGTCGGCGCCGCTGGTCAGTGCCTGGCGCGGCTCGTGGCGCAGCGCGGGCAGGTGCGGGTCGTGCTCGGCGATGTAGGGCGGGTTGCTGACGATCATGTCCCAATCGCCCAGGCCGGCCTGGCGGGCCGGCTCCAGCCAGTGGCCGTGCAGCCAGTGCAGCGCCAGGCCCAGGCGCTGGGCATTGCCCTGGGCCACTTGCAGCGCGGCCAGGCTTTGCTCGCAGGCCCAGACCTGGGCGTCGGGGCGCTGGCTTTTGAGCGCCAGCGCAATGGCGCCGCTGCCGGTGCCCAGATCCAGCAGGCGCGGCTGGCCTTGCTGGGGCAGCAGCTGCAGCGCCCATTCGACCAGGGTTTCGGTGTCCGGGCGCGGGTCGAGCACGGCCGGGGTGACGCGCAGCGGCAGGCCAAAGAATTCGCGCTGCCCGGTCAGGTAGGCCAGCGGCACGCCGTCGGCGCGGGCCTGCAGCAGCTGCGCCCAGTGCGCGGCCTGGGCGGCATCCAGCGGCTGCTCGTCGTGGGCCAGCAGCCAGGCGCGCTGGCTGGCCTGGCGCCCCAGCGCGTGCAGCAGCAGCAGCTGGGCGTCCAGCCGCGCCAGGCCTTGCGCGGCGGCCTGTTGCAGGGCCTGGGCGATGGTGGCGGGGGCGCTCATTGGGGTTGCAGCTGGGCCAGCAGCTCGGCCTCGCGCGTGGCCTGCAGCGCGTCCAGCACCTCCTGCAGATCGCCCTCGATGATGCTGGGCAGCTTGTAGAGCGTCAGGCCGATGCGGTGGTCGGTCAGGCGGCCCTGCGGGAAGTTGTAGGTGCGGATGCGGTCGGAGCGGTCGCCGCTGCCGATCAGGCCCTTGCGCAGCGCGGCGTCCTTGGCGGCCTGGGCGCTGCGCTCTTGCTCCTGCAGGCGCGCGGCCAGCACCTGCAAGGCCTTGGCCTTGTTGCGGTGCTGGCTGCGGTCGTCCTGGCATTCGGCCACCATGCCGGTGGGGATGTGGGTGATGCGCACGGCCGAGTCGGTCTTGTTGACGTGCTGGCCGCCGGCGCCGCTGGCGCGGAAGGTGTCGATGCGCAGCTCGGCCGGGTTGAGCTGCACGGCCACGGCCTCGTCCGGCTCGGGCAGCACGGCCACGGTGCAGGCGCTGGTGTGGATGCGGCCCTGGGTTTCGGTGGCGGGGATGCGCTGCACGCGGTGCCCGCCCGATTCGAAGCGCAGCCGCCCGTAAACGCGCTCGCCCTCGATGCGCAGCACGGCCTCTTTGTAGCCGCCCAGCTCGCTGTCGCTGGCGCTGATGAGCTCGCACTTCCAGCCCTGGCTGTCGGCATAGCGCGTGTACATGCGCAGCAGGTCGCCGGCAAACAGCGCCGATTCGTCGCCGCCGGTGCCGGCGCGGATTTCCAGGAAGGCATTGCGCGCCTCGTCCGGGTCGCGCGGCAGCAGCAGGCGCTGCAGTTCGGCCTCCAGCTGCTGCATCTGCTGCGTGGCGTGGGCGATTTCCTCCTGCGCCAGCGCCAGGGTGTCGGCGTCGCTGTGCGCGTCCTGCAGCAGCTCCTGGGCGGTTTGCAGGTCGGCGGCGTGGGCCTGGTAGCGGCTGTAGCGGCTGGCGATCTGCGTGACCTCGGCGTGCTCGCTGGCGATGCGGCGGTATTGCTGCATGTCGGCCAGGATGTCTTGGCGCGAGAGCAGGAAATCGAGCTCTGCAAGGCGTTGCACGTAGCGTTCGAGCTGGGGGCGGAGGTGGGCTTGCATGGGCCGGGCAGGAAGGTGGGGAAAGTGGGCGATCGGGCCGGGCGATGGCGCGGTGGCGTTTGCGGGGCGCGGCATGGCGCCGGTGGCGCGGGCAATGGCTGGCGGGGAAGGGCAGGGCGTGGGCGTTGTGGGGCCGCCGCGCCCCGGCCGTGCCAGGCGTGCTGGCGTGCGGTGTGGCTGGCCGGCGCTAATGCTGGCGCGGCGGCGCCTCGCCGCGCAGGAACAGGCGCGAGACCATGTGCGCGGTCTGCTGGCGTTCGTCCGCGTCGCCGTGGCCGTTGCGCAGCTCGCTGACGGCGCCGTGCAGCATTTTCTTGCTCAGGTTGTGCGCCAGCGCCTGCAGCACGGCGTCCAGGTCCTCGCCGCGCGCCAGCATCTTGCGCGCGCGCGCCACTTCCTGGGCGTTCCAGCTCTGGGCCTGCTGCTGCAGCTGCTGGATCAGCGGCACCACGGCGCTTTGGCTGCTGCGCATCTCCAGCCAGCGGGCAAAGTGCTGCACGCCGCTGTCGATGATGGCCTCGGCCTGGGCCACGGCGGCCTCGCGCTGGGCCCTGCCGCTTTGCACCACGCTGGCCAGGTCGTCCACGGTGTAGAGGTAGACGTTGTCCTGGGCCTGCACTTCGGGCTCGATGTCGCGCGGCACGGCCAGATCGACCATGAACATGGGGCTGTTGCGGCGGCGCTTGAGCGCGCGCTCGACCGCGCCCAGGCCGATGATGGGCACGCTGCTGGCGGTGCAGGAGACGATGATGTCGAACTCGTGCAGGCGCTCGGGCAGCTCGCCGATGCGCAGCGTCTGCGCGCCCAGGCGTGCGGCCAGCTTCTCGCCGCGCTCAAGCGTGCGGTTGGCAATCACGATGCCCTGTGGGCGCTGCGCGGCAAAGTGCGTGCTGGCCAGCTCGATCATCTCGCCCGCGCCGATGAACAGCACCTTCAGGCGGGCAAAGTCCTCGAACAGCTGGCCGGCCAGGCGCACGGCGGCCGCGGCCATGCTGATGGAGTGCGCGCCGATGGCGGTGCTGCTGCGCACCTCCTTGGCCACGGCAAAGCTGCGCTGGAACAGCTGGTGCAGCGTGCTGCCCAGCGCGCCGGCCTGCTCGGCCGCGCGCACGGCGTTTTTCATCTGGCCGAGGATTTGCGCCTCGCCCAGCACCATGGAGTCCAGCCCGCTGGCCACGCGAAAGGCGTGGCGCGCGGCCAGATCCTGATCGTGCGTGTAGGCGTACTGGGCCAGATCCTGCGCCGTCAGGCCGCCGCTGCGCGCCAGCCAGTCCAGCGTGGCCTGCTGCAGCGCCAGCCGCTGGGGCTGGGGCAGGGCGCTGGGCGCGGCGCAGTAAATCTCGGTGCGGTTGCAGGTCGAGAGAATGGCCGATTCCACCGGCTGCGGCCCATGGCCCTGCAGCAGCGACTGGCGCAGCCCATGCAGCGCCGGGCCGATGTGCTCCAGCGCATAGGCAAAGCGGCCCCGCAGATCCAGCGGGGCAGTGTGGTGGTTGATCCCAAGCGTCCAGACGGCCATAACCGCGCATTATAAAAATTGTTACCAAACCCTGCAGGCCCCGCTGCATCTTGCCTGAGCGGGGGCATCGGAAATCTGTGGACTGTTGCCGGGAGATGCCGTTTCGAGAACGCAAGGGCCGAGCGCAGCGATGGCCCGGACAGAATCCCCTTCTGCCAGCGGCACAGGTCGCCCCGGCGCGCAGCGCCGGGGTCGCGGGCAGTGGGGTCGCCTTCTTTTGCCTCCTTTTCTTGGCGAGACAAGAAAAGGAGGTGCGCTGCCGGGCGCACATCCCGGCCTCGGCAGGCAACAGCGGCGCAATCGGCAGCACTGGCTCGAATCCGTCCCCCCGGCCAGTGCGTTGGGCGGCGCTGCCGGCGCGGAGGTTTCATAATGCGGCCCCATGATTTACGGCATTGGCACCGACATTTGCGACATCCGCCGCATTGAGCAGGCGCTGCAACGCCATGGCGAGCGTTTTGCGCAGAAGGTGCTGGCCGATGGCGAGCTGGCCGCCTGGCGGGCCCGCGCGGCGCGTTCGCCGCAGCGCGGCGTGCGCTTTGTGGCCACGCGCTTTGCCGTCAAGGAGGCCTTCAGCAAGGCCATTGGCCTGGGCATGCGCCAGCCCATGGGCTGGCGCGATTGCGAGGTGGCCAATGGCGCATCGGGCCAGCCGCAGATCATCACACACGGCGCGCTGCGCCAATGGTGCGCGCAACGCGGGCTGCAATTTCACGTCTCGCTCTCCGATGAGCAGGACTACGCCGTGGCCTTTTGCATCGCCCAGATGGGCGCGGCGCCGGGCACAGGCGCTATGGGAGCTACAGGAGGAGGCGGCCATGAGTGATCGAGCAGACCATCTGCCAGCCGGGCAGGCTGCGGCCGATGCAGCGCTGGATGCGGACTTGCAGCACATGAGCGCTGCGCAACTGGCCGACGAGGTGCGCCGCCTGCGCGCCGGCATCCGCGCGCACCGCGACTGCTCCGGCCACGATCTGTGCTGGTACCACCCGCAGCTGTGGCAACTGCTGCCCGAGCAGGTGCAGCCCAGCCCCGAAGTGCCCGACTGGCCGCAATTCATGCGCGGCTGCATCCGCTACCGCCAATCTCTCGACGCGCAATGCCCTCAGGCGCCTCGCACAAAGCAGGAGTTCGATGCGCCGCCCGATGCTCCCAGCCGCTGACGCACAGCCGCGCGGCATCTTTTTCTCTTTCTTTGTCTTCCATGTACGCACACGCCCCTTTGTTCATTGACGTGGCCGGCACCAGCTTGCAGGCCATCGACCGCGAGCGCCTGGCCCACCCGCTGGTGGGCGGCCTGACCCTGTTTGCCCGCAATTGGGAGGACCGCCGCCAGCTCGTGCAGCTGTGCGCGCAGATCAAGGCCGTGCGCAGCGATCTGCTCATCTGTGTGGACCAGGAAGGCGGGCGCGTGCAGCGTTTTCGCAGCGATGGCTTCACGCCGCTGCCGCCCATGCGCGCGCTGGGGGCGATGTGGGAGCAGGACGACCGCCGCGGCCCGCACCGCGGCCTGCCCGGCACGGGCGCGCTGCGGGCGCTGGGCGCGGCCACGGCGCTGGGCCAGGTGCTGGCCAGCGAGCTGCGCGCCTGCGGCGTGGACCTGAGCTTCACCCCCGTGGTCGATCTGGACTGGGGCGGCAGCACCGTGATCGGCGACCGCGCGCTGCACGCCGATGCGCGCGTGGTCAGCCTGCTGGCCAAGGCGCTGATGCAGGGGCTGCTGCAAGGCGGCATGGCCCACTGCGCCAAGCACTTCCCTGGGCATGGCTTCGTGCACGCCGATTCGCACACCGAAATCCCTGTGGATCGGCGCAGCCTGCGCGCCATCTTGCAGGACGATGCCGCCCCCTACGGCTGGCTGCGCTCCAGCCTGGCGGCGGTGATGGTGGCGCACGTGGTCTATGCCCGCGTCGATGCCCGGCCGGCCGGCTACTCGGCGCGCTGGCTGCGCGACATCCTGCGCGGGCAGTTGCAGTTCGACGGCGCCATCTTCAGCGACGACCTGAGCATGGAAGGCGGGCGCCGCCTGGACGGGCGCGCCGTGGACGCCACCGAGGCCGGAGTGGCCGCGCTCAACGCCGGCTGCGACCTGCTGCTGCTGTGCAACCAAAGCCTGGACGGCGGCGCGGCCCTGGATGCCTGGATCGACGGCATGGCCGCCGCCCTCAAGGCCGGCGACTGGCAGTGCGACCCGCACAGCGAACGCCGCCGCCAGGCCCTGCTGCCCACCACGCCGCCGCAGCCCTGGGACATGCTGATGCAAGACCCGGCCTACCTGCAGGCGCTGGAGCAACTGCCATGAACCGGAATCGAGCGACCGCCATGAAAGCCAACACCATGTACCCAGTGACCCACAGAACCATTCAAGTCATCCGCGCCTGCCGCGCCGCCGGGCCAAGCGCCATTTGGTGGCACTGGCGGCACTGGCTGGCCGCGCTGCTGCTGGCCGCCGCCGCCGCGCTGGGCCTGCTGGCCGCGCCCGCGGCCCAGGCCGGCGAGCGGCTTGACCGCATCATGGAAAAAAAGCTGCTGCGCGTGGGCACGCCCGGTGACTACCGGCCCTTTGCCATCAAGACCGAGGGCGGTTACTCCGGCCACGACATCGACCTGATCGAGCTCATCGCCAAGGAGCTGGGCGTGCGCATCGAGTACGTGCCCACGACCTGGAAGAGCCTGCTGCCCGATTTGCAGGCCGACCGCTTCGACATCGCCATCGGCGGCATCACGCGCAACGTCGCGCGCCTGAGCCAGGCCGACATGCTGCCGGGCTACGCGCCGTTCGGCAAAGTGGCGCTGGTGCGCGCCGAGCACAAAGATCGCTTCACCACGCTGCAAAGCCTGAACCAGCCCGATGTGCGCGTCATCAAGAACCCGGGCGGCACCAACGAGCTGTTCGTCGACGCCCACCTGGGCCAGGCCCAGGTGCGCACCCATGAGCACAATGCGCAGATTCCGGCCCTGATCGCCGAAGGCCAGGGCGATGTGATGATCACCGAAACCTACGAGGCGCTGCACTACGCCCGCACAGACCCGCGCCTGCATGCGGCCTTCATCGACCAGCCGTTGACGCCGCGCAACTGGCTGGGCTTTTTGCTGCCGCTGGACGACGCCGACTACCGCCGCGTGATGCACTTCGTCTGGCAGCAAATGCACGAGCGCGGCCAGCTGCGCGAGGCCCAGGCCAAGTGGCTGGCGCCTTGAGCGTTGTCTGCCCCGGCTGAGCCGGCGCGCAGCCGCTGAGCTGCCCCCGGCCAACCCACTGCGCGACCGCCGCGCCCAGCGCCTTGGCCAAGGCGCTGGGTGCGGCCGTGGCGTTTCTTGTTTTCAATCCAAGCCCATGACCCAGATCGCTGCCCCCAATGACCCCAACGCCGCCGACGCGGATGCCAACGCCAGCGCCAGCGCCGGCCCGGCCGACTTCGCCACGTTGGCCCAGTGGCTGGCCTATTGCGAGCGCATCCACCCCCAGCAGATCGAGCTGGGGCTGCAGCGCGTGCGTCAGGTGGCGCAGGCGCTGGATCTGCGCTTTGATTGCCCGCTGATCACCGTGGCCGGCACGAATGGCAAGGGCTCGAGCTGCGCCATGCTCGAAGCCATTGCGCTGCAGGCCGGCTACCGCACCGGGGTCTATACCTCGCCGCACCTGGTGCATTTCGAGGAGCGCTGCCGCATCGGCGGCGAGAACGCCACAGCCGAGCAGCTGCTGCCGCACTTTGCCGCGGTCGAGCAGGCGCGCTGGCGCGCCGGGCAGGGCGGCGAGCCGGTGTCGCTGAGCTATTTCGAGTTCACCACGCTGGCCATTGCCCGCCTGCTCAGCCACAGCCGGCTGGACGTGGCCATCCTGGAGGTCGGCCTGGGTGGGCGGCTGGATGCGACCAACCTGTTCGATGCCGACTGCGCGCTGATCACCAGCGTGGACATCGACCACGTGGACTACCTGGGCCCGGACCGCGAATCCATCGGTCGCGAGAAGGCCGGCATCATGCGCCCCGGCGTGCCGGCCATCGTGGCCGACCCGATGCCGCCGCAATCCCTGCAGGCCCATGCCGAGCGCATCGGCGCAGACCTGTGGCTGGCCGGGCGCGATTTCAATTACGCCGGCGACCGCCAGCAATGGAGCTGGGCCGGGCGCGGCAAGCGCCTGCACGGCCTGGCCTACCCGGCGCTGCGCGGCGCCAATCAGCTGGTCAACGCCTCTGGCGTGCTGGCGGCCCTGCAGGCGCTGCGCCAGCGCCTGCCCGTCACCGCCCAGGCCATCCGCCAGGGCCTGGCCCTGGTGCAGGTGCCAGGGCGCTTTCAGATCGTGCCGGGCCAGCCCACGCTGGTGCTGGACGTGGCGCACAACCCGCACTCGGTGGCGGCGCTGGCGGCCAATCTGGACGCCATGGGCTTCTTCCCCACCACGCACGCAGTCTTTGGCGCCATGCACGACAAGGACCTGAACACTGTGCTGCAGCGCATCGGGCCGCTGGTCGATCGCTGGTACTTCACCGATTTGCCGCTGGCGCGCGCCGAGCAGGCCACGGCGCTTGTGCAGCGCTGGCAGGCCTTGCAGATGGCGGCCCAGCGCCCGCGCCAGGTGCCCGCGCAGGCCTTTGCCAGCCCGCAATTGGCCCTGGATGCCGCCGCGGCGGCGGCGGAGCCGGCTGATAGAATCGTCGTTTTTGGCTCGTTTCACACCGTTGGCGGTGTGCTGGCCCAGGGCGTGCCGCAGCTTGGGGCGCGCCACCTGCAGTAAGTTCTATGGCTTTATTCGACACGCGCGCTGCCGACAGCGGCGCAGACAGCACCGGCCAGCGCGCGCGCGCGCCTGTGAATCTGCTGGAAGACATGCGCCGCCGGGCGCGCCACCGGCTCATCGGGGCCTGTCTGCTGGTGCTGGTGGCGATTGTGGTCTTCCCCATGCTGTTCGACACCGAGCCCAGGCCCGCCGTGGTGGATGCGCGCGTGAGCATCCTGGGCGGCGAGACAGCGCCGGCCGCCGGGGACGATCCGGCCCAGGTGGCGGTGCTCACGCCCTCGGGCCCCAACCGCTTCGGCCTGGCCGATGACGAGGAAGTCATGGACCTGGATGCGCTGACGCCGGCGCGCGCCGGCCGTGGCCAGGCCAGCAGTCCGCAGCCCGCTGCCGGCAACCAGCCGGCAGCCACGCGCAGCAAACCCCAGCCCGCGCAGGAGCCGCGCAGCCTGGCCGCGCAGCGCGCCCAGGAGGCCAAGCAACCCGCGCCCAAACCGCCTGCGGCCAAGCCCGAGAGCAAACCGGCCGAGGCCAAGCCCACCGAGAGCAAACCCGAGAGCAAACCCAAGGGCAAGCCTGAGGCCAAACCTGCTGAGAGCAAGCCTGCGCCCAAGCAAGAGACCAAGCCCAGCGCCAAGCCAGAGGCCAAGCCTGAAGCCAAGCCAGAGAGCAAACCCGAGGCCAAGCCAGCCGAGAGCAAGCCGGCGCGCCCCACCCAAGTGGCCGTGGCCACGCCCCCGCCAGCGCCGGCGGCCGAGCCTGCCGCGGCCCGCGATGAATCTGCGCGCGCGCGCGCCTTGCTCGAAGGCAAACCCGTGGCCACGACCACGCCCGCTGGGCGCTCGGACGAAGGGCGCTTCATCGTGCAGATCGGCGCGTTTTCCGACGACGCCAAGGTGCGTGAGATCCGCCAGAAGCTGCAGGGCCTGGGGCTGCGCACCTACACGCAGGTGGTGCAGACCGGCGCCGGGCGGGCCACGCGCGTGCGCGTCGGGCCATTTGCCAGCCGCGCTGAGGCGGATCGCGCGGCCGAGCGCGTGCGCGGCGCCAGCCTGCCTGCGGCCATCGTCTCCATGTGAGCTGCGCCCCATGCCCAAGCGCGTGCAATCCCTCACGGCCGTGCGGCCGCTGCTGGCTGTGGCCGCCGCAACGCCTGAACAGGGCGGCTTGCGATGACGCTCAACGGCTTCGACCTGGTGTTTCTGATGCTGGCCTTCGTGTCCGTGGCCGTGGGCATCTGGCGCGGCTTCGTGTTCGAAAGCCTGGCTGTGCTCGGCTGGGGCCTGGGCGCGTTTGCGGCCATGCGCCTGGGGCCTGCGCTGGGCATGTGGCTGCCGGGCCAGTCGCTGGGCATGCCGGCGCGGCGCGTGCTGGGCATGCTGGCGCTGTTCATTGCCGCAGTCTTTGGCTCCTCCATCCTGGCCACCATGGCGCGGCGCTCGATCAAGGCCCTGGGCATGCGCGCGGCCGATCGTTTCGTCGGGGCGCTGTTTGGCGCCTTGCGCATTGCGCTGGTTGGCGTGGTGCTGGCAGTGGCCGTGCATGCCCTGCGCTGGCAAACGCAGCCGTGGTGGAGCGGCTCTGCCGTGGGGCCGGTGCTCGATGCCGCCCGGCTGGAGCTGGCCAGGCTGCTGCCCGACTGGACCATTTTGCAAACCCCCGAGCCGCTGGAGCTGCCGGCCGTGCCCATGCTGCCCGCCGGCGCCGCGCTCGATGCCCTGGGCCGCCACCAGGGCAGTGCCGCTGGCGGCAAGCCCTGATGCTGATGGCGTGTGGCGCAATGGGCATGGGCCAGGGCAGTGGGGCGCAGCGCTTGCTTTCGTATCCCTTGAATCCGACTACTAGATAGGACTTACAGCCATGTGTGGAATCGTCGGCGTGGTCAGCCGCCATCCGGTCAACCAATTGATTTATGACGCGCTGCTGCTGTTGCAGCACCGTGGCCAGGATGCGGCGGGCATCGTCACGCAGCTCGATCGCAAATTCTTCATGCACAAGGCCAAGGGCATGGTGCGCGACGTATTCCGCACGCGCAACATGCGCGCGCTGCCGGGCAACGCCGGCCTGGGCCAGGTGCGCTACCCCACGGCCGGCGACGCCAACAGCGAGGAGGAGGCCCAGCCGTTCTACGTCAACGCGCCGTTTGGCATCGTCATGGTGCACAACGGCAACATCACCAACGCCAAGGCGCTGCGCCGCGAGCTGTTCGACACCGACCACCGCCACACCAACACCACCAGCGACTCGGAGGTGCTGCTCAACGTGCTGGCGCATGAGCTGGGCCGAGCCACCGGGGGGCGTCGGCTTTGTGCCGATTGTGTGTTCGAGGCCGTGCGCGCCGTGCACCGGCGCGTGCGCGGCTCGTATGCGGTCATTGCCATGATTGCCGGGCACGGCATGCTGGCCTTTCGCGACCCGCACGGCATCCGCCCGCTGTGCCTGAGCCGCCCCAGCGAGGACGGCGCCGTCATGCTGGCCAGCGAATCCGTGGCGCTGGAGGGCACGGGCTATGCGCTGGAGCGCGACATCCAGCCGGGCGAGGCGGTGTTCATCGGCTTCGATGGCAGCGTCCGCAGTGCGCTGTGCGTCGAGCCTGGGCAGGCCGTGCACGCGCCGTGCATTTTTGAATACATCTATCTGGCGCGGCCCGATTCGGTGCTGGACGGCATTTCCGTGTACCGCGCGCGCCTGAACCTGGGCGAGACCCTGGCCAAGCGCGTGCTCTCGGTGGTGCCGCCCAAGGACATCGACGTGGTCATCCCCATCCCCGAGTCCAGCCGCCCCAGCGCCATGCAGTTGGCCGAGCTGATCGGCAAGCCCTACCGCGAGGGCTTCGTGAAGAACCGCTACGTGGGGCGCACCTTCATCATGCCCGGCCAGAGCGTGCGCAAGAAATCCGTGCGGCAAAAGCTCAATGCCATCGCCAGCGAGTTCGAGGGCCGCAACGTGCTGCTGGTGGACGACTCCATCGTGCGCGGCACGACCTCCAAGGAGATCGTGCAAATGGCGCGCGAGGCCGGGGCGCGCAAGGTCTATCTGGCCAGCGCCGCGCCGCCGGTGCGCTTTCCCAACGTGTACGGCATCGACATGCCCACGCGCGAGGAGCTGGTCGCGCATGGCCGCGACATCGAGCAAATCCGCCAGCTCATCGGCTGCGACGCCTTGATCTACCAGGATGTGCAGGGCATGCGCCGCGCGGTTGGCGCGCTCAGCAGCGCGCTGGACGATTTCGACGCCTCGTGCTTTGACGGGCGCTACATCACCGGCGACGTCACGCCCGATTCCATCGACGCCCTCAACCAGGGCCGAAACTCGGCGCAGGCCCAGGACGAGGAAGCGCCAGTCTCGCGCCTGGCGCTGCCCAATGCGCAGGACGAGTAAGTTGCCCCATCGCGCCCAGGCCGCCGGCGCGGCCGGCGTCTGCGCAGCAAAAAACCGCGCCACGGCGCGGTTTTTTGTTGATGGGGCAAAGCCTTTCCCTGGCAAAAAGCTCAAAGCTGCGCCAGATGCAGGATTTCCTGCCCCATCAGCACGCATTGGCCACCCTTGGTGTAGTAGCTCAGGCGCATGCGGTACTCGCCCTTGTAGACGAAGCCCATGACTTCCAGCACCTCAAAACGCTGCTTGCGGTTGGCGGGGTTGGCGCGCGCGGGCAGGGCCTTGACGCTGCTGGCGTCCACCTCGGCGCGGTCGTCACCGTCGCTGTGAAACGCCAGCAGCTTGCGCGCCTGCGCCACGGCTTCGTCCTGGCAGGCCGGGGCCTTGTCGGTCGCCAGCGCCGGGCTGGCCAGCGCGGCCAGCAGCGCGGGCAGGAAAAGGCGGGAAATGGCGTGTTTCATGGGGTTGCTCCTCCCGATAGGCTCATTCGTCCACGGCCAGCATCACGTTCGAGGCCTTGATGACGCCAAAGGCCTGCGCGCCTTCCTTCAGGCCCAACGCCTCGGCCGAGTGCGTGGTGATGGTCGAGACGATTTGCAGGCCGGGGGCCAGCTCCAGCGTCACCTCGGTGGTGACGGGGCCTTTGTGAATGGCCGCGACCTTGCCAGGCAACACATTGCGAGCGCTGATTTTCATGGTGATGTCCTCTGTAGGAAGTGCTGCAAAAGCGGCCATTGTGCCAGGGCCTTGCCCCCGTCTGGGCAGCAGGACTTTGTTGCGCTCAGCAAGGGGGAGAGTGCTGCGTCGCCAGCCACTGCGCATGGCCGCGGGCGCGCAGCTGGCAGGCCGGGCAGTGGCCGCAGCCATAGCCCCAGCTGTGCAATGTCTGGCGCTGGCCCAGGTAGCAGGTGTGGGAATGCCGCCGGATCAGCTCGACCAGCGCATCGCCGCCCAGTGCGTGCGCCAGGGCCCAGGTCTGGGCCTTGTCGCGCCACATCAGCGGCGTGGCCAGGCTCAAAGGCCGGTCAATGCCCAGGCTGAGCGCCACCTGCAGCGCCTTGAGGGTGTTCTCGCGGCAATCTGGGTAGCCGGAGTAGTCGGTCTCGGAGACGCCGCACACCAGCGCCTGCAGGTCGCGCCGGTAGGCCAGGGCGGCGGCCAGCGTCAGGAACAGCAGATTGCGCCCGGGCACGAAGGTGTTGGGCAGACCATCGGCCTGCATGGCGATGGCCACGTCCTCGGTCATGGCGTTGCTGCCCAGCTGCGCCAGCGCATCGACTTGCAGCAGGTGATCGGGGCCGAGCGCGGCGCGCCAGTCCGGGCGCAGTGCGGCCATGCCCTCGCGCAGCCGCTGGCGGCAGTCGAGTTCGACGCGGTGGCGCTGGCCGTAGTCAAAGCCCAGGGTCTCGACGTGGGCAAAGCGCGCCAGCGCCCAGGCCAGCGTGGTGGCCGAATCCTGCCCGCCCGAGAGCAGCACCAGCGCGCGGCGCTGGGCCTTGACCACGCGATTGCAGGAGGCTGCGCTGGAGTCCGCAGGGGCCGGGCACAAGGCACCCATCATGGCGCAGCGCTGCGGCAGGCGGCGCTGGCGCAGGCCGGCGCAGCAGGCGCGGGCGTTTTGATGCGCCGCACGATGGCCGCCAGCATCAGCCCGTAGGCGGGCACGAACAGCGCCAGGCTCACCAGCAGCTTGATGACGTAATCCACCAGCGCGATCTCGCCCCAGTGCGCGGCCATGAAAGGGTCGCTGCTGCGCCAGAACGCGATGGAGAAGAAGGCGGCCGTATCCAGCGCCTGGCCGAGGATGGAGGAGGCCGTGGGCGCCAGCCACCAGGCGTTGTAGCTGCGGCGCATGCGGTCAAACACCTGAATGTCCAGCAACTGACCCAGCACGTAGGCGGCAAAGCTGGCCACGGCGATGCGGAACACGAAGCCGTTGAACTCGCCCAGCGCCGCCAGGCCATTGAAGCGCCCTTCGTGAAACAGCACCGAGACCACGTAGGAGGCCAGCAGCGCCGGCAGCATGACGCGGGCAATGACGCGCCGCGCCGGCTGCTTGCCGATCAGGCGCACGGTCAGGTCGGTGGCCAGGAAGATGAAGGGGAAGCTGAAGGCCCCCCAGGTGCTGTGAAAGCCCAGCAAATCAATGGGCAGCTGCACCAGATAGTTGCTGGCGATGATGATGGCAATGTGCAGCGCCACCAGCAGGGCCAGCGCTTTGGATACCCGTGGCGACGGGTCGGCAAACGCGGTCATGGCAATCCTTTTTGATGAATGGGGTGAGGGAACCCATTGCGGTGAAAAACCAGGCGCGGCACATGGGCATGTGCCGCGCCTGGGCAACCAGTGATTGTAGCCGCTGGCGACAGTCTTTTTCGAGGCTTCAGCCCAGCGAGTCCGGGCTGCGCCACTGCACCGCCTGACCGCTGGTCAGCAGGCCGACGCGGTTGGCCATGATGCGCGCTTCCTGTTTGTTGTGCGTGACCAGGATGGCCGTGTGCTGGCCCTGGCGCAGGATGTCGCGCACTTCGTGCGCCAGGTGTTCGCGCAGCTCGGTGTCGAGGTTGGAGAACGGCTCGTCGAGCAGCAGCAGCGCTGGCGAGGGCGCCAGCGCCCGCGCCAGCGCCACGCGCTGCTGCTGGCCGCCGGAGAGCTCGTGCGGCCAGGCCTTGGCCGCCTGGCGCAGGCCCACCAGTTCGAGCATTTCGGCCACGCGCGCCTGGCGCTGGGCGCGGCCCAGCGCGCGCAGCCCGAAGGCGATGTTGTGAAACACGTTCAGGTGCGGGAACAGCGCGTAGTCCTGGAACATCATGCCCACTTGGCGCTGCTCGGGCGGCACGCTCAGGCTGGGGGAGGACAGTGGCCGACCGTTCAGGTGGATGCTGCCATCGCGCAGCGGCTCGAAGCCGGCGATGGCGCGCAGGATGGTGGACTTGCCGCAGCCGGAGGCGCCGATCAGGCAGGCGATCTGGCCGCGCGGCAGCTGCAGCGAGAAGTCGCGCACGATCTCGCGCAGGCCCTGGGGCGTGTCGTAGCCCAGGCGCAGCCGGTCGATGGCGAGAAAGGCGGCTTCCGGGCTGCTCTGGGGTGTGGCTTGCTGGGCGGGGAGCGTCGTCTGCGACATAGGTGGCATAGGGCAATTCATGCGATGGCCTGGCGCTGCGCGGCAGCGGGCTGGGGCGGCTTGGGCGTTTGCTGGGGGGCTTGTGGCCGTGTCGGCGGGCCATTGCCGCCCACGGCCAGCTGGGTGCGCGCCAGCACGATCACCGGCAACAGGCCGGCCAGCACGATGGCCAGGGCGGCGATGGCGCCTTCTTCATAGGTGCCGCGCGCGGCCTCGGCATACAACTGCGTGGCCAGTGTTTCGAAGTTCAGCGGGCGCAGCAGCAGCGTGGCGGGCAGCTCTTTCATGGTGTCGACGAACACCAGCAGCGCAGCGGCGGCCAGCGCCGGGCGCAGCAGCGGCAGGTGCACGCGCCAGAGCGTGGCGGCGCTGCCGTGGCCCAGCAGGCGCGCGGCCTGCTCCAGCGAGGGCGGTATGCGCGCCAGCCCGGCCTCAATGCCGCCAATGGCAATGGCCATGAAGCGCAGCACATAGGCCATGACCAGCGCCGCGCTGCTGGCCATCAGCCACAGGCCGGGCTCGCGCAGCAGCGCGGAGATGCCCCGATCCATCAGCGCCAGCGGGCTGAGCAGGCCGATGGCCAGGATGGTGCCCGGAATGGCATAGCCCAGGTGGCCGATGCGGGCGCAGGCCATGGCCCAGAGGCTGCGCCGCCCGTCGATGGCCAGGCGCGCCTGCCAGGCCAACAGCAGGCCGCACAGCAGCGCAATGCCGGTGGCCGCCAGCGCCAGCGACACGGTGTTGTGCAGGCTCGTCCACAGCGCGGAGGAGATGCTGTGCGCCTCGTGCAGGCGCTCGGCTGCGGCGCTGGCCAGATAGGCGGCGGGCACGACAAAGCCCAGCAGCACAGGCAGTGCGCCCAGCAGCAACGCCAGCCAGGCGCGACCGCCGCGCAGTTGGCGCGGCTGCGCCGGGCGCAGGCGCTGGGCGGTGGCAAAGCGTTGGCGCTGGCGGCCGCGCCGCTCCAGCAGGATCAGGGCCACGACCAGCAGCAGCATCAGCAGCGCCAGCTGCGCTGCGCCGCCCAGGTCGGAGCGCGTCACCCAGGTGTTGTAGGTGGCCACGGTCATGGTGCGCACGCCGAGGAACTCGGAGGCGCCGATGTCGTTGAGCGTCTCCAGCAGCGCCAGCGCCACGCCGGTGGCGATGCCAGGGCGCGCCATGGGCAGGGCCACGCGCCAGAACGCGCCGGCGGCCGAGCAGCCCAGGGTGCGCGCCGCCTCCAGCAGGCTGGCGCTCTGGCTCATGAACATGAAGCGCGTGCTCAGGTACACGTAGGGGTAGAGCACCAGCGACAGCAGCGCGATGGCGCCAGGCAGCGAGCGCACATCGGGCAGGCGGAACTCGCGCGGGCTGCTGTAGCCCAGCAGCTCGCGCACCCAGCCTTGCAGCGGGCCGATGGGGTGCAGCACGTCCAGGTAGGCGTAGGCGATCACGTAGCTGGGGATGGCCATGGGCAGCAGCAGCGCCCAGACCAGCAGGCCCCGGCCGGGGAAGCGGTAGGCCGTCACCAGCCAGGCCGCGCCCGTGCCGATGGCCGTGACCAGCAGCCCCACGCCCAGCAGCAGCCACAGCGTATTGCGCGCCGCCACGGGCAGCACGTGTTGGGTCAGGTGCGACCAATGGTCCCATTGCGCATGCTGGGCGTGCCACAGCAGCGCGGCGATGGGCGCCAGCGCCAGCAGCGCCAGCAGGGCGCAGGCCAGGGCGGCGGGCCAGCCCAGGCGGCGCGGGGCGCGCGGCAGCGCGGAAAGGGGCAGGGCGGTGTCGGACAAGGCGGGTCAAAGGCTCCAGGGGCCTGAAGAAAAGCAGCCGGCAGTGGGGGCTGCGCGTCAATGGCAAAACGCCGCCCAGTGCAGGGCGGCGAGGAGAGGGAGCTGCGCGGGCCCGCCATTGACGGCGGGGCGCAGCTGGCAGGGAGGATCTGCGATTGCGATCAGTTGTCGAAGCCGACCTTGTCCACCAGCTCGCTGGCGAGCTTGCGGTGCTTGGCCACTTCCGTCAGCGGCAGGGTGTCGGACTTGAGCGGGCCGAATGATTCGGTCACTGGGTCGAGCTTGACGCCTTCGCGGATCGGGTACTCGTAGTTGGCGTTGGCGTAGAGCTCCTGGGCCGGCACGGACACCAGGTACTCCAGCAGCTTGACGGCGTTGTCCTTGTTGGGTGCGTTCTTGGCCACGGCGCCGCCGGAGATGTTCACGTGCGTGCCGCCATCCTTGCCGAAGGTCGGGCGCACCACCTTGATGGCCTGGCCCCACTTGTAGTCGTCGCTGTCGGGCTTGGCATTTTTCATGCGGCCCACGTAGTAGTTGTTGGCGATGCCGATGTCGCAGATGCCGCCCAGGATGTCGCGCGCCACGTTGCGGTCGCCGCCGGTGGCCTTGCGCGCCAGGTTGGCCTTGACGCCCTTGAGCCACTGCTCGGTGGCTTCGGCGCCGTTGTGCGCGATCATGGCCGAGATCAGCGCCGTGTTGTAGGGGTGCTGGCCGGCGCGGATGCAGACCTTGCCCTTCCACTTCGGGTCGGCCAGGTCTTCATAGGTGAAGCTGGACAGATCCAGATCCTTGTCCACATACAGCACGCGGTCGCGCAGCGACAGCGCAAACCACTCGCCATTGGCGCCGCGCAGGTGTGCTGGCAGCGTGCTGGTCAGCGCCTCGGATTGGATGGGTTGCGTCACGCCGGCGTTGACCAGGTCCAGCAGGTTGCCGATGTCCACCACCATGAACACGTCCGCAGGCGATTGCGCGCCCTCGGCCTTGGCGCGCTCGAGCAGGCCGTCCTTGACGAACACGGTGTTGACCTTGGTGCCGCTGTCCTTCTCGAAGGCCTTGAGCAGCGGCTCGATCAGCGCCGGCTCGCGCGTGGTGTAGAGGTTGACCTCGCCAGCGGCCAGGGCGGCGGGCGAGAAAGCGCCTGCGCCCAGGGCGAGCAGGGCTGCGCACAGGGTGTTGCGCTTGAAGTTGCGAGCGGACATGGAAAAGCCTCCGTCTTGGGGTGGATGAAATACAGCGAAGCCGCCATTGTAGGCTGCGTCTGCGCGTGAGAATCAAAATCAATCACTGCGAGCATGGTTAGGGTCTGGCCCAGCGCCGGGTCGGGCCCCGCTGGCGCTGGGCAATAATCGGCGCGATGGACCCCCTACTGGATCACGACGAAGACGGCGGCAGCTTCGAGGCGTATTTCCGCGCCCCGGCGCTGGCTGCCCAAGCGCCCCTGGCCTGGGCGCTGGGGCAGCGGCTGGATCTGTTGGATGCGCTGCGCAGCCTGTTTTCCGGGCCGCGCCACGTGGTGCAGCTGCGCCTGTGGTGCTTTCTGGAGCTGGCCAGCACGCCCAAGGGGCGCGTGGCGCGCGATGATCTGAATCTGTTGTTTCACGCCCTGCAGCCGCAGGCGCTGGAGAACGCGCTCAAGCGCCTGCGCGAGGCCGGCTTGCTGGTGTGGGACGCCACGCAGCAGGACTATGCCCTGTCTGATTTGGCGCGGCAGGTGCACAGCCTGCTGGCGCCGCTGACACAGGCTGCCAGTGAGGACGATGATCTGGCCGGCCTGCTGGCTCAGGTGGCCGGCGCGCAGGCCCTGGGCCTGGCCGACGCCACGCAGCTCAAGCACCTGCACGCCCAGCTGGCGCGCCTGCACGATGAGTTTGCCGATGCCATTGCCAGCGGCTCCGAGGCGCGGCTGCGCCAGGCCCAGCCGCGCTTTGCGCGCGCGCTGACCCTGGTCGAGCGCGCCGGGCAGGCGCTGACGGCGCTGATCCGCAGCGACAGCGGCGATGTGCGGCTCGAGCGCGAGGCGCGCGCGCTGGGCCACGCCCAGGCGCGGCTGCTGTCCATGGCCAGCCAGTTCAACCGCGCCATGCAGCAGGCCGACCGCCAGCGCGTCACGCTGGGCAGCATCGGCGTGACCAGCTCCGACGTGCGCGACTGGCTGCGCGAACACGCGGCCCTGCCCGCGCTGCTGGACGGCGCGCTGGCGCTGGGCGTGCAGCCCTGGCTGCTCAGCCAGCACGATTTGCTGGACGTGGCCGAGGCCGAGTTCGAGCGCGAGCGGCCCGACCCGCAGCGCAGCAACGCCTTGCCGCCGCCGGCCAATGCCGCAGGCGGCACGCTGGACGTGCCCAGCCTGCCCGAGGAATTGCATGGCCTGATCGAGCTGCTGGCGCAGTGGCAGGCATCGGCCCAGCAGGCCGGGCCGGCCGATGCGCAGGACGACGTGCAGGCCGACGTGCAGCCCGATACCCAGGGCGATGGCCCAGCCGCCGCGCCGCCGCGCCCCCTGCACGAGGCCGTGCTGGGCGGGCGCTTTGCGCAGGCCGCCTACCGCATGCAATTGCTGCCGCTGCTGGGCGATGCCCAGGCGCAAACCCTCAAGGGCCAGACCGGCGAGCTGGCGCGTTCGGGCTGGCGCGCCTCGCTCTCGCCGCGCGTGCTGCCGCTGCAACACCACGCCGTGCAGGCCATGAGCGAAGGCTGCCTGCACCCCGAGCAATCCCCGCCGCCCACCTGGCCGGCCGTGGCGCTGCCGACCGCCCAGGTTGCCCAGGCCGCCCAGGTCACAGCCGCCGGCCCGCGCCGTGGCCGCCCCCCGCGAAAAAATTCTTCCAAACCATGAACAGCACAACCGACGAAGCGGCCCTGCTGGCCGCCGAGCTGCTGGCGCGCCGCTGGCTGCCGCGCCAGCACCCGCGCATCCGCCGCGCCCTGGTCGATGCCGACCTCTGGCAGGCGCTGGAGCAGCGCCTGGCCGGCGTGGGCCTGCGCCTGGTGGACAACATCCACGCCGACCACGTCACGGTGGCGCTGGCGCGCAGCGCCGAGAACGCCGTGCTGGGCGAGACCGGGCTGGCCAGCCACAACAACTTTGAGCTGCCGCGCGATGGCGTCTCGCTGCTGGTGGTGCTGTGGGCGCTGATCGTGCTGCCCAAGCGCGAGCGCCAGGCCGCGCGCGACAACGCCGCCGAAGGCCCCGGCCAGGGCGAGATGTTCGCCAGCGAAAAGCCCATGCCCAAGGCCGCCAGCGTCAGCCCGCTGGTCTCCTACAAAGCGTTGTTGGCCGACTTCGGCGCGCAGCTGGGTAAGAAAACCCGGTTGGACATGAACCTCAAGCGGCTGGAGAACCACGGCTTCATCCTGCGCCGTGGCGACGACATCGCCGAAGGCCCGCTGCTGGACTTGCTGCTGGACTACGACGTGATGGCGCCGCGCATCTTGGAAGGCACGCTGGCCCAGGTGCTCGAACGCGCCCGCGCCACCCAGGCCCAGGCTGGGCCAGAAGCGGCATCGGATGAGGCCGCATCGGAAGAGACCTGGGCAGAGGCTGCGGCTGAAGCTGCGCCTGCGCGCCCATCGGATGCGCCCCCCGCTGGCGCCGACCTTGGCCCCGCCGCCCAGCCGCCCGCAGCCTGAACCGAACCTGCCCCATGTTTCACCTCCAATCCATCGAACTGCTGCACTGGGACTACTGCCAGCGCCTGAGCCTGCCGCTGGACGGCGCCATCATCACCGTGGCCGGGCCCAACGGCTCGGGCAAGACCACGCTGCTGGATGCCATGCGCACCCTGCTGGGCCTGGAATGCTCGGGCGGGCGCAGCTTCAAGACCTACGCGCGCCACGCCAATGCCGATGCCTCCTGGCTGCGCGCCGTGGTGGACAACCGCCCGCGCACGCGGCAAAGCTCCAGCCGCCCCTTTGCGCGCAACCTGCTGTATGCCGACCAGGTCACGCTGGCTTGCCGCATCCAGCGCAACAGCGGCGACTGGCAGCGGCGCTACTACATGGCCGATGGCGACGTGGCCATCGAGCAGCTGCTGGAGTTGCCCGACAAGGACTGGCTGGGCATCGAGCACTGGCGCCGCCGGCTGGAGACGGCCGGCCTCTCGCGCGCCATCGCCCGCGTGTTGGCGCTGGAGCAGGGCCAGACCGACCGCCTGTGCGAATACTCGCCCAAGGAGCTGCTGCGCCTGGTGTTCGACGTGTTCGGCGACCAGGAAGTGCTGGACCGCTACGAGGAAGCGCGCCGCCACCAGCGCGACGTGGCCGACGAAGCCGAGGCCGCCGCCAAGGAGCTGGCCCACGGCCAGGCCCAGCTGGCGCTGGTGGAGGCACGCCTGAACCTCTACCGCCAGTACCAGGCCAAGCTGCGCGAGCGCGAGCGCCTGCACACCGAGGTCATCCCCGTGCTGGAATGGCGCGACGCGCGCGAGGCCATGCTCGCTGAGGCCCGGGAGCTGCACCGCCAGCGCCTGGAGCACGGCAAAAGCCTGGCGCGCCAGCGCCAGGACCGCCAGGCGCTGCTGCAACTGGCGCAGCGGCAAGAGCAACTGGCCGCACAGCTGGCCCAGGCCGACGCCCTGCGCAAGGCCGCGCAAGAGGCCCTGAGCGAAGCGCGCGGGCATGAAACCCCGGTCGAGGCCCTGGTGCGCCAGGCCGACGAGCTGCACGCGCTGGCCCAGGTCGAAGGCGATGCCCAGCAACTGGCCCTGCGCGTGCAGCAACTGCAGCAGCAGCGCCAGGCGCACGAGCGCGACTGGCACACCCGCCAGCAAGAGCGCGAGGCCGCGCAGCGCGCCCTCGAACAGCTGCGCAGCGCCCGCACCGCCCCGCGCCCGGAGGACGCCACGCGCTTTGCCCAGCTGCTGCGCCAGCAGGGCATTGCCCACCACTTCGTGGCCGAGGCCATCGAAATCACCGACGAGCACTGGCGCGCCGCCGCCGAAGGCGTGCTGCGCAGCGCGCGCTGGGTGGTGGTGCTGGACGATCCCGCCGACGAAGCCCGCGCCAGCCAGCTGGCCGAGCAGCAGCGCTACCGCCACTACCTCGTGGCCGACGCCGCGCCCGCGCCCCAGCGCGTGCCGCCGCACAGCCTGCTGGCCGCGCTGCACGTGGCCGCGCCGCTGCCCGCGTGGCTGCTCAGGACGCTGGCGGCCATCCGCTGCGTGCCCGACACTGTCGCCGGCTTTGCCGCCGGGGGCGAGTGGATTACCCCGCAGGCCTACTGGCGCGACGGCCGCGGCGGGCGCAGCGTTTGGGTGCCGCCCAGCCAACACCAGTTCGGCGCCGCTGCGCTGGCCGCGCGGCGCGAATCCATCGAGCAGCGCCTGGCCGAGCTGGACGCGCAGCTGCAGGCCATCGCCCAGCGGCAGCGCGAAGCTGAGCGCCAGCTGCAGGCGGCCAAGGCCGCCGCCGCCGGCCACCGCGCCGCCGAGGAGCTGGCGCGCCGCAGCGAGGAATTTGCCACCGCGCGCAGCCAGCTGGCGCAGCTGCGCCAGGCGCGCATCAGCGCCGGCCAGCGCTACGCCGAGCTGGACCAGCAATACCAGCGCCTGGGCGAGCAGCTGCGCCAGGCGCAAAGCCAGTACCAGCAGACCCAGCAGCGCCTGCAGGGCGACGAATCGGCGGCCAGCCGCTTTGCGCGCGAATGGCAGGGCCGCCGCGATGCGCTGCGCACGCGCAGCGCCCCATCGCGCCGCCAGCGCCGCCAGTTCCCGCCGCGCTGGATTGCGCCCGAGGCCATTGCGCCGCTGCGCGAGCAGTTCACCAACGCCACGCAGGCGCGGCTGCGCGGCCAGGCCGTGGCCCGCGAGCTGGAGGAGGGCGAATGGGAAACCGACCCCAGCATCGAGGAGCGCCACACGCTGATGCTCGCCCAAGTGGCCGGCCAGCAGGCCCAGTTGCAGCAGCGCCAGGCCAGCAATGAATCGGCGCGCATCGCCGTGGACAACGCCCGCGAGCGCTACATCGACGTGCTGCGCGCCACCGTGCGCCGCTACCGCAAGAACATCACCGAGCTGGGCGAGCTCGCCGGCGTGGCCGTGCAGGCCGACACCCCGCACCTGGAAAACGACGACGCCGCGCTGCGCCAGGCCGAGCTGAGGGTGCACTTCAACTTCGACGGCAAGGGCCAGATCGGCCTGAACGACGGCGAGGCCTCGGGCGGGCAGCAGGTCATCAAGTCGCTGATCCTGCTGGTGGGCCTGCTCAAGGACGACGAAGCCTCGGGCGGCTTCGTCTTCATCGACGAGCCCTTTGCGCACCTGGACGTGCGCAACATCCAGCTGGTGGGGCACTTTCTCAAGTCCACGCGCGCGCAGTACGTGCTGACCACGCCGATCACGCACAACGTCGAGGTTTTTGAGCCGGCCGATGTCACCCTGGTCACCGCCAAGAAAAAGCCTGGCGAGCGCTGGGCCCCGCCCATCGGCGTGCTGCAGCGCCGCGCTGCGCCCGCCCAGTATTGAAGAAGGATCGGAACGCCATGCCCAGCGACACGCCGCTGCCCAGCGCCGCCGCCCTGGATGAGCTGCCCGGCCAGCCCTGGTGGCCGCAGCTGACCCCGCCCATGCGCGCCATCGTCACCGGCATGGCGCGCGCCCAGCGCGCGCCGCTGCACACGCTCACGCCCCAGCAGGCGCGGCAGGCCTACCGCAGCGGCGCGCAGGTGCTCGAAGAAGACCGGCCGGCGCAGGTGCAGCACCGCGATGCGCACATCCCGGCGCGCGATGGCCATGCGCTGGCGGTGCGGCTCTACACCCCCCAGGCCCAGAGCGGCCCGGCCGCTGCGCCCTGGCCGGTGCTGCTGTACCTGCACGGCGGGGGCTTTGTCGTGGGCGACCTGGACACGCACGACGTGCTGTGCGCGCGCATCGCCCACAACGCGCAGCTGGCCGTGCTGGCGCTCGATTACCGGCTGGCGCCGCAGTGGCGCTTCCCTACGGCGCTGCACGATGGCTGGGACGCGCTGTGCTGGCTGGCGCGCCACGGCGCGCAGTGGGGGCTGGACGGCCAGCGCCTGGCCGTGGGCGGCGACAGCGCCGGCGGCACGCTGGCGGCGGTGCTGGCGCTGATGGCGCGCGATGAGACCCTGCCGCTGCAGGCGCAGTTGCTGATCCACCCGGGCACCTGCGCCTGGCAGGAGACGGCCTCGCACCAGCGCCATGCCCGCGGCCCGGTGTTGAATGCGGCGCTGCTGCAATGGTTTTTTGCCCACTACATCGACCCGGCGCAGCGCCAGGACTGGCGCTTTGCGCCGCTGCTGGCGCCCGAGGTGCAGGCCGTGGCCCCGGCGCTGTTCGTGCTGGCCGAGTGCGATCCGCTGTGCGACGAGGCCCTGGCCTATGCCGACCGGCTGCGCATGCAGGCCGTGCCAGTGGAGTTGGAGCTCTACCGCGGCGTGGCGCACGAGTTCATCAAGATGGGCCGGCTGCTGCCCGAAGCGGCCTGGGCCCATGCGGCCATCGGCCAGTTCCTGCAGGCGCGCCTGCGGGCCTGAATGGCCTGCAAAACCGCTTATGCTTGCAGGATTTTTCGCAGTCCGGGCAGGGCGCTGCGCATGGCCGGCCGCAATGCGCGCAGCGGCGCGCCAGCGCAGGCGCCGCGCACGGGATGCACTTCAGTTGATGGAGAACACATGCAATTCATTCGTTTCAGCGATTTGTGCGCCCAGGGCCAGGCCCAGGGCAAGCGGGTCTTCATTCGCGCAGACCTGAACGTGCCGCTCGATGAGCAGGGGCAGATCAGCGAGGACACGCGCATCCGCGCCTCGGTGCCGGCCATCCGCATGGCCCTGGATGCCGGCGCGGCCGTGATGGTCACCAGCCACCTGGGCCGCCCCAAGGAGGGGCAGCTGCTGCCGGGCGATTCGCTGGCGCCGGTGGCGCAGCGCCTGAGCGAGCTGCTGGGCCAGGAAGTGCCGCTGGCGCGCGACTGGGTCGATGGCGTGGAGGTGGCGCCCGGCCAGGTGTTGCTGCTGGAGAACTGCCGCGGCAACGTGGGCGAGAAGAAGAACGACGCCGAGCTGGCGCGCAAGATGGCGGCGCTGTGCGACATCTTCGTGCACGACGCCTTCGGCACGGCGCATCGGGCCGAGGCCTCAACCTACGGCATTGCGCAGTACGCGCCCGTGGCCTGCGCCGGCCCGCTGCTGGCCGCCGAGATCGATGCGCTGGGCAAAGCGCTGCGCGAGCCCAAGCGGCCGCTGGTGGCCATCGTGGGCGGCGCCAAGGTCTCGACCAAGCTGACCATTCTGCGCAGCCTGGCCGAGAAGGTCGATGCGCTGATCGTGGGCGGCGGCATTGCCAACACCTTCATGCTGGCCGCCGGGCTGCCCATCGGCAAAAGCCTGGCCGAGCCCGATCTGGTGGACGAGGCCAAGGCCATCATCGACATGATGCGCGCGCGCGGCTGCGCCGTGCCCATCCCGCAGGACGTGGTGGTGGCCCAGCGCTTTGCCGCCGATGCGCCGGCGCAGACCAAGCCTGCCAGCGAAGTCCTGGCCGATGAGTTGATCCTGGACATTGGCCCAAAGACGGCCGCCGAGCTGGCCGCGCAGCTGCAGCAGGCCGGCACCATCGTCTGGAACGGGCCGGTGGGCGTGTTCGAGTTCGACGCCTTCGAGCAGGGCACGCGCACGCTCTCGCAGGCCATTGCCGAGTCGCAGGCCTTCAGCATCGCCGGCGGCGGCGACACCCTGGCGGCCATTGCCAAGTACGGCCTGGAGCCGCGCATCGGCTACATCTCCACCGGCGGCGGGGCCTTCCTGGAAGTGCTGGAGGGCAAGCAACTGCCGGCCTTCGAAATCCTGGCGCAACGGGCGCAGTGAGGATGCAGCAAGGCCGCAGCGGCGGCAAAAACGTGGCTTTCCTGCCAATCACTGCCAATTTTTTGCAAACAATCGAAAAAAATTGCAGATCACTGGTGAGGAATCGCGTATCTTGTTTTCCAATATGACATTAGGTGACTAAACGTTACTTTGTGAATAGGGGCCGCCATTTCCAGCGGCCTGTCAATACTAGGAGAGTCATGATGCATCAACGCGTTTTTCATGCCGCCGCGCTGGCAGTGGCCGTCGCTGGTCTGGTGGGCTGCGGCAGCAGCGCAATCCCCCTGTCGCGCAATTTCGATCAGGCCGACCAGTACAAGGTCCGCTCGGCGCAGCATTGGAGCGTGATCAGCGCCGATGCGGCCAACCGCACCGCCGCCGCGCTGGAGGCCGCAGGCGTTACGCAGGGTTCGCCCATTTACGTGGCCATCCCGGAGAACGCCGGCCAGTTCGAGTGGGCCTTCCGCGACATGCTGATGACGCGCCTGGTCGAGCGCGGTGCGGCCGTGCAGCAGCACCCCGTGGCTGGCCAGTACACCGTGGTTTATCACTCTCAAGTGGTGCGTCACCCCTCCAACCTGTGGGTGGGCGGCCATGGCGGGCGCGATTACTACAACCTGGGCGATGGCGTGAGCGTGCGCTATGGCCGCCACAATGTGCAGACCACGCCGCTGGCGCCCCATTACGACCACGATGGTCCGCTGCGCAGCTATTCCGGCCAGTCCGGCACGGAGCTGGTGCTGACGACTGCCGTGCTGCACAATGAGCGCTTCCTCTCGCGCACGACCGACGTCTACTATCTGGAGAATGTGGATGCCGGCCTGTTCCAAAGCAGCTTCAAGAACATCAATATGAAAGTGGTGAACCAATGAAAGTCCAATTTCTTGCATCTGCGCTGGCTGCGGCCGCACTGGTCGCTGGCTGCGCGAATCACACCAACACCGTCCGTGTCGAGCCCAGCTACCAGGACGCGGCCAGCAACAGCTTTCTGAAAACCAACCAGAACGCCGCGCAGCAGTTGATCAGCGGCTACGACACCACGGCCTTTCAGAACAGCCCGCTGCTGGTGGCCACCATTGTGGACGTCAACGACACGCGCGTGTCCGCCCCGCTGGGCCGCACGCTCTCCGAGCAGTACGCCTCGACCCTGGCCAATGCCGGCTTGAACGTGCGCGAAATCAAGCTGCGCGGCAATGTTTTCGTGCAGGAAGGCACGGGCGAGTTGTTGCTCTCGCGCGAGATCCAGGACATCGCCAAGAGCCAGAACTCCGGCGTGGTGCTGGTGGGCACCTACTCTGCCGCCGCGCGCTTTACCTACGTCAGCCTGAAGCTGGTGCGCACGCAGGACAGCCGCATCATCAGCGCCTACGACTACACCCTGCCCAACAACCGCGACGTGCGCCGCCTGCTGCAGTCGAACTGATGGCTTGTGATGCCTGCGTCGGCGCTGATGGCGCAGGCAGGCGCCCATTGAAAAAATGCCAGCACTCCTTCGGGGCTGCTGGCATTGCTCGTTCTGGGGCCTGTGCTTGTGGGGCCAGTTCAGGGCCTGCACTGGCCCTGCACTACGATGCCCCTGCGCTGGAGTGATTGCCTCAAGGGCCGCTACCAGCCCAGGCCCAGGCGCAGGGGCAGATAGACCAGCATGCCGGTGACGATGGTGCCCAGGATGCCGCGGCGCAGCAAGAAATACAGGCAGGCCGCTGGCGTGGCCCAGAGCCGGGCGTCGCGCCAAGTGTCAATCAGCTGGCCATCGCTCATGAGCAGCTCCGGGATGATGACGGCCGCCAGCGCTGCCAACGGGGCGTACTTCAGGCCGCGGCGCAGCCAATCGGGCAGCGGCAGCTCGCGGCGCGGGATGACGAAAAAGGCCCGCGTGATCAGCGTCACCAGGGCCAGGCCCAGGATGGCTGCCAGGGTGTACCAGTCGTTGCTGTTGTCCATGGGGTGCGGCCTTATTGCGTCTTGGTGGGCGTTTTGGTGGGCGTCTTGGCGGATGTCTGGGCGCTCTGGCGCTCGCGCACGATGCGCTGGGTGTGGTCGAACAGCAAGCCCAGCACCACGGCCGCGCCAATGGCCACCAGGATGTTGAGCCTGAGCGGCAGGCCGTAGGCCGCGATGGCCACGCCGCCGGCGACCAGCGCGGCCAGGGCGGTGTAGCGGTCCACCAGCATGGACAGCGTCACCCCCAGCAAGGCCAGGATGCCGGCAAAGCCCAGGCCCCAGTGCATGGGGATGAAGTTGGCCAGCAAGATGCCCGCCATCGAGGGGATCTGCCAGGCCAGCCAGGTCACGCCCACGCTGCCCCAGAGGTAGGGCTCATGCTCCGGGCTGGGGCTGGGGTCCTCAAAGCGCTTGAAGAACAGCACGAACACCATGTCCGTGGCCAGGTAGGTCATCAGCAGTCGCTTGAAGGGAGGCCAGTGGCCCAGCGGCGTGCGCCACATGCTGCTGAAGATGACAAAGCGCAGGTTGACGCACAGGCCCGTCAGCCAGATCACCCACAGCGGCGATTGCAAGGCCAGCAAGGGCAGCACCGCCAGCTGCGAGCTGCCGGCATAGACCAGCAGCGACATCAGCACCGCCATGGGCACCGACAGCCCGCTTTTCACCATGGCCACGCCCGTGACCAGGCCCCAGGCGCCGATGCCCAGCGCCACTTGCAGCTGGGCGCGCACGCCTTCGCGAAAGGCCGGATGGCGCAGCAAGGCCTGCAGCTTCGTCTGGCCAGGCGGCGCGGACTCAGGGGCGGGCGTGGGCGACAAGGGGGCGGACATGGCGTGGGGCGCTTGGGGTTGGGGCGGGGAGCGGATTCAGCCGCGCGCCTGGGGCGTTGTTGGGGAGCCGGTGGCGGCAAAGCCATCCCCGGCGGCGATGGCAAAGCCGTTGAGAAACTGCTGCACCGGCTGGCGCTTGCCGCCGGCGCGCTGCAACTGCAGCAGGCGCAGCACGCTGCCCTGGCCGCAGGCCACGTCCACGCCGTGGCGATCGACCTGCAGCACGGTGCCTGGCGCAGCCGCTGCGCCGGTGCTGGCATCAGCATCGGCGATTGGGGCCGCAGCCGGCAAGGCCTGGGCCTGCCAGATTTTCAGCGTCTGCGGCGCGCCGCCGGCTGCGGCTTGGAACAGCGCCTGTGCACCGGGGAAGGGGTCGAAGGCGCAGACCTGGCGCGCCAGCTCATGGGCCGGGCGCTGCCAGTCGAGCTGGCTTTGCGCGCGCTCGATCTTGTGCGCATAGCTGATGCCCTGTGCCGGCTGGGGCTGGCTGGGCAGCGGCGCCTGGCTCTGCTGCAGCTGCTGCAGCGCCGCGACGATGCATTGGCCGCCCAGCTGCGCCAGGCGATCGTGCAGTTGCGCCGTGCTTTCGCCGGCATGAATCGGGATGGCCTGGCGAGAGACGATGGCGCCGGTGTCCAGGCCCTCGTCCATCTGCATGATGCTGATGCCCGTTTCGGCGTCACCGGCCTCGATGGCGCGATGGATGGGCGCCGCGCCGCGCCAGCGCGGCAACAGGCTGGCGTGGATGTTCAGGCAGCCATAGCGCGGCATCTCAAGCACCCAGGCCGGCAGAATCAGCCCATAGGCGGCCACGAGCATCACATCCAGCTGCAGCGCGGCCAGCGCCTGCTGGGCGGCGGCGGCATCGGCCGCATATTTGCCATCCAGCCGCAGCCCCTGGGGCTGCAGCACGGCAATGCCTTGCGCCTGGGCCAGTTGCTTGACGGGCGAGGGCTGCAGGCGCAGGCCCCGGCCCGCAGGGCGGTCGGGCTGTGTCAGTACCACGGCGGGGCGAAAGCCCGCCGCCAGCATGGCGGCCAGGGCCTGTTGGGCAAATTCCGGCGTGCCGGCAAAAGCAATGCGCATGAAGGCTCCTGGCGTTGGGCGATGCAGGGTGAATGAAGCGCGCCCGCTGTTGCGGGCGCGTGAGGTCGGGGGCTGTGAGCGGGGCTCAGAGATTTTGGGCAGGCCCTCAGGCCTGGGCGGGGGCCTCGCTCTTGCTGCGCTTGAGCATCTTGGTCTTGATGCGGTTGCGCTTGAGCGGCGAGAGGTAATCGATGAACAGCTTGCCTTTGAGGTGGTCCATCTCGTGCTGGATGCACACGGCCTGCAGGCCTTCGGCCTCGATGGTGCGCCACTGGCCGTGCTCGTCCTGGGCCTTGACGTGTACGCGCGCGTGGCGCTGCACCCCATCGTAAATGCCGGGGATGGACAGGCAGCCCTCCTCGCCGCTGTGCATTTCCTCGCTGGCCCAGACCAGCTCCGGGTTGATCAGCACCTGGGGCTGGTTGCGCTCTTCGGAGACATCCATCACGAACAGGCGCTCGTGCACGTCCACCTGCGTGGCGGCCAGGCCCACGCCGTTGGATTCGTACATGGTCTCGAGCATGTCGGCGGCGATTTGCTGGATGCGCGGCCCCACTTCCTTGACGGGGGCGGCCACCTTGTGCAGGCGCGGGTCTGGGTAGTGAAGAATGGGCAGAAGGGCCATGGCGTGTGTGAAACTCTTTTGTAAACTGTCGTTATTTTCGCCATTTTTGCCATCGATGGCCGCTGGCGCATAAAAAATCATTGATTTGTAAGGGCCATCGAATCAGAATCCATGCAATTTGTCACAAATTGGGACGTTTGTTAGTAAAGCCTGCCGCAGCGCCCATGCAAGGGCCCAGTGCCCTGGCCATGCGCACCAGGCCAGCAGAGGGGGCATTCACTTGTTGTACGACACCATGAATCACATCAGAACAAATCAACGCACTGTCCGTCTTGCAAGCCCGGTGGGGAGGCTGCTGTCCGTGGCGCTGGCCTGTGCGGCGCTGCTGGGCCCTGCGGCGCAGGCGCAGAAATACCCCATCACCCAGCAGCAGCGCGCCATCGCCCAGCAGGTGGCCGCGCGCGGCATCCCGGTGCGCGAGCTCAAGGCCGATGCGCCCAGCACCTACACCGTGCGCCGCGGCGATACGCTGTGGGCCATCTCCGGCATGTACCTGCACCGCCCGTGGCGCTGGCCGGCCCTGTGGGGCATGAACATGGACACGGTGCGCAACCCGCACCTGATCTACCCGGGCCAGGTGCTGCACCTGGACGTGCGCGATGGCTATGCCCGCCTGGGCCTGGCGCCCGGTGGCGGCGGCACGATCAAGCTCTCGCCCACCGTGCGCGCCGAGCCGCTGAGCGCCGCGGCGCTGCCCACCGTGCGGCGCGACCTGATCGAGCCTTTCCTGGTGCGCCCGTTCATCAAGAGCCTGGAAGACCTGAGCGAGCTGCCCGACATCGTGGCCTCGGTGGACGAGCGCCTGGTCATGGGCAATGGCGACCTGATCTACGTGCGCGGCACGGACAGCGTGCCCCTGGCGGTCAAGGATGGCGCGCCGCGCAATCTGGCCATCTTCCGCAAGGCCAAGCCGCTGCAGGATCCGCAGACCAAGGAAATCCTGGGCTACGAGGGCGAATACGTGGGCCAGGCGCGCATCGTGCGCGATGAATACTTCGTCGAGCAGACCGACCGGCGCGGCCGCGTCGTCGAGGAATACCGCCCGGCCACGCTGGAAGTGACCTCGGTGGCCACGGACGTGCGCGTGGGCGACCGGCTGGACCTGATCAACGAGGAGGCCGATTACGACAACTTCGTGCCGCGCCTGCCGGCCAAGGACGTCGAAGGCCGCGTGGTGGCGCTGTACGGCGATCAGGCTGTCAAGAACGCCTCCTCGGGCCAGGTCGTGGCCATCAACCTGGGGCGCGAGGACGCCATCGAGAAAGGCCACGTGCTGCAAATCCTGCGCCAGGGCCGGCTGGCGCGCGACCCCGAGCGCGGGCGCAACGCGCGCATCCGCCTGCCCGATGAGCCCAACGGCGTGCTGCTGATCTTCCGCGTCTTCGATCGCGTCTCCTACGGCCTGATCATGGACACGCACGACCCAGTCTCGGTGGGCGACAAGCTCGTTGTGCCCGAGTGATCCTGCGCTGGAGGCGAGCGACAGCCTGGAAAGACAAGCGGCCTGCGGGCCGCTTGTTTTTTGGCGGAGTCTCGCCGAGATCGTCAGCAGGCGCTCAGGCCTGCAGGCAGGTCACCACCAGGCCCAGCAGCATCAGGCCCATGCCGATTTTCTCGGCGCGGCTGAAGTGTTCGCTCAGCAGGCGGCGCGAGACCAGGTAGCTGAACGCCACTTCCACCATGCCCAGGGTGCGCACGGAGGCGGCCCCTTGCATGGCATAGGCCGTGAACCAGGCCAGCGATGCGGCCGCGCCCATGCTGCCGGCCAGCAGCGAGATGCGCCAGGCGCGCAGCACCGGCGCCAGGCCTTGCGGGGTGCGCCACTGGATCCACAGCCCGGCCCCCAGGGTTTGCAGGGTTTGCGCGATCAACACGCCCCAGGCGCCCGACAGCCAGGGGCTGGGGGCGTTCAAGGCCAGTGCGCCGCCGCGAAAGCCCACCGTGGCGATGGCAAAGCAGCAGCCGCAGGCCAGGCCGTAGAGGGCGCAGCGGTTCATCCAGGCGGGCAGGGACAGCAGCTGATCGCGCGGCGGCAGCGACAGCAGCAGCACGCCGGCGCTGGCCACGGCCATGGCCAGCAAGGCCAGCGGCGTGGGCAGCTCATGCAGGAATACGGCGGCAAACAGCGCCAGCTGCAGCACCTCCGTCTTGCTCAGCGTGACGGCCACGGCGAAGTTGCGCTCCTTCATCGCCAGCAGCAAGGCGGCCGTGCCAGCGAGCTGGAAGACGGCGCCCAGCGCAATCCAGCCCAGGTAGACCAGGCTGATGTCGGGCAGTGCAGGGCGCTGCGCGGGCAGCAGATAGAGCAAGGCCAGCCACAGCGCGGCAAAGGGCAGGCCGTAGAGAAAGCGCACCAGCGTGGCCGGCAGAGTGCCCAGCTCCTGAATCAGGCTGCGCTGGGCCGTGTTGCGCACGGTCTGGGCCAGGGCGGCAAACAGCGTGATGGGGATCCACAGCCAGGCCAGGTGTTGCAGGGATTCGGGCATGGCGTGGTGTGGCAGGTGGCGCGGGAATGGGCCGGATTGTCTTGGAGGCGGCGCGGCGTGAATGGGCGCTCGATTTGACGTTTAGTGGGGTGCTTAGTCCGGCGCTCAAGCGGGCGCTTGCTCGCCGCCCAGGGCTTCGAGCAGTTGCGGGATGAGTTGCGACAGCTCGCCGGTGGTCAGCGCCACGTCGGTGTCGAAGTGGTCGTCGCCGCTGCCCTGGCCTTCAAGGACGGCATCGCTCAGGGCCAGTTTTTTGATCTGCAGGGTATCGGTGAGCACGAACTGGCAGCGATCGCCCCAGCCCAGCGACAAGCGGGTGGGGCGCTTGCCGGCCTGCAGATGGCCCTGGATTTCCTCGATCTCCAGCGCGTGGCGGGCGTAGCGCACGCTGGCGCGGGTTTCGTCCGTGGCCTTGAGCTCGCACTCATCGCCCAGGCTGAAGGCGCCGGGCGCGGCCTGCTCCTGCAGCCAGGCGGCCATGGCCGAGGCCGGGGCCTCTTGCGTTTGCAGCATGCGCGGCACAAAGCCCGGCCATTGCTCGACCAGCGCGGTGAGGATGGCATCGGCGCGCTGCGGGCTGGCAGCGTCGATGACCAGCAGCTGCTGGCGCGGGTCGATCCAGACCCAGTGCCCGTGGGTTTTGGTGAAGGCCAGCGGCAGCAGGCTCAGGCGCGCCTCGTCCTTGAGGTCGCGGCGCTCTTTCTTGCCGGGGCGGCGCCCGGTCTGGGCCTCGATGGCGGCGGCCTTTTGCTCGACCTGGGCATCGACGACCGAGGCGGGCAGGATTTTGCTTTCGGTGACGTGGCGCATGATCCAGTGTCCGCCAATGGATTCGATCATGGGCGCGTGCTCCTGGCCGCGCGGGGGCAGCCAGCCGCTCGATTGCTCCTGCGTGGCGCTGCAGGGGCTGAAGCGCTGCGCCTGCAAGGCCTGGGTGGCGGCGCCCAGCTCGGGCTCCCAGCCCTGGGCGATGCGGTAGATCAACAGGTTTTTGAACATGATTGGCAAGAGAAGGCAAGGGGCAGGCGCTGGCCCAGGGCCTGCGCCCGGCAGGGTCAGCGCGCGGGGGCGGGCGGCTGCGCGGCGGGGCTGAAGGCGTCAACGCGGTCGGTGATGATGCCGTCCGTGCCCATGGCTTGCAGGGCCTGGGCCTGGGCCACGTCGTTGACGGTGTAGCTCAGCGCGCGCAGGCCCAGGCAGTGGGCAGAGGCCAGGCGCTGGCGATCCCACAGCGTGTGCTGGCAGACCAAGGCGGCGCAGCCCAGCGCCTGGGCGGCGGACAAGGCTTCTTCCTGCCATTGCGCCAGCAGCAGGGCGCGCATTTGCTGTGCGTTGACCTGCTGCGCAGCGCGCAGCGCCGCTGGCTGGAAGGAGGACAGCAGCGGCGGGGGCAGATCGGCCGGCCAGAGCGTTTGCACCAGCCGCGCCACGGCCGCGCCGGTGGCCTCTTCGGTGCCGGGGATGGGCTTGATCTCGATGTTCAGCGCGAAGTGGTTGGCGATGCACCAGCGCATCAGCGCCGCCAGCGTGGGCAGGGGCTCGCCCGCCCAGCGCCGCCCGTGCCAGCTGCCGGCGTCGAGCTGGGCCAGCTGCGCCCAACTCCAGTGCACGGCGTCGCCCTGGGCGTTGGTGGTGCGATCGAGTTGGGCGTCGTGCATGAGGTAGAGCACGCCATCGGCGCTGAGCTTGGCATCGCATTCGAACATGCGATAGCCGTACGAGGCGCCGTGGCGAAAGGCCGCCAGGGTGTTCTCGGGCGCCAGCAGGCCGGCGCCGCGGTGGGCGATCCAGAACGGGTAGGGCCAAGCGCTGGGCGCGGCGGTGGTGGCGGAAGGCATGGGTCAAGCAGGGAGTGGGGCATGCGCGGCGCGCCGCGGCATGCCGGCCAGCCGGGGCTGGGCGGGGTTATTGCGGCTTGGCTGGCTCGGGCGCGCTCATGTCGGGCGCATGGCCGGAATCGTCGGCATTGCCGCCATCGTCATCGCTATGGCTGTTGCCGTGGTCATCGTGATCGTCATCGTCCTTTTCCGGCGCGAGCTTGGGCACGGCCAGTTGCAGCATGTTGACGCTGCGCGGCACGTCCTCGCCGCTTTGGCGCGAGCGAAACAGCGCGGCGCGCATCAGGAAGATGGTGGTCACCGGCGCGGTGATGGCAATGAACAGGCCCAGCAGCAGCACGTTCAGCGCCGGGCGGCCGCTTTGTACGGAAAAGTAGGTGATGGTGGCCAGCATCAGGCACCAGATGCCGGCGGTGGTGATCAGCGCCGGGGCGTGTACGCGGGCGAAGAAGGTGGGCAGGCGCAGCACGCCCGAAGCGCCCAGCAGGCCCACCAGGCCGCCGCACAGCGCGAAGAAGGCCACGAGGATTTCCGCCCACAGCGGCAGGTTGAAGGTGGCGGCCTCGCTCATTCGATGACCTCGCCGCGCAGCAGGAACTTGGCCATGGCCGTGGTGCTGACAAAGCCCAGCAGCGCAATCAGCAGCGCGGCCTCGAAGTAGGCGCTGCTGTCGTAGTAGATGGACAGCGTGAGCATGACGTACATGCCCAGCATGTACAGGCAGTCCAGCGCCAGGATGCGGTCCTGGGCGCTGGGGCCGATCAGCAGGCGCACCGTCACCATCAGCATGGACAGCGCGAGCATGGTCAGGGTGATGGGCAGGGCCCAGGCCAGCACGGATCCGTTCATTCGAAAATCTCCATCAGGGGGCGCTCGTAGCGCTGTTTGACGGTCTGGATGACTGTTTGCTCGTCGATGCGGCCATCGAACACGTGCAGCAGCAGCGTGCTGCGGTCCATGGACAGCTCGGCCCAGGCATTGCCGGGGGTGATGGTGACGATGGCCGCCAGCACCGCCAGGCCGTTGGGGTTGCGCATCTCCAGCGGGATGCGGATGAAGATCGAGGTGTCCTGCCGCGTCAGGCTGGGCTGCAGCAGGATGCGAATGACCAGCCAGTTCGAGTGCCAGGCATCGACCATGACGTTCAGGCACAGCCGCAGCACGGTCAGCGGGTGGCGCATGCGCTTGGAGCGCGGCCGCAGGTTGGCGCTGAAGACCGGGATGAGCAGCCCCAGCGCCAGCGCCAGCAGCGCGTTGCCCAGGGTGTAGCTTTGCGTCATCACCAGCCACAGCGCCATCAGCAGCAGCGACAGCAGGGGCGAGGGAAACAGCAGTTGCAACAGTCTGGCGATCATGGCTTGGCCTCCAGCCCCGAAGTGCCGCTGGGCGCCGGCTCGCCAGGCGCGGCCGCTGCGCTGGCGGCGGCCTCATCGGCACTGGCCCCGGCAGAGCCTGCGGCGCTGCCAGTGGCTTGCGTGGGATAGGGCTTGACCTGGGTTTGCAGCACCGATTGGATGTAGTCGTCGGGCGCGTACAGCGCATTGGCGGTGGTTTGCATGTAGCGCATCACGTCGTCGGCCTGCACCGTCATGGTCACGCAGCAGCCCAGCAGCAGCGCCAGCGGAATGCCCTCGCCGATCTTGACCAGCGGCGGATTGCGGTCGTGCGAGGCCCAGAAGTGGCGGATGCCCGCGCGCGAGAGGGCGATCAGCGCCAGCAGGCCCGAGCCGATCAGCAGCGCCAGCAGCAGCCAGCCGTCCCTGCCCAGCTGCTGGCCGGAGGAACCGCCCATGCCCAGCGGATTGAGCAGCGCCGTGAGCATGGTGAACTTGCCGATGAAGCCCGACAGCGGCGGCAGCCCGGCAATCAGCAGGGTGCAGGCCATGAAGCCCAGGCCCAGCAGCGCCACGGCCGCAGGCATGGGCCGGCCCACCAGGGCCTGCTCGCGCTCGTCCAGGTTCAGCGATTGCAGCCGGCCCTGCAGATCGGCGGTGAGAAAGGGCGCCTCGTCCTCGGCCTCGTAGGGGGCGTAGTCCGCGCCGTCGTTGCGCCAGCGGTCCATCAAATCGGCCAGCAGGAAGCAGGCGCTGATGGCCAGCGTGGAGCTGACCAGGTAGTACAGCAGCCCGGCCGTCAGCAGGTTCTGGCCAAAGCCCATGGCCGCCAGCAGCGTGCCCGAGGAGACGATGGCGCTGTAGCCGGCCAGGTTGCCCAGCTTCTGCGAGCTGAGCACGCCGATCGAGCCCACGGCGATGGTGGCCATGCCGGCGTAGGTCAGCCACTGGCCGCCGTACTGGGCCGAGGGGCCGGCGTCGTAGCCCAGCAGCAGCGTCCACAGCCGCAGCACCATGTAGATGCCGACCTTGGTCATGATGGCAAACAGCGCGCCGGCCGGGGCGGTGGCGGCGCTGTAGGCGCGCGTGAGCCAGAAGTTCATCGGCCAGACGGCGGCCTTGATCAGCAGGGCCACGCCCAGCACGCCGACGGCCGCGTGCAGCAGCGAGCGGTCCTCGTCGGCCACGTAGGGGATGATGCTGGCCATGTGCGCCAGGTTCAGCGTGCCGGTGATGCCGTAGAGCATGGAGATGCCGATCAGCAGCAGCGAGGAGGCCAGCAGGTTGATGGCGATGTAATGCAGCCCGGCCTGCACGCGAAAACGCCCCGAGCCGTGCAGCAGCAGCCCGTAGGAGGCGGCCAGCAGGATCTCGATGAACACGAACAGGTTGAACAGATCGCCCGTGAGGAACAGCCCATTGAGGCCCATGAGCTGCAGCTGAAACAGCGCATGGAAATGCACGCCGGCGCGGTGCCAGCGCGCCGAGGCGTAGATGGCCGAGGCCAGCGCCAGCAGCGCCGTGAGCGTGAGCATCAGCGCGGCCAGCCGATCCAGCACCAGCGTGATGCCGAACTGCGCCGGCCAGTTGCTCGTCAGGTACACGCCCATGGTTGCGGCCGAGCTTTGCTGGTGGCTCCACTGCAGCAGGAACACGGCCACGCCCAGCAGGCTCAGGCAGGACATCAGGCTGAGCGTGAGCTTGATGCGCTGGCGCTCCTCGCCCAGCAGCAAAATCAGCGCCGCCACCCCCATGGGCAGCAGCACGGGCGCCAGGATGAGGTGGGGCATCAGGGAGTGCAGCCAGTCTTTCATGAGGCTTCGTTCTTCTCGGCCGAGAGGCGGCCGTCCACGTGGTCGGTGCCGGTCATGCCGCGCAGTGCCAGCAGCACCACCAGAAACAGCGCCGTGGTGGCAAAGCCGATGACGATGGCCGTCAGCACCAGGGCCTGCGGCAGCGGGTCGGCGTAGTGCAGCAAATCCTGGGGCACGCCCGGGCGCAGCACCGGCTCCTTGTCGATGGCCAGCCCCAGGCGGCTCATCGAGAAGATGAACAGGTTGACGGCATAGCCCAGCAGCGCCAGGCCGATGATGACCTGGAAGGTGCGCGGGCGCAGCAGCAGCCAGACGCCGGCGCCGGTGAGCACCCCGATGGCGATGGACAGGACGATTTCCATGCGTGGCCTTTTTCTCAGCGGTTGTGCGGGTTCTGGGGATCGACGTTAAAGCGCGCCACGGCCTCATAGGCGGCCTTGGCGCGCATGTAGTTGACGCGGGCGGCCTCGCGCGCCTCGGCCTCCTCTTCGAGCTTGCGCGCGTGGTAGCGGTGGCCGCGCGTGGATTGGTGCGCCAGCGCGGTGAGGATCAGCAGCGTGGCGCCCACCACCACGGCAAACACGCCCAGGTCGAAGAACATGGCGCTGGCAATGTGGATCTCGCCCAGGTAGGGCAGCTGCAGGTGCGCCGTGTGCGTGGTCATGAAGGGGTAGTCCCAATAGAACGCGCCGGCGCCGGTGGCAATGGCGCAGGCCAGGCCGAAGGCGATCCAGCGGCGCGGGTACAGCGTCAGATTGGCCTCGACCCACTGCGTGCCCGAGACGATGTACTGCAGCAGCAGCCCCAGCGAGAACACCAGCCCGGCCACGAAGCCGCCGCCGGGCTCGTTGTGCCCGCGCATGAAGAAGTACACCGACACCAAGGTGGTGATGGGCAGCAGCAGCCGCACCAGCACGGCCGGCACGGTCAGGTAGCCGATGGCCGTGTCCTTGGCCTGGCGCGGGTTGAACAAGTCGGTGATCAAGTCGCCGGGCAGCACGCGCTGCTGCATGGGCAGGTCCATGGTCTCGCGCGCTGGGCGAAAGCGCCGCAGCAGCGCATACACCGTCAGCGCCACGATGGCCAGCACGACGATCTCGCCAAAAGTGTCGAAGGCGCGGAAGTCCACCAGCATCACGTTCACCACGTTGGTGCCGCCGCCCTCGGTGTAGGCGCGCTCCAGGTAGAAGGTCGAGGCGCTGTCGTCAAACGGGCGGCTGAGCATGGCGTAGGTCAGCAGCGCGATGCCGCAGCCGGCAATCAGCGCAATCACCAAGTCGCGCGCGCGCCGCGCCTGGGCCACGCTCTGGTCAATGGCCCAGCTGGCCGGGCGGATGGATTTGTCGCGCTGGGGCAGCCAGCGCAGCCCCAGCAGCAGCAAGATGGTGGTGGCGATTTCCACCGTCAGCTGCGTCAGCCCCAGGTCCGGCGCGGAGAACCACAGAAAGCTCAGCACCACGCACAGCCCGGTGGCGCCGAGCATCACCATCGAGGCCAGGCGGTGGAACTTGGCCTGCCAGGCCGCAGCGATGGCGCAGACAGCGCCCACGAACCACAGCGCGCCAAAGCCCGGCGAGATCGGCTGCACGGCGCGCTCGCCAATGGTCAGCCCGCCATGCCACAGCGGCAGGCCCACGGCCAGGAAGGTCACCATGACGACCCAGAACATCTGCCACTGCAGGCGGTTGGTGGTCAGGCGCAGGCGCAGCGAGCGGCTGGTGCGCGTGAGCGAGGCCAGCGCGTACTCGAAAATGCGCTGGCCCGTCAGCGTCCAGGTGAAGGCGTAATCGACCAGATAGCCCTTGCCGCGCACGTAGCGCGCCACGAAGAAAAACAGGCCCGTGCCCACCACCAGCGCGATCACGCTCATGATCAGCGGCTTGTTGATGCCGTGCCAGATGGCCAGGCTGTACTCGGGCAGCTGGCCGCCGACCACGGGCGTGGCCGCCGCGGCCAGGAAGCTGCCCACCGTCAGGTTCGGCAGCACGCCCACGGCGCAGCAAATCACCACCAGCAGGCCCACGGGCACGTTCATCCACACAGGCGGGTCGTGCGGCTTCTTGGGCAGGTCCTCGGCCTTGGGGCCGAAGAACACGTCGTAGGCAAAGTGCAGCGAATAAATGGCGCTGAAGATGCCGAAGGTCACCGCCAGCACCGGCAGGCTGGCCTGGATGTAGGCGGGCGCGTGCACCAGCACCGTCTCGGCAAAGAACATCTCCTTGGAGAGAAAGCCGTTGAAGAACGGCACGCCGGCCATGGCCGCCGTGGCCACCAGCGCCAGCACCGTGGTCACCGGCATGAGCTTGCGCAGGCCCGAGAGGCGCCGGATGTCGCGCGTGCCCGCCTCATGATCGACGATGCCCACCACCATGAACAGCGAGGCCTTGAAGGTGGCGTGGTTCATGATGTGAAAGACTGCGGCCACGGCCGCCAGCTCGCGGTTGAGGCCAAACAGCAGCGTGATCAGGCCCAGGTGCGAGATCGTCGAATAGGCCAGCAGGCCCTTGAGATCGTTCTGGAACATGGCCATGAAGGCCGCAAACAGCAGCGTCGTGGCGCCGACGATGCTCACAATCCAGAACCACTCCTGCGTGCCGCTGAGCACCGGCCAGAAGCGCCCGAGCAAAAACACCCCGGCCTTGACCATGGTGGCCGAGTGCAAATAGGCCGACACCGGCGTGGGCGCGGCCATGGCATTGGGCAGCCAGAAGTGGAACGGGAACTGCGCGCTCTTGGTGAACACCCCCAGCAGCACCAGCACCAGCACCGTGGTGTAGGCGCTGTGGTTGCGGATCTGCGAGCCGGCGGCCAGCACATTGTCCAGGTCGTAGCTGCCGACGATGTGCCCCAGCAGCAGCGCGCCGGCAAACAGGCACAGCCCGCCCGCGCCGGTGACCGTCAAGGCCATGCGCGCGCCGCGGCGCGCATCCTTGCGGTGGTGCCAGTAGCCGATCAGCAGGAAGGAAAAGATGCTGGTCAGCTCCCAGAAGAAGGCCAGCTGGATGATGTTGCCCGCCAGCACCACGCCGGCCATCGAGCCCATGAAGGCCTGCAGGAAGGAGAAAAAGCGCGGCACCGGATCCTGCGGCGACATGTAATAGCGCGCATACAGCACCACCAGCGCGCCAATGCCATACACCAGCATGGCAAACATCCAGGCAAAACCGTCCATGCGCATGGACAGGTTCAGGCCATAGCTGGCCAGCCAGAGAAAGTCCTGCTCGTACAGCTCGCCCCGGGCGATGCCCGGAAAGTACAAGGCCAGCTGCACGGCGCAAAACAGCGCGATCAGGCCGGCCATCGTGGACTCGATATTGCGCGCGTTGGAAGGCAGCGCGCTGGCAATCAGGCTGCCAATGAACGGCAAGAGAACAATGGTACTGAGTGCGACGGGCTCCATGATGGGGCCGGATTCTACGGGCTTGCGCTTTGGCGGACTTTCAAAAGCGCTTCAAACCCCCATTGCAGTGGCCCCATCGCGCCAGGCAAGGGCTGCGTGAGCCTGGCCGCTGTTGGGCCGCAGGGTTTTGCAGACTTTCTCACCGCTGCAAAGCGCAAAAACGCGGCCAATGGCACAGGCCATTGGCCGCGTTTTTGCAGCGCCGCAGGCCGCCCGATTCAAGTGGGCGAGTGCGGTGCGAGGATTTTGAGGGTGGCTGCTCAGGGGCGGGCCAGGCGCCAGTTGCCCTCGAGCAGGCCCTCGCCCAGCCTGTCGCCGGGCTGCTTGTCCTTGGCGAAGTAATACAGCGGCATGCCCTTGTAGGCCCATTGCTTGCTGCCGTCGGCGCGCACGATGATGCTGTAGTCGCCCAGCGGCTTGGCCTTGCTGTCCACGCCCAGCGGCGGCCAGTTGACGGCGCACTGGTCATTGCACACCGAGGTGCCGCTGTGCGCCTTGTCCTTGGCGAAGGTGTAGAGCGTCATGCCCTTGGGGCCGATGAGCACGCCGTCGGTGGCCTGGGTCGGGCTGACGGGCACGTTGGCAATCTCCTGCTGCGGCTCGGCCGGCTTGCGGGCGCTGCCGCAGGCAGTCAGGGCGGCTGCCAGGGCAGTCAGGGCAATCAATTGAATGGGTTTCATGGCAAGAGCCTCCTGGGCTGATTAAAAGGAACGGGCAGTGTAAATGATGCCTTAGAGCGTGTTCTGCTCGCACGTTGACAAATCCAAGACCTGGCCGCTGACTGGCATCGCCATCCCGCAGGCCGCGCTCGTCATGCCCGCGCAGGCGGGCATCCAGCGCCACCCTTGCGCACGAGCGGGGGATGGGCCAACGGCAGCGCCGCCCGCCCGCGTCGCGACTGGACACCCGCCTTCGCGGGTGTGACGAAGAACAAGCGGCACTTGCAGGAAATGCCTTCATCAGAATCGAAACCGCTCTAGGCGCAGTTTCTCAACTCGTTCTACCCCGCAAAGTCCAGCCGGGTCGCTGGTGGCAAGTGCCCTGTGGCAGCGTGAGGCCGATGGAAGTTGTCATGATGCATCCAGGGCGCCAGCTCACCGGCACGATGCCAAGGCGGCGCTGCGCCAGATGGGCTTGCAGGGCAGCATCCGCAACGGCGGCAAAGGCCTGGAGATTGGCTGAGTGCGCGCTCAGCCCTTGGCCGGTGCGGCGGCAGGGCGGTGGATGGCGCAGAGCTTGTGGCCGTCGGGGTCGCGCACGTAGGCCAGGTACAGCGGGCCCATGGGGGTGTCGCGCAGGCCGGGCGGGTCTTCGACCGATTGGCCGCCATGGGCCACAGCGGCGTCGTGGAAGGCCTGCACCTGCTCGGGCGATTGGCATTTGAAGCCGATGGTGCCGCCGTTGGCGGCTGTGGCGGGCTGGCCGTTGAGCGGCTCGGTCAAGGCGAAGGTGCTGCCATCGTGGCGGTAGAACAAGCGCCATTGGCCACTGGCTGCCTGGTTGCGCGTGGCCGCAGCCGCGCCAAGCACGCCCAGCACGGCGTCGTAAAAGCGCTGCGAGCGATCGATGTCGTTGGAGCCGAGCATGATGTGGTTGAGCATGGATGTCCTTTCAGGATGGGGGTGGACAGGGCGAGGACGTGGCGCGGCGCTATCACTGCATCACAGCACTTCGATGGCGATGTGCAGGCCGAATTTGTCCCAGGCGGCGGCTTCTTCCTGCAGCAGGTAGAAAGAGCGCGGGTATTGCTGCGCCCAGGCTTGCGGCAGACTCAGGCGCAGTGCGCCGCTTTTGCGCAGCGTCCATTGCAGTGCGTCCAGCTGCGGGCGCTGGCGGGCGTGGCACAGCAGGGCGGCCAGGCGCAGGCACAGCAGCTGGCGGGTGAAGACGGGCTGGTCGCTGATGTCCTGGGCGACTTTCTTGAGCTTGCCGCGGTGCCCGACGATGAGCCGCGCCAGGCGTTCGCGCTCGGAGGGCAGAAAGCCCGGGCAATCGCCGTGGCGCAGGATGTAGGCGCCGTGGTGGTGAAAACGCTCGTAGGCGATGCTGATGCCGATCTCGTGCAGCTGCGCGGCCCATTGCAGCACCTGCAGCTCGTCCTCGCTCCAGTGGCCAGGGTCCAGCGCGGCCCAGATGTGTGCGGCCGCTTCGGCCACGCGCTGGCCTTGCTCGCGGTCGTAGCCGAAGCGTTGCAGCAGGCTGGCCACGGAGTTGTGGCGGATGTCGCGCTGCTTGGCGTCGTGGTCGTCGCGCTGGATCAGATCCAGCAGCGCGCCCTGGCGCAGGGCGCCGTCGGAGGTTTGCATGCGCTCGATGCCCAGCATCTGCATCAGCGCCAGCAGCACGGAGACGCCGCCGCCGATGACGGGCTTGCGGTCTTCGCGCAGGCCCTCGAAACACAGCCGGTCCACGTGCTGGGCTTCGATCAGCCGGGCCTTGAGCTGCTCTACTTGGCTGCGGGTGATGGTCTGTGGCGCGCCGCCGAGCTGGTGCAGGATTTGCGCCACTGCGCCCATGGTGCCCGATGCGCCATAGACGCATTCGCGCGGGTAGCGGGCAAAGCGCGCCAGGTGCTCCTCGATGATGGCGCTGGCGGCCACCTCGGCCTTGGCGAAGGCCTTGGCGCCAAGGCGCCCGTCGCCAAAGAAACGCTGCGACCAGGAGACGCTGCCGAAGGGGAAGGAGACGGTCTCCAGCGGCGTCTGGCCGATGCCGGCGATCAGCTCGGTGGAGCGCCCGCCGATGTCGATCACCAGGCGCTGCTCCCGCACGTTGCGCGGCAGCAAATACGTCACGCCCTGGTAGATCAGGCGCGCTTCCTCTTGGCCGGAGATGACTTCGATCGGGTGGCCCAGCAGCTGCTGGCCGCGTTCGAGAAATTGCGCGCGGTTGCGCGCCTCGCGCAGGGTTTGCGTGGCCAGCGCGCGCACCTGGCTGGGGGCGAAGTCGCGCAGCCGCTCGCCAAAGCGCGCCAGGCATTGCCAGCCGCGCTGCATGGCCGCTTCGTCCAGGCAGCTGTCGGCATCAAGCCCGGCGCCCTGGCGCACGGTTTCCTTCAGATAGTCCACGCGCTGCAGGTGGCCGTTGTGCAGGATGCTGATTTCCAGCCGGAAGCTGTTGGAGCCCAGGTCCACAGCGGCCAGGCGTTCACCGTCTTTCATGTCGTTTCGATGGGGCGTTGCAACAGCGCGCGATTGTAGGCAAGGGCCCGCGCCTGCGTCGGGAGCTAGAGCGGTTTCGATTCTGATGAAGACAGCTCCTGCAAGCGCCGCTGGTTCTCGTCACACCCGCGAAGGCAGGTGTCCAGCCGCGACGCTGACGGGGTGGCGCTGCCGTTTTCCGATCCTCTCGTACGCAAGGGGGGCGCTGGATGCCCGCCTTCGCGGGCATGACGAAAGCGAGCTACCTGCAAGATTGCGATGCCAGTCAGCGGCCAGGTCTTGGATTTGCCAACGTTCGAGAAGAACGCGCTCTTGGCGTTCACATGGACTCTTGCAGCAGCTGCCGGTAGTCCTGCGCGCTGGCTTCGATGGGGTTGGTGGCGTGGCAGTGGTCGCGCAGCGCGCGCTCGATGATCAGGTCGAAGTCGGCCTGCCTGACGCCCATGGCGGCCAGCCCGCTGGGCATGCCCAGCTCCTGATTGCGTGCCTGCACGGCCTGGGCCAGTTGCGCTGCGGCCTGCGCGGCGCTGGCCTGCTCGGGCAGGGCCAGGCCCATGGCCTGGGCCATGCGCTGCATGCGCCGCTCCTGCTGCACGCTGGGGGCCTGGGCGTTGAAACGCAGCACCGCCGGCAGGAAGATGGCGTTGAGCGTGCCGTGGTGCAGTTGCGGATTGATGCCGCCCAGGCTGTGGCTGAGCGAGTGCACGCAGCCCAGGCCTTTCTGAAAGGCCATGGCGCCTTGCATGCTGGCGGCCATGAGATTCAGGCGCGCCTGGCGATCCTGGCCGTGCTGCGTGGCCTGGGCGATGTGGGCCCAGCCGCGCGCCAGGCCATCGAGCGCGATGCCGTCGGCCGGCGGGTTGAAGGCGGCGGCCATGAAGGTTTCCATGCAGTGGGCGATGGCGTCCATGCCGGTGGCGGCGGTCAGCCCAGGGGGCAGGCCCAGCGTCAGCTCCGGGTCGCAGATGGCCGCGCGCGGCACCAGGTGCCAGGAGTGAAAGCCGAGCTTGCGGCCATCGTCAACGATGAGGATGGCGCCGCGCGCCACCTCGCTGCCGGTGCCGCTGGTGGTGGGGATGGCGATCAGCGGCGCGACGGCCTCGCTGATGCGCGGCGAGCCGCCTTCGATGGTGGCGTAGCGCGTCAGCGGGCCCTCGTGCGTGGCGGCGATGGCCACGCCCTTGGCGCAGTCGATGGCCGAGCCGCCGCCCACGGCAATCAGGCCGTCGCAGCGCTGCTGGCGGTAGCGCTGCGCGGCCGCGCGCACGGCCGCCTCGGTGGGGTTGGGCGGCGTGGCGTCGAACACGGCGCAGTCCATGCCCTTGAGCTGGGCCAGCACGCGATCGACGATGCCCGCGGCCTTGACGCCGGCATCGCTGACCAGCAGCGGGCGGGTGATGCCGATGCGCTGGCATTCGCCAGCCAGCAGGGCGATGGCGCCAAAGTCGAACTGGACTTGCGTGACGTAATTGATGAAGGCCATGTGGGTGTCTCCTGATGCTTGTTGTTGCGGGCCGCGCAGAGGTCTTGAACAGGCTCTTAGACGATCAGCTCCTGAATCTGCCGCGCGCTGGCCTCGCAGGTCTGGATGTGGCCGGCCAGCCACTGTGGGTTGTAGTAGGTGGGCAGGTAGCGCTCGCCCGCATCGCACAGCAGCGAGAGGATGGAGCCCTGCTCGCCCTGGGCCTGCATGTGCTGGGCCAGGCGCAGCATGGCCACGAAGTTGGTGCCGGTGGACGGGCCCACGCGCCGCCCCAGCAGTTGCGACAGTGCGTGCATGGCGGCAATGGATTGCGCATCGCTGACCACTTCCATGCGGTCCACCAGCGTGCGCACGAAGCTGGGCTCCACGCGCGGGCGGCCAATGCCCTCGATGCGCGAGCCCGGCGCGCTCAGGCCGGCATCGCCGCAGCGGTGGTAATCGGCAAAGACCGAGCCTTCCGGGTCGGCCACGCACAGCTCAGTGGCGTAGCGCTGGTAGCGCACGTAGCGGCCAATGGTGGCGCTGGTGCCGCCGGTGCCCGCGCCCACGACGATCCAGCGCGGGATGGGGTGGCGCTCGCGCTGCATCTGCGTGAACATGCTTTGCGCGATGTTGTTGTTGCCGCGCCAGTCGGTGGCGCGCTCGGCGTAGGTGAACTGGTCCATGTAGTGGCCGCCGGTCTCGGCGGCGATCTGCCGCGCCGCGTCATACACCTGGCCGGCTTGCTGCACGAAATGGCAGCGCCCGCCGTAGAACTCGATCAGGGCGATCTTCTCGGGCGAGGTGCTGCGCGGCATCACGGCCACAAAGGGCAGGCCCAGCAGGCGCGCGAAATACGCTTCGCTGACGGCGGTGGAGCCGCTGGAGGCCTCGACGATGGTCGATTGCGGGCCGATCCAGCCATTGCACAGCGCATACAGAAACAGCGAGCGCGCCAGCCGGTGCTTGAGGCTGCCGGTGGGGTGGGTGGATTCGTCCTTGAGGTACAGATCAATGCCGACCTGGGCAAAGCGCGGCAGCGGCAGCGGGATCAGGTGCGTGTCGGCGCTGCGCTGGTAATCGGCCTCGATGCGGTCGATGGCTTGGTGCAGCCAGGCGCTGTGGCCGGCCGCCGTGGGGGAGGGGGGCGATGTGTGTTGTGGCATGGGGGCCGATTCTATTGACGGCGCCCGGCTTGCGCGGCCATGCAAAGCGCGGCCACAGGTCACTCATGGCGCGCGAAAGCCTGCAGGGCCTGTAAAGTCACTGAAAAACACGGGAATTCTGAAATGCAACTCGCTTTGCATAAAAATGCTTGGGTCACGTCGGTCGCCGTATTTCTCCGATCATGATTAAAGCCCTGAAGGGTTATTTAGCTGACTTTCTCGATTGGTTTTTTTGAATGAGTTTTTGTTATGTTTTTGAGCAACGTATGTAAAGTTGTGCGGCGCAAAGCTATTCCCTATGTGAATATCGTCCGCTTTGGTGTAGTTGATGGTTTTTTATGCGGGTCGGAGATCACTGATGAGTTGTATGTGGATGGGATGTGTTTTATTGCAAGAAAGTATGTCAAGTCGCTGAAGTTTGACTGCTTTTCAATCAAAATGATGCGCGCTTTCTTTGGCTCTCTTGGCGATGATTTTTCTAATGATTTGATGGGTTGTAAAAGAGAGTTTGGTGTCATCGACAATTTGTATGACTATCTTATTGATAGAGGTGCTATTGTGGGGATTCATCTGGAGCGGGAGTCTGTGTATTCTTTTTATGCTGGCATTGTTGTTGGTTGCAGCTCTAAGTGGATTGAGATGAAGGGGATTGATCCTTTGGGTAATTTTTATGATGGCTTGATTGATATAAAAAAGAGTCGTGTGACGAAAGTGGAATATCAAACCAGATATCTCAGGGCGCTGGGTCTCGTTGCATCTGGCTATGCTGAAAGTCCATCCCAGGCCAAAAATATTGGTGGCTGATAAGAAGGGCGAATAAATAAGATTCTGTAATGGGGCTGAATAGATGGGATTTTCTCGCATCGGTACTTTGATATGCCTGTTATTGACGCGCGCCAGGCCCTGGCTTGCCAGGGCCTGCGCTGGGGTGCTGCGCACTTGTGATGACAGGCGATGCAATCAGGCCTGCGCGCTCACTTTGTCGCTGGCTTTGTTGCTGGCTTTGTCGTTGGAGGGCGCGGGGTTTGCGCTGGCCTTGCTCTGGCCGATCAGGCTGTACCAGTCGATGTGGCGTGTGCCCAGCATCAGCGCGGCCAGTGCGACGAACAGCAGCACGCTGCCCATCAGCAGGGCGTTGTCCTCGGAGCGCAGGATGCCGTAGAGGATGCCGTACAGCGCGGTGATGCCGGCGCCAAAGGCCAGGCCGTGCAGGCGATTGCGCAGCACTGCGCCCAGGTACAGCGTGATCAGGCTCACGCAGGCCAGCGCGGCGATGCCGTAGGAAATCCAGAACGGCAGGTGTTCGGACAGCGCCACCAGCAGCAGGAAGAAGATCGACAGCGCCAGCCCCACCAGCAGGTACTGCAGCGGGTGGATGGCGATGCGCCGCGTGGTCTCGATCAGGAAGAAGGCGGCGAAGGTCAGCACGATGAACAGCAGCCCGTATTTGACGGCGCGCTCGGCCTGCACGTAGATGTTGACCGGGTCGATGAAGCTCACGCCCAGCACTTCGGCCTGCGCTGCGCTGTCATGGCCATAGCGGCCCGATGTGCTGGCGACGGCCTTGCCGGCCTTGAGGGTTTGCTCGAAGTCGCGCGCCAGGTGCGAGATTTGCCAGCTGGCGCTGTAGCCGTCGCTGCGCACTTCGCGCGTGTTGGGCAGAAAGCGCCCCTGGAAGCTCGGGTGCGGCCAGCTCGATTGCAGGTGCACGTTGGTCAGCTCGGCCGTGGGGGCGATGGACAGGTGCTGCGAGCCCATGAGCTGCAGCGCCAGCGTGAAGGGCAGGCTGTGCGGCTGGCTCAGGTCCAGCTCGCCCAGATTGGCGTGGATGGCCGGGGTGGCCAGCACCTCGCGGCTGCCGACCTGGAAGGGCAGCTCGCGCCCGTCGATGTGCAGCAGCGGGTTGTTGGTGATGCCGCGCTGGTCGCTCACGCCCAGCACCAGATAGGCCTGGGCCGAGAGGGTGCGGCCCTGCGGTTGCTGGCCCAGCCAGGCCGGCAGCGTGAACTGGCCGCTGAGCTTCCAGCTCGACTGGAACAGGTTGGCGTGGTAGATGCCGCGCTGGCGGGTTTGCACATCGGCCTGGCCTTGCCAGTCCAGCTGCTGCGCGGGCAGCAAGTGGCGCTGCTGCCGCTGGCGCAGCTGGGTGCTGGTCTGGCCGGTCTGGGCATCGTGCACCTGTTCCTCGAATTCTTCCTGGTATTCGATCAGCAGCACCGGGCCGATCAGGGTTTGCGCGCCAGCGGCCGATTGGGCGATGTCGTTTTGCACCTTGCGGTGCAGGCGTTGGCGATCCTGCACCTGGCCATAGATCATCATCAGTGCCATTTGCAGCACGATGACCAGGGCGCCGATGATGAATATCTTGGTTGCGAGCCGGTATTGCATGAGAGGGCCTTTCTTGTTGATGAGCACAGTGGCCGCAAGTGTGCTCAGCGCTTGAGAAATCCAGGTGAAGCGAAGATGAAGTGGCCGCGCCTGTCATCAAAACCCCCGCCGCGCGCATGACCAGGGCGAAAAAAAGCCACCGGCAAGGCGGTGGCTGGGGGCAATGGCGAGCTGGCGCTTGGGGCAGCTTCTTATTGCAGCGCGGCCTTGGCGGCGGCGTAGTCGGGTTCGTTGGCGATCTCGCCCACCAGCTGGCTGTGCAGCACGCGGTCGTTTTCATCGAGCACCACCACGGCGCGCGCGGTCAGCCCGGCCAGCGGGCCGCTGGCGATGGCCACGCCGTAGTCCTCATGGAAGGCGCGGCCGCGCAGGGTGGAGAGCATGACGACCTTGTCCAGGCCTTCTGCGCCGCAGAAACGCGCCTGGGCAAAGGGCAGGTCGGCCGAGATGCATAGCACGACGGTGTTGGGCAGGGCGCTGGCCTCTTCGTTGAAGCTGCGCACCGATTGCGCGCAGGTCGGGGTGTCGATGCTGGGGAAGATGTTGAGCACTTTGCGCTGGCCTTTGAAGTCGGCCAGGCTGCGCTCGGCCAGGTCCTTGCCCACCAGCGAGAAGGCCGGGGCCTGCTGGCCGGGGGCGGGCAGGCTGCCCTTGAGTTCGACGGGGTTGCCTTTGAGGGTGACTTGGGTCATGAGGAGCTCCAAAAAAAGAGGGCTGGGTGAAACCGCCCTGGCAGCGCCAGAGCGTGGGGGTGAGAGGCAAAGCCCGTGCATTGTCGCACCAGGCCGTGCGGGCGCTTGGCGCTGTCAGAGCCTGTTCAAAATCTCGGCGCGAGTGGGCAAGAAGCGGTTTGGGGTGGGCTGCAAGGCGCAAAACGCAGCCATAGCTGGGGCTATGGCGAGGTTTTGCAACGCAGCAGAGCGCCCAAATCCGCTCTCTTGACCGCCGTGCAAAGATTTTGAACAGGCTCTCAGAACCTCTTACCTGAGCAGGCGCTGGCGGCGCGCTTCGTACAGGCACACGGCGCTGGCCACCGAGACGTTCAGGCTTTCCACCGCGCCTTGCATGGGGATGTGCAGCAGCGCATCGCAGGTCTTGCGTGTGAGCTGGCGCATGCCCGGGCCTTCGGCGCCCAGCACCAGGGCCGTGGGGCCGGTGAGCTCTTGCTGGTAGAGCGATTGCGGCGCGTCGTCGCTGGTGCCCAGCACCCAGATGCCGCGCTCCTTGAGCTCGCCCAGGGTGCGCGCCAGGTTGGTGACCATGAAGTAGGGCACGGTCTCGGCCGCGCCGCTGGCGACCTTGGCGACGGTGGCGTTGATGCCGGCGGCGTGGTCCTTGGGGGCGATGACGGCATGGGCGCCGGCGCCGTCGGCCACGCGCAGGCAGGCGCCCAGGTTGTGCGGGTCGGTCACGCCGTCGAGCACCAGCAGCAGCGGCGGCTCGGCCAGCGCGTCGAGCAGCTCATCGAGGCCGCGCGCGGGCGCCAGGGCCTGCACGCGCGCGGCCACGCCCTGGTGGCCGTGGCTGCCGGCCAGGCGGGCGATGCGCAGCGCATCGGCTTCGATCAGGCGCACACCCGCTTCTTTGGCGCGGGCGATGAACTGGCGCATGCGCGCATCGCGGCGGCTGGGGTCGATCAGCACCTCGATGATGGAATCGGGCGCGGTCTTCAGGCGCACGGTGACGGCGTGAAAGCCGAACAGGACTTTTTTGGGCTCGGACATGGCAGGTTCAGTGGGGGGCGCTGGCGGCAGGGCCAAAGCGGGCGATTATCCCGCGCCTGTGCCCAGGTCTGGCGCGGCGCCGTGCCCGCTCTTGCCGGCCGGCTGGGCCTGATCGAGCAATTGCTGCACGCGCGCCTGCAGCAGCTGTGGCGTGGCGCTGGCGCTGTCCATGGCCGGGCCCACGTGCAGGCCCACGCGGTTGAGCCAGCCGCGGCGCAGCGGCCGCACCATGGCCACGTTCTGGCCGCCGCGCACTTCGATGCGCGAGAAGAACGAGCCCCACAGATTGGACAGCGCCATGGGGATGATGGGCACGTCCAGGCCCTGGGCGCGGGCATCGTCCGTGATTTTGTGGATGCCGCGCTTGAAGCGCTGCAGCTGCCCGTCGCGGGTGATGGCCCCTTCGGGGAAGATGCCCAGCAGATCGCCCTCGCGCAGCACCTGGGCGGCGCGCTCGAAGGCGGCCTCGAAGGCCTGTGGGTTGTCGCGCTGCGAGGCAATGGGGATGGCCTTGGCAAAGCGGAAGATCAGCCCCAGCAGGCGGTTGCGGAAGATGCGCTCGTCCATGATGAAGTAGATCGGGCGCGGGCTGGCGGCCAGCAGCAAGATGGCATCGACGAAGCTGACGTGGTTGCAGGCCAGCACGGCCGGGCCTTCGCTGGGGATGTGCTCGCGCCCCTGGATGTGAAAGCGGTAGATCAGGTGCGTGAGCACCCAGGCCATGAAGCGCAGCAGGTACTCGGGCACCAGCAGGAAGATGTAGGCCGCAACGACGGCATTGCCGATGGCCAGCGCCAGGAAGATCTGCGGCATCGTCAGCCCCAGTTGCAGCAGCGCGGCGGTGAGCACGGCGCTGGCGATCATGAACAGCGCGTTGAGGATGTTGTTGGCGGCGATGATGCGCGCGCGGTGCGTGGGCTGCGAGCGCATTTGCACCAGCGCGTACATGGGCACGCTGTACAGCCCGGTGAACAGGCACAGCAGCAGCAGGTCGATGAGCACGCGCCAGTTGGCCGCCGCGCCCAGGAATTGCGGCACATCCAGCAGCTGGGCGGGCGCGGGCAGGCTGCGGGTGGCGAAGTACAGATCGAGCAGGAACAAGCTCATGCCGATGGCGCCCACGGGCACCAGGCCGATCTCGACCTGCTTGCGCGAGAGCGCCTCGCAAAGCAGCGAGCCGATGCCGATGCCCAGCGCAAACACCGTCAGCAGCAGCGAGGCGACCTGGGCGTTGCCGTGCAGCACCTCCTTGGCGATGACGGGAAACTGGCTCATCAGCACCGAGCCGACGAACCACATCCAGCTGATGCCCAGCACGGAGCGAAACACCACGGCCTGGGCGTGGGCCAGGCGCAGGTTCTGCCAGGTCTCGCGCACGGGGTTCCAGTCGATGCGCAGCGCCGGGTCGGTGGGCGCCGTCTGCGGGATGGCGCGGCTGCTGGCCCAGCCCAGCACGGCCAGCGCCAGGCTGGCCAGCGTCACGTACTTGCGCCCGGGCTCGCCCAGGTCGATGAGCATGCCGCCGGCCAGGCTGCCCAGCACGATGGAGACGAAGGTGCCCATCTCCACCATGCCGTTGCCGCCGGTGAGCTCGGCCGCGTTCAGGTGCTGGGGCAGGTAGGCGTACTTGACCGGGCCGAACAGCGTCGATTGCAGGCCCATGGCGAACACACAGGCCAGCAGCACGGCCACGGCATCGAACCAGAAGGCCAGCGCGGCCACCAGCATGATGGCGATCTCCAGCAGCTTCAGGCGGCGGATCAGCAGCGCGTGGGCGTACTTGTCGGCCAGCTGCCCGGCCGTGGCCGAGAACAGCAGATAGGGCAGGATGAACACCGCACCAATCACCAGCCCGGCCATCTGCGGCTCCAGCCAGGCCACCTGCAGCTGGTAGGTCAGCAGCACCGTGAGGGCGAACTTGAACAGGTTGTCGTTGGCCGCGCCGATGAATTGCGTCCAGAAAAACGGCGCAAAGCGCCGCTGGCCCAGCAGCTTGAACTGGTTGACCTCATCGGCCTTGACGGGGTGGGTAGGGCGGTGTTGGCTCATGCGGCGCTCGGCGTGGATGGGAAAGAGGGCGGGGGGCTGACAGGCATCAAGGGCTCAACGGCGCATGGGAGTGGCGTTATACAGCATGCGGGCAATGGGCCAGCCGGCTGCGGCGGCAAGCACATGCTTGAGGCTGTGGCCCGAGATCAGCCCGGCGCTGGCCTCGAACAGCGCGTGGTCGCCCAGCTCGCACGCCTTGCACAGCAAATACCAGCCGATGATGGCCAGCAACCCCAGCGCCGGCATGCCTGCGCTGCGCGGCAGCCCCAGGCGGGTGCCCAGGCCAATGGCCAGCAGCAGCACCATGCCGCCGCCTTGCAGCACGCTCCAGGGCGTGAAATTGCCCGTGGCATGCCACACGGCCAGGCTGGCGCAGCTGGCGGCAAAGGTCAGCGCCGTGGCCAGCAGCGCGCTGGTATCGCAGGCGATCTGGCGCACCGCCAGGCCAACGATGGCGGCAAACACGATGCCCATGGCCAGGCGATCCCACAGCACGCCGGCATCGTCGGGCTGCAAGTGGTAAATGCCCGAGCCCAGCGCGGTGGCGGCAAAGCCCAGCGCCGCCAGGCCGCACAGGTGCCACCACAGCGGCATGCTGCGCACATGGGCGCGCTGCATGGCGCGGCGGTACTGCCGCATGGCCCGGGCGATGACGATGGCGGCAGCCAGAAAGCACAGATTGGTCAGCACGTCCATGGCGTTGGGCAGGCCCAGCAGGCCGCGCTGGTCGGCAAAATCGTGGTAGTGCGCCAGTTGCTGCACCGGCGGCAACAGCGCCGCCAGCAGCGTCAGCAGCGCGGCAAAGGCCAGCAGGGCCCAGCGCGCCAGCTGCTGCGCCGAGCGCGCCTGCGCCGTGTACTGGCTGCCATCGACCATGGCAAACGAGGGGGAAAAGGATGCGGCAAGCACAAAGGATTTCTTGGCGGGCATGGTGTGGCTCCAAAACAATCGGCAGGTGATGGATGGGGGTGCACATGCACCCAGCGCCGCGAAGTATCGAAACCGGCGGGCCAAAAAGTGCCTTGATTTGCTTTGGATTGCGTATTCAATGCCTTAAAGTAGCTTTTATTGATACCTTTTGCCGCTGGCAGTCCCGATCGGTAGGCCGGCTGCGCAGCACACGAGAAGAGGAGCAAGCCCATGAGCACCACCCAGGACCTGGTGAGCGTCATCAAGCAGGAACTCAAGGCCAACCGCATGACCTACGCCGATCTGGCCCAGGCGCTGGAGATGGCCGAGTCCAGCGTCAAGCGCATGCTCTCGCGCGGCGAGATGCCGCTGTCGCGCATCGACGCCATCTGCCGCGCGCTGGGCACGGACTTTGCCGAGCTGGCGCGGCGCGTGGTCGATCAGCAGCCCGAGCTGGCGCAGCTGAGCGTGGAGCAAGAGCGCGCCGTGGTGGCCGACAAGAAGCTGCTGCTGGTGGCCGTCAACGCCATGAGCCTGTGGTCGGTCGAGCAAATGGTGGCCGCCTACCACCTCAGCGAGGCCGAGTGCGTCAAGTACCTGGCGCAGCTCGACCGCCTGGGCATCCTGGAGCTGCGGCCCATGAACCGCTACCGCCTCAAGCTGGCCAAGACCTTCAAATGGCGCCCCAATGGCCCGGTGATGCAGTTCTTTCGCGAGCACGTGGCGCTGGATTACCTGGGCGGGGCCTTTGCGCACGAGGACGAGGGCCTGTTTCTGGTGCACGGCAGCATCAGCCGCGCGGCCGCGCCCGGCCTGCTCGAGCGCATGCAGCGCCTGGGCCAGGATTTCTCCCAGCAGCACCTGAGCGACCAGAAAGTGCCGCCCGGCGAGCGCGAGGGCTACACCATGATCCTGGCGCTGCGCCGCTGGGAGTACTCGGCCTTCAAGGCCTTGCGCCGCTGAGCGGTTGCGGCCTGTGCGCCGAGCTGTGCGCCGAGTTTTGCGCGGGCCTTTGCGCTGAGCTTTGCGCCGATTACGGCGCTGACTTTGACGCTGACGCCGCGCGCCCCGGCAGCGGGATGGCCGTGCCGCGCTTGGCCTGCGCGGTGGCGAAATAGGCCTTGACGTTGCGCACATTGGCCTGCTGCGTGAACAGCGCGTGCGCCAGCGCCTGGTAGTGCTGCATGTCCAGGGTGTGCACCACCAGAATGAAATCGGGCCCGGCGCTCACGCGCCAGCACTGCTGCACCTCGGGGTGCTGCTGCAGCAGCTGCTCGAAGGCCGCCAGCGCCTGGGCGTCCTGCCGATCCAGGCTGAGCTCGACGATGCAGCACAGCCCCGGCGGCTGGCCGCTGGCGCGCGCCAGCGCCCACGGATCGACCAGCGCCACCTGGGCCGCCAGAATGCCCGCCTCGCGCAGGCGCTGCACGCGCCGCAGGCAGGTGGCAGGCGAGATGCCCACGCGCTCGGCCAGGGCCTGCTGGCTGAGCGAGGCATCGCGCTGCAGCAGTTCCAACAATTGCAGGTCGGTGTCGTCGATGCTTTTCTTCATTTTTGATTGCTGAATGAAATCAAATTTCGTGAAATCCAATCAGTGAAATTTTACTTGAAAAATAGACCAAAAACAAAAGCAAATTTCTTTCGTCCCTGGCTAGCATGCCGCCCATGTGTGGCCCAGGCCGCCCGCCGTTGCGGGGTGGGCCGGGGCGCGTTGCGCAGATTCTTGAGCAAGGTCTGCATCCAAATCACAGGGAGAGTTGCGTATGTGTGGAATCGTCGGCGGGGTCTCGCAGCAGGATGTGGTGCCCGTGTTGCTGCAGGGCCTGCAGCGTCTGGAATACCGGGGCTATGACTCCTGCGGCCTGGCCGTGCATCGCGCCAGCTTTGCGCCCGACTCGGCGCTGGGCATCGAGCGCAGCCGCAGCACGGCGCGGGTGGCGCAGTTGCAGGCCCAGGCGGCCGAGCAGGGCCTGCGGGCCGGCACCGGCATTGCCCACACGCGCTGGGCCACGCACGGCGCGCCGTCGATGGACAACGCCCACCCGCACTTCAGTTTCGGCCCGCAGATCGACCCGGCCGTCGTGCCGCAGGCGGCCGCGCGCGTGGCGCTGGTGCACAACGGCATCATCGAAAACTACGAGGCGCTGCGCCGCGCGCTGGAGGCCAAGGGCTACCGCTTCGGCAGCGACACCGACACCGAGGTCGTGGCGCACCTGATCGACAGCCTCTACGAGGGCGATTTGTTCGAGGCGCTGCGCCAGGCCGTGGCGCAGCTGCAGGGCGCCTATGCGCTGGCGGTGATGCACCGCGACGAACCGCAGCGCCTGGTGGGCGCGCGCGCGGGCTCGCCGCTGGTGCTGGGCATCGTGCCCGGCCAGCCGGCCGCGCACTTTCTGGCCAGCGATGCCATGGCGCTCTCGGGCGTGAGCGACCAGATCGTGTACCTGGAAGAAGGCGATCTGGTGGACCTGCAGGCCGGGCGCTACTGGATCACCGACGCCCAGGGCCGCCCGCTGGATGCGGCGCAGCGCCCGGTGCAGACCGTGCAGGCCTTCGCCGCCGCCGCCGAGCTGGGGCCCTACCAGCACTACATGCAAAAGGAAATCTTCGAGCAGCCGCGCGCGCTGGCCGACACCCTCACGGACGTGCTCTCCATCGGCCCGGAGCTGTTTGGCGATGGCGCCGCAAGCGTCTTCAAGGAGATCGACTCGCTGCTCATCCTGGCCTGCGGCACCAGCTACTACAGCGCGCTGGTGGCCAAATACTGGATCGAGGCCATGGCGCGCATCCCCGTGCAGGTGGAAATCGCCAGCGAATACCGCTACCGCAGCTCGGTGCCCAACCCGCGCGCGCTGGTGGTGGTCATCAGCCAGTCGGGCGAGACCGCCGACACCCTGGCCGCGCTGCGCCACGCCAAGTCGCTGGGCCAGCCGCACACGCTGACCATTTGCAACGTGGGCACCAGCACCATGGTGCGCGAATGCAGCCTGGCCTACATCACCCGCGCCGGGGTGGAGATCGGCGTGGCCTCCACCAAGGCCTTCACCACTCAGCTGGCCGGCCTGTACCTGCTGGCGCTGACGCTGGCGCAGGTCAAGGGCGTGATGGACGAGGCCGAGCTGGCCGCCGAGCTGCAGCAGCTGCGCCACATCCCGGCCGCCGTGCGGGCCGTGCTGGCGCTGGAGCCGCAGATCATCAGCTGGGCGCACGCCTTCACGCGCATGGACAACGCCCTGTTCCTCGGGCGCGGCAAGCACTACCCGATCGCGCTGGAAGGCGCGCTCAAGCTCAAGGAGATCAGCTACATCCACGCCGAGGGCTACCCGGCCGGCGAGCTCAAGCACGGCCCGCTGGCGCTGGTGACCAGCGCCATGCCCGTGGTGGTGGTGGCCCCCAATGATGAGCTGCTGGAAAAGCTCAAGAGCAACATGCAGGAAGTGCGCGCCCGCGGCGGCGTGCTGTACGTGCTGGCCGACGCCAGCACCCACATCGACAGCAGCGAAGGCATCCACGTCATCCGCATGCCCGGCCACTACGGCCGGCTCAGCCCCATCGTGCACGTCATCCCGCTGCAGCTGCTGGCCTACCACACCGCCCTGGGCCGCGGCACCGACGTGGACAAACCGCGCAACCTGGCCAAGAGCGTGACGGTGGAGTAAGCACATTGGCGATTGCACGCCAGTGCAAGGAACACAAGAGCCTGCAAAAACAAGGCGCTGCTGCCACCCGGGAGGATGGCAAGCAGCGCCTTGTGGCGGCTGGTTGGCTGGCGGCTTATCGCAGTTGCAGGCTGCTGTAGTGGTCCAGGCCCAGCGGGCCGACGCCCAGGCGGCTTTCGATGGTGTGCAGGTTGCGCAGGAACTCGGCCATGCTGTTGAAGATGGGCGTGGCCCATTGCTGGCTTGCGGCGATTTCGGGTGCGCGCTCGGGCAGTTGCTCCTGGGCTTTATTCAGATACTCCTCGTATCCCTGCTGCGAGATGCGCAGCAGGCCATCGCCCAGCAGGCTGCCGTAGTAGCGCAGTTGGAACAGCGTGCCCTGTGACTGGGCGGGCTGCTGCATCAGTTGCTTGAGCGCGGGCAGCGCGCTGGGGCCCACGGCCAGGCCGACGCCGCCCTGGCCCAGGCCCAGCCAGGCGGGCAGATGGGGCGCAGCGCTGAACGTGCCCGGCGGCAGTGGGCGCGGCTCGGCGCCCGCTTGCAGGGGCTGGCGGGCCAGCTCTTTGTCGATCAGGCTGGCGTAGGAGTGCAGGGCCTGCGGGTTGTCGCTGAGAAACAGCATGGCCACTTCGATCTCTGGCTGAGGCTGTGATGGGCCCTGGCGCAGCATGCTTTCAAAGTCCATGCCTGTGAGCATGGCGTAAAAGCCATGGATATTGGGGCCGATGGCGTACAGCGGGGCCAGGGCGCGGGGCAGATCGGGCTGGCGCGCCAGTTGCTGCAGCGGCTGCAGCGCCAGGCAGTCGCTGCGGTGGGCGGCCAGGGCGCTGGACTGCTGTTGCAGCCAGCTGGCGAGCTTGTCCAGCCGCAGGCTCAGGCCGATTTCGAGCAGCGGCTTGACGGCGCTTTGGCCGCTTGGGGCTTGTGGCAGTTGGCCGGGCAGGGCGGCCAGGCCCTGGCGCAGGGCCTGCTCCAGCACCACGGTGCTGCGTCGCTCCTTGCGCTTGGCGTCCCAGTGGGTGATGCCGCTGGCCAGCTCGGGCAGTTGGGCGGCCAGCGCGGCGGCGTCGGCGGCGCAGCTGGGCGGCAGCGTGGTGATGCGGCGCTGCTGCGCCAGTTGGGCATCGCTGCCCAGGCCGAACAGGGGCAGCAGGCGCTCGCTGGCCATCCAGGCGGTGACGCCGTAGGGCAGGAAGCCGTGGCGCTGGTTGACTTCGTGCAGGGTCTTGGCCTGGTAGAGGTTTTGCGCGGGCTTTTCCAGCCCGAGCAGCTGGGCCACAGGCAGGGCTGGCGTGTTGCCCGGCTCGATGGCCAGCACCAGGTGCTGGCCGATCAGCCCCAGCAGCAGCTGGGGCTGCAGTTCTTGCAGGGCTTGCTGCACAGCCTGGGCTTGCTCCTGCCCGGCGGGCAGCGGCAGGGGCGGCAGTGGCCGCTCGGACTGCGACTGGCCGGACAGCGGGATGGCCCAGTAGCTGGCGTGCTGACCGAGTTGATGTTCTTGCGGGGTGAGCTCCAGCGCGGCCAGCAGTTGTTCGATCTGCGCGCGGGCGCGCGGTACGTCATGCAAGCTGAGGCGCAGCACTGGGCGCAGCTGCACTTCGTACAGGGCGAACAAGGCATCGGGGGCCAGGCCAAAGCCTTTGAGGCCTTGCTCCTTGGCGGTGCGGTCCACCTCGCGCAGCCATTGCAGCATGCGCTGGGCGCGGGGCGATTCGGTGGTTTTCGGGTCTTCGGACAGCAGTTGCAGCAGGCTGTCCCACATGGGTTGCAGCGGGCGCAGCAGTTGCGCATCGAAGGCTTGCGCGGCCTCGGGCGGGGGTTCGAGGTTGGCCACGGCGTACAGGCTGTGCTGCGGCGCGTATTGCAGCGGGTGCTCGGTGCGCACGCTGCTGCAGGCGCTCAACAGCGCCAGCGCACTGGCGGCCAGGGCGCTGGCCAGCAGGCGCGGGCGGCGCAGGCTGGGGCGGGGGAGAAGGCGGTGGGCTACTGGCATGGGAAGTCCTCCGGGTGGTGGAATAGTTTTTGGGCGTTTCAGAAGTCCAACAGGCTCAGGCTGATCGAGAGCGTGGTGCGCTTGAGGTTGTAGTCGATCAGGCTGTCGCCATAGCCGTGAAACAGGCTGGTGCGCAGGCGCAGGTTGCTTTTGCCGCCCATGAAGCCTTGGCCCAGCGTGCGGTACCACTCCAGCCGCGCCGAGCCGCCGTTTTGTCCGCGCAGCGGGTGGCGCAGCGTCAGCGCCAGGGTGTTGCGCTGGCTGAGCTCCCAGGTTGAGAGCAACTCGGCGCGACCGATGCGGGCGCTGATGCCGGGGTTGTCGTCCTGGCCGGGCTTTTCCTTCAGGCGCTGCCAGAGCCGGGCCTGCAGCGTCCAGTGGGGGCCCAGCTCCATGCCGAGCATGGCGTAGTAGCGGTTCCAGCTGCGCGAGAGCGGGTCGCTCTGGCCGTTGGACTGGTGGTTCAGGCCCAGGCCGGCGTGGCTGAGCTGCGCGCCGCCGGGCAGTTGCCACAGCAGCGGGTAGATGTAGATCAGCTCGGGCTCGTGGTCGGTGTTGCGAAACGGGCGCGAGATCTGGCCGTTGAAGGCCTGCCACTGGGCATTGAGCGTGTAGCCGAACCACAGCGAATCGCGCTTGGTGGGGTGGCCGCGCGTGAGCAGGTGGCTGGCGAGCTTGGTGCGCACCGACAGTTGCAGCTGCGCCTCGTGGTGCTGGTAGGGCTGGCGCGCTGGCGGCGTGTCGGCATGGGCGGGCGAGTGCGGCTGGCGGTTGACGGCGTCGCCGATGGCGATGCCAATGGTCAGCGGCCGATAGCCACGGAAGCGGAAGTTGCCGCAATCGGTGTCGGCGTCCAGCTCCCACATGCGCGCCGTGCGCCCAAAGGCGGGATTGCGGCAGCCGTCGTTGGCGCTGACGACGACGGTGGCTGGCGGCTGCAGCGCCAGCGCATCGGCGCCAGCTGGCGCGCGCAGGCCGTTGCCGCTGGCCTGGGGCTGGGCATCGGCATGGCCGCCGCCGTGGGCCGCTGTCGTCGTTACTGCCGTGGCCGTTGCCGTGGCGGCGCTGGGGGCGGATGTTTCGGGCGCGGCAGGCGCTGTTGCCAGGCCAGGCTGGCGCTGCTGCGCGGCCCATTGGTCGTAGCAGGCCAGGCGCGCGGCATCGCTGTGGCGCAGCTGGTCGCACTGCTGCCAGTGGTGCACGGTGAGGGTGGCCGCGGGCGGCGCGGCCTGCGCCGGCTGTGCCGTGGCCGGGGCGCTGAGCGACAGGCCCAGGCCGGCGGCCAGGGCCCAGGGCAGGGGGCGGGGTGGGCGATGCGGAAGCATGGGGTTGGCAGATGAAAACGCACTTGCCCAGGCAGGGCCTGGGCAAGTGCGGGGCGGATGCAGGGCGGTGGAGGGCTTACCTTTTCACGTCCTGGCCGCCGAGCAGGTCGAGCTGGTAGGTGAACTCCATGCCGCGCTCGGTCATCAGCCATTGCGATTCGAGGTAGTCCACTTCCGCATAGATGCTGCGCAGCGCGCTCATCAGCGGCCAGGTGATGTGGTAGTAGGCCGCCTCCCAGTCCCAGGCGGCCAAGTCCTGCAAGTCCTCCTCGGAGAAGGCTTGCAGCAGCTGGCTGTAGAACGCGCCCGATGCGCCGATGGCCATGAAGGGTGGCACGGCGGGCGTCGGGGCCTGCATCAGGGTTTCGAGCGTGGCCTTGTTCTCATCGCCCAGGGCCAGACCGATGGCGCGCTGGCCCACCATGGCCCACAGGGAATTGCCCAGGCCCAGGTCTTCGATGAGCTCGTCGGGCAACTGCTTGGCCGGGCCGCCGGGCTGCAGGCCGACCTGGCCCAGCTCGGGCATGAAGCCTTGCAGCATGCCCAGCATGGCGCTGGGGTTGGCGCTGGCCAGCAGCAAGGTGCCGCCCAGCTTGGCCAGGTCCGTCTCCTGCGACACGTCGGCATTTTGCAGCAGCAGGCTCAGGTCGCTGAAATCGACCCGGAAGCCATGCCCCCAGCTGGAGCCCGCGTGCAGCATGGCGATGATGGCGCCGGCGTTTGCCGCCAGCTCATTCAATGGCGCCAGGTATTGGCATCGGTAGGGCGAGGCCTGGATGGACTGGGCCTGTTTTTGCAGCAGATTGGCCACGGCGCTGGGGTTGGCGCTGATGCCGAGCGTGTAATTGCCGCGCACCGTGCCCAGGCCGGGCACTGGGGCGGGCAGGGCGCTGAAGTCCTTGGCCAGCTCTGCGTCCATCTCCAGCAGCATGTGGTAGTGCGCTTGCTTGTCGCTGAGCCTCTTGGCGCCGCCGACCAAGCGCGGGGTCTTGCTGACGGCGGCCTGCAGCTCGCTTTGGCAGCTGGCATCCAGGCGCACGCCGAAGTAGTTCAGCAGGCTGTCGCTCAGCCAGGTGGGCTGCGCTGCGGCGCTGGTCGTGCCGTTGCCTGTGCCGGCGGCGTTGGCCCCGCTCAGCAGCGCCACCAGGCGCTGCGCATCGACAAAGCCGGTGACGCCGCCGGGCAGGTATTCGTACTGCTTGTTGATGGCCTGCATGGTGCCCGCGCCGATGAGCGATTGCGCCGGCTTTTGCACGCCCAGCAGCTGCGCCAGCGGCGCCTCGGGGCGCTGCAGGTCGATGGTCAGCACCAGGTGCTTGCCCTGCACCGCAGCCACCAGGCGGGGCTTGAGGTAGGCGTCGGCCTCGGTCTCGGGCTGCAGATACCAGTAGGGCTGGCCATCGACCTCGGCGCTGGAGAGCTTTTCGCCCGCGCGGGCCTCGGCCTCGGCGATGAAGGCCTTGAACTTGTCGGCGTCGGCCAGCTCGATGCGCAGCACGGGCAGGGCCTGCACTTCGTACAGCGCCAGCAGTGCATTGACGTCGATGCCCAGGCTGTCAAAGCCGCCGGGGGCGTGGAGCTTTTCCTGCATCAGGCCCAGCAGCGCCTTGGCGGTCTTCAGTTTGGCCGGGTCGGCGTCCGATTCGGCCAGCACCTGCAGGGCGCGCTCCAGGCTGGGGGCGATGTGCGCGCGCAGCACTTCGAACCAGTGCTGGTTGAGCTGCTCGTAGCCCTTGGGCGCGCGCTCGAGCGAGCCAAAGGCAAAGGCGGTGTCGGCCGGCGCGTAGGCCAGCGGGATGTTCTTGCTGCCGGGGCCGCCGATGCTGGCGCAAGCGGCCAGCGCCAGGGCCAGGGCGGCGCTGAGGGCGAGTCGTTTCATGGGGGAGGTCTCCAAAAAAGGGGGAATGGCCCTGCGGCTGGGGGCAGCCGCAGGGCCGTGGCCGCGTGCTTATTTGAAGGTGATGATCTGATCCAGCTCCAGGCCGCGCTCGGAGAAGTGGTAGCGCACCGAGGCGTAGTCGATGGCTTGATAGATCTGCGCGACGCTTTGCATCAGCGGCACCATGATGTCGTTGGCCTGCTGTGCCCCGGCGGAGTTGGCCTCCAGGCTGTTGAGCATTTGCTCGTTGAACTTGCCCAGGCTCTTGGCATAGGTTTCGCCATCGACGCGGTAGTACAGCAGCGGCTCGGGCGAGAGCGCGCTGGCCTTGAGGGCGCCTTCCAGATCGCCCTTGGCATCGGCGCCGATGCCCAGGCCCAGGCTCTTGTCGGTCATGGCGACCCAGATCGGATCCTGGCCGCCATTGACCATGGCCGTCATCGGCGATTGCAGCTGCTTGGCCGCGCCGTTGGGCTCCAGGCCCAGCTGGGCCAGCTCAGGCATCATGCCCTGGGCCATGCCCAGCAGCGACATGGGGTTGGGCGAGGCCACGACCAGCATGCCACGCACGAGCTGCTGTTCGATGTTGATGTCGTTGAGCACCAGGCGCGCGCCTGTGAGCCAGCCCGAGGCCGCATACAGGCCGGCCAAGCTCTGGTTGAGGCTGGCCATGCCTTCGTTGAGCGGCTGCAGGTGCTCGCACTGGTAGGGGGCGGTCTGCACGGCATTGGCCTGGGCCTGCAGGAAGCCGGCGAGCTGATCGATCTTCAGCCCGAAGCCGAACTCCAGGCCCTTCTTGGCGCTGCCCAGGCCCGGCACGGGGGCGCTGAGCTTTTGCAGCTCGCCAGCCAGGGGCTTGTCCAGCTCCAGCGTGCCGGCCACGCCCACTTTCTTGCCATCGACCTCGGTGGCGCCAACTACCAGACGCGGCGCCTTGGCCGCCAGGGCGGCAAATTCGCTGCGGCAGGCCTCGCTCCAGTTCGCCGGCGGCGGGTAAATGGACTGGCCCTCGGTGAACAGCGCCAGCACGCGGCGCGTGTCCACCAGCATGTTGCCGCCATAGGGCTTGTAGCCATAGGCTTTCTGCAGCTCGGTCAAGGTGCCGGCCTGCAATATGGACTGGGCCGGGCGCTCCAGGCCCAGCAGTTGGGCCAGCGGCGCGGCGCTGTGCTGCGGATCGAGCGCCAGCACCAAGTGCTGGCCGACGATGGCCGTCACCAGGCGCGCGCGCTCCAGCGGCTGGGCGCTGGCCGCATCGGCGCCAGCGGCTTGGGCGGGCTGGGCCGCTTGCTCGCCCAGCGGCATGAACCAGTAGGCCTGGCCGTTGAGCTCGCCAGTCTCCAGCTTCTGGCCGGCGCGGGTTTCCACCTCGGCGATGAAGGCCCTGAACTTGTCCGCATCCTGCAGCTCCATGCGCAGCACCGGCGCGCCGCCGATTTCGTAGACGGCCCCCAGGCTCTTGAGGCTCATGCCCAGGCTGGCCAGGGTGTCGGGCTGCTGCAGGCGCTCCTTGAGCAAGTCCATCACGGCATTGGCGCGCGCGGTCTGCTCGTTTTGCTCCTCCTGGGCCAGCGCCTGGCGGGCGCGCTCCAGGCTTTGCAGCATGCCGACCTTGAATTGCTGCGCCATGCCATTGATGGTGTCGATGTAAGCCTGCGGCGCGGGCTCCATGGCCCCGGCCACGAAGGCGGTGGCGCTGGGGGCGAAGGCCAGCGGGATGTCGGCCTTGGCAGGAGCGGCGGGCTGGGCCTGCTGCTTGCCGACCTCTGGGCTGTCCTCATTCTTGGAGCAGGCGCTCAGGGCAACGGCCAGGGCGATGGCCAGGGTGGTTTTTTTCATGGTTCCTCCAGTGGAAAGTGGCATGTATGTGTTGGCTGATCGGGCAGCGGCCGTGATCCAGGTGTGCGTCTACAGGGTAATTGCTTACATGTGATGGTAGGCGCTGCTGCGTGACGTGTGAGGTCTCGGGCCGTTGGAGATGGGGCGCAGCGCCTGGGGCATGGGTGGGCCAGGAACGCAAGTGGCGCGGCGTCCGAAGCCCTTGGCAATGGCCTTTGGCTTGGCTTGGTGGTGGTTGCAGGTTGTTGTCGGGGCGCAATGATAGCGGAGCGCCATTGCGCCGCTGGGGCTGAGGATGAGCGCATGGCGAAAAGGAGTGCAAGCTGAGGCAATCATGCGTAACAAGAGTTGTCAATGCTTGCGCAAAGCTTGCATGACTGGGGTTTGCCCGCAGTGGGCCCGGACTCGCCGGCAGGCTGGCGCGATGCTCTTACAATGCCACGGCCCCAACACGATCTCCTTGCATAGTGTGAACAGGCCCTAGGCATGACTTCCTCCGCTCTCGTCCCCACGCAAACCAGCGATCCTGGCGATCGCATTGCCGAAGTCAATCGCAATACGGCGGAGACCCGCATCCACGTGCGCATCAACCTCGATGGCCGGGGCGTGTCCAATCTGCGCACTGGCATTGGCTTTTTCGATCACATGCTCGACCAGGTGGCCCGCCACGGCATGCTGGATCTGGACGTGCACTGCGAGGGCGATCTGCACATCGACGGCCACCACACGGTCGAGGACGTGGGCATTGCGCTGGGCCAGGCGCTGGCGCTGGCCGTGGGCGACAAAAAAGGCCTGCGCCGCTATGGCCATGCCTACGTGCCGCTGGACGAGGCGCTCAGCCGCGTGGTGATCGATCTCTCCGGCCGCCCGGGGCTGTTCTTCCACATCCCCTTCACCAGCGCGATGATCGGCCAGTTCGACACCCAGCTGGCCTGCGAATTCTTCCAGGGCTTTGCCAACCACGCCCAGGCCACGCTGCACGTGGACAACCTCAAGGGCATCAACGCCCACCACCAGGCCGAAACGGCCTTCAAGGCCTTTGGCCGGGCGCTGCGCCAGGCTGTTGAGCGCGATGCGCGCATGGCCGGCATCATGCCCTCGACCAAGGGGGTGCTGTGATGGCCGCCTGCGGCCTGGCCCAGCTGGCGTGAAGGCGCAGCCGATCAGTCTGTGGCCCCAGCCATGAACAAACGCTTGCTTCTTCTTGCCTGGCTGGCCGGCTGCGCCTGCCCCGGCCTGGCGGCATGGGATTTGCCCGCCGGCTGGAGCCGCCAGTCGCAGCAGCCGGGCATCGTCAGCTACAGCCCGGCCGGGCTGGGCGGGCGCATCTTCATGGTCGTGGCGCTCGATCCGCTGCCCATGCAGGGGCAGACGCCCCAGCAGTGGACGCAGAGCATGGCCGAGCAGCTCTCGCAAGGCTACGGCAAGATCGCCGCGCGCGAGGCGCTGCAGCACAAGGCGCCGCTGTGGAGCGCCACGCACCGCATCGACGCCCAGGGCCGGACGCTGGTGGCCACGTACACGGCCCTGCCGCTGGACGACGGGCGCGCCAGGCTGGTCTTTTTGGTCAGCGAGCAGTCCGAGGCCTTGCTGGCCCAGCACGGCCAGCAAGGCGCGCAGGTGCTGGCTGCCGCATTGGCCGAGAGCCAGCCCAGCCAGGGCGAGGCAGCCAGCCCGCTCGCGCCGCCCGCATCCCCGGCCGAACCCGTCAGCTCGGGCAAGCCCGAGCGCACGCCAGAGCACACACGGGATCGCAGCTATGCCGGCCTGGCCGCCGACGGCGCCACCATTGGCGGCGCGTTCACCTTTGGCCAATACCTCTGCCAGGTCGAAAACGGCCGCCACCCCTACGAAGTGACGTTGGAGCTGTACCCGAACAAAGAGCTGCGCAGCAGCATGAGCCGCCTGAAGACGGGCCGCTTCAGCTACCACCCGGACAAGGGCACGGTGAACATCGACGAGAAAATCCACCTGCTGAATTTCGAATACCGCGGCCAGGTGCAAATGGTGTCGGTGTACTTCAAGGACCGCCAGGGGCGGGCCTACATCCGGGGCGAGGATCTGGACGAGGGCCAGGGCACGACCTGCCGCCACGTCGGCCCCAGCGCCTCGCCTTCGCCCAGCGAGGAGGAGGCCGCCCAGGCTGAGGCGCGGCGCTTCAAATGGGTCACGCCGCCCGGGCAAGGCGTGCAGCTCGGCCAGATCGAGGCCATCCTGCACAGCGCCGAGTTCGTCAACGACAGCCTGGGCATGCGCCTGGAGGAGGAGCACCTGCTGCTGCTCAAGGACGGCTGGGCCTATACCGGACTGCGCGTGCCGCCGGCCGATCTGGACGTGCGCGCCTCGCGCGCCAACGAGCCGGGGAAGTGGCGGCGCTGGCGCAAGCAACGCGGGCAGTATCAGCTGGAGAAGGTGGACGCCTGGGAAGATGCGCCGGGCACCCCGGCGCGCCCGGCCCGCGCCGATCAACGGCTGCACGGGGCCTACACCGCTTCCAGCTATCACGGCAACATCTACACCAGCGGCTACGCCTTCAAGGACACGCTGTATTTCAAGCGCGACGGCACGCTGGGCAGCAGCTCCAGCATGCGCGGCGGTACCACGGCGATGAACAGCGGCACCTTCAGCGCCAACGTCGCCTCCGACCGCAGCGACGAGCGCCCGGTGCGCTACCGCCTGGACGGCTACACCCTGGAGCGCCGCTACCCCGACGGCCAGAGCACGCGCAGCCTGTTCTTCTTCTGGGGCGAGGGCGAGCAGCACATCACCATCAATGGCACGACCTACAGTCAGTAATCCCTCTCACAGCCCGCTTGCGTCGGCCATGGGCCGGCGTCTGCCAGGCATCACAACAGCGTTTCGAGCACCATGAAACCCAGCCACACCCTGGCCGTCGTCGATTACGGCAGCGGCAACCTGCGCTCGGTCTGGCAGGCGGCCTGCCATGCCGCGGCCGACACCGATTGGCGCGTCGTGCTCACGCGCGATCCGGCCGTGGTCGCGCAGGCCGCTCGCATCGTTCTGCCGGGGCAGGGCGCCATGGCCGACTGCATGCGCCAGCTGCACGAATCGGGCCTGCATGAGGCCGTGTTGCAGGCCGCGCGCAGCAAGCCGCTGTTTGGCGTCTGCGTGGGCATGCAAATGCTGCTGGAGCACAGCGAGGAGGGCGGCGGCACGCCGGCGCTGGGCCTGCTGCCCGGGTGCGTGCGGCGCTTTGCCCTGGATGGCCAGCGCCAGCCCGACGGCAGCCGCTTCAAGATCCCGCAAATGGGCTGGAACCGCGTGTACCGCCCACAAGAGCACGCCGAGCACCCGATGTGGGCCGGCATTGCCGATGGCAGCTGGTACTACTTCGTGCACAGCTACTACGCCCAGCTGCAGCAGCCCGAGCACTGCGCCGGCCAGGCCGACTACGGCGGCTGGTTCACCGCCGCCGTTGCGCACGAGAACCTGTTTGCCACCCAGTTCCACCCGGAGAAAAGCGCGGATCAGGGCATTGCCCTGTACCGCAACTTTCTGCACTGGCAGCCGTGAGCAGCCCTTTGCCTTTTCCCCTTTCTTTTCCCCCTTCCCTCAACCCCGTGCGCCAGGCGCACACATCGCTTTTTTTCTGATCTGCCATGCTGTTGATCCCAGCCATTGACCTCAAAGACGGGCATTGCGTGCGCCTTGTGCAGGGCGACATGGACCAATCGACCACCTTTGGCGAGCAGCCCCAGCTCGTGGCCCAGCGCTGGCTGGACGCGGGCGCGCGCCGCCTGCATCTGGTGGACCTCAACGGCGCCTTTGCCGGCAAGCCCAAGAACCTGGCGGCCATCAAGGCCATCCTCCAGGAAGTGGACGGCCAGGTGCCGGTGCAGCTGGGCGGCGGCATCCGCGATCTGGACACCATTGAGCAGTACATCGACGCGGGCATCCAATACGTCATCATCGGCACGGCGGCGGTGAAGAACCCCGGCTTTTTGCGCGATGCCTGCAGCGCCTTTGGCGGCCACATCATCGTCGGCCTGGACGCCAAGGACGGCAAAGTCGCCACCGATGGCTGGAGCAAGGTCACCGGCGTGGACGTGATTGAGCTGGCCCGCAAGTTCGAGGACTACGGCGTGGAGTCCATCATCTACACCGACATTGGCCGCGACGGCATGCTCACCGGCATCAACATCGACGCCACCGTGCGCCTGGCCCAGGCCGTGGACATCCCCATCATCGCCAGCGGCGGCCTCAAGGGCATGGACGACATCGAGCGGCTGCTGCAGGTGCAGGACGAAGGCATCGAAGGCGTGATCTGCGGCCGCGCCATCTACACCGGGGATCTGGACTTCGCCAGCGCCCAGGCGCGCGTGGACGAATTCGAGGACGGCGAGGGCGATCCGGCCGAGTAAGGCCGATTCAGGCCGAGCACATTGAACCGACAGGAACCCAGCCATGCTGGCCAAACGCATCATCCCCTGCCTGGACGTGACCGGCGGGCGCGTCGTCAAAGGCGTGAACTTCGTCGAGCTGCGCGACGCGGGCGATCCCGTGGAGATCGCCGCGCGCTACAACGAGCAAGGCGCCGACGAACTGACCTTTCTGGACATCACCGCCACCAGCGATGGGCGCGATTTGATCTTGCCCATCATCGAGGCCGTGGCCTCGCAGGTCTTCATCCCGCTGACCGTGGGCGGCGGCGTGCGCAGCGTGGCCGACGTGCGCCGCCTGCTGGGTGCCGGGGCCGACAAGGTCAGCTTCAACTCTGCGGCCATCGCCACGCCCGAAGTCATCGATCAGGCCTCGGACAAATACGGCGCGCAATGCATCGTCGTGGCCATCGACGCCAAGCGCCGCAGCGCCGAGGCTGAACAGGCCCTGGGCGCAGACGGCCAGCCGCTGGGGCCGGGCTGGAACGTCTACAGCCACGGCGGCCGCAAGGACACCGGCCTGGACGCGCTGGCCTGGGCGCGCGAGATGGCCCGGCGCGGCGCGGGCGAAATCCTGCTCACCAGCATGGACCGCGACGGCACGCAAAGCGGCTTCGACCTCGAACTCACCCGCGCCGTGGCCGACGCCGTGCCCGTGCCCGTCATCGCCAGCGGCGGCGTGGGCACGCTCGAACACCTGGCCGAGGGCATCACCGCCGGCGGCGCCGACGCCGTGCTGGCCGCCAGCATCTTCCACTTCGGCACCTACACCATCGAGCAGGCCAAGCGCCACATGGCCGCGCGCGGCATCCCTGTGCGGCTGTGAGGGCGGCGGCCGCCAATCCATGATCGAGAAAGTCAACGAATGAGCGCCAGCAACGCCCCGGATGAAGCCACAACCGCCCCTGCCAGCGACGACGCCTGGCTGGACGCCATCGCCTGGGACGCCAACGGCCTGGTGCCGGCCATCGCGCAGGAGAAAGACACGGGCGACATCCTCATGCTCGCCTGGATGAACCGCGAAGCCCTGCGCCAGACGGCGCAAAAAGGCCAGGCCGTTTACTACAGCCGCTCGCGCGGCAAGCTCTGGCACAAGGGCGAGGAATCGGGCCACTTCCAGACCGTGCACGCCATCCGCACCGACTGCGACAACGACGTCATCTTGCTGACCATCACCCAGCACGGCCACCAGCCCTCCATCGCCTGCCACACCGGGCGCCACAGCTGCTTTTACCAGCGGCTGGAAAACTCCGCCTCGCCCGCCCCGCAGTGGCAGGCCGCCGAGCCTGTGCTGAAAGACCCGCAGCGCATTTACAAGCCATAGGCCACACCATGACCGACACCCCATCCGCAGACGCTTTGTTTGCCCATCTGGCCGAAGTGTTCCAATCGCGCAAACCCCAGCGCGGCGGCGACCCCGAGCGCAGCTACGTCGCGCGCCTGCTGGCCGAAGGCAAGGCGCCCGACGCCTTTCTGAAAAAAATCGGTGAGGAGGCCGCCGAGGTCGTCATGGCCGCCAAGGATGTGGCCAGCGGCGCCAAGCCGCAGCAGGCGCTGGTCTACGAAGTGGCCGACCTGTGGTTCCACACCCTGGTGGCGCTGGCGCACTTCGATCTGGACGCCAGCGACGTATTGCGCGAGCTGGCGCGGCGCGAAGGCCTCAGCGGCCTGGCCGAGAAGGCCGCCCGCGCGCAGGGCTGAAACAGCGCTGAAACAGGGCCGAAGCAGTGCGCCTGCGCCCCATTGACTTTTTCCAAGGAAGCAACTCACATGGCATCCATCTTGCTCTTCAACGCCAGCAACAGCTCCCAATCCATTCACGACAAGGTGCTCGATGCCGTGCAGCAATTGCTGCAGGCCCAGGGCCAGCAGCCCATCGAGCGCCAAAGCATGCGCGACTACGAGCTGCCCCTGCTGAGCCTGGACCGCGAGCGCGAACAAGGCTACCCCGAGCCGGCCCAGGCCTTCTACGCGCTGTTGGCAGCGCACGAGGCGCTGGCCATTGCCTGCCCGGAGCACAACGGCTCCGTGCCGGCGGCGTTCAAGAACCTGCTGGACTGGACTTCGCGCTACGCCCGCCACCAGCCCAACAAGATGTTCGAGGGCAGGCAGGTGCTGCTGCTGAGCACCTCGGGCGGCGCAAACGGCGGCGCCAGCAACCTGGCCCATCTGGCCAAGCTGCTGCCCTGGCAGGGCGCTGCCAAGGTCGTTACCTGCAGCCTGGGCGGCTTTTACGAGCGCTTCCCCGATGGCCAGCCCAATGAGGCCACGCGCGAGGAGCTGCAGCAGGCCGTGCAGCAATGGCTGGCATGACGTCACTGGCGCGGCTTTGCCGCTGCCAATAAGAAGGGCCCGGGGCAAGGCCGGCACGCATTGCGGCGCCGCCGCGTGCATCTGCGGATTCGGGCGTTCTGCGCCGCCCCTCGCAAATCCCGCCCCGATCCGCAGCGCACACCGGATTTCTGGGCCATGCAAGCCTTCCCCAGCCCAGCACTCGGCATCTGCCCTTCGCAGCCTGTGCCCGCCCATAATGGCCCTGGGAAAGTCTGCACAAGACGGCAGCGCCTACAGGGCCGCTGGCTTCTGTGCAAACCTTTGCCCCCTGGCGGGCCGCGCTGCCGTGGCGCGGCCCGTGTTGCTGTGTTTTTTTGACAGAAAGGTCATGCCATGCCAGCCATGATGAAAGCCGCCGTGTTCGTCGAGCCCGGGCGCATCGAAGTGGTCGATAAACCCATCCCGGACGTGGGCCCCAACGATGCCCTGATCCGCATCACGACCACCACCATCTGCGGCACCGATGTGCACATCCTCAAGGGCGAATACCCGGTCGAGAAGGGCCTGACCGTCGGCCACGAGCCGGTGGGCGTGATCGAAAAGCTCGGCAGCGCCGTCAAGGGCTACCGCGAAGGCCAGCGCGTCATCGCCGGCGCCATCTGCCCGAACTTCAACTCCTACGCCGCGCAGGATGGCGTGCCCTCGCAGGATGGCAGCTACCTCGCAGCTAGCGGCCGCTGCGGCTGCCACGGCTACAAGCTCACCGCCGGTTGGCGTTTTGGCAATTTGATCGACGGCACCCAAGCCGAATACGTGCTGGTGCCCGATGCCGAGGGCAACCTCGCGCCCGTGCCCGACGGCCTGAGCGACGAGCAGGTGCTGATGTGCCCGGACATCATGTCCACCGGCTTTGTCGGCGCCGAGAACGCCAACATCCGCATTGGCGACACCGTGGCCGTGATCGCCCAGGGCCCCATCGGCCTGTGCGCCACGGCTGGCGCGCGCCTGAAGGGCGCCACGACCATCATCGCCATCGACGGCAACGACGAGCGCCTGGCCGTGGCCAAGCGCATGGGCGCGGACGTGACGCTGAACTTCCGCAAACTGGACGTGGTGGAAGAGGTGCTCAAGCTCACTGGCGGGCGCGGCGTGGATTCGGCCATCGAGGCGCTAGGCCTGCAAACCACCTTCGAGCAGGCGCTGCGCATGCTCAAGCCCGGCGGCACGCTCTCCAGCCTGGGCGTGTACTCCGAAGACCTGCGCATTCCATTGGGGCCATTCGGCGCCGGCTTGGGCGACCACAAGATCAACACCGCCCTGTGCCCTGGCGGCAAGGAGCGCATGCGCCGCCTGATGGCGGTGATCGAATCGGGCCGCGTGGATCTCAGCCCGCTGGTGACGCACACGCGCAAGCTCGAAGACATCGCCGAGGCTTACGATCTGTTCATGCACCAGCGCGATGGTGTGCTGAAGATCGCCATCAAGCCCTGACGTCAGCCAGTCAGCAAGTTTGGACGCGCGCTTTGCGGCGCGCGGCGCACAACCAGCAAAGGGCCCGATTCGGGCCCTTTTGGCATGGCAGGCGTGGTGTGAACCTGTGCTTTTGCGCGGGCTTTCAGAGCCTGTTCAAAATCTCGGCGCGAGTGGGCAAGAAGCGGTTTGGGGTGGGCTGCAAGGCGCAAAACGCAGCCATAGCTGGGGCTATGGCGAGGCTTTGCGGGCGCAGCAGAGCGCCCAAATCCGCGCTCTTGACTGCCGTGCAAAGATTTTGAACAGGCTCTCAGAACTCCAGCAGCCGCGCCAGGGCGTGGCGCATGGCGGCCTGGCGGATGGCAGGGCGGTCGCCTTCGAACTGGCAGCGCTGGGCCTGCAAGGTCTGGCCGTTGCCCCAGGCGAACCAGACCGTGCCCACGGGCTTGCCGGGGCTGCCGCCATCGGGGCCGGCGATGCCGGTGATGGCCACGCTCAGCTGGGCCGGGGCATGGGTCAGCGCGCCGTGCGCCATGGCCAGGGCGACGGCCTGGCTGACTGCGCCTTCGCGCTCGATCAAGGCCGCAGGCACGCCCAGCAGTTGCTGCTTGGCGGCGTTGGAGTAGGTCACCAAGCCGCGCTCGAACCAGCGGCTGGAGCCGGGCAGCTCGGTACAGGCCGCGGCCAGCAGGCCGCCGGTGCAGCTCTCGGCCGTGACCAGCATGCGGCCGCTGCGCAGCAGGTGCTCGGCCAGGGCCTGCAGTTGCTCGTGCAAGGTGGGGGCGGTGGCGTCCATGGCGTCGGGCTCGGCTCAGAAGTCAAAACATCAGGGGGCAAAGCCAGCGTCAAACCAGCGTCAAAACCAGTGCACGCCCAGCGCCAGCACCAGCAGGGTGCAGAAGGCGGCGACCAGATCGTCCCACAGGATGCCCCAGGCGCCGCGCCAGCCCTGGCCCTTGAAAGCCCGGTCGGCCCAGCGCACGGGATGGGGCTTGACGATGTCGAAGAAGCGAAACAGCCCGAAGGCCAGCAGTTGCAGCCAGAAGCTGCTGGGGCCCAGCACCCAGAGCACCAGCCAGAAGGCCAGGACTTCGTCCCAGACGATGCAGCCCGGGTCCTCGCTGCCGAGCATGCGGGCGGTGCGCTCGCAGGCCCACCAGCCGATGAGCAGGGCCGCCACGAAGAACCAGGCCAGCAGGGCATCGGGCGCACGCGAGAGCAGCAGCGCATAACTCAGCCAGGCCGCCAACGTGCCCATGGTGCCTGGTGAGATGGGGATGCGCCCGCAGCCCAGGCCCAGCGCAATGGCGCGCGCCAGGCGCGAGTTCAGCTTGTCGCCAAGGGGAAACGAGGAGGCGGTGCGGGACGTGGAAGGCATGACAATAGGCGCCGGAATGTACAGGCCACCGATGGTAGCGGCAAATGCTGCCCGGACTATGTTGCCCGGGCTGCTGGTGCACCATGCGGGCATGGCCCTCTGGCTATGATTTACCGTGTCTCCCCGCCTTGCGGCGCAGGGTGCAGGGAGCGCAGCCACAACAATGATGAAAGGAGTCACAGCAATGAACCAGCACCAGCGCCCTTGGTTGGATGCCTACCCCCCTGGCGTGCCCGCCGAGATTGACCCGGATCAGTACCAGTCGCTCAATCAGCTCATCGACGAGAGCATGCAGAACTTCCGCGACAAGGCCTGCTACAGCTACATGGGCAAGGAGTTCAGCTTTGCCCAGATTGATGCCCAAAGCGCGGCCTTTGCCGCCTACTTGCAGGGCCTGGGGCTGAAAAAGGGCGACCGCGTGGCGGTGATGATGCCCAATGTGGTGCAGTACCCGGTGGCGGTGATCGGCGTGCTGCGCGCCGGGCTGGTGCTGGTCAACGTCAACCCGTTGTACACGGCGCGCGAGCTGGAGCACCAGCTCAATGACTCGGGTGCGACGGCCATCGTCATCATCGAAAACTTCGCGCAAACCCTGCAGCAGTGTCTGACCAAGACGCCCGTCAAGCACATCGTGCTCACCAGCATGGGCGACAGCCTGGGCCTGCTCAAGGGTGCGCTGGTCAATTACGTGGTGCGCAACGTCAAAAAGCTGGTGCCGGCTTTCGATCTGCCCGGTGCGGTGCGCTTCAACGAGGCGTTGCGCATCGGTCAGGGCCGCACGCTGGCGCCGGTGGCCGTGCAGTCCAGCGACATCGCCGTGCTGCAGTACACCGGCGGCACCACTGGCGTGAGCAAAGGCGCCGTGCTCACGCACCGCAACATCATTGCCAACATCCTGCAATCGGCCGTTTGGAACGAGCCGGTCATGGGGCTGATCCCCAAGGAGCAGCAACCCACCCTGGTGTGCGCGCTGCCGCTCTACCACATCTTCGCCTTCACGGTGAACATGATGCTGGGCCTGCGCAACGGTTCGAAGAACATCCTGCTGCCCAACCCGCGCGATCTGGACAGCGTGCTCAAGGAGCTGGCCAAGCACACCTTCCACTCCTTCCCGGCCGTCAACACCTTGTTCAACGGCCTGCTGCACCACCCGGGCTTCAACACCGTGGACTGGAGCAATCTGAAGATGTCCCTGGGCGGCGGCATGGCTGTGCAGGGTGCGGTGGCCAAACTCTGGCTGGAGAAGACCGGCAGCCCGATCTGCGAGGGCTATGGCCTCTCGGAGACCAGCCCCTGCGCGACCTGCAATCCGGTGACCAACCGCGAGTTCAACGGCACCATCGGCCTGCCGCTGCCCAGCACCGAGATCAAGTGCCTGGACGATGAGGGCAATGAAGTGCCGCTGGGCACGCCCGGCGAGATCGCCATCAAGGGCCCGCAGGTCATGCAAGGCTATTGGCAGCGCCCGGACGAGACTGCCAAGGTCATGACCGCCGATGGGTTCTTTCGCTCCGGCGACATCGGCGTCATGAACGAGCAAGGCTATGTGCGCATCGTCGATCGCAAGAAGGACATGGTGTTGGTCAGCGGCTTCAACGTCTTCCCCAACGAGGTCGAGGACGTGATCGCCATGATGCCTGGCGTGCTCGAATGCGCCGTGGTCGGCGTGCCCGACGAGAAAACCGGCGAGGCCATCAAGCTGGTCATCGTCAAGCGCGAGCCCGGCCTGAGCGAGGAGGCTGTGCGCGACTACGCCAAGCACAACCTCACCAACTACAAGCGCCCCAAGCACGTGGAGTTTCGCGATTCTTTGCCCAAGACCCCGGTGGGCAAGATCCTGCGCCGCGAGCTGCGCGACTGACAGCTGCCGCCCGGCGCGGCGATTGCGCAGCCGCCGGGCGTGGCGCGCGGGGGCGGAAAGTGCATAACACGTTCTATGATCGCGCTTTCTTTGTGTCTTTGTGACTTGCACGCGTGACCATGCCCAACCGCACTGCTTATTTCGTCTCCGATGGCACAGGCATTACTGCCGAGGCCTTTGGCAATGCCATCCTGGCGCAGTTCGACCTGAATGTGCGCAAGCAGCGCCTGCCATTCGTCGATACGGTGGACAAGGCCCACCAGGCCATCCGGCAGATCAACCACAGCCTGGAGTTGGAGAACAAAAAGCCCATCGTCTTCACGACGCTGGTCAACCCCGATGTGCAGGCGGTGTTCGCGCAGCACTGCAAGGGCATGGTGATGGACATGTTCGGCAGCTTCGTGCAGCCGCTCGAAGATGAGCTGGGCGCCAAGTCGCACCACCGCGTAGGGCGCTTTACCGACATCAGCAAGAGCAAGGAATACTCCGACCGCATGGAGGCCATCAACTACACGCTGGCGCACGACGATGGCCAGTCCAACATGGACTTGCAAAGCGCTGACGTGATCCTGGTGGGCGTCAGCCGCAGCGGCAAAACGCCTACCAGCCTGTACCTGGCCATGCAGTATGGGCTGAAGGTGGCCAACTACCCGCTGATCCCGGAGGACTTCGAGCGCCAGCAACTGCCGCCGGCGCTGGTGCCGCTGAAGAAGAAGCTCTTTGGCCTGACCATCCAGCCCGAGCGCCTGAGCGAGATCCGCAACGAGCGCCGCCCAGGCTCGCGCTATGCCAGCCTGGCCAATTGCCGCATGGAAGTCAGCGAGGCCGAGAGCATGATGCGCCGCGCCGGCGTGGCCTGGCTTTCGACCACGACCAAATCCATCGAGGAAATCTCCACGACCATCTTGCAGGAGCTGATGCCCGAGCGCCTGGCCGGGCGCTGATGCCCACGGCGCTGCGCTGGCAAGAAAGCCTCAATGCACGGGCGCTTGGGCCTGGCGCCACACAGTCTTGCCGTCGCTGTCCTTGTCGATGCCTTGCAGCACGGCCTCGTGCTCGGCCAGCTCGCGCTCGCTGGCGTTGAGCACCAGCAGCTGCAACTGGCTGAAATCCACGCGCACCTGGCTGTCTTGCTCCGGGCTGTCCTGCTCTTGCACGGTATCTTCGGTCAGCAGCGCGTTCTGCCCGCGCGTGAGATGCAGATAAACCTGGGCCAGCAGCTCCGAATCCAGCAGCGCGCCGTGCAGCGTGCGGTTGGATTTGTCGATCTCGAAGCGGTCGCACAGCGCATCAAGCGAATTGCGCTTGCCGGGGAAGGCTTCGCGCGCCAGCAGCAGGCTGTCGGTGATGGCGCTGACGTAAGTGCTCAGCGCGGGCTTGCCCAGCAGCTTGAGCTCGTTGTCCAGAAAGCCCACGTCGAACGCAGCGTTGTGGATGATGATCTCCGCATCGCGCACGAAGTCCAGGAACTGCTCGACGCATTCGTCAAAGCGCGGTTTGTCGCTGAGGAATTCGCGCGTGATGCCGTGCACGCGCAGCGCATCGGGGTGGCTGTCGCGATCGACCTTGAAGTAATAGTGCAAATGCCGCCCGGTGAGCTGGCGGTTTTGCAGTTCCACGCAGGCCAGTTCGATGACCCGGTCGCCCTCGGCCACCGACAGGCCGGTGGTTTCGGTGTCCATGATGATTTGACGCATAGGCACAATCGCGGCAAAAACCGCCAGCGTAGCACCATCTGCCGCCCCATCGGCGGCAAAATGCGGCGCTTGTGCCATTTCTCTCATCTGCCTTGCCATGACCACAGCTGCCCCTGCCTTGACCGATCCCGCCGCTTTGGCGCACGAATCATCGCTGCACGGCAAACACCTGCTGCTGGGCCTGACGGGCGGGGTGGCCTGCTACAAGGCCGCCGAGCTGTGCCGCTTGCTCATCAAGGCCGGGGCCAGCGTGCAGGTGGTGATGACCGAGGCCGCCTGCGAGTTCATCACCCCCGTGACCATGCAGGCGCTGTCGGGCCGGGCGGTGTATTGCTCGCAGTGGGATGCGCGCCAGCCCAACAACATGGCGCACATCAACCTCAGCCGCGAGGCCGATGCCATGCTGCTGGCGCCGTGCAGCGCCGATTTCATCGCCCGCCTGGCGCAGGGCCGCGCCGATGAATTGCTCAGCCTGATGTGCCTGGCGCGCCCGATCGAGCGGGTGCCGCTGCTGGTGGCCCCGGCGATGAACCGCGAGATGTGGCTGCACCCCAGCACCCAGCGCAATCTGGCGCAGATCGCCCAGGACGGCGCGCTGCTGCTGGGCGTGGGCCACGGCGAGCAGGCCTGCGGTGAGTACGGTGAGGGCCGGATGCTCGAGCCCTGGCAGCTGCTGCAGGAGCTCGCAGCCCACTTCACCCCCAAGGCGCTGGCCGGGCGGCGCGTGCTGGTCACGGCTGGGCCAACGTTTGAGGCCATCGACCCGGTGCGCGGCCTGACCAACCGCTCCAGTGGCAAGATGGGCTACGCCATCGCCCAGGCCGCCTGGGAGGCCGGCGCGCAGGTGACGTTGGTCAGCGGCCCGGTGGCGCTTCAGACGCCCCATGGCGTCTCGCGCATCGACGTGCAATCGGCGCGGCAAATGCTCGATGCCGCCGCCGCCCAGGCGCAAACGGCCGATGTGTTCATCGCCACGGCGGCCGTGGCCGATTGGCGGCCTGCCGAGGTGGCCGAGCAGAAGATCAAAAAGCGCGCCGATGGCGCCATGCCGGCGCTGCAGTTCACCGAGAACCCGGACATCCTCGCCACCATCGCGCGCAGCGACCGCGCGCGCCAGGGCCTGCTGTATTGCGTGGGCTTTGCCGCCGAGAGCGAAGACCTGTTGGCCTACGCCAGCGCCAAGCGCCAGCGCAAGGGCGTGCCCCTGCTGGTGGGCAACATTGGCCCCAATACTTTTGGTCAGGACGACAACACCATCACCCTGTTCGACGAACACGGCCACCAGCGCTTGCCGACGGCCAGTAAGCGCGTGCTGGCGCGGCAGTTGGTGCAGGAAATTGCTCGTCGCCTGCCGCGGGCCATCCAGTGAATTGAATGGCGTGGCGCCTGCCCATGCCCAATGGTGGTCTGCCATGGCCGCTATTGGGCATGGGCAGGCGCTCGGCCACGGCCAGCACACCACGATGAATGCAACGTCCCAGCTCGTAAAGACAGATGTTTTTGAAGCACGTGGACTTTCCCGGACGCACAGGCTTTTCGCTGGCAAAGCCTTGCGCCTTTTTTGCGATGAATGGTTTTTGATATGGAGATTTTGACGACGCGGGCGCAAGTTGTGCCAGGCCTGGAGCCCGGTAGCCCGGCGACCCGCTGGTGGATCGTGGCGCTGTGCTGCGCCATCATGATGGTGGAGGGCTTTGACCTGCTGATCTACAGCAATGCCATCCCGGCGCTGCTGGCCGACGCAGCCATGGGCATGGACAAGGCCCTGGCAGGGCAAGTCGGCAGCATGGTGTTCGTGGGCATGCTGCTGGGCGGCGTGTGCGCCGGCCGCCTGAATCAGGCGCTGGGCCAGAGGCGCGTCATCGCGCTGGGTTTCATCGGCTTTACGCTGACCACGGCCCTGGCGGCCTGGGCCGGCAATGCCTGGCAACTGGGGGCGTTGCGCTTGCTGGCCGGCCTGGGCCTGGGCGTGGTGCTGCCCGCAGCGCTGGCGCTGGCGCGCGCACACAGCCTGCCGCAGCACAGCGCCTTGACGATCAGCATCGTCATGTCGGGCATTGCCCTGGGCGGCATGGCCGCCTCGCTGGCGGCCATGCCCATCGTCGCCCATTGGGGCTGGCGGCCGCTGTTCCTGGCTGGCGGCGCACTGGGCCTGCTGGTGCTGCTGGCGCTCGTGCCCTTGCTGGCGCGGGCCGAGCGCCTGCAACCCACGCCGCAGGCCGGGGCCGCGCCGCAGTCGGCACAACAGCCGGCACAACCATCTGCACCACAGCCGGCGCAGGCGCAGGCCCAGTCCTGGCGCCGCATTCTGGGCGGGGCCAGCCTGGCGGTGCTGGCGCTGGGGACTTTGGCCACGCTGGCCGATTTGCTCACCTGGTACGGCATCACCGTCTGGCTGACGCAGCTGATGCGTGAGTTCGACATGCCATTCAATGGCGCGCTGCAGATGATGTTCACGCTCAACATCGGGGCCATCCTGGGCTCGCTGGGCACGGCCAGCCTGGCCATGCGCCTGGGCACGCGCCCGGTGGCCATGGCGGCAGGCGCACTGGCGGCGCTGTGCCTGCTGGCCATTGCCTCGCGCCAGTTCTCCGGCCAGGCGCTGCTGATCATCGTCGCGCTGCTGGGCATGAGTGCCATCAGCGCCCAGAACCTGGTCAATGCCCTGGTCAGCGATGCCTTTCCTGTGGCCTACCGGGCCGCCGCCATCGGCATGACGCTGGGCCTGGGCCGCCTGGGGGCGGTGATCGCGCCATCGCTGGGCGGCCACATCCTGGCCGCCGGCCATGGGCCCGAGCGCGTGCTGCAGGCGTTTGCGCTGGCCGCTGGCCTGGGCGTGCTGGTGCTGGTGTTTTTCACCCCGGCGCTGTCGCAGCGCAGCGTGGCGCGGCTGCAGTCGCCTGAAGGGCATTGACGTGTGCCCCCGGGCCTGCGGCCGGCCCGAGCAGGCGGCCAGCGCCGATAGAATCCTGTGCATTGCACAATCAATGGAGCCCAGCGCGCATGGCGACCCGCAAGAAATCATCCACCGAGACCGCAGGGCATGGCGACGTGCAGGGGCGCATCGTCAAGAAATACCCCAACCGCCGCCTGTACGACTTGGCGACCTCCACCTACATCACGCTGGCGGACGTCAAGCAACTGGTGATGCAGCGCGAGCCGCTGGTCGTGGTGGACGCCAAGACGGGTGAGAACCTCACGCGCAGCATCCTGCTGCAGATCATCCTGGAGGAAGAAATCGGCGGCAGCCCGATCTTCAGCGAGACCGTGCTGGCGCAGCTGATCCGCTTCTACGGCCATGCCATGCAGGGCTTCATGGGCGCCTACATCGAGAAAACCATTCTGAGCATGGCCGAGATGCAGGCCCAGTGGATGGAGCAAAGCCGCCAGCTCCCGCCCGAGTTCTGGCGGCAATGGCAGGCCTGGGGCCAGCCCGTCATGCCCGGCGTGGTGGAAAACTACACCGAGCAATCGCGCCAGGCCTTTGCGCGCGCGCAGGAGCAAATGCAGGAAAACGTGCGCCAGCAGACGGCGCAGTTCTGGCAGCTCTTTGGCCTCAAGAGCGGTTGAGCGCGGCCCGGCCTGGGTGCGGATGGCTGTCAGCAAAAAGCCAGCGCCCCGGCAGCAGCGCCCAAGACAAAGCGCCCTGGTGGGCGCTTTGTTGGTTTGGGGCGCAAGGGCTGCCGTGCTGTCAGCGCGCGCTGGCCACCTGGGTGCTGGTCAGTGCAATGCGCCGCGCGCCATTGAAGCGCGACTGCCAATAGGCCTTTTCCATGCTCTCCACCCGGATGCGCGAGCCGGCGCGCGGCGAGTGGATGAAGCGCCCCTCGCCAATGTAAATGCCCACGTGGCTGAACTGGCGGCGCATGGTGTTGAAGAACACCAGATCGCCCGGGCGCAGCTCCTTCTTGGCAATGGCCTGGGTGGCGCGGGCCTGCTCGGCAGCCGTGCGCGGCAGGGTATGGCCCAGGGTGCGCTGGAACAGCGACAGCACAAAGCCGCTGCAGTCAAAGCCGCCTTGCAGCGAGCTTTGCCCATACGAATAGGGCTTGCCCAGATAACCCATGGCGGTGACGACCACGTCCGACATCATCAGCGTGTGCGTGTCGATGCGCGGCGCGGCGCTGGCCTGTGGCGCAGGCTGGCCCGGCCACGGAGCGGCAGGGCTGGGGCTGCGGGCCAGCTGGGCCTGGCGCTTGGTGGCGGCCTTGTGGCGCGCAGCGGCCACGCGCTCGCCAAAGCCGCGCGCCAATGGCTTGCTGCGGGCCTGCTGGCCCAGCAGGAACTGGCCCAGAACATCTTGTCTGGGGGCCAAATCGGCGTGGGCAGCCAAGGGGCTGAACAAGGCAGCCAGCAACAAGGCGGCAGGCAGTGGGCGATGGCGGAAAATCATGGTCGTAAGCCTAGCATCAGTTCACAGAAAATCATGAGAAAATTCTTGTAACTTCATGATTTCATGCAAGATTGCAATATTTGACATTGGCGTATCAGAAACAGGGCTTGCATTTGAACACAAATTGTTCCATTTTCAAATAGTGCCCTGGCTTTGCCCCAGCAACCGGCCTTGGCATCTGCGACACCTCTTGCGCAGCGTTGTTTGCCCCGGCGCTGCAGACCCGCGATTGAGCAAAACCGCGCAAGCACGCACAATCGCCGCCCAGGTCGCCAAGCCCTGGCCTGCGCGCCGCTGCATGGCACTGGCTGGCAGGGCCGAGCGAGCGCAACTCACCGACCGCAATACAGATAGGAAAACCACATGCTGATGGACGCACAACAAGCGCAGCTGGTGCTGGTGGACTACCAGACCAAACTCATGCCCGTCATCTTCGAGGCCGAGCAGGTGCTGCAACGGGCCATTCTGCTGGGGCGCCTGGCGGCCTTGTTCGACGTGCCTTGCTGGGGCACGGAGCAAAACCCCCGGCGCCTGGGCCCCAACGATGCGGCCATCCAGAGCCTGTGCCAGAAGACCATCTCGAAGATGCACTTTGGCGCCTGTGCCGAGCCCGATCTGCTGCAACTGCTGCGCCCGCCAGCGCCTGCGGGCAATGCGCGCAGCCTGCCCAAGCACCTGCAAAAAGCGCGCCCCAGCGCGCCGAATCCGCGCGAGCAAATCGTCATTGCCGGCTGCGAAGCCCACGTTTGCCTGCTGCAAACGGCGCTGGGCCTGCTGGAGCAGGACTTCGAGGTCTGGGTCGTCACCGATGCCTGCAGCTCACGCACGGAGCGCAACCGCGATGCAGCCTTCGACCGCCTGGCCGCCGCCGGCGCCGAGCTGGTAAGCGCCGAGATGGTGGCCTTCGAGTGGTGCGGCTCGGCCGAGCATCCCAAGTTCAAGGAGATGCTGGCCCTGGTCAAGTGATGGCCATGGGCCATTGGGGCAGATTTGCGGCAGCCGCTGCAGCGCGGGGCGCAACACTTCTCAAGCCACGTAGCTGGCCAGGCCCTGGTCTGCCGGCCAGGGCTGCCACAGGCCCTCGGGGCTGACTTCGCCGTAGCAGCGCGCCTGCAGGTCGTAGCCCAGGCAGTGGCCCTGGAAGTCGTCGCCCAGCAGCAGCTTGCCGCTGAGGGCGGCCTCGGGGCCGTAGATCTCGTGCGCGGGCACCGGGGCGCTGTAGATCATGCAGCCGCTGGCGCTTTCGCCCCAGCCGGTATCGCGCAGATAGGCCAGGTAATCGGCCGCCAGCCCGGGGTAGGCGCTGGCAATGACGCGCAGCGCGGCTTCGTCCAGACGCACGGTGGGGCTGCTGGGCTGTTCCATGGTGTCAGTACTTGTTCGCGGTTTTTGGCGATCCCCTTAGAGCGTGTTCTGCTCGAACGTTGACAAATCCAAGACCTGGGCGCTGACTGGCATCTCAATCTCGCAGGCGGCTCTCGTCATGCCCGCGAAGGCGGGCATCCAGCGCCGCCCTTGCGCACGAGAGGAGGGGATTGGCCAACGGCAGCGCCGCCCCGTCAGCGTCGCCCCTGTCAGCGTCGCAACTGGACACCCGCCTTCGCGGGTGTGACGAGAACCAGCGGCGCTTGCAGGAAATGTCTTCATCAGAATCGAAAGCGCTTTAGGGTTTGAAAAAAGCGCGGCTTGGGCCTGCCTGCAAGGCGCAGATGGCCCAAGCCGCGCTTTGGGGCTCTCGCAGAGGCTCAGGCCTGCTTTTGCAGCATCTTGATGATGCTGGAGAAATCCTCGCCGCCGTGGCCGCCGATGCTGTGGGCGGCGTAGATGCTGCGGGCCATGGCGCCCAGCGGGGTGCTGGCCTTGGCGGTGACGGCGTTCTCCAGCGCCAGGCCCAGGTCCTTGAGCATCAAGTCGGTGCCGAAGCCGCCGGTGTAGCCGCGTGTGGCGGCCGATGCCTCTTGCACGCCGGGCACGGGGTTGTAGACCTCCAGCGTCCAGTTGCCGCCGGAGCTGCGGCGCATGATTTCAGAGAGCACTTTCGGATCCAGCCCGTTGGCCATGCCCAGCGCCAGCGCCTCGCTGGTGCCGATCATCAAGATGCCCAGCAGCATGTTGTTGCAGATCTTGGCGGTCTGGCCTGCGCCCACGTCGCCGGCGTGGAAGATGTTTTTGCCCATTTTCTCCAGCAGCGGGCGGGCGCGCTCCAGCGCGGCATCGCTGCCGCCGACCATGAAGGTCAGCGTGCCCGCGGCCGCGCCTGCGGTACCGCCGGAGACGGGCGCATCGATGAAATCCACGCCCTTGGCCGCAGCGGCCTTGCCCACTTTGCGGGCGGTGTCGGCGGCGATGGTGCTGCTGTCGATGATGAGCGTGCCCGCAGGCATGTCGGCCAGCAGGCCGGGCTGCTCGGCGGTGCCGATGAACATGCCTTCGACGTGCTGGCTGGCCGGCAGCATGGTGATGACGACCTCGGCGCCTGCGGCGGCTTCTTTCGCGCTGCCTGCGACGCGGATGCCTTGCTCGGCGTGGAACTTCTTGGCCGCTTCGGACAGGTCAAAGCCGCTGACTTCGTGGCCTGCCTTGTGCAGGTTCAAAGCCATGCCGCTGCCCATGTTGCCCAGGCCGATGAATGCGATTTTCATGAGAGTCTCCTTGGAAAGGGTTGTTGAGGGTTGAAGGGAAAAAAAGTGAAATAGCGTCAATGCCGCAATGCGGCTGCGCCGCCGCCAGCCCACAGCCCGGCGGCCACGGCCAGCAGGCCCAGGCCCACGCTGGCCAGCACATAGCCCAAGGCCAGCGCCCACTGACGCTGGAGCAGCAGCGTCAGCGCCTCCAGCCCGAAAGCGGAAAAGGTGGTGAAGCCGCCCAGCACGCCGGTGAACAGAAACAGCCGCAGCGCGGGGCCCAGCCAATCGCCGCGCAGCGCCAGGCCCGCCAGCAGGCCGATGGCCAAACAGCCCAGCAGATTGACTGCCAGCGTGCCCCAGGGCAGCGGCGCCAGCCCTGCCGAGGGCGCGGTGGCGGCGCTCAGGCGCAGGCTCAGGGCGTAGCGGGCGATAGCGCCCAGCAGGCCGCCCAGGCCGACCCACATCCAATAGGGCAGGGCGGCACTGGAGGCGGTGTGCAGCGGCGTGCTCATGCGCGCAGTCCTTTTGTCCGCTGACCCGCCTGTTGCCGTGCTCGCCGACGGGGCGCTGCCTTGGCCAGCGGGTTGTAAGCCAGGGCCTGCTCGATCCAGGTCTGAAACTGTGCCTTGGTTTGCAAGCTGGTCCACTCCACGAACACATAGCCGCGCATGACGCGCTGGCCGTGGCGCATTTCGCGCGTGCCGGGGCGCTCCAGCGCGGCGTCGTGTTGCTCGGGGTGGATGCGGCACAGCAGCTCGTCCTCGCCCACGCCCAGGCACAGCTTGCCGTTGACCATGAAGGCGTAGCCGCCGAACAGGGGTTTTTCTTCCACTTCGGCGCTGGGCGCGCAGGCCAGCAAGGCATCGCGCACGGCGTCGATGCGTTGCAGGGTGTGCGGGTCGATGGGGCGGGCGGCCATGCGGCGGGGCAGCGGCTGCGTTGGCTCAGCGGATCACATCCGGCGCGTCGCCGTCGAGCATGCGGCGGGCGATGATGACGCGCATGATTTCGTTCGTGCCTTCCAGAATCTGGTGCACGCGCGCGTCGCGCAGCAGGCGCTCGAGCGGGTATTCGCGGATGTAGCCGTAGCCACCGTGCAGTTGCAGCGCCTCGTTGATGACTTTGAAGCCAAAGTCCGTGGCAAAGCGCTTGGCCATGGCGCAGTAGGTGGTGGCGTTGGGGTCCTGGCGGTCGAGCTTGCTGGCGGCCAGGCGCACCATTTGGCGTGCGGCCACCAGTTCGGTGGCCATGTCGGCCAGCTTGAATTGCAGCGCCTGGAAGGTGGAGATGGCCTTGCCGAACTGCTGGCGCTCCTGGATGTAGCGCTGCGCCTGGGCCAGCGCGCCCTGCGCGCCGCCGACGGAGCAGGTGGCGATGTTGATGCGCCCACCATCCAGCCCCTTCATGGCGATCTTGAAGCCTTCGCCCTCGTTGCCCAGCAGGTTGTGCGCGGGGATGCGCACGTTGTCGAAGCTGATGGTGCGCGTGGGCTGGCTGTTCCAGCCCATTTTTTGCTCTTTTTTGCCGTAGCTGATGCCCTCGGCGTTGGCAGGCACGGCAAAGGCCGAAACGCCCGATGCCCCGGGGCCGCCGCTGCGCGCCATGAGCACCAGCACGTCGGTGCTGCCCGCGCCGGAGATGAAGGCCTTGCTGCCGTTGATGACGTATTCGTTGCCCACCAGCTCGGCGCGGGTCTTGAGCGAGGCGGCGTCAGAGCCTGCGCCCGGCTCGGTCAGGCAGTAGCTGGCGAGCTTTTGCCCGCTGGTGAGCTGCTCGCCCCATTCCTTGCGCACTTCGTCGCCGCCCCAGGTGCCCAGCATCCAGGTGGCCATGTTGTGGATGGTGATGAAGGCGGTGGTGGAGGGATCGACCGCGGCCATTTCTTCAAACACGAAGGTGGCATCCAGCCGCGGCAGGGCCAGGCCGCCGATGGATTCGGGCGCGTACAGGCCGCAAAAGCCCAGCTCGCCGGACTTGGCAATGGTTTCCTTTGGGAAGTGGCTTTCCTCGTCCCATTGCGCGGCGTAGGGGGCCAGCTCGGCCTGGGCGAAGGCGCGCGCGGTTTCGGCAAAGGCCATTTGGTCTTCGGTGGGTTCAAAGTGCATGGAGTGTCTCCTTGGGTTGTTGTGGTTTGAGGGATGCGTTGGTTTTTCAGTCGCTGCGGCTGGCCCGGTCTCTCCAGCCTACCGGCTTACCATTTGCCTATGACAACGGCCAGCATGCCCGCCGCAATCAGCGGGCCGACGGGCACGCCTTTGAAAAAGGCTACGCCGATGACGGTGCCCACCATCAGGCCAGGCACCAGGCCGGGGTGCTCCATCATCAGCGGCAGGCCGCGCCCGCCCAGCCAGGCCACCAGCACGCCCACCGCCACGGCCAGCAGCGATTGCCAGTGGGTGAAGCTGCGCAGCACATCGGCCAGAGCGATTTTGCCGCTGGCAATGGGCGCCATGACGCCGATGAACAAAATGGTGATGCCCAGATTCAGGCCGTGCTTTTGGATCCAGGGAAAGTACTGCTGCAAGGGCGTCATGCGCACCAGCAGCAGGGCCAGCATGGCGTAGGTGATGCTGTGGTTCTGGCTGACGATGCCCAGGGCGGCGATGGCCAGCAACAACAGCAAAACGGGGTCGAAGGCGGGCATGGGCGCAAAAAATCTTCATCGCAACGGGCATCGCGTGCGCTCATTCCACGCTGTAGCCGTGCATCAGCCAGTGGCGCAGGGCCTGGCGGCGCAGGGCGTGCTGCTCGATCATGCAGGCGTGGTGTGCGCTGGCTGCGGGCGCGTGCAGGTCTGGCCCGGCAGGGGCTGCTTGCTGGCAATGCTGGCGCGCGGTGCGCCGCCATTCGTTCTGGTTGCCGCGCAGGGCGGGGCGCTCATGGGCCGAGAGCACCAGCAGCACGTCGCCATACAGGGTTTCCGTGGCATCGCGCACGGCCTCGAAGTCTTGCAGCGTGCAGGTGGCGGCGGTGCAAGCGGGCGTGGCCGGGGCCAGCGCTTGCGCCTGGGCTTGTGGCGCAGCGGCGCTCAAGGCCAGGGCGGCGATGGCGACAAAAAACAGGGGCGGGCGCAGGCGCATGGCGGTTGGGCGATTGGGCTCAGTCGGTGCGGATCTCGCCGCGCTCGTTGTCCACCATCACAGGGCTGTCGAACCAGGCAATTTGTGGCTCGCTGCCGTATTTGCTGCGCACAAAGGCCTTCCATTCGTCGGTGTACAGTGCCTGGGCGTGGGCTTTGCTCTGCCAGGTGTAGATGCCGCCAGCGGTGCGTCCATCCTCACTGACGATGTAGCGCTTGTGCACCAACCCGGCCACGCTTTGGTATTTGGGCGCGGTGCTCTCGAAAATGCGCTGGGCCTCCTGCCGCGTGACGGGCTGGGGCAGGGCGAAAGTGGTGACGGTGACGAACATCGGCAAATCCTGCGGGCATGGCAATGCGGGGCATGCATGGATGGCAAATGCGGTGGATGCGGGCGCCAGGGCGCGCCGCGCATCCACCGCAAATGGCCAGCAACTTTTGGGTTGCTGGCCGCTGCAGCCCGTGCTTACTTCAGGCTGATGGTGGTGTTCAGGCCGCCGGTGGACTGGTCGTCAAACCAGCGCGCCGTCACCGTCTTGGTCTGGGTGTAGAACAGGATGACCTGCTTGCCGTATGGGCCCAGATCGCCCAGCTTGGATGCGCGCGAGCCGCTGAACGAGAACAGGGGCACGGGCACGGGGATGGGCACGTTGATGCCGACCTGGCCGACGTCGATGTCCTCCTGGAACTTGTGCGCCGCCGCGCCCGATTGCGTGAAGATGGCCGTGCCGTTGCCGTTGGGGTTGGCGTTGATGAACTCGATGGCCTCTTCCAGCGTGGCGGCTTCGACCACGCACAGCACGGGGCCGAAGATTTCCTGGTCGTAAATGGCCATGCCGGGCTTGACGCCGCTGAAGATGGTGGGGCCAACGAAGTTGCCTTTCTCAAAGCCGGGCACGTTGGGCTTGCGGCCGTCGAGCTCCAGCTTGGCGCCATCGGCCACGCCGCGCTCGATCAGCCCTTCGATGCGCGAGAGCGCCGAGCAGGAGATCACGGGGCCCAGATCGGCGCCTTGCTCGGTGCCGGCGCTGACCTTGAGCGTCTTGGCCTTTTCCACCAGCTCGGGCAGCCACTTTTGCGCCTCGCCCACCAGCACGACCACCGGCAGGGCCATGCAGCGCTGGCCTGCGGCGCCGAACGATGCGCCGGCGATGGCGTTGAGGGTTTGCTCCTTGTTCGCATCGGGCAGCACGATGGCGTGGTTCTTCGCGCCCATCATGCACTGCACGCGCTTGCCGGCCAGGCTGGCGCGGTTGTATACGTGCGTGCCGACCTTGGTGGAGCCCACGAAAGACACGGCCTTGATGTCGGGGTGATCGCAAATGGCGTTGACGGCCATCTCACCGCCGTGGATGACGTTGAGCACGCCAGCGGGGATGCCCGCTTCCAGCGCCAGCTCGCACAGGCGCATGGTCACCATCGGGTCTTGCTCGGAGGGCTTGAGCACGAAGGTGTTGCCCGTGGCAATGGCCATGGGGAACATCCACAGCGGGATCATGGCCGGGAAGTTGAACGGCGTGATGCCCGCGCACACGCCCAGCGGTTGCAGCAGGGTGTAGGTGTCCACACCGTTGGCCACGTTGTTGGCCAGCTCGCCCAGTTGCAGGTTGCCCACGGAGGCGGCGTGCTCCACCACTTCCAGGCCGCGGAACACATCGCCCTCGGCGTCGGGCAGGGTCTTGCCTTGCTCGGCGGTGAGCAGGGCGGCCAGCTCCTTCATGTTGGCGCGGATCAGCTCCTGGTATTTCAGGAAGATGCGTGCGCGTGCGCCGATGGGGGTTTTGCGCCAGGTCTTGAAGGCCTCCTTGGCGGCGGCCACGGCCTGGTTGATTTCATCCTGCGTGGCGAAGGGCACGCGGGCCAGCACCTCTTGCGTGGCGGGGTTGATGACTTCGCGCCATTCGGTGGTCTTGGATTCGACAAACTGGCCGTTGATGAGCAGTTTGACGGCGGGGGCCTTCAGGCCTTGTTCGCTGATAGCGTTCATGCGTTGTCTCCTGGATCGAAAGAGGGGGGATGGAAGCGGGGCACATGCGGCCATCGGCCATGGCCTGCGGGGCAGGCGCTTGGGCAAGCGATGGCGCGGCACACGCCGTGCAGCACGCATCTTACTGTGCAAATTTGTTGTATCAATAGCAGAGGCTGCAGTTTATCTCTGCAAATTTGCAAATAGGGGCGATGCGACGGGCAAAGAAAAAGCGCGATGCCCATGCGGGCATCGCGCTGCGTGGCGTGGCATTGGCCGGCCGGAGCCTCAGGGCACGTCGCGGCGGGGCGAGCCGGTGTAGAGCTGGCGCGGGCGGCCGATCTTGTACTCGGGATCGGCAATCATCTCGTTGAGCTGGGCGATCCAGCCCACGGTGCGCGCCAGCGCGAAGATGCCGGTGAACAGGTTGACCGGGATGCCGATGGCGCGCTGCACGATGCCCGAGTAGAAGTCCACGTTGGGATAGAGCTTGCGCTGCACGAAGTAGTCGTCTTCCAGCGCGATTTGCTCCAGCTTCTTGGCCAGCGCGAACAGCGGGTCGTTTTCCAGGCCCAGCTCGGCAAGCACCTCGTTGCAGGTTTCCTGCATGAGCTTGGCGCGCGGGTCGTAGTTCTTGTAGACGCGGTGGCCAAAGCCCATCAGGCGCACGCCGGAGTTCTTGTCCTTGACCTTTTCCATGAACTCGCCGACCTTGGCCACGCCGCCCATCTTCTGGATGTCTTCGAGCATGTTCAGGCAGGCCTCGTTGGCGCCGCCGTGGGCCGGGCCCCACAGGCAGGCCACGCCCGCGGCGATGGCGGCAAACGGGTTGGTGCCCGAGGAGCCGCACAGGCGCACGGTGGAGGTGGAGGCGTTTTGCTCGTGGTCGGCGTGCAGGATGAAGATGCGGTCCAGCGCCTTTTCAATGACGGGGTTGACCTTGTACTCCTCGCACGGGGTGCCGAACATCATGCGCATGAAGTTGCCGGCGTAGCTGAGGTTGTTCTGCGGGTACATGTACGGCTCGCCCTTGCCGTACTTGTAGGCCATGGCCACCAGCGTGGGCATCTTGGCGATGAGCTGGATGGCGGCGCGGTCGCGGTGCTCGGGGTTATGGATGTCGGTGTTCTCGTGATAGAAGGCCGACATGCCGCCCACCAGGCCGGTGAGCACGGCCATGGGGTGCGCGTCGCGGCGGAAGCCCCGCAGGAAGAACTGCATCTGCTCGTTGACCATGGTGTGCTTGAGCACGAGCTGGTGGAAGTCTTCGCGCTGCTGGGCGTTGGGCAGCTCGCCCTTGAGCAGCAGGTAGCAGGTGTCGAGGTAGTCGCATTTTTCGGCCAGCTGCTCGATGGGGTAGCCGCGATAGAGCAGCTCGCCCTTGTCGCCGTCGATGTAGGTGATGGCCGACTGGCAGGCCGCGGTGGACAGAAAACCGGGGTCGTAGGTGAACATGCCGGTCTGGCCGTAGAGCTTGCGGATGTCGATCACGTCCGGGCCGATGGTGCCTTCGTAAACGGGCAGCTCGACCGATGCCTTGCCATTGCTGAATGAGAGGGTGGCTTTGTTGTCGGACAACTTCATGGTTCTCTTCCTTTGGTGGGGCCAGGGCGGCAGTGCGGCTTGCGCGGTGCAGCGCATGGGGCCATGCCTGGCGGGAGGGTTTCGAAAAGGCGGTTGCAGGGGAGGGTGTGCCGGGCGGCTGCGCGTTGGCTGCGGCAGGCCTGGGGCGAGGGGGCCTCAGGCCATCGAGGGGGGCTTGGCGGGGCGCATCAGCTCCAGCACGGCTCGGATCGCGGGGGTATCAGTCTCTCCTTCAGGCTCCTTGCGACGCAGCAGCAGATCCAGCAGGTCGTTGTCGGCCAGGTTCATCAGCGCCGTGACAGCCATGCCTTGCTCGACCGTCAGGGCGTTGCCGTGGGCCTTGAAGAAGCGCTCGATCAGCAAATCGTTTTCCAGCAGGCCGCGGCGGCTGCGCCAGTGCAGCTGGCGCAGCTCCAGCTCGCTGAGCAGCCGCTGGGCGGGCTGCCCGGCAGCGGCACTGCAAGTGGCGGTGGGGGCGGTGGGCTCGGTCATAAACGCTGGCGGGGCCAAGGGGCTCAGATGGCGCGGCGCACCATCAATTCCTTGATCTTGCCGATGGCGCGCGTGGGGTTCAGACCTTTGGGGCAGACGTCCACGCAGTTCATGATGGTGTGGCAGCGGAACAGGCGGTAGGGGTCTTCCAGATTGTCCAGGCGCGCGCCGGTGGCGGTGTCGCGACTGTCGGCGATGAAGCGGTAGGCCTGCAGCAGGCCGGCGGGGCCGACGAACTTGTCCGGATTCCACCAGAAGCTCGGGCAGCTGGTGGAGCAGCTGGCGCACAGAATGCACTCGTACAGGCCGTTGAGCTCTTCGCGCTCCTCGGGCGATTGCAGGCGCTCCTTCTCGGCCGAGGCGTAGATGTCGCTTTGCAGATAGGGCTTGATGCTGTGGTACTGCTTGAAGAACTGCGTCATGTCCACGATCAGGTCGCGGATCACCGGCAGGCCCGGCAGCGGCTTGAGCACGATGGTGCCCTGCAGCGTGTTCATGTTGGTCAGGCAGGCCAGGCCGTTCTTGCCGTTGATGTTCATGGCGTCCGAGCCGCACACGCCCTCGCGGCAGGAGCGGCGAAAGGCGATGGACGGGTCCTTGGCCTTGAGCTTGACCAGCGCGTCGAGCAGCATGCGCTCATGCCCGTCGAGCTCGACCTCGACTTCCTGCATGTAGGGCTTGGCGTCCTTGTCGGGGTCGTAGCGGTAGATCTGGAATTTGCGGATTGTCATGGTGTCTAGGCTCTCGTGAGGCTCTGCGGTGGCCGGTGGATGATTAGAAGGTGCGCACTTTGGGCGGAACGCTCTCGACCGTCAGCGGCTTGAGGTTCACGGGCTTGTAGTCCAGGCGGTTGCCATCGCTGTACCACAGCGTGTGCTTCATCCATTCCTTGTCGTTGCGGCCCAGCGGCGCCTCCGGGTCATCGGCAGGGCGCTCGTAATCGTAGACGGTGTGCGCGCCGCGGCATTCCTTGCGCGCTGCGGCCGAGGTCATGGTGGCCTGGGCGACTTCGATCAGGTTGTCCACCTCCAGCGCTTCCATGCGGGCGGTGTTCCAGACCTTGGACTTGTCCTGCAGCGTGACGCTGCCGACCTTGTCGCGGATGGCGTTGATTTTGACCACGCCCTCGTCCATGCCCTTTTGGGTGCGGAACACGCCGGCGTGCTGTTGCATGGTCTGGCGGATTTCGTTGGCGATGTCCTGCGAGTAGATGCCCGAGCTCGAAGCCTGCAGGCGGTTCAGGCGCGCCAGCGTGCGATCGGCCGCATCGGCTGGCAGCGGCTTGTGCGCGGCCTGGGCCTTGACGGTTTGCACGATGTGCCGGCCGGCGGACTTGCCGAACACCAGCAGGTCCAGCAGGGAGTTCGTGCCCAGGCGGTTGGCGCCATGCACCGAGACGCAGGAGCACTCGCCCACGGCATACAGGCCGCCGACGACTTCGGCATTGTTGGTCTGCGTCTTGATGACCACCTGGCCATTGATGTTGGTGGGGATGCCGCCCATCTGGTAGTGGATGGTGGGCACCACGGGAATGGGCACCTTGGTGATGTCCACGTTGGCGAAGTTGTGGCCGATCTCCTCCACCGAGGGCAGGCGCTTGCGGATGGTCTCCGCGCCCAGGTGGGTCATGTCCATCAGGATGTAGTCCTTGTTCGGGCCACAGCCGCGGCCTTCCTTGATCTCCTGGTCCATGGAGCGCGAGACGAAGTCGCGCGGCGCCAAGTCCTTGAGCGTGGGGGCGTAGCGCTCCATGAAGCGCTCGCCCTCGCTGTTTCGCAGGATGGCGCCCTCACCGCGGCAGCCTTCGGTCAGCAGCACGCCCGCGCCGGCCACGCCGGTGGGGTGGAACTGCCAGAACTCCATGTCCTGCAGCGGGATGCCCGCGCGTGCGGCCATGCCCAGGCCATCGCCGGTGTTGATGAAGGCGTTGGTCGAGGCGGCAAAGATGCGGCCTGCGCCGCCGGTGGCCAGCAGCACGACCTTGGACTGCAGGATGTAGAGATCGCCGGTCTCCAGCTCCAGCGCGGTCACGCCGACCACGTCGCCGTCCTGATCGCGGATCAAATCCAGCGCCATCCACTCGACGAAGAAGTTGGTCTTTTCCTTGACGTTTTGCTGGTAGAGCGTGTGCAGCATGGCGTGGCCGGTGCGGTCGGCGGCGGCGCAGGCGCGCTGCACGGGCTTTTCGCCGTAGTTGGCGGTGTGGCCGCCAAAGGGGCGCTGGTAGATGGTGCCGTCGGGGTTGCGGTCAAACGGCATGCCGAAGTGTTCCAGCTCGATGACGACGTTGGGCGCCTCACGGCACATGAACTCGATGGCGTCCTGGTCGCCCAGCCAGTCGCTGCCCTTGATGGTGTCGTAGAAGTGGTAGTGCCAGTTGTCCTCGCTCATGTTGCCCAGCGAGGCGGACACGCCACCCTGGGCCGCCACGGTGTGCGAGCGGGTCGGGAAGACCTTGGACAGCGAGGCCACGGACAGGCCCGCGCGCGAGAGCTCCAGCGCGGCGCGCAGACCGGAGCCGCCCGCGCCGACGATGACGGCGTCGAACTTGCGGGTGATGATGTTTTCTTTGGAGTAGCTCATGGTGTTGGGAAATCGTGGTGTCTCAAAGCGGGGCGGGGATCGTTGTCTTTGCGGGGCCGGCGCTGGCCGCTTGTTGCGACTTCAGGCGCCTGGCCCGGCAAGCGCGGCTGCGGCCAGGGTGGTCAGGGCGGTCAGAGGCGCCACAGGATCTGGAAGACCCAGCCGGCGCAGCCCACCAGCCAGACGATGGTCAGCACATCCATGAACAGGCGCAGGCCCGCTGCGGGGACATAGTCCATCCAGATGTCGCGCACGCCGACCCAGGCGTGCCAGAGCACGGCCACGGCGGTGACGAAGGCGAACAGGCGCATCCACTGCGCATCGAAGATGGCGCGCCAGGCGGCGTAGTCGATCGGGCCCTTGGTAAAGCACACCTGGGCCATGAGCACCAGGGCAAACAGGGCGATCAGGATGGCGGTGATGCGCTGGCTGAGCCAGTCGCGCAGGCCGTAGTGGGCGCCGACCACAAGGCGCTTGGAACCGTAGTTGATGGACATGGGAAAGAACTCCTAGGATGGGATGCGGGCGGGCGCGGTGCCGTGGGCTTGGGGGCTCAGTACAGGCCGAAGACCTTGGCGCCAAACACCACGGTCAGGCCCAGGCTGATGGCAAACGAGGCCAGCGCCGACTTGCGGCCGAACTCCTTGGTGACGCTGTGGTGGTCCACGTCCATCCACAGGTGGCGGATGCCGGCGCAGAGGTGGTGCAGGAAGGCCCAGACCAGCACCAGCACGCCCAGGCGCACCAGAAAGCCGGGGAAGATCCACAGGCCCGTGCGGAAGATGCTGGTGGCCTTTGCGAAGGTTTCTGGCGAGCGCAGCGACATGTCCAGCAGCCACAGCAGCACGGGCAGCAGCAGGAACATGATCGCGCCGCTGACCCGGTGCAGGATCGACAGCACCCCTGCTGGCGGCAGGCGGTAGGTGCGCACATCGTGAAACAGGTTGATGTTGCGAAATTCAGGCCTTTTCTTTGCGACTTCATTCATGGGCGTATGTCTTTCTGTGCAGGGGGGCGGGGCGATGCGTTGAAACAGCGGTCGACTCAAGCAGGCTGCAGCGCAGCAGGCAGCGATGGGCCTGTTTCAGGCAAAACGGCAGGATTTTAGACCCAACCATTCCGGCTGGCCGACAACTGCGGCCATTTGTGACAACAATGTAAAACGCATGGGCGCGCCGGAGCGGGGCGCCGTGTTCAGTTCAGCTCATTCAAATAGTGGTGGGTATCGGTGCGGTACAGACCGTGGCGCACCTCCATCGGCACATCGTTGTAGGTGTAGGCCAGGCGCTCGACGGCTAGCAGCGGCGAGCCCGGCGGCACCTGCAGCAGCGCGGCGGTCTGGGCATCGGGCGCGGCAATGGCCTTGAGCTTCTCGACCGCGCGCACCATGCGCACGCCGAACTCCTTTTCCAGCAGCGCATAGGTCGGGCCAGGGTAGCTGGCGATTTGTTCGGTGCTGATGCCCTTGAAGGTGTTGCCAGGCAGCCAGATGTCCTCCAGCACCGAGGGCACGCCCTGCATCGACAGCGTGCGGCGGATGTGCACCACGGCATCACTGCTGCGCAGGCCCAGCTGCGCGGCCAGCTCGGCACTGGCGCGGCTGCGCTTGCACTGCAGGATGTGGCGCTGCGCGGCGCCTTCCTCGTCCAGATCGCCGGCGTCGGGGCGCAGGCGCAGAAAGCGGTATTGCACCTGCTGCTCGGAGTGCGTGGCCACGAACGTGCCCTTGCCCTGGCGGCGCACCAGCAGGTTCTCGGCGGCCAGCTCGTCGATGGCCTTGCGCACCGTGCCCTGGCTGACGCGCAACTGCTGCGACAGCTCCATCTCGCTGGGGATGGCCTGCCCGGGCTGCCATTGCCCGGCCTGCAGCTTTTGCAGCAGCAAATCCTTGATCTGGCGATACAGCGGGCTGAATGAAGGGGGGGGCAGGGTGCCAGCTGCGCCATGACTGGCCTTGGCTGCCCCGTGAAGCTCGGTCATGTGTGGGGGCGACGCGGCGCTTGCGGCGCGTCGGAAACGAAAGCACAGCTGTGCAGAACAACAAAACGCCGCCTTGCGGCAGCGTGCGCGATTCTACCGCCGGCCGGCCCGGCGCATCAATATCTTATATAAGACATAGGATTGCCTGGATGCGCCTCTGACGCGCTTGGGCCTGGCTCGGGGCGGCTGACCATGTACTGCTGTACGAACTGGGCAAAACCGGCCGAGACCTCGACGTGGCCGTAACGCAGTTGCCGGGCATAGGTTGGCCATTCGGCATGCCGGCGGGCGATGGTGATGGGGCATTCGCGGCGGATGGCGAGGTAATCCACATCACGGCGCCAGGGGATGGAAGTCTTCAGCCATTGGGAAGCGGTAAGCGTGCGCGCCGGTGATTTGGCCCACGGCAGTGAAGGCCTGGTATTTCTGCGCCTCGCCCAAGCGCCGGGTGGGGCTGTAGTACAGCAGCCAGTCGCCCGGCTGCATGCGTTGAAGCGGCGCGGCCTTGCCATGGCAGAGCTGGCAAAAGCCACCAGCCACGCCGCGCAGCACATGCGCGCGGCTGACGACGCCGAGCCAATACCTCATGGCTTCTCCTTGCGGCGGCGGGGCTATCAGTTGGGGATTGATTGACATCGGAGGCACCTGTGTTTGCCAATCCATCGCCTCATTTCTGTTGCCGTGGGTGGATGGTTGCTTGTTTTATGCGATGTCTGCATAGACGTACATGTCCACATCGATTTGCGTGCCGGTCAGGTAACAGAACTCAATGACCTCGCTATCCAAATAAAGCGCCGGTGTGCTTGCTTCGGGATACATGGTGGGCACGACGGTGATCCAAAACTGCACTGCATATTGCTGCCGCAGCGCATTGAGCGCATGGATTTTGTCGTGCAGTTGCAAGGCAATGCGTTGGCATTGCAGGCCTGCATCGAAGACAGGTTCCTGTTGCAGGCAAGCACTCCAATTGGAGGTGCGATAGGGCTTGCCCAGAGGATTTCTATCCCCTTGCCGCCACGCCCGGTGCGGCTGAATGCCCAGCAGGGCGGTGATCGCTGCAGGATCAAAATTTCCGTTTTCGACCGCGACATGCGACAGCGGGTCTGTGCCAGTACGAAGCGTCTGGGTTTGTGAGGAGATGCTGAAGTAGCTGTAGCACTGGACTTGAGGCATGGGGCTATGGCATTCAGGAGTGGGCGTTTCAGTCTGTCAAAACTATGGCAGTTTGGCGGCAGGCTTCATCAAGGCTCTATCCAGAGCCTGGCCCAGGCCGACCCTGCAGGTGCCTGCGCTGGGTTCGTGCGGAGTACCCCTGAGTGGCGCGGCCTTGCCATGGCAGAGCTGGCAAAAGCCACCAGCCACGCCGCGCAGCACACGCTCACGGTTGACGATGCAGAGCCAATACCTTATGGCTTTTGCTTGCGGCGGCGCGGCGGCGCGGCGGGGCGGCGCTCAGCTCCTGGTTGTGGCGCAGCGCCAGCGCCAGCAGGTCTTCCAGCATGGGAAAGGCGGTTTCGTCCAGGTCGATATAGCCGCGGTATTCGCGGCCTTTCATTACCGTGGTGCGCACGCCTTCGTGCGCCAGCGCGGCGTCGTGCTGGGCCTTGCCGATGCGCAGCATCACCTCGCAGTCGCGGCCACTGATGCCGACGCACAGCTTGCCGCGCACCATGAAGGCCAAGCCGCCGAACATCTTTTTCTCGGTGATGTCGCTCAGCGCCACGCCATCGGGCAGGCGCTTGACCAGCAGACGGCGGACTTGGGCGGCGAGGTCGGAGTCGAAGGCCATGGCTTGTTCTGGCTTAAATCTGGCCTGCCCAAGGGTTGAACAGGCGCGCGCCGGTTCGTTCGAAATCCTGGGTATTGCGGGTGACCAGCGTCATGCCATGCGCCAGCGCGGTGGCCGCGATCATGGAATCACGCCGCGCTTTGGGATCGGGCACATGCATGGGGGCGCACAGCAGGGCCTCGCGCTCGCCAAAGGGCAGGATGCGCCCGGCAAAGGCCTGGTGCACTGCGGTGGCCCAGCGCCGCAGGGCTTGTCCTGCGGCAGGGTCGCGCCGCTCCACGCGCAGCACGCCTTCTTCCTGCTCCAAGATGGTGATGGCCGAGAGATAAAACAGGCTTTGCGTCACGGTGGCCGCCCATTGCCGCACCTGCGGCGAGGGTTGGGGTTTGCCGGGGCGCAGCTCGGCCAATACGTTGCTGTCGAGCAGATACATGGCCTTACTCGCTGTGCAGCTCAAGCCCGATGGGGGTGATCTCGAAATCGCCCGCCTCGGAGGAGTCGGGCAGGCTGTCCATCAGATCCAGCAGCGATTGCGCTGGCTGTGCGCCGGTGATGGCGCGGTATTGCTCGATGTTCATCAGCACAAAAGCAGGCTCGCCCCGATCGGTGATGAACACCGGCCCTTGCTTGGCCAGGCTTTTGGCGCTGCTGACGTTGTGGCCGAACTCGCGGCTGCTGAGGGTATGGATCATGGCGCGTTTCCTTTGGACGGCTGTCAGATACAGTCAGATTGTGGCTACGTAGCTACAACTGTCAAGCCGGGGACGCCGAACCCTTTTGCTCGGCGATGCCGCTCACCGCCACGCCATCGGGCAGGCGCTTGAGCAGCAGGCGGCGGACGTGGGCGGCGAGGTCGGGGTTGATCGGCATGGGCTGCTCCTGTCTGGGCGGTTTGGAGATGGCGGCCTGTATGCGCAGCAGGCGGGCGTTGCGCCTTGGGCTGGGCGCGGGCTATAGCCTCGCTATGACTTCCATGGCGCTTTTTTCCTTGCCGGATAACGCCTTCAAGGTTTGCGAGGCTTGAGCGATGTATTGGAAGTCCTGGCTTTCGCCTGCCTTTTCAAACAACTCGGCCACCTGCTGCCAGAGGCTGGCAATTTCCACAAAGGCTTCATGCCCGGTCTTCAGTGGCTCAAGCGGCAGCAGCCGGTGGCTTTCGAGCAAAAAATCCCGATAGATGTTTCTGAACAAGGCGCCGCCGGTTCCGGCGCGCTCCATCAGCATGGCCGCCGTTTTGAATTCATGCTCGATGTTGTGGCTGGTCTTGAACCATTTTTGGATTTCTGCGCTGGCTTTTGAAATTCCTTTGTAGCCAATATTGGTAATGGGCGGGTTCAGGTATTCGCGGGCGTTGTTGCGGATGGCCGCCGGGATGGCTTTTTCAAGCTCGAAATGCTTGCCGGAAGGCCGGAGCGTGTAATACAGGTGTTTGGATGCCATGAAGCCTTTTTCAGCTCTGGCCCGCGCCAGGCTGTCCAGGCTGGTTTTGACCTGCACGCCTTGTGGCTCGGTATCAATCAGGAAGGCATTTTCAGTGTCATAGCCATAGATGGCGACATAATGCCCTGCAAAATGCGCAGCGTTTTTGAAGTATTCAAGATGAAAGCAATCGAGCTTCAGTCCCACGACATGCCCATCGTCCAGAAGCTGTTTGACATGGCTCCAGGCTTTTTGCGGGGATGAAGTCTCTTTTTCAATCAGTTCAAGCTGGAGGTTTCTGGCAATGTTTTGCGTCAGGATGCCGGGTTTGACCCGGCCGCCGATGAAGGGGGCGGGCATGGACTTCATCTGCCAGAAAATAAAACCCAGCCCTTCGCCCAGCCCAAAAAGCATGGGCTCGGACAGCTCAATCCCCAGTTGCCGCAGCAGGGTGCCGGTGGCGGTGGTTTCGCAGTGTTGGCCAATAAAGGGCTGGACGTTTTCTATCTTCATGGTCTTTCCTCCATCGATCTCAATCAGGCGCTCATCTGCTCGGCGCGGGCGAAGGCGGGGCGGGCCAGGTGGCGCTGCATGTAGGCCAGCAGCAGCGGGTCGGCGGGGATGGCCTGGGCGCGGTGGATCAAGAAGGCCAAAAGGCCGCTGTAATACACGTCCAGCGCGCTGAACTGCTGGCCGACGATGTAGTCACGGCCTTGCAGATGGTTTTTCAGCGTGGCGAGCAGGGTGTCGAAATCGCCATAGCCGATGGCGATGCGCTGCTCGGGCGTGTTGTGCACGCCGCGCCAGCGGTCGAAGGCGGCGTATTCCAGATGCAGGGCCAGGCACAGCCAGCGGTAATAGGCGCCGCGCTCGGGCGTGCCAGCGGCGGGAATCAGCTGCTTGTGCGGGTGCAGCTCGGCCAGGTAGCTGAGGATGGCGACGGTTTCGGTAATCACCGCCTCGCCGTGCTTGAGCGCGGGCACCTTGCCCATCGGGTTGATGGCAAGAAATTCGGGCGTTTTCAGCGCCGCGCCGAGGGCGAGCGGCACCACTTCATAGCGGGCCTCGCATTCTTCCAGCATCCACAGCACGTTGTTGCCGCGGGAAGGAAAGGCGGTGTAGAGGGTGAGTTGGGCGGACATGCGCGATCTCCAAAAGGTGGATGGGGGTTGGGCAAGTCAGGCGGCTTGCCCAGCCTGCACCACTGTAGAGCGGGCGGCTGTCAGTTTCTGTCAGCAGTGTGCGGGCGCGACCGGAGGTAACGCAGCAGCGGTCTGCAAGCCCCGCTGCCGGGCTACCCAAACGGGCATGGCGCTTGCGCCGCAGTCAAGGCTCGGCCAGCAAGGCGTTGTCGATGTCGTCGGCGCGCAAGCCGGCGGGGCGCTGGCTGTGCGCCTCGACAAAGGCGGTGAAGGCCGGGCGCGGCTCCAGCAGTTTGAATTGCAGATACCAGCCCACATAGGCGGCCACCATCAGGTCGGCGGCGGTGAAAGTCTCGCCCGCAAGATGGGTGCGGCCTTGCAGTGCGGCCTCCAGGGTGTCGAGCAGGTCTTGCTCAGTGCCGAAACCGGCCGATTCCGGCCTGGGCAGGTTGCCGCCGCTGGCTTTGGCCATCATCAACTGCTCCAGCGGCGCCATAAAGCTGATCCAGCGGTAATAGCTGCCACGCTCAAAGCTGCCCACCGGCGGGGCAAGTTTTTTCTCGGGCACAAGATCGGCCAGATACAGGCAAATCGCCGCCACTTCGGTGACCACGGTGTCGCCGTGCTTAAGCGCGGGCACCTTGCCCATGGGGTTGATGGCGCGGTATTCGGGCGCTTTCATGCTGCCGCCGTATTCCAGCAGCACGGTGTCGTAGGGCAGGCCGGTTTCCTCCAGCATCCAGCGCACGGTGCGCCCGCGCGACATGGGGTGGGTGTAGAAGGTGAGCTGGGCAGACATGGGCGATCTCCAGAAAGTGAACAGGATGGGGCTGGGCAAGTCAGGCGGCTTGCCCGGCCTGCGCCACTGTAGAGCGGGCGGCTGTCAGTTTCTGTCAGCAGTGTGAGGGGGGCGAGCAACATGCCTGCCGTGGGCCGCTTGCGGCCAAAAATGCAGCCAATCCGCAGGTTTTTCATTGTCCGTGGGCACATCGCTGTACAACGCGCCCAACAACGCCCACCTGGCCGGGCAATGCCTGGCACGCGCCGGCCAAACAGAAGACAGGCAGGAGGCCACAATGGATGTGCTGAGCGCCTTGGTGCATGGGGCCGAAGGGTTTGCCGGCATGGGCGGTGTGCTGGCGCCGGCCAGTGCTGCGCGCAGCGGGCCAAAAACTGCCATCCCAACCCCAAGTGGTTGATACATCTACCTTTCGTCAAGTTGGTGGAGCCACAGGCGTCAATGCTGGGCAAGCAGCGGATGCGGCATATGAGGCGATTCGCGCGAGTAAGATTGATGTAATTCAAATTTCTCGCAACACCGGCCTTAAAATAGAAAACATTCAAAAATAAAGAGCCGCCTGTTTTGTGAAAAGCACTTGCTTGATCGTTATGAAAAACTGGGTATTAGGGCGGAAATGAGGAGATTTGATTCCAGTGAAGAAATAGCAAATGCATGGGGCAGATTGGTTAAGGGTGATTGTGCTCATAAAGATATTCAACTTTTGAAGCATGAGATTGCAGAGGCATGGCATATGAGGCATCACGGTCCAATTTATAATAATGCGCATAATGCGGCCTCCAAAAATTTTCCTTCCCCGTTGGAGTGAATTATGAATTTCGTCAATGATGAAGGTATTTATAAGGTCTCTCGAATCAGTGGTCCATTGCATAACTACCTTGGATTGTTTTTTTCTGACGTGCCTGTAGCAGATGTGGATGTGGTGGCTATCAAACTGGATGCAAAAGAACCTGCGCGGCTGCGGAGCAAGGAAGTGCTCAAACAGGTGCTGGCCGCTGCGGAACACAGCAGTCGCGTACTGTCCAGGCCCTATAACATCAAGAAGGTGGAGTTTGTCAGCGGCGACTCATTGCCTGAGGAAATATATTTCCATTTGACCCAAGCCATTATCGAGCGTCTGCACACAGAAGGGGAAAATTTTTAGCCGCAGAAGCGCAACCGCCCCGGCCAACAGCCTGGGGCAGAAAATGGTCAATGGCCGGCTGGGCTGGATTTTTAACCGGATGGGAATCATGGCAAACAAACAACGTTCATCTGATAAAAAGAAGCGCCTTCACTCCAGAGACATGGAAGAGATCGCGCGCCTGGCGACGCGGGAGGCGCTTAAAGATTACGTGTGGCCGCTGACGCCGGAAGACGAAAAAAATCTGACATTAGGCGTTTTTGGATCTCCTGATGACCGAGATCACCAAACATTCATGCTGTATATATCAGCCGATCCGCCTGAGAATGCCATCGTCCTGACGCAAGCCAAGGTCAACGCCCTCACGGGCGAAGTGCAGGTCAAGGTTTTTCTGCCGCGCCGCCCCGATGCGCCGCCGCTTTCGGATCCCTCCGTCCAGCAGCTGGCGCCGGGGGATACGTGGAAGACTTGGCTCAGCGAAAGAGGCGACAAAGCATAAGGTGCTGAAGGCGGCGGGTGGCCCGGTAGGGCTGTTCACAGACGGGGGCGTGGCTGACCCAAAAACAGAACCATCATCTTGGATGAATGCTCTGCGTGTCGTGAAAATGCGCTGGGTGATGTCTGCTTTCATGCGCCCCTTTACCTGCCAACAACCGCCATGCTGTTTGACGAAGATTGCCCGCCCACGCCCGCCTCGCAAGCCCTGCGAGCTTGGCACGCCACGCTGATTGAGGCCGCACGCAACGGCGTGCGGCCCGACCAGGGCGTGTTCACCCAAGCCATGCCCCCGCTGGCGGCCAGCGCACGCGTGCATGACTTCCGCGCGGCAGAGTGGAAGATTTTCGACACTGCCGGAGAGATTCACGCCCGGGAACAGGACCACTGGAGCGCCTGGGCGTTCTTCTCGCCTGAGCAGGCCCATTGCGCGCTGCTGTTTGCGGGCCCCGATGCGTGGGAAGGTGGCGCAGTGGTGTGGGTGGATGGCGAATCGGTGCCCGTGCCGCGCGCGGTGGATGGCAGTAGCCGCCTGGATGACTGGGGCTGGTGGCTGAGCGAACGCTATTTTGCGGCGTGGCTGGGGGGCTTTCACCAGCACCCGCATGCCCGCATCTGTATTGATGCCTTTGGCTTGGGCAATATCCGTGGCCACTGGGTCTATGACGTGCAGACCCGCACGGCGCAGTGCATCATTCCAGATGATGCGCAGGCTTGGGAGACGCCCAGGTTACAAATCGTGGGCAACGATTTGGTGATCTATGCCGACTTGGAAGACATGCGTGCAGGCCGCGAGGCCCGCCGGGTGCGGCTTTGAGCCGCGGCGCACTTGGGTGGCTGCGGCGCCGGGCGGCTGCCCCGCTTGCGGTGGCTGAAGATGCCCTGGGGGCGATGCCTTTTCAGTTGGTCAAGCCTCACGCCAGCGCGCCCTCCAGCCGCAGCAAAAAGGTCTTGACCGGCAGGCCGCCGCCGAAGCCGACCAGCGAGCCGTTAGCGCCGATCACGCGGTGGCAGGGCACGACGATGGACAGCGGGTTGCGGCCATTGGCGGCGCCGACGGCGCGCATCGCCTTGGGTTGGCCGATGGCGGTGGCCAGTTGCGCATAGCTGCGGGTTTGCCCATAGGGGATGGCGCGCAGCGCCTGCCAGACGCGCTGCTGGAAATCCGTGCCCTGCGGCGCCAGCGGCAAATCGAACACGCGGCGCTGGCCGGCGAAGTATTCGCCGAGCTGCCGGGCGGCTTCGCTCAGCAACGGGTGCGGGCTTTCCTGCCAATGGGTATCGCGTTTGACCGGGTGGCGGCCTTGCGGGAACTCGATGGCGTGCAGGCCCTCGTCACTGGCGGCGATCAGCAGGCGGCCAACCGGGCTGTCGATGGTTTGGTGAAAGATGGTCATGGCAGGTCGCGCTTAGGGCTGCTGGAATGGGGCGTGGCTATCGTGTCATCCTTGTTATCACACCGTTTTGCCGTTTTCCAGCTATCCAAAGAGAACGTGATGCCACTTGTCATGCGCAAATTCAGCGCGGCCGACTTTGCCGATTACTTCCGCCTGGTGGGCAATGCCCAGGTGATGGCGATGATTACCGAGCGTGCCTTGCCCGAGGATGAGGCGCGCGCCGAATACGCCAAACTGCTGGAAAACAATGGCTGGCACCCGGCGTTTGGTCATTTCAAGCTGTTTGATGAAAACGGGGCGTTTCTGGGGCTGGGCAAATTGGCGCTGGAACGCCCCGATGGCCGTGCGGCGGAGCTGGGCTACATGCTGCTGCCCGAATACTGGGGGCAAGGTATTGGCAACCGCGTGGCTGCGCAGTTGCTGGCCGTGGCGAACGCACAGGCGCCCCGGCTTGAACGCCTGTTCGCCATCATCGACCCGGCCAACATCGCCTCGCGCAAGATTCTCCTCAGGCATGGCTTTGTCCATCAGGCGTTTCAAGACTTCGACGGTCTGCCGGGCGAGGTGCTGCAACGGACGCTGGGCTAGCCGGTGGCTGCCCTGGCCGCGAGCCGTTCCGATGTCCGCGGCAGATTCAATCCAGTGCAATGCCCTGCTCAATGCTCCAGCGGCGCAGCAGGCTGGGGCGGCGTTCGGGGTAGCGCTGGCCGGTGTCGGCAAGATGCTGCACGCGGTCGGCGCGGAAGTGGCGAAAGTCCTGTCGCAGCTCGCACCAGGCGGCAATCAGCCGGGTTTCATTGAAAAAGGCCATGGCGAACGGCCAGATGCGGCGCTGGCTGGGGGCATCTTCGGCATCGCGGTAGTCCAGTTGCAGGATGTGCTCGTGGCGAATCGCCTGGCGCAGCGTCGGCAGCCACGGTTCAGTCAATGGTGCGTCGCAGCGGCCGGGGACGAACAGGCCGCTGGTTTCCACTTGCAGCCGCAGCTCGCTGGGCAGCACGCCGGTGATGCGCCGCAGCGCCTGGTCGGCGGCCTCGGCCAGCGCCGGATCGGCGGATTGGCTGGCCACCCAGCGCGCGCCCAGCACCAGGGCTTCCAGCTCGTCGGCGCTGAACATCAGCGGCGGCAGGGTGAAGCCCGGGCGCAGCAGGTAGCCGATGCCGGGCTCGCCCTCAATGGCTGCGCCTTCGCCGCGCAGGCTGGCGATGTCGCGGTACAGCGTGCGCAGGCTGATGCCGAGCGCCTCGGCCAGCTGCTGGCCGGGCATCGGCGTGCGGCGGGCGCGCAGCAGTTCCAGCAATTGCAGCAGGCGGTGGGCGCGGGTGGTCATGGTGTGTGTCTTGTCTCGGGATGGTGGGCCCGCACCGCTGCGGCACAATGGCCGGTTTTTGGCGTTGGCGCGCTGTGTGCTGCTGGCGCGGTCTGGATGCGGGTGGCTTTGAATGAATGACGACCAGTTGCTGCGCTATGCGCGGCACATTCTGCTCGATGAGATCGACATCGCGGGCCAGCAGCGCCTGCTGCAGGCCACGGCGCTGGTGGTGGGCTGCGGTGGCCTGGGCCATGCAGCGGCGGCGTATCTGGCAGCGGCGGGGGTTGGGCGGCTGTGGCTGGCCGATGACGATGTGGTGGAGGCCTCGAACCTGCAGCGCCAAGTGTTTTTCACGCCGGGCGACTTGGGCCAGCCCAAGGCGCAGGTGCTGGCGCAGCGCCTGGCGGCGCAGAACCCGGACATTGCCGTGCGCGCGCTGGTGCAGCGGCTCGATGGGCCGCAGTTGCAGCAGCTGCTGGGCGATTGCGATGTGGTGCTCGATTGCAGCGACAACTTTGCCACGCGCCATGCCATCAACCAGGCCAGCGTGGCCACGCGCACGCCGCTGGTGCTGGGGGCGGCCACGCGCTTTGAAGGGCAGCTCAGTGTGTTCGACCCGCGCCGCGCAGATTCGCCGTGCTATGCCTGCCTGTTCCCGCCGGGGCAGGCGGGCGACGGGGCCTGTGCGGTGTTTGGCGTGTTTGCGCCGCTGGTGGGCATGGTGGGCACGGCGCAGGCCAGCGAGGCGCTGAAGCTGTTGCTGGGCCTGGGCGGCGCGCCGTGCGGGCAGCTGCTGCTGTTCAATGCGCTGGCGCCAGCGCCGCAAGCCTGGGCCTTGGCGCGCGACCCGCATTGCGCCGTGTGTGGCGCGGCACAGGGCAATGACAGGCCCTGAATGACAGGCGCTCAGTCTTTGGCCGGGCGCTGCCAGGGCCCGCTTTTGCCGCCCTCCTTGCTGAGCAGGCCGATGTGCTCGATTTCCATGCCCTTGTCCAGGGCCTTGAGCATGTCGTAGATGGTCAGCAGGCCGATGGCTGCGCCGGTCAGCGCTTCCATTTCCACGCCGGTTGGGCCCCGCGTCTGTGCGCAGACTTCGATGTGCACGCGCAGCGCGGCGGCATCGAGGCGGAAGTCCACGCGCAGGTGGCTCAGCGGCAGTGGGTGGCACAGCGGGATCAGGCCGCTGGTTTGCTTGGCGCCCTGGATGGCGGCGATGCGGGCCACGCCCAGCACGTCGCCCTTGGGGCTGCGCCCGGCGGCGGGGTCTTGCAATGCGGCAAAGCCAGCGGCCGAGAGGCGGATGCTGCCGCAGGCCACGGCCTTGCGCTGCGTGGCGGGCTTGGCGCCCACGTCCACCATCCAGGCCTGGCCCTGGGCGTCGAAGTGGCTGAGGGCGGCGGCGCTGGCCGGGCTGTCGTTGTGGGGCTGTTCGGGGCGATGGGGCATGGGGCCGCATGGTAGCGGCAAATGAGAGGGAAATGAGCGGCAAATGGGCTGCGGCGTGGGCGGCGTTTGCCCTGCAGTCGCTATATCTTTGTGTATATTTCGCGGCTTGCGCCAGCCGCCGCAGTCCGCAGGGCAGATGCGGCGGGCAGGGGCGCGCAGTTTCACTTCACGATGGGAGCATTGCCATGCACAAGCGGTTTTCTGTTTTTCTGCGGCCCCTGGCCGCTGCGGTTTTGGCGCTGGGCGCACACGCGGCCTGGGCCGAGACGATCACGGTCTCGGCCGCGGCCAGCCTGGCCGATGCCTTCAAGGTCATCGCCCAGCAGTACGAGCAGCGCCATCCGGGCGACAAGGTGGAGCTGAACTTCGCCGGCTCGGGCGCGCTGCTGCAGCAAATCGACAAGGGCGCGCCGGTGGACGTGTTCGCCAGCGCCGATCAGAAGACCATGCAGATGGCCGAGGAAAAGGGCCTGGTCGAGCAGGGCAAGAGCCAGGCGTTTGCGCGCAACAGCCTGGTGCTGCTCCAACCCAAGGACAGCAGCGTGGCGCTGGCCGATGTGGATGGCCTGCGCGCCCAGGGCATTGCGCGCATCGCCATCGGCAACCCCGAGAGCGTGCCCGTGGGCCGCTACACCAAGGCCACGCTGGAGGCCGGCGGCCAGTGGCAGGCGCTGCAGCCCAAGCTGATTCTGGCGCAGAACGTGCGCCAGGCGCTGGACTACGTGGCGCGCGCCGAGGTCGATGCCGGCTTCGTCTATGGCACGGATGCGGCGCTGATGGCCGACAAAGTCAAGGTGGCCTATACGGTGCCTACGCAAAAGCCGGTGGTCTATCCCATTGCCGTGCTGAAGAAGGCGCCGCAGCCCGAGGCGGCGCAGCGCTTCATGGCCCTGGTGCTCTCGCCCGATGGGCAAAAGGTGCTGGCGCAGTTTGGCTTCCTGCCGCCGGCCGAGTAAGCGCAACGCCATGGATGGCAAGGGCTGCCGCTCGCCCGGGCCGGGGAGGGCGCGATGACGCAGGGGCTGGACGCCGCAGCGGTCATCGTGCCGCTGCTGCTGTCGCTGAAGGTGGCGTTCTGGGCCACCTGCGTCAGCGGCCTGCTGGGCATCGTCGTCGGCCTGTACCTGGCGCGCAGCCGCTGCTGGCTGCGCAATGTGCTGGACACCGTGTTCACGCTGCCCATGGTGTTGCCGCCCACGGTGATGGGCTATTACCTGCTGGTGTTGTTTGGCAGCAAGGGCTGGCTGGGCGCCTGGCTCAAGGACAGCCTGGGCATCAGCCTGATTTTCAGCTGGCAGGGCGCAGTCGTGGCTGCGGCCGTGGTCAGCTTTCCGCTGGTGTTCAAGCCTGCGCGCGCGGCATTCGAATCCGTTGATCCGCAACTGGAGCAGGCCGGGCGCGTGCTGGGCGTGAGCGAATGGGGCATCGTGCTGCGCATCAGCCTGCCGCTGGCCTGGCGCGGCATCATGGCCGGCATGATGCTGGGCTTTGCGCGCGCGCTGGGCGAGTTTGGCGCCACGCTGATGATTGCCGGCAGCATCCCGGGCAAGACTCAAACTCTGTCGATCGCCATTTACGAGGCCGTGCAGGCCGGGCGCGATGGCACGGCCACGCTGCTGGCGTTGGTGATCTCCAGCGTGTGCGTGGGCATGCTGCTGCTGGCCACCTGGATCACCCCCAAGCGGCAGGAGGCCCGCGGAGCATGAACAGCCTGAGCTTTCCACAGGCCGTCAGCGGTGCCAGCGCCGCCGGTGCCGCCGCGTCGCAGGCTGCAGCAGGGCAGGGCGCCCAGCCCTGGTGCGACATCGACGTGCGCAAGCGCCTGCAATCGGCCGAGCGTGTTTTCGAGCTGGACGTGCAATTGCGCGCCAGCCACCCGCGCATCGTGCTGATGGGCCCCTCGGGCATCGGCAAAACCTTGGTGCTGCAGGCCATGGCCGGCCTGCTGCACCCCGATGCCGGGCACGTGCGCATCGGCGGCCAGACCTTCTACGACGGCGAAAGCGGTCTGCACGTGGCGCCGCAGCAGCGCCGCATGGGTTTCCTGTTCCAGAACTACGCGCTGCTGCCGCATCTGACGGCGCTGGGCAACGTCGGCTTTGGCCTGCGCCGCGGCGCCTGGGGGTTTTTGTCGCGCGCGCACAGGGACGAGGCCATGCACTGGCTGGAGCGCTTCCAGGTCGCGCACCTGGCCGGGCAGTATCCGCACACGCTCTCGGGCGGCCAGCAGCAGCGCGTGGCGTTGGCGCGGCTGGCCATTCTCAAGCCGCGGGCGCTGCTGCTCGATGAGCCGTTCTCGGCGCTCGACCCGCAGCTGCGCCAGGACATGCGCGAGCAGGTGCTGGCGCTGTTGCAGCAACTGGGCATCCCGCTGATGCTGATCTCGCACGACGAGCGCGACCACCAGGCCTTCGACGCTCAACTGCTGCGCCTGGCCCAGGCCGATGACGGCCGCACCGTGCTGCTGCCTTCAGACTCTGAATGAACGCCCTGCTGAACGCCCAGCCGAACACCCAACGCCTGTAATGGCGCTGGGCTGTGGGCAGGCGCTGCGGCCCGCCCCCAGGCACTCATCCCCGCTGGCCAAGCGGGGCGATGGGCGAGAGCGGGGGCAAAGGCCTGCAAAGGCCTTGAGCAGGCGCTCAGGCCGTGGGCAGCTTGTAGTCGACCAACAGCTCGCGGATCTTGGTCTTGAGCATCTTGCCGGTGGCGCCCAGCGGGATGCTGTCGACGAACACCACGTCATCGGGGATCTGCCACTTGGCCAGCTTGCCTTCGTAGAACTTCAGCAGCTCTTCCTTGCTCACTTGCTGCTCGGGCTTGAGGGCCACGACGACGATGGGGCGCTCGTCCCACTTGGGGTGCGGCATGCCGATGGAGGCGGCCATGGCCACGGCCGGGTGGGCCATGGCGATGTTCTCGATGTCGATGGAGCTGATCCACTCGCCGCCGGACTTGATCACGTCCTTGCTGCGGTCGGTGATCTGCATGAAGCCATCGGCGTCGATGGTGGCCACGTCCCCGGTGGGGAACCAGCCCTGGCCCTGCTCGTCGTAGATCAGCGGGTCGTTGCCCTCGAGCTTGTAGTACTTGGACAGAATCCAGGGCCCGCGCACCAGCAGGTCGCCATAGGTCTTGCCGTCCCAGGGCAGCTCCTCGCCTTTTTCGTTGACGATCTTCATGTCCACGCCGAACACCGCGCGGCCCTGCTTTTGCAGCACCTTGAACTGCTCCTCTTGCGGCAGCTGCAGGTGCTTGTTCTTGAGCTTGCCCAGCGTGCCCAGCGGGCTCATCTCCGTCATGCCCCAGGCGTGCAGCACCTGCACGTCCAGCTGCTTCTCGAAGGTCTCGATCATGGCCGGCGGGCAAGCCGAGCCGCCGATGATGGTGCGCGTGAGCGTGCTGAACTTGAGCTGGTTGGGCAGCATGTGGCCCAGCAGCATCTGCCAGACGGTGGGCACGCCGGCGGCCATGGTCACGCCTTCGCTCTCGATGAGCTCATAGACGGATTTGCCGTCCAGCGCCGGGCCTGGGAAGACGATCTTGCAGCCGGTGGCCGCCGCCGCGTAGGGCGTGCCCCAGGCATTGACGTGGAACATGGGCACCACCGGCAAGATGGCGTCGCTGGCCGAGAGGCACATCACATCGGGCATGCAAATGCCGTAGGTGTGCAAGGTGGTGGAGCGGTGGCTGTAGACGGCGGCCTTGGGGTTGCCGGTGGTGCCGCTGGTGTAGCACATGCTGGAGGCGGTGTTCTCATCGAGCTGCGGCCAGCGGTACTGGCTGCTTTGCCCGGCCAGCCAAGCCTCGTAGCTGACCAGGTTGGGGATGCCGGTGTCGACCGGCAGCTTGTCGGCGTCGCACATGGCCACCCACTTCTTCACGCCGGGGCACTTGCTGTGCACGGCCTGGATCAGCGGCGTGAAGGTGGTGTCAAAGCACAGGATCACGTCCTCGGCGTGGTTGATGATCCAGGCAATCTGCTCGGGGTGCAGGCGCGGGTTGATGGTGTGCAGCACCCGGCCCGAGCCGCTGACGCCGAAGTACAGCTCCATGTGGCGGTAGCCATTCCAGGCCAGCGTGGCCACGCGCTCGCCCTGCGCGCACTGCTCGGCATCGAGCACATTGGCGATCTGGCGCGCACGCGCGGCCAGGTCTTTGTAGGTGTAGCGGTGGATGTCGCCCTCGACGCGGCGCGAGACGATCTGGCCGTCGCCGTGGTGGCGCTCGGCGTGTTCGAGCATGGCCGAAATCAAAAGCGGTTGGTGCTGCATCAGGCCCAGCATGGTTTTTCTCCTTGGAAATATCTTGGGAATGTCGTTGGGGAATGCGGGATGGCCCGCCCGGGCTTGGCGCTGGCACAACTGGCGCAGCAGACGCTCAGGCGGGCGGGGGCAAATCCAGCGCGCATTGTCGCCCAGCTTGGCAGCGGCGCAGGCCTTCGCAGGGCGGGTTAGGGACAAGGCGCTCATGGCAGGCCGTGGATAGAATCGCCCGCTGGAGCCCGCCGCCGGCGGGCGCTTCTTTTCCCCCTGCCACGGCAGGCGGCGGGCCATGCCGCCGCCTGGCCCTTGCGCCATGAAATTCTTTTTCGACGTCCTGCCCTTCGTGCTGTTTTATGTCTCCTATGTGAAATGGGACATTTTTGTTGCCACTGCCGTGGCCATCGGCGTCTCGGCGCTGCAGATCGTGCTGACCCTGCTGGGCGGGCGCAAGGTTGAGCCCATGCAGTGGGTGGGCATGGGCTTGATCGGCGTCTTTGGCGGCCTGACCTTGGCATTGCGCGACCCTATATTCGTAATGTGGCGCTCCTCCATCGTCAACTGGCTGCTGGCGGCCGTGTTGCTGGTGTCTCTGCATGTGCTGGGCCGCAACCCGCTCAAGCTGCTGCTGGGCGGGCAGATGCGCATGCCTGAATTGGCTTGGCGTCAGCTGGTCTGGGGGCTAAGTGCGTTGTTCACCACCATGGGAGTAATCAATATCATCGTGGCAAAAAATTTTAGTCAGTCCGTTTGGATCAATTACAAAACCTTTGGTAGCACGACGATCAGTTTTCTGGCCATTGCGGCGCTGTTCATGCTGCTGGGCCGGCACATCGAGATCGTCGGCGCGCCCGGCAGCCAGGCATCGCCTGCCACGCCGCCTGGCGATGCGCCGCCGCCCAGCGCAGCGACAGGCGATGCCGCCGCCGTGCAGCGCCCAGAGCAGCGCTGAAAGAGCGCTCCTCAACACCCCATCCCAATACGCCATGAACCCTTCGCCCGACACCCCAGGCGCTGATGCCGCATCTCATGCAGCCAATGCCGCCAATGCCGTCACCGCCGCCGCCATCGAGGCGCGGCTGCGCCAGCGGCTGCAGCCCACGGAACTTCTGGTCATCGACGAGAGTCATCAGCACGCCGGCCACGCCGGGGCCAATGGCACGGGCTTTGGCACCCATTTCCGGGTGCACATTGCCTCACCATTGTTTCTGGGGGCCAGCCGCGTGAGCGCGCATCGCCTTGTGTATGATGCGCTGCGCGATTTTTTCGATGCCGGCCTGCATGCCCTGGCCATCGAGCTCAAGCAGTCTTGAACCCGGATCGGGTGCGGCGCGGGGGGCTTTCCAGCCCCCGCTGTGTTTTGCAGCCTTGGCTGCCCGCTGCCTGAGCGCAATGGCCCGGTGCCTGTGGCGCCGTGTTTTCTTTTCTCCACGCCCTGAAAGGCTTTGATCTCAATGAAAAAACAATTGCTGTGCGCCGCTCTGGCCGGCGCCCTGGCTGCAACTGTGCTGCCCGCCTCGGCCAAGGATTTGGCGGTCGTCAACGGCGAGGCCATCCCGCAGGCGCGCTACGACTTCTTCATCAAGCAGTTCGAAGAAGCCGGCCGCCCCAAGACCCCTGAGCTGGAGGCCCAGGTCAAGGAGGAGCTGATCCGCCGCGCGGTGTTCGAGCAGGAAGCCAAGAAGCTCAAGCTTGAAGACAGCCAGGCGTTCAAGGAAGAAATGGCCCTGGCGCGCCAGACTTTTCTGATCCGCGCGCTGTTCCAAAAGCACCAGAAGGACAACCCCATCACCGACAAGGCCATCAAGGCCGAGTACGACAAATTCGTCGAGCAGCAAAAAGGCTTTGAATACCAGTCGGCGCACATCCTGGTCGAGAAAGAGGAAGAAGCCAAGGCCATCATTGCCGATCTGAAGAAGGACTTCAGCAAGTTCGAGGCCATCGCCAAGGAAAAATCCAAGGACCCAGGCTCGGGCGCCAAGGGCGGTGATCTGGGCTGGTCGCGCGCAGAAACCTACGTGCCCGAATTTGCCGAGGCCCTGACCAAGCTGGAAAAAGGCAAGTTCACCCAGGAGCCCGTCAAAACCCAGTACGGCTGGCACATCCTGCACCTGAAGGACAAGCGCGAGAGCAAGCCGCCCGCGCTGGATGCGCTCAAGCCGCAGATCGAGCAGCACTTGGCCGAGCGGCAGCTGGCCGAGTTCCAGGAAAAGCTCTACAAGGCCGCCAAGATCGAGCAGTAAGCCATTTTCGGCCGCTGCCCGCAGATCGCGAATGATCGGCTGCACGCAAAGCCCGCTGCCTGGCATCGCCAGGGGCGGGCTTTGTGCCGTGTAGGGCTGCGCCCATTCGCCCATGACCTATTCCTCCTGTAGCCCCTGTCGCCGCACGCCACTTCCTGCCCGCTGGCGCCAGGCGGCAGCGCTGCTGTTGCTGCTGTGGGCGGCCTGGATGTACCTGCCCGATCTGGGGCGCAACTCCCTGTGGGAGGACGAGCTGTTCTCGGCCGACATCGCGCTGCAGCGGCCCTTGTGGCCCCACGATCAGCCCTGGCTGGAGCGCGTGCGCCTGACGGAACTGGGCGCGCAGGAGAGCTTCTGGACGGTCAAGGCCGCCGACCAATCGCCGCCGTTGTATGAGTTGCTCAACAAGCTGGTGACCGCCCTGCTGGGCGATGGCGAGGCGCAGCTGCGCCTGCTCAGCGCCCTGGCCGTGCTGATGCTGCTGGGCTGGCTGGGGTGGCGCGCCTGGCGGCAGGCGTGCCAGCCTGAGGGTATGGCGTATCTGGCCATGATGGGGCTGCTGGCCAGCTCCGGCTTCGTCCATGTGTATGCGCAGGAGGCGCGCGCCTACGGCCTGGGCATGGCGCTTTCGGCCGTGCTCTGGGTGCTGTTCTGGCAGCGTTGGCTGCAGGGCTGGCGCAGCGCGCCGCTGCCGGGCTGGGCGGAGGTTGCGCTGTTTGCCGCAGCGGCCTTGACGCACTACCACGCCACGGCCCTGGCCGCGCTGCTGCTGGGCCTGTACGGGCTGGAAGGCTTGCGCCGTCGCGATGGCTGGGCGCTGCTGCGCATGGCCTGCGTGCTGGCCGTGGTGCTGGCCTGGCTGGCGCTGAGCTACCACTCGTTGTGGCTGACGGCGCAGGGGCAGATGGGCTTTGTGCAGAAGATGTCCTACGGCCAGGCACTGCTGGCCGGGCTGCGCACGCTGCACGCCCAGGTGCTGGGGCCTTGGGCCACTGCGGGCATGGCGCTGTGCGCTGGGCTGTATGGCATTGCGCTGCTGCGCCAGGCTGGGGCCGGTGCAGCAAGGCCGCCACTGACGCCCATGCAGCGCCGCTGGGCCTGGGCCAGCCTGGCCGTGCTGTTGGCGCTGCTGGCCTATGGCGCCTTGATCACCGCCATCATGCGCCAAAGCCAGATCGTGGCGCCGCGCCACTATGTGTTTTTGCTGCCGCCGCTGTATCTGCTGCTGGCCTGTGCCCTGGCCCATGCCTTGGCTTGGCAGCAGCAGGGCCGCCAGCCCTGGTTGGGCGCGCTGGCCCCGTTGATGCTGGTGGGGCTGATGGGGTTGCAATGGCCCATGCTGCAGCACTACCGGCACATTGCGAAGCACGATTTCCGCGCTGCGGCGCAGTTCGCGCTGCAGCATCTGCAGCCGGGCGATGCGGTGTACACGGGCTTCATGCTCAACCCGGCAGGCTACCGCTACTACCTGCAGCGCAAGGCCGGCAAGCCGGTGCGCATCCTGCCGCTTTACAGCGCCGAGGATGCACAGGCGCTGTGCCGGCAAGCGCCGCTGCCGCAGCGCTTTGCGCACCTGCACATGGCCTACCACCCGCAGGTGGCCCAGGCGCTGCAGCAGGCCTGCGGCGCGCACTTTGAAGTGCAGCGCCACGAGCGGCACAACGTCAGCGTCGGTCTCTGGCGCCAAAAGCCATGAGGCCAGCGCGGCAGGCGTGGGCTTTGAACAGGCTCTAAAATCGCGCCCTTTGCCCCGAAAAGGCGCCATCTGCGCGCCGTTCTGGAATCTTCATGACCTTGCTGCTGCAACAGATGCTTCCGCGCGTGGCGCTCACGCGCCTGGCTGGCCAGCTGGCGGCGGCGCGCCAGCCCTGGCTGGCGCAGCCGCTGATCCGCTGGTTCATCCGGCACTATCAGGTGAACATGCAGGAGGCGCTGCACAGCGATGCGGCGCAGTACGCCTGCTTCAACGATTTCTTCACGCGCGCGCTGCGCCCCGATGCCAGGCCCCTGGCCGAGAGCGACTGGATCTGCCCGGTCGATGGCGCCATCAGCCAGTGCGGGCGCATCGAGCAGGGGCGCATCGTGCAGGCCAAGGGGCGCGACTACACCGTGGCCGAGCTGCTGGCCGATGCCCAGCGCGCCGCGCCGTTTCACCAGGGCGACTTCGCCACGCTCTACCTCAGCCCGCGCGATTACCACCGCATCCACATGCCCTGCGCCGGGCGCCTGCTGCGCATGAGCCATGTGCCCGGCGATCTGTATTCGGTCAACCCGGCCACGGCCCAGGCGCTCGATGGCCTGTTTGCGCGCAACGAGCGCCTGGTGTGCTGGTTCGAAGGGCCTTGGGGGCCATTCGTGCTGGTGTTGGTGGGCGCGACCATCGTCGGCAGCATTGCCACCAGCTGGCATGGCGTGGTCACGCCGCCACGCACGGGCGCTGTGCGCCATTGGGAGTACGCCAGCGGCGCGCCCGTGGATTTGCGCCAGGGCCAGGAAATGGGGCGCTTTTTGCTGGGCTCGACCGTGATCGTGCTCACGCCCCCCGAGGCGCGGCTGCGCTGGGGCCCGCAGTGGCAGCTCGGCGCAGCCGTGCGCATGGGCCAGGCCATGGCCAGCAGCGGCGCGGCCCAGCCCGCTGCGGCCCATGCCTGAGGGCCAGGGCCGCAGCCATCCCAACCCATCCCGCATATCCTTCATTGATTCATTGCCATCGAATTTCTTCATGCAAGCCACGCCACCGCAAATTCACAACACCCTGACCCGCTCGATCGACGAGATCGACGCCCAGACCCTCAACCCCCAGGCCCTGCAGCCCGAGTCCTACCGCCTGGCCTTTGACGACCCGGAGTTCATGAGCCGCAAGGAAACGCGCGGCCTGCGCTTTCAGCTGGAGCTGCTCAAGCCCGAGCTGGAGCAGGAGGCGCGCGGCATCCACCAGACGGTGGTGGTGTTTGGTGGCGCGCGCGTGGCCGATGCCAAGACGGCGCAGGCCGAGCTTGAAGCGGCGCAGCGCAGCGGCGATGCCGCCGCCCTGGCGCGTGCGCAGCGCATGGTGCGCAACGCGCGCTACTACGAAAGCGCGCGCGCCTTTGCGCACCTGGTCTCGCGCGCCTGCGAATCCGAGCCGGTGCCCCAGCGCTTTGTCATCTGCACCGGCGGCGGCCCCGGCATCATGGAGGCGGCCAACCGCGGCGCCTACGAGGCCGGCGCGCTGAACGTGGGGCTGAACATCACATTGCCGCACGAGCAAAGCGGCAACCGCTTCATCACGCCGGGGCTGAGCTTCAAGTTCCATTACTTCGCGCTGCGCAAGATGCACCTGCTGATGCGCGCCAAGGCGCTGGTGGTGTTCCCCGGCGGCTTTGGCACGCTCGATGAGCTGTTCGAGGTGCTGACGCTGGTGCAAACGGGCAAGGCCAAGCGCGTGCCCATCATCCTCTTTGGCAGCGAGTACTGGAAGCGCCTGGTGCACTTTGAGGTGCTGGTCGAGGAGGGCATGATCTCGCCCGAGGATCTGGAGCTGTTTCACTATTGCGACGAGCCCCAGCAGGCCTGGGAGCTGATCCGTCGCTTCTACGCCAACGGGCGCGCAGCCTGAGGCCCTGGGCGCAGCCGTGCAGCTGGCCGACATTCTGTACTCGCAAGGCTTTGGCACGCGCCGCGTGTGCCATGGCCTGGTGCAAGCTGCCCTGGTGGAGTTCGCCTGGGGCGATGGCCCCTGGCAGCGCGCCGATGACGCGGCGCAATGGCTGCCCGTCGATGAGGCGGCGCAGCCGCCGCTGCGGCTGCGCGTGCAGGGCCAAATCTGGCCCTACCACGCCAAGGCCTATGTGATGCTGCACAAGCCCGCCGGCACGGAGTGCTCGCAAAAGCCCTCGGCCTACCCCAGCATCTACACCCTGTTGCCCGGCCCCTTGCGCCAGCGGCCCGTCAAGGGCGGGCAGCCGGGGGTGCAGGCCATCGGCCGGCTTGACCAGGACACCACCGGCTTGCTGCTGCTCTCGGACGATGGCGCCTTCATCCACCGCATGAGCTCGCCGCGTCACCACGTGCCCAAGGTCTATGAGGTGCACGCGCGCCACGCCGTCACGCCCGCGCAGATCGAGCAGCTGCGCCAGGGCGTGGTGCTGCACGATGCCCGCGCCGGGCAAACCGTGCGCGCCGACGCCATCGAGCAGCACAGCCCCACCCACATCAGCCTGACGCTGCACGCGGGCAAGTACCACCAGGTCAAGCGCATGATCGCGGCCGTGGGCAACCGCGTCGAGGCGCTGCACCGCAGCCGCATCGGCGCGCTGCAACTGCCCGAAGACCTGGCCCCGGGCCAGTGGCGCTGGCTGCAGCCCGAGCAACTGGCGCTGCTGCTGCACAAGGCCTGAGCGCAGGCGCGCATGGCCTGCTCAAAAGGCCAGGCCGCTCACGGCTTGGCCGTGGGTTTTGCTTGGTCTTCCTTGGGCTGGTCTTTGGGGCTGCCCTTGGCGTTGGCGGCCGTTTGATCTGAGCCAGTCTGCGGCGCTTGGGCTGGCGCGGTGCTGGCCGGGTGCAGCGAGAGAATCCACTGCGCCAGCGCCTGGGCCTCGGCCTCGTTGACGCGCGTGTTGGGCGGCATGGGCACGGGCCCCCATTGCCCCTTGCTGCCTTTGCGGATGCGCTCGGCCATGGCCGCGGCCGCGCCGTCCTCGGCGTGGCGCTTGGCGGCGATGTCCTTGAAGGACGGGCCGACGATCTTGCGCTCCACGCTGTGGCAGGCAATGCAGGCCTTGCTTTTGATCAGCTGCTCGCTGGCGGCGGCGGCCAGCGGCAGGCCCAGGGCGCAGCACAGCAGCGCCAGGCGGCGAAAGGTCGAGAAAATCATGGTGCAGACCATCGTGGGTGCTTGAATGCCGTGCGCCCCCATTTCCCCATTTCTCCGATTGACCATCATGGCCATCGGCCGGCATGGATGAACAGGCCCGATGCCAAGCCGGCGCGGGCGGCGTATCTTGGTGGTAGGGCGGTGGGGCGGCGCAGGGCGGTGAGCCTAACACAGCCAGCGCCGCGCTCTCATGGCGTGCGGCGCTGGCGTGCGCGTGAGGAGGGTGCGGGTGCGGGTGCGGGTGCGGGTGCGGGTGCGGGTGCGGGCGGCGGCGCTGGCGCAACGGCCAGGGCGCTCAGCTCGGGCATGGCCTGCGCCTGCTGCTGCAGGAATTCGAGCAAGGCCTTGAGCGCGGCGCTGTTGTGACGCCGCTGGGCGTAGGCGGCGTAGAGGTAGAGCTCACTGGGGACGAACTCCTGCAGCAGAGCCTGCAGCGCCCCGCTGGCCAGGTGCGGCTCGAGCATCAGGCGCGGCAGATAGACCACGCCCAGCCCTTGCAGCGCCAGCGTGGTCAGCGGCAGGGCGTCGGTGCTTTCGACCAGCGGCTGCAGCGCCACCTCCAGCCGCCGCCCCTGCTCGCTGAACAGCCACTGCGGCGCCTGGCCCAGCGGCGTGACGCACAGCGTGCGGTGCCCGGCCAGCTCGCGCGGATGGCTGGGGCGGCCGTGCGCCTGCCAGTAGCCGGGCGTGGCGGCGAGCGCGAAGTGCATGGGCAGCAGGCGGCGCACGATCAGGTTGGCATCGGGGATGGGGCCCACGCGCAGCGCGATGTCCACGCCTTCTTCGACCAGGTCGATGTGCTGGTTGCTCACGCGCAGGTGCAGCGAGACCTGCGGATGGCGCTCGAGAAATTGCCCCAGCAACTGCGACAGGCGCGACTGCATCACGCCGTGCGGCGCGGTCAGGTACAGCCTGCCGCTGGGGACGCTGGCGCGCGTGAGCAGCTCGTCTCGGGTCAGGTGCAGCATCTCCAGCATTGGGCCGCTGCGCTCGTAGAGCAGCTGGCCGGCATCGGTGGGGGTCACGCGGCGCGTGGTGCGGTGAAACAGCCGCAGGCCAAAGCGCTGCTCCAGCGCGGCGACGTATTTGCTGACGTTGGCCGGTGACATGCCCAGCGAGCGCGCCGCGGCCGAGAAGCCGCCGCGGCGCACGACTTCGCGAAAGGTCTCGATCAGTTCCAGCGAATCCATTGTTTCCAGATTGGAATAAGTTCTGTGCTTTTTGCCGGCTTTTTAACACGACGCGGCGTGCGCACAATGCGTTTCATGCAGCCACCGATGGCTTTTGCCACAGGCTCTTTGCAGCGCAACGTCTGCGCTGCATGGACTTTGAAAGTGAAAGGAATCACGACCATGAACCGCCGTCTCATCTCCGCCGCCCCCGCCCTGGCCGCTGTACTGCTGGCAGGCCAGGCGTTTGCCGCCCAGCCCATGCCTGCCGCTGGCGAAGCCCCGCTCTTCTGGCCGCAGCAGCAGTCGCATCAGGCCGTGGAGCGCGCGGCCGTGCAGGCCGAGGCGCTGGCCCAGCGCCCAGCCGCCGGCGAGGCTTCGGCCCGCGCCGCGCAGCCGCAGCCGGCCAGCGGCCTGACGCGCGCCCAGGTGCGCAGCGCCACGCGCGATGCGCTGGCCCATGGCCACCACCTGCGCGTGGGCGATGCCAGCTGATCGCGCCTGCAGGCCCTTGATGCCCGCGCTGCCTTTGAGGCCTGCGCGGCATCCATGAAAAAACCCCGCCAGCTCAGTCACGGCGGGGTTTTTTCATGCTGCGCGCAGGCGGCGCTGCGCTGCGATCACTTGCTGCCGGGCACCTGGCCTTCGACGCCCTTGACGTAGAACTTGATGCCCAGCAGGAAGGCATCGTCGGCCACCTGGCCATCGGCCAGCACGGCCTGGCCGCTTTGGTCCAGGATCGGGCCTTTCCAGATGTGGAAGCTGCCGTCCTTGAGGCCTTGCTTGACCTGGTTGACCTTGTCCTTGGTTTCCTGCGGGATGTCATCGGCCAGGCCGACCAGGTCGATCGCGCCTTCCTTGACGCCCCACCAGCTTTGCTTGCTGCTCCAGTTGCCCTCCAGCGCGGCCTGCACGGTCTGGGTGTAGTAGGGGCCCCAGTTGATGACGGCCGAGGCCAGGTGCGCCTGCGGGCCGTAGGCGGTCATGTCCGAATCCCAGCCGAAGGCGCGCTTGCCCTTTTCCTGCGCAGTCTTGATGACGGCGGCCGAGTCGGTGTTCTGGAACAGGATGTCCGCGCCGCTGTGGATCAGCGAGGTGGCCGCCTCGGTCTCCTTCGGGGGGCTGAACCATTCATTGACCCAGACGACCTTGGTGGTGATGGCCGGATTGACCGACTGCGCGCCCAGCGTGAAGCTGTTGATGTTGCGGATCACCTCGGGGATGGGCACGGAGCCGACCACGCCCAGCACGTTGGATTTGGTCATTGCGCCAGCGACGATGCCCGCCAGGTAGGCGCCCTCATAGGTGCGGCTGTCGTAGGTGCTGAGGTTGGGGCCAGTCTTGTAGCCGGTGGCGTGCTCGAACTTGACGTTGGGGAAGTCCTGCGCCAGGCGCGCCATGTAGTCCATGTAGCCGAAGGTGGTGCCGAAGATGACGTCGTGGCCCTCGGCGGCAAAGCCGCGCAGGATGCGCTCGGCATCGGCCGACTCGGGCACGCTTTCGACGAACTTGGTCTGCACCTTGTCGCCCAGGGCCTGCACCATGGCCTTGCGGCCGTTGTCGTGCGCAAAAGTCCAGCCGCCGTCACCGACCGGGCCGATGTAGGCAAAGGCCACTTTGAGCGGCTTTTTCTCGGCCGCGGCCTGCTCGCCCGATGGTGCGGCGGCGCTGGGCGCAGCCGCCGGTGCGCTGGCTGGCGCTGCAGCCGGTGCAGGGCTGGCGCTGCTGCTTGTCGGTGCAGGCGCGGGGGCGGGCGCTGGCGCGGGGGCCGGGGCGTCCTGCTGGCCGCAGGCGGCCAGCGTGGCGGCGCACAACGCAAGGGCGGCGCTGCGCAGGCTCAGGCGATGGGGCAGGGGGCTCATGGGGCGTTCTCCAAAGTGGGTGAAAAAACGAAAGAGGGCGGCCGCGCCAGGCGGGCGCTCAGGGAGAGAAGGGCTTGCCCAGCGAGGCGGGCATGTTGGTGCGGATCCACACCGGGTTGCGCGAGATCAGCACCAGCACGGCGATGCTGGCCAGGTAGGGCAGCATGCTGAGCAACTGGCTGGGCACCTGGATGCCGCCGGCCTGCAGGCTCAGCTGCAGCATGGTCATGCTGCCGAACAAATAAGCGCCCAGCAGAATGCGCAGCGGCCGCCAGGTGGCAAAGGCCGTCAGCGCCAGGGCAATCCAGCCGCGGCCGGAGACCATGCCCTCGGCCCACAGCGGCGCGTAGGCGGTCGAAAGATAAGCGCCGGCCAGCCCGCACAGCGCGCCGCCCAGGGCCACGCACAGCAGCCGGATGGCGCGCACCTTGTAGCCCAGGGCGTGGGCCGACTCGGGCGACTCGCCGATGGCGCGCAGCACCAGGCCGGTGCGCGTGCGCCCATACAGCCAGGCCAGGGCCAGGGCCAGGGCGATGGCCGCGTACACCAGCGCATGGTGCTGCAGCAGCGCCGGGCCGATGAAGGGCAGATCCGACAGCGGCGCCAGCGCCAGCTTGGGCGTGGCGGCGATGCTGGCCTGCACGTAGCCCACACCGACGTAGGCGGAAAAGCCCATGCCGAACAGGCTCAGCGCCAGGCCGGTGGCGTATTGGTTGGTGTGCAGGAAGATCACCAGCAGGCCCAGCACGGCCGCCAGCGCCGCGCCCGCGCCCGCGCCGGCCAGCAGGCCCAGCGTGTGGCTGCCACTGTGCACCACAGTGGCATAGGCGGCAATGGCCGCGCACAGCATCATGCCCTCGGCGCCGAGGTTGACGATGCCGACCTTCTCGTTGATCAGCAGCCCCAGCGCAGCCAGGGCCAACACCGTGCCGGTGCTCAGGGTGGAGGCAATGAACAGGTCCATCACAGTCCTTGGTGGGCGCTGGCTGCCGCGCCGGGCGTTGCACCGGGCGCGGCGGCGGCCGGCGCGGCCGCGACATTGGCCGGCGCATGCTTGAGGCGCAGGCGGTAGTTGATCAGCGTGTCGCAGGCCAGCAGGCAAAACAGCAGCAGGCCCTGGAAGACGTTGGAGAGCGACTTGGGCAGGCCCAGCTGCGATTGCGAGAGTTCGCCGCCGATGACCAGCATGCTCAGCAGCACGCTGGAGAACACCATGCCCACCGGGTGCAGCCGCCCGACGAAGGCCACGATGATGGCCGTGAAGCCATAGCCGACGGGAATTTGCGGGTTGAGCTGGCCGACCGGGCCGATCACGTCCAGCGCGCCGGCCAGCCCGGCCAGCGCGCCCGAGAGCAGCAGCGCCGTCCACAGCGCACGCCGCGCCGGGAAGCCGGCGTAGCGCGCCGCCGCGGGCGCCAGGCCGCCCACTTGCTGGGCAAAGCCAGCGCGGGTGCGGAACATGAACAGCCACATCAGCGCGCAGGCCGCCAGCGCCAGCCACAGCCCGGCATTGGCGCGTGCGCCACTCATCAGGCGCGGCAGCTGCGTGGCGACATCGAACGAGGCCGTGCGCGGGAAGTTGTAGCCCGCAGGATCCTTCCAGGGGCCATAGACCAGGTAGTTCAGCAGTTGGATGGCCACGTACACCAGCATCAGGCTGACCAGGATTTCATTGGTGTTGAAGCGGTCGCGCAGCAGCGCCACGATGGCTGCCCAGGCCATGCCGCCCAGGCTGCCGGCCAGCAGGATCAGCGCGATGAAGCCCGCGCCGCTGCCCGGCTGCGCCTGCAGCGCCACCCAGCCGCTGGCGATGGCGCCCAGCACGAACTGGCCCTCGGCGCCGATGTTCCAGATGTTGGAGCGAAAGCACAGCCCCAGGCCCAGCGCGATCAGCAGCAGCGGCGTGGCCTTCAGGGCAATCTCGCCCCAGGCGTAGGCGTTTTTGAGCGGCTCGACGAAAAACACCGCCAGCCCCTGCAGCGGCGAGGTGCCCGAGAGACCAAAGAGCACGGCGCCGAGCAGCATGGTCAGCAGCAGCGCCAGCAGCGGGGAGAGGGCCGACCACAGCCGCGAGGGCTGGGGCCTGGGTTCGAGAACGAGTTTCATGCCGGGCAGGTTGCTGGGGCGGGAAAGGGCAGGGGGATGAAAGAAAGGGGGCGGCTGCGGCGCATTCTGCGCTGGCTGCCGCGCCGGGGCTTGCTGGGCTGGGCCAGATCGGGTCGGGCGGTGGCGCGAGCCGCTTTCAGCGCATCAGCGCCACAAGGGGGGGCATCACACCATCGTGGCGATCTCCTGCTGGGCATCGCGCCGATGGCGCTGGTCGGTGGCCTGGCCGGCCTGGCCCTGCTCGGGCGTCTCCCACAGGCCGCTCATCCACAGGCCGATCAACTCCACGCTGGCCTGCGCGCGCGGCAGCGAGGGCGAGAGTGTACCTTTGGCCATGACGTAGAGGCGGTCGCAGATCTCGAACAGCTCTTCGAGCTCCTCGCTGACCACCAGCACCGCGCAGCCGGCCTCGGCCAGCGCCAGCAGCTGCGAGCGGATCTGCGCGGCCGCGCCCACGTCCACGCCCCAGGTCGGCTGCGCCAGCAGCAGGATGCGCGGCGCGGCGTCCATCTCGCGCCCGACGATGTACTTTTGCAGATTGCCGCCCGAGAGCGAGCGCGCCGCGGCGTGGCTGCCGGCGGCCTTGACGCCAAAGCGCTCGATCAGCGCGCTGGCCTTGGCGTGCAGGCGGCGCGGGCTGAGCCAGCCCAGCGGGCCATGCTCCAGGCGTCGCGTCAGCAGCAGGTTTTGCGCCAGGCTCATGCTGGGCACCGTGGCGCGGCCCAGGCGCTCCTCGGGCACGAAGTGCAGGCCGTGCTCGCGGCGGCGCTGCTGCACGCCGGCGCGCCCCGCGTCCTGGCCGAACAGCAGCACCTGGCCGGGCGCGGCGCGCGCGTCCTCGCCGCTGAGCGCCTGCAGCAGCTCGTTCTGGCCGTTGCCGGAGATGCCGGCGATGCCCACGACCTCGCCGGCCTGCAGCTGCAGCTGCACATCGTGCAAATCCACGCCAAAGCGGTTCGCCCTGGGCAGTTGCAGGCCGCGCACCTCCAGCACCGTGGCCCCTGGCCGGTGGTGGCGGCTCAGCAGGCGCGGCGGCTCGATGCCGATCATCAGCCGCGCCAGCGAGGCATCGCTTTGCTCCTTGGGGTTGACCACGCCGCGCACCTTGCCCTGGCGGATCACCGTGCAGACGTCGCACAGCGCGCGGATCTCGTGCAGCTTGTGGCTGATGTAGAGGATGCTGCAGCCCGAATCGGCCAGGCGCCGCAGCACGCCAAACAGGCTGTGCACGGCCTGCGGCGTGAGCACCGAGGTCGGCTCGTCCAGGATCAGCAGCTTGGGCTTGGCCACCAGGCTGCGCAGGATCTCGATCTTCTGGCGCTCGCCCACGCTCAGCGCATGCACCGGGCGGCTGACGTCCAGGTCCAGGCCGAACACCGTGGCGATCTCGTCCAGGTGCACGTCCAGCATGTCGCGGCGCATCTGGCGCTCCTGGCCCAGCCAGATGTTCTCGGCCACCGTCAGCGACTCGAACAGATTGAAGTGCTGGAACACCATCGCCACGCCCAGCTGGCGTGCGTGGTGCGGCGAGCGCATGCGCACCGGCTGGCCGTCAAAGTGCATGCTGCCCGCATCGGGCTGCACGGCGCCGTAGATGATCTTCATCAGCGTGGACTTGCCCGCGCCGTTCTCCCCCAGGATGGCGTGGATCTGGCCGCGCTCGACCGTCAGGTCGATGCCGTCGTTGGCCACCACGCCGGGATAGCGTTTGGTGATGCCCGCCAGTTGCAGGCGCGGCGCAGGCGGCAGGCTCAGTTGCGAGAGCTCAAGCGACTCGGCATCGGGCTGGGGCAGGTAGGACATGGGGCGGGCGCTGTAGGCGCTGTGGGCGTGGGGCGGGCAGCTCAGCCGCAGGCCAGCGGCATGGGGCCGACTGCGCGACAGGCCAATGGGCAAACGCTGCGTATTATCTTGGCGTTCGAGGTTTCCTGATGCGCCAGGAAACAATTTTCAGAAGATTGAGCCAACAGGAGACACCCCCATGCGAGAGCGCTTCCCATTGATGGAACTGCACGACTTGCCCGCCGACATCCGCGAGCGCATCGTGCAGGTGCAGGAGAAAAGCGGCTTCATTCCCAACGTTTTTCTGGCCCTGGCGCGGCGCCCGGCCGAGTGGCGCGCCTTTTTTGCCTACCACGACGCGCTGATGCTGCGCGAGGGCGGCTCGCTGACCAAGGGCGAGCGCGAGATGATCGTCACCGCCACCAGCGCGCTCAACCAATGCCTGTACTGCGTCGTGGCCCACGGCGCGCTGCTGCGCGTCTACGAGAAAAAGCCGCGCCTGGCAGACCAAGTGACCATCAACTACCGCAAGGCCGATCTGCCGCCGCGCCAGCGCGCCATGCTGGACTTTGCCGTCAAGGTCAGCCAGCACTCGGCCCAGGTCGAGGACGCCGACTGCCAGGCGCTGCAGGCGCACGGCTTCGACGATGAGGACATCTGGGACATCATCGCCATCACGGCCTTTTTCGGCATGTCCAACCGCATCGCCAACGCCACGGGCCTGCTGCCCAACCCGGAGTTTTATCTGCTCGGGCGCATTCCCCGTCAGCCCAGGGCGGATTGAAGGCTTGAGGGCTTGGGCCGCCAAGCCCGGCGGCAGCCGGCGGCGGTGGCGCTCAGCTCGACGAGGCCGGGCCGCCGCGGCCGGGCAGGTGGCGGAAGATGATGCGGCCCTTGCTCAGATCGTAGGGCGACATCTCCAGCGTCACCTTGTCGCCCGCCAGAATGCGGATGTGGTGCTTGCGCATCTTGCCGCCGGTGTAGGCAATCAGCTCGTGGCCGTTGTCCAGCGTGACGCGAAAGCGCGAATCGGGCAGCACCTCGGTGACGGAGCCCTGCATCTCGATGAGTTCTTCTTTGGCCATAAAGACAATTCAAAAATGGGCGGCCCAGGCAGGCCCTGGGCCGTATCCTGCGCCGCATGCCAGCCATGCCGCGCTGGGGTGAAAAAACAAAAACCCGCGATTTTATCCCCCTTTCGCCAGCCACGCCCGCGCTGTGTGGGTCTGCGCGCCATTGGCGATAGACTGGCGCTTTTTCCTCATCCTTGCCGTTGCATTGCCATGCCCACTGCCGCCATTCACCGCTCCTTCGGCCGCCCCTTTGCCCAGATCGACGTCTTCACCGCCCAGCCTGGCTGGGGCAACCCCGTGGCCGTGGTGCTCGATGGCGCGGGCCTGACGGACGAGGCCATGCAGCGCTTTGCAAGCTGGACCAATCTGTCGGAAACCACCTTCGTGCTGCCGCCCACCGAGGCCGGGGCCGACTACCGCGTGCGCATCTTCACCCCGGCCGAGGAGCTGCCCTTTGCCGGCCACCCCACGCTGGGCAGCTGCTTTGCCTGGTTGGCCGCCGGCGGCCAGCCCAAGGATCCGGCCTGCATCGTGCAGCAGTGCGCCAAGGGGCTGATCCCCATCCGCCGCGAGGCGCAGCTTGGCGGCGGCGCCCGCCTGGCCTTTGCCGCCCCGCCCATGCAGGCCACGGCGGTGGACGAGGCGCTGCTGGCCCAGGTGGCCCGCGCGCTGGGCCTGCCCGATGTGAGTGCCATCGGCCAGGCCCGCTGGCTGGACAATGGCCCGCGCTGGCTGGGCCTGTGGCTGGCCGATGCCGACACCGTGCTGGCTTTGCAGCCCGACCACGCCGCGCTGGCCGCCTTGGGCGTGTACACCGGCGTGGCCGGGCCCTATCCAGCACAGTTGGCAGCCCAGTTGGCGGCCCAGGCAGTGGGGGAGGATGAGGCCGAAGCAGGCGCGCCGCTGATTGCCCGCGCCAGCCGCGAGGCACGCGCCTTCGCTGCCCCGGCCGCGCGTCTGGCGCAGGCGGCACAAGCCGCGCAGCCTGCACAGGCTGAGGCCGAACCGCTGATTGAAGTGCGCGCCTTCGTCTCCGTCATCGGCGTGCCCGAAGACCCGGTCACCGGCAGCCTCAACGCCAGCCTGGCGCAGTGGCTGATGGCCCAAGGCCAGCTGCCCGCCGCCTACGTGGCCGCGCAAGGCAGTCGCATGGGCCGCGCCGGGCGCGTGCACGTGGCGCGCGATGCGCAAGGCCAGGTCTGGGTGGGCGGCGATTGCGTGGCCGTGGTGCAGGGCGAGGTGCAGCTGTGAGCGCCGCTGGCGAGACCGCAGCGGCAACGACAGCCGCCGCGCAGGCCCGGCTCGACCACCTGGTGATCATGGCCGACACGCTGGAGCAGGGCGCGGCCTGGTGCCAGGCCACGCTGGGCATCGCGCCCGGCCCTGGCGGCGCACACCCGCTGTTTGGCACGCACAACCGCCTGCTGTCCATCGCCACGCAGGCCGGGCCATTTGCCCAGGCCTATCTGGAAATCATCGCCATCGACCCGGCCGCCAGCCCCGCCGCCGGGCCCGATGGCCGCGCGCGGCGGCGCTGGTTCGACATGGACGATGCCGCCCTGCGCGCCCAGGTGCGCGCGCAAGGCCCGCGCCTGATTCACTGGGTGGCGCGCGTGCCCGATTTGGCCCGCGCCTGCGCCGCCCTGGCCGCGAAAGGCATCGAGCGCGGCGACATCCTGCCAGCCAGCCGCCAGACGCCGCGCGGCCTGCTGCAATGGCAAATCGCTGTACGCCCCGATGGCCAGCGCCTGTTCGATGGCTGCCTGCCCACCCTCATCCAATGGGGCCAGACGCACCCGAGCGACGCCCTGCCCGACAGTGGCTTGGCGCTGCACAGCCTGCACTTGCAGCACCCCCAAGCCGAGGCGCTGCGCGCCGCACTCAAGGCCCTGGGCCTGAGCGGGCAGCTGCAGCTGAGCGCCGGCCCAGCGCGCTTGAGCGCGCAACTGCACACGCCGCGCGGCCTGGTGACTGTGGCGTGACGGCGTTGAAAACCTGTTCAAAATCCGTTCCCGCCCTCACCAAGATCGTGAACAGGTTCCAAGAACCAGTTGGCGCCCTGGATGGTCAAGACAACCCCTGAAGACCATGCCCCAACGCCTGCTCATCGCCGCCGATATCCACGGCCTGCATGCGCCCTTGCGCGCCTGGCTCTCGCCCTTGCTGACCCTGGCGCACAGCGTGCAGCTGCTCTCGCCCTGGCCGGGCGATGGCGAGAGGCCGCCCCACGCCAGCGAAGCAGAAGCCGTGGCCGCCTTTCATGCGCACCAGGGCTTGCCCCGCTATGCGCAGCGCATCGCGCAGGCCATGGGCGATGCGCCGGTGTTTCTCGTGGCCTTCAGCGTTGGCGCGGCCAGCGCCTGGCATGCCCTGGCCGGCCCGGCCTGCCACCCGCACAGCCGTGCCGTGCTGTACTACGGCTCGCGCATTCGCGATGCCCTCACGCTCACGCCGCGCTGCCCGGTGCAGCTGGTGTTTGCCGAGCACGAAGCGGGCTTTGAGCCCCAGGCCATCGCCCCGGCGCTGGCCGCCAGCGGCGCGCACTGTGCCATCTTGCCGGGTACGCGACACGGCTTCATGAACCCGCTCTCGCCCCACTTCCAGCCTGCGCTGGCCCAGGCCCAGCGGGCCTGGCTCTGCCAGAGCCTGCGCCGTCATGGCCAGGGCCTGCCGTTCGATCCACTGCCATCAACCTTCCATTGCCCACCTACGCCATGAACCATGCCCCTGCTGCCTTGCCCAGCCTGGCCGCCATCGAAGCGGCCGCGCGCACCGTTTACCGTGAATTCCCGCCCACGCCGCAATACCGCTGGGCGCTGCTGTCCGAGCGTCTGGGCACCGAATGCTGGCTCAAGCACGAGAACCACACGCCTGTGGGCGCGTTCAAGATCCGTGGCGGGCTGGCCTACTTCCAACAACTGAAAGATGAGGGCGCACTGCCGCGCGCCGTCATCAGCGCCACGCGCGGCAACCACGGCCAAAGCATCGGCTGGGCTGCGCGCGCCCACGGCGTGGCCTGCACCATCGTCGTGCCGCGCGGCAATTCGGTGGAAAAGAACGCCGCCATGCGCGCCCTGGGCGTGGAGTTGATCGAGCACGGCGATGACTTCACCGAAAGCGCTGAACATGCCCAGCGCCTGGCCGCCGAGCGCGGCGCGCACATGGTGCCCAGCTACCATCCGGCGCTGGTGGCCGGCGTGGCCAGCTACTGGCTGGAGTTTTTGCGCGCCGTGCCGCAACTGCAAGTGGCCTATGTGCCCATTGGCATGGGCAGCGGCGCCTGCGCGGCCATTGCCGCCAAACAGGCGCTGGGCCATGGCGTGCGCATTGTCGGCGTGGTCAGCCGGCACGCCACCACCTATGCCGACTCACTGGCTGCCGGCCACGTGGTGCCTGCGCCGGCCACCACGCGCCTGGCCGACGGCATGGCCGTGCGCCGCGCCCACCCCGATGCGCTGGCCGTGCTGCAAGCCGGGCTGGACCATCTGGTGCAAGTCAGCGACGACGAAGTGGCCGCCGCCATGCGCGCCCTGCATGCCGACACCCACAATCTGGCCGAAGGCGCGGGGGCGGCCGCGCTGGCTGCCGCCTTGCAGGAGCGCGCCTCGCTGCAAGGCCAGTGCGTGGGCCTGGCGCTGACCGGCGCCAATGTGGATGCGGAGGTGCTGGCGCAGGTGCTGTCGGCCTGAGCCCTTGAGCCCTTGAGCCCTTGAGCCCTTGAGCCCTTGAGCGGCTTGCGCTTTGCGGCCTGCCTCAAGCCCCAGGCAGCAACTGGTAATGCGCCTGCCATTGCTCGGCCAGGGTGCGCATGCGGCCCAGGCGGATGCGGGCGCGTTCGCAGTCGATCAGCACCAGCTGCTGGGCGTGGGCCGGGCGCTGGGGCAGGCTCTGGCTGCGGCCGTCGCTGAGCAGCCAGAGGCTGTGGCCGGCAGGGCCGTTGGGGCCGGCGTGGCGGCGCAGCAGCAGGTCGGCCTGGGCCACGGCCTGGGCCAGCGGCGTGCCGCCGCCGCCGGGGATGGGGGCGATCCAGTCCTGGCTCCAGGCGGGCGGGCGCTGTGGCGGCAGGCGCAGTTGCACGCCCTGGCCGCCAAAGCACAGCAGGGCGATGTGCTGGCGCTGCTGGTAAGCCTGTTGCATCAGCGCCAGCAGCAGCCCCTTGGCCTGCGCCAGCGCGCCGCTGCGCAGCATGGAGGCCGAGCAGTCCAGCACGATGCAGTGCAGCTGCGGCGGCTGGCTCAGCGCGCTTTGGCGGCGCAGGTGCTGGGGCTGCAGCGCGGCATTGCCGCGCGCGATGAGCGTGCGCACCCAATCCCAAGGGCCGGCTGCGGCGTTGCCGCTGGCCGCGGTGGCCTGGGTGGCCAGGCTGGGCGTTGGCGTGGGCGGCCTTGCGCCGGCAGGCCGGCGCGGCGCAAGGCCTAGGCTTTTTTTGCCGCAGGGCGCGGCTGGCCGGGCGCGCCCGCTTGGCCGTGCAGGTGTGGGGGCAGGGCGTTCAGGCCCGGCGCCTGGCCTGGGCCCAGCGGCTGCAGGCCGGCGGGCTCGGGCGGCAGCGCGCCCCAGTCGGCCTCACTGGCGGGGCGGGCGCTGCCAGCGCCGCCGCCATGGGCGTCGGCATGGTGACTGTGCCCGCTATGCCCGTTGCGCGGCTGGTTTGGGCCTTGATGCGGTGCGTTGCTGCCGTGTGCGGGCGCGCCTTCTGGCGCGGCGGCCCGCGGTGTGCCCTGAGCCTGGGGGGCGGGCTGGGGCGGGCTGTCGGCCTGGGCGGCGTGGGCGATCTGGGCGGCTTGGTGGGCGCTGGCGGGGCGGCGGCGGTGCGCCAGCACCAGCTCGGCCACCTGCTCGACGTGCTGCGTGCCGATGTGGGCCGCGCTTTCCCAGGCGGCCAGTGCGCGCGCGGCGCGCAGCAGCACCATGTCGGCGCGCAGGCTGTGCACCTGGGCGGCCAGGCAGTGCTCGGCGGCGGCGGCGTGCACGGCGTCGCTCCAGGGCAGGGCGTCGGCGCTGTGCAGGCGCTGGCGCGCGGCCTGCAGCTGCGCGGCCAGGGCCTGCTGGGCCGCTGCGTGCCGGGCGCGAAAGCCGATGGGGTCGGCGTCGAAGGCCAGCCGCGCCTTGACGATGTGCTGGCGCTGCGCGGCATCGTGCAGGCCGTCCAGCCGCACGCACAGGCCCAGGCGGTCGAGCAGTTGCGGGCGCAGTGCGCCTTCTTCGGGGTTCATGGTGCCGATGAGCACGAAGCGCGCCGCGTGGCTGTGGGAGATGCCGTCGCGCTCGACGCGGTGCACGCCGCTGGCGGCGGCGTCGAGCAGCACGTCCACCAGCGCATCGGGCAGCAGGTTGATTTCGTCCACGTAGAGCACGCCGCCGTGCGCGCGCGCCAGCAGGCCGGGGGCGAATTGCACGCTGTGGCCGGCCAGGGCGCGGCCCAGGTCCAGCGAGCCGGCCAGGTGCTCCAGGCTGGCGCCCAGCGGCAGGGTGACGAAGGGCGCATCGGGTTCGAGCAGCTCGGCCAGGCCGCGCGCGGCGGTGCTCTTGGCCGTGCCGCTGGGGCCTTCGATGAGCACGCCGCCGATGGCCGGGTCGATGGCCGCCAGCAGCAGCGCCTGCTGCAGCGCGGGCTGGCCCTGCAGCGCGGCGAAGGGGTAGAGCGGCAGCAGCGCGGCGCTGGCCTCTGGTGGCGGGGCGGGGCTGTGGGGCATGTCAGTGCTCCAGCTGGTCTTCGAGTTCGAGCAGGTGCTGCTGCACCAGCTCCTGGTAGGGGCCGGGCTGGCGCCACAGGCCGCGTTGCATGGCTTCGAGCAGGCGCTCGAGCAGGTCGCGCAGCGCGGCGCTGTTGTGCTCGGCCAGGAATTGGCGCACGGCGGCATCGCCGGCGTAGGCATCGGTCAGCAGCGCCCAGTGGTGGTCGCTGACGGCATCGGTGGTGGCGGCAAAGCCGAACAAATAGTCCACGGTGGCGGCGATGTCGAAAGCGCCCTTGTAGCCGTGGCGCATGGCGCCGGCGATCCACTTGGGGTTGGTGGCGCGCGCGCGCACGACGCGGCCGATTTCTTCCTTGAGGCTGCGCACGCGCGCCTGCTGCGGCTGGCCCAGGTCGCCGTGGTAGAGCGCCGGCTGGCGGCCGCTGAGCAGGCGCGCGGCGCTGGCCATGCCGCCCTGGAACTCGGCGTAGTCGCTGGCGCTGAGCAGGTCGCTTTCGTGCTGGTCCTGGTTGTGCAGCACGATGTTCAGTTGCGCCAGGCGGCGGCGCAGCGCATCGTGCGCGGGCAGGCCATCGGCATCTTGGCCGTAGGCGTAGGCGCTGGCCTGCAGATAGGCCTGGGCGAGCTGGGCTTGGCCTTGCCATTGGCCGCTGTGCAGCAGCTGGCCCAGGCCGCTGCCGTAGCGCCCGGCGGCGCTGCCGAAGACGCGCCAGCCGGCCTGGGCGCGGGCCTGCTGCGCGCCCAGGCCCTGGGCCTGCAGCGCGGCGCTTTCGCGCAGGATGCGGGCGCGGATGGGGTTTTGCGCCTCGTCCTCGCCGTCCAGCGCGGCCACGGCCTGCACGGCGGCGTCGAACATTTGCACGACGTTGGCAAAGGCGTCGCGGAAGAAGCCGGAGATGCGCAGCGTCACGTCCACGCGCGGGCGGCCCAGGCCAACCTGGGGCAGGACCTCGAAATCGACCACGCGCTGGCTGCCTTCGGCCCAGCGCGGGCGCACGCCGATCAGCGCGAAGGCCTGGGCGATGTCATCGCCGCCGCTGCGCATGGTGGCCGTGCCCCAGACGGACAGGCCCAGCGCCTGCGGGTAGTCGCCGTGCTCTTGCAGGTAGCGCTCGATCAGGCGCTGCGCGGCCTGCTGGCCCAGCGCCCAGGCGGTGCGCGTGGGGATGGCGCGGGTGTCCAGGGTGTAGAAGTTGCGCCCGCTGGGCAGCACGTCGGGGCGCCCGCGCGAGGGCGCGCCGCTGGGTCCGGGCGGCACGAAGCGGCCTTGCAGGCCGTCGCACAGGCTTTGCAGCTCGCGCGGGCCGCAGGCGTCCAGCGCCGGGGCCAGTTGCGTGCGCAGGCGCGCCAGCACGGCCTGCGTCTGCGGCCAGTGCGGCAGGGCCTGGCGCAGCGCCTGCCAGTGCTGGGCGTCGTGGCGGGCATCGTGCTGGGCGTTGTCACTGGCCTGGCCAGCAGCGCCGCAGCCCGTGGGCGCATCGTCCAGCGCCAGCTGCAGCACCTGCTGGGCCAGCAGCTGCAGGCGCTCGCGCGTGTCGCCGTGGTGGCGCCATGGGGCGGCGCTTTGGGCCTGCAGCAGCGCCGGGCGCGGGCCCTGCCAGGCGGCGGTGCTGGGCCAGTGCGCGGGCTCGGGCGGCAGGGGCTGGGCCGCGGCCTGCGCTGAGCGCTGGAGCAGCTGCAGGTCGGCCGCCAGGGCCTGGGGCAGGCTGGGCTGCTCGGGCGTACCCTGGCGCAGCAGCGCCAGCAGCAGCTCGCTGCGCTGCGCGCCTTGCGGGCTGTGGCCGAAGGTGTGCAGGCCGTCGCGGATTTGGGTTTCCTTGAGCTCGCACAGGTAGGCGTCGATGCGTTCGAGCACGGCATCGTCCTGGCCGGCGGCCAGGGCCTGGCCCAAATCCAGCTCCTCGGCCAGTTGCTGCTGACGCACGGCCTGCAGGATGTGCTGGCGCAGCGCCTTGGCGCGACGCGCATCGACCAGCAGGGCGTCGTAGTACTCGTCGATGAGTTGCTCCAGCGCCTGCATCGGGCCGTGGCTGCCGGCCTGCGTCAGCGGCGGGGTGAGGTGGCCGATGAGCACGGCCTGGCTGCGGCGCTTGGCCTGCGCGCCTTCGCCGGGGTTGTTGACGATGAAGGGGTACAGGTGCGGCAGCGGGCCGAGGATGGCGTCGGGCCAGCAGTGCGCGCCCAGCGCCAGGCTTTTGCCGGGCAGCCATTCGAGGTTGCCGTGCGTGCCCACGTGCACCACGGCGTCGATGGCGAACACGTCGCGCAGCCAGAAGTAGAACGCCAGGTAGTGGTGCGGCGGCACGAGCTCGGCGTCGTGGTAGCCGGCCCAGTCCTGCGTGGCCGCGCCGGGCTGCGCCGGCAGGTGCGCGCGCGCGGGCTGGATGCCGATGAAGACGCGGCCCAGGCGCAGCCCGGCGATCATGAAGCGGCCCTGGCGCAGCATGGGGTCGGCCTCGGGCGGGCCCCAGCGCGCGTCGATGGCGGCGGCCATGCCCGCGGGCAGGCGCGCCAGGCGCTGGCGGTAATCGGCCAGGGCGTAGCTTTGCAGCGCCGGGCGCTGCGGCCATTGCGCCGGGTCGTTGGCAATGCCTTGCAGCAGCTGCTGCATGAGCTGCGCGCCGTCGCGCGGCAGTTGCTCGCTCGCGCCCAGCGCATGGCCCTGGGCGCGCAGCGCCTCGAGGATGGCCAGCACGGAGGCGGGCGTGTCCAGCCCGATGCCGCTGCCGATGCGGCCCTCGCTGCCGGGGTAGTTGGCCAGCACCAGGGCGATGTTTTTCTCGGCCGCGGGCAGCTGGCGCAGGCGGCACCAGCGCGCGGCCAGCTCGGCGGTGAAGGCGATGCGCTCGGGCTCGGGCTGGTAGCCGACCACGTCGGTCTGCGTCAGCGCGCAGCGGCGCAGTAGGCCCTTGAAGCTGATGGGCCGGCCGATGATGCGCCCGTCCAGCTCGGGCAACACGATTTGCATGGCGATGTCGCGCGGGCGCAGGCCCTGGCTGTCGCCTTGCCAGTCCTCGCGGTTGCTGCCGCTGATGAGCACCTGCAGCACGGGCGCGTCGCCGGCCAGCGGGGTGAAGGCATCTGGCCCGCTGGCGGGCTGGGCCGCGCCGGCCTGGCTGGGGTTGAGCGCGGCAAAGGCGGTGGTGTTGAGCACCAGCTGCACCTGGTGCTGCCGGCACAGGCTGCGCAGGGCCTGCAGGCACAGCGGATCCTTGAGCGAGTCCAGCGCCAGCACCAGCGGGTTCAGGCCCTGCTGCAGCAAGGCCAGCGCCAGGGCATCGAAGGGCCGGGTGTTGCCCGCCAGCAGGTGGGCGCGGTAGAACAGCAGCGCCACCACGGGCGCGCCGTGCCGCCAGTGGCGCTGCCAGTCGTCGATGCCGGCCACGGCGTGGGCCGGGCCCAGCGCTGCGGGCAGGTGGATGGCCAGCTGCGGCAGTGGGCGCGGCGGCGGCGCAGCCTGGCCGTGGCCCAGGCCGGCGTGCGCAGCGGCGCGCAGAAAGCCTGCGGCATTGGCCGCGCCGCCAAAGCGCAGGTATTGCCACAGCTGCTGGCAGGTGGCCGCTGGCAGGGTGCTGCGCGCCAGCAGGGCCGGGTCTTGCTGCAGATCGCCGGAGAACATGGCCAGCGCCAGGCCGCGCTGGCGCGCCAGCGCGCTGATTTGCCCGATGCCGTAGGGCCAGGTGGATTCGGAGCCGAGGTGATCGACGACGATCAGGCGCGCGTGCTGCAGCACTTCGTCCAGGTACAGATCCAGCGAGGCGTTCTGGCGCAGGTGCAGCAGGTTGGCCAGGCGCAGCGAGGGCCATTGCGCATCCTGCGCGGCCAGCTGGGCCTGGGCATCGGCCAGCAGCGCCAGCGTGGTGTCGGCGCTGCTGAGCACGACCATGTCCGCCGGGCTTTGCTCCAGGCGGGTGACGATGCCCTCGTCTTCGACGAAGCCGCCGGGGCGGGCGCTGAGCAGGTGCATGGGCGCGCCGAGCCTCTCAGGCCGCGCCGCTGGCCGGCGCCGGTGTCTGGGCCGGGGCGGCGCTGGCCGTGGCATCGGTGCCGGCATCGGCGCTGCGCTGTGCGGCGCGCGCCTGGCGCAGCGTGTGCGCGCTTTGGCGCAGCAGGGCCTCGGTGGTGGGCCAGTCGATGCAGCCGTCGGTGATGGACTGGCCATAGGCCAGCTTTGAGGGGTCATCGCCCAGCGGCTGGCTGCCGCCTTGCAGGTGGCTCTCGAGCATCAGGCCGATGATGGACTGGTTGCCGTGGGCGATTTGCTCGATGACGTTCTGGAACACCAGCGGCTGGCGCTGCGGATCCTTGCTGGAGTTGGCGTGCGAGCAATCGACCACCAGGCTGGGGGTGAGGCCGCGCGCGCGCAGCGCCTGCTCGCACAGCGCGATGCTGACGCTGTCGTAATTGGGGCCGCGGTGGCCGCCGCGCAGCACCACGTGGCCGTAGGGGTTGCCGGTGCTGCGCGTGATGGCCGTCATGCCGCTGGCGTCGATGCCCAGGAAGCTGTGCGGGCGCGAGGCGCTTTCGATGGCGTTGATGGCCACCTCCAGCGAGCCGTCGGTGCCGTTCTTGAAGCCCACGGCGGTGGACAGGCCCGAGGACATTTCGCGGTGCGTCTGGCTCTCGGTGGTGCGCGCGCCGATGGCCGTCCAGCTCACCAGATCGCCGATGTACTGCGGCGAGATCGGATCCAGCGCCTCGGTGCCCACCGGCAGGCCCAGCGCGTTGATGTCCAGCAGCAGCTGACGCGCGATGTGCAGGCCTTTTTCGATGTCGAAGGAGCCGTTGAGGTCCGGGTCGTTGATCAGGCCCTTCCAGCCCACGCTGGTGCGCGGCTTCTCGAAGTACACGCGCATGACGATGCAGAACACGTCCTGCAGCTCATCGGCCAGGGACTTGAGGCGCCGGGCGTAGTCCATCGCGGCGGTCGGATCGTGGATGGAGCAGGGGCCCACGACCAGCAGGACGCGCGGCTCGCGGCGCTCGAGAATGGCCTCGACGCTGTGGCGGCCCTGGGTCACGGTGGCGCGCGCGGCCTCGCTCAAGGGGTGGGCGGCCAGCAGCTCCCGGGGGCTGAGCAGGCGCGTTTGCGCGCCGATGTGGCGGTTGTTCAGGGGCGGGGTGTGGGCGGCGGTGGACATGGCGTGCTTGACGGAGTGGGTGCCACGGGCGGGCAAATCAAAAGGGTGGGGCGGAGCAAAAAGGCGGGTCTGCGGGCCTGCCAGCCGGGCAGGGCATCAGCTCGGGGGCAGGCGGCGATCCGGGCGCACCAGCAGGAACAGGCCCAGCGCCGTCAGCGCGCCCAGGGTGTCGGCCAGGATGTCTTTTTGCGCATCCCAGACATCGCCTTGCGAGCCGAGGAATTCGATGCCGGCATCGCCGCCTTCGATCACGGCGTACTGCCACTCGATGATTTCGTAGGCAGCGGCCACGCTCATGATGAAAAACAGCGCGAAGAAGCAGGCCAGCACAGGCCCGCACAGGCGGCGGCGCAGCAGCCATTCGGCCATGGGGTAGCTGTAAAAGCCGATGATGAAGTGCGCCAGGCGGTCGAAGTGGTTGCGCCCCTCGCCCAGCAGCGGCGCCAGCAGGCGGTTGCCCCATTCAAAGGGCACGTTGGCAAAGGTGTAGTGCGCGCCCACCAGGTGCATGGCCATCCACAGGCTCATGAGCAAATAGGCCAGGTTGCTGAAGCGAAACCAGCGCTGGCCGATCACCAGCGCCGCCAGCACGGCCAGCACCGGCAGGGCTTCGGCGTACCAAACGGCGCGCGAGGCCGGCGCGATGGCCGACCAGCAGGCCAGCAGGCCCAGCGCCACGGCCAGCAGCGGCGCAAAGGCCCGGTTCAGCGCGCTGCGCGGCTGCGGCGCGGCCTGCATGGCGCTGGCAGGCGGGCGTGGTGTGGACGGATGTGGTGCGGGCATGGCCCTCACAGCCCCAGCAGGCCAAGCAGCTCGGCGCGCAGCTGCGCGGCATCGAGCTGCTGGCCAATGAACACCAGGCGCGTGCTGCGCGCCTGCCCGGCCGGCCAGGGGCGATCGAAGTGGGCGTCAAAGCGCTTGCCCACGCCCTGCACCAGCAGGCGCATGGGCTTGCCGGGCACGGCCACGAAGCCCTTGATGCGCAAGATGGCGTGGCGCTGCACCAGCTCGGCCAGCGCGGCCAGCAGGGGCTCGCGCTGCAGCTCGGGCAGCTCCAGCTGCAGGGCATCGAACTCGTCGTGGTCGTGGTCCTCGTCGTGGTCGTGGTGGCTGGGGCGCGCGTCGATGTGCGCCTCGGCGGCCTTGCCCAGGCCCAGCAGCACCTGCAGCGGCAGCTGGCCTTGGCGGGCGTGCACGATCTTCACCTCGGCGGGCACTTCGGCGCGCACCAGCGCCTCGACGGCGGCCACCTCGGCCGCGGCGCTCAGGTCGGTTTTGTTGAGCACCACCAGATCGGCCGCGCCGAGCTGGTCTTCGAAGAGTTCGTGCAGCGGCGATTCGTGGTCCAGGTTCGGGTCGGCCTGGCGCTGGGCATCGACGGCGCCGGGGTTGGCGGCGAACTGCCCGGCCGCCGCAGCCGGGGTGTCCACCACGGTGATCACGGCATCGACGGTGAAGGCGTTGGCGATCTCCGGCCATTGGAAGGCCTGCACCAGCGGCTTGGGCAGCGCCAGGCCGCTGGTCTCGATCAGCACGGCGTCGATGTCCTGGCGGCGCGCGGCCAGCTGCTGCATCACCGGAAAGAACTCCTCCTGCACCGTGCAGCACATGCAGCCATTGGCCAGCTCGTAGAGCTGGCCCTCGCGCTCGTTGCCGGCCTCATCGCAGCCGATGCCGCAGCCCTTGAGGATGTCGCCATCGATGCCCAGCTCGCCAAACTCATTGACGATCACGGCAATGCGCTGGCCGTTGGCGTTGTCCAGGATGTGGCGCAGCAGCGTGGTCTTGCCGCTGCCGAGAAAGCCAGTGACGATGGTTGCGGGGATTTTGGCGGTGTGCATGCGTGTGAGAGGCTTCAATGGTCAAGAGCAGCGGCAGCTTGCGGCCCCTATGCGGGCCCAAGGCGACAGGCCCGGACATTGGCTGCGCGCCTGCCTGGGCAGGGGCATGGCTGCGGCACTGGCGCCTGCTGGCCAGGCCGATATGGAAAAGGGGCTTGGGAAACTGCGCCGCACGGCCCACTGCACTGCTTGGGGCGGGCCTGGGCGGCGCCGATTATAGAGAGCGCAGCGGGCCCCATGCGCCTGCCGGCCGCCAGTGGCGATGGCCGACGATTGCCAGCGCCTCGGCACTGGCGGGCGCGTTGCCGATCAGGGTTGCAGGGCGTGTGCGCAATCCACGCAAACGGCGTTGAGACAACAAAAAACCCCTGTTGCCAAGGCAACAGGGGTTTTGCTGTCTGGGGTGGCTGATGGGACTCGAACCCACGACAACCAGGATCACAACCTGGGACTCTACCAACTGAGCTACAGCCACCAAATGAAAAACGAGATTATAGGGGAAATTTTTCTCAGTTTGGCCTTGGTACGCGAATTTGCACGTCGTAGGCCTGTTTGAGCACTTCGTAGTAGGCCTCGACCTCGGCGTTGCTCAGGCTTTGGGCCAGTTGCAGGCGCATGCCTTCGAGCATGGTCTCGCGTGCATCGGCGGGCTGGCTTTCGTCGAGCAGGGGGGCGATTTCCTTGATGCGGGCCAGCAGGTAGCCGCCGTCTGCCTGTTCAAAGCCTTTGATGCTGGGCAGCTGGGCCTGGGGCACGGCCAGGATGTGCTCGACGTCGGCCGGGCTCAGGCCTTGCAGGTGCTGGCGCGAGACGGTCAGGTCCTGCTCGATGTCGATGCTGGCGGCGTCGGCCTGCCAGCGCGCCAGTGCGGCTTCGCCGGCCTGGCGTGCGAGCTTGGCCGATTCGCGCTCGACATACAGGCGCTGCACCTGGTCGCGGACCTGCTCGAAGGGCTGCACTTGCGCCTCGTGCACCTTGGTCACGCGGGCCGTGACCATCTTGTTGTTGCCGATGTCGATGACTTCGGTGTTCTCGCGCGCCTGCTTGGCCTGTTCACCAAACAGGGCGTTGAGCACGGCGGGCGCCTGCAGGGCGGCAGGGTTTTTCTCGTCCGGGCTTTGGGCGATGTTCTGCGCGGTCTCGATGCGCAGGCCCAGCTCATCGGCGATGGGTTGCAGGCTGTCGGGCTGCTCGTGGGCCAGGTTGCGCAGCTGGTCGGCGCGCTCGATGTAGCGGTTGCGCGCCAGGTTGTTTTTCACATCCTTTTCCAGGCGCTCGCGCGCTTGTTCGAAGCTGGGGATGACGGCGGGTTTGATGTCGGTGAGCTGGATGATGTGAAAGCCGTATTCGGTGGCGATGACGTCGCTGATGGCGTCCTTGTCCAGACCGAAGACTGCGGCATCGAAATCGGCCACCATGGCGCCGCGCGCAAAAAAGCCCAGGTCGCCGCCCTTGTCCTTGGAGCCGGGGTCGTCCGATTGCTCCTTGGCGATGGCCTCGAAGCGGCTGGGATCCTGGCGCAGCTGGGCCAGCGCCGCATCGGCCTTGGCGCGCGCCTGCTCGCGCTGCGCGCTGGACATGCTGCTGTCGGTGGCAAAAAGAATGTGGCGCGCGCGCCGCTGCTCCTGCGACTGGGCGTAGGCGGGCTTGTTGTTTTCGTAATAGCTGCGCAGCTCTTGCTCGGGCACGTCGATGCCTTCCATGAGGCTGTCCAGATCCAGCACGACGTACTCCACGTCCAGCAACTCCGGGCGCTGGAACTGCGCCGAATGGCTGTCGTAGTAGGCTTTCAAGGCGGCGTCATCGACGGCCACCTGGGCGGTAAAGTCGCTGGGGCTGAAGCGCTTGATGCCCACCAGGCGGCGCTGGAACACGGCGTCAACGGCGGGCTGGGCCTGGCGCGGCGTCAAGGTGGTGGCGTTTTGCACCACGCCCAGCACTTGCTGCAAGGCCAGTTGCCGGCGCACGCTGGCTTCGTACATTTCCGGCGTCATGCCGTGGCGGCGCAGCAGGTCGCGGTAGGCATTGGTGTCCAGGCGGCCGTCGCTGCCGCGCAGCTGCATGATTTCGGGCTGGTTCTGCAGCTCGCGCGCCAGCTGTGCATCGCTGATCGTGTAGTGGCGGTCGGCGGCGGCGGCGGCGAAGACTTCGTCGCGCACCAGGTTCTCCAGCACCAGGTAGCGCTGCATGGGGGCATCGAGCATCTCGGCGGGCAGGCCTGGGTTCTCGATGCGCATCCGGTCGGCGTATTGGCGGTGGGCGAAGTCCCAATCGCTTTGGGTGATGTCCTTGCCGGCAACGCGCGCCACGACGGGGCTGCGGTCGCCCAGCATGGAGGCATCGATGCCCACGAGAACGAATGCAAAAAACACCAGTGGGAAAAACACGATCATGACCACTTTGAGGTGCTTGCGAATGAATTCAAACATGCTTGTCCAATGAGGTGTCTGTCTAAATAGACTTGGCTGAGAAGAGCCAAGAACTGCAAGGCCGCGCTGGCGGCGCACTGCTTGGCGCGCCCCAGGGCCCATGGGCGCGTTCGCGCCGAATGTCGCCAGGCCTTGCAGGCCAAAGACCGGCAAGGCAAACCGCGCATTTTATAGGAGCAAAACACTGCCAGGCCCAGAGCCTTTGGCGGGGCAGGGGGAGGCGGGCGGGGTGAAAGGGCGCGCGTGGCGCAGCGGCCGCTTGTCCGCATGCGCCCGCCGCTGGTCACGGGTGATGGGGCCAGGGCGCAGGGGCTGCCTAGCATGGTCGCACCATGACACATGCCGCACCTTTCCCCCAAGCAGCCCATCCGGCCCGCTGGGCGAATGCCCGCCACCGGCTGAGGCAGCCCGGCTTCACCATGGTGGAGCTGATGGTCGTGATGCTGCTGTTGGCCATTCTGGCCGCGCTGGCCGTGCCCAGTTTCAAGCCGCTCATCGAGAGCTGGCGCGTCAGGCAGGTGGTGGACAGCCTGCTCTCCACCATTTATCTGGCGCGCTCCGAGGCCTACAAGCATGGCGGGAGGATCGTTGTGCAAAAGCTGCCCAACCGGGATGGCTGCAGCCTGGCCTCAGGCAATGCGGACTGGGGCTGTGGCTGGCAAGTGTTTCTCGATGGCAATGACAACAAAGTCAGGGACGATGAGGAGCAGATCCTGCGCACCGTCACCACGCCAGGCTCGACCCGGGTGGTGGTTTCGGGCAGCGCCAACGGCTCTTTGAGCTTCGATCGCTGGGGGCAGGTCGGTGGGCTTGGCGTCTTGGGAATTTCAGTGTTTCCTGGCTCTGCCGCTGCGGGCTCGGCCGCGAGCCGCCGCATTTGCGTCAGCGCTGGCGGGCGCATCAGAGTCGTGCAGGGCAACGCTTGCTGAGGTGCCGCCTTTGCACGTTGCAGGCAATGGGGGCGTTCGGCTCGCGCTGCAGCCCTGCTGACCCACACGCAGAGGCTGGCAGTCCTGATGCAGAATGACGCGTTGCCCACTCGAACCTGCCAAGCTGCCGTGCGCTTTGATCTGATCACTTTATTCCCTGAGCTGATTGCCCCTTACCTGGAGCATGGCGTGAACCGGCGCGCCACGCAGCAGGCGGGGGTGCAGGTGCAGTTTTGGAATCCGCGTGACTTTTCCGACGGCGGCTATCGGCGCATCGACGATCGGCCCTTTGGGGGCGGGCCTGGCATGGTCATGCTGGCTGAGCCGCTGGCGCGCTGCATGGATGCCATCCGCCAGGCGCGCGGCGAGCCGCAGGGGCCGTCGCAGGGGGCGGGCGCCGTGGATGCGGCCGCGCTGGAGCAGCGCGCGCCATTGGTTTTCTTCACCCCCGCAGGGCAGCCATTGCGCCATGCCACGGTGGCTGAGTTTGCCGCCAGCGCCCATGGCGCGGTGCTGTTGTGCGGGCGTTATGAGGGGGTCGATCAGCGCTTTGTCGATGCCTACGTCGATGCCCAGCTGAGCCTGGGCGATTTCGTGCTCTCTGGCGGGGAAGTGGCCGCAGCGGCATTTCTGGATGCCGTGCTGCGCCTGCAGCCGGCGGTGCTGCACGACGCCCAAAGCCACGCGCAGGACAGCTTCCACCCCCAGCTCGATGGCCTGCTGGACTGCCCGCACTACACGCGGCCAGTGACTTGGCGCGGGCAGGTCGTGCCCGAGGTGCTGCTCAGCGGCGACCACGCGCGCATCGCCCGCTGGCGGCGCCAGCAAAGCCTGCTGATCAGCGCCCGCCTGCGCCCTGATCTGTTGGCCCAGGCCCGCCGCGAAGGCCGGCTGAGCCAAGGCGACGAGCAGTGCTTGCAGGCTGGCGATGAGTGAGGGGTTGTGCGTGCAAGAGCGGCCTGAATTCCAGGTGCTATAATCGCGCGTTTTTGATCCTCTACCTGGCTACTTCATCACTGGCATCTGATGCGCATGTTGCAGACGCAGCGGCGAGCAGCGGCCCAATTCATCAATCTCAAGCCAGGCACGATCGAGAAGGACTGAAATGAACCTGATCCAAACGCTGGAAGCCGAAGAAATTGCGCGGCTGAACAAGCAAATCCCTGATTTCTCCCCCGGCGACACCGTGGTTGTCAGCGTCAATGTGGTGGAAGGCAACCGCAAGCGCGTGCAGGCCTATGAAGGCGTGGTCATTGCCAAGCGCAATCGCGGCCTGAACAGCAGCTTTACCGTGCGCAAGATCTCCAGCGGTGAAGGCGTCGAGCGTACTTTCCAGACGTACAGCCCCTTGATCGCCAGCATCCAGGTCAAGCGCCGTGGTGATGTGCGCCGTGCCAAGCTGTACTACCTGCGTGAGCGCAGCGGCAAGTCTGCACGCATCAAGGAAAAGCTGCCCTCGCGCGTCAAGACCAGCGACGCAGCATAACTGCCTCGTGCGTGTTGAAACAGCAGCTTTTCAGCTGCTGTTTTCACATATGGGCGCCCGCCATGGGGAGCCTGTGAGGCGCTTTGCTTGCTATGCCTGTGCATAATTTTTCGATGCGAACTGCCGCCTGCCCCCCGCTGCGAGGGGTAGGCGGCAGTTTTTTCATGGTGCTCGTGTCAGGGCATGGCGTTTGCGGCGCCGGTATGGGCCCATGCCAAGGGTGGCGTGTGCATGGGCACTAAGAAAACTTCGGCGCCCGCCGCTGCTGGGGCCGCTGCAACCACTTCTGCCGCTGCGGGGCGCATTCAGCTTCCCAAGGGATTCAGGCCGCAAGACGTGCCGGTTCTGGCCGTGGACCATGCGCTGCCCAAAGTGCCCGATGCCGCGCAGACGATCGCCGCCATGCGCGAGCGCTTCGAGCGCCAGCCGGTTTGGGTGCCCGAGTGGGTTCGGGAGTCGCCGCTGCTGGGCGGCACTGAGCGCACGCCGATCCAGGCGGCGGTGCTGATCCCCATCGTGGCGCGCGCCGAACCCACCGTGCTGTTGACGCGGCGCTCGGCACAGCTCAAGACCCATTCAGGTCAGATCGCGTTTCCGGGCGGGCGCATCGATCCCCAGGATGCGGATGCCGTGGCTGCGGCCCTGCGCGAGGCCCAGGAGGAAGTGGCATTGTTGACGCAATGGGTCGAGGTGATCGGGCAGCTGCCCGCTTACGTCACGGGCACGGGCTTTCATGTGGTGCCCGTCGTTGGCGTCATCGCGCCTGATCTGCCCCTGCGGGCCAATCCGCATGAAGTCGATGAGATTTTCGAAGTGCCCTTGCGCTTCGTGCTCGACCCGGCCAACCATCGCCACCATGCCTACACGCTGGGCCAGGTGCAGCGCAAATGGCTGTCCATGCCCTACATGGCGCAGGGGCGCGAGTATTTCATCTGGGGCGTGACGGCCAGCATCCTGCGCAACTTCTACCGCTTCATGCAGGCGCCCTGGCGCTGATTGCCCAGGCGCGCGCATTCGCTGCAAAGCAGCAAGGGCTGCCGATATACTGCCGCGCCCATTCCCATCTTGAATTTGCATGAACCTGCTTGCCTTCGACACCAGTACCGACATGCTGTCCATCGCCGTGCAAGCGGGCGATCAAGTCTGGCAAGTGCAGCAGGCAGGGGGGGCGCAGTCCTCCAAAACGCTGCTGCCCCAGGTGCTGGAGCTGTTGCGCCAGGCCGGGCTGGCGCTGACGCAGCTCGATGCCATCGTTTACGGCTGTGGGCCCGGTGCCTTCACCGGCCTGCGCACCAGCTGTGCGGCCGCCCAGGGTTTGGCCTGGGGCAGTGGCGTGCCGACCTTGCCGGTGGATTCTCTGCAGGCGATTGCCGAACAGGCCCGGGCCGAGCATGGCGCCGAGCGTGTCATGGCCGTGCTCGACGCGCGCATGCAGGAGGTCTATGCCGCGCCCTACCGCTGGCATGCCGCCAAGCCGGGGCAGGCCGACGCGGGCCATTGGCAGCGCGAGGCCGACATCCTGGCCTTGCCGCCGCAGGCGCTGCAACTGCCGTCAGGCTATGTGCTGGCAGGCAATGCCCAGGCCGCTTACCCTGAAGCATTTGCGCACCATGCGGCGGCGCATTACCAGGCGCGGCCCACGGCGCAGGCGATGCTGCGCCTGGCCCCCGCGCTGATGGCCCGCCATGGCTTGCAAACGGCCATGGAAGTCGCGCCGCTGTACATCCGCAACAAGGTGGCGCAAACGACGCAGGAGCGCCTGCTGGCACGCCAGCGTGAGTCTTCATCCTGATGGGCGCGCCTTGGCTGGCGCCCAGATTGCAGGCGGCCGATGGCTGCTGGCCGCTGGATGCCCATTATTGAGAATCGAACTGCAATAATTACTAAATATTGATGTTTTAAATCATTTGATTTGAATATGTTTTGTTGATTTTTTGATTCCTTGATTTGATTCATGTTGCTTAATGTTTGAGATTTTGTCTCATTTTGAATTTTGACCATTAATTGACATTAATTTTTGTATTTTGCATCTTTCATTACAATTGGTCGCACTAAAATCCGCCTCAAGTCAAATAAACAGACGTGCCCATACTGCGCAGGCCGTCGAATTCAGCTGAGGAGGACTCATTCATGAAAAACGGAGCAAGGCATGGCGATGCTGTGCGCCTGGCGGGGCTGAAGCGGATGGCGCCCGTGCTGGCAACAGTGGTGGCACTGGCAGGCTGTTTGGGGGAGGAGATTCCAAAGTGCGATGCGGCGTCGGCATTGCAGCGGGTAGAAGGGATGCTCAATGAGACCTTCGCGCAGAACGCTTTTGGCAAGGAGCTGCAGGCCGGCGTGCGCTATGAGCTGCGCCAGGTTCGGCAAATCGAGCACCACGCCAGCGGCCGCTACACCTGCCAGGCCATGGTGGCCATACATGGCAAAGAGTCGCAAAAAGCCTATGAGGCCGACATTTTCTACACCATCCTGGCGCGAGGCAGCGGTTTTGAGGTCAATGTGAATGGCCTGGATGCCGTGGTGCTGGGCGCCGCCCGCGCCAAGGGGCAAGGCATTCTGTAAAAGCCTGTTCTCAAACCCCACGCCATGGGGGGCGTGAGGCCTGAACTCTCAAAGCCTGCAAGCTTCGGTTTGCAGGCTTTTTGCCGCGGGCTGCCAGGGCAGCCGGGCAGGGGCAAGGTCTGCACGAATGGCAGCGCCGCATGTGGCCGGTTGTGCGTCTGCCCATGCGCCCTGCGGGTGCTTGCGATATGCGTGCTGTCGCGCGCTTGAAGACTTCCCATGTCCAGCGCAGCACAGCCAGGGGGCACCCCATCGTGCACACTCGGGCTGCGCGGCGTTTTCATTCATCCATTGCTCAGGGATGCTGAAATTCCTGGCAGCGCAGGCGCGCATCACACCACTTTTTTGCATCGCACCATGTCTGGAGCTTCTTCCCATCCCCCCACCTCTACCGAGCCGCCAGCGGCAGCAGGCCCGCTGGCGGGCGTGCGCATTCTCAGCCTGGCGCTGAACCTGCCTGGCCCTGCGGCATTGATGCGCCTGGCCGGCATGGGCGCGCATTGCACCAAGCTGGAAGCCCCGGCCCCAGCCGGGGCCAGCACCAGCGACCCCATGGGGCAATACGATCCTGCGGCCTACGCACAAATGCATGCCGGCGTGCAGCGCGTGCAGGCCGATCTGAAGTCGCCCGCCGGCCAGGCGCAGCTGCAGGCCTTGCTGGAGCGCAGCGATGTGCTGCTGACTTCTTTCCGGCCTGCGGCGATGAAAAAGCTGGGCGTGGATTGGGCCACTTTGCAGGCGCGCTACCCTGGGCTGTCGCTGGTGCAAATCTTCGGCGCTGCTGGCGAGCGCGCCAATGAGGCAGGCCACGATCTGAGCTACCAGGCCGAGGCCGGCCTGGTGCCCGGCCTGCACATGCCGCCGTCGCTGCTGGCCGACATGGCCGGCGCGCTGATGGCTTGCGAGGCGGTGCTGCAGGCCTTGCTGGCGCGACGGGCCGATGGCCGGGGGCACTGCATCGAGGTGTCCCTGCTCGATGCGGCCCACTGGCTGGCGCTGCCGAGGACCTGGGGGCTGTGCGCCCCGCAGGGCATGACGGGCGGCGCGCATGCGGGCTATCGCCTCTACCCCTGCGCCGATGGCCGTGTGGCCCTGGCGGCGCTGGAGCCGCATTTCGCCCAGCGCCTGTGGCAGCAGGTGTGCGCTGCGGGCGAGGGCACGCAAACTGCCGACGCGCCAGGGGCTGCTGCGGGTGACATGCTGGCTGAGGGCACGCACGAGGCCGTGGCTGCGTTCTGCGCCGCGCGCAGCTGCGCCGAGCTCGACGCACTGGCCCAGGCGCACGACATCCCCTTGCTGACCATGCCGGACTGAGGCCATGGCCAGCACTGGCATGAAGCACATCGGCATTCTGGCCACGACGGCAGAGGGCGCGGCGCTGGTTTACCGGCAGATTTGCGCGCTGAGCATGGCGCGGCTGGGCGGGCATCGCCACCCGGAAATCTCCCTGCACGCCTTTTCGTTTTCGGACTATGCGGGCAGTTGGGCGCAGCGCGAGCAGCATTGGCCGCAGCTGGTGCTGCGCTCGGCCGCCAAGCTCCAGGCCTGCGGCGCGGATTTCCTCATCTGCCCCGCCAACACGACCCACGAAGCCTATACCCAGGTGGCGCCGCAGCTGCCCATCCCCTGGCTGCACATTGCCGACCCCGTGCGGCGCGCGGCGCAGCAGCAGGGACTGCAGCGCCTGCTGCTGCTGGGCACGCAGGCGACCATGCAAGGGCGGGTGTATGAGCCGCGATTGGCAGGCAGCGGCATTGAGTTGCTCAAGCCCGATGCGCAGGAGATCGAGCAGGTGCACCGCTTCATCATGGAAGAACTGGTGGCCGGCGTGGTCACGCAGGCCGCGCGCGGCTACTTTTGCGCGCTGGCTGCCAAGTACCACCGCGAGCAGGGCGCGCAGGCCGTGGTGCTGGGTTGTACGGAATTGCCGCTGGTGCTCGATGCCCAGGCGGGGGTGCCGCTTTTGGACTCCACCGCCTTGCTGGCCCAGGCGGCGGTGGAATACGCGCTGGGTGAGGGCTGAGCCGCTCGCCAGGAGCAATGCCCGCGCCCGCGCGACAAATCAAATCCTGCGAGCAGACCGCGCAAGGGCGTGCAAGGGGCGCTCAGCCTCAGCCTCAGCCCATTTGCGTTTGCAGGTAGTTGGGCAGGCCGATTTTCTCGATCAGCGCCAACTGCTGCTCCAGCCAGTAGGCGTGGTCTTCCTCGGTGTCGCGCAGCTGCTTGAGCAGCATGTCGCGCGAGACGTAATCGCCTTGCTCTTCGCACAGCTGCATGGCCGCGCGCAGCCGATCGCGCACTTCCAGCTCCGTGTCCAGGTCTTTTTGCAGCATTTGCGGCACGGTGTCGCCGGGTGTGAACTCCAGCGGGCGCATGTCGGGCTTGCCCTCGAGCATGAAGATGCGGCGCATGATGTCGTCGGCGTGCTGGGTTTCCTCTTCCATTTCGTGGTTCAGGCGCTCATAGAGCTTTTTCAGCCCCAGGTCCTCATAGCGGCGCGAATGGTAGAAGTACTGGTCGCGCGCGGCGAGCTCGCCGCGCAGCAGTTGCACCAGGGTGTCGATGACTTTGGGATTGCCTTGCATGGGGGGGATTCCTTGGAAAAAAGTGTGAGGGTGCCTGCCAAGACTGCTGTGTGGCGGCGCCCATGGCTTGTGCGGTATTCGAAAAGGCGCTTTGCGCGCCCTGAATTGGAGCGCAGTATCGGTCTTCGTGCAGCGGCTGTGAAGACAAGCCCCCAACCCGCCGGTATGCATACGGATAGGTATGCAAAAGCGCGTGAGATGCGTTCTTGTTCGTCGGCGTCTTGCCAGGGGGGCATGTGCTGTCGGCCAGTGTGCTGCCCCGCAAATACCTACACATCCAACCGATGCCTGCCCCGCCATGGCCGCCTTGCCAATGCGCGCGATGCCGCCTGCCATCGCTGTGCTTTGCGCCTTGCCCTGACACGACATGCAGCGGCTTGATTCGTGCAGTGATCTGTGCGAGGACAGCACACTGGCGCGGCCTTTGGGGCCTGGCAATCTCCCTATAATTTTTCCTTTTTTCAGGCGCAGACGGCGCCAGCTGCCGCCGGGCTTTTTTGCAATGACTCGCAACGACCAAGATTTGACCTTGATCTCCCAGGACATGGAAGCCGTGGATGCCGTGATCGCTGCACGGCTGAGCACCAATGTTGCACTCATCGGCCAGGTGGCGCATTACATCATTTCCGCAGGCGGCAAGCGCCTGCGCCCGGCCATGCTGCTGCTGGTGGCCAAGGCCCTGGGCTACCAGGGGCGGCAGCACCACGAGATGGCAGCGGTGATGGAGTTCATCCACACGGCCACCTTGCTGCACGACGACGTGGTCGATGAATCGACGATGCGGCGCGGGCGCCCCACGGCCAACCAGAACTTTGGCAACCCCGCCAGCGTGCTGGTGGGCGATTTCCTGCACTCGCGCGCCTTCGAGATGATGGTGGCCACGGGCAACATCCGCGTCATGCAGGTCGTGGCCGCGGCCACCAACATCATTGCCGAGGGCGAGGTGCAGCAGCTCATCAACATGCACGATGCCTCGCTGGACGAGGGCGGGTATTTGCAGGTGATCCGCTCCAAGACCGCCAAGCTGTTCGAGGCCAGCACCCAGGTCGGCGCGATCCTGGCCAGCGCCGATGCGGCGCTGGAGCAGGCCGCCGCGGTGTACGGGCAGGCGCTGGGCACGGCCTTTCAGATCATCGACGACGTGCTGGACTACGACGGCAGCGCCCAGGAAATGGGCAAGAACGTGGGCGACGACCTGCGCGAGGGCAAGGCCACGCTGCCGCTGATCGTGGCCATGCAGCGCGGCGATGCGCAGCAGGCGCGCACCGTGCGCGAGGCCATCGAGCAAGGCTCGGTCGAGCAGCTCGCAGAAGTGATCGCCATCGTGCGCAGCACCGGGGCCTTGCAGGTGGCGCGTGAATGCGCCCAGGCCGAGGCGCAGCGCGCCCTGCAGGCCCTGGCCGCCTTCCCGGACAACGCCTGCACCGCCGCCCTGAAGGCCCTGCCCGAGCGCCTGCAGGCGCGCCGCAACTGAAACCGAACCCTCTTGCAGGAGCGCAGCATGCAGCTCTACAACTACTTCTACAGCTCGACCTCGTACCGGGTGCGCATTGCGCTGGCCCTCAAGCAGCTGCCCTTCGATTACCTGCCCATCAACCTGCGCACGCAGCAGCAGCGCACGCCCGAGTACCTGGCGCGCAATCCGGCCGGTGGCGTGCCGCTGCTGATCGACGACGATGGTTTTTCGCTGACGCAGTCGCTGGCCATTCTCGACTACCTGGAGCAGCGCCACCCGCAGCCGGCGCTGCTGCCACACGAGCCGCACCAGCGGGCGCGCGTGCTTGAGCTGTGCCATGCCATTGCCTGCGACATCCACCCGGTGAACAACCAGCGCGTGCTGCGCTATCTGCAGCAAGAGCTGGGGCTGGACGAGGCGCGCAAGAATGCCTGGTACGCGCACTGGATCGCCCAGGGGCTGCAGGTGGTGGAGCACCTGCTGGCGCAACTGCGCAGCCAGGGCCATGCCGGCCCCTATTGCTTGGGCGCGCAACCCAGCTGGGCCGATTGCTGTCTGGTGCCGCAAGTGGCCAATGCGCTGCGCATGCAGTGCGAGACGGATGCTTACCCATTGACCATGGCGGTGTACCAGCACTGCCTGGCGCAGCCGGCCTTCCAGCAGGCCGCGCCCATGGCCCAGCCTGACGCGCCCGCGCAAGCCTGAGGCTGCCTGCAGCGCCCGCTGGCAACTGGCCATTGATAACTGGCCATTGGCAGAGCCGGGCAGGGCGCATCTCTATCTACAATCGCCCGTTTCTTTTCTTGAGAGATCGGAGACGGGCATGCCATTCATTGGGCTGGGGCTGCATTTGCTGGTGGCGCTGTTCTTTGCCGTGCACGCGGTGCGCACGCGCCAGCAGAACTACTGGCTGTTCATCCTGTTCTCGTTCCCGCTGCTGGGCAGCCTGGCCTACTTCTTCAGCATCTACCTGCCCAGCAACCAGCGCATGCAGCGCCAGGGGCGCAAGCTGATCGCCGCTGCAGGCCAGGTGCTGGACCCAGGTCGCGAGTTGCGCGAGGCGCGCCAGGCCTGGGAGTACACGCCCACCGCGCAGAACCGCATGCGCCTGGCTGCGGCCCTGCTCGCCGCCGGCCAGGCCGAGGAGGCGGCCAGCGAATATGCGCAATGCCTCAGCGGCCCCTTCGCCAACGATGCCGACATCCGCCTGGGCGCGGCGCAGGCCTTTGCGCTGACCGGGCAGCCGGCGCGCGCCCTGGAGCATCTGCAATTCCTGCAGCGCGAGCAGCCAGGCTTTCGCCCCGAGGAAGTGGGCATCCTGCTGGCGCAGACGCTGGCGGCCAGCGGCGATGTGCCAGCGGCTTACGATTTGTTCGAGCAACTGGCGCAGCGCCATGGCGGCTTTCATGTGCATGCCGAATACGCCATCGTCGCGGCCCAGCAGGGCGACTGGGCCAGGGCCGAGCGCCTCAAGCCCATCATCGAGCAGGCCACCTCGCAATGGCAAAGGGCGCAGCGCGAGCTCAACGCCAGCACCATGCAGCGCCTCAATGCGGCCTACCGCAGCCTGGAGCAGCCGCCGGCGCAAGGTTGAACAGGCCCTTGGTTTTTTCACCAGGCGCGTCTGCGGAGTTTGGAGCGAAAACACCGCCGCAACACTGAATTTCAACAGCCCCTACACACACCGAACCCAACCATGAACTTCTGCAGCGATGGCCTGCAGGCGCTGGAGCCCTACATCCCGGGCGAGCAGCCGCAGGTGGCCGATCTCGTCAAACTCAACACCAACGAAAACCCCTATGGCCCCTCGCCCCAGGTGATCGCCGCCATTGCGCAGGCCGCCCAGCAGGGGCTGCAGCTCTACCCCGACCCCTTGTCGCTGCGCCTGCGCCAGGCCATCGCGCAGCACCACGCCAGCGCCGGCATCGATGCCGCGCAGGTCTTCGTCGGCAACGGCTCGGACGAGGTGCTGGGCCATGCCTTCCGGGCCCTGTTCGTGCGCCCTGGGCGCAAGCTGCTGATGCCCGACATCAGCTACAGCTTCTACAAGGTCTATTGCCAGCTGCACGGCATCGAGATGCAGCAAGTGCCGCTGCGCGAGGACTGGCGCATCGCCGTCGAGGACTATCTGGCCATCGACCCGGCCAGCTGCGCCGGCGTGGTGCTGGCCAACCCCAATGCGCCCACGGGCATGGCCTTGCCGCTGCAAGACATCGAACGCCTGGCGGCGCATTTCACGCAATCGGCCGTGCTGATCGACGAGGCCTATGTGGACTTTGGCGCGCAGTCGGCCGTGCAATTGGTGGCGCGCTACCCCAATTTGCTGGTGGTGCACACCCTCTCCAAATCCTGGGCGCTGGCGGGCCTGCGGGTGGGCTTTGCCATGGCCCAGGCGCCACTCATCGAGGCGCTGGTGCGCGTCAAGGACAGCTTCAACTCCTACCCGCTGGGGCGCCTGGCCCAGGTCGGCGCCCAGGCGGCGCTGCAGGATTGGGCCTACTACCGCGATTGCACGGCCCGCATCGTCGCCACGCGCCAGGCCTTGGCGCAGGCCCTGCAGCAGCGCGGCTTTGAAGTCCTGCCCTCGTGCGCGAACTTTCTCTTCGTGCGCCACCGGCAGCATGCGGGCGCGCAGCTCTACGCCGGGCTGCGCGAGCGCCAGGTGCTGGTGCGCCACTTCGACAAGCCCCGCCTGGGCGAGCACCTGCGCATCAGCATCGGCACGCCCGAGCAAAGCCAGGCCTTGCTGGCCGCGCTGGATGCCTTGCTGTAGGGGCAGCGCATCCACAGGCAGCCGCTGCACTGTGTGGCTCTGCATTGCCTGCCTGGGCGCGCAGGGGCAAGGCATAGGAAACATTCTTAATCTCACGTGCAACAAAACCGCGCGCAAGGGGGCTTGCATTGCCAGGCGCGGCGCGGCTTGGAACAATGGCGCCCGTTGCATGCAGGCCCGATGGCCTGTGTGCCTGGCGAAGCGGCCTTGGCGGCCACAGTTCGCCAGTTTTCACGGACACGAACAGGAACCCCCGATGACCGGCGATCCCCAAGTCATGCGCCATTTGCAGGCGCAACTCAAAGTCTTGCTGACCAACATCAACCAGACTTTCGTTCACTACCGCATGCTGCAGCACTGGGGCTTTGGCGTGCTGGGCAGGGCGGAGTACAAGGCCTCGATCAAGGCCATGAAGCAGTCCGACGAGTTGATGGCGCGCATCTTCTTGCTCGACGGCCTGCCCAACCTGCAGGACTTGGGCAAGCTGCGCATCGGTGAGGACGTGGCCGAGCTGCTCGAATGCGATCTGGCGCTGGAGCTTGAATCGCAGGCTACGCTCAAGGCCGGCATCGCGCACTGCGAGCAGGTGGCCGATTTCGTCTCGCGCGATCTGCTGCAGGGCATGCTCGATGAGGTGGAAGAGCGCATCGACTTTCTGGAAACCCAGCAGTCGCTGATCGAGCAAACAGGCCTGCCCAACTATCTGCAATCGCAAATGGACGAAGGCGCAGGGCATTGAGCCGCTGGCCTGCCCCAAGGCCTTGGCAGGGGCAGGCGGGCAAACCACAACGGTCGACCCACGATCGAAATCAAAGAAAAAACTCCAAAAATCCTTGCATGGGCCATCGCTGCGATGGCCCATTTTTTTGCCTTGTGCCTATGCCTATGCCTGTGTTTGTGCCTGTGCCGCTATGCCTGGGCGCACAGTGGCCGGGCGGCATCAGCCGCCGGGCAAGGGGGCCTGCCCCGCCAGCAGCGCGCGCATGCCGTCCTCGTCCAGCACCGGCACGCCCAAGGCCTGGGCTTTTTCCAGCTTGCTGCCGGCCTCGGCGCCGGCCACCAGGTAGTGGGTTTTCTTGCTCACGCTGCCGGCCACCTTGGCGCCAGCGGCTTCGAGCATCTCCTTGGCCTGCTCGCGGCTCAGGCTGGGCAGGGTGCCGGTGATGACGAAGGTCTTGCCCGTCAGCGGCAGCAGGGCGTGGGCGGCCGGTTCGCCCTCGGGCCAGGTGATGCCCACGGCGCGCAGCTGGGCCACCACTTCGCGGTTGTGCGGCTGGGCGAAGAAGGTGTGGATGCTGCCAGCCACGACGGGGCCGACGTCGGGCACTTGCAGCAGCTGGTCGGGGTTGGCGTCCATCACCGCGTCCAGCCGGCCGAAGTGGCGCGCCAAATCCTTGGCCGTGGTTTCGCCCACGTGGCGTATGCCCAGGGCGTAGAGAAAGCGCGCCAGCGTGGTGTGCTTGGATGCTTGCAGCGCGTCCAGCAGGTTTTGCGCCGATTTCTCGGCCATGCGCTCCAGCGCGGCCAGCGGGGCCAGGCCCAGGCGGTAGAGGTCGGGCAGGCTGCGCACCACGTTGCCGTCCACCAACTGCTCGACCAGCTTGTCGCCCAGGCCTTCGATGTCCATGGCCTTGCGGCTGGCAAAGTGCAGCAGCGCCTGCTTGCGCTGCGCCGGGCAGGAGATGCCGCCGGTGCAGCGGTGGTCGGCCTCGCCTTCTTCGCGCAGCACGGCGCTGCCGCAGACGGGGCAGTGCGCGGGCATGGTGAATTCCAGCGCGCCGGGCAGGCGCTTGTCGGGCAGCACGGCCACGACTTCGGGGATCACGTCGCCAGCGCGGCGCACGATGACGGTGTCGCCCACGCGCACGTCCTTGCGGCGCGCCTCCAGCTCGTTGTGCAGCGTGGCGTTGGTGACGGTGACGCCGCCGACGAACACGGGCGCGAGCTTGGCCACGGGCGTGAGCTTGCCGGTGCGGCCCACCTGCACGTCGATGGCCTGCACGCGGGTGAGCTGCTCCTGCGCCGGGTATTTGTGCGCCACGGCCCAGCGCGGCTCGCGCGTGACGAAGCCCAGCTCGCGCTGCAGGGCCAGCGCGTCCACCTTGTAGACCACGCCGTCGATGTCAAAGGGCAGCGCGTCGCGCTGCGCGGCCACCTCGGCGTGAAAGGCGATCAGCTCAGCCGCGCCGCTGGCCTGGCGCGCCAGCGCCGAGACGGGAAAGCCCCAGGCCTTGAGCGCTTGCAGCACCTGCCAGTGGCTGGCCCAGTCCGGCCCGCCCTCGGCCGGCGGCGTGACTTCGCCCAGGCCGTAGGCAAAAAAGCTCAGCGGCCGGCTGGCGGCGATGGCCGGGTCGAGCTGGCGCACCGCGCCAGCGGCGGCGTTGCGCGGGTTGACGAAGGTCTTGGCGGCTTTGTCGCCGGCGGCCATTTTCTGGCGTTGCGTTTCGTTCAGGGCCTCGAAATCGTCGCGCCGCATGTAAACCTCGCCGCGCACTTCCAGCACGGGCGGGGCGGGCGGCACGGGCAAGGTGGGCGATGCGCCGCCCTCGGTGTGCAGGCGCAGCGGCACCTGGCCGATGGTGCGGATGTTCTGCGTCACGTCCTCGCCGGTTTCGCCATCGCCGCGCGTGGCCGCCTGCACCAGTACGCCCCGCTCGTAGCGCAGGCTGATGGCCAGGCCGTCGAACTTGGGCTCGGCCACGTAGGCGATGGGCTGGCCAGCCAGCGCGGCCAGGGCCAGCGCGTGCAGCGGCTCGGCGCGGTGGCGTGGGTCGCTGGCCTTGAGCTCACAGCGGCGCTGCTCGCCCGCCAGGTGGTTGCGCACCTGCTCGTCGAAACGCTCGGCGCCGGCGGGGCTGGTGTCGGTTTCGGTGCGGATGCTGAGCATGGGCACGCTGTGGCGCACGGGGGCGAAGCCCTCCAACACGGCGCCACCCACGCGCTGCGTGGGCGAGTCGGGCGTGCGCAGCTCGGGGTGGGCGGTCTCCAGCGCCTGCAACTCTTGGAACAGGCGGTCGTACTCGGCGTCGGGGATTTCGGGCGCGTCCAGCGTGTAGTACTGGTGGGCGGCGCGGTTGAGCTGGGCGCGCAGGGCGGCGGCCTGCTGCTGCAGTTCGGTATGGGCGGGCATGGTGTGTGGCAGCCTCAACTGAAGAGCTGCATCGCAGAGGGGCTGCCGGCGGGGAAGCCGCGCGCTTCCAGCGCGTCGTACAGGCGCTCGATGTCGCTGCCGATCGAATCCATGGCCATGGCCGGCAGCTTGCGGCCATCGGCGTCGGTGACATGGGCCTCCATGGTTTCGGCCAGCTCATCGAGAATGCCGCGCAGGCGCTCGAAAGCGTTTTCCGTGCGGTCGACGTTGGGCAGATCCAGGGTGATGAGCAGCTCTTGCACCGGCACGTGGTCCAGGTCGTCGGCCATGGCCGCCTGGGCGTCGTAGCTGAGCACCAGCACGGGCGGGGCGTGGGGGGCGACGGCAGGCAGCACCAGGCGCCCGGGCGTGACCGAGGGCTTGAAGCCGTGGCGGGCGGCGCATTGCTGCACGTAGCCGGGGCTCCAGGTGGCGCGCCGGGCCAGCAGCATCAGGTTGAGCACGGCGTCGTTCTGGGCCGCGAAGTGGTCGATCTCGCGCCCGCGCGCCACCTCGTGCAGCATGTCGGGGAAGTCCGGCGCGGCGCCGATGGCGTCGGCAAACTCCTGCGTCTTGAGCACGAACTCGGAAAACTCGATTTCGTTGAGCGCCCCTTGCCGGTTGGCCAGCTGGATGGCGGCCTGGAACTGGCTGTACCTGGAGCCCGCGTGCGGCGCCTCCCATTGCCGGGTCTGCGTGTTCAGGCCCTGGATCAGAAACTGTTTCTTGCCGATGCGCCGCGTCGGCGGCTGCGCAGCCAGCGCGGCATCGCCGGAGATGGGCTTGTCCAGCGCGAGCTCGACCACGCTGAACACCAGGCTGTCGAATTCCAGGCCCGGGCTGCCCGGCGGCAAGGGCAGGGCAGGCGCAGCGGCCGGGGCGGCAGCGTCCACCGCAGCCGCTGAGGGTGATGTGGGTGGGGTGACGGGGGCCGCGCCGCCGGGCTCGGGCGCGGCCGCCGTAGTTGGGGGGGCGGTTGGGGTGGCCGCAGCGAGCGCGTCGCTTGCGGCGGCCGGGGCGGTGCCCAGGCCCTTGCCCAGGCCGAACAGGCCGGTGCCCGGCGCGTGTGCGGCGGGGGCGGCAGGGGCAGTGGGCCCCAGCGATGGCTCACGCTGATCGGTGGCGCCGGGCTGGGGCGCAGGGCTGGCATCGAGGCCGGGCTCCTTGCGCTGCTGGGCGCCGGGCTGGGCATCCTTGGCGGGCCGGCGGGCCTTGCGCGGCGCGTGCCGGATGTGGTGCCATTGGTTGTAGGCCACCACCGCCAGCACGACGACGATGCCCAGAACGATCAAAGTGGTTTGCAAGGAGCTCATAGTGGGCGCTATTTTATGGAAGGCGCCCAGCCGCGCCGAGCGTTTGAGCAGGTTCTCAAGCGTTGCGCACAGGCGTGTTGCCGCCAGGCGTTTCTTCGCCACTGGCAGGGGCAGCCAACAGCAGCTGGGCCTGGCGCGCGACCTGCACGCATTCGCGCAGGTGTTGCTCGCCCAGGTAGCGCAGCGCAGCATAGCCAATGCTGGCGGAGATGGCCTGCCCGGCCAGGGGCACGAACTTGGCGGCCTGCTTGCTGCTCATGCGCAGGCCGATGCGCGTGGCCAGTTTGACGATCATCTCCCGCGTGACCAGCTTGCCGATCAGCACCGAGCCGACCATGGCAATGGCTTTTTGCACCTGCTCGCGCTTTTCCGGGTGCAGGGCGTCGATTTGCTCGGGGCTCAGGCCGAATTCGCGATTGATTTGCGGAATCAATTTGCTCAGGAGCGCTGCATCGGCGGCCCAATCCAGCCCAGGCACGGGCACGGAACTGGCCACGGCGGCCATCAGGGCCTTGCGGTGCAGGATTTTCCGGCTGCGACGCACGGCCTCTTCCAACTGGGGATGGCCTTGGGCCAGCTCCAGGGCGGAGGGCGGGGTGTTCAGGCGAGGGGTTTTCATCATGGGCCACTCCAACTCCAATGCGTGCCGTGGGGGCACTATCGAGAAAAAGACAGAGGAGAAAAAGACAGAGGCCCGTGCGGGCCTCTTGAGGATAGGCGCTGAGAACGCGAGAGGCTTACTTCTTTGCCACGACGCCCCAGATGACCAACAAAATGATGGCGCCAATTACCGAAGCGATAAAGCCAGCGGGCTCGTCGGCGCGGTAGAAGCCGACTTGCGCGCCCAGAAAGCGGGCCAGGAAAGAGCCGGCAATGCCCAGCAGCGCGGTCATGATCCAGCCCATGGGGTCGCGGCCTGGCTTGAGGGCGCGGGCAACCAGGCCCACGATCAGGCCGATGAACAAAGTACCGATGATGGCTGTAATACCCATTTGATTTTTCCTTTTTGAAAATCCGCAGAGGCGGGGGTTAATGACAGAAAGCCTGAATTGGGCATAAGGCCCTGGTTTTTCAAGCTTGGTTTTGTAAGCCAATGTTTGAAAACCCAGGCCAATGCCCGATTCGGATTGGCCAGCGCGCGGCAGTTTAGTGGGCATGAAAAAAAGCCCATGGCTTGTAGGCCATGGGCTGGGGGGCAACGGTTTTCAGAATGGCCGCCGCGCTGCGGCCAGGAAGTTCTTCAGGCCGCTCTCGAATGCCAGGTCCAGGCGGCCGTAGAAATCGGGCTCGTCGGGGGCCGAGCAACTGGCCGTGCCGCCATGCAGGGTGCCGATGACGTGGCCCGATTGCGTGAACAGGGCCGAGCCGCTGCTGCCGGCCTCGGTCGTGCCATCGCCCCAACGCACTTCATAGTAGCGACCGCGCCCGTCAGTGGCGGCCCGGCAGTGGCGCCCGTCGCAGTTGGCGTAGTTCTGGGTCTCGCCGCCGGAGATCTTGCCCAGCGCGCCGTTGGGGTGGTGCAGCGAGAGGACTTTCTGGATGGAGTTGTTCAGGCGGGCATCCCAGCCGGCCAGGTAAGTGCCGGGCGGCGCGGCGTCGTTGAGCGCCAACAGCGTGGCGTCAAAGCCCTGGCCGACATTGCTGGTGTACAGCAGGCGCGCGCCGCGCGTGCGGGTGGTGCGGCGCGCATCAAGGTAGGGGCTGCCGCAGCTGGCGGTGCGGAAGAACCAGTCGGTCTGCAGGCTGCCGGCCACCGTTTGCGAGCTGATGCAGTGGTGGGCGGTGATGAAGTAGGGGATGTCCGACTGGATGGCGTCGTTGAGCAGCGTGCCGGTGCAGAAGTAGCCCTTGCCATCCTTGACGAAGGACATGCGGGCCACGGCATCGCGCTCGGCGCTGCCGTTGGAGTAGCAGCTCATGTCCAGGTTGCAGCTGCCTGCGCTGGGGATGCGCTCCTTGCTCAGGCTGGCGCGCTGGGGTTGCGCGGCTTGCAGCGCGGCGTCGTCGCCGGCATCGACGAAGCGGTGCGAGATGCTGGGCAGCGCCAGTTGCAGGGCCTCGGCGGTGGCGCCGGCGGGCAGGACGATCTCCAGCGTGACGGAATCGCCGCCCAGGTCGGGCGACCACCAGGTGCGCGCGGCCTCGCCTTGCTCGCCGGCCTGGGCGTTCAGGCGCAGCACGGCGTTGATCTCCGCGCCCGTGGTTTCATAGCCTTGCGCCGTCTGGCTGTCTGGATAAAAGCGCAGCAGCGCGGCATCGGGCAGCGCCTGCACCAGCAGGCCCAGGCGGATGCCCAGGGCATCGGCGGCCTGCACGCGCAGCGCGGCCACTTGCCGGCCCTGTGTGTCCTGGCCCCAGCGCAGCAGGCTGGCCAGTTGCTCGGCGGTCTGGGCCTGGGCCACGGTTTGCGGCAGGGCGATCAGCACGGGGCCGCCCAGGCTGTCGCCCTGGGCTTGGGCCTTGGCCTGGGCCTGGGCATCCAGGGCCGGCAGCGCGATCTCTGCGGCCTCGCTGGCGCCGGGGGCCATGTCGGCCCTGGCGCGAAAGCCCGAGTCCTGGTGGCTTTTGTTGTGGTGGTAGCGGCCGTCAACCTTGGTGATGTTCAGCAAGGGCGTTTGCGGGGGCGGTGGCGGCGGTGTGTAGCCGTTGTCGTGGTCGTCGCTGCCGCCACAGGCGGCCAGCACGGCGGCGCTGGCGAGCGCGATGAGCGAGATACGGAGTGTGTTGTTGGACATGAAGCAGCTCTTTCTCAAGTGAGTGGGGGCGGCAGCGCCTGGGTCTGAGCCTGGGCCGGGCAGCGTGTGGCTTGGAGCCTGGCATTCAGAGCCTGGTATTCAAAGCCTGGCATTCACCGCCGAGGGGCACCTTGCGTGGCAGGAAGGTGCTTTGAGTGTGGCCGCGATTATGTCCCACAGCCTTTGCCTGCGCCGGGGGCAAGGTCGCCCGCCTGGGTGTAATGCCAGCGCAAAAGATGTGAGTGCCTGTTCAAAGGCCCTGACATCTGTTTGCGCTTTTGCTTGGGGCGCCAGGCTTTGAGAAAGCGCAAGGGTTGTCAAACCTCCAGCCATTCCTTGCGGATGGCGGCGTCGGCGCGCAGCTGCTCGGGCGTGCCGTCGAAGACGATGCTGCCGTGGCCCATGAGCAGGCAGCGGTCGGCGATTTCCAGGGCGATGGTGAGCTTTTGCTCGATCAGCAGCACCGAGACGCCGCGCTCGCGCAAGGTGGTGAGGAATTGGCCGACCTGCTCGACGATCTTGGGCGCCAGGCCCTCGGTGGGCTCGTCGATCAGCACCAGGTCCGGCTCGCCCATGAGGGCGCGGCACAGCGCGAGCATTTGCTGCTCGCCGCCCGAGAGTACGCCGGCCTCGGTGTGCTGGCGCTCGCGCAGGCGCGGGAACAGGCGGTAGGAGTCCTCAAAACTCCAGCGGCTGCTGCCCTTGTGCCCGCTTTTCTCGCCCAGCGTGAGGTTTTGATGCACGGTGAGCTTGGGGAAGATGTCGCGGTTTTCGGGCACGTAGCCCACGCCCAGGTGGGCGATTTCATAGGGCTTCTTGCCCACCAGATTGACGCTGCTGCCATCTGGGCGCTGCAGCAGGATCTGGCCCGTGCAATCGACCAGGCCCATGATGGCCTTGGCGGTGGTGGAGCGCCCCGAGCCGTTGCGCCCGAGCAGGGCCAGGATCTCGCCGCGGCGCACGTCGAATTGCACGCCGTGCAGGATGTGGCTTTTGCCGTAATAGGCATGCAGTTGGTCAATGCGCAGCATGCTCGCGCTCTCCTTGTGCGGGTTGGGGGGCTGTGCCCTGCAGGGCGGCGCTGGCCTGGTTTTGCGCCAGCACCGAGCCCAGGTAGGCCTCCTGCACGGCCGGATTGGCGCGCACGTTCTCGGGCGTGTCAAAAGCGATGACCTGGCCATAGACGACCACGGCGATCTTGTCGGCCAGGCCGAAGACCACGCCCATGTCGTGCTCCACGGTCAGCAAGGTCTTGCCTTCGGTGACTTCCTTGATGAGCTCGATGAAGTGCGCGGTCTCGGTCTTGCTCATGCCGGCGGTGGGCTCATCGAGCAGGATCACCTCGGCGCCGCCGGCGATGGTGATGCCGATCTCCAGCGCGCGCTGCTCGGCATAGGTCAGGTTCATGGCCAGCTCGTTGCGGCGCTTTTCCAGGTGCAGCCGGTGCAGCAGCGCCTCGGTGCGGGCATTGGCATCGTGCAGGTTGGCCAGAAAGCGCAAAAAGGTGTAGCGGTAACCAGTGTGCCACAGCAGGCCGCAGCGCAGGTTCTCGAACACGCTGAGCTTGGGAAAGAGGTTGCTGACCTGAAAGCTGCGCGCCAGCCCCAGGCGGTTGATCTCATAGGGTGTCTTGCCGTCGATGCGCTGCCCGCCCAGCCAGACTTCGCCGCTGCTGGGCTGCAGCCGGCCGCTGATGAGGTTGAACAGCGTGGACTTGCCCGCGCCGTTGGGGCCGATGATGGCCACGCGCTCGCCGCGCTGCACGGCCAGATCGACGCCGCGGATGATCTCGGTCTTGCCGAAGTGTTTGGTCAGGCCGCGCAGTTGCAGCGCATACGGAGTGTGGGTGTTCATGTGCTGGCTCCTGTTGGCCCGGCTCCTGTTGGCGCCTCCCCGCGCTGGGCGCGCAAGTCGGCTTCGATCAGCTCTTGCTGGCGGTGCCAGACTTTGATGAAGCCGCGGCGCACCCAGGCGAAAACGATGGCGCCCAGCACGGCCGCAGCCACTGTCAGCGCCCAGTGGGTCTTGTCCTGCACGTTGAGCGTCAGGCCCATGAACTTCAACTCGGGGCTCATGATGGCGTTCATTTGCAGGTGGTAGACCATTTCGATCAGCGCGGCCAAGGCCAGGAAAGCGGCAATGCCGGCCAGCGCCAGCGCCACATAGGGCAGCAGCAGCGGCCCGAAGCGGCCAAACTGCATGACGCGCACGTTGTGCATGACGATGCTGGCCACGCCGCCGGGGGCGAACATCACCATGAACAAAAAGGCCATGCCCAGATACAGCATCCAGGCCTGCGTCAGCTCAGAGAGCAGCACGGTGGCCAGCACCATCAGCACGGCGCCGATGATGGGGCCGAAGAACAGCGTGGCGCCGCCCAGGAAGGTGAACAGCAGGTAAGCGCCCGAGCGCACGGCGTTGAGGCTGTCCATGGCGGTGATGATCTCGAAGTTCAGAATCATCAGCCCGCCGCCGATGCCGGCGAAAAAGCCCGAGATGATGAACGAGAGGTAGCGCACGCGCTGGGCGCTGTAGCCGATGAACTCCACGCGCTCGGGGTTGTCGCGCACGGCGTTGAGCATGCGCCCCAGTGGCGTGCGCGTGAAGGCGAACATCAGCGCGGTGCAGACCAAGCAATAGGCCGCGATCAGGTAGTACATCTGGATCGAGGGGCCGAAGGTGATGCCCAAAAAGGGCTGGCCCACCACGCGGTCGGTGGAGATGCCGCCCTCGCCGCCGAAGAACTCGGGGAACATCAGCGACATGGAGGCCACCAGCTCGCCAATGCCCAGCGTGATCATGGCGAAGGTCGTGCCGGCTTTCTTGGTCGTGACGTAGCCAAACAGCGCGGCAAAGAAGGCCCCGGCCAGGCCGCCCACCAGCGGGATCAGCGTCACCGGCACGAAGAAGGCGCCATCGCCGACTTTGTTGAGCACGTGGATGGCAATGAACGCGCCCAGGCCGACGTACACGGCGTGGCCGAAGCTGAGCATGCCGCCCTGGCCCAGCAGCATGTTGTAGCTCAGGCAAATGATGATGAGGTAGCCCATCTGCGAGAGCATGCTCAGCGCCAGCCCGCTGGTGAAGATCTTGGGCGCCAGCAGCAGCGCCAGCGCAAAGCCGCCCCAGATGATGATGCGCCACTTGTTGAGCATGGGCGCGTGCGCCGGCGCGGGCAGGGGCGCGCGTGCGTCGCCGGTCTTGGCAGTGGGGGTGTGGGTGGTGGTGTTCATGGTGTCTCAGCCCTCTCGTTTGCCCATCAGCCCGCGCGGGCGCAGGATCAGCATCAGCACCAGCAGCAGGTACGGCAGGATGGGCGCGACCTGGGCAATCGTCAGGCGCAGCACCGGGTAGCCGAAGGTTTCGGGGCCGGCCTGCACGCCCAGGCCCTGCAACAGGCCCAGCAGCGAATGGTCCATGGCCACGGCAAAGGTTTGCATGATGCCGATCAGCAGCGAGGCGATGAAGGCCCCGCCCAGCGAGCCCATGCCGCCAACGACCACGACCACGAAGATGATGGGCCCCACGGCCAGCGCCATGGCCGGCTCGGTGATGTAGGTGTTGCCGCCGATCACGCCGGCCAGGCCGGCCAGCGCCGCGCCGCCGCCGAAGACCAGCATGAACACGCGCGGCACGTTGTGGCCCAGGGCCTCGACCGTCTCCGGGTGCGTCAGCGCCGCCTGAATCACCAGGCCGATGCGCGTGCGCGTGAGCAGCAGCCAGATCGACACCAGCATCAGCACCGCCACCAGCATGATGAAGGCGCGCGAGCGCGGGAATTGGGTGTCAAACAGCGTGAACAGCGGCCCCTGCAGAAACGGCGGCAGGCCATAGGGCACGGCCGCGCGGCCCCAGATCAGCTGCACGACCTCCAGCACCAGGTAGGACAGGCCGAACGTCACCAGCAGCTCGGGCACGTGGCCGAACTTGTGCACGCGCCGCAGGCTGAAGCGCTCGAACGCCGCGCCCAGCGCGCCCACCAGCAGCGGCGCAATCAGCAGCGCAGCCCAGAAGCCCACAGCGCTGGAGATGACGTAGGCAAAGTACGCGCCCAGCATGTAGAAGCTCGCGTGCGCAAAATTGAGCACGCCCATCATGCTGAAAATCAGGGTCAGGCCCGAGCTGAGCATGAACAGCAGCAGCCCATAGCTCAGCCCGTTGAGCAGCGATATGACGAAGAATTCAAAACTCATGGCTGGTCATCGGTGCGGGGGAGAGGGAAGGGCGCCAGGCCGCGCGCGGCCTGGCCGCAGCGGGCGCTGCACAGGGCAGCGCCTGGCCTGCGCCCCCATCAGGAGGGGCGCTTCATCTGGCAGGTGGTGGGCGTGCTGGCCTGCGCGGGCTCGAAGTACTGCACCGGCTGGAAGGCCAGGCCGGTGTTTTCCTGCGAGTAGGGCATGGCATCGCTGGCCTTGCTCCAGCGCGTGATGAACAGACCCTGCTGCAGCTGGTGGTCGTCCTTGCGCATCGTCAGCGTGCCGTGCGCGCCGGGGAACTCCAGCCCCTCCATGGCGGCGGCAACCTTGAGCGGATCGGTCGAGCCGGCCTTGTGCATGGCGTGCGAGAGCATGGCCAGGCCGTTGTAGACCGAGGTGGTGTACATGTCTTCCTTGAACTTGTCCTTGAAGCCGCGGGTGATCTCGCCGATCTCGCCGGGCAGGTTCATGTGGCTGTAGAACACCTCATAGACCTTGCCCTCGGCTGCCGCGCCAAAGGCCGTGGGCGAACCGCTGGCCGTGCCGTAGTAAACGAAGAACTTGACGTCCTTGAGCCCTGCGTCATTGGCGGCCTTGACCAGCAGCGACAAGTCCGAGCCCCAGTTGCCGCTGATGACGGCATCGGCGCCGGATTGGCGAATCTTGGCGATGTAGGGTGCAAAGTCGCGCACTTGCGCCAGCGGGTGGAAGTCCTCGCCGACGATCTGCACATCCGGCGCGTACTCCTTGAGGTACTGGCGCGCATAGCGCGTGACCTGCTGGCCGTGGCCGTAGTTCTGGTTGATCAAATAAACTTTCTTGACCTCGCCTTGCTGGCCGATGAATTGCGCCAGCGCGCGCATTTTCATGGTCGTGTCGGCATCGAGGCGAAAGTGCCAATAGCTGCACTTCTCGTTGGTCATCTCCGGGTCCACGCCCGAATGGTTGATGAACACCACCTCCTTGCCCGGGTTGCGCGCGTTGTGGCGCTCCAGCGCCTCCATGATGGCCAGCGAATTGCCCGAGCCATTGCCCTGCACGATGTAGCGAAAGCCCTGATCGATGGCCGAGCGCACCAGGCTGGCCGTCTCCTGCGGGCTGAGCTTGTTGTCAAAGCCCTGCACCTCGAACTTCACGCCCGCCGGATTGTTCTTGCTCTGCGTATTGAAGTAGTCGCTGACGTACTGAAAGCTCTTGAGCTGATTGCTGCCGATCGAGGCCATCAGCCCCGAGAGCGGGTCGATCCAGGCGATCTTCACCGTCTCGCCCTGCTGGGCCTGGGCGCTGCCGGCCGCGCCCAGCGCGCACAGTGTGGTAGTGGCGGCAAGCACGGCGTGCCAGAAGGCGTTGGGGCGCTGCAAAGACATGGGGGCGATCTCCTTGAATCTTCAATGGTTGACGGGGCTGGCTGGGCAGGGGCCGCGCAGCATGGCGCGATCAGGGGCCAAGCAAAGCAAGCCGCAAGGGTATCGACACGCAGGCGGCGCGGCATCGGGCAAACCCGCATCGGCGGCCCGATTTGTCACCTAAAAGACTGTTGGGTGTCGTTCTTGAGAGCCTGTTCAAAATCTTTGCACGGCGGTCAAGAGAGCGGATTTGGGCGCTCTGCTGCGTTACAAAGCCTCGCCATAGCCCCAGCTATGGCTGCGTTTTGCGCCTTGCAGCCCACCCCAAACCGCTTCTTGCCCACTCGCGCCGAGATTTTGAACAGGCTCTGAGCGGCAGTGCAGCCCCGGTTTGCACCGATACTTGGCAAAGACCTTGCGCAGACATCATGCGCAGGCTCTCCAGGCCTGTTTAGCCCATTCTTCACACTGCCCCCATGAACGACGCCTTGCTTCAAGCCGCCATGCCCGACCGCCTGCTCTACAGCCTGGATCTGATGGGCACCGTGGTATTCGCACTCAGCGGCGTGCTGCTGGCGCGCCGCCTGCACATGGACGGCTTTGGCCTGCTGGTGCTGGCCACAGTCACCGCCATTGGCGGCGGCACCATCCGTGACCTGGTGCTGGGCGTGCGCCCGGTGTTCTGGGTCACCCAGCCCGAATACCTGATGCTGATCGTGGCCACCTGCGTGCTGGCCGTGCCATTGCTGCGCCCGCTCTCGCACGAGCGTGTGGGCTGGCTACTGCTGCGCGCCGATGCCCTGGGCCTGGCCACCTTCACGGCCATCGGTGCCAACAAGGCCTTGCAGCTGGGCGCGCCGGGCATCGTCGCCGTGGCCATGGGCGTGCTCACCGGCGTGGGCGGCGGCATGATCCGCGACGTGCTCGCGCGCGAAGTGCCCATGGTGCTGTGCCGCGAGGTCTATGCCACGGCCGGCATCGCCGGCGGCCTGGTGCTGGTGCTCAGCCACGCCTGGTGGGGCGATGCGCGCTGGGCCATGCTGGCCTGCATGGTGGTCACGCTGCTCATCCGCCTGGCGGCGCTGCGCTGGCACTGGCATCTGCCCAGCTTCGGCGGTCTGGAACGCCCATGACTGGAGCGCCCATGAGTGCCCGCGCGCGCCATCGTGTGCAAGAGGCCCGCTAATGCGCTGGTGGTCCTTTTTCTGGGTGCAACTGGCCGCCGCGCTGACGCTGCTGTGGCTGAGCGGTCAGGGCTGGCTGGCGCTGCTGGGCGCCTGGTGCGCCGCCTGGCTGTGGTGGCTGTGGCAGGCCTGGCAGCAGGCGCGGCTGCTGCGCTGGCTGCGCCGCGATGGGCCGCCCGCCGAGCCGCCAGCACAGCCAGCGCCGTCAGCACAGACAGCGCCGCGCCTGTTTGGCATCTGGGCCGAGCTGCAGTACTTCTGGCGCAAGCGCCAGCAACAGCACCAGCGCAGCCAGGCCCAATTGCAGGCCAACCTGCAAGAGCTACGCCAGGCCATCCAGGCCACGCCCAATGGCGTGATGTTGCTCGATGCGCAATGGGCCATCGAATGGTTGGATGGCCAGGCCTGTGCGCACTTCGGCCTCGACGCGCACAAAGACCAGGGGCAAAACCTGCTGACCCTGGTGCGTGACCCCGAATTTGCCAGCTACTGCACCGTGGGAGACTTCCGCGAACGCCTGCACATGGACGGGCGTAGCCTGGACGCGCACGGCCTGCCCGGGCGCAGCAGGCTGGCCGTGCAAATCTTCCCCTACGGCGACGGAAAGCGCCTGCTGCTGTCGCAGGACGAAACCCACGTGCAGCACAACGAAGCCATGCGGCGCGACTTCATCGCCAACGTCTCGCACGAAATCCGCACCCCGCTGACCATCTTCGCCGGCTACGTCGAAACCCTGCAAACCCTGCCCCTGACGCCCGAGCAATGCCAGCAGTACTACGGCCGCATGCGCCAGCAGGCCCAGCGCATGCAAGTGCTGGTGGAGGATTTGCTGACCCTCTCGCGCCTGGAAGGCAGCCCGCTGCCCAGCCTGGGCGAATTCATCGAAGTGCAAACCATGCTGCTGCGCTGCCGCGACGAGGCGCTGGCCCTCTCGGCCTCGCTGGCAGCGCTGCCAGCAGGCGCTGGCGCTGCGGCAGCGTCGGCCCCATCGACTTCGGCATCGACTGCCACATCGAACACCGGCGGCCAGCCGCAGCACCGCATCACACTGCACTACGCCGACGACAGCCTGGGTCTGCAACTGGACTTTGCGCCAGGCCAGCCCAGCCCGGCATGGCCAGAACAGCCCGGCCGCATTGCCGGGGCCGACAAGGAAATCCACAGCGCCTTCTCCAACCTGATCGCCAACGCAGTGCGCTACACCCCGGCCGGCGGGCGCATTGACCTGCACTGGCGCTGGCTGGCCGACGGCAGCGCCCGCTTTACCGTGCAAGACAGCGGCCCGGGCATCGCCGCCGAACACCTGCCGCGCCTGACCGAGCGCTTCTACCGCGTCGACCGCAGCCGCTCGCGCGAAACCGGCGGCACCGGCCTGGGGCTGGCCATCGTCAAACACGCCGTGCAGCGCCACGGTGGCCAGCTCCACATCCAAAGCACCCCCGGCAGCGGCTCGCAATTCACCATCGAACTGCCCGCCACCCGCCTGCAAACCCCGGCAGCCCTGGCCGAACAAGAACAACAACGCGCCCAGCGCGAACGCCTGCTGGCGCGCTGAAAAGCATCGCGTTGAAGAGCGCGACGCCCCGCACAAGGTGTAACGCAGAAAACCGTTTGTCCGTACGCCGTCCGGACAAATACAATCAGAGCCTGATCTCTGTGCCGCATTGGTGCGCAGGGTCAACAACCTTGCTCGGAGCTGTGCCATGAACACCCTGAACCTTTCGAAGACCGAACGTATTGACGTGCGCGCCAGCGCGCCGGTCAAGCAACTGCTGCAGGAGGCGGCGCGTGCTTGCCATAAAAACGTCAGCGAGTTCCTGCTCGATGCGGGCGTGACGGCGGCGGAGCAGACTTTGGCCGAGCGTCGGCAGTTCGTGCTTGATGAGGCCCAGTGGCAGCTCTTTGAGCAGGCGCTGGATCGGCCGGTGCAAAGCAAGCCGCGCCTGAAGAAACTGCTGAGTGAGCCGGGGGCGTTGGGGTGAGCAGTGCCTGGGCCCCTGTGCGCAAGCTGCTGGCCTCGGATCGGGTTGAGGCGTTCGATTGCGGGCAAGCTGCGCTGAACCAGTTTCTGCAGCGCTATGCGCTCGTCAGCCAAAAATCCCACAGCGCGCAAACCTACGTGTGTTGCCAGGGGGATGGGGTGGCGGGCTTCTACAGCTTGGCCGTCGGCAGCATCGACGTGCAAAACGCAGCGCCAAGGGTGACCAAGGGCCTGGCGCGGCATCCGGTGCCGGTCATGATCCTGGCGCGCCTGGCCGTGGACAAGCGGCACCAGCGCCGCGGCTTGGGGCAGGCGCTGCTCAGGGATGCTTTGCTGCGCACCGCCCAGGCTGCGGACATCGCCGGCATTCGTTGCCTGCTCGTGCATGCCAAGGACGATGCCGCAAGGCGCTGGTACGAATCCTGGGAGTTCGAGCCCAGCCCGACCGATCCCTACCACCTGTGGCTGCTGCTCAAGGACCTCAAGGCCATGCTTTGAGCCCCTGTTCAAAAGCTTTGCGAGGTGGGCAATCCATCGGATGTGGGCGCTTTGCCGCATCGCAAATGCCTGGCCACAGCCGCGGCCATCCATGGCTGTGTGTTGCGCCTTGCAGTTGCAGCCCATCCCCAACCGTTTCTTGGCCAAGTGCACAGAGATTTCGAGCAGGTTCTGAGGCTACGGTGCATGCGTCAGCAAACGCACACTTTGTCCAGAGAAAGAGACATTGCCTTCGCAAGCCTGCTCATGTTCATAGCCTTCAACAGGCTCAGCCCGACAGCAGCCACAACCGCAGCTTGGCGCGCAGCCATTGGGCGTGCGACTGCGGCTGCTTATGGCTGGCCTGCCCACAGTCTGTCAATCCGGCGGCCCTGGAGCTTTGGAGCTTGTCAGCAAACATGCCGATGCGCACTTGCATGCGCCATGTCGGCTGCGCCAATTCAAGCCAATTGCGCGGCGATCCACGTACTTCGCATTGCGCTTTGACGATGTTTGACATTAACCCGCTGTATCCGCTTGCAGCAATTGGCTATAAAGCGTAACGAATCGCAGCATGGTGGTACTTCCTGCCAGTGACTCGCACAAGCGGCGAGCCTCAACACAATGGTTTTATGTCTGCCCTTGGTTGTGATCCAAAGCTTATCCAACAGCCCAGGCCGCATGCATTACATCTTTGGAAATCGTAGGCGCATTGCAATTGCCGTCATTCTTGGCATAGGCATAGTCATCGCCTTGCTGGGCGCAGTTGATCGCGCCAAAAAAGCCTTGTCAGGCCAGCAAAGGCCAGTTGCAGCCAGCCAAAGCCAGGCCACGAAGGAAATACGGGATTTGCAAAAAATCCCGAAAGAAAGCGCGTCCTTCGGTGAGGAAAACCACTCCATTCCCATCAAACTGCCCCAGAAAGGCCCGAACTACCGTGGCGACCTGGGCGGGGTCACCGTGCAAGTGCCTAAGAGCTGGGCTTTTTTATTGTCCTACGACGATGCCAAGAACCCCGAAACACAGGAATACATCATCAAGGGGTTCATACTGCGGACCAATGCTGACTGGTTGATCAGTGGCAAAGGGGATAGAGAAAGGATTGGTGAATTAATGAATCGAGCCTCAATTTTCGTCACTGCAGGCGTTCGCCCGCCGTCCCGGGAGCTGTCGATGAATTATCTCTCCTCTCCTTGTGTGCTTGGGTTAAGGAAAAATAGATATCCATACAAAAAAAGTCCAAGCGAGGTTCATGGGTTGGAGTGGTGCTATCCAGAATATGAATTCAAGAAAAGCAATGAAAAACTGCACGACGAGAATATTTATTACAAAAATCATGATAGGGTGGTAACGGATGTCGTTATTTGCTTTAATGGGGTGACTGGATCATCTTATTGTGATCATACGTTCTTCTTGGATCATGGGCCTCGCGCAGAAATTTCGATCAGATATCACAAAATTCATTTGCAAAATTGGAAGCTGATTAGAGATCGCGTTCAGTCTGTGTTTATTGATTTTGCTATCCCTCGGCCCAGTTGAGTGAAGATATTTGGGCGAAGGAGTTGGTTTTTTAAGAGCTGTTTGGTTTCATTATTTGATCGGTGCGAGAAATATTGGTGTTCTATGGCTGCCTAGTTGGCCACGGATATTGTTAAGCACCTTGTGCCAAAGGCGTGGCAAATAGTCAAGGTCGGGCAAGAGTCAGTGCATGGGCTGCATGTGCAGTGATTGATAATGAAGAAAACCCAATGACAGCGATGGGCCATAAAAACGTAACGTATCGCAGGTGAAAGAAATATCTCATGGTTGTCATTCCCATCGTCTTCATGTGGCTGTGCTATTTGGGGCTGAGCCTTTGGCTGGCGCAGATCTTCAACCGCTGGGCCCGCGGTGAAAAGCACCGCTTCAGGTATCCGGGGGTGATCGTGATGCTGGTCATGTGGCTGCCGGTGCTGTGGGATGCGCCTTTGCAGGAGATGAAGTACCGCAAGCTGTGCCGCGAGGAGGCGGGATTGACGGTGTTCAAGACGCCAGAGCAATGGGATCAGGAGCATGGTGGTCTATTGAAGACTCTGACTCCTGTGGAAGGAGTTGTCAGTACGACGCTAAGCAAAGGTCATTCTCGCTATTTTTTGAATGAGAGATTTGCATTTGACTCTGTTTCAACCCCGATAGGCTATAGATTGATTGAAAGAAGGAAGGAGGTTGTTGATTTGATTAATGGGGAGGTAATGATTAGGTTTGTGGATTTTGATGCAGGTCCTTTGCATCATATTCCAAGTTTCGGGCGGATATGGTTGAATAAGCCCAGTTGCAGGGATAACAAAGAAATTCCGAGGAGCTCGGAGATCTTGAGTATGAGGTCAAAATTTTCGAGTATGGAATCGAAATTTAGTGGCAGATAGAAAAGGAATTTTTAAAAATGAAGCTTTCTGCGCATGAATTGGCTTTATTGTCTGAAGCATGTTGTACAGAATTTAATTCGGGTGATGATGGGCGTTGATTACTAAAGATATTGAAGATGGTTTGGAGGGAAAAGGCTTCTAAAAATCCCAAGCCCAAGACTTCGTCGCCCGCTGGGAAGTGGTTTATCAGGAAGCCAACACCCCTTCAGGCTTCTCAGCCACCTTGTTCAAAAGCAAGGATCCCAATGCAGCCAGCCCTATGTGGTCAACTTCATGCAGCGCATTGCCTCGCCCAAGGAACAGGGTTTTCGAGGGCAGAGCGCATACCTGGAATGCGCTGCGCCGTAAGCAGCAAATGAGTAATTCAAGGAATATTGCTCAGATCAGGCTCAATCAAGCTTTCATTTGAAAGAAAGATCCCATGGTTGTCATTCCCATTGTCTTCATGTGGCTGTGCTATTTAGGGCTGAGCCTTTGGCTGGCGCGGATCTTCAATCGCTGGGCCCGCGGTGAAAAGCACCGCTTCAGGTATCCGGGGGTGATCGTGATGCTGGTCATGTGGCTGCCGGTGCTGTGGGATGCGCCATTGCAGGAGATGAAGTACCGCAAGCTGTGCCGCGAGGAGGCGGGCTTGACGGTGTTCAAGACAGCGGAGCAATGGGATCGTGAGAATGGTGGACTGCTCAAATCTTTGACCCCAACCAAAGGGGTTGAAACAATCGAAATTGACAAAATAAATTACAGGATGCCTATCAATGAGAGGATTCATTACGATATATTTTCCATCAATAGGGGTTATAGATTGATCGAGAGAAGGATTGATGTGATAGATGCGGAGACAGGCGAGGTGATGTTGAGACATGTGGATTTTGATGCAGGCCCTTTGCATCACATACCCAGTTTTGGAAGGATATGGATGAATAAGCCCAGTTGCATGAGCAATAAAGAAATCCCCAATCATGAAAGGCTTTTGAAGATGGAGTCGGAATTTTCGAGGTTGACGGCGAAATTCGAGGGGAAGAAGTGAAGTATGAGAAATGTTTTTGCATGATGCGGATTTTGGGTTGTGCTGCATGATTTTATTGAGTTAAATAATTTTGGATTGTTGAATTTCCTGGGGTGTTGATCAGATTGCCGTAAAAAAACCGCCGCACGGCTTTGGCCGTTGCGGCGGTTTGTTTTTGGGCTATGCCCAACAGCTTAGAGCGTGTTATGCGCTTGGCGCTCGCGCGCGGCGTCGTCCATCAGCTCATACCACATGGCGTTGAGCACGGCCAGGGCGGCGGCCAGCGGCAGGCCCAGCATCCAGGCGAAGTACCACATCGTTGATTCCTTTCAAAACGGTTGATTCGTTCACAAGCCGGCCCCGGCGGGGCCGGCCTTGGGTTGTGTTCAATAGATGGCGTGGCCCTTGTCGCTGTCCACGTCCTCGTTGCGCACTTTGCCGCGCATGACGGCGTACACCCAGCTGGTGTAGGCCAGCACGATGGGCAGGAAGATGAGGGTGACCACCAGCATGATGAACAGCGTCATGTGGCTGGAGGACGAATCCCACACCGTCAGGCTGGCCGCCAGGTTGGAGCTGGAGGGCAGGATGAAGGGGAACATGGACACGCCCACGCTGAGGATGATGCCGGCGATGCCCACGCCGCTGGCCAGCAGGGCGAGGATTTCGCGCCGTGCGGCCAACATCAGCGCGGCCAGCACGAAGCCGAGGATGCCCAGCGCCGGCACCAGCCACAGCACGGGGGCGGCGGCGTAGTTGGCAAACCAGGCGCCGCCATCGGCGACGACGGTTTTGTACAGCGGGTTGGAGGGGCCGTTGACGACCACATCGCTGGTGATGCGGTAGCCCTCAACGCCTTTGGCCAGGTACAGGCCCAGCAGCGCGAACAGCACGGCGCTGCCGATGGCGCAGGCGATGCCCCATTGGCGCACGCGCTGCTGCACGGGGCCTTCGGTCTTCAGTTGCAGCCAGGTGGCGCCGTGGCAGGTGAGCATGAGCACGGAGAGCACGCCGGCGAGCAGCGCGAAGGGGTTGAACAGCGCCCAGAAGGAGCCTTCGTAGTGGATTTGCATGTCCGGCTCGATGCGGAAGGGCACGCCTTGCAGCACGTTGCCCATGGCCACGCCGAACACCAGCGAGGGCACGAAGCCGCCGATGAACAGCATCCAGTCCCAGGTGTTGCGCCAGCGGCTGTCCTCGACTTTGCTGCGGAACTTGAAGCCTACGGGGCGCAGGATGAGCGCGAACAGGATGGCGAACATGGCCAGGTAGAAGCCGGAGAAGGACACGGCATACAGCTGCGGCCAGGCGGCGAAGATGGCGCCGCCGGCCAGGATCAGCCAGACCTGGTTGCCCTCCCACACGGGGCCGACGGTGTTGATGACCACGCGGCGCTCGGTATCCGTCTTGGCCACGAAGGGCAGCAGGGTGCCGGTGCCCAGGTCGAAGCCGTCGGTGACGGCAAAGCCCACCAGCACCACGCCCAGCACCAGCCACCAGATGACGCGCAGGACTTCGTAATTGAGTAGTTCGTGCAAGATCATGCGGATTCTCCAGCAGCAGTACGAGGGGTCAAGGAAGGGGCGGCGGCGTGACCCGCCGGTGCGGGCGACAAATCGCCGGGCAGGGCTTGCAGCTCACGCGCATCGGGGCCTTTGCGGATGGCCGCCAGCATCAGCTTCATCTCGATGATGAGCAGCACGGTGTAGATGGCCACGAAGCCCAGCATGGTCAGCAGCACGGTCTTGGCGCCCAGGTTGGAGACGGCCACGGCCACCGGCAGCACGCCTTCGATGGCCCAGGGCTGGCGGCCGAACTCGGCCACGAACCAGCCGCATTCGGCGGCAATCCAGGGCAGCGGGATGGCCCACACGGCCACTTTCAGCAGCCAGGGGTGGGCATCGAGGCGGCGGCGCGCCGAAAGCACGAAGAAGGTGGCCGTCAGAGCGATGAAGAAAAAGCCCAGGCCGACCATGATGCGGAAGGTCCAGAACAGCGGCGCAACCTGCGGCACGGTGTCCCAGGCAGCCTGTTCGATTTGCGCGGCGCTGGCCTGGCGCGGATCGTCCACATAGCGCTTGAGCAGCAGGGCGTAGCCCAGGCGGTCGCTGTGCGCCTCGAACTGCTCCATCAGCGCCTGCGGCGCTTGCTTGCCGTTGAGGGCGCGGATTTGCTCCAGCGCGTCATAGGCAACAAGGCCGCTGCGGATGTGCTGCTGCGCCGAGGCCACCAAATCCTTGATGCCGGGGATTTGCGTGTCCAGGCTGCGCGTGCCGATCAGGCCCATGACCCAGGGGATGTGGATGGCGTAGTGCGTCTTGCGCGCCTCTTGGTCGGGCAGGCCGATCACGGTGAAGGAGGCGGGCGCGGGCTCGGTCTCCCACATGCCTTCGATGGCGGCCAGCTTCATGCTCTGGTGCTCGGAGGAGAGGTAGCCGCTCTCATCGCCCAGCACCACCACCGACAGCGAACCAGCCAGGCCAAAGGCGGCGGCCACCGTCATCGAGCGCTTGGCCAGCTCCAGGTGCCGGCCCTTGAGCACGAACCAGGCGGCCACGCCCAGCACGAATACGGCCGCCACGGTGTAGCCGGCCGAGACGGTGTGCACGAACTTGGCCTGCGCCACGGGGTTGGTGACCACGTCAAAGAAGCTGTCCACCTCCATGCGCATGGTGTGCGGGTTGAGCTTGGCGCCCACGGGAAATTGCATCCAGCCGTTGGCCACCAAAATCCACAGCGCCGAGAGGTTGGTGCCAATGGCCATGGCCCAGGTCACCACCAGGTGCTTGACCTTGGACAGGCGCTCCCAGCCGAAGAAGAACATGCCCACCAGCGTGGCCTCCAGGAAGAAGGCCATCAGCGCCTCGATGGCCAGCGGCGCGCCGAAGATGTCGCCCACGTAGTGGCTGTAGTAGCTCCAGTTCATGCCGAACTGGAACTCCATGACGATGCCGGTGGCCACGCCCATGGCGAAGTTGATGCCAAAGAGCACGCCCCAGAACTTGGTCATCTGGCGCCAGATGGGCCGGCGCGTCATGACGTACACCGTCTCCATGATGGCCAGCAGGATGGAAAGCCCCAGCGTCAGGGGCACGAAGATGAAGTGGTACATGGCCGTCAAGGCAAATTGCAGCCGTGACAGACCAACTATGTCGAGATCCATGGGGGGAGACCTTTCAGTAGTTCAAAGTGCAAAAGAAAAGTGGTGAGAGAAAAAACCGGGGGTGCCAAGACAAGAGGCTCAACCATCGCGCAGCCGCGCCAGCAGCGCCTGGAACTCAGCGCTGCCGCGCACGGCCTGGGCCGTGATGCGGCCGTGCTCCAGCAGCAGCAGGCGGCCTGCCAGCGCGGCCTCGCGGCGCATGTGCGTGGCCAGCACCACGCTGCGGCCGCGCAGCGCCGGCGCCAGGCGCTGCAGCAGGGCTTGGGCGGTGGCGGCGTCCAGGCCGTCGGTGGGCTCGTCGAGCAGCCACAGCGCGCCGGCTGCATCGGCTGCATCGGCTGCATCGGTTGCATCGGCGCCGGGCTGCGGGATGCGCGCCAGCAGCAGCCGCGCCAGCGCCAGGCGCCGGCCCTGGCCTTTGGACAGGCCCAGGCCGCCTTCGCCCAGGCGCTCGTCCAGCCCGGCCGGACGGGCGGCAATGGCCTCCTTCAGGCCCACGAGCTCCAGCGCGGCCCACAGCGCCGCATCGTCCAGCGGGCGCTGCTGCAGATTCAGATTGGCGCGCACTGTGTCGCTGAACAAGGCCGTCTGCTGCGGCAGGCCCAGGCTGGGCAGGGCGCGCACCGTGCCGCGCGTGGCGGCCAGCTCGCCGGCCAGCAGCGCCAGCAGGCTGGATTTGCCACTGCCGCTGGCGCCCACCAGGGCCAGCACCTCGCCTTCGGCCAGCGTGAGCGAGCAGTCCTGCAGGCGCGCCAGGCCGCTGCGGCCGCTGTCGAGCCAGACCTGCTGCAACTGGGCGGCCAGGCCGGCCTCGGGCGCGGGCAGGGCGGCGCTGGGGGCATGGGGCGCATCTGCGTTGGCTGCGTTGGCTGCGGTGTTGGCGGCGGCGGTGTTGGTGTTGGTGGCGGGCGTCAGGCTGCGCGCCAGCGGGGCCTGCAGGCGGCGCGCGGCCAGCAGGCAGGCGGCCCACTCCAGCGTGCCGCGGCGCAGCGCAGCAAAGGGCTCCATGCCGGCCATGGCCATCAGCACGAAAAAGGCCGCCAGCGCCACATGCATGTCGCGCGCCAGCACCAGCCAGGCGGCCACGGCCAGGGCGGCGGCCAGCGTCAGCGCCTGCAACGCCTGCCAGGCCGCGGCGGCGGCGGCATCGCGCTGTTGCAGGCGCAGCTCCAGCGCGGCCAGCTCGGCCTGGCGCTGGCGCCAGCGCTGCAGCGCGGCATCGAATTGCACGGCCATGGTCAGCTCGGCCTGGCCGCCCACCAGCTCCAGCGCCTGCTGGCGCATGCGCTCGCCATGGCGCGACTGGGCCAGCGCCAGCGCGCTGCTGCTGCGCGCCAGCCACAGCGTGATGCCCAGGCCCCAGCCCCAGAACCACAGCCAGCAGGCCAGGCCCAGCCACAGGTGCTGCCAGGCCAGCCACAGGCTGATGGCCAGCGTGGTGGCCAGGGCCGCGGCGCAGGGCAGGGCCAGGCGCAGGTACAGGGCCTCGGCGGCGTCCAAATCGCGCGTCAGGCGCAGCAGCAGGCGCGCGGGCTGCAGTTGCCAGGCGCGCTGCGCGGCCGCCAGCTGCGGCGCTTGCGCCGGGGGTTGGGCAAAGCTGCGCAGCAGGCGCTCGCGCAGGGCCACCAGTGCGTCCAGCGTGGCGGCGTGGCCGACCAGGCGCTCGGCATAGCGCGCGCCGGTGCGCCCCAGCGCCAGAAAGCGGATGCTGGCGCTGGGCACGAAGACGTCGAAGGCCAGCGCCGTGGCGGCGCTCAGCCCGGCCAGGGCCGTGCCGGTGATGAACCAGCCCGACACGCCCAGCAGCAGGGCGCCCATCAGCGCCGTGGCGCAGGCCAGCAGCAGGCCGGCGGCCATGCGCCGGCCGTGGCCTTGCCACAGGGCGGCCCACAGCAGGGCCAGGCTATGGCGGCGCGGCGTCGTTGGCGGGCGAGCACTCACGGCAGGGCCTCCTCGGTCGTGCTGGCGGTGGCGGCGGCGGGGGCGGCAGCGCGCATTTCTTGCGTTGGCGCATCGGGGCGGCGGCGCCAGCGGGCCTGGCCCTGGGCGTCCAGCTGCAGCACCCAGGGCAGGGCGGCGATGGCCTGCGGCTCGTGCGTGGCCAGCAGCAGCGTGCGGCCCTGCGCCAGCGTCAGGATCTGCGCCAGCACCTGGGCGCTGGTGGCGCTGTCCAGGTGGGCGGTGGGTTCGTCGAGCAGCAGCAGCGTGGCCCCGGGCGCGGCCACGAGCCGGGCCAGCGCCAGGCGCAGGGCCTCGCCGCCGGAGAGGCCGCTGCCGCCTTCGCCCAGCAGGGCCTGGCTGCGCTGCTGGACAAAGGCCCCCAGGCCCACTTGCTGCAGCGCGCGGGCCTCGTCCTCGGGCGTGGCCGGCGCGGCGCGGCCCAGGCGCAGATTGCGCTGCAGCGAGCCGGCAAAGACATAGGGCTGCGCGCCCATCCAGCCCATGCGGCGGCGCAGCGCCGCGGCGTGGACCGCATCCATGGGCAGGCCGCCGATGCGCACCTGGCCGCTGGCAGGCTGCACCAGCCCGGCCACCAGGGCCAGCAGCAGGCTTTTGCCGCTGCCGCTGGGGCCGGTGATGGCCACGTGCGCCCCGGCCGGGATGTGCAAATCCAGCGCCGGGCGCGCGGCCTGGCCTTCGGCCAGCGGCAGCGCCGGCTGCACGGCCTGCAGCGTGATGGCGGGCGCACCTGCGGGGACGGCGGGGGCGGCGGGCTCGGCAGTGTTGGCGGCAGTGTTGGCGGCAGGGGGCTGGCCTTCGCTCTGGCCCTCGCCCTCGCCCTCAGTCAGGGCATTGGGCACCAGCGGCGCCAGCTCGTCGAGCAGGGTGTGCAGGCGCTGCAGCGCGGCGCGGCCATTGGCGCGGTCGTGCCAGACGGCCGAGAGCTCGCGCAGCGGCTCGAAGAAGGCCGGCGCCAGCATCAGCACGAACAGGCCCTCGTGCAGCGTCAGGCGCGCCCCCCAGGCGCCAAAGGGCAGCTGCCCCAGCAGGTGAAAGCCCACGTACACGGCCACCAGCGCCACGCCCAGCGCCGAGAACAGCTCCAGCACCGCCGAGGACAGCATGGCCACGCGCAGCACGCGCATGGTGCGCTGCGCCAGGTCGCGGCCCAGCGCGCTCATGCGCTGCGCCGTGGCCTGCACAGCGTGCAAGGCGCGCAGGCTGGGCAGGGCGCGCAGGCGCTGCAGCAGATCGCCATGCAAATGCCCCAGCGCCTGCAGCTGCGCCTCGCTGATGGCCTGGGCGCGCCAGCCGATGATGGCCATGAACAAGGGGATCAGCGGCGCGGCCAGCAGCAGCAAGAGCGCCGCCAGCCAGGAATGCCAGCCCACGCACAGCGCCAGCGCCGGCGGCGCGAGCAGCACGCGCCACTGCGCCAGCTGGTAGCGCGCCAGCCAGGGCAGCACGGCATCGGCCTGCTCCATCCAGGCGCTGGTGATCTGGCCCGAGGGCGGGCGGCGCGCATCCAGCGGCGAGCTGTGGCGCAGGCGCTGGCCCAGCTGCAGGCGCAGGGCCGTCAGGCTGCAGCGCGCATGGCGCCAGGCCAGCCGCGTGCCGGCGTATTCCAGCGCGGCGCGCAGCAGCCCCAGGGCCACGATGATGGCCGCGGCCTGCACGAGGCTGGCTGTGGGCGGCGGCAGGTCGGCGGCGCTGCCGCCGCCGTCTTGCCAGGCCATCAGCGCGGCAATGGCCGTGGCGATCTGCCAGGCCTGGCCGACCCACAGCAGCGAGGCCAGCGCGGGCAGGGCATGCCACCAGCCCCTGGCCTGGGCGGGCAGGGGCGATGGGCCAGGGGCCATCTCTGAAGTTGCAGCGCGTGCGCGCCCGTTGCGTGCCATGGGTTTGAGGGAATGCGAAAAGCACCAGCAAGGGGCGGTCTGCACACATCACAGCGCGCAATGAATGCGGATGAACGCGGATGCACAAGGCGCTGCAAGGCGTGCAGACCTGCCCAGGCCCCTGCAAACCATCCAGCAACCAGCGCCGCAGCCTGCAGAGGCCCTTTTGAAAAAAGCGCCGGATTCTATGAATTCCAACAAACTTTATGGGGTTATCCGCACGGCTTTAGTCGGGCACCTGGGCAGGAACCTGGGCGGGCTCATGGGTGGCCACCTGGGCCTGCGCGGTGCAAGGCGCTGCGGTCGGGGGGCAGCCTTGGCGCTTGCCTGGCGCAGCGCAGGCGCTCAACCTGCCGGCGCCTTGAGCGCGGCAGCCTGGGGCTGATTGCTTTGCAGTTGCTGCAGCAGCTCGTGCAGCAGGGCCTGGGCGTCGCTGCCGGTGGTGGTCAGCGCCATTTGCCAGTCGCTCAGCAGCCCGTTGGCGATGCAGTGCTGCAAGAAGGGCTGCAGTGCGCTGTAGTAGCCGTCCACGTCGAGGATGCCGATGGGTTTGTCGTGGTAGCCCAGTTGGCGCCAGGTCCAGATCTCGAACAGTTCCTCGAAGGTGCCGATGCCGCCGGGCAGGGCGACGAAGGCGTCGCTGCGCTGGGCCATCATGGCCTTGCGCTGGTGCATGGTGTCCACGACGAACAGCTCATCGCAGGCTTGGTTGGCCATTTCCTTGTGCACCAGCACGGTGGGGATGATGCCCACCACGCGCGCGCCGGCCTCCTTGGCGGCCTGGGCCACCAGACCCATCAGCCCGGATTTGCCGCCGCCATAGACCAGCTGGCCGCCTTGCTCACCGATCCAGCGGCCGACGGCCTGGGCGGCTTCGATGATGCGCGGGTTGCTGCCATTGCGCGAGCCGCAGTAAACGCAGAAGGAGAAGCGGGGCTTCATCGGGGGTGCTCAAAAACTGTCTGGGAATCTGTTCAGGATCTCGGCACGCGTGGGCCGCAAGGCGCAAAGCGCCCAAATTCGCCTCATTGCCCGCCGCGCGGAGATTGTGAACAGACTCTCAAGGATTGAAGATGGTGTTGCCACTGATGCTGTTGCCCGTGCCCTGGTCGAGGATGGTGTGGCGGTGGATGTGGTTGCCCGTCACGGTGTTGCCCGAGGTGGTGCTCGTCAGCCACAGGCCGGTGTGCCAGAGGCGGTTGTTGCGGATGCTGCTGCCGCTGATGCGCTCGAGCGTGACGGAGCGCAGGTAGTTGGGCTCGAAGGTGTTGCCTTCGATCTGCACCCCGCTGACGCGGGCGCTGCTGGCGCTGACCTCGTAGGGCACGCCGGCATAGATGCCGTAGCCGCGGTTGCCGGCCACGTGCGCCTGGGTGATGCGCACGTTGTGGATGGTTTCGTCCTTGCCGGGCCGGATGTCGATGCCGGTCATGGGCGCCACGCCGTGCGTGCTGTGGTAGCGCCCGCCCTGCACCAGCACGTCCTGGGCCGAGGCGATGGCCAGGCCGCGGCGGCGGTTGCCCTCGGCCACCACGTTGCACAGTTGCACGTCGCGGCTGGCCTGGGTCACGGCCAGGCCATCGCCCCAGGCGTCTTGGACTTTGACTTGCTCGATGACGATGCGGCTCGAACCAGCCACCATCACGCCCGTGCCCCAGGCGCCTTCAGCGCCTTGGTGCGTGTGGCGCTCGCCCAGCACTGCGCCGCCGACCAGGCGGGCGTTGTCCACCTGCTCGAAGCGCACGATGTCGTAGAAGCTGACGCTGGCGGGCTTGGCCTTGAGCACGGCCTGCTCGGCGAGGCGCAGCGTCATGTGGCTGCGCATGAACAGGCGTTTGGCCGGGTCGATCAGGTAAGTGCCATCGGGCACCCAGACCATGCCATTCGTGCCAGCGGCCTGGTCGATGGCGGCCTGGATGGCGGCGGTGTCGTCGCTGCGGCCATCGCCTTTGGCGCCCTTGTCGCGCACGTTGACGGCCTGGCCCGCAGCGGGCATGGGCGCGCACTGCCCCGCAGTTGGCGCTGGCGTGGGCGAGGGGTTGGCCACGGGTGCGGGCGGGATGGGCGCGGGGGCCGCCACGGGCGCTGCATTGGGCGGCAGCAGGGGCACGGCGGCCAGCCTGTCGAGCCGGTTGTTGGCGATGGTGTTGTGCTTGGGGCTGCCGTCGGCGCTGGGCTCATCGACGATGAGGCGATCCAGCGCTGCCCCGGGCTGCCCGGTGACGGCGTTGTCCGTGACGGTGATGAAGGTCGCCAGCGGGCCCAGACCGATGTTGCGGTACTGGCTGTTGATGATGCGGTTGCCAGTGATGCGGGTTTTCCAGCTGCGATTGCCCAGGCCCAGGCCGATGGAGTTGTCGATGAAGGTGTTGCCCTCCAGCACGACGTTTTCGATCTGGCCGGGGTGGGTGGTGACCATGCCGATGCCACGGCCGGCGTTGTTGATGAATTGCGAGCGGCGGATGGTCACGTTCTTGACGTGCTCGCGGATCGGCTCGTTTTCCTGGCCCCAAGGCTCGATGTCGATGCCGTCCTGCGGAGGGGTGCCGTGCGTGTTCTTGAACACCGAATCCTGCACCACGATGGTGTCGACATCGGTGATGGACATGCCCTGGCGGCGGTTCTTGTCGGCCACCACGGCGCAGAACTTGACGTTCTGGCTGCCGCCGCCGACGTAAAAGCCATCGCCCCAGAACTCGCGGGCTGTGACGTTCTCGATGGCGGCGTGGCGCGCGCCGCGCATCACGAGACCAGCGCCCCATTCGCCCAGCTGCCCGTCGGCGGGGATGCGGTGCGCGTAGCGCTCGCCCTGCAGATGGCCGCCCAGGACGTGGGCGTTTTCCACATCGTTGAAATGGAAGATGTTGTAGTGCCGCGAGCCATTGGGCATGGCCTTGAGCACGGCCTGCTGTGACATGTGCACGGTCACGCCACTGCGCATCTGCAGGCCGCAGCGCTCCTGCCCCCAGCCGCCGCAGGCGTTGACCGTGGCGTCGATCATGTAGGTGCCAGCCGGGATCCAGACGCGCCCGCCGCTGCCGGCCGCTTCATCCAGCGCGGCCTGAATGGCCGCCGTGTCGTCGGCCTGGCCATCGCCCTTGGCGCCCTTGTCCTTGACGTTGACCGTCAGCGCAGAGGCGGGCATGGGCACGCAAGCGCCAGCGGTGGGCGGTGGCACGGGCTCTGCCGCAGGGGCAGGCGTGGGCGCGGGAGCTGGCGGTGATGGCGGCACCGGCGCTGGTGCTGGTGCAGGTGCAGGTGCAGGTGCAGGTGCAGGTGCAGGGGGCGAGGGCGGGACTGGCGCAGGAGCAGGAGGAGCCGGCGCTGGCGCCGGCGGGGATGGGGGCGTCGGACTGGGCGCAGGCGCTGGTGGTTGCGGAGCAGGAGCAGGAGCAGGTGCAGGTGCAGGTGCAGGTGCAGGTGCAGGTGGCCGTGGGGCGGGCACCGGCGCAGGCGCTGGCGGTTGCGATGGCGTTGGGTTGGGCTGTGGCCCAGGGGCTGGGTTGGGCGCAGGAGGACGGTTGTCGGATTGACTATCGCCGCCACCGCCACAAGCGGCCAGGGAGACGGCCAAGGCCAGCATGGCCAAACGCTTTGCGCGCATGCAACTCAACATCACGGTTCCCTCCAAGATGAATGCCGCAACTGGCGTGCTTGGCCAAGTCGCCAGCCCCTGCCTGAACACATGCGCTGCGCAGCCCAGCGGGCCTGGCGCGGGCACAAACAAGGCGCTCTGTGGCGCCGATCGTGCAGGTGTTTGCTTTTGTAAAAAATGTGCGGGCGATTATAGAGAGCCTTGGGCGCTGTCTTTGGGCTGGCGCAGCCTTGGCAGCGGCATCGGCATCGGCATCAGGCGCTTGCGCTGCAGCAGGCGGCCCATTTGATCCAAAGCGCCCAGGCCCAAATGCCCAGGCACAGCGCCAGCGCCAGCAGCACGGCGGCGCTGCCCAGGTCCTTGGCTTTTTTCGACAGCGGGTGCCATTCGGGGCCGATGCGATCGACGACGGCCTCGATGGCAGAGTTGAGGATTTCCACCAGCAGCACCAGCACGGGCAGCGCGATGAGCACGGCGGTCTCCAACCAGCCCTGCCCGACCCAGAAGGCCAGGGGAATGAGCACTGCGGCCAGCAGCAGCTCCTGGCGAAAGGCCGCTTCCTGCCAGGCGGCGCCCAGGCCGTGGCAGGAGTTGCGCAGGGCCGGGCCCAGGCGGGCCAGGCCGGTCTTGGGGGAGTGGGGTGAGGAGGGCATGGGCGGGGCGATGGCGCTGCCCGGTTGCGCTGCGGGCAGCGGGTGCTCTTCAGCGGGGCCGGGTGGGGCTGGCTGGGGCGGGGCGTTCGGCCTGCTGCAGCGCTCTGGCCCTGGCGGCCCAGGGGGTAGCCAAGACCTGGGCGCTGCAGCTGGTTTGAGCCGGGTTGAGGCCAGGCTCAGTGCGGCGCGTTGACGTTGGCGGCGGCCAGGGCCGTCATGTTGACGATGCGCCGCACGGTGGCCGAGGGGGTCAGCACGTGGGCCGCGCCGGCCGCGCCCATCAGGATGGGGCCGATGGTGGTGCCATGGCCGCCCACTTCCTTGAGCACGTTGAACAGGATGTTGGCCGAGTCCAGGTTGGGGCAGATCAGGATGTTGGCGCTGGAGCTCAGCGAGCTGTCGAGCAGGTTGCGCTGGCGCACCTGGTCCGACAGCGCGGTGTCGCCGTGCATTTCGCCATCGCACTCGATCTCGGGAAAGCGCTGCTTGAACAGCTCCGTGGCGCGGCGCATTTTCAGCGCGCTGGGGCGCGTGGAGGAGCCGAAGTTGGAGTGCGAGACGAAGGCCACCTTGGGCGGCAGGCCAAAGCGCTGCACTTCGCGCACGGCCATGCGGGCGATGGAGACCAGGGCCTCGGGGTCCGGGTCTTCGTGGATGTAGGTGTCGGCCACGAACAAGGTGCGCTCGTCCAGGATCAGCGCGTTGATGGTGGCCAGGCCTTCGCAGCCTTGGCGCACGCCGATGATGTCCTGGATGCGGCTGAGGTGCTTGTCAAAGCCGCCGACCATGCCGCAGAGCATGGCGTCGGCATCGCCCAGGTGGATCATCAGCGCGGCGATGATGGTGTTGGAGCGGCGCACGGCGGACTTGGCGGCCTCGGGCGTGACGCCGTTGCGGCCCATGATGCGGTGGTAGGCCTCCCAGTACTGGCGAAAGCGCGGGTCGTCCTCGGGGTTGACGTTTTCCACATCCTGGCCGAGGCGGATGCGCAGGCCGGCGCGCTGGATGCGCTCGGCGATGACGGCCGGGCGGCCGATCAGGATGGGGCGGGCCAGGCCGTCGTCCACCGCGACCTGCGCGGCGCGCAGCACGCGCTCGTCCTCGCCCTCGGCATAAGCCACGCGGCGCAGCTGCTGCTTGGCCGCCTGGAACACGGGCTTCATGAACATGCCGGTCTGGTAGACAAAGCGCTGCAGGCTGTCGCGGTAGGCGGCGATGTCCTCGATGGGGCGCGTGGCCACGCCCGAGCGCGCGGCGGCCTCGGCCACGGCCGGGGCGATGCGCAGGATCAGGCGGCCATCGAACGGCGTGGGGATGAGGTATTCGGGGCCGAAGCTCAGCTCCTTGCCGGAGTAGGCGGCGGCGACCTCATCGCTGGCCTCGGCCTTGGCCAGGGCGGCGATTTCATGCACGCAGGCCAGCTTCATCTCGTCCGTGATCTTGGTGGCGCCGCAGTCCAGCGCGCCACGGAAGATGTAGGGGAAGCACAGCACGTTGTTGACCTGGTTGGGGTAGTCCGAGCGGCCGGTGGCGATGATCACATCCGGGCGCACGGCCTTGGCCAGCTCGGGGCGGATTTCCGGCTCGGGGTTGGCCAGGGCCAGCACGATGGGCTTGTCGGCCATGGTCTTGAGCATCTCGGCGGTGAGCACGCCCGGGGCCGAGCAGCCCAGGAACACGTCCGCGCCCTTGACGATGTCGGCCAGGGTGCGCGCCTCGGTCTGGTGCGCAAAGCGCGCCTTGGAGGCGTCGAGCTTGTCGCGCCCGGCGTGGATCACGCCCTTGGAGTCGGCCACGAAGACGTTTTCATGGCGCACGCCCAGCCCTTCCATGACGTTGATGCAGGCAATGGCGGCCGCGCCCGCGCCGGAGACGGCGACCTTGACCTGGGCGATGTCCTTGCCCACCAGCTCCAGCGCGTTGATCAGCGCGGCCGAGGAGATGATGGCCGTGCCGTGCTGGTCGTCGTGGAACACGGGGATGTTCATGCGCTTGGAGAGCTCTTGCTCGATGTAGAAGCACTCGGGCGCCTTGATGTCCTCCAGGTTGATGCCGCCCAGCGTGGGCTCCAGCGCGGCGATGATCTCGATGAGCTTGTCCGGGTCGCGCTCGGCCAGTTCGATGTCGAACACGTCCACGCCGGCGAATTTCTTGAACAGGCAGCCCTTGCCCTCCATCACCGGCTTGCCCGCCAGCGGGCCGATGTCGCCCAGGCCGAGCACGGCCGTGCCGTTGGTGATCACGCCCACCAGGTTGCCGCGCGAGGTGTATTCGGCGGCCTTGCTGGGGTCGGCCTGGATGTCCAGGCAGGGGTAGGCCACGCCGGGCGAGTAGGCCAGCGAGAGATCGCGCTGGTTGGACAGGGGCTTGGTGGGCTTGACGGAAATCTTGCCCTTGCTGGGCGCGCTGTGGTATTCGAGCGCGGCCAGGCGCAGGGCTTGTTCGGCTTCGGAGAGGGGTTTGGCGTGGGAAGTCATGAATGCCTTGGATTGCGGAAAAAGAGACGCGGGGGCCGGGCGCGGCACGGTGGATGCTGGGGGGCGATTTTTGCAGAGCTTGGAGGGCCTGGGCACCATTTCGCATCGCAAATTGCTCGCACGCGCCAAGCCGGGACATTAGCCGCAGCAGATCAGGCGGGCAATGCGTGAAAACGGCAGTACGGCCCGCAAGGGCTGCCATCTCCCAAAGCCCCGTATTGCGTCAGAATCGGCGCCGCAGCGCACGACTGTTCCGGTGCCGCGGCAACACACGCATGAACCCCACACCCGCCATCGACCCCTGCTTTCTGGCCCTGGCCCAGCCCGTGCTGCGCGGCCTGAACGGCCAGGCGCTCTCGGTCACCCCCGGCCAGGGCGGCGCGCCCATCGCCGTGCAGCCCTGGCCGGGCGCGACCGCCAGCGGCAGCGCCGGGCAGGCCATGCGCTGCTGGGGGCATTCGGCGCCGCACGACCCGGCGCCTTGGCTGGCCACGCACGATCGCATCCTGGCGCTCATCGACGGCCATCGCCCCTTGGTGATTCAGCCCCGCCAGCCCTGGGGGCATGACGGCGCGCCGCCGGATGCGCCCTATCCGGCCGTGGTGGCCGCGCAGGCGGGCGGGCTGACGGTGTTCCTGGTCAATGCAGCCTCGCGGGTGCGCGTGTTCGCGGCCGACGCGGCGCAGGCGGTGGAGCTGCCCCCGATCGACGACGCGCAGATCTACGCGGCCTGGGCGCATCAGGGCCAGTTGTGGGCCGCTGGCATGCAGCCGCGCCCGCGCGATGCCGATGGCGACGTCACGGGCTTTGGCCAGGCGCTGCTGCTGCGCTGGCGCATGCGCCCGCTGGCCGTTGAAGCCCGCTGGCAGGGGCTGGACGTTTGGCCTGTGGATGAAGCCAGCACCCCCGCAGCCGAATGGGCCGGCCTGACCGGCATGGAAGCCTGGCTGGCGGCCTTGCCCGGCCCTTCGCCCGCGCAGCCGCCCTGGCTGATCGGCGCGCCCCTGCTGCGCGGCGTGCATGATTTGCCGCCGGATCTCTCGCCCTTCTGGATGCTGGGCCCACCCGCGCCGGATGACTACAGCGCCGCCGTGCTGGCGCAGGCCAAAAACGCGCCAACCCCCTCGCCAGCGGCCCCGCCCCTGCAATTGGCGCGTGTGCTGGCCGGCCACAGCCTGCTGGCCGTGTGCGGCCAGGGCGCGGGCCATGCGCTGGTGTTCATGCTGGCCCAGCCCGAGGCCGGCGCTGCCGCCCGCGTCCACCGGCTGTGCCAAAGCCGCTGGGACGGCGCCCAGCTCTCCCCCGCGCAGCCCCTGCACATTGCTGGCCTGCCCGCGGAGGCCGGCAACGCCACCTTGCTGGATTGGGATGCCGTGCACCACCCCGGCTTCGGCTTTGCCGCCACGCTGCTGTGGCGGCCTGCCCGCCCTGGCTGTAGTGATGGCAGTGACGGCAGCGGGCCAGCGCCGGCCCTGGCTGGCGCGGTGCTGCACAGCCCCGATGGGCAGCGCTGGCGCGTGGTGCAAATGCTGGGTTAAGCCCTGGATGCAGCACGGGGCCTGGGCGCTCTGGCGGAGAGGCAAAGCTCAATGCGGCAGCTGCGCAAGGTTGACTCAGACACCGCCGCAATGCTGGATCTCAAGAACCCATCCTAGCCCTTGGCCAGCAGGTCGCTGGTGATTTCGCCCACGTTTTTCACGCTGGTCAGCGTCATGGCCACGCGCATTTCCTTGAGCATCAGGTCCAGCAGGTTTTCCACGCCGGCCTGGCCGCGCGCGGCCAGGGCGTAGACGAAGGCGCGGCCGATCATGGTGCAGTCCGCGCCCAGCGCCAGCATGCGCACCACGTCCAGGCCGTTGCGGATGCCCGAATCGGCCAGGATTTTGATCTGGCCTTTGACGGCATCGGCAATGGGCGGCAGCGCGCGCGCCGAGGAGAGCACGCCGTCGAGCTGGCGCCCGCCGTGGTTGGAGACGACGATGCCGTCCGCGCCAAAGCGCACGGCGTCCTTGGCGTCCTCGGGGTCGAGAATGCCTTTGATGACCATGGGGCCGGTCCAGAAGTCGCGGATCCATTCCAGGTCTTTCCAGGAGATGGAGGGGTCGAAGTTCGCGCCCAGGTAGCCGATGTAGTCCTCCAGGCCGATGACGCGGCCGGTGTATTTGGAGATGTTGCCCAGATCGTGCGGCTTGCCGTGCAGGCCCACGTCCCAGGCCCATTGCGGGTGCAGCGCGGCTTGCAGGTAGCGGCGCCACTTGGCGTTGGGGCCGCTCATGCCGGAGTGGGCGTCGCGGTAGCGCGTGCCGGGCACGGGCATGTCCACGGTGAAAACCAGCGTGGAGCAGCCTGCGGCCCGGGCGCGCTCCAGCGCGTTTTTCATGAAGCCGCGATCCTTGAGCACGTAGAGCTGGAACCACATGGGCCGCCCGATGGCGGGGGCGACTTCCTCGATGGGGCAGACGGAGACGCTGGAGAGGCAAAACGGCACGCCTTTGTTGTAGGCCGCCTTGGCCGCCTGCACTTCGCCGCGGCGCGCGTACATGCCCGTCAGGCCCACGGGGGAGAGGGCCACGGGCAGGGCGAGCTGCTCGCCGAACAGCTCGATGCGGGTGTCCAGCTCGCTCATGTCCTTGAGCACGCGCTGGCGCAAGGCGATGTCGGCCAGATCTTCGACGTTGCGGCGCAGGGTTTTCTCGGCGTAGGCGCCGCCGTCGATGTAGTGGAACAAAAAGGGCGGCAGGCGGCGCTGGGCGGCGGCGCGGTAGTCGCTGGCGGAGGAGATGATCATCTGCAGTCTCGCGGTATTGAGGTTCGATGAGAGCGTGTGATGCACTTTGCGCTCTCGCGGGGGGCGCAAAGTGCATCACACGCTTTAGGGCTGGAATGGAGGCGGCCTGTGCTGCCGCGATCAGTGCGGGATCATCCACGGCAGCACATAGGCTTGCAGCGTGGTCATGGCGCCGATGATGACCGCAAAGATCAGGCTGTGCTTGACGGTGAAGCGAAACAGATCGGATTCGCGCCCGGCCAGCCCCACGGCCGCGCAGGCAATGGCAATCGATTGGGGCGAGATCATCTTGCCCGTCACGCCGCCGGTGGTGTTGGCCGCCACCGTCAGCACTTCGGGCAGGCCCAGTTGCTGGGCCGTGGTGGCTTGCAGCGCGCCAAACAGGGCGTTGGCCGAAGTGTCCGAGCCGGTGAGGAACACGCCAATCCAGCCCAGAAAGGGCGAGAAGAAGGTGAACGCATCGCCCGTGTGCGCCAAGGCCAGCGCCAGCGTGGCCGACAGGCCCGAGTAATTGGCGATGAAGGCAAAGGCCAGCACCATGCCGATGGAGTAAATGGGCAGGGCCAGTTCCTTGAAGGTTTCCGCCAGCGTGCAGGCGGCCTGGGCCGGGCGCATGCGCAGGTAGAGGATGGCCAGCAGCGCGCCAATCATGATGGCCGTGCCGGTGGCGGAGAACCAGTTGAAGGAATACACCGCGCCGTAGGGCGAGGCGCTGGCGACCACGGGCGGCATTTTCTGCACCAGGTTGTGCAGCATGGGCACGGGGATGGCAATCACCCAGTCGGCCAGCGCGCCGCCCTGGGCGAACAAGTCCTTGAAGGGCTTGAGGCTCCAGATCGTCACCATCGCCGTGAGGATGATGAAGGGCGACCAGGCCTTGAGCACCTTGCCCAGGCTCAGCTCCACCTCGGCTTGCTTTTGCGCCTGGGCCTGCTGGGCGGCCACGGCCTGGGCGTCGCCTTCGGTTTCAAAGCGGAAGATGCGCTTGGGCTGCCAGACCTTGAGAAACAGCGTCAGCGCCACCAGCGAGACGATGGCCGAGGTGATGTCCGGCAGCTCCGGCCCGATGTAGTTGGCCGTCAGAAACTGCACGATGGCAAAGCTGCCGCCGCCCACCAGCACGGCCGGCCAGGTCTCCTTGATGCCGCGCCAGCCGTCCATGATGGCCATCAGCCAGAACAGCACGATGACGGTCATGAAGGGCAATTGCCGCCCGGCCATCTGGCTGATCGCCATCGCATCCACGCCCGAGACCTGCCCGGCCACGATGATGGGAATGCCCATCGCGCCAAAGGCCACCGGCGCGGTATTGCCGATCAGGCACAGGCCCGCGGCATACAGCGGCTTGAAGCCCAGGCCCACCAGCAGCGCCGCCGTGATGGCCACCGGCGCGCCAAAGCCCGCCGCGCCTTCCAGAAACGCGCCAAAGCAAAAGCCCACCAGAATCAATTGCAGGCGCTGATCGGGCGTGATGGACAGGATCGAGGAGCGGATCACATCGAACTGCCCCGTCTTGACCGAGACTTTGTAGAGAAACACCGCGGCGACGATGATCCAGGCAATGGGCCACAGCCCGTAGAAAAAGCCATACACGCCCGAGGCCAGCGCCGCCGAAACCGGCATGCGGTAAAACAGCAGCGCCACGGCCAGCGCCAGCAGCACCGTGATGGTGCCGGCCACATAGCCTTTGAGGCGCAGCCGGGTCAGCGCCAGGAAGAAAAAGATGATGGGGATGAGCGCAACCAGCGCCGAGACCCAGACGTTGCCCGCCGGGTCGTAGTTTTGTTGCCAGATGGTGGGATCCATAGCCCGAAGCTCCATGTCACGCAAAAACGAGCCGCCACTGGACCTGCTTGCAAGGCCCACTGGCCGCAGCCTGTGCGCATCGGGCTGGGTGCTGATGCCAATTGCCCCTTGGGCCGCTGTCGCTGGGGGGATCGGCATCGCTGCAAGGGCCCGCCATCGGCCCTTGCAGCTGTGCCTTGCACCAAAACGCCGTGTGATTCTAGAGCGTGTTATGCACTTTGCACCCCCCCGCGAGAGCGCCCCGGCATGCGCATTGCGGCGTTGCCGTTTCCTTGCAGCCCGTCAGGCTGCGGCGCAAACGGCGCCTTGCACTGCACACGCCGGGACGCCCCGCGAAAGCCCTTGGGCAGATCAGCCCATGGCGCAGCGGCGGGCCAGAAAGCCAAAAGCCCGCGCCGGGCGGGCCGGTACGGGCTTTTGGGGCGCTTGTTTCAGGCCCTGGGGATCAGGCCGTGAGGATCAGGCCGTGAGGATCTCAGGCCGTGGTGGCCTCGGCCATGCGCAGCTGGCTCAGATCGACGCCGGCGCGCTCCACGCCCGAGAGGATGGCCGAGATCGAGGCCGAGACGATGTTGGGGTTGCGCGCCGCGCCCCAGCAGCGCTGCTGGCCCACTTCGACTTCCACGTAGGCCATGGCCTGGGCATCGGCGCCGGCGCCAATGGCGTGCTCGGCGTAGTCCAGCACGCGCACGTCGCAGCCGGCTTGCTGCAGCGCGTGGATGAAGGCTTCCACCGGGCCAGAGCCCTGGCCCTGCACCTGCGCCTGGGCGCCGTTCTTGCGGATGCTGGCCTGGATGGTGGTGGCCTGGCCGTCGCCGCCGAGCTGGTAGCTGGGCGCGGCCTCGTGCAGGCGGTATTCGCGCTGGAAGATCTCCCAGATGTCGTGGGCGGTCATCTCCGTGCCTTCGCTGTCCATGGCCTTTTGCACCACCTGGCTGAATTCGATCTGCAGCTTGCGCGGCAGCGCCACCTTGTACTCGCTCTCGAGCAGGTAGGAGATGCCGCCCTTGCCCGACTGGCTGTTGACGCGGATCACGGCCTCGTAGCTGCGGCCCAGGTCCTTGGGGTCGATGGGCAGGTAGGGCATGTCCCAGATCTCGCCTTCCTGGCGCGCGCCGAAGGCTTTCTTGATGGCGTCCTGGTGCGAGCCGGAAAACGAGGTGTAGACCAGCTCGCCCACATAGGGGTGGCGCGGGTGCACGGGCAGCTGGTTGCAGTATTCGACGGTGCGCTTGATCTCGTCGATGTTGGAGAAATCCAGCCCCGGGTGCACGCCCTGGCTGTACATGTTCAGCGCCACGTTGACGATGTCCAGGTTGCCGGTGCGCTCGCCATTGCCGAACAGGCAGCCTTCGAGGCGGTCGGCGCCGGCCATCAGGGCCAGCTCGGCGCTGGCCGTGCCGGTGCCGCGGTCGTTGTGCGGGTGCACCGAGAGGATGATGCTGTCGCGGCGCTGCAGGTGGCGGTGCGACCATTCGACCATGTCGGCAAAGATGTTGGGCGTGCTGTGCTCAACCGTGGTGGGCAGGTTGATGATGCACTTGTTCTCGGGCGTGGGCTGCCAGACTTCGGTGACGGCATCGACCACGCGCTTGCTGAAGGCCAGCTCGGTGTCCGAGTACATCTCGGGCGAGTACTGGAAGACCCACTGCGTCTCGGGCTGCTTGGCGGCCAGCTCCTTGAAGAGGCGCGCGTGGGAGGCGGCCAGCTCGACGATTTCATCCTCGCTCATGCCCAGCACCACGCGGCGCATCACCGGGGCGGTGGCGTTGTACAGGTGCACGATGGCGCGCGGCGCGCCCTTGAGGGCCTCGAAGGTGCGCTCGATCAGCGGCGCGCGCGCGGGCGTGAGCACCTGCACGGTCACGTCCTCAGGGATCAGCTTTTCCTCGATCAGCTTGCGCGTGAAGTCGAACTCCACCTGCGAGGCCGAGGGAAAGCCGATCTCGATCTCCTTGAAGCCCACCTCCACCAGCGTCTTGAACATGCGCAGCTTGCGCGGCACGTCCATGGGCTCGATCAGCGCCTGGTTGCCATCGCGCAGATCCACGCTGCACCACACGGGCGGCTTTGTGATGAGGGCATCGGGCCAGGTGCGGTCCTTCAGGCCGATGGGGGCGAAGGCGCGGTACTTGGTGGCGGGGTTCTTCAACATCATGGTCTAGCTCCTGTTCGCAGATGGGGATGGATGTTGCCGGTGCAGCCGGTGGTGTGCTGGCACACCTGGAAAACAAAAACGGCCCGTCGCTGCACAAGCTCACGGGCCGTTGGGTTTTCTGGTGGTTTTTCAAGAATGGAGAAACAATGCGCGCACTACCAAACCCGCCCGTGGGGCGCGGCTAGTAGTCGGTTCAGGGAGAATTTGCGCATCGCGGCAATGTATCACAGTTTTGGGCGCTGCCAGGCATCTAACGATGCAGCCCCTGCTCCTCGGGCTCGTCGGTGGAGGTGCTGATGACGCTGACGGGCTCGCCGCGTGCGCGGCGGCGCACGTAGACCACAAAGCCGCTGCAGGCGTAGCCGACGAACAGCGTGAACAGCACCAACGGCGGGTCGATGTTGATGATGGCGATGACCAGCACCACCAGCACCACGCTGATGAAGGGCATCGAGCGGCGCGCGCGCAGGTCCTTGAAGCTGTAGAAGGGCAGGTTGGTCACCATGGTGATGCCGGCGTACAGCGTGATGGCAAACATCAGCCAGGCCATGGCCGAGGGCGAGAGGTAGGCGTCCCAGCCGCGCTCGGCGTCGCTGGCCAGCCAGATGAAGCCGGCCACCAGCGCCGCGGCCGAGGGCGAGGGCAGGCCCTGGAACCAGCGCTTGTCCACCACGGCGGTGTTGACGTTAAAGCGCGCCAGCCGCAGCGCGGCGCAGGCGCAGTAGACGAAGGCCGCCGTCCAGCCCCAGCGCCCCAGACTGTGCAGGCCCCACTCATAGGCCACCAGCGCCGGCGCGGCGCCGAAGGACACCATGTCCGAGAGCGAGTCCATTTGCTCGCCAAAGGCGCTTTGCGTCTTGGTGATGCGCGCCACGCGGCCATCAAGGCTGTCGAGCACCATGGCGGCGAAGATCGCCAGCGTGGCCAGGTCAAAGCGCTGCTGCATGGCCATGACGATGGCGTAGAAGCCGCAAAACAGCGCCGCCAGCGTCACGGCATTGGGCAACACGTAAATGCCCTTGCGCCGCATGGGCATGGGGCGCGGCGCGGCAGGCGGCTGAGGGGGCGGCGCGGGACGTTCGTTCATGGAGCCACGAAAAAGTGCGGGTGAAACGGGCAGCGCGCCATGCCCGTCATGGGGCGCAGGGCAACGCATGGGTGGGCTGCATTATGGCCTCGGCATCTGCGCCTGGCAGGCTCACGGGCGGCAAGGAGCGCAAGCAGAGATGGCTGGCGAACTCGCTTCGCTGGCCTCGAACGCATTCTGCGCTTCGGCCTCGTCGTCCGCAGCCGGCGCGCTGCCCACGGCGACTGGCCATTGCGGCCATTGCCCGGCCAGCTCTTGCAGGTAATCGGCCAATTGCTGCCATTGGCGTTGGCAGTCTTCTTCCTGGTTGAGGCGCTGGCGCAGCGCCTGGCTGCCGGGCAGGCCGCGCAGGTACCAGCCGATGTGCTTGCGCGCGGTGCGCACGCCGCTGTATTCGCCATAGAGGCGGTAGTGTTCGAGCAGGTGCGCCAGCAGCCATTGCCGCACCTGGGCGGTGGCCGGCGGCGGAGCTTGCGTGCCGGTGTGCAGGTAGTGGGCGATGGCGCTGAAAATCCAGGGCGCGCCCTGCGCGGCGCGACCAATCATCAGCGCATCAGCGCCGGTGCGCTGCAACGCCTGCCAGGCTTTTTCGGGGCTGGTGATGTCGCCGTTGGCCACGACCGGGATGCGCACGGCCTGCTTGACGGCGGCGATGGTGTCGTACTCGGCCTGGCCTTTGTAGCCCTGCTCGCGCGTGCGACCGTGCACGGTGAGCATTTGGATGCCGGCCTGCTCGAAGGCGCGCGCCAGGGCCACGGCATTTTTGTGCCGGGCCGACCAGCCGGTGCGCATCTTCAACGTCACCGGCACGCCGTGGGGCTGGCAGGCGGCAACCACGGCCTGGGCGATGGCCAGCGCCAATGGCTCGTTCTGCATCAGGGCCGAGCCGGCCCAGGCGTTGCAGACTTTCTTGGCCGGGCAGCCCATGTTGATGTCGATGATTTGCGCGCCGCGCTCGATGTTGTAGCGCGCGGCCTCGGCCATCATCTGCGCGTCGGTGCCGGCAATCTGCACGGCGATGGGGCCGGGCTCGCCCTCGTGGTTGGCGCGGCGCGAGGTCTTGAGGCTGCGGTACAGATGCGGCTGGGAGGTCACCATCTCGCTGACCGCATAGCCCGCGCCGAGCTGGCGGCACAGCATGCGAAAGGGCCGGTCGGTGACGCCGGCCATCGGGGCGACGAACAGGCGGTTGGCCAGCGCAATGGGGCCGATCTGCAAGGGCGCGTGCCAGGCCGGCGGCAGCGGGGGCGCCAGGCTGTGGCTTGGAGTCGGGGCAATCGGCATGGCCTCGGGCATGGCGGCGGGCATGGCTGGGCCTTGCTCAGCGCTTGGCGCTGGCGTTGGCGTTGGATTTGCGTGTCTGGGCCTTGGTGGCTTTGGCCTGGGGGGCTTGGGGCTTGGCCGCTTTGGGGCTGTTCTTGCCGGCCTTGCTGGCCTGGGCGCTTTTGCCGGCTTGGGTTTTTTTGTCGCCCTTGGCCTGCTCCTTGCGCGGCGGGTTCACCGGCGGGGGCAGGCCCTTGCCGAGCAGCGGCGCCTCGCCGTCGCCGCACTGCGGGCCTTGGCCGCTGGGGATCCACAGCGAGACGTTTTTCAGGCCCAGCGAAACCATGCCCAGGCGCTCGGCGGCGGCGCGGCTGAGGTCGATGATGCGCCGGCCGGAATAGGGGCCGCGGTCGTTGATGCGCACCAGCACTTCCTTGCCGTTGACCAGGCTGCGCACGCAGACTTGGGTGCCAAAGGGCAGGCTGCGGTGCGCGGCGGTCAGCGCGTTCATGTTGTAGCGCTCGCCGTTGGCGGTCAGGCGGCCGTGAAATTGCCTGCCGTACCAGGAGGCCACGCCAGTCTGGTACAGGCTTTGCGGCGCGAGCGCGGAGGCGCTGGGCGCGGGCAGCTCTTTCTTCAGGCCAGGCGTCAGGCGGGTGTCAACCACGTCCTGGCTGGGCTGCAGGCCGAGGCTGGAGTGCGCAGCGCTGGGCTCGGCGCTGCTGAGCTCGTACATGGGCGGCAGCAGCTCCAGGCCGAGCAGGCGCGTGGCATCCCAGGGCTGCGGCGGGGGCTCGTCGCTGGGTTCGGTGGGCGGCAAGGTGCTGCAGGCGCTGAGCGCCAGCAGCAGCGTCAGGGCGCTGCTGGCCTGCCAGGGCAGGCGGCGAAGCGGGGGACAGGAAGAAGGCATGGCGGGCGGTGGCGGCGCGCGGGCGCCGCGCTCAATGTGGCAGCAGGCCCAGGCGGCGGGCGATGTCCAGCACCAGCGGGCTTTGGTTCATGGTGTAGAAGTGCAGGCCGGGCGCGCCGGCGGCCAGCAGGCGCTGGCACAGCTGCGTGACCACGTCCAGCCCGAAGGCTTGGATGGAGGCCGTGTCGTCGCCATAGGCCAGCAGGCGGCTGCGCACCCAGCGCGGCACTTCGGCGCCGCAGGCGTCGGAAAAGCGCAGCAGCTGGCTGGCGGCGTGAATGGGCATGATGCCGGGCACGATGGGCAGATCCAGACCCAGGCGCCGGGCCTCGTCCACGAAACGGAAGTAGGCGTCGGCGTTGAAAAAGTACTGCGTGATGGCCGAGTCGGCGCCAGCGCGCACCTTGGTGGCAAAGGCCTGCAGGTCTTTTTCGGGCGAGGCCGCCTGCGGGTGCATCTCGGGATAGGCGGCCACCTCGATGTGAAAGTGCGCGCCGGTCTCGGCGCGGATGAAGGCCACCAGATCGCTGGCGTATTGAAACTCGCCGCCCAGGCCATAGCCGCTGGGCAGATCGCCGCGCAGCGCCACCAGGCGCTTCACTCCCATGGCCTGCAGCTCAGCCAGCTCGGCGCGCAGCTTCTCGCGCGTGGCGCCGATGCAGGAAAAGTGCGCTGCGGCCTGCTGGCCTTCGGCGAGGATTTCACGCACAGCGGCAAAGGTGCCCGCCTGCGTGGAGCCGCCCGCGCCATAGGTGACGGAGCAGAACTGCGGCTGCAGCGGATACAGCGCCTGGCGCGTGGCGCGCAGTTTGTGCGCGCCGGCCTCGGTCTTGGGGGGGAAGAATTCCAGGCTCAGTGCGGCGTGTGGCGCAGGGTGGTGGCTGGGGGCGGAAGCGGACATGGAAGGCAATCGAAAACGCAAGAAGCGGGCCGGGCTTGGGCGGCCAGGGGCCGTACCGTAATGGAAACGGGAAACCCCCTGCCAGGCAGGGCCTTGGGCGCTGCCTGGCCGTGGGGCGGCAGGCTATTGGGTGGGGGCAGCGTGGCGCTGCGCGGCGATGAAGAACTCGCGGTTGCCATCGCCGCCGGTGATGGGGCTGGGCAGCCAGTGCAGCAGCTGCAGGCCGTGCGCGGCGCAGGCCAGGCCGATGCGCTGGCGCACCTGCTCGTAGTGGCGCGCATCGCGCACGATGCCGCCCTTGCCCAGCAGCTCGGGCTGCAGCTCGAACTGCGGCTTGACCAGCAGCAGCAGCCGGGTGTGTGCGTCCATGCAGGGCAGCAGCGCAGGCAGCACCAGCGTCAGCGAGATGAAGGACAGATCACCGACGATCAGCGCAAAGCCCTGGCCGCTTGGGTCCACCATCGCGCGCTGCAAATGCCGCGCATTGCAGCGCTCGATGGCCTGCACGCGCGGGTCGTTGCGCAGCCGCGCGTCGAGCTGGCCGTGGCCCACATCGACGCCCACCACCTGCGCCGCGCCGTGCTGCAGCAGACAGTCGGTAAAACCGCCGGTGGACTGGCCGATATCCAGGCAGCGCCAGCCCTGCACGCGCCAGCCCAGCGCGCGCAGCGCGCCTTCGAGCTTGAGGCCGCCGCGCGAGACGTAGCGCGCCTCGGCGGCATCGAGCAATTGCAGCTCGGCCGCGCCGGGCAGCTCATCGCCGTTCTTGCGCACCGGCTGCCAGGCCGCGCCCGGCAGTCGCCACTGCACGCCAGCGGCAATCAGCCGCTGCGCCTGCGAGCGCGTCTGCGCCAGGCCGCTGTGCACCAGCAGTTGATCGGCACGCATCGTGTCAGCGCCAGAGGCCGCAGTCAGGCTGGGCGGGGGCGCTCAGCTGCCCGCGCGCCAGCTGTTCAGGCCCCAGTTGATGAGGCTGTAGAGCAGGGCGCCGAACACCCCGGACCAGAAGCCCGAGACCTGAAAGCCGCGCATGAAGCTGCTGGCCAGCCAGAACATCAGGCCGTTGAGCACCAGCACGAACAGGCCCAGCGTGAGCACCGTGATGGGGAAAGTCAGCACCAGCAGCACGGGCCGCAGCAGGGAGTTGATCAGGCCCAGAATCACGGCCGCCAGCAGGGCGTTCTTGAAATTGGTGACCTGCACGCCGGGCAGCATGTAGGCCACCAGCATCAGCGCCAGCGCGCTGAGCAGCCAGGTTATCAACAGGGGCAGCATGGCAAAGTCCTCCTCGATCGTGGAAAAAACCAGCGCACAGGGGCGCTGGGCGGTAGCAGCCATCGTCGGCTGGCGGCCGGGCAGCGCGCCTGCGCGGGCAGGGCGCTGCGCCATGGGTTGCGCAGATCAATAGCGATAGGTATCGGGCTTGTACGGCCCTTCCTTCTTCACGCCGATGTAGGCCGCTTGCGAGTCGGTCAGCTCGGTCAGCTGCGCGCCGAGCTTGGACAGCTGCAGGCGCGCCACGTGCTCGTCGAGCAGCTTGGGCAGCACATAGACCTGGCCGGCCTGGTATTGCTCGGGCTTGGTGAACAGCTCTATTTGCGCCAGCGTCTGGTTGGCAAAGCTGGAGCTCATCACGTAGCTGGGGTGGCCGGTGGCGCAGCCGAGGTTGACCAGGCGGCCCTTGGCCAGCAGCGTGATGCGCCGGCCAGTGGGGAAGATGACGTGATCGACCTGGGGCTTGATCTCCTCCCACTGGTATTGCTCCAGCGAGGCGACGTCGATCTCGTTGTCGAAGTGGCCGATGTTGCAGACGATGGCCTCGTTCTTCATGGCCACCATGTGCTCGTGGCGGATCACGTCCTTGTTGCCGGTGGTGGTCACGAAGATGTCGGCCTTGTCGGCGGCGTATTCCATGGTCACGACCTTGTAGCCTTCCATCGCCGCTTGCAGGGCGCAGATGGGGTCGATCTCCGTCACCCAGACCTGGGCGCGCAGCGCGGCCATGGCCTGGGCGCAGCCCTTGCCCACGTCGCCGTAGCCGCAGATCACGGCGATCTTGCCCGCCACCATCACGTCGGTGGCGCGCTTGATGCCATCGACCAGCGACTCGCGGCAGCCGTAGAGGTTGTCGAACTTGCTCTTGGTCACGCTGTCGTTGACGTTGATGGCGCGAAACAGCAGCTCGCCCTTGGCGGACATTTCCTTCAGGCGCATCACGCCGGTGGTGGTTTCCTCGGTCACGCCGATGATGGCGGCGCTCTTGCGGGTGTACCAGCTCGGGTCCTCGGCCAGCTTGGCCTTGATGGCGGCAAACAGCGCGCGCTCTTCCTCGCTCTTGGGGTCGGCCAGCACGCTGGCGTCTTTCTCGGCGCGCTGGCCCAGGTGCATCAGCAGCGTGGCATCGCCGCCGTCGTCCAGGATCATGTTCGGGCCTTCGGCATCGCTGCCCTTGTCGCCGAACTCGAAGATGCGGTGCGTGTAGTCCCAGTACTGCTGCAGCGTTTCGCCCTTGATGGCAAACACCGGCGTGCCCTGGCCGCCATTGGCGCTGTTGCAGGCGATGGCGGCGGCGGCGTGGTCCTGGGTGGAGAAGATGTTGCACGAGGCCCAGCGCACATCAGCGCCCAGGGCCTGCAGGGTTTCGATCAGCACGGCGGTCTGGATCGTCATGTGCAGGCTGCCGGCAATGCGCGCGCCCCTGAGCGGCTGGCTGGCGGCGTATTCCTCGCGGATGGCCATCAGGCCGGGCATTTCGGTCTCGGCGATGGCAATTTCCTTGCGGCCCCAGGCGGCCAGGGCAGGATCGGCAATCACGCTGTGCGCGGCCAGGGGAAGATCGTTTTGGGCGTTCATGGACAAACTCCAGTTCATTGCAACAGGTGGACAGGGACCGCCTGCGCAGGCGCGCGCGCGGGCAAGAAGTGGATGGGGCCGAGGCCGAATCGCTCTTGCCGCCGCATGCGCCTGCGGGCGGTTGAGCGTCGTTGCGAAATCTGGTCATCGCGGGCCGCAGGCCCGTGGCGCTGCTGCGCCATGCCAGTGATTGCCACATTTGCAGCTTGCGCGGCGCATGGCGCGCAGTGCAATGGCAGTCAAGGATTTCCGAGCCTGGCAATTGCCCCGGCGCTGGGCCTGTGGCGGCAAGTTGCTGCAACGCTCCTCGGAAAAGCCGGCGATTATAAAAGCCCGGATGCGATCTTGTCATGGCGGCAGGATCGCGGCGGGGTCGGGTCGGGTTGGGCCGGGGCGCCCAGAAGTGTCCAGGAGCGCTCAGGAACGCTCAGACCGAAATGTCGGTGCTGAAGCCGGTGCGCTGCTCCAGGGTTTGCTGGGGCTGCTCGGCGGGCAGGGGCTCGATCTTGATGATGGCCACCGAGATGTTGTCGCTGCTGCCGCCGGCGCGCTCGTTGGCCTTGTTGACCAGGAACATGGCCGCATCGCGGGCGTTGAGCATTTGCGTGGTCTGGCCCAGCTCCTGCGGGGTGAACTGGCTCCACAGGCCATCGCTGCAGGCCAGCAGCACGTCGCCGACTTCCAGCTTGGCGATGCTGTAGGCCGTGGCCGGCGGGTCGATGTCGCTGCCCAGGCAGCCCACCAGCACGTTGGAGTTGGGGTGGTTGTTGGCCTCTTCCTCGCTGATTTCGCCGCTGTCGATCAGCGATTGCACGTAGGAGTGGTCCTTGGTGCGGAACACCAGCCGCCCCCACTGGAAGTAGTAGATGCGCGAGTCGCCGGCATGGATCCAGTGGCACTGGTTCTGCGGCATGATCAAGAAGGCGGCAATGGTGCTGTGCGGCTCCTGCTCGGCGGAGACGGCCGTCAGGCGGATCACCAGGTGCGCATCCTTGACGATGTTGTGCAGCAACTGCTCGGGCTTGTCCGTCTCGGGGTCGAAGCGCTCGAACAGCTGGCGCGCGGTCAGCAGCACCTGATCGGCCGCCTTGCGCCCGCCGCTGCGCCCGCCCATGCCATCGGCCACGATGCCCAGCACGCACTCCTTGCTGCGGTGGTGCTGGAAGATGGCCACCTGGTCTTGTTGGTATTGGCGATCACCTTTGTGCAGGCCGGTGGCCGCCGTCAGTCGGTAGTTGGTTGGCATGGTTGGGCCTGTCTGGTCGAGAGTGAAGACATGCCGCGCTCGCTGGCGTTGCCGGCCTTGGTGCTGCGCAGCGCATGGGGTGGCGCAAATTATGTACTGGCTCCATGCTGCAACGCAGCGCCTGGCGGGCAGATTGGCGGCGATTTCACCGCCATTGCGCCCGAATCAGTGGGGAAAATCACACATTTGTTAAAGCCTTTGGGGCGTTTGCCGCTGATCCCGGGGGGCGTTTGCAGCGCGAGCGAGAAAGCCCGCCTGGGTGGCTGGGCAGGCCCTGGCAATACGGGCCGCCATTGCAAATGCTTGCAACCGTTTTTGCCGCGCTGCGTTTTGCGCCCTGCGGCCACATGGGTGGGCCGTGCGGCGGTTGCCCCGTCCAGCCTCTGTCAACACGCCCTAAGATCACGCCACCCAAGCACACCCAGCCTGGGGCGCTTTGCACAGTGCCCAGCAGTGCTGCATATGCCATTCTTTCTTTTGAGGTGCCCCCTATGCCTTCTGCCAGCCAACGCCTGCCCCTGAGTCTTTTGATGGCCACGGGAATGATGCTGTTTGCGCTGTTCTTCGGCGCGGGCAATCTGATTTTTCCAGCGGCCTTGGGCCAGCAGGCCGGGCAGTCGCTGTGGCCGGCGGTCTGGGGCTTTTTGATCACGGGCGTGGGCCTGCCCTTGCTGGGGGTGCTGGCGCTGGGCCTGTCACGGGCGCAGGGGCTGCAAGATCTGGCCTCGCGCGTGCACCCTTGGTTTGGCGTGCTGTTCACCGTGGCCCTGTACCTGACCATCGGCCCCTTGTTTGCGCTGCCGCGCACCGGCTCGGTCGCGTTCGAGATCGGGCTGTCGCACTGGGTGCCGCAGCAGGGGCGCAAGCTGTGGGAGATCGGCTGCCTGGCGCTGTTTTTTGCCGCCGCGCTGTGGCTGGCGCTCTCGCCGGGCAAGCTGGTCGGGCGCATCGGCAAGGTGCTCACGCCCTTGCTGCTGCTGGCCATGGCGCTGCTGATTGCCTCGACTTTCGTCGCGCCCATGGGCCAGCCCGCTGCGGCGCAGGCGGCCTACCAGGCGCAGCCCTTCGTCAAAGGCTTTCTGGCCGGCTACGACACCATGGACGCGCTGGCCTCGCTGGTGTTTGGCATGCTGGTGCTGATGAGCGTGCACCAGGCCGGCATCCGCGAGCCAGCCCAGGTCATGCGCGCCACCTTCGCAGCTGGCCTGGTGGCCGCGCTGCTGCTGGCCGTGGTCTATGTCTGCATTGCCCGCATGGGGGCCACGAGCCTGGCCCAGCTGGGCCTGCTGGACAACGGCGCCAAGGTGCTCTCCGGCGTGGCCATGCACTATTACGGCGCTTGGGGTGCGGTGCTGCTGGGGGTCATGGTGTTCCTGGCCTGCGTCACCACCGCCGTGGGCCTGTTGGCCGCTTGTGCGGCCTATTTCAACCATTTGTGGCCAATCTTGAACTACCGCGCGCTGGTGCTGCTGTTCGCGCTGGTTTCCTTTGCCATTGCCAGCCTGGGGCTGGGCACGATTCTTTCTGCGGCCGTGCCGGTGCTGGTGTTCCTCTACCCGCTGACCATCGTGTTGATTGTGCTGGCCATGGGCCAGGCCTTGTTGGGCTGGGGCGCGGTGGTGTGGCGCTGGGCCATGGGGGCTACCGTGCTCTCTGCGCTGCTGCATGCGCTCCACAGCGCCAAATGGTTGCCCGCAGCGCTGGCCGATGGATTGGCGCGTTACGTGCCCGGACAGGAGGCAGGCATGGGCTGGATGGTGTTTGCCGCAGCGGGGCTGGCCCTGGGCCTGCTGCACTGGCAGGCCACTGGGCGCAAGCCCATGCAATTGGCGTAGTGAGATTGTGGGGTTTGCCGGCGCTCAAGCCCGCAGCCGCCCCCAGTGCATCAGCGCCATGCCGCCGATGGCCAGCAGGCCGCCCAGCAGCAGCGTGGCGCCCAATGGTTCGCCCAGCCAGAGGCTGGAGCACAGCACGCCAAACACCGGCACCAGCGTGATATAGCCCGATGCAGCGCCCGCACCCAGCGCCTTGACGCCAGCGTAATACCAAGCATAGGCCAGCGCGGCGGCGCCAAAGCTCAGCGCCAGCAATGACCACCAGGCCGCAGCAGGGGCTTGCGCCATGGCGCGCCAGGCACTGGGGCCTTCCACCCCCAGGCTGAGCAGCACCAGCAGCAGTGCGCCCAGTACCGAGCAAACGCCGGTGGCGCTGAGCGCATCCACGCGGGTCAGCACGGCGCGGCCAATCAGCGTATAGGCCGCCCAGCACAGCACGCAGCCCAGCAGCAGCCACTCGCCCAGGCCGGCATCACCAGCACCGGGCAACTGGCTGCTGGGCGCAGGCGCGCCACTGGCGATGGCCAGCAGCGCACCGCAGATGGCCAGCAGCATGCCCAGCGCGATGGCGCCATTGAGCCGCTCCTTGAACACCAGCGCCGCCAGCAGCAGCGTGGCCACCGGGTTGAGCGCGATGGCCAGAACAGCCCGGCTGGAGGGCACGGACTGCAAGGCCAGCATGAAAAACACCGCATAGCCAAACACCCCGGTGGCCGCAGCCAGAGTCAACCCCAGCCATTGGCGCGATGAGAGGTTGCGCAGCGTACGCAAACGGCCGCTGCGCCCCATCCACACCAGCAGCAGCGCACTGGCCAGCAAAAAACGCGCTGCCGCCGCCGCCAGCGGCGGCATGTTCAGCGCCACGATGCGCCCCCACGGCCAGGAAGCGCCCCAGATCATGGCCATGCCCAGCAGGCGAAGGTGAATGGGGTCGAGAAGCAGGCGCATGGCGTAGCAGTGGGTGGGCAATAGGGGGCCAAAAGGGCAGCGGCCAGAGGCAGCCGGCCACAGGCCCGCCAAGGAGGGAAACAGCAGCGGGCGATTGTGCACGGTTTGCCCGCTCGCGCCGAGACTTTGAACAGGCTCATGGCCAGTACGGCCCTGGCCAGGGCAGCCCAGCTTGCCCGTGCGCCAGCGGGGCGCTAGACTGTAGAACATTCCTACAAATTGGAGGCCCTATGCCGATCACCGTGAGCACCCGGGAGTTCAATCAAAAAGCCAGCCAAATGCTGCAACTGTCCCAGCATGAGCCTGTTTTCATCACCAAGTGGGGCAAGATCGTGGGCGTGCTCTCCAGTTATGAGCAATACCGCCAGCAGGAGGGCAAAAGCCTGGCCGATGCGTTTGCCAGCGGGCACGAAGCGGGCGCATTGGGCGGTGCATTGAACGCGGCTTTCGATGACCTGTTGGCCGGCATTCGCCAGCACAGCAGCAAAGTGCGTGAAACGCACTGGGGCGATTGATGTATCTGCTCGATACCAACATCGTCTCCGAGTTGCGCAAGGCGGAGAAAGGCCGGGCCGATGCCCAGGTGCTGCAGTGGTTTTCAGGCATCAAGATTCAGCACGCCTATGTGAGCGTCATCAGTCTGGCCGAGATTCAAACCGGCATCTTGCTGCTGGCGCGGCGCGATGAACAGGCGGCGGCGATCTTGCAAGACTGGCTGAAAATGCGCCTGCTGCCCGAGTTTGCCCAGCGCATCCTGCCCTTGGATGCCCAGGCCGCCTTGCTCTCGGCCCAGTTTCATGTGCCGGACAAAAGCCCGCTCAACGATGCCTACATCGCCGCCACGGCCAAAACGCATGGCCTGACGCTGGTGACCCGCCATGTGCGGGATTTCGCGGGCCTGGGCATCGAGGTCTTTGACCCATTCGCCCAGGGGCGTTGATGGGGCAGAGCCGCAGGCGCTCAGCGCGCTGCCGGCGCCTCTTGCGCCAGCAACTGCGCGCGCAGCCGGGCGCGCAACTCCTTGCGGCTGGTCTTGCCCACGGCGGTGGTCTCGAAGCTGTCCACAAACACGATCTGATCGGGGATCTTGAAGGCAGCAATCTGGCGGCCCTTGAACCACTGCTTGATCTCGATGGCGCGCGGTTTTTCGCCCTGGCGGGCGATGACGAAGGCGCAGCTGCGCTCGCCCAGGTATTCGTCGGGGATGGACACCACGGCCGCATCGAACACCTGCGGGTGGGCCAGCAGATGGTCTTCGATCTCCTCGGCCGAGACTTTCTCGCCCGCGCGGTTGATGTGGTCGGTGGCGCGGCCCTGCACCGTCAGGTAGCCGCGCGCGTTGCGCAGCACCATGTCGCCAGTGCGGTAGTAGCCATCGTCGGTAAAGCTGCGCGCGTTGGCCGCATCGTCGTTGTGGTAGCGGCGGATGGTGTAAGGCCCGCGCGTGAGCAAATAGCCCGGCTGCCCCTCGGGCACGGGCTGGCCCAGGTCATCGACCACCAGCACCTCGTCATCAGCGCTGATGGGGCGGCCCTGGGTTTCGATGACAGTGGCCTCGTCATCGCCCAGCCGGGTGTAGTTCACCAGGCCCTCGGCCATGCCAAAGACCTGCTGCAGCTGGCAGCTCAGGCTGGCGCTGACGCGCCGCGCCGCCTCGGGCGTGAGCTTGGCGCCGCCCACCTGCAGCGTGCGCAGGCTGCTCAAATCGTGCGCCTGGCCCGCGCCACTGCTGGCCGCCTGCGCCCACAGCAGCGCCAGCGGCGGCACCAGGCCCACGGCCGTGACGCGCTCGGACGCAATCAGCGGGAAGGCCGCCTCGGGCGAGGGCGAGGGGCTGAGCACCACCGTGGCCCCGGCGTAAAAAGCGCCAAAGGCCCCAGGCGAACTCATCGGGAAGTTGTGCGCCGCAGGCAGCGCCACCATGTACACGCTGTCTTGCGTGATGCCGCAAATTTCGTTGCTGGCGCGAAAGCTGTAGATGTAATCGTCGTGCGTGCGCGGGATGAGCTTGGACAGGCCCGTGCTGCCGCCGGAAATCTGCAAGAAGGCCACGGCCTGCGGGTCGGCATCGGCGCTGGCCAGATCGGGCAGGCGCGCCGCATCGGGTTGGAAGGCATCGAAGGCCATGAACTCCGCCGCATCGCCGCCGACGATGAACACCTGCTCAAACAAATCGTGCGAAAACGCCTGCTGCCGCAGCTCGCGCGCCAGCGTGCGGTAATCGAACTGCTCGTACTGCTGCAAGGCCACGTAGGCCGAGGCCTCGGCCTTGTCGATGAAATGGGCGATCTCGCGCGTGCGGTGCGCGGGCAGGGCATAGACCGGAATCAGCCCGGCGCGAAACAGCCCGAACACCACGCTGTAAAACTCAGGCACATTGCCCATTTGCACCACGACGCGATCGCCCGGCTGCAAGCCGCTGGCCAGAAAGCCGGCCGCTGCCGTCTCCACCTTCTGCCAGAACTGGGCATAGCTCCAGCGCTGCAGCGCCCCGCCTGCCGAGGGCGAGAAACCCACGATGGCCGTATGCCCGGCGCGGCGCTGCGCCTGCGCCTGCAGAAAGCCGGCCATCGTCTCGCCCCGCCAATACCCCGCCGCGCGGTAACGGGCCACGAACTCGGGCGGCCAGGTTTGCAGCAAGGGATGGCGGTGGCGTGAATCGGTCATGACAAGCAGCGCAAATAAGAATGATTGCTGAAAAGCGCCGCGATTTTAGGCCCTGTGCAAGGCTTCTGAATCAGTGGAGAAAGTGACGCTGGGCCGGGGCGCAGCGCGAACAAAGGCCGCCATGCTGACCCAGCTGTGGGGGAGGGCGTGCCATGCAGCGGCTCGCCCGAAGCGCGCATTTCTGCCGCTGGTGAAGCGAAGATGAGCGAGCGGTCAGCGCGGCGGCTTCAGCAATGGCTCGATCGCCTGCCAGACGTCGGCGCGGTTCACCTCCAGCGCGTAGGCCTGCCCGCCGCGCTCCAGGCAGGCTGGGGTGAAGGGGTCGGAGCTGTCCATGCTGGAGGGTTTTTGCGCTGGCATGGGCAGGGCCAGGCTGGTCAGCGCGCCTTGCCTGTCGGTGATGTCCCACAACATCATGGGGTTGATGAGGCATGGCGATTGCCCAGTCTGTGCCGCCCGTCCCGTCTGCCCCGGTTGTGCCTCGGCATCGGTGCGCACCCGCACGGCGCGCAGGTGGGCCATGCTGGCCTGCACCTGGGCCGCATCGTCCAGCGCGCGGTACAGCGCCCGGTCCTGCAGCCAGCCGCGCACTATGCCGCGCAATGTGTGGTGGTCGTAAGGCTGGGCGGCGAAGAACCAATGCGTGCTGGCATAGACCTGCACGCGCTGGGCCTGGCTGGGCAGATGGGCGGCCAGCGTTTGGTCTGCTGTTTGGGCTGCCGTCTGGGTTGCGGTTTGGGGCGTGGTTTGGGCGTCGTGCGGCGGCGCGGGCAGGCTTTGCGCCGCCAGCGTGGCGGGTAACAACAGGGCCGCTGCCCAGAGTAAACGGTGTTTCATCAAAAAAGCTCCTGGGGTGGGTGCATCCGAGGGCGTTGGGCATTGCAGCAGGCGCTGCGCCGGGCATTGTTGCGCCAGCGGCCGGGGTGTTTCAAGGCTGCCGTGCGCCATGCCAGGCCACGGCGGCGGCCAGGGCCAGCAGGCTCAGCGCAACGCCGGCGTAGGGGGCTACGGGCGAGAGGGTGTACAGGCCCGTGCCCAGCATGGGCCCAAGCACCATGCCCAGGCCTTGCGCGGCCGAGGCATTGCCGGCGGCAGCGCCTTGCTCGTGGGCCTGCACGGCATTGGCCGCCATGGCCTGGAAGGCGGGGAAGACAAAGCCCATGCCAAAGGCGCCGATGGCGTAGGCCAGCAGCAAATGCCAGGGCTGGCTGGCCAGCAGCGCGCTGGCAAAGCCCAGCGCGGAGATGCCCGCGCCGGCCATCACCCAATGGCGCAGCGCAATGCGCTTGAGGTGGATGACGCACTGCTGCGACAGGATCAGCGCCAGGCCCACGCAGGTCAGCGCGTGGCCGGCCAGGCGCGCGCCGCGCTCTTCGCTCAGGCCGAACTGGTCCATGGCGAAAAAGCCCACGGCCACCTGGGCCACGGCCACGCACATCATGGCGACGAAGGCGGTGGTCATGGCCAGGCGCAGGCGCGCATCCCACAGCGGCAGATGGGGGCGGGCCTTGGCCGGGGCGGCGGCGGTATCGGCAGGCTGGCCGCTGCCGCCCGGCGGCGCCTGTGGCGGCAGGCCGGCGGGCAGCCACAGGGCAATGCCCAGCAGGCCCAGCAGGGGCAGGGCGGCGGTGGCGTAAAAGCCCCACTGCAGGCCCCAGCCGCTGACCAGGCTGACGATGGCCGGCCCGGCCACCATGCCCAGCGCATTGGCCGAGCCGAGCTTGGCCATGGCCTGGTGGCGCAGCTGGGGCGCGATGCGGTCGGCAATGGTGGCCGCCGCCGTGGGCGGCACGGCGGCGTAGAAGGCGCCGATGATGCTGCGCGCGGCGATCAGCACGGCGGCGATCAGCGCGGCTGGCAGGGCCTGGTGCAGGGCCAGATCGACGAACACGGCCAGCAGCGCATAAGCCAGGGTGAACACGCCCAGGCCGATGAGCAGCACCGGCTTGCGGCCCAGCCGATCGCTGGTGCGGCCCCAGCTGCGCGCCAGCAGCATCCAGAACACGCCACCGATGGACATGGAAATGCCGGCCACCATTTCCGAGACGCCCAGCTGGCGCACGACGGGGCCGATGATGGCCACATAGGCCATCATGGCCATGGTGCCCATCAGCGCAGCCAGCAGCAGCGGCGCGAGGCGGAAGACGGAAGAGGCGGGGGCAGAGGCAGTGGGCGCGGGGGCAACGGCAGGAGCGGGCATAGGGGCGGCAGAGGCTGGGCAAGACGCGCGAAATGATAGCGCCGCCCGCCGCCCCGGGCAGAGCCGTCAGCGCCCAGCCTGTGGGCGGCAGGCGGTGGCCAGCGCCTGCAGCTCGGCGGCGCTGAGCATGCCGGTGTGCGTGCGGCAGATGGCGCCGCCTTGCAAGGCCACGGTGAAGGGCAGGGCGCCGCGCGGGTTGCCGGCCGATTTCATCAGCGCGGCCACCTGGGCGCCACCGCGCAGGGCGGGCAGGGCGATGCCGCGGCGCTTGAGGAACTGCGCCGCCTGGCGTGGCGTGTCGGTGGCCACCAGCAGCACCGTCCACTGCGGGTGGCTGCGGGCGAATTGCTCCAGCATGGGCAGCTCGGCAATGCAGGGCGGGCAATCGCGCCCCCAGAAGTTGAGCAGCACCGGGCCGGGGAAGTCGCTGGCGCGCACGAAGCGGCTGCCGTCGAGCGCGGCCAGCTCGAAGGACCAGGGCCGGATTGCAGGCTGGGTTGCAGGCCGGGCGGGCGCGGCTGCGCTCGGCTGGGCGCTGGTTGCTTGCGAGGCCCGCGCCTGCGCCAAGGCAGGTTGAGCCAGCGTGGCGGCGCAGGCCAACAGCACCGCGCCGCCCCAGCACGGCGCCAGCCGGGCCGCCAGGCGCAGGCGCGGCCCGCCGGGGCCAGGCCGTGCGGGTTTAGAAGGAGAACTTGGCGCCGGCATAGACGTAGCGCCCGCGCATCGGGCCCCAGATGTGCGTCACGTCGTAGCCGCCTTCGGCATCCACCCACAGCGGGCTTTCCTTCTTGCTTTGGTAGTAGTCGAACAGGTTGTCCACGCCGACGAACAAGGAGACGTTGCGGTGCAGGTTGTATTGCACGCGGGCGTCGAAGGTGGCAAAGCTGGGGCTTTTCTTCAGCTTGGGCGTGCCGTCGAAGTTGTAGCGGTTCTGGCTGCCCGAGCCGTCGTCGTGGAAACGGTTCAGATCCATCGCTCCGGTGAAGTTGATGCGCGCCGTGGCCTCCCAGGGGCCGCGCTCGTAGTCCAGCGAGAGGAAGGCGCGCGACTTGGGCCGCGCGAACACCAGCGTGCCAGCGGGGAAGCGGTAATTGAAGACTTCGGCGGCGGCCGAGACCGTCAGCGCGGGCGTGAGCAGGTAGGACAGGTTCACGTCCGCGCCCTGCACCACGACCTTGCCCGGCGAGCTGGTGAACAGCGTGACCGGGTTGCCGGCGGCATCGGTGTGGCTGGGGTCGAGCAGGGCGAAGTTCTTGATGCGGTTGTAGTGGTAGGAGCCGGTGACGGCCAGGCGCTCATCGGCGTAGTTCAGCGCGTAGCTCAGGTTGTGCGAGATCTCGGGCTTGTCCAGTTGGCGCTCGATGCGGATGGTGTCCAGAATGCCGTGGTCTTGCTCGAAGAAGCTGGTCGGGGCGCGAAAGCCCTTGCCGAGCGAAAAGCGGCTGGAGACATGATCCGTGTGCTGGTACAGCGCATTCAGGCGCGGCGAGGCGATGCCGCCATAGACGTTGTGCCGGTCGTAGCGCAGCGAGCCGTTGAGCTCCAGCCGGTCGTCCAGAAAAGTGCTGTAGGCCTGCACGAACAGGGCCGGCACCTGGTAGCGGTAGTTGTCCACGCCGTGCACGTGCTCGCGCGCTTCGGTGATGCCGTGGCTGCGCAGGTTTTCATAGCGGTAGTTCAGGCCGCCGGTCAGCAGCCAGCCGTTGACGGGCAGTTGGTAGCTGGCCTCGGCATAGTGCTGCGCCTGGCGCGCCTGGTAGTCGGAGAACTCGTAAAAGCTCCCCTGGCGGTGGCGCGCCGTGCCCAGCGCCAGCCGCAGCGCGCCTGCGCCCAGTGGGCGCGTGCCCGAGAGCACGAACTGCTCGCGCCGGGTGTGGATGTATTCCGAATAGCCGAGCCGGCCCAGGTCGTAATCGACCAGCGAGCCATCGGCGGGGTTGACCCAGCCGTGCGCGATGGGCGAGCCGCCCGCGCCGGCGCTGAAGTCAAACGGGTTGCCGCTGGCATCGGCCTGCACGCTGCCCGGGCGGCGGTAGGTCTCCAGCGCGCCGCCGCCGCGTTTTTCGTTGACCAGATCCAGCCTGCCGCGCAGCTTGAAGCCGCCGGCGTCATCGGCAAAAAAGCCCAGCCCGGCCAGGCGGCGGTCGTAGCCGGTGTATTCGGAAATGCCGTCGCCGTTGCCGTCCCAGGCGTCGTGGCGGTTGTAGTTCAGCGTGGCGCTGAGCGCGCCGCCATCGAGTGGCCGCGCCAGATAGGCATCGGCCTGGCGCGAGCCCATGTTGCCCAACTGCGTGCGCAGGTGCGCCTCGGTGCGCAGCGGGCGCTTGGTCACCACGTTGACCGTGCCGGCCAGGGCCTCGGGCGCGATCAGGCTGGCGCCGGCGCCGCGCGCCACGTCGATGCGCTCCACGCCGTGCACGCTCACGCTGTCCAGCCCATAGGCCGAGGACACGGACGAATACATCGGAATGCCGTCGATCAGCAAGGTGGTGTAGCGCCCGGGCAGGTTGTTGAGCAGCACATTGCGCACGTTGCAGATCGAGCACTCGACCTGCACGGCAATGCCTGGCTTCTTGTCCACGCCTTCGTTGAGGTTGCTCGCGCCGCTGCGCTCGATGGTGCGGGCGCTGATGGATTCGGTCTTGACGATCTCGTCGCGCAGCGCCCCCGGGCGCATCGAGCCCTGGCTGCTGTGCTCTTGCACGCTGACGGTCACGGCCGGCAGCGTGCGCGCCGCATCGGCGCTTTGCTGAGCCTGGCTCTGGGCCTGCGCCAGCGGCGCGCTGGCCAGCAGGCACAGCAGGGCGGCGGTGGAAACGGGGGATGCGGTGTGAAGTCTGGCGCTGCGTTGACTGTCACGGCAAGACATGAAAGCTCCTTGGGGGTGATGCAGAAAGAGGAAAAGCCCAACGCCACACTGGCCGAAGCCACGCCATGCGTGCCTGCGGCCAGTGCGGCCCCGCCTGCAACAAGGGGGGGTAGGCAGATTCAGAAAACGCGAATCTATAGCATTTGCTAATAAAAGTATAGTGCTTGCTAATTTTTTAGAGACATGGGCGCCTTGCGGCAAAAAGGTTGGCAGGCTGGATGTGGTTGTGTGTGCAGCGGCGCGCTTGCCTGAAGCGCCTGTGGCTTGGCCTTGCCCCGCGCCACACGAGCCAATGCCCGCCCGCCTGTGTGGGGCAGGCGCAGCGGGCTTGGCTGTTTTGGGGATGGGGCGTGTGGGTGTTGCGGGCCGGGCGCAGTGGGGCCTCAGGCGGGCAGCCAGAGCTGGGCCTGCAGGCCGCCCAGTGCGGGGCTGGGGCTGAGTTGCAGCTGGCCGCCCCAGCTGTGGGCGATGTCGGCCACGATGGACAGGCCCAGGCCGCTGCCGGGCGTGCTTTGGTCGAAGCGCTGGCCGCGCTGGCCGGCGTGCTGCAGGTGTTCGGCGGCGATGCCGGGGCCGTCGTCGGCAATGGTGATGCACAGCGGCAGGCGGGGCGGGGCGGGGGCGTTGGCGGGGGCCGCCGCCTGCAGCTGGATGTGCACGCGGCGGCTGGCCCATTTGCTGGCGTTGTCCAGCAGGTTGCCGAGCATTTCCTCCAGGTCGGCGCGGTCGCCGCGCCAGTGCAGGGCCTGGGCGCTGCGGTCGGCGTCGAGCTGCCAGTGCAGGCTTTTCTCCGGGCGGATGTGCTGCATCAGTTGCACCAGTTGCTGCAGCACTTCGTGCACCGGCACGGCCTGGCGGTTGGCGCCGGCGGCGTGTGCGTCGCCGCTGCTGCTGGTGCGGCTGAGGTGGCGCTCGATCAGGCCGTTCATGCTGTGCACTTGGGCCAGCACCAGGGGGCTGGGCACTTGCGGGGTTTGGCTGGCCTGCGCGCTCAGCCGCGCCAGCGGGGTCTTGAGTGCATGGCTGAGGTCGGCGGCGTGGGCGCGGCCGCGCGCCAGCATGCGCGCGTTGCGCTCGAGCAGGGCGTCGATCTCATGGGCCAGCGGGTCCAGGTCGGGGCCGTAGCCGCTGCCCAGCGCCGCGGGGTTGTTGTCCGCTGTGGATGCGTGGCCTGTGGGCGCTGCATCGTGCATGCCGGCCAGGCGTTGCTGCAGGCGCGCCAGCGGCCGCAGGCCCCAGCGCACTTGCAGCGCGGTGGTCAGCGCCGCGCCGATGAACAGCGCGCCCAGCCCCATGAAGAGGATGCGCTGGATGCGCGCCAGGGCCTGGTCGGTCTCCTCGGCCAGCACGTACACGCGCAGCGTGGCCTGTTGGTCGTCTTGTTCGATGCGGCGCTCCAGGCCCAGCAGCGCGCGACCGCGCGGGTCGCGGTTGCGCAGCAGGCCGCTGCGGCCGGCGGGGGCCTGGGGTTGCAGGCTGGCGTCCCACAGCGAGCGCGAATACAGGGTCTGGCCCGGGGCCTGCAAGACCCAGTACGCGCCGGAGAAGATTTGGTTGAAGGCGCCGCTGGGGGTGGTGTCGCCGTAGCGCCATTGCCCGTCTGCGCCCAGGCTGAGATGGGCCTGGATGCGGTCGGCGCTGTCGCCCAGGCGCTGGGCCAGGCCGCCGTGCAGGCTCTCGCGCATGCTGGCCTGCAGCAGCGCGCCCAGCAGCAGCAGCGCCGCCAGGCTGGGCAGCAGGCCCAGGGCCAGCAGGCGGGCCGTCAGCCCCAGGCGCTGCATCATGCCGGCCGGCTTTCCTTGGTGGCGGGGCTGGCGGCCGCTTGCTGCGGATCGACGAGGCGAAAGCCCAGGCCGCGCTGGGTTTCGATGCGGGCCGCGCCGATCTTGCGGCGGATGCGGCCGATGAGCACGTCCAGCGAGTTGGAGTCCGGGTCCAGATCGCGCGAGTACACGTGTTCGCTGATTTCCGTGCGGGTGACGGTGGCGCCTGGGCGGTGCATCAGGTAGGCCAGGATTTTGAGCTCCTGCGCCGTCAGGGCGATGTGCTGGCCGTCCACGTACACGCGCTGCGTCATGGAGTCGTACTCCAGACTGCCCGAGCGCAGCACGGTGTCGCCGCCCTGGCCGCCCTGGCTGGCCAGCGGCTGGCTGCGGCGCAGCAGAGCGCGCAGGCGCAGCACGACTTCTTCCTGCATGAAGGGCTTGGTCAGGTAGTCGTCGGCGCCGGCCTGAAAGCCCGCGAGCTTGTCGCTCCAGCGGCTGCGCCCGGTGAGGATCAGCACCGGCATGTGGCAGCCGCTTTCGCGCCAGTGCCGCAGCACGGAGATGCCGTCCAGCCCGGGCAGGCCCAGATCGAGCACGGCGGCGTCGTAGCTTTCGGTCTCGGCCAGGAAGACGGCCTCCTGGCCATCGGCGGTGTGTTCAGCGACAAAGCCAGCCTGCGTGAGCACTTGCTGGAGCTGGCTGGCCAGGGTGGCATCGTCTTCGACGATCAGGATGCGCATGCGGTGATGGGGGTGGATGGGCTGGGCGATGGGGCTGGACGATGGGGTGGATGGCAGCGCGCCGGCGCGCGGTGCAGGCAGCGATGCCGGTGATGTGGATCACTCCTTGCGCTTTTGGCGCAGCACGGCGGCATTGTGTGGATCCACGTGCAGCTCCATGGTGCCGCCCTGCTGCAGGCGGATGTCGATTTCATAGTACCAAGTATCGCCGCTGTGCGAACGCTCGCGTTCGAGCTCGGCCTCGATGACCGTGCCCGGGAATTGATCGAGCAGCCGCTCCAGGATCTGCGCCAGCGGCAGCATCTGGCCGGCGGCCTGGCCAGGGTTGGGCGCGCCGCGCAGGATGGCGCCGCTGCGCGCATCGACCACCAGCGCCTGCTGCTGGCCGTCTGGCTGCAGCAGCTTGAGCTCGTACACCGCCTGCTGCTGTTGCGAGGTTTGCAGCTCCGCCTCGACGACCTGGCCCGGGTGCTGCTGCGCCAGCTGGCGCAGGATGTGCGGCAGTGGCATCAGCCCGGATTGGGCCACGGGCGTGTCGTCCAGCTCCACGAGCTGGCCGGTTTCGGCCTGGAGCTTGATCTCGCGCTTGCGGTTGCTGTGGTCGAGCACTTCGATCTCATAGACCGGGCCGTAGACGCGGCTGGTCTCCATCTCCACCTCCAGCACGCGGCCGGGGATGTGCTGCTCGGCAATGCGCAGGATCTCGGCCAGCGGCTTGTAGCGCCCGCTGGAGACGGCCTCGCGCACGCTGCGCTGCTGGTCGGTTTGCGCTGCGGCCGGCGCCGCGCCGGCCAGCGCACAGGTCAGCGCACAGGCCAGCGTGGTTGCGCGCAGCCAGGGCACGGCAAAGCCCCCGGCAGGCCCTGGCAGGGCAGGGCGCGCGGGCGCGCGAGGGGGGCAAGAAAGGCAGCGGGCAGGCATGGGCGGCAATGGTGGGGGCGGCAGTCTAAACCAATGATGAATTCTTGCTTCAGGCGGTGTTTAGGCAGGGGTTTTCACAATCGTCCCCATGCCATTTGCAAAGCTGCAGCAAGGCTGCATTCACACCTCTGAAAGAAAGGAAACCCATATGAACACCGCATTCCCGTTTGCCCTGAACACTGTGCGCGCCCGCCGCGCTGGCGCCCTGCTGGCCGCTGCGCTGCTGGCCGGCGCGGCGCAGGCCGCAGGCAATGCCTCGCAGGCGCTGCAGGCCATGACGGCCCAGGGCTATGTGGCCATCCACGATCTGGAATTCAAGCACCAGCACTGGACGGCCGAGGCCACGACCCAGGGCGGCACGCGCGTGCAGCTGCTGCTCGACGGCGCCGGCCGCGTGGCCGAAGTGGGCAACCCCGCCAGCCAGGCGCAGATCGCCTCGGTGCAGGACGTGCTGCAGCGCCTGCACAGCCTGGGCTACCAGCAGGTGCACGACGTGGAGATGGACGACGGCTTCTGGACGGCCGACGCCATCAACCGCCGTGGCGTGCCCGTGGATTTGACGCTGCACCCGGTGACGCTGGAGCTGCTCAGCGAGGTGGGCGATGACGAGCGCCACCGGTCGCCAGTTGCGCCGCAGGTGCAGCCGCCGGCCTTGGGCCCGCAGGGCATTCTGCCGGCCAGCGAGGTGATTGCGCGCCTGCAGCGCGCGGGCTACCGCCACATTCACGATCTGGACTTCGACGACGGCTATTGGGAGGCCGAGGCCATCAACCCGGCCGGGCTGCGGGTCGATCTGCGCCTGGATCCGCGCACCGGCGCCGTGCTGCGCGAAAAGCGCGACGACTGATTGGATGGAGGGCGCAGCCGGGGCGGCCTGATCGCCCCGCGCATTGCCAAGCCCCAGACAAGCCCCAGCCAAGCCCCCAGGCAAAGGCCTCTTTGCCTGGGGGCTTTGGTTTTGGGATTGTTGAGATTGAGGGTTGGTTGAGATTGGGTGTTGCGGAGGTGTTTTCGGTCAAAAAACCGCTTGGCCAACCCAATTTCAAAACCCCTTGTCTGCGCCAGAAAAAAGCGCCGGTGCTACTGGTTTTCATCAAGGGTTAACTCCAATGGGTTGATGGGTTAACCCTCCTACAATCCTGGGCCTGTCAAGGTTTGGATGGGTGAAACGCCATGGGAACAACGCTGGGCATCAAGGTCGATGAAAGCATTCGTGATCGCCTGCGCCAGGCGGCGCAGCAGTTGGGCTGCTCGCCGCACTGGCTGCACAAGCAGGCGCTGCTGGCCTATATCGAGGCCATCGAAAAAGGCGTGCTGCCGCCGGAGCTGGCCTATTGGCAGCAGCAGGGCCAGGGCGCGGCGCAGCCCAGTGGCGATGCCGAGGCGGCGGCCTTGCCGGCCTTGGTGGAGAGCAGCGCGCCGTTTCTGGCCCTGGCGCAGGATGTGCAGCCGCAATCGGTGCTGCGCGCGGCCATCACGGCCGCCTACCGCCGCCCGGAGACCGAGTGTCTGCCGGTGCTGATCGAGGCCGCCCGCGCCCAGCAACCCGAGCAGGTGCGCGCGCTGGCCACGCGCCTGGCGCAGGCGCTGCGCGCCAAGCGCCTCAAGCGCAGCGGCGGGGTGGAGGCGCTGGTGCAGGAGTATTCGCTCTCCAGCCAGGAGGGGGTGGCGCTGATGTGCCTGGCCGAGGCGCTGCTGCGCATCCCCGACCGGGCCACGCGCGATGCGCTGATCCGCGACAAGATCAGCCAGGGCGACTGGAAGGCCCATGCCGATTCGCCCTCGATGTTCGTCAATGCCGCCACCTGGGGGCTGATGATCACCGGCAAGCTGGTGGCCGTGCACAGCGAGCGCAGCCTGGGCGCGGCGCTCACGCGCCTGATCGCCAAGGGCGGCGAGCCGCTGATCCGCCAGGGCGTGAATACGGCCATGCGCATGATGGGCGAGCAGTTCGTCACCGGCCAGAGCATTGCCGCAGCGCTGGCCAACAGCCGCAAGTGGGAGGAAAAAGGCTTTCGCTACTCCTACGACATGCTGGGCGAGGCCGCAGCCACCGAGGCCGATGCGCTGCGCTACCTGCAGTCCTACGAGCAGGCCATTCACGCCATCGGCAAGGCCGCGCAGGGCCGGGGCATTTACGAGGGGCCGGGCATCTCGGTCAAGCTCTCGGCGCTGCACCCGCGCTACAGCCGCGCGCAGCGCGAGCGCGTCATGCAGCAGCTCTACCCGCGCCTGCTGGCGCTGGTGCAGCTGGCGCGGCAGTACGACGTGGGCCTGAACATCGACGCCGAGGAGGCCGACCGGTTGGAGCTTTCGCTGGATTTGCTCGAACGCCTGTGCCTGGAGCCCAGCCTGGCGGGCTGGAATGGCATTGGCTTTGTCGTGCAGGCCTATCAGAAGCGCGCGCCCTTCGTGCTCGACTGGCTGATCGAGCTGGCGCGGCGCAGCCGCCGCCGGCTGATGCTGCGGCTGGTCAAGGGCGCTTACTGGGACAGCGAGATCAAGCGCGCCCAGCTCGACGGCCTGGAAGGCTACCCCGTCTACACCCGCAAGCTGCACACCGACGTGGCTTACCTGGCCTGCGCGCGCAAGCTGCTGGCCGCGCCCGATGCGGTGTTCCCGCAGTTCGCCTCGCACAACGCGCAGACCCTGGCCAGCATCTACCACATGGCCGGGCAGAACTACTACCCCGGCCAGTACGAATTCCAGTGCCTGCACGGCATGGGCGAGGCGCTGTATGAAGAGGTCGTCGGCCCCGTGGCGCAGGGCAAGCTCGGGCGGCCCTGCCGCATCTACGCGCCGGTAGGCTCGCACGAAACCCTGCTGGCCTACCTGGTGCGGCGCTTGCTGGAAAACGGCGCCAACAGCTCCTTCGTGCATCAGATCGGCGACGAGTCCATCCCCATCGAGCAGCTGGTGGCCGACCCCGTGCAGGCCGCGCTGCAACTGCAGCCGCTGGGCCGCCCGCACGAGCGCATCGCGCTGCCGGTGGACTTGTACCAGCGCCAGGGGCGGCGCAACTCCATGGGCCTGGACTTGAGCAACGAGCAGCGCCTGGGCTCGCTCTCGGCCGCGCTGCTGGCCAGCGCCGAGCAGCGCTGGCTGGCGCAGCCGGCCGGCGCCGCTGGCGATGACGTGCAGGGCGCCCCAGCGCTGCAGGAAGTGCGCAACCCGGCCGACCGCTTCGACCTCGTCGGCCATGTGCGCATGGCTACGCCCGAGCAGGCCCAGCAGGCCGTGGCGCGCGCCGTGGCCGCCGCGCCCATCTGGCAGGCCACGCCCGTGGCCGAGCGCGCCCAGGCCCTGCTGCGCGCGGCGCAGTGGCTGGAGGACCAGTTGCAGCCGCTGATGGGCCTGCTGGTGCGCGAGGCCGGCAAATCCCTGCCCAACGCCATCGCCGAGGTGCGCGAGGCCGTGGACTTTCTGCGCTACTACGCGCGCCAGGCCGAGGAGGGCTGGCAGCTGGGGCTGCAGCCGCCGCCGGCCCAGGGCGGCGCGCCCGCTGCATCTGGCCTGCAGGCGCTGCCGCCCGCGCAGCCGCTGCAAGGCGCGCCGCTGGGGCCGGTGCTGTGCATCAGCCCCTGGAACTTCCCGCTGGCCATCTTCGTTGGCCAGATTGCTGCGGCGCTGGCGGCGGGCAACGTGGTGCTGGCCAAGCCGGCCGAGCAAACCTGCCTGATCGCCGCCCAGGCCGTGGCCTTGCTGCACCGCGCCGGCGTGCCCGCCGACGCCCTGCAGTTGCTGCCCGGGCCGGGCGAGACCGTGGGCGCGGCGCTGGTGGCGCACCCTGAGGTCAAGGCCGTGGTGTTCACCGGCTCCACCGCCGTGGCACAGACCATCCAACGCAGCCTGGCCGCGCGGCTGGACGAGCACGGCAGGCCCATCCCCCTCATTGCCGAGACCGGCGGCATCAATGCCATGGTGGTCGACTCCTCGGCGCTGGCCGAGCAAGTCGTGGCCGACGTGCTCAGCTCGGCCTTCGACTCAGCCGGGCAGCGCTGCTCGGCGCTGCGCCTGCTGTGCGTGCAGGAGGACTGCGCCGAGCGCCTGCTGCAGATGCTGCGCGGCGCCATGCAGGAGCTGCGCGTGGGCCGGCCCGATCAGCTCAACACCGACGTCGGCCCGGTGATCGACGCCCAGGCCCAGACCGAGATCGAGCAATACGTGGCGCAGATGCGCGAGACCGGCTTTGGCGTGCAGCGCCTGCAGCTCGATGCCGTGTGCCGCCAGGGCACTTTCGTGGCCCCCACGCTGATCGAGGTGCAGCGCGTGGCCGACGTACAGCGCGAAGTGTTCGGCCCGGTGCTGCACGTGCTGCGCTACCCGCGCAGCGACTTCGATGCGCTGCTTGCGCAAATCAATGCCTTGGGCTTTGGTTTGACCTTTGGCGTGCACACCCGGCTGGACGAAACCATCGCCCAGGTCAGCGCGCGCATTCACGCCGGCAATCTCTACGTCAACCGCAACATCGTTGGCGCGGTGGTCGGCGTGCAGCCCTTTGGCGGCGAGGGCCTCTCGGGCACCGGCCCCAAGGCCGGCGGGCCGCTGTACCTGCCGCGCCTGGTGCGCGGGCCGCAGCCTGGCGCGCAAGTGCTGCGCCCCGGCGCAGAGTGGACGCTGCAAGGCCCCACTGGCGAACTCAACCGCTACCGCTTGCTGCCGCGCGGCCAGGTCTGGTGCCTGCCGCGCAGCTTGCTGGGCTTGCAGCGCCAGTGGCTGGCCTGCGCGCAATCGGGCAATGGCATGGTGCTGGCCGACACCCAGGCGCTGCGCGCCCTGTACGCGCAATGGATGCAAGGGACGGCGCAAGGGACGCCGCCGCCCGGCCATGCCGCGCAGGACGTGGCGCTGCATTGGTGCCGCCCTGAGGAGATCGCCGCGCTGCCGCTGCAGGCTGCGCTGTTCGAGGGCGATGCCGACGAGCTGCTGGCCTTCCAAACTGAAGCCGCCCAGCGCAGCGGCCCGCTGCTGGCAGTGCAGGGCCTGAGCGCTGAAGAACTGGCCCAGGGCGCGCACTACCGCCACGAGCGCCTGCTGCGCGAAGTGGCCATCAGCATCAACACGGCCGCTGCTGGCGGCAATGCCAGCCTGATGAGCATCGACGCGCCATCAGGGCATGGCTGAGGGTTTGATCAAGATCACGGTGTGAATGAGAAGAAGTGTTTGGGCATGGCCTGCAAAGCGCAAAAAGCAGCCCTGGCCCATCCTGCCTTTTGGAGATTATTTCGATAAGGACAAGCTCTGCGCCTCCTCCTCCAGGCGGCGCAGCTTGGCTGTCATGGCATCGGCCTTTTTTTGGCATTGTTGTGTGATCTCATGCATTTTTCTGGCATTCAATATGGCGACATTTTTCATGTAATAGATCTTGCTGCTCTCTAGATCGGAAATGGCTTGATTGCATTTCTCGCTGTCTGCGGCAATCTTTCTTTTGAGGTTGGGAATCAGGTAATTTTCCAAATCATGCAGTCGCCGCTTGTTTTGGCTGGCGCGGATTTGCTGGCGCAGCTTCTCGGCTTGGGTTGTTTGTGGCTGGACACCTTGACCATCTGATGGTTGCTGCGATGGGCTGGTCGAGGTAATCGCTATTTTTTGTGAGTTTTCCCCGCAGGGAATCTGGCTGTAGGTATTTCCGCATTTGTAAACTTGTGAGCCTGCAGCTTCAGCGAGAGCAATCAGCAATGCGCCGGTCAAGAAATTTTTGTGGCAAAAATTCAATGAAGGCATTTTGATTCCCCGAGAAGTCTCTTGTTTTGGATGTTGAAAAATTCTGTCTTATGATGAATGCTTGTAAAAATGCAGGCAGCAAGAGGCAAGAAGGCAGCCCTATGCCGCCGACTTCTTGGAAATTATTTTGATAAGGACAAGCTCTGCGCCTCTTCCTCCAGGCGGCGCAGCTTGGCCGTCATGGCATCGGCCTTCTTTTGGCATTGATTGAGCATTTCTTCCATTTCTTTTTTGTTTTGCTTGGCCACATTTTTCAGCCAATAGATTTTGCTTCTGTCCCGATCAGAAATGGATTTCTCGCATGCCTCGGTGTCTGCGGCGATTTTTCGCCTCAGGTTGGGAATCAGATGGTTTTGCAAGTCATGCAGCCGCCGTTTGTCTTGGCTGGCGCGAATTTGCTGGTGCAGCTTCTCGGTTCGGCTCGTTGGCGTGTAGGAATCTTGGTGGTCCGTCTGTTGCGGCGATTGGTAGGCCGGAGTCACCACGATTTTTTCTGCATTGTGGCCGCAAGGGGTCTGGCTGTAGGTGTTGCCGCATTTGTACACTTGTACTTGCGCGATCGTCACTCCAGCGAAAATGCTCAGGAATGCGCCTGCCAGGAATGGTTTGTGCAGAATGTTGGATGAAGTCATCTTGAATCCATGGGGGTATAAAAACATTTTCATTGATCAAGAATGAATTTGATTGGTATGGTTTTTGTATTTTGATTGGGCATTGAGGCAATGCTTTTGGAGCAATGCCGAGCTGCCCCGAAGGGGCTGCTGCAAAGCGGCCTTTGGATTTTTCACCTTTTCGCAATATGCCGCAAGGCATTTGTGGCCATGGAGGGATTACGGCTGCCTCTGAAGGCCGGATGGCAGGGCGAGGGCATCCTCGCTTTCCCTATGAGCGCGCCTTGGCTATGCCTGCGGCGCACCCCGTCAAGGCCATAATCGCTTCCCTCATTGCCATGCCTGCGGCCATGCCCGTGGGCTTTTCACCTTGCATCAAAGGAGTCAACGACCATGAAGACGACATTCAAACTGCTGGCGACCAGCATGGCCGCAGCCTGTGCGCTGGCCGCCCCGGCCCAGGCCGAGACCGTGCGCCTGGGCTTTGCCGCGCCGCTGACGGGCCCGCAGGCCCACTATGGCGAAGACATGCGCAACGGCCTGCAGCTGGCGCTGGAGGAGGCCAATGCGCAGGGCATCGAGCTCGATGGCTCCAAGGCCCAGTTCGAACTGGTCTCCAAGGACGACCAGGCCGACCCGCGCACGGCCGTGCAGGTCGCCCAGCAAATCGTCGATGAGGGCGTGCAGGGCGTGTTGGGGCACTTCAACTCGGGCACGACCATCCCGGCCTCGCGCATCTACAACGACGCTGGCCTGCCGCAGATTGCCATGGCGACCTCGCCCGAGTACACCCAGCAGGGCTACGACACGACCTTCCGCATGATGACCAGCGACACCCAGCAGGGCGCGGCCGTGGGCGTGTTCATGGTCAAGGACCTGGGCGCCAAGAACATTGCCCTGATCGACGACCGCACCGCCTATGGCCAGGGCCTGACCGACCAGGTGGCCAAGGCCGTGCAGCGCGCCGGCGGCACCGTCGTGGCGCGCGAGTACACCACCGACAAGGCCAGCGATTTCACTGCCATCCTGACCAACATCAAGGCCAAGAACGCCGATGCGATCTTCTTTGGCGGGCTGGATGCGCAATCGGGCCCGATGCGCCGCCAGATGGCCACGCTGGAGATCAAGGCCCCGCTGGTCTCGGGCGAGATGACGCGCAGCGACACCTTCCTGCGCCTGGCCGGCGACACGGCCAACGGCACCTATGCCTCGCTGGCGGGCGTGCCCATCGACAGCATGGCCCAGGGCGGCAAGTTCGCTGAGGCCTACAAGAAGCGCTTCAACAAGGAGCCGGGCGTGTACTCGCCCTATGCCTACGACGGCGCCTGGAACATGATCAGCGCCATGCAGCAGGCCGGCTCGGCCAAGCCCGAGAAGTATTTGAGCAAGCTCGCCGGCCTCAAGCGCAGCGGCGCGACCAGCGAAAACATCGCCTACGACGAGCGCGGCGACCTCAATGAGGTGTCGGTGACCATCTACCAAGTCAAGGACGGCAAGTGGGAAATGGTCAAGACCATGGTGGATTCGGCCAAATAAGCCCGCCGCCGCATTGACCTCAATGCACTGAGCTGCCCGCTGCCGCTGCGCACTTTGCGTGGCGGCAGCGGGCAGCTCTGATGGATGGGTTCGCCCTGGCAGCGCTTTTCTTTCGTCTTTTTTCTTCTCGTCGTTTTCTTCGCTGTGGCCGGCTGCGGCCCCGGGGCCTGGAGCGCTCCCGCATGGATACCTTTTTGCAACAAATCATCAACGGGCTGACGGTCGGCAGCGTCTATGCGCTGGTGGCGCTGGGCTACACCATGGTGTACGGCATCATCGGCCTGATCAACTTCGCGCATGGCGATGTGGTCATGGTGGGCGCCATGGTGGCCACCAGCGTGGTGCTGGCGCTGGCCGGCGGCGGCGCGGCCTGGCCGGCGCTGGCGCTGCTGGGCCTGGCGCTGCTGGCGGCCATCCCGGTGTGCATGGCCATCGGCTGGACGGCCGAGCGCTACGCCTACCGCCCGCTGCGCCGCGCGCCACGGCTGGCGGCGCTCATCACCGCCATTGGCGTGTCCATCATCATCCAGAACCTGGCAATGATGTTCTGGGGGCGCGGCTATCTGAACTTCCCGCACGTCATCGAGCCGGTGGTGCTGCAGCTGGGCCAGGCGCGCATCAGCCTGCTGCAGATCGGCATCATCGCCAGCGCCGCGCTCATCATGGGCGCGCTGCTGCTGCTGGTGCTCAAGACTCGGCTGGGCACGGCCATGCGCGCCACGGCGCAAAACCGCGAGGTGGCTGGGCTGATGGGCGTGAACATCAATACCGTGATCTCCGCTGCGTTCCTGATCGGCTCGGCCCTGGCGGCCGTGGCCGGCGTGATGATCACCGCCTACTACGGCGTGGCCCAGTACACCATGGGCTTCATGCTTGGCCTCAAGGCGTTCACGGCGGCGGTGCTCGGCGGCATCGGCAACCTGCCCGGGGCCATGCTCGGCGGGTTGCTGCTGGGCCTGATCGAGGCCCTGGGCGCGGGCTACATCGGCGATCTGACCGGCGGCGTGTTCGGCAGCCATTACCAGGACGTGTTCAGCTTCATCGTGCTGATCGCGGTATTGATTTTCCGCCCATCCGGTTTGCTGGGTGAGCGTGCAGGAGACCGGGCATGAGCGCTGTATCCACTTCCTCCCGACCCGAGCCCGGCGCGCCGCAGCGCCGGGCCATTCCGGCCCGCGTCTGGCTGGGCACGCTGCTCATCGGCGCGGTGCTGCTGGTGCTGCCCTTCGTGCTGGGCAGCGTGGCCGGCCAGGGCTGGGTACGCATTCTGAACTTTGCGCTGCTGTACGTGATGCTGGCGCTGGGGCTGAACATCGTCGTGGGCTTTGCCGGGCTGCTTGACCTGGGCTACATCGCCTTCTATGCCGTGGGCGCCTACGTCTGGGCCATGCTGGCCTCGCCGCATTTTGGCCTGCACCTGCCGTTCTGGGTGGTGCTGCCGCTGGGCGTGATGCTGGCGGCGCTGGCGGGTATGTTGCTGGGCTTTCCGGTGCTGGGCCTGCGCGGCGATTACCTGGCCATCGTCACGCTGGGCTTTGGCGAAATCATCCGCATCTTCATGAACAACCTGGATGCGCCGGTCAACATCACCAACGGCCCGCAGGGCATCAACCGCATCGACACCTTCCGCGTTGGCGACTTCGCCTTCGGCCGGGCCGAGACCATCCTGGGCTGGCGCATCACCGGGCCGGAGAAGTACTACTACCTGCTGATGGCGCTGGTGCTGCTGATCGTTTTCATCTGCGTGCGGTTGCAGAACTCGCGCATCGGCCGCGCCTGGGAGGCCGTGCGCGAAGACGAAGTGGCCGCCAAGGCCATGGGCATCAACACCCGCAACATCAAGCTGCTGGCCTTTGCCATGGGCGCATCTTTTGGCGGCGTGGCCGGCTGCCTGTTCGCCTCGATGCAGGGCTTCGTCAGCCCCGAGAGCTTCGGCCTGACCGAATCGATTGCCATCCTGTGCATGGTGGTGCTCGGCGGCATGGGCCACGTGCCCGGCGTGATCCTTGGCGCGTTGCTGCTGGCCGTGTTCCCCGAATTCCTGCGCGCCGTGGTCGAGCCGCTGCAGCACAGCCTGTTTGGCGCCGTGGTGATCGACCCGGACGCCATTCGCATGCTGCTCTTTGGCCTGGCGCTGGTGCTGGTGATGATCTTCCGCCCCGAAGGCCTGTGGCCCTCGGCCGTGCGCAAGCGTGAGCTGCACGCCAACCAGCAAAGGGGGGGCGGAGCATGATGCAGGCATCGACCACCACCACTGCAGCCAGCGCCAGCCCGGCGCGCCCGGCCATCGGCCAGCCGCTGCTCGTGGCCAGCGGCCTGAGCAAGCGCTTTGGCGGCCTGCAGGCGCTCGATGACGTGGGCTTCACCATCCGCCAGGGCGAGATCTTCGGCCTGATCGGCCCCAACGGCGCGGGCAAGACCACGCTGTTCAACGTCATGACCGCGCTGTACGTGCCCGAGGCGGGCAGCTGCCTGTTCCAGGGCGTGGACTTGACGCGGCTCAAGCCGCACCAGATCGCCCAGCAGGGCCTGGCGCGCACCTTCCAGAACATCCGGCTGTTTGCCAGCCTCAGCGCGCTGGAAAACGTCATGATCGGCCAGCACCTGCGCACCCGCGCTGGCGTGCTGGGCGCCATCCTGCGCGGGCCGCGCACCCGCGCCGAGGAAGCGCGCATCGAAGCGCGCGCGCTGCAGCTGCTGGACTACGTGGGCATCGCCCACTGCGCCAATGAAGTGGCCGCCTCGCTCTCGTATGGCGACCAGCGCCGCCTGGAGATCGCCCGCGCGCTGGCCACCGAGCCCACGCTGCTGGCGCTGGACGAGCCGGCCGCCGGCATGAACCCATCGGAAACCCTGGTGCTGCGCGCGCTGATCGAGAAAATCCGCGCCAGCGGCATCACCGTGCTGCTCATCGAACACGACATGAAACTCGTCATGAACCTGTGCGATCAAGTGCTGGTGCTGGAATACGGCAAAGTGCTGGCCCAGGGCGAGCCCCAGACCGTGCAGCGCAACCCGGCCGTCATCGAAGCCTACCTGGGCAAGGGCGCGGCGCAGGAGCTGGGCCTGCTGCCCGCCAGCGACGCGGCCGCCACAGCCAGCGAGGAGGGCGCGCGCCATGGCTGACACCATTACCGCAACAGCGGCGGCGGCGACCGCCAACGCTGGGCAGCAGCCCATGCTGGAAATTTCGCGCCTGGACGTGGCCTACGGCGGCATCCGCGCCGTGCGCCAGCTCGATCTGCACGTGCACCAGGGCGAACTGGTGGCCCTCATCGGCGCCAACGGCGCGGGCAAAAGCACCACGCTGCGCGCCATCTGCGGCCTGGTGCCCGCCGCCAGCGGCGACATCCGCTACCTGGGCCAAAGCCTGCTTGGCAAGCCCAGCTACACCCTGGTGCGTCAGGGCCTGGTGATGGTGCCCGAGGGGCGCGGCATCTTCCCGCAGCTGACCATCGAGGAAAACCTGCTCATGGGCGCCTACAGCCGCCGCGACCAGGCCGCCATCGCGCAGGACACCGAGCAGGTCTACGCCATGTTCCCGCGCCTGGCCGAGCGCCGCCGCCAGACGGCCGGCACCCTCTCGGGCGGCGAGCAGCAAATGCTGGCCATGGGCCGGGCCATGCTCGCCAAGCCCCGGCTGCTGCTGCTGGACGAGCCCACCATGGGCCTGGCGCCCATCATGGTCGAGAAAATCTTCGAAGTCGTGCGCGGCATCGCCCAATCGGGCGTGACCATCTTGCTCATCGAGCAAAACGCCAAACTGGCGCTGCAGCTGAGCCAGCGCGGCTACGTCATGGAATCGGGCCAGGTCATCCTGCAAGGCCCAGCCGCGCAACTGCTGCACGACCCCAAAGTGCGCGCGGCCTACCTGGGCGAATGAGGCCGCCTGCCCTGGCGGCAGGCCTGCTGCCTGATCGATCGCGTCTCAAAACCGCTTCAGCATCTTGGCGCGGGGGAGGGAAAGAATCGATTGGGGATGGGCCGCAGACTGCCGGCAAGCCATTGAAGCGGGCCATCACATTGGAGCCTTCAAGCAAATGAAGCATGTCAGAAACCCCCATCACATCAGCATTCGCTGCGTACTGGCACCCAAGTACGCTTTGGCAGATGTGGCCACAGCCCTGTTAGAAAAATGGAGGCCTGAGCATCAATTCGTGGCCAAGGGTGGTTTTGATTACGAGCGCGACGAAAAATGGGTTGAGACCTAAAAAGCGCCCATTCGAGATATTTATGCCAATCCGAATAACCGAAAGCTGTGCTTCAGGGTGGCAGATCATTTGCCTCCAAAGCCACGCTGAAAGCCATTATTCTGGGTAGAGTGGAGCCCAATTGGAATATTGATTTTTATGGCAGTAAAAATGAGGTCCCCATTTTTGATTCGCATGCAATGCGCCTTGTCGCCTCGGTACACTTTGGCCGAGGTGGCGACTGCGCTGATTGAACAGTGGATGCCTGCACACAACTTGAAGGCCAATGGAAAATTGGAGTACGGCAAAACCGAAAAAGAAGGCCCGCCCACGCCGGACATATACACCAACCCCGCTTTAAGAGACTTGGTTTTCTCCTCACCAGATCAGTTCGGGAGAGTTTTCCTGCTTACCTACGACGAGCAACGGCGTGGTGACAAGCAAAGAAATACCTTTGGCCACGCTCACTGCATCGCCCTGGATTTAACCGACTTTCTGGATGATCAAGCGCTGTCTCGAGCGCAAACCAGTTTTGCAGCGGCCCACTCGCTGGTGGACTTTCTCTGTGACCACTTCGATGTGCTGGATCTGGTGATGGATCGGGGTCGTAACGGCTTTGCCCCCAGCCCGCCGCTGGCCTATATCGGTGATCTGATTCGCATCGTGCGCAAGAGCGAGGTGGAGGCCGCTTACGAAGACCCATCGGTGTACTGGCAAGCCTGGTCCACGCAGCGTGATCTGGGGGATGGGCGGATGCTGGTGGGCCGCGCGCCTGCGATCATTGATGAGTTGGCCTTCAAGCAGGCAACATACCCCGCGCAATGGCAAATGGCGCGTGCAGCCAAGCCGAAGCTGACCACCTACGGAGCGCTGGCCAGTGGCATGACGGGTTTTTCTGTGAATCCCGAGGAGCAAGACTATTTCCAGCAAGGCCAAGGCATCATCCAGTCCATGCACTACCAGGCCGAAACGCAGACGCTGGATGTGACCGCCTGGGCCGATCCAGGCATTGACATTGCCCCGCGTGAAGTGGCGCAGATTTTGCGCTGGCGCTTCAACAAGCGGCTGGATAAGGGCGAGCCACTGAAGGAGGTGCGCTTTGTCTTTCTCAACCGCGAGCAGGCCGAGGCGCAAAAGCGCGTGTTGCTGGACATGCGCTGCCGTGTCTTTCACATGGGCGCCACGCCCGCCGAGCTGGTGGAAGTGACGGACCGCTGAGGCGCATGAGGCTTATTCATGCGCTGAAGCAAGCACTGAGGATGCGAGCTGGCGTTGCTTGACCAATATTTGCCCGGCCGGATGGCTTGGGATGCGAAAGTTTGCGATTTCATAAAAATGCATTCGCATTTTTATAGGGGCCGGATGACACACATTCTAAAGTTGAGGCTTTTTGCCGAGAAAAGCCTTGCATGCTGATAGGAATCCGCTATTTTTGCTGCAAGATGGTGCAGCCTTGTGTGTCAATGAACGTGACTTTTCCATCGAGGGCGACTTTGGCGAGGCCGTCGCTGAAGCCAATGTCCCATTGTCCTTGGGGGAGGGTGTAACGCGGGCAATGCGCTCGTTGCCTTCGGCGTCGATGAAGCCCCACAGGCCGTTTTTTCTCACGGCGGCCATGCCTTCGGAAAAATGGTTTACACCCCGCTCATAGAGCGCGGCGACGACGATGTTGCCATTGTGGTCTTTGTAGCCGATTTTGCTGAAATCTTCGGTGTGAAATTTGTGCAGCGGGGTGTCGGGGCGGACGTCCCATCGTGGTAGCTCGGTTTCGCGCCCATGGTGGTCTAGCGCGAGATAGTCTTTACCGTTTTTGCTGACCGGTAGCAGCCCGCTGAAATAGCGACGGGCATTTTGATAGCGCGGCTGCACGAGGATTTTTCCGTTGCTGTCGATAATGCCCCAGACTCCGTTGAGCTTGACGGCGGCCTTGCCTTCGGAAAAGCCTTGTGTTTCTTCGAATTGGGCGGCAATGGCGAGGCGGCCTTCGCGATTCACAAAGCCTCAGAGTCCATCTTTTTTGACGGCGAGCAGGCCGTCGTTGAAGCCGTGTAGGCCGGTTTGCGTATAGGCTGCATCAAGGATTGCCGGCTCAGGGCAGGAGTCTGCTTGGGCTGGGAGAATGAGGGCGAGCGTCAGAGCAGGAAGTATTTTGAGCATGGGCTCTCCGTTTTCGTGTAGGACGGGCAAAGCTGGATATTGCGGGTTTTCGTGACTCCAGAAAAGACAAACCCCGCCTAGAGGCGGGGTGTAAATGGTGCATGGACTGTTGTTCGAGTTATTGGGTCGCTGGCCAGGGTTTGGAGGCGGCTCAGCGTGGCCCGGCAGCGCGTGCGCTGGTGAGAAGGTTATCTCAGCGCTTGCGATCGCGTTCGTCGTCGGGCCAGATGCGGGTGCTTTGGGTGTTCATGTCTCTATCCTCAAAAAATCACAATGCATCCCTCAACGCCGCCCCGGCCAGGGCGTTGACAGGTCGCGCAAAAAAATCCGAAAAATTTCCCGCGCGGCGCTGAAGTGCCCTGCGCACTCAGGCCCCGGCCTCTTGTTGCAGGGTCTGCAGGGTTTCCGACAGGCTCAGCCATTGCTCCTCGGCATCGTCGATGGCGCTTTGCAACTCTTTGATTTTCTTGCCACTTTCGGCCCAGTCTGCCGGGCTGCTGTGTTCGCCCAGGCTGGCTTCGAGGGTGGTTTTCTGCGCCTGCCAGTCGTTGAGTTGCTGCTCGATGGTTTGCAGCTTTTTTTTCAGCGGTTGGGTTTTCGCGGCCAGTTGCTGGCGCTTTTGGGCGTCGAGGCGGCGCTGCTCGCGCTGGTTGGCTGGCGGCGGGGCGCTGGCAGCGGCCTGGGCTTGGCCGGGGCGCTGGGCTTCGAGCTGGGCGCGCTGGGCCTTTTGCTGTTCGAGCACGTGTTGCTGGTAATCCTCCAGGTCGCCGTCGAAGTTGCGCACGCTGCCTTGGCTGACCAGCCAGAATTGCTCGCAGACGCTGCGCAGCAGCGCGCGGTCGTGGCTGACCAGCATCAGCGTGCCTTCGAAGCTGTTGAGGGCCAGGCTCAGCGCCTCGCGCGTGCTCAGGTCCAGGTGGTTGGTGGGCTCGTCCAGCAGCAGCAGGCCCGGGCGCTGCCAGACGAGCATGGCCAGCACCAGGCGGGCTTTTTCGCCGCCGCTCATGGTGCCCACGGGCTGGGCGACCATGTCGCCGCTGAACTGGAAGCCGCCGAGGAAGTTGCGCAAATCCTGTTCGCGCGCGGGGTTGGGCGGCTGGGCGCCGTACTGGCGCGCCAGGCGGATGAAGTGCTCCAGCGGGCTGCTGCCAGCGTGCAGCACGTCCAGCTCCTGCTGGGCGAAGTAGCCGATGGCCAGGCCTTTGCCCTGGATGATTTCGCCCGACAGCAGCGGGATGTCGCCGACGATGGATTTGATCAGCGTGGACTTGCCCTGGCCGTTGGCGCCCAGGATGCCGATGCGCTGCCCGGCCTGCACCGAGAGCTTGACGCCGCGCAGAATGGTTTTGTGCTCGCTGCCGTCCTTGCTTTGGTAGCCCATGTCGGCCTGGCGCACGCTGAGCATGGGGTTGGGCAGGGCCAGCGGCTCCTTGAAGCTGAAGCTGAACTCGGCCTCGGCCAGCACGGGGGCGATGCGCTGCATGCGCTCGAGCGCCTTGACGCGGCTTTGCGCCTGGCGGGCCTTGGTGGCCTTGGCCTTGAAGCGGTCGATGAAGTGCTGCAGGTGGGCGATTTGCTCCTGCTGGCGGGCGAAGGCCGCCTGCTGTTGCTCCAGCTTGAGGGCGCGCTGCTCTTCGAAGAAGCTGTAGTTGCCGCCGTAGCGCGTCAGGCCCTGGTGCTCCAGGTGCAGCGTGACCTGGGTGGTGGCGTCGAGGAATTCGCGGTCGTGGCTGATGACCAGCAGTGTGCCGCTGTAGCGCGCCAGCCAGCCTTCGAGCCAGATTAGTGCGTCCAGATCCAGGTGGTTGGTGGGCTCGTCCAGCAGCAGCAGGTCGCTGGGGCTCATCAGCGCGCGCGCCAGCTGCAGGCGCATGCGCCAGCCGCCGGAGAAGCTGTTGACCGGGCGTTCGAGCTCATCGGGCGCAAAGCCCAGGCCGAGGATCAGCGCCTGGGCGCGCGAGCGCGCGTCGTAGGCCCCGGCGTCGGCCAGCTCGGCGTGCAACTGGGCCATGGCCAGGCCATCGCCGGCGGCTTCGGCCTCGGCCAGCCGCGCCTGCAGGGCCTGCAGCTGCGCATCGCCGCCGAGCACGAAATCGGTGGCGCTGGCGGCGGTTTCGGGCATGTCCTGCGCGACCTGCGCAATGCGCCAGCCCGCCGGCATGGAAAAGCTGCCGCCGTCCTCGTGCAGCTGGCCGGTTAGCAGCGCAAACAGGGTGGATTTGCCCGCGCCGTTGCGGCCTACCAGGGCGGCCTTCTCCCCCGGCTGCAGGCTGACGCTGGCGCCATCGAGCAGGACTTTGCTGCCCCGGCGCAGCACGACATTCTTCAAGACGATCATGGTGCGAATTATGAAAGCTCTGCGCACGCCGCAGCGCATGGCATCGCAGCGCAGCGCCGCGCCTCGCGCATCCGCGGATTTGGGCGGTCTGCTGCGTTGCCCGTTATTGCAATGGCAGGCTTTGGGAGCAGACCTTTCTTGTCGGCTGCGGCAGGCCCCTACAATCGCCGCCGCCTGCCCGACTGCCTCAAACCACCATTGCCCCTGCTGCCATGACCCTGCCCGCACACTGCACCACCAACGCCCATGATGGTTGGTACATCGGCCTGATGTCGGGCACCTCGCTGGACGGTGTGGACGCCGTGCTGGCGCGCTTTGCGCCCCGCGCGGCCCAGACGGCGCAGGCCGGGCTGCAGGACGGGGCGCTGGGCGCAGTGACGGTGCAAGTCGGCGGCCACGTGCACCGGCCCTTCGAGGCCAGCCTGCGCGAGGCGCTGATGGCGCTGAATTTCCCCGATCAGGACGAGCTGCATCAGGCGGCGCTGGCGGCCAATGCGCTGGCGCAATGCTGCGCGCAGGCCGTGGCGCGCCTGTGTCAGCAGGCCGGCATCGCGGCGCGGCAGGTGGCGGCCATCGGCGCGCACGGGCAGACGGTGCGCCACCGGCCGCAGGGCGCGCCGCTGCAGCGCTACACCATCCAGCTGAACAACCCGGCCTGGCTGGCCGAGCACAGCGGCATCAGCGTGGTGGCCGACTTCCGCCGCCGCGACATGGCCGCCGGCGGCCAGGGCGCGCCGCTGGCGCCGGCCTTTCACCAGGCGCTGTTCGGCCCTGCCGAGGGCGGCGGCGCTGGCCTGGCGGTGCTGAATCTGGGCGGCATTGCCAACCTCAGCCTGATCGACGCCCAGGGGCGCACGCTGGGCTTTGACTGCGGCCCGGCCAATACGCTGCTGGACGCCTGGTGCCTGCGCCACACCGGCCAGCCCTACGACCGGGACGGCCAATGGGCCGCCAGCGGCCAGGTGCATCAAGGGCTGCTGCGCTGCATGCTGGCGCAGCCGTACTTCCAGCAGCCCGCGCCCAAGAGCACGGGGCTGGATGTGTTCAATCTGGACTGGCTGCAGCAATGCCTGACGCAGTGCGCGCAGGCCGAGGGCGATGCGGCGATTGCGCTGCGCCCCGAGGACGTGCAGGCCAGCCTGGCGGAGTTGACGGCCATCAGCTGCGCCCAGGCCTATGCGCGCTATCAGCAAGGCCAGCCGGTGCTGGGCGTGTGCGGCGGCGGGGCCTACAACCGCCACGTGCTGGCGCGGCTGCAGCACCACCTGGGCGCAGCAGTGGCGGTGCAGAGCACTGCGCAATGGGGCCTGGCGCCCGAGCTGGTCGAGGCCTGCGCCTTTGCCTGGCTGGCGCGCCAGTGCCTGCTGGGCCTGCCGGGCAATCTGCCGGCAGTGACGCAGGCCGCCGGCCCGCGCATTCTGGGCGCGATCTATCCGTGTTGAGCGCCTTCAAGGCCTTGCGCTTGTAAAAGCGCGGCCTTGGGTTTTTGTGGCGCGGTTTTGCACTGTGCAAACCAAATCTCAACAACCCCAAGCCCGCTTTGGGCTGGTCGTTTTTTTCGGATCTAGAGCGTGTTCTGCTCAAATGTTGACGAATCCAAGACCTGGCTGCTGACTGCCATCGCCATCTCGCAGGCGGCTCTCGTCATGCCCGCGAAGGAGGGTATCCAGCGCCACCCTTGCGCACGAGAGGGGGATTGGCAAACGGCAGCGCCGCCCAGTCAGTGTCGCGGCTTCAGAGGCGATTTTTATGCGCCTTGTTGGCCGCACCAAGCCAAAAAACGCGCACGTTGAGGCCTATCTTGTTTCGATGCGGTTGGGCAGTTCGTTGCCGTGCGGGTCCTCGGGTATGCCGTAATGCGTGCGCATTTCCGCGCCGATGTTTTCCAGCAGCTGGCTCAGGGCGCGGACATATTGGCCGCTGCGCATGGCATCAAGCGCTGCGTCGCACAGCGCTTGCCAGCGCGCTTGCGCGACCACGGCGCTGATGCCGCGATCGGCGACGATTTCCAGCCGCCGCTGTGCAAGGTTGACGTAAACAAGCACGCCGCTGCGCGCGGCGGTATCCCACACGCGCAGATGGGCGAAGCAGTCCTCGGCACGCGCGCGCACGTCCTGATGCCAGGCCACGCTCAAGGGCAAGTGGCGCTCGATGAGCAGACGAATTTCGCCGCTGTGGCCGCGCTCGGCTTCGGCCAGCACGCTCTCCAGCGTGTGCATGGCTTTGTCGTTGAGCCAGCGGTGCTGCCAGGGGGCGCTGGTGAGGCTGCGCAGGGTGCGCGAGAGGGATTGTTGCATCGCCATTGCTGCTCCTTACCAGGATCCGCCGGCGCCACCGCCGGAAAAACTGCCGCCGCCGCCGCTGTAGCCGCCACCACTGCCGCCAAAGCCGCCGCCGAAGCCTCCTCCTCCCCCAAAGCCTCCCCCGAAGCCGCCGCTGAACCAGTCGTTGCCATCATCGTCATCGCGTCTGTGGCGACGGCGCGTGGCGTGCGTGTCGCTGTCGCGGGAAAAAGCCAGCCCGAAATAGAACGCCATGCCCAGCGCGAGCAGCAAGACATGGGTGATCTGCCAGGTGATGATGCCGGCAAAGCCGCCGGCGGCAAGGCCAGACAGGCCGCGCGCCACAGCGTTTTTGCGTCGCAGCATGCTCGTGGCGAAGACAAGAATGAAAAAGATCGGCAACAGGCCAAAAAGGCGCACATCGGGGTGGGCCGATGCGGGCGCGGCCCTGCCTGCGGCGCCGGACGATGCCGCTTCGCGATCGGCGGCCACCATTTCCGCCTGCACCTGCGGATCGGCTTGCAAACGGTGCGCTGCCGCTTCCAGCCCGGCGCGCACGCCGCCTGCGTAGTTGCCGTTGCGGAAATAGGGGGTGATGTCTTCGCGGATGATTTTCTTCGCGGAAATGTCGGGCAGCGCGCCTTCGATGCCGCTGCCGGTGACGATGCGCAGATTGCGGTCATTGACGGCCACAAGCAGCAGCAGGCCATTGTCGCGCGCCTTGTCGCCAAGCTGCCAGCGTTTGCCAAGCTGCATGGCGTAATCGAACGCATCCATGCCGTCAGTGGAATCGACCAGCACCACCGCGCCCTGCATCAAGCCCTGGGCATGCCAGCCGCGCAAAAGCGCATTGAGTTCGCGCTCGGCCTCTGGCGCGATCACGCCCGCCTGATCCACCACCGGAGCCTCGAGCTTGAGACTATCGGCAGGTACGGCAAATACCGCCGCCGCGCAGAAGGCCAGCCCCAGGAAAAGGGCGCGCAGCATGTGTCGCATCAGTTGAACTGCACTTGCGGCGCGGTGGAAATCCCCGCCTCGTTCTCGACCGTGAACTGCGCGCGGCGCGACAAGCCGGCCAGGCGCGCAATCAGGCTGGTGGGGAAGGTACGCACCGCAGTATTGAAGGCCTGCACGCCCTCGATATAGTTGCGGCGCGCCGTGGTGATGCGGTTCTCCGTGCCTTCAAGCTGGGTCATCAGATTCTCGAAATTGGTATTGGCCTTGAGCTCGGGGTAATTCTCCGCCACCACCAGCAAACGCGACAGGGCGGAAGTCAGCTCGCTCTGCGCCTGCTGGAAGCGCTGCATTGCAGCCTCGTCGCCGAGCATCTCCGCAGTGAGCGTCACGCTGCCGACCTTGGCGCGCGCCTGGGTCACCTGCGTGAACACCGCTTCCTCGTGGCGCGCATAGCCCTTGACGGTCTCAACCAGATTCGGCACCAGATCGGCGCGGCGCTGGTACTGGCTCACCACTTCCGACCAGCGTGCATTGACATCCTCGTCCAACCCTTGCAAGCGGTTGTAGCCGGGAATGGCAAGCGCCGCCAATGCGGCAATCAGGGCAATGACAATCGCGATACCGCTCAAACCTTTCATGTCTTTCTCCAAAAATGGTATTGGGGCTTGGAGCCTGTTCAAAGTCTCTGCACGGCTGGCAAGAAAGTGGGATTTGGGCGCTTTGCTGCGCCCGCAAAGCCTCACCATAGCCCCAGCCATGGTTGCGTTTTGCGCCTTGCAGCCCATCCCAAACCACTTTTTGCCCGCTCGCGCCGAGACTTTGAACAGGCTCTTAGAAAGCAAACATGTGCTTATCACATGCTAACTGATTGAAGTGCCAAGCAAAAACAGGTACTGCCACCATTCAAACATCAGTGCGGTGAAGTTTCGACATCTTTTGCGCCTGTTTTCCTTGGGCTGCTGCTGGGCCTGGGTGCCCATTTTCGCGCCTGCGCTGCCATCGTGCAGGCAGGCGGGCAGCGCGCTGTGGTGGGTCAGTCCTGCGCGTCGTTGACCAGCACCAGCTTGCCGCGCACGTTGCGCTGGCCCATGCGGGCGTAGGCCTGTGGCAGCTCGCGCATGGGCAGGGTGGCGTCGATCACGGGCTTGATCTTGCCTTGCTGGTACCACTGGGCCAGCTGCTGCAGCATGGCGGCGTTGGCGGCGGGCTCTTTCTGGCTGAATGCGCCCCAGAACACGCCAACGATGGAGGCGCCCTTGAGCAGCGGCAGGTTCAGCGGCAGCGCGGGGATGGGGCCGGCGGCAAAGCCGATCACCAGATAGCGCCCGCGCCAGGCGATGGAGCGAAAGGCCGGCTCGGCCCACGGGCCGCCCACGGGGTCGTAGATCACGTCCGGGCCCTTGCCGTCGGTCAGCGTCTTGAGCGCCTCGCGCAGGTCCTGCTCTTGGTAGTTGATGCTGGCATCGGCGCCGATCTGCTCGCACAGGGCGCATTTCTCGGCGCTGGAGGCCGCGGCGATGACCCGGGCGCCCTGGGCCTTGGCGATCTGGATCGCGGCCGTGCCCACGCCGCCGGCGGCGCCCAGCACCAGCACGGTCTCGCCAGGCTGCAGCGCGCCGCGGTCGATCAGCGCGTGGTGGGAGGTGGCGTAGGTCATGATGAAGGCGGCCGCGTCCTCGAAGCTGAAGGCATCGGGCAGCGGCATGCACAGTCGGGCGTCGACCAGGGTGTGCGTGGCAAAGCCGCCGGTGCCGCTCAAGGCGGCCACGCGCTGGCCGGGCCGCAGGTGCTGCACGCCTTCGCCGATGGCCTCAACCACGCCGGCGTATTCCGAGCCGGGCACGAAGGGCAGGGGCGGCTTGATCTGGTATTTGTTCTGCACGATCAGCAGATCGGGGAAGTTCAGGCTGGCGGCGTGGATGCGCACCAGCGCCTGGCCCTTGCCGGGGCTGGGCGTGGGCTGTTGCTGCCACTGCAGTTTTTCTGGGCCGGATGGGTCGCTGCAAAGCCAGGCGTGCATGGGGATGGGCTCCTTGTGGGTTGGGATGGCGGTGCAGGCAGGTTGCTTGCGGTGCGCAAGTGGTCTGCTGCAAGCGCCTGTTCAAAGAGAAAGCGCGCCATTGCAACGCAAAAAGCGCGGCCCGGCAGTAACCAAGGCATCACTTGGCAGCCCAAGGCGACTTTGGCCTGGGCGCGGCGCGGCTCATGCGTCCAGCGCAGTGGGCTCGGGGCAGGGGCGGGCGCTGCGCGCCTGAGGCTGGGCGGCGGCTTCGGGCGTGCTGCCGGGGCGCTGCAGCAGCAGGGCCTTGGGGTCTTCGGCTTGCAGCACGCTGCGGGCCCAGGGCTGAAGGGCCTGGGTGTCGGCCAGCAGGATGCGCTCTTTGACGGCCAGGATTTGCGCCGGGTGCATGGAGAAGGAGCGCAGCCCCAGGCCCAGCAGCAGCTCGGTCAGTTCGGGCTCGCCGGCGATTTCGCCGCAGACGCACACGGGCTTGCCGCGCGCCTGGCAGCGCTGGATGACGTGGGCGATCAGTTGCAACACGGCCGGGTGGGTGGCGTCGAACAAATGGGCCACGGATTCGTCGGCGCGGTCCACGGCCAGGGTGTATTGCGTCAGGTCGTTGGTGCCCAGGGAGACGAAGTCGAAGCGCTGCAGGAACTGGTCGATGGTCAGCGCGGCGGCGGGCACCTCGATCATTGCGCCCACCAGCACGGGGCCGAATGGCGTCTGGCTGGCGCGCAGTTCCTCGCGGGCCAGCTCCAGCTGGGCCAGCGCCTGCTGGATTTCCTGCCGCTGGCCCAGCATGGGAAAGAGGATGCGCAGCGGCCCGTGCACGGCGGCGCGCAGCAGCGCGCGCAGCTGGGTGCGGAACATGGCCGGGCTGGCCAGGCTCCAGCGGATGGCGCGCAGCCCCAGGGCGGAGTGCTCCTGCATCTGGCGGCTGACGGCCTGGCCGTCCAGCGCCTTGTCCGCGCCGATGTCCACGGTGCGGATGGTCACGGGCAGGCCCTGCATGGCCAGCATGGCGTCGCGGTAGGCGCGGTATTGCTCTTGCTCGTCGGGCAAGGTGCCCTGGCGCCCCATGAAGAGAAATTCGCTGCGAAACAGCCCGACGCCGACGGCGCTGTTGCTCAGCGCGGCGGCGCAGTCGCCGGGCAGCTCGATGTTGGCCAGCAGCTCGATGCCCTGGCCATCGTGCGTGATGGCCGGGGTGTAGCGTAGGCGCTGGCGGCGCTGGCGCACCTGTTGCAGCTGCTGCTGCAGCTGGCGGTAGTGCGCCAGGGTGGCGGCATCGGGATCGACGATGACCTGGCCGGCATCGGCGTGCACGATCAGCAGGCAGTCCTGGGTGATGCGGCCGGTGGCGCTCTTGGCGCCGACCACGGCGGGGATGTCCAGGCTGCGCGCGACGATGGCGGTGTGCGAGGTGGCGCCGCCGGTGTCGACGACGAAGCCGGCAAAGATGTTTTGCCGAAAGTGCAGCATGTCTGCCGGGGCCAGCTCGTGCGCGACGACGATCAGCGGCAGCTCCTCGGCGGCCGGGGCTGGGGCGCTCTGTTCAGCCTGGCCGGCCTGGTCGGCCTGGGGGGGCTGCGCCGCGGCGGGCAGGGGCGGGGCTGCTTGGTGCGCTTGGTGCGCTTGGTGCGCTTGGTGCGCTTGGTGCGCTTGGGGCGCCGGGGCCTTGGGGGCGGCCTGGGCCTGCTGGATGGCGCTGAGGGCCGCGCCCAGCGCGCCCGGCGGCGGCGCGGCGGCCTGGCCGGGGGCCTGGCGGTCCTGCGCCTGGATGCATTGCACGACGCGGGCGATGAGTTGCTCCAGATCGCTCTTGCGCTCGCGCAGGTAGTCGTCGTCCATGGCGTCGAATTCGCGCGCGTACTGGGCCAATTGCTGCATCAGCGCCCATTCGGCGTTGTAGCGGCGCTGGCGCACGAAGGCGGCCGCGCCTTGCTGCAGCGCCTCGTCCTCCAGCAGCATGGCGTGCACGTCCAGCAGCGCATGCAGATCGCTGGAGGCCGGGTCGTCGGCAATGCTGTGCTGCACGCGGCGCAGCTCGCCAATGGCCAGGGCAAAGCCTTTTTCCAGGCGCTGCAGCTCGCGCGCCACCTGGGCCTTGCCGACCAGGTAGTGCTGCACGGGCAGCGGCTCCTTGCCCAGCAGCAGGGCCCGGCCAATGGCGATGCCGCTTGAGACGGCGATGCCTTGGATGGGGGGTTTCATGCGTGTTCTCCTCTCCTCGAAATGTGCCGCGCCGGCTTTGCCGGCCGCGCCCGCTGGCGGCTGTGGCGCGCCGCTCATTCGCCTTCGCCAAAGCGCTCGGCAATCAGCTCCAGCAGGGCCTGCATGGCCTGTTCTTCTTGTTCGCCCTCGGTTTCGAGCTGCACCTGCGCGCCCTGACCGGCGGCCAGCATCATCACGCCCATGATGCTTTTGGCGTTGATGCGACGCCCATTGCGCGCCATCCACACCTGGCAGGGAAAGCTGCTGGCCAACTTGGTCAGCTTGGCGGAGGCGCGCGCGTGCAGGCCCAGTTTGTTGACGATGGTGGCGGTGGCTTGAATCATGCGCAGGCGGGGCAGGTGGATGGGGCTGCGCCGGGCGCGGCGGCAATGCCCTGCACGCCGCCGCTTTGGGCGCGCTCGAGCAGCACGGGCAGCGTTTCGTGGCGGTAGGTCAGGCTGCGCAGCAGCATGGGCAGGTTGACGCCTGCCAGCACTTGGGCGGCAACGCCGCGCGCAGCGCACCATTGCTGCAGCGCGCAGGCCATGTGGTAGGGGGTGGCGCCTACCACGTCGGTGAGCAGCAGCACGGGCGCGGGCGATGCGCCCAGCAGCGCCGGCGCCTGCGCCAGGCCCCAGGCGGTATCGTGCGTGGGCTGCACGTCCAGCGTCAGCACGTGCTGCGCCAGCTCGACCAGCACATGGGCGGCGCAGGCCTTCAGGGCGCTGGCCAGAGGGGCGTGGGCGACGATCAGGATGCGGCAGGCGGGCATGGCAATGACTGGGGAAATGGCGGGTGTGCAAGAGCCTGTGCAAAGCGCAAGCGGTGCGCCGATCATACGCGCTGTGCGCGCCCATCTGGCCCGGCGGCGGGCTGAGGCGGCGGCACGCGCCGCCACAGGAACCAGCCCAGCGCCAGCAGCTTGCACAGCCACAGCAGCAGCATCGCGCCTTGGTAGGCCGCCGACTGCGACCAGCCCAGCGTTTGCAGCAGGTCAATGGCCAGGCCCAGGCCCCATTGCACGAAGAAGGTGCCAGTGAAGATCACCAGGTTGAAGGCCGTCAGCGCCCGCCCGGCCAGCTGGCTGGGAAACAACTGGGCCAGCTTGGGCTGCACCAGGGAGAAGCCGGTCAGGCTCAGGCAATAGAGCGCCCAGTGCGGCCAGCGGCTGTCCGTGCCCTGCCAGACCACCCAGGGCAGCACCAGCAGGCCCAGCAGCATGGTGCCCAGCGTCAGCGACTCCAGCCGCAGGCCGCGCCGCTCCAGCGGCGCGGCCACCAGGCCCCAAGCAAAAAAGGCCAGCATCATGGCGGTGTTGATGCCCAGCAGGCCGGCGGCGGCCTGCTCGGCCGTTTGCCCGGAAACATCGCGCAGCCAGGGGCCGGCCCAGAGCGTCAGGATGGCAAACAGCCCGCCATAGCCGAAAAAGGCCAGCGGGGCGACGCTGATGAAGCGGCGATCGCGCAGTACCACGCCGTAGCCCTTGAGGATGTCCAGCGCCGAGGCCGGCGCGCCCAGGCCGGGCGGGGTCAGCACGCTGCCCGATGCCGACCAGCGCGGCAGGCCCAGCAGCAGCCCCAGCAGCGCCAGCGCGCCCGCGCCGCACCAGGCCCAGAACACGCCGCGCCAGCCCAGCTGCGGCAGCAGCCATTGCACGGGCAGGGTGGACAGCAGCATGCCCAGCGCGCCGACCATTTGCATCCAGGCGTTGGCGCGCACCTGGGCCGCCGGGCTGTACCAGCGGCGGTAGGCCGTCAGCGGCGCCATCAGGCCGGCGGCCAGCCCCAGGCCCAGCAGCGTGCGGCCCAGCAGCATTTGAGGGAAAGTCTGGGCCGCCGCCGTCATGGCGCCGCCCAGCAGCGCCACGCAGAGAAAGGCCACGGCGGTGCGCGGCGGGCCAAAGCGATCCAGGCAAATGCCCAGCGGGATTTGCATCAGGCAAAAGCCGATGAAATAGCTGCCGGCCAGCAGCCCCAGGGCGCCAGAGTCCAGCGCGAAGCTGGCGCTGAGCGCGGGCGCCAGCGTGGCGGTGACGGCCCGCACCAGCATCGAGAGCAGATACACCAGCGCAAACAGCAGGAATACGCGGATGGCGGCAGCGCGCGGCAGAAGCTGGTTCATGGTGTGGCGCGGGGGCTTGCCCGGTCAGGCGCTGGGGCGGGCGCCGAAGATGGCTTGGCCGATGCGCACGATGGTGGCGCCTTCCTCGATGGCCCACTCGAAATCGCCCGACATGCCCATGGACAGCTCGCTGAGCTGCGCGCCCAGGGCCGTCTCCTGCTGCAGCCGTTGCAGCAGCTGGCGCAACTGCACGAAGCAGCCGCGCACCGGCGCCGGGTCGCTGCTGGGCATGGCCAGCGTCATCAGGCCGCGCACGCGCAGCGCGGAACACGGCGCCAGCTGCTGCACAAAGCGCGGCACATCGCTGGCGGGCAGGCCGAACTTGCTGGCCTCGCCCGAGGTGTTGACCTGCACCAGCACGTCCAGGCTGCGGCCGTGCTGCTGCAGACGGCGATCGAGCTCCTGCGCCAGCGCCAGACTGTCCAGGGCCTGGAACTCATCGGCAAACTGGGCCACCTGGCGCGCCTTGTTGCTCTGCAGGTGGCCGATGATGCTCCAGCGCAGCCCGGGCAGATCACTCAGCGCCTGCCATTTGCCGTAGGCCTCCTGCACCTTGTTCTCGCCTAATGTGCGCAGGCCAGCGGCATAGGCCAGGCGCAACTGCTCGGCGGGCACCGTCTTGCTCACTGGCAGCAGGCGCACTTGCGATGGATCACGTCCGGCGCGGGCGCAGGCAGCGGCAATGCGCTGCCGCATGTTGGCAAGATTGCGTTGCATCTGCAGCTGGGCAGGCGGCAGGGCGTCGGAAGAAGGCATGGCAGATGGGCCGGTCAAGGCGTGGGAGCAAAAATGCCGCCGATTGTAGGTGGATGCAGCCGAGGCAACGCCTGCGCGCGGCGTCGGGTCCGGGCCATTCGCCGCAACCCCGATGAACCTGGGCGGGCGCGGCCTGGCATTCAGAGGGCGCAGAGTCTGGCTATAATCGCGCGTTTTTCACGCCGCAGCGCATTTCCTGTTGCGGCGCCTGTGGTAACGGGGGCAGCGGCCCTCAAAAGAAGGAAATTGACATCATGATCGAAGCATCGACCAAGGCCGAACTCATCAAGGACAATGCGCGCAGCGCCAACGACACCGGCAGCCCTGAAGTGCAGGTGGCCCTGCTGACCGCTCGCATCAACGAGCTGACGCCGCACTTCAAGCAACACGCCAAGGACCACCACGGCCGCCGCGGCCTGCTGCGCATGGTCAGCCGCCGTCGCAAGCTGCTGGACTACCTCAAGCGCAAGGACGCGGAGCGCTACACCGCGCTGATCGCCAAGCTGGGTCTGCGCAAGTAATGCCATTTGCCGGTGGCAGCGAGGCGGCAAGTGTGAGCGCAGGCATTGTCAGACCAAGGCCTGCGCGCGCGACTTGGCCATGCTGTCACTGGACATGGGGTTGAACGGATCTCGAATGCAGGAACGCCTGGGTTTGCTCTGAAGCACTCAGGCGTTCCTGCATTTTCTTTTTCTCCGCCTGCTGAGCCAGGCGGGCAGAACAGGGCAGATCGAAGCTGTGTCATTCCATGGGGGTTGACGCCCCGCGCCGACAAGCGTCGGCGCCAGCCTCCATGGAATGGCATCGTGTTCTGCTCTAAGGGCGGGCCCCAGAAGGCCGCAGAGCCCATGTCACACCATACAACCAGGAGCAAACCATGAGCCTTTTCAACAAAGTCACCAAGTCCTTCCAGTGGGGCGACAAGACCGTCGTCATGGAAACGGGCGAGATCGCCCGCCAGGCCACCGGCGCCGTGCTGGTGAGCATCGACGGCACGGTGGTGCTGGCCACGGTGGCCGCCAGCAAGCAGCCCAAGCCGGGGCAGGACTTCTTCCCCCTGACGGTGGACTACATCGAGAAAACCTACGCCGCCGGCAAGATCCCCGGCAGCTTCTTCAAGCGCGAGGCCAAGCCCAGCGAGCTGGAGACATTGACCAGCCGCCTGATCGACCGGCCCATCCGCCCGCTGTTTCCGGAAGGGTTTTTCAATGAAGTGCACGTGGTCATCCACACGCTCTCGCTCAACCCCGAGGTGGATGCCGACATCGCCGCCATGATTGGCGTGAGCGCGGCGCTGTCCATCAGCGGCATTCCCTTCAACGGCCCCATTGGCGCGGCGCGCGTGGGCTACATCAACGGCGAATACGTGCTCAACCCCGGCCCCACGGCGCGCAAGAACAGCCAGCTCGATCTGGTGGTGGCGGGCACCGAGGCGGCCGTGCTGATGGTCGAGTCCGAGGCCGACCAACTCAGTGAAGACGTGATGCTGGGCGCCGTGGTCTTCGGCCACGAACAGGGCAAGATCGCCATCGAGGCCATCCACGAGCTGGTGCGCGAGGCCGGCAAGCCCCTGTGGGCCGAGGACGGCACCTGGACGCCCGAGGCCAAGGACGAGGCCTTCATCGCCAAGGTAACGCAACTGGCCGAAGAAAAGCTGCGCGCTGCCTACCAGATCCGCAGCAAGCAGGCCCGCACCCAGGCCGTGCGCGAGGCCTACGCCGCCATCAAGGCCGCGCTGGCCGCTGAAGAAGCGGCGTACGACGAGGTGAAGCTGGACAACCAGCTCTTCGAGCTGGAGGCGGCCATCGTGCGCGGCCAGATCCTGGCGGGCGAGCCGCGCATCGACGGGCGCGACACGCGCACCGTGCGCCCCATCGAAATCCGCAGCAGCGTGCTGCCGCGCACCCATGGCTCGGCCCTGTTCACGCGCGGCGAGACGCAGGCGCTGGTGGTGACCACGCTGGGCACCGAGCGCGACGCGCAGCGCATCGACGCGCTGGCCGGCGAGTTCGAAGACCGCTTCCTGTTCCACTACAACATGCCGCCCTTTGCCACCGGCGAAGCCGGCCGCATGGGCAGCACCAAGCGCCGCGAAATCGGCCACGGCCGCCTGGCCAAGCGCGCCCTGGTGCCGCTGCTGCCGGCCAAGGACGAGTTCCCCTACACCATCCGCGTGGTCAGCGAGATCACCGAATCCAACGGCTCCTCGTCCATGGCCTCGGTCTGCGGCGGCTGCCTGAGCCTGATGGACGCGGGCGTGCCCATGAAGGCGCACGTGGCCGGCATCGCCATGGGCCTGATCAAAGAGGGCAACCGCTTCGCCGTGCTGACCGACATCCTGGGCGATGAGGACCACCTGGGCGACATGGACTTCAAGGTCGCCGGCACCACCAGCGGCATCACCGCGCTGCAAATGGACATCAAGATCCAGGGCATCACCAAGGAAATCATGCAGGTCGCCCTGGCCCAGGCCAAGGAAGCGCGCATGCACATCCTGGGCAAGATGCAAGAGGCCATGGGTGAGGCGAAAGCCGAGATCAGCAGCTACGCGCCCAAGCTCTACACCATGAAGATCAACCCGGAGAAGATCCGCGACGTGATCGGCAAGGGCGGCGCCACCATCCGCCAGCTGACCGAGGAAACGGGCTGCACCATCGACATTGCCGAGGACGGCACCATCACCATCGCCAGCACCGACAGCGCGCGCGCCGACGAGGCCCGCCGCCGCATCGAGGAAATCACCGCCGAGGCCGAGGTCGGCCAGGTCTATGAAGGCCCGGTGACCAAGCTGCTGGACTTTGGCGCGCTGGTCAACATCCTGCCCGGCAAGGACGGCCTGCTGCACATCAGCCAGATCGCGCACGAGCGCGTGGAAAAAGTGAGCGACTACCTGCAGGAAGGCCAGGTGGTCAAGGTCAAGGTGCTGGAAACCGACGAGAAGGGCCGCATCAAGCTGTCCATGAAGGCCCTGCTGGAGCGCCCCGCGCGCGAAGGCGGCGAAGGCAATGGCTTTGGCGGCAACGGCGACGAGCGCCCGGCGCGCGAACCCCGTGAACCGCGCGAGCCGCGCGAACCCCGTGGCGAGCGCCGCCCGCGCGGCGAACGCGCTGAGCGCGGTGCCGAGCGTGCCGAACGCAGCGAGCGCACCGACGAACGCCAAGACCCCCGTCCCGCCGCCGCCGAGGACGGCCACGGCGGCGAGGCGCCGCAGGCCTGAGCGTGCCCGCGCAGGGCGCGGCCCGTGGTGGCGTTCGCTTCTTCGAGGCGCCGCCGCCCGTGCCCGCCATGCCGATCCACCGCGCCAAGACCATGAAGTGCATCGAGATACGCGCCCCCGGCGGCCCCGAGGTGCTGGTGCCTGCCGAGCGCCCGCGGCCCCAGCCCGGCCCGGGCGAGGCGCTGATCCGCGTGAGCGCCTGCGGCGTGAACCGGCCCGACGTGGTGCAGCGCCTGGGCCTGTACCCGCCGCCGCCCGGCGCCTCCGACCTGCCGGGGCTGGAAGTGGCCGGCGTCATCGAAGCCGGTGACACCGCCGCGCTGGCCCAGGCCGGCCTGGCCGTGGGCGATCGCGTCTGCGCGCTGCTGGCCGGCGGCGGCTATGCGCAGTACTGCGCCGCCCCCGTGGCGCAGTGCCTGCCCGTGCCGCGCGGCTTGCGCGACGCGCAGGCCGCCGCGCTGCCCGAGACTTTCTTCACCGTCTGGAGCAACGTGTTCGACCTGGGCCGCCTGCGGCCGGGCGAAACCCTGCTCGTGCAGGGCGGCACCAGCGGCATCGGCGTGGCCGCCATCCAGCTGGCCAAGGCGGCCGGGGCCACGGTCATCGTCACCGCTGGCTCCGAGGCCAAATGCGCCGCCGCGCGCGAGCTGGGCGCCGACCACGCCATCCCCTACAAGACGGCCGACTTCGCCGAAGAAGCCCGCCGCCTGACTGGCGGCCGGGGCGTGGACGTCATCCTCGACATGGTGGCGGGCGACTACGTGCAGCGCGAAGTCGATTGCCTGGCCGAGGACGGGCGCCTGCTCATCATCGCCGTGCAAGGCGGGGTGAAAAGCGGCTTCAACGCCGCCAAGGTGCTGACGCGGCGCCTGACCATCACCGGCAGCACGCTGCGCCCGCGCCCAGTGGCCTTCAAGGGCGCCATCGCCCAGGCGCTGCGCGCCAGGGTTTGGCCCTGGCTGGAAAGCGGCGCCGTCAAGCCCGTGCTGCATGCCTGCTTTGGTGCCCTGCAAGCGGCTGACGGCCTGCCCAGCGGCGCCGCGCGCGCCCACGCGCTGATGGAATCCAACCAGCACGTCGGCAAGATCGTGCTGACCTGGGAGCATTGACATGAGCAAGAAAAAACTGATTGCCGGCAACTGGAAGATGAACGGCAGCCTGGCCGCCAACGAGGCGCTGGTGCAGGCGCTGCGCCAGGGCATCGCCCAGGCGGCCGGCGATGCCGCCGTGGACGTGGCCGTGTGCCCGCCCGCCGCCTACCTGGCCCAGGTGCAGGCGCTGCTGGCCGGCCAGCAGGCCATTGCGCTGGGCGCGCAGGACGTTTCGCAGCACGAAGGCGGCGCCTTCACCGGCGACGTCTCGGCCGCCATGCTGCGCGAGTTCGGCGTGCGCTACGCCATCGTCGGCCACAGCGAGCGCCGCCAGTACCAGGGCGAGAGCGACGTGCAGGTGGCCGTCAAGACCCAGCGCGCGCTGGCCGCTGGCATCACGCCCATCGTCTGCGTGGGCGAGACGCTGCACGAGCGCGAGCAGGGCATGACCGAGTTCATCGTCAAGCGCCAGCTCTCGGCGGTGATCCACCTCAACGGCCACTGCATCAGCGAAATCGTCGTGGCCTACGAGCCCGTCTGGGCCATCGGCACCGGCCAGACCGCCACGCCCGAGCAGGCCCAGGCCGTGCACGCCGTGCTGCGCGCGCAGCTCAAGGCCGCCACGGCCCACGCCGGGCGCGTGCGCATCCTCTACGGCGGCAGCATGAACGCGGCCAACGCCGCCGCGCTGCTGGCCCAGCCCGACATCGACGGCGGCCTGATCGGCGGGGCGGCGCTCAAGGCGCCGGACTTTCTCAACATCATTGCCGCCGCACGGCCCTGAAACCGCCCCGGGCCAACCACGAATTTTGATTGAACGAAAAAGGGATACGACATGAGCATGACGATGACACTGGTACTGATGGTCCAGATCCTGGCCGCTTTGGTCATGGCGGGCCTGATCCTGCTGCAGCACGGCAAGGGCGCCGACATGGGGGCCGCGTTTGGCAGCGGCAGCTCCGGCAGCCTGTTCGGCGCCACGGGCGGCGCCAACTTCCTCTCGCGCATGACGGCGCTGTGCGCCACGGTGTTCTTTGCCGCCACGCTGGTGCTGGCCTACCTGGGCAGCCAAGGCATGCAGCGCCCCGCCGATGAAGGCGGCAGCAGTGTGCTGGACAGCCTGCCCGCCAGCAGCGCGCCTGCGCCGCTGCCCGAGAGCGGCCCGGCCTCGGCCATTCCTGACGCTTCGGCCCCGGCGACAGCGCCGGCAGCTGCCAGCAACGCCACGGCCGCAGGCGCAGACGCCAGCGGCGCGAATGCCATCCCGGATGCCGCGCCTGCCCAGACGCCGCCAGCGCCTGAGGCTGCCCCTGCCTCCGCCTCCACCGATGCGCCTGCGGCAGCACAACCCGCTGCGGGCGAAGCAGCCGCGGCCAGCAATGCGGCGGATGCCGGCCAGGGCGCAGCAGCCTCGTCCCCTGCCTCTGGCGCGGCCGGTAGCAGCAACAGCCAATGATGGCTGGCTGAAAGCCCGGGCCCAATCCGTGCCCATGCGGTGGTGCGCGCCTGCATGGCAGTTGCGTGCCATCGCGCAAAGGCTTCGAACAGGCGCGGGCACATTGTCATAAAAAGGAAAAAAATAACGGCCCAAGGGGGCGCCCGAAGGCCGCAGGCACGTGAAAACGTGGTTAGAATACGCGTTGTCCTGCAGACGGGACAGGCATTTGCGGGCCTGGGCGTTGGTGGGGCAAACACATAAAGCAAGCACATTGCGCCGTCGTGGTGGAATTGGTAGACACGCTATCTTGAGGGGGTAGTGGCCCATGGCTGTGCGAGTTCGAGTCTCGCCGACGGCACCATAACCAGATTACAAAAGTCCGCGTTGCACAGTATTTGCTGTGCAGTGTCAGGCTTCGCACGATGGCCCTTATCCATGACTCTTGATCAGTATCTGCCCGTCCTGTTGTTCATTCTGGTTGGTGGCCTGGTCGGGGTGGTTCCCCTGGTGCTGGGGTGGATCTTGGGGCCGACGAAGCCCTATGCAGCCAAGAACTCGGCCTACGAGTGCGGCTTCGAGGCTTTTGACGATGCGCGCATGAAGTTCGATGTGCGCTATTACCTGGTGGCAATCCTGTTCATTCTGTTCGATCTGGAGATTGCCTTCCTTTTCCCTTGGGCGGTGGCCTTGCGCGATGTCGGTCTGGTCGGCTTCGTGGCAGTGCTGATATTCCTGACCATTCTGGTGGTGGGTTTTGCCTACGAGTGGGCAAAAGGCGCTCTGACCTGGGAGTGATCGGGTTTCCCGGTTGGCGGATGCGCTCCGCCAAGGAGAACAAAAATGATTGAAGGCGTCCTCAAGCAGGGCTTTGTCACCACGACCTACGATGCGGTGGCGAACTGGGCCAAGTCGGGCTCGCTGTGGCCCGTGACTTTTGGTTTGGCGTGCTGCGCCGTGGAAATGATGCACACCGCAGCAGCGCGCTACGACCTCTCGCGCTTTGGCGCCGAGGTGTTTCGCGCCAGCCCCCGGCAGGCCGATCTGATGATTGTGGCCGGCACGCTGTGCAACAAGATGGCGCCGGCCCTGCGCAAGGTCTACGACCAGATGGCCGAGCCGCGCTGGGTGATCTCCATGGGCTCCTGCGCCAACGGCGGCGGCTATTACCACTACAGCTATTCGGTGGTGCGCGGCTGTGACCGTGTGGTGCCGGTGGATGTGTACGTGCCCGGCTGCCCGCCCACGGCCGAGGCCTTGATGTACGGCATCATCCAGCTGCAGCAGAAGGTGCGCCGCACGAACACCATTGCCAGGGTCTGAGCCTCATGAGCACCACGATGAACAAGCAAGAACCCCTGCAGCCGGCCATGCAGGCCATCGCCCCGGAGATTCTCTGCGCGCAATTGCAAGCCCTGCTGGGCGAGCGGGTGCGGCGCGTGTCACTGTCGCTCGACCAGGTCGTGATCGACGTGCCGGCGGCCAATTACCTGGCGGTGATGCAGCAGTTGCAGCAGGCCCAGGGCTGCCGCTTCGATACCTTGATCGACCTGTGTGGCGTGGACTATTCCGACTATGGCAACGGCCTGTGGGAGGGGCCGCGCTTTGGCGTTGTGGTGCAGCTGCTGTCGGTGCAGCTCAATCAGCGCGTGCGCGTGCGCTGCCTGGCCGAGGACGATGACTTCCCTGTGTTGCCTTCGCTGATCGGCATCTGGCGCTCGGCCAACTGGTATGAGCGCGAGGCCTTCGACCTGTACGGCATCGTCTTCGATGGGCATGACGACCTGCGCCGCATCCTGACCGACTACGGCTTCATTGGCCACCCGTTCCGCAAGGACTTTCCGCTGTCGGGCCACGTCGAGATGCGCTATGACGAGGCGCAGCGGCGCGTGGTGTACCAGCCTGTGACCATCGAGCCGCGCGAGATCACGCCGCGCGTGATCCGTGAGGACACCTATGGAGGCCCGCACTGAATCGGCGCTGCGCGCGCCCGATGGTTGGGAACGACACGATGGCTGAAATCAAGAACTATTCGCTCAACTTTGGCCCGCAGCACCCGGCTGCGCACGGTGTGTTGCGCCTGGTGCTGGAGCTCGATGGCGAGGTGGTGCAGCGCGCCGACCCGCACATCGGCCTGCTGCATCGCGCCACCGAGAAGCTGGCCGAGCACAAGACCTACATCCAATCGCTGCCCTACATGGACCGCCTCGACTACGTGTCCATGATGTGCAACGAGCACGCCTACTGCCTGGCCATCGAGAAGATGCTGGGCATCGAGGTGCCGCTGCGCGCGCAGTACATCCGCGTGATGTTCAGCGAGATCACGCGCATCCTCAATCACCTGATGTGGCTGGGCGGCAATGGCAACGACGCCGGCAGCTCGACCATTCTGATCTACGCCTTCCGCGAGCGCGAGGACCTGTTCGACATCTACGAGGCGGTCTCCGGCGCGCGCATGCACGCGGCCTATTTCCGCCCGGGCGGCGTGTACCGCGATCTGCCCGACTCCATGCCCCAGTACCAGGCCTCCAAGGTGCGCAACCAGCGCAGCGTGGATCGCCTCAACGAAGCGCGCCGCGGCAGCCTGCTGGACTTCATCGACGACTTCACGCAGCGCTTTCCCAAGTGCGTTGACGAATACGAAACGCTGTTGACCGACAACCGCATCTGGAAGCAGCGCACCGTGGGCATTGGCGTGGTCAGCGCCGAGGATGCGCTGAACCTGGGCATGACCGGGCCGATGCTGCGCGGCTCGGGCGTGGCATGGGATCTGCGCAAGATGCAGCCCTACGACGTGTACGACCGCGTCGAGTTCGACGTGCCCGTCGGCGTGACCGGCGACTGCTACGACCGCTATCTGGTGCGCATGCGCGAAATGCGCGAGGCCAACCGCATCATCAAGCAGTGCGTGGACTGGCTGCGCGCCAACCCAGGCCCGGTCATCACCGCAGACCGCAAGGTGGCGCCGCCGCCGCGCGCCAACATGAAGTCGGGCATGGAGGAGCTGATCCACCACTTCAAGCTGTTCACCGAAGGCTTCAAGGTGCCCGAGAGCGAGACCTACGCTGCCGTCGAGCATCCCAAGGGCGAGTTCGGCATCTACATGATCAGCGATGGCGCCAACAAGCCCTACCGCATGAAGATCCGCGCGCCCGGCTTTGCGCACCTGTCGGCCATGGACGCCGTCACGCGCGGCTACATGCTCTCGGATGCAGTGATGATTCTGGGGACGCTGGATATCGTGTTTGGGGAGGTTGACCGATGATTACCGAAGCCACCAAGGCGCGCTTTGCGCGCGAGGTCGCCAAATACCCGCCCGAGCGCAAGCAATCGGCCGTGATGGCCTGCCTGTCCATCGTGCAGCAGGAGCAGGGCTACATCAGCCAGCAAAGCGAGGCCGAGATCGCCGCCTACCTGGATATGCCCGAGATCGCCGTGCATGAGGTCACGACCTTCTACAACATGTACAACCAGCAGCCAGTGGGCAAATTCAAGCTGGCCGTCTGCACCAACCTGCCGTGCCAACTGCGCGGTGGCAAGCAGGCGCTGCAGCACCTGGAGCAGCGCCTGAAAGTGCACATGGGCGAGACCACGGTCGACGGCATGTTCACGCTGCAGCAGTGCGAGTGCCTGGGCGCCTGCGCCGATGCGCCGGTGATGCTGGTCAACGATCGCGACATGTGCAGTTTCATGAGCAACGAGCGCCTCGACCAACTCGTCGACGCCTTGCGTGCGGAGGGCAGCCAATGAGCCTGCGAGACATTCTTCAGCCGTTCAAGTCCACCGGCCGCGAGACCTGCTTTCACGGCCGCCACATCGAGCCGCAGATCTACGCCCATCTTGACGGCAGCAACTGGTCGCTGCGCGATTATCAGAACCGCGGCGGCTACCGCGCGCTGAAAAAGGTGCTGGGCAAGGACGGCGGCCAGGGCCTGAGCCAGGACGACATGGTGGCTCTGCTCAAGGAATCGAGCCTGCGCGGCCGTGGCGGCGCAGGCTTTCCCACCGGGCTGAAGTGGAGCTTCATGCCGCGCAACTTCCCAGGGCAGAAATACGTGGTCTGCAACTCGGACGAGGGCGAGCCGGGCACCTGCAAGGACCGCGACATCCTGATGTACAACCCGCACATCGTCATCGAAGGCATGATCCTGGCGGGCTACACCATGGGCGCCAGCGCGGGCTACAACTACATCCACGGCGAAATCTTCGAGGTCTATGAGCGCTTCGAGGCCGCCCTGGAGGAGGCGCGCGCGGCGGGCTTTCTGGGTCAGAACATCCTGGGCACGGACTTCAGCTTCGAGCTGCATGCCCACCACGGCTTTGGCGCCTACATCTGCGGCGAGGAAACGGCCCTGCTGGAATCGCTGGAGGGCAAGAAAGGCCAGCCGCGCTTCAAGCCGCCATTTCCGGCCAGCTTCGGCCTGTTCGGCAAGCCCACCACCATCAACAACACCGAGACCTTTGCCGCCGTGCCCTGGATCGTGCGCAATGGCGGCCAGGCCTACCTGGAGTGCGGCAAGCCCAACAACGGCGGCACCAAGATCTTCTCGGTCAGCGGCGACGTGCAGCTGCCGGGCAATTACGAGATCCCGATGGGCACGCCCTTTGCCAAGCTGCTGGAGCTCGCCGGCGGCGTGCGCCCAGGGCGCACCCTCAAGGCCGTGATCCCCGGCGGCTCGTCTGCGCCCGTGATCCCGGCGGCCATGATGATGGAATGCACGATGGACTACGACTCCATCGCCAAGGCCGGCTCCATGCTGGGCTCGGGCGCCGTGATCGTCATGGACGACACGCGCTGCATGGTCGAGTCGCTGGCGCGCCTGTCCTACTTCTACGCCCATGAGTCCTGCGGCCAGTGCACGCCCTGCCGCGAGGGCACGGGCTGGCTCTCGCGCGTGGTGCACCGCATCCTGCACGGCCATGGCCGCCCCGGCGATCTGGAGCTGCTGGACTCCGTGGCCGGCAACATCCAGGGCCGCACGATCTGCGCGCTGGGCGATGCCGCGGCGATGCCGGTGCGCGCCATGCTCAAGCACTTCCGCCATGAGTTCGAGGCCAAGATCGCCGCTGCCCAGCCGCAGCTGCAGCCGCCCGAGCCAGTCCTGCCGGGCATGACCGGAGCGCTGCAGGCCGTTGCGGCCGCCCACGCGGCGCAGCGCGCGGCCGCCTGATCGATGATGGAGAACCCGCTCTATGGTTGAAATCGAACTCGACGGCAAAAAAGTGCAGGTGCAAGAAGGCAGCATGATCATGCATGCGGCCGAGAAAGCCGGCACCTACATCCCGCACTTTTGCTACCACAAGAAACTCTCCATCGCCGCCAACTGCCGCATGTGCCTGGTGGACGTGGAAAAAGCCCCCAAGGCCCTGCCGGCCTGCGCCACGCCGGTGACGCAGGGCATGGTGGTGCACACGCACAGCGCCAAGGCCGTACAGGCCCAGCAATCGGTGATGGAGTTCCTGCTCATCAACCACCCGCTGGACTGCCCGATCTGCGATCAGGGCGGTGAGTGCCAACTGCAGGATCTGGCCGTGGGCTATGGCCAGGGCCGCTCGCGCTATCAGGAAGAAAAGCGCGTCGTGCTGCACAAGAACGTCGGCCCGCTGATCTCCATGCAGGAGATGAGCCGCTGCATCCAATGCACGCGCTGCGTGCGCTTCGGCCAGGAAGTGGCCGGCGTGATGGAGCTGGGCATGATCAACCGTGGTGAGCACTCCGAGATCACCACGGTCAAGGGCGATACGGTCGACTCCGAAATCTCCGGCAACATGATCGACATCTGCCCCGTGGGCGCGCTGACCAGCAAGCCCTTCCGCTACAGCGCCCGCACCTGGGAGCTGTCGCGCCGCAAGTCGATCGCGCCGCACGATTCCTCGGGCGCAAACCTGATCGTGCAGGTCAAGAACCACCGCGTCATGCGCGTGCTGCCGTTCGAGAACGAGGCTGTCAACGAATGCTGGATCGCTGACCGCGATCGCTTCTCCTACGAGGCCCTCAACGGCCCCGATCGCCTGCGCACGCCCATGATCAAGCAGGGCGGCCAGTGGCAGGAAGTGGGCTGGCAGCAGGCGCTGGAATACGTGGCGCAAGGCCTGGGCCAGATCAAGGCCGAGCATGGCGCGCACCGCATCGGCGCGCTGGTCAGCCCGCACAGCACCCTTGAAGAACTGATCTTGGCCAAGCAACTGATGCAGGGCCTGGGCAGCGACAGCATCGACCACCGCCTGCGCCATGCCGAATTTGCGCAACAGGCCGGCGTGCGCTGGCTGGGCACCTCGATCGCGACGCTGTCCACGCTGGGCCAGGCGCTGGTCATCGGCTCCAACCTGCGCAAGGAACACCCGCTGTTTGCCGCGCGCATCCGCCAGGCTGCGCGCCATGGCGCGCAGGTCTACGCCTTCACAGAACATGCTTACGACTGGGCCATGCCCGTGGCGCACAACTGGGTCGTGCCCAGCACGCATTGGCTGCCTGAGCTGGCCAGTCTGGCGGCGGCCGTGGCCGCCGAGAAGGGCCTGCCAGCGCCGCTCGAGGCCCCGGTGCACGCGCAGGACCAGGCCCTGGCCAAGCAATTGCTGGCCGGCGCTGGCGGCACGGCCAAGGCCGTGCTGCTGGGCAATGCCGTGGCCCACCATCCGCAGGCCACGGCGCTGCTGGCCCTGGCCAACTGGCTGGCCGAGCACATCGGCGCCAGCGTCGGCTTCCTGACCGAAGCTGCCAATACCGTGGGCGCCCAATGGGCGGCGGCCTTGCCGGGCGCGCATGGCCTGAACGCCGGGCAGATGCTGGCCGGTGGGGCCAAGGCCTTGCTGTTGCTCAACACCGAGCCGCAGTGTGACAGCGCCGCCGGCCAGAATGCCGTGGCCGCCTTGCAGCAGGCCGAGATGGTGGTCACGCTCAGCCCGTTCAAGACCAATCTGGAATTCTCCGACGTGCTGCTGCCGATCTCGCCGTTCACGGAAACCTCCGGCAGCTTCGTCAACGCCGAAGGCCGGGTGCAGAGCTTCCACGCCGTGGTCAAGCCACTGGGCGAAACCCGCCCGGCCTGGAAAGTGCTGCGCGTGCTGGGCAATCTGCTGGGTCTGCCGGGCTTTGACTATGAAGAATCGCCCCAGGTGCTGGCGCGCTTTGCGCGCGAGCGCACTGGCGAGGACAAACCCGCCTTCGTGCCGGCCGCGACATTGAGCAACCGCGCCGACATCACCCAGGTGGACGTGCGCGTGGCTGGCGTGCGCCCGGTCGTGGCCAGCATCTACCAGCTCGACGGCCTGGTGCGCCGTGCCCCGGCCCTGCAGGCCACGGCCGATGCCCGCCTGGGCGAGCGCGCCGGCTGGGCCGAGGCGCAGTGCGATGCAGCGCAGCCCAACTCCCCAACCGCCCGCGCTGTCGATGAGGTGAGCGCATGATCGAATCCTTCTACAACCTGGGCTTCAACGCGATCGACGCCGCCTGGTGGAACGGCTTGGCCTGGCCAGTGCTGTGGAACCTGCTGAAGATCGTGGCCATCGTGGCCCCGCTGATGATTGCCGTGGCCTACCTGACGCTGTGGGAGCGCAAGCTGCTGGGCTGGATGCAGGTGCGTTATGGCCCCAACCGCGTCGGCCCATGGGGTCTGCTGCAGCCCATGGCCGATGGCTTGAAGCTGCTGACCAAGGAAATCATCCGCCCCTCGGCGGCCAGCTTCAAGCTCTACCTGCTCGGGCCGGTGATGGCCATCATGCCGGCGCTGGCTGCCTGGGTCGCCATCCCCTTCGGCCCGGACATGGCGCTGTCCAACGTGCACGCCGGCGTGCTGTTGATCATGGCCATCACCTCCATCGAGGTGTACGGCGTCATCATTGCCGGCTGGGCCTCGAACTCCAAATATCCGTTCCTGGGCGCGATCCGCGCCTCGGCGCAGATGATCAGCTATGAAATCGCGCTGGGCTTTTGCTTCCTGGCGGTGGTCATGGTCACGGGCAGCATGAACCTCAGCGACATCGTGCGCGTGCAGGAGGCGGGCCGCTTTGCCGACATGGGCCTGAACTTCCTGTCCTGGAACTGGCTGCCGCTGCTGCCGCTGTTCGTGGTCTACATGATCTCGGTCGTGGCCGAAACCAATCGCCACCCGTTCGACATGGTCGAGAGCGAGGCCGAGATCGTCGCCGGCCACATGGTCGAGTACTCGGGCATGGGCTTTGCGATCTTCTTCCTGGCCGAATACGCCAGCATGTGGCTGGTGTCGTTCCTGGCGGCCATTTTGTTCCTGGGTGGCTGGGATGCGCCTTTTGCCTTCCTGGATTTCATCCCCGGCTGGATCTGGCTGGGGCTGAAGGCCGCGCTGGTCGTGAGCTGGTTCATCTGGATCCGCGCCACCTTCCCGCGTTTCCGCTACGACCAGGTCATGCGCCTGGGCTGGAAGATTTTTATCCCATTGACACTGGTGTGGGTGGTCGTGGTCGGCATCTGGCTGTTCTCGCCGCTGAACATCTGGCATTGATGGAGCGAACAAGCAAGATGGCACACACCACGCAAGCCAAACCCACGATCTCCGGCAACGCTTTTTCCCTGAAGGATTTTTTCAAGAGCTTCATGCTCTGGGAGTTGCTCAAGGGCATGATGCTGACCGGCCGTTATGCCATGAGCCGCCGCGTCACGGTGCAGTTTCCGGAGGAAAAAACCCCGCTGTCGCCACGCTTTCGCGGCCTGCATGCGCTGCGCCGCTACGAAAACGGCGAAGAGCGCTGCATCGCCTGCAAGCTGTGCGAGGCGGTCTGCCCGGCCATGGCCATCACCATCGAGTCGGACGTGCGCGACGACGGCACGCGCCGCACCACGCGCTATGACATTGACCTGACCAAGTGCATCTTCTGCGGCTTCTGCGAAGAAAGCTGCCCGGTCGATTCGATCGTCGAGACGCAGATCTTCGAATACCACGGTGAAAAGCGCGGCGATCTGTATTTCACCAAGGAAATGCTGCTGGCCGTGGGCGACCGCTACGAGAAAGAGATTGCCGCGGCCAAGGCAGCCGACGCCCCGTACCGCTAAAGCCCTGCGCCCGCAGCGGGCTGGATTTTCAGGGGCGCACATCCCATCCCTTACGAAGACCCTTGCAGCGCCGCGAGGCGCAGGCTGAGAAGAAGACCGTCATGGACGTCAGAAACGCATTCTTTTACCTTTTTGCCGCAGCGCTGCTGTTTGCAGCCTTGCGCGTCATCACGGCGCGCAACCCAGTGCATGCGGTGCTCTACCTCATCTTTGCCTTCTCGCAGGCCGCAGGGGTCTGGCTGTTGATGCGCGCCGAGTTCCTGGCCATCCTGCTGGTGATGGTGTACCTGGGGGCGGTGATGGTGCTGTTCCTGTTCGTCGTGATGATGCTGGACATCCGCATCGAGCGCATGCAAGGCGCACTGAAGAAGAACCTGCCGGCGGCGCTGGTGATCCTGGCCGTGGTCGTGGGCCAGATGGTGGCCGTGCTCTGGCTGGGCTTTCCCGATACCGATGCCGCTGGCGAGCTCATCGCCGCCCAGCCTGGCTACAACAACACGCGTGAGCTGGGCAAGCTGATGTACACCGAATACGTGCTGCCGGTGCAGGTCGCGGGCGTGATCCTGCTGGTGGGCATGATTGCCGCGATTGCGCTGACGCTGCGCACGCGCCGCGACACCAAGGCCATCGACGCCTCGCTGCAGGTGCACGTCAAGGCCGAGGAGCGCATGCGCGTGGTGCAAATGCCTGCGGTGCGCCGCGCAGCTGCGGCCGAGCCGGCACAGGCCGCGCAAGAGGAGATCAAGCCATGAGTCTGACACTGGGGCATTTTCTGTCGCTGGGGGCAATCCTGTTCGCCCTGGCCGTGGTGGGGATCTTCCTCAATCGCAAGAACCTGATCGTGCTGCTGATGGCCATCGAGCTGATGCTGCTGGCCGTGAACATGAACTTTGTGGCGTTTTCCTACTTCCTGGGCGACTTGCACGGGCAGGTGTTCGTGTTCTTCATCATGACCGTGGCGGCGGCCGAGGCGGCCATTGGCCTGGCCATCCTGGTGCAGCTGTTCCGCGCCCGCACCAGCATCAGCGCCGACGACTTGACGACCCTCAAAGGCTGAGCACGAGGCAAGGCAGACCATGACTCCAACACTTTCCGCATCGACCTTGCTCTGGGTGCCGCTGGCCCCATTGATCGGCGCCTTCATCGTCGGCATCTTCGGCACCGCCATGGGCGGCAACTTGCTGGGCCGCAGGGCAGGGCACAGCATCACCATCGCCGGCGTCTTCATCGCCTTCGTGCTCTCGGCCATGACTCTGTGGAAGGTCATGAACGGCGCGCCGGTGCTCAACCAGACGCTCTACCAATGGGCCGTGCTGGGCAATACCGCGATGGAAGTGGGCTTCCAGATCGACAGCCTCTCGGCCATGATGATGGTGGTGGTGACCTTCGTCTCGCTGATGGTGCACCTCTACACCATTGGCTACATGGAGGGCGACCCGGGCTACAACCGCTTCTTCTCCTACATCTCGCTGTTCACCTTCTCCATGCTGATGCTCGTGATGAGCAACAACATGCTGCAGCTGTTCTTCGGTTGGGAGGCCGTGGGTCTGGTGTCCTACCTGCTGATCGGCTTCTGGTACACCAAGCCCACGGCCGTGTTCGCCAACCTCAAGGCCTTTTTGATCAACCGCGTGGGCGATTTCGGCTTCATCCTGGGCATCGGCCTGCTGGTGGCCAGCGTGGGCACCTTCAACTACAGCGAGGTCTTTGCCCGCGCCGACCATCTGGCAACGCTGAACCTGCCGGGCACCGACCGCAGCCTGCTGACGGCGGCGCTGATCTGCCTGTTCATCGGCGCCATGGGCAAGAGCGCGCAGTTCCCGCTGCACGTCTGGCTGCCCGATTCGATGGAAGGCCCCACGCCGATCTCGGCGCTGATCCACGCCGCCACCATGGTCACGGCCGGCATCTTCATGGTGGCGCGCTTCTCGCCGCTGTATGAGCTCTCGGACACGGCGCTGAACTTCATCCTCATCATCGGCTCCATCACGGCCTTTTTCATGGGGTTGCTGGGCCTGATCCAGAACGACATCAAGCGCGTCGTGGCCTATTCCACGCTCTCGCAGCTGGGCTACATGACCGTGGCTCTGGGCGCCTCGGCCTACCACGTGGCGGTGTTCCACCTGATGACGCACGCCTTCTTCAAGGCGCTGCTGTTCCTCGGTGCGGGCTCGGTCATCATGGGCTGCCACCACAACCAGGACATGCGCTACATGGGCGGGCTGTGGAAGTACATGCCGATTACCTGGATCACTTCGCTGTTGGGCTCGCTGGCGCTGATCGGCACGCCATTCTTCTCCGGTTTCTACTCCAAGGACGCCATCATCATGGCCGTGGGCGCCAGCAATCTGCCGGCCTCGGGCCTGGCCTACTGGGCCGTGCTCTCGGGCGTGTTCATCACGGCGTTCTATTCGTTCCGCATGTATTTCCTGGTCTTCCACGGCCGCGAGCGCTACGACCAGGATCCGCACGCGCATGAGCACCACCACGATGACCATGGCCACGGCCATGGCGCCAAGCCGCACGAGTCGCCCTGGGTGGTGACGGTGCCGCTGCTGCTGCTGACCATTCCTTCGGTGGCCATTGGCGCCTGCGTGTTGATGGGCTTTTTGTTCGGCGATTTCTTCAAGGGCGTGATCTTCGTCGATGCGGCCAAGCACCCCGCCATGGCCTACCTGGCCGAGCACATCCAGGGCTGGGTGGAGCTGGGCCTGCACGCCTTCGTCACGGCGCCGTTCTGGCTGGCGCTGGCCGGTGTGGCGGCCGCCTGGTATTGCTACATGGTCAATCCGGCCGTGCCGGCATTCTTCCAGCGCGCTTTCCACCCCGTCTACCGCCTGTTCGAGGAAAAGTACTTCATGGACAAGCTCTGGATCGACGGCATCGCCTGCAGCTTCATGAAGCTGGGCCGGGTGTTCTGGAAGGCGGGCGACCAGGCGCTGATCGATGGCGCCGTGGTCAACGGCTCCTGGCGGCTGGTGGGCTGGCTGGCCGGCGTGGTGCGCTGGTTCCAATCGGGTTTCATTTACTACTACGCGCTGGTCATGATTCTGGGTGTGTTCGCGCTCATGGCGTATTTCGTGTGGCGGAGCTACTAGGAGAACAAGAAAAATGGCTTGGTTAAGTCTCGCGATCTGGGTGCCCATCGTGGCGGGCATCCTGCTGCTGCCCCTGGGCAAGCCAGGGCAGGCCAATCTGGTGCGCTGGCTGGCGCTGGCCGGCGCCGTGCTGGGCCTGCTGGTCACGCTGCCGCTGTACACCGGCTTTGACACCGGCACGGCGCAGATGCAGTTCGTCGAAAAAATGCCCTGGATTGCCGCCTTCAACGTGCACTACCACCTGGGCGTCGATGGCCTGTCGTTCTGGTTCGTGCCGTTGACGGCCTTCATCACCGTCATCGTCGTGATCGCCTCGTGGGAGAGCATCACCGAGCGCGTCAATCAGTACATGGGCGCGTTCCTGATCCTCTCGGGCCTAATGGTGGGCGTGTTCACCGCGCTGGATGGCATGCTGTTCTACGTGTTCTTCGAGGCCACGCTGATCCCGATGTACCTGATCATTGGCGTCTGGGGCGGGCCGCGCAAGATCTACGCCGCGTTCAAGTTCTTCCTCTACACCCTGCTGGGCTCGCTGCTGACGCTGGTGGCGGTGATCTATCTCTACAACGTCTCGGGCGGCAGCTTCGACATCCTGAGCTGGCATGCCCAGCCGCTGTCGCTGTTGGAGCAGACCTGGATCTTCTTTGCCTTCTTCGCCGCCTTTGCCGTGAAGATCCCGATGTGGCCGGTGCACACCTGGCTGCCCGACGTGCACGTGGAAGCGCCCACCGGCGGCTCGGCCGTGCTGGCGGCCATCATGCTCAAGCTGGGCGCCTATGGCTTTTTGCGCTTCTCGCTGCCGATCGCGCCCGATGCCGCGCAGGAATATGCCTGGCTGATGATCGCGCTGTCGCTGATCGCGGTGATCTATGTGGGTCTGGTGGCCATCGTGCAGGAGGACATGAAAAAGCTCGTGGCCTATTCTTCGGTGGCGCACATGGGTTTCGTCAGCCTGGGCTTTTTCCTCTTCAACCAGCTGGGCATGACCGGCGCGCTGGTGCAGATGATTGCGCACGGCTTCGTCTCGGCCGCGATGTTCCTGGCCATCGGCGTGCTCTACGACCGCATGCACACCCGTGAGATCGCCGCCTACGGCGGCGTGGTCAACACCATGCCCAAGTTCGCCGCCTTCGCGCTGTTGTTTGCCATGGCCAATGCCGGCCTGCCCGCCACGGCCGGCTTCATCGGTGAGTGGATGGTCATCCTGGGTTCGGTGCAGCACAGCTTCATCGTGGGCATTCTGGCGGCCACGGCGCTGATCCTGGGCGCGTCCTATTCGCTGCTGATGTACAAGAAGGTCTACCTGGGCGATGTGCGCAACGATGAAGTGCGCGCGCTGCAGGACATCAATGCGCGTGAAATGCTGGTCATGGTCGTGCTGGCCGTGTGCGTGCTCTACATGGGCATTCACCCCAAGCCCTTCACCGACGTGATGGACACCTCCGTCGCCCACCTGCTGGCCCACATCGCGCAGGCCAAGCTGCAGTAATTGCCCAGAAGAGAGTTTTACGATGATTGACAGATATAGCTGGGTGGCCGTGTATCCGGAGCTGGTGCTGATGGTCATGGCCTGTGCCATCACGCTGGTGGACCTGAAGGAAAAACAGCGCCTGCGCCCGACCACGCACTGGCTGACGCTGGCCACGCTGGCCGTGGTGGCCGGCATGAACTTCACCTACGCCAGCCATGGCAATACCTTGTACGGCTTTGGCAACATGATGGTGGTCGATTCCATGGCCAGCTGGCTCAAGGGCTTTGCCGCCGTCAGCGTGCTGGTGGCGCTGGTCTATGCGCGCCCGTATTCGGCCTCGCGCGACATGCTGCGCGGCGGCGAGCTGTTCTCGCTGTCCCTGCTGGCGCTGCTGGGCATCGACTTTATGATCTCGGGCAACAACCTGCTGCTGCTGTACCTCGGCCTGGAGCTGCTGACGCTGTCGAGCTATGCGCTGGTGGCCCTGCGCCGTGACGACAGCCAGGCCACCGAGGCGGCAATGAAGTACTTCGTGCTCGGCGCCATGGCCAGCGGCTTTTTGCTCTATGGCATGTCCATGCTCTACGGCGCCACGGGCTCGCTGGACATTGGGGAGATTTTCCGCGTCATCAACCAGGGCCTGTTCGAGCACAAGCAGGTATTGGTCTTTGGCCTGGTGTTCATCGTCGCCGGTCTGGCCTTCAAGCTGGGGGCCGTGCCCTTCCACATGTGGATCCCCGACGTCTACCAGGGCGCGCCCACGGCCGTGACGCTGCTGATCGCCTCGGCCCCCAAGCTGGCCGCCTTCGGCATCGTCATGCGCATGCTGGTCGATGGCCTGCTGCCCCTGGCCACCGATTGGCAGCAAATGCTGGGCATCCTGGCCATGGCCTCGCTGTTCATCGGCAACCTGGTGGCCATCGCGCAGAAAAACCTCAAGCGCATGCTGGCCTACTCGACCATTTCGCACGTGGGCTTCATCCTGCTGGGCCTGATGTCCGGCGTGCAGGGCGGCGAGTTCAATGCCGACAGCGCCCAGGCCGCCTACGGCTCGGCCATGTTCTATGTGGTGACCTACGTGCTGACCACGCTGGCCACCTTCGGCATCATCATGCTGCTGGCCCGCGAAGGCTTCGAGGCCGACCAGATCACCGACCTGGCCGGCCTGAACCAGCGCAGCCCGCTGTACGCAGGCATCATGGCCTTGTGCATGTTCTCCATGGCCGGCATCCCGCCGCTGGTGGGCTTTTACGCCAAGTTCGCCGTGCTTCAGGCGCTGCTGGCCACGGGCTCCAGCCTGCACATTGCGCTGGCGGTGTTCGCCGTCATCATGTCGCTGATCGGCGCCTTCTACTACCTGCGCGTGGTCAAGGTGATGTACTTCGACGCCCCCGACATCCAGGCCCGCCCGCTTCAGGCCGGTTGGGACGTGAAGCTGGTGCTGACCGCCAATGGTGCGCTGATGCTGGTGCTGGGCCTGTTCCCGGGCGGGCTGATGGCCATTTGCGCCCAGGCCGTGCTCAACGCCTTGCGCACTTGAGGGCGCGCGGCGCGGCATCAAGAGACTGGCCCCTCGCACAACCCCTGCAGCACCTCGGCGGTGCCTGGCAGGGGTTTTTGCTTCACAATCCGATTCGGCCGGCACGCTGCCCCGGTGCGCTCTCGCGCAGGCAAGGCCAGTGCCTACGCCAGGAGTTGGCATCCATGAAAGTTTTCGATCTGCGCTGCGCGCACGGGCATGTGTTTGAAGGCTGGTTCGCCTCGAGCGAGGACTACCAGTCGCAGTGCCAGCGCGGCCTGCTGCAATGCCCGGTGTGCGGCAGCGCGCAAGTCGACAAGCTGCTCAGTGCGCCGCACCTGAAGGCCAAGAGCAACCGCCAGCCCAGCGCCGAGCCACAGCGGCTGCCAGCCGGGGGCGATCAGGCCCCCAGCCAGGTGCAAGCACGTGGCGCTCCCAGCGCGGGCGCGCAGCAGGCCATGGCCGAGCAGCGCAGACGCCAGGCCCAGTGGCTGAGCCAGGCGCGCGCCTTGCTGAAAAATGCCGAAAACGTTGGTGAGCGCTTCACTGCCGAGGCCCGCCGCATCCACGAAGGCCAGGCGCCAGAGCGGCCCATCCACGGCCAGGCCAGCGTGCAGCAAATGCTGCAATTGCTGGACGAAGGCATCCCTGTGCTGCCCCTGCCCGAAGGGGCGGACGAGCCATTGCAATAGCGCGAAATGTCGGGGAAGTGAAAGCAGCCGCAGGCGCGAGGCAATAGGCACCGCGCCTTCTCTGGAGGAGACCCGCTGCCGGGAGCTTTTTCGAGCCTGCTCAAGATTTCGGCGTGGGTGGACACAAGCGGTTTGGGATGTAACGCCAGGCACCGCTTGGAGCACATGACGCAGCCAATAGCACGTGCTATTGGCCAGTTTTGCTTGCGTCGCAGAGCGCCCAAATCCGCTTCATTGTCCGTAGGCAGGGGGGGGAGGGGAGCAGGTTCGCTCTTAGAGCGTGTTCTGCGCGAACGTTGACAAATCCAAGACCCGGCCGCTGACTGGCATCGCCAGCTCGCAAGTCGCTCTGGTCATGCCCGCGAAGGCGGGCATCCAGCGCCACCTTTGCGCACGAGAGGGAATGCAAACAGCAGTGCCGTCTGTCAGTGTCGTGGCTGGGCACCCGCCTGCGCGGGTGTGACGAGAACCAGCGGCGCTTGCAGGAGCTGCCTTCATGAGAGTCGAAACCGCCCTAGCCCTTGCCCGCGCTGGCTTCGTGGGCTGTCGCGCCCTCATTGCCAGCCTCGGGCTGGGGCAGGGCGGCCTCGCCCCCCGGGGCCGGCTGGCCGGCCGCCTCTGCGGCGGTGCCGGCCGGGGGCAGGGGGGCGCTGGGGGCGGCAATGCTGGGCTGGCCCAGCAAGATGGCCAGGTTTTGCGCAATCACGTCACGCAATTGGCGGCGGTCGACGATCAGGTCGATGGCGCCTTTTTCCAGCAGGAATTCGGCGCGTTGGAAGCCCTCGGGCAGTTTGACGCGCACGGTCGATTCGATCACGCGCGGCCCGGCAAAGCCGATCAGGGCCTTGGGCTCGGCAATGACCAGATCGCCCATGAAGGCAAAGCTGGCGCTGACGCCGCCCATGGTGGGGTCGGTCAGCACGCTGACGAAGGGCAGGCGCTGCTGGGCAAAGTGCGTCAGACAGGCGTTGGTCTTGGCCATTTGCATCAGCGACAGCAGCCCTTCCTGCATGCGCGCGCCGCCCGTGGCGGTAAAGCAGATGAAAGGCACTTTTTTGTGCAGCGCGGCCTGCACGGCGCGCACGAAGCGCTCGCCGACCACGCTGCCCATGCTGCCGCCCATGAAGTCGAACTCGAAGCAAGCGGCCACGACCGGCAGGCCATGCAGAGTGCCGCCCATGGCAATGAGCGCATCGCTCTCGTTGGTGGCCTTGTGCGCTTCCTTCAGGCGCTCGGGGTATTTGCGGCTGTCCTTGAACTTGAGCGCATCCAGCGGCGTGACTTCCTGGCCGATTTCGTAGCGGCCCTGCTCGTCCAGAAAGGCCGCCAGGCGCTGGCGCGCGCCAATGCGCTGGTGGGCGCTGCAGTGCGGGCAAACGTTGAGGTTTTTCTCCAGGTCGGCGCGGTAGAGCACGGTTTCACATTCCGGGCACTTGGACCACAGGCCCTCGGGGATTTGGTGGCGCGAGCTGGTTTCCGTGCTGCGAATCAGCCGGGAGGGAATGATTTTGTCAAGCCAGGACATGCGGGAAAAATGGTCGTCGAGAAAACAGCGCGGCTGCAGGGCCGCTATTGCAGTGTGGCCGGGCCTGTGTGCCAGACGCTTGGCGGTTTCGGCGCACTGGGGGCCTGAAAGAGCGCCCAAGGAAACGAGGCGAAGGGGGCCGAAAAGGGTTGAGACAAGAGGGCCGAAAAGGGCGCAAGGGCGCGCCCGATTGTAGTGAAACTATGGCTTGCGCTGACCGCCGCCGGGCAAGGCGGCCAAAGACGGGGCAGGGCGTTTCAGTCCTGTTCGCCGCCGCCTTGATCATCACCGGGCTTGCCGGCGATGCGAAACTGCTCGCTGGCCCAGGCCCCCATGTCGATGCGCTGGCAGCGCTCGCTGCAAAACGGCCGCCAGGGGTTGCTGGGCGCAAAGCGCGTGGGTTGCTGGCATTGGGGGCAGGCCACGATGGGGCCGGCCTTGGCCGGCGGCTCGTTGGTGTTGGGCGGCTGGCCCGGTGGTGGGGGTGAATGGCTCATGGCAAGGCGATGGGGGCGCAGATGCCCAGAGGGCGCGGCTACAGGCCGCAAATGGCCACTTCCAGCGACAAGTCCTTGTGCGTGGGCGTGGGCTTGCCTTCCAGATTGGGCTCCATGAAGCGCACGGAGACCAGCAGGCGGTTGGCGCTGATTTCGGGCGTGACGTCGTCGCGCGGATCGACCCACAGGCGCAGCAGCTGAAAGCCCCGCGTTGGGGGCAGGTTCTGCTGGAATTGCCCGCGGGTGACGGCCACGCGGTGCGCCGTGCCGGTGTCGCGCACCAGCTTGAGCAGCAGGAACACGGTGTCGGCCACCGGCGTGAGGCTGTTGGCCCAGGTCTCCAGATCGCGCAGGCGGGTGGCCGATGGGCGGTGCTTCCAATGGTGAAACAGCGGCAGATCGAAGTTGCAGGTGCCACCCGGGATGCCCATGCGGCTGCGCACGGTGTTGAGCCATTCGTTGTCGGCAATGAGCTGGCCGGGCTTGCCGGGCATGGTGGTGAGGTTCTTGGCGCAGTAATCGATGCGGGTGAAGATGCGGTCGAGCACGCCGTGGTCGATGTCCGGATAGTCCTTGTAGATCTGCAGCGCGGCGCGCTGGCGCTCCAGATCCTTGAGCATGTCGGTTTTCAGATCCGTGCGCGAGGCCACCTCGATGGCTTCAAAGATGGTTTGCAGCGCGTACTGGTGGTCGGTGACATCCGAGCGGTTGAGCAGCTCCTGCAGGCGCAGCAAGAGGTATTCCAGACGCAGATAAGTCCGGATGCGCTCGTTGAAGGGGTATTCGTACAGGATCACGACGGTGGCGGTGAAGGGGCTGGGCGGTATGGCTGCTTGCGCCCGATGGTGCCAGCGGGGCTGGCTCATCGGGCGCGCCCTGGGGCAATCCATGGAGGTTCTTGATGTTCTCTTTGCAAGTCGTTGATTCTAGGGCCTGTTCACACCAACTGTGCAAGGAGGGCGCGTTGGGACCTGCAGGGGCCGGGCCGCAGCGTCAGGGCCGGGCCTTGCCCGCGCCGCCGCCGCTCTCGAAAGGCTGGCCGCGCAGGCGCATGCCCGCGGCAATGCCGCGCTGGGCAAACCAGCCCTGGTTCATCTCCAGCACATAGCGCACCGGCTGCGCCGAGCAGTGCTGCTCGGTGCTCAAGGGCTGCATGTCGGCCAGGTTGACCACCGTGCCATCGTCGGCCAGGAAGGCCGCCGTCAAGGGCAGCGGCGTGTTTTGCATCCAGAAGCACTGCACGCCCGCTTGCTCGAAGACGAACAGCATGCCCTCGTGCTGCGGCATGCTGGGGCGGAACATCAAGCCGATCTGGCGCTGGGCAGGCGTGCTGGCCACCTGGGCATCGATGCGGTACATGTTGACCGACAGCGCCAGCCGGGGCAAATCCAGCTGCGGCTGGCCCGAGGCCTGCGGCGCCTGCGCCTGCAGCGCGGCGGGCAGGGCCAGCGCCAAGGCCAGCGCCGCAGCATGGGCGCGGCGCAACAACAGGGTGGGCGTGTGTTTCAAAGGCATGGCAAAAAGCGTGCAGTGTGTGGTCTTGCTGGGGCGGCATCGTAGCGGCAGTTGCGCGGCGTGCGCTGCAGCGCGGACGTAAAAACTTGTACGTGATGCGCGGGGCCGCGCCCTGCGCCTGCGGGCCATTGCAGGCCGTGCTTTTTCGGCGCGTACCGAGGCCGTCAACAGGTTCTAAAATCGTGCGCCATGAATGTTCCAGAAGCATCCAACCAGCCCATCAAGCCGCCGGCGCCGCCCACGGTGCTGCCGCTGCAGGAAGAAGAAACCGCGGTGGTGGAGCGCCAGCTGCACCGGCCCAAGCAGCCGCCGCTCTATCAGGTGGTGATGATCAACGACGATTTCACGCCCATGGAGTTCGTCATCGCCGTGCTGCAGGAGTTTTTCGGCAAGAACCGCGACATGGCCACGCAGATCATGCTCAAGATCCACCTCGAAGGCCGGGGCGTGTGCGGGGTGTACCCGCACGAGATCGCCGAGACCAAGGTCGATCAGGTCATGGGCGCTGCGGCCAGCGCCGGTCACCCGCTGCAATGCCTGAGCGAGCCGCTGGCCTCATAAGCCGCCATAAGCCTTTGGGTCAGGTTGGCACGACGCGCGACCAGCGCGCTCATCTGGGACATTGGCAGATGGAAAACGCGGCGTTGACGCCATAGGCCAAATGCTTCACCATGCGGCGCGCTCGCTCTGATGCGGGCCAGGGCAGTGGCCAGGGGCCATTGCTTGCGTCAATGACTGGCCCAGGGTCTATTGATTTTCTTCCAGGGCGCCCGCATCTGCCCTGTATCGTATTTTTCGCAAGCACAAGGAGTTCATATCAATGATTGCCCAGGAACTGGAAGTCAGCTTGCAAAAGGCTTTTGTCGAGGCGCGCGAAAAGCGCCATGAGTTCGTCACCGTCGAGCACCTGCTGCTGGCCTTGCTGGACAACCCCAGCGCGGCCGAGGTGCTGCGCGCCTGCAAGGCCAACATCGAGGAGCTGCGCAGCGCGCTGACGGGCTTCATCGACGACAACATGCCGCAAGTGGGCGGCAGCGATGAGGTCGACACCCAGCCCACGCTGGGCTTTCAGCGCGTCGTGCAGCGCGCCATCATGCACGTGCAGTCCACCGGCAATGGCAAGAAAGAGGTCGTGGGCGCCAATGTGCTGGTGGCCATTTTTGGCGAGAAGGACTCGCACGCGGCCTACTTCCTGCAGCTGCAGAACATCACCCGGCTGGACGTGGTGAACTTCATCGCGCACGGCATCCGCAAGGACGAGGCCGGCGACAAGGCCGGCAGCGCCGACGCCATGGGCGGGCAGGAAGAAGGCCAGCAGCCCGGCGGCGAGCGCGGCGAGAAACTCAGCCCGCTGGAGCAGTACACCGTCAACCTGAACCAGGCCGCCGCCCAGGGCCGCATCGATCCGCTGATCGGGCGCCAGCAGGAGGTCGAGCGCACCATCCAGGTGCTGTGCCGCCGCCGCAAGAACAACCCGCTGCTGGTGGGCGAGGCCGGCGTGGGCAAGACCGCTATTGCCGAGGGCCTGGCCTGGCGCATCACGCAAAAGGACGTGCCCGAGGTGCTGGAAAACGCCACGGTGTACGCGCTGGACATGGGCGCGCTGCTGGCGGGCACCAAGTACCGCGGCGATTTCGAGCAGCGCCTCAAGGGCGTGCTCAAAAGCCTGCGCGAAAAGCCCGACGCGGTGCTGTTCATCGACGAAATCCACACGCTGATTGGCGCGGGCGCGGCCTCGGGCGGCACGCTGGACGCCTCCAACCTGCTCAAGCCGGCGCTCTCCAGCGGCCAGCTCAAGTGCATTGGCGCGACCACCTTCACCGAGTACCGCGGCATCTTCGAGAAGGACGCGGCGCTGTCGCGGCGCTTCCAGAAGATCGACGTGGTCGAGCCCACCGTGGCCGAGACCGTGGACATCCTCAAGGGCCTCAAGAGCCGCTTCGAGGAGCACCACAGCGTCAAGTACGCCAATGCCGCCCTGCAGGCCGCGGCCGAGCTCTCGGCGCGCTACATCAACGACCGCCAGCTGCCCGACAAGGCCATCGACGTGATCGACGAGGCCGGCGCGGCGCAGCGCATCCTCGCGCCCTCCAAGCGGCGCAAGACCATCGGCAAGGCCGAGATCGAGGAAATCGTCGCCAAGATCGCGCGCATCCCGCCGGCGGCCGTCTCGCAGGACGACCGCAGCAAGCTCAAGACTCTGGAGCGCGACCTCAAGAGCGTGGTGTTCGGCCAGGACGGCGCGCTGGAGGCCCTGGCCAGCGCCATCAAGATGGCGCGCTCGGGCCTGGGCAAGCCCGACAAGCCCATTGGCGCCTTCCTGTTCTCCGGCCCCACCGGCGTGGGCAAGACCGAGGCCGCGCGCCAGCTGGCCTACATCATGGGCATTGAGCTGATCCGCTTCGACATGTCCGAATACATGGAGCCGCACGCCGTCAGCCGCCTCATCGGCGCGCCGCCGGGCTACGTGGGCTTTGACCAGGGCGGCCTGCTCACCGAGGCCGTGACCAAGAAGCCGCACGCCGTGCTGCTGCTCGACGAGATCGAGAAGGCCCACCCCAGCATCTACAACATCTTGCTGCAGGTGATGGACCACGGCACGCTGACGGACAACAACGGCCGCAAGGCCGACTTCCGCAACGTCATCATCATCATGACGACCAACGCCGGCGCCGAGACCATGAACAAGGCCAGCATCGGCTTCACCAACCCGCGCCAGGCCGGCGACGAAATGGGCGACATCAAGCGCATGTTCACGCCCGAGTTCCGCAACCGGCTCGACGCCATCGTCAGCTTCAAGCCGCTCGATGAGCAAATCATCCTGCGCGTGGTCGATAAATTCCTGCTGCAGCTCGAAAGCCAGCTGGCCGAGAAAAAAGTCGAGGCCAGCTTCACCGACGAGCTGCGCAAGTACCTGGCCAAGAAAGGCTTCGATCCGCTGATGGGCGCGCGCCCCATGCAGCGCCTGATCCAGGACACGATCCGCAAGTCGCTGGCCGACGAGCTGCTGTTTGGCGGCCTGGCCGATGGCGGGCGCGTGCTCATCGGCCTCAAGCAGGTCGATGACGGCCAGGGCGGCGTCAAGGACGAAGTGCAGCTGGACATCACGCCGCTCAAAAAAGAAGCCAAGCCCAAGCCGGAGGAAGAAGAAACCGCCGCCGAATGAGCGCTTGAGCCATGAGCGCGCGCCAGTGGCTGCGCGCCGCTGGCGCCCCAGGGTTGACCGACCAAAGACCAGCAGAAGCGAGCCATGAACAAACCATTTGTGCCCGGCATGCTGCACGCTGCAGCCACGGCTGTGGCGCTGGCCGCGCTAGCCTGGCCGCTGGCGGCGCTGGCGCAGCTGTCCCCAGGGCAGGTGCAGCGCATCCAGCAGCAACAGCAGCGCCAGATCATGCACCAGCACATCATGCAGCAGCACATCCTCCAGCAGCAGCGCATGGGGGGCCAAGGCGCCAATGTGCCGCCCGCCCCGTACCATCCGCCGGTCGACGTGGCCAACCGCAGCCGCGCCTACCAGGTCGTGGTGCTGGGTTACGACCGCGGCTGGGCCGAGGAAAGCCGCCGCGACGGGCTGCGGCGCGAGGAAGGCACGCTGTTCGAAAAGCAGGTGCACTCGCCCAAGACCATGCAGGATGCCGAGAACGAAGCCATGCAGGCATGCCGCGAAGGCCGCCAGGCGCGCGACTGCCACGTGCTGGCGCGCGTGGTCAATGCCTGCGTGGCGATTGCCGAGGGCAGGCACATCCTGGGCCTGGATGAGCACATCTACCGCTATTACGTCAGCCCGCAAAGCCCGCAGGAACAGGCCGTGCTCGACCGTGGCGGGGTGCTCGAGCCCACGCCGCAGGACAAGCAGCGCCACATCGACGCGGCCCTGGCCATGTGCGAGCAAGATCGCATCGCCCGGGCCGATCCGCCTTCGTGCAATGTGCGCGACTACTGCGTCTACGACAGCATCGTCTGGAGCAGCCGCAGGCTGGCGCAATGACGCCCTCGTTCGAACTGACGCAACCAAGGAGAGCCTCATGCGTTGCCTGATCCTCGCCGCGCTGGCAGGTGCCGCCCTGCTGCTGAGCGGCTGCGCCACCGATCTGGCGGGCGGGCCTGCGTCCAAGGCGGCCGCGCCGCCCAGCCCCTCCGTGGCCGACGGCAGCGGCGCCGTGTGGGACTGCAACCGCGGCTGCCGCCGCATCCGCTGACGGGCGCGCGCGGCGCTTGCATATTTCTCGCTCCTGGCATCTCATGCTCGAGTCCTGCCGTCCGCTCGGCTTTGCCGCGCCGCAAACCGTCCAGATCGTGAACAATCCGGAGCCCTCCCGCGCCTGAACAAAGGATTTGCAATGATCACTGGACATGTCTTCATTGCCACCAGTCTGGACGGCTTCATCGCCAGGCCCGATGGCGACATCGACTGGCTGTTGCAGCGCACCGATCCAGTCGAGGATCACGGTTATGCAGACTTCATGGCCGACAAGGACATGATCGTGATGGGGCGCGGCAGCTATGAAAAGCTGCTGAGCTTTGACACCTGGCCTTACGAGCGGCCTGCTCTCGTGCTGTCCAGGCAACTTGCCGGCACGCCAGTGCCCGAGGCGCTGGAAGGCGCGGTTCGTTTCTCAGCTCTCGGGCCCAAGGCTGCAATGCAGGAGCTGGCTTCGCACAACGTGCGCCGGGTCTATGTCGATGGCGGGCAACTGGTGCAATCCTTCCTGCGCGATGGGCTGATCCATGACATGGTGATTACCACGGTGCCCGTGCTGATCGGAGCGGGCAGGCCGCTGTTCGGGGCACTGCCGCAGGACATCGGGCTGACGCTGGTGTCCAGCCGCAGCTTTGCCTCGGGCCTGGTGCAATCAACCTATCGCCTGGCTTGATGTCCCGGCTGCGCGTCCGGCGCGGATCTTGAGCCGGGCCGCGCCTGACCCAAGTCCGGTATGGCGGTGCGCCGCCCATCACCCCCCTCTGCTCCAACAGCGCCAGCGCGCCAACGATCAGCGCCTGCATGCCTTGTTCGAGCTCGGCCTCCATCTCGGCCCGCTGGGCTGCGCGCGCGGCGGCGTTGGCCAGATCCTCCGGCTCGTCGTCGGGCTGGGTCGGGGCGCAGGCCAGGCTGTAGACCGTGTCGGAGACGGCGATGCAGTGAAAGGCCACGGTGCTCAGCAGCCAGCGCGCCTGGGCCGGGCGCAGGCCGTAGATGCGCGCGATGCGCCGGTGGTGGGCCTCGATCTTGTCCAGCATGGCCGGGGTGGCCGCCTGGCGGCGCAGCACATAGGGCGTCAGCCCAGGGTGCGCACGCACGAATGCGCGCGCGGCGCAGCTGAAGTCCAGCAGATAGTCGCGCAGCCCTTGTGGCTGCGCTGACGCTGCGCGCCAGCGTGGCCAACGCCGCCAACAAGACCTATTGGGCCAAGCCGCACTACACCGGCCTGGCGCTGGGCGCGCCGCGCAGCTTCCAGCTCTCGGCCACGGTGGATTTTTTGAGCGGCAAGACATCCCAAGGATCTGTAGCCATGCACGCCCCCATTGACGCAACCATTGACGCCCCCATTCCTTTGCAAGAAACCTTGGCGCAGCTGCGCGAGCACTGGAAGCCGCTCATCCTGAACCGTGGCGATTTTGGCCTGCGCTTCGTGCGCTTTGCGGGCGACTTTGAATGGCACAGCCATGCGCACAGCGACAAGGCCGTGCTGGTGCTCAGCGGCGAAATGGGCATTCGCTTCAAGAATGCGCAGCCGGTGCGCATCCGCGCCGGCGAGCTTTTTGTGCTGCCCAAGGGCATGGAGCATCAGCCCCACGCCGAGCAGGAATGCGCCATCGTGCTGATTGAGCGGGCCGGCCAGGGCGATTGAGCGAGCCCTGTCTTGCCAAGGCTCGCGTTTGCGTCGGCCCTGAGGCCGCGGTGCGTGCAACCTCAAGGCTTGGGCGAGAGGCTGGCGGCCAGGTCGATCAGCTCGATGAAGCTGCGGCGGTAGCCTTGCGGATCCTTGCCCAGGCCCTGCTGGGCCAGGCGCTTGGCGTCGCCATAGCCCCACTGGCCCAAAAAGGGGCTGCCGCGCAGCAACTGACCATAGCCGGCCACGGCGGCGGCAAACTGCCATTCGGCGCTGGGCTGGCCGCTGGCAGCCGCAGCAATGGGCTGGCTCAGCTCAGTGGCGCTGGCCTGGCCGGGCTTTTTGTAGCGGATGCGCAGCTCACCCAGCTCGTTGCGCTTGGCCGCATCGCCCGCTGGCTGCGCGGCTGCGCCTGGCTGGCCGTAGCGGCGCGGCACGTGCAGCGTGGGCTGGCCCACGGGCGTGATTTCGTAGAGCGCGGTGACGCTCTTGCCTGCGCCGATCTCGACCGCATCGACCGCGTCGTTGCGGAAGTCGGCCTCGGCCAGCACACGGTTTTCATAGCCGATCAGACGCCATTCGGCCACGGTGGCGGGGTTGAATTCCAGCTGCAGCTTGACGTCGGCGGCCACGGTGTTGAAGGTGGCCGAGAGCTCCTCGTCGAGCACCTTGCGCGCCTCCTGCAGGCTGTCGATGTAGCTGTAATTGCCATTGCCCACCTGGGCGATCTGCTGCATCAGCGCCTCGTTGTAGTTGCCCGTGCCAAAGCCCAGCGTGGTCAGCGAGACGCCGGATTTGCGCTCGCGCTCGACCATGTCGCGGATTTGGCGCACGTCGCTGATGCCGACGTTGAAGTCGCCATCGGTGGCCAGCAGGATGCGGTTGATGCCGCCCTCGATGAAGCCGGCGCGCGCCTGCTGGTAGGCCAGGCGCAGCGCGGCCTCGCCCGCGGTGGAGCCGCCGGCCTGCAGCCGCTCGATGGCGGCAAGAATCTTTTGCTTGTCTTTGCCGCTGGTGGGCTCGAGCTCCACCGCCGTGCGCCCGGCATAGACCACCAGCGAGACCTTGTCCTGCGGGCGCAGCCGCTCGACCAGCAGGCGCAGGCTGGCCTGCACCAGCGGCAGCTTGTCGGCGGAATTCATCGAGCCGGAGACATCGACCAGAAACACCAGGTTGGCCGGCGGCATAGCGCTGGCCTGTGCCTGCACGGCCTTCACGCCGATCTTGAGCAACTGGTGCTGGGGATTCCAGGGCGCGGCCGCCAGCTCGGTGGTGACGGAAAACGGGTGCGCGCCGCTGGCCGGCGGGTAATCGAAGGGGAAGTAATTGATCAGCTCCTCCACGCGCACGGCGTCCTTGGGCGGCAGGCGGCCAGCTTGGATGAAGCGGCGCATGTTGGCGTAGGCGCCGGTGTCCACATCCAGGCTGAGGGTGGAGACGCTGTCCTGCGCCGTGCGCTTGACCGGGTTGTCCTTGACCTCGTCATAGCGCTCGCGCTCCTGCCTGGGCCGCAGGGCATCGGGCATGGGCTGCGCGCCAGCGACGTAGAGCGTGACCGATTGCTGGGCCATGGGCTTGGTGCTCACGGCGGCATCCATGGCGGATGCGTACTCAGGGGCTGGCGCGGCCAATGGGGCGGGCGGCTGCGGCGCGGACTCGCGCTGCGGGCTGGATGTCGCATGCCCGCCGGGGCTGCCCGAGCAGGCCGCCAGCAGGCTGGCCAGGGCCAGCGCGCCCAGCGCCGGCAAAGCGCGCTGCGGGCGCGAGGTCAACACACCGCCACGGGCCTGGGGCCGCGGCGCGGCGTGGCAATGGGCATGGCATGGCAAACGGGACATGGGGGGGCTCCTTTCGGTCAAGACGGGGGAATGGCTGGAACAAATCCTGCAGCCGGCCAGCGCAGCACACGGACGGCGCCGCGCAGCCTGGCCACATCTTCTTGTACGCTGGGCGGGGCCAAAAAGGGTTAGATGAAAAGCAATCCTACGACGATCGGCCGCACGCCCAGGCCAGGGGCCGCCCACAGAGCCTGCGCTGGGCCACCTTCTCCAGCGCCTACGGGGCCTGACTTTGAAAAGCAGGCCCCCGGCAAAAGTGCCACCAGACTGTACAGAAAATCAGCAGGAAAACCCTGCGGCGGTGCGTCTCATGCAGATTGCCAAAAATGGCTTTTGGGAATTTTTAGAAAAATCGAAAAGAAGGTCTGCAAACCTGGGGGATTTGCATCAGATATATCGTTTGCTGAATATATTGATTGGCGCAATTCATGGATTATGAAAAAGGGTTTTCTTGACAGTGCAGGATTTTGCTGTTATGCTGCAAAGCAATCAATTGGTTTCATTTTGATGGCATTTCAATGACTCTGGTGAGTTGAATGTGTTTTGATGCTTTGTGATCCATTTGAATATTTGTCTTGATTTTTGAATCAGAAAGGAAATTTGTGAACCTCAATACCATCAAAGAGATCCAGTCCAAGCGATCCAACCCCAGCGTCACCATCACGCTGCCCACTTACCGCACCTCGCCCGACAACGACAAGGACCCCATTCGCTTGAAAAACCTGGTGGGCCAGGCCATTGAGCAATTGGAGTCGCAATTTGGCAAGCGCGAAACCCTGGAGATTGCAGACGCCATCCGGCGCATGGCCGATGAGGTCGATCATGAGCACAATCTGGACGGTCTGGTGATTTTTGCCAGTGCTGAATACGCCCAATCCTTCAAGCTGCCTTTCCGCCTGCCGGAGCGGGTGAGCATTGAGGATAACTTCCTCACCCGCGATCTGGTGTACGCCATGAATCGCAGCCCGCTGTATTTGCTGGTGGTTTTGAGTGAGAACGGCACGCGCCTCTTTATCGGCCGCAAGGATTTGCTCAATGAGGTCAACGATTACGGCTTCCCGTTCAGCCTGAAGGGCAGCGTGGCAAGCGCCAACCCCAGCCAGGACATCAGCCATGTGCGCGATCAAATCGTCAGCGACAGCATGCGCGAGGTCGGTGAGGCCATTGCCGCCGCGCAGAAAGACACGCCCGCTCCGGTTGTGGTCGTGGGCGTGGATCGCAATATCGGCCATTTCCGCGACGGCGCGCGCAACAGCGATGAGGTCATGCTCTACATCCACAGCGGCCACCACGATGAGGATGCGCATCAGCTGGCCAAGAAAATCTGGCCGCAAATCAAGCAAGCCCTGGATGAAGAGCGCCAGAAAATCTTCACCGAGCTGGAAAGCGCCAAGAGCAACCATTTGTTCGTCGGCGGCCTCAATGAAGTCTGGCAGGCTGCGATCGATGGCCGTGTCGAGGTGCTGGTGGTCGAGGAGGATTTGAGCATCCCCGCAGAAGTCAGCGAGGATGGCCGCCAGCTCAAGCTGTTGGAGTCGGCAGAGTTGGCCGCCCCCTCCAAGGACAACAACGCCTATGAAGACATCGTCGATGAAATCATCGAGAAAGTCCTTGCCAACAATGGCCGCGTCCGCTTCGTGAATAACGAGAGCATGGCCAGCGTCAACCCGGATTTCGGCATGGCCGTGATTACCCGGTATTGATGGGGATTGACTGGTGACTGGAGGCCGCCTGATGTCAGGCGGCCTTTTTTTGCCCAGAAGTTTGCTCAAACCCCGCGCGCGCGCTCGACGGCAAATTGCTGGCGGAAGGCGGCAAAGCGGCCCTGCTCCAGCGCCTGGCGCACTTCGCGCATCAGGTTCAGGTAGTAGTGCAGGTTGTGGATGGTGGTGAGCATGGGCCCGAGCATTTCGCCGCAGCGGTCCAGGTGGTGCAGGTAGGCGCGCGAGAAGCCTTCGCGCCCGCCGTTTTCCCAGCTCACGCCGCTGCTGCCCGCGCAGGCGTGGCAGGTGCAGGATGGGTCCAGCGGTTGGTGGTCGGCCTTGTGGCGCGCGTTGCGGATCTTCAAATCGCCATAGCGGGTGAAGATGGTGCCGTTGCGCGCGTTGCGCGTGGGCATGACGCAGTCGAACATGTCCACGCCGCAGGCCACGCCCTCGACCAAATCCTCGGGCGTGCCCACGCCCATCAGATAGCGCGGCTTGTGTGCGGGCAGGCGGTGCGGCGTGTGGGCCATGATGCGGCGCATCTCCTCCTTGGGCTCGCCCACGCTGACGCCGCCGACGGCATAGCCGGGAAAGTCCATCGCCACCAGTTGCTCCAGCGATTCCTGGCGCAGGTGCTCGAACATGCCGCCTTGAACGATGCCAAACAGCGCATTGGGGTTGTTCAGGCGGGCGAATTCCTCCTGGCTGCGGCGCGCCCAGCGCAGGCTCATTTCCATGGATTGGCGCGCCTCGGCCTCGGTGGTGATGTGGCCCTTGGTCTCGTAGGGCGTGCATTCGTCGAGCTGCATGACGATGTCCGAGTTCAGCGCCGTCTGGATTTGCATGCTGACCTCGGGCGACATGAACAGCTTGTCGCCATTGACGGGGCTGGCGAAATGCACGCCTTCCTCGGTGATTTTGCGCATGCTTCCTAAGCTCCAAACCTGAAAGCCGCCGCTGTCGGTCAGGATGGGCTTGTGCCACTGCTCAAAGGCGTGCAGCCCGCCAAAGGAGCGCATCACATCCAGCCCGGGGCGCATCCACAGGTGGAAGGTGTTGCCCAGGATGATTTGCGCGCCCATCTCGTGCAGGCTGCGCGGCATCACGCCCTTGACTGTGCCATAGGTGCCCACGGGCATGAAGATGGGCGTTTGCACCACGCCGTGGTTGAGCGTGAGCGCGCCACGGCGCGCGTGGCTGGTGGCATCGGTGGCGAGAAGCTGAAATTGCAGCATGGCAGGGCAGGGGGCGACGAAAAAAAGAGGGCGATTATCGGCCAAGCGCCCAGTGCGCTGCCCTACAGATCACTGTGGCAGGGCCTGGGCCTCGTCGATCCAGATGCAGGCGGCCATGCGGCCGCTGCTGCCCAGACGGCGCGCATCGCGCCGGTGCGAGAAAAACCAGCGCGCATTGCCCAGCGTGCACCAGGGCGCGCTGCCATCGTTGCCGTAAATCGCCTCGACGCCCAGCGCCTGCAGGCGCAGCCGCGCCAGCGCCGGCAGGTTGGCGTGCCAGCGCATTGGGTCGGCATGGCCGGGGGCAGGCCTGACCTGCGCCGCAGAAGGGGCGGGCGATTGTGCGGACGAAGGGGCCGCAAAACAGCGGGCCACAGCCGCCTGGGCGCTGGCGGGCTGGCCGGCCAGAAAGGCCTGGCGCACCTCGGCGCCGACCTCAAAGGCCGCAGGCCCGATGCACGGGCCCAGCCAGGCCAGCGTGTCGCGCGCGGCCTGCGCCGCCGGCAGGCCGCAGCGCCGCTGCACGGCCTGGGCAAACTGCGCCAGGCTGTGCTCCAGCACGCCCTGGCCATTCTGGCCAGCCAGGCCACGCCAGCCGGCGTGGATGGCCGCCACGACGCGGGCTTGCCGATGGGCCAGCAGTACAGGCAGGCAATCGGCCACCAACATGGTGCAGGCCAGGCCAGGTTGGCTGGCCAGCGCGGCATCGGCCACCAACGGCGCGGTCCGCTGGCCAACTGCCGCATCGCAGTCCGGCTCGTTGCAGCCAGGCTCGGCAGACTGCAGGCCATCGCGCGACAGGGCATCGAGCGGCAAGACATCGCAGCCATGCACTTGCTGCACGAACACCGGCTGCGGCGCGCGCGCGTCCAGCGCCGTCATGGCGCGCTGCAGCAGCGCGCGGTTGGCGGCCACCCGCGCAGGCGCATCGCCCACGTGGTCGCCCAGGTTCCAGCCATCCCAGGGCGCGGGGCTGCAACCGCCCTGGCGGGTGGTGAACAGTGCCCGAACCCAGGGCGGGGCCGGCCAATCGGGGCGCAGCAGCGCCAGCGTGCGGCCATCGCCCAGCTGCAGCGTGTGCAGGCCGGGCGGCGCGATAGGGATGGATGGGGCGGGACAGGGCATGGCGGCGCTTCAGCGCACCCAGGTGTTCATCTGGATGATGGGCAGCAGCACAGCCAGCACGATGACCATCACGGCCAGGCCCATGGCCACGATGAGCAGCGGCTCAAGCATGGTGGCCAGGCGCACGGCGCGGCGCTGCACCTGGCTTTGTAGCTGGCGGGCGGCGCGTTCGAGCATCAGCGGCAGCTGGCCGGTTTGCTCGCCCAGGCGCGCGAACATGGACAGCAGCGCCGGATAGCGTTTTTTCTGCGCCAGCGCGGCGGCCAGCGGCGCGCCTTCGCGCACCAGGGCCAGGGCCTCCAGCGCGTCGCGGCGCATGCTGCGGTTGCCCACGGTTTGCGCGGCCGCTTGCAGGGCCTTGAGGATGGGCACGCCGGCGCCGCTGAGCATGGCCAGTGTGGAGGCAAAGCGCGCTGCATTGAATTGCGCGGCCAGTCGGCCCAGTATGGGCAGCTTCAGCCAGGCGGCGTCGAATTTCTCGCGCTGTGAGGGGATGCGCAGCCAACGTCCGAACAGCCAGGTCGCCAGCGCCAGCGCAGCCAGCAGCCACAGGCCGTAGGCGCGCAAGAAGGCGCTGATGCCCATGAGGATTTCCGTCAGCAGCGGCAGGCTGCGCCGGCCGCCGGCAAAGACGCTGGCAACTTGTGGCACGACGTAGCTGAGCAGGAAGATGACGATGACGATGCCCACCACGGTGACGATGGCCGGATACAGCGCCGCGCCGGTGATCTGGGCTTGCAGGGCCTGGCGGTTTTCCAGCTCGTCGGCCAGGCGCTCGAGCACCAGCGCCAGCTCGCCGCTTTGCTCGCCGGCGCCGACCACGGCCACATAGACCTCGGAGAATTCCTGCGGCCAGGCGGCCAGGGCGCGGGCGAAGCTGCTGCCGGCATTGACCTCGGCGCGCAGGCTGGCCACCAGGTGCTGCTGGCGCAGGTCTTCGGCCTCCTCGGCCAGCATGGCCAGGGCGCGCTCCAGCGTCAGACCGGAGGAGACCAGGCCGGCGAGTTGGCGCGTCCAGATGGCCAGCGCGGTGGCGTTGAAGACACGCCGCCGCAGCCAGCCGCCGCCTGCGGCGGCCTGCGCCGGAGCGCTGGCAGCCACGGCATCGACGCGCAGCGGCACCAGGCCCTGCGTGCGCAGTTGCGAGCGCGCGCTGCGCGCGGAGTCGGCCTCCAGCGTGCCTTTGCGCGGCTGGCCCAGTTCGTCGATGGCTTCGAAGGAGTAGGCGGGCATGAAGGGGCGGGGGTGCGAAGACTTGGAACGGTTTTTTTAGACGGAGCGGCTCAGGCCGCCGTCCACGCGCAGGTTCTGGCCGGTGATGTAGGCCGCGCCATCCGAGGCGAGAAAGGCCACCGTGGCGGCGATTTCCTCGCTCTTGCCGTAGCGCTGCAGCGGCACGCTCTGGCGGCGCTCCTCGGTGGCTGGCAGGCTGTCGATCCAGCCGGGCAGGATGTTGTTCATGCGGATGTTGTCGGCGGCGAACTGGTCTGCAAACAGCTTGGTGAAGCTGGCCAGCCCGGCGCGGAACACGGCTGAGGTGGGGAACAGCGCGCTGGGCTCGAAGGCCCAGGCGGTGGAGATGTTGATGATGGCGCCACCACCCTGGCGCTGCATCAGCGGCACGACCAGGCGCGTTGGGCGCACGACGTTGAGCAAATAGGTGTCCATGCCACGGTGCCAGTCCTCGTCGCTGAGCTCGAGCACTGGCGCGCGCGGGCCGTGGCCGGCGCTGTTGACCAGCACGTCCACGCGGCCCCAGCGCTGCTCGGCCAGGGCCACCAGGCGCTGCAGGTCTTGGGGCGATTGGTTGGAGCCGGTCACGCCCACGCCGCCGAGTTCGCGCGCCAACGCCTCGCCCTTGCCGGAGGAGGAGAGGATGCCCACGGCAAAGCCATCGGCGGCCAGACGCCGCGCGGCGGCCGCGCCCATGCCGCTGCCGCCGGCGGTGATCAGGGCCACTTTTTGTGTCGTTGTCATTGCAAGCTCTCCTTTTAGAAAAATCATTGCGACCGCCGTGGCGGTTGAGGGTGCGCGTGCCGCCAGGCCCAGGGGGGCGTGGGCTCGCGCTGCGTCCACAGGCCCTTGCCGCTGCGCTGCGCCTGTTGCTGCAGGCGCAGCAGGCGCGGGTAGTCGCGCGCCGTGCCACGGTGCACCCAGGCCAGGCCTTGCGCGACCAGGCGCTCGGCCACGGGCACGCCGCCGCAGTGTAGATCGACCAGGGTGCGGCCATAGCGGTCGCGTTGCGCGCGCGCGGGCAGTTGCACGCGCTGGTGCAGGCACAGCGCGAGCAGCGCCTGCCTGGCGGCTTGGCCGTAGGGCTGGCGCAACTCGGGCGCGTCGATGGCGCGCAGGCGCAGCTTGAGCCGTTGCGCGCGCGCGCCGTGCTGGCAGCGCGCCTGCAGCGAATCGCCATCGGAGACGCGGGTGACGATGCACTGCGCCGGCGTGGCCAGCGCGCCGGCAGCCTGGGCCGGGCCGATGGGCAGCAGCAGCCAGGCCAGGCAAAACAGGCACCGCAGCCGCAGAGGAAGGGCGAGCAGCCGCGCAGGCCAATGGCGCAGGGCGTGGCCCCAGGCGTGGCGGGGGGCTGGCAGGCGGGCAGGGGGCGTCATGGCGCAGGCGCTGCGGCCGGTGCCGGGGCTGTTGCCAGGCCATCGTCCGACTGGGCCTGCGCCGAGGCCAGCTGAGCCTGGGCCAGGCCGGTGTGCATGTGGTTGCGTTGCGCCAGCTGCAAAAACAGCGCGCTGTGGTCCAGCGGGCCCAGCCCGCCATCGAGCGCTTGTTGGTAGAGCTGCGCCAGCAGCGCGGTGATGGGGGCTTCGAAGCCCAGCTCGGCGCTGCTGGCCAGCACATTGCGCAAGTCTTTGAGTTGCACGCTCATGCGCCCGCGCGGCGCAAAATCGTGCGCCACCATGCGCTGGCCGTGCAGCTCCAGGATGCGGCTTTGGGCAAAGCCGCCAGCCATGGCCTCGCGCACTTTGGCCGGGTCGGCGCCGCCTTTTTCGGCCAGCAGCAGGCCCTCGGCCACGGCGCCGATGGTGATGCCCACGATCATCTGGTTGACCAGCTTGGCCAGCTGGCCGCTGCCAGCCTCGCCCACGCGGGTGGCGCGGCCCAGCACGGCCAGCAGGGCCTGCACCTGGGCGCGCTCGAAGACCTCGGCCGGCCCGCCGACCATGATGGCCAGCGTGCCGGCCTGGGCGCCCACGGTGCCGCCCGAGACAGGCGCATCCAGCGCGAGCACGCCGCGCGCCTGCAGCAGCGCGGCGTGCTCGCGCGCCTCGCGCGGTTGCATCGAGCCCATGTCGATGAACAGGCTGCCAGGTCGCAGCGCCTGCGCCACGCCGTGCGCCTGCAGCACCTCGCGGCTGATGGCGCCGCTCTCGAGCATGGCGATGGTGATGTCGGCCGCCGCCACGGCCTGCGCGGCGCTGGCGTGGCCGTGCGCGCCAGCCTGGCACAGGGCCTCGGTCTTGCTGGCGGTGCGGTTCCAGACGTGCAGCGCATAACCCGCATCCAGCAGGCGCTGCGCCATGGGCTGGCCCATCAGGCCGGTACCCAGAAAGGCAATGGTCGGAGAGGTGCTGTCGGTGTGCATGTGGTGTTCTGTGGGGCGGGCAGGGCAAAGCAGGGGGTGAGTTTGGGTATAGTACGGCCCCGCCCGGGCCAGAGAGCCCGCACAAGCCCTTGTGCGGGTATTTTTTTGCGCTGCGCCTGGCGCGTGTTCCGTTTTTTCTCTTTTTTGCCCCTTCTCCCATGGCATCCATTTCCCTGCGCAACGTCATCAAACGCTACGGCCGTGGTGCCAAGGTCAATCAGGTCATCCATGGCATCAACGCAGAGATTGCCGATGGTGAGTTCATCGTGATCGTTGGCCCCTCAGGCTGCGGCAAATCCACGCTGCTGCGCATGGTGGCCGGGCTGGAGGAAATCTCCGGCGGCGAGATCCTCATTGGCGGGCAGGTCGTCAACGACCTGGAGCCGGCGCGGCGCGACATCGCCATGGTGTTCCAGAACTACGCGCTCTACCCGCACATGAGCGTGTTCGAGAACATGGCCTACGGCCTGAAAATCGCCAAGACCCCGGCCGATGAAATCAAGCGCCGCGTGGACAAGGCCGCGCAAATCCTGGAGCTGGGGCATTTGCTCGAACGCAAGCCGCGCGAGCTCTCGGGCGGGCAGCGCCAGCGCGTGGCCATGGGCCGCGCCATCGTGCGCCAGCCGCAGGTGTTCCTCTTCGATGAGCCGCTGTCCAACCTGGACGCCAAGCTGCGCGCGCAGACCCGGCTGGAAATTCAGAAGCTGCACCGCGAGCTGGGCATCACCTCGCTGTTCGTCACGCACGATCAGGTCGAGGCCATGACGCTGGCGCAGCGCATGATCGTGCTCAGCGGCGGGCACATGGAGCAGTTCGGCACGCCCGAGGAGGTCTACCACACGCCGGCGACGACCTTCGTGGCCAGCTTCATCGGCTCGCCGCCGATGAACCTGCTCAAGCACGCCCCGGGCAGCCCGGAAGGGTTGATTACTGGCATTCGCCCCGAGCATCTGGACCTGGTCGAACCCGGCCAGGGCTGGCCCGTGGAGGTCGAATCGGTGGAGCTGCTGGGCGCCGAGCGCCTGATCTACGCCCGCCTGCAAGGCGAAAGCCTGATCGTGCGCATTGAGGAAGGCCACTTCGTGCCCGAGCCGGGCCAGACGTTGTACGTGCAGCCCCGCGCCGGGCGCCTGCACTTCTTCGACGCCGAAAGCGGCCTGCGCATCGAGCGCGCGGCCTGAGCCGGCGGCGCCCAGCCGCTCGGGGCTGCGGCCTGCGCCTTCTGGAGCGGTTTCGATGCTCGTGAAGACATTTCCTGAAAGCGCCGCCTTCTCTCGTCACACCTGCGAAGGCGGGTGTCCAGTCGCGACGCGCTGACAGGCGGCGCTGCCGTTTGCCAATCTCCCCACTCGCGCGCAATGGTGGCGCTGGATGCCCGCCTGCGCGGGCATGACGAGAGCCATCTTCGAGATTGCGATGGCAGTCAGCGGCCTGTCTTGGATTTGTCAACGTTCGAGCACAACACGCTCTGATCCCCCGATCAACGCCTGCCTGTGAGCAGGCGTTCGCCCATCTCGCCCATCTCGCCCAGAGCGTGAGCAGCCCTGCTCAGGCAAGGCCAAGGGCCCTCAGGCGTCGGCCATGCTCAGCGCCTCTTGCATGTCCACGGCCACGATGCGCGAGACGCCGCGCTCTTGCATGGTCACGCCGATGAGCTGCTCGGCCATTTCCATGGCGATCTTGTTGTGGCTGATGTAGAGGAACTGGGTGTGCGCGCTCATGCGCTTGACCAGGCGCGCATAGCGCTCGGTGTTGGCGTCGTCCAGCGGCGCGTCCACCTCGTCGAGCAGGCAAAAGGGCGCGGGGTTGAGCTGGAAGATGGCAAACACCAGGGCAATGGCCGTCAAGGCCTTTTCGCCGCCCGAGAGCAGGTGGATGGTCTGGTTGCGCTTGCCCGGCGGCTGGGCCATGACTTGCACGCCTGAGTCGAGGATTTCCTCGCCCGTCATGATGAGCCTGGCCTGGCCGCCGCCGAACAGCTCGGGGAACATGGCGCCAAAGTGCTGGTTGACGGTGTCGAAGGTGCTTTGCAGCAGCTCGCGGGTTTCGGCGTCGATGGTGCGAATCGCCTCTTCCAGCGTGGCCATGGCCTCTTGCAGGTCGCTGGCCTGCGCGTCCAGGTAGGTCTTGCGCTCATTGGCCTGGCCCAGCTCCTGCAGCGCGGCCAGGTTGACGGGGCCCAGGGCCTCCATCTGGCGCTGCATGCGCTCGATCTGGCCTTGCAGGCCTTCCAGGCGCACCTGGCCCTGGGCGATGCTGTGCGCCACGGCCTGTTTGTCGCTCTCGGCCTCGCTCAGCAGGTCTTCGAATTGCTGCCAGGCCAGTTGCGCGGCCTGCTCTTTGAGGCGCAGCTCGGTGATGCGCTGGCGCAGCGGCTCCAGCGCGCGCTCCTTGTGCATGCGGGCCTCGTCGGTGGCGCGCAGCTGGCGGCCCATTTCGTCGTAGTGCTGGCGCGCCTGCTGCAGGCGCTGCTCGCAGTCGAGCTTGACGGCCTGGGCCTGCTCCAGGCCGTCGAGTGCGCCGGTCTCGGCAAAGCGCGCCTGTTCGATCTGCGCCTGTTCGAGCTCTTGCTGCAGGGCCTGCAACTGCTGGCTGGCGGTGGCCAGGCTGCGCTGCAACTCCTGGCGGCGGTGCTGGATGCTTTGCTGGCCGAACTGCGATTCCTGCAGCTGGCGCTCGAGCTGGCGCAGCTGCTCGCGCGCCTGGCCCAGCTGGCGCTCGGCCGCGTCCACGGCCTCGTCCTGCGTCAATTGCAGGGCCTGGGCCTCGGCCAGCTGGGCGTCTAGCTCCTCAAAGCGCGCCTCGGCCTCGATGCTGCGCGCCTGCAATTCTTCCTGGCCTTGCTGCAGCTCTTGCCAGTCGTCCTCCAGCCGGGCGTGCGCGGCGCGCAGCTGCTCGGCCTGCTGGCTCAGCTGCATGACTTCGACCTGCAGCTGGTGGGCCTGTTTTTGCGCCTGGTCGGCGGCGCTGCGGCGCTGTTGCAACGCGGCGGCAGCCTCTTGGTAGGCGCTCTCGGCCTGGGCCTGGGCGCTGCGCTGCGCCTGCACGCTGGTCTCTTGCGCCTGGCAGTCGGCCTGCAGGGCCTCGATCTCCTGGGCGCGCGCCAGCAGGCCGGCCTGCTCGCTGTCTTCGGCGTAAAAGCCCAGGCTGTGGCCGGTGACGCTGTGGCCCTGGGCCAGCAGGATTTGCTCGCCCGGGCGCAGCAGGCTGCGGGCGGCCAGCGCGTCGTCCAGGTGGGCGGCGCTGTAGCAGCCCTGCAACCAGTCGGCCAGCACGGCCTGCAGCTGCGGGTTGTCGCAGCGGATTTTCTCGCTCAGCGGCGGCAGGGTCATGGCCGGGTTGGGGGCGACAGGTGCGGCGGCGGGCGCGGCGGGTGTGTGGCCAGGGGCATTGGCGTAGAACACCAGCTTGACGGGCGGGCGGCGCTCGGCGCTGGCAAAGCCGCGGATGCGCTCCAGGTCGGAGACGGGCAGGGCGGCCATGCGCTCGCGCAGCGCGGCTTCGACGGCCTGCTCCCAGCCGCTGTCCACGTGCAGCTGGCGCCACAGCGGCTCGAACTGCTCCAGCCCGTGCTCGGCCAGCCAGGGGGCGAGCTTGCCTTCGGCCTGCACCTTGTCTTGCAGGGCGCGCAGCGCCTGCAGCCGCGCCTCCAGGCTGGCGAGCTTGCCGGCGCTGGCCTGCAGCGCGTTTTGCGCCTGGCGGCGCTGGCTGTCCAGCTCGGGCAGGCTGGCTTCCAGCTCGGCCCAGGCGGCCTGGGCCAGTTCGGCCTCCTCGCGCGCCAGCTCCAGCGCCTGCTGCTGCTGGGCCAGCTGTTGCTCGTCGATGGGCTGCAGGCCGCGGCGCTCCTGCTCGATGCGCTCCATGCGGGCCTGCTGCTGCTGCTGGCGCTCGGCCAGGCCGCGCTGCTCGGCGGCCAGCACCTGCAGCTGCTGCTGCACGTGCTGGGCCTGCTGGCGCGCCTGCTCGGCCTGCTCGCGCGCCTGGCGCCAGGCCTGCTCCAGCTCGGGCAGTTGGGCGCTGTGCTCGTCGAGCTGGGCGGCAAGGATTTCGCTGCGCTCCAGCGCGCTGGCGTCGTCGCCTTCGAGCGCGCTCAGGTGCTCGCTCGATTGGCTGGAGCTGTGCTGCCACTGCGCCATCTGCTGCTGCAGCGCGTCGATGCGCTGCTCGGCGCGTTGCTTGCCTTCGAGCACGAAGCGGATTTCGGCTTCGAGCTTGCCGACCTCGGCCGAGGCTTCGTAGAGCGCGCCCTGGGCGCTGTTGACCTGCTCGCCGGCGGCGTAGTGCTGCTCGCGCGCCTGCTCCAGCTGCGCGGCGGCGACTTCGATCTCGCCGGTGTGCAGTTGTAGCTCATCCATGGCCTGCTGGCCGGCGGCCTGGGCCTGCTCCAGATCCTGCTGGGCCTTTTGCTGGCGCAGCAGCCACAGTTGCTGCTGCGCCAGCGTGACGCGCTCTTGCAGCTGGGTGTACTGCGCGGCGACCTCGGCCTGGGCCTGCAGCTTGCCCAGCTGGCTGCCCAGCTCGCGCAGGATGTCTTCGATGCGGGTGAGGTTCTCGCGCGTGTCCTTCAGGCGCGCCTCGGTCTCCTTGCGGCGCTCCTTGTACTTGGAGACGCCGGCCGCTTCCTCCAGGAACAGGCGCAGCTCCTCGGGCTTGGATTCGATGATGCGGCTGATCGTGCCCTGGCCGATGATGGCGTAGGCGCGCGGGCCCAGGCCGGTGCCCAGGAACACGTCCTGCACGTCCTTGCGGCGCACCTGCTGGTTGTTGATGTAGTAGCTGCTGGCGCCCTCGCGCGTGAGCACGCGCTTGACGGCGATCTCGCCAAACTGGTTCCACTGCCCGCCGGCGCGGTGGTCGGCGTTGTCGAACACCAGCTCCACGCTGGAGCGGCTGGCGGGCTTGCGCGTGTGCGTGCCGCTGAAGATCACGTCCTGCATGGACTCGCCGCGCAGCTCGCTGGCCTTGGATTCGCCCAGCACCCAGCGCACCGCATCCATGATGTTGGACTTGCCGCAGCCATTGGGGCCGACCACGCCCACCATCTGGCCTGGCAGCAGAAAGTTGGTCGGCTCGGCAAAGGACTTGAAGCCGGCGAGCTTGATGGAATTGAGGCGCACGGGGGAAAACGGGCTGGACTGCTGTGGCGGCGGCGCGCGGCGGCCTGGATGCCGCAGGGCGCTGCCACTACACAACAAAAGCAAAAGCCGCCAATGGTAAAGGCAGTAAAGGCAACGGGCGGTTTCAGGGCCCGTTCAACACAGGGGCATCATGCAGGGCATCAGGATCGACAGGGCATCAGATCAGCCCTGCAGGTTGCGCACGAAGGCGGCGATGCGCCGGGCGGCCTCCAGGCACTCGGCGGTCTCGGCCACCAGCGCCATGCGCACGCGGCCTGCGCCCGGGTTGGTGCCCGCGGCCTCGCGCGCCAGATAGCTGCCGGGCAGCACGGTGACGGCCTGCTGTTCATACAGCGCGCGGGCGAACTGCGCATCGCTCAGGCCCAGATGCGGCGGGATGCCGGCCCACAGGTAAAAGCCCGCATCGGGCAGGCGCACGTCCAGCACGGACTGCAGCACGGGCGTGACCTGGGCGAACTTTTCGCGGTAGAGCTGGCGGTTGTGCGCCACGTGCGCCTCATCGCCCCAGGCGGCGATGCTGGCGGCCTGCACCGGCGGGGCCATGGCGCAGCCGTGGTAGGTGCGGTAGAGCAAGAACTGCTGCAGGATGCCCGCATCGCCGGCCACGAAGCCGCTGCGCATGCCCGGCACATTGCTGCGCTTGGACAGGCTGGTGAGCATCACCAGGCGCTGCCAATCGCGCCCGAGCTGGCGCGCCGCCTGCAACGCGCCCAGCGGCGCTTCATCCTGAAAATAGATTTCGCTGTAGCACTCATCGCTGGCGATGACGAAACCGTGCCGCTCGCTCAGCGCAAAGAGCTTGTCCCACTCGGCCAGCGGCATCACCGCGCCGGTGGGGTTGCCCGGCGAGCAGGTGAACACCAGCTGCGTGCGCTGCCAGACGGCCTCGGGCACGGCATCCCAATCCACGGCGAAATTGCGCGCCGGATCGCTGTTGGCGTAATACGGCTGCGCGCCCGCGAGCAGCGCCGCGCCCTCGTAGATTTGGTAGAAGGGGTTGGGGCAGACGACGATGGCCTGCGCATCGCCCGGATCGACGACGGCCTGGGTGAGCGCAAACAGCGCCTCGCGCGAGCCGTTGACCGGCAGCACCTCGCGCTCGGCATCGGCCTGCACGCCATAGCGGCGCTGCAACCACTGCGCGCAGGCCTGGCGCAGCGCCGGCGTGCCCGCCGTGGCCGGGTAGCTGGCTAGGCCCGGGCTGTGCAGGGCCTGGGCATAGGCATCGAGCACCAGCTGCGGCGTGGCATGGCGCGGCTCGCCAATGCCCAGGCTGATGGGCGCCAGCGCCGCATTGGGCGCAACACCGGCAAACAACTGGCGCAGGCGCTCGAACGGATAAGGGTGCAGGGATTGAAGGCGCGGATTCATGGGGCGCGATTATCGGCCCGCCGCGGGCGGGCCAGCGGCTGCGTGGGCCGGGTGCTTGACATCGGGCGCTCTTGCCAACGGCAGGGCTGAGGCAGGAGAGGGTGACCAGGCAAGCGCGCGGCCAGGCGCCAGGGAGCGAAGAACCTGCTCAAAATGGCAATCCAGTGATCAGGGCGCCTGCTGCCCTGCAAAGCCTCTCAGGGCCACCTGGCCTGATTGCGCCGGCTGGTGTTTGCGCCTTGCAGCCCATCTCAAACCATTTCTTGCCCAACCGCGCTGAAATTTTGAACAGGTTCTAGAATCATTGGCCTGCATTGCCAATGCAATGGGGCTTGCGCTCATCGCTGTTTTACAGAGGATGCTTTCTTGAAAGATGGACTGCTCTAATTTATTTTGAGGTTCCTATGCGTGAAGATGAAGAAAATGATGTCATGCCTGCCTTGCAAACCATTCAGAGGGAGTTTGATTTGCCGGATTGTGTGGGAGGTTTGTATTTTTTGAAAAATGGGGAGATATGGGAGCAAACACCCAAAATCACTCGCCCCAAGCCATGTCCGGAAGAAGGGTCAAATCCTTGGATCATCCAGATGAAGCGAGCCTCTTCATTGAATGTTGTTGCCTATAAGGTATGGTCTAGATACATCATGGCCAGAGGGGTTGCGCTTGCCAAGAAAAAGTTGCAGGATATTTTCTCTTCAGATTATCCGGGGGAGAGGATTTGCTTTTTTATCATGTCGGATGTGGATGAGTCCATGAGTGCGGCTGGTAATTTTTATTTCTTTGCGCCCAAAAGATTTGTTTTTCCCAATAGCTCATCGGGGCGCTGCACTGGTGCGATCGTGGTTTCCGCCAATCAGGTTGGGTGCAAGCTTCTTTTGCAATGCAGGAGAATATCTTCCCAATATTATCAAATGGTTCATGAATATGCTTTTGAGAAGTGGAAGGAGATTGATGGGTTCATTCGTCATCAATCCCTGAATCAAAAGCTTGGGTTGAAGGATCCGCCATTTTCTATGGGGCTTTATGGCTTGGTTTCTCCTCCTTATCCGGACATGCGGCATGAGTTTTTGGAGGAGTTGACGCCTTTTTGGGGACCTTACCTTCCAGATCAGGAATTGCAAAAGCCCATCATATTCAATATAGGTAAGGAGCAGGAAGACCGGATTGCAAAGGAGCTGCAGGCCATTCGAGAGAAGTTTAATCTTGACGAAAGGAGAATGTTAAGGTTAAGTTGGACGCCTCAGGGCGAGTGCATCAGCTCCTCTTATTCTGCTTATGAAGGGGCGCTATGGATTCGCCAGGCCTGGATTGGGTGGTATTCCCCTTTCGAAGAAAAGCCGCCGACAGATGAGGCGGCAAAATTCATCGACTTTTATAAAGAGTCTGACTGTCTGAATAAGGTGGTTGTCAAATTTTGGGGAGTCGAAATTGGCGTGGAGGCGTTAAAATATGCCAAGCGCAGGATGGCTGAATTATTGGCCAAGGACGATCCTGATGAGGAGCTTGTTTACATGGAAATTTGCAATTATGAGACCGAGCAAGACTCCAAGGGCAAGCTGTCGACTGCATTCTATGCGCCCCGGTCTTTTTTGGCGCGAAACAATATTTCTCAATGGCGGGAGTCGATGTGGGGAGTTGAGATTTCTATTGGCGCCCTGGAGCCGGAGTTCATCAAGCGCTTCATGTCTCTCTATAATAGAAGCAATCAAATAGCTTATGAGTACGAATTGAAGAAGTGGTGGGAAATACATGAATTTATATGTGATCAGCGAATGAATGAGCGACTCGGATTGAAAGACCCTTTGTTTACCATGAAGCTTTATGAAATCAACTACCCTCGGCTTGCGGAAAAGCAGTGGATTTTTTCGCTGTACCAGGCTTCGAGAAAAACTGGGGAAAACTCAAAATGCTGACTTGAAGGAAAAATTTCAGGCCTGAAAGAATTTCTCAATACATATGACGTTCAGCTTCATCACAGCGCAACCGAGTCTGAATCCTGCCCAGGCCAACCCAACCCCAGCACAGGCGGCGCGCATCCAGGCCATTTCGCTGGATCTGGACGATACGCTCTGGCCCGTCTGGCCGGCCATCGAGCAGGCCGAGGCCGAGTTGCTGGCCTGGATGCAGGCGCACACCCCGGCGGCGGCGCGGCGTTGGGCCGAGCCGGGGGCGGCGCGGGCCTGGCGCGCGCAGGTCGAGGCGGCCCATCCGCAGCGGGCCCACGATTTGTCGTTTCTGCGCCTGCAAACCATTGCCCTGGCCATGCAGGCCGCTGGCGAGCAGGCCGCGCCGCAGCGCGCGCAGCAGGCTTTCGAGGTCTTTTTTGCCGCGCGCCAGCGGGTGCAGCCGTTTGCCGAGGTGGCCCAGGCGCTGGACTGGCTGGCGGCGCGCTACCCGCTGCTGGCGCTGAGCAATGGCAATGCCGATGTGCTGGCCATGCCCATTGGCCGCTGTTTTGCCGCCAGCCTGCCGGCGCGCGAGGCTGGCCATGCCAAGCCCGATGCACGCATCTTCAGGCTGGGCGCGCAGCGCCTTGGGCTGCCGCCGCAGGCCGTGCTGCACGTGGGCGATGACCCGCTGCTGGACGTGGCCGGGGCGCGCAATGCCGGCATGCAGGCGTTCTGGCTCAACCGTGAAGGCAAGAGCTGGCCGGCCGAAGCCGGGCCGCTGCCGCCGCAGGCGGCCGATTTGCTGCAGCTGTGCCAATGGCTGCAGCAGGTGGGCTGAGGCAGGGCGAAACCGCGCCCAGCGAAACCGCTGCAGGCCACTGCGCGCGGGCCTTGGGGGCAGGGCCTTCAGTTATACTCAGCCGGTTTATCTCACCCGTTCTGATCTGGCCTGTTTGGCCGCCTGGCTGCGCCTTGCCTGCGGCCTTTTTGGGCGCTGCTGCCGGATCGAAAAATGCACAGGCAGGGCGGGGCCTGACGAATCCTTTTTGAGGTGATTGCGTGCTTTTGTCTCTACAGCAAGGGGATTTCCCTGTTGCGCTTTTGGTGCTGGCCGACGGCACGGTGTTCACGGGCAATGCCATCGGGGCCGAGGGCGCCACGGTGGGCGAGGTGGTGTTCAACACCTCGATGACGGGCTATCAGGAAATCCTCACCGACCCGAGCTACTGTCAGCAGATCGTGACGCTGACCTACCCCCACATCGGCAACTGCGGCGCCAATGAGGAGGACGACGAGTCCACCCAGACCTTCGTGGCCGGCCTGGTGATCAAGGATTTGCCCTTGCTGGCCAGCAACTTCCGCAGCACGCAATCGCTGCAGGAGTTCCTGCGCCGCCGTGGCGTGGTGGCCATTGCCAACATCGATACGCGCCGCCTGACGCGCCACCTGCGTGAAAACGGTGCGCAAAACGGCTGCATCATGGCCTTGCCCGCTGGCGGGCAGGCCACGCCGGAGGCGATTGCCCAGGCCCGCGCGCAGGCCCAGGCCGCGCCGTCCATGAGTGGCCTGGATCTGGCGCAACGCGTGAGCACCGACAAGCCCTATGAGTGGACGCAGACCTCCTGGGTGCTGGGCCAGGGCTATGGCCAGCAGGCCGAGCCCAAACTGCACGTGGTGGCCTACGACTTTGGCGTCAAGCGCAACATCCTGCGCATCCTGGCCGACAAGGGCTGCCGGGTGACGGTGGTGCCAGCCAAGACCCCGTTCGAGGAAGTGCAGGCCCTGCAGCCCAACGGCGTGTTCCTCTCCAACGGGCCGGGCGATCCCGAGCCCTGCGATTACGCCATCGAGGCCGCGCGCCGCGCCATCGACAGCGGCCTGCCGACCTTTGGCATCTGCCTGGGCCACCAGATCATGGCGCTGGCGCTGGGCGGCAAGACCTACAAGATGAAGTTCGGCCACCATGGCGGCAACCACCCGGTCAAGGACCATGACAGCGGCCGCGTGAGCATCACCAGCCAGAACCACGGCTTTGCCGTCGATGCCCAGTCGCTGCCGGCTACGGTGCGGGTGACGCACACCAGCCTGTTCGATGGCACGGTGCAGGGCCTGGCCCATGCCGAAAAGCCCGCGTTCTGCTTCCAGGGCCACCCGGAGGCCTTGCCCGGCCCGCACGACATCGCCTATCTTTTCGACCATTTCATTCAGCTCATGCGCCGCCAGGCTGCGTGAGTGCGGGCTGGCAGCAAAGGCTGCGGTGCTGGCCTTTCATCCACGACTTGATCCGAGCATCTGATCCATGAAACTCTTCAGCTTTCCTGCCACGGCCCTGGAAAAGGCCATCGCCAAGCGCATGCTGACGCTGGAGCCCGGCGCGCGCGAGTGGTTTTCCGAGCGCTGGGCGCAAAAGCCCTACAAAAAGGCCTTCATCGAGAAGAAGGCCATGCCGCTGGTGATCTTCATTGCCAAGGGCAAGAACTGGAGCGATGAAGAGTTCGAGCAGGAGCTGCTCGACTGGGATGTGAATTTCTACCCGGCCGAGGTCGACGTGCTGCGCCCCATCGCCGAAGGCGAGGGCATGCTGCAGCTGATGCAAAAGAAAGTGCAACCCGAGCGCCTGGAAAAGCTGCTGGCGCACATCCAGTCGCGCACCATCAGCGGCACGGCCTGATGTTCGCTGCAGCAGCAGGCAGTGGGCCAGTGCAGGCGCGCAGCGCGGATCGCGCGGCCTGGCTGCAGCGGCGGGCGGTTTCGACAACCGCCTTTTCTGTGCCCGCCGGCGTTGCCATGCCCAGGCCTTGGCCCGGCCTGCCGTTTTGTCTCTAGTGAGTCCCCCGAGTTATGCCCAAAAGAACCGACATCCAATCCATCCTCATCATCGGCGCAGGCCCCATCGTCATTGGGCAGGCGTGCGAGTTCGACTACTCCGGCGTGCAGGCCTGCAAGGCGCTGCGCGAGGAGGGCTACCGGGTCATCCTCATCAACAGCAACCCGGCCACCATCATGACCGACCCGGCCACGGCGGATGTGACCTACATCGAGCCCATCAACTGGCAGACGGTGGAGAAAATCATCGCCAAGGAGCGGCCCGACGCCATCTTGCCGACCATGGGTGGGCAGACGGCGCTCAATTGCGCGCTGGATTTGTGGCGCAACGGCGTGCTCAACAAATACCGGGTGGAGCTGATCGGCGCCAAGCCCGAGGCCATCGACAAGGCTGAGGACCGCCAGAAGTTCAAGGACGCGATGACGCGCATTGGCTTGGGCTCAGCGCGCAGCGGCATTGCCCACAGCATGGCCGAGGCCTGGGAAGTGCAAAAGACGGTGGGTTTCCCGACCATCATCCGCCCCAGCTTCACGCTGGGCGGCACGGGCGGCGGCGTGGCCTACAACGCCGAGGAGTTCGAGACCATCGCCAAGCGCGGCCTGGAGGCCTCACCCACCAGCGAGCTGCTGATTGAAGAATCGCTGCTGGGCTGGAAGGAATATGAGATGGAGGTGGTGCGCGACAAGGCCGACAACGCCATCATCGTCTGCTCCATCGAGAACCTGGACCCCATGGGCGTGCACACGGGCGACTCCATCACCGTGGCGCCGGCGCAGACGCTGACCGACAAGGAGTACCAGATCATGCGCAACGCCAGCCTGGCGGTGCTGCGCGAGATTGGCGTGGACACGGGCGGCTCCAACGTGCAGTTCGCCGTCAACCCCAAGGACGGGCGCATGATCGTGATCGAGATGAACCCGCGCGTGAGCCGCTCCTCGGCGCTGGCCTCCAAGGCCACGGGCTTTCCGATTGCCAAGGTCGCGGCCAAGCTGGCCGTGGGCTACACGCTCGATGAGCTGAAGAACGACATCACCGGCGGCGCCACGCCGGCGAGCTTCGAGCCGAGCATCGACTACGTGGTCACCAAGGTGCCGCGCTTTGCGTTCGAGAAATTCCCCCAGGCCGACGACCGCCTGACCACGCAGATGAAGAGCGTGGGCGAGGTCATGGCCATGGGCCGCACCTTCCAGGAGTCCTTCCAGAAGGCCCTGCGCGGCCTGGAAGTGGGCGTGGACGGCATGAACGAGAAAACGCAGGACCGCGAAATCCTCGAGCGCGAGCTGGGCGAGCCCGGCCCCTCGCGCATTTGGTACGTGGGCGACGCCTTTGCCGCGGGCTGGTCGCTGGACGAAGTGCACGCCATCACCAAGATCGACAAGTGGTTCCTGGTGCAGATCGAGCAAATCGTGCGCATCGAGCTGGATCTGGACAAGCTCTACGCCGAAAAGGGCCAGCAGGCCCTGGCCGCGCTGGATGAGGCCACGCTGCGCGCGCTCAAGCAAAAAGGCTTCTCCGACCGCCGCCTGGCCAAGCTGCTGCACACCGACGAGCACGCCGTGCGCGCGCGCCGCCACCAGCTTGGCGTGCGCCCGGTGTACAAGCGGGTGGACACCTGCGCGGCCGAGTTCGCCACCAACACCGCCTACATGTACTCCAGCTACGACGAGGAGTGCGAGGCCCAGCCCACCGACAAGAAAAAAATCATGGTGCTCGGCGGCGGCCCCAACCGCATTGGCCAGGGCATCGAGTTCGACTACTGCTGCGTGCACGCCGCGCTGGCCATGCGCGAGGATGGTTACGAAACCATCATGGTCAACTGCAACCCCGAGACCGTCTCCACCGACTACGACACCAGCGACCGCCTGTACTTCGAGCCGCTGACGCTTGAAGACGTGCTGGAAATCGTGGACAAGGAAAAGCCCGCCGGCGTCATCGTGCAGTACGGCGGGCAGACTCCGCTGAAACTGGCGCTGGGCCTGGAGAAGGCCGGCGTGCCCATCATCGGCACCACGCCCGACATGATCGACGCCGCCGAGGACCGCGAGCGCTTCCAGCAACTGCTGCACCAACTGGGCCTGCGCCAGCCGCCCAACGCCACGGCCCGCACCGAGGCCGAGGCGCTGGAAAAGGCCGCCGAGCTGGGCTATCCGCTGGTGGTGCGCCCCAGCTACGTGCTGGGCGGGCGCGCGATGGAGATCGTGCATGAGCAGGCCGGGCTGGAGCGCTACATGCGCGAGGCCGTGCAGGTCAGCAACGACTCGCCCGTGCTGCTCGACAGCTTCCTCTCCAACGCCATCGAGTGCGATGTGGACGCCGTGCGCGACGCCAGCGGCCAGGTGCTCATCGGCGGCGTGATGGAGCACATCGAGCAGGCGGGCGTGCACTCGGGCGACTCGGCCTGCTCGCTGCCGCCGTACTACCTCAGCGCCGAGACCATCGAAGAGCTCAAGCGCCAGACCCGCGCCATGGCCGAAGGGCTGAACGTGGTGGGCCTGATGAACGTGCAGTTCGCCATCCAGGAAAAGGAAGAGGGCGGGCAGAAGAAAGACGTGATCTACGTGCTGGAGGTCAACCCCCGCGCCAGCCGCACCGTGCCCTTCGTGGGCAAGGCCACCGGCCTGCCGCTGGCCAAGATCGCCGCGCGCTGCATGGCCGGCCAAAGCCTGGCCGAGCAGGGCGTGGGCGGGGAGGTCACGCCGCCGTACTTCAGCGTCAAGGAGGCGGTGTTCCCCTTCGTCAAGTTCCCTGGCGTGGACACCATCCTCGGCCCCGAGATGAAATCCACCGGCGAGGTCATGGGCGTGGGCAAGACCTTTGGCGAGGCCTACACCAAGGCCCAGATGGGCGCGGGTGAGCGCCTGCCCGCCAGCGGCACCGTGTTCCTGACGGTGCGCGACAGCGACAAGCCGCGCGCCGTGGCCATCGCCCGCGACCTGCTGGCCATGGGCTTCGAGCTGGTGGCCACGCGCGGCACCGCCGCCGCCATCGAGGCCGAAGGCCTGGCCGTGAAAGTCGTCAACAAGGTCGCCGAAGGCCGCCCGCACATCGTGGACATGATCAAGAACGGCGAGATCGCCATGATCATCAACACCGTGGAAGAGCGCCGCAACGCCATCGCCGACAGCCGCTCCATCCGCACCAGCGCGCTGCAGGGCCGCGTGACCATCTTCACCACCATCTACGGCGCCGAGGCGGCCGTGGAGGGCATGAAGGCGCTGTCCGACCTGGACGTGATCTCGGTGCAGGAGATGCACGCCCAGCTGTGAACCTCGCGGCCCGTGCGCAGCAAGGCCGTGTGGCTTGTGCGCGGGCGGCGATGGCGCTGAACGCCGGGCATGGGCCAATGCCCGCTTTGCTTTTTGCCGGAGGCCACGATGTCTGATTGGAGTGCTCTCGCCCCCGCCCCTGGGGCGCTGCCGCTGGCCGCACTGGCGCAGGCCTTCGTGGCCGCGCTGCTGTTGCAAACCGTGCTGGAGCTGTGGCTGGCCTGGCGCCAACGCCGCCACGTGCTGCGCCACCGCGCCCAGGTGCCGGCGGCATTCGCGCAGCGCATCACACTGGCGGCGCACCAGCGCGCTGCCGATTACACGGCCGACACGGTGCGGCTGGGCATGTGGGAGGGCGCGCTCTCGGCCCTGGTGCTGCTGGCCTGGACGCTGGGCGGCGGGCTGGACGCGCTCAACCAGGCGCTGCTGCGCTGGATGGGGCCGGGCCTGGGCCAGCAACTGGCCCTGCTGCTGGCCTTTGGCGCCATCTCCGCGCTGCTGAACCTGCCCCTGAGCCTGTACAAGACCTTCGTCATCGAGCAGCGCCACGGCTTCAACCAAATGACTTGGGCCCTGTGGCTGGCCGATGCGCTGCGCGCGGCTTTGCTGGGCTTGCTGCTGGGCGTGCCGCTGCTGGCGGCGCTGCTGTGGCTGATGCAGGCCGCAGGCAGCCTGTGGTGGCTGTGGGCCTGGGCGCTGTGGATGGGCTTCAACCTGCTCATGCTGTGGCTGTACCCGAGCTGGATTGCGCCCATGTTCAACCGCTTCGAGCCGCTGGCCGACCAGGCGCTGGAGGCGCGCATCCGCGCGCTGATGCAGGCCAGCGGCTTCAAGGCGCAAGGCCTGTTCGTCATGGATGGCAGCCGCCGCAGCGCCCATGCCAATGCCTATTTCACCGGCCTGGGCAGCGCCAAGCGGGTGGTGTTTTTCGACACCTTGCTGCGCAAGCTCGGCCATGGCGAGATCGAGGCCGTGCTGGCCCATGAGCTGGGGCACTTCAAGCACCGCCACATCGCCAAGCGCCTGGCGCTGTTTGCGCTGCTCAGCGCCCTGGGCTTTGCCGCGCTGGGCTGGCTGCTGCAGCAGCCGGCATTCTTCACGGCCCTGGGCGTGAGGCCGCAGCTCGATGCCCAGGGCGGCCTGCTGCCGCAGGCCCACAATGCGCTGGCGCTGGTGCTGTTTTCCATCGTCGCGGGCGTGCTGGGCGGGCTGCTGCAGCCGCTGTGGGCCCAGCTCTCGCGCCGCCATGAGTTCGAGGCCGATGCCTACGCCGCACGCCACAGCAGCGCGCAGCACCTGGCCGCAGCCCTGCTCAAGCTGTACGAGGACAACGCCGCCACGCTCACGCCCGATCCGCTGTACGCGCGCTTTCACTACTCGCACCCGCCGGCCAGCGAGCGCCTGGCCCGCCTGGGCCAGCAGGGGCAGGCATGAGCCGGCCTGAGTCCAGCCTGCAGCAAGGCCTGGTGGTGACCGGCCATGGCCGCCACTATGTGGTCGAGGCCAGCGATGGCTCGCGGCGCATCTGCCACCCGCGCGGCAAGAAAAGCCAGGCCGTGGTGGGCGATCGCGTGCAGTGGCTGGCCGCGCCCACCGGCCTGGACGAGGAGGGCAGCATCGAGGCCATCGCGCCGCGGCGCAACCTGTTCTACCGCCAGGACGCGGTGCGCACCAAGGCCTTTGCCGCCAACATCGACCAGGTGCTGGTGCTGCTGGCGGCCGAGCCGGTGTTCTCCGAGGAGCAATTGGCCAAATCCCTGGTGGCGGCGCAGGCCGCGGGCATCGAGGTGCTCATCGGCCTGAACAAGCAGGACGTGCAGGCCCCGTTCGAGCGCGCCTGGCAGCGCCTGCGCGCCTACCGCCAACCCTGGCCGCAAGAGGATCCGGGCGCGCCGGCCCAGCCGCTGTACCCGGTGCTGCGCCTGCAATTGGATGCCCAGCACGGCGGCAGCGACTTTGCCCAGCTGCGCCAGCGCCTGCAGGGCCGGGCCACCCTGGTGCTGGGCCCTTCCGGGGTGGGCAAGAGCACGCTGATCAACCGCCTGATCCCCGATGCGGCGGCGCAGACGGCAGAGATTTCGCGCGCCCTCAACAGCGGCCGCCACACCACCACGGTGACGACCTGGTACTGGCTGGAGCGCGCCAGCGGCACAGCGGTGCTGGATTCACCCGGCTTTCAGGAGTTCGGCCTGAACCACATCCGCCGCCAGGACTTGCCGCGCTGGATGCCCGACATCGGCCGCCACGCCACTGGTTGCCGCTTTCACAACTGCAGCCACCGCCATGAGCCCGGCTGCGTGGTGCGCGCCGCCGTGGCCGAGGACGACGACGCGCCGCCTGCCGCGCCGCAGGCCACCCCCCCCCACCAGGCCCTGCCGCCCATTGCCGCGAGCCGCTATGCGCTGTACCAGCGCCTGTTCGAGCAACTGAGCAGCTAGAGCGTGTTCTGCTCGAACGCCTACAAATCCAAAACCTGGCCGCTGACTGGCATCGCCATCTCGCAGGTCGCTCTCGTCATGCCCGCGAAGGCGGGCATCCAGCGCCACCCTGCGCACGAGAGGGGATTGGCAAACGGCAGCGCTGTCTGTCCGTGTCGCGACTGGACACCCGCCTTCGCGGGTGTGACGAGAACAGGCGGCACTTGCAGGAAATGTCTTCATGAGAATCCAAACCGCTTCAAGCCATTGAGAGCCTGAGCGGCAGGCCATAAAAAAGCCCTGCCGGCTGGGCAGGGCTTTGGACATGCAAGCGGGCAATGCCGCGCGCATCAGAACAGGTGGCGTACGCCCAGGGCGAAGGAGCTGAAGTCCTTGCCAGCGGCCGGTGCGCCGCCGTAGCTGGCGTTGCGCGCATTGTCGATGCGGGTGTAGAAGCCGTAGAGCTTGGTGCGCTTGCTCAGGTTGTAGTTGTAGCCCAGCGTGAACTGGGTGGCGCCGCTTTTCTCCAGCTTGTCATAGGCATCGGCCCAGCCCACGTTGGCGTGGAACTCCGATGCGCCGGCGAAATAGGCCGCAGCCAGGCGGGCCGAGAGGCGATCGCCCAGGCCGGCGCCATGGCCGTTCTCGTCGTACTGCAGGTAGCCGCCCAGTGCGATGCTGTCGGTGGCGTACAGGGCGCGCAGCGTGTAGGCCTCGGCCTTGCCGTGCTTGGCGAAGCCGCCGGCCAGGTCGAAGTTGCCGAACTTGTAGCTCACGCTCAGGTCGTAGGGCGACTTGCCGCTGTGGTTGTCTTCAAAGCCATAGCCCAGCTCCAGCGAGAAGCCGCCCAGCTCCGGCGTCACGTAGCCGACCTTGGCGGCATTGGGCACGATGTAGGCATACAGCGCATCGGCCGACGAGCCGGTGTCGTGGTTGTGCATGCTGATGTAGTCGGCGGTGTTGCTGTAGGCCGTGGAGTTGTAGTTGCCCAGGCGCAGCTTGCCGAAGTTGCCGCCCAGGTACAGCTCGGACTGGCGGCCAAAGCCGTCGGTGGCTGCGCCGGTGGTGGAATCGACCTTTTGCTCGTAGACGAAGCCGGCCTTCAGGCCGCCGCCCAGGTCTTCCGTGCCACGAAAGCCGATGTACGACGAGTTGCTGTGCAGGCCGGTGCTGGCCTTTTCACCCTGGAACTTCTGATGTTCCACGGTGGTGTTGATGCGGCCGTAGAGCGTGACGCTGCTTTGCGCGTGGGCGGCGCCGAAGGCCAGCAGGGGAATCAGGGCGAGGGAGAGGTGCGAGGTTTTCATGGCGGGAATCCCAAAGATTGAAACAATGCCCGGCTGCATGGGGAGGCCGGCCGGGGCGGTGTTCGTCTGCTGCGCCGCGCCTGTGGCAGGCATTGGCAATGCATCGACGCTGCCGAGTGTACGAGCGCGCCTGCACGATGCTTAAGCACTATTTGCATTTGCCCTTGCAGAGCCGCTCAAAGTGTTGCTGTTATGCAACTTGTTTGGTAATTACCCCAGTGAGATCAGGCACTTCGAGGCATTTTTTGCGAGCGATTCTCGCTGTGAAACAGCCACTTGGATCCAGCCGGACGCTGCTCCAAAGCAGCCTGAAAAAAGCGGCCAGGAGGCCGCTGAGGAGGAGGGGCGGGCAGGCGCTTCAATCGCGCAGCAGGTCGTTGAGGCTGGTCTTGGCGCGGGTCTGGGCGTCCACGCGCTTGACGATGATGGCCGCGTACAGGCTGTAGCGCCCGCCGTCCTTGGGCAGAGAGCCGCTGATGACCACGGAGCCGGCGGGAATGCGGCCGTAGCTGACCTCGCCGGTGGTGCGGTCGTAGATCGGCGTGCTCTGGCCGATGTACACGCCCATGGAGATGACGGAGTTTTCCTCCACGATCACGCCCTCGACGATTTCCGAGCGTGCGCCGATGAAGCAGTTGTCCTCGATGATGGTTGGGTTGGCCTGCAGGGGTTCGAGCACGCCGCCCAGGCCCACGCCGCCGGAGAGGTGCACGTTCTTGCCCACTTGCGCGCAGGAGCCCACGGTGGCCCAGGTATCGACCATGGTGCCCTCATCGACGTAGGCGCCGATGTTGACGTAGGAGGGCATCAGGATCGCGCCCTTGGCAATGAAGCTGCCGCGCCGCGCCACGGCCGGCGGCACCACGCGCACCCCGGTGGCGGCCAGCTGCTGCGCCGACATGCCCGAGAACTTGGTGGGCACCTTGTCGTAAAAGCCCAGCTCGCCGGCCTGCATCAGGCGGTTGTCGTTGAGGCGAAAGGACAGCAGCACGGCTTTTTTCACCCACTGGTGCACCGTCCAGTCGCCCACGCCATTGCGCGAGGCCACGCGCAGGGCGCCGCTGTCGAGCTGGGTCAGCACCTCCTCGACGGCGTGGCGCACATCGGCCGGTGCGGAAGCGGGGGAGAACGCAGCGCGCTCTTCCCAGGCGTTTTCGATCAGGGTTTGCAAGGCTTGGGTCATGGTGGTGAGAGGGAGAAAAAACAGTGAAGCAAAAAAGAGAGGGCCAGGCAGGGCTGGCCCGGGAAGGGTCCATGTGCGGCGCTGGCACGTGCGGCCCGCAGCGCGGCGAGTCTCTGAACAGGTTCTGAAACGGGCTCTCTTACTGGGCAACCCAGCCGCCGTCCATGTTCCAGGCCACGCCGCGGACGTTGTCGCCGGCGGGCGAGCAGAAGAAGGCCGCCAGCTCGCCAAGCTCCTGCGGCGTGGTAAAGCGCAGCGAGGGCTCCTTGGCGCCCAGCAACTGGGCCTGGGCCTGCTCGTTGCTGATGCCGCTTTTCTCCGCCAGGGCGTCGATCTGCTTTTGCACCAGCGGCGTCAGCACCCAGCCGGGGCAGATGGCATTGGCCGTCACGCCAGTGGTGGCCGTCTCCAGCGCAGTCACCTTGGTCAGTCCAACCACGCCATGCTTGGCCGCCACGTAGGCCGATTTCTCCACCGAGGCCACCAGGCCATGCACCGAGGCAATGTTGATGATGCGCCCCCAGTTGGCCTGGCGCATGGCCGGCAGCGCCAGCCGCGTGGTGTGGAACACGCTGCTGAGGTTGATGGCGATGATGGCGTCCCAGCGCTCGGGCGGGAAGTCCTCGATGCGGGCGGTGTGCTGGATGCCGGCGTTGTTGACGAGCACGTCCACGCGGCCGAATTCCTTTTGCGCGTAAGCCATCAAATCCTCGATCTCGCCCACCTTGCTCAGGTCTGCGCCGTGGTAGGCGGTGCGGATGCCGTGCGCCTGGCCGGCCTGCTCGATGGCGCGGCGCGGCGCGTCGGCATCGCCAAAGCCGTTGACCAGGATGTTGGCGCCCTGTGCGGCCAGCACCTGAGCAATGCCCAGGCCAATACCGCTGGTGGAGCCGGTGACCAGTGCGGTTTTCCCTTTGAGATGCATGACAAGCCTCCGTATCGGTTGCAGATTTCAGGTTGCGGATTTCAATTAGGATGTGCGCGAAGCGGCCCGTCTGGTGCGGGGCCGTGGCATGGAAAATCTTTGCAGGCCGCATTCTCGCAGCTTTGCCGGCTGTGCTGCTGCGGCCTGCCCGAAAGCCTGTGCAAGGCCCTGACTGGAGGGAAAAGGCATGTCCGAATTACAGCATGAGCACTCAACTGGCACCGCCCGCGCGGCCTGGGCCGCCGATGCGCCACCGCCAGCGCAGTTGCGCCACGTGCAGTGCCCAGGCGCCAGCAAGGCCGGGCCGCACGGCGCGGGCAATGCGCAAAGTCATCGCATGGCCTACTGGGATTGGCCCGCAGCCGATGATGCGGGCAATGCCCACCTCATCGTCTGCGTGCATGGGCTCACGCGCAATGGCCGCGACTTTGACGTGCTGGCGCAGCGCCTGCGGCGCAAGGCGCGCGTGATCTGCCCGGACGTGGTCGGGCGCGGGCGCAGCGATTGGCTGGCCGATGCCCACGGCTACCAGATCCCCACCTATGTGGGCGACATGCTGGCGCTGCTGGCCGAGCTGGCACAACAGGCCCAGGCGCAGGGCCAGCCCATCGCCCGCATGGATTGGGTCGGCACCAGCATGGGCGGGCTGATCGGCCTGGGGCTGCTGGCCCAGCCAAGCCTGCCGCTGCCGCTGGGGCGGCTGGTGCTCAACGACGTGGGGCCGAGCATCGAATGGCAGGCGCTGCAGCGCATCGGCAGCTACCTGGGCCAGCCGCTGCGCTTTGCGGACCTGCAGCAAGGGGCCGAGTACCTGCGGCGCATTGCCGTGGGCTTTGGCCCGCACAGCGACGCGCAGTGGCTGGCGCTGTCGGCGCCGATGCTGCGCAGCGATGGCGCAGGCGGGCTGGCCCTGCACTACGACCCGGCCATTGCGCAGCCCTACCAATCCTTCACTCAGGAGGCCGCCAGCGCCGGCGAGCAGGTGCTTTGGAGCCTGTACGATGCGCTGCGCCTGCCCACGCTGCTGCTGCGCGGCGCGCAGTCCGATCTGCTCAGCGCCGCCACCGCCCAGGCCATGACCCGGCGCGGCCCGCAGGCGCAGCTGGTGCAGTTCGAAGGCGTGGGGCATGCGCCCACGCTGGTGCAGCCCGAACAGCTGGCCGTGGTCGAGCAATTCCTGCTGGGCGAGGCCTGAACAAGAGCCTTTGCGCCTTTGTGCTTTTGCGCGCGCAGCTTGTCCTATAGTGCGCACATTGCGCCCGACGCGGCACGCGGCGCACGCCACGGACTTCACGGTTTGCTATGAACTCCCCCCTTGCAGAGACCCCTGCGCTGCCCCTGGACGGGCTTGGCGCCGCTGCCCCGGCGCCGCCGTTGCTGTTGAGCGCGGCAGCGGCCATGCTGCCCAGCCAGACGGACATGCTGGCGCGCGCGCGCGCCTTTGCCCAGCCGCTGCTGGCCGGCGAAGTGCTGCGCAATGGCGAAGGGGTGCTGGCGCATGCCGATGCAGTGGCCGCGCTGCTGCAGGGGATCGGTGGCTCCGAGGCCATGCAAGCGGCCACCTATCTGATCTATGCCTCGTTCCACCTGCACCAGCCGCAAGAGGCCATTGCGCGCCGCTTTGGCGAAACCTATGCGGCGCTGGCGGTGGAGACCTCCAAGCTCATGCAGGTGCAGGGCCAGGCGCGCAGCGGCTCGGGCGCGCGCAAGCAGGGCGAGGCCAAGATCGAGCACACCGAGACGGTGCGCAAGATGCTGCTGGCTTTCTCGCGCGATCTGCGCGTGGTGCTCATCCGCCTGGCCTCGCGCCTGCAGACGCTGCGCTACCACGCCAGCAGCAAGGCGCCCATCGACCCGCTGCTGGCCGAGGAAAGCCTGTACGTGTTCGCGCCGCTGGCCAACCGGCTGGGCATCTGGCAGTTCAAGTGGGAAATCGAGGATCTGGCCTTCCGCTTTCTGGAGCCCGAGACCTACCACGAAGTGGCCGGCAAGCTCGCGGCCAAGCGGCGCGAGCGCGAGCAGTACATGCAGCAGCTGTGCGACCAGGTGCGCAGCCAGCTGCAGCAAAGGGGCGTGCAGGCCGTCGTGCAGGGCCGGCCCAAGCACATCTACAGCATCGTCAAAAAGATGCGCGGCAAGTCGCTGGCCTTCGAGCAGCTCTTTGACCTGCGCGCCATGCGCATCATCGTGCCCAGCGTGCCCGAGTGCTACGAGGCCCTGGGCTGGATCCACACGCACTTCACGCCCATCGAGGCCGAGTTCGACGACTACATCGCCAAGCCCAAGCCCAACGGCTATCAATCGCTGCACACTGTGGTGCGCGACGCGCAGGGCCGGGCGGTGGAAATCCAGATCCGCACCCAGGCCATGCACGAGCACGCCGAGACCGGCGTGGCCGCGCACTGGGCCTACAAGGAAGCGGGCACCAAGGGCTATGCCGGCGTGTCCGCCAGCGGCGAGTACGACGCCAAGATCGCCGTGCTGCGCCAGCTGCTGGCCTGGGAGCGCGAATTTGCCGACAGCGACGAAGTGCGCGCGCTGGGCCTGTTCGATGACCGCATCTACGTGCTCACGCCCAATGCCTCCATCGTCGAGCTGCCCAAGGGCGGCACGCCGCTGGACTTTGCCTACACCGTGCACACCAGCCTGGGCCACCGCTGCCGCGGCGCCAAGGTCGATGGCGCCATGGTGGCGCTGAACACGCCGCTGCAAAACGGCCAGACGGTGGAAATCGTCGCCGCCAAGGACGGCGGCCCCTCGCGCGACTGGCTCAACCCCGAGCTGGGCTATCTGAGAAGCAACCGCGCGCGCAGCAAGGTGCGCGCCTGGTTCAACGCCCAGTTGCAGCAGCAAACCATCGCCAAGGGCCGCGAGGTGGTGGAAAAAATCCTGCAGCGCGAAGGCAAGACGGCGCTCAAGCTCGACTCGATCGCCGAGCAGCTGGGCTTCAAATCGGCCGATGCCTTCTTCGAAGTCGTGGGCAAGGACGAATTCTCACTGCGCACGCTCGAAGCCCTGCTGCGCCCCGCGCCGGGCGAGGAGCCGGGCCAGGCCAGCGGCGACACCGTGGTGCTGCGCAAACCGCGCAGCGGCGGCAGCGGCAAGGTGCTGGTGGTGGGCATGGACTCGCTGATGACGCACCTGGCCAAATGCTGCATGCCGGCGCCGCCCGACGAGATCGGCGGCTTCGTCACGCGCGGCAAGGGCGTGGCCATCCACCGCAGCAATTGCAGCAACTTTCAGAAAATGCGCAGCACCTCGCCCGAGCGCCTGATCGAAGTGCAATGGCGCGACAGCGCAGCCGCCGCCGGCAGCGCCGAGGCGGGCGGCAAGGCCCTGTACCCGATGGAAATCCACGTGCAGGCCCAGGACCGCCAGGGCCTGCTGCGCGACATCTCCGACGTGCTCACGCGCGAGCGCACCAACGTCATCGGCGTGCAAACGCGCAGCCACAAGAACAACACCGCCACGATGGTCTTCACCGTGGAAGTGCACAGCGCCACCCGCCTGCAGGGCGTGCTCGCCGCCGTCGCCCAGGTGCCCGGCGTGCGCACGGCGCGGCGGCGCTGAGGGCCAAGCGCCTGCCCTCGAAATCCTCGCGTCGGCGCAAGCGCCGGCGCTGACTGCCGACTGCTTTAAAGCGCCACCACCTCGAACTGCTGCTGCGGTTGCACGATCTGCGCCTGCTGCTCGATCAGCGGCAGATCGCGCTGGCCATCCTGGGTGTGGCCCACCAGCGCGTACAGGCTGGCCGTGGCCTGTTGCAGCGCCTCGGGCAGCGGGCGTTGTTGCAGCAGGTGCGCCAGCAAAATGGCTGAGAATGCATCGCCCATGCCATTGGGCAGCGGCGTGCGCGCAATGATGGGCGTGTGCACGGCCCAGGCCTGCTGGGCGCGCACGGCCAGCGTGGCCAGTTGGCCCTTTTGGGCAATCTCAGGCGTGAGCAGGCTGGTGATGACCACTGTCTTGCCCGTGCCTGCAATGTGGCGGCGTGCCACCTCTACCGCATGGGCGGTGGATTGCAGCGTCACCCCCATGAGCTGCTCGAACTCGAACTGGTTGGGCGTGATGATGTCCGCCGCCGCCAGGGTGTGGTCGCGGTGGTATTCGGCAATGCCTGGGCGCACGAACACGCCGCGCCCCACGTCGCCGAACACCGGATCGCACAGGTACAGCGCCGCCGGGTTGGCCTGGCGTACGCGCTGGGCAATGTCGATGATGGCATCGCCAATGCTGCTGTCGCCCATGTAACCAGAGAGCACGGCGGAAATCTTTGGCAGCAGGCCGCGCTCCTCAATGCCCTGGAACACCTCGCGCAGGTGCGCCACATCAAACACCTGGCCGCGAAACGCGCCATAGCCCGTGTGGTTGGAGAACTGCACCGTGTGCACGGGCAGGACTTCGATGCCCAGGCGCTGCATGGCAAACACCGCCGCCGAATTGCCGGCATGGCCGTAGGCGACGTGCGATTGGACGGAAAGGACAAGAGGTGCGCTCATGGTCGGTGAGATCGGTGAGAAGAAAAGGGCCGTAGGAGAAAAAAGAGCGCAAGTATGCCTGCAAGCCGTGGCGGCAGGCGGCTTGCCGGGCCAGAAAAGTGCCGCCCGGCCAGATTGGATGGCGACATTGCGGGTTTTCACAAAGCAGGCGGAGAAAGCCCCGAACCTGCCCAAGCGCTTTTGCCCGCCCGCGCCAAGAGGTTGAGCGGGCAGCTTACGCGGCTTACAGCGCGCGCAGCGTGTACAGCCCTTCGCCCATGTGGCGCTGGGGGCCGAACACGGCCTGCATGGCGTGGGTTTCGGCCAGGCGCCAGCTTTCGAAGACGTGGCGCTGGGCGTCGGGCAGGTTTTCCACGTCGATGCCTTCGGCGCTGCCCGTGCCCTGGGCCTGCACGATGGCGACGAAGGCCTGATAGGTGGGCAAGACCAGCGCGGCGTCGCCCAGGGATTGAGCCAGGGCCTGGGCGAAGGCCTGTTGCGCCTGCTGGCGCTGGTGCGGCGGCAGCTCTTCGGGCAGCCAAAGCTCGATGGCAAAGGGCAGGGCGGTGTGGGGCATGTGGGCAGGCAATGGCTGTGGCGGGCGGGCCATTGTAGGCAGCGTGTTGCTGGCGCGCCGGCCGTGCCTTGGGTTTTGCCTTCGGCCCTTGCGCACTGGTTTTGGCGTACCGGCCAGCAAGGCGTGAGAAGTTGAGCGCGGCAGGCGCTTTGTCTGTGCCGCAGGGCGCAAGGCGTGCGACACTTGCGGCGCTTTTTTTGACATACGGCATTGCGCATGGCCCGAAAGAAATCCCCCGAAAAATCCACCGCTGCTTTTGTTGCACAGGCCCAGCCGCTGGCGCTGCCCAGTGGCGAACAAGGCAAGTTGGCAGTGCAGGCATCGCAGCAGCCAGAACAGCCCAGGCCGGGCAAGGGCCCGAAAGCGGCCAAGCAGCGCAGCGATCGCAAGAAGACTGCCAAGGCCAGCAAGGCGGATAAGGCGGGCAAGGCCGCGAAGCAGGCCAAACCGCCCAAACCATCCAAGCAGGCTAGGCAAACCCAAAAGACCGGCGCCGCCGTGCCGCAGCCTGGCGCGCTGGTGCTGCGCCGCGCCGATGCCGACAGCCTCAGCGATGCGCTGCGCACGGCCCAGGCGCTGCAGGCCACGACGGGCTCGGCCTGGAGCCTGAGCCGCAAGCAGATCGAGGCCGAGAGCGAGCTGATCGTGCACCTGGCGCGGCCCGATGGCATTGCCTGGCTGGATCGGGACGGCAGCATTCTGGATTTCAACGAGCGGGTGTTCGACTGGGCCGAGCGCGACGATGTGCCGCTGCTGGAGCGGCTGCGCTATCTGTGCATCGTCTCTTCCAACCTGGATGAGTTCTTCGAGGTGCGCGTGGCCGACCACCTGGAGGCCGCGCGCGATGGCGTGGAGGACGACGAGTTTTCCGTGCAGAGCTATGCGCGCCTGTCGCACAAGGCGCAGCAGCTGGTGCAGCGCCAGTACGCGCTCTACAACAAGGCGCTGCTGCCGGCGCTGCAGGAGCAGGGCATCCAGATCTTCTCGCACGGCAAGCGCAATGCCGGCCAACGCCGCTGGGTCAAGGAGTATTTCGAGCGCGAGGTGCGGCCGCTGCTGACGCCGGTGGCGCTCGATCCGGCGCACCCCTTCCCGCAGGTGGCCAACAAGACGCTGAATTTCATTGTGCGCCTCGATGGCGAGGACGCCTTTGGCAATCGCAACGAGATCGCCATCGTCAAAGTGCCGCGCGTGCTGTCGCGCTTTGTGCGCCTGCCCGATGCGCTGGCCGGGGGCAAGGGCAAGATCGGCGTGATCAGCCTATCGAGCATCATCCGCACGCACCTGCCCGAGCTGTTTCCGGGGCGCAAGGTGGTGGAGTTTTCGCAGTTTCGCGTCACGCGCCACTCGGATCTGGCCGTCACCGAGGGCGAGGTGCAGAACCTGCGCACGGCGCTGCGCAGGGGCCTGCAGCACCGGCACTTCGGCAAGGCCACGCGCATCGAGGTCTCGCACGGCTGCTCGGCGCCGATTGTGAACTTGCTGCTGGCCGAGTTCGAGCTGCCCGAGCAGGCGCTGTTCCGCGTCGAGGGGCCGGTGAATCTGGTGCGCCTGAACCAGGTCATCGACCTGGTCGATGGCGAGCGCCCGGCGCTGCTGTTTGCGCGCTGGATCCCGCAGTGGCCGCGCTCGCTCAAGAACAGTGAAAACCTGTTTGCGCGCATCCGCCAGAAGGACGTGCTGATCCACCAGCCGTTCGAGAGTTTTGACGCCGTGGTGGAGTTTCTGCGCCAGGCCGTCAAGGATCCGGACGTGCTGGCCATCAAGCAGACGGTTTACCGCACCGGCGCCGACTCGGTGATGATGGAGCTGCTGCGCGAGGCCGTGCGCAAGGGCAAGGAGGTCACCGCCGTGGTCGAGCTCAAGGCGCGCTTTGACGAGGAGAACAACATCAACTGGGCCGAGATGCTCGAGGCCATCGGCGTGCAGGTGGTCTATGGCATCGTCGGCCTGAAGACGCACGGCAAGATGCTGCTGGTCACGCGCCGCGAGGCGCGCGGCCTCAAGCGCTACGGGCATTTGTCCACCGGCAACTACAACCCGCGCACGGCCAAGCTCTACACCGATTTGAGCTATCTGACGGCCAACGACGCCATCACCGCCGACATGGACGCCGTCTTCACGCTGCTGGCCAGCCAGGTGGCGCTGCCGCCGCTCAACCGCCTGCTGGTGGCGCCCTTCACGCTGCATGCCACGCTGATGGAGCACATCGCCCAGGCCCAGGCTGCGGCCCAGGCCTGCCAGCCGGCGCGCATCGTCGCCAAGATGAACGCGCTGACCGACTGGAAGCTGGCCGCCGCCCTGCACCAGGCGGCCCAGCACGGCGTGCAGATCGACCTGATCGTGCGCGCGGCCTGCGTGCTGCCGGCGCTGCACGCCACGCCCGCCGGCGGCGCCATCCGCATCCGCTCCATCGTCGGGCGCTTTCTGGAGCACACGCGGGTGTTCTTCTTCCAGGCCGGCCAGCAGGAGCAGCTGTACCTGGCCAGCGCCGACTGGATGAACCGCAACATGGCTCGGCGCGTGGAGCTGGCCTGGCCGGTGCGCGACGCGGCGCTGCGCCAGCGCATCGTGGACGAATGCCTGGTGGCCTATCTGATGGACGACCAGGACGCCTGGGTGCTGCAAGAAGATGGCCAGTACCGCCGCCTCGATGGCGACACCGTGGGCGTGAGCGCCCAGCAAATGCTGGCGCATTACTTCAGCACGGCCTCGGCCCTGCGCCCGCGCCCGCGCAGCGCGGGCTCTTCCTCGGCCGCGCAGTTGACTGCGCGCACCAAGAGCGCCAAGAAAAAATAGCGCCAGCAGGCAGCGCCCGCTTGCGGGCCACGACAAAGCCCGGCTCGCGCTGGTGCGATACGACATGCAGTAAGCTTCGCGCCGCGCGCGCGGCGCCAAGCCAGTGCGCAGCTTTTTTCATGCTGCCGGCCGGGCAGGCGCGGCGCCCTGGGGCTTGATGCCCCCAACCACTTTCCCCACACCGAGTTTTCCTACGAGCAGGAGCGCCCTTATGGCAAAAACAGTCGACGACGTCATGGCAATGGTCGAAGAAAACGAAATCAAGTTCATTGATTTGCGCTTCACCGACACCCGTGGCAAAGAGCAGCACGTGACCGTGCCAGTGTCCCATTTCGATGAGGACAAGTTCCACAGCGGCCATGCGTTCGACGGCTCCTCCATGCCGGGCTGGAAGGGCGTCGAAGCCTCGGACATGCTGCTCATGCCCGACCCCGATACCGCCAACATCGATCCCTTCTTCCAGGAGCCCACGCTGTTTCTGACCTGCGATGTGGTCGATCCGGCCGACGGCACCCCTTATGAACGCGACCCGCGCAGCATCGCCAAGCGCGCCGAGGCCTATCTGAAAGCCTCCGGCCTGGGCGACACCGCCTACTTCGGCCCCGAGCCGGAGTTCTTCCTGTTTGACGGCGTGCGCTGGGAGAACACCCCCGGCAAGGTCGGCTTTGAAATCGAAGAATACGAAGCGCCCTGGAACAGCGGCGCCAAGCTCGAAGGCGGCAACCGCGGCCACCGCCCCGGCCCCAAGGGCGGCTACGTGCCCGTGCCGCCGGTGGACAGCACGCAGGACATGCGCGCCGAAATGTCGCTGGTGCTCGAATCGCTGGGCATCCCCGTCGAAGTCTTTCACCACGAAGTGGGCGCGGCCGGGCAAAACGAAATCGGCACCCAGTTCAGCACCCTGGTCAAGCGCGCGGACTGGACGCAGCTGCAAAAGTACGTCATCCACAACGTCGCCAACCTCTACGGCAAGACGGCCACCTTCATGCCCAAGCCCATCGTGGGCGACAACGGCTCGGGCATGCACGTGCACCAATCGGTCTGGAAGGATGGCAAGAACCTGTTTGCCGGCGACGGCTATGCGGGCCTGTCGGACTTTGCGCTGTACTACATCGGCGGCCTCATCAAGCACGCGCGCGCGCTCAACGCCATCACCAACCCCGGCACCAACAGCTACAAGCGCCTGGTGCCTGGCTTTGAAGCGCCGGTCAAGCTGGCCTACTCGGCCAAGAACCGCTCGGCCTCCATCCGCGTGCCCTTCGTCACCAACCCCAAGGCGCGGCGCGTGGAAGCGCGCTTTCCCGATCCGCTGATGAACCCCTACCTGGGCTTTGCCGCGCTGCTCATGGCCGGGCTGGACGGGGTGGAAAACAAAATCCACCCCGGCGAGGCGGCCACCAAAGACCTGTACCACCTGCCGCCCGAGGAAGACGCGCTCATTCCCACCGTCTGCCACAGCCTGGACCAGGCGCTCGAAGCGCTGGACGCTGACCGGGCTTTCCTCACCAAAGGCGGCGTGTTCACCGACGCCATGCTGGATGCCTACATCGAGCTGAAGATGGGCGAAGTCACGCGCTTTCGCCAGGCCGTGCACCCGCTGGAATTCGAGATGTATTACTCGCTGTGAGCGCCTGTTGGCTGGTCTCTTGCTCACTTGCGCTGGGGCGCGTGCGGATTTTTAGATGTCTTGTATGCCAATGCGGTAAGCCTTGACGAAATCTGGCCAATCCCGGTGCAGATCCAGGTCGATGTCGTCATCGACGCGCAGTTTGGCGACCGCGCGATCGAACAGCGCGATGCTCTTGGCCGGGTAGTTGTTGCGCGATGGATAAAGCACGCCGTCGAACAATGGCTGGCCGTTGCACCCTTGCAGGGCATGCACCTGGGCCGACAAGCGCTGTGTGTGTGCGTAGTCCCGGCAGGCCAGTTGCGCCAGATTCATGCCCAGGCCAGCGGCCATGAAGCCCGGTGCCGTGAAATCGGCCAGGTGGATGTTGGCCATCACCTCGATGACGCGCACCATCCGCTGCCGAACCTCCTGCAGCGTGATGACGCGGCTTGGAGCCTCAAGCCACAGGTGTTTGTGAAACACCGACTCCATCAGCGCAGTGGGCAGCTCAAAGCCCAGATAGAGCACGCCATAGCCTCGCGCTGGATCGTCGTAGCGGTTGGCTGCATTTCGGCCAAAGTGCAGAGGCGTGTGCCGATAGGCGGTGCGGCTTACATGCTGCAAGAGTTCACCGGCCTGGATCTGAAATGACGGCCAGTCATGCATGGGCGCGCCGCATCAGCGTGCCTGAACGCCCAGGGCGTTGCACACGGCTTCGAGTACGGATTGGAGCGTCTCGGGCGTCACCGCTGCCACCGGCGAGCGCCCCCCCAGACCTTCCAGCGGTTCGGACAAAGCGCGGTAGAGGCTCCAGTGATCAATGCCTGGGAGCTGCTCAAGCGCGGCCTGTGTCAATTGCTGCTTGACCGGATCAAGCTGCCAGTCGGGCAGCCTTTGGCGCTGCGGGCCCACTTTCAGCGCCAGCAGTTTGCGGGCGGCGATGTCCTTGTAGATTTGCTGGCGCGACTTGTCTGCCAGTTGGGCGAAATCCGCAGGGCTGAGGTTGTGCGGCTGCTTGAAAGCCTGCAGCAGCATGGCGCGGCCTCGTTGAATGTCGGTTTCACTGGGCATCCAGCGCGTATCCGCACGCAGCGCGGCCGCCTTGCTGACAAACGGTTGCGAGGAGGCCGCGTCCACCGCAGGATTGGGCATAGACAGCTTTGCTGCGGCAAGACGCTCCTGGAAAAAGGCCTGCAATTGAGCCGCAAAGGCCTTGGCATCGCGGATTTCGATGCTGTTTGCAAAGCGCTGCACATCGCGCACCGTCACAGCTGGCAGATGTTCGCTCATGAATTCGATGGCTTTGGGCATACCGGTCTCTGAACTGGGTTTGTGATGGCGAGGAAGTTATTCTCCTTTGTCGCGTTTGTCAATTTTGACTCGTCTGAATCCCATGCCTGACTGTCAGAGCGCCCGCCTATGGCTGCATCGTGCAGTCGCCCGCTCAACAGGTGCCAAGGCAATGGACGGAGCGGCTTTTTCAGAGCCTGTTCAAAGTCTCGGCGCGAGTGGGCAAGAAGCGGTTTGGGATGGGCTGCAAGGCGCAAAACGCAGACGGGCCGCGTGGCCCGGCGAGGCTTTGCAACGCCGCAGACCGCCCCAATCCGCTTGCTTGCCTGCCGTGCGGAGACTTTGAACAGGCTCTCAAACCCGCCACTGCCTGGCGCCTTGCTGGGCGCGCCAGAGGGCGGCGTAGCGGCCATCTTTGGCCAGCAGTTCGGCGTGCGTGCCTGTCTCCAGGGCGCGGCCCTGGTCGATGACGATGATTTGCCCGGCCCCGGCGATGGTGGAGAGGCGGTGGGCGATGACGATCACGGTGCGCTCGCGCACCAGCGCCTCGATGGCGCGCTGCACGGCCAGCTCGCTTTCGGTATCGAGCGCGGCGGTGGGCTCGTCCAGCACGACGATGGGCGCATCTTTCAGCATCGCCCGGGCGATGCTGATGCGCTGGCGCTCGCCGCCCGAGAGGCTGGCGCCCATTTCGCCGATGCGGGTGTGCCAGCCCTGGGGCAGGCGCTCGATGAAGTCCAGGCACTGCGCGGCGCGGGCGGCCTGGCGCACTTCGTCTTCGCTGGCCTCGGGGCGGGCCATGCGGATGTTGGCCAGCACGCTGTCGTTGAACAGGTACACGTCCTGAAAGACGACGGAAACCAGCCGCCCCAGCGACTCGGGCGGGATGTGGCGCACGTCCACCCCGCCAATGCACACGCGGCCGGCCTGCGGATCGGCATGGCGCATGAGCAGGCGGGTGATGGTGGTTTTGCCCCCGCCCGAGGGGCCGACCAGCGCCGTCATGCCGCGCGCGGGCAGGCGGGCGCAAAAGCCTTGCAGCACGGGCGGGGCGCCGCCGGCGTAGGCGAAGTCCACGTTCTCAAAGGCAATGTCGAAGGCCGTGGGCGCCTGCGCGGGCGCGGCTTGCGGCAGCGGTGGCACGGCCAGCAGGGCGTGAATGCGCTCCAGCCCGGTTTCGATGAGTTCCACGATGGCCGTCATCGACACCACGGTCGAGAGCGGCTCGCCAAAGCGCGCCAGCATCACGGCCACGGCGGCCAGCACGGCCACGTCCATCTGCCCGCGCACGGCCCAGCTCACCCCCGCGGCCATGACCAGCAGCAGCGACAGCTCCACCACGCTGCTGATGATGAGGTTGGGCCGCAGCCCTTTTTTCTGCCCCAGCGCCTGCATGCGTTCCAGCCGCTCGAAGCTCTCTTGCAGGCGCGCGGCGCGCGCGCCGGTGCAGCGCGCCGCGCGCAGCACGGCCAGGCCCTGGGCGTACTCCAGCACGTCGCCGCTGCACTGCGCGTTGGCCTCGGCCAGCGCGCGCATGCCGCGCCCGAAAGCGGGCCGCCGCCAGCGGTACAGAGGTATCAGCGCCGGAAACACCAGCAGCAGGGCCAGGCCCAGCCGCCAGTCCCAGGCCAGCACGCCCAGCGCGGCGGCCAGCGGCGTCAGCGCCGACTGGGTGATGAGCGTGGCGATGGTGATGGTGTAGTTCAGCCCCTCGTCCACGTTGCCCAGCAGGGCCGCGCCCATTTCGCCCGCGCGTTTTTGCTGCAATTGCAGCAGCGGCATGCGGCGAAGCTGCTCGCCCACCAGGCTGCGCAGGTGGTGCACGGCGTCGGCTTGCTGGCCGCCGTAGTCGAACCACTGCGCCCGCCAGCGCAGCGCCAGCGCGGCCAGCGCCAGCGCCCCAAAGCCCAGCAGCCAGGGCAGCGCCGCCGCCAGCGCTTGAGCGCCAGCCACACGGCCCTGCGCCGCAGGCAGCAGCGCGCTGAAGATGGGCAGCATCAGCGCCAGCGCCAGCCCTTGCAGCACGGCGGCGGCGGCCAGCATCAGCAGGCTGCGCCGCAGCGCGTGCGCATGGGGCGCGGCGCTGTCGATGAGCAGCCGCCAGGTGGCGCGCCAAGACCGGGAGCGGGTGGGGGCGCGTGCAGGGGCATTCATGCCTGCCCCCCTGGCAGGCGCCAGCCCTGCGCCTGCTCCCAGCTGTGCCACAGGCGGGCGTAGCGCCCGCCCTGGGCCAGCAGCGCCGCGTGCCGTCCCTGCTCCAGCAATCGGCCCTGGTCAAACACCAGAATCTGGTCGGCGTCCTGCACGGTGGCCAGGCGGTGCGCCACCAGCAGCACGGTCTTGCCCCGCATCAGGGCCGCCAGCGCCTGCACCAGCGCGGCCTCGTTCTCGGGGTCGGCAAAGGCGGTGGCCTCGTCCAGCACCAGGATGGGGCGGCCCTGCAAGATGGCGCGGGCGATGGTGATGCGCTGGCGCTGGCCGCCCGAGAGCTGCACGCCGCGCTCGCCCGCCGGGCTGTCGTAGCCCTGCGGCAGCGCCATGATGAATTCGTGCGCCTGCGCCGCGCGGGCGGCGGCCATCACCGCGTCCATGCTGGCCTCGGGGCAGCCCAGGCGGATGTTGTCGGCGATGCTGCCGGCAAAGAGAAAGGTGTCCTGAAACACGAAGGCCACCTGCTGCATCAGCGTGTCGGCCCGCATCTCGCGCACGTTGGCGCCGCCCACCAGCACGCGGCCCGCGCTCACGTCCCAAAAGCGCGGAATCAGCCGCGCCACCGTGCTCTTGCCCGCGCCCGACGGGCCCACCAGCGCCGTCACGCGGCCTGCCGGGGCCGTGAAGCTCACCCCTTGCAGCGCGGGCGCGCCGCCTGCTTCGTAGCGGAAATGCACGTTGTCAAACACCACGCTGGCGTCCTGCGGCTGCGCGCCTGGCGCGGCCACTTCGGGCTGGGGCGGCTCGGCCAGCAGGCGCTGGATGCGGCCCACGCTGAGCTTGGCCTTTTCGATCAAGTGGTGCAGGCTCATCAGCGGCATCAGCGATTCGGCCAGCCCCGCGCCCAGCAGCAGCGCCGCCACCCACACATCGAATGTCAGCCTGCCGCCCGCCAGCAGCCACGCGCCCAGCCCCAGCAGCACCGCCAGCGTGGGCAGCATGGAGAGAATGGCGATCGAAAAGCGCGCCACGAAGCGCACGCTGGCGTACCAGTGCCGCAGCACCTGCCGGTAGGCCGCCAGCGCCGCCTGGTAGCGCCCGAAGCTGGCGCTGCCCGTGTCAAAGGTGCGCACCACCGGCATGGCCTGCACGAACTCGACGATGGCCGCGGCCACCTGCTCGCGCGCGGCGTTGTAGCGCGCGCTCACCTCGCGGCTGCCGCCGACGATGAGCGCCATCAGCGCAAAGCCCAGCGCGGGCACGGCCAGCGCCGCCAGCGCCAGCCGCCAGTCCAGCCACAGCAGGGCCGCCAGCGCCGCCAGCGGCGCGGCGCAGGCCCGCGCGAACAGCGGCGTGGAATCGGCCACGAACACATGCAGCGCCTGCACGTCGTCGTGTATCACCTTGGCCACGGGCCCCGCGCCCAGCGCCTGCGCCCGCCCCAGCGGCAGCCGCGCCAGGTGCGCCGCCAGCCGCGTGCGCAGCAGCACCTCCAGCCGGAAGGCCGCGTGGTGCGACACGTCAAAGGCCAGCAGCCGCAGCACGAAGGCCGCCACCGTGCACAGCGCCAGCGCCAGCATGGGCGCCCAGGGCCACTGCCCCGGCGCCAGCAGCAGCGCGCGCAGCGCCAGCGCCAGACAGGCCAGCGCCCCCACGCCCAGCGCCGCCGAGGCGCAGGCCAGCGCCACGGCCAGCCCCACGCGCTCGCGCACCGGGGCCATGATGCGCCAGGGGCTGTCCGTGGCGGGCGGCTGATCAGAAGCGGCGGGCGCGGCCGGTGCGGCGGACTCAGGCGCTTGGCTCATGGGCGGGCAAGAGGTTCGTTGCGATCACAAGCCCATCTGCTTGCGCACCTGGGCTGCTGGGCCAAATCCAGTCTGGCTTGATGAAGCTTGATGAGATCAGAAGTGGTGCGTCAGCCCGACGCCGAAGCTGCGCCCGCGCGCGGGCATGCCCGCTTGCAGGCCGGGCCTGATCTGGTAGCCGAAAAGGTCGTAGCGCTCGTCCAGCAGGTTGTCGCCCCACAGGTACAGCTCGGTGTTGCCGCTGACCAGGCCCAGGCGCAGGTCCACTTTGTTGTAGCTGTCCAGGTCAAAGCTGTTTTGCACATCGGCGGCGCGTTTGCCCACGTGGCGCAGCGTCAGGCGCGCGTTGAGCACGGGCGAGCGCAGGCCCCAGAAGGCAGGCAGCGCGCGCTGCCACTGCACGCCCAGCAGGGCAGACAGGCGCGGCACGTCGGGCAGGCGGTTGCCCGCGCGCACGTCGCCCGCCGGGGTGTTGGTGATGACGTCGCGGCGGATGTCGCCCTTGATCCAGCTCAGCGCGCCGCTGAAGCTCAAGCCGCCGCCAGCGCGCCACTGCGCATCCAGCTCCAGCCCCTGGCTGCGGGCATCGGCGTTGATGTACTGGTTGGCCAGGGTGCCGGGGTTGAAGGCGATCAGGTGGTCGTTTTTGACGCGGCTGGCAAACAGCGCCGCGTTCAGGCGCAGGCGCCCGCCTGCCAGCTCGTTCTTGACGCCCAGCTCCAGCGTGTCCACCTTGCTGCTGAGGTAGGGCACGCCGTCGGCTGCCTGCGTGGCGTATTCGTTGAAGCCGCCGGCCTTGGCGCCGCGCGCATAGGTCAGGTAGACATTGGTTTGCGCGCTGGCGGCCCAGCCCAGGCCCAGGCGGCCGGTGGTCAGGCCATCGCTCAGGCTGCGGCTGTCGGATGCGTTGGCAAAACCCCGCGGGCTGTAGAGAGCGTCGTAGTGTTTGCGCTCGCGTGTGTGGCGCAGGCCGGTGGTGAGCTTGAGCTGCTGGCCCAGCGGCCAGGTGGCTTCGCCATAAATGGCGCTGGCGCGGGTGTCCATGTCGTGGTCGAACAGGCCGCCAGGGTGGCTTTGCATGTAGCGGCGGCGGCTGTGGTAGTGGTTCAGGCCCGCGACCCAGAAGGTGCGGCTGCCCGGCAGCGAGGCAAGGCGCAGGTCGTGGTTCCAGTTCGTGCCGTTTTCCAGCACCCGCTGGGGCAACTCCATGTTCACGCCGAGCATGGGCAGGACGACTTCGCTGCCGGTCATGTTGATGACATCGCTGTCCGTGCGCTCATGGCTGCTGGCCGCCGTCAGCCGCGCCCAGGGCAGATCGTGCTGCAATTGCACGGCGTATTGGCCGATCTGGCGGCGGTTGTCGTCGATCAGCCCGTCGCGGCTCAGGCTCTGGCCCGGCGGATCGCCATAAGGGCGCAGCAGCATGGAGCCCTGATAGCGCCGGGCGTCGTGACGGCTGGCGCGCAGCACGACCTCGGTAGCGGCCTGCGGCTGCCACAGCAGGCTGGCGCGCCAGCTCAAGTCGCGCGGACGCGAGACGGGCTTGCCCGTGTTCAGGTTCACGTAGTCGTAGTCCTGCGCGTTGTGGCGCAGGGCCAGGCGGGCGGCGGCGCGCTCGCCCAGCGGCAGATTGAACGCGCCTTCGGCCAAGTGCTGGTGGCCGCTGCCCGCTTCGGCGCGGGCGTGGCCGCCGGTGTGGCCCAGCACAGGACGGCGGGTACGGATATTGAGCGCGCCTGCGCTGCTGCTGCGGCCAAACAGGGCATTTTGCGGGCCTTTGAGCACTTCGACCTGCTCCACATCCAGCATGCCCAGCGCTGCGTTGCCCACGCTGGTGGGAACGCCATCCACATCGACGACCACGGACGTGTCGTCCGGCCCTGACTGGTAAAGCGAGCCGATGCCGCGTATGCGCACGTTGGCGTTGCTGGCGCCGCCCCAGGTGTTGACCTCCACGCCCGGCGTGCCGCGCAGCAGATCCTCCAGATGGTTGAGGCGGCGCTCCTCCAGCTCGACTTCATCCACGGCCTGCACCGTCAAAGGCAGGTCGCGCACCTGCTCGGCGCTGCGGCGGGCTTGTACGGTGATGGCGGGCAGGGTGGTGATGCTCTCTGGATCGGCAGGGGCAGCCGGCGTTTGCCCCGCGGCAGGCAGTGCAGCGCAGGCCAGCAGGGCGGCGGCCAGAACAGGGCAAACACGGCCTTGAGGCCAAGACTGAAGAGGGGGCACGGCAGTCTCCTTGTCCATTTGTCAAAAATGGTCAATGAAATATTTGAATGCAAGTCATTTTTGTTGACTTGCCATCGCCAAAGCGGGAAACGGCTGGCCCGGACGGGAAATTAATCAGGCGTCAGGATGGGGTGTGCCCGCGCGCGGCTTCGCGCAGGCTGGAGGGCAGGTGGCCGTGCGCCTGCGCAAAGGCGCGGGCAAAGCGGCTGGCGCTGGCATAGCCCACGTGGCGGGCCACTTCCTGCACGCTCCATCGCCCTTCTTCCAGCAAGGCCGCGGCCTGCTGCATGCGCAACTGGCGCAGGTAAGCGGCCACGCCCAGGCCGGTGCGGGCCTTGAAGTCGCGCTTCAGATAGCACTCATTGGTGCCGATGCGCCGCGCCAGCGCGTGGATGGAAAGGGGCTGGGCGTATTCGGCGTGGATGATGTCCAGCGCCTCGTCCACGGCGCGGCGCTGGCGCGCGTGCAGGGGGCTGTGCGCGTGCGCATCGGGCAGGGCCAGCCACTGCCCCAGCAGACCCAGGGCCAGTCCTTCAAGTTGCAGGCTGTGCGCCAGGGGCATGCCTGGCGCGCTGGTTTGCGCGCTGCCCTGCCAGGCCATGTGCAGGGCCAGCAGGCGGGCGGCGTCGCGCCGCATGGCCGCGTTCATGGGCAGGGCGTTGATGGGCTGCAAATCATTGCGGCGCCGCAGGCAATGCAGCAGGCGTTGCTCGGCCAGGTGCCCTTCGGGCTGGGCCAGCCAGTGCAGCAAGGCGGTATGCGGCAAGGCCAATGCCACGTAACGCACCGTGCCGGGGTGAACAAGCTGGCCCCTCTGGCAATCGGCCACGCCGCAGCCCCAGTATATCGCGCCCTCGCCATCCACGTGCTCGCGCTGCCCGCTGCTGTCGCGCCAGCTCATGCCGCCAGCAATCGGGTAGAACAGGGTGAGGGCGCTGGCATCGGGCTGGTCTGCGGGCTTGAAACAAACCCCTTTGGGCGCGTGCATGTGAAAGCTGCACAGCGCCAGGCCGCCAGGCATTTCCGCCAGGCCCGCGCAGCCGCGCATGGCGCTCTCGGCGAACACGCTGCGCGCCTCGCGCCGCCCGCCCGCCACGTCGCTGACCGGCAGCCAGCGCCCCAGATTGCGCTGCATGCAGTCAAACGGCAGCAAGGGCTCGCCGTCGCTGGCCGTGGCCGCAGCAGCGGAGGCAGACAAGGCATCAGGGGCGGACGACATGCGGCAAGGCTCCAATCCGGGGTGCTCCGGCAGTGCGGCACCCCGGCAGGGCGGGCCTGCGGAATGCCGTATTGCAAATGACTTGCATTTTGCATCAAAGGGCTGGCCGCGCCGTCCGCATCGCCTGTGAGAGGTGTATGGCTGCCGCACGATGGAGCGCGCCAATAACAGTTGCGGGCGCTGATGTCCTTGTAGATGCTGGCGCGACTTGTCTGCGAGTTTGGCGAAATTTGAAGGGCTCAGATTGTGAGGCTGCTTGAGAGCTTGCAGCAGCTTGGCTGTCGGTGCCAAGAGCCTCAGAACCTGTTCAAAATCTCTGTACGGCGAGCAATGAATCGGATTTGGGCGGTCTGCGGCGTTGCAAAGCCTCGCCATAGCTGCGGCTATGGCTGTGTTTTGCGCCTTGCAGCCCATCCCAAACCGCTTCTTGCCCGCTCGCACCGGGATTTTGAACAGGTTCTCAGCCATTGCCTGTGACGGCATCGCGCAGCCGCCAGCTTAGCGCGCAAACCAGGGCCAGCCAGGCTGTCAGTGCGCCCAGCATGGCGCCGTAGCCCAGGCGGTCGAGCAGCAGGCCCGCCAGCAGCGGGGCCAGCGAGCGGGCGCTGATGAACAGGCTGGACTGGATGCCGTAGTCCAGCGCCTGCAGCGGCGCGCGGGTGTGGCGCATCATCAGGCCGAACAGCAGCGCTGCGCTGGCGCCCATGGCCATGGCCAGCGCAGCGGCGGCGGCCAACAGGGCTGGTTTGCCCAGGCCGCTGGCTACGGCAGTGCCCAGAGCGGCCATGGCCAGCAGGTTGAATCCGGCAAACAGTGGCAGGGTGCGGCGCACGCCCACCCGGTGGGTCAGGTGTGCGCTGGCCAGGCTGGCCAGGGCGCTGAGCAGGCCGCCGGCCACGCCAACGCCCCAGGCGATGTGTTCTTCGGCAAAGCCTTGGTCGAGCATCAGGGGCTTGAGATACACCCAGCCAGCGCCCACGGCGGGGAAATAGCACAGCAGCAGCAGCGCCCAGGCCCGGCGCGGCTTGGGCTGGAAATAGGCCAGTACATTGGCTGGCACATCGGTCAGCCGAGCTTTTTGGTGTGCCGCTGCGGGGGGCTGCCCGGCGCCTTGGGGCGGTGGCGGGATGGCTGCCGTTGTGGCGCTCGTGTGCAGCGGCAGCAGAAGCAGGGCCAGCATGCCGATGAGCACGGCGGCGGCCAATGCGGCAAAGGGCCAGAACCAGCCCAGCCGGGCGTGCAGCACCAGCATCAGCCCGCCGCCTGCGATGGCGCCCAGCGAGGTGGCGGCCGAGCGGATGGCGCCCGCGCGGGTGTGCTCGGATGGGGGCAGGATGCGGATGGCCAGGGCGTTGACGGGCACGTCGGCCCAGGTGCCCAGCAGGCTGGCGAGCATGAGCAGGGCGAACAGGGTTTGGGGCGTGGTGCTGTGCAGCGGGTGCAGCGCCAGGATCAGCAGCGCGGCGGCGTAGGCCAGGCCCAGCGCCAGGGCCCAGTTGCGGTAGTTGACTGCGCCGTGCCGGTCAGCATCGCTCCGGTCAGCGCCACCCCGGACAGCGGCACGGCCCGAGCGCAAAGGCCAACGGTCGATGGGGGCGGCGAGGGCGAATTTCAGCATGGCGGGCAGGCCGGCCAGTTGCAGCAGGCCGATCTCGGCGCCGCTCCAGCCGTGCTGGCGCAGCGCCAGCGGCAGGCCGATGAACAGATAGACGGTGGGCGCGGTCAGCGCCAGGTTGAGCCAGCCGATCAGCCCTTGCTGCGGCCACCAGCGGCGCGATGGCGTGTGCGTTTGCCGTGTGTGCATGGGGTTTCAGTTCAGGGGCGCGCGGCCTGCGTGTACCCAGACCGGGGTCATGGGCAAGGCAGCCAGGCCCAGGGTTTGGATGTCCGTCAGGCCCGCCTGCGCCATGAGGCGGGGGATTTCGCCTTCCTGCGGCAGGTATTGGCCGCGCAGGGCCAGCGGGCCGTAAAAGGGCAGGGTTTGGGCCGCCAGTTCGGCGTGGCGGGTCTGCTCGGCATGGGCCAGCAGCAACAGGCCGCCGGGCCGGAGCGCGGCGCGTGCCTGACACAGCAGGGCCAGTGGGTCGCGCAGAAAGTGCAGCAGGGCCGAGCACCAGATCAGGCCGTAGCCTTCTTCCCCCGCCAACGCGGGGAAGTCCTCATTCAGGTCGCAGGCTTGGGCGCGCAGGCGGGCGCTCAGGCCCGCGGCCTGGATGTTGGCCTGTGCCACGGCTGCCGCTTCGGCCTGGTCGCACACCGTGCCTTGCCAGCCGGGCAGGCGCTGCGCCAGGGCGATGGCAACCCAGCCCGGCCCGCCGCCCAGGTCGAGAAAGTGGCCGCGCCCGGGCAGCTCGGGCAGGGTGTCGAGCAAGGCCAGGGCGGCCGGCGCGGTGATGGCTTGCTGCTCTTGCGCGATGTGCTGGCGCGCAGCTTCGCCCCAGGTGGTCAAGGGCGCGGGCGCGGCAGCGGGGGCGTTGCCGCCGTGGCGCAGCAGCGCAGGCCATTGCGCGGCGAACTGGCGCAGAAAGCGCATGCGAAACAGCCAGGCTTGGGCGATGTTCTCGCCGCTGCCCTCGATCAGCCAGTGCTGTGCCTGGGGCGAGGCTGCGTACAGCGGCGCGCCGGGGTGGGCGGCGCGCTCGTGCCGGGCCAGCCAGCCCATGCTCCACAGCAGCTCCAGCCACAGGGCCGTGGCCTTGGGGGCCAGCGCCAGGCGCTGGGCCACGGCATCGGCTGGCAGGGGCTGGCGCAGCAGGGGCAGCAGGCCGAGCTCCAGCGCCTGCTCCAGTGCGTTGGCCTGCATGGGGGCGGCGGCCATGACCCACAGCGATGGCAAGGGGTTGTTTTGCAAAGGGGCATGCAAGGGCATCGCGCACCTCAATGCTGCCAGCTCAGGCGCAGACTGATTTCGCGCGGCGGGCTGTAGACGGTGACAAAGCCGTTCTGGTAGCCCACGGCGTCGTAGGTGGTGTTGCCGGCATTGCGCACATGGGCGCTGATCTCCCACGGGCCGCGCTGGTAGCCAGCGGCCAGGTTGAGCAGCGCGTGGCCACGGCGCTGGTGGCGGTTGGCGGCATCCAGATAGACCTTGCTGCTGCCCGTCAGGCCAGCTTGGGCGTACCAGCCCTGCGGCGCGTCGTAGCGCAGGCTGGCATGGCCGCTCAGGCGCGGCGCAAAGGGATTGCGTTTGCCGCTGTAGTCGGCCGCGCCATCGACGAAGCGCGCAAAGCGCGTGCGGTTGGCGGCCAGCCCGGCCTTGAGTTGCCAGCCCCCGCCGAGCAAATAGTCCAGATCCCACTCCAGCCCCTGGGAGCGCGCGCTGGCGGCATTGGTCAGGTACATGAAGCCCGGCCTGGGCATTTGCATCACCTGCATGTCGCCGATGCGCATGTGGTAGAGCGCCAGCGTGTGGCGCAGGCGCTTGTCCAGCGCCCAGCCCTTGAGGCCGGTTTCGTAGGACCAGCTCGTCTCCGGCGCGAAGGGCGCGTGGTCGGTGGCCACCGACAAGGCATTGAAGCCGCCGCTGCGCACGCCCCGGCTGACGCTGGCATACCACTGCTGCTCTGGCCGCAGTTGGTATTGCAGCGCCAGCTTGGGTGAGAGGTGGCGCCAGGATTGCCGCCGCGCCGCCTGGCCCTGCGGCGTGATGCGGGCGCGCTGCTGCTCGATGCGTGCGCCAGCGGCCAGGCTCCAGCGCTCGCTCAGCGGCAGGCTCCAGTGCGTGAACCAGGCCAGCGTGCGCTTGTTCATCAGTGAGCGCGGCTGGTCGAGCTGGCCCATGCGCTGGCTTCGGTAGTGCAGGCGGTGGCGGTCTTGCGCAAGGTATAGGCCGCCCAGCCATTGGGCCTGGCCCAGTTGACCCTCCAGCCGCAATTCCTGCGAGAGCGTGCGCAGCCGGTTGTCGCGGCCGACGTGCAGTGCATCGGCCGGGGTGAAGTCCGTGTCCTGCTGCGTGTGGTCGGAAAAACGGCTCCAGGCCGTGATGGCATGCCAGCGCAGGCCCGCGCCCCCATCGTGCGTGGCGTGCAGCGACAGCGATTGCCCGCCTGAGCGGTTCCAACCGGGCGTGCCCGAGGCCACCTGCGCGCGCGGCTGGCGCGGGCTGCCCCAGCGGTTGGCGCCATCGTCGTAGTCCTGCCGCGCGTAGCGCAGCACGGCCTCGGTGTGGGCCGTGGGCGTCCAGCGCAGGCCCAGCTTCAGCTGGCTGTTTTGGCGTGCGTCGTCCCGCACGCCCGTGTGCTGATTGCGGATGAAGCCCTGCTGGCGCATGGCGCTGGCGGCGATGCTGGCGTAAAGCTGGCCCTCGACCACGGGGCGGCTGAGCGCGAACTGCGCGCGCCGCAAATTGCGGCTGCCCAGCTCGGCGGCCACGCGGGTGCGCGGCGTGCCATCAATGGGCTGGCTGTGGATGGCGATCACCCCGGCCTGGGCATTGGCCCCGTACAGCGTCGATTGCGGGCCGCGCAGCACTTCGATGCGGGCCACATCCAGCAGCGCGTCCTCAAAGCCCTGCGCCGTGGGCGTGGGCACGCCATCGACCAGGAGCAGCGCCGAGGTGGCAAAGCTGTTGAAGTTGGCCGTCAGCCCGCGCAGCACTGGCGCATTCAGGCCCGCCTGGCCAAAGGGCTGGAAGGACAGGCCCGGCGCACGCCCTTCGAGCTGGGCCAGGCTGTGCAGGTTCTCGGCCTGCACGTCCAGCGCATCGAGCACGGCCGCGCTGGCGGGCGTTAGCTCCAGCGCCTGCGGCGTTTTGTCGGCGGTGACGATGATGGCGGGCAGCTGCGCCGGGGCGGTCGGGCTCTGTGCCCAGGCTGAGGCAGGCAAGGCCAGCGCCAGCGGCAAGGCGCTGGGCCAGCGGGAAAAACGGGTTCTCATGTCGTGCTCCGAAAGGCGTTTTTGTGCCTGGGCACTGTAAATTTTTTGTGAGAATTGCTCTCATTCAAAACATAGGCATTCCGGAGCAAGACATAGGCAATCCGGACTGTCAGGCTCCCGCGTACCAACGGGCAGGGGCCCAAAGCCACAAGCCAAGGACGACGCCATGCCAGAACCCGCCGCAACCGCCAGCGCCGCAAGACCCATCGAAGACACCGCCATCACCAGCGCAGACGGCGCGGCCAGGGCGCGCGGTTGGCAGCGCCAGGCGCTGCCGCCGCAGGCGGGCCTGTGCTACAGCGAGTTCCTGCCCGTGGCCGATGGGCTGACGCTGGCCTATTCGCATTACGCGCCCCGCCGCGATCTGGTGCAGCGCAGCGAGCAATCCCACGCCGGGCGCGTGCTGATCTTGACGCTGGGCTTGCAAGGGCATTCCTTCACCCTCGATGGCGCAGGCCAGCGCTTTGACTTCGCCAGCGGGCACAGCACCATCAGCGCCTTTGCCCACGTGCAGGGGCAAAGGCACTTCCCGGCCGGGCAGACCACCCGCCAGTTGCGCCTGCTGGTGCAGGAGCGCGCCTTGCACCAGTACGGACTGCAAGCCGCGCTGGCCGATATGGCGCAGGCCGAGCAGGCGCGGCTGCTGTTCTTTGGCCGCAGCGATGGCGCGGCCCAGCATCTGGCCCAGCGCCTGCTGCACCTGCGCGCGCAGAGCCGCGCATCCCTGGGAGTGAACTCGGCCATGCCTGCGCCCAGCCCCTTGCAGTGGCACATCGCCAGCCTCAGCCTGCTGGCCGAGCTGCTGCGGCATCTGCCAGGCGGCGCAGCAGCCCGGGCCGATGCCACAGCCAATGCCGCGGCCCCTGCGCGCCGCTTGCGCGGCAGTGAGCAAGACCGCCTGCTGCGCGCCCGCGAGCTGCTGATGCAACAGTACGCCCAGCCGCTGAGCATCGGCTACCTGTGCACGGCCGTGGGTTTGAGCGAATGCCAGCTCAAGCGCGGCTTTCGGGCGCTGTTTGGCACCAGCGCCTATCGCATGCTGACCGCCATCCGCATGGAAAAAGCCCGGGAGCTGCTGGAGCAGGGGCTGTACGTCTCCACCGTCGCCTACCGCGTGGGCTACCAGCACCCCTCCAGCTTCAGCGCCGCCTTTGAGCGCCACTACGGCATGCCGCCCAAGGCCGTGGCGCGCACGCGCGGCTCGAGCAGCGCCGCGCCGTTGCGGTAGCGCAGATTGCCGCTGGCGCCCAGGATGCGCGCCGGCGCGTGCAGCAGGGCCTGGAAGAAGCTGGCCGCATCGGCAAAGCGCCGGTGGCCGGCGAGGGCGTCCGTCTCCGACAGCAGCACGCAGCCGGCCAGCGGCCCCTGCGTGGGCAGGATCCAATATTCGCGCTCCATGCCGCACTGGGCAAAGCACACGGCGCTGTGCAGCCAGTCGGGCAGGGCGCCTGGCTGCTCGGGCCAGCCGTGCTGGCGCGCCGCTTGCAGCATGCGGGCCTGTTGCTGGGGCCATTGCTCGATGGCAAAGAGCTCCAGCCCCACGGTGTCGCCGTGGCAGAACAGGCGCGCGCCGTTGTGGCTGGCGTAGGCGGCCAGCAGGCCGGCCAGCGGCGCGCCCCACAGGGCCTGGTAGAACTCCAGCAAATCCGGCTCGGGCGCGGGCTGGCTGTGGTGTTGCATGGGCAGCCAGGCGCTGGCGCCATCGGCCAGGGCCTGCAGCGCCAGGCGCGGGTGCGCCTGGGTGATGGCGCGCAGGGCTGGCGGCTGGCTGGGGCCATCGTCTTGCGGCGCTTGCGCAGGCTGCGTCGCCTGCGGCTGGGGGGCGTGGGCATCGGCTGCGCCGCCTGCTGCGGCGGCAGTGGTGGCGTCGGCATCGGTGATGGCGGCGGGCCAGGGCAACTCGGCCAATTCATCGCGCAGCAGCTGCGCCACGGTGTGGGCAAAGGCCTCGCCATGCAGGTCGATGGCGGCGTCGGTGCCGGCCCAGTCCTGGCCGCCGAAATGTTCCTGCGGCGTGGCTTGGGTGCTGAAGTGCAGGTCTTCGTGGCCGAGCTGGCTGAAGGTGATGGTCAGCGGCGGTTGGGCCTGGCCTTGCAGCGCCTGACTGAGGATGTCGGCCAGCATCTCCTGCCCGGCCAGCGCGGCCAGGGCCTGGATGCGCTGCAGCGCTGCGCGCTCGTGCGCCAGCCAGAGGGCGATGGACTGCCTGCCCAGGCAAAAGCGCAGCAAATCCCACCAGCCCTGCCAGGCCGGCTGCAGCGGCCCCTGGGCCTGCTGCGCCTGCAGCTGCTGGTGCAGCTGGTCGAGCAGCCAGAAGGGGCTTTTGTGCGCGGCCTGCCGGGCCAGCTGTTCGAGCAGCGGCTCGCCGACCGGCGTGGCAGGGCTTGAGGTGGGCGTGGGCATCGTGGCTCAGAACCTGTTCAAGATCTCGGGCGAGTGGGCAAAAAGCGGTTGGCGATGGCTGCAAGGCGTAGAGCACAGCGGCTATGGAGAGGCTTTGCAACGCCAGCAGATCGCCCCAATCCGCGCGCTTGCCCGCTGTGCAGGGGGGGTGACGGGCGGTGGGCTCAGTGGCCGGGCTGGCCCAGCGCGGCGGAGATTTTGCTGGCTGTGGTCTGCAGCCTGGGCACCCAGCTTTCTTCCAGTCGGCCGGTGGGCGCGGAGATGGACAGGCCGGCCACCAGCTTGCCCTGGTCGTCGTAGATGCCTGCGGCAATGCAGTTCACGCCCAACTCCAGCTCCTCGCGGTCCTGCGCCAGACCGCTTTGGCGCACGCGGTGCAGCTCGCGTTCGAGCACGTCCAGCTTGGTGATGCTGTTGCGCGTATTGCCCGCCAGCCCGGTGCGCGCGGCGTAGGCGCGCACCCAGTGCGGCTCCTGCGCGGCCAGGAACAGCTTGCCGGTGGAGGTCAGGTGCAGCGGCGCATGGCCGCCGATGGCGCGCACCACCTGCATGCCCGAGCGCTCGCTGAAAGCGCGCTCGATGTAGACGATCTCATCGCCCTGGTGGATGGACAGGTTGATGGCCTGCTGCGTGCTGCGGTGCAGCTCGCGCATCAGCGGCAGGGCCACGTCGCGCACGCTCAGCCGCGCCTTGACCAGATTGCCCAGCTCCAGCAGGCGCAGCCCCAGGCGGTAGCTGCCCGCCTCGGGCCGCTCCACCAGCCGCCCGATGACCAGATCGTTGAGGATGCGGTGCGCGGTTGAAGGGTGCAGCCCGGTGGCCTCGCTGATCTCCTTGAGCGAGATGGCCTGGGCATGGCTGGCCAGAAAATCCAGGATGGCGTACATGCGCTCGAAGACCTGGATGCTGGGCGTTTGCCGTGGTGGCGTGTCGTGAAGGCGCATGGCGGAGAGTGGCGGGCAGTAAGCGCATGTTCAAAGAACAATGCTCAGTGTGAAATGGGCAATCTTAGTTTGTTCCATCCGCGTCAGCGATCATGCCGATGGAGCTGGTGGGCACGCAAAATCCAGGCTTGGCGTTTTCCTGTTTTTTTCAAGTTTCGATGACCATGAGTGATGCCCGCCTGCCTTCTTCCTCTTGCCTTGAAGGCCTTGAGCCGCAGCTGCCGCCGCCCGGCGAGCGCGCCGCCGGCTGTGCGCTGTGCCAGGAGGGCGGCGGGCGCGTGGTGTTTGCCCACCCCTTGCTGCGCCTGGTGCACGCCCAGGAGCCGGGGCTGGAGGCCTTCTACCGCATCGTCTGGACGGCGCACGTGCGCGAATGGAGCGAGCTGCCCGCGCCGCAGCAGTGGCTGTGCATGCAGGCCGTGGCGGTGGTGGAGCGGGCCATGCGCGAGGTGATTGCGCCGCACAAGGTGAACCTGGCTTCGCTGGGCAATGTGGTGCCGCACCTGCACTGGCACATCATCGCCCGTTATGAGTGGGACGGGCATTTCCCCGCGCCGGTCTGGGCGCCGGCGCACACCGCGCCGCAGGATGTGCCGCCGCAGCGCCTGCAATGGCTGCGCGAGCGCCGCGCGGCGCTCGAAGCGGCCATGTGCGCCGGCCTGCAGGCGCTGCTGCAAGGTGGGGCGCCGCCTGCGGCCTGACGACGTTGCACCAGGGCAGTTCGGCACGCATCCAATGATTTCTGCGAGGCCGCTTTTGCGGGCCGTTGCCGAGATCGTGGTGAGCAGGTAGGCCCTCAGGCCTCGACCAGAATGCGCAGCATGCGGCGCAGCGGCTCGGCCGCGCCCCAGAGCAGCTGGTCGCCGATGGTGAAGGCGCCCAGGTACTGCGGGCCCATGGCCAGCTTGCGCACGCGCCCGACGGGGATGCGCATGGTGCCGGTGACGGCAACTGGCGTGAGCTCGGCCAGCGTGGCCTCCTTGGTGTTGGGCACCAGCTTCACCCAGGGGTTGTCGGCGGCGATCATGGCTTCGATCTCGTCGAGCGGCACGTCCTTTTTCAGCTTGAAGGTCAGCGCCTGGCTGTGGCAGCGCATGGCGCCGATGCGCACGCAAAAGCCGTCAACCGGGATGGCCGGCGTGCCAAAGCCTTCGCCCATGCCCAGGATTTTGTTGGTCTCGGCCATGCCCTTCCATTCCTCACGGCTGACGCCGTTGCCCAGGTCGGCGTCGATCCAGGGGATCAGCGAGCCGCCCAGCGGCGCCAGGAAGTGGGCCGTCTCGGCCTCGCTCAGGCCGCGCTGCTTGGCGATGATCTTGCGGTCGATCTCCAGGATGGCGCTGTGCGGGTCGGCCAGCAGCTCGCGCACCTCGGCGTGCAGCGTGCCGAACTGCGTCAGCAGCTCGCGCATGTGCTGCGCGCCGCCGCCCGATGCAGCCTGGTAGGTCTGGGTGCTCATCCATTCGACCAGCCCGGCCTTGTACAGCGCGCCAACGCCCATGAGCATGCAACTGACGGTGCAGTTGCCGCCCACCCAGGTCTTGCCGCCCTTGCTCAGGGCGTTTTGGATCACCGGCAGGTTGACGGGGTCGAGCACGATGACCGATTCGCTGTCCATGCGCAGCGTCGATGCCGCATCGATCCAGTGGCCATTCCAGCCGGCGGCGCGCAGCTTGGGGTAGACCGCCTTGGTGTAATCGCCGCCCTGGGCGGTCAGGATGATGTCGCAGCGCTTGAGCGCCTCGATGTCGTAGGCGTCCTGCAGGCGTGTTTCGTTCCTGGCCTGGGCCGGGGCCTGGCCGCCGGCGTTGGAGGTCGAGAAAAACACCGGCTCGATGCAGTCGAAATCGCCCTCGGCCTGCATGCGCTCAAGCAGCACGGAGCCGACCATGCCGCGCCAGCCGACCAAACCTGTACGTTGTGCCATGTGGATAACCCTTCTTTCAATGGAGATTGCAGAAATGTTGGAACTCTCTGCCCCGGCTCGTCTGGCCGGCTTGAAAGACGGGCGCGACGAACCGCAGCTGCTTCAGCCCTTCGTCGTCTTGGTGATGATCACGGCCACAGCAGCGCGCGCTGCCGGTGCGGGGCGCACGGGCTGCGCACATGCCAACGCCAGGCCCTGGGCCTGGCGCGATGTGCAATGGGAAAAACGCTGCTGCAGCATGATGGCGCGCAGTATAGCGAGTTTGCGCCGCCGCCAGCGCGGGCGTTGAGCGTTGAGCGTTGAGCGTTGAGCGTTGAGCGTTGGCTTGGGCTTGGGCTTGGGCTTGGGCTTGGGCTTGGGCTTGGGCTTGGGCTTGGGGCGCGGCCCATGCCAAGCCCTACAATCGCCGCCCTATGGCAAAACAAGCACCTTCCGCCCCGATGGCCGCCAGCGGCGGCAATGGCTATTCCGAAAGCTCGATCAAAGTCCTCAAGGGCCTGGAGCCGGTCAAGCAGCGCCCGGGCATGTACACCCGCACCGACAACCCGCTGCACATCATCCAGGAGGTGCTGGACAACGCCGCCGACGAGGCCCTGGCCGGCCACGGCAAGAAGATCCGCTTCACGCTGCATGAGGACGGCTCGGTCAGCGTCGAGGACGAGGGCCGCGGCATCCCCTTCGGCCTGCACCCGGAAGAAAACGCGCCGGTGGTGGAGCTGGTCTTCACGCGCCTGCACGCCGGCGGCAAGTTCGACAAGGATTCGGGCGGCGCCTACAGCTTCTCCGGCGGCCTGCACGGCGTGGGCGTGTCCGTCACCAATGCGCTGGCCACGCGCCTGGAGGTGGACATCCACCGCGACGGCCAGGTGGCGCGGCTGGTGTTCGGCAACGGCGGCGAGGTGATCGAGCCGCTGACGGTGCGCAAGGCCCAGCCCGGCGAGCGCCGCCAGGGCACCACCGTGCGCGTCTGGCCCGATGCGCGCTACTTCGAATCCAAGGCCCTGCCCATGCCCGAGCTGCTGCACCTGCTGCGCAGCAAGGCGGTACTGATGCCCGGCGTGGCCGTGACGCTGCGCAACGAAAAAACCGGCCAGCAGCAAAGCTGGCAATACAAGGGCGGCCTGGCCGACTACCTGAGCCAGGCGCTGCCGGCCGAGCCGGTCATCCCGCTGTTCGAAGGCCAGGGCCATGCCGACCGCCACAGCGACAGCTTCGCCGTGGGCGAAGGCGCCGCTTGGTGCGTGGCCTTCACCGAGGAAGGCCAGCCGCTGCGCGAGAGCTACGTCAACCTCATCCCCACCACGGCCGGCGGCACGCACGACAACGGCCTGCGCGACGGGCTGTTCCAGGCCGTCAAGAGCTTCATCGACATGCACGCGCTGCTGCCCAAGGGCGTCAAGCTCATGCCCGAGGACGTGTTCTCGCGCGCCAGCTACGTGCTCTCGGCCAAGATTCTCGACCCGCAATTTCAGGGCCAGATCAAGGAAAAGCTCAACTCCCGCGATGCCGTGCGCCTGGTCTCGGGCTACGTCAAGCCGGCCATGGAGCTGTGGCTGAACCAGCACGTGGACTACGGCCGCCGCATTGCCGAGCTGGCCATCCGCGCCGCGCAAACGCGCCAGAGGGCTGGGCAAAAGGTGGAAAAGCGCAAAGGCTCGGGCGTGGCCGTGCTGCCGGGCAAGCTCACCGACTGCGAAAGCCGCGATTTGACCTACAACGAAGTCTTTCTGGTCGAGGGCGACTCGGCCGGCGGCAGCGCCAAGATGGGCCGCGACAAGGAAACCCAGGCCGTGCTGCCGCTGCGCGGCAAGGTGCTCAACACCTGGGAGGTGGACCGCGAGCGCCTGTTTGCCAACACCGAGGTGCACGACATCGCCGTGGCCATCGGCGTCGATCCGCACGGGCCGGGCGATGAGGTCGATCTCTCCGGTCTGCGCTACGGCAAGATCTGCATCCTGAGCGACGCCGACGTGGACGGCGCGCACATCCAGGTGCTGCTGCTGACGCTGTTCTTTCGCCACTTCCCCAGGCTGATCGAAGCCGGGCACGTCTTCGTGGCCCAGCCGCCGCTCTACAGCATCGCCGTGCCCGCGCGCGGCAAAAAGCCCGCCGCCAAGCTCTACGTCTTGAGCGAGCAGGAGCTGCAGCGCGCGCTGGACAAGTTGCGCAAGGACGGCGTGCGCGAAGGCGCCTGGAGCATTGGCCGCTTCAAAGGCCTGGGCGAGATGAACGCCGAGCAACTGTGGGAAACCACCCTCAACCCCGACACCCGCCGCCTGCTGCCCGTGCAGCTGGGCAGTTTCAGCTTTGCGCAGACCGAGGGCTTTTTCACCCAGCTCATGGGCAAGGGTGAGGCCGGCGCGCGCCGCGAGCTGATGGAGCTGCACGGCGACGCCGTGGACATCGACGTGTGATGGCGCGCCTGCCATGACGGACTGGCTCTCCCTCTTGCTGCTGCTGGCCGTGCTCGGCTGGGTGCTGCGCCTGCGCTACCAGCGCCAGCGCATCGCCTTTCTGGGCCAGCACCTGGCGGGGCTGAAGATCGAACACCACATGGGCCTGCTCACCCAGGGCTATCTGCGCGCCATCCATGAGGACGACCCGCAGCGCCAGGCGCAGATCTGGGACACCTTCGCCCACAGCGAGCGCAGCGTGGCCGAGCACATCGAGCGCCTCAGCGCCGCCATCGCCCAGGCCCCGGCAGAGCGCACCCGCATCGGCCGCTGGGCCCTGTGCCTGCCCTATGTGGAGCAGCTGCTGCCCGCGGCCACGCGCGACTTCAAGGCCCTGCTGCGCCTGCATGCTCAAGGCGTGCGCGCAGCGGTGGACAACGCCCAGGGCCTGCCGCCCAAGGCCCGCGCCTACCAGCTGATGGCCGAGCTGCTGCTGTTGCAGCACAGCTGCCACTGGTTCTGCAAATCGCGCATGGTGGCCGACGCGCGCCTGCAGGCGCGCCACCAGGTCACGCACCAGAAAGTGCTGGACTCGGTCTCTGCCGCCACCGCACAAGCCTATCGCCAATGGCTGCAGCGGGGCTGAGCACCTGAGCTGCGCCCTCCTGGAGCGCGCAGGCGCTGCCCAGGCGATGATTTCAAATGCAATGACAGCCCCTGAAAAATCAACCACTTACAGCCAATGGACGGCCTGCGTGGCACCGATGCTCGATTGGACCGACCGCCACTGCCGGTATTTCCATCGCCTGCTCAGCCGGCACGCGCGGCTCTACACCGAGATGGTGCACACCGGCGCCATTCTGCACGGCCAGCGCCAGCGGTTTTTGCAGTTCAATGAAGAAGAGCACCCGCTGGCGCTGCAGCTGGGCGGCAGTGAGCCAGCCGATCTGGCGCGCTGCGCGCAACTGGCGCAAGAGGCCGGTTACGACGAGGTCAACCTCAACTGCGGTTGCCCCAGCGAGCGGGTGCAGCGCGGCAGCTTTGGCGCGTGTCTGATGGCCGAGCCGGCGCTGGTGAGCGATTGCGTCAAGGCCATGGTCGATGCCTGCAGCATCCCCGTGACCGTCAAGCACCGCATCGGCCTGGATCAGCAGCAAAGCTATGGCCCGCTGCGCGACTTCGTTGGCCAGGTGGCCGAGGCCGGCTGCCGGGTCTTCATCGTCCACGCGCGCAATGCCTGGCTCAAGGGCCTGAGCCCGAAGGAAAACCGCGAAATCCCGCCACTGCGCTACGAAGTGGTGCGCCAGCTCAAGGCCGACTTCCCGCAGCTGGGCATCGTCGTCAACGGCGGCATTGCCACGCTGGCGCAGATGCAGGCGCATTTGCAAGGCGCTGAGGGCCAGCGCCTCGATGGCGTGATGGTCGGGCGAGAGGCCTACCACAACCCCTGGTTCCTCACGCAATGGGACACTGCGCTGTTCGGCAGCCCGCCCAGCGCGCTGCAGCGCGACGCCATCGAGGAAGAAATGGTGCGCTACATGGCCCGCCAGCAGGCCGCAGGCGTCTCGCCGCTGCAGATCGCGCGCCATATGCTCGGCCTGCGCAATGGCCAGCCTGGCGCCAAGGCCTGGCGCCAGGTCTGGAGCGACCACCGCCTCAAGGAGCTGCCTGCCCCGGCCATCGCGGCACAGGCCCGGCAGGCGCGGCTGCGCAATGCTGCGGGCATTGCCCACAGTGAAGCTGGCGTGACAGGCTCTTGAGACTTTGCGCGCAGCAACGCCGCAGCGCGCGCAGCCGGAGGGGACAGGCACGGCGGCTGGGCTGCTTGTCAGGCCCGGGCGCGCGCAAGTGCGCATCAATGGTCAGGCGCAGTGCCAGCCAGGCAAGCCAGTGGGGGCATGACGCCAAGACATTTACCTGCTTTTACACTTGGTGTGCCATGGCCACTGGGCAGCGGCGCTACGATGGCGCCGCCGTGCAGCGCGCTGTCCTTTGCTTTTACCTTTGGCAGCACAGGCTGCATCCAGCGATCGAACTCTCAACAGCTCTGAAGAAAGGGAGGAAATCATGTCCTCATCCCGCATCGCCTATCTGGCCTCGACCACCGCGCTGGCCCTGACCCTGGCGGCCTGCCAAAGCACGCCGCTGTATCCTGCCGATCCCTACCGCGGTGGCGGCGGCCATGTGGGCACCGTGCCCAGCCGGGCCCCGGCCAATATGCTGGAGTACGGCTATGTGACCGACATCCAGGCGCTGCAAAACACCCACCGCGGCAGCACAGGTGCGGGCATTTTGCTGGGCGCCGTCGTGGGCGGCCTGGCGGCCAACCACGTCGGTGGCGGCAGCGGCCGCACGGCAGCCACCATTGCCGGCGCCGTGGGCGGCGCCGTGGCGGGCAATGCCATTGAAGGCCGCATGAACAATGGCGGCGCGCAGGGGCAGGTCTATGGCTATCGCATCACCATCCGTGTGGACAACGGTCAGTACCGCGTGTACGACGTCAGCGATCCGGGCGGCCTGCGCATCAATGATCGCGTGCAGGTGCAAAACGGCCAGATTGCCCGCATCCAGTAAACAGGCCGAAGGCCCTCACGGGGCCAGGTGCTGCGCCCTGACTGGCGCACTTGCTTGAAAGAACCAGTGTCCGCAAGGGCACTGGTTCTTGCTTTTTGGGGTTCTACGATTGGCTTGGCGAAGCGGTTTTCGAGGCAAAAGCCGCAGCAGCATTGAATCTCAACAGGCCCCAAAGCCTTGCAGGCAAAGCGCGATGTCCTGCACGGTGGGGGCGGTGGTGCGGATCTGGCCGAAGCCGATGCGCTGCGCCGCTTGGGCGATGCGTGGGTGCGTGGCGATGGCCGATTGCCCTCGCCAGAAGGTCGCGTCCTGCCCTGGCAGCAGCAGCGGCAGGTGTTGCACGCCTTCCGAGCTGCTCAGCAGCCAGACGCGCCGCGCGGCTGCAGCGCCCAGTGCCATATCACGCTGTTGGGCATCCCAGGCGGGTGGGCCGCGCCGGTAGACGGGCAGCAAGTGCAGTTGCGCGCCGCGTTGCTGCAGTTGGCGCGCCAGCCAGTCGCGCCCATGCCCTTCGTCCTGGGGCTGAGGGGGCGTTGCTTGAGTCGCAGGGCCAGCAGCGACGCGGCTGCCGCGCAGGATCAACACCTGGGCACCCGGGTGGATCTGCGTTTGCACTTGCTGCCACAGCGCCTCGGAATCGAATTGCCCGGCATCGGCTGCGGGCTGGTCAATCCATTCGGGCGCAAAGCCCTGGGCCTGCAAGGCCTGGGCCGTCCCAGGGCCTGGCGCCCACAGGCGCGGCAGGTTATTGGCCCTGGCGTCAGTGCCAGTGTCAGTGCCTAGCTGATGCCAGCGCTGCATGGCCTGGGCATCCCAGAAGCCCTGCACGGCGTTGGGGCTGACGTGCATGATGGCAGTCCATTGGCCGAGTTTGTCGAGCGCCGCCTGGCGGCGCTGCGCGCTGGCGGCATCATCTGGAAACTGGATGTGGATCAGCGGCAGGGCAATGCAGTCGATGCCCAGGGCGGCAAACTGCGCGGCCCAGGCGGCGTTTTGTGCCTCTGGGCGGGTCAATATCAGGCGGGGGAGGGGGGCGGGGCGGGGCACTGCGCGGCAAGATGGGATGGGCAGATGGCCCGCAGCAGGTGCTGCTGCGCCCATGGCGCTGGCCTGGGCAGGCGCGTTGCCGGCAGGCTGCGGCAAGAGGCAAGAAGAAGGTGACGAGCCTGACCCCGGCACTGACTACACAGTTAGGGCTGCTTGGTTCCCCACCTGACCCGGTTGGCTGCTTCACCATGCGGGAAGGCCCGTCGGCGGCGATTGTATGCGATCTGCAGTCGCCCGAAAGGCAATTGCATGCCTTGGCCCAAGCGGGTTTGCCGCTGGCGGGCAGGGGCAGGGCTGGCCGGCTGGAGAGCCTGTTCAAGATTTCTGTGCGAGGGGGCAAGAAGCGCGGTTTGGGATGGGCTGCAAGGCGCCATCTTGCACACATCGCGCAGCAGCCATGGCCCCGGGGCGGATGGCAAGGCTTTGCGGGCGCGGCAGAGCCTTCTAAACCGCTTTCTGCTCGCGCCATGCCGCGCCGTGCAGAGAGATTCTGGACAGCTTTTCAGCCCAGCAGCAGGGCATCGTCGGCGAGTTTTTCGCCCCGGGTGCGCTCGAACATCTGCAGCAGATCGGGCACGTCCATGCCTGCGCGTTCGCTGCCGCTGACGTCCAGCACGACCTTGCCCTGGTGCAGCATGACCGTGCGGCTGCCGTAGTCCAGCGCCTGGCGCATGCTGTGCGTGACCATCATGGCCGTGAGCTGGTTGTCCTCGATGATGCGCGCTGTCAAATCCATGACGAAGGCTGCCGTCTTGGGGTCGAGCGCGGCCGTGTGTTCGTCCAGCAACAGGATGCGCGAGGGCTGCAGCGAGGCCATCAGCAAGCTGACGGCCTGGCGCTGGCCGCCAGAGAGCAGGCCGATGCGGTCGGTCAGGCGCTTTTCCAGGCCCAGGTTCAGGATGGCGAGCTTTTCGCGGAACAGCTCGCGGTTTTGTTTGTTCAGCGCAAAGCCAAAGCGGCGCTTGCGCCCGCGCGCCATGGCCAGGGCCATGTTTTCCTCGATGGTCAGGGCCTCGCAGGTGCCGGCCATCGGATCCTGGAACACCCGCGCCACCAGATCGGCGCGCTGCCAGGCCTGTTTTTTCGTGACGTCGATGCCGTCGATCTCGATGCGCCCCGAATCCATGATCAGGTCGCCGGAGATGGCGTTGAGAAAGGTGGATTTGCCCGCGCCGTTGGAGCCGATGACGGACACGAACTGGCCGGTGGGGATTTCCAGGCTGGCACCGCGCAGCGCCGGGTTTTCGATGGGCGTGCCGGGGTTGAAGGTGATGCGCAAATCGGTGGCTTTGAGCATGGGGCAACTCCTAGGGGTGTGCTTATTGGGCCAGCGATTTGAGGCGGCGCTTGAGCAGCGGGAACACCAGCACCAGGATGACCAGCACGGAGGCAATCAGGTTCAAGTCCTGCGATTGCAGGCCGATCCAGCTGCTGTTGAGCGCCAGCGCAATGAAGAAGCGGTAGAGCACGGCGCCGATGATGACGGCCAGCGTGGCCCACAGAATGCGCCGCGCCGGCAGCACGCTCTCGCCAATGATGACTGCGGCCAGGCCGATGACGATAGTGCCGATGCCCATGGAAATGTCCGAGCCACCCTGGCTTTGCGCAAACAGCGCGCCGCCCAGGGCCACCAGCGCGTTGGAGATGGCCAGCCCCACGAGCTTGGCCCAGCTGGTGGCCACCCCCTGGGCGCTGGCCATGCGTGGATTGGCGCCCGTGGCGCGCATGGCCAGGCCGCGCTCGGAGGCGAAATACCAATCCAGAATGAATTTGGCGATCAGCACAACGACCAGCAGGATCAGCGGCTTTTCGATGTAGTCGGCCCAGATGCCGGGCATGAGCACGGTGAACACCGTGGGCTCAAGGATCAACGGCACATTGGGCTTGCCCATGATGCGCAGGTTGATGGAGTACAGCGCGGTCATCATCAGAATGCCCGCCAGCAAATCCATGATCTTCAGGCGCACATTGAGCCAGCCGGTGGCAAAGCCAGACAGCGCGCCGGCCAATGTGGCGATGAAAGTGGCCAGAAAGGGATCCTTGCCAGTCGAAATCAGTGTGGCTGCGACGGCGCCACCCAATGGGAATGAGCCATCGACCGTCAGGTCCGGGAAGTTCAGGATGCGAAAGGAGATCAGCACCCCCAGGGCAACCAGGCCGAAGATCAGGCCGATTTCCAGTGCCCCCATGAATGAATAAAAGGTCATCGCAGCAAACGGTTTTGGTGTTGGTCCAGGTCCCTGGGTGGCTGTGCGGGCGGTGATGGGGCCTGTCATGGCCCCGCCTGCGGGCAGCGGCCTGAACATCAGCAGGGCAGGCCCAAAGCCTGCCCTGTTGCGGTTTCTTCATGGATGGCCAGCGCGCTCACGCGCAAGGCTATGCGGGGGTTATTCAATCACCTCTTTGGCGGACTGGATCAGCTCCTGCGACAAGGTCACGCCCTGGGCCGCAGCGGCCTTGGGGTTGACGTAAAGCTCCAGGTTGGTGCTGCGCTCGGAGGCGATGGCGCCGGGCTTTTCACCATTGAGAATGCGCACGACGATCTTGCCGGTCTGGCGGCCCAGGTCGCGGTAGTCCACGCCCAGGGCGGCGATGGCGCCGCGCTTGACGCTGTCGGTGTCCGAGGCGACCAGGGGCAGCTTGGCATCGGTGGCCACCTTGACCAGCGATTCATAGGCCGAGACCACGTTGTTGTCGGTGTTGGTGTAGATCACGTCCACCTTGCCCACCAGGTTGCGCGCTGCGGCGGTGATGTCCACAGTGCGCGGGGCCGTGGCCTCGACCAGCTCAATGCCCATCGGCGGCAGGATGCGCTTGAGCTCATTGACGACCACGACGGAGTTGGCCTCGCCCGGGTTGTAGACCATGCCGATGCGCTTGACGTTGGGCATGATCTTCTTGATCAGGTTGACCTGATCTTCCAGCGCCAGGGCGTCGGAAACGCCGGTGACGTTGGTGCCGCTGGGCTCCATGTTCTTGACCAGCTGGGCGGCCACCGGGTCGGTCACGGCCGAGTACACAGTGGGGATGCTCTTGCTGGCGGCCACCACGGCCTGGGCCGAGGGCGTGGCAATGGCCACGATCACATCCGGATTCTGGCCGATGTAGTTGCGCGCGATCTGCGCGGCGGTGCCGGGGTTGCCTTGCGCGCTCTGGTATTGCCACTTGAGCTTGTCGCCCTTGAAGCCGCTGGCCTCAAGCTCCTCCTTGATCCCGTCGCGCACGGCATCGAGCGCCGGGTGCTCGACGATGGCGGTGACGGCCACGGACTTGGCTTGCGCATACACGCTGGGGCTGGCCAGGGCGCTCAGGCCCAACAAGGCGGCCGCAGCGGCCTGCAGCAACTGGCGGCGGCCAGCGCCGCGGGCGATCATGGGAATGCGGTTCATGCAATCTCCTCGGGGGAATGGGTGGGGACAGTGCGTCATTCAGACAAAGGCAGCCATCGGGCGCCCAGGCCCATCGGGGCCGTGGCACCGGCTGCCAAGCGGCGGCAATCGTAACTGAAAAAAGATTCTTGCAAGCGCCCTGACAGGGCCTTTGGCATCAGGGCTATCACTGATATGGCTGCGCCCGGAGCAGCTCCGCGGGCAGGCGCTGGCGCCTGCCGCGGCAGAGGCGGCGGAGGGCGAGAGCTGCGCGACTGCGAACGGCTCTTACTGCGGGGCCTTGGGGGTGTAGCGCTTCATTTGCAGATCGACGGCGTCGCCATCGTCTTGCAGCAGGATGCGCACGGGCAAATAGCCTGTGGCTGCGGCCAGCCAGATTTCAGCCTGCTGGTCGTCGGCCTTGCGCGGCAGGCGGCGCAGCTTGATGGTGGGCAGCGTGCCGGCGGGCAGGGACAGCGATTGCAGGCCTTCGACCTCGAACACCCAGCTTTCCTGCTTGTTGCTGGCCACCGTCCAGATGGGGATGCGCTGGCCTTTGGCGCGCAAACCGGCATCGGCGGCCACGCGCGCGGCCAGCTGGAAGAACACGCTGAGGCGATCCTGGGCATCTGGCGGCACGCTCTCGCTCTGGCCGCTGGCCACGACCGTGACCTTGCCTGCGGCCGGATCAAAACGCAGGTTGCGTTTTTTGCGCGCCGAATCCGTGAACTGCAGCGGCTGCAGGTGCCCGGCCTGGATGCGCCCGCTGCTGACCTGCGAGCGCGTGCCCATCAGTGGCGCCTTGATGCTTTGCTCGGCCCGGTAGCTGTGCCCATCGTGCTGCCAATGCAGTTGCGCGCTGGCGCTGTAGGAAAAGCCGCTGATCTTGCCCTTGGCGTCGAACTGCAAGTGGGCCGCAGGCGGCATGGCCACGCGCTGCTGGGCCGCGGCTGGCGTTGCACCGGCCGCCTGGGCTGGCGCCGCTGTCAGCGCGGCGGCCAGCAGCAGCGCCAGGCAGCCCCACGCCAGGGCAGGCCAAGGGCCGCGACTGGCTTTGCGGCGGGGGCTGTGTTGGCGCCGACCGCTCAGGCCTTGGGCGGATGCGCTGCGGGGAGGTAGGGAAGGGATGCGAAAGCTCATGGCAAGGTCATTTGATGCTCTTTGGCAAAAGGCCAGGTGTTTTGCAGCTGGCCCATCAAGGCATCGATTTGTCGCAAATTGCTCTCGATGCTGGCGCGCAGTGTCTGCAGATCCTGCGTGTTGCTGCTCACGTGCCCGGTGATGGTTTTGGCATCGCCCAGAATGGCGTCGATCTGCTTGAGGCTTTGGCGGCTGGCTTGCAGCAATTGCGTCAGCTGCTGCGTGGCGCTTTGGGCATCGCGCAGCAGGCCGCGCTGCCCGAACACCTGGCTGTCGGCATGATTGACGGTGCGGTTGAGCGATTGCAGCAAGGTGTTGACCTGGACGAGGGCCTTTTGCAGTTGCTGCAGCTCCTGGCCCTCGCCCAGCAGGATCTTCAGCGCGCCGCCCTGGCTGGCCGCCTGGCTGAGGTTGCTGCCCAGCTCATTGATGCGGGCCATGCTTTGGGCCAGATCCGAATCGCTGGCGGTCAGGCCAGTGAGGTTGTTGACCAGGTTGCGCACCGAGGCCATCAGTTGGGGGATTTCCGCCGAGGCATCGCCATAGAGCACGGGCCTGACGGCCCGGTCGGGCAGCGGCGGGTCGTCCCAATCGCTGGTGTAGGCCTTCAGGCTGGTGGCGCCCAGGATATTGCGCACCATGGTGAAGATGCTGGACTCGCGCAGGCGGTGGGCGTTTTTCTCAGGCACCTCGATGTGGATGCGCACGCTGCCATCGTCGGCCAGCTCGATGCGCCGGACCCTGCCGATGGGAAAGCCCGAAAAGGTCAAATCCATGCCCAGCGAGACGCCTTCGGAATCATCGGCCGTGAGCACCAGGGTCTGCTTGTTCTCGAATGCGCCGCGCGCATACAGCAGATAGCCCAGGGCGCCAATGCTCAGCGCGATGGTGATGAGCATCAGCAAAATCGACTTGAAATGCAAATGCGGCACGGGCGCCATGGGCGCCAGGCCCAGTGACGGGCTGGGTGCGGGGGGCTGCTGCGCGGCGCGTTGTTTGCTTGGGCCATCGACAGGCGGCCCGGCCTGAGCGGCGGGCGCCGGCGGGGCAGGGGGCTGGTGCGGCTCTTGGCTCATGAACAAATGCGGTCAGGGCGGGGCGGCACAGGCACAAAACAGTGAGGGCAGGAAGGCCTGGTCAGGCAGGGCATGTGGCAGTTTGCGCGCCCGATGCAGGGCGCGCCGTGGCGCTCAGTAGTCTCAGTAGTAATTGGCGACCAAGGATAACACTTCCACCAGAATGAGCAGGGCCAGCATGCGCGCCAGCGTGGCCAGCTCCGAATCGCGCCGCAGACCGTAGCGGGGGTCGGTGAAGGCCGCCGTGAGCGGGATCAGGGCCACGATGTAGCCGAACGCCACGGCCTTGGCCGCGAAGATGAAGGTGAACAGCGGCGTCATGGTGCGCGCGAAGGCGTGCGTGAACACCTCCAGCCCCGCCAGCGTGTACCCGTAGATGTTGAGGTAGAGCGTCACCATGACGGTGGCGCTGCCCAGGGCCGCAAACATGATGGCGGCGTACACCCCCATCAGCAGCCGCGGCAAAAACTCGGTCTGCAGCGCGTCGATGCCTGCGGCCTCCAGCCGCGCCAGGTGCTTGCGGTGGCGCAGCATGGCCAGCTCAGCCCCCAGCGGGATCGTCAGCTTGATGGCCGCCACCAGCGCGGCGGCCAAGGGCACGACCTCCGCCAGCAGAATGCGCACCATCAGGCTGGGCGTGAAATGGGCCAGGCCAAAGCCGTGCAGGGTCTGCTGGGTAATTTGCGTTGCCACGCTGCCCAGGATGTAGGCAATGAGCAAAAAGCCCAGCAAGGACCAGCGCAGGCGGGCATAGACCTGGGCTGTGACGACCTGCCAAATGCGCCACCAGTGCCTGCCCGGGCGGCACAGCAGCACCAGCATGGAGCTGCCCAGGTACAGATTGCTCCACCACAGCAGCCACCATTCGTGCATGTGCTGGCCGAAACTGCCCGAGTCTGCGCCATGGGCAGGAAGACGAGGGCCTGCGGGCGGCGCGGCAGGCGCGGGGCGAGGCATGTTCACGGGATTCAGGGCGGGTCTTTATGCCATTTGCCAGGGGGAAACAAGCGTCAAGCACCCAAGGCGCCGCCCATGCGCGCAGCGCCGGGGCCGGTGCGGCACGCCGCTCAACTGCTGCGCGAGGGATCGGGGTCGAAGCTGGCCCCTGGCGGCAAAGGGGCGTTGGCGCCCACCAGCATGCTGGCCATGCGTGGCGCAGCCGGGCGCGGCAGCGCAGCCGATTGCATGGCAGCACCGCTGCGCTGGCGTTCGTCACGGCCCGCATTGGCGCTGCTGCGTTGGCTGCGCGCACCGTTGCGCAAATAGCGGTTGCGCGCGTCGTAGCGCGGCACGAAGCGCGAGAGCTCCGTCAAGGCCATCTCGTAAACACCGCGCTTGAATTCCACGACCACGTCCAGCGGCACCCAATAGTCGTTCCAGCGCCAGGCATCGAATTCCGGGTGATCGGTGGCACGCAAGTTCAGATCCCAGTCATTGCCCAGCAGCTGCAGCAAATACCAGATCTGTTTCTGGCCCTTGTAATGGCCACGGGCATCGCGGCGAATAAAGCGATCGGGCACCTCATAGCGCAACCAGTCACGGGTACGGGCAATGATGCGCACATGGTGGGGGTGCAGGCCGACTTCTTCATGCAGCTCCCGGTACATGGCCTGCTCGGGCTTTTCGCCACGATCAATCCCCCCCTGGGGGAATTGCCAACTGTGCGTCTTGATTCGCTTGCCCCAGAAAACCTGGTTTTTCTGGTTGAGCAATATGATGCCGACGTTCGGTCTGAAACCTTCCCTGTCCAGCATAATTGCACCTTTTTTGTAACTGGGCCGTATTATGCCTTGCGCGCCCGCCAGCGCAATTGGCGCATACCCGAACAAGCCCGTGCAGCCTGCCGGCTGCGATGGCGGTGCCTGGGCGCTTTGCCAGGCGCGGGCGGCGGCAAGCGGCGTGCCCGGCCCCGAGAGCATCTGCGATGAAAGCATCGACGTTTTTTATTTCCACCTACAAAGAAGCGCCTGCGGACGCTGAAGTGATCAGCCACCAGCTGATGATGCGCGCCGGGCTGATCCGGCGCGTCAGCGCCGGGATCTACACCTACATGCCCATGGGGCTGCGGGTGCTGCACAAGGTGCAGGCCATTGTGCGCGAGGAGATGAACCGCGCCGGGGCGGTGGAGATGAGTATGCCCATGGTGCAGCCCGGTGAGCTGTGGCAAGAGACCGGGCGCTTCGAAAAGATGGGGCCGGAGCTGCTGCGCGTGCTCGACCGCCATGGGCGGGACTTCGTCATTCAGCCCACCAGCGAAGAAGTGGTCACCGATGTGGCGCGCAACGAGCTGCGCAGCTACAAGCAGCTGCCAGTGAACTTCTACCAAATCCAGACCAAGTTCCGCGACGAGCGCCGGCCGCGCTTTGGGTTGATGCGCGGGCGCGAATTCATCATGAAGGACGCCTACAGCTTCGACAAGGATGTGGCCGGCGCGCAGCGCAGCTACGAAGGCATGCGCCAGGCCTACCGCAACATCTTCGACCGCTTTGGCCTGCGCTACCGCGCCGTGGCGGCCGACAGCGGCGCCATCGGCGGGGATTTGAGCGAGGAATTCCAGGTCATTGCCGCCACGGGCGAAGACGCCATCATCTACGCGCCCGAGAGCGACTACGCCGCCAATCTGGAAAAGGCCGAGGCCCTGGCACCCCAGCAGCCGCGCGCGGCTGCCAGCGCCGCGCTGCAGAAAACGCCCACGCCCGGCAAGAGCACCTGCGCCGATGTGGCCGAGCTGCTGGGCGTGCCGCTGCAGCGCACGGTCAAATCGCTGGTGCTGGCCACCGACGAGCTCGATGAACAGGGCACTGTGGTCGGCACGCAGATCTGGCTGCTGCTGCTGCGCGGCGACCATGACATGAATGAGATCAAGGTCGGCAAGGTGCCTGGCCTGGATGCGGGATTTCGCTTTGCCAGCGAGGCCGAAATTGCAGCGCACTTTGGCAGCAAGCCCGGCTATCTGGGCCCCGTCGGCCTGGGGCGCGAAGGCGCGCGCGCCGTGAAGATCGTGGCGGATCGCGAAGTGGCCGTCATGGGCGATTGGATCTGTGGCGCCAACGAGCCCGACTTCCACTACACCGGCGTGAACTGGGGGCGCGATCTGCCCGAGCCCGATCAGGTCGCCGATCTGCGCAATGTTGTGGCCGGGGATTTGTCGCCCGATGGCAAGGGGGTGCTGGCGGTCGAGCGCGGCATCGAAGTGGGGCACATCTTTTACCTGGGCACCAAATACAGCCAGGCCATGGGGGCCACCTTCCTGGATGAGGACGGCAAGCCCCGCTGCTTTGAAATGGGCTGCTACGGCATTGGCATCTCGCGCCTGCCGGCGGCGGCCATCGAGCAAAACCACGATGAGCGCGGCATCATCTGGCCCGACGCCATTGCGCCGTTCACGCTGGTGATCTGCCCGATCGGCATGGACCGCAGCGAGGCCGTGCGCGAGGCCGCCGAAAAATTGCATGCCGAACTGTTGGCCAATGGCGTGGACGTGATCCTGGACGATCGCGGCGAGCGCCCCGGCGCCATGTTTGCCGATTGGGAGCTGATTGGCGTGCCGCACCGTGTCGTGATTTCGGAACGAAATCTGAAAGAAGGCCAGGTCGAATACCAACACCGTCGCCAAACCAGCGCAGAAAGGGTAACATTGGGTAACGTTACAGCCTTTCTGCAAGAGCGTGGCGTGTTGTAGAAACCTGCCCCCAAGTCCTGTGCGCTGCCGCGTGTGGTGACGCTGACCAAGGGCAGCAACCGCCGCCCGGGCTTTTCCATGAAGCGCGGGCGGTGCACAAGACTTTCTCGACGATGGCGACAAACAACAGCAACCACAAACAGTATGGTGCGGCAGGCTGGGCAGAGGAGAGGGCTCAGCTGCCAGTAGGCCAGGCAGCGACCCGCATCAGCCGGCGGCGTCTGCTGGGCCTGGGCGCAGGGGCTCTGGCCGCGCCGGCCGCAACCCTATGGCCGTGGCAAGAGACATCGGCCCAGCAACTGGAAGAGCCCTTGGTCGATTCCGTGCGCTCGGCATTGCAGGCGGCCATTGCCAATGCCACCCCGCCAGAGCCTGTGTTTGCCGATACCGCCAGCCGCCTGGCCTATCTGCGCTGGCTGACGGCCACCAGCGACAAGCTGGCGCGCCGCATGCCCAGCGTGGCCGTGCGCCATGAGTTTCTGCAAACCGTTTGGTACGAAAGCAAACGCGCAGGCCTTGACACGGCGATGATTCTGGGCCTGATCCAGGTCGAGAGCGGCTTTCGCAAGCACGTGGTCTCGCACGCTGGGGCCTTGGGCTACATGCAGATCATGCCGTTCTGGACGCGCGTGATCGGCGATGGCGACCCGGCCAAGCTGTTCCACATGCAAACCAATCTGCGCTTTGGCAATGTCATCATGCGGCACTACCTGGACATTGAAAAAGGCAATCTGTTCATGGCTCTGGGGCGCTACAACGGCAGCAGGGGACGGGCGACCTATCCCAATGCGGTGTTTGCCGCCCAGCGCCAATGGGAGTTCGAGGATCGGCCCAGCCAGCCTGCGGCAGCACAGGCAGCTGCAGCAGGGTGAAATTTTTCAGCAGTTGCGATATTCTTGAGGCCCAGGGTTAGGAGAAGCACGACACATTTTCTTGGTGGGAGTTTGCAGCGGCTTGAAGCCGCTGCTTTTTCTTTGGGCCAGACTCTTTGGACAAGCCCGATCTCATCGGGTGCCTGCGCGCATCACGGCGAAGGCGCGCCCAGGCTGGCAGTTTCCTGCTCCTTGGGCTCCTGCCCTTCGGCGCACAGGCGCGTGACCAGCACCTGGTCGATGCGGTAGCTGTCCACGTCCATGACCTCGAACTTGTAGCCGCCCCAGTTGACCGAGTCCGTGCGGCGTGGGATGCGGCGCAGCATCACCATCAAAAAGCCTGCCATGGTGTCGTAGTCCTCGAAGTGCGGGAACTCGTCGATGTGCAGCGCATGGACCACGTCTTCGATGGGCGTAATGCCGTCGATAAGCCAGGAGTGCTCGTCGCGTTGCACGATCAGCTCCTCGTCGTCCGGGCCGATCAGGTCGCCCATGACCGTGCTCATGACATCGTTGAGGGTGACCACGCCCACCACCAGGCTGTACTCGTTGACCACCACGGCAAAGTCTTCGCCGGCCTGGCGGAATTGCTCCAGCGTTTCGGCCAGCGACAGGCGATCGGGGATCACCAGCGCCTTTTGCAGCAGGCTGTCATCGCTCAGCGAGATGGGCTGGTTGTTCAACGCGCGCTGCAGCAGGTCCTGGGCATCGACGTAGCCGATCACGTGGTCGATGTCGCGATCGCACACCGGGTAGGTGGAATAGGGCTCGGCGCCGATGCGGGCGCGGATCAGCGCATCGCTGTCGTTCTGCAGGAAAAAGGCAATGCGGTCGCGCGCCGTCATGGCGCTGGTCACCAGGCGGTTGTCCAAATCGAACAGGTTGGCGATGACGCGCTGCTCGTTCTGCGCCAGTACCCCGGCCTGGGTGCCGGCCTCGGTCATGGCCAGGATGTCCTCGGAGGTGATGCGCTCGTCGCGCAGCATGGGCAGGCCCAGCAGCTTGAACACCAGATCGCTGATCTTGCCGTAGAACCAGACCAAGGGCCTGAGCAGTGTGATCACCAGCAGCATGGGGCGGTAAACCCGCATGGCCACGCGCTCGGGCTCGGCCATGCCCAGCCGCTTGGGCAGGATGTCGGAGAACAGGATGAACAGCGATGTGATCAGCAGGAAGGAAATCCAAAACCCCAGTGTGCTGGCGTGCTTGCCGTCCATCCAGTGCCCCAGCACGCTGGTGATGAAGGGGCTGAAAGCCCCTTCGCCGATGATGCCGCCGAGGATGGCAATGCCGTTTTGCGCCACTTGCACGACGGTGAAGTAGTCGCCCGGCTGCTCCTGCATCTGCAGCACCTTGGGCGCGCGCTGGTCGCCATCGGCTGCCAGCTGACGCAGGCGGATGCGCCGCGAGGCCGCCAGGGCAATTTCCGCCATCGAGAAAAAGCCGCTGGCAACGATGAGCACAACGATCAAGAACAGGCTTTGCTGGGTGGACATAAAGACAAGGGCCTCTCCATGGCTGGGCATCGACAGCAAGACCGTGAGCGGGCACTCAAGACAGCATCATTCCTGAAAAAGCATGGCGCGGCGTGCGAGCCGGCGCGCACGCCGACAAGGCGCTGCGCGGCGTGCAGCATACGATGAGCTAGCTCAGGGGCGCCGGCGCCCGCTGATGGCCAGGCCACTGTGCTGCAAGGGCGAGATGCCGCCCTTGTGGCCAGGTTTGTTGCGGCTGCCGGCATTGCCGCTGCGGCGGCGCGTGCGCTCGGCCATGCTGTCCACGCTGGTGCGCATCGGGTCTGGCTGGCGGCCGCTGTCGCCACGGTAGGCCGGCGCCAGTGACATGCCCGCCTGCGTGCCCAGGTGTGCGTCGGCGCGCAGCATGGGGTCGCGCGGCGGTCGCTGCTGCTGGCCAGAGGCATTGCCCGCTGCGGCGCGCGGCTTGTTGGCGCTGCGCTGCGGCTTGTTCGCTGGCGCACGCGCCCGCGTGGCAGCGGCCGTGGCCGCAGTCTCGTCCTTGGCGGCTGGTGCATTGCGCGCCGGGCGATTGCTGCGCCCCCCGGCGCGGAAGCGGTTGCGCCGCTTGATGGGCTTGCCGTTGGCGTCCAGCGGGCGCTGGGATGCGGGCGTGCTGGGCGCGGCATCTGCATGGCCCTGCTGTTGTGCTTGCTGCGCCTGTGGATCTTGCGATGGATCGGATTGGCCCGATGCGCCGGCGGCAGCTTGGGGCATCTGGGCTTTCTTGCGGCTGGGCGCGGCGCTCTTCTTGGCGCTGATGCGTTCGAGCATTTCGCGCCGCGCGGCCTTGGCGGCGGCCTGCATGACCTCGCGGCTGGGCGGCTTGCCGGCCCCGCCCCACAGGGTCTGGCGCCCCATGGCGATGGGCTCTGCCACTTCGCCTTCTGCCGGGCCGAATTCGGGCATGGGCTCGACGGGGATCTCCTGCTTGGTGAAGCGCTCAATCTCCATCATGAAGCCTTCTTCGTCCAGGCAGACCAGGCTGACGGCGTGCCCCTCGTTGCCGGCGCGGCCCGTGCGGCCAATGCGGTGCACGTAGTCCTCGGGCACATTGGGGATTTCGTAGTTGACGACGTGCGGCAGCTCGTCGATGTCGATGCCGCGCGCGGCGATGTCCGTGGCCACCAGCACGCGCAGCTCGCCGGATTTGAAGCGCGACAGCGCCTGCGTGCGCGCCGACTGGCTTTTGTTGCCATGCAGCGCCATGGCCGAAACGCCGTTCTTGTTGAGGAATTCGGCCACGTGGTTGGCGCCGAACTTGGTGCGGGTGAAGACCAGCACCTGGCTCCAGTCGCGCGAGGTGATGATGTGCAGCAGCGCGGCCTTTTTCTGCTGGCGCCCGACAGGGCAGATCACCTGGCTGATGCGCTGCACGGTGGTGTTGGGCGGCGTGACCTGGATGTGCTGCGGGTTGCGCAGCAGGCCTTGCGCCAGCTGCTTGATCTCATCGCTGAACGTGGCCGAGAACAGCAGCGATTGCTTTTGCGCCGGCAGCAGCGCCAGCACCTTGCGCACGTCGTGGATGAAGCCCATGTCGAGCATGCGATCGGCTTCATCGAGCACCAGGTACTGCACGCCGCCCAGATCCACATGGCCCTGGGCGTGCAAGTCCAGCAGGCGCCCGGGCGTGGCCACCAGGATGTCCACGCCTTTTTGGATGCGCTGGATCTGCGGCGTCATGCCGACCCCGCCAAAAATCACGGTGGACTGGATGTCCAGGTACTTGCTGTAGGCGCGGATGTTGTCTTCGATCTGCGCGGCCAGCTCACGGGTGGGGGTGAGGATCAGGGCGCGGATGGAGCGGGCCTGGCCTGCGGGCGCCGGGGCCTGGCGCAGGCGCTCGAGCAAGGGCAGGGTGAAAGCGGCGGTCTTGCCAGTGCCGGTCTGGGCGCCTGCGAGCAGGTCGTGCCCGGCAAGAATCAAGGGAATGGATTGGGCTTGAATGGGAGTGGGCTGGGTGTAGCCCAACTCTGTCACGGCCGCGATGATGTCGGCCGACAGCGTCAAGGATTCAAATGTCACAGCAAAGGGCACTCAAGGGTGCTCGGGGTTGGGGTTATTGCCCGCAGCCAGCAAGGGGTGCTGGGCTGCGCAGTGCAGGGCGGCAGGCGTTGTTGATTAGAATTGTGCGGCTGTGGAAAGCGCGGTCCAGCCAGCCGGGGCAACGCAACGAGAGTCTGTGGTTTTGGTCGACTGCAATCCAAAACGCGCGCATTTTCTCACAAGAAGCGCCGCTGTGCGGATTTTTGTGTATCCGTATGAAATCTGCCCTGTGCTGGGCCCCAGCACCCTGGCCAGCACGCCCCACGCCCTAAGTTTGTTTTTTCAGGAATTGATTTTTCAATGGCACAGTATGTGTATTCGATGAACCGTGTGAGCAAGACGGTTCCGCCCAAGCGGCAGATTCTCAAAGACATTTCCCTGAGCTTTTTCCCAGGGGCCAAGATCGGCGTGCTGGGCCTGAACGGCTCGGGCAAGTCCAGCCTGCTGAAGATCATGGCCGGGCTGGACAAGGAGATCGAGGGCGAGGCCATCCCCATGCCGGGCCTGAAGATCGGCTACCTGCCGCAGGAGCCCCAGCTCAACCCGGAGCAAACCGTGCGCGAATGCGTCGAAGAGGCCATGGGCGAAGTGCTGGCCGCGCGCGCCGAGCTGGAAAAGGTTTACGCCGCCTATGCCGAGCCCGATGCCGACTTCGATGCGCTGGCTGCCGAGCAGGCGCGCCTGGAGGGCATCATTGCCGCGGCCGGCACGGACTCCGAGCATCAGCTGGAAATCGCCGCCGATGCCCTGCGCCTGCCGCCCTGGGATGCCGTCATCGGCCACCTCTCGGGCGGGGAAAAGCGCCGCGTGGCCCTGTGCCGCCTGCTGCTGTCCAAGCCCGACATGCTGCTGCTCGATGAGCCGACCAACCACCTGGACGCCGAAAGCGTGGACTGGCTGGAGCAATTCCTGCAGCGCTTTCCCGGCACCGTCGTGGCCATCACGCACGACCGCTACTTCCTGGACAACGCGGCCGAGTGGATCCTGGAGCTCGACCGCGGCCATGGCATCCCCTACAAGGGCAACTACAGCGAATGGCTGACGCAGAAGCAGGCGCGCCTGGAGGCCGAGCAAAAGGGCGAGGAAGCGCGCGCCAAGGCGCTGAAGAAAGAGCTGGAGTGGGTGCGGCAAAACGCCAAGGGCCGCCAGGCCAAGAGCAAGGCGCGCATTGCCCGCTTCGAGGAGCTGAGCGACTACGAATACCAAAAGCGCAACGAGACGCAGGAGATCTTCATCCCCGTGGCCGAGCGTCTGGGCACCAAGGTGATCGAGTTCAAGAACGTCAGCAAATCCTTTGGCGACCGCCTGCTGATCGACAACCTCAGCTTCAACATCCCGGCCGGCGCCATCGTGGGCATCATCGGCCCCAACGGCGCGGGCAAGTCCACGCTGTTCAAGCTCATTGCCGGGCGCGAGCAGCCCGACAGCGGCACTGTGGAGATCGGCCCGACCGTGCAAATGGCCTATGTGGATCAGGCGCGCGATGACTTGGCCAACGACAAAACCGTCTGGGAGGACATCTCCGGCGGGCTGGACATCATCACCGTGGGCAAGTTCCAGATGCCCAGTCGGGCCTATGCCGGGCGCTTCAACTTCAATGGCGGCGACCAGCAGAAAAAGGTCGGCAACCTCTCCGGCGGGGAGCGCGGCCGCCTGCACTTGGCCAAGACCCTGCTGACCGGGGGCAATGTGCTGCTGCTGGACGAACCATCGAACGACCTGGACGTGGAAACGCTGCGCGCGCTGGAGGATGCCTTGCTCGAATATGCGGGCACAGTGTTGGTCATCAGCCACGATCGCTGGTTCCTCGACCGCATTGCCACGCACATTCTGGCTGCCGAAGGCGACAGTCAGTGGGTATTCTTCGATGGCAACTACCAGGAATATGAAGCCGACAAGAAGAAGCGCCTGGGCGAAGAGGCGGCACAACCCAAGCGGGTGCGCTTCAAGGCGCTGAAATAATCGGCGCGGCCCTTGTCGGCCGGGCCCCTTGCTCCCATCGACTTTGGACGCAAGCAAAGGGCCCGCGCCAAGATGCTGAGTGAGGAGGCAGGCTGCCGGGGCGCGCGGCCATCGAGTCGGCAGCACGGCATGGGCAGGCCACAGGCCCATGCCCTACGCAGAGGAGGAATGACCCATGGTGCAAAACCAGGCCAATTGGCCAATATTCAGAAACGGGGTGATCGCAGCCTTGCGCGAGAGCTCGGGCCTGATTCGCCGGGTGCTGCGCGACACTGGCGCGCGCGTGGCGCAAAACCAGGAGGGCGGCGCCGGCCCTGCCAATCCGCAACTGATCTCCAAGGCATTGCGCTGGATGGATGTGCAGCACGAGCAATGGGTGCAGGCCTACCCGGGCTATTTGCTGCAGGCATTCTCGGAGGTACTGGAGTTCGACCCCTACAGCCAGGACGATGAAGTCATCTCCGGGCTGGGCGACATCGACCTGCACACCACGTTCTCGATCCAATCCAAATCGGACTTGATGCATGTGCACCGCACGCTGGAAGCCGCGGTGGAAAACGCCCTGGAGCGCCTGGATGGCCTGGTCAGCGCAGCGCGGGGCTACGACTACATCCGCAGCAACCGCAATCCCCTGCGGCCGGAGAACTATCTGCATGCCATGCAGAAAATGCTCGAAGCCAGCGAGGGCGAGGAGATCGTCCGGGTCTTGATCCTGAAAAGCTTTGCCGTTGCATTGGCCCCGGTGCTCAACCGCACCTACTTTCTGCTGACCAATCAAATGTCCGAGGCGGGCATCGAGTCGGTGCAAAAACGGGCCACGGGCTTTGGCGCCATGACCACGGGCTTTGGCGATGTGTCCTACCTGCAGACCAATACGGCCGATGCCACCGCAGAGCGGCTGCTGACCCGGGAGGAGCTGATCGAAGGCCTGGGAGCCGATGCCGCGCACTATATGCTCAAAGGCAAAAAGCCGCGCCAGCCTGCCGCGGCACAGGATATTGCCGAGCCTGGCGCCAGCGCCTCGCCAGCGCCATCCCAGAATTTGGCGTCTGCAGCGCCGCCCCAGCAGGCCCCGCGCCCATCACCGGCGGCAGCGCCAATGGGCGACGACGGGCAGGAGGGCAAGCTCGACAGCCTGCAGGATTTGCTGCTTGCCGTGGTCAAGGACGTGGCCCACCTGCAGCCGCTGAAGGAGATCGTGGCGCAGCTGCAGCCCTGCCTGCGCCGGCTGGTGCAAAACGACCCGGCATTCCTGCGCGACCCCCACCATCCGGCGCGCCTGTTCCTGAGCAAAATCCAGGCCGGCGCCAAGCAGTTTGCCCATGTAGAAAGCCCAGGCTGCCAGGACTTTCTGCGCCGCGTGGCCAGCATCAGCGCCACCGGGCGCCTGGGGCAGGCTCGCTCGGCAGAGCCGTTCAAGCTGGCCTACGCCCAGCTGCAGGCGGGCGAGGCAGGGGCGGCAGTGACGACGGCGGCGGCGGCGCAAACGACACAGGCCGGCGCACGCGCAGCCACGCCAGCCCCAGCTGCCGCGGCAAGGCCGGCCCCCTCGCCGCAGGCCCAGGCCTTGTTCGACGCCGTCGTGGCGCGTGCGCAGGCATTGCCATTCTTTGCCGCGGCCGACCCCTGGGTGCAGAAATTCATCGCCGGGCCGTGGGCCAAGGTCATCGTGCGCGCGATCCTGCGCCAGGAGCCCGGCCAGACCGCAGGGGCGGATGTGCAAGCCCTGCTGGCCAAGGATCCCAGAGGCTACGCCGCCCTGGTGCCGCTGTTGCTCACCAGCGTGCAAGCCCAGTACCTGCGACAGGCCGAGCCGGGCCTGCTGCACTCCATCGCCGAAATGCACCAAAAACTGCACGTCGGTTTACTGAGCGTGGGGGTCGAGCGCAGCCAGGCCGAATCGGTGATCGCCAAGCTCAAGAAGCTGCACCATCAGGCCCTGGCTGCCGCAGCGCCTGCCTCTGGCCGGCCCCCGGATCAGCCCGCTGGCAGCGCCGCCCTGCCCAAGCTGACGCATGAACACATGGCCGAAGCCGCATCGCCTGCGGCGCCACAGGCAGAGGGCGCCAGCCAACTGCCCGATGCCTTGCAGCAAATGCGTGTGGGCCAGTGGTACATGATCGGCGAGACGGGCCAGCCATTGCGCACCCAGCTGACCTGGGCCAACCCCGAACGGGGGCTGATGATGTTCACCTCTGCCGACGGCAGCAATCAAACCATGACGTACCGCCGCTTGGTGCAGCTGTACCAGCAGGGGCACTTCGCGCCGCTGGATGAGTCGTGACTGTGGCTTGAGGGACCGCAGCAGATCCAGGCTGTGCCCGCCCCCATGCGCGGGGGCGGGCCCTGCGTAGGCTTTAGGTCGCTGTCTGTGCCTTGGCATCGCCCAGGCTGACCAGCACGGGCGCGTGGTCGCTGGGCTTGGGCCACTTGCGCGGCGTGCGGTCGATCCAGCAGCGCTGCAGCCTAGGCCGCAGCGCGGTGCTGACGAGGATGTAGTCGATGCGCAGCCCGCGGTTTTTCTGAAAGCCCAGCATGCGGTAATCCCACCACGAGAAGCTTTTCTCGGGCTGCTCGAAGCAGCGGAACGCATCGACCAGGCCCATGTCCAGCAAATCCTGAAAGGCCTGGCGTTCCTGCTGCGTGTGGTGGATGGTGTCGCGCAGGCCCTGCGGATCCCAGGAGTCGCAGTCCTGCGCAGTGATGTTGAAGTCGCCCATCAGCACCAGGTGCTCGTATTGCTGCAGCTGCTCCTGCACGAACTGCTTCAGATGCGCCAGCCAGTGCATCTTGTAGGCGAACTTCTCGCTGCCGGGCTCCTGGCCATTGACGAAATAGGCGTTGATGACCCGCAGCCGGCCCCATTCCGAGTCCACGCTGGCGCTGATGACGCGCGACTGCGGATCGTCCAGGCCCGGCAGGTTGCGCACCACCTCATGCGCCGGGCTGCGGTGCAGCAAGGCCACGCCGTTGTACGTGGGCTGGCCCAGCACCGTGGCGCAGTAGCCCGATTCCTGCAGCTGCGCATGGGGAAAGCGCTCATCGGCCAGCTTGAGCTCCTGCATGCCCAGCACGTCCACCGGATTGGCCTGCAGCCATTGCTGCACCTGGGGCAGGCGCACATTGAGCGAGTTCACATTCCACGAGGCAAGGGTCAGTGCCATGAGATCGAAGGGCAGGGGGAAAAGAAAATGGCCGTGCCGCAGCCGAGCTGGGCAAGGCCATGCCAAGGCTTTGAATCGGCGATCAAGCAGCGGAGTCGCTGGGCGGCACGTAGCCTGCTGCCTGGTCGGCGCCACCACCGAAGAAGTGCTGCTCCATCTGGCGCGCCAGGTACTGGCGTGCGCGCGCATCGGCCAGGTTCAGGCGGTTTTCATTGACCAGCATGGTCTGGTGGCGCAGCCAGGCGGCCCAGGCCTCCTGGCTGACGTTGTTGTAGATGCGCTGGCCAAGCTCCCCGGGGTAGGGGGGGAAGTCCAGACCGGGGGCTTGGGTGCCCAGCTTGATGCACTGAACCATGCGTGTCATTGCGCGATGCTCCTTGGAGTGTCGGGGGTGGGGAAGTGGGGGTGCTGCGAAGTGCCTGCGCCGCCAGGCTGGCGGCGCATGGGCATTGCGTCGGTGGCGGGGCGGTGGCGCTCTTTAGCGCAGGCGGCCGATCTCGCGCTGTATGCCTTCGATGTCGGCCTGCACGCGCTCGATATTGGCCTTGAGCTCGGCCGTGCGTGTGATGTAGTCTTGGGGGTTGCGCAACTCCAGCGCCGTGCGCACCGGGGCGCCGTTGTTGTATTCGGCCTCCAGCGTGGCCAGACGCTCCTTGGACTTGCGCAATTCGGCTTCCAGGATGGTGCGGGCATCGGCATCGCGGTTGCGTTGCGTGGACTGCTCGACCCTGGGGGCGTTGACGGGCGCGGCGGCGCTGCTTTGCCGCGGGCTGCTGCCCGCAGAAGAGGACGAGGCCGTGCTGCGCCGCGTGGCCGGGGATCTGCCAGAGCTTTGGATGACGGTGACATTGCCGCCCTCGACGAGCCGGCAGCCCTGGCGCTTGGACGCGCCCGAGGCATTGGTGTACTCATTGCCGCAGCGGTAGACGCGCTCTTGCGCGAAGGCGGCAGTCCCCAGGACTGCGAGCACCAGGGCGATCACGCTGGATTTTTTCATGACGACACTCTCTCATTGATTGGAATCACCGGCTGCCAATGCTGCATGCCGTGGGGCTGTGCGGGCCAGGGCATGGGGCGATGTGGAGCCCTGGGGCAGCCGCGCTGCGCGCCGTCTGCCGGCGTGCATTTTCGGCGCCGATTCTAAACCAAGGGCCCGCTGCGGCAGCCCCCTGGCCGAGTGGGCCGGCAAGGCCTGCGCGAGCGGCAGTCGCCGCATGTGCCGCTGTGGATTAGGGGCGCTGCCAACGCCCGCAAATCCCCGCAAATGCCCGTGGATGCCCCTGGCATCGCAGCCTCTCTCCCCACACCCTGGGCGAGCGCCTTTGCAGCGGATTTGGGGTGGCAAAACGCTTACTTTTTGCCTGCAGCGCGCTGGGCCGATTCGATGGTGTTGGCCAGCAGCATGGTGATGGTCATGGGACCAACGCCGCCGGGCACCGGGGTGATCCAGGAGGCCACTTGCTGCACTTGCTCGAAGTCCACATCGCCGCAGAGCTTGCCCTGTGCATTGCGGTTCATGCCCACGTCGATGACCACAGCCCCGGGCTTGACCATCTCGCGCGTGATCAGCTTTTCCTTGCCCACGGCCGCGACCAGCACATCGGCCTGGCGCGTGATGGCCCCCAGATCGGCCGTGGCGCTGTGGCAGATGGTGACGGTGGCGCTGCGCGCCAGCAGCATCATGGCCATGGGCTTGCCGACGATGTTGCTGCGCCCAACCACCACGGCGTGCTTGCCGCGCAGTTCGCAGCCGATGGCGTCGAGCATCTGCAGGCAGCCGTGCGGCGTGCAGGGCCAGAAGCCGCCGGGCAGGCCGGTCATCAGCGCGCCGGCGCTGGCGATGTGAAAGCCATCGACGTCCTTTTCCGGGGCAATGGCTTCGATCACGGCATCGGCATCCAGGTGCTTGGGCAGGGGCAGCTGCACCAGAATGCCGTGGATGCTGGCGTCGGCGTTGAGCGCGGCAATGTGCTCAAGCAGCTCCTGCTGGCTGGTCTGGGCGGGGAGCTTTTGCAGCACAGAGTGGATGCCCGCTTCCTCGCAGGCCTTGATCTTGTTGCGCACATAGACCTGCGAGGCCGGATCCTCGCCCACCAGCACCACGGCCAGCCCGGGGCGCAGCCCCTGTTCGCTCAGGGCCTGGGCTTGCTGGGCGATTTGCAGGCGCAGTTTTTTCGAAAGGGCAAGGCCGTCGATGAGTTGGGCGGGCATGGTGTCAAGTCGTCACGAAAGAAGGCGCGGCAAAGTCCGCAGAAAAAAGTCTCAAAGCCCGTTTTGCACAGGCTCTCATTGCCTGTTCTCAGGCCACTGGGCCGCCCAGGGCGACCTTGAGCAAATCGGCCACGGTGTTGGCGCCGAGCTTTTCCATGATGTTGGCGCGGTGCGCCTCCACCGTCTTGATGCTGATGTTCAGGTCATCGGCAATTTGCTTGTTCAGGCGCCCGGCGACGATGCGTTCGAGCACCTGCGACTCGCGCGCCGTCAGCTTCGACAGCAGGGCCTCGCGGGTGGCCGCCTGCTGCTGGTTGGCAAAGCTGCTCTCGGCCTGCTGGAGCATGCGCGCCACCAGGGCCGTGATGGCCTGCTCTTCAAACGGCTTTTGGATGAAGTCGACCGCGCCTTTTTTCATGGTCTGCACGGCCATGGGCACGTCGCCGTGGCCGGTGATGATGGCCACGGGCAGGGCAGGGCAGCGCTCGGCCAGCGACTCCTGCAGCTCCAGCCCGGACATGCCGCCCATGCGGATGTCGGTGATCAGGCAGGCGACCTCGCGCGGATCGTAGTGGCTCAGAAAGGACTCGGCGCTGTCAAAGCAGCGCACGTGGAAGTCGCGCCCCTCCAGCAGCCACTGCAAAGAGTCTCGGATGGCCTCATCGTCGTCCACGATGTAGACCGTGCCTTTTTTATTGCCAATCGTCATGCCGTCGTCCTGTCATGGTGGGGGGAGGGGTGCATTGCCGCAGCCACCCATCATGCTTGTACGGGGCGCTGGGGCAGGCCAAAGCGGGCCTGTGCGCAAAAAGGTTGGAATGGGCTTGCCGCCATCGAAAAAACGGCCTGCTGAATCTCAGCCCAGGATGGGCCCGGCGGGCTCATCGGCAGGCGCATGCGGCGCCTGCATGGCCGGCAGCCAGAAGGAAAATTCACAGCCTGTTACCAGGGTGCCATTGTAGAGGTTGCGCACTTGCATTTTTCCTTGATGGGATTCGATGATGCTGCGGCACAGGTTCAGGCCGATGCCCATGCCGTCTTGCTTGGTGGAGTAAAACGCATCGAAGAGGTGCTCCAGTGCCTCATCGGGCAGGCCCGGCCCCTGGTCGGCAATGCGAAAGCGCAGGCCCGCGCCATCGCGGTGCACGATCAGCTCGATGCCGCGGCGCTGGGCCGGCAGCTCAGCGCCATCGATGGCCTCGGCGGCGTTCTTCAGCAGGTTGATCAGCACCTGTTCGATGAGGATGGCGTCGGCCTGCAGCGGCGGCAGCTGGGCTTCGATTTGCACGCTCAGGCGCACGTTGCGCCGGCGGATTTCGATGTTGGCCAGCTCGATGGCCTCGCCAACCAGGCGCTGGGCCTGGCAGGGCTCGCGCTGCGACTGGCTGCGCTGCACGAAGGAGCGGATGCGGTGGATGACCTGCCCGGCGCGCACGGCCTGGTGGGCGGTCTTCTCCAGCGGCAGCAGCAGCTGCTCTTTGTCGATGGTGTTGTTCTGGATGCGCGCAATCATGCCGCCGACGTAGTTGCTGATGGCCGCCAGGGGCTGGTTGAGCTCATGCGCCACGCTGGAGGCCATCTCCCCCATGGTCATCAGGCGGTTGACGCTCTCCATCTTCTGCATCTGGCGCGAGGCCTGCTCCTCGGCCTGCTTGCGCTTGCTGATGTCCGTGGCAATCAGCATCTGCGCCAGGCGCCCATCGACCCATTCGAGGTAGCGCGAGCGCACTTCCAGCCATTTGCCCAGCGATTCGACGTAGATCTCGGCGCGCTCGGAGCTGGCGCTGGTGAGCATGTCCGCAGGCAGGCCCATCAGCAAATCCTCGGGCCCCGCAGCGTCGCCCTGGTCTTCATCGCCCTGCCGCGCGCGGCTGGCGTCGCGCTCGCCGGCCTGGGCCAGCATCTGCAAATGCCCGGCGCTGTGCGTGCCAAACCATTGGCGGTAGAGGCGGTTGGCAAACAACAGCTCCTTGCTGCCCAGCGGGGTGATGCTGATGGAGGCGTCCAGCGATTCGAGCACCAGCGTGAAGCGCTCGTGCGCGGTGGCCAGTTGCTGGCGGATGCGGTTGGGCTCGGTGATGTCGTTGATGGTGGTCAGCCAGCCCACCTGCGTGCCGCTCTCATTGCGCAGCGGCGTCAGAAAGACCCGCGCATCGAACGAGGTGCCATTCTTGCGCCGCATGCGCAGCTGCAACCCGCCCGGGTAGTGCCGGCCATCGAGCTCGGCCTGAAAGCGCTGCTGCAGGATCTCCCGATCCTGGCGCGGCCAGTAGGGAAAGGGCGCCTTCATGCCCACCATTTCGTCCTGACTCCAGCCCACCATGCGGCTGAAGGCGGCGTTGGTGTAGGTCGTCGTGCCCTGCATGTCCAGCGCGCGGATGCCGGTGGTCAAGGCGTTTTCGATTGCCAGGCGGAAGTTGTATTCCTGGCGCAGGTGGCGCTGCGTCTGCAGGCGCCTGCGGCTCAGGCGCCAGTTCATCCACAGCATGCCCACTGTGCTTAAGCCCAGCAGCAGCAGCAGCAGCGACAGCGCGCGCGTGGTCATGCTCCGGTCGGAGCGGTACACGGCCACGTTCAGCCGCCATTGCCCGCCCAGCGGCTGCACCGGCACGGCCAGCTGCGCCGGGGCCTGCTGCGCCGGATCCCAGGCAAAGCCGGCCTCGGCCCTTGCGGGCCGTGCGGGCGCGGCGCCGGCAATGAGCTGGCCTTGCGCGTCGAGCAGCGACACGGCCAGGCCATCGGTCAGGCGCGCCTCGTTCAAGGCGGCGTTGAGCAGCAGGTGCGGCGCGTACTCGGCCATCACCGCCCCGAGCGGGTGGCCATTGATCTCGATGGGGATGAAGAACTGCAGCACGGCCGGCTGCACTTCCTGGCTTTGCTGCTCCTGCCCGGCCACGCTGCGCCAATGGCTTTGCAACGCATCCTCGGGCGCGATGCCCTGCACCACCTGCCCCAGGTTGCGCCGCAGGCTGCTGGGGACCATGGCCGAATGGTGGCTGCTGACCACGCGCTGGCTGGCATCGAACCAGGTCAGCGCATACAGCGCCCGGTCGCGCCCGATGAGCGCGCGCGCGCCCTGATCAAAACCAGTGTTGGAGTTGGGCGAGAGCATGTCCAGCACCAGGCGCTGGATCTGGTCCTGCCGCGAGAGCAGCTGCTCGTTCAGGCGCAGCTGCAGAAACTGCGTGTGCTGCTGCAGCAGCTGTTTCTCGCGGGCCTGTTCCTCACTGCGCAAAAACCCATACGCCCCGACCATGACAACGACGAACAGCACGACGGACAGCAGCGGAATCAGCACACTGAGCCGCTCCAGGCGCAGCCAAGTGGCATTCTTGCCATTGGCAGCGCGAATGGGGTTGTGCAGCGGGGAGGCGGTTTCGGGCATGCGGCGAAAACATGGGCAGGGCGGCAAACCGCCCGTGCCGAGAGCGTGACGAAAAGGGGGCTTATTGTGCCGGCCCGCCGCAACGGCCAGGCAAAACCCCCAGCGCAGGCTTGCCGGGCGCAGAAAGCCGGCAAAATTTTCTTGATGCGAAAAACGCTGTCTCAATTTGAAACAAGACCCCGGCAAACATGCGACACTGCAGGCGTTGCAGCGTCCCCGGGGAAAGTCTGCCCGGCCACTGTGCGTGAGGGCGCTTGGGCCGCAGATTCCGCGTTTCCCCTAGGTATTGCCGCGGCCTTTGAGGCTGGCGCGCGTGGCGCTCTCGGGTAGATTCCAAGGCAAGGTTTGCACGCCTGACGGCGCGCGCCGTGTGCACCTGCGGATTCGAGTGGTTTGCGCGCCCCTGGCGCCCCATTCCGAACCGCCGCGCACACCGCGCTGGCTGGATTGGTGCAGATCTTCCCAAGCGGTGTGGTGCTGCACAGCATCGTGATTTCATGAAATGGAGACTGGACGATATGAGCGATCAGACAAGCATGACGGGCAAGGCACTGGCGGCCACGGACGCCGTGGACACCGACGCCCAGGAAACCCGCGAGTGGCTCGATGCGCTCTCGGCCGTGATCGACCGCGAGGGCGCCGAGCGGGCGCATTTTCTGATCGAGGAGCTGCTGGAGCACGCGCGCCAGCACAGCATCGACCTGCCGTTTTCGGCCACCACGGGCTACGTCAACACCATTGAGCCGGAGCAGGAGGCGCGCTGCCCCGGCAACATCGCCATCGAGAAGCGCCTGCGCGCCTACATGCGCTGGAACGCCATGGCGATGGTGGTGCGCGCCAACCGCCTCAACCCCGACGACGGGGGCGATCTGGGCGGGCACATTGGCTCGTTCGCCTCGCTGGCCTCCATGCTGGGCGCGGGCTTCAACCACTTCTGGCACGCCGAGAGTGAAAACCACGGCGGCGACTGCCTCTACATCCAGGGCCACAGCGCGCCGGGCATTTACGCGCGCGCCTATCTGGAAGGGCGCATCACCGAGGCGCAGATGGACAGCTTCCGTCAGGAGGTCGATGGCAAGGGCCTGTCCAGCTACCCGCACCCCAAGCTGATGCCCGAGTTCTGGCAGTTTCCCACCGTCAGCATGGGCCTGGGGCCGCTGATGGCCATTTACCAGGCGCGTTTTCTGAAGTATTTGCAGGCGCGCGGCATCGCCAACACCGAGGGGCGCAAGGTCTGGGCCTTCATGGGCGATGGCGAGATGGACGAGCCCGAGAGCCTGGGCGCCATTGGCCTGGCCGCGCGCGAGAACCTGGACAACCTGATCTTCGTCATCAACTGCAACCTGCAACGCCTGGACGGCCCGGTGCGCGGCAACGGCAAGATCATCCAGGAGCTGGAGGGCGAATTCCGCGGCAGCGGCTGGAACGTCATCAAGCTGATCTGGGGCAAGGGCTGGGACGAGCTGCTGGCGCGCGACAAGAGCGGCAAGCTCAAGCAGCTGATGATGGAGACGCTGGACGGCGACTACCAGGCCATGAAGGCCAACGACGGCGCCTACGTGCGCAAGCACTTCTTCGGCAAATACCCGGAGACGGCCAAGCTGGTCGAGCACATGAGCGACGACGAGATCTGGGAGCTGCGCCGCGGCGGCCACGAGCCGAGCAAGGTGTACGCGGCCTTCCACGCCGCGCACCACCACAAGGGCCAGCCCACGGTGCTGCTGGTCAAGACGGTGAAGGGCTACGGCATGGGCAAGGCCGGCGAGGGCAAGAACACCGTGCACCAGACCAAGAAGCTCAGCGACGAGGACGTGCGCTACATCCGCGACCGCTTCGGCATCCCCGTGCCCGACAGCGAGCTGGACAAGCTGCCCTACTACAAGCCGGCCGACGACACGCCGGAGATGAAGTACCTGCACGAGCGCCGCCAGGCCCTGGGAGGCTACCTGCCCAAGCGCCGCACCAAGGCCGATGAGAGCTTCACTATCCCCAGCCTGGAGACCTTCAAGGCCGTGCTCGAACCCACGGCCGAGGGCCGCGAGATCAGCACCACCCAGGCCTTTGTGCGCTTTCTCACGCAGCTGCTGCGCGACAAGGCCTTTGGCCCGCGCGTGGTGCCCATTCTGGTGGACGAGGCGCGCACCTTCGGCATGGAGGGGCTGTTCCGCCAGATCGGCATCTACAACCCGCGCGGCCAGCAGTACACCCCGGTCGATAAGGACCAGGTCATGTACTACAAGGAGGCCACCGACGGCCAGATCCTGCAAGAAGGCATCAACGAGGCCGGCGGCATGGCCAGCTGGATCGCGGCGGCCACCAGCTACAGCACGTCCAACCGCATCATGATGCCGTTTTACGTGTTCTATTCCATGTTCGGCTTCCAGCGCGTGGGCGACCTGGCCTGGGCCGCGGGCGACATGCAGGCGCGCGGCTTTCTGCTGGGCGGCACATCGGGGCGCACCACGCTCAACGGCGAAGGCTTGCAGCACGAGGACGGGCACAGCCACATCCTGGCCGGCACCATCCCCAACTGCATCAGCTACGACCCCACCTTCGCGCACGAGGTCGCCGTCATCCTGCACCACGGCTTGAAACGCATGGTGGAAAAGCAGGACAACGTGTTCTATTACCTCACCCTGCTCAACGAGAACTACGCCATGCCCGGCCTCACGCCCGGCACCGAGGAGCAGATCATCCGCGGCATGTACCTGTGCCAGCGCGGCGCGCAGGCGCCCGTGCAGCGCGTGCAGCTGCTGGGCAGCGGCACCATCTTGCGCGAGAGCATCGCCGCCCAGGCCCTGCTGGCGCAGGACTGGGGCATTGCCGCCGACGTGTGGAGCTGCCCCAGCTTCAACGAACTGGCGCGCGACGGCCAGGACTGCGCGCGCTGGAACCTGCTGCACCCCACCGACGCGCCGCGCACGCCCTTCGTGGCGCAGCAGCTGGCCGGGCACGAGGGGCCGGTGATCGCCGCCACCGACTACATGAAGAACTACGCCGAGCAAATCCGCCCCTTCATGCCCAAGAACGAGCAAGGCGCGGCCCGCAGCTACACCGTGCTGGGCACCGACGGCTTTGGCCGCTCAGACTTCCGCCGCAAGCTGCGCGAGCACTTCGAGGTCAACCGCCACTACATCGTGCTGGCCGCGCTCAAGGCCCTGGCCGACGAGGGCAAGCTGCCCGCCGCGCGCGTGGCCGAGGCCATCGCCAAATACGGCATCCAGGCCGACAAGATCAACCCGCTGCACGCCTGAGGCGGCCAGGAAGGAGACAACACATGGCATTGGTTGAAGTCAAGGTCCCCGACATTGGCGACTTCTCGGACGTGGCCGTCATCGAGCTGCTGGTGCAGCCGGGCGACACCGTGCAGGCCGAGCAAAGCCTGATCACCGTGGAGAGCGACAAGGCCAGCATGGAAATCCCCAGCAGCCACGCCGGCGTGGTCAAGGAGCTCAAAGTCAAGCTGGGCGACAAAGTCAGCGAAGGCGCCGTCGTGCTGCTGCTGGAGGCTGAAGGGGCGGAAGAAAAACCGGCCCCAGCGCCCGCTGAACCAACGCAGGCAGCGACCAAAAACGAAGCAAGCGCCGCGCCGGCGGAACCGGCACCGGCAGCGGCCGCCCCCGCCGCCAGCGGCCCGGTCGAAGTGCGCGTGCCCGACATTGGCGACTTCAAGGACGTGGCCGTGATCGAGGTGTTCGTGCAGCCCGGCGACACGGTGAAGGTGGAGCAATCGCTCATCACCGTCGAGAGCGACAAGGCCAGCATGGAAATCCCCAGCAGCCATGCGGGCGTGGTCAAGGCGCTGAAGGTCAAGCTGGGCGACAAGCTCAACATGGGCGACGTGATCGCCGTGCTGGAAGGCGCGGCGGCTGCGCCGCCGGTTCAGCGTTCGGCGTCCGGCGTTGAGCGTGAATCTGCTCCCGCGCCCGCTGCGGCCCCTGCCGCCGCATCTTCTCCCTCTCCCGCCCAGGCGGGAGAGGGCAGGGGTGAGGGCAGGGCGGCCGCCAACGCAGCCCCCGCCGCCCACGACCCGACCAAACCCCCGCTGGGCCTGCCCCACGCCAGCCCCAGCGTGCGCAAGTTCGCGCGCGAGCTGGGCGTGCCGCTGGCCGAGGTCAAAGGCAGCGGCCCCAAAGGCCGCATCACGCAGCAGGACGTGCAGCAATTCACCCAGGCCGTCATGGCCGGCCGCCTGCAAACCCAGGCCCAGGCCGCCCGCGCGCCCGCAGGTGGTGGCACAGGCGGTGGCGCCGGGCTGGACCTGCTGCCCTGGCCCAAGGTGGACTTCGCCAAGTTCGGCCCCGTCGAGGCCAGGCCGCTGTCCCGCATCAAGAAGATCAGCGGCGCCAACCTGGCGCGCAACTGGGTGATGATCCCCCACGTCACCAACAACGAAGATGCCGACATCACCGAGCTGGAAGCCCTGCGCGTGCAGCTCAACAAGGAAAACGAGAAGAGCGGCGTCAAAGTCACCATGCTGGCCTTCCTCATCAAAGCCTGCGTGGCCGCGCTGAAGAAATTCCCCGAATTCAACGCCAGCCTGGACGGCGACAACCTGGTCTACAAGCAGTACTGGAACATCGGCTTCGCTGCCGATACCCCCAATGGCCTGGTCGTGCCCGTCATCAAGCAGGCCGACGCCAAGGGCGTGATGCAGATCAGCCAGGAGCTGGCCGAACTCAGCAAAAAAGCCCGCGACGGCAAGGCCAGCCCGGCCGACATGCAGGGCGCGACCTTCACCATCAGCAGCCTGGGCGGCATTGGCGGCACCTACTTCACGCCCATCATCAACGCGCCCGAAGTGGCCATCCTCGGCGTATGCCGCAGCGAAATGCGCCCGCGCTGGAATGGCGAGAAATTCAAGCCCCGCCTGATGCTGCCGCTCAGCTTGAGCTACGACCACCGCGTTATCGACGGGGCGGCGGCTGCGCGCTTCAACGCCTATCTGGCCCAGGTGCTGGCGGACTTCCGCCGGGTGATGCTGTAAGACAGGAGATGTGAGATGTGTTCTAAAAAAGTATTTTGGGGCCTCACAATAGGGGAGTGGAATATTGCAATTTTCGTGCCGCTGGCACTAGCGCTCTTAGGATATTGTAATTGCTACTGGTTGATGAATTTTAAATCTTTTTTATCTTTGTTTGTTCCTGTTATTGCGGCTTTGCTGGCTTATAAATTATTGCGTAAAACAGAAGAAAGAATAAAAAATATAGAGAGCATTTTAAATGATTCCAAGAGATCCCGGGGGAGACGTTACTTATTGAGAAAAAAAATAGAAAATGATGATTCATTAGTTCAATTTTATTTCTATGTGACAGCCGTTGCATCTGCCGTACTATTTTTTATTTCTATTCATCCTAATTGTAGAGGGGGATAAGTATGGCTATTACTGAAATCAAAGTCCCCGACATCGGCGACTTTGCCGACGTGGCCGTCATCGAACTGCTGGTGCAGCCGGGCGACACGGTGAAGGTGGAGCAGTCGCTCATCACCGTGGAAAGCGACAAGGCCAGCATGGAAATCCCCAGCAGCCACGCGGGCGTGGTCAAGGAATTGAAGGTCAAGCTGGGCGACAAGGTGAGTGAAGGCAGCGTCATCCTCACGCTGGAAGCCAGCGAGGCCAGTGCTGCGGCGAACCCTCCCCCTCTGGGCGAGGGCAGGGTGGGGGCAAACGCGTCTGCCCCAGCGGTGGCCGCGCCCTCACCCCAACCCTCTCCCGCAGGCGGGAGAGGGAGCGATCACCCCGCGCCCACAGCTGCCCATTACAGCGGCAGCGCCGACGTGCAATGCGACGTGCTCGTGCTCGGCGGCGGCCCCGGCGGCTACAGCGCGGCCTTCCGCGCCGCCGATCTGGGCCTGAACGTGGTGCTGGTCGAGCGCTACGCCACGCTGGGCGGCGTGTGCCTGAACGTGGGCTGCATCCCGTCGAAGGCGCTGCTGCACGTGGCCGCCGTGATGGACGAGGTCGGCCACCTGGCCGCGCTGGGCGTGGACTACGGCGCGCCCAGGCTCGACATCGGCAAACTGCGCGCCCACAAGGAAAAAGTCATCGCCAAGCTCACCGGGGGCTTAAGCGCGATGGCCAAGATGCGCAAGGTGAAAGTGCTGCGCGGCTATGGCAGCTTCGTCGGCGCCAACCACCTGCAAGTGGAGGAAACCAGCGGCAGCGGCCAGGAGAAAACCGGCGGCAAGCAGGTCGTGCAATTTGCGCGCGCCATCATTGCCGCAGGCAGCCAGGCCGTGCGCCTGCCCTTCATGCCCGAAGACCCGCGCGTGGTCGATTCCACCGGCGCGCTGGCGCTCAAGAGTGTTCCGAAGCGCATGCTGGTGCTGGGCGGCGGCATCATCGGGCTGGAGATGGGCACCGTCTACAGCACCCTGGGCGCACGGCTTGACGTGGTGGAAATGATGGACGGCCTGATGCAAGGCGCCGACCGCGATCTGGTCAAGGTCTGGCAAAAGATGAACGCGCCGCGCTTCGACCACATCATGCTGGGCACCAAGACCGTGGCCGCCCGCGCCACCGATACGGGCATCGAAGTCAGCTTCGAGGGCGAAGGCGCGCCGCCGCCGCAAACCTACGACCTGGTGCTGCAAGCCGTGGGCCGCAGCCCCAACGGCAAGAAAATTGGCGCCGAAAACGCGGGCGTGGCCGTCACCGAGCGCGGCTTCATCCCCGTGGACGTACACATGCGCACCAGTGCGCCGCACATCTTCGCCATTGGCGACATCGTCGGCCAGCCCATGCTGGCGCACAAGGCCGTGCACGAGGCGCACGTGGCCGCCGAAGTCATCGCCGGTGAACTCAAAGGCGACGAAAAGCTGGCCCGCGCCGCCTTCAACGCCCGTGTCATCCCCAGCGTGGCCTACACCGATCCCGAAGTCGCCTGGGTCGGCCTGACCGAAGACCAGGCCAAGGCCCAGGGCGTGAAGGTGAAAAAAGGCCTGTTCCCCTGGAGCGCCTCCGGCCGCGCCATCGCCAACGGCCGAGACGAAGGCTTTACCAAGCTGCTGTTTGACGAAGCCACCCACCAGATCGTCGGCGGCGGCATCGTCGGCACCCACGCCGGCGACATGATCGGCGAAATCGCCCTGGCCATCGAAATGGGCGCGGACGCCATCGACATCGGCAAGACCATCCACCCCCACCCCACGCTGGGCGAAAGCATCGGCATGGCCGCCGAGGTCGCCCACGGCAGCTGTACCGACCTGCCACCGCAGCGCAAGTAAGGGGGCAAGTGCCCAGCAAAAATCAGATAGCTACAAGTTCACATGCAGAAGATCGTATAGCCTAGAAGAAACCCGGCTTTGGGATGAATACTCGGATTTCTTCAATCAAACAAGGAGGTTTGGTGAGTTTGATTGCTGTGTGCCGGTTCTTGCTTAGTGATGGAATTTCACGGGTGGTATCTAATATATAGATGGGGTGTTATGGCAAATATTTCTGAAATAAATGAAGAGATAGAAAAAATTAATAAGAAGTGGAATAATCCGCAGGCTCGAGATGGGCTTTTTGGTAACATATTGAAATCAATCTCTATAACTGGAGTTCGAGGGCTATCTGCAAAGATAGATTTTTCATGGCCGGTTACAGCCATTGCCGGTACGAATGGGAGTGGGAAAACCACTGTATTACAGCTTTGCTCGGCAGCATACGTAGGTCAGCAAGGGGGGCGTATTTATAAAATTGGGGACTGGGTACGGAATGCATTGGGTGATGAAACGCCAGCATTTGGAGATGGGTCATCGGTTTCGTTTAGTTTTTGGAACGATCACTCAACCTTAAATATTCCGTATAGAAAGGAGCGCACTCGCTGGGGCTATCCTCGTCATGACAATCCAACTAGAAATGTAGAGTTTTTTGGAATAGCTAATTTTGCCCCAAGAATTGAAAGAAAAGATCGTCTTCATGTATTTCGATCAAAATTAGAGATTAAGGAAAGGAATAAGTTTAAGCAGGAGTTGTTAGGCAGTATTTCTACTGTACTGGGGGTTCCTTATCCAGCGGGTAGTATGCATAAGGTTGGCCTTCCTAAGGGAGACTGGAGTGATTCACTTCCTCAGGTCAAGAAAGGTGATTATACATATGGCGAGCCACACATGGGTGCTGGTGAGCAGAAGGTAATCCGCCTCATTCAGTCGCTTGAACTGCTCCCAGATAAGTCGCTGGTACTTCTCGAAGAACCGGAGATTACTCTTCATCCAGATGCACAACGCGGTTTGGCTTGGTATTTAATGTCACTCGCCAGGCGTAAGGGGCATCAAATTATTTTGGCCACTCATTCCGCAGCACTTTTTGAAACACTGCCACCAGATGCACGAGTATTACTTGCGCGTACTCAAAAAGGCGTAACTGTTGTGCCGAAGGCGCCAGCTATTGCTGCGGCTCGTGCACTCTCTGGGATTGCCAATTCCAACAAAGATTTGATTTTGGTTGAGGACTATGTTGGTAAAAATTTTCTATGTGAGATCCTGCGTCGCTATGACAAGAGTCTGCTTACGAACTGTTCTATTGTGCCTGTCGGTAATACAGATGATGTTTACCGATTAGTCAAGAGCTTCAGAGATGAGGGGGTTCGAGCAGTAGGAGTAAGAGATCCAGATATTGGTGATGCACCCCAATGCGGAATTTTTTCGTTGCCTGGTGAAGTTGCGCCTGAAATGCTTCTACTAGAGGAGTCAAACATTAAGGCTGCTGAGAGTTTGCTTAACGGATTAACGGATGCGTTCGCGAAAGCTAGTATGGTAGGTCAAGATTATAATGGTAGTGCTCGTGCTAAGAGGGTATTTCCTGCGTTGGCTAAAGAAATGCAAATGGATGTTGAGGGACTTAGCGATCGCTTGACGATTGCTTGGTTGAATGGAAATGAAGCCGCTGCTCGCGAACTTGTTGAGAAGATACGCTCTGTAATGGGTAGTGATACAAAAAGGGTGGGTATGGATAAATAAAAATCGGATAAGAGGTGTTTTAATTTCCCATTGTCTTGCTAACTTTTATGATTTTTTAAGAAATTTGCTATTTTAATTTTGGCTCTTCACTATAGAAAGTCGGTAGCGGAATACCGACTCTACAAGCCAGCCATTAGCAGAGTTCCCTTTCAGTAAGTTGCGCTTAGGCGCAGCCAAGTCGTTTGATGCCCACATCATCTAGGCTTTGAATGCCTGTGCCTCTAAAGCGTAACTTCTGCGGCGCAGCCAGCCCATGGCGTTATTACGAGGGAGGAGGACCGCATGCGAGCACCCATATTCACAACGGCCAATGCCGACAGCGCGGCCCGAGCCGCTTGGCTCGCTGGCCTGATGGGCTTGGCGGGCGCATGGCCTGCCCAGGCGCAAGGGGAGGGCGGCGAGGAGGCCAGCGATGCCCAAATCATGGCCCAGGCCATTCGCGAAGCCAAGGCCTACCAGCGCGGGGCCAGCGGGCCAATGGGCGCGCCGCCACAGTCAGGCCAGCCGCTGCAGCCCGCCTTGCTGGCCCCGGTCTTTCAAAGCGCGGCGCAGGCGCGCAACCAAGCGGGCGTGACGCTGCGCTTTACTGCCCAGGCGCCGGCACGCTTTGCCGGCCGGCGCCTGGCGCTGGAGAAAGCGACCAGGGACCAGTGCTACACCGATGCGCCCTTGCGCCCCGGCGCGGCCTGCCGCAGCGTCACGCCCGAAGCCATGGATCGCATCGCCCAGGCGCAGCGCTGGTACGCCCGCAGCCAGGCGGCCGCCAGCGAGCAAAAGCGCCACTACAAGGAGCGCAGCGCGCACAGCGACGCCCCTTGCCAGGAGTGGATGGCGGCGCTGCCGCCGGACTTCACGGCGCTGCACATCGACCAGCCCGCCCGCATCGGCCAGGGCAAGCGCTTGCAGGGCATCCAGCTCAAGGGCGACGACAGCGGCGGCGGCGTGGTCTACCACGTGCAGGCGCGCATCAACCAGCCGGACAAGCCCGTCGTGCTGCTGCTGAGCAGCTACTACCCCACCATCTGGCAGATCTCGCGCAGCCCGCAGACGCGCATCGCCGCCGTCTGGGCCAGCGGCTACCACCGCCAATACCCCATCGGCACCGATGAGCAAGTGCCCGTGCTCACCACCTCCCACGACGAGCCGCGCTGCAAAAGCCACCGCCCCCAGGGCCTGCCGTCTTTTGCCAGCCAGGCGCAGAAGTTCAGCAGCAACCGCACGGGCGAAGTGCTCATCGGCGAGCCCAGCGCCCGGTGGATATCGCACGGCCACATCGCCAGCCTGCAAAAAGGCAGCGATGAGCTGCACTCGGGCCAGGGCGGCATGGAGCAATTGCTGCAGCGCGGCATCGTGCGCCAGGCCACCGAGCGTGAATACGCGGCCAACCGCCAGCAGCGCGGCCAGCGCGCCTATCTGCGCAACCAGCCGGACGCACCCGTCCAAGACCATTACCGCATCCTGCAAGCCATGCGCTTTCCCAGCGGCATGTACGGCGGCTATTCGGCCCACTTCTATGTGCCCGAGGGCGTGCCCTTGCCCGAAGGCGACGTGGGGCACAACAGCATCTACCTGCTGCCCAGCGGCTATTGCCTGGGGATTTGCCCCTGAGTGGGGCAGATGCGGGCATCGTTCTGGAACGCGCAGGGCGGCTGCTTGCCATCACGCAGCCGCTGGAATATATTGCAGGCGATATGATGCTGTACGTGCTGGATACCAATGTGCTTGTGGCCGCATTGCGCAGCCCGGCGGGGTTTTCTGCAGAGCTGCTGCGGCGCACGCTGCTGGGCCGCTTGCGCGTGGCGTGCAGCGTGCCGGTGTTCATGGAGTATGAAGCCGTACTGCTGCGGCCCGAACATCTGGCTGCGGCTGAGCTGTCTGCATCAGCGGTGTGCAATGTGCTGGATGTGCTGGCCGGTGTCGTGCAAACCGTGGAGATTCACTTCCTATGGAGGCCCCAGTTGCGCGATCCGCACGACGACATGGTGCTGGAGCTGGCCGTCAATGCCCAGCGCTGGGGCCGGCCCGTGGGCATCGTGACCTTTAACCAGCGCGACTATCTTCCCCAAGCCCGGCACTTTGGCCTGGCGCTTGCCTCACCCCGGCAAATCATCGAAGGAGATTGAAATGGGAACCCCCAGCAACTATGCCCTGCGCCTGCCGCGCTCCTTGAAAGCCGGCGCCGAACAAGTCGCCCGCGAGGACGGCAGCACGCTGAACCAGTTCATCGTCAGTGCGGTGGCCGAAAAGCTGGCTGCGCTGAAGACGGCCGACTATTTCATGCAGCGTGCAGAGCGCGGTGACATGGCTGCGGCCCTGGCTACGCTGGGCCGCGCTGGCGGCCAGCAGCCGGAAGGCGAGGATGCGCCTTGATTGCTCTCCTTGATGATCGCGCTTTGAGATCGGGGCGGGGCAAGATCGGGCGCGCCACTACAGCCGAGCCAGCCGCTGCAATGCGGCGCGCAGGGTGTCGTCCTGCTTGGCAAAGCAAAAGCGGATGAGCTTCTGGTCGAACCCGTCGCCATAGAAGGCCGACAGCGGGATGGCGGCCACGCCGATCTCGCGCGTGAGCCATTGGCAGAACTGGTCTTCCGGCAGGTCGCGCTCGGGCACGGTGAGGTCTTCGATGCCCACGCACTGGAAGTAGCTGCCTTCGCAGGGCAAGAGCTTGAACTGGGTCTGCGCCAGCCCTTCACGGAACAGGTCGCGCTTGGCCTGGTAGAAGGCGGGCAGCCCCAGATAGGGCGCGGCATCCTGCATGTAGGCGGCCAGGCCATGCTGCATGGGGGTGTTGACGGTGAACACGTTGAACTGGTGCACCTTGCGGAACTCGGCGCTGAGCGCGGCGGGGGCGAGCACGTAGCCCACCTTCCAGCCCGTGACGTGGTAGGTCTTGCCAAAGCTGCTGACGATGAAGGCGCGCGCGGCCAGGCCGGGGTAGCGCGCGGCGCTTTCGTGGCGCAGCGGGGCGTAGGCCATGTGCTCGTACACCTCGTCGGAAATGAGCAGGACGTTGGTGGGTGCCAGCAGCTCTTGCAGGCGCAGCATGTCCTGGCGCGACCAGACGGTGGCGCTGGGGTTGTGCGGGGTGTTGATGATGAGCGCGCGGGTTTTGGGGCCGATGGCGGCGGCGATCTGGTCGAAGTCGGGCCGGAAGCTGCCGGGCGTCAGCGGCACGCGCACGGCCGTGGCGCCGGCCAGGGCGATGCCGGGCAGGTAGCTGTCGTAGCAGGGTTCGAGCACGATCACCTCGTCGCCCGGCCTGGCGCAACACAGCAGCGCGGTGAAGATGGCCTGCGTGGCCCCGGCGGTGACGGTGACTTCGCGCTCGGCGCAGTAGGCGCGGCCGTACAGCGCCCCGGTCTTGGCGGCGATGGCCTGGCGCAGCGCGGGCACGCCGGCCATGGGCGGGTACTGGTTGTGGCCCTGCTGCATGGCGGCGCTGACGGCCTCCGGCAGGCGCGGGTCGCAGCCAAAGTCGGGAAAGCCCTGGCCCAGGTTGATGGCCTGGTGCTCGGCCGCCAGCGCGGACATGACGCTGAAGATGGTGGCGCCCACCTGGGGCAGGCGCGAGGCGATGGCGGGCGTGGCCGAAGCCAGAGTGGGTGCGGCAGGCATGGCGGCAGAAAGAGAAGGCCCTGAGCGTGCTCGCCGGGCCGGATGAGACAGCTCAGTCGCCCGCCTGCATGCGCATGGCCGCGGCCTGGGCGTGGGCCTGCAGGCCCTCGCCTTCGGCCAGCACCTGGGCGATGGCGCCAAGCTGGCGCGCGCCGGCCGGGCTGACTTCGATCAGCGAGCTGCGCTTTTGGAAGTCCATGACCGACAGCGGCGAGGAAAAGCGCGCCGTGCCGCTGGTGGGCAGCACGTGGTTGGGGCCGGCGCAGTAATCGCCCAGCGATTCGCTGGTGTAGGCCCCCAGGAAGATGGCGCCGGCGTGGCGCAGCAGTGGCTCCCAGCGCTGGGGCTCGCGGCTGGAGATTTCCAGGTGCTCGGGCGCGATGCGGTTGCTGATGGCGCAGGCCTCATCCATGTCGCGGGTCTGGATCAGCGCGCCGCGGCCGTTCAGGCTCTGGGCGATGATGGCCGCGCGCGGCAGCGTGGGCAGCAGGCGGTCGATGGCCTGCTGCACGGCGTCGATGTAGGCCGCATCCGGGCACAGCAGAATGCTTTGCGCCAGCTCATCGTGCTCGGCCTGGGAGAACAAGTCCATGGCCACCCAGTCCGGCGGTGTGCTGCCGTCGGCCAGCACCAGGATTTCGCTGGGCCCGGCGATCATGTCGATGCCCACCTGGCCGAAGACGTGCTTCTTGGCGCTGGCCACGTAGGCGTTGCCGGGGCCGGTGATTTTGTCCACCTTGGGCACGGTCTGCGTGCCATAGGCCAGCGCGGCAATGGCCTGGGCGCCGCCGATGGTGAACACCCGGTGCACGCCGGCCACGTGGGCCGCGGCCAGCACCAGCGGGTTTTTCTCGCCCCGGGGGGTGGGGGCGACCATGATGATTTGCCCCACGCCGGCGACCTGGGCGGGCATGGCGTTCATCAGCACGCTGGAGGGGTAGGCGGCCTTGCCGCCGGGCACGTAGATGCCGGCGCGATCCAGCGGCGTGACTTTCTGGCCCAGCAGGCTGCCGTCTTCGTCGCGGTAGCTCCAGCTCTGGCCGGCGGCCTGTTTCTGTGCCTCGTGGTAGCGGCGGATGCGCGCGGCGGCCTGTTGCAGCGCCTGGCGCTGGGGCTGGGGCAGGCCGTCGAAGGCGGTCTGCAACTCACTGGCGGGGATTTCCAACTCGGCCACGCTGGCCGCTTGCAGGCCGTCGAACTGCTGGCTCAGGCGCAGCACGGCGGCGTCGCCCTCCTGGCGCACGGCCTGCAGGATGTCGGTCACGCGCTGCTCGATGGCCGCGTCGGTATCGGCGCTCCAGTGCAGGCGCTGCTGAAACTGGGCCTCGAAATCGGGCGACTGGGTGGACAGGCGCAGGGGGCTGGCTTTGAAGGTCATGGCAAAAAGGGCGGGCAATGAAGGCGCTGGGGCACTTGGCGCTGGCGCTGCGGCCATGGGGCATGGCAGCGGGCGTGCGCCGCAGCGCAGCGGCGGGGGCGCGGAGCGGATGGGGGCAGCAGCCAGGGCAGGGGCGCAAGCCTCAGGCCGCTGCCGCGCTGCGTGCGGCGGTGGCCTGGGCAAAGACCTCGATCAACTGCCGCAGCGGCGCCTGCTTGAGCCGCAGCGCGGCCTGGTTGACGATGAGCTGGGAGCTGATGTCCATGATCTGCTCGACCTCCACCAGCTGGTTGGCGCGCAGCGTGCTGCCGGTGGAGATCAAGTCCACGATGGCATCGGCCATGCCCGTCAGCGGCGCCAGCTCCATGCTGCCGTAGAGCTTGACCAGATCGACGTGCACGCCCTTGCGGGCGAAGAACTCGCGCGCGATGGCGGTGTACTTGGTGGCCACGCGCAGGCGCGCGCCCTGGCGCACGGCGCTGGCGTAGTCAAAGCCAGCGGGCACGGCCACGCCCATGCGGCAGCGGGCGATGCGCAGATCCAGCGGCTGGTACAGGCCTTCGCCGCCGTGCTCGATGAGCACGTCCTTGCCGGCCACGCCGATGTCGGCGCCGCCAAACTGCACGTAGGTGGGCACGTCGCTGGCGCGCACCAGCACCACGCGCAGCCCTTCGCGGTTGCAGGGCAGGATCAGCTTGCGCGATGTTTCTGGGTCATCGAGCACGGCAATGCCTGCGCTGGCCAGCAGCGGCAGGGTTTCATCGAAGATGCGCCCTTTGGACAGGGCCAGCGTAATCATGGTGTTCGATCGCTTGGGTGGAGACGGGGCGCGCTTTGCAGCCCCGCTGGCCGGTGGAAGCTGGCCGGTTGAAAACAGGGCGCGATTTTAGAGCGTGTGATGCACTTTGCGCCCCCCGCGAGAGCGCCCCGGCGTGTGCATCACGCGCTCAAGGCTTGCATCCGCCCTTGCCCTGGATGCAGGGCAGCTCGGCCATGCTGTCGCTCCGCTGGGCGCCTCGGTAGAGCGCCCAGCGCCGGCTGCGGTCCGGGTGGAGCATCAGCACCAGATTGGCCACGGCGTGCTGTTTGAACCATTGGGCGGGAAAGTCGCCGAGATCGCCTTGCTCGATCTTGGGCAGGCTGCCCAGCAACTGCTGGAACTGGCTGTCGTCGTCGAGCAGCCACAGCCAGGCATCGGGCTCGCGCTGGTGCCACTGCTGCGCCAGCGCAATGATGCGGGCATCGTCCAGCCCGACGGGCACCCGCACGTACAAGTGCCGAAAACCGTATCGGTTGACGAACTGGCCCAGCCGCTTGCCTTCGGCCAGATCCTGCGGGTCGGCGCTGGCCTCTGCCTGGGGCGGCGTGGCCTGCGCTGCGGCCTGGGAATTGGCAGGCTGGGCGCTGGCGGGCTGGGCCGCCACTGGCAGCGCAGTCAACAGCAGCGCAGCCAGCAACAGGCCCAGCAGGGCGGGGGATGCGATGGGGGGTAAGGTGCTTTTCATGGGCGGCATTGTCACGGCATGGGCCGCGCCGCGGTGGTATCAAGGTGTATCGGCCCGCGCTCCGTTCAGCCGGGCATGAAGAGCTGCTGCAAATCGCTGAGGAAGTCAAAGCCGCGCTCGGTCGGGCGCAGCAGATCGGGGCCGGGCTGCTCCAGCAGGCCGCGCTGCAACGCCTGCTGCAAGGCCGGCTCGATGCTCGACAGCGGCATGCCGGTGCGACGCTGGTAATCGGAGAGCAAAAAGCCCGAGCGCAGCCGCAGCGCATTGAGCATGAACTCAAAGGGTAGATCCTGGCGGGCCACCTCGTGCTCCTGCGCGATGGCCTGGCCGGCCAGCGCGGCCTGCATGTAGCGCTGCGGATCGCGCACGCGCACCTGGCGCACGATGCGGTGCGCAAAACTGAGCTTGCTGTGCGCGCCCGCGCCCAGGCCCAGGTAATCGCCAAACTGCCAATAGTTCAGGTTGTGGCGGCACTGATGGCCAGGCTGCGCATAGGCTGAGACCTCGTAGCGCTCAAGGCCGGCCTGCGCGGTGCCGGCCGTGATGTGGTCGAGCATGTCGTAGGCCAGGTCCTCATCGGGCAGGCGCGGCGGGTACTTGGCAAACAAGGTGTTGGGCTCGATGCTCAGGTGATAGACGGACAGGTGCGGCGGCTGCAGCGCCAGCGCCGTGGCCAGATCCTCGCGCAGCAGCGCCAGATCCTGGCCGGGCAGGGCGTACATCAGATCGAGGTTGAAGGTCTCGAAGGCCTCGCGCGCTTCCTGCACGGCCGCCAGGGCCTGGGCGCGGCTGTGCACGCGGCCCAGGGCCTGCAGCTGCGCATCGCCAAAGCTTTGCACGCCGATGGACAGGCGCGTGACGCCCGCATCGCGGTAGGCGGCAAAGCGGTCGGTCTCGAAGGTGCCGGGGTTGGCCTCCAGCGTGATCTCACAGCCGGGCACCAGCCGCAGGCGCGCGCGCACGCTGGCCAGCAGGCGGTCGATGTGCTCGGCATCGAACAGGCTGGGCGTGCCGCCGCCCATGAAGATGCTGATGACGCTGCGCCCCCAGACCAGCGGCAGCGCCGCATCCAGGTCGGCCTCCAGCGCCTGCAGATAGCGCAGCTTTTGCTCCGCCCCCAGGCCCGCCGCCGCCCCCGCGCCGCGCACGGCGTGCGAGTTGAAGTCGCAATAAGGGCATTTGCGCAGGCACCAGGGCAGGTGCAGGTACAGCGACAGGGGCGGCAGTTCCTGCAATTGCAGCAGGCCAGGGCGCTGGTAATGCGCGATGTCGGCGGGGGCAGGCATGGGGCGGCTGGGGCGGGGCAAAGCATAGAATCTTAGAGCGTGTTCACGACCTCTGGCGTGCGCCAAGATCGTGAACAGGCTTTGAATCGCTGCGGCCACCCCAACGTGGCCCGCAGCCCAATGAAAGCGGCATGCCCATGCTGGCCTTGCGCGCGAATGGCAGGGGTAGGGCATGCATGCACTGTGGATGGTTTTGGGCGCGTTCCTGTTTGCGACGATGGGGGTGTGCGTCAAGTATGCGTCGGCGCATTTTTCGCCGGCGGAGATGGTGTTCTACCGCAGCGCCATCGGCGTGCTGCTGCTGGCGGCGCTGGCGCGCCGGCAGGGCGTGGGCCTGGCCACGCGCTATCCGGGCATGCACGCCTGGCGCAGCATCGTCGGCGTGGCGGCGCTGGGGGCCTGGTTCTACGCCATCGGCAAGCTGCCGCTGGCCACGGCCATGACGCTCAATTACATGAGCAGCGTCTGGATTGGCGTGTTCGTGCTGGCCGGCACGCTGCTGCACTGGCGCCCCGATGCGCGTCACGGCAGGCCGCCCCTGCATGGGCCGCTGATGCTGACGATTCTGGTGGGCTTTGCCGGCGTGGTGCTGATGCTGCGCCCGAGCTTTGCCGCCGAGCAGAGCTTTGCGGCCATCGTCGGCCTGCTCTCGGGCATGATGGCCGCGCTGGCCTACATGCAGGTGGCGGCGCTGGGCCGCCTGGGCGAGCCCGAGACGCGCGTGGTGTTTTATTTCGCGCTGGGCGGCACGCTCGCCGGCGGCGCCGTGATGGCCGCCACGGGCGCGCACAACCTGGCCACGCCAGCGGCGCTGTGGCTGCTGCCCATTGGCCTGCTGGCCACGCTGGGCCAGCTGTGCATGACCCATGCCTATTCCACCGCATCGAGCGCGCGCAACACCTTGATGGTGGCCAGCCTGCAGTATTCGGGCATCGTGTTCGCCTCGCTGTATGGGCTGCTGTTGTTCCAGAGTGAGCGCATCGGCGCCTGGGGCTGGGTGGGCATGGCGCTGATCGTGCTCAGCGGCCTGGCCGCCACCTTGCTGCGCGCCCGCGCCGCCAAACCGGCCTGAGTGCCTGTGCAAAATATTTTTTGCGCCATGCCGGGCGCGGGCGCACGGGCGCTTGGCTTTTGCTGTCATAATCGCGCGCTTTGAGAAAAGGCAGTGTGCGCCGCGTGCTGCCTGCCTTGTTTCTCCGTCGGGTCTGGCATTCGCACTGCCTGTCTGTTCTTGGCACGCCGTGTCGATTCACGCACGGCTGTGGGCCGATGCCACGGGCCAGCCCATGCGCCAGGCGCGGTGCCGGCTCCTCATGCAGGGCCGCCCTTGCCCCGACGCTGCGCCACGCCGCCATGCCAGCGGGTGTGCTGCGTTTGTTCTTGCAGTTGCCTGTGCGGCCCCCATGGCCGCCTTGCCCTTGCCCCCGCCTTGCCAAGCGGGGCAACCTGGCCAGCCGACAAGGGCTGAGCCGCGCTGCACGCATTGCGTGGCAGTGCATGGCTTTTGCGGCCCGCCCCGGGCGGCCTGCAACACCTTCCCCCCATTCCCCTCATTCCCCCGATTTTTCTCTCTTTGTTCTGGAGACCGTATTCATGCACTTGAATGAGCTCAAGGCACTGCATGTGTCCGAGGTATTGAAGCAGGCCGAGGCCCTGGGCATCGAAAACACCGGCCGCATGCGCAAGCAGGAGCTGATGTTCGCCATCATCAAAAAGCGCGCCAAGGAGGGCGAGCAGGTCTTTGCCGATGGCGTGCTGGAAATCCTGCCCGATGGCTTTGGCTTTTTGCGCAGCCCGGACACGAGTTTTACCGCCAGCACGGACGACATCTACATCTCGCCCAGCCAGGTGCGGCGCTTCAACCTGCACACGGGCGACATGATCGAGGGCGAGGTGCGCATCCCCAAGGACGGCGAGCGCTACTTTGCGCTGACCAAGCTCGACCGCATCAATGACGGCCCGCCCGAGCAGAACAAGCACAAGGTGATGTTCGAGAACCTCACGCCGCTGTTTCCCAAGCAGCAGATGAAGCTCGAGCGCGACATCAAGTCCGAGGAGAACATCACCGGCCGCATCATCGACATCATCGCCCCGCTGGGCCGCGGCCAGCGCGCGCTGATCGTGGCGCCGCCCAAGAGCGGCAAGACCATGATGATGCAGCACATCGCCCACGCCATCACGGCCAACAACCCGGATGTGCACCTGATGGTGCTGCTGGTCGATGAGCGCCCCGAGGAAGTGACCGAGATGCAGCGCACCGTCAAGGGCGAGATCATCGCCTCGACCTTCGACGAGCCCGCCGCGCGCCACGTGCACGTGGCCGAGATGGTGATCGAGCGCGCCAAGCGCCTGGTGGAGCTGAAAAAGGACGTGGTGATCCTGCTGGACTCCATCACCCGCCTGGCGCGCGCCTACAACAACGTGGTGCCCACCAGCGGCAAGATTCTCTCCGGCGGTGTGGATGCCAACGCGCTGCATCGGCCCAAGCGCTTTTTCGGCGCCGCGCGCAATGTGGAGGAGGGCGGCAGCCTGACCATCATCGCCACCGCGCTGGTGGACACGGGCAGCCGCATGGACGAGGTGATCTTTGAGGAATTCAAGGGCACGGGCAACAGCGAAATCCACCTCAGCCGCCGCCTGTACGAAAAGCGCGTGTTCCCGGCCATCGAGCTGTCCAAGAGCGGCACGCGCCGCGAGGAGCTGCTGCTGGCGCCCGAAGTGCTGCAGAAAACCCGCATCCTGCGCCAGTTCCTCTTCAACATGGACGAGATCGAATCCATGGAGCTGATGCTCAAGAACATGAAGGCCACCAAGAACAACCACGAGTTCTTCGACATGATGCGCCGCGGCGGTTGAGCCCCGCCTGGCAGCGCACTTGCCGCGCTGTGGAACAATCGGCGCCTTTGACCTGCTGTTGCCTTTTGCCGTGGACGATCAGCCAACGCCCCCCGCATCCCCCCCCCAGGCCGCACCGCTGCCCCAGCTGCTGGCGCGCTGGCGCAAGCCCCTGGCGCTGCCGGCCTGGGGCGCTTGGTTGCTGTCGCTGACGGCGGCGCTGGCCCTGTGGCTGGCCTACGGGCAGTGGAAGCGCCTGAACCACTTGCAGGAGCGCCTGGCCCAGCAATCGGCCGCCACCCAGGCCCAGGCCATCGAGGCGCGCAGCCTCTCGCAGCAAGCCCAGGCCCTGGCCCAGCAGGCGGCCACGCGCTCCAGCCTCAGCGAGGCGCGCATCAATGAATACACGCTGCAGCGCTCGCACCTGGAACAACTGGCCTTCGAGCTCTCGCGCACGCGCGACGAGGCCATGCTGATCGACATCGAGGCCTCGCTGCGGCTGGCGCAGCAGCAGGCGCAGCTGACCGGCCTGGCCGATCCGCTCATCGCCGCGCTGCGCAATGCCAGCCACCGCCTGCAGCGCGCCGAGCAGCCGCGCCTGACCCCCATCGTGGCCGCCATCGACCGCGACCTGGCGCGCCTGACCGGCACGGCCGTGACGGACACCGCCGGCCTGCTCGGCCGCATGGATGCGCTGCTGCTGCAACTGGAGAGCCTGCCGCTGGGCAACGCCGTGGGCGCAGCGCCGCGCAAGCGGGCCGTGCGCGCCCCGGTTGCCATCTCCGACCACGAAGCCCAGGCCCTGGGCCTGCTGCCTGGCAGCGCGGCCGCCCCACAGGGCAGCGCCCAAGCCCAGCAGCCACCACAGGCCGAGTCAGCGCCCGCCCAGCCGCCGCAAGCCCCAGCCCCGCAGACGACGCCAGGCGCAGCAGAGGCGCCTGCGCCAGCGGCCGTGAACGAGGCCCAGGCCGACGCCCCTGGCGACGAAGGCGGCTTCTGGGCCGGGCTGCGCCAATCCTTTCGCGGCCTGGTGCGCGTGCAGCGCATCGAGCACCCGGACGCCGCGCTGCTGACGCAGGAGCAGGCCTTCTTCCTGCGCGAAAACCTGCGCCTGCAACTGATGAATGCCCGCATGGCCCTGCTGGCCAGGCAAAGCGCCTCGGCCCGCACCGACCTGGCCGGCGTGCAGGCCTTGCTGCGCAAGTACTACGATCTGGACGCGCCGCGCACCCGCCAGGCGCTGCGCACCCTGCAGCAACTGCAGGAGCACATCCAGGCCGTGCAGCCGCCGGCGATCACGGACACGCTGCTGGCCATCGCCGCCGCGCAGGAGGCGCCGCGCCAGGCAGGCGGCCAGGGCGGCGCAGCCCATGCCACGGGCGAGGAAGAGGGCGGCAACGCCGCCGCATCGGCTGCGGCCAACAACCCACAGGGGCGGCAGTGATGCGCAGCGCGCTGTGGGTGCTGATGCTGTTCGCCTCCGCCGTGGCGGCAGCCTTGTTCCTGAGCAACAACGGCGCCACCGTGACGCTGTTTTGGTTCCCCTACCGGGTGGACATGTCGCTGAACCTGCTGCTGCTGCTGCTGGCCTTGATCTTCATGCTGGGCCTGTTGCTGCTTTACGCGCTGGTGTCGGTCTGGCGCATGCCAGCCGAAGCGCGTCTGTGGCGCGAATACCGCCACGATGCGGCCGCCCACCATGCCTTCGTGCGCGCTGCCGAGCATTTTGCGCAAGCGCGCTGGCAGCAGGCCGCCGAGGAGGCCGCCGCCGTGGCGCCGCTGCTGGCACTGTGGGAGGCGCAGCATGCACAAAGCAAGGCCGCCAGCGCCGACGTGCAAGCCCATGCCCGCCTGCTGGCCGTGAGCCAGCAGCTGCAACAGGCGGCGCAGCAGCGCCTGCAAGGCAGTGCCAGCGCCAATGTCGCTTCATCGCCGATCGCACCGGCCACGCCCACGCCGGCACTGCTGCAAGCGCCCAGGGCGCAGCGCGCGGCGGCCCAGGCCAGCACGGCAGAGTCAGGGCAGGGCGACTGGGCAGGCCCGCCCGGGCAATCAGAGTAGCCGCCCGTTCAAAGCCTGCTCAAAGTTTCTGCCTGCCCGCCCACGCCGGGACTTGTGCGCTGACACGGTGCGCCGGGCTTTGAGCCGGCCTCATGCGGCGCGCTGGCGCGTGGCGCGCAGCGCATCGGCGCAATACAGCGCCAGCCCCAGCCAGATCAGCGCAAAGGCCACCCAGTGCGTGCGCGTGAAGGCCTCGTGGTAGAGCAGCACCGCCAGGGCCAGCTGGATCGAGGGCGCCAGATACTGAACCAGCCCCAGCGTGGACAGCGGCAGGCGCTGCGCGGCATTGGCAAACCACAGCAACGGCAAGGCGGTGACGATGCCCGAGGCGGCAATGGCTGCCGCCCCCAGCCAGCCATGGCGCCAGAACATCGGCTCGGGAAAGCTCCAGGCGAACCAGGCCATATAGGCCAGCGCAAACGGCAGCATCAGCAGCGTCTCCACCGCCAGGCCAACGGTGGCCGAGACGGGCGTGAACTTGCGCAGCAGCCCGTACAGCGCAAAGGTCGTGGCCAGGAACAGCGACACCCACGGCCACTGCCCCAGGCCGCGCGCCATCCAGCCCACGCCCAGCACCACCAGCAGCACAGCCGCCCATTGCCATGGCCGCAAGCGCTCGCGCAACAGCAGCACGCCCAGCAGCAAACTCAGCAGCGGGTTGATGAAATAGGCCAGGCTGACCTCGGTCACCCGCGCCTGCGCAATGGCCCAGACGAACATCAGCCAATTGGCCGTGATCAAGGCCCCGCTCAGGCCCAGCATGGCCAGCACCCGGGGCTGGCGCAACAGGCGCAGCAAGGCAGGCCACTGGCCCAGCCACAGCAGCAGCGGCAGCAAGAGCAGCACGCTCCAGAGCACGCGCTGCGCAATCAGCAGGCTGTGGGGCACCCAGGGCAGCAGCTTCCAGTACATGACGCTAAAGCCCCAAACGCCATAGGCCAGTAGGGCATAGAACATGCCTGCGCGCCAAGTGGCGTCGAGGCGGCGGTCGAGGCGCCGGTCGAAGTGGCGGGCCTGGGGCGATGGGGCAGGGGACATGGGCTGGAATGCGGCATCAGGCGCTTGTGAAGCAAGGTCTGCACGAATCGCAGCGCATGTGTTCGTGCAGGCCTTGCTCAGGGCCCGGGGCCGGTAGAATACGCCTTTTAACTGCGGTGGCCTGCGCAAGGCAGGGCGCGGCAGCACATTGGTCCCATGGGGCTTGGATTGGCCCGGGGGCCTTTTTGCTGAACAGCGCGCCTGCCCATCCCATGCTCGCCTGCATGCCTGCATGCGGCCCAAGGCCCCGCCAGCCCTTTGCCTTTTGCCATGTCCGCCTGGGTACTGCCCGACCACATTGCCGATGTCCTGCCTTGCGAGGCGCGCCACATGGAAGGGCTGCGGCGCAGCCTGTTGGACGTAGCCGCCAGCTTTGGCTACGAGCTGATCGTGCCGCCGCTGATGGAGTACCTCGAATCGCTGCTGACCGGCAGCGGCCAGGCGCTGGATCTGCAAATCGTCAAGAGCGTGGACCAGCTCTCGGGCCGCACCGTGGGCATCCGCGCCGACAGCACGCCCCAGGTGGCGCGCATCGACGCGCACCTGCTCAACCGCCCGGGCGTGGCACGGCTGTGCTATTGCGGCCCGGTGCTGCATGCCCGCCCCGAGCGCCCCGGGGCCTCGCGCGAGCTGCTGCAATTTGGCGCTGAAATCTACGGCCACGCAGGCCCCGAGGCCGATCTGGAAATCGTGCAGCTGGCCCTGGCCTGCACGCGCCAGCCAGGCATTGCCGCGCCGGTGCTGGTGCTGGGCGACGTGCGCATCGTGCGCAGCCTGCTGGCTGGCGTGATGGCCAGCATGGACACCCTGGCCGCCGTGCACACCGCGCTGGCTGCCAAGGACGCCAGCGCGCTGCAGGCGGCCACGGCCGACTTCCCGCAGGCCCAGCGCGAAGGCTTGGCCGCGCTGCTGGATTTGTACGGCGAGCCCGGGCCCGTCATGGCCCAGGCCCGGCAGCGGCTGGCGCCATTTCCGGCCGCGCTCAAGGTACTCGATGGCCTGCAGTGGCTGACGCAGCAATTGCAGGCCGAAGGCCAGGCCCTGGCTTTGAGCTACGACCTGGCCGACGTGCGCGGCTACGGCTACTACAGCGGCATGCGCTTCTCGCTCTACGTGCCCGGCTGCAACGACGCGCTGGTGCGCGGCGGCCGTTATGACGAGGCCGGCGCCGTGTTCGGGCGCAACCGTCCGGCAGCGGGCTTCAGCCTGGATGTCAAGCAGCTGACCCGCGTGGCCAGCCAGCGCCCCCAGGCCATGGCCATCCGCGCCCCTTGGGTGGAGGGCGACGCCGCGCTGCGCAGCGCCATCGCCCGCTTGCGCAGCCAGGGCGAAGTGGTGCTGCAAACCCTGCCCGGCAGCGCCGCTGCGGACGATGCACTGCGCTGCGACCGCGAATTGCGGCTGTGCAATGGGCAGTGGCAGGTGCAGCAAGCCAGGCTACAGCCCGCCACTGAGGATGAGGGCGTGCTGGAAACAGAAACACCCCGCTGAAAGCACTCGCCAACAAGGGCCGCCCTGCGCGGGGCCGCATGCGCTGCGCGCACCATGACCAGGCCCGAGCAACTGGCCGCCCCGGCCCCAAACCTTTGAATGATTTTTGACGTCTCCACAGGAAACCGTATGAACACACAGCCAAGTTTTGCAAGCTCCGCTGCCGCCACCACAGCGCGCCCAGGGCGCAACGTCGTCGTGGTCGGCACCCAATGGGGAGACGAGGGCAAGGGCAAGCTGGTGGACTGGCTGACCGAAAGCGCCCAGGGCGTGGTGCGCTTTCACGGCGGCCACAATGCGGGCCACACGCTGGTGGTCAATGGCGTCAAGACCGCGCTGCACCTGGTGCCCAGCGGCATTCTGCGCCCCGGCGTGATCTGCTACATCGGCAATGGCGTGGTTGTCTCCGTGGCCAAGCTGATGGAGGAGGTCGCCGGCCTGGAGGCCGCCGGCGTGCCGGTGCGCGAGCGCCTGCGCGTCAGCGAAGCCTGCCCGCTGATCCTGCCGCAGCACGCCTATCTGGACATCGTGCGCGAACACCACCGCGAGCGCGGCGGCAGCGAAAAGATCGGCACCACCGGCCGCGGCATCGGCCCGGCCTATGAGGACAAGGTCGCGCGCCGCGCGCTGCGCGTGCAGGATCTGCGCCACCCCGAGCGCCTGGCGGCCAAGCTCAAGGAGCAGCTGGAGCTGTACAACCATGTGCTGGTGCAGTACCTGCGCTCGCCCGAAGTGCAGACCCCCGAGGCGCTGCAGCCCTTCGTCAAGGACGGGCGCCTGCTGCTCGAACCCATCCTGCAGGAGGCCCTGCGCCAGGCCCAATGGCTCACGCCCATGATGGCCGACGTCTCGGCCGAGCTCAACGCCGCGCACCAGCGCGGCGACAACCTGCTGTTCGAAGGCGCGCAAGGCACCTTGCTGGACATCGACCACGGCACCTATCCCTTCGTCACCTCCAGCAACTGCGTGGCCGGCAACGCCGCCGCCGGCGCCGGGGTAGGGCCCTCGCTGCTGCACTACGTGCTGGGCATTACCAAAGCCTACTGCACCCGCGTGGGCAGCGGCCCATTTCCCACCGAGCTGGACTGGCAGACCCCGGGCACGCCCGGCTACCACATGAGCACCGTGGGCGCCGAAAAGGGCGTGACCACCGGCAGGGCGCGCCGCTGCGGCTGGTTCGATGCCGCGCTGCTCAAGCGCAGCGCCCAGGTCAACGGCCTGAGCGGGCTGTGCATCACCAAGCTCGACGTGCTCGACGGCCTGCAAACGCTGCAAATCTGCGTGGGCTATGAACTTGAGGACGGCCGGCGCATCGACCTGCTGCCGCTGGGGGCCGACGAAATTGCCGCCTGCCGCCCCATCTACGAAAGCCTGCCGGGCTGGAGCGAATCGACCGTCGGCGTGACCGACTACGACAAGCTGCCGGAAAACGCCCGCCGCTACCTGGAGCGCATCGAAGCCCTGTGCGGCGTGCCCATCGCCGTGATCTCCACCAGCCCGGATCGCGACCACACCATCTTGCGCCACCGGCCCTTCGAGCACCGGGGCTAAGAGCCTTTCAAAGTCTCGGCTCGGGTGGGCAAAAATGGTTTGGGGTGGGCTGCAACGGCGCAGACCGCCCAATCCGCTTGGTTAACCGCCGTGCAGAGACTTTGAACAGCCTCTAAGAGCTTCCCAGCACCAACAACCCAGGAGACCTCGCCCCATGCTCACCGAAGACGGCAAGCACCTGTACGTCAGCTACCACGAATACCACAACCTGATCGAAAAGCTGGCACTGCAAATCCACCGCTCGGGTTGGGAATTCGACAACGTGCTTTGCCTGGCGCGCGGCGGCCTGCGCCCGGGCGACATCATCAGCCGCATCTTCGAGCGGCCGCTGGCCATCATGTCCACCAGCTCCTACCGCGCCGCAGCCGGCACCATCCAGGGCAAGCTGGATTTGGCCAAATACATCACCACGCCCAAGGGTGAGCTCTCTGGCCGGGTGCTGCTGGTCGATGACCTGGCCGACACCGGCCACACGCTGCACGCCGTGGTCGAGATGCTGCGCCGCGACTATCCGCCCATCACCGAGCTGCGCAGCGCCGTGATCTGGACCAAGGGCATCTCCACCTTCCGCGCCGATTACTCCGCAGAAGAGCTGCCCACCAACCCCTGGATCCACCAGCCCTTCGAGCAATACGACAGCACCCGCCCGCAGGACCTGCTGCATAAATGGGGCTGAGATCCTGAATCCAGGCGAAGCGCCTGCAGGCATCCGCATGGCCGCTTGGGTGCGGGACGGGCTGGCAGCAATGGCTTGAGTTGCTGCCAATATTCCCCAGAATGCCGGATCGGCATGAAACACACATTGCTGCAGCAACATCGCCTCCCTGCTTATTAATTAATACGATGTATATTATGTCAAATATCAAGTGGATGATTTTCACCATGAACAGCTACGCCATCGAGGCGATGCCCGAGGTGGCCTGAGCTGGCCCGATCTTCAACCTGGTGACACACGCACGCCCATGAACTGCCCCATCCCCACACTGGCCGCGCTGGCCGATGATCTGGCCGCTGGCCGCGCCACGGCCCTGCAACTGACCGAGGCTGCACTGGCGCGCGCCGAGGACCCGGCCGGCGAAGGCGCGCGCGTGTTCACGCGCATCGACCGCGAGCGCGCGCTGGCGCTGGCGCGTGCCAGTGATGGGCTGCGCGCCGCCGGCATCGTGCGCTCGCCGCTGGAGGGCCTGCCGGTGTCGGTCAAGGACTTGTTCGACGTGGCCGGCCAGGCCACCACGGCCGGCTCGGCCGTGCTGCGCCAGGCCCCGGCGGCCACGCGCAACGCCCCGGTGATCGAGCGCCTGCTGGCCGCCGGCGCAGTCATCGTCGGGCGCACCAACATGACGGAATTCGCCTTTTCCGGCCTGGGGCTGAACCCGCACTACGGCACGCCGAAAAACCCCTGGGACCGCGCCACCGGGCGCATTCCGGGCGGCTCCTCCAGCGGCGCGGCCGTCTGCGTCACCGATGGCATGGCCGCGCTGGCCATTGGCTCGGACACCGGCGGCTCGGTGCGCATTCCCTCGGCGCTGTGCGGGCTGACGGGCTTCAAGCCCACCCAGCGGCGCGTGCCCACGGCCGGCGCGCTGCCGCTGTCCACCTCGCTGGACTCCATCGGCCCGCTGGCCGCCAGCGTGCACTGCTGCGCCCTGGCCGATGCCGTGCTGGCCGGCGCCGATGCGCAGACGCTGCCCGCGCCGCTGCCGCTGGCCGACGCGCGCCTGGCCGTGCCCGCGCAGGTGGCGCTCGATGACCTGGACGAAGCCGTGGCCGCCGCCTTCGAACGCGCCCTGGCCTGCCTGCGCGAGGCCGGCGCGCGCATCCACAGCCTGCCCGTGCCCGAATTTTCCGAGCTGGCCGCGCTGCATGCGCGCGGCACCCTGGCCGGCGCCGAAGCCTGGGCCTGGCACCGCCGCCTGCTGGCCGAGCAGGCCAGCGGCTACGACCCGCGCGTGCGCGTGCGCATCGAGGCCGGCGCGCGCATGGACGCGGCCGATTACATCGCGCTGCGCGCCGCGCGCCAGCACTGGATCGCCCAGGTGCAGGCGCGGCTGGCGCCCTTCGATGCGCTGCTGATGCCCACCGTGCCGCACATTGCGCCGCCCATTGCCGCGCTGCAGGCCGACGATGCGCTGTACGGCCAGACCAATCTGCTGATGCTGCGCAACCCGACGCTGATCAATTTTCTGGATGGCTGTGCCCTGTCCCTGCCCTGCCATGCGCCTGGTGACGCGCCCGTAGGCCTGATGCTGGCCGGGCCGGCACTGACCGATGCGCGCATCCTGGGCCTGGGGCTGAGCGTGGAGGCCGCGCTGGCGCGCCTGCGCGGCAACTGACGCCGTGGCGGCGCGCCGAACTTCAGGCGCGTAACCTGGCGCGCGATCTCATGACTGGCGCGCGGCGGCGTTGGCGCGGCGTTCGATCTCGCGGTGGCGGCGCAGGGTTTGCCATTCCTCCTGCGCGAATTGCTCGGCCAGCTGCTCGACCAGATAGACCGAGCGGTGCTGGCCGCCCGTGCAGCCGATGGCCACGCTGACGTAGCTGCGGTGGTTTTGCGCGTGCTGCGGCAGCCATTTGTGCAAGAAGGCCGTCACGTCATGCTGCATGACGTGCACCAGCGGCTCGCGCGCGAGGAATTCGGCCACGGGCGCGTCCAGCCCGGTCAGCGGGCGCAGCGCCGGGTCGTAGTGCGGGTTGGGCAGCATGCGCACGTCGAACACGTAGTCCGCATCGCGCGGGATGCCCCGCTTGTAGGAGAAGGACTGGAAGATCAGCACCAGATGGCCCGGGCCCAGGCGCAGGATTTGCTTGAGCTGGCTTTGCAGCTCGGCCGAGCGGGTCAGGCTGGTGTCGATGACCAGCGACATGTCGCGCAGCGCCCCCATCAGGCCGCGTTCGCGCAGGATGATTTGCACCAGCGCGTCGTCGCCATGCGCATCGGCATCGGCGGCCAGCGGGTGCTTGCGGCGCGTTTCGGAAAAGCGCCGCACCAGCGCATCGGTCGAGGCGTCGAGAAACAGCACGCGCACGTTCACGCCCTGGTCGCGCACGTTCTGCAGAATGGGCGGCACCAGCGGCAGCGAAGCGGCGCTGCGCACGTCGATGACGATGGCCATGCGCGAGATCTGCTGGTTGCGCTCCAGCGTCAGGCTGGGCAGCAGCAGCTCGGGCGGCAGGTTGTCGATGCAGTAATAGCCCGCGTCCTCCAGGGCGCTCAAGGCCACGGATTTGCCCGAGCCGGACATGCCGGTAATCACCACCAGTTCACGCATTGCGTCTTGCTCCAGAAGTTCAGCGCCAGAAGTTCCACTAAGGCCTGTGCCCGGCCTTGCCGCCGCGGGCAGTGCGGCCAGCCTTGCCAGCAGCGCGTGGCGCTGCGGGTGCTGGCGCTTGGGCCTGCGCCTGGGCGGCGGCCTCCTGCAGCATCTCCGTGGCGTGCTCCAGCGTGGCCTGGCTGGGCGCGTCGCTGCCGAGCATGCGGGCGATCTCGGCCACGCGCTGCGCGCCCTGCACGGGCTGCACGCTGCTGCTGATGCTTGCGCCCTGGCGCTGCTTGCGCACCTGCAGGTGCTGGTGCGCGCAGGCGGCCACCTGGGGCAGATGGGTCACGGCCAGCACCTGGCGATCGCGCCCGAGCTGGGCCAGCAGCGCGCCCACACGGTGTGCCACGGCCCCGCCAATGCCCGTGTCCACTTCGTCGAACACCAGCGTGCCGGCCTGGCCCAGGCGGCTGGTCTGCACCGCAATGGCCAGGCTGATGCGCGAGAGCTCACCGCCGGAGGCCACCTTGGCCAGCGCGCGCGGCGCGCCCTGCTCGTGGCTGGCGATCTGAAATTGCACATCGTCCAGGCCGTGGGCCTGGGGCTGCTGCAGCGGCTGCAGCGCAATGCCAAAGCGGCTGCCGGCCATGCCCAGCTCTTGCAGGCTGTCGGTCACGGCCTGGGCCAGGCGCGGCGCGGCCTGCTGGCGCTGCTGCGAGAGCTCGCGCGCCAGCACCATGAAGCGCTCGCGCGCCTGCTGCTCGGCAGCTTGCAGGGCCTGCAGGTCGATGCCTGCATCCAGCGCCTGCAGGGCCTGCTGCCACTGCTGCCACAGCGCCGGCAAATCTTCAGGCGGCTGGCGGTGGCGGCGCGCCAGGGCCAGCCATTGGCCCACGCGCTCGTCGAGTTGTTCGAGCTCGGCCGCGTCCCACTCCTGGGCCTGGGCGTAGTCGCGCAGCTGGCGCGCGGCGTCCTGCAGCTGGTCGGCCAGCGGCTGCAGCTGCTCCTGCAATTGAGCGAACTGCGGCTCGATGTGGCCGTGCTGCTCCAGCGCCTGCAGGGCCTGGGCCAGCGCGGGCAGCGCCCCCCCCTCGCCCCCCGCCTCGCCGCCGTCCAGCGCCTGCCAGGCCAGGGCTGCGGCCTGCTGCAGGTCTTGCATGTGCGTCAGGCGCGTGTGCTGTTGGTTGAGTTGCTCCCACTCGCCTTGGCCTGGCGCGAGCTTTTCGATGCTGTCGAGCTGCCACTGCAGGCGCTCGCGCTCTTGCTGCCATTGGGCCTGGTTGTCCTGCGCCTGCTGCAGCGCCTGCTGGGCCTGGCGCCACTGCGCCCAGGCCGCTTGCACGGGCGCCTCGTCCACGCCGGCAAAGGCGTCGAGCAGGCCGCGCACCGAGTGCGGGCGCATCAGGCTTTGCCAGGCGTGCTGGCCGTGGATGTCCACCAGCGCCTCGCCCAGCGTGCGCAGCTGGCTGGCGGTGGCGGCCGAGCCGTTGATCCAGGCGCGGCTCTTGCCCTGCAGGTCCACGGTGCGGCGCAGCAGCAACGAGCTGCCGGGCTCGAAGCCGTGCTCGTCCAGCCAGGCCAGCAGCGCCGGCTCGCTGGGCAGGTCGAACTCGGCCACCACCTCGGCGCGCTGCGCCCCCTCGCGCACCAGCGCGGCATCGGCGCGTGCGCCCAGCGCGATCTGCATGGCGTCGATCAGGATGGACTTGCCCGCGCCGGTCTCGCCGCTGAGCACCGTAAAGCCCGGCTGCAGCTCCAGCTCCAGCGCCTGCACCAGCACGAAATCGCGCAGCGCCATGCGTTGCAATGCCATCAGCTGCCCCCTTCGTTCCAGCCCAGCTTGTTGCGCAGCATGGCGAAATAGCTCCAGCCCTTGGGATGCAAAAAGCAGGCGCTGTGCGCCGAGCGGCGCACGCGCAGGCGGTCGCCCACCAGCAAGTCGGGCATGGTCAGCATGTCGAACTTGGCGCTCATGTCGCGCCCGGCCAGCACCTTGACGGTGATCTCGGTATCGCCGGGCAGTACGATGGGTCGGTTCGAGAGCTTGTGCGGCGCGATCGGCGCGACCACCCAGCCGGAGGTGGCCGGGTGCACGATGGGCCCGCCCACCGACAGCGAATAGGCCGTCGAGCCCGTGGGCGTGGCGATGATCAGCCCATCGGCGCGCTGGTTGGAGACGAACTGGCCGTTGACCTCCACACGCAGCTCCAGCATGCCCGAGAGCGCGCCGCGCGAGATCACCACGTCGTTGACGGCGTCGCCCTCGAAGACGCGCATGCCGCCGCGCTCGACCCAGGCGTGGATCAGCGCGCGCTGGTCCTGCTCGTAAATGCCGTGCAGCATCGGGCCGAGCTGGTCCTTGTAGTGGTTCAGCGGCAGGTCGGTGACAAAGCCCACCCTGCCCTGGTTGATGCCGATCAGCGGCGTGCCGTAGGGCGCGAGCTCACGCGCGATGCCCAGCATGGTGCCATCGCCGCCGATGGCAATGCACAGATCGCACTGCTGGCCGATCTGCGCCGGGCTCAGGCGCGGGTAATGCTCGATCTCCAGGTGCTGCGCCGAGTCCTGCTCCAGCGCCACATCGCAGCCGTAGCGCAGCAGGAACTGCACCACGTCCTCCACGACGGTGCGGGCGGCGTGGCGTGCGTCGCGCGAGGGCGTGATCTGGTACTTGCCCAGCACCGCCACCTTGTGAAAGCGCGTTTGCATGGTGTGTTGGCAATCGAAAGGCAGTCGAACGGGGCGCCCGGGACGCGCGCCGGGTGCGGCAAGCAAAGAAAAGTGCGCCAGCCCGCCGCTGCGAGCCAGCGCACCCGCCTTCACCCTTCATGAGCGCGGCAAGTATAGCGGTAGAAACTGCGCTCCCACGCCGCGCCGCCCGTGGCAGAGCCTGTTCAAAATGCCGATGGCGCGGCCGTCGCCGGCCCTTGCCAGCGGCCGCGGCAAGCTGCGGTATAGTCCCGCCTCCGCAAAACCGGCCCTTTTTTCCGAGACGCGGCGCCGGCCCGCCTGGCCCCATGCCCGCCCCTGCGCATGGCCAGCCGCAGCCCTTGCCCTGGAACCACGCCCGATATGAAATCCCCCCTGGAAGCCAGCGTGCAGGCCAGCCTGCAGCAGTACTTCAAAGACCTCGATGGGCAAGAGCCCAGCAATGTGTACGACATGGTGATCCACCTGGTCGAAAAACCCGTGCTGCGCGAAGTGATGGCGCGCGCCGGCCACAACCAGTCGCGCGCTGCGCTGTGGCTGGGGCTCAACCGCAATACCTTGCGCAAGAAGCTCAAGATGCACGGCCTGCTCGACGACGGCAGCGCCACCTGAAAGCGCACGGCGCGCCGGCCCGCACATCCCTCGCTCGGCCCCCCTGCCGCCCCCTGCCCCGTTGGCAGCGGGCGGCAGTGTTTTTTCGGCTTTCGGGCCGCGCGGGCCGGGGCCTGTGGCCATAATCGCAGGGCCCGGTGCGCGGCGCCATGCGCCTCATGGCCGGGCCTTCGTCAGCATTCCCAACAGCAAAGGAGATTCCATTCATGAGCACCCTGTCCCCCATCGTGCGCCGTCAAAGCGTGGCCGATGTGCTGCGCCGCACCGCACAGCGCCTGCCCGAGAAAACCGCCGTGATCTGCGGCGAGGTGCGCTGGAGCTATGCCGAGTTCGACGCGCTGGTCACGCGCGTGGCCGCGGGCCTGGCGCAGCGCGGCGTGGCCGCGGGTGACAAGGTGGCCGTGCTGGCGCGCAACTCGCACGGCTTTGCCGCGCTGCGCTTTGCGCTGGCGCGCCTGGGCGCGGTGCTGGTGCCCATCAACTTCATGCTCACCGCCGATGAGGTGGCCTACATCCTGCGCCATGCCCAGGCGCGCTGGCTGGCCACCGACAGCGGCCTGGCCAGCCTGGCCCAGGCGGCGGCCAAGCTCGATACCCAGGTGGCGCACTTCCTCTGGCTGCCCGCCGAAGACCCGGGCGAGCCTGTGGCCGGCATGACCACGCTGGACGAGCTGGCCGCCTGCACCGCGCCCCTGCCCGAGGGTGCCGGCCCCAGCAGCGACGGGCTGCTGCAAATCGTCTACACCAGCGGCACGGAGAGCCTGCCCAAGGGCGCCATGCTCACACACGACGCCGTGCTGTGGCAGTACGTCAGCTGCGTGGTCAATGCCGCCATTGCCGAGGATGACGTGCTGCTGCATGCGCTGCCGCTGTACCACTGCGCGCAGCTGGACGTGTTCCTCGGCCCGGCCATCTACATGGGCTGCACCAACCTCATCACCGCCAAGCCCACGCCCGACAACCTGCTGCCCATGATGGCGCGCCACGGCATCACCAGCTTCTTCGCCCCGCCCACGGTGTGGATTGCGCTGCTGCGCTCGCCGCTGTTTGACCAAACCGACCTGTCCAAGCTGGCCAAGGGCTATTACGGCGCTTCCATCATGCCGGTGGAGGTGATGAAGGAAATGGCGCGCCGCCTGCCCGATGTGCGGCTGTGGAACCTGTACGGCCAGACCGAGATCGCGCCGCTGGCCACCATCCTCGGCCCCGATGACCAGCTGCGCAAACCCGGCTCCTGCGGCCGCCCGGTGCTGAACGTGGAAACCCGCGTGGTCGATGACGACATGCAGGACGTGGCCGTGGGCGAAGTGGGCGAGATCGTGCACCGCTCGCCGCACCTGATGCTGGGCTACTTCAAGGACGAGGAGCGCACCGCCGCCGCGTTCGAGGGCGGCTGGTTCCACTCGGGCGATCTGGCCACCATTGATGAGGAGGGCTACATCAGCGTCGTCGACCGCAAGAAGGACATGATCAAGACCGGCGGCGAAAACGTGGCCAGCCGCGAGGTGGAGGAAATGATCTACCGCATGCCCGAAGTCAGCGAAGTGGCCGTGATCGGCCTGCCCGACCCGAAATGGGTGGAGGCCGTCACCGCCGTGGTGGTGCGCAAGGATGGCGCCGAGCTGAGCGAGCAGCAGGTCATCGACTTCTGCAACGCCCACATGGCGCACTTCAAAACGCCCAAGCGCGTGGTTTTTGCCGACAGCCTGCCCAAGAACCCCAGCGGCAAGCTGCTCAAGCGCCAGCTGCGCCAGACGATCAAAGCCGATTGAGCGCGGCTGCTGCATGGCCCTGCGATGAAGTTCGCCCTGCTTTCCGACATTCACGGCAATTTGCCGGCGCTGCAAGCCGTGCTGACGTGCTTGCGCGCGCAAGGCATCGCGCAGGTGGTGAATCTGGGCGACAGCCTCTCCGGCCCCCTGTGGCCGCTGGAGACGGCGCAATGCCTCATGCAGCAAGGCTGGCCCACGCTGGCGGGTAATCACGAGCGGCAACTGCTCAGCCTGCCGCCTGAGCGCATGGGCGCATCGGACGCATACGCGCACGCACAGCTCAGCCCGGCCGTGTTCGACTGGCTGCGCCAGCTGCCCGCCACCTTGCGCCCCGCGCCCGATGTCTTGCTCTGCCACGGCACGCCTGGCAGCGATCGGCATTATTTCTTGCACAGCATGGTGGCGGGCCGCATGCGCCTGGCCACAGCGCAAGAGATCGACGAACGGCTGGGCGGCGAACGCGCGCGCCTTGTGGCCTGCGGCCACACCCATTTGCCCGGCGTTCTGCAAACAGCCCACGGCCAGACCCTCGTCAACCCCGGCAGCGTGGGCCTGCCCGCCTATGACGATGACCGGCCCGAGCCGCATGTGGTCGAAAACGGCTCGCCCCATGCCCGCTACGCCGTGGCAGAGCGCCTGCCTGCCGCATCGGGCAGCGCCTGGGCCGTGACGCTGCATGCCGTGCCTTACGACCACGAAGCCGCCGCCCGCCAGGCCGAACGCAATGCCCGCCCAGATTGGGCCCATGCGCTGCGCACCGGGCGCATGCCGGCAGGGGCGTAGGCCGCCAGCGGCAAGGCCGATCCGGCCAGACGTGCGCTGCGCCCTGTTCAGCCGGGGCTGTTGAAAAAAACAAGCAATAAAGCAATAGGCAATGACGGTGTGCGGCCACTGCGCGCACCGGCTTTTCGGCTTCTGGCAGGCTGTGGCGGGCCCGCTCAGCGCCGGCGGCGCTGGCGGTCGCGGCCGAGCTGGTCGCCGACCACGCCGCCAATGGCTGCGCCGCCTACGGTGCCCAGCACGCCGCCATTGCTGATGGCCGCGCCGGCCACGCCGCCGATGGCTGCGCCGCCCACGGCGCTGCGTTCGCGCGAGCTCATGTTGTCCCAGGTCGCGCAGGCCGACAGGCCAAAGGCCAGGCTGGTGACGGCGATGACTTGGATGGCTTTTTCCTTGGGTTGCATGACTGCCTCCTGATGCAGATGACTCTGCCCATCGATTCAAGGCCTGAGCCCCGAATCACTCTGCGGAAAAGGGCTGCGCAGACAGACTTTGCCGCACGGCCCGGCGGAATGGGCGCAGCCTAACGGCCCCGGCGGCGCGGCGGCGCAAGCGTGGCGTTGCGGCTGTATCCAAGCGCTTCTGCCCTGTGGGGCCGCATGGCATTTGGTAACACTGCTTGCTTCGTTGTTGGGGGCATGAATCGGCAGTAAAGTCGCGGCTTTTTGGGAGGTCTGCACGAACCCCAAGGTGCACTCGGTGCATACGATGCACACGGCGCTGTGATTCGTGCAGGCCTTCCTTTGCGCTTTGTTCCCCCCTGGTGTTTTTCTGGAGATCCATCATGCACACCACACTTCGCCCCTTGCTGCGCTGGCTGGCCCCGGCGCTGATCGGCACGGCCGCCGCTGCAGCCAGCGTGCTGCCCAGCGCCGCGCTGGCGCAGACCACCTACAAGATGGCCTATGCGCTCTCGCAGCAATCGCACTACGGCGCAGCAGGCAATGCATTTGCCAAGACCCTGGAGGAAGGCAGCAGCGGCAAGTACAAGATCCAGCAGTTCGCCAACAGCGCGCTGGGCGGCGAGCGCGAGGTCATCGAGGGCCTGCAGCTGGGCACCATCGACATGGCCGTGCTCTCCACCGGCGCAACCATGAACTTCGTACCCGCCGCAGCGGTGTTTGACGTGCCCTTCTTGCTGCGCGATCTGGAGCACGCGCGCAAGGTGCTCGATGGCCCGATTGGCCAGGAGATGCTGGCCGAGTTCAACAAGCGCGGCCTGGTGGCCCTGGCCTGGGGCGAGCAAGGCTTTCGCCACCTGACCAACAACGTGCGCGCCGTGGCCTCGCCGGCCGATGCCAAGGGCCTGAAGATCCGCACCACCGAAAATCAACTGCACATTGCCGCGTTCCGCGCCATCGGCATCCTGCCCACGCCCATGGCCTGGCCGGAGGTTTCCACCGCGTTGCAGCAGGGCACCATTGACGGGCAGGAAAATCCGCTGTCGGTCATCACCTCGGCCAAGCTCTCGCAGGTGCAAAAGCACCTCTCGCTGACGGGCCACGTCTATGCGCCGGCGGTGATCATCGTCTCGCCCTCGGTGTATGAAAAGCTCTCCGATGCGGACAAGGCCTTGTTCAAGAAAGCGGCGGAAAACGCCGGCCAGGCGATGCGCGATTTCGTCTCCAACATTGAGAAGTCGGGCGTGCAGCAGCTCAAGGACGAGGGCATGCAAATCACCGAGGTGGACCGCAGCGCCTTCGAGAAAGCCGTGGAGCCGGCCTACAAGGACTACAACAAGCGCTTTGGCGCCGATCTGCTGCAGCGCATCCGCGACACCAAGTAATCTTGCTCCTGTCGGCAGCGCTCCATTGCTTGCGTGATAGTGCGTGATGCCATGGCGCGGGCCACCGCTGCCCGCGCCATGGCCCGCCGCTGCCGCACGCAGGCTGGGGCGCGTGCCCAGCCAAACCCATCGTCTGCCCCCTACCCCTGTTTGCCTTGCGCAATGCCCGCATCCCCTGCTGCCATGCCTGCCCTTCAAGCCATTGACCGCGCGCTATTCGGTCTTGTTTCTTTTCTGGCCCAGCTGCTGCTCTGGCTGGCCGTGGCCATGGGATTTTTCCAGGTCGTGGCGCGCTTTGTGCTGCATTCGCCGCTGGACTGGAGCGAGGTGCTCACGCGCGCGGCCATCATCTGGGTGGTGATGCTGGGCACGGCGCTGGCCTTTCGCAGCGGCACGGCCATTGCCGTGCAATTCCTGCACAGCCGCCTGCGCGGCCCGGCGCGCCGCTGGCTGGAGCACTTCATCGGCGCCACCTGCGTGGGCTTTTTGCTGTTTCTGGCCTGGATCGGCGCGCAAATCACCTACCGCGTGCGTTTTCAGAGCCTGGCCGGGCTGGAGATTTCCATCTCCTGGGTGTATCTGGCCATCCCGGTGGGCGCAGCGCTCTCGGCCCTGGCGGTGCTGCTGCACTGGCTGATGGCGCCGCAGGCCAGCCCAACGCCTGCCGAGCCCGCCCCGCTCTGAGCGCCTCCAAAGCATCCCCTATATCCCCAAGCCTCCAATCCCGAAAGCGCGCCATGTCGCAGTTGATGATCGTCACGATGCTGATTTTCTTTGCCCTGTCCCTGCCCGTGGCAGTGGCCATTGGGTTGTCCAGCATCACCGGCATTGCTTACGCCGGGGTCAATTGGCTGGTCATGCCGCAGCAAATCTTTGCCGCGCTGGACAAATTCCCGCTGATGGCCATCCCGTTCTTCATCCTGGCGGGCAATCTGATGGAGGCCGGCGGCATCTCGCAGCGGCTGGTGGACTTCGCCAAAAGCCTGGTGGGCCGCGTGCAAGGCGGCATGGCCATCACCTGCGTGCTGACCTGCATGATCTTTGCCGCCGTGGCTGGCTCCAGCGTCGCCACCACCTTTGCCGTGGGCAGCATCCTGATTCCTGCGCTGGTGCGCCATGGCTATCCGGCGCCATTCGCCGCCTCGCTGCAGGCCACCTCAGCGGAGCTGGGCGTGATCATCCCTCCCTCGGTGCCGATGATTCTGTACGCCGTCTCCACCGAAACCTCCACCGGCGAGGTTTTCATCGCCGGCATCCTGCCCGGCCTGCTGCTGGGCGCGGCGCTGATTGCCTACGCCTGGTTCTACGCCCGCCGCACCGGCCTGGGCCGCAACGACGGCCAGGGCAGCATGCCCGTCTGGGCCGCGTTGCGCCGCGCCTGGCTGGCGCTGCTGATGCCCACCATCATCCTCGGCGGCATCTACGGCGGCGTATTCACCCCTACGGAGGCCTCGGTCGTGGCCGTGGTCTATGCGCTGGTGCTCAGCTTGTTCGTCTACCGCAGCATCGGCCTGCGCGCGCTGGGGCCGGTGTTTCATCGCGCCGTCACCGGCACGGCCGTGATCATGTTCATCATCGCCAACGCCGGCGTATTCAGCTTTTTGCTCAACCGCGCCGGCGTGCCCGATATGCTGGGCCGGTGGCTGGGCGGCCTGTTCGAGAGCAAATACCTGTTCCTGCTGGGCATCAACCTGGCGCTGTTCGTGATTGGCATGTTCATCGAGACCTCGGCCTCCATCGTCGTGCTCGCTCCGCTGCTGCTGCCTGTGGCGGTGCAGTTCGGCGTCGATCCGGTGCATTTCGGCATCATCATGATCGTCAACCTGGCGCTGGGCATGGTCACGCCGCCCATGGGCGTGAACCTGTTTGCCGCCTGCGCCATCGCCCGCGTCTCGCTGGAGCAGATCGTGCGCCCGCTGCTGCCGCTGGTGGGCGTGGTGCTGGCCTGCCTGGCCATCATCACCTACGTGCCACAGCTGTCGCTGCTGCTGCGCGACCTGGCTTATTCATAAAGTGCAGGCACCCCGTATGAAAACGGCAATTCTTTCCATGTCAGCGGCCTTGATGGCATGCGTTGCATGGGCACAGCCCGATGGCAATGAATATGCCACGATGGATGAAGGCCTGGCCCGTATTGGCATCACGCCTGAAAAACTCAAAAAAGAAGCTATTGCAAGCCAAATATTGCTTGCGATGAAGGCGCATATAGAAAATCAAAATCCTGATGCTTATGGTGGCGCATGGGTCGGTCAAGATGAAAACGGAAATCCTTATCCGATCATTGCCATCAAGCAATCGCTGCGCAAAAATATCGGTCTTAAAAATGAAGAAGGCATTGTCTTCGTAGAAGTCAAATTCAGCTGTAAAGAGCTGCAAGAAGCACAGCAAAGAATCACGCAAGCCCTAATGCCTGCCGACTACCATCAAGCAGCAGCTCTTAGTGTTGGAATCATGGTCGAATTGAATCGAGTGAAAATCACTATCAAACCAGATCATGAAGAAGAAGCCTTGCGCAGACTAGGAAAATTGAGACTCCCTGTTGGCATCTACACGATTGTCATTGCGAATGGCAGCATAGATGGTTAATAAAAAATTACTCTGGAAGCACTAGGGGTTGTTGAGATTTGATTTTGCGAAGCGGCTTTTCGAGACAAACCTCATATGCAAGGCGAAAACGCGCGCAAAGCAAGAACACCTGGCAAGCGTTTTCAATGCAGCGACTGCACAGTTTTTGACCGAAAACACCGCAGGAACACTGAGTCTCAACAGTCCCTGCACCGTGCCGTGAAGGATGCCAATGACAGAACACACGCGCCAAGCCTTTGCATTTTTGCAGCCGGGCGATCCCTTCCCCGCCTATGGCTCGGTCAGTGAGGAGCTGGGCCCGCTGGCCGTGGGCGGGGATTTGCAGCCCCAGACGCTGCAGGCCGCCTACCGTCAGGGCATCTTCCCGTGGTTTTCCGCGCCGCCCATCCTGTGGTGGTCGCCCGATCCGCGCATGGTGCTGCAGGTGCAGGACTTTCGGCTGCACACCTCGCTGCGCAAAAGCATTGCCCGGCTGCTGCGCGCGCAGCGCCTACAGGTGCGTGTGGACAGCGCCTTTGGCACGGTGCTGCGCTGCTGCGCCAATGTGGCGCGGCCCGGCCAGAGCGGCACCTGGATCGTGCCGCAGATGCAGCAGGCCTATGAGCGGCTGCACCAGGCCGGGCTGGTGCACAGCGTGGAGACCTGGCTGGACGGCGAGCTCGCCGGCGGCCTGTACTTCGTCAACATCGGTCAGGCGGTGTTTGGCGAATCCATGTTCGCGCTGCGCAGCGATGCCTCGAAAATCGCCCTGGCCGCGCTGGTGGCCATGTGCCGCGCGCACGGCCTGCCGATGATCGACTGCCAGCAAAACACTGCCCATCTGGCCTCGCTGGGCGCGCGCGAGATGCGCCGCGCGCAGTTTCTTGAGCAGCTCGCACCCCTGGTGCAGCAGCCCGCGCCGTGCTGGCAGTTCAGCGATGCGCTCTGGGCGCAGCTGCCGCAGTGGCCCCAGCGCGATCTTCTTCAATAGGGGCCAGATGAACCAGCGCCGCCCTGCCCTGCAGCTGTACGCCACGGCACCCTACCCGTGCAGCTATCTGCCTGGGCAGATGGCGCGCTCGCAGGTCGTCAGTCCGGGGGAGTTGGTCGGCGCGCCGGTGTACGACCAGTTGATCGCCCAGGGCTTTCGCCGCAGCGGCATGTTCACCTACCGCCCGCATTGCGACCATTGCCAGGCCTGCCAGACGCTGCGCATCCCCGTGGCGCAGTTCCGCCCCAATCGCAGCCAGCGCCGCACCTGGCAGCAGCACCGCCAGCTGTCGGTGCGCGTCATTCCGCCGCTGCTGCAGCCCGAGCACTTCGCGCTCTACCAGCGCTATCTGCAACAGCGCCACGGCGACGGCCAGATGGAACACGACAGCCCAGCGGACTATGAGCAGTTCCTGCTGCGCAGCCACGTACACACGCGCTTGCTGGAGTTCTCCAGCATTGATCCGTCCGGGCAAGAGCCGCCGCAACTGCGCATGGTCAGCGTGGTCGATCTGCTCGGGCACGGCATCTCCGCCGTTTACACCTTCTACGACGCGGCCAGCGCCAAGGGCCTGGGCACCTGGGCCATCCTCTGGCAAATCCAGTGGGCGCGCCAGCTGGGCCTGCCCTATCTGTACCTGGGATATTGGATTGCCGCCTGCCCCAAGATGGCCTACAAGGCGCGCTTTATGCCCCATGAAGTGCTCATCGCTGGGCGCTGGCAGCGGGTTGATGGATAAAGGGCCGCGAAGGCCCTATCCCTATCGCCTCCTATCGCCTGCGCGCCCGAAAGCGCGCACCAACGGCCGGTTCAGGGCGCTTGCAGAAAGCTGCGCATGGCCTGCAGCGTGGCCTCTGGCGCTTCGGTCATCAGGTTGTGGCCCACGTCGATGCTGGCCGTTTGCAGCGCCACGCCCGCTTGCTGCGCGGCCTGCACCAAGGGCTTGGCCGCGCGCGCCGGGGTCATCTGGTCCTGGCTGCCGCTGAGGATCAGCACCTGGGCCTTGACCTGGGCCATGGCCTCAGGCCCGCCTTCATAGCTGTCGCAGGCCACGAAGCCTTTGTGGAAGATGTTCTCACGCGGGTTGCTGCGCAGCACGCGTCGGCCCAGCGCCATGCCCATGCCGTAGGGCCAGGTGCCCGGCCCCAGCGCCGAGGGCGGCGGCGCCAGCGTGCTGCGCGAGAACACGTTGACCAGGTGCATGGCTTTCTCCGGCGCGTTCTGCGACAGCTCCAGCAGCGCGGGCGAGACGCGCATGGGCGCGGCCGTGCCCAGCAGCAGCAGTTTGCTCACCCGCGCGCCCAGCTGGGCCGCAGCCTGCAGCGCGATCAGCGAGCCAAAACTGTGCCCAGCCAGCGCCAGTGGCGCATCGTCCAGCGTTTGCACCAGGGCGGCGATGGCGTCGGCGGCTTGCTGTACGCTGGCGGGCGCCTCGCTGGCGGCGCTGCGGCCATGGCCGGGCAGGTCGATGGCCAGCACGTTCCAGCCGTGGTGTGCAAACCAGCGACTTTGCAGCGCCCAGACGCTGTGGTCATTGAGCACGCCGTGGATCAGGATCAGCCAAGGCTGGCCCGGCTTGTGGGTCGTGCCGCCGGTGTAGGCATAGAGCGGATGGCCATTGAGGGAGATCTGCATTTGTATCGCTCCTTGTCCTGGTTTTTCTTATGCAGCGGCTTTCTCCGCCGCTTTCAGGGCGCGCTTGAGGTCGTCGATCAGGTCATCGGCCTCCTCCAGCCCGATGGACAGGCGGATGGTGCCCTGGGTGATGCCCGCGCCGGCCAGGGCGGCATCGTCCATGCGGAAGTGGGTGGTGCTGGCCGGGTGGATGACCAGCGAGCGGCAATCGCCCACGTTGGCCAGGTGGCTGAAGATTTTGAGCGCATCGACGAACGCCTTGCCCTGGGCGCGGCTGCCTTTGAGATCGAAGCTGAACACCGAGGCCACGCCACGGGGCAGCAGCTTTTGCGCCAGCGCATGGCTGGGGTGGCTCTCCAGCAGCGGGTGGCCCACGCGCTCGACCATGGGGTGGCTGGCCAGGAACTGAACCACTTTTTCCGTGTTGGCGATGTGGCGCTGCATGCGCAGCGACAGGGTTTCGATGCCTTGCAAAATCGTCCAGGCGCTGTGTGGGCTCAGCGCCGCGCCAAAGTCGCGCAGGCCCTCGCGGCGCGCGCGCAGCAAGAAGGCGCCGGCGGTGGCCTCCTCGCTGAAGACCATGCCGTGAAAGCCCTCGTAGGGCTGGGTCAGCTCAGGGAACAGGCCGCTGCCATCCCAATCGAAAGCGCCGCCATCGACGATCACGCCGCCCACCACGGTGCCGTGGCCGCAGAGGAATTTGGTGGCCGAGTGGTAAACCAGATCGGCCCCCAGCGCCAGCGGCTGCATCAGATACGGCGTGGTGAAGGTCGAATCCACCAGCAGCGGCAGGCGCGCGGCGCGGGCGATCTCGGCCACGGCGGGCACGTCCAATACGTCCAGGCCGGGGTTGCCCACGGTTTCGCCAAACAGCAGCCGGGTGTTGGGGCGGATGGCGGCGCGCCAGGCGTCCAGATCGCCCGGATGCACGAAGGTGGTTTCAATGCCAAAACGGCGCAGCGTGTAATTCAGCAGGTTTTGCGAGCCGCCGTAGATGGCGCTGCTGGCCACGATGTGCCCGCCCGCACCCATCAGCGTGGCAATGGCCAGGTGCAGCGCGGCCTGGCCGCTGGCCGTGGCGATGGCGCCCGCGCCGCCTTCGAGCGCGGCCATGCGCTGCTCCAGCACTGCCGTGGTGGGGTTGCTGATGCGCGAATAGACGTGGCCGGCGCGCTCCATGTTGAACAGCGAGGCGGCGTGCTCGGAGGATTCAAAGACGAACGAGGTGCTCAGGTGCAGAGGCACGGCGCGCGCGCCAGTGCTCGCATCGGGCGCGGCGCCTGCGTGCAATGCCAGGGTGTCAAAGCCGGGATCGCTGTAGCCTGCCATGGGGTTGGTCTCCTGTTATTGGTTAAGAACCTGCTCAAAGGAAGGGTTGCGGGCAGCGCACCAGAAGCGCCCGCCAAGGGCGGCCCTTGGGCTGCGAGGGCGCTATTGTGGGCTATATTCCACGCCTGATTGGCGCAGGCCGGGCGCTTGTTGTCGCCCATGCCGCAGCTTGGCAGGCCGCAGCGCCCAGCACGACAAAACCCAGGAGACCCCGCGCATGAAAGTCAGCGATATTCTCAGAGTCAAAGGCAATACCCTGTACACCGTGCGCGCCGATGAAGCCTTGAGCGTGGCCGTCGAGACCATGGCCGAGCGCGACATCGGCTCCCTGGTAGTGGTCGAGCACGGCGAGGTGGTCGGCATTCTGACCTTCCGGGAGGTCATCCTGGCCATGGTGCAACACCGTGGCGCGCTGGACAAGGTGACGGTGCGCGCGCACATGGACGAGTCGCCCATGAGCTGCACGCAACAGACTTCACTGGACGAAGTGCGGCGCATGATGCTTGACCGCCATGCGCGCTATATGCCGGTGATCGACAACCGCATGCTGATGGGCGTGATCAGCCTCTACGACGTGGCCAAGACCGTGGTCGACAGCCAGAACCTGGAGAACAAGCTGCTCAAGGCCTACATCCGCGATTGGCCTGAGGAGGACGCCAGCGCCTGATCGACTGCATTGCCTACACGCCTTGCCCGCTGCGGCCAGGCGCCTTTTGCCCCATACCCGCGCCATGAGCAGCGCGGGTTTTTTTGAACGTTTGATCGCTTCGCATGGAAAAACGGGTTTTGTTCCGCTCGACCTGGTTGCCCTGGGTCCTGCTGGCGCCGCAGATGGCGGTGATTCTGATCTTTTTCTTCTGGCCTGCCGGGCAGGCGCTGGTGCAGTCCTTCCAGATGGAGGACGCCTTTGGCTTCTCACGCGAATGGGTTGGGCTGGAGAACTTCCGCCGCCTGTTCAATGATTCGAACTACCTGGCCTCGTTCCGCATCACGGCGGTGTTTTCTGTGCTGGTGGCCGTCACTGGCATCGGCCTGTCGCTGCTGCTGGCCGTTTTTGCCGACCGCATCATCAAAGGCGCACTGGTTTACAAAACAGCGCTGTTGCTGCCCTACGCCGTCGCGCCGGCCGTGGCCGGCGTGCTGTGGCTGTTCATGTTCTCGCCCAGCCTGGGGGTGGTGGCCTACCTGCTGGAGCAGGCCGGCATGCGCTGGAACCACCTGCTCAATGCCAACCACGCCATGGCGCTGATCGTCATGGCCGCAGTCTGGAAGCAAATCTCCTACAACTTCCTGTTCTTCCTGGCCGGGCTGCAGGCCATCCCCAAATCGCTGCTCGAAGCGGCCGCCATCGACGGCGCCGGCCCGCTCAAGCGTTTTCTGTCCGTGCAGTTCCCGCTGCTCTCGCCCACCACCTTCTTCCTGCTGGTGATGAACGTGGTCTATGCCTTCTTCGACACCTTCGCCATCGTCGATGCCACCACAGAGGGCGGCCCCGGGCGCGAAACCGCCATCCTGGTCTACAAGGTCTATTACGACGGCTTCAAGGCGCTGGACATGGGCAGCTCGGCTGCGCAATCGGTGGTGCTGATGGTCATCGTCATCGCGCTGACCGTGATCCAGTTCCGCTACGTCGAGAAAAAAGTGCAGTACTGATATGTTGACCATCGTTGAACGCCGCCCGATGCTGACCATCCTGGCCCATGCAGTGATGCTGCTGGGCATTGCCGTGGTGGGCTTTCCGCTGTATCTGGCCTTCGTCGCCTCGACCCACACGGCGCAAGACATCGTGCAGGCGCCCATGCCGCTGCTGCCCGGCGGCAATTTCTGGGAAACCTACAAAACCGCCCTGCTCGGCGGCGGCGAGGGCGCTGGCTCGACCGCGCCGGTAGCGCGCATGATGTGGATCAGCTTCGTCACCGCCATGGTCATCGCCGTGGGCAAGATCGCCATCTCGCTGCTCTCGGCCTTTGCCATCGTGTATTTCCGCTTCCCGCTCAAGGGGCTGTTCTTCTGGCTGATCTTCGTCACGCTGATGCTGCCGGTGGAAGTGCGCATTGGCCCGACTTACCAGGTCATCTCCGACCTGGGCATGCTCAACAGCTACGCCGGCCTGACCATCCCGCTGATTGCCTCGGCCACGGCCACCTTCCTGTTCCGCCAGTTCTTCCTGACCGTGCCCGATGAGCTGGTCGAGGCCGCGCGCGTCGATGGCGCCGGGCCGATGCGCTTTTTCAAGGACGTGCTGCTGCCTCTGTCAAAGACCAGCATTGCCGCGCTGTTCGTGATCCAGTTCATCTACGGTTGGAACCAATACCTCTGGCCCCTGCTGGTGACCACCTCCGAAGACATGTACCCCGTGGTCATTGGCATCAAGCGCATGATCGCTGGCGGCGATTCGGGCAACCAGTGGAACGTGGTCATGGCCACCGCCATTCTGGCTATGCTGCCGCCTGCGCTGGTGGTGGTGCTGATGCAGCGCTGGTTCGTCAAAGGCCTGGTGGATACGGAAAAATAACGCGCAAAAATAACGCGCGCCCACGGCCTTGCCGCCCCCATTCTTGCTGGAGCCCCCATGAGCACCCTGACCCTGTACTCCGCCCCTGGCACCTGCGCTCAGGCCACGCACATCGCCTTGCTCGAGGCGGGCGCACCCTTTGAGCTGGTGCAACTGGACTTCACCCAGCAAGCCCAGCGCAGCGCTGCCTATCTGGCCCTCAACCCCAAAGGCCGCGTGCCCGCGCTGCAAACCGAGCAAGGCCTGCTGACCGAAACCCCGGCGCTGCTGGCCTACATCGCGCAGCGCTTTCCTGCCGCGCGTCTGGCGCCGCTGGGCGACGCCTTCGCCTTTGCCCGGCTGCAGGAGTTCAACAGCTACCTGGCCAGCACCGTGCATGTGGCCCACGCCCACGGCCGACGCGGCGCGCGCTGGAGCGACGATGCCGCCGCCCACGACAGCATGCGCGCCAAGGTGCCGCAGAACATGCGCGAGGCCTTTGCCTACATCGAGGCGCACTACCTGCCAGAGGGCAGCGACTGGGCGCTGGGGCAGGACTACAGCGTGGCCGATGCCTACCTTTACACCGTCACCGGCTGGCTGCCCAGCGACGACGTGGCCATCGAGGAATTTCCCAAAGTCGCCGCCCACTACGCGCGCATGAGCGCCCGCCCGGCCGTGCAGCAAGCCCTGGCCCAGGCCAAGGCCTGCACGCCCCGGCTGCTTTGAGCCTTTCGTCCCTGCCCTGCCCCAAAGCCACCATGAGCTTTCTCTTCCCCGCCCCGGCCACCCCCAGCGTGGCCATCCTCGGCCAGGCCGAGCGCTTTCCCGTGCACCGCATCTACTGCGTGGGCCAGAACTACGCCAAGCACGCCCAGGAAATGGGCGCCAGCGGCCGCAAGCCGCCGTTCTTCTTCCTCAAGCCCGCCGATGCCATCCTCAGCGTGGCCGAAGGCGGCCTGGTGGGCCAAATGCCCTACCCCAGCCTGACCGAAGACCTGCACCACGAGGTCGAGCTGGTCGCCGCCCTGCACCGAGGCGGGCGCGACATCCCCGTGGCCCAGGCGCTGGAGCACGTCTGGGGCTACGCCGTGGGCCTGGACATGACGCGCCGCGACCTGCAGGCGCAGCAGAAAAAAGCCGGCCGCGCCTGGTCCATCGCCAAGGGCTTCGAGCACAGCGCGCCCATCGGCCCCATCGTGCCCAAGGCCCAGGTCGGCGCCATCGAGCAGGCCAGCATCGAACTGGACGTGGACGGCCAGCCGCGCCAGAGCGGCAACACCACCGAGATGATCTGGAGCGTGGCCGAAGTCATCGCCACCCTCTCCAAGGCCTGGGAGCTGCAACCGGGCGACCTGATCTTCACCGGCACGCCCGCCGGCGTCGGCCCCGTGCTGCCTGGCCAGCAGATGCAGGCGCGCATCGCCGGCCTGCCCGAGCTGCGCGTGATGGTGCTTTAAATACCGCCATGACGACACCGCGCCACCTGATCCGCTTCTGCCGCGCCTGCGGCCAGCCTGTAGAGCACCGCGTGCCCGACGATGGCGACACCCGGGTGCGCGCCGTCTGCCCGGCGTGCCACACCATCCACTACCTGAATCCGCTGAACGTGGTCGGCACCATCCCCGTCTGGCAGGGCAAGGTGTTGCTGTGCCTGCGCAATATCGAGCCGCGCCGTGGCAAGTGGACGCTGCCGGCCGGCTTCATGGAGCTGGACGAAACCACCGCCCAGGGCGCGGCGCGCGAAACCCGCGAGGAAGCGGGTATTGAAGTCGCGCTGGGCCCACTGTTTTCCATCATCAGCGTGCCACGCGTGGGCCAGGTACACCTGTTCTACCAGGCCGCCATGCACGGGCCCGAAGTCGCCCCCGGCCCGGAAACCCAGTGCGCGCAGCTGTTCGCCGAGGACGAAATCCCCTGGGATGAGCTGGCCTTTCACACCACGCGCCTGACCCTGCAGCGCTTCTTCGCCGACCGCCAGGGCGGCCGCTTCGGCCTGCACGACCTGGTGATCGAATAGCCCGCCTTGCAGCGTTCAAGCGCCCGAGGCTGCAGATGCACTGGGCGCGGCGCTGCGACGCGTGCCGGGCATCCATCACGCTGGCGGTTTGCCAATGCGGCGCTTGGGCGGCTGCCACTGGCGCTCGGTCATGGCCTGCACCCGCGCGCCAGCCTGGCCAATCAGCTGGGGCAAGAGCTGCGCCTCGGGCAGCAAATGCCAGTATTTCTGCGGCATCTCCTGGCGCATCATGCGCGGGTTCAGGCGCGCGGGGTTGAAGATGTGCGCGTAATAGGTCTGCCACAGCGCCTCGCCCGGATCCTCGCCGGGCGCGGCCGCGCGCTGCGCGCCGGGGCCGTATTGCAGCTGCGCGCCATCCCAGGCGGCGCTGCGGTACGGGGTCAGCAGGCACCAGCGCATGCCGGCAAAGCGCCGGGCAAAGAATGGCGCCACCCGATCGACGATCCAGTGCTCGGGCTCGAACCAGGCCACAAAGGCATCGGCCTGCCCGGGCAGCTCGCGAAAGCGCACAAAGGCCTTCATCTTGTGCACATCGCGGCGCACCGCCTGCGCCAGCCGCAGGGCGCGATGCACGTCCGGGTCCGTCACTCTGCCGAGCAAGCCACGCTCGCCCGAGGCCAGCCGCCACAGCAGCCGGTACAGCAGCGCAAAGCGCTGCGGCTCGCGGTGGCACAGCACCTGCATGGCCAGTGCCAAAAAGCCCTTGGGCACATGGGGCGCAGGCCGCTGCGCGGGGGCTTGCTCCACCGCCGGGGCGGCGATCAGGCTGGCTTCATCGCCGGCCAGCCAATCCAGCGCCTCGGGCGCGATGGCCGCGCACCAGGCCTGGCGGGCCTGGGCGCGCCAGGCATCAAGCGACCATGGCGGCGCCACCCGCGCCTGCCAGTGGCCCATGCCATGCCCTATGCCATGGCCCATGTCATGGCTCATGCGAACAACTCCCCCTGCCGGGGCTTGGGCGTGAGCCACTGCCGCAGCGCCGCAGGATCGTCCAACTGCCGCCGCGGATGGTGGTCGGGCAGCAGGATGAAGGGCAGCATTTTCTTCATCGGCGCGCGCAGCCGGGCGATGTCGGCCAGCCGCAAGGCGCCGCTGCGGCGGCTGGCGATGATGCGTTGCACATTGCGCACGCCCAGGCCGGGCACGCGCAGCAGCATCTCCTTGGGCGCGCGGTTCAGATCGACCGGAAAGCGCTCGGGATGGCGCAGCGCCCAGGCCAGCTTGGGGTCGATGTCCAGATCGAGCATGCCATCGCTGCGGGCATCGGCAATTTCGTCGACCTCGTACTGGTAAAAGCGCAGCAGCCAATCGGCCTGGTACAGGCGGTGCTCGCGCAGCAAGGGCGGGGCCTTGGCTGGCAGGCGGCGCGAGGCATCCGGGATCGGGCTGAAGGCCGAGTAATACACCCGGCGCAACTGGTAATCGCCATACAGCCGCGCGCTGGTGCGCAGGATCTGCGCGTCGTTGGCCGCATCGGCGCCCACGATCATCTGCGTGCTCTGCCCGCCCGGCGCAAAACGCGGCGCGCGCACCCCGGCCGGCCGGCCGGCCATGGCCCGCGCCTTGGGCGAGCGCGCCTGGCGCGCCTCATCAATGCGCCACTTCACCGCCCCCATGGCCTCGTGGATGCCGGCATGGGTTTTCTCCGGCGCCAGCTCGGCCAGCCCGGCCTCGGTGGGCAGCTCAATGTTGACGCTGAGCCGGTCGGCGTAGCGCCCGGCCTCGGCCAGCAGCGCATCGGAGCATCCGGGGATGGTCTTCAGATGGATGTAGCCGGCAAAGCGATGCTGCAGGCGCAGCCGCCGCGCAACTTCAATCATCTGCTCCATGGTGTAGTCACCTGAGCGGATGATGCCGCTGGAGAGAAACAGCCCTTCGATGTAGTTGCGCTTGTAGAAATCCAGCGTCAGCTTCACCAGCTCATCAATGGCAAAGCGCGCCCTGGGCACATTGCTGGAGACGCGGTTGACGCAGTAGGCGCAGTCGTAGATGCAGAAATTGGTCAGCAGCAGCTTGAGCAGCGAGACGCAGCGCCCGTCCGGGGTGTAACTGTGGCAGATGCCCATGCCCTCGGTGCTGCCGATGCCGCCGCTTTTGGCCGAATTGCGCTTGCCTGCCCCGCTGGATGCGCACGAAGCGTCGTACTTGGCCGCATCGGCAAGGATGGCGATTTTTTTGATGGTCTCCATGCGGGGATGTTAAGAAATAACTGCCCGGGGCGCAGCGCCGTGTGCCTCTGCGGATTTGTGCCCAGCTCCTCAAGCCAAGCCATCCCCCAGGGTTGCGCGGGCCTGCTGCAGCCAGCCCGGCGCCCAGGCGGCGGCCTGCTCCTCGGGGTCGGCCGGATCGCTGGCGTCGAGCACCAGTAGCTGGCCGATGCGCTGCGCGCCCAAATCCTGCAGACGCGCGTCGAACAGACGCCCACCGGCGGCAAAGGTCTCGCCGTAGAACTGGTCGCCCAGCGCAATCACGCCATAGCGCAGCGCCCCCAGGTAGCGCGGCCGCATGTCCAGATCGGCGTACAGCGGCTGCAGGTTCTCCGGCACCTCGCCACTGCCGTGGGTGGAGGTACACACCAGCAGCAGCCCTTGGGCGCTGATTTGCTCCAGCAGCTCGCCCGTGCATTGCGCGTCGGCCAGCAGCAGCTCGATCTCCAGCGCATGGCCAGGGGCGGCCGTGCTGCGCAGGGCCTGCTCCACGGCTTGGGCCACGTACCAGGCCGTGTCGCTGACCGTGCCTACGAGGATGGTGAGTTTCATAGATCGTGTGTGTCGTGCAAAGCCTGTGGATGCCGCGCTGCGCGGGGCAAGGGCGGGGGCATGCGCCTGTGCCAGGGCAGGCTTCAAGAACGATTTTCATTCCCCAGGCTCTGGCACAATCGCGGATTGTCCCTGTTTTCGGCCTGGCGATCGCTGCAAAGGCCCTGTTACCTTTCCCCATGCCCCAAGAACTGCTCACTCTGGAGCGCATGCGCGCCGACATCGCCCGCATGCTGCACGAAAGCCCGGACGCCATCGCGCTGGACGACAACCTGATCGACTGGGGGTTGGACTCCATGCGCGTGCTCAATCTGCTGCTGGCCTGGAACGAAACCGGCATCGGCCTGGATTTCTCCGAGATCGCCGAGCACACCACGCTGCGCGGCTGGTGGCAGGTGGTGCAGCAGCGCCTGGCGCAAATGGGCCGCTGAAGCCCCCGCGCCATGTCCGCCCCGACGCCTTCCGATGCGGCGCAAGCCGAGATTGCATCCAGTGGCCCCTGGCCGCTGACGCCCGCCCAAACCGGGCTGTGGTATGCCCAGCAGCTCGACCCTGGCAACCCCAGCTTCAACACCGGCCATGCACTGTGGCTGCAAGGCCCGCTGGACGTGGCGGCCTTTGCAGAGGCGGCCAACCAGGCCGCGCGCGAGGCCCAGGCGCTGTGCCTGCGCTTTGGCCTGCGCGCAGACGGCCAGGGCGTGCAGCAGTGGCTGGATGCGGCGCACGCGCCCGAGCTGGAAATCATCGACCTGAGAACCTGTTCAAAGTCCCTGCGCGGCGAGCACTCAAGCGGATTGGGGCGGTCTGCGGCGTTGCAAAACTTGCCAATAGCACGCGCCATTGGCGGCGCTTTGCGCCTTGCATCCCATCCCAAACCGCTTGCTGCCCACTCGCGCCGAGACTTTGAACAGACTCTGAGCGCCCAGCCAGACTCCAGCCAGTGCGCAGAGCACGCAGAGCAGACCAAGCAGGTCGCACAAGAGGCCATGCAGGCCGACATGGCCCGCCCGCTCGATCCCACGCGCGATCGACTGGCGCGCCAATGCCTGTTCGTACTCGGCCCCGAACGCTATTGTTGGTACCAGCGCGCCCACCATTTGTTGTGCGATGGCTACGGCATGGCGCTGTGGGAAGGCCGCGTCACTGCGCTGTACAGCGCCGCTCTGGAGGCCCGGCGGGCCCTGCCGGATGCGGATGCGACAGCGGGTGCCTCCTCGCAGCGCCCGCTGGGGCCGCTGCAGCCCGTCATCGACGAGGCCCTGTCCTACCTGGGCAGCGCGCCCTGCCAGGCCGATGCGACCTATTGGCGCGAGCTGTTCACGCCCGCGATCGAGGTGGCCAGCCTCTCGGCCCAGCCGCACGCCAAGGCCCAGGCCGCGCACCACTGCCTGCGCCTGAGCATCGCACTGCCGCAGGCCTGGCGCGAGGCCCTGCTGGCCTTTGCCCAGCAGCAGGCCATCCCCTGGCCCGATGTGCTCACGGCATTGGCGGCGCTGTACTGCCAGCGCATGGCCGCCGCTGCGCAAACCGTGGTGGGCATCCCCTTCATGGGACGGCTGGGCAGCGCCAGCGCCCGCGTGCCTGCCATGGTGATGAATGTGCTGCCCCTGCCCGTGGCCGCCAGCGACGAGCAGGCCATGGCCCCCTGGCTGCAGACCATGGCCCGCGCGCAACTGCAGGCGCGCCGCCATGGCCGCTACCGCAGCGAGCAGCTGCGCCGCGACCTGGGCCTGCTGGGCGGGCAGCGCCGCCTGTATGGCGCGCTGATCAACGTCCAACCCTTTTACCAGCCCGTGCGCCTGCCAGGCCTGCAGACGGAGCTGGAAATCCTGGGCACCGGCCCCATCGACGATCTGACCATCGGCTTTCGCGGCGACGCCCGCCAGGCGCTGGAGCTGGAGCTGGAGGCCAACCCCAATCTCTACACGCCAGAACAATTGCAGGCCCACTTGCTGCGCCTGCCCGAGTTCATCGCTCAGGCGTGGCTGGCCAATACCCTGGGCGAGCTGCGCCTGGCCAGCCAGGCCGAGGCCCAGCGCTGCCTGTTCGACTTCAACGCCACCGCGCACCCGGTGCCACAGACCACGCTGGCTGCGTTGATCGAAGCGCAAATGCAGCGCAGCCCCCAGGCCACGGCCTTGGAGTACGAAGGCCAAAGCCTGAGCTACGCCGAGTTGGATGCGCGCACCAGCGCCCTGGCCCAGGCGCTGGTTGCCCAGGGCGTGGGGCCCGACGCCCTGGTGGCCGTGGCGCTGCCGCGCTCGCTGGAGCTGCTCATCGCCCTGGTGGCCGTGCTGCGCGCCGGCGGCGCGTATCTGCCGCTGGATTTGCAACACCCCAGCGAGCGGCTGGCGCGCATCGTGCAATTGGCCCGTCCCATCTGCGCCTTGGCGCAACAGGCCGATGCCGCGCGGCTGCCCGCCGGGCTGCCTTGCCTGCCGCCAGCGGCCTGGCCCACTGCGCCGGCCGCGCCCGATGCAGCCCAGCCACTGCCCGCGCCCCAGCCCCAGCACCTGGCCTACGTGATCTACACCTCCGGCTCCACCGGCGAGCCCAAGGGCGTGATGATCGAGCACCAGGCCATCGTCAACCGGCTGGAATGGATGCGCCAGCACTACGGCTTCGACGCCAGCGACCGCATCCTGCAAAAAACCCCGGCGACCTTCGACGTCTCCGTCTGGGAGTTCTTCCTGCCGCTGCTGTGCGGCGGCACGCTGGTCATCGCCCCGCCCGAGGCGCACCGCGACCCGGCCTGGCTGGCGCGCATCATCCGCCAGCAGCGCATCGGCACCTGCCACTTCGTGCCCTCCATGCTGGCGGCCTTTCTGGCCGAGCCGCAAGCGCGCGGCATCCAGATGCGGCGCATCTTCACCAGCGGCGAGGAGCTGCCCGCCGCGCTGCGCCAGCGCCTGCACGCCACGCTGCACAGCCAGCTGCACAACCTCTACGGCCCCACCGAGGCCGCCGTGGACGTGAGCCACTGGGACGCCGGGCCGGGCGACCACACCCAGCCCGTGCCCATTGGCCGCCCGGTCTGGAACACCTGGCTGTACGTGCTCGACGCCCAGCTGCGCCCGCTGCCGCCGGGCGTGGCCGGTGATCTGTACCTGGGCGGCGTGCAACTGGCGCGCGGCTATCTGGGGCGCGAGGACCTCACGCGCGCGGCCTTTGTGCCCGACCCGCACCGCCCTGGCCAGCGCATCTACAAAAGCGGCGATCTGGCGCGCTGGCGCGCCGACGGCGCGCTCGAATACCTGGGCCGCAGCGACCAGCAAATCAAGCTGCGCGGCCTGCGCATCGAGCTGGGCGAGATCGACGCGGCCCTGCTGCGCAGCGGCATGCTCGAGCGCGCCAGCGTCATCGTGCACACGGACGAGCGCGGCGAGAAAAAACTCGTGGCCTATGTACAGCCCAAGGCCGGGCACAGCCCACTGAACAGCGCCGCGCTGCTGCGCAGCGTGGCCAGCCAGCTGCCCGACTACATGGTGCCCGCCGCGGCCGTGGCGCTTCAGCACTGGCCCGTCACGGCCAACGGCAAGCTCGACCGCCGCGCCCTGCCCGCGCCGGACTTTGGCCGCCCTGGCCAGGGCGCAGCGCCGCAGCCGCTGCAAACGGCCACGCAGCGTCAGCTGGCCCAGCTCTTTGCCGACATCCTGCAGCAGCCGCTGGCGCACATCGGCGCCGACAGCGACTTCTTCAGTCTGGGCGGCGACTCTCTGAGCGCCGTGCAGCTGCTGCTGGCCGTGCAACAGCACTGGCAGCGCAACCCGGGGCTGGGCGGCGTCTTCGCCCAGCCCAGCGTGCAGGGTCTGGCGGCGCTGATCGATGACGAGCGCGTCTCCTTCGACGACGGCCTGGCGCCGCTGATCGCCCTGGCCACGCCCAGCGCCGCCGAGACGGCCGAAACCACCGCCACTGCCACTGTCACTGCCCCGGCGCCCCGGCAGGCCCAGCCCAGCGGCAGCCTGAGCGGCGACGCCGCGCCGCTGTTCGTCATCCACCCCGCTGGCGGCATCGGTTGGGGCTACCGGCACCTGGCGCGCGCCCTGGCGCACCCGCAGCGCACGCCAGGCATGCCGCCCCAGGCCCTGCCGCGCGCCGTCTACGCGCTGCAATCGCCCGCGCTGGCGCCCGATCAACCGCTGCCGCACAGCATCGACGCGCTGGCCGCGCAGTACGTGCAGCGCGCGCGCCAGATCCAGCCCCAAGGGCCGCTGCACCTGCTGGGCTGGTCGGTGGGCGGCATCATCGCCCAGGCCATGGCCGCGCACGTGCAGGCCAGCGGCGGCAGCGTCGGCCTGCTGGCGCTGCTGGACGCCTACCCGGCCGACGCCTGGCGCGCCGAGCCCGAGCCCAGCCCCATCCAGGCCCTGCGCGCCCTGCTGGCCGTGGCCGGCCACGACCCCGAAGGCCACCCCGAGCTGGACACCCAGGACAAGGTGATTGCCTTTTTGCGCCAGGGCGACACCGCCCTGGGCCACTTGCCCGATGCCGCGCTGGCCGGCGTGGTGCGCGTGGTCACCGACACCAACCGCCTGATCCGCCAGCACCAGCACCGCCGCTACGAGGGCCTGCTCACCCACGTGCGCGCCGGGCGCGACCACCAGCACAAGCCGCACCTGCAGGCCCAGCTCTGGGCCCCCTACGCCGCGCAGCTGCGCACGTTGCAAGTGCCTTTTTTGCACGCCGAGCTCACCGGCCCCGAGGCCACGGCCGCCATCGCGCCGCAGCTGTTTGGGCCTTGAATCGCCGCAGCGGCCTTGAAGGCTTGTTGGGATTGGGTATTGCGGCGGCGCTTTCGCTCAAAACTGCGCAACTGCCGCGTTGGAAACGCTTGCAAGGTGTTCACAGGCCTTGCAAGCGTTTTCGCCTTGCATCTGCGGCTTTGGGGCGTGTTCTGCTCAAACGTTGACAAACCCAAGACCAGGGCGCTGGCTGGCACCGCCATCTCGCAGGCAGCTCTCGTCATGCCCGCGAAGGTGGGCATCCAGCGCCTCCTTGCGCGCGAGAGGGGGATTGGCCAACGGCAGCGCCGCCCCTGCCAGCGCCGCTCCTGTCAGCACCGCGACTGGACACCCGCCTTGTGCGGGTGTGACGAGAACCAGCGGCGCTTGCAGGAAATGCCTTCATGAGAATCGAAACCGCTCTAGCAATAGCGCCGCACCTCTTGGCGCAGCCGCTGGAGCCTGTCCTTGTCGGGCCTGGCGCTGTCTTGCTGGATGCGCAGGCTGCGCCGGGCCATGTCGCAGGCCTGCTGGTTTTTGTGTCGGCCGCTGCGCCTGGCGCTGCCGGCTTGGCGCTGTGGTTGTTGATTGGCCCTTTGCTGGCGCAGCTGCCGTTTGCGCTCCGCGCTGGCGCGTGGCGCGCCCTGCCAGTGCCGGTTGGCGTCGTTGCCTTGCTGCAGCGCCGCCCCGCTGGCCAGCGGCGCGGGCTGCGCCTGCAGGCCCTGCCCTGCCTGGGCCGCCAGCAGGGCCAGCCACAGCAGGCCTTGCCGCGGCCATCTCCATGGCCATTTCGTCCATCTCATCGTCTTGCCCTTCCCGAACCCTTCCCAAACGGCCTGCCTGCTCTTGGAGCGGGCCGCTCTTTGCCATAATCGCCGCCCATGTTCAGCTACCGCCACGCCTTCCACGCCGGCAACCATGCCGATGTGCTCAAGCACACCGTGCTGCTTGCCGCGCTCGACCACCTTCTGCAGAAAGACACGGCGCTGGCCTTGCTGGACACCCACGCCGGCAACGGGCTGTACCGGCTCGATGGGGATTTTGCCCAGACCAGCGGCGAAAGCCAGCACGGCATCCAAAAACTGCTCTGGGCCTACCAGCATGGCGAGGCTGGCGAAGGCGGCGCCGACTGGCCCGAGGCGCTGCGGCGCTACGTGCAGGCGGTGCTGGCGCACAACGGCGCAGCCGCCGCTGCCACCGCAGCGGGCGCTGGCGGCCAGCGCCTGGTGTACCCGGGCTCACCCGCGCTGCTGCAGCAGCACATGCGCGCGCAGGATCAGCTGCACGTGTTCGAGCTGCAACCGGCCGACATGCGCGCGCTGCAGGGCAATCTGCAGCAAGGCCCACACGCGGCGCGCTGCCACGTCTGGCACGAGGACGGCTGGCAAGGCAGCCTGCGCCTGCTGCCGCCGCCTTCGCGGCGCGCGCTGCTGCTGTGCGACCCCAGCTATGAGATGAAAAGCGACTACGCCCAGGCCGCGCAATGGCTGGGCCAGGCGCTGCGCAAATTCGCCACCGGCTGCTACATCGTCTGGTATCCCGTCATCCCGCGCCCCGAGGCGCACGCCCTGCCGCGCAAGCTCAAGAGCCTGGCCCAGCAGGCCGGCAAGCCCTGGCTGCATGCCACGCTGGCGGTGCGCAGCGGCCAGGGCAGCGGCCTGCGCCTGCCCGGCCAGCAGGCCCAGCGCCCGGGCATGGTTTGCAGCGGGGTGCTGGTCGTCAACCCGCCCTATACGCTGCAGCCGCAATTGCAACAGGCCCTGCCAGTGCTGGCGCGCCTGCTGGCGCAGGATGTGCACGCGGCCTACACGCTGCAGAGCAGCGCGCGCTGAGAGAAAGCGCGCCGCCAGCGCCCTGGACTGCCGCGCCACCGGCCATCGCCCAGTTGCCGCCCTGCCCCAAGACCACGCCCTTTTGTCTGCCCTTTCGCCTGCCCTTTTGCCTGCCCCTTCAACCATGCGCGCTGCCCTTTCCGCTGTCCTTCCCGCCGCTCTGACCCTGTCTGCGCTCAGCCTGCTTTGGGGCCTGCAAGGCATGCCCCGGCACTGGCCCGAGGCCGCGCCGCAGGCCCTGCCCCAGTTGCAGCAGCCCGTGCGCGAGCTGCTGCGCGCGCCGCGCACGCAGCCCATGTATTTGCTGCTCACGGTCGAGGGCCTGGCCTACTGCGCCGAGGGCGAGAGCGCGCCCGAGGTGGTGGACAACGACACGCTGGAGCGCTACTGCGCGCGCCACGGCCTGGACAATGCCCAGCGCCTGGGCGAGTTGCTCCAGCGCATCGAGCCCGGCGGCGCAGCCGGGAAAATCCAGGTCGGCTACGTCATCACCACCAAGCTGCTGAGCCAGTTCCAGCGCGCGGCCGATGGCCAATGGCAGTTCGACCCCGCGCCGCTGGCGCGCCAGCTGCGGCTGGTGGAAAAGCTCGACCGGCCCGTGGCGCTGTACCTGTCCTCGACCCACTTCGACACGCTGGGGCCGCTGCCGGCCGAGCTGGCCAGGGACGCGGCCAACCTGGCCCTGTTTGCCGACCGCCAGCCGCGCACGCTGGACTATTTCAGCTACCCCATCGTGCCCTACACGCTCGATCCCAACCCCGAGTTGGCCGTCAACCGCTACAAGCGCCAGGCGCTGCAGCAGGTGCATGCCATGCTGGCGGCCATGGCGCCGCAGCACCGCCAGAAAATCGTCGCCATCTTCCTGGGCGGGGAGACGCACCATTTCTACCAAAACTTTGCCGACGGCATGGGCGAGTTCGAGCGCCCGGCCGTCACCGACCACGGCCCGGCCTCGGTGCAGGCCTTTCGCCGCTGGCTGCAGCAGCGCTACGGCAGCATCGAGGCGCTCAACGCCGCCTATCTGGGCGAGCAGGGCCAGGCCGGCAGCGCCGCGCCCGGCTACGCGCACTTCGATCAGATCGAGCCGCCTGCGGGCAACTTCCGCGACGACCCGCAAACGCCCTACCTGCAGCACTACGATGGCCACAGCCACGGTCAGCTGGCCGTGCACGGTTGGTACTGGGATGCGCAGCACAACACCCAGGCCCTGCGCGTGTACCTGGACGGCCAGCTCGTCGGCCCGGCCCAGCAGGGTCTGAACCGGCTGGACGTGTATCGCCAGCTCGACGAGGTGGGCACGCCGGCCAGCGGCTTTCGCCTGGAGCTGCCCTTTGACGCCCTGCCCGCCGGGCGGCACATGGTCAGCGTCAGCGCAGTGCGCGGCCAGCGCGAATGCCTGCTGGACGAGCGCGTGGTCAACATCCTCGGGCGCGATGGCGCGCGCTTTGACTGGCGCGACCAGCACCGCGTCTTCACCAGTTTGCAGGACAAGCTGCCGCGCTGCGTGGACCAGGGCCGCGAATCGCAGGCGCTGCGCTTTCACCTCGACGCCCCAGGCTGGGACTTGCCGCTGGGCTACAACCCGCTGGCGCGCGACTGGAACGAGTTCCGCCAGGCCCAGGTGCTGCACTACATGCAGGCCTTGTTCGACTGGGCCGTGCAGATCGGCTTTGCGCCCGAGCTGCTGTTCTCACACCAGATCCTGCCGCAGCTCAATTCCAGCTGGAACGCGAATTTGTTTGCCACGCAGCGCAGCGTGGCGCCCGGCCTGCCCTGGAAGCCGGGCTTCAACCTCTACGGCGGCGGCGTCTGGTCGGCGCCCACCCAGGCGCTGATCGGCCAGCTGCAGGCCGGCCCATCGGGCTATGGCGTGCCCGAGTTCCACCCCCAGCAGTGGAAGGACCGCCGCGCCGTCGCGCAGGCCCTGGCGGCGCACTACAACGCCGGCGCGCACTTCATCAGCCCCTATTACTTCTCGATCGCGCCGCAAAAGCACCTGCAGGCGCCCGAGTCCAACGCCGTGAGCCGCATGCGGCTGGAGCCTGGCAACAGCGCCGATGGCTCGGACCTGTTCTACGAGGCGCTGCGGCAGTTTGCCGCGCAGTAAAGAATAGGCAACAAGGAATAAGGCGCTTTGTCGAGCGCGCTGTGCCGCCAAACCCTGCGCGCCCTGCACTGCTGCGCGCTATGGCACAGGGCACAGGGCACAGGCGGCAGTGCGGCCACTGCCGCCTTCAGGGCGTTTGTGGCATTTGACTCAGCCAGCTGTCGATGGCGGCCACCGCCGCTTGCGCGGCCTGCGCCAGCGCCCAGGCGCCGCCTGCGGCATCGGGCGTGGGCGCCGGGCGCTGGTATTCGAAGGTGCGCTGCCCCAGCAGGCGGTCACCCTGGGGCTGCGGCGCCCACAGCGTGGCGCGCAGGCGCACCTGCGCATGGCTTTGCGTCTGGCTGGTGAAGACCTGCTCGAACTGCAGCACATCGACCTGCAGGGCCAGCGGCGCTTGCTGCTCCTGGCGCAAGCGCGCCGGGCTGAAGCCCTCCTCCAGCACGGGGCGGCGCAGCTCCAGCTGCTGGCGCAGTTGCTGGCCCAGCAGTTGCGGCACCGGCTGGCTCCAGCGCGCCTGCTGGTAGGCGCGCAGCTGCTGGGCGTCGGCATAGGCATAGCGGTAGAGCACGGCCTGGCTGTTGGCCGGCAGGCCATGGGCGCTGACCTTGCCCAGCAGCAGCGGCGCAGCCGCTGGGGCGGGCTGCTGCGGCGTGCCCGATTGCGCCGCTGGCGCGCTGGCGGCCATGGCGGCGCCCTTGGCGCCATCGACCTGCTGGTCGGTGGCCACGCTGAAGTCGTACAGCGCGGGCGCGGCCGTGGGCGTGGGCAAGGCCGAGCAGGCGCCCAGCAGCGCGGCGCTCAGGCCCAGCGCCGCCAGGGCCAGGCGGCGGGGCTGTGCATGGGGGGGCATGGTGGTAGAAGTCATGGTTTGCAATCTTGCTTGAGATGCGGGAGGCAGGCCGCGCGCGGCGGGCTGCTGCGCACGGTCAATGCTGCGCACAGCAGCGGCCATCAACGGCGGCCATCAACGGCGGCGCGGCGCCACGTGGCCTTGCTCGCCCGGGCCGGGCTGGGCCATGTTGGGGCCATAGATCAGGGCCTGGGGGTTGTCGGCCACTTCGCGCGCCAGCAGGCTGATCTCGCGCATGGCGGCGCTGACCTCGCCCAGCGTGCGCAGGATGCGCGGCAGCGTGGCGCTGTTGACCTCGTCGGCCACGCCGGCAAAAGACTGCATGGACTGGCCCAGCTGGTCGAGCACGCCGCCCTTGCGGCCCAGGCTGGCCACGGCCTTGGTGATCTCCTGGCTCATGGCGTTGATGCTGGCGGCCGTCTTGTTCAGTGCCTGCATGTTGCTGCCAATGCCCTGGCCCAGGTTGGCTACGGCCGGGGCGATGTCCTGCGACCAGCTGGCCTGCATCTGGCCCAGCAGCTGCGTCGCGCCCTGCGCGGCCTGGCCGAACTGGGCGATGGTGTCGATCAGCACGCGCTGGTTGTCGTCGCTGAGCAGGCGGTTGATGCGCGCCATGGTCTCGCGCACGTCTCCGATCACCTCGGGCCCCATGGCGGCCAGCTGGCTCAGGTTGGAGGGGCGCATGGGCAGGCGCTTGTAGCCTCTGGAGGACACCAGCGGCTCGGCAGCAAAGGCCGTGGCCGCGTCGTCCAGGTCGATGTAGGCCAGGCCCGTCACGCCCTGGTAGCCCAGCGAGGCAAAGGTGTTTTGCGTCACCGGGGCGTTTTCGTCCACCTCGATGCGGATCAGCACATTGCCTTCGACCTCGCGGTCAAAACCGATGTAGGCCACCTTGCCCACGGACACGCCCTTGTAGCGCACCGCGGCCTGGGGCTGCAGGCCGGTGACGGCCTGGGGGGTGGAGAGCTCGTAGGTCTCGTAGCTGCCCTGATCGCGCGTGAGCCACAGCGCCAGGCCAGCCAACAGCGCCAGCAGCGTCAGCACGAACACCCCAGCGGCAATGGCATGTGATTTGTTTTCCATAACGATCTCTTCTACGCCTTGGCGGCTGCGCCGGCGCCTGCGGCCGGGCCCGCGGGCGCTGGCTCCAGGGCGCGGCGGCCGCGCTCGCCAAGAAAAAATTGTTCGATGAAGGGGTGCTCGAAGGCCACCACCTGCTGAGGCGTGCCGGCGATGATGACGCGCTTTTGCGCCAGCACGGCCACGCGCGTGCTCAGGGCGTAGAGCGTGTCCAGATCGTGCGTGACCATCACCACCGTCAGGCCCAGCTCCTGGTGCAGGCGCAGCAGCAGCTCGCAAAACTCGTCCGAGCCGCGCGGATCCAGCCCGGCCGTGGGCTCGTCCAGCAGCAGCAGCGGCGGATCCATGATGAGCGCGCGCGCCAGCGCCACGCGCTTGATCATGCCGCCGGACAGATCCGAAGGCATGCGCGTGGCGTGCTCGGGCTTGAGGCCCACCATTTGCAGCTTGACCAGCGCCGCATCGCGCACCACCTGCTCGGGCAGGCTGCCCTGCTCGCGCAACGGGAAGGCGATGTTGTCCAGCACGCTGAAAGCCGAGAACAGCGCCCCGTGCTGAAACAGCATGCCCATGCGCGCCGAGGCGCCCTGCGCCGGCAGCTCGGCCGCCGGCAGACCGTCGATCTTCACCGTGCCCTTGCTCGGCCGCGTCAGGCCCAGGATGTGGCGCAGCAGCACCGTCTTGCCCGTGCCCGAGCCGCCGACGATGGTCAGGATCTCGCCGCGGCGCACCTGCAGATCCAGATCCTGGTGCACGCAAAAGGCATTGGCGCCCTGGCCGAACACCGTCCACAGCTTGTCGATCTGCACCAGCGCCTTGGCGTCGGTGCCTGCGCCGGTGTCGGCCTTGGCGACAGCTTGCATGCCCGTGCGCATCAAAACCCCACGTTGCGGAAGATGATGGCGAACACCGCATCGATGACGATGACCGCCGTGATGGCCGTGACCACCGAGGCCGTCGTGCCATTGCCCAGGCTTTCGGTATTGGGCTTGACCCACAGGCCCCAGTGGCAGCCAATCAGGGCGATTGCCAGACCGAACACCACCGACTTGCTCAGCCCCAGCCACAGATTGGCAATGGGCACGGCGCTGGGCAGGGTCTGGAAGAAATAGGCCGGCGAGACGCCCAGCGAGAAATCCGACGCCCAGATGCCGCCCAGCAGGGCCGCCAGGGTCGTCCACAGGCTGACCAGCGGCATGGCCAGCGCCAGCGCCATGGCGCGCGGCAGCACCAGCCTGAAGCCGTGCGAGATGCCCATCACGCGCATGGCGTCAAGCTCCTCATTGACGCGCATCACGCCAATCTGCGCCGTGATGGCCGAGCCCGAGCGCCCGGCCACCAAAATGGCCGCCAGCAAGGGGCCCAGCTCGCGCGTCAGCGAGATGCCCAGGATGTTGACGATGAAGGCATCGGCGCCAAATTGCCGCAGCTGCAGAGCCAGCAGGTAGGCGATCACCACACCGATCAGAAAACCCACCAGCGCCGTGATGGGCAGGGCCTGCGCGCCCATGCGAAACAAATGGGCCGAGACATCGTGCCAGGGCCCGCGCAGAGGCCGGCGCAGCAGGCGCAGCGCATCGATCAGCAACTGCCCCACCAGCTGCACCATGCCCACGGCATGGCCCCAGGCGCCCAGGCTGATTTGGCCGATGTGCTCAAAGCCCGCCAGCCAGCTAGCGCCTTCGAGGGGGGCTGCCGGCACGGCGCTGAGCTCGGCCACGCGCTGCAAAATGGCGCGCTGCTGCGGCAGCGCCTGCAACTGCGCAGGCATTTGCCGGCCCCAACAATCCCACAGCAATTGCGCCGTGACGTAGTCAAAGCCCTGCATCTGGCGCAAATCCCAGTGCGCCACGCCCTGGCGCTGCGCGCGCTGCAATTGGCCGATCAAGGCCTTGGCGCGGCGGCGCTCGGACAATGCCGCAGCCCCCCATCGCCCCAGCAGCAAAGCCTGGGCCGGCTGATGCTCAGCCGTCGATTGGAGATGGAGCTGGGGGTGCGTCACAGCAGGTGCAGAACGAGGAGGCAAAGGGAGCAAACAGGCGAAAAAAACTGCAAGCCACAGGCCCGGGCTTGCAGCGTCGGGCGTGGCGCGGAAAAACCGCTGCATTGTGCCCTGCAAATGCCGGCCCTGCAGCCAGCGGCTGTCAAAAGCCTGCCAAAGCTGCGCGCCAGCTCCGCTGCCTGCCTGCGCGCTGGCAGGGAAAGCCCCGAAAGGGAAAGCCCCAATACCCCCGCTGGCCGGCCGCCCCTATAGTGCAGCCACTCACAGCGCGGGCTTGCAGGCCTTGGCAAAAGCCTTTGACCCCCCGCTGCATGAGAGGCCGAGGAGACAAACAGGCGGCAGCGCCCCGGCGCCAGCAGCCATCATCAACACCATCGAAGCCAAGCAACGGAAAGGCGCCTCAAGGCGCCTTTTCCTTTGGCCTGCAGCGCGGCGCCGGCGCTACTTGTCAAACCAACTGGGCAGGCCGATGACGTAGCTCTCGGGCTGGCCGCTGCCAAAGTTGCTGGCGAAGATGATGCGGCTCAAGTCCCGTGAGGCGCTGGCCTGCGGCTCCAGGAAGTAGGCCTGTGCGCCGGGCAGCTGGTGGAAGTCGTTGGAGTTGCGAATGTGCGCCACGTTCAGCACCCGGCCGCCGGGCTTGAGCTCGGCCAGGATCACCTTCTGGTACTGCGCGCGCCGGTGGCGCGAGGGGAACTCGGTAACCTCGTTGCCCGAGCCGGGCGGGTCCTCGTACCTGCGGCCGTCCTTGTAGGTGGAAATCACCACCCAGCCGGGCTTGTCAAAGGCCTGCCCGCTGATGTGCAGGGCGTAGAACTCGCCGCGCGCCGGGTAGATCTCCAGCAGAGGGAAGCGCTGCATCGTGTCGATGTTGATGGCCTGCACGTGGCCCAGCGTGGCCGGGTCGCTGCCGTCGTCGGCCCAGACGAAGAAATCCTCGCCATTCGGGCCAAAGGCCAGGTCCGAATGCCCGGAGTACTTGGCCAGCTGCTTGACCTGGCTGAAATCGCGCGTGTAGGCATAGGCGCTGCCCCAGGATGGCACGACGTACTTGCCGCTGGCGGAAATGCTGACGTGGTCTGGCCGCGCGCCCGGCACAGGAAAGCGATCGGCATCGAGCGTGCCGACGATTTTCTTTTCCACCAGATCCAGCGTCAGCAGCCCATAGACCTTGACGCGCTGGCTGGCGCTGTCGTAGCGCGTGGCCATCAGGCCCATGTAACGGCCATCGGCGCTGGTCGTGCCTTCGTTGTAGGTCCAGTAATCGCTGGCCTCGGGCCAGGGGGTCTTGCCGGTGAAGTCAAACAGCACCTGCTTGTTCTCGGTCTCCACGTCCAGCACCCACCAGACCATGCGCTGGCCGTTGGAGGTCATGAACAGCTTGCGCGGATCGCTGGGGTGCCAGATCGGCTCGGCCGCGCCGCCCAGCGCGCCGATCTTCTTGATCTTCTGGAACGTCTTGGCGTCGTACAGATACCAGGCGCCATTGCCGCCCCAGGCCAGATAGCGGCTGTTGTCGGCATTGAAGGCCTGGCGGCGGCTGTAGAAATGGCGCACGCGGCGCAGGCCGCTGCCATCGGGCTCGGCCTCGCTGGCGGCCGTGGCCCGGTAGATGCGCACGCCGTAGGCCGGATCGATGAAGGCATCGTCTAGCCCTTGCGCGCGCGGCGGCCTGGGCGCCGGCGCGATCGGATCCAGCGACAAGGGGCGCAGGCGGAAGTCGCGCGCGTACAGCCCGTCGAATGGATTTTGCGCAACGGGCGCAGGGGCCGGAGCTGACGGCTGCGGCGCAGGCGGTTGAGGTGCAGGCGGCTGCGGAGCCGGCGCCGGAGGTTGAGGCGCGGGCGGTTGTGGGGCTGGAGGCTGTGGCGCAGGCGGTTGCGGCGCTGGTGGTTGAGGTGCGGGCGGCTGCGGAGCCGGTGCCGGTGCCGGTGCGGGAGGTTGAGGCGCGGGCGGTTGCGGCGCTGGCGATGGCGGCTGAGGCGCCGGCGGCTGCGGAACAGGTGCCGGGGGTTCAGGCGCAGGCGCAGGCGGTTGTGGTGCCGGCTGCGGTGCCGGAGGCTGTGGCGCAGGTGGCTGCGGTGCAGGTGGTCGCGGCGCAGGCCCTGGCGCAGGAGGGGCGATGGGCCCGCCAGGCGTGCCGGGCGCGGGTGTCGGCGCAGGTGTTGGCGCCGGGGCTGGCGAATCCACGGGCGGTGGCGGGGGCGGGTTCAATGGCCCGTCGCCATCGCCACCGCCACAGGCGGAGACGGACAGGGCCACGGCCGTGCACAGGGCGCAGATGCGCATCAGTTGTTGGTGGTGCCTCATGAAACTCTCTCCTGAACGCTTGCAATGCCAAGGCCGCTGCGCCAAGCGCCGCGCGCGCGGCCATGCTCAGTGGAAAAACCCCAGATCGCGCTGCGAGAAGCGGCCGATGTTGGGCACCACCAGCGGCAAATCCGAGTCGGGCACGCCAAACCATTTGGCCAGGGTGGCCGCGTACTGGTCCACCGAAGTGGTGGGCAGCAGGCGGCCCTGGCCGATGTCATGGCCTGTGGCCGGATCGAACTCGGCGTCCTGCTCGTACACGGGCGTGCTGCCGTACAAGTCCCGGCCCTTGACGGCGTCGCCGACGATGAAGTGCGTGCCGCCCCAGCCGTGGTCGGAGCCATCGCCGTTGGCCACCATGCAGCGGCCAAATTCCGAGGCCGTGAAGGCCGTCACGCTCTGGCCCAGGTCGAGCTTTTTCATGGTCTCGTAAAAGCCCACCAGCGCGTTGTTGAGCTCGGTCAACAGCGGCGGGTGCAGCTTGCGCAGGTCGCTGTGGTTGTCAAATCCGCCCAGGGAGACGAGAAACACCTGGCGGCGCACGCCAATGGTGTTGCGCCCGGCAATCAGCCTGGCCACCATGGCCAGCTGCTTGCCCAGTGTGCTTTTGGGGATGGCCGCCGCCAGGCTGTCAGGCGCAGTGCTCAGCGCGTTCTGCACCACGTCGCTGGCCTGCAGCGAGCGGCGCATCAAGCGGTTGAGCTCGTTTTCCAGCATGTGCTGGCGCGATTGGGTGATCAGCGTGCGCAAGGCGCTGATGCAGGTGGCGTTGTTGCTGCACGCGCCCCACAGGCCGTTGAAGTCGCGCAGCTGCTCGCTGCCGTCCACGCCGATGCGGTAGGCCAGCGCGCTGTCGCCGGCGAGAAACACCGCATTGCCCGATGCGTTGATGCAGGCAAAGGTGGCGTTGCTCGCGCCGCTGGAGAGCGCCAGATCGCCCAGCGTGCCGCCCCAGCCCTTGACCGAGCCCTCGGGCTTGGTGCTTTGCCAGACGGATTGCTGGTCGTTGTGCGAGAACAGCTTGGGCGGCAGTGGCATGGCCCCTTGCTTGTACTGCGGCAGGCTCATGGGGCTGAGCAGCGGGCCGACGTTTTGCTGAATGGCCAGGGCCCCGGCATCGAACAGCTGCCCCAACCCGGCCAGCTGCGGCGCCAGGGCAAATTGCCGGCCTGCGGCCTGCGCGCTGGCCGGCGCCAGCGTGGTGGCCGCCAGGCTTGAGCGCCCCAGCGCCAGCGACTGGCGCATCCGGGCGTAGGCGGCATAGCCGGCATCGTCCACGCGCACCAGGGTGTTGCCGTGGTCGTTGCCGCCGTAGAGGAAGACGCACACCAGCGCCTTGTAGTCGCCGCTGGGAGCGTTGAAGGCCGCGGCCTCGCCCATGGCCGCCAGGTTCACGGCCCAGGGCGCGGCCACGCCGGCCAGGCCCAGCTGGCCAAAGCGCCGCAAAAAAGCGCGCCGCGAAGTGGTATTGAAATCATCCATGGCTGGGCCTCTTCCTCACTTCTGAACAATGTATTCAGGGCAGCTCATCACCAGCAGGATGGCGGCGCAAACCCGGTTCTTGTCGCCCTCCTGCCAGTCCAGCGGCACGGCCTGCACGGCCTGCACGATGGTTTGCACCGTCTCTGGCGAGAGCTGCCCGCCGGCCAGCAGCAGGTTCATGCGCTCGACCAGCTGCTGCGGCTTCGTGGCCAGCGCCAGCTCTGCGGTATAGACCCCGGCCACGGGGTACCAGTCGCGCACCAGCGCCGTCATCAGGTTGATGTAGCGCACCACCGTGTACTCATCCATGATCTGGAACTCCGGCGCGGTGGCGCCCTGCGTGGCCATTTCGGTGTGCGGCGGCACGAAGCCGGGGCGAAAGAAGTTGAACACCGAGGCGCTGTCGAACGGGCTTTGCCCCAGGTCTTCGGCCAGGCTCCACAGCGGGAACGTGCCGCTGGCGGCCACTTTGGGGTTTTTGCGCGCCTTGAAGGTCGCGCCCCATTGCGCCACGCGCAGCATGGGCTCGCGCAGCTTGCCAAACGTGCGCCCTGCCCTGCCCGGCCCGGCGGCGATGGCCTCGGGGTCGAGCAAGATGGCCTTGAGCACGGCCTTCATGTCGCCGCGCTGGCCTGCGCCATTGTTGGCAAAGGCCGCCGCCACGCGCGCCACGTACTGCGCGCTGGGGTGGCTGGTGACCAGGCGCTGGATCAGCTGGCGGCCGATGAAGGGCCCGACGTTGGGGTGGTTGAACAGCAAATCCAGCGCCCAGTCCAGCTTGCGCCGCGCCGGCTCGGAGCCCGCCATGGTCTGGCCAAACAGCGTCACGTCCTCGGTGGCGTGCCAGTCGGGCCTGAGGGCCATGGGGTTGCGCACGCGCTGCGGGTTCGTGGCGCGCACATGGCCTCTCTCGTCGTAGTCCCAACCGGTGAAGATGCGCGCCATGTTGGTGACGGTCTCCTGCGTGTAGGTCTCAATCGGCTTGCCGCCTGCCATTTTCAGGCTACCGTCCTGGTTGAGCTCATGCAGACCAATGGAGAACAGCTGCATGACCTCGCGCGCGTAGTTCTCATCGGGGATGCGACCGGTCTGCGGATCGCCACGGCGGTTGCCGCGGCTGCTCAGGTACGCGCCCATGGCCGGGCTGAGCGAGACATCGCCCAGCAGCGTGCGGTAGTTGCCAAAGGCATTGCGCATCAGCATGTCCCAATAGGCGGCCACGGCAAACGAAGGCGACTCGATGGGCAGCCCGGTGTTGGAGATGACGAAGATCTCCGACAGCGCCAGCGCCACCCGCTTGCGCAGCCCATCGACAGGGTTCATCAGCAGCGCCCACATCATGTGGGTGGCGAACTCGTGCGAGTACAGGGCCGCTATGCGGTTGGCCCCCTCGCGCAGCAGCCAGTCCCAGCCCGTCATCTCCGACTGCGCCGCCCCCAGCTTGCCATCCAGCCAGGGCTCATAGCCCTGGCGCTGGATGTCGGCGATGTCCTGCTCGGTGACGTAGTACTGCGCGCGCAGGATGAAGGTCGCCGCCTCGGCGGGCGTTTGTGGCCGGGGCAAGCCCGGTGCTGGCGCCGGGCTGGGGGCTGGCGCAGGCGCTGGGCTGGGCGTTGGCGTGGGGGCCGGGGCAGGTGTCGGGCTTGGCGCCGGCGTGGGCGATGGCGTCGGGCCAGGCGGCGCGGGCGTTGGTGCCGGGCCAGGGGTTGGCGCGGGCGAAGGCGAAGGCGTGGGCGTAGGTGCCGGCGGCGGTGTCGGCACGGGCGCGGGCGCCGGGGCCGGAATGGGCGCTGGCGGGCGGTTCGGGTCTGGCGGCGGGCCAGCCACTGGCGGGTTTTGCGGCGCGCCGCCCGGTGTGGGCGCCGGGCTCGGGCCGGGGTTGGGCCCGGGCGCAGGCGGCATGCCCGGCGCGGGCGGGGCCGCACCATCGCCCCCGCCGCCGCAAGCTGCCAGGGTAAAGGCCAGCATGGTCGACAGACTGCCGACATTGCGCAGCGCTGGCGAACCCAGCGCCGCGCCAACACCCAGCAGGCTGCCCAGCAAGTGCCTGCCTTGCGGTGCCGTAGCAGGCAAGGCAGCTGGCTGGGCCTGTTCTGGCTTGCTCTGCCCAGCCAGCGGGCCTGGTGCATCACCCAGCGGGCGAGAGGATGAACTCGACATCGCGTACCCCCTATGACGACTCAAGGTGTCGCAGACCATGAAAAGGCGCTGCAGCCTAGCCTGGCGGCAAGGCCAGGCCCCAGCGCAACGCCCAATCGCCCCAAGCCCACAAGGCGCTTGAGACCTGTGCGGTTAGCCAAAGAATCCCAGGTTGGAGCTGGCAAAGTTGCCGATATTGGGCACGACCAGGCGCATCTCCGAATCGCTCACGCCGAACCAGCGCGCCAGCGTGGCGGCGTATTCGTCCACCGAGGCGGTGGGGATCATGCGCCCCTGGCCCACGTCCAGGCCAGTGCTGGGGTCGTAGTCCGCATCGACGTGGTAGATCGGCGTCTTGCCGTAAATGCCACCCTTGACCGCACCGCCCAGCACCATGTGGGTGCTGCCCCAGCCGTGGTCGGAGCCATTGCCGTTGGTGACCATGCAGCGCCCGAACTCCGAGGCGGTGAAGGCTGTGACCTGCTCGGCCATGTTCAGCTTGCGCATGCTTTCGTAGAAGCCATAGAGCGCGTCGTTGAGCTCGGTGAGCTTTTCCGGGTGGCGCGTGGCGAGCAGGGCGTGGTCGTCAAAACCCGACAGCGAGACGAAGAACACCTGGCGGCGCACGCCAATGGCGCGGTTGCCGGCGATGAGCCGGGCCACGATGGCCAGCTGCTTGCCCAAATTGGTATCGGGGATGTCCGAGACCTTGTCCTCCGTGCCAATGGCCAGCATGGCATCGACCTGGTCGCTGGCGGCCATGGAGCGGCGCATCATGCGGTTGAGTTCTTCTTCGAGCATGTGCGGGCGCGCCTCGGTCACCAACTCGTGCAGCACGTCCTGGCATTGCCTGGTGCCGATGCAGCCGCCGGACTGGTTGTTGAAATCGCGCACCCGCGCCGCGCCCTGGGTACTGATGCGGTAGGTCAGCGCGCTCTGGCCGGAGATGAACACCGCCTGGCCTGCGGCCGAGATGCAGGCAAAGGTGGAGTTGGTCGCGCCGCTGGCCAGCGCCAAATCGCCCATGGCCCCGCCCCAGCCCTTGACCGAGCCTTCGGCGTGCGAGCTTTGCCAGACGGACTGCTGGTCGTTGTGCGAGAACAGCTTGGGCGGCAGCGGCACCGAGCGTCTGCGGTATTGCTCCAGCGTCGTGGGCACGATCAGCGGGCCGACGTTTTGTTGGATGGCCAGTACCCCCTGGTCGTAGAGCTTTTTCAGCTTGCCCAGCTGCGGCGCCAGCGCAAAGCGCTGGCCGCTGGGCTGGCCTGCGCTGGCTGCCAGCGTGGTGGCCGCCAGGCTGGCGCGCGCGGTGGCAAAGCCCGCACGCATCTTCGCGTAGGAGGCGTAGCCGGCATCATCGACGCGGATCAGCGTGTTGCCGTTGTCGTTGCCGCCGTAGAGGAACACGCACACCAAGGCCTTGTAATCGCCGCCGGCATTGAAGGCGGCGGCCTCGCTGATGGCTGCCAGATTCATCGCCCAGGGCGCAGCCGCACCGGCCAGCCCCAGTTGCCCGAAACGGCGCAGGAAGGCGCGGCGCGAAGTGGTATTGAAATCGTCCATGATTGGCACCTTTTCTTTGTTATTTCTGCACGATGTACTCGGGGCAGCACATCACCATGAAGATGGCTGCGCGCACGCGGTTGGTGCGTGACTCATCGCCGCCGCCAATCCAGACGGATTCGGCCGCCTGGGCAATGCGCTCGACCGTGCGCTGCGACAGCTGGCCACCGGCCAGTATCAGGTTCAGGTAGCGCACCAGCCGCAGGGGCTCATCCACCATCGTCAGCTCATGGCGGTAGTCGCCCTCCACCTGGTGCCAGCTGCGCAGCAGCGCATTCATGGTGTTGATGTAACCCACGACCGTGTATTCATCGAGGATCTGGAACTCCGGCGCCGTGGCCCCCTTGGCCGCCATGGCCGTCTGCGGCGGGATGTAGCCAGGGCGGAAGAAGTTGAACACCGACATGCTGTTGAGCGGCGTCTGGCCTACGTATTCCGTCAGGTCGTACATGGGAAAGGAGGCCCTGTTGGGCGCGCCGGGCCTTTTGCGCGCCTTGAAGGTCGCGCCCCATTGGGCAATGCGCAGCATGGGCTCGCGCAGCTTGCCAAAGTCGCTGGGGGCTTGGCCCTCGGTGGCGGCCATCACTTCCGGGTCCAGCAGCACAGCCTTGATCACGGCCTTGAGGTCGCCGCGCTGGCCGCGGCCGTTGTTGGCAAAGGCCGCCGCCACGCGCGCCACGTACTGCGCGCTGGGGTGGCTGGTGACCAGGCGCTGGATCAGCTGGCGGCCGATGAAGGGTCCGACGTTGGGGTGGTTGAACAGCAGATCCAGCGCCCAGTCCAGCTTGCGCCGCGCCGGCTCGGAGCCCGCCATGGTCTGGCCAAACAGCGTCACGTCCTCGGTGGCGTGCCAGTCGGGCTTGAGGGCCATGGGGTTGCGCACGCGCTGCGGGTTCGTGGCGCGCACGTGGCCTCTCTCGTCGTAGTCCCAGCCGGTGAAGATGCGCGCCATGTTGGTCACGGTCTCCTGCGTGTAGGTCTCGATCGGCTTGCCGCCTGCCAGCTTCAGGCTGCCGTCCTGGTTGAGCTCATGCAGGCCGATGGAGAACAGCTGCATCACCTCGCGCGCGTAGTTCTCATCGGGGATGCGGCCCGTGCGCGGATTGGCGCGGCGGTTGCCGCGGCTGCTCAGGTACGCGCCCATGGCCGGGTTGAGCGAAATCTCGCCCAGCAGCGTGCGGTAGTTGCCAAAGGCATTGCGCATCAGCAAGTCCCAATACGCCGCCATGGCAAAGGTGGGGGACTCGATCAATACCTCACGGCTGGCCACCACGAGGATTTCCGACCAGGCCAGCGCCACCCGCTTGCGCATGCCATCGACGGGGTTCATCAGCATGAACCACGACATATAGCCCGTGTGCTGCGTGTTGAGGTGCTCCTCGGTGTTCAGGCCTTCGCGCATGGCCCATTGCCAGCCGGTCATCTCGCGCTGCGGCGCGGCCAGCTGCGCATCCAGCCAGGGCTCATAGCCCATGCGCTGGATGTCCTCGATGTCCTTTGGCGTCACGAAATGCTGGCAGCGCAGAATGAACGAGGCCGCCTGCTCGGGCGTTTGAGGCCGCCGCACGGATGGCGACGGTGAGGGCGATGGACTGGGCGCTGGCGAAGGCACCGGGCCTGGAGCTGGCGCCGGGCCTGGAGCCGGCGCTGGTGTTGGCGCGGGCGAAGGTGTGGGCGCGGGTGAAGGTGTGGGCGCGGGCGTGGGTGCCGGCGGCGGTGTGGGCACAGGCGCGGGCGCCGGGGCCGGCGGAATGGGCGCGGGCGGGCGGTTCGGGTCTGGCGGTGGGCCGGCCACTGGCGGGTTTTGCGGCGCGCCACCCGGCGCGGGCGCCGGTGTTGGGCCCGGGTTGGGGCCGGGCGCTGGCGGCATGCCTGGCGCAGGCGGGGCCGCATCGTCGCCCCCGCCGCCGCAGGCGGCCAGGGTAAAGGCCACCATGGCCGCCAGGCCGCTGGAGCTGCGCAGCGCCGATCCAGCCAGGGCGGAGCCCACGCCCAGCAGGCTGCCCAGCGAAATCTGCGCGGCATCGGCAGGCGGCGCAGGCACCGCCTGGGCCGTGCTCGCCGCAGGCTCGCGCTGCGGCATTGGCTGGCCCGGCTGCTCAGGCCGTGGCTCTTGCTCGGTTTGTGGTGATTCAATCTTCATGGCAACAGCCCTTTTACTGTCAATTTCAAACCCGCAGCTGTGCTGCATGCGGCTGGCTCAAGCCAACACCGCCACATGGCCTGCGGGCAGTTCATCGATCATTGCGGCTTGGACGCCTTGGGCAAAACAGCGCTGCTTGGGGGCCAGGCTGCAAACCGCAGCCCGCGCCCAGTCGGCATCGGTTTTGGCCCAGGGCCTCAGGCCTGTTCAAAATCTCAGCGCGGCCTCATCGGAAAAAGCCCAGGTTGGAGCTGGCAAAGTTGCCGATATTGGGCACCACCAGGCGCATCTCCGAATCGCTCACGCCGAACCAGCGCGCCAGGGTGGCGGCGTATTCGTCCACCGAGGTGGTGGGAATGGCGCGGCCCTGGCCTATGTCGTGGCCGGTTTCCTCGTTGAAGTCCTTATCAGTGAGGTAGCTGGGCGTCGTGCCATAGATCTTGCCGCCCTTGACCGCGCCGCCGATGATGAAGTGCGTGCCCGCCCAGCCGTGGTCGGAGCCATTGCCGTTGGTGACCATGCAGCGCCCGAACTCCGAGGCGGTGAAGGCCGTGACCTTGTCGGCCATGTTCATGTCGCTCATGTGTTCGTAGAACTGCACGAGCGCGTCGTTGACTTCCTTGAGCTTGCCCCGGTGCGTGGTGTTCAGGCCCACGTGGTGGTCGAAGCCGCCCAGGGAGACGAAGAACACCTGCCGGCGCACGCCCAGCGAGGTGTGGCCAGCAATCAGGCGAGCTACGATCTTCAATTGCTTGCCCAAGGTGGTATTGGGCATGCGGCTGAACCTGTCGGCGCCGTGCTGCTGCAAGGCCGCGTCGACCTTGTCGCTGGCATCGATCGAGCGCCGCATCATGCGGTTGACCTCATCTTCCAGGATGTGCGCGCGCGTCTCGGTGATCATTTCGCGCAAGATGTCCGAACACTCCTGCACATTCCTGCAAACACCAGCGCGGCTGCCGATCAAGTCCCTGACCTGAGCGGCACCGTCGGTGCTGATGCGGTAAGTCAGCGCGGCCTGGCCAGCGAGGAACACGGCCTTGCCATCCGCCGAAATGCAGGCAAAAGTGGCATTGGTGGCGCCGCTGGAGAGCGCCAGATCACCCAACGTCCCGCCCCAGCCCCTGACGGCCCCTTCCGGGTTGGAGGCCTGCCAGATCGACCTCTGGTCGTTGTGCGAGAACAGTTTGGGCGGCAGCGGCACCCTGCGCGCTTTGTAATCGGCCAACGTGGTAGGCACAATCAGCGGGCCAACGTTTTGCTGAATGGCCAGCACCCCCTGGTCGTAGAGTTTTTTCAGGCCGCTCAGTTGCGGCGCCAGCGCAAAGCGTTGGTCACCAGCTTGCCCCGTGTTGGCCGCCAGCGTGGTGGCGCCAAGCTCGGCGCGCGGGATGGCAAACTCCTCGGTGCGCATGGTCTCGTAAGACGCATAGCCATCGTTATCGACGCGAATCAGCGTATTGCCGTTGTCGTTGCCGCCGACCAAAAAAACACACACCAGGGCCTTGTAATCGTTGCCGGCATTGAAGGCTGCGGCCTCTCCGATAGCAGCCAGGTTCAAGGCCCAGGGCGCAGCGCTGCCAACCACCCCCAAGTGCCCCAGGCGGCGCAGGAAGGCACGGCGCGAAGTCTTGTTGAAATCATCCATGACTGACACCCTTTCTTATTTCTGAACGATGTACTCGGGGCAGCACATCACCATGAAGATGGCTGTGCGCACACGGTTTTTCCGGCTTGCTTCATCCTTGACGGCAATGGCCTCGGCGGCCCGGACGATGCGCTCGAAGTTGCGCTGCGAGAGCTGGCCGCCTGTGAGCATGAGGTTCAGGTGCGCCACCAGGCGCGAGGGCTCGTCGGCCATGGGCATCTCGCGGCTGTAGTCGCCCACCACCTGCCGGTCATCGCGCACCAACTCGGCCACCACATTGATGTAGCTGGCCACGGTGTATTCATCGAGGATCTGGAACTCCGGCGCCGTCATACCCCGCGCTGCCATGGCCGTTTGCGGCGGCACATAGCCAGGGCGGAAGAAGTTGAACACCGTCGGGCTGTTGAGCGGGTGCTGGCCAATCTCCTCCATGAACAAGGGCAATGGGAAAGACAGCCGCGATGTCGAGCTGGCCTTCTTGCGCGCCTTGAAAGTCGCGCCCCATTGGGCGATGCGCAGCATGGGCTCGCGCAGCTTGCCAAAGTCGTTGGGCAACGCCTGCCCTTGCGTGACGGCCATGACCTCCGGATCCAGCCAGATGGCCTTGAGCACGGCCTTCATGTCGCCGCGCTCGCCGCGGCCATTGTTGGCAAAGGCCGCAGCCACGCGCGCCACGTACTGCGGGCTGGGATGGCTGGTCACCAGCCGCTGAATCAGCTGGCGGCCGATGAAGGGCCCGACGTTGGGGTGGTTGAAGAGCAGATCCAGCGCCCAGTCGAGCTTGCGCCGCGCCGGCTCGGAGCCAGCCATGGTCTGGCCAAACAGCGTCACGTCCTCGGGCGAGTGCAAATCGGGCCTGAGGGCCATGGGGTTGCGCTCGCGCATCGGGTTCGTGCCCTTTGTGTGGCCCGTCATGTCGTAGTCCCAGCCGGTGAAGATGCGCGCCATGTTGCTCACGGTCTCTTGCGTGTAGGTCTCAATCGGTTTGCCACCGGCCATCTTCAGGCTGCCGTCCTGGTTGAGCTCGTACAGGCCGATGGAAAACAGCTGCATCACCTCGCGCGCGTAGTTCTCATCGGGGATGCGGCCCGTGCGCGGATTGGCGCGGCGGTTGCCACGGCTGCTCAGGTACGAGCCCATGGCCGGGCTGAGCGAGACATCGGTCAACAGCGTGCGGTAGTTGCCAAAGGCATTGCGCATCAGCAAATCCCAATACGCCGCCACTTTGAACTGGGACGACTCGCCCCGCAGCTCCACCGTGGAAACCACGAAGATCTCCGACAAGGCCAGCGCCACCCGCTTGCGCACCCCGTCGATGGGGTTCATCAGCAGGTACCACATCATGTAGGGCACATCCTGGTAGTTGATGGTCTCCAGGGTGTTGAGCTTCTCTCGCAGGCTCCAGTCCCAGCCAGTGATCTCTTTTTGCGGCGCGGCCAGCTTCGCATCCAGCCAGGGCTCGTAACCCATGCGCTGGATGTCCTCGATGTCCTCTTCCGTCACGTAATGCTGGCAGCGCAGAATGAACGAGGCCGCCTGGGCAGGCGTCTGGGGCCGCAGCACGGATGGTGACGGAGATGGCGCTGGCGAAGGCACCGGGCCTGGGGCTGGGGCCGGGCCAGGGGTCGGCGCTGGTGCAGGCGCTGGGCCTGGGGTTGGCGATGGCGTAGGCGCGGGCGAAGGCGTGGGTGCCGGGGCCGGGGGAATGGGTGCGGGCGGGCGGTTCGGGTCTGGCGGCGGGCCGGGCACCGGCGGGTTTTGCGGAGAGCCGCCTGGCACCGGAGCGGGCGTGGGCCCAGGGTTGGGGCCAGGCGCAGGCGGTATGCCTGGCGCGGGCGGGGCCGCATCGTCGCCCCCGCCGCCGCAGGCGGCCAGCGTAAAGGCCACCATGGCAGCCAGGCCGCTGGAGCTGCGCAGGGTGTGCGAAGCTACGGCCGAGCCCAGGCCCAGCAGCGCGCCCAGCGAAGGCAGGGCTTGGGATGGAGGCTGTGGCGCCGGCGGCAGTGCTCTGGCCTGCGCCGCTGCGGCATCGGGCGCGCTGTGCGGCGCGGCAGGCGCGGCTTGCGCCTCTTTTTCCGGCGGTGGGGACGATGCAATAGTCATGACAAACCCTCTTCTTCTTGACGGTACGGCCGCAGGCGCTGCCTGCAAACCATCCACAACGGCCGGCGGGCACGGGCGGGCACACAAAGATTGCAAAGCGCAACCACCCCGCCGCCGGGCCGGGCCTTGGGCTTTCGGATTTTTTTCAGAGCTCGGCGCAAAACGGCATGCCGACCTTGCTCGCATTTCTCACTGGAAAGCCCAGCAGATTTGTAACAGAAGCAAGCAAGTCAAATGTCAATCAATGCTTGAATTTGAACTTTTTCTTGCACTGGGGTTTTCCCTGGCTTGCCCGCCGGGCGCCGCCGGTCTTTGCGGCCGCAGGCGCTCACTCCAGCGCATCGGCAATGGGCTGCGTGGGCACGTTGCTGACGTCGTAGTGCAAGAAGGCAATCAGGCATTGCACGCCCACCATCACCGTCAGGCCGGCCAGCATCACTGTGCCGCTGCTGGCCGGCACGTCGGTGGCAATGCTGTGCTGCCAGTGGTAGATGCCAAAGGGCAAACCAAAGCCCAGCAGCAGCAAGGCCATGGCGCTGTAGAGCGAGCCCAGGTTGAAGTCGCGCACCCAGTAGCTGTAGGCATAGCGCTTGAGCGCGCGCGAGAGGTTGCCCAGCAGGAACTGCGGCAGCACCTGGCGGATTTTCAAATTCGAGACCTCCTGCGCATACACCGCGTCCATGGGCACGTCGCGCACCACGGCGCGCAGCGTGCCCAGGCGAAACAGCATGTCCGTCTCGAAAAAGTAGCGCCGGGCGATGCGCTGCAGCGGCAGCGCCCTGAGCACCTTGGCCGAGATGGCGGTGTAGCCATTGGTCGGATCCATGTTGGGCCAGTAGCCGCTGCTGAGCTTGGTGAGAAAGGACAGCACCAGATTGCCCAGCAGGCGCACGCCGGGCATGCTGCGCAGCGACTCGGGGCGGTAGAAGCGGTTGCCCTTGGTGTAGTCGGCCTGGCCGCGCACGATGGGCTGCACGAACCGGGGGATCAGCGCCGGGTCCATCTGGCCATCGCCATCGACCTTGACCACCACTTGCGCGCCCAGCTCCAGCGCGCGCGCGTAGCCGCTCATCACAGCCGCGCCCACGCCCTGGTTCTCGGTGTGAAACAGCACCTGCACGCGCGCATCGCGCACCTGCTGCTGCACCAGCTGGCCGCTGCCCTGCGGGCAGGCGTCGTCCACCACCAGCACGTGGCGCACGCCCGCAGGCATGGCCTGCAGCACCTCCAAAATGTGCGCGCTGACCTTGTAGCAGGGAATGACCACCGCCACAGCCGCCTGCGCCAGGCAGGCATCGCGCTCGGCTTGGGCCGGCGTTGGCGGGGCGACTTCGGTGCAGTGGGCGGCAGGCATGGGGGGCAACACGGGCAAGGGGCAAACAAAAGGGTCGCAAACGCGCCGATACTAACCGCCAGCAGGCGCGGCGACGGCCATGGCATGGCGCACAATCGCCCCCTGCGCCGAGATCTTCAACGGCGTTGAGCGCCTGCCACACCATCGACACCGACAGCCATGACCTTGCCCTTGCCCCTGCTTGCCCCCTGCTGCCCCCCACGCAACCCAAAGCGCCTGCGCCGCCAGGCGCTGCTGGCCTGGCTGGCCGCCTGCCTGGCATGGCCGGCGGGCGCGGTGCTGGCTGCAGGGCCAACGACCATTGGCACGGTCGATACAGCCTTCAAGCTCATCGGTCGCGACCACGACATCATCGTCGAGGCCTACGACGACCCGGCCGTGCAGGGCGTGACTTGTTATGTCTCGCGCGCGCGCACCGGCGGCATCAAGGGCTCGCTGGGCCTGGCCGAGGACCGCTCCGAGGCCTCCATCAGCTGCCACCAGGTCGGCCCGGTGCAGTTTGCCCAGCCGCTGCGCCAGCAGGAGCAGGTGTTCAGCGAGCGCACCTCGCTGGTCTTCAAGCGCCTGCGCGTGGTGCGCATGGTGGATGCGCCGCGCAACACGCTGGTGTATCTGACGTACTCGGATCGGCTGATCGACGGCTCGCCGCAAAACAGCGTCGCGGCCGTGCCAGTGGAGCGCGCCACGCCCATCCCGCTCAAGCAATAATCGGCCGCGCCCTGCCGGCTGCCCTGCGCCGCCGGCCTCATCCGCCCTCCCCTCGCCTTGCCATGACCTATCTTCTCGCCCTGGACCAGGGCACCTCCAGCTCGCGCAGCATCGTCTTCGACGCCCAGGGGCGCATCCACGCCATGGCGCAGCAGGAGCTGCCGCAGATCTACCCGCGCCCGGGCTGGGTCGAGCACGACCCGCTGCAGATCTGGCACAGCCAGCTGGCCACGGCGCGCCAGGCGCTCAAGCAGGCCGGCATCCAGGCGCGGCAGGTGCGCGCCATGGGCATCACCAACCAGCGCGAGACCACCGTGCTGTGGCATCGCAGCAGCGGCAAGCCGCTGCACCATGCCATCGTCTGGCAGGATCGGCGCGCCGAGCCGGCCTGCGCGGCGCTGCGCCAGGGCGGGCATGAGGCGCGCATCCAGCGCAGCACCGGCCTGCGCGTGGATGCCTACTTCTCGGCCACCAAGCTGCAATGGCTGCTGGACAACATCCCCGGCGCACGCGCGCAGGCCGAGCGCGGCGAGCTGGCCTTCGGCACCGTGGACAGCTGGCTGATCTGGAACCTCACGCGCGGCGCGGCGCACGTCACCGACGTCAGCAACGCCGCGCGCACCATGCTGTTTGACGTGCAGCGCAACCAGTGGGACCAAGAGCTGCTGGAGCTGCTGCGCATCCCGCCGGCCATCTTGCCCACGGTGCAGCCCTCGGCCAGCGCCTTCGGCCAGGCGCACGCCGACTGGCTGGGCCAGGCCCTGCCCATCTGCGGCGTGGCCGGCGACCAGCAGGCGGCCCTGTTCGGCCAGGCCTGCTTTGACAGCGGCATGAGCAAGAACACCTACGGCACGGGCTGCTTCATGCTGATGCACACCGGCGGGGAGTTCCAGCTCTCGGGCAATGGCCTGCTGACCACCAGCGCCGCGCAGACCGCCGCCGGCGCGCCGCAGTTCGCGCTGGAAGGCAGCGTGTTCGTCGGCGGCGCCGTGGTGCAGTGGCTGCGCGATGGCCTCAAGGCCATCAGCCACAGCAGCCAGGTGCAGGACCTGGCCGCCACCGTGCCCGACAGCGGCGGCGTGATGCTGGTGCCGGCCTTCACCGGCCTGGGCGCGCCCTACTGGCAGCCCGATGCGCGCGGCACCATCACCGGCATCACGCGCGGCACCAGCATCGCCCACATCGCCCGCGCCGCGCTGGAGAGCATCGCCTACCAGAGCACGGCCTTGCTGCAGGCCATGCAGCGCGATGCCCAGGCCGCTGGCGCCGCGCCGGTGACTGCCTTGCGCGTGGACGGCGGCGCCTGCGTCAATGACTTGCTGATGCAGTTCCAGGCCGACTTGCTGGGCGTGCCCGTGCTGCGCCCGCAGGTGGTGGAGACCACGGCCCTGGGCGCGGCCTGGCTGGCCGGGCTGGGCGCGGGGCTGTACGCAGGCACGGACGAGCTGGCCAGCCTCTGGCAGGCCGAGCGCCAGTTCCTGCCGACCATGAGCGCCGAGCGCGCTGCCGAATCCATGCAGGCCTGGGAGCACGCCGTGCGCCAGGCCACGGCGGCCTGAAAGCCCACGCCGCCATCCACCCCGCCACGCGCCGACACAAGGCTTGACAGCGCGCGGCGCCACAGCACGGCGCACTGCCGCCCCTCGTCGCCTTTGCCCTGACCTTGCTTGCACCATGAAAAATTTCAACCACATCATCGAACGCGAATCGGGCCTGCAGCGCCACCTCAGCGCCGGGCAAATGGCCATGATCGCCATTGGCGGGGCCATCGGCACCGGCCTGTTTCTGGGCAGCGGCTTTGCCATCGGCTTTGCCGGCCCCAGCGTCATCCTCAGCTACGCCATTGGCGCGCTGGTGGCGCTGCTGCTGATGGGCTGCCTGGCGGAGATGACCGTGGCCCACCCCACGGCCGGCTCCTTCGGGGCCTATGCCGAGCACTTCATCTCGCCGCTGGCGGGCTTTCTGGTGCGCTATGCCTACTGGGCCGCAGTGGTGCTGGCTGTGGGCACCGAGGTCACGGCCGTGGGCCTGTACATGGCCTATTGGTTCCCGGATGTGCCGCAGTGGTGGTGGGTGCTGCTGTTCTCGGCGCTGCTCATCGCCATCAACGCCACCAGCGTCAAAGCCTTTGGCGCGATGGAGTACGCACTCTCTAGCATCAAGGTCATCGCCATCGTGGCCTTCATTCTGGTGGGCTGCTGGGTGGTGTTTGGCGCGCAGCGCCCGGAGATCGGGCTGCACAACTACACCGCGCACGGCGGCTTCTTCCCCAAGGGCGCCTGGGGCATGTGGGTGGCGGTGATCATCTCCATCTTCAGCTACCTGAGCATCGAGATGATCGCCGTGGCCGCCGGCGAGGCGCGCGATCCGCAAAGCGCCATCCGCACGGCGTTTCGCTCCAGCGTGCTGCGCCTGGTGGTGTTCTACCTGCTGACGCTGGCGCTGATGCTGGCCATCGTGCCCTGGAGCAGCGCCGGCACCGACAAGAGCCCGTTCGTCAAGGTCATGGAGATCATCGGCATCCCGCACGCCGCGGCGGTGCTGAACTTCGTCGTGCTGGTGGCCGCGCTCTCGGCCATGAACAGCCAGCTCTACATCACCACGCGCATGATGTTCAGCCTGGCGCGCGCCGGCCACGCCCCGGCGGCGATGGGCCGGCTCAATGCGCGCGGCATCCCGCTGGCGGCGCTGGCCATCTCCTGCATGGGCATTGCCGTGGCCATGGTGCTCAACCTCTGGAAGCCCGAGCAGGCCTTCTTGCTGATGATGGCCATCTCCATGTTCGGCGCCATGTTCACCTGGTTCATGGTGTTCGTCACGCACTGGTTCTTCCGCCGCCAGCGCCAGCGCAGCCAGGCGCCGGCGCTGCCGTTTCAGATGTGGGGCTTTCCCTGGCTCACGCTGCTGGGCGCGGCGCTCATGCTGGCCATCTTGCTGACCACGCTGTTCGTGCCGCAATTTCGCATGACCCTGCTCGTGGGCCTGCCCTTTTTGCTGGCGCTGACCCTGGCCTACCAATTGCACTACCGCCACCGCACGCCAGCCGCCGTGACCGCGACGGCAGCGCCGGCACAGGAATGAGTCTCTGACCGACAACTCTCTTGCCATGAGCACACCCACCCGCATCACCCAAGCCGATTGCCGCGCGCTGGACGCGCAAGACCCGCTGGCGCCGCTGCGCGCGCACTTTCACCTGCCCGAGGGCCTGATCTACCTGGACGGCAACTCCCTGGGCGCGCAGCCCAAGGCCGCGCTGGCGCGCGCGCAGCAGGTCGTCGGCCAGGAGTGGGGCCAGCAGCTGATCCGCGCCTGGAACTCGGCCAGCTGGATCGACCTGCCCCAGCGCCTGGGCGCGCAGCTGGCGCCACTGATCGGCGCCGGCGCCGATGAGGTCGTGGTCACCGACACCACCTCCATCAACCTCTACAAGGTGCTGCACGCGGCGCTGCACATTGCCCGCAGCGAGCGCCCGCAGGCCAGGACCATCGTCTCCGAGCGCAGCAACTTCCCCACCGATCTGTACATCGCCCAGTCGCTGTGCCAGCAGCTGGGCTTTGAGCTGGCGCTGATCGAGCCCGACGAGCTGCCCGCCTGGCTGCAGCCCGAGCGCGCCGCCAGCGTGGCCGTGCTGATGCTCACGCACGTCAACTACCGCACCGGCGCCATGCACGACATGGCCGCCATCACCGCCGCCGCCCACGCCCAGGGCCTGCTGACCATCTGGGATCTGTGCCACAGCGCCGGGGCCGTGCCGGTGGATTTGAGCGGCAGCGGGGCCGATTTCGCCGTGGGCTGCAGCTACAAATACCTCAACGGCGGGCCGGGCGCGCCGGCCTTCGTCTGGGTCAGCCCGCGCCACGCCGACCGCTTCTGGCAGCCGCTGTCGGGCTGGTTCGGCCACGCCGCGCCGTTCCAGTTCGACCCGCAGTACCGCCCCGCCAGCGGCATTGCCCGCTACCTGTGCGGCACCCAGCCCATCGTCAGCCTGTCGCTGCTGCAATGCGGGCTGGACGTGTTCGACCAGGCCCAGGCGCTGGGCGGCATGGCCGCGCTGCGCAAGAAGTCGCTGGCCCTGACGGACTTGTTCATCGCCCTGGTCGAGCAGGAATGCGCCGGCCACGATCTGGGCCTGGCCACGCCGCGCGAGCACGCGCAGCGCGGCTCGCAGGTCAGCCTCACGCGCCCCTGGGGCGCCGGCGCCGATGGCCAGGACAGCGGCGCCTACGCCATCATGCAGGCACTGATCGCGCGCGGCGTGATCGGCGACTTCCGCGCCGGCGGCGGCCCCGGCAGCGCGCACCTGGACATCCTGCGCTTTGGCTTCACGCCGCTGTACGTCGGCTTCGAGGACGTCTGGCAGGCCGTGGCCCAGCTGCGCGAAGTGCTGGACTCGGGCCAGTGGCGCCAGCCGCGCTTCAACCAGCGCCAGGCCGTGACCTGAGCGCCTGTTCAAAGCCTCACATCACCCCACGAGCCACACACACCATGAGCACCGCCCACGACCCCCGCCAGCCCGCCGCGGCCCCGGCCAGCGCCGAGGCCATCGTCCGCCAGGAAGGCGCGCAGCTGGACTTCAGCCGCGACATGAGCTATGGCGACTACCTGCAGCTGGACACCATCCTCAGCGCGCAGCAGCCGCTCTCGCCCGAGCACGATGAGCTGCTGTTCATCATCCAGCACCAGACCAGCGAGTTGTGGATGAAGCTCATGCTGCACGAGCTGGGCGCGGCCATGCAGGACGTGGCCGCGCGCCAGCTGCCCAGCGCCTTCAAGAAACTGGCGCGCGCCTCGCGCATCATGGAGCAGCTCGTGGCCGCCTGGGACGTGCTCTCGACCATGACGCCGCCCGAGTACACCGCCATCCGCCCCTACCTGGGGCACTCCAGCGGCTTCCAGAGCTACCAGTACCGCTGCATCGAGTTCCGCCTGGGCAACAAGAACGCCGCCATGCTCGGCCCGCACGCGCACCGCCCCGACCTGCTGGCGCTGGTGCAGGCCGCCTACGAGGCGCCCTCGCTGTACGACCTGGCCTTGCAACTGCTGGCCGAGCAAGGCCTGGCCGTGCCGACCAGCCATTTGCAGCGCGACTGGCGCCAGCCCTACAGCGCCAACGCCCAGGTCGAGGCCGCCTGGCTGCAGGTCTACCGCAACCCGCAGCAGTACTGGGACCTGTACCAGCTGGGCGAGAAGCTCGTCGATCTGGAAGACGCCTTTCGCCTCTGGCGCTTTCGCCACGTCACCACCGTCGAGCGCGTCATCGGCTTTCGCCGCGGCACCGGCGGCACCGGCGGCGTGAGCTACCTGCGCAAGATGCTGGACGTGGTGCTGTTTCCCGAGCTGTGGAGCCTGCGCACCAGCCAGTGACGGGCGGCCCCACACAAGCCACAGCACCGCCACACCTGCACCGCCACAGCAGCAACGCCCGATTGCCCGCCCAAGTGCCCCGCCCGCCATGCCCGCCGCCACGCCGCCCTCTGCCCAGCCCGGCCCGCCCCAGCTGCCGCTGCGCAGCGCCTGGCTGATGCTGCTGACGCTCATTGGCGGCTTTGCCCTCAGCCAGGCCTATCGCACGCTGGCGGGCATTCTCTCCGTGCCGCTGACCGAGCACTTTCAGCTCAGCCCGCAGACCATGGGCCTGATTGCCGCCACCTTTCACTATGCCTTCGGCGGCATGCAGCTGCTCATGGGCATCGGCATCGACGTGTTCGGCATCCGCCGCACCATCTTGCTGGCCTTCCCGCTGACCATCGCCGGCGCTGCGCTCTCGGCCCTGGCCGGCTCGGCCGCGCAGCTGGTGCTGGGCCAGGCGCTGATCGGCATTGGCTGCGCACCGGCCTTTCTGGTCTGCACCGTGTTCATCGCGCGCTACTTCCCCGCGCAGCGCTTTGCCGCCATCTCCGGCCTGGCCCTGGGCATTGGCAGCCTGGGCATGATCTTCACCGGCACGCCGCTGGCCTGGCTGGTCGAGCGCTTTGGCTGGCAAACCGGCTTTGGCCTGCTGGCCGCCCTGAGCCTGCTGGCCTGGCTGCTGATTTACTGGCGCGTGTTCGAGCCCAGCGCCCCGGCCAACGATCCGACCAGCGCCAACGCCAACACCGACACCAACGACCGCCAGAGCGCGGCCAACGCCCCAGCAGCCCAGCGCGAATCGCCCTGGCAGGCCCTCAAGGGCTACGGCCTGCTGCTGCGCATGCCGCACACCGCCGGCATTCTGGCGCTGGTGTTCGTCGGCTACGCGGCCTTCATCGCGCTGCGCGGCCTGTGGCTGGCCCCCTACCTGGGCCAACGCTTCGGCCAGGATTTGATCTTCAGCGGCAACGTTGCGCTGGCGCTGTCGGTCATCTCGCTGTTCTCGCCCTCGCTGTTTGGCCGCCTCGACCCTGGCAGCAACCAGCGCCGGCGCTGGCTGCTGATGCGCCTGCCCTGGCTGATCGTGGCGCTTTTTTTGCTGCTGGCGGCCACGCAGCAGCTGTGGCTGGCCGTGGCCGCCATCCTGGCCATCGCCGTGCTGGGCGGCTACGGCGTGTGGCAATACGCCGACGTGCGCGCCGCCTACCCCAGCCACATGACGGGCCGGGCCATGGCCTTGTTCACCATGTCCATGTTCCTGGGCGTGGCCGTCATGCAAACCCTCACCGGCGCGGCCGCCGGCTGGGCCCTGGCGCACGGGCGCGAGCCCTTTTTCACCGTGTTTGCCTGCATCGCCCTGGTGATGGCCCTGGGCGTGGGCGCCTACGCCCTGCTGCCCAAGCCCGCCGCGCAATCGCAGGGCTGATGCACCGCACCGGCCGCTGGCAGAGCCTGCCTTGCGGCACAATCGCGGGCTTGCTCAGCGCCGCCACAGGCCCGGCAGCCGCCCTGCGCCGAGCACCCTGTTTGCGCCGCGCCCTGCCATGTCCACGCCCTCTTCCCTGACCCATCGCCTGCACCAACTGCTGCTCGACCTGCGCCCGGCCCCCACGGGCATTGCCCTCAAGGAGTGTTTGCGCATCATGGGCGGCTGCGCCCTCTCGGTGGGCATTGTCGCCACGCTGGCGCAGTGGCTGGCGCAAAGCCAGCTGGAGCTGTTCTGGCATGGCGCGACGCTGGCCTCCTCGGCGCTGCTGGTGTTCGCGCTGCCCTTCAGCCCCATGGCCCAGCCCTGGGCCGTGCTGATGGGCAGCCTGCTGTGCACGGCTGTGGGCATGGCCTGCTCCTGGCTGCTGGGGCACAACACCGTGCTGGCCGCCAGCCTGGCCGTGCCGCTGGCCATCGTGGCCATGATTTACCTGCGCGCCGTGCATCCGCCGGCCACCTCGCTGGCCTTGTACGCCGTGCTGCAGCACATCCAGGCGCCCAGCGTGCTGCTGTTTCCGATCGGCTTCAACCTGCTGCTGCTCATCGCCATTGCCATGGCCTACAACCACGCCACTGGGCGGCGCTATCCCCACCGGCAGATCAGCACTGCCGCGCCGGACGAAGCCAGCGCGCAGGGCAAGCAATTGCTGACCCAGACCGATGTGGACCAGGTGCTGGCGCGGCACAACGAGCTGCTGGCCATCAGCCGCAACGACCTGACGAAAATGCTGCAAAAAGCCAGCGGCGCAGCCTATGAGCGCACCTTTGGCGAGCTGCGCTGCGCCGACGTCATGACCACCCAGGTGCACAGCGTGCAGGCCGACATGGGCATCGAAGAATTCGAGGCCTACATGCGCCAGTACCGCCACCGCGAGCTGCCCGTGCTCGATGCCCAAGGGCACTTGCTGGGCACCGTCGGCCTGGCGCAATGGATGGACCTGCAAGACCAGCCGCCTGCCGCCCCAGCCGCCGCTGCCGACAGCGCCAGCCAGCCAGCCCAGGGCAGCCGCTGGCGCCAGTGGATGCGCCTGCCCTGGAAAGCCCTGGCCGCCCCGCCCGAGCCGCCAGCGGCCCAGCCCGCGCCCGCCGCGCCGCAGCGCGTGCGCGACATCATGGTGCCCTCGGTGGCCGTGGCCCACGGCGAGCAGCCCGTGCTGGAGCTGCTGGGCCTGCTGTGCCAGGGCGGGCTCTACCACCTGCCTGTGGTGGGCGAAAACCAGCGCCTGCTGGGCATCATCACCCAGACCGACGTACTGCGCGCCCTGAACCAGGCCCTGCCCGAGGCCTCCCCGCGCAGCGACGCCGCCGCAAGCGAGCCAGAAGCCCAAGGCCCGAGCCATGCAGACGAAGCCTCAGTCCCTTGCCTGCCAGCGCCAGCGCAACCCCAGGCCCAGGCCGACAGCGCCCCAGGCGATGCCCCCAATACGGCGGCCATCGCGCCAGCGCCTGCCGCCTCGTCAGAAGGTATTGCATCCAACCCTGCAGAAGCCAGCGCCAGTCCAGCCCCCTCCAGCAGCGCCCAAGCACGCAGCGATTGATCTTCGCCGCGCCTCACCGCAGCCACTGCCGCCGCAGGATCTTGCCCAGCCTGTCGATCGGCAGGCGCAGCTCCTGTGGCCCATCGGTGAAGGGCCCCAGCCCGTAGGGACTGTAGAGAAACACCAGCTCGCCGCCATCCTCGGAGAAGTGAAAGCAGGGACTGATGAAGGTGGCGAACTGCGCGCGCAGCTGCGCATAGTGCTGCGCCGGGCCGTCAAAGGCCGCCTGGCGCGCTTGCTCCAGCAAGGCCAGCAAGGCCGCTTGCTGGCCTGGCCGCAGCAGCCCCTGCACATCCAGGGCCTGGCCCTGGCCGTCGATCAGATAACTGCACTGCGCGTATTCCGGATGGGCCTTGCCTTCGAAGTAATGACCAGACTGCAGCTCAAATTGCTGCCAGCCACGGTAAGCGCCCAGGTAGCTGACCTCCAACGAGAGGCTGCTGTTGCCCGGCATGGCCTCGTCAAAGGCCGCCCAGATCGGCGCAAAGTCGCGCGGAATTCCATGTTCGTCGAGCCCGGCCTGGCGCAAGGCCGCCGCGCCCAGGTGCGCCTGCAATTGCCGGTTGATCTCGGCATTGATGCGGCGGTTGATGGCCGCCTGCGGCGTGGCCGCGTAGCGCAGTTGCAGCTGCGGGCAGGCCCGATCGCAATCGCGCAGCCGCGCCCGCAGCGCCGCTGGCGCCTGGCTCAGCGGCGGCGTGAACGTGGCCTGCATGCCGCCGCCCTGCCCCGGCCGCGTTGCGGGGCTGGCCTCAGCGGCCAGGGCTGCGCCGGCGCACAGCCAGGCGCAAACGCATAAGAGAGTTGCTCTGAACAAGGTTTTCTCCTTTTTCTTGTCAATCATGCGCGCAGCGCCCAAGCCTGCCCGCCACCGGGCGATGCACCGCATCGCGCTTGGCCATTCTGGCATGGGCCAGGGCAGTGACCTGCTGGGCCTGGCAGGCCGGTGCAAGCCGCCAACAGGTTCTAAAATGCGCGGTTTTTTGCAACTGCCCGCTACGCCGGGCCTTTGGCATGTCCGAGTCCACCCCCACCTCTTCGAGCCAAGCTCCGCACCAGGCCGATGCGGCCCCTGCGGTCGATGAAAACCAGCTGTTGGCCGAGCGCCGCGAAAAGCTGCAGCAGCTGCGCGAGGCCGCCCAGGCCAGCGGCGCGCCGGTCTTCCCCAACGATTTCCAGCCCAGCCACCGCGCCCAGCCGCTGCAGGACGCGCACGGCCTGCGCACGGCCGAGGAGCTTCAGGCCCAGGGCGAGCGCGTGCGCGTGGCCGGGCGCATGATGCTCAAGCGCGTCATGGGCAAGGCCAGCTTTGCCACCATCCAGGATGCCACGGGCCGCATCCAGCTCTACATCACACGCGATGGCGTGGGCGAGGAGCTCTACGCCCAGTTCAAGCGCTGGGATCTGGGCGACATCATTGCCGCCGAGGGGGCGCTGTTCAAGACCAAGACCGGCGAGCTGTCCATCCAGGCCGAGCAACTGCGCATGCTCACCAAAAGCCTGCGTCCCCTGCCGGACAAGTTCCACGGCGTGGCCGATCAGGAGCTCAAGTACCGCCAGCGTTATGTGGATCTCATCAGCGACGCCAGCACGCGCCAGCGCTTCGTGCAGCGCAGCCAGGCCATTGCCGGCATGCGCGCCTTCATGGTCGAGCACGGCTTTCTGGAGGTGGAAACGCCGATGCTGCATCCCATCCCCGGCGGGGCCAACGCGCGCCCTTTCGTGACGCACCACAACGCGCTGGAGCAGGACATGTTCCTGCGCATCGCCCCTGAGCTCTACCTCAAGCGCCTGATCGTCGGCGGGTTCGAGCGCGTGTTCGAGATCAACCGCAACTTCCGCAACGAAGGCATCTCGGTGCGCCACAACCCCGAGTTCACGATGATGGAGTTCTACGCCGCGTACTGGAACTACCGCGATCTGATGGACTTCACCGAGGCGCTGATCCGCCACACCGCCTTGCAGGCCACGGGCAGCCTGAAGCTGAGCTACCAGGGCCAGGCCGTGGATCTGGCCCAGCCCTTTGCGCGCATGACCATCCGCGAGGCCATCATGCAGCACTGCGAAGGCGGCAGCGCCGTGGACGATCGCCAGTGGCTGCTGCAGGCGCTGGCGCGCGCGGGCATCGACGCGCAGGAGCAGCAGCTCGAGCGCCGCAGCCTGGCCGGCCTGCAGGTGCTGCTGTTCGAGGAAGTGGTCGAGGCCAAGCTCTGGCAGCCCACTTTCATCATGGAACACCCCACGGAGATCTCACCGCTGGCGCGCGCCAACGACCAACGCCCGGAGGTGACCGAGCGCTTTGAGCTCTACATCACCGGGCGCGAAATGGCCAATGGCTTTTCCGAGCTCAACGACGCGCAGGATCAGGCCGCGCGCTTCAACGCCCAGGTGCAGGCCAAGGACAGCGGCGATGACGAGGCCATGTACTTCGACCACGACTTCATCCGCGCGCTGGAATACGGCATGCCGCCCGCGGGCGGCTGCGGCATCGGCATCGACCGGCTGATGATGCTGCTGACCGACAGCGCCAGCATCCGCGACGTGATCCTGTTTCCTGCCCTGCGCCACCGGCAGGAGGCCTGAAAGGCCCGAAACACCTGAAAGCCTGCCCTGCCATCGCGCCTGTGCCATCTGTGCAATGGCAGGCGCGCTGCATGTGTGCAGCAGCCCTGGCCTGGGTCAGTCGGCCACGCCGGGCGCAATGCGCCTCTGGCGTGGCCTGCGGGCGCTTACTTGGTGCCGAAGATGCGGTCGCCAGCGTCGCCCAGGCCGGGCAGGATGTAGCCGTGCTCGTTGAGCTCGCGGTCCAGCGCGGCGGTGTAGATGTGCACGTCCGGGTGGGCCTTTTGCAGCAGTTGCACCCCCTCGGGCGCGGCCAGCAGGCACAGGAACTTGATCGAGCGCGGCCCCAGCGACTTGACGCGATCGACGGCGGCCACCACCGAGTTGCCCGTGGCCAGCATGGGATCGACCAGGATGACGTCGCGCTCGGCCACTTCCGAGGGCATCTTGAAGTAGTACTCCACGGCCTGCAGCGTCTTGGGGTCACGGTACAGGCCGATGTGGCCCACGCGCGCGCCCGGCACCACGTCGAGCACGCCTTCGAGGATGCCGCCGCCGGCGCGCAGGATGGACACCAGCACCAGCTTCTTGCCGTCGATCATCGGCGCCTGCATGGTCTCCAGCGGGGTTTCGATCTGCACCATGTGCACCGGCATGTCGCGCGTGACCTCATAGGCCATGAGCGTGCTGAGCTCGTGCAGCAGGCGGCGAAAGCTGCTGGTGCTGGCGGTCTTGACGCGCATCAGCGTGAGTTTGTGCTGCACCAGCGGGTGATCGACGATGTGCAGCGTGTCGTGGTTGATGCTCATGGGGCAATCCTGATCGGTGGTTTCAAAGCGCCTGCGTGCAGAGCATGGCTCGCGGGCGGGCGCTTGATGGGTTTCAGTAAATCAGCAGGCTGAGCCAGTAGGCCAGCGCCGCCACCAGGGCGCTGGCGGGGATGGTGAAGATCCAGGCCCAGACGATGTTGCCGGCCACGCCCCAGCGCACGGCGCTGGCGCGCTGGGTGGAGCCCACGCCCACGATGGCGCCGGTGATGGTGTGCGTGGTGGAGACAGGTATGCCGATGATGGTGGCCAGAAACAGCGTCAGCGCGCCGCCGGTCTCGGCGCAAAAGCCGCCCACGGGCTTGAGCTTGGTGATCTTCTGGCCCATGGTCTTGACGATGCGCCAGCCGCCAAACATGGTGCCCAGCGCAATGGCCGCATAGCACGAGAGGATCACCCACAGCGGCGGGGCGCTGGCCTCCTGGCCCATGTAGCCGGTGCCGATCAGCAGCAGCCAGATGATGCCGATGGTCTTTTGCGCATCGTTGCCGCCGTGGCCCAGGCTGTAGGCCCCGGCCGAGACCAGTTGCAGGCGGCGAAACCACTTGTCCACATGGCCGGGCCGGGTGCGCCGAAACAGCCAGGCCACGGCCACCATCATCAGCGAGCCCAGCAGATAGCCCAGCAGCGGCGAGACGAAGATGAACAGCACCACCTTGGCCACGCCCAGCAACTCCAGCGCGCCAGGGCCGGACTTGGCGATGACCGCGCCGACGATGCCCCCAATCAGCGCGTGTGAGGAGCTGCTGGGGATGCCGTAGTACCAGGTCAGCAGATTCCAGCTGATGGCCCCCACCAGCGCGCCGAAGACCACGTGGGTGTCAACGAACTGCGGCGCGACGATGCCCTTGCCCACGGTGGCGGCCACGCTCAGGTGGAAGACGAAGATGGCGATGAAGTTGAAAAAGGCGGCAAACAGCACGGCCTGCGTGGGCTTGAGCACGCCTGTGGAGACCACGGTGGCAATCGAGTTGGCGGCATCGTGAAAGCCGTTCATGAAGTCGAACACCAGGGCCAAGACCACCAGCAAGACCACCACCCACAGGGCGGCCTGCGTCACTGCCATCACTTCCATCGTTCAATCCTGCAAAACGGGTTTAGGGGCATTGCCAAGGCCCGCGGCAGGCCAGCGGCCGCCGCGCGCCCCGGCCAGGGCTGTGTGCTCAGGAGTTCTCCAGCACGATGCCTTCGACGATGTTGGCCACGTCCTCGCAGCGATCGCTGATGGTCTCCAGCAATTCGTAGATGGCCTTGAGCTTGATGAGCTCGCGCACGTCGTAGAGCTCCTCGCGAAACAGCGCGCTCATGGCCGTGCGCAGCACACGGTCGGCATCGCTTTCGAGCTGGTCGATCTCCTCGCAGGTCTTCAGGGCCGCCTCGGCCACGCTGGCGTCGGCGATCTTGTCGAGCATGGCGATGGCGCTGTGCAGGCGCTCGCAGCAGCGCAGGTCCAGCTCGGCCAGGTTGCGCATGGCCGGCGTGAGCTTTTGCACGTCGTAGAGCACCAGCGCCTCGGCCACGTCCTGGATCAGGTCGGCCACATCGTCCAGCGCGTTGATCAGGCTGTGGATCTGCTCGCGGTCGATGGGGGTGATGAAGGTCTGGTGAATGGCCCTGTTGACCTGGTTGGTGATGGCATCGGCCTCGTGCTCGGCATCGTCGATGGCGCGGTTGTGGCGCTCGCGCGCGGCCGGGTCGCTGTAGTTGTCCACCAGCTCGATCAGCGCCTGGGCTGCGCGCATGACGTAGTCGGCGTGCTGGTTGAACAGCGCAAAAAAATTGCCCTCACGAGGCAACAGCTTCCCGAACAGCATGGCAACTCCCTTGAAAAACTGGTCTGGCCGTCATGGCGGAGCCAACCACCGGCACGCTGCCAGGCGGCTGGAAACATTGATACAAAATTGTAAACGAAGCCTTGCCGGGCACCTGCACTCAGCCTGTCTGGCATGCGGCACGCCCCCAGGCACAGGTCTTGTGGCATTGCCTTGCAGCGCCGGCAGCTTCACTCTGGCGATACTATCGCACAGCTTGGCTATCACAATTTCAAAAGCCCTGCAAGGCAGGGCACATAAGGCAAACGGATTATTCCTTTTTGTGCCGGTTTGTATTCAAATGTAGCAATCGCTGCCAGGGGTGCATTGCACACATCCGACGGCCCGGTGAGCGCCGCGTGATTCGTGCAGGGCATCCCTTGAGCCCATGGCCACCCGGCCAGCAGCGGCGCAGGGCGACTGCGCCGCTGCTGGCTGGTCTGGCGCCGGGCATTCAATCTGAAGAAGAAGGGACTGACCATGCGTACCGACATGCTCCAGCAGGTGCTGGAAGAACTCAAGGGCTCCTCGGCCGATGTGGAGGCTTCCGCGCTGATCTCCACCGACGGGCTGATGATTGCCTCCGCGCTGCCCAATGGCATGGACGAGGACCGCGTGGGCGCGATGTCTGCGGCGCTGCTCTCGCTGGGCGACCGCGCCGTGCGCGAGCTGGCGCGCGGCACGCTCGAGCGCGTGCTGCTGCAGGGCGATCGCGGCTACGTGATCATGAGCTCCTCGGGCACGGAGGCGGTGCTGACCGTGCTGGCCAAGCACAACGCCAAGCTCGGCCTGCTGTTTCTGGACATCAAGCGCGCAGCCGAAGCGCTGTCCAAGCTGGTTTGACGCAAGGAGGGCCGGCCAATGGCATTTCCCCCCATGCAGCCCGCTGCCGATGCGCAGCAAACGCATACGCTGCACTTTCATGACGGCAGCAGCCGCACCGTGCAGGTCAGCCAGCGCGAAATCCCCTACCCGGACGGGCGGCTGATCATCTCCCGCACCGACTTGCAGGGCATCATCACCCACGCCAACGAGGCCTTCGTCGAGCTCTCGGGCTACACGCGCGAGGAGCTCATCGGCCAGCCGCACTGCGTGCTGCGCCACCCGGACATGCCCCGCGCGGCCTTCAAGGATTTGTGGGACACCGTCGCCGCCGGCAAGAAGTGGCACGGCTACGTGAAGAACCTGCGCAAGGACGGCGCGCACTACTGGGTCTACGCCACGGCCGTGCCCAATGTGCGCAACGGCCAGATCGTGGGCTACACCTCGGTGCGCCGCAAGCCATCGCGCAAGAAGATTGCCGAGATGAGCGCCTTGTACCAGCAATGGCTGGCCGCCGAAGGGAGCGCGTCATGACACTGAATCTGCTGATCGCGCCCGATTTCGCCCCCGAGCGCTTTGCCGGCTGGCACATGCTCAACACCTTGCTGCAGAAGAAATCGGGCCTGCAGCTGCACCTGCTGACCCCGGCCTCGGCGGCCGAGCAGGCCGAGCTCATCGCCCAGGGCCAGGTGCACCTGGTCTATGCCAACCCGTTCGATGCCGCCTCGATGGTGCGCCAGGCCGGCTACCGCGCCATTGCGCGGCCCGTGGGCAAATCCGACGAAATGGTCATCGCCACCAGCGCCGGCTCGGCGCTGAACAGCGTGGAAGACCTGCAGCCCGGCGCGCGCATCGCGCTGACCGACAACAAGGACGTCAAGCTCATCGGCCTGCGCCTGCTCGAGCCTGCCGACCTGCTCGAGCCCGACGTGCAATGGCAGCTGGTGGACAACTACCAGGCCGCCGCGCGCCTGGCCATCAAGGGCGAGGTCGATGCCAGCTTCTTCCTGGCCGAGGCCTACCACTCGCTCTCGCGCCTGACGCGCTCGCAGCTCAAGCCGCTGATCGAAAGCAAGCTGGCCGACATCACCCATGTGCTGCTGGTGCAAGGCGGCATCGAGCCGGATGCGGCCCAGCGCATCAGCGCGGCGCTGCTGGATCTGAAAGGCACGCCCGATGGTCAGCCCGTGCTCGATGAACTGGGCATGGGCGGCGGCTTTGAAGCCATGAGCGAGGAAGATGCCGAGTTCATGATCGACTTGATGAACACCTTGCTGGACTGAAACGGCGGCACACCCCATGACCGCGCAACAGCACCCGGCCAGACTGCCCCAGACCGCCCAGGCCCAGGGCGCCACGGCCACACACATGGCGCAGGCATCCGGCAGCCCAGCGGCCTCGGCTGCGCAGGCCCACGCTGCCAGCGCCCGCTTGCGTCAGGCCAGCCGTCTGGTGCTGCAAGCGCCAGCAGACTTGGCCTTGCATGCCCAGCGCATCCAAATGGCCCTGGCCTTGCCGGGTACAGAGCCGCTGCAAGCGGCCCTGGTGGACATGCTGTGCGGCTGCAAAGCCCCGCCCCAGGCACTGTGCGAGGTGCTGGCCCAGCCGGCTGTGCGCGAGCGCCTGCCCGCCCCCGCCTGGCAGGCGCTGCACGCCCAGGCGCAAAGCGGCCGGCCGCTGCCGCGCGTCACGCCGCTGGCCACCCGCTGGTGCATACTGGCCAGCCCCTCACTGGATGTGCCGCAGCGGGCTTGGCTGTGCGGGGTGGACGATTCGCGCAACATTGCCGCGCACGCGCTGGCCCCATTGCAGGCAGGCGACGCAGAAGCCGAGCAAGACTTTCTGGCGCACTGCCTAGGCTCGCACGACACCCTGGCCTTCATGCTCGCGCGCCGTGCATTGCAACGCCAGAGCATCGTGCTGTCCCCGCAATGGGAGCACACCATGCAGGCGCTGCAGCAAAGGATGGATGCATGAACGACAACTGGGTATTGCTGGCCGGGCTGACCGACCACGAGGCCGCCGCCATCGAGATCATGATCAACATGACTTGGCGCGACCAGCGCTGCATTACCCTGCGCCGCGACCTCTCGCTGAGCATCCCTGAGCAAACTGCGCAGGCCAAAGCCTGTCGCTACTGCGTCATCGACCTGTTCAGCCTGGGGCTGCGCAAGCATTCGCCCGACAACGAAGTGCTGCTGCTGCAGTTCCTGGCCGGTCGCTCGGCCGTGCTGCTGGTGCGCGGCAGCGGCAGCGGCTGGTTCGACGCCCTGCTGCCGCTGCAGCCTGGCCAGCACATCACCTGCCTGAGCATGCCCTACAGCAGCATCGCCCTGCGCGATGCCCTGCAGAAAATCAAAAACGCCAACGCCGCCGATGCGCAGCGCACGCCTGCCGCAGTCCAGCCCAACGCTCGCCAGCCTGTGCATGCCGCCGCATCAGCGCCATCTGCCTCGTCCGCAGGAGCAACCCAACGCCGCGTCACTGACGACGCAGCGGCTGACAGGCCGCGCGCGGAGGCCATGCCGTCGCGCTCTGCACCTTCCCCCGCGCCTGCTCCTGCCACGGCGCCCGCGCCCGCGCCCATGCCCGCCTGGCGCCGCGCCCTGCAATTGGCCGAGCGCCTGCACGCCGAGCGCAGCGCGCGCCAGCCCGCTGCCGCCCAGCAGCCCGCCCAGCCCCCAGCGCCAAGCGCTCGACCAACCCCGAACCCGCCGCGCGAGCCCATCGCCCCCACCCCCCCACAGCCAGTGGCCAATCGCCCGGCCAGTCACCCGGCCCGCAGCGCCCAGGCGCCTGCCAGCAGCATCGCAGCAGCCCCGCCAAGCCAGACAGGGGCAGCCGAAAGCCTGTCCGTGGCCCCGCCAGCCGTGCCTTTGTCCGCCCAAGCCATGGGCCTGCGCACAGGCGCCTGGACCCAGCTGCTGCGCACCCTGCCAGCCCTGAAGGGGGTTGCGCTGGCAGACTTTATCGGCCAAACGCTGCAGGACACACTGGGCGAAGGCCTGCAACTCTGGCGCATTGGCCCAGTCGTTTGCCTGGTGCATGTGCGCCAGGGCTGGATGGCCACGACAGCTCCGGCGGCCACCTTGCAAAAAATGGTGCATACCCCCGGCCTGCTGCAACGCGTGCAGCGCCAATCCCTGCCCGCCGACGAGTTGCCCAATGCAGTCCAGCAGTTCTTTGGGCAGTCTTTCGAGCGCATGCAAAGGCCGCTGGATGTGCTGGCCTGGGATTTGCTCAGCGAATCGCTGGACGGCCTGACGCTGCAGGCGCAGGACGATTTCACGCTGCAACTGCGCAGCTTTCCCAACTTCCCGCATCTCACGCGCAGCGATCCACTGGACGTGCAGCTGGCAGCCATCTGTGCCCGCATCCCCCAATCCGTGCATGACCTGTTGCGCGCTTTCCCCCGCCATGAACAGGCCGTGCTGCGCTTTATCACGTTGAGCGTGGCCTGCGGTCTGGCAGTGGTGCTGGACACGCCCGCCTACCAGCACAAAGACACCCCAAGCCCCGATCAGGCTGCCACGGCAAAGCCCACACCTGCAGCAGCGCCCCCGGCAGCTGCGCCAGCCCCCGCCAGCGGCGCCACCAAGGCGCGGCGCGGCTTCTTCAAGTCCTTGCTGGACAAGCTCTTCTGACCCTGCTGCCATGGCCAATACCTACAAGCTCGTTTTCGCCGGCCCCGTGGGCGCGGGCAAGACCACGGCCATCCAGTCCCTGTCGGACATCGAGGTCGTGCGCACCGAAGCCAATGCCTCCGACGAGGTGCGCCTGCTCAAGCAAACCACCACCGTGGCCATGGACTACGGCCTGATGAAGCTCGCCAGCGGCGACCAGGTGCGCCTGTACGGCACGCCCGGGCAAAAGCGCTTTGACTTCATGTGGGACATCCTCACCGAAAACGCGCTGGGCCTGGTGCTGATGATCAAGGCCAGCGCTCCCGACCCGGTGGCCGACCTGCGCAGCTACACCCAGGCCTTCCGTCCCTTCATCGACAAAACCTCGCTGGTGGTGGGCATCACCCACAGCGAAAGCCGCAGCCCGCAGGTGCGCCACACCCTCTCGCGCACGCTGCTGGAGCTGGGGCTGCCGCCCACAGCCATGGACACCGACGCGCGCAACCGCGCACACATGGCCATCCTGGTCAAAGCCTTGATCTACGGCATTGACCCCTTCAACGGCTCGCACCAGGGCTGACCACCATGGATGACGCCTTTCTCATGCTCACCCCCGCAGGCGCCTTGCACAGCCATGCGCTGCGCCAGCCTGACGAAGCCTGCGAAGCCTTGCAAAGCCTGATGCGCGGCGAGCAAACGCCGCGCCGCAGCGCCTGGCTGGCGCAATCGCCCGCACACCGCGCCGTATTGGCGCGCGCGCTGTACGAGGGCTGGGTGGACGAGCTGCCGCGCAGCCTGCCCGCGCCCACGCTCAAGCTCGACCACTACCTGCCGCACGCCATCGCCGGCCTGTCCAGCACGCGCACCGCCGCGCTGGCCTCGGACCAGGGCTTTTGCCTGGCGCGCGTGGGCTACGACGAGCGCCAGGCCGAAACCCTGTGCGCCGTCGCGGCCGATTTCAGCGACTTCATGCAGCGCCAGCAGCAACGCGGCTGGCACAACAGCGGCCGCGCCGTCTCTTTTTTTCAGGGCATCGACATGCTGATGCCCGACACCTCGCTGGCCCTGTTCTGGGTGGACGGCGTGGGCTACTGGCTCATCCTCGGCGGCGAGCCCCTGCTCAACAACCGCGCCCTGGTGGAGCTGATCTGGGGCATTCACGCCGCAGGCAGCAAATTCGCCCGCAGCAGCTTGGCGCTGCAACGCTGGCAATCCCGGTAAGCACGCCTTCTTTCTATTTCCAATCAAGGCAAAGGCGCGGCCTCCCGCGCCGCAGCTTCACTGCGCCGGATCGCGCACCACGTCCACGCCTGGCGGCGGCGTGAACTCAAAGCGCTTGGCCGGCAGGGCGACGTTCTTCTCGAAGCCCTCAAAGCGCAGCGCCGAGCGCTGGCCGAAGTTGTCCTCGATCTCCAGCGCCGCCAGGGCATCGCCGGCAAAGCCAATGCGCACGCTGCGCAGCGTGCCATCGCTGGCCTTGGGCGTGGCCAGCACCCATTGCAGGCCGTCGGCATCCGGGGCGCTCTCCAGCTTGAAATCGCGCTCCAGCGCCGCGCGCGTGCTGGCCGAGGAGACGATGGCCGCCGGCGTGCTGCTCAGCGCCCGCTGCTGATCGCGCGCCGTGACCTGCTCCAGATCGGGGTCGTAAATCCACAGCGTCTTGCCATCGCCGACGATTTGTTGCGCAAACGGCTTGAGGTAATCAAAGCGGAACTGCCCTGCCGGGCGCGCAAAGGCAAACGTGCCGCTGGAGCGCGTCACGCGGCCGGCCTCGCCATCGCGCGGCGGCGCCGTCACCGTCTGCGTGAAACTGGCCTGGCCCGACTGCACCTGCTGCACGAAACGCTCCAACGCCTGCAGGCCATCGGCCCAGGCCCAGGGCGCCAGCAAGGCCAGCGCCAGGGAAACTGCGGTTTTCTTCATAGGGAAAGCTTTCATCAGAAACAGGCCCGGCGCAGCGCCAAGCCTTGTGAACAGACTCTTGAGAATAGGCTGGCCTGCATTGTGCCCAAGCCAGCCACGGCCAAAAACTTCCCTTGGAGGCAGGCGCGCCCGCACAGTTCAACGCCCCAAGCGGCAATTACCCTTTTTTGCAGATGCCAGGCCGTGGCCCGTTGTGCCTCGTTGTGCCTCGTTGTGCCTCGTTGTGCCTTGCGGTGCCTCGTGGTGGCACATCGTGCCCATGCAGACCATTGTCACCATCGCCGGGCATACTCCTGGGTTTGCCCCATACCAGAAAACCCCTGCGCCCCGACATGCCCGAACCCCGCCTGCACGACAGCCCCGAACCCGATACGCCCGCCGCCACCTCCTGGAGCCTGCACACCGATGCCGACAGCGCGCTGGCTGCCGTGGCCGCGCTGTACCAGCAGCAAACCAGCCTGCTGCGCCACGGGCTGCAACGCTTTCTGGCCGGTGAGGACACCGGCCCCGTGCGCGCCTGCTACCCCCAGGTGCGCATCGTGCCGGCCAACACCGTGGACAGCGCCCTGGCCTCCTTCAACACCCAATCGGCCTATGGCTTCGTGGCCGGGCCGGGCTGCTACCAATCCACCCTCACGCGCCCGGACCTGTTTGCCGACTACTACCGCGAGCAGTTCTCGCTGCTGCTGCAGCACCACCGCGTGCCGCTGCAAGTCGGCCTGAGCGGCGAGCCCATGGCGCTGCACTTTGCCGACGTCGAGCAGGCCCTGGCCGATGCGCCACTGAGCCCGCAGCGCAAGCAACTGCTGCACCTGTACTTCGACGCCCCCGACCTGCTGCGCGTGGACGACGACGTGGCCAACGGCACGGCCCGCTTCGCCCCTGGCGAGCCCCAGCCCCTGTCGCTGTTCACCGCCCAGCGCGTGGACCTCTCGCTGCAGCGCCTGCGCCACTACAGCGGCACCGCGCCCGAATGCTTTCAGCACTACGTGCTGTTCACCAACTACCAGTTCTACATCGAAGAATTCCTGCGCACCGCGCAGGCCGAGCTGGCCCGCGAAGGCAGCGCCTACACTGCGCTGATCGAGCCGGGCAACCGCATCAGCTGGCGCAGCGGCCTGGGCCCGGCCAGCGCCCAGGTCGAACCCTGGCTGGCCGCACTGGCCGCCGCCCAGGACGCCCAGGACGCCCAGGCTGGCGGCAGCGCCAACCACGCCGCCAGCGGCCCCAGCACCGGCCGCCTGCCGCAAATGGCCGCCTACCACCTCGTGCAGCCCGGCGGCCAGGGCATCACCCTGGTCAACATCGGCATCGGCCCGGCCAACGCCAAAACCATGACCGACCACATCGCCGTGCTGCGCCCGCACGTGTGGATCATGCTCGGGCACTGCGCCGGGCTGCAAAGCAGCCAGCAACTGGGCGACTACGTGCTCGCGCACGGCTACATCCGCGACGACCACGTGCTCGACGAAGACCTGCCCATCTGGGTGCCCATCCCCGCGCTGGCCGAAGTGCAGCAGGCGCTGGAGCAGGCCGTGGGCCAGGTCTGCGGCGTCAGCGGCCTGCAGGTCAAGCGCATCATGCGCACCGGCACCGTGGCCAGCACCGACAACCGCAACTGGGAGCTGCTGGACTACCAAACCCCGCTGACGCGCTTCAAACAAGGCCGCGCCATCGCCCTGGACATGGAAAGCGCCACCATCGCCGCCAACGGCTACCGCTTCCGCGTGCCCTACGGCACCTTGCTGTGCGTGAGCGACAAGCCCCTGCACGGCGAGCTCAAACTGCCCGGCATGGCCAACCAGTTCTACCGCGGCCGCGTGCTGCAACACCTGCAAATCGGCATCCAGGCCATCCAAATCCTGCAAGCGCAGGAGCACGCCCGCCTGCACAGCCGCAAACTGCGCAGCCACGCCGACGTGGCGTTTCGCTGAGCCAGCGCAGCAGCTCCTGGGGGTGGTTGAGATTGGGTTTGCGAAGCGGTTTTTCGAGGCAAAAGCCGCAAATGCAAGGCGAAAGCGCGCGCAAGGTTGGACACCTTGCAAGCGTTTTCAACGCAGCAGTTGAGGGTTTTGACCGAAAACACCGCCGCAACACTCAATCTCGACAAGCCCTAACGCATGGCCAGCGTGTTCCTGCAGCGCGGGTAATTCACACAGCCCCAGAAGCGCTGCCCCGTCTTGCCGTGGGCGCGCTCGGCCATCTTCACGCCACAACTGGCGCAAGTGGGGCGCCAATACTCCCCCTCAAAGGCCACCGCCAGCAGTGCAGCCTGCTGCTCGGGCGTGCGCGAGGCGATCAATTTCAACAAACCCGCGCCATCCTGCGCGTTGATGCCGTGGGCGCGGGCAAAAGCCAAGGCATCGGCCGTAAAGCGCGAGCTGGTCGCGTAGGTGCCACGCTTCAGACCATGCGAAGCCATCACGCCGAAAAACTCCCGCATGGCTGATACCGGCACGGGCCTGCCCTGCCAATGCTTGCACTGCACCACACTTACCAGCGCGCCGCCTGCATGGCGCGAATGCAGCCAGATATCGACCCCGCCATCGGCCCCGTGCGATTGCGAGCGCGCCTCAAAACCCGCCTGTGCGAACAGCGCTTGCACCACCGCCTCGAAGCGCCGCCATTCGATGGCAGCAAAAACTTCGGGGCTCCATTCGCGCAGGCGCTCGTGGGCAGGTATTGAAGGGCGCGCCTGGGTGGTGGGCATCACCGATTCGCCCTCTTTGGGCTGATCTGCCTGCCAGGCAGGCTGCAAGCAGACCCCCCTTTTGGCCTGCTCAGCAACAGCCGTTGCACCGTGCTCGACAGCCGCTGGCACTGCAGCAGCCCGAAAAGCCGCACCCTGCTGCTTGCGCCATTGATGAAGCCCCAGCAACAACAGCCCCAGGCCCAGCGCCATCCCCCCTGGCCAATACAACGCAGCCTTCAACCCCGCCACTGCGGGGTGGGAGCCCGACAAAGCAGGCACAAGCAGCAAAACACTGCCCACGATCGCCAGTCTGAGGCCAAGCTCAAACAGGCTGCTGGCTTTGGATGGATGGCGTTTCATGCATTCCGACCGATGAGAAGTTAATTTTTGCCTGCAGATTGTGTAAGCAATTCGCTTCTACTTCCCTGGATCGCGTTGTGGTTGGTCTATTGGGCGTGCCAGAGTAGGGCCACTCAGGGAATACCGACCACAGCTATAAGAATCTGCCATCAAAACCTCTTATTTCCTCAAAGATCAAGCAATATGAACTGCAGGGCGTAGATTTCAATCTTGCTGTGCGTAGCTTCCGTCACGAATGAAAAGCACAGCAGTGAAGCAAGATCGACCCCAATGCGCGCCCACTTTTGCAGGAATTGCTCGTCTTTGTCCTTTACAGAAACTGCATCGGCATGCAGCAGTTTTTCTTCGGCAATGACGCCCATGTTCATCGCAATATTGCATTGATAGCAGTCGGAAAATACCAGCCTTTGTCGCCTGCCAGAGCCCCAGGCGATGTCAATGCCGATTTCATCCTGATGCCCTGGGCGGCTTCTGTCGATGTGCAAGCCCATCAAACAGGCATCATCCCAAGGTAAATCATTGAATTTCACTTTCACTCTTGGAAGATTCATTGCTTTTTTCATCCAATCCCGGCCATCCAAACAATGGGGGCGCAAAGCTCATGGCACGCGCTAAACAGCCCCATTCCCACTGCTGCGCACGCGTGCGCCGTCGTGCAGTTGGCTGTCGGGCTGCAGCACCACGATGTCGCCCGCTTGCAGGCCTTGTTCGATTTGCACGGCGCTGGCTGCACGCAGGCCGATTTGCACCGGGGTGTGGCGGGCGCGGCCTTGTTCGATGCGGTAGACGGCCCAGCCCTCGGCGCTGCGAAACAGGGCGCTGGCGGGCACTTGCAGCGCTTGCTCGCGCTGCTGGGTGATGAATTCGACCTCGACGTGGAAGGCGTCGCCCAGCGCCTGCCATTGCGCGCGTGGGCTGGTGATGTCCAGCAGCACGCGGGTGCGCTGCTCTTGCACGCCCAGGGCCGAGACTTTGGTGAAGCCCGCCGGCTCGATGCGGCGCACGCGCGCCTGCAGTTGGCCGGGGCCGCCCCAGCGCAGCACTTGCGCGGCCATGCCGGGGGCCAGTTGCACGGCGTCGGCCGAGAGCACCTCAACTTCAAGCTCCAGATCGCTCAGATCGCCGATTTCCAGCAGGGCCTGGCCGGCGGCCACGGGCGTGGCGCTTTCCTGCATGCGGCGCAGCACTTGCCCGTCGATGGGCGCGCGCACGGCCAGCACTGGCGCGGCGCTGCCATTGGGGGCCTGGCTGCTGCCTTGTTGCAACTGGGCGCGGGCCGCTTCGATGCCTTGCTGGGCCACGCGCTCTTCGGCGCGGGCGGCGGCGAGCTGGGCGCGCGCCGTTTCGGCGCGGCTGCGGGCCTGGTCGAGCTGCCCGGCGCTGGCTGCGCCTGCGGCCTGCAGCGGCGTCAGGCGCGCCAGTTCGCTGCGCGCCAGTTGCAGCTCGGCCTGGGCGGCGGCGCTGCGCTGGCGGCTGGCGGCCAGCGTGGCCTGGGCGCCGCGCAGCTGGGCCTGCAGCTGGCTGCGCGTGCGCGCGTCCAGCAGGCCGGAGGTGGCCGGCTCGATTTCCGCCAGGGTTTGCCCGGCCTGCACGGCATCGCCCACCTGCAGGGCGATGCGGCGCAGCTGGCCGGCCACCGGCGCGCTGAGCACGTAGCGCTGGCGGATGCGCGTGCGCCCTTCTTCGGTGAAGCTGACGGTCAGCGGCCCCTGGCTGGCGCTGGCCGTGGCCACCAGTTGCGTGGGTTCGCGCAGCGCCACAGCCAGCAGGGCCAGCACGGCGGCGGCGGCCAGGATCACGAGCAGGATTTTGCGAAGCATGGGGGTCACTCCCGGGTTTTCAGGACTTCGATGAGGTCGAGGCGGCGCAGGCGCCAGACGATGACCAGGGCGGAGAGCGCGGCGCTGGCCAGGGTCGTCAAGGCGGCGATGGCGTAGGTGCTGGGCTCGACGACCAGCGGGATGCGGTAAAGGTCGTTTTGCAGCCCGGCGATCATGGCGGCGATCAGCCCGTAGCCCGCGGCCATGCCCAGCGGCAGCGAGAGCAGCACCAGCACGGCCATTTCGCCCAGCAGGATGTAGGCCACCTCGCCCTGGCTCAGGCCCAGCACGCGCAGGCTGGCCAGCTCGCGGCCGCGCTCGGACAGGGCCATGCGCATGGCGTTGTAGACCACGCCGACGTTGACGATCATGCCCATGACGATGGCGATGGCCGAGAAGGTGCCGCTGACGCGGGCCATCATGTCGAGAAAGGCTTCGATGGCGGTGTGGCGCTGATCGGTGCCCACGACCTTGGGGCGCGCATCGAGCGCGCGCAGCACGCCCAGCTCATGGCCGGGCAGCACGGTGAGCACGGCGCTGTTGACCAATGGGCCTTCGCCCAGGCTGCGGTTGAGCGTGCCCAGCTCCATGTAGGCCGAGCTGCCGTTGAGGTCGTAGATGGTTTGCACCACGGGCAGTTGCAGCATCTTGCCGCGGCCTTCGAGCACTTCGACCCAGATGCGATCGCCCACGCGCAGGCCAAACCACTGGGCAAAGTAATCGCCCAGGATGATGCCGCCGGGCTGCGGCGCCACCGGCTGCAGCGCGGGGCTGAGCAACTGGCGCAGCCGCGCATCGCCGGCCAGGCCTTCGAGCATCAGCAGCTTTTGCCGCCCATCCAGATGCAGGCGCACGGGCACGCTGCGCTGGCCTTCGACCTGCTCAACGCCCGGCAGCGCCGCCAGCTCGTGCAGCGCGCTGCGCGGCATGGCCTCGACGAAGGCCACCGAGACATCGTGGCGGCGCGCCAGGCGGTACTCCACGTCCAGCATGTGGCGCACCGAGGCGCTTTGGAAGTTGCCCACCACGACGATGCCGCCTGCTGCGGCCAGGCCCAGCAGGCTCAGCAGCGCCTTGCCGGGGCGGCGCTCAAGCTGGCGCCAGATCATGCGCGTGGGCTGGGAGAGAAAGCGCGCCAGGCCCAGACGCTCGAGCACGGTGCGGCCAAAGCGCTCGGGCGCGGGCGGGCGCATGGCCTGGGCCACGGGCTCGCGCGCGGCCGCATACACCGCATGGCCGCTGCCCACCAGCGCCGCCAGCAGGCTGATGCCCGCGCCAATGGCCACCACGTGCGGGTTCAGGCTGAAGCGCAGGTAGGGAAAGTGGAAGTTGATCTGGTAGAGCCCGGCCATGCCCTGCCCCAGCCAGATGCCGACGGCCACGCCGATGAGCGTGCCCAGCGCGCAGATCAGGCCGACGATCAGCCCATAGTGCAGCGCCACCTGCGCCGTGCTGTAGCCAAAGGCCTTGAGGATGGCCACCTGATCGCGCTGCAGGCTGATCAGGCGCTTGAACACCATGTTCAGCAAGAAGGCGGCCACGCCCATGAAGATGGCCGGGAACATCCAGGTCATGGTCGCCAGCTGGCGGAACTCCTCATGCAGGATGCGGTGCGAGAGCTGCTCCATGCGGCCGGTGGCCACGCTGCTGCCGTGGCGCGCCAGCTGCCGGTTGAGCGCGCCGATGACGGCCTGCTCATTACCGCCGGGGGCCAGGGCGATGGTGGCCTGGTTGAAAGCGCCCTTCATGTCCAGCGCCGCCGCCAGGCTGCGCTCGGGCATCCACAGCACGGTGTAGCGCGCCTCGTCGGGGAACATGGCCCCAGGCTTGACCTGGTAGATGTGCTCGGCGGACATGGCAATGCCGCTGATGCGCACGCGCTGCGCGCGGCCTTGCAGCGTCACGCGCAGCGCATCGCCCGGGCCCAGCCGGTGCGCCTTGGCAAAGGCCTCGCCGATCAGCACCTCATCGGCCGCGCTGGGCAGGCGCCCGGCGCGCAGGTACAGGCGGTTCTGGCGCGGCTGGCGGCCATCATCGGGCAGCGATTGCGCCAGCGCCTGGGCCGGCTCGCCAAAGCCGGGCACCTCCAGCTTGGCGCCAGCGGCCAGGCGGGTTTCCACCTCGGCCACGCCGGGGATTTCGGCCAGCTGGCGCGCCAGGCTTTGCGGCGCGCGCTTGAGCTGCACCCAGATGTCGGAAAAGCGGCTTTCCTGATAGATCTGCGCGCGCGTGCCGCGCAGCGATTCCAGCGTGGCCTGCGACATCACCAGCATGGCAATGCCCGAGGCGATGACCAGCGCAATGGCCAGCGCCTGGCCGCGCATGCGCCACAGATCGCGCAGGGCCTTTTGGTGCAGCGCCTTCATCGCGGGCCTGCCCCTCCTGCACTGGCTGCCGCCATGCGCCGCATCACCAGCGCAGCTCCTGCGCGGCCAGGCGCTGGGCGTTGCGCTGCTCGCGCACGATCTGCCCGTCCTGCATCCACAGCACGCGCTCGGCCATACGGGCGATGTCGGCGTTGTGGGTGATGATGACCGTGGTCGTGCCCATCTCGGCGTTGACGCGCTCGAGCGCCTGCAGCACCAGCACGCCGGTGGCCGAATCGAGCGCGCCGGTGGGCTCGTCGCACAGCATCACCGCCGGGCGCTTGGCAATGGCGCGGGCAATGGCCACGCGCTGCTGCTCGCCGCCCGAGAGCTGGGCGGGGAAGTGCTCCAGCCGCTTGTCCAGCCCGACCAGCGCCAGCGCCTGGGCCGGGTCGAGCGGATCGGGCGCGATCTCCGTGACGATGGCCACGTTCTCGCGCGCGGTCAGGCTGGGGATGAGGTTGTAGAACTGGAACACAAAGCCCACGTGCTCGCGCCGAAAGCGCGTCAGCGCCGCATCGCTGGCGCGGCTCAGATCCTGCCCGCAGTACCAGACCTGGCCGCTGCTGGGCACGTCCAGCCCGCCCAGGATGTTCAGCAGCGTGGACTTGCCGCTGCCCGAAGGCCCCAGCAGCACCACGAACTCGCCCGCGTGCAGCTCCAGATCAATGCCGCGCAGCGCCTGCACCTGCACTTCGCCCATGCCATAGACCTTGGTCAGCCCCTGGGCGCGAAAGATCAGCTCGCGCGCGGGCGGCGTTGGCGTTGGCGGCATTGACGGCGCGGCGGGCGGCTCGCTGGACGGCGTGGCCGCCGCCTGCAATGCGGCGGCGCTGTTGGCTGCGTGCAGATGCTCCCTCATGGCTGTGTCTCTCCACCGCTGTGCTCGCGGCTGCGCCATTGTGCGCGAAAAACCGCAGGCCGCCGGCAGGCGCTGATGGGCACGGCAAGGCCACGGCGCAAAGCCTGCCCCTTTGCGGCCTTTCATGGCCTTTCGTGCCGCAGTGTGCGGAGCGGCTGCCGTACACGTTGCACTCATGCAGAGATCGCACTTGGTGGCTGCCGCCTGCGCCAGCTTTGAGTGCCGGGGCCGGGATGTGCGCCCGGCGGCGCAGTCACTTTCTTTTTTGTCGAAAAAAGAAAGTGACCAAAGAAAAACGACCCTGCTGCCTGCGTCCCCGACGCTGCGCGCCGGGGCAACCTGTGCCGGTGGCCTGCCTGGTCGGATGCTGCGGAAACTCGCTGCGCGGCTTTGCCGCTACGCTCAAACAGCCGCAACGAAATTGGATGAACGAAGCAGGCCCACTGTGTGTGGGCCTGCCCGCCCAGGCAGACCACCGGCCCAGGCGCAAGCAGAAGGGGGCGCAGCCCGGGCCATCGCTGCGCTCGGCCTTGGGCTGTCGTGGCCCGAGCGCCTGCTCTCAACATGGCCGAGCAATAGCGATTGCGCCGGGCGCACATCCCGGCCTCGGCACTCAAAGCCGGTGCAGGCGGCAACCATTGAACGCCATCTCGTGCAGGGACCAAACCACCCCACAAACCACCCCAATCCGCTTGCCTGGTCGCCGCGCCGCGGCTTTGCGCAGGCGCTCAAGCCACCACCTGCGCCCAGACTTTCTCCAGCCGCTTGACGGATACCGGCTGCGGGGTGCGCAACTGCTGGGCGAAAAAGCTCACGCGCAGTTCTTCCAGTAGCCAGCGATAGTCCTGCAAGGCCGCGTCTTGCTGGCCCTTGCGCTGGGCCAGCAGCTTCCAGTAGCGCGCCTCCAGCGGGGCGATTTCCCCTTGGCGGGCCTGGTCGCGCGCGGGGTCTTCGCGGTATTTGTCCAGCCGCATCAGCATGGCCTTGAGGTAGCGCGGGTAGTGCTTGAGCTGGGCCTGCGGCGTGGCCTGCACGAAGCGCTTGCCCATCAGGCGCTCGAGCTGCTGGCGCACGTCGGCCACGGCCTGCTCGGCGCCTTTCATGTCCTTGAGCTTGCGCACGATTTGCGCGTATTCGGCCAGGATTTGCCCCGCCAGGCGCGCCACTTCCTGCGCCAGCAGCGACAGGCGCGGGCGGCCGTCCTTGAGGCGCTGCTCGAATTGCTCGGCGTTGATGGGCAGCGGCTCTTGCAAGAAGGCCAGCTCGATGGCCACGGCGATGATTTGCGCGCGCAGCTCCTCCAGCGTGCCCAGCAGCATGTAGGCCACGGCCATTTTTTGCAGCTCGGGGATGTTTTTTTCCAGGTATTTGAGCGCGTCCTTGATGTGCAGCGCGAACAGGCGCGCCAGGCCCTGGCGGTGGACCTGGGCGGCGGCCTCGGGTTCGTCAAAGACTTCGATGGTGACGGCGTCGCCTTGATCGACCAGGGCCGGAAAGCCGATGAGTTTGCGGCTGCCTTTGCCCCATTCCATGATTTCGGGCAGCTCGCCAAAGTCCCAACTGGTGTGGCGTTGCTCGGGTTCGCCCAGGGCGTTGGACTCGCTCTGGGCGGCGGGCGTTTGCCCCTTGCCCTGCCCTGCCGCGCTGGCGGGGGTGGGCGTTGCAGCGGCGGCGGCGCGAGCGTTTTTGCCCGCGTCTTTGCCCGCTTTTTCGGCCGTTATTTCGCCCGTTTTTTCGCCACTGCTCTTGCCGCCCTCCTCGCTTTGCGCCAGTTTCAGCCCGGCCAGGGCCTGAAACGCCCCGCGCGCCTGCTGGCCCAGCTCGGCCTTGAGGGCGGCGAGGTTGCGGCCCTGGCCGAGCTGGCGGCCGTGCTCGTCCACGACGCGGAAGTTCATGAACAGGTGCGCGCTGAGCATGTCGGCCTTGAAGTCCGTGGGCTTGATCTCCAACCCGGTCTTGGCGCGCACCCATTGGCGCAGGCGCTCGTGCAAATCGCCCTGGGCGAAGCTGCCCTCCTCCAGCCAGGCCTTGGCGATGGCCCCTGCCGTCTCAGCCAGCGGCAACAGGCGCGAGCGCGGGCGCTGCGGCAGGCTTTTGAGCAGGGCCTGCACCTTGGCGCCCAACATGCCGGGCACCAGCCAATCGGCGCGCGCTTCCTGCACCTGGTTGAGGGCGTACAGCGGAATGGTGACGGTGACGCCATCGCGCGGGTTGCCCGGCTCGTGCAGGTAGCTGGCGTTCAAATCCATGCCCGCCAGCTTGATGGTGGGCGGGAAGGCGGCGGTGGTGATGCCCGCGGCCTCGTGGCGCATCAGCTCGTCTTTTTGCAGCTCCAGCAGTTGCGGCTGCTGGCGGCGCTCCTGGCGGTACCACTGCTCAAGCTGGCGGCCGTTGCACACGGCCTCGGGGATGAGGCGGTCGTAGAAGGCATAAATCAGCTCCTCATCGACCAGCACATCCTGGCGGCGCGATTTGTGCTCCAGCTCCTCGACCTTGGCGATGCGCTTGCGGTTGGTGGCCAGGAAGGGGAATTTGCGCTCCCACTCGCTGGCGTAGTCGCCCTGCACCAGCGCCTGGCGGATCATGATCTCGCGCGCGGCGGCCGGGTCGATGCGGGCAAAGGGCACGCGCCGCCCGCTGTAGACGAGCAGGCCGTAGAGCGTGGCGCGCTCCAGCGCCACGGCCTCGCCCGCTTTTTGCTCCCAGTGCGGCTCCAGCAGTTGTTTTTTCAGCAGGTGCGCGCCCACTTCCTCCAGCCATTGCGGCTCGATGTTGGCCATGCCGCGGCCATACAGGCGCGTGGTTTCCACCAGCTCGGCGGCCACCACCCAGCGGCCGGGCTTTTTGCGCAGCCGCGCGCCGGGGTGGCGGTAAAACTTGATGCCGCGCGCGCCCAGGTAATGCTCGGCCTCGTCGGGCTTGAAGCCGACGTTGCCCAGCAGCCCCGCCAGCAGCGACAGATGCAGCGCCTCGTAGCTGGCCGGGCCGTTTTGCTCGTGCAGCTTCCAGCCCTGTTCGGCCACGGCGGCGGCCAGTTGCTGGTGGATGTCGCGCCACTCGCGCACGCGCCGCACGTTGATGTAGTGGCTGCGCAGCAGGTTTTCGTATTGGCGGTTGGAGAGGCGGTGCGTGGCCTGGGCAGGCGCTGCGCCCTCCGGCCCTGGCCCCGGCACTGCGGGCGCGGTGGCCGCTGCGGGCGAGGCGGGCGCGGCCACGGCGCGCTGCGCCACAGGCAGAGCCGCGTGGCCTCGCCCGGCTTTGCCGCGGCCCTGGGCCTGCGCGACGGCCTGGGCCTGCTGGCGCGCCGAGGGCAAGCTGGCGGCCTTGCCGCCGCGCGCGTCGTGAATCCACTGCCAGAGCTTGAGGTAGCTGGTGAATTCGCTTTTCTCGTCGTCAAAGCGCGCGTGGGCCTGATCGGCCTGGGCCTGCTTGTCCAGCGGGCGGTCGCGCACGTCCTGCACCGACAGGGCGGCGGCCACCACCAGCACCTCCTGCAAGGCGCCGCGCGCGCGCGCCTCGATCAGCATGCGCGCCACGCGCGGGTCCAGCGGCAGGCGCGCCATCTGGCGGCCCATCTCGGTCAGCTCGCGCTGCTCGTCCACCGCGCCCAGCTCCTGCAAGAGCTGGTAGCCATCGGTGATGGCGCGCTGCGAGGGCGCTTCCAGAAACGGGAACTCCTCCACCGCGCCCAGGCCCAGCGACTTCATGCGCAAAATCACCCCGGCCAGCGAGGAGCGCAGGATTTCCGGGTCGGTAAAGCGCGCCCGGGCGGCAAAGTCCGCTTCCTCATACAGGCGGATGGCCACGCCATCGGCCACGCGGCCCGAGCGCCCGCTGCGCTGGTTGGCCGCGGCCTGGCTGATGGGTTCGACCAGCAGTTGCTCGACCTTGCTGCGATAGCTGTAGCGCTTGACGCGCGCCGTGCCCGTATCGATCACATAGCGCACGCCGGGCACGGTCAGCGAGGTTTCGGCCACGTTGGTGGCCAGCACCACGCGCGGCGGCCCGCCGGTCTCGAACACGCGGTCTTGCTCGGCCTGCGAGAGGCGCGCAAACAGCGGCAGCACCGTGCAGTGGCGGCGCACCGGGTCGTGCGAGAGGTGTTTGTGCACGTGATCGGCCGCCTCGCGGATTTCGCGCTCGCCGGGCAGGAACACCAGAATGTCGCCGCCCGGGCGGCCTTGCCACAGCTCATCGACGGCATCGGCGATGGCGGTATTCAAGTCCGTCTCGCGGCTTTCCTCGAACGGCCGCCAGCGGATTTCCACCGGATAGGTGCGGCCCGAGACGTACAGCACCGGCGCAGGCCCCTTGGCCGAGGCGAAATGCTGGGCAAAGCGCTCGGCATCGATGGTGGCCGAGGTGATGATGAGCTTGAGATCGGGCCGCCGCGGCAGGATTTGCTTGAGGTAGCCCAACAAAAAGTCGATGTTCAGGCTGCGCTCGTGCGCCTCGTCGATGATGAGCGTGTCGTAGGCCTTGAGCAGTGGGTCGGTCTGCGTCTCGGCCAGCAAGATGCCATCGGTCATCAGCTTCACGCGCGCGTTCGGCCCCAGCCGGTCGTTGAAGCGCACCTTGTAGCCCACCACCTCGCCCAGCGGCGTTTGCAGCTCCTCGGCAATGCGCTTGGCCACGCTGGAGGCGGCAATGCGCCTGGGCTGGGTGTGGCCAATCCACTGCCCGCGTCGCCCATCCTTGCCGCGCTGGCCGCGCCCCAGCCCCCGGCCCAGCGCCAGGGCGATCTTGGGCAGTTGCGTGGTCTTGCCCGAGCCGGTCTCGCCACAGACGATGACGACCTGGTGCGCGCGCAGGGCGCGCTCGATCTCGTGGCGCCGCACGGACACGGGCAGGCTGTCGGGGAAGCTGATGTGCAGCGGGGCCGGTGGCGCATTCGGCACAGCGGGCGCAGCAGACGCATGGGGCGCGGCTGGCGGCGCGGCGGCAGGGCCGGATGCGGCGTCGGTAGCAGAGTCGGAGGCGGAATTCATCGGGGGCGGATTATCCTGCAGGCACTGCCCATGCCCGCCTTGGCAGGCAGCGCTGCTCCATACAATGCCGCGCCTTCGTCATCCCATCCCCATCAACAGCCAAGCCCCATGGACACCACCCCACAGCTTTTCATGTTCTACCTCGGCGGCAGCGCCGGGCGCTCCAACATCGAGGTGCACGACGTGCAATTCGTCGCCTGCCAGCGCATGGAGGACGCCATCCCCGCCCTCAAGGCCGCCTGGTTTGGCGACCCGGACAAAGTCCACATCGACGGCTACCAGCGCCTGAACTGGGCCGATGGCCACGCCATCACGCTGTCGCGCGAGCCCGCCGCCGCGCAGCCGCGCCTGTACTTCGTCAACGTGGGCGGCTACCTGCCCGAACAACTGGCCGAGGCCCATGCCTTTGGCCTGTTCGTCGCCCCCGATGCCGAGACTGCCAAGGCCAAAGCCAAGGCCACGCTGCTGGCCGGGCACGCACAGCACCACAAGGACAACCTGCTGAGCGTGGACGACTGCCTGCTGCTGGCCCAGGTCGATGGCTGGCACATCCACCTGCAGCCGCAACCGGGCGGCAGCGCCCTGCCCCCGCAAATGCAGGGCTACCACCCCATTTGAGCAACTGTGCGCGCCTTGCGCGGCAAAGCACCATCCATGCAGGGCATGCACAGTCGCGCATGTTGCAACTGTGTGGTTTTGCAAACAATGCAGCCCCTGGCTTCCAAGCTACGGGCAAGCCCGATATATTGCTTGTTCGCAACCTTTTACAACAGCTTCAATATTTCAGGGGGAACTTTCACATGAAAAAAAGAAGCAAGCATGCGCTGCGCGCCGTCGGCATCGCCGCCGCATGGGCCGCGATGGCCGGTGCCGCGCACGCCGACACCGTATTGCTGGGGATCAACCTGGACCCCGGCTCGATCAACGGCCTGACGCTGGAGCCCCACCAGATCAAGGTGGTCATCAAGAATGAACCTTCGCTGCCAGGCACGGCCACCAACGCGCCGGTCGAGCTGAAGCTGCCCCCCAACCTTGGGGGCCTGAAGCTGGTCTCCAGCGGCGCGGCCAACTGCACCACTGCGCCCATCACCGTGCCGAGCAGCACGGGCGCTGGCCACACCGTCTCCTGGACCATTGCCTCGCTGGCACCGAACGCCAGCTGTGAATACGTCTTCGAAGCAGCGCCGTTGGCGGTCGGCTCTTACGCCTTTGCAGCGCAAGTGGCCACCGGCCCGGCAGACAGCCAGCAGGCCGGCGCCAGCGACCCGGTGCTGGTGGACAGCAACCGCACCGTGGCCGTCAAGCCCGTGGCGCTGAAGGTGGAAAAAACCATTGTGCAAATCAATGGCCAACCCGCCACGCCATCTGCCGATCCTGATCTGAATGGCATCAAGGCCTTTCAGGCCGGCTATGGCCAGCCTGTGCGCTACCAGCTGCGTTTCACCAACGCATCGGACGTGCCGCTGAACCTGGGCGAGCTCAACGACTACTGGGCCGATTACGAATACCCCATTGGCCGCGGCACCCGCTGGCTGAGTCACCACCGCCCGGTGAGCTCCACCACCACCAACGCCAGCTGCGCCGTGGAGCACAACACGCCTCAACCGCCGGGCACAGCCACGCAATCGGTCTGCCCTGAAGCGGTCGAGAACGACCCGAACATTGCCAACATCGTGCTCAATGGCGGCCAAGGCACAGACCTGCGCCCCATCGAGGTGCCGCGCCCCATGAGCGGCGTGATGCTGGCCGCGGGCGAGACCATGGTGCTGGAGTACGACCGCACCTACCAGCCTTCGGACTGTGGCGAATCGCTGCTGCGCAACGGCCTGGAGTGGGAAGTCAACAAATACTCCAACAGCGCCCAGTCCATGCAGGTGCAATGGCAAGGCAATGGCAATGGCACCGATGAGGTGTTCCTGGCCCTGCCCATGGGCGGCAGCGGGGCATGTGAGGCCGTCGAGCTGAACCTCCAGGCGACGAAAAAGCTGGTGGAAATCAACGGCCAGGCCGTCACCGGCACTGGCACGCAGGCCCTGCCCAACCCTGGCCCAGGTGCAGAGTCCACTGCGGTGTTTGAAATCAAGGTCACCAACGGGCACACGCCATCGCTGGAGAACTACCTGGCCCGGCCCAACACGCCCAATGACATTCTGTTCACGCTGTACGACCTGTACCGCACGGGCAACTTTGGCACAGCGCCGAGCTTCCACCCCAACGACTCCCTGCAGGAGCAAATCAAGGTGGAAAGCTGCACCAGCAGCATCGCGGGCAAGGCCTGCGCACTGCGCAATCCGGCAGCGCATGGCTTTGCCCCCGGCAACCCGGACCACGGCAAGGACTGGGGCCCGACTGTCAGCGGCAGTGGCTCGGCCATGTGGGATCAGATTTCCCTGGAGCTGAACGAGACCGTCACGCTGCGCCTGGCCGTGAAATACCGCCACAACCCCGGTACCGCAGCCCCGCTGTGCCGCAAGAACATCAACACCTTGGTCAATGCGCTGAACGTCGAGGCCGTCAAGCGCCTGCCTGAGGACCAGGGCATTGTGTTCTCCGGCAAGATCGAATCCGACGGCGCGCCCGCCGACTCGCCCACCGGCACCCACCAAACCCCGCTGGAGCTGCTGGCCGATCTGCCCATTTGCGTGTCCATGACAGCGCAAAAGGACGCAGTGATCACCACCGCCCCGCACGATGTGGAGTTCAGGCTGAGATTCACCAACTCCACCAGCGCCAACACCGGCCTGATCAGCCCAGTGGGCAGCGCCGTCAACCCGCTCAAGCAGGTGGTGCTCAGCGATCCGCTGCCCGCCAGCTTCAAGGCCGATGCCAATGGCGTGAGCTGTCAGGTCATCAAAGGCAATGCCGTGCTGCCCAACCCGCCGGTCTCGGCAGCCAACATCGGCGCCAACAACGAGTTCAAGGTCACCGTCCCTGAAATCGAGGATGGCGCAGAGATCAGCTGCACCATCACGGGCAAGGATCAGACTGCCGGCCTGCACGAGAACACCACTCGCGCCGACGTCGATCCCCACAACGGTGCGGGCACTGGCCCCACTTACCTCGATCCATTTGGCTTCAACGCCAGCAAGGACACCTACCTGATCTCCGGCCCGCAGCTCAAGCTGGACAAGACCGTGCAAGGCCCGCTGCAGCCCGGCGGCGAGATCACCTGGACCATCGTGGCCAGCAACATCAGCGCTTCGCCCACCAACGGCACCATCAATGACACCGTGCCCGCCATGTTCGAGTCCTTCACCTGGACTTGCGCCAGCACCGGCACGGCCGGCGGCTCCTGCGCCACGGCCAATGGCGCGGGCGCAGGTGGCGAGACGATCTCGGTTGGCGCCGTCATCCCGGCGGCCACCAGCAGCACCGCCGTGGGTGAGATCACCCTGACCGTCAAGGGCAAGCTGCCCGCTGGCCAGTTGCCGACCCAGGTTGACAACAGCGCCACGCTGGAGCTGCCGCCAGGCGCTGGCTGTATCGACCCGGCCACCAACCAGTCCGCGACCCCGCCTTGCAAGGCCGATGTCAGCATTGGCGCCACCTTGGTGGCACTGAGCAAGACGGCCCTGCCCGCTGGCACTACCAGCTACACCCCAGGCAGTGAGGTGAAGTTCGCCGTCGAGGTGCGCAACCTCAGCACCACCGGCCAGGCCTCCGTGCGCTTGCAGGATGCACTGCCCGCAGGCACCAGCGTGATGAGCTGGGAGTGCGTGGACCAAGCCAACAACGCCTGTGGCAATGGCGCAGGCGCCCTGGATCTGCCCGCCCTGGTGCTGGCCCCAGATGCGCGCCAGACCTACACGGTGACAGTGCAAGTGCCTGCCGGCTTCACCGGCAATCTGGAGAACATCGCACGCTTGACGCCGCCTGCAGACGGCTTCTGCCAGGTGGCTGGGGGCATCCAGCCTGCAGGCCAGGCTTGCGAGGCCCCGGTCAGCCTGACGCCAGCCGCCCTGCCGCCACCGCCGCCGGCATCCGTGCTGCGCATCACCAAGACCACCGCCAGCACACAGTTGCAGCCCGGCGGCACCGCCCAGTTCACCGTGCAAGTGCACAACACTGGCACTGCGGCAGTGAATGCGGTGCAACTCAGTGACGCCATGCCCACCGGCATTGCCAGCCAGACCTGGACCTGCGCGGCCGCCCCGGCTGGCAGCTGCTCCAGCGCCGCAGGCAGTGGCGCCATCAACCTGACGCTGGATCTGCCCGCTGGCGCCACGGCCACCATCGCCATCACGGCCACGGCCGAAGCCGCCAACTTGCCGGCCCAAGTCGTCAACACGGCCCGCATCACGCCCCCTGCTGGCGCGACTTGCGACCCCGCTTCCTGCGAGGCCAACGCCCAGGTGCCGACCTCCACTGGCCCTGTCCCCATCCCATCGGACGGCGTCGTGACCTTGAGCAAGACGGCCAGCAGCACCAGCGTTGTGGCAGGCGGCAAGATCACCTTTGACCTGGTGGTCTCGGCCAGCGGCGGGCGTGACTCGCACGGTGTGCGCATTCAGGACCCCTTGGCAGCAGGCATCGCCAGCCAGACATGGCGCTGCACCACAGCCACTGGCGGCGCCAGCTGCCCCACGCCCGATCAAGGCAGTGGCGCGCTCGATGCCGTGCTGAGCCAACTGCCCAGCGGCGGCCAGGTCCGCTTCCAGATCGAAGCCACTACCGATGCGGCCTTGCCTGTGGGCAGCCAGGTGATCAACGTCGCCAGGCTGAGCAATCTGCCCAGCAACGTGACCTGCGCCCCAACGGCGACCTGCGAGGCCAGCAATGCTGCCGCGCCAGTCGTGATCGCTGCGCCCAGCCCCACGGGCACGGTGCCTGTGCCCGTGGGCGCGCCCTGGATGCTGGCCCTGCTGGCGCTGTGCATGGCCGGCCTGGCCCGCCGTCAGCGCCGCTGAAGGCAGCGCCCCCCGGCAGGCCGCAGCGCCTGCCGGCTCTGATACAAAACCCGGCCCTTTTCAGGGCCGGGTTTTTTCATGCCTGCCGGCGCGCCTGCAAGCGGCTGCCCACCAGCTTGACAACGTGACAGCGCCACGCAGAAAAATCCATTACCCTTGCCGCCCGGCCGCTGGCGCATGGGCTTGTCCATCCGCACACGGCCCCATGACGGAAGAAACCCGCGATGACTCTGCCCCCTCCCGCCCCCCGCCGCCTGGCCCACACCCGCCAGAGCACATTCCACGGCTATCAGCGCGACGATGGCCTGTGGGACATCGAAGCGGAAATGGTCGACACCAAGCCCTTCGAGTTCGCATTGGCCGATGGCAGCGGCCTGCCGCCCGGGCAGGCGCTGCACCGCATGCTGATCCGCCTGACCATCGACCACCAGCTGGTGGTGCGCGACATCGCCACGCGCATGGGCAATTTTCCGCACGGCTCCTGCCACGAGGCCGACCAGCACATGCGCAAGATGATTGGCAGCACCATGGCCAAGGGCTGGCGCAAAAGCATCGACGCCCACCTGGGCGGCGTGCAGGGCTGCACGCACATGCGCGAGCTGCTCTACAACATGGCCACGGCGGCCTACCAAACCCTGGCCCCCATGGCATTGGCGCATTTCCACGGCCTGCCGCCCGATGCCAACCGGCCGCCGCCGCCACACCTGGGCGGCTGCATGACCTGGGATTTCAACGGTCAGGCCGTGGCGCAGCTGTACCCGGTGTACTTTCAATGGCCGGCCCGCATGGCCAACGCGGCCAGCAGCGCAGCCCACGGCGCGCAGCCGCAGGGCAATGCCCCAGCCCAGCCGCCGGATGCTGCGGATCTGGATGTGAGCTAAAGCGCCGCGCGCCAGCGCATGCGCTTCTCGAACGTGGACAAATCCAAGCCTGGCCGCTGACTGGCATCGCCGTCTCGCAAGTGGCTCTCGTCATGCCCGCGAAGGCGGGCATCCAGCGACACCCTCGCGCACGAGAAGGGGATTGGCCAACGGCAGCGCCGCCCTTGTCAGCGTCGCGGCTGGACACCCGCCTTCGCGGGTGTGACGAGAGAAGGCGGCGCTTGCAGGAGCTGTCTTCATGAGAATCGAAGCCGCTCTATACCTTACCCGGCTCGTTACCCGGCGCCTTACCCGGCTCGTTACCCGGCGCGTCACCCAGCATGGCCTGCAGGGCGCGCCAGGCCTGTTGCTCCAGCGGCTGGGGGCTGCTGGGGCGCGTGGGCTGCGCGCCCAGGGCCGCGCCCTCTTGCAGCAAGCGGCTCAGCACGGCCGCCTGCGGCACGATGCTGCCCCAGAACAGCAGCTGCTGGCCGCGGCCCAGCGCAATGGTCGGGAAGGTGTCGATGTCCAGCGCGCCCAGGGCGTCGCTGGTGGCCGGCTCTTCCACGTCCAGCCAGGCCAGCTGCACCTGGGGATGGCTGCTGCGCAGCCGCTCAAAGACGGACTCGAACTCGCGGCACACGCCGCACCAGGCGGCGCACAGGCCGATCAGGCGCAACGGCGCAGCGGCGGCGGCGCCATCCACATCGGGTTCATTCGCCACGGTGGGGCACCAGGATGTCGCGCTGGCCATTCCTGCCCAGCGCACCGACCAGGCCGGCGCTTTCCATGTCCTCCAGGATGCGCGCGGCGCGGTTGTAGCCGATGCGCAGCTTGCGCTGCACGTGGGAGATGCTGGACTTGCGGTCCTTGAGCACGATCTCCACGGCCTGGTCGTACATGGGGTCTTTCTCGCCGCCGCCTGCGCCGGCGGGCGTGCCCTCAAAATCCACGGCCCAGTCGCTTTCGCTCTCGCTGCCAACGCCCTCGAGCACGCCGTCGATGTATTCGGCCTCGCCCATGCTTTGCTTGATGAATTCGACCACGCGGTGCACTTCGTCGTCGCTGACGAAAGCGCCGTGCACGCGCACGGGCAGGCCAGTGCCGCCTTTCATGTAAAGCATGTCGCCCATGCCCAGCAGGGCCTCGGCGCCCATCTGGTCGAGGATGGTGCGGCTGTCGATCTTGCTGGAGACCTGAAAGGCAATGCGCGTGGGCACGTTGGCCTTGATCAGGCCGGTGATGACGTCCACGCTGGGGCGCTGCGTGGCCAGGATGAGGTGGATGCCAGCGGCGCGCGCCTTTTGCGCCAGGCGGGCGATGAGCTCTTCGATCTTCTTGCCCACCACCATCATCAAATCGGCCAGCTCGTCGATGATGATGACGATGTGCGGCAGCGCGTCCAGCGGCTCGGGGTCCTCGGGCGTGAGGCTGAAGGGGTTGCCGATGATCTCGCCGGCGTCCTGCGCGGCCTTGATCTTGGCGTTGTAGCCGGCCAGGTTGCGCACGCCCAGCTTGCTCATGAGCTTGTAGCGCCGCTCCATCTCGGCCACGCACCAGTTCAGACCGTGCGCGGCCTGCTTCATGTCGGTCACCACCGGGCACAGCAGGTGCGGGATGCCTTCGTAGACGCTCATCTCCAGCATCTTGGGGTCGATCATCAGCAGGCGCACTTCGCTGGGCTCGGCCTTGAACAGCAGCGAGAGAATCATGGCGTTGATACCCACGGACTTGCCCGAGCCGGTGGTGCCGGCCACCAGGCAGTGCGGCATCTTGGCCAGGTCGGCCACGATGGGCTTGCCGATGATGTCCTTGCCCAGGCCCAGCGCGAGTTTGGATTTCTCGTCCTGGTACACGTCCGAGGAGAGGATTTCCTTGAGCTGGATGGACTGGCGGCGCGCATTGGGCAGCTCCAGCGCCATGTAGTTCTTGCCCGGGATGGTTTCGATCACGCGGATGGACATCAGCGACAGCGAGCGCGCCAAGTCCTTGGAGAGGTTGACGATCTGCGCGCCCTTGACGCCCGTGGCCGGCTCGATCTCGTAGCGCGTGACCACCGGGCCGGGCTGGGCCTCGACCACACGCACTTCCACGCCAAAGTCCTTGAGCTTTTTCTCGATCAGGCGGCTGGTCATCTCCAGCGTTTCGGGGGTGACGGTCTCCTGCTTGGCAGCGATCGGATCGAGCAGCGCCACCGAGGGCAGCGCGCCGCTTCTGGCGTCGTCGAACAAGTGCTTTTGACGCTTGACGGGCGTGGAGATCAAAGCCGTCTCGTTGGCCGCAGCCGGGCTGGGGTCGTCCCACAGCGGCTCGATGCGCTCTTGCGGGCGCGTCGTGGCGTAGCTCTTGCCCGGCGCGGGCTCCTCGTCCCAGGGCAAGTCCACGGTTTCGCTGTAGGCCGGCGGCGGCGCTGCGCTCTCGGCGCCGGCCTCGCCGGCTGCGCTGCCGGGCGCAGCGCCGGCTTTGGGCAGTGCCGCCTCGGGCAGCTCCTGCAACTGCGGCAGTTGCTCCTCGGGGATGTCCGCCAGGTGCTCGGGCAGCGCATCGCTCAGGGCATCGCGCGTGAGCACGGCCTCCTTGCTGATTTGCTCCTCGCGCTCGCGCTGCGCGCGCCGCCCGGCGCGGGCATCGCGCAGGTGCTCGTGGCCCAGGCGCACGCGGTCGATCCAGCGCTCGATCCAGGCGCCGGTGCGCTCGGCCACCTTGCCCCAGGAAAAACCCAGCACCCACGACAGCGTCAGCAGCGCCAGCACCAGCGCCGCCACGGTCGAGCCGGTATAGCCCAGCCAGCGCACGGCCAGGGGCCCAACCCAATAGCCCAGCACCCCGCCGGAATGGTCGGGCAATTGGCCCTCGAAGCGGTACAGGCGCGTCCACTCCAGCACCGCGCAGGCGCACAGCAGCAGCAGCACGCTGCCCAGCCAGAACAGGCGCTTGCCCCAGATGCGCAGCATCATCAGCCGCCCGTCGCTGCGCACCTGGCTTTTGCCGCTGAGCCAGGCGCGAAAGGCCCACCACCACAGCAGCGCCAGCGCCGCCACCAGCACCCAGACCGTGTAGCCAAGCAGAAAGTAGCTCACATCCGACCAGTAGGCCCCCAGGCTGCCCAGCCAGTTGTGCGGCACCTGCGCGGCCGCGCCCTGCCCCGACGAGGACCAGGCCGGATCCTGCGGCGAATAGCTCAGCAGCGCCGCCACCCAGGCCGAGCCGACCACCAGGGCGATGAACAGCAGCACATCCTGGCCAAAACGGCTCAGAAAGCCCGGCCCGGCCTCCTGGGGCGAGGAATTGAAAGTGTTGCCAGAGGATCGGGAGCGAGAACGGGAACGGGAACTCATGGTGTTGAACAGGCCCTGGGCGCGCAGGCCATCAAAGCATTGCCACAGGCCGCCCATACAGGAAATCCCTACAATGGCACGCTCTCGGCAAACAAAGCCCGCATTATCGCAAAGAGCGGCTGAAACGCTTCATCCGCAACCCCATTTTTGGTGAAAAACATGAGCACTACCAACACATTACACGCCAAAGTTCTGATTCTCGGCTCCGGCCCGGCAGGCTACACCGCCGCCATCTACGCCGCACGCGCCAACCTGCAGCCCGTGCTCATCACCGGCATGGCCCAGGGCGGGCAGCTGACCACCACCACCGAAGTGGACAACTGGCCCGCCGACGCCGCCGGCGTGCAGGGCCCCGAGCTGATGGAGCGCTTTCTCAAGCACGCCGAGCGCTTCAACACCCAGATCGTGTTCGACCACATCCAGAGCGTGGACCTCTCGCAGCGCCCCTTCAAGCTCAACGGCGACAGCGGCAGCTACAGCGCCGACAGCCTGATCGTCGCCACCGGCGCCTCGGCCAAATACCTGGGCCTGCCCTCCGAGCAGGCTTTCATGGGCCGCGGCGTCTCGGCCTGCGCCACCTGCGACGGCTTTTTCTACCGCGACCAGGCCGTGGCCGTCGTCGGCGGCGGCAACACCGCCGTGGAAGAGGCGCTGTACCTCTCCAACATCGCCAGCAAGGTCACGCTGATCCACCGCCGCGACAAATTCCGCGCCGAAGCCATCATGATCGACAAGCTGATGGAAAAGGTGCAGGCCGGCAAGATCGAGCTCAAGCTGCACAGCGTGCTCGACGAAGTGCTCGGCGATGCCAGCGGCGTCACCGGCGTGCGCATCCGCAACGTGCAGGACGACAGCACCGAGGATCTGGCCCTGCAAGGCGCCTTCATCGCCATCGGCCACGCCCCCAACACCGAGATCTTCCAGGGCCAGCTGGAGATGAAAAACGGCTACATCCTCACCCAGGGCGGGCACGATGGCTTTGCCACGCAAACCAGCGTGCCCGGCGTGTTCGCCGCCGGCGACGTGCAGGACCACGTGTATCGCCAGGCCATCACCAGCGCCGGCACCGGCTGCATGGCCGCGCTGGACGCACAGCGCTTTCTGGAGCAACAGGCTTAAAAAGGCCCGCCTGCGCAGTGCGGCTTGGGCGGACTGCAACGGCGGCGGCACGCCCAGGCCGATGCCTTGGCCGGCTGTGAAATTGCAAGCAGGCTCTCACTGACGCCCCGCCATGCTGCGGGGCGTTTTTGACGTATTGGATGCTGACTCTCGCCATCGAGCGTCAGTCTGATGATTCCCGATGATTGGCCTCTATGCCATGCCTATGCCGACACGGCAGCCGCCAGGCTCTGCCTTTGCCTTATCCAGCGCCGGCAGCCGCCGGCGCAATGCGCAGGGGGATGGTCACGGGCCCGTCGTTGACCAGGGCGATTTGCATGTCGGCTGCGAAGATGCCTTGCGCCACATCGGCGTGGCGGGCGCGGGCCTGGGCCAGCAAGTAGTCGTAGAGCTGGCGCGCCAGCTCAGGCGCTGCGGCGGCGCTGAAGCTGGGGCGGTTGCCGCCGCTGCAGTCGGCCGCCAGCGTGAACTGGCTGACCAGCAGCAGGCCGCCCTGCAGGTCCTGCACGCTGCGGTTCATGCGGCCCTGGGCGTCGCTGAAGATGCGCAGCTTCAGCAGCTTGTCCAGCAGTTTGTCCGCCTGGGGCCGGCCGTCGCCGTGCTCGGCGCAGACCAGCACCAGCAGCCCCTGACCGATGGCGCCGACGGTGCGGCCATCGACCTGCACCTGGGCCTGCGCCACGCGTTGCACCAATGCGTGCATGTGCCGCCCCTTGCCCTTCACGCGCCCAGCAGCGCGCGGCGCTGCGCCGCTGCCACGGCGGGGATGCGCAGCTGCGCATCGGCGTAGTCCTGCGCGTGCAACACGGCGCGCAGCGTGGCCAGGGCCACGGCCTCGGCGACCATGGCGCCCAGCACCATGGCGCCGGGCGAGCTGGCGGCCAGGCCGGTGGAGAGCATGAACAAGGTGTCGCCGTCGGACTGCGTGTGCACAGGCGTGATGCAGCGCGCCAGGCCATCGTGCCCCTGGCCGGCCAGGCGCAGGGCCTGGGGGCGGGTCAGCGGCGCATCGGTGGCGATCACGCCAATGGTGGTGTTGCTGCCGGCCAGCGCGGGCAATGGCGCCTGCCCGGCCAGCAAGGCGCGCAGCGCGTCGCAGGGCTGGGGGCTGCCTGGCGCGGCGCGCGCGCCGGCGAGGATGGCGCCCCGCTCGGGGTGGCGCACGTCGCCCACGGCATTGCAGGCGATCAACGCGCCCACGGTGACGCCGCCCACACGCACCGAGGCCGAGCCGATGCCGCCGCGCATGGCGCGCTCCAGACCAAACATCTTGCCCACGATGGCGCCGCTGCCCGCGCCCACATTGCCCTGCGCCAGCGGCGTGCGGGCGTTGGCCTGGGTCTGGGCGGCCACGCAGGCCGCATGGCCGCAGGCGGCATCGGGGCGGATGCGCACATCGCCAATGAGCAGATCGAACAGCACGGCCGCAGGCACGATGGGCACGCGGCACACGCCAGTGTCCAGGCCCTGGCCCTGCTCTTCCAGCCAGCGCACCACGCCGCTGGCGGCGTCCAGCCCGAAGGCGCTGCCGCCGCACAGGACGATGGCGTGGACTTTCTCCACCAGGTTGCCGGGGGCGAGCAAGTCGGTCTCGCGCGTGCCGGGCGCGGCGCCGCGCACGTCCACCGCCGCGATGGCGCCCTGCCCGCCCGGCGCGGCATGGGCATGGCCGGCGGCCAGCACCACGGTGCAGCCGGTGGCGCGGCCGGCCATCTGGGCATGGCCTGCGGCAATGCCGGGCACATCGGTGATGCAGCTGGGGCGCTGCAGGCGCTGGGCCAGGTCGTCCATGCGTGCGTGCTCCAGGCCGGGCTTATTCGACTTCTTCAAAAACCAGCGCCGGCGGCTCGACGACGCGCACCAGGCTGCCCAGGTCGTGCTGGATGCGGTTGGCGAAGTAGCTGTTTTGCGTGTCGGGCTCCAGCGCGGCAATGGCCAGGTTGGCCAGCGGCTGGCCCATGGGCACGTAATAGCTGCCCGCCGGCACGGTGACGCGCTCGCGCGCCAGTTGCACCTGCACGCGCAGGATCTGCGCCTCGCTGCCCATGGGGCCGAGCACGTCCTGGCGCTGGCCTTGCTCACGGGCCGTTTCCTGATAGCGCTCGACCTGCAGGTCGCCGGCCTCGGCCACGCGCAGCACGTTCACGCCCAGCATTTGCAGCCGGGCCACGGCATCGCCCTCGCTGTGCGCCAGCAGGTAGCCGCAGGGGCGGTTGCGCTGGCGCGTGCTTTGCAGCTGCAGCGAGGATTTCCAGGGCAGCTTGCGCACCACGTCGGCGCCGGTGTTCGCATCCAGCAGCAGCACTTCCTTGTGCTCCTGCGTCTGCGCCGCCTCGATGACGACCTGGCCGTTGCAGGCCGAGGACGCGGCCTCGCGCTCGACATAGCTCTTGACCTGCTGCAGGTGCGAGGCGCGCACGGCGGCCTGCTCCAGCACCTTGCGCACCAGCACCACGTGCGTGTGCACGCGCCGCTGGATGTGGTGGCGGCCGATGCCCACGCCGCGCGTCTCGATCAGCAGGCTCACGGCGTTCTTCAGGCCGTTGACGTTGCGCCCCGTGTCCGGGCGGATGCCGCCCATAGCCAGCGACTGGTCCTGCATGTCGCTGGAGGTCGTGAAATACCACTGCGCGCGCAGGTCGTGGCGCTTGAGCTCCTGGAACATGGGCTGCACGAACCACTCATTGGCCGCCTTGATGGTGAAGTCGCCGATGTTGGGCGTATTGGCGTACTGCAGCATGGCGTCGTAGGCCTGCACGAGCTGGAACTTCTGCTGCACGCGCCCCATGACGCTGAACTCGTGGCTGTCGACGATGACCAGCGGCCGGTAATCGCGCACCAGCTGCGCCAGCGCGCGCGCCTCGGGCGTGCGCAGCAGCAAATGGTCGCGGTTGAGGTCGATGTCGTTGCCCAGCGCGCGCCGGCCCGCCAGCGCGCCATCGGGGTTGGCGCGCGGCACGATGATGACGTTGAGCTGGTTCAGCGCCGAGGCCCATTGCCCATTGAGCAACTGCTCAGCGGCCACCAGCAGGGCCTCGCCCGCGGCCGGCTCATTGCCATGCTGCTGGCCGATGAGCAGCACCGTGGGCTTGCCCGAGCGCGCAAAGCCCGCCGGATCCAGCGTCACGCCCTTGCCCAGCAGCAGCGCATGGATGGGCGCGCCGGCCTGCGAGCGGCCAATCACCAGCGGCTGCGCAGCAACGCCGGCCACGGGCCGGGCCGCCAGCTGGCCCAGGAAGGTCTGGATTTCCTCATTGCTGGTGAACTGCTCGCGCCCTTGCTGCAGGCCCGGCGTGGCATAGCGCACGGCCGGCTCGGCAAAGCGCGCCGCCACGGCCGGACTGTAGGGCGCTGCCGCCTCGCCCTGCACGCCCATGGGCATCGCCTGACCAGGCGGCAGGCGGTGCACCTGGCCGGCCTGCACAGCCTGGCCCTGCTCCCACGGCGGCAAGGGCGTGCTGCTGCACGCCGCCAGCAGGCCGGCCAGCAGCGCGCTGGCCATGCCGGCTCCCAGCCTGCGGCCTGCGGGGGCGCTCGAAGATGATGGGGCGATGGTTCGGTTCCTTGGGTGCATGGCCAACCTCTCTTTGCTTTGTTCTCGTCGGGGCTTAGAGCGTGTGATGCACTTTGCGCCCCCGCGCAAAGTGCATCACACGCTCCAGAACAGATCAATTCGCCACCAGCCCCAGGGCCTCCCGTGCGGGCGGCGGCAAAACGGCCTGCGTGTGCAGGCCGGCGCAAACCATACCATAGCTGCGCGCCCTGCCCAGCGGCGCCGGGCGGGCTTTCAGGCAGATGGCGCGGCGCTGGTCGGGCCTGGCTGCGGCCCTGGCCCGGCGGCGGGCTGACCGGGCTCCTGCGCAATGGGTTGCGCAGCGGCGCTGGCCCGTGGTGGCGCTGGCGTGGGCGGCAGTGGCGCTGGCGTGGCCGCCGCACCCGCAACGTCCGCTGCGCCTGTCGCGCCCTGCACGGCTTGCTGGGCAGGCCCAGCCCCGGCATCGGGCTGGGCGCTGGCTGAAGGGCCAGGGGCCGCAGCGCCAGCCACGGGCGCAGGCGCAGGGCCCGCGCTGCGCGCCCCGTCAGCAGCGGCATCGGGCGTCGCGCCAGGGGCGGCATCGCCCACGTCGCCAGCAGATGGCAGCGCCGGGGTGGCAGGTGGTTGAGTCGGCTGGGGCGGCGCAGGGCGGGGCAGCGCCGTGGCGGGCGGGGCCGGCGGCACCATCGCCAGCGGGCCGCGCTGCGCGGCCAAGACCTCCAGGCAGTAATGCGCATACCACAGCGAGGTCAGCGCAAACACCCAGGTGAACAGCCAGACGGCCAGCGGGATCAGCACCACGAAGGCCACGGCAAAGATCAGGCCCGAGGCCCAGAGCACGCTGGGCGCAGCGCTGAGAAAGCCGCACAGCACGCCGATGAGCAGCAGCGGCCAGCGGTGCCGGGCCATGATCTGGCGCCGCTCGGCAGGGCTGGCGTACTGCGCCAGCGCATCGAAGCTCAGGATGCGATAGGCCAGCCAGCCCCAGATCAGCGGCGGCAGCACCAGCGCCAGCGGCGGGATCAGCCACAGCACCAGCGTGGCCAGCAGCGCCATGCAGGCCATGGCGGTGGACAGCAGCGACCAGCCCAGGCTCTGAAAGAACTGGTTGCCGCCGCGCCGCTCCAGCCCCGGAAAGCGCCGCCCGGCCACATCCTTGGCCATCATCGGCGTCATGAACAGGCTCACCAGCAGCAGGCTGAGCACGATCAGCAGCGGCGTGACCAGCATCACCACCAGCAGCTGGGCAAAAAACGCCGTGGCATTGGCAAAGCCCAGCTCGACCAGCCGCGCATCGAACCAGCCCCAGATGCTGCTGCCCTCCATCCAAGTAGCCATGGCAGCGGTGGCGCTGTCCCAGTACAGATAGCCCAGCAACAGGCTGGCGGCAATAATCAGCCCCAGCGGCAGCAGCGACAAGGCGATGATGCGCGGCCGAAAGCTATCGACCAGGGCGCGCCAGAACGATTCCAGAATGCGTGTCATCTCATTCCTTTCCAAAAGCCTGTGGCGGCACTAAAAAACACACACCAACCAGTGGCACACCCTCGCCCTTGCAACGGCCCCAATCCGCTCGCTCTTTCTGTGCGCTCAAAAAAAGCACCGTTGCTTCATCTGATGGTGCTCAAAACCCTGCCTTGTTCAAACGGGCGTATTCGTCGCAGCCATCTTGATCGCCGCTGTCACAGGCTTGGCCGTACCATTCTTTGGCTGTAGCGGTGTTTTGCCCAACTCCACGACCGTGCTCGTACATCCGCCCCAGGAAAAACCGTGCGCCTGAATTTCCTTGCTGCGCCGACTTGAGGAACCACTCCGCGGCCTTGGCGTAGTCCTGGCGCACGCCTTGGCCTAAGTAGAAACTCATCCCTAAACTGAATTGCGCGCCCGCGTGCCCCTGCTGCGCCGCTTTGCGGAACCACTCCACTGCTTGGGTATCGTCCTGACGCACGCCCACGCCGATGTCATACATCACCCCCAGGCTGAATTGCGCATTCGCCTCCCCCTGCTGCGCGGCTCTGCGGAACCACTCCACTGCACGGGCATCGTCCCGGCGCACGCCTCGGCCTAAGCCATACATCAATCCCAAAACGTACTGCGAATGCGCAACCCCTTTCTGCGCTTCGGCCTGGATGGCGGCAAAGTCCAACTTCGGCTCCTCGGCCTGCGCCCAGGGCGAAAAGGCCAAGCTGGCTGCCAGCAGCGCGACGATGCGGGCGATGCAGTTCAGGCTCACGGCAGGTCCCTTTCTTTCGTTTAAACAGAGAGACTCATCAGGGCACACGAGGCCAGGTACAAGCGCCCATCACCCCAACGCCGCAATCACCTCCGGCGGGGCCTGCACCAGTTCGATCAGCACGCCTTCGCCCGAGATGGGGAATTCGTCGTTGGCCTTGGGGTGCAGAAAGCAGATGTCGTGGCCGGCTGCGCCCTTGCGGATGCCGCCAGGGGCAAAGCGCACGCCCTGGCTGCTGAGCCATTCGACGGCCTTGGGCAGGTCGTCGATCCACAGGCCCACGTGGTTGAGCGGCGTGGCGTGCACGGCCGGTTTGCCTTCGGGGTCGATGGGCTGCATCAGATCGACCTCGACCTTGTAGGGGCCCTGGCCCATGCTGAGGATGTCTTCGTCGACGTTCTCGCGCTCGCTGCGGAAGTGGCCGGTCACTTGCAGCCCCAGGGCGTCAACCCACAGCTGGCGCAGTTTGTCCTTGCTCAGCGCGCCGATGGCGATTTGCTGGATGCCCAGCACCTTGAAGGGGCGTGTTGCTTGGGTGCTCATGTGTTTTTTCTCCTTGAAAGCCTTGGCGTCAGCGGGCTGCGCCCTGCTGGATGTTCAGATGGGCGTGGCTGTGGGCGTGGCGCTCGTCCTCGACCTGGGTGTGGCGGCCGTTGATGCCCAGCTTGGCCAGCAGGCGGGCGTCGTCGCCGGCCTCGGGGTTGCCGGTGACCAGCAGCTTGTCGCCGTAGAAGATGGAGTTGGCCCCGGCCAGAAAGCACAGGGCCTGCACGGCCTCGCCCAGTTGCTGGCGGCCAGCCGAGAGGCGCACGCGCGCCTTGGGCATGGTGATGCGGGCCACGGCGATGATGCGCACGAAGTCCAGTGGATCGACGGGCTCGGAATCGGCCAGCGGCGTGCCGGGCACGGGCACGAGGCTGTTGATGGGCACGGATTCAGGATACGGATCGAGGTTGGCCAGCTGCGCGATCAGCCCGGCGCGGTGCACGGGCGCTTCGCCCATGCCGATGATGCCGCCGCAGCAGACGCTGATGCCCGCATCGCGCACGGCCTGCAGGGTGTCGAGGCGATCCTGGTAGTTGCGGGTATCGACCACCGATTCGTAGTACTCGGGCGCGGTGTCAAGGTTGTGGTTGTAGTAGTCCAGCCCGGCGGCGCGCAGGGCCTTGGCCTGGTGCGGCTGGAGCATGCCCATGGTGGCGCAGGTTTCCATGCCCAGGCCTTTGACGGCGGCAATGAGCTCGACGACTTTTTCGATGTCGCGGTCCTTGGGCGCGCGCCAGGCCGCGCCCATGCAAAAGCGGGTCGCGCCCGCGTCCTTGGCGGCCTGGGCGGCGGCGCGCACTTCGTCCACAGCCATGAGCTTCTGCGCCTTCACGCCCGTGTCGTACTCGGCCGATTGCGGGCAGTAGCCGCAGTTCTCGGGGCAGCCGCCGGTCTTGACCGACAGCAGCGTGGCCAGCTCCACATCGCCCTTGGGCCAGTGCTGGCGGTGCACGGTCTGGGCCTGGTAGAGCAAGTCCATGAACGGCAAATCCAGCAGTTGCTGGACGGCCTCCACGCTCCAGCGCTGGGGCTTGGCATCGGCCGGCACTTTTTTGCTGCGCGGCGTGTGAAAGACCAGCGGCTGGCCGCCATCGAACTGCGCGGCGGGGGCCTCAAGTGGTGTGGTGTAGTTTTCCATCTCCGTCCTTTTTCTCATGGCCGCGCCGCGGCGGGGCGCAGCCTTTGGTGTGCGTTGCAATGCCTGGTGCTGCATTCAGGGGGCGTCTGTGCCTGCGGCCTGCAGCCCGGCCCGATTGTTCTTTGCCTGGGCCGCGCCGGCACGGGTCTGCGCGCCAGATGGGTCGCACTTCATGCCAAAGCGCGGGCCAATGGCCATCGGCGCAGCCCCCACCAATCACGCTGGCTGGCGCAACAGCGCCCCGGCCAGCGCCGCCAGCAGCAGCGCCATGTTGGGGATGACGCTGAGCAAAAAGCCAGGCGCGCGGCTGGCCGGATCGGCCAGGTACTGGCGGCAGTACAGCAGCCGCCCTGCCAGGTAGACCACGCCAATGCCGGCGATCACGGCATTGGGCCAGTACAGGCTGGCAATCAGCAGCGCGGGCAGAAAGCACACCAGCTGCTCCAGCGTGTTCATCTGCACGCGCAGCGCGCGCTCGAACATCTCATGCCCGGTCATGGCCGGCGCCTTGACGCCGTACTTTTCGCGCATACGGCCCACCAGAACGCCAAAAGCCAAAAACTGGGCGATGGCCAGCAAGGCGACGATGTGCACATAGTTCATGTTCATGGCGATTCTTCCCCCCCAGGCAGGCAATGGGCCCCGGGCACAGCCGCAGGGCACAGGGCGCTGGGCGCTGCGCCATGGCCTGGTGCGCAAGCCATGGCGCATGCCCATGCAGGTCAGCGGTGCATCACTCGAATTCGAGGATCACCTGGTCCACAGCCAGGGACTCGCCCTTGCTGGCGACAACCTTGCTGACCACGCCGTCCTGCGCGGCAAACAGCACGTTCTCCATCTTCATGGCCTCGATCACCGCCAGGCGCTCGCCGGCCTGCACCTTCTGGCCAGGCTGCACTTCGACATTGACCAGCAGGCCCGGCATGGGCGAGAGCAGGAACTTGGACAGATCGGGCGGCGCCTTGAAGGGCATGAGGCGAAACAGCTCGGCGCGGCGCGTGGTCAGCACCATGGCCTCGATCTGGCGCCCGTTGTGGCTGATGCGCAGCGCCAGCGGGCTCTTGCCCACGCCGCGCTCGATCTGCGCCGTGAAGGGCTGGCCGTTGACCGTGCCCTGCACCGCCACCTGGTGGCCCAGCGCAGTCTGCGCCTGCAGCTCGTAGCGTTTGCCGCCGATCACGACCACGGCCTTGTCGGCCTGCTCGTGCTCGTACTGCTCGACCAGCGCATCGGCATAGGTGTGCTGGCCCTGGCGCGCATCGAGCTCGATGACGACGAACTCCTTGCCCACGCGCACTTCCTGGCCGGCGAACTGGCCGGAGATGCGGCTGGCGCGGTCGCGAAAGCGCAGCGTCGTCCACACCGCCAGCGCCTGCAGGAATTGGGGCTCATCGTGGTGCACGTCCTCGGCGCGAAAGCCCTCGGGGTAGTGCTGGGCGATGAAGCCGGTGTTGAAGTTGCCCGAGACGAAATCCGGGTGCGAGAGCAGCGCCGCCTGAAACGGGATATTGCTGCTGATGCCGCGGATGACAAAACCGTTGAGCGCCTCGCGCATGCGGGCGATGGCGTCCGCGCGATCCTTGCCGTGCACGATGAGCTTGGCAATCATGGAGTCGTAGTACATCGGGATTTCGCCGCCCTCGTACACGCCCGTGTCCACACGCACGCCCAAGTCCGTGCTGGCCTGGCCCTGCTGCAGGTTTTGCTCGGGCGGGGCAAATCGCACCAGCCGCCCGGTGGAGGGCAGGAAGTTGCGAAACGGATCCTCGGCGTTGATGCGGCACTCGATGGCCCAGCCCTCCAGCTTCACGTCGGCCTGGGTGAAAGCGAGTTTTTCACCGGCGGCCACGCGGATCATTTGCTCCACCAGATCCAGCCCGGTGATGCACTCGGTCACCGGGTGCTCCACCTGCAAGCGGGTGTTCATCTCCAGGAAGTAAAAGTCCTGGTTCTTGCCGACCACGAACTCCACCGTGCCCGCACTCTGATACTTCACGGCCTTGGCCAGCGCCACGGCCTGCTCGCCCATGGCCTTGCGGGTTTCGGCGCTGATGAAGGGCGAAGGCGCTTCCTCGATCACCTTCTGGTGGCGGCGCTGGATGGAGCACTCGCGCTCATGCAGATAGACCACGTTGCCGTGCGCATCGCCCAGCACCTGGATTTCGATGTGGCGCGGCTGCTCAACGAATTTCTCGATGAACACGCGGTCATCGCCAAAGGAGTTGCGCGCCTCGTTGCGGCAGGACTCGAAGCCCTCCAGCGCCTCCTTGTCGTTGAAGGCCACGCGCAAGCCCTTGCCGCCGCCGCCGGCGCTGGCCTTGATCATGACGGGATAGCCAATGCCCTTGGCGATCTCCACGGCCTTTTCGGCCGATTCGATCGGGTCGTTGTAGCCGGGGATGGTGTTGACCTTGGCCTGCTCGGCCAGCTTCTTGGAGGCGATCTTGTCGCCCATGGCGGCAATGGCCTCGTGCTTGGGGCCGATGAAGGCGATGCCGTTTTCCTCCACCTTGCGCGCGAACTCCTCGTTCTCGCTCAAAAAGCCATAGCCGGGGTGGATGGCCTCGGCCCCAGTGGCCTTGGCCGCCTCAATGATCTTGTCGCCCAGCAGGTAGGACTCGCGCGAAGGCGGCGGCCCCAGGCGCACGGCCTCGTCGGCCATTTGCACAAAGCGCGCCTCCTTGTCGGCGTCGGAATACACGGCCACGGTGGCAATGCCCATTTTCTTGGCCGTGGCAATGACGCGGCAGGCGATTTCGCCGCGGTTGGCAATCAAAATTTTCTTGAACATATTCAACGGGCCTTTCAGCTAATAACCGACACCGAAGCGGCGAAATCGCCTGCTTGCGCTGCGCGCACCTGGCAGTTTGGCGAAACCGCGATTTCGCCGCAGTTGGCAATGGGGATTTTTTTGAACATAGTGGTTTCCTTTTGATGTTTTCATTCCGTCAGGCTTTGTCCCAGCCTGTGTCGAAGTAATCACTGTCTACATGTTGAATGGCCAGCGTCTTGACTGTGGACACACCCACGCCGTGCTCCACCATCAAACGTGCCAACTGCGCGCCGTCGATCAAGGCCACTTTCTGGTTTTGCAACCGAGTAACAAAATCACGCGCATCGCGCGAAAACTCAGCGCTGGTGATGAATACGCCCTTGTTGGCGCCTGCACCCGTCAAGGCGCCCAGGAATTGTTGCACTTCGGGACGGCCCACACTTTGTGCGGTGTAACGCTTGGCCTGAATGTAGATGCTGCTCAGGCCCAGCTTGTCTTCATGCACCAGGCCATCCACACCGCCGTCGCGGCTATAGGGCGTGACGCGGCCAGAGGATTCGTCAAAGCCGTAGCCCATGGCCAGCAGCACATCGACCACCAGGCGTTCAAAGTGCTGCGGCTGCATTTGCTTGACACGCTCCAGCACATCCGCACGCAAGCGTTCAGTCAGTTGCGCGATTACGGTTTCAAGCGCCTCTTGCGGGTCTTGTTGCTGCTGTTGATTGGGTGGCGCAAGGGGCTGCCCGGCACTGAGCGCGGCTTTTCCCTTAGGAGTAATTTGCACCACACCGCGTTTGGGTGAATCCAGCAAACCCTCTTGCTTCAGGTAATAGCGCGCCCACCAAACCATGTTGGGAAATTTGAGCTCCCCACTGCTGGCATAGCGGGCGCTTGTGTCTTCTGCCGTCAAAGCCAGCGCCTGCTCCAGTGCAGACACCACATCAGACATGCGGTGTTCTTGCCCGTCAGCCAGCGCGGTCAGCAGGGCTTGCTTGATCGTAGGGGTATCGGGTATTGCCATGTGTGTTGTCCGTCCTTTTCTACTCAAACTCAAGCACTGCCCTGCACCGCCTGCCACACCGGCGTCAAGGCTGCGCGCATCTGCTGCATCGTCGTGGCGCAGATGGGTAAGTCCTGCAAAAGATCAGGCGCCGGTTGCAGGGCTTGCAGCCAGTGCTCAATGACGCGCTCGGCGTCCTTGGGCTTGATGCCGCCTTGGCGCGCCACTTGCAGCAGCTGGCGGCGGCCGGGGGTGCGGCCTTCGCCGGCTACGCTGGTGCTGTGCTCGGCGCCGGGGCCGTGGCTGAACGTCATGTCGAACGCGGGCGAGAGGCGCCAGCGGCCATCGGCGTCCATCAGGTAGGCAAAGTTCTTGGCGTGGTCGTCGCGGTTGTGGGTGAGCACGTTGAACACGCAGCGCTCGAACGCCTTGAGGGTTTCGCGGTAATCGCCCGTCAGGCGCGCGGTAGCCAGCAGCACGGTGCTGTAGTCCAGCGCAGGCAGGCGGTGGTCGGCGTGCAGCGCGGCGGCCAGGCTGAGCATGGGCACGCGCACTTCAGCGCCGCTGCCGGGCAGGCGCAGGCGGTCGAAGCGCCGCACGCCAAAGGCGGCGTGGCCGCCAGACAGAGCAAAGTGGCGCGGCTCGGGCATGTCCATGCCGCCGGCGCGGGCCAGGCGGGCGTACAGGGTTTCCATGGCGCAGACTTCGCTGTGCTCGCCCTGGGCCGGGAATTTGACCAGCCAGGGTTCGCCCTGGGCCTGGGCGGCTGACGCATCGGACGTGACAGGCGTGTCGGCCATGAAACGCGCTGCCTCTGGCATCCAACGCAGCAAGGCCTTGGGGCGTGCGCCCTGGGGCGAGCCGCCCACCAGCAGCAGGCGCTGCAACTGGGCCTCGGGCGTGGCATCCGGCCCTTCTTCCACGCTGGCCAGCAGGCTTTGCACGTCGCGCGCCAGCGCGGCCAGGCTGATGCCTGCGGGCAAGGGCTCGGCCAAGGGCTGCGCCGGCTCGAAAGACCATGCGCCCACGGCCGAATCCCCCAGCATGGCCAGGCGCTCCAGCACGGAGACGGCGCGCGGATCGCGCCCCTGGCGGCGCAGGGCGCGGTCCATCAGCAGCATGCCCCAGCCGTCGGGCAGGGCATCGGCAATGAAGCCGGGCAAGCCATGCGCATGGGCCGGCCCGATCAAGGCCGCAGGCGCAGCGCCCGCGCGCGGCAGAGGCGCGTGCAGGGGCGAGAACTCGCGCCCGCGCTCAATGGCCTCGCGCGAATACTCGAACAGCAGGCGGCCACCCACCTGCGCCAATTGCCCGGCCAGCCAGCGCTCGCCCCAGCCGCCATAAAAGACGTTCAGGCGCGTGATGGGCGACAGGCTCAGGTTCATGCACCCGCTCCGCCAGATGCACCGGATGCACCGGATGCGCCCCGCACGCGCTTGCTGGCGCGCTGGCGCTGGGCGGCGGCGGCCTGCTGCTCGGCCTGGGCGATGGTTTGCGGCACATGCACGAACAAGGCATCGAGCTCCTGCGCCACCTGCAAAGCCTGCGCCACGCGCACCAGCAGCTCCAGCGAGGCCTGGCCCGAAGCCTCCAGCCGCCGGATGGACGACAGCGAAGCGCCTGCCATCGCAGCCAGCTCCTGCTGCGAGATGTTGCGCGCCAGCCGCAGCGCGCGCAGGCGCTCGCCCAGCACTTGGCAGACGGATTCGGGGGGCACGAGAGACAACATTCAACACATCAAATATGAACCGTTAAGGTCAATTATTACACTCAATCATTCAAATAAGAGCTTTTAAGAAAAGCCACTCGCAAGCCGCTCGCCTCGACCACCAAAGCATTCGGCAGTGCAACAGCTGGCTTCGGATGGTTTTCACGCATCGCCTCGCCGAGTTTGTGCCAGCAACGCCTTGCGCTGCGGCGTGAAGGCCCACCAGGGTTGGGCGCGGCCACCGTTCATGAAGTCGTGTGCGGCCATGAACACATCGAGCACGCAAGGGTCATGGCGTTGGGTCGTGGAGGCGCACAGAGCCTCGTAAGCGGCCAGCGGGTTCATGCGGCGCACGTCGTCTGGCGTGGCAATGCCCAGGCCGCGCAGGTCAGCCGCGATCGACAGGCCGACGTTGGGAATGTCGGTCAGTTTCGTGACCTGATCGGCGCTGGCGGCTTTGGGCATGGGCAAAAGCGGCTGCAATTACAGCGGGATGTTGTCGTGCTTGCGCCAGGGGTTGTCCAGCTGCTTGTCCTTGAGCATGGTCAGGCTGCGGCAGATGCGCTTGCGGGTTTCGTGCGGGTGGATGACGTCGTCGATGAAGCCGCGCGCGCCTGCAACGAAGGGGTTGGCAAAGCGGGCTTTGTATTCGGCTTCGCGGGCGGCGAGTTTTTCCGGGTCGTTCTTGTCTTGGCGGAAGATGATTTCCACCGCGCCCTTGGCGCCCATGACGGCGATTTCAGCGTTGGGCCAGGCCAGGTTGACGTCGCCGCGCAGGTGCTTGGAGGCCATCACGTCGTACGCACCGCCATAGGCTTTGCGGGTGATGACGGTGATCTTGGGCACAGTAGCCTCGGCGTAGGCAAAAAGCAGCTTGGCGCCGTGCTTGATGATGCCGCCGTATTCCTGCGCGGTGCCGGGCATGAAGCCGGGCACGTCCACGAAGGTGACGATGGGGATGTTGAAGGCATCGCAAAAGCGCACGAAGCGCCCGGCCTTGATGCTGCTCTTGATGTCCAGGCAGCCGGCCAGCACCAGCGGCTGGTTGGCAACAATACCCACGGTCTGGCCATTCATGCGCGCCAGGCCGATGACGATGTTCTTGGCGTAGTCCGGTTGCAGCTCGAAGAAGTCGTCGTTGTCCACGACTTTGAGGATGAGCTCCTTGATGTCGTAGGGCAGGTTGGGGTTGGCGGGCACCAGGGTGTCGAGGCTGTAGTCCATGCGGTCGGCCGGGTCGCTGGTGGGGCGCACGGGCGGTTTTTCGCGATTGGACAGCGGCAGGTAGTTGTAGAGCCGGCGCACCATCATCAGGGCTTCGACGTCGTTTTCGAAGGCCATGTCGGCCACGCCGCTCTTGCTGCTGTGGGTGAGCGCGCCGCCAAGCTCTTCGGCGGTGACTTCTTCGTGGGTGACGGTTTTGACCACATCTGGGCCGGTGACGAACATGTAGCTCGAATCCTTGACCATGAAGATGAAGTCGGTCATGGCCGGCGAATACACCGCACCGCCAGCGCAAGGGCCCATGATGACGCTGATTTGCGGCACAACGCCCGAGGCCAGCACGTTTTGCTGGAACACGTCGGCATAGCCGCCCAGCGAGGCCACGCCTTCCTGGATGCGCGCGCCGCCCGAGTCGTTCAGACCGATGACGGGGGCGCCGACCTTCATGGCTTGCTGCATGATCTTGACGATTTTCTCGGCATGGGCCTCGGAGAGCGCGCCGCCAAAGACGGTGAAGTCCTGGCTGAAGACGAACACCAGGCGGCCGTTGATCATGCCGTAGCCAGTAACGACGCCGTCTCCGGGGATTTTGGTGTCCTGCATGCCAAAGTCGGAGCAGCGGTGCTCGACGAACATGTCCCATTCTTCAAACGTGCCTTCGTCGAGCAGCAGCTCGATGCGCTCGCGCGCAGTCAGCTTGCCCTTGGCGTGCTGCGCATCGATGCGCTTTTGCCCGCCGCCCATGCGGGCCTGGGCGCGTTTTTCTTTGAGTTTTTCAACGATGTCTTGCATGGTCTTCCTTTGGGTCGATCGAATGGCTTGCGGCTGGAGCCCCCAGGGCGGCAACCGCGCATTGTCTACGGTTTGCACACACTGCCATGGCAGTGTGCGGCGCTATGAAGAGGCCGGGCGATCAGCGCCCGCGCTGTCTGAGGTGTTGTCTGCGGCCTTGGCCACGGTGGCGGTCGAGGCAGCGCCATAGGCGTCGAGCAGCTGGCGCGCCGCTGTGGAGGCCGCCAACTGACCGCCCAGCACTTGCTGCTGCAGCTGCGGCAGGCGCTGGCGCACAGCCTCGTGTTGGCGGAAGGCGAGCTTGAGGCCGGCGTCGATGCGCTCCCACATCCAGGCCATGTTCTGGCGCTGGCGGCGCTGTGCCAGCTCGCCATTGTCGGTCTGCAGCTGGCGGTATTCGCTCACTGTGGCCCAGAAGTTCTCCACCCCCTGGCCCAGCAAGGCGCTGATCTGGATCACCTTGGGCGACCAGTGCCGCCCATCGTGCTGCTCGGCCGTGCCGTGCATGCCCAACAGCCGCAGCGATGAAGTGATTTGCGCCTGCGCCCGCGTGGCTGCTTTGGGGTCGATGTCGGCCTTGTTGATGACCACCAGGTCGGCCATTTCCATCACGCCTTTTTTGATGGCCTGAAGATCGTCGCCCGCGTTGGGCAGTTGCAGCAGCACGAACATGTCGGTCATGCCCCAGGCGGCGGTTTCGCTTTGGCCCACGCCGACGGTTTCCACAATCACCACGTCGTAGCCCGCAGCCTCGCACACCAGCATGGCCTCGCGGGTTTTTTCTGCCACGCCGCCCAGGTTGCCGCCGCTGGGGCTGGGGCGGATGTAGGCGTTTTCGTTGACGGAGAGCTTTTCCATGCGCGTCTTGTCGCCCAGGATGGAGCCGCCCGAGACGCTGGAGGACGGATCGATACTGAGCACCGCCACGCGGTGGCCTTGCTCAATCAGGTGAATGCCCAGGGCCTCGATGAAGGTGGACTTGCCCACGCCCGGCACGCCGCTGATGCCCAGGCGCAAGGCTTTGCCGGTGTGCGGCAGCAGTTGCGTGAGCAGCTCATCGCCCTGCGCGCGGTGGTCAGCGCGGGTCGATTCCAGCAGCGTGATGGCCTTGGCCATGGCGCGGCGTTGCTGCGCGGCGTTGCCGTGCAGGATGTGATCCTGCATGAGGGTATTCATCATGCCCGCTCCTCTTGAGCCCGCTTTTTCCCCAAGCCGCGCAAGCCGATGACACCCAAGTGCGTCACATGAAAGCCTAGCCCGTATTTCAGGCCGTAGCCCAATGCTCGGTCAAAGCAGGCATGAGCAAACCAGATCAGGCTGGCTTGCAAGAGCACGGGCATATTCCAAGCCAACGCCATCACCCCCAGCAGCGCAGCGCCTATGGTGTTGTGGGTCAGGTTATAGAGCCAGGCCGCGTAATGCGCATTGCAGAAGAGGTAAGCCAGCAAGGCCACATCCGGAAGCAAAAAGTACAGGGCAAACTTGCCCCAGGCAAAGTCCATATGGGCATAGAGCCCGAGCGCCAGCAACAGGCCCGTGAGTGCCTCCCAACGCAGCCATGCGGTGATTGGCGGCGCAACGGCATATTGAGCGCCTCGAATTTCTTGCATGTCAAAGTTCTCTTCTCGTGCCAAAGGAGTGCGCATGGCAGATGCCTCACAAAATCTCGAACGCCCGTCCATCGGGCAGCCGATAGCGTGAAAAATCGCGCTTGTCCAGCGTCATGATGCGGGTGATGCCCGTGTCGGCCGCCAGCCAGTAAAGCGACGCATCGGCCAGGTCCATCTCGGTGCGGGGGCGCTCGGTGTAGCGCCGCATCAGCGGCACAAAATCCAGCAATGCCTCCTGGCCGAATGGGAAGACCGAGACCGCCCCCTCGCCCAGCCAGTTGAGCATGTCAAAGCGCTGCGGCGGCGCCAGCAGATAGCTGGCTTCCACTACGCAAGGCCAAGTGGTGGAGAGCACCCAGCGCTCCAGACCGGCGAGCTCCAGCAGGTCGCGGTAGCGCTCGCCGTGCGGCTGGCCCGGGCCGAACATGGCCACCAGGGCGCTGGCGTCAATCAAGGCTGATGCCATGCTTGGCTTTCAGCTTGGCGATCAACGCGGCGCGTGCGGCCTCGGTGTCGTAGGGCACGCTAGGCTCAGCCACGAAAGCCTGGGCCAGTCTTTGCGCGTCAGGATCCTGCGCAGACTCAGCCTTCACCTTGAGAAAAAGCTGGTACGGGTCCTTGCGCCCCAGCGCACGCTCTACCGCGTCGATGATGAATTGCGACTTGGTGATGCCTTTGCGCTGAGCGGCCAGCTCCAGCTCTTTTTCCAGCAGCGGTTCCATGCGAACAGATACGGCCATGATGCAACTCCCAAAAGATCAATTGCCGTATTACTGTATCACGAGAGCTACTTCAACCCTCAAGGGCAACTGCTTTCCTGATCTGCTCCAGCACATCCTTGGCGCTGGCCGGGATGGGGGTGCCCGGGCCGTACACGCCCTTGACGCCAGCCTCGAATAGGAAGTCGTAGTCCTGCGCCGGGATCACGCCGCCGACGAAGACGATGATGTCGTCCGCGCCCTGCTTTTTCAGCTCGGCAATGATGGCGGGCACCAGGGTTTTGTGGCCTGCTGCCAGGGTGGAGACGCCCACGGCGTGCACGTCGTTTTCAATGGCCTGGCGCGCGCACTCCTCGGGGGTTTGGAACAGCGGGCCCATGTCCACGTCGTAGCCCAGGTCGGCAAAGGCCGTGGCCACCACCTTGGCGCCGCGGTCGTGCCCGTCCTGGCCGAGCTTGGCGATCATCACGCGCGGGCGGCGGCCTTGCTCCTCGGCAAATTGGTTGATTTCCTGCTTGAGTTTTTCCCAGCCTTCGGCCGAGTCGTAAGCGGCAGCGTACACACCAGTGACCTTTTGCGTATCGGCGCGGTGGCGCCCAAAGACTTTTTCCAGCGCGTCAGAGACCTCGCCCACCGTAGCGCGCAGGCGGATGGCCTTGATGGACAAATCCAGCAAGTTGCCCTGGCCGCTCTCGGCCGCGGCGGTCAGCGCATCCAGCGCGGCCTGCACGGCGGCGCTGTCGCGGGTTTCGCGGATTTTTTTCAGCCGCGCGATCTGGCCATCGCGCACTTTCATGTTGTCGATTTCCAGGATTTCGACCGGGTCTTCCTTGGCCAGCTTGTATTTGTTGACGCCGACGATCACGTCCTTGCCGCTGTCGATGCGCGCTTGTTTTTCCGCGGCGGCGGCCTCGATCTTGAGCTTGGCCCAGCCGGAATCGACCGCTTGCGTCATGCCACCCATTTGCTCGACTTCCTCGATGATGGCCCAGGCGGCATCGGCCATGTCCTGCGTGAGCTTTTCCATCAGGTAGCTGCCCGCCCAAGGGTCGACCACGCTGGTAATGTGCGTCTCCTCCTGAATGATGAGCTGGGTGTTGCGCGCAATGCGGGCGGAGAATTCCGTGGGCAGGGCAATGGCCTCGTCCAGCGCGTTGGTGTGCAGGCTTTGCGTGCCGCCGAACACGGCCGCCATGGCCTCGATGGTGGTGCGCACCACGTTGTTGTAGGGGTCTTGCTCAGTGAGCGACCAGCCCGAGGTCTGGCTGTGCGTGCGCAGCATCAGGCTCTTGGGGTTCTTGGGGTTGAACTCCTTCATGATGCGGCACCACAGCAGGCGCGCGGCGCGCATCTTGGCGATTTCCAGGTAGAAGTTCATGCCCACCGCCCAGAAGAAGGACAGGCGGCCGGCAAAGGCGTCCACGTCCATGCCCTTGGCCAGCGCGGTCTTGACATACTCCTTGCCGTCGGCCAGTGTGAAAGCCAGCTCCAGCGATTGGTTGGCGCCCGCCTCCTGTATGTGGTAGCCGGAGATGGAGATCGAGTTGAACTTGGGCATGTTCTGCGCCGTGTACTCGATGATGTCGCCAATGATGCGCATCGACGGCTTGGGCGGGTAGATGTAGGTGTTGCGCACCATGAATTCTTTGAGGATGTCGTTCTGGATCGTGCCCGCCAGCTTGTCCTGCGAAACGCCTTGCTCCTCGGCCGCTACCACGTAGCCGGCCAGAATCGGCAGCACCGCGCCATTCATGGTCATGGAGACCGACACCTTGTCCAGCGGAATGCCGTCGAACAGGATTTTCATGTCCTCGACCGAATCGATGGCCACCCCGGCCTTGCCCACGTCGCCCGTCACACGCGGGTGGTCGGAGTCGTAGCCGCGGTGTGTGGCCAGATCGAACGCCACCGAAACGCCCTGCCCGCCTGCGGCCAGCGCCTTTTTGTAGAAGGCGTTGGATTCTTCCGCCGTGGAAAAGCCCGCGTACTGGCGAATCGTCCAGGGGCGGCCGGCGTACATGGTGGCCTGCGGCCCGCGGATGAACGGCTCCAGCCCGGGCAGCGTGTTCGTGTAGGGCAAGTCCTTGGTGTCCTCGGCCGTGTACAGCGGCTTGACGACGATGCCATCGGGCGTGGTCCAGTTCAGGTTCTGCCAATCGCCACCGGGCGCGGTCTTGTTGGCGGCTTTTTCCCAGTCGGAAATACTGTGTGACTTGAATTCAGAAGTACTCATGGGCTTTCCAAAGGACGGCAGGGTCAAACAATTCGTAACCCGCCGAGTGTACAAGCAAGCATCCGCAGCCATTTCAAATTCTGGGCAGGGCAAACTCCAATCCCCGGGGTCTGCCTCCGGCAAGAGCTGCACCCTGCTCATGCCAGCGGCGCAAAAAAACGGCACCGCAAACGCGGTGCCGTTTTACTCATTGCTGGGCATCAAGGCCTCAGCGCGCACTCAGCTCAAGGGTGCTGCTCCAGCGCGTTCTTCACGCCTTCAGCCACTTCCGCGTACTCGGGGATTTGGTCGAAGTTCATGTAGCGGTACACGCTGGCCTTGTCGGCGTCGATCACGCCCATTTCCTTGAGGTATTCCTCGGGCGTGGGCAGGTAGCCCAGGCGCGAGGCGATGGCCGCCAGCTCGGCGCTGCCCAGATAGACGTTGGTGTTCTTGCCCAGGCGGTTGGGGAAGTTGCGCGTGCTGGTGGAGATCACCGTCGCGCCCTCGCGCACCTGCGCCTGGTTGCCCATGCACAGCGAGCAGCCGGGCATTTCGGTGCGCGCGCCAGCGGTGCCGAAGGCGGCGTAGTGGCCTTCCTTGATGAGCTCGTTCTGGTCCATCTTGGTGGGCGGGGCCACCCACAGCTTGACGGGGATGTCGCGCTGGCCGCCCAGCAGCTTGGCCGCGGCGCGGAAGTGGCCGATGTTGGTCATGCACGAGCCGATGAAGGCTTCGTCGATCTTCTCGCCGGCCACTTCGGAGAGGAACTTGGCGTCGTCCGGGTCGTTGGGGCAGCAGACGATGGGCTCCTTGATCTCGTTCATGTCGATCTCGATCACGGCGGCGTATTCGGCGTCGGCGTCGGCCTCCAGCAGCTCGGGCTTGGCCAGCCATTGCTCCACTTTCTCGATGCGGCGCGCCAGGGTTTTGGCGTCCTCGTAGCCATCGGCGATCATGTTTTTCATGAGCACGATGTTGGAGGTCAGGTACTCGATGATCGGCTCTTTGTTGAGCTTGATGGTGCAGCCAGCGGCCGAGCGCTCGGCGCTGGCGTCGGAGAGTTCAAAGGCTTGTTCGACCTTCAGGTCGGGCAGGCCCTCGATCTCCAGGATGCGGCCGGAGAAGATGTTTTTCTTGCCAGCCTTGGCCACCGTGAGCAGCCCGGCCTTGATGGCGTACAGCGGGATGGCGTGCACCAGGTCACGCAGGGTGACGCCCGGTTGCAGCTCGCCCTTGAAGCGCACCAGCACGCTCTCGGGCATGTCCAGCGGCATCACGCCGGTGGCGGCGCCAAAGGCAACCAGGCCGGAGCCTGCGGGGAAGCTGATGCCGATCGGGAAGCGCGTGTGGCTGTCGCCGCCCGTGCCCACGGTGTCGGGTAGCAGCAGGCGGTTGAGCCAGGAGTGGATCACGCCATCGCCCGGGCGCAGGGCCACGCCGCCGCGGTTGCTGATGAAGGCGGGCAGCTCGCGGTGGGTTTTCACGTCCACAGGCTTGGGATAGGCAGCGGTGTGGCAGAAGGACTGCATCACCATGTCGGCGCTAAAGCCCAGGCAGGCCAGGTCTTTGAGTTCGTCGCGCGTCATGGGGCCGGTGGTGTCCTGGCTGCCCACGGTGGTCATGCGCGGCTCGCAGTAGGTGCCGGGGCGGATGCCCTGGCCTTCGGGCAGGCCGCAGGCGCGGCCAACCATTTTCTGCGCCAGCGTGAAGCCCTTGCCGGTGTCGACCGGCGCCTTCGGCAGGCGGAATTCGGTGGAGGCGGGCAGACCCAGGGCCTCGCGGGCCTTGGCGGTCAGCGAACGGCCGATGATCAGGTTGATGCGGCCGCCGGCCTGCACTTCGTCCAGCAGCACCTGGCTCTTCAGCTCGAAATCGGCGATCTTTTCGCCATCCTTCTCGATGCGGCCTTCATAGGGGAAGATGTCGATGACATCGCCCATCTCCATCTTCGAGACATCGACCTCGATCGGAAGCGAGCCGGAGTCTTCCTGCGTGTTGAAGAAGATCGGGGCGATCTTGCCGCCCAGCGTGACACCGCCGAAGCGCTTGTTCGGCACATAGGGGATGTCCTGCCCGGTGGCCCAGATCACGCTGTTGGTGGCCGACTTCCGGCTGGAACCGGTGCCCACCACGTCGCCGACGTAGGCGACCAGGTGGCCTTTCTTCTTCAGATCCTCGATGTACTGGATCGGGCCGCGCTTGCCGTCTTCTTCGGGCTTGAAGGCCGCGTCGGGACGGGTGTTCTTCAGCATGGCCAGGTAGTGCAGCGGGATGTCCGGGCGGCTCCAGGCGTCGGGGGCGGGGGAGAGATCGTCGGTGTTGGTCTCGCCCGGCACCTTGAAGACGGTGACGGTGATCTTCTCGGGCACCTTGGGGCGGCTGGTGAACCACTCGGCATCGGCCCAGCTTTGCATGACTTCCTTGGCCTTGGCGTTGCCGGCCTTGGCTTTTTCGGCCACGTCGTTGAAGAAGTCGAACATCAAGAGCGTCTTCTTCAGCGCCTCGGCGGCCACATCGGCCACGTCGGCGTCGTCCAGCAGCTCGATCAGCGGGTGCACGTTGTAGCCGCCCACCATGGTGCCCAGCAGCTCGGTGGCCTTGGCCTTGGAGATTAGGCCAACCTGCACGTCGCCATGCGCCACGGCGGCCAGAAAAGATGCCTTGACCTTGGCCGCATCGTCCACGCCCGGCGGCACGCGGTGCGTGAGCAGCTCCATCAGGAAGTCTTCCTCGCCGGCAGGCGGGTTCTTGATGAGCTCGATCAGCTCGGCGGTCTGCTTGGCGTCCAGCGGCAGCGGCGGGATGCCGAGCGCGGCGCGCTCGGCGGCGTGTTGGCGGTACTCAGTGAGCATGTTTTTTTCTCCTGGGGCTATTGATTGGTTTCGTCTTGGGGGTGTTTTGGATTTTTTTGGCCATGGCTGCGCATGCAGCCAGGCATCAGGTCTTGGCCAGACACTCAGCGGCCATGCGCTGGCCTTTTTTCTGGTTCATCAGCATGGCGCGGTTGGCCACCTGCAGCCAGATGACGCCTTTGGCCTCGTTTTCCAGCCGCACTGCGCCGCTGGCGGTGACCACAGGCACCATGCGGAACTCAAAGCCTTTGCTCTTGATGACGAACTCGCGCGGGTTGTCGGCCGCATCGCTGACGTTGATCGTCACGGCGCCTGCGCAGAGGAAGTCGCCGCGCTTGACCCGGCTGATGACGTAGTCGATCCCGGTCAGCGGTGCGGGCTGGGGTTGCTGCGCCGCCTGCTGGGCGGCCGGGGCCTTGCCGAATTGCCCTGGCGCAGGCGCCGGGGGATCGGCGATGGCGCGGTCCTGCTGGCCAGCGGCCTGGGCCACGGGCATGGCCGCGCCATTGCCCTTGCCCAAGAACGGCAGCGTGCCCTTGTCACAGCCCGCCAAGGCGCATGCGGCCAAGGCCAGTACGGGGAGTTTCGATAACACTCGCATGGTGGTTCAATCGTTGGGGTGAGTTGAAGAAAGGGCTGCGCAATCACCGTGCCATCTGCCCGCAAAGTTCACGCGCACCGCGCCATGGGCCGTATTGGAACGTATTCGAAGCCAACTGCGGAAAAACAAGACAAAGCCCCTGCACAGACATCAGGCCGCCAGCCAGGCACGCACCGCGTGCGGCAATGGCTGGCCAGTGCGCCAGGCGCGCTCCAGCACCTGCCAGTAATAGCGGTAGCTGGCGCGATCATGCAGCACGCCCTGGTGGCTGATGGGCGCCCATTGCGCCGCCTGGGCCGCTTCAATGATCTGGCATGCGGCTTCGATTTCGGCCGCATCGGGCGCAAATGCCTGCAGGATCGGGCGGATCTGCGCCGGGTGGATGCTCCACATGCGCGTGTAGCTCAGCTCGCCGCTGGCCTGGCGTGCGGCCTGGGCCATGGCCTGCGCATCGGAGAACTCGGTCACGACGCAGTGCGAAGGCGTCTTGCCGTGCGCGTGGCAGGCGGCGGCCATGTCCAGCTTGGCGCGCAGCACCATCGGGTGGCGGAACTGCCCGCTCGCACCCATGGCATCGGCGCCAATGGCCCCGCCGTGGGCCGACACAAAATCCATCAGCCCGAAGCTGAGCGACTGCACGCGCGGATGCGCGGCAATCTCGAACGCGTTGTGCACCGCCAGCGGCGACTCGATCAGCACATGCAGCGGCAGCGCCGTGCCGCCAACCGCATCGACCTGGGCCACGGCGCGCTGCACGTCCTGCAGGCTCTCGACCTTGGGCACCATCACATGGCACAGGCGCTGGTGCGCCTGGCCGACGATCTGGGCCACGTCCTCGGCAAAGCTGGGGTGATCGACGGCATGCACGCGCGCCGCAACCCGCATGCCGGGGGCGGCGCCCTGCAGCAACTCCACCACCAAGGCGGCGTGCTCGCGCTCGCCGCCCACGGGTGCGCCATCCTCGCAGTCCAGCGTCACGTCGAACACGCAGGCGCCAAACTCCTGGGCCATCTCGGCCTGCAGCTGCAGGCTTTTGCGCATGCGCGCCTCCACGCCGCTGTAGTGGTCGCACACGGGCAGCACATGGCTGGCGGCCTGGGCGCCCAGCAAGAGCTGGCGCGGGGATGCTTGGCTGGGGCTGAGGGTCATGACGGGCGCCTTGCCACGAGAAAGAGACGGGGATAGGCCAGCAGACGCGTGCCATCGCTGCGCGCTGGGTACAGCTTTGCGATGCGCTGCTCGTAGGCGCTCAGGTAGCTGGCGCGCAAGTCGGCAGGCAGCGCCTGGACGAAGGGGCGCAGGCCACTGCCTTGCAGCCATTGGACGATGGCCGCAGGCGAGGCCATCGGATGCTGGTAGATGGTGTGCCACACGTCCACGCTCTGGGCCTGTGGGGCCAGCAGATCGTAGTAGCCGGCCGCCGTCAGCAACGGCGTGCGCGCCGCTTCGGGCTGGCCGATGATGGCCTGCCAGGGCGCCTGCGCCGCCAGCTCGCACATGGCCTGATGCGAGGGCTCGGCCAGGTTGTCGGGCATTTGCACGGCCAGCACGCCACCGGGCGCCAAGGCGGCGAACAGGCGCGGCAGCAGGCGCGCATGCTCGGGCACCCAGTGCAGGCTGGCGTTGGCGAAAATCAGCTCGGGCGGCTCGTCCGGCGCCCAGGTGGCGATGTCGCCTTGAGCGAATTGCACGTTGGCAAAGCGCTCCTGGGGCAGGCGCGCCCGCGCACTGGACAGCATCTGGGCGCTGTTGTCCAGGCCCAGCAGACGGGCCTGCCCAAAGCGCTGCAGCAGCAGCTCAGTGGAGTTGCCCGGCCCGCAGCCCAGATCGACCACGCTGCGCGCCTGGGCCAACGGCACCCGCGCCAGCAGCTCTGCGGCCGGGCGCGTGCGCTCCTGCTCGAAGCTGCGGTACAGCGCGGGATCCCAGGGCTTCATGCGACGGGTGTGTGCGGCGGGGTGTGCGGGCGGGGTGCGATGCAGGCCAGTGCCTTGTCGTCAGCGGCAGGCGCTTACAGCAGGTGCTTGACGCCGTCTTGCTCGCCCTGCAGCTCGGCCAGGGTCTTGTCCAGGCGCTCCTGGCTGAAGGCGTCGATCTCCAGGCCTTCGACGATCTTGTACTTGCCGTTCTCGGTGGTCACGGGGAAGCCGAAGATCACATCCTTGGGGATGCCGTATTCGCCGTTGGAGGGCACGCCCATGGTGACCCACTGGCCCTTGGAGCCCAGCGCCCAGTCGCGCATGTGGTCGATGGCGGCGTTGGCGGCCGATGCGGCCGAGGACAGGCCGCGCGCCTCGATGATGGCAGCGCCGCGCTTGCCCACGGTGGGCAGGAACACGTTGGCGTTCCATTCCTGGTCGTTGATGGTGTCCTTGACGGACTTGCCGCCGATGGTGGCAAAGCGGTAGTCCGCGTACATGGTGGGCGAGTGGTTGCCCCAGACGGTGAGCTTTTCGATCTCGCCGACCTTGCCGCCGGTCTTGGCGGCGATCTGGCTGGCCGCGCGGTTGTGGTCCAGGCGCAGCATGGCGGTGAAGTTCTCGCGCGGCAGGTCGGGCGCGCTCTTCATGGCGATGTAGGCATTGGTGTTGGCCGGGTTGCCCACCACCAGCACCTTCACGTCGCGGCTGGCCACCTTGTTCAGGGCCTTGCCCTGGGCGGTGAAGATCTGGGCGTTGGCGGCCAGCAAGTCGGCGCGCTCCATGCCGGGGCCGCGCGGGCGGGCGCCCACCAGCAGGGCGTAGTCGGCGTCCTTGAAGGCCACCTCGGGATCGCCCGTGGCCACGATGTCCTCCAGCAGCGGGAAGGCGCAGTCCTGCAGCTCCATGATCACGCCCTGCAAAGCCTTCTGTGCCTTCTCATCGGGGATTTCCAGCAGCTGCAGGATCACCGGCTGGTCCTTGCCCAGCATTTCGCCGGATGCAATGCGAAACAGCAAGGCGTAACCAATTTGCCCGGCAGCGCCGGTCACCGCGACACGAACGGCTTTTTTACTCATACGAAAGCTCCACTAGGTTTGAAGGAAAACGGTGCGTTGCGCCGCTGCCGCGCAACCGGCAGGGCTGCAGGCGGCGGGGAAAGGGGCGCTCCAAGGCGCAGCAGGCGCAAACCAACGCAACCCGGCATTCTACCCGGGTTTACACCCATCCCAAATTCTTATGTCTTATATAAGAGTTTGCGGTTTTTGACTGCAGGCAAATCGGCAGCTTGGGCTTGGCGCAAGTTTTGTTGCGTATCATCGCCCGCTGCCCCGCCATGCCCGACCACAACCATCGCCCCCCAGCCCGTGCCGTGCCCAGCGCCACAGCCCAGGCCAGCACCCTGCCCTGGTCGCACTGGCGGGCCTGGCTGGCTGCGGGCTGCCTGGCGCTGGCCCTGCCCATGCTGCTTGGCGCAGCGCAGGCGGCACCCGGGCCTGCGCCAGAGGGGGCAGCGGCCACGGCTCCCGCCGCATCGCCCGGCACAGCCCATGCGCCTGCTGGCCCCCACGCGCCTGCGGGCGATTCCATCGTCCACATCGGCATCCTGGCCTATCTGGGTGAAGCCGCCGCTGCGCAGGAGTGGCAGCCCCTGGCCAACTACCTGCAAACCGCCCTGCCGCAGCATCAGGTGATGCTGCAGTACCTGGGGCTGGAGCAGCTGCGCCAGGCCGTGGCGCAAGGCAGCGTCGATTTCGTGCTGACCAATCCGGGCCAGTATGTGGAGCTGGAGACGGCCTTTGGCCTGCGGCGCATTGCCACGCTGGAGCACGGCCGCTCGCCCACCTCCAGCCTGGCCGTGGCGGCCACGGTGGTGGCCCGGCACGACCGCAGCGACCTGCAGACGCTGGAGGATCTGCGCGGCAAGACGCTGGCGGCCATCTCCTCCGAAGGCTTTGGCGGCTACCAGATCCTCTGGCGCGAACTCGACGATTTGCGCATCGACCCACGGCGCGACCTGGCGCAGCTGCTGTTCGTGGGCTACCCCATGCCACAGGTGCTGCACGCCATCGACGAGGGGCGCGCCGACGCCGGCGTGGTGCGCGCCTGCCTGCTGGAGACCCTGCCCGACTGGCGCCAGCGCTACAAAGTGCTCTCGGGCCAGTTCGTGCCTGCGCTGGGCTGCTCGGTCTCCTCGCGCCTGTACCCCAACTGGCCCATGGCCGGGCTGCGCAACACGCCCACGCAGCTGGCGCGCGCCATGGCCATTGCCCTGCTGCAAATGGATCCCGCCCGGCACGGCATCGGCTGGACGGCCCCGGCCGACTACCAGCCCATCCACGATGTGTTCCGCCAGCTGCAACTGGGCTCCTACCAATACCTGCAAAGCAGCCACCTGCAGCGCATCGCGCAGCAATATTGGCCTTTCGCGTTGCTGGCCCTGCTGTCCTGGGCGGCCTACACGCTGCACGTGAACTACCTGGTGCGCAGCCGCACCGCCGCGCTGGAGCGCGCCCTGCACGAGCGCGAGACCTTCGAGATGCGCATGCGCTCCAACCAGGAGCAGGCCGAGCACCTCTCGCGCCTGTCGGTGCTGGGCGAGCTCTCCACCACCTTGGCGCACGAGCTCAGCCAGCCGCTGGCCGGGGTGAGCAACTACGCCCAAAGCCTGCTGCGCCGCCTGGACAACGGCCGCCTGACCGACGAGGCCGTGCGCGAGGCCTCCTCCAGCATCGTCACGCAGGCCCACGCCGCCGCCGAAATCCTCAAGCGCATCAAAGGCTTCGTGCGCAAGCGCACCAACGTGCGCGAGCCCTGCGCCGTGCCCGCGCTGGTGCAGGACGCCATCGCCCTGTTCCAGGGCATGCAGCGCAACGCGCCCTACATCCAGGTGCTCGACCGCCTGCCCCCGCAGCTGCGCGTGCAGGCCGACCCGCTGCAAATCCAGCAAATCCTGCTGAACTTCTTCAAGAACGCGCAGGACGCCATGCAAACCGTGCCCGCAGGCGAGCAGCACATCCGCATCGAACTCGAACAAAGCGAGGGCTGGGTCTGGATCCATGTGCGCGACTACGGCATCGGCATGACCGACGCGCAGCTGCAGCGCCTGTTCGAGCCCTTCTACACCACCAAGGACGACGGCCTGGGCCTGGGCCTGTCGATCTGCAAAAGCATCGCCGAGGCCCATGGCGGACAGCTGCAAGGCCAGCGCCCCGCCGAGGGCCCCGGCATGGTGTTTTCCCTCAGCCTGCCCGCCCCATGAACACTGCCCAAGACCTGTCCATCTACCTGGTGGACGACGACGCCGCCTTTCGCCGCTCCGTGGCCTTTTTGCTCGACTCCGTGGGCTGGCGCGTCGTGCAATACGACAGCGCCCAGGCCTTCCTGGCCGCACACGAGCAGCCCCCCGCTGACCTGGGCTGCCTGCTGCTGGACATCCGCATGCCCATCATGAGCGGCCTGGTGCTGCAACAGCACCTGCGCAGCCGTGGCTGGAGCGCGGCCATCGTCTTCATGACCGGCCACGGCGATGTCGAGCTGGCCGTGCAGGCCATGAAGGCCGGTGCCTGCGACTTTCTGGAAAAGCCCTTCAAGGACCAGGCCCTGCTCGACGCCGTGGACCAGGCCGTGCAGCGCACGCGCGAGCTGCAACACCACAGCCAGCGCCAGGCCGGCGCCCGCGCGCGGCTGCAGCGCCTCTCACCGCGCGAGCACGAAGTGGCGCGCCTGGTCGCACAAGGCCACCCCAACAAAACCGTGGCCCGCCTGCTGGACATCAGCGAAAAAACCGTGCACGTGCACCGCCAGCACGTGCTGGAGAAAACCGAAGTCGCCAACGCCGCCGAGCTCACCAGGCTCATGCTCGCCGCCGATGCGCGGGCGCTGGATTGAGGGCTTGTCTTGGTCCGCGAGGCCTGCTCTTTGGCTTTTGCCGGCGGCTGACTCAGGAAGGCGGGCCGGCGGGGGCTTCACATTGAAAAGCACGGAAAAGCCCATGCGGCAAAGTGAACTGATTCGTCCAGCAGATGTTGCGGTATTGATATCGCTGGAAGAAGCCATGTGGCGAGCAGAAACCCGGTTCGACTTGGAGTTCATGGAACAACATTTGGCTGCCGACTTCATCGAGCTGGGCCGCTCCGGGCGCACCTATACCCGAGCGCAGTGCCTGGCCGCAGCACCGCAGCCCATCGTCTGCCGCTTGCCCCTGCCCAATCTGCAGGTGCGTCTTTTGGATGCCGATACCGCGCAGTTGCTGTACGACAGCATCGTGACGCGAGAAACAGGAGAACTTGAGCACACGCACCGCTCCTCCCTGTGGACACGCACGGCAGCAGGTGGCTGGGTCATGCGCTTTCATCAGGGCACGCCATTCGTGCCCGATGTACTCGGTGCATGAGCTGGGGTGCGAATTGCTTGCAGGCATCGCGCCAAGTTTTTTGCTGGTGGGCAAGTGTCCCAATGCCGCCCAATTGTGGCGCGGCCGATCGAGGGCAAGGCACACCTCGGCAGCGATGCAATAGGTAATTTCATCTAGGCAACTGGCCAAAGCCCCCAATTGAAAAATGGTCAATGGGCACGTACTCTGCAAGCCATGAGATTTGCAGCAAGTACCACGATGACCAAGACTTCGATTTCCCACCCGGGCGCCGCCTGTCTGCTGGAGGCGCGGCCATGAAAAACACCTCTTCTCCCTGCGCGTCTGCCGCCCAGCCCAGCCGTGGCAAACGTGGCTTTCTCAAGGGCCTGCTGGGCCTGAGTGCCACGGCCACGGTCATCCCCATCCTGCCGGCGCGCGCTGGCATCAACGATCAGCCCAAGCGCCGCCCTGGCATGCAGGGCAAGCGCTTTGGCATGCTGATCGACATGCGCAAGTGCATCGGCTGCCAGGCCTGCACGGTCAGTTGCTCGGCCGAGAACCAGCCGCCCATTGGCCAGTTCCGCACCACGGTGCTGCAGTACGAGATCGACCGCAACGACGGCACAGCCCCGGCGATGGTGAGCCTGCCGCGCCTGTGCAACCACTGCGACAACCCGCCCTGCGTGCCTGTCTGCCCCGTGCAGGCGACCTTCCAGCGCGAGGACGGCGTGGTGCTGGTGGACAACACCCGCTGCGTGGGCTGCGGCTATTGCGTGCAGGCCTGCCCCTACGACGCGCGCTTCATCAACCACGAGACGCAAACGGCCGACAAGTGCACGTTCTGCGAGCACCGGCTGGAGGTGGGCCTGTTGCCCGCCTGTGTGGAGAGCTGCGTGGGCGGCGCGCGCGTGATTGGCGATTTGATGGATCCCAACAGCGAGATCAACCGCCGCATGGCCGAGTCCAAGGAGGAAATCAAAGTCCTCAAGCCCGGCATGAACACCGCCCCGCGCGTGTTCTACATCGGCCTGCCCGATGAGTTCGTCAATGGCATCGATGGGCAAGCCAGCGTGCGCCTGATTGCCGAGCACTGAGCGGCCTGCCGCGACCAACGCAGATTCGATCCATCCCCGAAGGACTTCCATCATGGAGATCATTGAGCTTTTGACCCCGTACTACGAAGCCGCCTGGCTGCCCTGGGCCGTGCAGTACTTTTTCCTCATCGGCATGGCCACGGGCGCGGCCATGCTGGCCGCCTGGGGCGCCTGGGCCCCGGCTCAGCATCCGGCGGCCAAGGCCCTGCCACTGGCCGTGGTGCTGCTGGCGGTGACGGCCATCAGCGCGCCCGTGGCCCTGCTGGCGGACTTGCACCAGCCGGCGCGCTTTTGGCATTTCTATGCCCACTTCACCCCTTGGTCTTGGATGTCGCTGGGCGCCCTGCTGCTGCCGGTGTTCGTCACGCTTTCGCTGGGCGTATGCCTGACCTGGTGGCTGGGCTGGCACCGCTGGATGCGCTGGTTGGCGCTGGCGCTGGTGTTCTCGTCCATCTCGATTGCGGTCTATACCGGCGCCGAGATCGCCATCGTCCGCGCCCGCCCGCTGTGGAGCAACCCCTGGGTGCCGCTGAACCTGACGCTGACGGCCTGGCTGGCGGCCGTGGGCTGCGCGCTGGGGCTGACGCTGTGGATGCAAGCCGGGCGCGATGTGGCCGTGCGGGCTTGGCTGGGCAAGCTGGGACTGGGGCTGAGCGTGGCGCTGCTGGCCGTGGCCTGCGCCTGGGCCATCGGCGGGCACTGGCTGCAAACCCCGTCGTTCCTCGCTGCCAAGGAGCTGTATGCCAACTTCCCGATCTGGCGCATCAGCCTGTGGCTGTCGGTGATCTTCGGGGCGTTGGTGATGGCGCTCTGGCTGCGCCCTGCATGGTGGCTGCATTCGCCGGCCATGATCGCGGTGCTGGGCACGGCCGTGTGCGCCGCCGCCTGGGGCTTTCGCTGGGCCTTGTTCATGGGCGTGCAGGGCGTGCCCAAGTACGGCGCCGGGCTGTACGTCTACCACATGCCGCTGGGCGGCGAGGGGCTGATGGGCATCGTCGGGGTGTTCGGCCTGTGCGTCGCGGTGCTCACGCTGGTGCTGTGGGCGCTGGAGCTGTGGCCGCAACGCCAGCCCGCTGCCGTCTTGCGCGCAGCCTGAGCCACATTGCCGAGCCCATCCGGGGCGGTAGCGCCGCAGGCGGCCCGCCCCCTTCTAAAAAAATCGTGAGCCACGCAGCCCGATCTGGCTGCATCGCCAAAGGATTTCCCCATGACGGACAAGAAAAAACCCTCTTCCCCCGATGCCAGCCGCCGCAACCTGCTGCGCGGCGGCCTGGTCGCCGGCGGCGCGGCGGCCTTTGCCGCAGGCTATGGCGAAACCCTGGTCAAGGGCGCCAAGGGCCTGCTGACCGGCACTTCCGGCGCGCCCACGGCCAATGCCACGCGCGGCAATTCGCTGCTGCCCGAGTTCCGCATCCACCCCGACACCGGCCTGCTGGACACCCAGCCCGGCCAGGTCGTCAGCCCTTCGAGCTGCCTGGGCTGCTGGACGCAGTGCGGCATCCGCGTGCGCGTGGATACGCAGAACAACAAAATCCTGCGCGTGGCCGGCAACCCCTACCACCCGCTGGCCACCACCCGCCATGCGCCGATGGAAACGCCCGTGCGCGAGGTGTACGCCATGCTGGGCGGCGACAACGGCCTGGAAGGGCGCGCCACCTCCTGCGCGCGTGGCTCGGCCATGTTCGAGCACCAAACCGCGCCGCACCGCGTGCTGGCGCCGCTCAAGCGCGTGGGCCCGCGCGGCTCGGGCCAGTGGCAAACGATTTCGTTCGAGCAGCTCATTGAGGAAGTCTGCGAAGGCGGCGACCTGTTCGGCGAAGGCCATGTGGAAGGCCTGCGCGCCATCCGCGACCTGAAAACGCCCATCGACCCCGACAACCCCGAATATGGCCCCAAGGCCAACCAGTTGCTCTTCACCGATGCCTCCAACGAAGGCCGCAAGCCGCTGATCAACCGCTTTGCCAAACAATCCTTTGGCACCAACAACGTGGCCAACCACGGCGCCTACTGCGGCCAGTCCTACCGCGTGGGCACGGCCGCGGCGCTGGGCGACATCCCGGCCATGAAGCACGGCAAGCCCGATTGGAAGAACTCGCGCTTTGGCCTGTTTCTGGGCACCGCGCCCGCGCAGGCGGGCAACCCCTTCCAGCGCATGGGCCGCGAGCTGGCCGAGGCGCGCTCGCGCGATGAGAAGACCTACCAATACGTGGTCGTCTCGCCGCTGCTGCCCACCTCCTCCAGCCACGCTGCGGGCGACAACAACCGCTGGCTGCCCGTCAAGCCTGCCACCGACCTGGCGCTGGCCATGGGGCTGATCCGCTGGATCATCGACAACGAGCGTTTCGACGCCCAATTCCTCGCCCAGCCCGGCCCTGCGGCCATGAGCGCTGCGGGCGAAGCCTCGTGGAGCAACGCCACCCACCTGCTCATCAACGACCCCAAGCACCCGCGCTACGGCCAGTTCCTGCGCGGCGCCGACATGGGCTGGCCCATGCCCGCGCCCAAGGACGAGAAAACCCCGGCCGAGGACGTGTACGTCGTGCAACTGGCCGATGGCACGCTGGCGCCGCACACCGTGGCCCAACCTGCCGAGCTGTTCGTCGAGCGCACCGTGGAAATCCTGCCGCCCGCGCCAGCCCCCGCGCCTGCTGCCGCTGCCGCCACTGCCGCCGCAGGCCAGGCCGGCGCGCCTGCCGCCCCCGCCAAGCCTGAGGCCGCAGCCACCGCAACCGCAGCCGCAGCGCCCCTGCCGCCCGTGCCCGTGGCCGTGTGCAGCTCGCTGTTCAAACTGCGCGAGCAGGCCCAGCTCAAAACGCTGCAAGAGTATTCCGAGCTGTGCGGCGTGCCGGTCAAGGACATCGAAGATCTGGCGCGCGAATTCACCAGCCACGGCAAGCGCGCCGTGGCCAACTCCCACGGCGGCACCATGAGCGGCGCGGGCTTTTACACCGCCTACGCCATTGCCATGCTCAACAACCTGATCGGCAACCTCAACGTCAAAGGCGGCTGGGTGCTCGATGCAGGCCCCTTTGGCCCCTTCGGCCCCGGCCCGCGCTACAACTTCGCCAAGTTCGAGGGCATGGCCGCCGCCAAGGGCGTAACCCTCTCGCGCACGCGCTTTCCCTACGAGAAAACCAGCGAATTCAAGCGCAAGAAAGAAGCGGGCGAAAACCCCTACCCGGCCAAGGCCCCCTGGTACCCCGCGCCCGGCCCCATGAGCAGCGAAATGCTCGCCGCCGGCCTGATGGGCTACCCCTACGGCATCAAGGCCTGGATCAACCATATGAGCAACCCGGTGTACTCGATCTGCGGCTTCGAGCAGGCCCTGGTCGATGGCGTCAAGGACACGAAAAAGCTGCCGCTGTTCATCTCCGTCGATCCCTTCATCAACGAGACCTCGGCGCTGGCCGACTACATCGTGCCCGACACCGTGACCTACGAAAGCTGGGGCATCGGCGCGCCCTGGGCCGACGTGATCGCCAAAACCTCCACCGTGCGCTGGCCGGTGGTGGAGCCGGCCACGGCCAAGACCGCCGATGGCCGCGCCATCAACTTCGAGACCTTCCTCTTTGCCGTGGCGAAAAAGCTCGGCCTGCCCGGCTTTGGCAAGAACGGCATGTCCACCAAGGACGGCCAGCCGCTGGATCTGGACACGCCCGAGCAATTCTTCCTGCGCGGCATGTGCAACATCGCCTACCAGGCCGGCAAGCCCGTGCCCGAGGCCAGCGACGACGACATCGCCATCACCGGCCTGACACGCTGGATGCCCGAGCTGGAGCAAAGCCTCGCGCCCGAGGAAGTGCGCCGCGTGGCCATGGTCATGAGCCGCGGCGGGCGCTTTGACAGCATCGACGCCGCCTGGAAGGACGACCACATCAAGGCCGCCTACCTCAAGCCCGTGCAAATCTGGCACGAGCCACTGGCCAAGATGCGCCACTCCATGACCGGCGAGCGCTACAGCGGCTGCCCCACCTGGTACCCCACCCGCTTTGCCGACGGCAGCGCCATGCGCGAGCACTACCCGGAAAAGGACTGGCCGCTGACCATGAGCTCCTACAAATCCAACCTGATGAGCTCCATGTCGATCGCCGCCTCGCGCCTGCGCCAGGTGCACCCGCACAACCCCATCTCCATCAACCGCGAGGATGCGCAGGCCCTGGGCATTGCCAATGGCGACCACATCCGCGTCACCACCCCCGGCGGCTCGCTGCAAGGCGTAGCGCTGGTGCGCGGCGGCATCGCCAAAGGCGCCATCGCCATCGAATACGGCTACGGCCACACCCAACTGGGCACGGTGGCGCACCTGGTCGATGGCAAACCCACGGCGCACAACCCGCAGCATGGCCTGGGCGTGAACCTCAACCGCCTGGGCTTTACCGACCCGACCCGCCCGGCGCACGACAACGTCTGGATCGACTGGGTCTCCGGCGCCGTTGTGCGCCAGGGCCTGCCGGTGCGGGTGGAGAAGGTGTAAGCGCCTGCTCAAAGCGCCTTGCCGCAGCCGCATTCTGCGGGCCACGGCAAGGCGCCAGCAAGCTGCCAGCAAGCCGCCAACAAGGGCGGCAGACAAAAAAGCAAGCGGCCCGCATGGGCCGCTTTTTCATGGCTGCTCTTTGAGAGCCTGCTCAGAATCTCCGTCGCACCGAGATCGTTGAACAGGCTCTGTGCGTCAGCCGGCCTTCTTGGCCAGTTGGTTCCAGGTGCTGACCACGCTGTCGGGGTTCAGCGAGATCGAGGAGATGCCCTGGTCTGCCAGCCATTGCGCAAAATCCGGGTGGTCGCTGGGGCCCTGGCCGCAGATGCCCACGTACTTGCCCTGATCGCGGCAGGCCTTGATGGCGCGGGCCAGCATGAATTGCAGCGCCGGGTCGCGCTCGTCGAAGTCGGCCGCCAGCAGCTCCAGGCCGGAGTCGCGGTCCAGGCCCAGCGTCAGCTGCGTCAGGTCGTTGGAGCCGATGGAGAAGCCGTCGAAGTGCTGCAGGAACTGCTCGGCCAGGATGGCGTTGCTGGGCACCTCGCACATCATGATCAGGCGCAGGCCGTGCTCGCCGCGCTTGAGGCCGTTCTTGGCCAGCAGTTGCTCGACAGCGGCGGCCTGGCCCAGCGTGCGCACGAAGGGCACCATGATTTCCACGTTGGTCAGGCCCATGTCCTCGCGCACGCGCTTGAGGGCCTGGCATTCCATCTCGAAAGCGGCGCCAAAGTCCTCGCTGATGTAGCGCGTCGCGCCGCGAAAGCCCAGCATGGGGTTTTCCTCTTCGGGCTCGTAGCGGCTGCCGCCGATGAGCTTGCGGTATTCGTTGCTCTTGAAGTCCGACAGGCGCACGATGACCGGCTTGGGCCAGAAGGCCGCAGCGATGGTGGCCACGCCTTCGGCCACTTTATCGACGTAGAAGGCGCGCGGGCTGGCGTGGCCGCGCGCGACGCTTTCCACGGCTTTTTTCAGGTCGGCATCGACGTTGGGATAATCCAGGATGGCCTTGGGGTGCACGCCGATGTTGTTGTTGATGATGAACTCCAGCCGCGCCAGGCCCACGCCTTCATTGGGCAGCTGGGCGAAGTCAAAGGCCAGCTGCGGGTTGCCCACGTTCATCATGATCTTGGTGCCGATGGCGGGCATTTCGCCGCGCTGCACTTCGGTGACCTCGGTCTCCAGCAGGCCGTCGTAAATCTTGCCGGTGTCGCCCTCGGCGCAGCTGACGGTGACCAGCGCGCCGTCCTTGAGCCTGGCCGTGGCATCGCCGCAGCCGACCACGGCCGGGATGCCCAGCTCGCGCGCGATGATGGCCGCATGGCAGGTGCGCCCGCCGCGGTTGGTGACGATGGCGCTGGCGCGCTTCATCACCGGCTCCCAGTTGGGGTCGGTCATGTCGGTCACCAGCACGTCGCCGGGCTGAACTTTTTCCATCTCGGCCACGTCGCTGACCAGGCGCACCGGGCCGGTGCCGATCTTCTGGCCAATGGCGCGCCCTTCGCTGAGCACCTGGCCGGTGCCCACCAGCTTGTAGCGCTGCTCGGCCCGGCCCTTTTGCTGGCTTTTGACGGTCTCCGGGCGGGCCTGCAGGATGTAGAGCTGGCCGTCGCCGCCGTCCTTGCCCCATTCGATGTCCATCGGGCGGCCATAGTGCTGCTCGATCACCAGGGCGTAGCGCGCCAGCTCCATCACCTCCTCATCGCTGAGGGCGTAGCGGTTGCGCTGCTCGGGCGGCACGTCCACGGTTTGCACCAAGCGGCCGCTGGCGGCCTTTTCCTCGGGCGTGGCAAACACCATCTGGATCAGCTTGGAGCCCAGGTTGCGGCGGATCACGGCCTGCTTGCCCGCGCGCAGTGCGGGCTTGTGCACGTAGAACTCGTCCGGGTTCACGGCGCCTTGCACCACGGTCTCGCCCAGGCCGTAGCTGGCGGTGATGAAGACCACGTCCTCAAAGCCCGATTCGGTGTCGATGGTGAACATCACGCCAGCGGCGCCGGTGTCCGAGCGCACCATGCGCTGCACGCCGGCCGAGAGGGCCACCACGTCATGGGCAAAGCCCTTGTGCACGCGGTAGCTGATGGCGCGGTCGTTGTAGAGGCTGGCAAAGACTTCCTTGGTCTTGTCCAGCACGGCCTCGATGCCCACCACGTTCAGGAAAGTCTCCTGCTGGCCGGCGAAGGAGGCATCGGGCAAGTCCTCGGCCGTGGCCGAGGAGCGCACGGCAAACGAGGCCTGCGCATTGCCTGCGCTGAGCGTGGCAAAGGCCTCGCGGATGGCCTTTTCCAGCTCGGGCGGGAAGGGCTGGGCCTGGACCATGGCGCGGATTTGCGCGCCGGCCTCGGCCAGGGCGCGCACATCGTCCACGTCCAGCGCCGCCAGGCGCTGACTGATCTTCTCCGACAGGCCATCGTGCTTGAGAAACTCGCGGAAGGCATGGGCCGTGGTGGCAAAGCCGGTGGGCACGCGCACACCCTGCGGCAGCTGCGAGATCATCTCGCCCAGCGAGGCGTTCTTGCCGCCGACGACCTCGACGTCGCTCATCCTCAGGTTTTCAAACGGTACGACCAGGGCGGTCGCTGCAAAGCGTTCAGACATGGGAAGACTCCAGAAGTAAGAAAACGGTGTGCAGGCCTGGCGCACTGCGCCGGGCTCTGGCCGCCGCGGCCTAGCCTGGGCCCCGGCGGCAGCCATGCCCACGGCGGGCACAGGCCCATCGGCGCACGCTTTGCTTGTTCTGTTTTTGGTGCAGCACGCATGGTGGTTAAGGCCGTGAGAAAGCAGGCGGGGCAGGCAAATATCGGCAAATCCGTGGCCCGGCAGCCCCCAGGCACTGCCTGTGCGTGGGGCCGCCAGCCAAAGCGGCTTATTGTAGTGGGCGCTTCTGGCCTGCGCGCCGGCAACTGCCAGCGGGGCCACCGCCAAGATGGCGCACAATCCGGGGCCATCCGCAGGCTGGCAGCTCGACACTGCGCCACACAGGACATCTGCCCTTTTCCACCGATTCCCTCACATGCCTTTGACCCATTTGCAGCAGCAGCGCCGCCGCCTCGTGCTCGGCCTGGGCGCCAGCGCCGCACTGGCCCCGCTGGGCCTGCGCGCGGCCATGGATTCGCATGCCGAGCTGGTCTATACCGGCCCCAGCGAGCTGGCCCCGCTCTCGGCCCTGCACAGGCACCGCGCGCACCAGCGCCTGCCGCGCCTGCCCAACCGCGCGCGCCGCCCGGGGCTGTTTCGCGGCCGCATCGTGGCCATGCCAGCACAGTTGCAGCTGGCCAAGCGCGGACGCACCGCCACGTACTGCTACAACCTGAGCACGCCCGGGCCGCTGGTGGAGGTCTATGAAGGCGACCGCGTCGAGATCGACTTCTTCAACCGCCTGCCGCAGCCCTCGACCATCCACTGGCACGGGCTGGCCATCCCCGCCGACCAGGACGGCGCGCCGCAGGACTTCATCCCCGCCGGCGGGCACCGCCGCTACCAATTCACGCTGCCGCCGGGCAGCGCCGGCACGCACTGGTACCACCCGCACCCGCACATGCTCACGGCCGAGCAGGTCTACCGCGGCCTGGCCGGTGCGCTGATCGTGCGCGAGCGCAACGACCCGCTGCGCCACATCCCCGAGCAGGAGCTGTTCATCTCGGACCTCAAGCTCGGCCAGGATGGCCAGATCCTGCCCAACGACCGCGAGGACTGGATGAACGGCCGCGAAGGCCAGTTCATCCTCATCAACGGCCGGCAACTGCCGCTCATCACGCTGGCCGGCACGCAGCGCTGGCGCATCTGGAACGCCTGCAGCGCGCGCTACCTGCGCCTGAGCCTGGACGGCGTGCCCTTCACCCAGGTGGGCACCGACGGCGGGCTGCTGGGCGCGCCTAGGCACAACCTGCAGGAGCTGCTGCTGGCGCCGGCCGAGCGCGCCGAAATCATCGTCAGCGCCCTGCCCGGCCAACAGCGCGCGCAACTGATCGCCGAGCCCTACGACCGCGGCGCCATGGGCCGCCTGGCCGGGCCCTCGCAGCGGCGCCTGCTGGCCGACATCGACATGCTGCTCTCGCCCCAGCACCCGGTGCTGGACATCCCCGACGTGCTGCGCCCCATCGCCGCGCTGCAAAACCCCACGGCGCAGCACATGGTGGCCTTCTCCGACTACGTGGACCTGCAGGCGGCGCCACCGGCCAACCCCTACGAGCGCCCCAAGGACATGCTGTTTCTCGTCAACGGCCAAGCCTACGACCTGCAGCGCGTGGACATCGAAGGCCAGCTCGGCGCCGTCGAGGAATGGACCCTGGTCAACGCCTCGGCCATGGGCATGGAGCACCCCTTCCACATCCACGGCGGGCACTTCCAGGTCATCGAGCGCGAATACCAGGGCCAGGTCACGCCCGAGCCTTTCCTGGCCTGGCGCGACACGCTCAACCTGCGCGCCGGCGAAAGCGCCCGCATCCGCATGCGCATCACCGAGCCGGGCCTGCGCATGTTCCACTGCCACATCCTCGAGCACGAAGACCTGGGCATGATGGGCAATCTGCTGGTGCGCTGACATGCCGCGCCAAGCCACTGCCATCTGCGCAAAAGAAACAATTCGCTAAAAAATGTATGCCGCACGCGCCCCGCAGGCGCGACAATCGCGCGCGGATACACAATTCATGGCTTTTTTGCACCGAAAGGAGAACTTCCCCATGCGCCATTCACGCTCCACCCAACGGCCAGCGGCCCGCCCCGCGGCGCTGCTGATGAGCCTGCTGGCAGCCAGCCCCTGGGCCTTGGCGGCCGACCCCGTGCAAGTCGATTCCTACCGTGGCTGGGGCCATGAAGGCCCGATGCAGCCGCCGGCCAGCAACAACGTCAACGCCCCGCGCTGGCTGCCTGGCAAGGCGCTGGAGCCCTACTACGACAACATCCCGCGCCTGGATTCGGCCAACCCATCCGCAGGCACGCCCGAAGCGCGTCTGGCCGCCCTGCAGCGGCTGCTGGCCCACGCCACGCCGCCGGGCGGCAATGCGGTCGATTCCGGCGTTACCGGCGCCCCGGCGGCCGAGGCCGGCACCACGCTGATCAAGACCCTGCCCTCGCTGAACATCCCCAGTGGGGCCAATGTGCTGTGCGAATACAACCGCGCCGGCGGCACCTGGCCCCAGGCCGGCGAGGCAGCCTGCAAGAACGGCATCGAAGGCGCTGTGATGTACGTGGCCGTACACCTGCCCGCAGCGGGCTACAAGCTGCGCGTGCAGCAGGGCAACGACGGCGCGCTGATTGACGCCAACCGCGACGGCGGCGTGCACTACCGCCTGCTGGATTACAGCCAGAAACTGGCCATCGGCGCCACCATCGGCACGCCCCAGGGCGGTTACGACGCGCCCAATTCCGCCGCGCTGCAAGAAGGGCTGTACAACCTGCGCGTGGCCTGGAACAACTGGGGCTCGGACGCAAACCTGAACGTGCAATGGGTCACCCCAGGCGGCGCGATCGAAGACATTCCGCCCAGCGCCCTGTTCGACCCCAGCGACCCGGCCACCTACATCGACGCCGTCGATGACGACTACACCAGCACCCCCATTCCGGCAGGCGTGGCCGCCACCATCGGGCCGGTATTGGCCAACGACAGCGTCAACCGCTCCCAGGCCACGCAAGCCAACGTGGCCAGCGCGGAGCTGACCGCCACCGTACCCGGCATCACCCTGAACGCCGATGGCACGCTCGCCGTGGCCGGCACCACTGCCGTTGGCACCCACACGCTGAGCTACAAGATCTGCAACGCCGGCACAAAGCCCGATCCCCTGTGCGACACCGCCACCATCAAGGTACGCATCGACCCGGACATCGATCCGCAGCCCGATAGCGGCAGCGCCAGCGCCGGCACCGCCAAACCCGATGCCGTGCCCAACATCGCCGCCAATGACTTCGTCAACGGCCAGCCCGCCACGCTGGGCACAGGCGGCAATGCCACCGTGGCCACGGTCGGCGCCTGGCCCGCTGGCGTCACGCTTGACCCGAACACGGGCGCCGTTGGCACCACGGCGGCCACGCCGGCGGGCGTGCACACGCTGGACTACAAGCTGTGCGACCGCGCAACGCCCACGCCCAATTGCCAGGACAGCACGATCACGCTGACGGTCAATACCAGCATCGCGCCAACGCCCGACAGCGGCAGCGCCACCGCCGGCACCGCCAAGCCCGATGCCGTGCCCAACATCGCCGCCAATGACCGCATCAACGGCCAGCCCGCCACGCTGGGCGCCGGCGGCAATGCCACCGTGGCCACGGTCGGCGCCTGGCCCGCTGGCGTCACGCTTGACCCGAACACGGGCGTCGTCGGCACCACGGCGGCCACGCCGGCTGGCGTGCACACGCTGAACTACAAGCTGTGCGACCGCGCCATGCCCACGCCCAATTGCACCGACAGCACGATCACGCTGACGGTCTCGGCAACGCCTGTGGCCGCTGCGGACGACGTTCGCCCGCAGGCCCTGCCCGCCGGCACGGACGCCATCGTGGTCAACAACATCGTCCAAAACGACACCATCAATGGCCAGCCCGCCACGCTGGGCACCGGCGGCAATGCCACGGTTTCCATGGTGGGGACTTGGCCTGCGGGCATCACACTGGATGCGAACACGGGCGAAGTGCGCATGGCCGCATCGGTGCCTGCAGACAACTACACGCTGCAATACCAGCTGTGCGATCGCAGTACACCTGCCCAGTGCGTGCAGGCTGCGATCCGCTTCACGGTGAGCGCCGGCCCAGCGCCAGTGCCCGGCAATGCCACGCCCGTGCCCACCCTGGGCCATTGGATGCTGTGGCTGCTGAGCCTGGCCACGGCCGCCCTGGGGCTGGGCCGCCTGCGCCGCTTCTGAAAGACTTGAGGGTCTTCTGACCAGCCCGCGCACGCCAGCCATGGCGGCGCGGGCTTTTTGCTGGCCCGTGCGTTAGCGCAGTTTCGATTCTGATGAAGACATTTCCTGCAAGCGCCGCCTTCTCTCGTTCTCGTCACACCCGCGAAGGCGGGTGTCCAGTCGTAACGCTGACGGGGGAAGCGCTGCCGTTGGCCAATCGCCCTCTCGTGCGCAAGGGTGGCGCTGGATGCCCGCCTTCGCGGGCATGACGAAAGCGACCTGCGAGATGGCGATGCCAGTCAGCGGCCAGGTCTTGGATTTGTCAACGTTCAAGCAGAACACGCTCTAAGCCCGCGGGCGGGCGCTCAGCGCGTCACCGGCGTCAAGGCGCGGCCGGTTTCGAAGAAGGCAATCAGGTTGTCGGCAGCCAGTTGGGCCATGGCCAGGCGCGTGCGGCGCGAGGCGCTGGCGATATGAGGGGTCAGCACGACTCTGTCCAGCGCCAGCAGCTCGGGCGCGAGCTGGGGCTCGTGCTCGAACACATCCAGGCCAGCTGCTGCAATCTGGCGCTGAGCCAGGGCGCGGGCCAGGGCCCGGTCGTCCACGATGCCGCCGCGCGCGATGTTCACCAGCGTGGCGCTGGGCTTCATCAGGGCAAGCTCGCGCGCGCCGATCAGGTGGTGCGCGGCCGGGGTGTAGGGCAGCGCCAGCAGCACGTGGTCGGCCTGGGCCAGCAGCTCTTGCTTGGTGCTGGCGTAGCGCGCGCCCAGTGCGGCTTCGGTAGCGGCAGGCAGGCGCCTGCGGTTGTGGTAGAGCAGCTGCATGCCAAAGCCGTGCACGGCGCGGCGCGCGATGGCCTGGCCGATGCGGCCCATGCCGATGATACCCAGCGTGCTGCCGTGCACGTCCGCCCCCAGCAGCATGTCAAAGCGCCAGGACTTCCAGTGGCCGGCGCGCAGAAAGCGCTCGGCCTCGGTAATGCGCCGCGCCGCGGCCAGCAGCAGCGCAAAGCCAAAGTCGGCGGTGGTTTCGGTGAGCACGTCCGGGGTGTTGCTGGCGCACACGCCTGCGGCTTGAAGCGCCGCCACGTCCAGATTGTTATAGCCAACGGCCATATTGGCCACCATGCGCAGGCCCGGCACTTGGGCCAGTACGGCTTGGTCAACGGTTTGCGCGCCAGTGAGCAAGGCGCCCTGCTTGCCGTGCAGGCGCTGGATGAAGGCCTCGCCCGTCCAAGGCTCTGGGCCTTCGTTGGCTTCGACCTCGAAATGCGCGCGCAGTTGCTGCAGCACTTCGTCAAAGGTGGGGCTGGCCACCAGCACCCGTGGTTTGCTTGCAGGGGCCATGTGCGCTCCCGAGACTTTGAACAGGCTCTTACAGGTACCAGAGCAAGGTCTGCAGCATGAACAGCGGCGTGAGGATGCACACGGCCCATGCCACGTAGCCGAAGAAGCTGGGCATGGGCACGCCGCGGTGCTCGGCGATGGCCTTGACCATCAGGTTCGGGGCGTTGCCGATGTAGCTCAGCGCGCCCATGAACACCGCCCCGGCGGAGATGCCCGTCAGCGTGGCCGCCAGCGTGGTCGTGAGCGTCTGCGCATCGCCGCCGGCGGAGTTGAAGAACACCAGGTAGGTCGGGGCATTGTCCAAAAAGCCGCTGAGCACGCCGGTGGCCCAGAAGTACATGGCCGGGATGGGCTGACCATCGGCGCCGGTGACGGCCTGCACCACGGGCGCGAACGGGCCATGCACGCCCGCCTGCAGCATGGCGATGACCGGGATGATGGTCAGGAAGATGCCGGCAAAGAGCTTGGCGACCTCCAGCATTGGCTCCCAGTTGAACTGGTTCGATTCGTGGATGTGGCGCGCGGTGAGCTTGAGCGAGGCCAGCGTGATGCCCACAAAGCCCAGATCGCGCAGCAGGCTTTGCAGGCCGACCTCGGTGCCCATGATGTCGAAGGTGATGCCCGGCTTCCAGATGCCGCTCATCAGCACCAGCGCGACGATGCCGGCCAGCCAGAAGAAGTTCGCGCTGCCTTCGATGCGCAGGCTGTCGCTGTCGGTGGGCGTGGGATCAAAGCGCGAGCGCCCCTCGGTGCGGTAGAACCAGCTGTCGAGCAGGTAGAAGATCACCAGCAGCGCCACCACCAGGAACAGCGTCTCGGCCCAGATGTGCTGCATGGTCCAGAAAAACGGCACCCCCTTGAGAAAGCCCAGGAACAGCGGCGGATCACCCAGCGGCGTGAGCGAGCCGCCGATGTTGGAGACTAAAAAGATGAAGAACACCACCACGTGCACCCGGTGCTTGCGGTCGTCGTTGGCGCGCAGCAGCGGGCGGATCAGCAGCATCGAGGCGCCAGTGGTGCCCATGAGGCTGGCCAGCAGCGTGCCCAGCGCCAGGATGGCGGTATTGAGCGCCGGGGTGCCGCGCAGGTTGCCGCGCAGATAAATGCCGCCCGAGACGGTGAACAAGGCCGTCAGCAGCAGCACGAAGGGGATGTACTCGGCCAGCAGCGCATGCACCACATTGGCCAGCGCCGCATGCCAGCCGTGGAGCACGGCAAAGGGCAGCAAAAAGGCCAGCGCCCAGGCCGCCGTGATCTTGCCGTAATGCCCGTGCCACAGCCTGGGCGCCAGCAACGGCAGGATGGCGATGGACAGCAGCACGCCGGCAAACGGCACGCCCCACCACAGGCCCAGCGCCGCGCCATCCAGGCTGGCCGCCTGCGCGGCACCGGGCAGCAAAGCCCAGCAGGCCAGCAGCCAGCAAAGCAGGCGCGCGCCCAGCGCCCGAGCGGTATCGGGCTTGGGGGCGCACTGGCAGCGGCGGGCAAATGGCAAAGGCATCAGGGGCAATGAGGCTGGCATGTGTATGTTTTTCTCTGGCCCCGCAGGGCGCGCAGGCAAGGCGGCCGCCTTGCAAAAAAAGCCCGGCAAGCCGGGCGTGATGAAGGAAATGGCTGGCGAAGCGAGGATCTCGAACAGCCTTTAGTTCAACTCTTCCTTGCGCAGGCGCACCACTGAGCCCAGCACCGTGGGCAGGCCCTGGATTTTCTCCAGCGCCTCGTTCATCGTGCCCTCGCGCGTGCGGTGGGTGAGGATGATCAGGTCGGTCTGGTCCGCGCCCTCGCCCAGCAGATCGTCCGATTCGCGCTGCAGCATGGCGTCGATGCTGATGCCATGCTCGGAGAGGATGGTGGTGATGCGCGCCAGCACGCCCGGCTCGTCGAGCACGCGCGCGCGCAGGTAGTAGCTGGTGACGACTTCTTCGATCGGCAGCACGGGCAGGCTGCCCTGCGCGGCCTCCAGGCTGGCGGACTGAAAGCCCAGCACCGGCGTGTAGTGGCTGGGGTCTGCGCCGTACAGGCGGGCGATGTCCACCAGGTCGGCAATCACCGCGCTGGCCGTAGGCTCGGAGCCTGCGCCCTGGCCGTAGTACAGCGTGGTGCCCAGGGCATCGCCGTTGACGACGACGGCGTTCATCGCCCCTTCCACACTGGCGAGCAGGCGGCGCGTGGGCACCAGCGCGGGGTGTACGCGCAGCTCGATGCCCTTGTCCATGCGGCGGGCGATGCCCAGCAGCTTGATGCGGTAGCCCAGCTGCTCGGCGTATTGAATGTCGATCTTTTCCAGCTTGGTGATGCCCTCGACGTGGGCCTTGTCGAACTGCACCGGCACGCCAAAGGCGATCGAGCACATCAGCGCAGTCTTGTGGGCGGCGTCGATGCCCTGGATGTCGAAGGTCGGATCGGCCTCGGCGTAGCCCAGGCGCTGGGCCTCCTTGAGCACGGTGGCGAAGTCCAGCCCCTTGTCGCGCATTTCGGAGAGGATAAAGTTGGTCGTGCCGTTGACGATGCCCGCCACCCAGTTGATGCGGTTGGCCACCAGGCCTTCGCGCAGCGCCTTGATGATGGGGATGCCCCCGGCCACGGCGGCCTCGTAGGCGACGATCACGCCCTTGCGCGCGGCGGCGGCGAAGATTTCCGCGCCGTGCACGGCCAGCAATGCCTTGTTGGCGGTGACCACGTGCTTGCCCGCCTCGATGGCGGCCAACACCAGGGTCTTGGCAATGCCGTAGCCGCCGATGAGCTCGATTACCACATCCACGTCATCGCGCGCCACCACCTGCGCGGCGTCGCTGACGACCTCCACGCCATCACCGACGATGCTGCGCGCGCGCTGGGTGTCCAGATCGGCCACCACGGTGATGGCGATCTCCCGACCGGCGCGGCGGCTGATTTCTTCCTGATTGCGTTTGAGAACCGTGAATGTGCCGGCGCCAACGGTGCCGATGCCCAGCAGGCCTACTCGGATGCGAGTCATGTGTGAAAAAAGAGGAAAAGAAAAAAGAGGAAATCGAGCTGTGGGCGCTGTGGCCCCTCAGGCCGATGGCACGGCCGAAGCCTTGCCCGCTGCGCGCTGGCCCGCATGCTGCCGGCTGCTCTTGCGTTCGCGCACGGTTTTCAAAAAGCGGGCGATGCGCTCGATGGCCTCGCGCAGGTCCGGCTCGTGCGGCAGGAAGACGATGCGGAAATGGTCCGGGTGCGGCCAGTTGAAGCCCGTGCCCTGCACCAGCATGACGCGCGTTTCCTTGAGCAGCTCAAGAAAGAACAGGCGGTCGTCGGTGATTGGATAGACCTGCAGATCCAGCTTGGGGAACATGTACAGCGTGGCCTGAGGTTTGACACAGCTGACGCCCGGAATGGCGCTGATGAGCTCGTAGGCCAGGTCGCGCTGGCGCCTCAGGCGCCCGCCCTCGCCGGTGAGCTCATGGATGCTTTGGTAGCCGCCCAGCGCCGTCTGGATGGCCCATTGCCCGGGCACGTTGGAGCACAGCTTCATGTTGGCCAGCATGTCCAGGCCTTCGATGTAGTCGCGCGCGCAGCCCTTGTCGCCCGAGACCACCATCCAGCCGGCGCGGTAGCCGCAGGAGCGGTAGCTCTTGGACAGCGAGTTGAAGGTCAGCGTCAGCACGTCGCTGCTGAGGCTGGCCAGCGCCGTGTGCGTGTGGCCGTCGTAGAGCACCTTGTCGTAGACCTCGTCCGAGAGGATGACCAGGCCATGCTCGCGCGCGATCTCCACGATGCCCAGCAGCGTCTGCAGCGAATAGATGACGCCCGTGGGGTTGTTGGGGTTGATGACGACGATGCCCTTGGTGCGCGGCGTGATCTTGCGGCGGATGTCGTCCAGGTCGGGCTCCCAGTTGTTGGCCTCGTCGCACAGATAGTGCACCGGCGTGCCGCCCGAGAGATTGGTCACCGCCGTCCACAGCGGGTAGTCCGGCGCGGGCAGCAGCAACTCATCGCCATCGTCAAGCAAGGCATTGGTGGCCATGGCGATCAATTCGCTGGCGCCGTTGCCCAAGTAAATATCGTCAAGCGTCACGCCCACGATGCCTTGGCGCTGGGTCTCGTGCATCACGGCCTTGCGCGCGGCAAAAATGCCCTTGCTGTCCGAATAGCCTGCCGACGCCGGCAGGTTGCGGATCATGTCCTGCTGCACCTCCTCGGGCGCATCGAAGCCAAACGGCGCCAGATTGCCGATGTTGAGCTTGATGATCTTCTGGCCCTCGTCCTCCATGCGCCGCGCCTCATCGACGATCGGCCCCCGGATGTCGTACAGCACATTGGCCAGCTTGGCGGATTTGTGAATGGGTTTCATGGCAGTGTGAATCAGGCGCCGCACTCGGCATCGGCAGGCAGCGCAGCCAGCGGCGGCCCTGCCCAGGCGCCAGCCCCGAACAGGCCGGCGCAAAAATCGTAAAACCTATAATTTGAACACAGATGGCCCAGCCCCCGGGCCGATTTTCGTGCACTCTTGCCATGGGCCTGCGGCCGCCGCCGCTGCCCGCACCGCCATGAAACTCCACGCCGACCTGCCCCTTGCCAGCTCCATCATCGCCTACGGCGAGGGCTGGCTGCAGCTGCCCCAAGAGCGGCTTGAGCACAGCCTGCTGCTCAGCGGCGAAGGCTGGCATCAGCCCTGGGACTGCCCCCGCTTCGACGCCTTGCAGCCAGCGCATCTGCAGGCCCTGGCAGACGCCGCCGGCCAGCACCAGGCCCAGGTCGTGCTGCTGGGCAGCGGCGCGCGCACCCGCTTTCCCGCCACGGCATGGCTGCGCCCATTCATCACGCAGCAGTTGGGGCTGGAAGTCATGGACACGGCCGCCGCCTGCCGCACCTTCAACATCCTGGTCGGGGAAGGGCGCCGGGTGCTCGCCGGGCTCATTCTCGAGCGCAGCGCCGAGTCGATGTAGGGGTCTGCGAACATCCGCGCCCGCAATGTCGCGGCGATGTCAGTCGCGAATGCGCTACAATCGCAGGTTGCGCCGGGCCTGCAAATGCGGCTGCGGCAAATGCAAGCGAGACCAGCAACCAGAGAAAGAGCAACAAGAAGATTTGACTGCAAGGGCGTCACGGGATTGGCCAACAACCACCCATCTGCAAATGGTTTGCCTGGCTTGAACCCCTTGGCGCGTGGCCTGCCTCAGCGGGCGGCCCTTGAACCTTGAGCCCCCTTGGCCCGCCATAGCCTCAGCGCCCGTGGCTTGCGGCCGGGCAAATCCCCTTGCGCACACACTGCACAGCCTTGCTCACCTTGGCCGTGCCTGCACTGTACTCACTGGTTGCGGGGCCCGCCTGCATGCGCCGCATGCTTGCATGGCAGCGACTTGCTGCAGCGAAATCGTCAAAAACGCCGAAATGCGCCGTTGCACTTTTTGCAGACTGCGCATCTTTGCGGGCCGCTTTTGGGTTGTCAAGCTTTTTTTGCAATTTCGCGCACGGTTCGACATGTTTCAACGACACCTCGGGTTTGCCTCGATGCGGCCTGCCTGTCTTGCCCCCGGCAAGGCGGCGCGGCCCCAGCGCGGTCAATGCCTTGCCCCAGATTGAGAGAAACTGATAGATATGGCGATCGTTGTCAATAAACCTCTTCCTGAGTTTGAAGCCAGCGCAACTGGCGGTGTGACGGTGAGCAACACCTCACACAACGGCCAGATCATGATTCTTTATTTCTATCCCAAGGACAATACGCCCGGCTGCACGACCGAGGCCATGCAGTTTCGCGACAAGTACGACAAGTTCACCAAGCTCGGCGCGGTGGTGTTTGGCGTCTCGCGCGACAACATGAAGTCGCACGATGGCTTCAAGGAAAAGCTGGAGCTGCCCTTCGAGCTGATTGCCGACACCGAGGAGAAGATGTGCCACATGTTCGGCGTGGTCAAGAACAAGATCATGTACGGCAAAAAGGTCAAGGGCATCGAGCGCAGCACCTTCCTGGTCGCCCCGGACGGCACGCTGGCGCAGGAGTGGCGCGGCCTGAAGGTGCCCGGCCACGTCGATGAAGTGCTCAAGGCCGTCAAGGCCCTGAAGAAAGCCACGGAAAAACAGGCCGCATAAAGCGCCTGTTCAATCTCTCTGCGCGGCGGGCAATGCTTGTTGCCCACTCGCGCCGGGATCTTGAACAGACTCCAGGCCCCTGCCGCAAGGTTGTGGCCCCTTTCCCCCATCCCCTTCAACCACAAGCGCAAGACCACCATGTCCCTGAGCAAAGTCCCCGCCGGCAGCAAGGCCCCGGAAGTGTTCAACGTCATCATTGAAATTCCGCAGAACGCCGACCCGATCAAGTACGAGGTCGACAAGGAAACGGGCGCGATTTTTGTCGACCGCTTCATCAACACGGCCATGTTCTATCCGGCCAATTACGGCTACGTGCCGCAAACGCTCTCGGGCGACGGCGACCCGGTGGACGTGCTGGTGCTCACGCCCTACCCGCTGCAGCCCGGCGTGGTCGTGCCCTGCCGCGCGCTGGGCATGCTGCGCATGGAAGACGAGTCCGGCGTCGATGCCAAGGTGCTGGCCGTGCCGACGGAAAAAATCCTGCCGGCCTACGCCCACATGAAGAGCATCACCGATGTCAACGAGGGCACGCTCAATGCCATCAGCCATTTCTTCGAGCACTACAAGGACCTGGAAAAAGGCAAATGGGTCAAGGTCCTGGGCTGGGCAGGCATTGAGGAGGCCCACAAGGAAATCAGCGATGGCATCGCCAACGTGAAGTGATGGCACAGCGCCGGGCTTGAGCATGCCCGCCGTCAACCGTCAGTCAAAAAACAAGCCGGTGGCGCTGCATGCGCCCACCGGCTTTTTTGTGTTCGCCCCAGCTCTGAGGAGCCTGTTCAAACCAAGGTCATGACACGCGCCAGGCCGCCAGAGCAGCCCGCGATCTTGGCCACCGCCACCACCAGCGTGGCCCCCGCGGCCGGGACTTGCTCCAGATTGGTGATGGCCTCCAGCCCCCAGCGCCCCGATGGCAGCCACATGCGATGGGCGGCAAAGTCTGCCGAGGCGCCATAGTCCAGCGACAAGGTGTCCACGGCGATGCCCGCTGCCTGGCTGTTTTCCATCAGGTACTGCACGGCATCGGGGTGAAAGCCCGGAAAGTGCATCACGCCCGCCTCGTCGGCATTGCGAAAGCGCTCGCTCGCAGCCAGTTTGTCCCAGCCCGACATCATGGCCACGCAGGCCTGGGGAGGCAGCGGACCGTGCGCAGCTTCCCAGGCCTGGATGTCCTCGGGCGTGAGCTGTGCGTCGGCATCGGCAGCGGCCCGCTCGCGGATGTCCACCACGCACAGGGGCACGACCAGATTGCCCACGGGGATTTCCGCGATCGACTGGCCATCGGCGCTGAAATGCAGCGGCGCATCCACGTGCGTGCCAATGTGCTCGTGCAGGCGCAGCTCGCTGAGGTTGAAGCCGTGCTCGTCAAAGTGGTAGCGCGCCTGGCGAAACAGCTCCTGCTGGCCGAAAAAGGTCGGGAAGTCCTCATCCAGCGCATGGGTCATGTCCAGCACCATCTCATGGCCGCTGCGCAGCGCCGCCGGGGCCTGGGCCACCTGGGCATCCACCTCTGCCTGGCTATGCCGCCCCTGCGCCAGCATTTGTTTCTTGACGGTTTCAATGACGCACGCATGGCACATGGCTGCCCTCCTTGTTGCTTTGAATGTCCCCCGCCTCTTGGCAGGCTGAGGGCACAGTGTGCCCGCCCCTTGCCGACTTTGATATAGATGCTTATACCGAAGCGCGCATGTGGGGGCGCAGGCCGTGGCGGCTGCGCATCACAGCGCGTGCAGCACATCCTCGGCCGTCAAGCGCCGGCCCCAAGCATCAGCGCCTTCGCGCCCCAGGGCGCGCTGCGCCGCCTGGCCGTGCAGCCAGACTGCCGCACAGGCCGCCGCCAATGCCGGCATGCCCTGGGCCAGCCAGGCCGCCACCATGCCGGCCAGCACATCGCCCGTGCCGCCGGTGGCCAGCTCAGGCGGCGCATTGCTGTTGATGAGCACGCGGCCATCGGGCGCGGCAATCACGGTATCGGCCCCCTTGAGCACGACCACAGCCTGGGCCAGGCGCGCGGCCTGCGCGGCCCGCTCGGGCTTGCTGCCGGCCAGGTCAGGGAACAAGCGGGCAAACTCGCCCTCGTGCGGCGTCAGCACCGCCGTGGCGGCCCGGTTGGCCGCCAGGGCCTGGAACAAGGCCTGCGGCTGCTGGGCGAAAACCGTCAGCGCATCGGCATCCAGCACCAGGGCCTTGCCGCGCTGCGCTGCGGCCAGCACGGCCTGGCGCGTCAGCGCCTGCACCCCGGCGCCCGGGCCGATGGCGCAGACCTGGGCGCGCGCATCGTCCAGCAGCGCGCCCAGCTGCTGCGCATCGGCAAAGGGCTGCACCATGCTGGCCTGCAGCGCCTGGGCATAGACGGGCCAGACCGGCTGCGGCGCCAGCACCGTCACCAGCCCCGCGCCGCTGCGCTGCGCCGCCTGGGCGCACAGCCGCGCAGCGCCAGTCAGCCGCGCTCCGCCCAGCACCAGCACATGGCCGCGATGGTATTTGTGGCCTTGCGCCGCCGGCCGCGGCATCAGCCCCTGCCACAGGCTGGGCGCATTGCGCCACAACGTGGGCGCAGGCTGGATCGGCACATCATCGGCAATGCCGATGTCGGCCAGCACCAGCTCGCCGCACAGCGCGCGGCCCGGGTACAGCCAATGCCCGGGCTTGGCGCGAAAGAAGCTCACCGTCAGCGCCGCAGCGGCCACCGGCCCCTGCGGCTGGCCGCTGGCGCCATCCAGGCCGCTGGGCACATCCACCGCGCACACCGGCAGGCCGCTGGCCGCCAGTTGCTGCACCAGATCGGCGGCCAGGCCATCGAGCGGCCGGCACAGGCCGGCGCCGAACAGTGCATCAATGGCGATGTCGCACTGCGCGGGGTCGAAGGCTGCGGCCTCCTCGGTCACGCCCTGCCACTGGCTGGCGGCCCAGGCCGCATCGCCGCGCAGGCGCTCCATCTGACCGAGCAGGAACACGCGCACCGGCCAGCCGCGCCCGCGCAGCCACTGCGCCGCCACAAAACCATCGCCGCCGTTGTTGCCCGGCCCGCACAGCACGGCCACGCGGCAGGGCTGCCAGCGCCTGGCCACGGCCAGCGCCACGGCCTGCCCGGCGCGGCGCATCAGCTCAATGCCGGGCACGCCACTGGCGATGGTGGCGGCATCGGCCTGGCCCATTTGCGCCGGGGTCAGCAGCAACTGCCGGTGATGGCGCTGCTGCGCTGCAGGCTGCGGCGCGGCATCGTCCAAGGGGCTGGGCTGCGCGGCCAGGCTGCGCGGTGGTGTACGGCTCATGCGAATTTCCTTTGCCCTTGGCGGGCGTTGGCGCACAGAAGGCTTCAAGAGCCTGTTCAAAGTCTTGGCGCGAGCGGGCAACAAGTGGTTTGGGATGGGCTGCAAGGCGCAAAACGCAGCCATAGCTGGGGCTATGGCGAGGCTTTGCGGGCGCAGCAGACCCCGCCCAAATCCACTTTCTTGCCAGCGTGCAGAGACTTGGAACAGGCTCTAAGATCGCGCGCCATGCTGTTGCTCACTATTTTTTCGTTCGTACTGTATTCGATCGCCTGCGCCATCGCCGGCGCTTGCCTGCTGCGGGTACTGCTGCAAGCACAACGTATCGGTTTCAGCCACCACCCGCTGGGTCAGCTGCTGCTGGCGCTGACGGACTGGTTGGTGCGCCCGGCGCGCCGCGTGCTGCGCCCGCAGGGCCGCTGGGATTGGCTGACGCTGCTGCTGGCCTACGCCGTGCTGCTGGCGCATTGGCTGCTGATGTGGCTGCTGCAGCAACTGCTGGCCGGTGGCCTACTACCTTGGAGCCTGTTCGCGCTGGCGCCGCTGCAGGCCTTGTTCTCGCTGCTGCGCCTGGGCCTGTATCTGGCGCTGACCCTCTTGGTGTTATACGTGGCGCTGTTCTGGGCGCAGCCAAGAGGACACTGGCTGCACCACCTGAGCGAACTTCTTTGCACCCCCTGGCTGGCCCCGCTGCGCCGCCTGCTGCCCACGGCCGGCGGCATCGATTTCTCACCCATGGCCCTGGGCCTGCTGCTGGCCATCGCCCTGATGGTGCTGAGGTGGCTGGAGTTCTCAATCATTGCCCCCGCCTTGTTCAGCCAGCCGCTGCCCAGACTTGCCATCCCTTTTGGATGATGCGCACGTCAAGCCATTTTTTTGCCACTCCCCCACGATCCATCAAGACTGCCATGCAATTTCTCCACACCATGCTGCGCGTAGGCGACCTGCAACGCTCCATCGACTTCTACACCCAGGTCATGGGCATGCAGCTGCTGCGCACTTCCGAAAACCCCGAATACCGCTACACCCTGGCCTTTCTCGGCTTCGGGGGCGGCAACCCGGCCCAGGCCGAGCTGGAGCTGACCTACAACTGGGGCACCGAGCGCTACGAGATGGGCACGGCCTACGGCCACATTGCCCTGGGCGTGCCCGATGCCTACGCCGCCTGCGAGCGCATCCGCCAGGCCGGCGGCAAGATCACGCGCGAGCCCGGCCCGGTCAAGGGCGGCACCACCGTCATCGCCTTCGTGGAAGACCCGGACGGCTACAAGATTGAATTAATAGAAAGAAAAAACGCCCAGGCCACTGGCGGGGGCCTGCGATGAGCGCCGCGCCCGGCAATCCACCGCCCCAGGCCACGCAGAGCGCCGGCCTGGACCTGGCCGCCATGCGCCAGAACTACACCCTGGCCGAGCTGTGCGAGCAGCAGGCCCCGGCCGAGCCGGCAGCGCTGTTCGATGCCTGGCTGCAGCAGGCCGTGCAGGCCCAGCTGCACGAGCCCAATGCCATGACGCTGGCCACCGTGGGCAGCGACCTGCGCCCCAGCGCGCGCATCGTGCTGCTCAAGGGGCATGACGCGCGCGGCCTGGTCTGGTTCACCAATTACCACAGCCGCAAAGGGCAAGAGCTGGCCGGCAACCCGCAGGCCGCGCTGCTGTTTTACTGGGGCCCGCTGCAGCGCAGCGTGCGCGTCGAAGGCGTGGTGGAAAAAATCGCAGATGAAGACAGCGCCAGCTACTTCGACAGCCGCCCGCTGGCCTCGCGCATTGGCGCCCTGGCCAGCGAGCAAAGCCAGCCCGTGGCCAGCCGCCAGGCGCTCGATGAGGCCTTCGCCCGCATCGAGGCCGAGCTCGCCGCCAGCGGCCAGGCGCCGCAGCGCCCGCCCTTCTGGGGCGGCTACCGGCTGCGGCCCAGCTACTGGGAGTTCTGGCAAGGCCGCAGCGGCCGCCTGCACGACCGCATCGCCTACCTGCGCCCGGCGCAGGGCGATGGCGCAGCCGCCACCTGGCAACGCCAGCGGCTGGCGCCCTGATGCCTTGCGGCCCTGTTCAAAGATCCAGATGAATGGCTCCGATGAACGGCCTCAATCACAGACCCACAGTCAAAGCCCACATGCCCAGCCAATCCGCCACCACCGCCGCCCCGGCAGCCCAGCTGCACATTCGCGAAGCCACGCCGCAGGATTGCGCCCTGATCCTGCGCTTCATCCGTGAGCTGGCGCGCTACGAAAAGGCCGAGCAGGCCGTGCAGGCCAGCGAAGAACAGTTGCAGCGCACGCTGTTTTGCGCGCAGCCGGCGGTGTTCGCACTGATCCTGCAGGCAGGCGACGAGCCCATGGGCTTTGCCGTCTATTTCTTCAACTACTCGACCTGGCAGGGCCGCCACGGCCTGTACCTCGAAGACCTGTACGTCACGCCCGAGGGGCGCGGCCTGGGCGGGGGCAAGGCGCTGCTGCAGCATCTGGCGCGCATCGCCCTCGAGCGCGACTGCGGCCGCTTCGAGTGGAGCGTGCTGGACTGGAACACCCCGGCCATCGAGTTCTACGAGCGCCTGGATGCCCAGCCGCAGCGCGAATGGCTGCGCTACCGCCTCAGCGGCGCGGCGCTGCAGGCCCTGGCTGGCCAGCGCACTTGAGCCAGCGCCGGCGCGCCCGAGCAGCTCACAGCATCGGCGAGAACACCCGCATCGAGGCCTCGGCCAGCTCGCTGGCAAAGCCGATCTCCCGCTGCGCGGGCACGGCGCGCGAGTGGGCCACGTCCTGGCGGAACTGCTCGGCCAGGGCCTGGTTGAAGTGCGCGCAGAACACGGCCACGCCCACTTCGTAGTTCAGGCGAAAGCTGCGGATGTCGAAATTGGCCGTGCCGATGAAGCCAAACTGGTCGTCGATCACCAGCGTCTTGGAGTGCAGCATGCCATCGTCGTACTCCCAGACCTTCACGCCGGCGGCCACCAGCTCGTCGAAGTACGAGCGCGCCGCCAGCGTCACCAGGCGCGAGTCGGACTGGCGCGGCACCAGCACCTGCACATCCACGCCGCTGAGCGCGGCGCTGGTCAGCGCGGTCATCGCCGCCTCGCTGGGCACGAAGTACGGCGTGGTCAGCAGCACGCGCTCGCGCGCGTCGTGGATGGCCTCGATGTAGCAGCGGTGGATGGGCTCGAGCGGGTTGTTGGGCCCCGAGGTCAGCACCTGCACGTTGTAGGGCCCGATTTCGCTGACGGGCAGCAGGCTGCGCCAGTCGGGCATCTCCTGCTCCAGCGGGCGGCCGGTGGCATAGACCCAGTCCTCCAGGAACACCACCTGCAGCCAGAAGGCCGGGTTGCCCTGCAGCTGCACGTGCACGTCGTGGTAGGCGTCGGCGCGGATGCGCTTGTCCTCCTCATCGGTGATGTTCACGCCGCCGGTGAAGGCCAGCGTGCCATCGCAGACCACGATCTTGCGGTGCGTGCGGTAGTTGATGACCGGGCGCCAGCGCCGGCCAAAGCGCGTGTCGTGAAAGCGCGCGAACTGCACGCCCGCATCCAGCATGGGCTTCACGAAGCTCTTGCGCAGCCGCTTGGAGCCCAGCGCATCGACCAGCAGCCGCACCTGCACGCCCTCGCGGGCCTTGGCAATCAGCAGGTCGCGCAGCCGCGTGCCGGTCTGGTCGGGCTCGAAGATGTAGTACTCCAGGTGCACGTGCTGGCGCGCCTGGGCCACGGCCTCGAAGATGGCGTCGAAAGTCTGCGCGCCGCTGGTGAGCAATTGCACCGATTGCGCGCTGCAAGGGTAGATGCCGGTGCTGGCAATGCCCAGGCGCGCCAGCAGGCGCAGGGTGTCGGGCGAGCTGTGCGTGCGCTGCTTGAGCGCCTCCAGATCGCCGCTGACGTAACCGGCCATCTGGTGGCGCAGGCGGCGCATTTGCTGCTTGCGCAGGCGCTGCGGGCCGAACATATAAAAGATGAAAAAGCCCGCATAGGGCAGCAGGGCCAGGGCCAGAATCCAGCCGATGGTGGCCTCCGGCGGGCGCTTTTGCAGCACCACCCAGACCACCAGCACCAGCACGTACAAGCCCCAGGCCGCCGCCAGGGCCGCAATCAACGGGCCCGTCCAATCGAACTGCATGGCATCTCCTCCTCGTAGTCGGCTTTCATCGTCACTGGCCGCAAGCGCCGCCAGCGGCATTGTGCGCCAGCCACCTTCGGTGCGCGGCGTCGATGGCCTGCGGCGGCGGCAGGCCGGGCCAGGCAGCCGGGCCTGCCGGCTGCAGCGCCAGCTGCCACTGGCGCTGTGGCGGCAAGGCAATGGGCGGCGCGGCCAAGTGGGCCGGCGCTTGCAGCTGCGCGGCCAGCCAGTGGCGCGCATGGGCGGCGCTGGGGTATGGCGCGGCCGCCTGCTGCAGCAGGGCTGCATCGGTGCCGGCGGGCAGGCAGCGGCGCAGGTGCGCCGCCACGCACCAGCGCTTGTCCATGCGGCCAGGGGCGATGGGCCAGAGCGGCGGCTGCGCGGCGGGCGCACTTTGCGCTGGCATCTTCTGCTCGGACATCTTCTGCGCGGGCAGCAGGCGCAGCCAGCCGGCCAGGCGCTCGGGCTCGGCCTGCGCCAGGGCCTGGAGCAAGGCCGGGGCCAGGCTGGGGCCTGCGCCTTCCAGGCTCACCAGCGTGAACTGCCGCAGGCCCAGCGCATCCAGCAGCTGCAGCAGGATGCGCGCATGGCGGGCCGCATCGTGCCAGGGGCTTTTCTTGGGCTTGTCGCTGCGCCCCCAGCCCACCAGATCGGGGGCCAGCACCGGATAGGCGCCGCGCGGCAAGGCCTGCAGCAACGGCGCCCACCAGGCGCTCCAGTGCCAGGGCGGGTGCAGCAGCAGCAGCGCCGTGCGCGGCTGGGCGGGCTGGGCATTGGGCAAACCTTGGGGCAGGCTTTCGGGCAAATATTGGTAATGCAGGCGCAGCCCCTGCAACTCGGGCAAGGCGCTGGTGTAGTGGCCCGCCGCAGGGCATGGCGCAAAGCAGGCCTCTGGCGTGCGCAAGGCGTCGTCGCGCAGCGGTTGGATGGCCTGGGCCTGCTGGCGGCGGCGCTGCTGGAAGAACTGCTCCAGCAGCGCGGCGCACTCATCGGCCAGCACGCCGCGCACCAGCTGGGTGTGGTGGTTCAGCCCCGGGTGGGCGAACAAATCCAGCACCGAGCCCGCAGCGCCCGTCTTGGGCTCGCTGGCGCCGAAGACCACGCAGGCCAGGCGAGCCTGGAACACCGCGCCGCTGCACATGGCGCAGGGCTCCAGCGTCACATACAGCGTGCAATCGCCCAGCCGGTGGTTGCCCAGCTGGGCCGCGCCTTCGCGCAGCGCCAGCATTTCGGCATGGGCGCTGGGGTCGGCCAACTGGCGCGTGCGGTTGTGGTTGCGCGCCAGCAGCTGGCCATCGCGCACCAGCACCGCGCCCACAGGCACCTCGCCTTCGGCGGCGGCCTGCTCTGCCTCGGCCAGGGCCAGGCGCATCCAGTGCGCGTGCCCGGCATCGGGCATGGCGGCGGCGCTGGGCGAAGGCATGGACGCTGGGGTGGGCGAATTCATTGCACCAAGGCCCGAAGACTGCTGCTGACCGAGCGACGCAAGATGCCGCGCAGCCCCCACCAACCGGCCAACAAGGCCAGCAGCGCGCCAGCCACGGCGCTGAGCAAGGGCGCCCACAACGGCCAGCGCCAGGTGAAGTCAAATACGTAATGCGCCAGCGCCCAGGCGATGGCGATGGCCGCTACGCTGGCCAGCAGCCCGGCCAGCGCGCCCACGCCGGCCAGCTCGGCGCGCTGCACGCGCCGCAGCAGCGCGGCGCTGGCGCCCATGGCGCGCATGATGGTGTATTCGCGCGCGCGCTCCTCGCGCGTGGCGGTCACAGCCGCAAACAGCACCACCATGCCGGCGGCCAGCGCAAAGCCAAACAGCAACTCCACAGCGCGGCTGACCTGGCCCAGCACCTGCTGCACCTGCTGCAGCGTGGCCGAGAGGTCGATGTTGGTGATGTTGGGAAACTGCCGCACCAGCGCGTTGTCGAACCCCGGCGTGGCCGGCGCGCGGTAGGCGCTGAGGTAGCTCACGGGCAGGCCCGGCATTTCCGCCAGCGGAAACAGCACGAAGAAGTTGGCGTTCATGCTCGCCCAATCGACCTTGCGCACCGAGGTCACCTCGGCCTCGTGCGGCAGGCCGCCGATGTCAAAGCGCAGCCGGTCGCCCAGCGCAATGCCCAGGCGCTGGGCGATGCCCTCTTCGATGCTCAGGCCCTGGGCCTGGCCGGGCAGCCAGCGCCCGGCCACGATCTGGTTGTCGCGCGGCAGCTCGGTGCTGTGGCTGAGGTTGAACTCGCGCTCGACCTGGCGGCGCGCCTGCTCGTCGCTGTAATCGCTGGCGCGCACGGCGCGGCCATTGATGGCCATCAGCCGGCCGCGCACCATCGGGTACCACTGGTAGTCGCGCACCCCGGCCTGCTGCAAGGCCTGGCGGAAGGCCTGCGCCTGCTCGGGCTGGATGTTGATGACGAAGCGGTCGTTGGCCTCGGCCGGCGTGGCCTGGCGCCAGCTCTGAATCAAATCGGTGCGCAACAGCACCAGCAGCACCAGCGCCAGCAGGCCCACCGCCAGGCTGCCGACCTGCAGCACGGCAAACAACGGCCGCGCCGCCAGCTGGCGCGTGGCCAGCATCAGCCAGCGCGGCGCCCTGCCCTCGCGCACCACCCAGCGCAGCAGCTTCAGCGCCAGCGCAGCCAGCGCGGCAAACAGCAGCAATGCCAGGGCAAAGCCGCCCACGGCGATGGCGCCCAGACGCCAGTTGCCGCTGACCAGAAACAGCAGCGCGGCAAAGCCGGCCAGGCCGGCGAGCACCACGCTGCGCGATGCGCCCTTGAGAGCGCCCAGATCGCGGCGCAGCACGCGCAGCGGCGGCACCTGCGCCAATTGCAGCACCGGCGCCAGGCCAAAGGCCATCAGCAGGCTCAAGCCCATGCCCAGGCCCAACAGCGCCGGCCAGGCGCTGGCCGCGGGCAGCTGCACCTGCAGCAGATCGGCCAGCATGTGCACGAACAGCGCATGTACGCCATAGCCCAGCGCCACGCCCAGCAGGCTGGCCAGCACAGCGGCCACGGCGAACTCCACCAGGTAGGCGGCCATGATGGCGCGCTGGCTCAGGCCCAGCACGCGCCACAGCGCGGCGGCATCGAGGTGGCGCTGCGCGAAGGAGCGCGCCGCCAGCGCCACGCCCACGGCCGAGAGCAGCGCCGAGAGCAAGGCCACCAGGCGCAAAAAGGATTCGGCGCGCTCGAGCGTGCGCTGCATCTGCGGGCTGCTGCCCTCCAGCGTCAGCAGGCGCAGGCCGCGCTGCGTGCCGGCGTCCAGCAGCGCCTGCATTTGGCGCTCGAAACCTTGCACCGCGCTGTCGGCCTGGCCGGCCACCAGCAGGCGCCAGTTCAGGCGGCTGGCTGGCTGCACCAGGGCCGTGGCATCGAGCTGCGCCATGCCGATCATGACGCGCGGGGCAAAGTTCAGAAAGCCCGCGCCGCGGTCGGGCTCCTGCGCGATGACGCCGCTGACGACAAAGGCCGCATCGCCCAGGTGCAGGGTGTCGCCCAGGCCGATTTCCAGATTGGCCAGCAGCGCCGCATCGGCCCAGGCCTGGCCCGGCGGCGGGCCGCCGGCGACCACCTGCCCGGCGGCGGCCAGCGCCGCGGGCGTGGTCTGCGCATCCCATTGCCGGGCTATGCGCAGCGCGCCGCGCAGCGGGTAGGCCGGCTCCACGGCCTTGAGCGAGACCAGCCGGCTGGCGCCGCCCTGGGCATCGTCGGCGCGCGCCATGGTGGGAAAGACCACCGTCACGGCCGTTTGCAGGCCCAGCGCCTGGGCCTGCTGGCGCCAGGCCGGCTCGATGCCGTGGTCGCTGGCCAGCACGGCATCGGCGGCCAGCAACTGGCGCGCATCGCGCTGCAGGCCGGCCTGCAGCCGATCGGCAAAAAAGGCCACGGCGCACAGCGCCGCCACGGCCAGCAGCACGGCCAGCAGCAGCACCGTCAGCTCACCGGCGCGCCAGTCGCGCTGCAGGCTTTTCAGACCCAGCGCCACAGGGCGCATGGCCGGGCTTGAGCTTGAGCTTGAGCTTGAAGCCGTGCCGGGCGCGGCATGGCGCACATCAGGCGATTGAGAGGTTTCCATCGGACGAACCCTTTGCGGGCGGCATGGGGCGGCGCTGCGCGCCCCGGGCATTGTTCAGCATGGCGCGCATGAGCGCATGGGCGCATGGGGGCATGCAAAGGCGCACAGCGGCGTGCGGCGCGCCGGCTGGCTCTGGGCAGCTCTGGGCAGCTCTGGGCAGCTCTGGGCGGCTCTGGGCGGCTCTGGCGCGCCAGCATGCCATGACCTGGGCGCGCAAACTAAGCTCACTGCAATTGCGGGCCCTGGGCGCGCAGGGCCTGGGCGGCCTCTTGCCCCAGGCTGCTGCCCAGGGCCTGGCCGGCGGTGCTGCCCAGCTGGCGCACCAGCTTGTCGGCCAGGCCCTTGCGCTGCGTGTAATCAATGATCTTGTCTTGCTTGACCACGTCTCGGGCCACGGAGTACACCGAGCCTGTGCCATCGGCCAGGCCCAGCGCGATGGCCTGCTCGCCCGTCCAGACCAGGCCGCTGAACAGCTCGGGCGACTCCTTCAGGCGCGCGCCGCGCCCTTCGCGCACCACGGCGATGAATTGCGCGTGGATCTGGCGCAGCATGGTCTTGGCGTGGGCCACGTCGGCCGGATCCTGCGGGCTGAAGGGGTCGAGAAAGCCCTTGTGCTCGCCGGCCGAGAGCAGGCGGCGCTCGACGCCGAGCTTGTCCATGGCGCCGGTAAAGCCAAAGCCGTTCATCAGCACGCCGATGCTGCCGACCATGCTGGCCTTGTCCACGTAGATGCGGTCGGCGGCCACGGCCACGTAATAGGCCGCCGAGGCGCCCAGCTCGCCGATCACGGCGTACACCGGCTTGCTGTGCTTGGCCTTCAGGCGCAGGATTTCATCGCGCAGGATGCCGGCCTGCACCGGGCTGCCGCCGGGGGAGTTGATCTGCAGCAGCACGGCCTTGGCGTTGGGCGCCTCGAAGGCTTTTTGCAGCGAGCGGTAGAGGTTGCCGGCGCTGGCCTCCTCCTCGTCGGCGATCAGCCCCTTGATGTGCACCACGGCCGTGTGGGCCTCGGCCAGCGGGGCCTGCAGCACGGTTTTCTGCAGCACGCTCCAGGTGATGAAGCCCAGGTAGCCCAGGAAGATCAGCGTGAAGAAAATGCGCCAGTGCCGCGCGGCGCGCTGCTCCTTGATGCTGGCCATGGCCAGCTTTTCCAGCACGCTGCGCTCCCAGTGGGCATCGCCGGGGCCGCCCTTGGCGGTTTTTTTCCTCGCGCCATGGGCCTGCGCGGCGGCAGGGTCGCCACCGGGGCGCTCGGCCCAGACGTCGCTGCCGCTGCCCGCGGCGGTGGGGGAAGAGGATGCGTCGTACGGTTGCATTCAGAACTCCACGGGTTCGAGCGCGCCTTGCGGGTGCCAGTACACCTGGCCGCCCTGCTCGCTCAGTTCAATCTGGGTCAAAGGCCCCTGGCAGGGCCCGCCGGCGCAGGCGCCGGTGGCCGCATCATAGGCCGCGCCGTGGTGGGCGCAGATCAGCCACTGGCCGCTGTCGTCGAGGAATTGGCCGCGCGGGTAGTCCATCTCCATGGCCACGTGGGTGCAGCGGTTCAGATAGGCGCGCGGCTGGCCGGCCACGCGCACGGCAAAGGCCTGCTGCTGCTGGCCCTGGTAGCGCACCTCGAACACCACGGCCGGGCCGCCTTCGGCCAGAGCCTGGCTGCTGCACAGCGGCTGCGGGGGCAGTGCGCCGCCTCTCATGGGCGGCGCCCCGGCTCGGCGTGTTGCTCCAGCCACTGGCGCAGCATGGCCACGGAGTCGGCCACGGCCAGCGGCGCGAACTGCTGCAGGCCATCGCCGGCATGGGCCCCATAGGCCACGCCCACGCTGGGGCAGCCGGCGTTGCGCGCCATTTGCAGATCGTGGCTGGTGTCGCCAATCATCAGCAGGCGCGTGGGCGCCACGTCGTGCACCTGCATCAGCTCCTGCAGCATCAGCGGATTGGGCTTGCCGGCGGTTTCGTCGGCGGTGCGCGAGTCGTCGAACAGGCCGTGCAGATCGTGGCTGGCCAGCACGTGGTCCAGGCCGCGGCGGCTCTTGCCCGTGGCCACGGCCAGCAAGAAGCCGCGCGCCTTGAGGGCGTGCAGCAGCTCCAGCGCGCCGTCAAACAGCACGATCTCGTCCTGCTGCTGCACGTAGTGGTAGCGGTAGCGGCGCGCCAGCTCGGCATAGGCACTGGGCGGCACATCGGGCGCGGCCCGCGCCAGCGCGCTGCCCAGCTCCATGCCGATGACCCAGCGCGCCTGCTGCTCATCGGGCGGCGTGCCGCCCACGTCGCGCACGGCCTGCTGGATGCAGCGCGCAATCAGCGCGGTGGAGTCGAACAAGGTCCCGTCCCAGTCGAAGGCGATCAAATCCACGGGCCGGGGCCCGGTGTGCAATGCAGCGTTCATGGCAAAGGCAAAAAAAGTCGGCCCGCCGCGCCTATGCCTACAGTTGCGGCTGCGGTGGGCAAACCGAGCATTATGCGGCCGGATGCACGCCCGCTCTGCAGCGCCGGCCCAAAGGCTTGGCGCGAATGGCCGCCAATGGATGAACGACAGGTGGACGATGGGCCGCAAGGCCGCCCCGCCTTGCAGGCACCACGCAAACATGGCTGGGGCCATTGGCGAGGCGGTGCGGGCCGCTGCAGGCCGCACCGATCCACGCCCTCATCCGCTTGATGGCCCCATCGCGCCAGGGCTTTGAACAGGCGCTTACATCGGCCCCGTGTCTTCGTGCAGGCTGAGGTTCTCGAAGCGGGTCTGGTCTTTCTGGAAGTACAGGTTCACGGTGCCGGTGGGGCCGTTGCGCTGCTTGCCGATGATGATCTCGGCCTGGTTGGGGGCGGTGCTTTTTTCCTTGTTGTAGTAGTCGTCGCGGTAGATGAACATGATGACGTCGGCGTCCTGCTCGATGGCGCCCGATTCGCGCAGGTCGCTCATCATGGGGCGCTTGTCGGTGCGCTGCTCGACGCTGCGGTTGAGCTGCGAGAGCGCAATCACCGGGCATTGCAGCTCCTTGGCCAGCATCTTCAGCCCGCGCGAGATCTCGCCCAGCTCGGTGGCGCGGTTTTCGTCCGAGGAATTGCCCGAGCCGCTCATGAGCTGCAGGTAGTCCACCACGATCAGGCCCAGCTTGCCGCACTGGCGCGCCAGGCGGCGCGCGTTGGCGCGCAGCTCGGTGGGCGTCAGTCCCGGGGTCTCGTCGATGTGCAGCGAGACGTTGCGCAGCCGCTCGACCGCCTCGGTCAGGCGCGGCCATTCCTCGTCGAGCAGCTTGCCGGTGCGCAGGCGCTGCTGGTTGATGCGGCCAATGGAGCCGACGATGCGCACCGCCAGCTGCGAGGCGCCCATTTCCATCGAGAAGATGGCCACGGGCATGCTCTCGCGCAGCGCCACGTGCTCGGCGATGTTGATGGCAAACGCGGTTTTGCCCATCGAAGGGCGCGCCGCCAGCACGATCAGGTCGCCCGGCTGCAGGCCGCTGGTCATGCGGTCCAGATGGCTGAAGCCCGTGGGCACGCCGGTGATGTCGTGCGGGCTTTGCGCCATTTCCTCAACCTGGTCCAGCAGGTTCACCACCAGGCCGTCGAGCGATTGAAAGCCCTGCTTCATGCGCGAGCTTTCCTCGGCGATGCCGAAGATCTTGGCCTCGGCCTCGTCCAGGATGCGGCTGACCTCGCGCCCCTTGGGGCTGAAGGCGTTGGAGGCGATCTCGTCGCTGGCGGCAATCAGCTTGCGCAGGATGGCGCGCTCACGAATGATTTCCGCATAGCGGCGGATGTTGGCGGCGCTGGGCACGTACTGCGCCAGCGAGTTCAGATAGGCGATGCCGCCCACTTCCTCGGCCTTGCCGATGCCGCGCAGGTGCTCGAACACCGTCACCACGTCCGCCGGGCGGTCGTTCTCCAGCAGCGCGGCGATGGCCTGGAAGATTTGCTGGTGCTCGCTGCGGTAGAAGTCCGACTGCTTGAGCAGGTCGGAGACGCGCTCCCAGACCTGGTTGTCCAGCAGCAGTCCGCCGAGCACGCTTTGCTCGGCCTCCACCGACTGCGGCGGCAGGCGCAGATCGGCCACCTGCGGATCAGCGCCCTGCCCCAGCGGGCCCGGGGGCATGCCGCCGCGCACCGGCTGCTCGGAAAAATCCATCACTTCGACGCCCATGGCGCCACTGCCCTTCTCATCCATTGACTCTCACCATTTCCATGTTGTCCCGCCACGGCCGGCACGCCGGCAGCGCGCCGCATCTTACGCAGGCTGGGCGGCGCTGTCACCGCACAAGCCTGTGCATGGGCCTGGGACAGGCCGTGCACAAGCTGTGGATAAGCTGTGCCCAAAAGTCTGCCCTCTCCACCACGCCAACGGCAGGCGGCAAAGAAAAAACCGCCTCTTGCGAGGCGGCTTTCCATGGCAGCTGGCGCAGGGCGCCTTGCCCCGGCCGGCTGCACGCGGGCGCTGTCAGGCACTTTCGCCGTAGACGGCCACGGTGATTTCCACGTCCACGTCGGTGTGCAGGGCCACGACCACGGTGGAATCGCCCACGGTCTTGATCGGGCCAGCCGGCAGGCGCACCTGCGACTTGTGCACGTCATAGCCTTGCTTGACCAGCTCGGCGGCGATGTCGTGGTTGGTCACGGAGCCGAACAGGCGGCCGTCCACACCGGCCTTTTGCGACAGGCGCACGGTCTGGCCAGCGAGCTTCTCGCCCAGGGCCTGGGCGGCGGCCAGCTTTTCGGCAGCGGCCTTTTCCAGCTCGGCGCGGCGGGCCTCGAACTCGGCCTTGGCAGCGGCGGTGGCGCGGCGGGCGCGGCCGGTGGGGATCAGGAAGTTGCGGGCGTAGCCGTCCTTGACGGTCACGATCTCACCCAGGTTGCCCAGGTTGACGACTTTTTCCAGAAGAATGATTTGCATGGTGTGCTCCGCCTATCTCAGATTTTGTGCTGGTCGGTGTAGGGCAGCAGGGCCAAGAAGCGCGCGCGCTTGATGGCAGTGTTGAGCTGGCGCTGGTAGATGGCGCGCGTGCCGGTCAGGCGGGCGGGGATGATCTTGCCGTTCTCGGCGATGAAATCGCGCAGGGTGTCCACGTCCTTGTAGTCGATCTCTTCCACACCGGCGACGGTGAAGCGGCAGAAACGCTTGCGACGAAACAGCAGGTTCTGGTTGTTGCGCTTGGGGCGGCGGTCTTTGTTGAAACGCTTGGGTCCAGCCATGATGGGCTCCTGATGAAATCTTGATGAATACAGCTGTCTGGGGATGCAGGCTCAAGCAGCCTTGCCCGCTCAGGCCTTCTGCTCGGCCTCGGCGGCCTGCGCGCTCTTGCGCGCTTCCTCGCGCTCGACGGTCTTCATCATCGAGGAAGGTGCGGTCTCGGCCTTTTTCTTCTGCACCGTCAGCTGGCGCAGCACGGCATCGTTGAAGCGGAAGGCGTGGTAGAGCTCGTCCATCACGGCCTGGCCGGCCTCGATGTTCAGGCACAGGTAGTGCGCCTTGGAGAGCTTGTTGATCGGGTAGGCCAGCTGGCGGCGGCCCCAGTCTTCCTCGCGGTGGATCTTGCCGCCGCCTTCGGTGACCATGCTCTTGTAGCGCTCCAGCATGGCTGGCACCTGCTCGCTCTGGTCCGGGTGGATCAGCAAAATGATTTCATAGTGACGCATCGTTGAACTCCCTTGTGGAATGAACTGCCACCCGCAGCGTCAAACAGCGGCTGTGGCAAGGAAACCGCGCATTATACATACGGATGCGGTGCATCGCGGCGGCGGCGGGCGCGCAATACCCAGTCAGCGCCCGCGCAGGAACAGCTGATCGAGCTCGGCCATGCGCAGCTGGCGCCAGGTGGGGCGGCCGTGGTTGCATTGGTCCGAGCGCGGCGTGGCCTCCATCTGGCGCAGCAGGGCATTCATTTCCTCGATGCCCAGCTGGCGGTTGGCGCGCACCGAGCCGTGGCAGGCCATGGTGGCCAGCACCTCGTCGCGCGCGCGCTGCAGCACGGCGCTGCGCTGGGTGGGCGGCGCTGCGGCCAGCGCGCCCTGCCCTTCAGCGGCGTCGCTGTCTGGCGCGGCCTGCGTGCCCAGGTCTTCGTGCTGGGCCAGCTCGGCCAGCACGCTGCGCGCCAGCTCGACGGGGTCGGCCTGGCGAAGCTCTGAGGGGATGGAGCGCACCGCCAGCCGCTGCGCCGCCAGCGGCGTGACTTCCAGGCCCAGCTGCACCAGCAGCTGGGCGTGCTTTTCCGCCGTGGCCATCTCCAGCGCGGTGGCGGCAAAGGCAGCGGGCAGCAGCAGCGGCTGGCTGGGGATGTGGGCATCGTGCAGCGCCTGTTTGAGGCGCTCGTACACGATGCGCTCGTGCGCGGCGTGCATGTCCACGATCACCAGGCCGTGCTGGTTCTGCGCCAGGATGTAGACGCCGTGCAGCTGCGCCAGCGCCCGCCCCAGCGGCCATTCGGGCTGCGCCTCGGCCCCGGCTTCAGCCTGGGCGGGCCAGGGCCTAACCGGCTCGTGCAGCGCCAGCGCCGCAGCGCCTGCAGCGCCCGCGACGGGCATGGCATAGGCTGCCGCGCCTGGCGCTTTGGGCTGCTGGGCCAGGTGCTCCGCCGTGGCAGCGGTCTCGCCCACAGGGTTTGTGGCACTCGCATTGCCGCCATCGCCCCACAGCGCGGCCAGGGTCTGGCGGGTTTTTTCGATGTCGGCCGCAAAGCCCAGGCGGCGCTGCTGCGCCAGCGGCAGGGGCGGCCGCGCCGCCATGGGCTGGGCCATGCCGCCCGGCGCGGCCAGGGCCCCGGCGGCATCGACTCCAGCGGCAACTCCAGCAGCAGCGCCGCTCGCCGCGCCTGCCAGCGCCCGCGAAGGCGCCAGCGCGCGCTCCAGCGCGTGGCGCACGGCGGCGTGCACCACGCGCCCATCGCGAAAGCGCACTTCGATCTTGGTCGGGTGCACGTTCACGTCCACCTGCTGCGGGTCGATCTCGACGTAGAGCACGTACACCGGCTGGCGCTGGCCGTGCAGCACGTCCTCGTAGGCGGCGCGCGCGGCGTGCGCCAGGGTTTTCTCGCGCACGAAGCGCCCGTTGACGAAGCTGTACTGCTGATCGGCGCGCGCGCGCGAGTGGGTCGGCATGCCGGCGCGGCCATAGACGGCCACGCCCGCCTCCTCATGCGCGACGGGCACCGAATGGGCCATGAACTCCGCGCCCATGACATCGGCAATGCGCCGCTCCCACTGCGCCTGCTCCAGCAGCTTGAAGCCGGCCGGCGCTGGCTGCGCCCGATCCTGCGGCTGCAGCGACGGCTGCGGCGGCTCCTGCGCCGGCACGGCGCGCCACTGGTGCTGCAGCTTGCCGCCGTGCCAGATGGCAAAGCCCACGTCGGGCCGCGCCAGCGCATGGCGGCGCACGGTTTCCACGCAGTGCGCCAGCTCGGTGTTTTCGGCTTTGAGAAACTTGCGCCGCGCCGGCGTGGCGAAGAACAGCTCCTGCACGTCCACCGTCGTGCCCACGGCCCGCGCGGCCGGCTCAAGCTCGCCGCTGGCCGCGTCGATCATCATGGCCTGGGGCTGGCTGGCCGTGCGCGAGACGATGCGCAGCTGCGCCACCGAGCCAATGGCGGCCAGCGCCTCGCCGCGAAAGCCCATGGTGGTGACCGACTCCAGATCGTCCAGGCTGCGGATCTTGCTGGTGGCATGGCGGCGGATGGCCAGCGGCAGGTCCGAGGCAGGCATGCCGCGGCCGTTGTCCTCCAGCACGATGTGGCGGATGCCGCCGGCCAGCAGCCGCAGCTGGATCTCGCTGGCGCCGGCGTCCAGGGCGTTGTCCAGCAGCTCGCGCACCACCGAGGCCGGGCGCTCGACCACCTCGCCGGCCGCAATCTGGCTGATGAGGGTGTCGGGCAAGTCCGCAATGGGGCGGTATGAGGAGGTGGGAATGCGCATGGTACGTGTCGCTGGTCAATGGTCGGTGCTTGGCGTCGTGCGATGGGCCAATAGCAGATGACAGATGACAGATGACAGATGGCAGATGGCGTGGGCGATCAACCCTGGCTGCCGCGCAGGCCCTGGCCGATCAGAAAGACCTCGGCCGAGCGGCTGCGCGAGGCCTTGGGCTTGTAGGGCCGGCTTTTGCGAAAAATCTGGCGAAACAGCGCCACCAGCTCGTCGTAGCCGGGGCCGTGAAACACCTTGGCCACCATGGCGCCATCGCTGCGCAGATGCGCCTGCGCAAAGTCCACGGCCATTTCCACCAGCGTCTGCACGCGCGCGCCATCGGTGGCGGCATGGCCGCTGAGGTTGGGCGCCATGTCGGAGACCACCAAGTCCACGGCCCGGCCCTGCACGGCCTGCTGCAGGCGCTGCAGCACCTCGTCCTGCTGGAAATCGCCCTGGATGAAATGCACGCCGGCCACCGGCTCCATGGGCAGCAGGTCCACCCCCACCACCAGCGGCGCAGCGGCTGCGCCCTGGCCTGCCGCGCCGCCCTCGGCCGGCGTGCGCCCCAGCGCCAGCTTGCGGCTTAAGTACTGGCACCAAGCGCCGGGGGCGCAGCCCAGATCGACCACCACGCGCGCGCCCTTGAGCAGCTGAAACTCCTGATCGAGCTCCTGCAGCTTGTACGCCGCGCGGGCGCGGTAGCCCTCCTTCTGCGCCAGCTTGACGTAAGGGTCGTTGAGGTGGTCGTGCAGCCAGGTCTTGTTGACCTTGCCGGTCTTGCCCGCGTTGCCCGCACGACTGTGCTTGCCCGTCATGAATCGATGCTCTCCAGATTGCGCCTTGCGATATGGTCAAAGAGGGCGGCCAGGCTCTGAGAGCCTGGCCGCATGGCCGATAATCATGCCATGACTGCCTTGACCCTGACCCCGGCCCAGCGCCGCAGCCTGCGCGCCGATGCCCACCACCTCGACCCGGTCGTTCTCATCGGCGCGGAGGGCCTGAGCCCCGCCGTCGAAAAGGAGGTCCAGGCCGCCCTGCAAGCCCATGGCCTGATCAAGATCCGCGTCTTCAACGACGACCGCCAGTTGCGCGAGCAGTACCTGCAGCAGCTGTGCGAGCAGCTGGGCGCTGCCGCCGTGCAGCACATCGGCAAGCTGCTGGTGCTCTGGCGCCCGCAGGCGCCCAAGGCCCGCGCGGCGGGCACGGGCGGCAAGGCCCCCACCGATGTCAAGGTCGTCAAGCCCGGCAAGCGCGCCGGCCAGCGCCCGGAGATCAAGCACGTGCGCGTGCTGGGCAACCAGCGCCTGACCGCCGGCGGCAACGTCAAGAAGGCCAAGCCGCGCCAAAGCTCGGCCAAGAAGAAGTCGCTCGATTGATGCAGGCCGCCGCCCCCCCCAACACCGCCGCCATGCACCCGCAGCGCGCCCCGGCGCCGGCCGCCACGCGGCATGTGCTGTGCATGAAATGGGGCAGCAAATACGGCCCTGAATACGTCAACCGCCTCTACGCCATGGCGCAGCGCCACCTGCAGGGGCCGTTTCGCTTTATCTGCCTGACCGACGATGTGCAGGGCATCCGCCCCGAGGTCGAGTGCTTTCCCATCCCCGAGCTGGACTGGCAGCGCTACCCGCGCCAGCCCGACCGCGCCTGGAAGAAGCTGGCCACGTTCTCGCCCGATCTGCGCGAGCGCTACGGCCTGCAGGGCGTGGCGCTGTTTCTCGATCTGGACGTGGTGGTCGTCGGCCCGCTCGATGACTTCTTCACCCTGCCCGGGCCGTTTCGCATCATCCACGACTACCCACGGCCCTGGAAGCGCCACCGCATCACCGGCAACTCCTCCGTCTACCGCTTCGAGATCGGCGCGCACCCGGACGTGCTGGAATACTTCCAGCGCAACGTGGCCCAGGTGCAGCAGCAGTTTCGCAATGAGCAGGCCTATCTGTCGGACTACCTGCACCGCCAGGGCCAGCTGGCCTATTGGCCAGAGCCCTGGTGCCCCAGCTTCAAGTACCACGGCATCCCCGCCTGGCCGAGCAACTACTGGCGCGAGCCCTTCATCCCCGAGCAGGCCAGAATCGTCATCTTCCACGGTGAATGCAATCCGCCCGATGCCCTGGCCGGCCGGCGCAACCGCCGCTTTCGCTACATCCGCCCGGCCCGCTGGATTGCCAAGCACTGGCGCGAGTGAACACTGGCGCGCATCAAGCCCACTGCCCTGCCCTGCCGCCCTGCCCGCCACCATCGGGCCATCGCCCTGGCGCGCGGCCCATGGCCGATCTGAACCCTCCACATGCCCGTCAACGCCCACCCCACAACAGATGCCGCCGCCGCTGCCAGTGCCGCGCCTTCCAAAGCCAAACGCTGGGCCTTGCTGGCCTTTTTGAGCCTGAACACGCTGCTGTTTTGCAGCCTGGGCAGCTGGCAGGTGCAGCGCCTGGGCTGGAAAAAAGAGCTGATCGCGCGCGTGCAGGCGCGTGTGCAGGCCAGCCCCGAGGCCCCGCCCGCCCCCGCGCAATGGCCGCAGCTGGGCGCTGACGACGAATACCGACGCCTGCAACTGGCCGGCCAGTTGCTGACCGAGCGCAGTATCCCCGTCTATGCCAACACCGACCTGGGGCCGGGCTACTGGCTCATGGCGCCGCTGCAACTGGCGTCGCAGCCTGCCGATGCCAGCGCAGACACCAATGCCAGCACAAATGCCAGCACTGGCGCGCGCGCTGCAACGCCCGCCGTGGTCTGGATCAACCGCGGCTTCATCCCCACGGCCATGCGCCACAGCCCGGACTACGCCCGCCTGAGCGCACCGGCCGCCGAGGCCCAGCGCAGCGTGCAGGTCACCGGCCTGCTGCGCCTGCCGCCGCGCCCGCACTGGTTCTCGCGCGACAACCGCCCGGCCGAGCAGCGCTGGTACCAGCGCAACCCGGCCGAGCTATCGGCCGCGCAGGCCCTGCCCGCCCAGGTGACAGCGCCTTATTTCGTCGATGCGCAGCAGATCGAACCCAGCCACACGCTGCCCAGCGCTGGGGGCAGCGCCGCCCAGGCCTGGCCGCGCCCGGGGCTGACGCAGCTGCAGTTTCGCAACAACCACCTGAGCTACGCGCTGACCTGGTTCACGCTGGCCCTGCTCAACATCGCCGCGCTGATCTACCTGCTGTTCTTCGAGCCGCGCCGCGCGCCCCCAGACCCACGCGGCCCTGCCGACTGAATGCGCCGCGCCATTGATGCATCGACGCATTGGCGCATCAGCGGTTTTCGATCACCACCAGGCGCGAGAGATTGAGCGCATTGACCGGGCGCACCGATTCGATGCGCCAGTCGTAGCGCTCGATGTGCTGGTCGTAGGCAAAGTCCGAATCGAAGCCAATGCGCTTGGTGAAAGGCTTGGCCATGCGTTCGAGCACGCGCCACACCGGCCCGGCGTTGGAGAAGTGGTTCAGCACCACGATGCGCCCGCCCGGGCGGCACACGCGCCGCACCTCACGGATGAAAGCCCGCGGATCGGGCGTGACCGAATAGGTATAGGGCAAGCTCACGCAATCGAATTGCCCGTCGGCAAACGGCAGCGATTCGCCATTGGCCACCAGCAGCGTCACCGGCGCGGCGCGCGCCGGATCCACGCGGCCGCGCGCCTTTTGCAGCATGCCGGGCGACAAATCCACGCCGGTGACCGGCACATGCGCCGGGTACAGCGGCAGCAGCAGGCCCGTGCCCACGCCGATTTCCAGAATGCTCTGCGGCGGGCGGCGCTGCAGCTCCTGCGCCAGCGCGCGGCGGCCTGGCTCCAGCACCAGACCAAACAATTTGTCGTATATCTGCGCGTACTGGTCGTAGCGGTCGCGCACGTCTTTGAGCGTCGTTTTCAATTTTCACCATCATGGGGCTTGAAAAGCCGCCAATCCGCCAAGAACTGCAGGCCGCTGCGCCAAACATGCCCTGCGTTGGCATGCGCACGGCGCAGGCCCGCGCGAAAAAGCGCCGAGTATAGGCCCCCGGCCAGCCCATTGGCCGCGCCCTGGCGCGGCCATTGATCTGCGCCGACAATGGGCCACGGGCCATGAGCCCCGCAGTCTCGCCCGCGCCGGGCACGCGCGCCGGCATCCCATCCCCTTCACCGCCAAGGCCACGCCATGACCATGACCACCCAGGAAATCCGCTCCGTCCTCACCATCAGCCTGCTGGCCGCCTATGCCGACAGCGACAAGCACGCGCGCGAGCGCGAGGAGATCCGCCGCATCGCCGAGGGGCTGAGCCAGGCCGATGAAGTCAACCTGCCCACGCTGTACCAGGACGTGCTGCTCAAGCGCACCAACCTGGCGCAGGCCATTGCCGGGCTGCCCAGCATGGAAAGCCGCCAGCTGGCCTACGAGATGGCCGTGTGCGTCTGCGATGCCGACGGCAGCACCAGCGAGCGCGAACGCGCCTTCCTGGGCGAGCTGCACCAGGCGCTGGGGCTGGAGCAGCAATTTGCCCAGCAAACCCTGCACGACGGCGAGGCCATGGCCCAGGCGCCGCTGCAAACGGCCACTGGCGCGCCCGTGGCCGCCGCCAGCGCCCTGGCTGCCCCGATAACGCCCCAGACAGCGGCCCCGGCAGCGGCCCCGGCCCAGCCGGCTGGGCGCCCCAGCACGCTCGACGAGCAGGCCATGAAGCAAAAAATCCTGCGCGCCGCCACGCTCAATGGCGCCATCGAGCTGCTGCCCGAGTCGCTCTCGACCATGGCCATCATCCCGCTGCAAATGCGCCTGGTCTATCAGATCGGCCAGAGCTACGGCTACGAGCTGGACAAGGGCCACATCCGCGACTTCCTGGCCACCATCGGCGTGGGCATGACCTCGCAATACCTGGAGCAGGCCGGGCGCAAGCTGCTGGGCGGCCTGCTGGGCAAAGCCGGCAAGGGGCTGCTGGGCGGGCTGGGCAAGCAGGCCGTCAGCTCCGGCATGAGCTTTGCCGCCACCTACGCGCTGGGCCACGTCGCCAACCAGTACTACGCCGCCGGGCGCAGCATCTCGGCGCAAATGCTCAAGGACAGCTACGCCCACATGCTGCAGGACGGCCGCCAGCTGCACACGCAGTACCTGCCGGACATGCGCCAGCAGGCGCAGGGCCTGAACGCCACGCGGCTCATGTCGCTGGTGCGCGGCAACAGCCAGGCGTTTTAAGCGGCTGGATGTAAAGCTCGGCGCGAAGGGGCGGCAGCGGCTTGGGCCCGGCTGCAAGGCGCAAAGGCGGCGCAATGGCGCAGCACCGCAGGCCAGCCCGATCTGCTGCGTGGCCTGCCGTGCAAGGCATCCGAATGCGTCAGCAGCGGCCAGCCGCGCGCCGTGCCAGCGCGCGGTCCACGAAGCCCAGCCGGTCCTGGCCCCAGTAGCGCACGCCGTCCAGCACGTAGGTGGGCGCGCCGAAGATGCCCTGCTCCAAAGCCTCCTGCGTGTACTGGCGGTACAGGGCCTGGGTGGCGGGGGCTTGCTCCAGCGCCTGCAGGGCCGCGCCGTCGTAGCCGTTTTCATTGGCCACGGCGATGCGCACTTCGGCCCGGGCGGTGTCGCGCTCCTCCAGCCACAGCGCGCGCAGCAGCGCGTGCGAGAGGGGCTGCACGTCCAGCCCCTGGGCCTGGGCGGCGATCAGCATCCAGCCGGCGTGCTTGTTCCAGTGGGGGTCGGGGTGCGCGCCTTGCGGGTAATGGCGCGGCTGCAGCACGATGGGCAGGCCCAGGTATTCGCTCCAGCGGGCCAGTTCTTCCTGGTGGTAGCTGCGCCGCGCCGCGGGCCGGGTGCGCAGCGGAATGCCACCGGTCTGCGGCACCACGGCCTGGAAGTCAAACGGCTTGAAGACCAGGCGCACGCGGTGGCGGCGCACGATGTCTTGCAGCTGCGGGCCGGCAAAGTAGGCCCAGGGGGAGGAAAGGCTGTAGTAGCAGGCCAGCGTGGCGCTGCCTTCGGGGGTGTCGGTGGTCATGGCAAGGCGGTGAGGGGCTGCGTGAGGGGGCTGCGTGAGGGGGCTGCGGCAGGCAGCCATCAAGGGAAAAACTATGGGCCTGTCTCAGCTCAAGGCTGGGTGGGGGGCGGCACGTACCAGCGCGTGTCCTTGAGTTCGGGCTCGTCGTGCGCCAGCAGGCGCTGCCAGTGGGCCTGGGCATCGAGCGTGAACAGGTCGCTGGCGATGGCCGCGGCCAGGCGGCGCGCGCCAATGCCCAGGCCGGGGATGTCGCCGGCCAGCGCGCCGTGGCTGAGGGTGCTGCCCCAGTTGAACAGGTGCATGCGCGCCAGCGCCTGGGCCACCTCCGGCGGCTGGCCGGCCGTGGCGCGCAGCTCGAAGCCGGGCCCCAGGTAGGGAAAGCGCGCGGCTTCGGCGTGGCTGGCGGCTTCGTCCGCGGGCACGTGCTGCGCCCAGGTGTCGATGGCGCTGGCGTAGGGGGCCAGTTCGGGGCGGTCGAGCAGGTTGACGTCAAAGCCGGTGCCGAAGATCACGGCGTCGAAGCGCTGCGGGCCTTGCGGCGTGGTGACGCGCACGCCGTGCGCATCGGGCGCCACGTCCAGCCAGTTCTGGCCCAGTTGCAGGCTGAAGGCGGCGTGGGCGTCGCAACGGCGCACGGTCTCCCACGGCGGGGGCACTTGCTCGCTGAAGATGTAGGTGTAAAAGCGCCAGCGCTGCGCGTCGTCGAGCCGCTCGAAGCCGTGGAAGAAGCCGGGAAACGAGGTCCATTTGCTCTTGTTGACCTGCGGCAGCTGGGCGCGGCGGGCAAATTGCGTCACGCGCGCGCCGGCCTCCAGCGCGCAGGCGGCGTTGTCGAAGGCCGAGGCGCCCACGCCCAGCACGCCCACGTGGCGGCCGGCCAGCGCGGCGAAGTCGATGGCATCGGCGCTGTGGAATACGCGGCCGGCGGCCAGGGGGTCATCGCGGCGCAGGCTGGGGTAATGCGGCCAGCGCGGCGCGCCGCTGCCGTCGCGGCCCAGGGCCAGCACCAGCTTGCGGGTGTAGACGGTTTGCTCGCCCTGCGGGCCGTGCAGGCGCACGCGCAGCAGCGGGCCTTCGTGCGCCACGTCCAGCAGCTGCACGCCGTTTTCCACCGGCAGGCCCACGGTGTCGCGCACCCACAGCAGGTAGTCGCGCCAGTCCAGCCGGCCCACCTTGTGCAGCGTGGCCCAGCCGTCAGCGCCGTGCTGCGCTTCGTACCAGGCGCGAAAGCTCAGGCTGGGCACGCCCAGATCGGGGCCGGTCAGGTGCTTGGGGCTGCGCAGCGTGAGCATGCGCGCGTAGGTGCCCCAGGGGCCTTCGTGCCCGCGCGCGGCGCGGTCGATGAGGCGGATGCGGCCGATGCCTTCGCGCAGCAGGGCGAAGGCCGCGGTCTGGCCGCACATGCCGGCGCCGGCGATGAGCACGTCCAGCGCATGGCCGCCGCCGGGCTGCGCTGCGGGCAGCGACCAGTCCGGCACGGGCCAGTTCAGCCGGGCCAGATCGGCGCGCGCCTGCTGCGCCAGGCGCGCCAGCGCAGCCGTATCGCGCGCGCTGGCCAGGGCCTGCGGCGGCACGGGCGGCAGGGCGCGCTCGGCCCGGGTGGCCTCTGGCGCGCTGGCGCGGGAGGGGGGAAGGGTTGAAAGCTCGGTTTGCGGCATGGGCATGTCAGTGCGTTCAGTTGATCTGCACCTTGGCGGCCTTGACCACCTCGGCCCACTTGCGGCGATTGTCCCGCACCGTGACGGCGAACTGCGCCGGCGTTTCAACGCGCACGGCATTGCCCATGGATTCGATGCGCTCGCGCATCGCAGGCTGTTGCAGCACGCCCGTGATGGCGGCGTTGAGGCGCTGCACGATGGGCGCGGGCGTGCCCTTGGGGGCGAACACGCCAAACCAGATGGCGCTGTCAAAGCCCTGCGTGCCGGGCAGGCCGCTGTCGGCAATGGGCGGCACGTCGGCCACGGCCGGCACGCGCTGGGCCGTGGTCACGCCCAGCAGGCGCACCTTGCCGGCCTTGGCGTGCGGCAGCACGGTCTGCACCTGGTTCATGATGCAGCAGGTTTCGCCGCGCAGCACGGCACCGATGGCGTCCGGCCCGCCCTTGTAGGGCACGTGCACCATGTCCAGCCCCAGGCGCGAGTTGAACTCGGCAAAGGCCATGTGCGTGCCCGTGCCGTTGCCGGTGGAGGCAAAGTTGTACTTGCCCGGATGGGCCTTGATCTCGGCCACGAACTCGGCCAGGCTCTTCACGTCGATGACCTCGGGGTTGATGGTCAGCACGTTGGAGACATCGTTGATCGGCGCCACGGGCACGAAGTCGGCCTCCACATCGAAGGGCAGATTCTTGTACAGCGCGGCATTGCTGCCATGCGTGGCCGCCGTGCCAAAGGCCAGTGTGTAGCCATCGGGCCTGGCGCGCGCGACGAACTCGCTGGCGATGTTGCCGGCCGCGCCCGGCTTGTAATCGATGATGACCGGCTGGCCCAGGGCCTTGGCCAGCGGCTCCTGAATCAGCCGCGCGATCACGTCCACGCCAGAGCCGGCGGGAAAAGCCATGATGAGTGTGATGGGCTGCGCGGGCCAGTTGGCGACTGACTGTGCCGCCTGCGTGGCTGTTTGCTCAGGCAGCTTTTGCCCGCCGCTGGCCCAGGCAGAAACGGCCAGCGTGGCCGCGCCGCCCAGCAAGGCCAATGCGCCCAGCGCAGCGCGGCGATTGATGTTGCGAATGTTCATAGTGACTCTCCATCAGCGCCCGCCCAACCGGGGCGCCCGTGCAGCGCATTGTGGTCCAGGCTACACAACGGCAGAGCATGAGCTTATATCGCGCGCCAATGGCAAGCTGCGGGCAGCGCAGCCTGCCCCAAGGCGCCTGGGCCCGATCGCGCACTGGAAGAAACCGCGCCAAGACCAGACAGCCCCGCGCAAGCCCGGCCCAGGCCACGGCAGGCGGCACAATAGACACTTTTCGTGAGCGGGCCCCGCCCGCCCGCGCATCGCCCCTGCCCCACCCCGAGAAAGACCATGAGCGAGCACAAAACCATCCCCATCCGCCCCGCCAACGAGCGCAGCGCCCACATCACCCAGGGCAAATCGCGCGCGCCCAACCGCTCCATGTACTACGCGCTGGGCTATACCGAGAGCGATTTCGACAAGCCCATGGTCGGCATCGCCAACGGCCACTCCACCATCACGCCCTGCAACGCAGGCCTGCAACGCCTGGCCGATGCGGCTGTGGAGGGCATCCGGCAAGCGGGCGGCAACCCGCAAATCTTCGGCACGCCCACGATCTCCGACGGCATGTCCATGGGCACCGAGGGCATGAAGTACTCGCTGGTCAGCCGCGAAGTCATCGCCGATTGCATCGAGACCTGCGTGGGCGGGCAGTGGATGGACGGCGTGCTGGTCATCGGCGGCTGCGACAAGAACATGCCCGGCGGCATGATGGGCATGCTGCGCGCCAACGTGCCGGCCATCTACGTTTACGGTGGCACCATCCTGCCCGGGCGCTACAAGGGGCAGGACCTGAACATCGTCAGCGTGTTCGAGGCCGTGGGCCAGAACGCCGCCGGCAACATGAGCGATGAGGAATTGAAAGAAATCGAGCAGCGCGCCATCCCCGGCAACGGCTCGTGCGGCGGCATGTACACGGCCAACACCATGTCCAGCGCCTTCGAGGCCCTGGGCATGAGCCTGCCCTACTCCTCCACCATGGCCAACCCGCACGACGAGAAGCAAAACTCCGCCAAGGAATCGGCCCAGGTGCTGCTGCAAGCCATCCGCAACAACCTGCGCCCGCGCGACATCGTCACCCGCAAGGCGCTGGAAAACGCCGTGGCCGTCATCATGGCCACGGGCGGCTCCACCAACGCCGTGCTGCACTTTCTGGCCATCGCCCACGCCGCCGGCATCGAGGATTGGAGCATCGACGACTTCGAGCGCATCCGCAAAAAAGTGCCCGTGATCTGCGACCTCAAACCCTCGGGCAAATACATGGCCGTCGACCTGCACCGCGCAGGCGGCATTCCGCAGGTCATGAAAATCCTGCTCAACGCGGGCCTGCTGCACGGCGACTGCATGACCATCACCGGCAAGACCATCGCCGAAACCCTGGCCGACGTGCCCGATGCGCCCCGCGCCGATCAGGACGTCATCCGCCCCATCGACAAACCCCTGTACGCCCAGGGCCACCTGGCCATCCTGCGCGGCAACCTCAGCCCCGAAGGCGCGGTGGCCAAGATCACCGGCCTGAAAAACCCCGCCATCACCGGCCCCGCGCGCGTGTTCGACGACGAGCAATCGGCCCTGCAAGCCATTCTGGAAGGCAAGATCAAGGCCGGTGACGTGATGGTGCTGCGCTACCTCGGCCCCAAAGGCGGCCCCGGCATGCCCGAAATGCTCGCCCCCACCGGCGCGCTCATCGGCGCGGGCCTGGGCGAGAGCGTGGGCCTGATCACCGACGGGCGCTTCTCCGGCGGCACCTGGGGCATGGTGGTCGGCCACGTCGCCCCCGAAGCCTACGTGGGCGGCACCATCGGGCTGGTGCGCGAGGGCGACACCATCACCATCGACGCCAAGCAACTGCTGCTGCAAGTGCACGTCAGCGACGAGGAATTGGCCGAGCGCCGCAAGCACTGGCGGCAACCCGCGCCGCGCTACACCCGCGGCGTGCTGGCCAAATTCGCCCACAACGCCGCCAGCGCCAGCCGCGGCGCGGTGCTCGACGCCTGGGATGCGCCCGCCCCCGGCGGCCAGGCCGGCCAGGGCTGATGCAAGCTGCACTGCCCCTGCAGTGCAGCCCAGGCCAGATGCAAAAAGCGTCCAGAGGGGGCAGTTCAGCCCCCCTCTGGACGCTTTTTCTTTGCCTTTCGCAGACCTTCTTTTAAGGCAGCAAGATGGTCGAGCCCGTGGTCTTGCGCGCCTCCAGCGCCTGGTGTGCCTGCTGCACGTCCTGCAGCGCAAAGCGCTGTTCGATGTGGATATTCACCGCGCCCTGCTGCACGACGGCGAACAAGTCGTCGGCCATGGCCTGGGTGCGCTGGCGCGAGCTGGTGTGCGTGAACAGCGTCTGGCGCGTCACGAACAGCGACTTGGCCGCCAGCACGGCCGGGGCGAACGGCGGCACCGGGCCCGAGGCATTGCCGAAGCTGACCATCAGCCCAAAGGCGCGCAGGCAGGCCAGCGAGCCTTCCCAGGTGTCCTTGCCGACCGAGTCATACACGATCTTCACGCCCTGGCCCTGCGTGATCTCTTGCACGCGGGCGACGAAATCCTCGCGCCGGTAGTTGATGGCGTGGGCCGCGCCGTTGGCCAGCGCCAGTGCGCATTTCTCGTCCGTGCCGGCCGTGGCAATGAGCTGCAGGCCCAGGTGCCGGGCCCACTGGCAGGCAATCAGGCCCACTCCCCCTGCGGCGGCGTGAAACAGCACGTGGTCGCCCGGCTCCAGCCCCTCCATCGGGCGGCATTTCTTCAGCAGATACTGCGCCGTCAGGCCCTTGAGCATCATTGCCGCACCGGTCTCGAAGGAGATCTCATCGGGCAGACGGCAGACGTTCTGCGCCGGCATGACGCGCTCTTGCGTGTAGCTGCCCATGGGCCCGGTCGCATAGGCCACCCGATCGCCCACGCGCAAATGCTCCACCCCCGGCCCCACGGCCAGCACCTCGCCTGCAGCCTCCATGCCCAGCGCCAGCGGCAGCTCATTGGGGTACAGGCCTGTGCGGTGGTACACGTCGATGAAGTTCACGCCGATGGCCTTGTGCCGCACATGCACCTGCCCGGCCTGCACGGGCGGCAGCGGCAGATCCACCAGCTTCATTTGCTCGGGCCCTCCGAACTGGGCGATTTGCACCGTCATTGCCATAGTCGTTCCATTTCCTCTTGGTCAAACGCTCAAAACAAACGCTCAAAACAAACGCTCAAAACAAACGCTCAAAACAAACGCTCAAAACGTACCTGGATAGGCGCCCCCATCGATCAGCCAGTTCTGCCCGTTCACATAGGCCGCCTGCTGGCTGCAGAGAAAGGCGCAGATGGCGCCGAACTCCTCGGCCGTGCCAAAGCGCCCGGCCGGGATCAGCGCCCGCTGCTGCGCGCACAAGTCCTCATCGCTCAGGCCCAGGCGCTGGGCCTGGGCGTGCATGGTGCTGCGCAGGCGCTCGGTGTCGAACTTGCCCGGCAGCAGGTTGTTGATCGTCACCCCCTGCGCGGCCAGGGGCGAACGCGCCAGCCCGGCCACGAAGCCCGTCAGCCCGCTGCGCGCGCCGTTGGACAGGCCCAGCACATCGATGGGCGCCTTCACCGCGCTGGAGGTGATGTTCACGATGCGGCCAAAGCCGCGCCCGGCCATGCCATCGAGCACTGCCTTGATCAGCTCGATCGGGGTCAGCATATTGGCCTGCAGCGCCGCCAGCCACTGCGCCTGCTCCCACTGGCGGAAGTCGCCCGGCGGCGGCCCGCCGGCATTGGTCACCAGGATGTCGAAATCCATGCCCGGCCCGCCTTCGAGGGCAAAAATCTGCTCGCGCCCGGCTGGCGTGGTCACGTCCGCGGCCACTGGCAGCACCTGCGGCTGCGGCGCATGCGCATCGCTGTGCTGCTGCGCATACCAGCGCGCCAGCTTGCGCAGCTCATCGGCCGCCTTGCCCAGCCGCACCGCGCCACGGGCGTTGACGACCACGTTCACGCCCTCTTGCACCAGCGCCTTGGCACAGCCCAGGCCCAGCCCGGCGCTGGAGCCACACACCAGGGCCCAGCGCCCTTCAATCCCCAATTTCATCGCAGCGTTTTCCTTTGCTTTGAACAGGCTCTCACACCCTTGGGATGCCCTGCATGCCAAGCGCGCCGCGCCCGAGACGGGCGCAAGCCGCGCATTGTGCCAAGGGAAAGCTGTTGCACGAACGAGAGGCGCACAGTCTGCGCGAATCTGCCAAGGCACGCGGCACGGCGATTCGCACAGAGCTTGTGCTGCACAAGCGCTTACCTTTTCAGCCCCTGCAACTTGGCAAAGGCCGATTGCATGGCCGATTGCGGTTGGGCCTGGCGCGGGGCGTTGCGGTTGCCAGCGGGGCTGCGGCCGCGTTCGCCGCGCGCGCCAGCGCCTTGGCTGTGGCTGGCGGCGCTGGTGTCCAGGCGCATGGTCAGGCTGATGCGCTTGCGCGGCACGTCCACTTCCAGCACCTTGACTTTGACGACCTGGCCGGTCTTGACGATTTCGCGCGCGTCGGCGACGAATTTGTTGGCCAGTTGGCTCACGTGCACCAGCCCGTCCTGGTGCACGCCCAGATCGACGAAGGCGCCGAACTGGGCGACGTTGCTGACCGTGCCTTCGAGCACCATGTCGGGTTTCAGGTCGGCAATGTCCTGCACGCCTTCGTTGAAGCGCGCCACAACGAAGTCCGGGCGCGGGTCGCGGCCGGGTTTTTCCAGCTCGGTGAGGATGTCCTTGACGGTGATGGCGCCAAAGCCTTCGCGCGCGAATTGCTCGGGCTTGAGGCTTTTGAGCAGGGCGGTGTCGCCCATGATTTGCTCGACGGATTTGCCCGTGCCGTCCAGGATGGCCTGCACCACGGGGTAGGTTTCGGGGTGCACGCCGGTCATGTCCAGCGGGTTGTCGCCGCCGCGGATGCGCAAGAAACCCGCGCTTTGCTCGAAGGCTTTGGGCCCCAGGCCGGTGACTTTGAGCAGTTGCTGGCGGTTCTTGAACGCGCCGTGCGATTCGCGCCAGCGCACGACCGAGCGCGCCACGGAGGCGCTCAGGCCCGAGACGCGCGAGAGCAGCGGCACGCTGGCGGTGTTCAGGTCCACGCCCACGCCGTTGACGCAGTCCTCCACCACTGCGCCCAAGGTGCGGGCCAGCTCAGTCTGGTTCACATCGTGCTGGTACTGGCCCACGCCGATGGATTTGGGGTCGATCTTGACCAGCTCGGCCAGCGGGTCTTGCAGGCGGCGGGCGATGCTGGCTGCGCCGCGCAGGCTCACATCCACATCGGGCATTTCCTCGCTGGCAAAGGCGCTGGCGGAATAGACCGAGGCCCCGGCCTCGCTGACGACGACTTTCTGCACGCGCTGGCCGGCCTTGTCGGCCAGCAGCTTGACCAGCTCACCGGCGAGCTTGTCCGTCTCGCGGCTGGCCGTGCCGTTGCCGATGGCGATCAGCGCCACCTGGTGCTTGGCGCACAGCGCCGCCAGGGTGTGCAGGCTGCCTTGCCAGTCGCGGCGCGGCTCGTGCGGGTAGACGGTGGCCGTGTCCAGCAGCTTGCCGGTGGCGTCCACCACGGCGACTTTGACGCCGGTGCGGATGCCCGGATCCAGCCCCATCACGGTGTGCGCACCCGCAGGCGCGGCCAGCAGCAAATCGCGCAAGTTGTCGGCAAAGACCTTGATGGCCACGGCCTCGGCCGCTTCGCGCAGGCGGGCGAACAAATCGCGCTCCAGCGACAGGCTGAGTTTGACGCGCCAGGTCCAGGCCACCACCTTGCGCAGCCAGTCGTCGGCCGGGCGGCCCTGGTGGCTCCACTTCAGTTGCAGGGCGATGTGGCCTTCGGCCAGGCTGGGCTGGCCCGCTTCGGGCTCTTGCGGCTGGGCCAGACGCAGGTGCAGGATGTCCTGCGCACGACCACGGAACACGGCCAGGGCGCGGTGCGAGGGCACCTTGGCGATCGGCTCTTCGTATTCGTGGTAGTCCTTGAACTTGGCGATTTCCGGGTCTTGCGGGTTCTTGCCCTCGATCAAGCGGCTGCTGAGCACGCCGCCTTCCCACAGCCACTGGCGCATGGCTTGCACCAGCGCCGCGTCCTCGGCCCAGCGCTCGGCCAGGATGTCGCGCGCGCCGTCGAGCACGGCCTGTACGGTGGTGAAGTCGCTGCCATCCTCGCCTTTTTCGGCTTTGACGTAAGGCTGCGCGGCCTCGGCGGGGGTGAGACTCGGGTCGGCAAACAGCGCATCGGCCAGCGGCTCCAGCCCGGCCTCGCGCGCGATCTGGCCCTTGGTGCGGCGCTTGGGCTTGTAGGGCAGGTACAGGTCTTCCAGCTCCTGCTTGGTCTGCACCTGGGCGATGGAGGCGGCCAGTTGGGGCGTGAGCTTGCCTTGCTCCTCAATGCTCTTGAGCACTGCCCGGCGGCGCTCTTGCAGCTCGCGCAAGTAGCCCAGGCGCTCTTGCAGCGTGCGCAGTTGGGCGTCGTCCAGAGCGCCAGTGGCTTCCTTGCGGTAGCGCGCGATGAAGGGCACGGTCGCGCCTTCGTCCAGCAGCTTGACGGCCGCTTGAACCTGGCGCACAGCCGCGCCCAGCTCTTTTGCAATCAATTGCTCGATGGCCTGTTGGGTACTGGGGTCGATGGCTGCAGAAGACATGGCAAATCGGTCGGGAGTCTGGCGGCACGAAGCCGCATGCAAAGGCTTGAGGCGCTTGGAAAAAAGCTGCTCAAAAAACGAAAAGCGCGTGAGTGTGCCACAAGGCCAGCGCAGCCCAACGCCACCCAGAGCGCCACCCAGCCCCGGCGGCCTGCCGCAGCCATCGCACGCGTGCAGGCCTGGGATGCCTGCACGCATTGCGCAGGCATGGCACTCCAGGCCAGCCGGGGAAATCCCGCTGCCCAATACACCGTCGCTGAGTAACAATTGCTTTGGCTTTGGCTTTGGCTTTGGCTTTGGCTCCCTCACATCCCCATTGAAGGAGTTTTCTCACATGCGCACCACATTGCTCTCCCCCCTGATTGCTTCGGCCGTGGCGCTGCTGTGCGCCTGCGGCGGCGGCAGCGATGAGGCCCCAGGCCCTGACGCCAACCCGGGCCCTGGCAGCCACCAGCCGGGCACGCCCGATGCCGATCTGATCACGGCCCAGCCACGCGCGCGGCTGGCGCTGCTGTGGGGCCCGCTGCGCCCGGTCAGCGACGCGGCCCGCATGCAGCAGGCCGGTTGCGTGGATGGCCCAAGCGGCACGGAGGGCGGCCCGCTGCTGGGCCACACCCAGGCGCTGGCGCCGGCCCATGCCAGCGCCGCCTTGCTGACGCTGGAGCAAGGCGCCTGCGACAGGCAATGGCGCCTGCGGCGCCTGGATCTGGGCAACGGCCAGATGCACACCGTGTACACGGCGGCCCGGCCCGATTTTTCTGCGGCGCAGCCGCAGTCGCTGCTCTCGCCCAGCGCCGTGCTGGATCTGGGCCAGGGGCGCTACCTGATTGCCGATTCGGACATTTTCACCGGCGGGCTGGGCATCACCCGGCGCGACAAGCCCGGTTTTGGTAATGGCCTTTGGCTGCTGCACGCCAATGGCCAGCTGCAACAGTTGGCAGGCTTTGCCACGCCCAACCAGCCAGGCGCGCCGGGACTCTTCCAGGATGGACAAAGGCCTGCGGCCAGTTTTTCATCGCTGACGGCGCTGTGCGCCTCGCACGAGCCGCAGCGCTTTTACGCGCTGGATGCCGGCGTGCTGCGCAGCATCGACCTCGATGGCCGGGTGACGACGCTGCGGCATGGGCCAGAGGGCCGGCAGTTGCAGGGGCTGGTGTGCGGCGTGGCTGGGCAGGCGCTGGCCGCACTGCGCCCGGAGGGCGATGCGCCACAGCAGGTAACGGCCGTGGAGCTGCCCAGCGGGCAGCAATACAGCCTGCCCAGGGCAGACTTTGCCTGGCTGGTATCGCTGGCTGGCAATGGGCGGGCCTGGCGGCGCGACCCCGATCAACCTGGCAAGCTGCAGCTGTATGACCTGCAGCGCGCGCAGCCGATCGAAGGCACGACCGTGCATGCCCAGCACCCGCAACTGCAGGGCCTGGCATTCGCCGCCGGCGACGGCCAGACGCTGTACTACGCGGGCCGGCAGGCCCTGCTGCGCGTGCAGGCCGATTGAGCGGGCGCTGCGAGCACGCGGCAACGCGCCAGCGCCCGCCGTAGCCTGCGTGCATGCCAAGGACCGCGCGCCTGTTCAAAACAAAACAAAGCAAAAGCCCGCGCGAGCGGGCTTTTGCTTTGTTTTGTTTTGTTTTGAACAGGCTCAGCCCTGCAGCACGCTGGCCAGGCGCTCGGCCCAGTGTTGCGCCAAGGCCGGATCCTGGGCTTCGACCATCAGGCGCAGCACCGGCTCGGTGCCGCTGGGGCGCACCAGCAGGCGGCCCTGGCCTTGCAGCGCAGCCTCGGCTTCGCGCATGGCGTTTTGGAAGGCCGCGTGCTGTTGCCAGGCGTCGCGGTCGGCCAGGCGCACGTTGATCATGGTCTGCGGGAACAGCTGCACGCCCTGCAGCGCCTGGGCCACGCTGTGGCCGCTGCGCACCACTTGCTGCAGCACCTGCAGCGCGCTGATGATGCCGTCGCCGGTGGTGTGCCGGTCCAGCGCCAGTAGGTGGCCGGAGCTTTCGCCGCCGAGCACCCAGCCATTGCGCTGCAGGGCCTCGATGACGTAGCGGTCGCCGACCTTGGCGCGCTGCATCGGGATGCCCAGGCGGGCAAAGGCCTGTTCGATGGCCAGGTTGGTCATCAGCGTGCCGACTACGCCCTGCACCGGCTCGCCGGCCTCCAGCCTGGCGCGCGCCATCAGGTACAGCAGCTCATCGCCATTGAACAGCCGCCCGCTGGCGTCAACCAGTTGCAGGCGGTCGGCATCGCCATCGAGCGCAATGCCGTAGTCGGCGCCGCTGGCGCGCACGCGCTCGATCAGCGCCTGCGGCGCGGTGGCGCCCACGTCCTGGTTGATGTTGAAGCCATCGGGCTCAGCCCCCATGGCGATGACTTCGGCGCCCAGCTCGTGAAACACCTTGGGCGCGCACTGGTAGGCCGCGCCGTGGGCGGCATCGACCACCAGCTTCAGCCCCTTGAGGCTGAGCTCGGTGGGGAAGGTGCTTTTGCAGAACTCGATGTAGCGCCCGGCCGCGTCGGTCATGCGCCGCGCCTTGCCCAGCGCGGCCGAGGGGGCCCACTGCGGCGGCAGGGCCAGGCCGCGCTCGACCTCTTCCTCCCACTCATCGGGCAGCTTGCTGCCCTGGGCGCTGAAGAATTTGATGCCGTTGTCCTCAAAGGGGTTGTGGCTGGCGCTGATGACCACGCCCAGATCGGCGCGCACGGCGCGCGTCAGGTAGGCCACGGCCGGGGTCGGGATGGGGCCGAGCAGCACCACGTCCACGCCGGCGGAGTTGAAGCCCGATTCCAACGCGCTTTCGAGCATGTAGCCAGAGATGCGCGTGTCCTTGCCGATGAGCACCGTCGCGGCGGCGTTGCCGGCCTTGAGCAGGCGGCCCACGGTGTGGCCCAGGTGCAGGATGAAGTCGGGGGTGATAGGGCTGCGACCGACGGTGCCGCGAATGCCGTCGGTGCCGAAATACTGTTTGCTCATGCGCCGCTATTGTGGGGCAGGGTTTTGGCCTGCCAACGCCAGGCCAGAGGGCGGAAACCTTTGATTACGATTCTTGCCGCCAGCCGCCCTGCCCTATGGCTCAGCGCCATTGCTCAGCCCCGCCGTCCTGGCCCTGGGCCTGCATGGCCTGCCAGACCTTGAGCGCATCGGCGGTGGCGGCCACGTCGTGCACGCGCACGATGCGCGCGCCGCGCTCCACGGCCAGCAGCGCGGCGGCCACGCTGGCGGCCTGGCGCTGGCCCACATCGCGGCCAGTCACCGCGCCCAGCGAGGATTTGCGCGACCAGCCCGCCAGCAGCGGGTAGCCCAGTTGCAGCAGCCTGGTCTGCTGCGCCAGCAGCGCGAAGTTCTGCGCCACGGTCTTGCCAAAGCCAATGCCGGGGTCGAGCACGATGCGCTCGGCAGCCACGCCGGCCTGGCGCAGCGCCTGGGCGCGCCCGGCCAGAAAGCCCTGCACCGTGGCCACGGCATCGCCGGTCAGCGGCTCGCGCTGCATGGTCTCGGGCTCGCCGTGCATGTGCATCAGGCACACGCCGCAGCGCGGGTGCTCGGCCACGGCCTGCAACGCGCCAGGCTGGCGCAGCGCCCAGATGTCGTTGACGATGTCCGCGCCCAGCGCCAGGGCCGCGCGCATGACCTCGGGCTTGTAGGTATCGACCGAGATGGGCACGCCCAGGCGCACGGCCTCGGCCAGCACAGGCTGCAGGCGGCGCAGCTCCTCCTCCAGCGGCACGGCCGCGCTGCCCGGGCGCGAGGATTCGGCGCCGATGTCCAGAATGTCCGCGCCCTCCCCGATCAGCTGCTCGCAATGGCGCAGCGCGGCGCTGACGCTGGCATGCCGGCCACCATCGGAAAAGGAATCGGGCGTGAGGTTGACGATGCCCATAAGCAACGGGCGCTGCAGGCTCAACGCGTGGCGGGCGGTCTGCCAGATGGCTGGCGCGCCGCGCTGGCCACTGGCCTGATGCGCGGCCTGATTAGTGGCGTGATCGCTGGCCGGGGCGCAGGGCTGCGCAGAGCTGGGGGCGCTGTTGGGCACGGTGGGGCATGGCTCCATGATGCGGCAGGGCGCCCATGTGGCGGTGGCCAAGCCATCGCCGGGGCGCCCCGCTCGGGAAAGTGAGGGGAAGCAGGCCTGCGCAAGCCGCAGGCTGAACTCGTGCAGAAACTTTGAAAGGCCTTTCCCCCTACGGGAGAAGGCCTGAAAAAAAGGGAAAAAAACTGGGGGGTGGGCCCAAAAGGCATACAAGCCCTGCGCCTTGATTGCCCATCCCGCATTGCTTATTTCAATTCCAGCCCGTTTTTGGTAATGTGCATCAAATCGGGATCGATACCGCCGCTCTTCAGGCTTTGCCGCGCCAGTTTCGCCGCTTCGCTGCGCCCTTGCGGATCGTTTGCCAATTTTGCCTGCGCATAGATCTGCACAAACGTCATCCACAGCATGCCTTCGGCAGCGCGCTGTTTTTGTTCGTCATTCATCGCCAGCACGGTTTGATCCTCGCTCATCGCCGCGCGCAATTGCGTATATAGCCCGCTATTGGGCTTCTCTGTGCCTTCGTGCTGATGGATGGCTCCGTAATTGACGGCAAGCCAGAGCGTCATCGCGGTGGCAAGGCTGTCGGGGGGCAGGCCGTTTGCTTTGATCTGTTGGCGCATCAAATCCATCGCCCCCCAGTTGCGCATCGCGCGAATATCGGCAAGCGTTTGTGCATCTGCTCCGTTTTTCTGTGCATGGGCATAAAAATCAGTGAGGAAATCTTCCATGACCGCCGCACTCACGGCCGCAGAGTGCCGATATTCATACGCCGAGGGGTTGAGTTTCGGCTTAGGCGCAACTTCTTTTTTATCGCTGCTTGTTTCGCTTTTTTTCCCACTGCTGCGGCTGCTGTAGCGTTGCGACAGTTTTCGGTTGTAATCGACGGTTTGTTGGTACATCCGTGCGCGCGACCAATCGGCGTAACCGCCGCCCGGGTCTGACCATGAAAACGTTCCGCCGTAATAGGCAGATGCCTGCCCAGCGAGCAACAGCCCGAGCGCCAACCCGCCAATGCACCGAAAAGCCTTGTTTTTCATCTTCACCTCCTGAAAACTCTCCTGAAACAACGCCGCCGCATGATGCGGCTGGCAGCTTGCACTTCAGCTCGCAGCGCAACACCCCAAATGGGAATGGGCGCTGCGCTGGGGCTGGAGTTTAGGGCCTGTTGAGATTTGGCGTTGCGGCGGTGTTTTCGGTCAAAACTGTGCAACTGCCACATTGAAAACGCTTGCAAGGCGCTCATGCCTTGCAAGCGTTTTCTTCTTGCGTCTGAATGGCTGTTTCAACAGCCCTTAGACCCAGTTCTTAAGCCGCCGTCGGCGCCGGGTCGGAGTCCACGGCCGCGCCGCCACCGCCAGCACTGTTGCTGCCATTGCCGCCATCGACCGAGGGCTGCTTCTTGGGCACCCAGTCCTTGGGCGGTGTGGGCGGCTTGCCGGCCATGATTTCGTCGAGCTGCGCGGAGTCGATGGTCTCCCACTCCAGCAGGGCCTTGGCCATGGCGTGCATCTTGTCCTTGTTCTCTTCGATCAGGCGGCGCGCCAGCGCGTACTGCTCGTCGATGATGCGGCGCACCTCCTTGTCGACCTTTTGCATGGTCGCCTCGCTGACGTTGGTGGTCTTGGTCACCGAGCGGCCCAGGAAGACCTCGCCCTCGTTCTCGGCATAGACCATCGGGCCCAGCTCGTCGGACATGCCGTAGCGCGTGACCATGTCGCGCGCCAGCTGCGTGGCCTTGTTGAAGTCGTCCGAGGCGCCGGTGGTCATCTGGTTCATGAACACTTCCTCGGCAATGCGGCCGCCAAACAGCATGGAGATGCGCGCCAGCGCCCATTCCTTGTCGTAGCCGTAGCGGTCTTTCTCGGGCAGGGTGAAGGTCACGCCCAGGGCGCGGCCGCGCGGCACGATGGTGACCTTGTGCACCGGATCGGACTTGGGCAGCAGGCGGCCAATGAGCGCGTGGCCGGCCTCGTGGTAGGCGGTGTTCTTCAGCTCCTCGGGGTCCATCACGGCCGAGCGGCGCTCGGGGCCCATGAAGATCTTGTCCTTGGCGGCCTCGAAGTCCTGCATTTCGACCACGCGGGCATTGCGGCGCGCGGCCATCAGCGCGGCCTCGTTGCAGAGGTTGGCCAGATCGGCGCCGGACATGCCGGGCGTGCCGCGCGCGATGACGTTGGCGTCCACATCCGCGCCCACGGGGATCTTGCGCATGTGCACGTTCAGGATTTGCTCGCGGCCCTTGACGTCGGGCAGGGAGACATACACCTGGCGGTCAAAGCGCCCCGGGCGCAGCAGCGCCGAATCCAGGATGTCCGGGCGGTTGGTGGCGGCCACCACGATCACGCCCAGGTTGGTCTCGAAGCCGTCCATCTCCACCAGCATCTGGTTGAGGGTTTGCTCGCGCTCGTCGTTGCCTCCCCCTAAGCCCGCGCCGCGCTGGCGGCCCACGGCGTCGATCTCGTCGATGAAGATGATGCAGGGCGCGTTCTTCTTGGCGTTCTCGAACATGTCGCGCACGCGGGCCGCGCCCACGCCGACGAACATTTCCACGAAGTCCGAGCCGCTGATGGAGAAGAACGGCACCTTGGCCTCGCCGGCGATGGACTTGGCCAGCAGCGTCTTGCCGGTGCCCGGCGGGCCCACCAGCAGCAGGCCGCGCGGGATGCGCCCGCCCAGGCGCTGGAACTTCTGCGGATCGCGCAGGAAGTCCACCACCTCCTTGACTTCTTCCTTGGCCTCGTCGGCGCCGGCCACGTCGGCAAAGGTCACGGTGTTGTTGCTCTCATCGAGCATGCGCGCCTTGCTCTTGCCGAAGCTGAAGGCCCCGCCCTTGCCGCCGCCTTGCATCTGGCGCATGAAGTAGATCCACACGCCGATCAGGATCAGCATCGGCCCCCAACTGATGAGCAGCGAGCCCAGCAGCGAGCGCTGCTCGCGCTCCTTGAGGTTGAGCTTGACGTTGCTGTTGAGCAGGTCGTCAAACAGGCCGCGGTCGGCCATGGAGCCGGTGGTGCGGATGCGCCGGTCGTCGTTGCGGATGGCCAGGATGTCGAAGCTGCCCGTGCCCGTGTCCTGCACGTTCACCTCACGCACCTCGCCGTTTTGCACGGCGGTGATGAAGTCGGAGTACGCCACTGGCGTGGCCCCGGCGCCGGGGCCGCCATCAAAGCGTTTGAATACGGTAAACAAAACGACGAGCAGCACCAGCCACATCGCCACTTTGGAAATCCATTGATTGTTCAAGCCACTGCTCCTGAGTACTGAGTAATCGTGCCGCTGCCGCCATTGGGCCAGCTACCCAGGCCTGGCGGCGCTGATCGCCTGGGTCGGAAAAAGAGGTTGAGGAAAAACAAAAGGCGCGCTACACCGCTCTGGGCGTGCCCCGCGCGCTGCCAACAGGCACCAGGGCCAACTGCTCTGCGTTGTGTCACAGCCATAGCCCATGTGCGGGGCATTCTATGCTTTTCAAGCCGCTCAGACAGGTGAAGGGTTACTGCGCCGCAGGGGGTATTGCAGGGCGGGTTTCAGGGCCTTTGAACCGACCTTCAACAGGGCTTCAACAGGCCTTGGAGCGCCCTGCCCCAGCGGGCGATGCATTGGCTTGCCCGCCTCAACTGCTGGCGCACACGCGCAGCAGCTCTTGCCCGTAGGCGTCGAGCTTTTTCTGCCCCACGCCGGAGATGGCGCTGAGCGCCTGCAGGCTGCGGGGGTTTTCGCTGGCAATGGCCAGCAAGGTGGCATCGGCAAAGACCACGAAGGCCGGCAGCTGGTGCTGCTGGGCCACTTCGCGCCGCCAGGCCTTGAGCGCCTCAAAGCGCTGGCGGCTGGCATCGTCCAGCGCGGCCAGGCGCTCTTGGCGGCTTTGGCGCTCGCTGCCGCTCTGGGTGCCCTGGGCGGCGCTGCGCCGGGCCTGGCGCTCGATGCGGCGTAGCTGCAGCGGGCGCTGGCCGGCCAGCACGCTGCGGGCCGCCGGGCCCAGGCGCAGGGTGTTGAAGGCCTGGGCATCGGCCACAACGGCGTCGATGGCAATCAGCTGCCGCACGACGCTGCCCCATTCGCGCTCGCCGATCTCCTGGCCAATGCCGAAGGTGCTCAAGCCCTGGTGGCCGTATTGCTCGACCTTGGGCGTGGCCTTGCCGCGCAGAATGTCGATCAGGTGCCCCGCGCCGAAGTGAATGCCGCTTTTTTGCTGCACGCGGTAGATGCAGCTGAGCAGCTTGCGCGCCGCATCGGTGGCGTCCCAGGTGGCCGGCGGGTTCAGGCAGTTGTCGCAATTGCCGCAGGGCTGGGCCTGCTCGCCAAAGTAAGCCAGCAGGCGCTGGCGGCGGCATTCGGTGGTCTCGGCCATGGCCAGCAGCGCATCGAGTTTGGCGCGCATGACCTGCCGATAGGCCTCGCTGGCCGGGCTTTGCGGGTCGTCGATCATGCGCCGCTGGTTGACCACGTCGGCCAGGCCATAGGCCATCCAGGCATCGGCGGGCTCGCCGTCGCGCCCGGCACGGCCCGTCTCCTGGTAGTAGCCCTCGATGTTCTTGGGCATGTCCAGATGCGCCACGAAGCGCACGTCGGGCTTGTCGATGCCCATGCCAAAGGCGATGGTGGCCACCATCACCAGCGCGTCCTCGCGCAGAAAGCGGTCCTGATGGCGCTGGCGCACATCGGGCGGCAGGCCGGCGTGGTAGGGCAAGGCGTCAATGCCCTGCTCCAGCAGCCACTGGGCGGTGTCCTCAACCTTCTTGCGGCTTTGGCAATAGACGATGCCGGCATCGCCCTCGTGCTCGTCCTCGATGAAGCGCAGCAGCTGGCGGCGCGCATCGCTCTTTTCCACCACTTGGTAGAAGATGTTGGGGCGGTCGAAGCTGCTGATGAACTGCCGCGCCTGCTGCAACTGCAGGCGCTCGATGATGTCGGCGCGGGTGATGGCATCGGCCGTGGCCGTCAGCGCAATGCGCGGCACCGTGGGGTAGCGCTCGTGCAGCAGGCTGAGCTGGCGGTACTCGGGGCGAAAGTCATGGCCCCATTGGCTCACGCAGTGCGCCTCGTCGATGGCAAACAGCGCCAATTGGCCGCGTTGGTACAAGCCATCGAGAAACTCCAGAAAGCCCGGCGTGGTGATGCGCTCGGGCGCCACGTACAGCAGGCAGGTCTGGCCACGCCAGGCGCGCGCCTGCACGGCCTGGGCCTGGGAAAAGTCCAACGCCGAATGCAGGCCATCGGCGGCCACGCCCACCTCCTGCAGCGCGCGCACCTGGTCGTGCATCAGCGCAATCAGCGGCGAGACCACGATGCTCATTCCCTTGCCCTGCTCGCGCCGGGCAATCGCCGGGATCTGGTAGCACAGCGACTTGCCGCCGCCAGTGGGCATCAGCACCAGCGCATCGCCACCAGCTATCACGGTGTCGATGATCTGGGCCTGCAGCCCGCGAAACTGCGGGTAGCCAAACACCTGTTGCAGGATTTGCAGCGCCTGCGGGCAATCGGAACTGGACACGGCTCAACCCCAAGCGGCACGGCCGCCAGGCCGCGCCCACATCAAAAAAGCCCGCCATTATGAAAGCATCGCGCCCAGCGCCAAAGGCTCATGGCGCAGCGTTGGCCAGATTCGGCTTGCGCAGCGGTTTGCCAAGGCACAGGCCGCAGATGCAAGGCGCAAATACGCGCAAGTGCGCGCAAGCTCGGGCGCCTTGCACACCGCTTCAACGCAGCAGCTGCGCAGGCTTGAGCAAAAACACCGCCGCAATACGGCAAGCCCAACAGCCCCTACACTTGCCGCCGCGCTGGCGCAGCGCCCCGCTTGCGCCGCCTTGCCATCCATGCCCACGGTGCCCCTCGCGTGTCCTCCATTCTTGCCATCATCTTCCCCGTGTTTGGCCTGATCCTGGCCGGCTGGCTGTGCCGCCGCCTGCGGGTGCTGGGCCCGGCCGCCGCTGCCGAGCTGGGGCGCTTTGTGGTCTGGCTGGCCCTGCCGGCCATGCTGTTTCTCATCATGGCCAAGGCCGACTGGCGCCAGCTGTACCAGCCGGCCTTCACGGCCACCTTCGCGCTGGCCGGCCTGGGCCTGTTTGCCGCCGTGGCCGCCGTGCAGCGCTGGCGCGGCCGCAGCCTGGCCGATGCCAGCGTCGATGCCCTCGCCGCGGCCTACCCCAACACCGGCTACATGGGCTTTCCGCTGACCTTTTTGCTCGCCGGCCAGGCCTCGCTGGTGCCCACCACCATCGCCACCATGCTGGTGGTGTGCGTGATGTTCGGCCTGGCCATCTTGCTGATCGAATACGCCCGCCTGCCCGCCGGGCAGCGCCAGCCCTGGCTGCTGCTGCCGCGCATCACCTGGTCGCTGCTGAAAAACCCCTTGATCGCCGCGCCGCTGGCTGGCGCCCTGTATGCCGCCACCGGCTGGCCGCTGCCGGTCAGCGGCGCACAATTGCTGCAACTGCTCGCGGGCGCGGCCAGCCCCTGCGCGCTGGTCAGCCTGGGGCTGTTCCTGGCCAGCCCGGCCGCATCGGCCGGCAGCGCCGCGCCCCAGGCGCTGGGCGACCGGCAGGCCAGCGCACTGGCCTGGCAATTGACGGCCGTCAAACTCCTGCTGCTGCCGCTGCTGACCTGGGCGCTGGGCGCCTGGGTCTTCCAGCTGCCGGCCACGCCGCTGCTGCTGGCCGTGCTGCTGGCCGCCCTGCCCACCGGCACCGGCCCCTACATGCTGGCCGACCTGTACGGGCGCGACGGCAGCGTGACGGCGCGCACCGTGCTGTTTTCCACCATCGCCTCAGTGGCCACACTGGCCGCCCTGATCCACTGGATGGGGCCTGCGGCGATGGAATAGGCACGGAGGCGCACCAATGGCTGTCAATCAGGTTCTGGCCCCTGGCGTGGCTGTGGGCGATGTCGTACTGCTGAAGAAAATCCCTGATTGGCTGGTCTCAGATTCCAGCCTGGAGGAATTCTTCCGATTCATGCGCTATATCGGGCGCAAATCGCTGGTCACGGAAATCGACCCATACGGCTATTACTGGCTTGGCTTTGGCAGCACGCAGCAAAGGCCGGATGGGGCCATCTATACCGGCGACTCTTTCTGTGTGACGGGCAATTGCATACAAAAATGCACCGACTTTGATTTCAATTGGCTTGAGCCATGACCAGAGACAACAATCCAATGCTGCCCCCTCCTGATACCCATCAAAGGTTCAAATATTTCACGCAGGCCACTGAGGAACAGCAAGGCGCTACTGCCCACTGATTGACTGAGTCGATTTCAAACTTCGTTTTGAGATCGACTGGTTTTTTTCTTAGAGCCTGTTCAAAATCTCGGCGCGAGTGGGCAAGAAGCGGTTTGGGATGGGCTGCAAGGCGCAAAACGCAGCCATAGCTGGGGCTATGGCGAGGCTTTGCAACGCAGCAGAGCGCCCAAATCCGCTCTCTTGACCGCCGTGCAAAGATTTTGAACAGGCTCTTACATGTTTTGACGACGCTGGGCGTCAAGAATGCTCCGAAAAACCTGCTGCACATTGGTTTTGATGTGCAGCTCTGGCGTGGCGGCGGCCCCGGGCCAGCCGGAGGGGAGCTGGATCAAGGCAGGGCTGCCCAAGGCGATGGTGCCGCTGCCGTCGGCACGCTCGGTTTGGGTGATGGGTGGCAATGTGCGCAAGGGGTGCGATTGCACTTTCTGACCATTGAAGCCGCTGACAACGAGGATGCGCTCGTTGGTCAGTGCGTAATGCGTATGCGCCCGCAGGCGGGCATCCCACCAAAAACGCCCGGCGATGAGGTACAGCCCGACGAGCACAAAGGGGATGCCCCAGAGTTTGAAGATCAGGGGCATATCCATACTCAGGGCGTTGATCTCCCAAGCAATGGCAAAGCCGCCCCAAAGCAGGGAAAACGGAATCAGCACTGCGTCGGCGGGGCGCAGCATCAAGCCTTGACGAGGGCTGTCGTGCCACAGCACTTGCTCATCAGGAGCGAGCTGGCGCCGCAAAGCTTCAGGCAAGACTCCGGACGAGAGATCCGCAGCCGCAGAGGTAGAAGACGGATATCCATCGTGCATGGCTGCTCCTTTGGCGGAGAGTAGAGCCTCAAAGCCTGCGCCAAGCCTCAATGCCCTGCCCCGCCCAGCTGCGCATCGGGCTTGACGCGGTGCAGCAGCGCCAGCATGTCGCCTTCGATGCGCGCCAGCGCCTCGGGCGTGTGGCCTTCAAAGCGCAGCACCAGCACGGGCGTGGTGTTGCTGGCGCGGATCAGGCCGAAGCCGTCGGGCCAGTCCACGCGCAGGCCGTCGATGGTGTTGACCTGCGCGGGGGCGCTGAAGGTATCGGCCGCCAGCGCTTGCAGCGCGGCGGCCAGGCGGTGCGGCTCGCCTTCGGCGCAGGGCACGTTCAGCTCGGGCGTGCTGTGGCTGCTGGGCAAGGCGTTCAGCACGGCGCTGGGGTCGGGGTGGCGGCTCAAGATTTCCAGCAGGCGGGCGGCGGCGTAGGTGCCGTCGTCAAAGCCGTACCAGCGCTCTTTGAAAAAGATGTGGCCGCTCATCTCGCCGCCCAGCGGGGCATCGACTTCCTTCATCCTGGCCTTGACGAGCGAGTGGCCCGTCTTGTGCATCAGCGGCACGCCGCCTGCGGCCTCAATGGCCGGGGCCAGGCGCTGGCTGCATTTGACGTCGAACACGATGGTGCTGCCGGGCACGCGGGTGAGCACGTCCTGCGCGAACAGCATCATTTGCCGGTCGGGGAAGATGGTTTGCCCGTCCTTGGTGATCAGCCCCAAGCGGTCGCCATCGCCGTCGAAGGCCAGGCCCAGCTCGGCGTCGGTGTCTTGCAGGGTGCGGATCACGTCGCGCAGGTTTTCGGGCTTGGAGGGGTCGGGGTGGTGGTTGGGAAAGCGCCCGTCCACCTCGGTGAACAGCTCGATCACCTCGCAGCCCAGGGCGCGCAGGATGCCGGGGGCCGATGCGCCGGCCACGCCGTTGCCGCAGTCCACCACCACTTTCATGGGGCGCGTCATGGCCTGCTTGATCTCGCACAGGCCCGCGCTGGCGCTTTGGCCGCTGGTTTGCACGGGGCGCGCCAGGCGCACGTCGCCCACGATGCGCTCGCGATAGGCGGGCAGCACGTCCGCCTGGCGCACGCTGCCGCCCTCTTTCAATTGCCAGCTTTCTTCTTCAATGATGCGGCGCAGCGCCTGGATTTCATCGCCGTAAATGGCGCGGCCGGCCAGCACCATCTTGAAGCCGTTGTCGTCGCGCGGGTTGTGGCTGCCGGTGACCTGGATACCGCTTTGGCACAGCGTGCTGGCGGCAAAGTACAGCATGGGCGTGGTGCACTGGCCGATGTCGATGACCTCAATGCCAGCAGCCACCAGCCCGCGGATCAATGCAGCCGCCAGCGCCGGGCCGGAGAGCCGCCCGTCGCGGCCCACGGCCACGGTGCGCTGGCCCTCGGCCAAGGCGCGCGTGCCGAAGGCGCGGCCCAGCGCCTCGGCCACGGTTTCGTTGATGGTCACGGGCGTGGTGCCGCGGATGTCGTAGGCTTTGAAAACACTGGGGGCGACTTGCACAGGCGGGCTCCGTTATCGCGGTTCTTCAATGGGTTCGGAAAACTGGCTGCGCGGATTCTATGGAACTTCTGCCTGGGCTTGGCGCTACAACTCAAGCGCCGAAGAATAAGAATAATTTGCAATAATAATCCTGCTTTTCGACTTCAAAACCCTTTGCACCGCACCATGACACAGCAGACCCGTACCGAAAAAGACACCTTTGGCCCCATCGAGGTGCCCGCCGACAAGCTCTGGGGCGCGCAAACCCAGCGCTCGCTGCAAAACTTCGACATCTCCGGCGAGAAGCAGCCGCGTGAAATCATCAAGGCGCTGGCGCAAGTCAAGCGCGCCTCGGCCGCCGTCAACCACGCGCTGGGCCTGCTGGACGAGAAAAAGGCCAAGGCCATCATCGCCGCCGCGCAGGAAGTGATCGAGGGCAAGCACCCGGACGAATTCCCGCTGGTGGTCTGGCAGACCGGCTCGGGCACGCAATCGAACATGAACCTCAACGAAGTCATCGCCAACCGCGCCAGCGAGCTGCTGGGCGGCCAGCGCGGCGAGGCCCGCCTGGTGCACCCCAATGACGACGTGAACAAAAGCCAGTCCTCTAACGACGTATTCCCCACCGCCTCGCACGTGGCCGCCGTCGATGCCCTGACCCACAAGCTGCTGCCCGCCATCGACCTGCTCAAAAACACCCTGGCCGAAAAAGCCAAGGCCTTTGACGGCATCGTCAAGATCGGTCGCACCCACTTGCAAGACGCCACGCCGCTGACGCTGGGGCAGGAGATCTCCGGCTGGGTCGCCCAGCTCGAACACGGCAAGAAACACGTGCAGGACGCCCTGCCCCACCTCTGCGAGCTGGCCCTGGGCGGCACCGCCGTGGGCACCGGCCTGAATGCGCCCAAGGGCTATGCCGAAGGCGTGGCCAAGGAGCTGGCGGACATCACCGGCCTGCCCTTTGTGACTTCGCCCAACAAGTTCGAATCGCTGGCCTCGCAAGACGCGCTGGTGCACGCCCACGGCGCGCTCAAAACCCTGGCCGCCAGCCTGACTAAGATCGCCAACGACGTGCGCTGGCTGGCCAGCGGCCCGCGCAGCGGCATCGGCGAAATCACCATCCCCGAGAACGAGCCGGGCTCCTCCATCATGCCCGGCAAGGTCAACCCCACGCAAAGCGAAGCCGTGACCATGCTGGCCGCGCAAGTCATGGGCAACGACGTGGCCATCAACATCAGCGGCGCATCGGGCAACTTCGAGCTCAACGTGTTCCGCCCCGTGGTGGCCCACAACTTCCTGCAAAGCGTGCGCCTGCTGGCCGACGGCATGCGCAGCTTCAACGACAACTGCGCCGTGGGCATCGAACCCAACCGCGAGCGCATCGCCGAGCTGGTGGGCAACTCGCTGATGCTGGTCACCGCACTGAACCCGCACATCGGCTACGACAAGGCCGCCTTCATCGCCAAGAAAGCGCACAAGGAAGGCACCAGCCTGCGCGAAGCGGCGATTGCCAGCGGCCACCTCAGCGCCGAGCAATTCGACCAGTGGGTGGTGCCTGAGAACATGGTGGGGCGCTGATCCACATCCGCTCAATCGACCAGACGCCCCTGGGCAAAGGCGCCGCGCCAGCGCCGCCAAGGCGCACAGCAAAAACGCCTCCGGATGGCGCAGCCCCTGCCAGCTGAACAAGGCGCTGCCCGCCAGCCCGGCCGCGCCAAACCACAGCAGCATCTGGGTAATCGCCAGCCCAGCCACTGGCCCATGGCCCGGCCCAGCGGAATGCCCAGCACTATGCCCAGCGAAGTGCCGCCAGCGCCAAGGCCAGCACCGCCAGCCAGGCTCGGCTGGGCGAGGCGCTGTGAACATGAGGAACCAGGGGGCTTGGTGGCATCGGCAGGAAAACAGGCAGGGGAAAATGCTTCACGTCACGCCAAAAGGCCCGCCCCTGGGATCCCAGGGGCGGGCCTTTTGGATATGCAGCGCGGCATTGCTTTCGGGCCGCGCCGCGTGCGCGCGGCTTCAGGCGTTCAGTGCGCCGTCAATGAAGGCCTGGATCTGTGTCTTGCCTTGCGCGCCAACCTGGGTGGCTGCGACCTGGCCGTTCTTGAACAGCATCAGCGTCGGGATGCCGCGGATGCCGTACTTGGCAGGCACTTCGCGGTTTTCATCGACGTTGATTTTCTTGACCAGCAGCTTGCCTTGGTTGGCGGCGGCCAGCTCTTCGAGCACGGGGGCGATTTGCCGGCATGGGCCACACCATTCGGCCCAGAAGTCCAGCAGCACTGGGGTCTGCGACTGCAGCACTTCGGCCTCGAAGCTGGCATCGGTCACGGGGGATGTGAGGGCATTGGACATGGCAGGTTCTCGCTGTGGGTTGCAAAAGACGAAAGATCGCAGCGCAGCGCGCGATCGAATAATGGTTGCGATTTTGACAGAACTTTGCCAAGCGCATCGCCGGCTGAGCCAGCCTGGCCTCAGGGCCTGAGGTCAAGCCGCGCTGGCCCCTGTGAGCGGGGCGATTGCGGTTAGGATTGGCCGCTTCTTCGACCAGCCACCGCGATGAATGCCACGCCATGACCACCAGCGCCGCCCTGCCCGATGCCTCCGCCCTGAGCCCTGAGAGCCTGCCCGCGTTTGCGGCCCAGGCCTTGACGCTGCTGCGCGCGCGCGCGCCCTTGGTGCAATCGATCACCAATACGGTGGTGGCCAATTTCACCGCCAATGTGCTGCTGGCGCTGGGGGCGGCGCCAGCGATGGTGGACATTCCGCGCGAGGCCGGGCCGTTTGCGCGCATGGCCTCGGGCCTGCTGATCAATCTGGGCACGCCCGTGCCTTCGCAGGCCGAGGCGGTGATGGAGGCCGCCTGCGCCGCGGCCGAGGCGGGCACGCCCTGGGTGCTCGACCCGGTGGCCATCGGCAGCCTGCCGGTGCGCACGGCGCTGGCGGCGCAGTTGCTGCAGCAGCGCCCCAGCGCGGTGCGCGGCAATGCCTCCGAGATTCTGGCCGCCGCCGGCTGCGGCGCGGGCGGGCGCGGGGTGGATGCCACGGCCAGCGTGGCGCAGGCCGAGCAGGCCGCGATGCAGCTGGCATCGGCCAGCGGCGCGGTGGCGGCGGTCTCCGGCCCGGTGGATTTTCTGACCGACGGACAGCGCCAGATCCGCCTGGCCAATGGCACGCCGTTGCTGACCAAGGTCACCGGCGGCGGTTGCGCCTTGGGCAGCGTGATGGCGGCGTTTTTGTCGCTGGCCAACTCCCGCGCCGAGCATTTGCCCCTGGCCGCTGCGGCCGTGCTGGTCTACACCATCGCCGCAGAGATGGCCGCCGAGCAGGTGGCCCGCCAGCAGCAGGGGCCAGGCAGTTTTGCCGTGCAGTTCATCGACCGGCTGGCGCTGATCACGGCGCACGATGTGCTCGCGCACGCGCGGGTGCTGGGCATCGAGCGCGCTGGCGCTGCCAGTGTCACTTCTTCAGTCTTGTAAACAGGCCCGGAACCATGTCTCTTGATCTTGCTTTGTATCTGGTGACCGATTCGGAGCAGTGCGCCCGCGCCGGCCGCAGCCTGCAGGAGACAGTGCTGCGCGCCGTCGAAGGCGGCGTGCGCATCGTGCAGATCCGCGAGAAGGACGCCAGCGCGCGCGAGTTTCTCGCCAGCGTCTGCGCCGTCGCCCAGGTCCTGCCCGCGCAGGTGCCGCTGCTGGTCAACGACCGCATCGACGTGTTCTTGGCGGCCCGCGCGGCCGGCGCGCGCGTGGCCGGGGTGCACATTGGCCAATCGGAAATCCCGGCCGAGCTGGCGCGCCAGCTGATTGGCCCGCAAGCCATCCTGGGTCTGAGCGCGGCCACGCCCGCCGCGCTGGCCGAAGCCGAGCGCTGCGGCGTGGTGGATTACGTGGGCATCGGCCCGCTCAACACCACCACGACCAAGAAGAATGCGCCGCCGGCGCTGGGCCTGCCGGCGCTGCAGGCCTTGCGCCAGCGCGTGCGCCTGCCGGCCGTGGCCATTGGTGGCATCGGCAGCGGCGACATGGCCGGGCTGCGCGCCGCAGGCTTTGATGGCGCGGCCGTGGTCAGCGCCATTTGCGCAGCGCCCGATCCCAGCCAGGCCGCGCAGGCGCTGCTGCAGGCCTGGCAGCGTGGCGCATAAAAACCCGCGCTCAAGGCAATCCATTCAAAGGCCTGCCCCAAATGCCTGCGCCACCCTTCTTCTCTTGCCCGAACATCCGCACTGCATGCCCATGAACTCTGTCCCCAGCCCCTCCCCCACCGGCACGGCCCAGGCTGCGCCTGCCATCCCGCGCGTGCTCACCATTGCCGGCACCGACCCCACCGGCGGCGCTGGTGTGCAGGCCGACCTCAAGAGCATTGCCGCCAACGGCGGCTACGGCATGGCCGTGGTCACGGCGCTGCTGGCGCAGAACACCCAGGGGGTGCGCTCCATCCATGTGCCGCCGATGTCCTTTCTGCGCGAGCAGCTCGATGCCGTCAGCGACGACGTGCGCATTGACGCCCTCAAGCTCGGCATGCTGGGCACGGTGGACATCATCGCCACCGTCGCCGACTGGCTGGCCCAGCATCGCCCGCCGGTGCTGGTGCTCGATCCGGTGATGGTCGCCACCAGCGGCGACCGGCTGCTGGACGCCGCCGCCGAGGATGCGCTGCGCGCCCTGCTGCACCAAGCCGATCTCATCACCCCGAACATGCCCGAGCTGGCCGTGCTGGCCGATGCCCCCGAGGCCAGCGACTGGCCGCAGGTGCTGCAGCAAGCGCAGCAGGTGGCCAGCCGCTACCAGGTGCACGTGCTGGCCAAGGGGGGCCATCTGCAAGGTGCGCTGGCGCCCGATGCGCTGGTGACGCCCGATGGCAGCGTGCAGGAGTTCCCGGGCGAGCGCATCGTCACGCGCAACACGCACGGCACGGGCTGCTCGTACTCCGCCGCGCTGGCCACGCTGCGCCCGCAAACGGCCAACTGGGCCGAGGCCGTGGCGCGCGCCAAGGCCTGGCTGACCGAGAGCATCCGCCACGCCGATGCGCTGCAGGTCGGCCAGGGCCACGGCCCCATCAGCCACTTCGCCACGCTGTGGCGGCTGCAGCAAGCGCGCGGCTGAGCGGCTCTGTTCAAAGACTTTTCAGGGGGCGCCTCTGGCCCCTGCCCAGGCAGGGCTCAAGGCCCATTCAGGCCACGGGGATGGCCGCCGGCGCATGGGCGCGCTGGCGCAGTGCGTGGTCCATCAGCACCAGGGCCAGCAGGGCCTCGGCAATGGGCGCGGCGCGGATGCCCACGCACGGGTCGTGCCGGCCCTTGGTGACGACTTGCACGGGGTTGCCGTCCACGTCGATCGAAGGCCGGGGCGTGAGGATGGAGCTGGTGGGCTTGATGGCAATACGTACCTCGATGTCCTGGCCGGTGCTGATGCCGCCCAGGATGCCGCCGGCGTGGTTGCTGGCAAAGCCCTGCGGGGTGATCGCGTCGCCATGCTCGCTGCCCAGCTGCGTGGCGCTGGCAAAGCCCGCGCCGATCTCCACGCCCTTGACGGCGTTCAGGCCCATCATGGCGTAGGCGATGTCGGCGTCGAGCCGGTCGTACAGCGGCTCGCCCAGGCCCCGGGGCACGCCGCTGGCGACCACGCGCACGATGGCGCCGCAGGAGTCGTGCCGCTTGCGCAGCGCGTCCATGTATTGCTCCAGCGCGCTGGTGTCGCGCACCGGGGCGAAGAACGGGTTCTGCGCCACGCACTCCAGCGATTCGAAGCCGATCTCCAGTGGCCCCAGCTGCGCCATGAAACCGTGCAGCTGCGTGCCGTACTGCTCTTGCAGCCACTTGCGCGCCACCGCGCCGGCGGCCACGGTGGGCGCGGTCAGGCGCGCCGAGGAGCGCCCGCCGCCGCGCGGATCGCGGATGCCGTACTTGTGCCAGTAGCTGTAGTCGGCATGGCCAGGGCGGAACTGGCGCGCAATCTCGCCGTAATCCTTGCTGCGCTGATCGACGTTGCGGATCAGCAGCGCGATTGGCGTGCCGGTGGTCTTGCCCTCATAAACGCCCGAGAGGATTTCCACCTGGTCGGGCTCGTTGCGCTGCGTGACGAAGCGGCTGGTGCCAGGGCGGCGGCGATCGAGTTCGCGCTGGATGTCGGGCTCGGCCAGCGCCATGCCCGGCGGGCAACCATCGATCACGCAGCCAATGGCCGGGCCGTGGGATTCACCAAAATTGGTGACGCGAAATAGGGTTCCAAAGGTGCTGCCGCTCATAGTGGGCGCGATTATCGCCGCTGCGGCACCCCACTCTGCCCAGGCGGCGACCTGGCCCGCCGAATCTGCAAGCCTGTGGATCAGTGCGCCAAGGCAGACGCAAGGCTGGGAGCCGGACGCAAAAAAAGCCATGCTTGTTGCCAAGCATGGCTTTTTGTCTCGCACAGCAGCAAGGCAATTAACGCTTGGAGAACTGCTTGCGGCGACGGGCGGAGTGCAGACCAACCTTCTTGCGCTCGACCTCGCGGGCGTCGCGCGTGACGTAGCCGGCAGCGGACAGCTGGGGCTTGAGCGTCTCGTCGTAGTCGATCAGCGCGCGGGTGATGCCGTGGCGCACTGCGCCGGCCTGGCCGGATTCACCGCCGCCGTGCACGTTGACCTGGATGTCGAAGGTTTCGACGTGGTCGGTCAGCACCAGGGGCTGCTTGGCGATCATGATCGAGGTCTGGCGACCGAAGTAGTTCTCGATCTCCTTGCCGTTGATGACGATCTTGCCGGAGCCTTTTTTCAGGAAGACACGGGCCACGCTGGATTTGCGGCGGCCGGTGCCATTGTTCCAATCACCAATCATGTTGCAGGCTCCTTAGATTTCCAGCGCTTTGGGCTGTTGGGCGGTATGCGGGTGCTCGGCGCCGCCATAGACCTTGAGCTTCTTGATCATGGCGTAGCCCAGCGGGCCCTTGGGCAGCATGCCCTTGACGGCCTTCTCCAGTGCGCGGCCGGGGTGCTTGGCCTGCATGTCACGGAAGTTGGTGGCGCGGATGCCGCCAGGATAGCCGGTGTGGCGGTAGTACATCTTGTCCAGGCTCTTGTTGCCGGTGACCTTGAGCTTGGAGGCGTTGATGACGACGATGTAGTCGCCCGTGTCAACGTGAGGTGTGTAAATGGCTTTGTGCTTGCCGCGCAGGCGCAGGGCAACTTCGCTGGCTACCCGGCCGAGCACCTTGTCGGTGGCGTCGATCACAAACCACTCATGTTGCACCTCAGCGGGTTTTGCGCTGAATGTAGACATGCGGTTTTCCTTTGAAAACAAGAAACTTGCCCTATTGCCACGGTCGGTGCTCTTCTTGGAGCGGAGCCTCTTAGGTGGTGGGCGGCGCGGGCTGCAAAACAAAAGCCTGGCAAGCCAGGCGCTGCATCAGCCGTGCCGTTTCGCTGCGGGGCAAAAACGCTGCAAACCGCGCATTGTATAACAAACGCCAGGGCGCGCCCTGCGCGTCCTGCGCCGTTCATGCAAGCGGCGGGACCTGGGCCTGGGCGGCGGCCAGCAGCGCCTGGGTGTAGGGGTGCTGCGGGCGCTGCAGCATGGTCGCGACAGGGGCGGCCTCGACGGCCTGGCCGTTCTTCATCACCAGCACGTGGTGGGCCATGGCGCGCACCACGTCCACGTCGTGGGTGATGAGCAAATAGGCCAGGCCCCTCTCGCGCTGCAGGCGCTGCAGCAGGGCCAGCACCTGCTGCTGGATGGTGGCGTCGAGCGCGCTGGTGGGCTCGTCGAGCACCAGGATGGAGGGCTCGACCATCAGCGCCCGGGCGATGGCAATGCGCTGGCGCTGGCCGCCGGAGAATTCGTGCGGGTAGCGCTCCAGCAGCTGGGGGAATTGCGCCGGCCTCAAGCCCACTTCGGCCAGCAGCGCCAGGGCCTTGTCGCGCCGCTGGGCCGCGCTCAGGCCCAAGCCGTGCGCCAGCGCGCCCTCCTCGACGATTTCGCCCACGGTCAGGCGCGGCGACAGGGCCGAGAACGGATCCTGGAACACGACCTGGATCTGCCGCCGCAATCGTTGGTTGTGCGCGCTGTTGCGCATGGCCGGCTGTTGCCAGGGTTGGCCATTGATGCGCAGCTGCCCTTGCATGGGCAGCAGGCCCAGCACGGCCTGGGCCAGCGTGGTCTTGCCCGAGCCGGACTCGCCCACGATGGCCAGCGTCTGCTGCGGCGCGAGCGTGAAATCCATGGGCTGCACGGCGGTAAAACGCCCCTTGCGCAGCCAGCCGCGCAGACCGGGGATGGGCACCTCGTAGTGCACCGCCAGGCCGCGCGCCTCGATGGCCGGCGCGGGCTGGGCCGCCTGCTGCGCAGGGGGCGTGCCGGGCGCTTCGACGACGTCGCGCACGGGGCGGCTGCCGATGAGCTGCCTGGTGTAGGGCTGCTGCGGCGCCGCGAACAGCTGCTGCACCGGGCCTTGCTCGACGATGCGCCCGGCCTGCATGACGGCGATGCGGTCGGCAAACTGGCGCACCAGGTTCAAATCGTGCGTGATCAGCAAGATGGCCATGCCCGTCTCGCGCTGCAGATCGGCCAGCAGCTGCAGGATTTGCTGGCGCAGCTGCACGTCCAGCGCCGTCGTGGGCTCATCGGCGATCAGCAGCGCCGGGCGGTTGGCCAGCGCCATGGCGATCATGGCGCGCTGGCGCTGGCCGCCGCTGAGCTGGTGCGGATAGCTGCGCGCACGCCGCGCGGGCTCGGGGATGCCGGTTTTTTCCAGCAAGGCCACGGCCTGCTGCTGCGCGGCGGCCAGCGGCAGGCCTTGCTTGAGCTGCAGCACCTCGGCAATTTGCCGCCCAACCGTCATCAGCGGGTTGAGCGCGGTCATGGGCTCTTGAAAGATCACCGCCACCTCGCCGCCGCGCACGGCGCGCAGCTGCGCTTCGCCCATGGTCAGCAGGTCGCGCCCGGCCAGCAGCGCGCGGCCGCCCAGCTGCGCGCCTTCGAGCAGGCGCAGCAGGCTCAGCGCCGTGACGCTTTTGCCCGAGCCCGACTCCCCGACCAACGCCAGGCGCTCGCCCTGGGCAATGCGCAGATCCACGCCGCGCACGACCTGCTGGCTGCCAAAGGCCACGCTCAGCCCTTGCACGTCAAGCAAAGGCTGCTGGGCATTGGCTTGCAGGTTGGAGTGTTGATTCATCGGGCAAGGGTGCATGGGGCTGTTGGAATGCCGCTCATGCGGCCTGCTTGCGCGGGTCCAACGCATCGCGCAGCGCATCGCCCATCAGCGTCAGCAGCAGCAGCGTCAGCACCATCAGCAAGAAGGTGAACACCCCGATCCACCAGGCGTCGAGATTGCTCTTGCCCTGGTTGAGCAGCTCGCCCAGCGAGGGCGTGCCCGGCGGCACGCCCAGGCCCAGGAAGTCCAGCGCCACCAGCGAGGCGATGGCCGCGCTCATGCGAAATGGCAGGAAAGTCACCACCGGCGTCATGCTGTTGGGCAGGATGTGGCGGCGCATGATCTGCCAGTTGCCCACGCCCAGCGCCCGCGCGGACTTGACGTAATCGAGCTGGCGATTGCGCAGGAATTCGGCGCGCACGTAGTCCGACAGGCCCATCCAGCCAAACAGGCTCAGGATCAGCAGCAGCAATCCGATGCTGGGCTGGAAGATGGCGCTGAGGATGATGAGCAAGAACAGCTCGGGCATGGAGCCCCAGACCTCCAGAAAGCGCTGGCCGACCAAATCGACCTTGCCGGCGAAAAAACCCTGCACCGCGCCGGCGGCCACCCCCAGCGCCACGCCAATGGCCGTCAGCGCCAGCGCAAACAGCACACTGACGCGAAAGCCATAGATGAGCTGGGCCAGCAGATCGCGGCCGCGGTTGTCCGTGCCCAGCCAGTTCTGGCGCGAGGGCGGCGCCGGATCCGGGGCGCTGCTGTAGTAATTGATGGTTTTGGGGCCATAGCGATTGGGCGGGAACAGCGCCCAATTGCCTGCGCTGGTGATGCGCTGCAGGATCAGCGGGTCGAGGTAATCGGTCTCGGTCTCGAAATCGCCGCCGAAGGTGGTCTCCGGGTAGCTGTGCAGCAGCGGCAGGTAAATCCGCCCCTCATAGCGCATCAGCAGCGGCTTGTCGTTGGAGAGCAGCTCGGCCATCAGGCTGAGCAGCAGCAGCGCGGCAAACAGCAGCAGGCTCCAATAACCCAGCCGGTTGCGCCGAAAGCGCTGCCAGGCGCGCCGGCGCGGCGACAGCGGGCGGGCCATGCTGTGCGGCACGGTGGGGGCGTCTTCAATGGGCTGGCTGGGCATGTGCAGGGATGTTCAGGACTGGCAAGCCCCCCGGCTGTGCATCCCGCAAGAGAAACTCACAAGCCCCAAGGCAGCGCCAGCGCCCGTTTATACCCCAGGCCAAGCGCTCAATCGCCCTGCGCCGGGCGAATGCGCACAAAGCTGGCAAAGCGCGGCAGGCCCTTGGCCGTCAGGCCGCGATAGCGGTAGGTGATGGTGCTGCCAATGGGCGGCGGATCACTGCGCTCGCGGTCGCTGAAGCCCGAGCCGATGCGAAAGCGGCCTTGCGCGTTCTCGCAACTGAGCGAGCCCAGCAGCCCCTGCAAGCGCCCCCGACCCGGGTGGTGCGCGACCACGACGCACTCGGCATCGTGCGCGCTTTTCATCTTCAGCAGCAGCTCGCTGCGCCCGCGCGGGTAGGCCGCCTGGGGATGGCGCAGCATCACGCCCTCGCCGCCACCGGCTTCGATCTCGCGCAAGAAGGCCTGCGCCGCCGCCGCATCGGCCACCGGGCGCTGCTGCACGATGCGGATGCGCTCTGGCGCAGCCCCGGCCGCACCGGCAGCCGCACCCTGCGCCAGGTAATCGCGCAGCACTTGCAGGCGCTGCAGCAGGCCGCCTGCGGCATTGGGCACGTCGAACACCGCATAGTGCAGTGGCTGCCAGGCCTGTGGATCGCTGCTGTGCACGGCCGCTGCGGCCAGCTCAAAGCGGCCCCGGCCGGCAAACAGCTCGCCATCGAGCGCGAAAGGCGGAAAGCCCTGCGTGAACCACGCTGGCGCCGTGAAGGCCTTGCCCGAGCGCCCGATGAGCTGGCGCCCATCCCAGAACGCGCGCACGCCATCGAGCTTCTCGCTCATCAACCAACCGGCCACGGCCTGGCCGCGATACTCCTGGGCCAGCATCATCTGCGCCGGCTGCACCGGCTGCACCGGCTGCGAGGCCTGTGGCGCAGGCTCGGCCCCGGCCAGAGGCGCCGCCGCGCCCAGGGCCATGGCCCAGGCCACGGCCCATGCGCCCCAACGACGCCAGACTTGACAAGACTTGCGGTGCAGCACTTTGGCCCCCTTCTTGGGCTGGGAGCCTGCCTCCCAAATCCCCACGCCGCGCCGCAAACAGGAACGGTCGGGCTGGATGAGCTGGGGCGAGCGCCGTGCGCGGCGATTTTGTGGAGGACAGGCCCTGTGAGGGATTCACTGCGCCCGCGCGCCTGGCGCCATCGCGCGCAGGCTGGGCACAGGGGCTGCCCACTATGCCACAGGCTTGGCCTGCCCATGCAGTGCGTTCAGCGAAAGACTTCTTCCAGCAGTGTTTCGTATTCGTCGTCCACGCGGCCGTCGATCAGCTCCGACAGCGGCAGCACGTAGGCAGCCTCTTCCAGCAGGCGCTGGGAAGTCTTGGCGTAGTTGGGCAGGTCGAACTCGGGCACCATCACGCGGCAGCCAATGCCCTGCAGCTTGCGCACCAGCGGCGAGAAATCGGCCGCGCCGGTGAACAGCACCACGACGTCGAAGCGGTGGTGCAAGGCCAGGTCGTAGGTCTCCAGCGCCAGGCTGATGTCCACGCCCTTCTCCTCCGGCGGGCTGACCGCCTCGTTCATGGGCTGGTAGTGCGGGATCACGCCCGCCCACATCAGCACCTGGTCCTGGAAGCGGTCCGTCTCCAGCTGCTTGAGCGGGTCGCGGGTGGCCTGCACCGCCTTGAGCGAGAAGCGGCCACGGAAGAAATGCGCCTCGGCAATCTGGCACAGCCCGATCAGCCCGTCTTTCTCGATGGCGCTGATGTGGTGGCGCAGGTAGTTGTGCAAAGCGCCAATGTTCAAATGGCTTTGGCGTTCGTGGGTGAAGCGGTAGTAGTTGCTGATGCGCCAGAAGAAGCTGCCGTCGTAAATCACGGCAATCTTCAGAAGACGGTGTCCATTGTTCATTGGTGAAGTAGTCAAGTCGATCAAACGGGCTGGGCAAGAGCGCAATCACAGCGCCCCGGCATGCCCTTCAAAAAAATGAAGCGCGCGATTGTAGATAAAAGTCAACTGGCGCCGCCTGGCCAGTGCGCCCAACGCACGTAACAGGCGGCAAAAAGAGGCAGAGGCGGCAAAAATCCCCGCGCGCTCAGGGCCAGTGCAGTGTGAGCTGCCCAATCACCAGGCAAGCCATCGCCATTCACGAATCCAATCGGCGTTTTCATCGGAAATAATTCTCCATATTCGCAAAAAGCGATGCCAGAAACCATGACGCCCACAGCCCACGCCCCCCGCCTGCTGCGCCCGCCCAGCCTGACGACTCTGCAATTGTTCGTGGCCGTGTGCGAAAGCGGCAGCATCGGCCATGCGGCGCAGCGCCAGTTCATCGCCGCTTCAGCGGTCAGCAAGCGCCTGTCCGATCTGGAGCGCGAAATCGGCATGCCGCTGCTGCAGCGCCACAGCCGGGGCGTGCGCCCCACCCCAGCCGGGCAAAGCCTGTTGCAGCACGCGCGCAGCATCCTCAACGAGATCGAGCGCCTGCACAGCGATTTGCAGGAATACGCCGAAGGCGTGCGCGGCCATGTGCAGGTGTTTGCCAACCTGTCGGCCATCGTGCAGTTCCTGCCCGAGGACCTGGGCCACTTCGTGCGCCAGCACCCGGCCATCAAGATCGACCTGCAAGAGCGCATGAGCCGCGACACCCTGGCCGCCGTGCAGGAAGGCGCCGTGGGCCTGGGCATTTGCCACACGCCCGGCCAGCCGCCCGCCGCGCTGCAGGCGCGCCCCTATCACCGTGACCGCCTCGTGCTGGTCATGCCGCGCGGCCACCGGCTGGCCAGCGCCGGCGGCGCACACGGCCTGGCCTTTGCCCAGGCCCTGGAGGCCGATTTCGTCGGCCTGCACAGCGACAGCAGCATCGGCCTGCTGATGCGCCAGGCCGCGGCGGCGGCGGGCAAGACCCTGCGCCAGCGCATCCAGGTCACCGGGCTGGATGCCATGTGCCGCATGATCGACAACGGCCTGGGCATCGGCCTCATGCCCGACCGCGCCTTTGCGCTGATGCAAAGCTGGGGCGGGCTGTGCGCCATGCCCTTGCTCGACGCCTGGGCGCAGCGCCAGTCCTGGCTGATTGCACGCGATTTCGAGGCCCTGCCGCCAGCGGCCCGCCTGCTGGCCGAGCATTTGCAGCGCCGCGCCCAGGCCCCGCCCGCCCAGACTTGAGAAGCCCACCTACAATGCGCGCCCATTAATGCGCCCCCCCAAATCCATCGTCACCTGAGCGCCCCGCCCCATGAACAAGACCCTCTACGACAAGATCTTCGACGAGCACGTCGTCCACACCGAGGAGGACGGCACCGCCATCCTCTACATCGACCGCCATCTGGTGCACGAAGTCACCAGCCCGCAGGCCTTCGAGGGCCTGCGCGAAGCCGGCCGCAAGGTCTGGCGCGTCAGCTCCATCGTCGCCACCGCCGACCACAACACCCCCACCACCGGCTGGGAGCGCGGCTACGACGGCATCGAGGACCCGATCAGCAAGGAGCAGATCGTCACGCTCAACGCCAACATCAACGAATTCGGCGCGGCGGCCTTCTTCCCCTTCATGTCCAAAGGCCAGGGCATCGTGCACGTCATGGGCCCGGAAAACGGCGCCACGCTGCCGGGCATGACCGTGGTCTGCGGCGACAGCCACACCTCCACGCACGGCGCCTTTGGCGCGCTGGCGCACGGCATCGGCACCAGCGAGGTCGAGCACGTCATGGCCACGCAGACGCTGCTGGCCAAGAAGGCCAAGAACATGCTCATCAAGGTCGAGGGCAAGGCCGCGCCCGGCGTCACCGCCAAGGACATCGTGCTGGCCATCATCGGCAAGATCGGCACTGCCGGCGGCACGGGCTACACCATCGAATTTGCCGGCTCGGCCATCCGCGACCTGTCCATGGAAGGGCGCATGACGGTGTGCAACATGGCCATCGAAGCCGGCGCGCGCGCCGGCCTGGTGGCCGTGGACGACAAGACCATCGACTACATCAAGGGCCGACCGCTGGCGCCCACCGGGCTGGAGTGGGAACAGGCCGTGCAGTACTGGAAGACCCTGCACTCCGACCCCGGCGCCGTGTTCGACAAGGTGGTCGAGCTCGATGCGGCGCAAATCGTGCCGCAGGTCACCTGGGGCACCTCGCCCGAGATGGTGCTGGGCATCGACGCCAGCGTGCCCGACCCGGACAAGGAAAAAGACCCGGTCAAGCGCAACGCCATGGAGCGCGCGCTGAGCTACATGGCGCTGGAGCCGGGCAAGCCGCTGCACGACATCTTCGTGGACAAGGTGTTCATCGGCTCGTGCACCAACAGCCGCATCGAGGACATGCGCGAGGCGGCCGCCGTGGTCAAGAAGCTCGGCCAGAAAGTGGCGCGCAACATCAAGCTGGCCATGGTCGTGCCCGGCTCGGGCGTGGTCAAGGAACAGGCCGAGCGCGAAGGGCTGGACCAGATCTTCAAGGCCGCCGGCTTCGAGTGGCGCGAGCCGGGCTGCTCCATGTGCCTGGCCATGAACGCCGACCGGCTGGAGCCGGGCGAGCGCTGCGCCTCCACCAGCAACCGCAACTTCGAAGGCCGCCAGGGCGCCGGCGGGCGCACCCACCTGGTCAGCCCCGCCATGGCCGCTGCCGCCGCCATCCATGGCCACTTCGTCGACATCCGGCGCTTTGCCTGAGCGCGCCTTGAGCGCACACTGAACGCACATTGCGCACACATTGAGCGCCCCCTGGCAGTTGCCTGGCCGGCGCGATTGGGCTACAAACTGCCCAGCCTTTTTCACAACCCTGCTGCCTTGCAGAAAATGCCCGGGCAGCCCCCACAAGGAGATCATGATGAAAACCATCGCATCCAGCATCCTGGCCGCCCTCGTCGCCGCCCTGGCCCTGGCCGGCTGCAACACCGTGCAAGGCGTCGGCCAGGACGTGCAGCAAGGCGGCCGCGCCATCGAACGCGCCGCCAAGTAATCCCGGCGGCTCGCTGGCCGCAGCCCTCCTCTCTCTCAGAAAGAGGGCTGCGACCCATCACTTCTTGCCAGTACTGCGCCCATGCTCCGCGTCACGCCCAACTTCCGCCTGGCCTATGCGATCAACCTGATCGCACTGATGCTCTCGGCCGGCACCACGCTGCTGGTGCTGCTCCTGAGCATCCTGCAAGTGCTTTACTGGGACATCAGCCGGCTCATGAGCCTGCTGATGACTCTGGTCTCGCTGCTGCTGGCCGCGCTCGTGCTGGCCCTGCCGCTGTACCGCCTGACTCTTCTGAGCCAGGACCCGCACCTGCTCGACGCCTATCTGTTTCCTGGCCCCATCACCTGGCTGCGCCGTGCCGGCATGGCCTTGATTTATCTGATGGCCGTGCTTGCGCCGCTGCAGTTGCTCTGGGTCTTGGTGGCCGTGGATCTGGTGCCCATCCACAAAGCCGGCCCCAAGGTGCTGGAACTGCTCAGCTCGCTGTTTTCGCTCAGGCCCTTGCAGTTCGGCAGCATGCTGCTGGGCCTGCTGCTTTTCGAGCTCAGCCGCCTGCTGGGCTTCGAGCACAAATTCCGCCTCTGGCGCGCGCAGCAGCGCGCCGCCAAGCCTTCGTCCGACTGACATGCAAAAGTTCACCACCCACCAAGGTCTGGTGGCGCCGCTCGACCGTGAAAACGTCGACACCGACGCCATCATCCCCAAGCAGTTCCTCAAGTCCATCAAGCGCACCGGCTTCGGGCCCAACCTGTTTGACGAATGGCGCTACCTGGACCAGCCCGGCCAGCCGGGCGTGCCCGAGTCCGAGCGCAAGCCCAATCCGGACTTCGTGCTCAACCAGCCGCGCTACCAGGGCGCCACCATCTTGCTGACGCGGCAGAACTTCGGCTGCGGCTCCTCGCGCGAGCACGCCCCCTGGGCGCTGGCGCAATACGGCTTTCGCGCCATCATCGCGCCCAGCTACGCCGACATCTTTTTCAACAACAGCTTCAAGAACGGCCTGCTGCCCATCGTGCAACCGGCCAGCGTCGTCGATCGCCTGTTCAACGAGGTCTACGCCTTCCCCGGCTACACCCTGACCATCGACCTGGAGCGCCAGTGCATCGTGCTGCCCCAGGGCGAGGAGCTGCCTTTTGACATCCTGCCCTTCCGCAAATACTGCCTGCTGGGCGGCTTTGACGACATCGGCCTGACCCTGCGCCACGCCGACAAGATCCGCGCTTTCGAGGCCGAACGCCTGGCGCGCAAGCCTTGGCTGGCGCGCACCATTGGCGTTGAAAAAGCGCCCGTGGCCTGAGGGCCTTGTTTTTCCGAGAAGCAGTTTTTTTGTGCTAGAATCTTTGTTTTCAGCGGCTGTAGCTCAGTTGGATTAGAGTACTTGGCTACGAACCAAGGGGTCGTGGGTTCGAATCCTGCCAGCCGCGCCATTTTCAAAGTCTTGTTGCGCCCGGTGCGCTGCCATTTTTTTGGTGGCTCTGGCCAGCGACAGGGATTGTCAGTTTTGCGGCTGTAGCTCAGTTGGATTAGAGTACTTGGCTACGAACCAAGGGGTCGTGGGTTCGAATCCTGCCAGCCGCGCCATTTTTGAAAGCCCGCTTGCGCTGTTTCCGGCCAGGCGGGCTTTTTCCATGGCAGCAAGGGAAGAAGCCGCAACGCCTTCTGTGCCGCTGGATTCGCGCAAGTTTTTGCAGCCTTTGCAATTTGCAAGCCCATGCGCGATGGCGCCCCGGTCTGTTGCAACCCCAGCGCTGGCTGCACGCCTGCGAACATCGCCCGATTGGCAATTGGAGTGAGGTACGTCCGATGAACAAGGCCTTCGTCAAGGAAGACACCGAGCAGCCCGAACAGGATGAGCCAGCCCAATCCAGACCGGCGCTGCCCGCTGGCGCGAAAAACTACATCACGCCCGCAGGCCACGCGCGCCTGCACGCCGAGCTCAAGACCCTGCTGCAAGAGGAGCGCCCGCGCATCGTCGATACCGTGCACTGGGCGGCCAAGAACGGCGACCGCTCGGAAAACGGCGACTACCTCTACGGCAAGAAGCGCCTGCGCGAGATCGACCGGCGCGTGCGCTTTCTCACCAAAAGGCTGGAGATCGCCCAGGTCGTCGATGCCAGCGTGCACCACGGCAAGGACCAGGTGTTCTTTGGCGCCAGCGTCGATTACGAGACCGAGGACGGCCAGCAGCACAGCGTGACCATCGTCGGCATCGACGAGGCCGACAGCCTGCAGCAGCGCATCAGCTGGATCTCGCCCGTGGCGCGCGCCCTGCTCAAGGCCCGCATCGACGATGAGGTGCTGCTGCACACCCCGGTCGGGCCGCAGCGCCTGCTGGTGCTGGATGTGCGCTATCCAGCGCCAAGCAACTGAAGCAAAAGAGCCCGCAAAATGCCACGCGGGCAGCTCAGGCTGGTTCAGGCCGCTGCAAAGTCCAGCGCCGTTCCAGCCTGCTCGCTGGCAAAGCGGTTGAGCAGCGCGAAGAACTCGCCGCTGCCCTTGGTGTCCTGCCACTGGCCCTGCTCGAACTTGAAATGAAAGCCGCCTGCGCTGGCGGCCAGCCAGATCTCGTGCAAGGGCTTTTGCTCATTGATCACCAGCTGCGATCCGTTGGGGAACACGATCGTCACCATGCCGCCCACGCGCTGCGCATCCAGATCCACATCGGTGGTTTCAAGGATGCGGTCGCAGGCCTGCTCTACCTGCAGCAGCAGGGCGTCGGCGCGGTCGGCGTATTCCAAGTCTGTCATTACAATTCCCGGATGCTTTCAATCCGCAAAATTGTAATCTGCGCCTGTGCCCACGGCCTGCTGGCTGCGGCGCTGGCAGGCTGCGGCCAGTCGGGCCCGCTGTACCTGCCGCCGCCAGCCGATGCCGGCACGGCCGCGACGCCACAGCCGGCGGCCCCGGGCTCGCCCTCTTCCATCCCACACCCGGGCGCCCCGGCGCGTTGAGCCGTTTCGGCACCTTGTCTTCAGCACACAGCGCGCGCCTTTTGCGCGCTGTTGTACTTTCATTTGGTACTTTCACTTTCGCCAGCGCCCGCCCTGCCCCCATCGCAGGCGCACGGGCGCAGCCCTTGCCCCGATCATGACTACCTCTCTTCCCGGCGCCCCGTTTTTTCACTACCGCGATGGCCAGTTGCACGCCGAAGACGTGCCGCTGCACACGCTGGCACAGCAACACGGCACGCCGCTGTTCGTGTATTCGCAAGCGGCGCTGGGCGCGGCGCTCGATGCCTATCTGCAGGGCTTTGCCGGGCGCCAGGTCAGCCTGCACTACGCCGTCAAGGCCAATTCCAATCTGTCGATCCTGCGCTTTTTTGCCCAGCGCGGCTGCGGCTTCGACATCGTCTCCCAGGGGGAATTGCAGCGCGCCCTGGCCGCTGGCGCCGAACCGGGCCGTATCGTGTTTTCCGGCGTGGGCAAAACCCGCGCCGAGATGCGCTTCGCGCTGGAATGCGGCATCGGCTGCTTCAACGTCGAAAGCGAGGCTGAGCTGGACGTGCTCAACGAAGTGGCACAGCAACTGCAGCGCAAGGCCCCGGTGAGCCTGCGCGTCAACCCCGATGTGGACGCGCAAACCCACCCCTACATCTCCACCGGCCTGAAGGGCAACAAATTCGGCATCGCGCACGAGCGCGCCCTGCCCGCCTTCCAGCACGCCGCCAGCCTGCCCTGGATCGAGGTCAAGGGCATCGATTGCCACATCGGCTCGCAAATCACCACGCAGGCGCCCTACCTGGATGCGATGGACAGGCTGCTTGATCTGGTCGAGCGCATCGAGGCGGCCGGCATCGCCCTGGGCCACATCGACTTTGGCGGCGGCCTGGGCATCCAGTACCGCGACGAAACCCCGCCTTCGCCACACGCGCTGTGGCAACAGCTGTTCGCCCGCGCCGATGCGCGCGGCTTTGGTCAGCGCCATTTCATGGTCGAGCCCGGGCGCTCGCTGGTGGGCAATGCCGGGGTTTGCATCACGCAGGTGCTCTACCTCAAGCCCGGGCAGGACAAGCATTTCTGCATCGTCGATGCCGCCATGAACGACCTGCCGCGCCCGGCCATGTATCAGGCCTACCACGCCATCGTGCCGCTGGCGCAGGCCGCGACGGCCCATGCCGCCGCGCCCCAGCAGTACGACGTGGTTGGCCCCGTGTGCGAAAGCGGCGACTGGCTCGGCCACGACCGGCAGCTGCAAGTGACCCCGGGCGACTGGCTGGCCGTGTGCTCGGCCGGTGCCTACTCCATGAGCATGGCCAGCAACTACAACAGCCGCCCACGCGCAGCCGAGGTGCTGGTCGACGGCGCGCAAAGCCGCCTGATCCGCCAGCGCGAGAGCCTGGAGCACATGCTGCACAACGAAATGCTGCAGGCAAGCTGAAATTCCAGCCCCACGCCTGCCCCGCCTTCCCTCCCGCTCCACACCACCTTAGCTAGCCATGGCCCAATCCCCCGAACTCCCCGAGCAACCCGCCTCGCCCGCCTGGCACCCCAGCACGGCCATCGTGCACCACCCCTACCAGCCCCCGGCTGGGTTTGAGGCCGTCCAGCCCGCAGTGCACAAGGCCTCGACCATCTTCTTCCCCAGCATGGCCGCCGTGCGCCAGCGCGACTGGGCCTTCAAAAGCACCTACACCTACGGCCTGCACGGCACGCCCACCAGCTTCACGCTGGAGGAGCGTCTGGCCAGCCTCGAAGGCGCCCGCTACTGCCTGCTGGCGCCCAGCGGCCTGGCGGCCGTCTCGCTGGTCAACCTGGCCTTGCTGCGCCAGGGCGACCAGGTGCTGCTGCCCGACAACGTCTACGGCCCCAACAAGGAGCTGGCCCGCCAATGCCTGGCCGAATACGGCATCGACTGGGCCTGCTACGACCCGCTGGACGCGCAGGATCTGCAGCGCAAGCTCACGCCCCGCACCCGCCTGGTCTGGCTGGAGGCCGCCGGCTCCGTCACCATGGAATTTCCCGATCTGCTCGGCCTGCTGCAAGTCTGCCGCGCGCACGGCGTGACCACCGCGCTGGACAACACCTGGGGCGCCGGCCTGGCATTTGCGCCATTTGCACTGCCCGGCGCGGACGGCAGCACGCTGGGGGTGGACATCAGCGTGCACGCCCTGACCAAATACCCCAACGGCGGCGGCGACGTGCTCATGGGCAGCATCTGCACGCGCGACGCGCAACTGCTGCAAACCCTCAAGCGCCGCCACATGCACCTGGGCCTGGGCGTGGGCATGAACGACGTCGAATCCGTGCTGCGCGGCCTGCCCAGCATGGCCTTGCGCTACGCCGCGCAAGACCGCGCCGCCCGCCAGCTGGCCCAATTCCTGGCCCAGCACCCGGCCGTGGCGCGCGTGCTGCACCCGGCCCTGCCCAGCAGCCCCGGCCATGCCCACTGGCGTCAGATCTGCGCCCCCGACGCGCCGCCAGCCCCGGCCAGCGACGGCCAGCGCGCCGCCGCCCCTATCGCCAGCGAAGGCGCAGCCGCCGGCATCTTCTCCTTCGAGCCCGCCGCGCACTGGTCCAGCCAACAAATCGACGCCTTCTGCGAAGCCTTGCAGCTTTTCCGCATCGGCTACAGCTGGGGCGGCCCCATCAGCCTGGTCATGGCCTACGACCTGCGCAACGACCGCGAACTGAGCAGCAGCCACGCCAGGCTGGCCAGCCAGCGCGTCATCCGCCTGTGCATCGGCCTGGAACACCCCGACGACCTGCAGGCCGACCTGGCACAGGCACTGGCCGCCTGCGGCTGAACGGCCTGCGCCACGGCCCTGGCCTCTTCGCCTGTTCGCCCGCCCAGTGCCGCACTGCCACCGCACCGCACCGCATTGCATCCATTGCACTCATTGCACCTATGACTGCTTCCATCACCCCTCACCAATCCCAATACTTCGCCTGGCAACTCACCCGCCAGGCCGAAAGCGGCAGCGTGGCTGCGCTGGCCAGCAGCCTGGTGGATGCGCAAGTGGATTTGAACCCGCACCAGGTCGATGCCGCCTTGTTTGCCTGCCGCAACCCGCTCTCCAAGGGCGTGATCCTGGCCGACGAAGTGGGCCTGGGCAAAACCATCGAGGCCGGCCTGGTCATCCTGCAACGCTGGGCCGAGCGCCGCCGCCGCATGCTCATCATCGTGCCCGCCAACCTGCGCAAACAGTGGCATCAGGAGTTGCAAGACAAGTTCGGCCTGCAAAGCCTCATTCTGGAAGCCAAGAGCTACAACACCCTGCACAAGCAAGGCCGCGGCAACCCGTTTGAACACACCGGCGGCCCCATCATCTGTTCTTACCAGTTTGCCAAGGCCAAGGCCGACGACCTCAAGCGCCTGGCCTGGGACCTGGTGGTGCTGGACGAAGCCCACCGCCTGCGCAACGTCTACAAAAAAGGCAACGTCATCGCCAGAACGCTCAAAGATGCGCTGGCGCACGTGCCTGCCAAGGTGCTGCTCACCGCCACGCCGCTGCAAAACACCCTGCTGGAGCTGTACGGCCTGGTCAGCCTGATCGACGAGCGCGTGTTTGGCGACCTGGAGAGCTTTCGCACCCAGTTTGGCGCCAAGGCCACCGAGCAAAGCCTGCACAAGCTGCGCCAGCGCCTGGCCCCCGTGTGCCAGCGCACCTTGCGCCGCCAGGTGCAGCCTTACGTGTCCTACACCCGGCGCAAGGCCATCGTGCAGGAATTCACCCCCTCGGCAGACGAGCAGGCGCTTTCCAGCCAGGTGGCCGATTACCTGCGCCGCCCCAGCCTCAAGGCCCTGCCTGAAGGGCAGCGGCAACTGATCTCGCTGGTGCTGTGGAAACTGCTGGCCTCCAGCAGCCACGCTATTGCCGGGGCCTTGGGCACCATGGCGCAGCGCCTGCGCACCGTGCTGGCCGAAACCGACCCCGGCTGCGATCTGCTCGAAACCCTGGACCAAGACTACGAAAGCCTGGACGAAACCGCCGATGAATGGAGCGATGAGCCAGGCACTGAAAGCGGCCCAAGCGCCTCCACCCAACCTGGCCAGCCCAGCCAGCCCAACGAATACCAGGCCATCCAGGCCGAAATCGAAGAGCTGGAACACTTCCAGCAACTGGCCACCCGCATCCGCCAGGATGCCAAAGGCCAGGCCCTGCTCACCGCGCTGGGCAAAGCCTTTGAAGAGCTCGAACGCCTGGGCGCGGCGCAAAAAGCCATCATCTTCACCGAATCCAAACGCACGCAGGACTACCTGCTCACCCTGCTGGCCGGCACCCCTTACGCCGGTGAAAACGGCCAGGGCATCGTGCTCTTCAACGGCAGCAACAGCGACGCGCAAGCACAAGCTATTTACAAAGACTGGCTCAAGCGCCACGCGGGCACAGACCGCATCACCGGCTCCCAAACCGCCGACACCCGCGCCGCGCTGGTGGAGCACTTCAAAGAGCGCGGCACCCTCATGATCGCCACCGAAGCCGGCGCCGAGGGCATCAACCTCCAGTTCTGCTCCCTCGTCATCAACTACGACCTGCCCTGGAACCCCCAGCGCGTCGAACAGCGCATTGGCCGCTGCCACCGCTACGGGCAAAAGCACGATGTCGTCGTCGTCAACTTCGTGGACCGCAGCAACGAAGCCGACGCCCGCGTCTACCAACTGCTGGCCGAGAAATTCCAACTGTTTGAAGGCGTCTTCGGCGCCAGCGACGAAGTGCTGGGCGCCATCGGCAGCGGCGTGGATCTGGAGCGCCGCATTGCCGACATCTACTGCAGCTGCCGCAGCCCGCAAGAAATCCAGGCCGGCTTTGCCAATTTGCAAGAAGAACTGTCCGGCGAAATCAACCAGGCCATGATGCAAACCCGGCAAACCCTGCTGGAAAACTTCGACGAAGAAGTGCAGCAAAAACTGCGCCTGCGCCACGAAGACAGCCTCCACACCCGCAACCAGTTCGAACACATGCTGCTCGCCCTCACCCAAAGCGAGCTGGGCCCGCACGCTCGCTTTGACGAACACGGCTTCACCCTGCACAGCCTGCCGCCCGGCCTGCACGGCGTGGAGCCCGGCCGCTACGAACTGCCCCGCCAAAGCGGCCACGCCCACCTCTACCGCACCGGCCACCCCTTGGCCGAACACCTGCTGCAACAAGCCCGCCAGCGCACCAACCCGCCCGCGCGGCTAACGTTCGACTACGTCGCCTACGGCAACAAAATCAGCACCTTGGAGCCCTACCGCGGCCAAAGCGGCCAACTCGCCCTCAAACTGCTGCGCGTGCAGGCCCTGGGCCATACTGAAGAACACTGCCTGCTGGCCGCTACCACCGCCAGCGGCCAGGCCCTGCACCCCGAGGATGCGGAAAAACTCCTGCGCCTGCCCGCCACCACAGCCAGCATCCCCGCCCCCAGCGCCACACCGCCCCTGCTGGACGCACTACACACCCGCCGCCAAGCCCTGCTGACAGGCATCCAGCAACGCAACCTTGGCCACTTTGAGCAAGAAGTACAAAAACTCGACGACTGGGCCGACGACCTCAAACTCGGTCTGGAAGAAGCCATCAAGGAAACCGACCGCCAAATCAAGGAAGTGCGCCGCAGCGCCACCCACGCCTCCACCCTGGAAGAAAAATTGCACTGGCAAAAACAGCAACGCCAACTGGAAGCCCAGCGCAGCAAGCAGCGCCGTGAATTGTTTGAACGGCAGGATGTAATTGAGGCGCAACGCAATCGGCTGATTGAACAGCTGGAAGGGCAGTTGCTGCAGCGGGTGGAGGAAGAGGAATTGTTTTTGATTGAGTGGACTGTTATTTAGGAGAAAAAGATGTCTGCAACCAATTTCAAAACAGAAAACAATACATTCAGAAAGCTGATTGGGAATGGCCTGAGCTATCGGATTCCGCGCTTTCAGCGCGACTACAGCTGGGGCAGTGACGAATGGGAGGATTTGTGGTCAGACATCATGGATATTCTTCAAGAAAACAGCCCTTCCCATTACATGGGCTATTTGGTGCTCCAGTCATCGGACGACAAAACCTTTGACGTCATCGACGGACAGCAGCGCCTGACCACATTGAACCTCATCATCTTGGCCGTTCTGAAGAACATTCAGCGCCTGATTGATGCGGGCAACGAGTCAGAAGCCAACACGCAAAGGCTGAATCAAATACGCCAAACCTACATAGGCTACCTGGATCCGGTGACCCTGGTCGCCCGGCCAAAATTGACTCTCAACAGAAACAACAACAGCTATTTTCAATATCACCTGGTGCCGCTGGGGCACTTGCCGCAACGCAGGCTCCGCGCATCCGAGCACCTGCTCAGAAAATCGTTTGAATGGTTTGACAGAAAAATTGCAAACCATCTCAAGCAGGAGTCTGGGGGTGAGGGCAGAAGACTAGCGCAGCTGGTAGAAAAAATCAGCGATGCTCTGTTCTTTACGGTCATCACCGTGACGGATGAGCTCAATGCCTACAAGGTATTCGAAACGCTGAATGCGCGCGGCGTTCGTCTTTCATCCACGGATCTTTTGAAGAACTACCTTTTCTCATTGCTGGATCGCGGCGGCGAAACGGATCACGAAATCACAGACCTGGAAAACCGCTGGGAGGCCATTGTTGGGAATTTGCAGTCTGAAAAATTTCCGGATTTCCTGAGAATTCACTGGAACAGTCGGAACAATTTTGCAAGGCAGGCTGATCTTTTCAAGATCATACGAGCAAAAATTACCGACAGGGAATCCGTTTTCTGCTTGTTGCGCGGCATGGAGGAAGACCTTGATACCTATCTGGCGCTTTCTTCTCCGGAAGGTTCAAATTGGCCGCAGGAAGATAAAATCAATGCCGGAATACTTAAAACATTCCGCGTGCGCCAGCCATTCCCCTTGTTGCTTGCAGCAAAAAGAAGCTTCTCTCCAAACGACTTTTCCGATTTGCTGCGCGCAACGGTTGTAATCTCGCTGCGATACAACGTGATTGGGACTCAAAGCACGGCAGAGCAAGAGCGCGTTTATAACGCTGCCGCAGAAAAAATCGCCAATAATGAATTGCAAAATCTTTCCCCGGCATTGCAAGCGCTGCGCGGCATCTATATTGACGACAAGCGATTTCAGGCGGATTTTTCCGAAAAAACAATTCGCACAACAGACTCGCGCAACAACAGAGTTGCAAGGTTTATCCTGTGCGCACTGGAGAAGCACCTGTCTGGGCAGGATTACTCTTTCATTAGCGATGCTTTCAATATTGAACACATTCTTCCTCAAAGTGCGCCGGACGGCTGGGGAGGGTTTAGCAATGAAGAAGCAGACAGCATGATTTACCGCCTTGGGAATATGACTCTCATGAAAACATCCGAAAACAACGACGCAGGCAACGAAGCCTATCATGCCAAGCGCGAAAAATACCGAAAGAGCGGGTTTGCCATCACTCGAAAATTGGCTGAAGAATATGCCGAATGGACACCTGCAAATATTGCCGCATGGCAAGCCTGGATGGCCCGGCAAGCCACATCCATATGGCGCATTGCACAACTGAGCTGAGCCGTATCCATGACAAAAAAGCAAAAACTCGAACTCACCTGGATTGGCAAGGAGAAGCGGCCCAAGCTGGAGGCGCGGATTTTGCTGGAGGATGGGGAGCGGTCGTATCACGCTGGGCGGCGGGTGTCGGAGGAGGATGTTTTTGATAACCGGCTGATTTTCGGGGACAACCTGCTGGCCTTGAAGGCGCTGGAGGCGGAGTTTGCGGGCAAGGTGAAATGTGTGTTCATCGACCCGCCGTACAACACCGGCAGTGCGTTTACCCATTACGACGACGGGCTGGAGCATTCGATTTGGCTGGGGTTGATGCGCGACCGGCTGGAGATTATCAAGCGTTTGCTTTCGGATGATGGTTCGTTGTGGATCACGATTGATGACAACGAAGCACATTATTTGAAAGTGCTTTGTGATGAGGTGTTTGGGAGGGGGAATTTTGTGGCGAATGCAATTTGGCAGAAAAAATATGCACCACAAAATGATGCAAAATGGCTGTCTGACTCTCACGACCATATCCTGATTTATGCCAAGAATAAAATACCATGGAGACCAAACCTACTTGCACGAACAGAAGAGGCGAACAGCTTATATAAAAATCTCGACAACGATCCGAGAGGAGCATGGATGTCTGACAATATGTCGGTAAAAACATATTCTTCCACAACGGATTATCCAGTAGTCACTCCATCAGGGAGGGTCGTCAATCCACCGGCAAGTCGATGCTGGGCATACACCAAAGAAAAGCTGGAGCAGTTAATTAATGAAAATAGAATTTGGTTCGGCGCAAAAGGCAACGGTGTTCCACGAGTAAAGAGATTTCTCAGTGAAGTTCAAAGCGGGATAGTTGCAAAAACAATATGGCTAAGAGAAGAAGTTGGTGACAATCAGGATGCCAAAAAGGAAGCAAAACAATTTAATGCCAACGATGTTTTTGACACTCCAAAACCCGAAAATCTTTTACAGCGCATTTTGCATTTAGCCACAAACCCCGGCGATCTGGTGCTCGACTCCTTCGCCGGTTCCGGCACCACGGGCGCCGTGGCGCACAAAATGGGGCGGCGCTGGATCATGGTGGAGTTGGGCGAGCATTGCCATACGCACATCATTCCGCGCCTGAAAAAGGTGATTGATGGCGAGGACCCGGGCGGGATTTCCAAGGCGGTGAACTGGCAGGGCGGCGGCGGGTTTCGCTATTACCGGCTGGCGCCGAGCCTGATTGTCAATGACCGCTGGGGCAATCCGATCATCAACCCGGAATACAACGCGGCGATGCTGGCCGAGGCGCTGGCAAAGCTGGAGGGCTTTACCTATGCGCCGTCGGAAACGCTGTGGTGGCAGCATGGGCATTCCAGCGAGCAGGATTTTATTTTCGTGACCACGCAAAGCTTGTCTGCTGAGCAGTTGCAGGCGCTGGCCGATGAGGTGGGCGATGGCCGCAGTTTGCTGATTTGCTGCTCGGCCTTTCGTGGCGTGACGGCGCAGCAGGCGCTTGAGCGTTGGCCAAATCTGACGCTGAAGAAAATCCCCAAGATGATTTTGGCGCGCTGCGAGTGGGGGCAGGACGATTACAGCCTGAACGTGGCGAATTTGCCGTTGGCCAAGCCGGATGTGCAAGCGCCTTCACTCCAGCCTTCTCCCAAAGGCAAAGGGAGAAAAGCCGCCGACACGCCGGATCTATTTGGCGATGACGGGGAGCAGGGTTAATGGCAAAGCAAGTGCCAGGCGACACACCCGCAAAGGCAGGCGGCTTGGTGCAGCAAGCTGCTGCACCTATGGCAGAAACGGGCGAATTTCTGCTCTACCAGACCGAGGATGCGCAGACGCGGGTACAGGTGCGCCTTCAGGATGGCGGCCTCTGGCTGACCCAGGCGCAGCTGGCCGAGCTGTACCAGTGCTCGCCACAAAACATTACCCAGCACATCCGCGCCATCTACCAGACGGGGGAGCTACAGGAAGCGGCAACTTGTAAGCCGTACTTACAGGTTCGGCTGGAGCGTGGGCGGCAGGTCAACCGCAGCCTCAAGCATTACAGCCTGGAGGTGGTGCTGGCAGTGGGCTACCGGGCCAAGTCGCACCGGGGTACACAATTCCGCCGCTGGGCCACGGAGCAGCTCAAGACCTATCTGCACAAGGGTGTACTGCTGGATGACGATCGGTTCAAGCGGGGCGAGGATGCGGAGTATTTCGAAGAGCTGCTGGCACGCATCCGCGATATTCGCTCGTCGGAAAAGGTGTTCTGGCGCAAGGTGCTGGACATCTACGCCACCAGCATCGATTACGACCCGCACACGGAAATCGCACGGCAGTTCTTTGCCACGGTGCAAAACAAGATGCACTGGGCAGCGCATGGTCATACCGCCGCAGAGCTGATCGTGGCGCGGGTAGACGCGCAAGCCCCTAACGTGGGGTTGACGAATTGGCCGGGCGCCAGCAAAGGGGCGCCCGTGCGCAAAGCGGATGTCGGCATTGCCAAGAACTACCTCAATGCCGAAGAGTTGGACACGCTCAATCGCATCGTCACGGCCTATATCGAGGTGGCGGAGCTGCAAGCCCAGGCGCATCAACCGATGACGATGCGCGACTGGGCGCAGGAGCTGGACAACTTCTTGCGCATGACACGAAAAGACATCCTGACCCATGCGGGCAAGGTGTCGGCCAAGACTGCGCTTGCCAAGGCGGAGACGGCTTATGCCCAATACCGGGCTCGTGTGCGCAATTTGCTATCGCCAGTGGAAAAAGACTTTGAGGCCGCTCTTGCGCAACCGGTCAAGCAGTTGCAAAAAAGCCGGAAGTCGCTGCCAAAGAAGAAAAAAGGGGAACAGACTTGAACACCCGCGTACAACACCATGTCAACGGGCGGCTGTCGCTGCGCGCGCCGCAGGCGGAATCACTGGCAAAGCTGATTCAGGCCATTGAGGCCGCGCCGGAAATGCTGACGCATGAACGGGATGTGGCCGCCATTTTGAGCAGTCTGAAGGCGCAGTTTGCGACGCTGGAAGACTTTGAGCGCGACTTCCCTTCGCTGTGCTTTGCGCTGGCGACCGGGGTGGGCAAGACGCGGCTGATGGGGGCGTTTATCGCCTATCTGCATCTGGCGCATGGCATCCGCAATTTTTTCGTACTGGCGCCCAATCTGACCATTTACAACAAGCTGATTGCCGACTTCACGCCCAACACGCCCAAGTACGTGTTCAAGGGCATTGCCGAGTTTGCGCAGCAGCCGCCCCTCATCATCACCGGCGACAACTACGAGCAAAGCGGCGCGGCGGTGGAGGTGCAGCCGCAGGGGCTGGGCATGGGCTTTGTGCAGGACGTGCGCATCAACATCTTCAATATCAGCAAGATCAATTCCGAGGTGCGCGGCGGCAAGGAGCCGCGCATCAAGCGCATGCGCGAGGTGCTGGGCGAGAGCTATTTCAACCACCTGGCGAATCTGCCGGATCTGGTGCTGCTGATGGACGAATCGCACCGTTATCGCGCCCAGGCGGGGATGCGGGCGATCAATGAATTGCAGCCGCTGTTCGGCCTGGAGCTGACAGCCACGCCGTTTGTGGAGAGCAGCCGCGGGCCGGTGGCGTTCAAGAACGTGGTGATGGATTACCCGCTGGCGCGGGCGCTGGAAGATGGTTTTGTCAAGGAGCCGGCCGTGGTGACGCAGCGCGGCTTTGATGCCAGCGCGCACATGCCGCAGGAGCTGGAAAAAATCAAGCTCGAAGACGGCGTGCGCCTGCACGAGGCCACCAAGGTGGAGCTGCTGACCTATGCGCGCGAGAACGGGGTGCAGCCGGTCAAGCCCTTCATGCTAGTGATTGCGCGCGACACCACGCATGCCGCCGACTTGCTGGCCTTGCTGGAGTCGCCCGCGTTTTACGAAGGGCGCTACGCGGGCAAGGTGATTCAGGTTGATTCCAGCAAAAGCGGCAAGGACGAGGAGCAGATGATTGCGCGCCTCTTGGCGGTGGAGAGCGTGGATGAACCGACCGAGATCGTGATCCACGTCAACATGCTCAAAGAAGGCTGGGACGTGACCAACCTCTACACCATCGTGCCGCTGCGCGCGGCCAACGCACGCACACTGATCGAGCAAAGCATCGGGCGCGGCCTGCGCCTGCCCTATGGCAAGCGCACCGGCGTGGCGGCGGTGGACAGGCTCAACATCGTGGCGCACGAGCGGTTTCAGGAAATCGTGGACGAGGCCAACCGGGGCGATTCGCCCATTCGCCTGAAGCAAGTCATTCTGGAAGCGCCGCAGGCGGATGAGAAAAAGGTGAGCGTGCAGGTTAGCGCGGGCGTGCATGCGCGCCTGGGATTGGAAAGCGCACCGGAAATCGTCCAGGTTCCGGGTAGCGACGCTCTCGCCCCGCCTGCACCGGCGTTTGCCAGCGAAGCGGAAAAACAGGCCGCGCGCGCGGTGCTGGACGTGATCGGCCAGTACGAAACCCGGCCTGATGTGGCCCCCACCCGCAGCGCGCTGCTGCGCCCCGAAGTGCAGCAGGCCATCGCCGCCGAGGTGGCCGAACGTCTGCGACCCGCGCAGGGCAGCCTGGTGGCCGGTGCTGATGAAGCTGTGTCTGCCGTGGTTGCCAAGACGTTGGAGGCCGTGGTGCAGCAAAGCATCGACATCCCGCGCATCACTGTGGTACCCAAGGGCGAGGTGACAACGGGCTTTCGCCCCTTCACGCTGGATGTGAGCGGGCTGCATTTGCAGCCGGGCACGCGCGAGATCGTGGGGCAGATGCTGCACAGCAATGCGCAGTTCAGCCTGGCGGCAGAGATTGGCCTGAAGGAGCAGCGCGCCGAGGACTATATCGTCCACGCGCTGCTGGACTTTGACGACATCGACTACTTCACCCAGTCCGAGCTGCTGTACGACCTGGCGGGGCAGATGGTGCGGCACTTGCGCAGCTATCTGGTGGACGAGGCCGATGTCATCAACGTGCTGGATCGTGACCGCCGCCTGATTGCGCGTGAAATCCATGCGCAGATGCAAGCGCATTTCTATGAGGAGGCTGCGGATTTCGAGGTGCGCATCAGCCGCGGCTTCACCCAGCTCAAGCCCTGCCAGTACACCGTGGCCGCGGGCGAGGCCGCGCGCCACTATCGCGAGACGCTGGCCGAGCCTGGCCGCATCAAGTCCCTGCTGTTTGGCGGCTTTGCGCGCTGCCTGTACCCCTTGCAGAAATTCGACTCGGACACCGAGCGGCGCTTTGCCATCCTCCTGGAGCGCGATGCGCTCAAGTGGTTCAAGCCCGCCAAGGGGCAGTTCCAGATCTACTACAAGCTCGGCAGCGAGCAGCCCGAATACGTGCCCGACTTCGTGGCCGAAATGCAGGACTGCATCCTGATGGTGGAAACCAAGGCACACAACGACATCGCCAGCGCCGAAGTGCAGGCCAAGGCGCAGGCCGCCGCCGAGTGGTGTCAGCACGCCAGCGCCTACAGTGCCCGCGTGGGTGGCAAGCCCTGGCGCTATGTGCTGGTGCCGCATGACGAGGTGCAGGAGTCGAAACGGCTGGCGGATTTTTTGCGCTTTGAGCAAAAGCGCAATGCCCCCGACAAAGCCATTGCATCCAAGAGATTGGCTGCCACACCCGAAGGCTGAAGGGACGTTGTCACAAGAAAAATTCTGCTCCCTCACAGTCAGCGAGTCCATCCAGGATGCTGAAATTTGAGAACAGCAAAAATCTGGTTCGCTACACTTAACCGCCCGCCATGGTGGCCATTACCAGGAGTGATTGCATGCCCCGCCGTAACCTTGCCCTGCATGGACTTGCCAAGCCCTTTGCTGCATCGCCCTTGCGGCATCTGCCCGCCTCACCTGCTGCGGGGCAAGCCGCCGGTCTGCGCCAACGTTGGCGCCACTGGCTGGGCTGTGCGCTGCTGGCGCTGGGCATGGCCGGTTGCGCCGTGCACGACAGCGCCTATTACGGCGATGGCCACTACGGCCATGTGCGCGGCCACAGCCTGGGCGGCTATGCCTACCCGCCTAGGGCGTACAGCTGGCCGCCGGGCGCCGTCTACCGCGGGCGCTATTACGGCCAGCCCGCGTACCTCGTCCCCTACCCCGGGCCCGATGACTACTACTGGCCAGGCTACCGCCGGCCCTATTACGCCCCGCCGCCTGGCTATGGGCCGCCCTATGGTCATCCGCATGGGCATCGCCCCGCGCCCAGGGTGCCGAGCTGGCTCAATCGAAAGCCGCCGCCCTCGGTGCCAGCGCCGCCGCCCAGCGGCGCCCAGCAGGCCCTGGATCGGCCTTTCCAGCCCCCAGACCAGGGGCGCAACCCCCATTGGCTGCAACCGCAGCCCCCACAACCGCACACCGAGCGCCCCAGCCCCGCCAGCGGCAGTGTGTTGCGGCCGCTGCCCCAGCATTAGGGAAGGTCAGCACCACGCCAAACGTCTGCCCCCATGCAGGAGAAGCCCATGACACACCACCGCAAGCCCCGGCGCATGGCTGCCCGCCACAAGCTGGGCATGGGCGCCGGCTGGCTGGCCGCGCTGCTGCTGTGCAGCCTGCCGGCCAGCGCCCAGGTCAACCGCTGCACGGCGGGTGATGGCCGCATCGTCTATACCGATGGCAACTGCCCTGCAGGCATGCAGGCAGTGCAGATCGAAGCGCCGCGCTCGCCCGAGGAGATCGAAGCCGATCAAGAGCGCGCCCTGCGCGCTTTCGAGCGCGAGCAGCAGCGCCAGCAGGCCAGGCAGCAAACCTTGCGCCTGCAGGCCGAGACCGAGGCGCTGCAGGCCCAGGCCGAGGCAGCCCGCGCCGCCGCCGGGCAGCAGCGCAGCGCCGCCCCCAACCCGGCCGCCTGCCGTGCGGCCCGCCGGCAGCTGGAGCGCGCCACGCTCGACCACGGCCGCTACGACCGCGAAGGCCTGCAACGCCTGCATGCCGCCCAGGCCCAAGTCGAGCGCGCCTGCCCCAACGCAGCGCCCACGGGCAACGCAGCGCTGCCCGCGCCGCCCACACCGCTTGTGCTGCCGCCCTGGGCCTTTCCGCCTGCTGGCCATGGCCTGCCGCCTGGCTCAGACTGGGGGCTGCTACTGCCTGTGCCCCCGCCTGTCATCCCTGCTATAGATGTGCAACTGTTGCCGCCTTACGGTCAGCGTCCGCCGCCGATCTACATTTCGATCGAGCCCCCGCCTGCGCGGCCCTTGCCTGCACCGCTCCATGGCAGATGGCCACCCGATGATGACGCTTGGCAGCCGCGCCGCCCTTCTGCCCCGGAGAGCGGCATCAGCACCGTGCCGCGCCAGCGCCCGCCCGCCCTGCAGCCGCAGGGCCACGAGCCGATGCAGGCGCGCTGAAGGCCGCGCCTATGCCGGTTGTGCGCTGCCGCCAGACACCCCGCCCCCGCCTGCCGCCGCCCACAGCGGGGCCAGCCCATCCCACACGGTGGGATAGCGCCATTGCAGGCGCAGTTCGGTCTTGATGCGCTGGTTGCGCAGCCGGCGCGATTCACGCAGAAAACGCATCTTGCTGTCACTGAAGATGCGCTCGGCCTCGGCGCGCGTGATGCGCGGCGGTGGCGGCAGGTCCAGGCGGCGGGCGGCCTCGTCCAGGTATTCGCCCAGCTTGAGCACAGTGTCGTCACAGGCGTTGAAGGCGCGCCCGGGCCGCGCCCGCCACAGGGCCAGCCAGCAGGCGCGCGCCAAGTCCTCGGCATGGATGCGGTTGATGTAGACGTCCTCGCGGTCCTGCAGCACGGGCTCGCCCTCTTGCAGGCGCTGGCGCGGATCACCGTGGGCGCGGCCGATGGCGTAGATGCCCGGCGCACGCAGCAGCGCCACACGCACGCGCTGGCGCGAGTGCAACAGACCGCGCAGCTGCGCCTCGGCGGCCACGCGCCGCCGCGCCTGGGCGCTGGCCGGTGCCGTGGGGCGGCTCTCGGCCACCCACTGGCCCTGGCAATCGCCGTACACCCCCGTGGTCGAGACATAGACCACCGAGCGCGGCAGGCACCGGCCGCGGCGCAGGCTGCGGCACAACGCCAGGCTGCGCGGGTCGCCCAGGGTGCCGGCCGCAGGCGGCGGCGCCAGGTACACCAGGCGCGTGGCCAGCCCGGCCAGGCGGCGCAGCGTGGCCGGCTCGTCGAGGTTGCCCAGCAGCGGCTGCAGGCCCAGCTGGCGCAGCTGGCCGCAGCGCCCGGGGCTGGAGGTCAGCGCCAGCCAGCGCCCGTTGCGGGCCTGCAGGCGCGCCAGGCGCATGCCCACGTCGCCGCAGCCGATCACCAGCACCCGCTCCTGCCTGAAGCGCGCCGGCAGCGCGCCGCTGCGCCCCCTGCCTGCTGGTTTGCCAGGCCGAGCCGCCAGGCTGCGCCAGGGCCGCGCTGCCCCGCCAGCGGCCATGCGCGCCATCCGGATATTCCCTGGTGAAATCAAGGGCACAATGCGGCCTTTCCCATCCATGGTTTGCACAAAACCGGCCATGGTAGCGCGTCTGCCCTGGCCTTTTCCGCAACGATGAACACCACCACTGCTTCCTCTGCGCTGCACGTGACCGTGCTGCCCAGTGCCCGGCGCTTTGACGTCGCTGCCGATGAATCCGTTCTCAATGCCGCCATCCGCCAGGGCGTGGGCCTGCCCTACGGCTGCAAGGATGGGGCCTGCGGCTCCTGCAAATGCAAGCTGCTGCAGGGCCAGGTGCACATGCTGCCCTACGCCAGCAAGGCGCTGAGTGAGGAGGAAAAGGCCCAGGGCTACATCCTCACCTGCCGGGCGCAGGCGCAAGAGCCCCTGGTGCTGGAGTCGCGCCAGGTCACCCAGGCCGACGCCTTCCCGATCCGCAAGCTGCCCGTGCGCGTGCAGACGCTGCAGCAGCGCAGCCGCGATGTGATGCAGCTGACGCTGCAGCTGCCGGCCATGCAGCGCTTTGAATACCACGCCGGGCAGTACGTCGAGTTTCTGCTCAAGGACGGCGCCCGGCGCGCCTACTCGATTGCCATCGCGCCGCACGAGCAAAGCGTCGCGCCGCGCCTGGAGCTGCACATCCGCCACTTCCCCGGCGGGCTGTTCACCGATCACGTCTTCTCGCAGATGAAGGAAAAGGAGGTGCTGCGCATTGAAGGCCCGTTTGGCAGCTTCTACCTGCGCCAAGACTCCGATCGCCCCATCATCTTGCTGGCCTCGGGCACGGGTTTTGCGCCCATCAAGGCCATCCTCGAGCACATACAGCACCGACACATCGAACGCCCGGTGCACTTTTACTGGGGCGGTCGGCGGCCAGCGGATTTGTACCTGCACGACTGGCTGCAACAGCAACTGCCTGCCATGCCGCAGCTGCGCTACGTGCCCGTGGTCTCCGACGCCCTGCCCGAAGACGGCTGGCAGGGCCGCACCGGCTTCGTGCACCAGGCCGTGCTCGACGACTTCGACGACCTCAGCGGCTTTGAGGTCTATGCCTGCGGCGCCCCCATCGTGGTCGAGAGCGCCCGCCAGAGCTACACCCAGCAGCGCGGCCTGCCGCCCGAGCACTTCTACGCCGACGCCTTCACCACGGCGGCCGACCTGGCCGAGACCACGGCCTGAGCCCGTCCGCCATCGCCCTACCTTTGCCCACCCCATTCAGGAGATCCCCCATGCGTCTTGCCAAACTTCTGCCCGCGCTGCTGTGCAGCCTGGGCCTGCTGAGCGCTGCCGGCTCGGCCCAGGCCCAAAGCGCGGCCACTGCGCCGGCCCGCCAACAGGAAGCCACCGCCATCGTCGTGCCCTACGCCCCAGGCGGCCCGCTGGACATCTCGGCGCGCGCCCTGGCCGATGCCCTCAAGGACGCCATTGGCCCCACCATCGTGCACAACCGCCCCGGCGCGGGCGGCAACATCGGCCTGGGCCAGGTGGCGCGCAGCACCGCCGATGGCAAGACCCTGGGTGTTGGCGCCGTGGCCACGCTGGCCATCAACCCCTGGCTGTACGCGCAGATGCCCTACGACGCGCAAACCGCCTTCGAGGCCGTCAGCCCCATCGCCCGCGTGCCCAATGTGCTGGTCATGAATGCCCAGCGCGCCAAGGCGCTGAACATCGGCTCGCTGCAAGAGCTCATCGCCTACGGCCGCAAAAACCCCGGCAAATTGAACTACGGCAGTGGCGGCAACGGCAGCGCCGGGCATCTGGCCGGCGAGCTGTTCAAGCGCATGGCCGAGCTCGACGCCGTGCACGTGCCCTACAACGGCGCCAGCCCGGCGCAGCTGGCCCTGCTGTCGCAAGAGGTGGACTTCAACTTCGACAACCTGGCGGCGGCCTCGGCCAACATCCGCTCGGGCAAGCTCATCGCGCTGGCCGTGACCACGCTCGAAGCCAGCGAGCTGCTGCCGGGCGTGCCTCCCATGGCCCAGAGTCTGCCGGGCTTTGCCGTGGACACCTGGTGGGGCCTGGTGGCCCCGGCCGGCACCCCGGCCGAGCAAGTCCGCGCCTTGAACCAGGCCGTCACCCAGGCCCTGCAATCGCCCGCCATGCACAGCCAGCTGCAGGCCCTCTCGGCCAGGCCCTTCACAGCCAGCCCGGAGCAATTCAAGCGCTTCATCGAGGCCGAGCGCCAGCGCTACCAAGGCATCGTCCAGGCTGCGGGCGCGCGCATTGATTGAGCCATGCGCCCCTCTGGGCCCCGCTCGCGCGGCCCAGGCAAGGCGTCTTGCCTGCATCAAACCATGCACCAGCCCGGCCCGCGCGTGCACTGCGGGCCGGGCAAACCTTGCCCCGCGCCCCAGAAAGCCCACAAAGCATGCGCTTTGAAGCAGCCCCTCAAAAGAGGGGCGCAAGCTGCTGATTTGACTGATGCCTGACTGCAGCGTTGCCCGCAGGCAACATGGCACAAAGTGTTTTCAATCGTAACAGCATTGCGCCATGAATTTCCTTGTCAGTGAAATTCATTGCTGCTATCTTCCATCAGCATTCTGGTGCGTTTTCGCCGCGTGAGGCGGCATTGCGCAGCGTTTTGGCTTTCCTGCAAAGGGCCGGCACAGTGCGCCAAGGCACCAATCCTCTCTTACATTTATTAAAAAGAAGCACATGGCATACACGCACCACTGGAAACATTCCGTCCTGACCGCCGCGGCATTGCTGGCCGCAGGTTTGCATGGCTCCAATGCCTGGGCACTGACCCTGGGGCAGATTCGTGTGCAATCGCACCTGGGCGAGCCGCTGCGCGCCACCATCCCCGTCACCAACATGACCAAGGATGAGGCCCAGTCGCTGCAGGCCAATCCGGCCTCGCCCGACGTCTTCAATGCGCATGGTGCGAACTACTCGGCCATCATGACGCAGCTCAAAGTCAAGCTGCAGCGCCGCGCCGATGGCAGCGCCGTGCTGCAGTTGAGCACCTCCGCGCCGGTGAACGAGCCTTTCCTGGATCTGGTGCTCAACACCACCTGGAATGGCGGCAGCGCCGTGCGCAGCTACGCCCTGCTGCTCGATCCCCCGGCCAGCACCCGGGCGGCCCCTGCCGTGCAGACGGCCCAAGCCGGCGCCGTGCCCAGCCAGACTGGCGCGCTGCCCGCGTTCGAACCCGCGCCCGTGGCCGCCAGCGGCCAGCCCAGCACCTCGTACCAGCGCGCCCAGGAGTGGATGCGCAGCAAAGGCCATGTGAGCAGCGGCAGCGCCACGTCGCGCCGCCGCGCCTCGGCCACCATCCCGGCCCCAGTGGCAGCGCCTGTGGCCGCCGCACCGGCGGCCACCCGCACCCGCGCCCCGGCGCCGATGGCCCAGCACACCCCCAGCAGCGCCCGCTCCGGCTCGGTCACCACCCGCCGTGGCGATACGGCCGGCGCCATCGCACGGCGCAACCTGCCGGCCAATGTGTCGCTCGACCAGATGCTGGTGGCCCTGCAGCGCGCCAACCCGCACGCCTTCATCCAGGGCAACGTCAACCTGCTGCGCTCGGGCGTCACGCTGGAAATCCCCGATGCTGGCGAGGCCCAGGCCGTTTCTGCCAAGGAGGCGCGACGCCTCATCTCCGCACAGACGCGCAACTTCAACCAGTACCGTGGCCGCATCGCCCACCGCGCACCAGCTGCGCGCGTCGCGCCCCAACCCAAGGACACGACCAGCGGCCAGGTGACGGCCCCGCCAGTCGTGGCCCCGGCGCCGCAGCCCGACACCCTGGTGCTGACCCAGCCCAAGGCCGACGCCGCACGCAAGGCCGAGGAAGACCGCATTGCGGCGCAGCGCCAGCGCGAGGAAGACGCCGCGCGCAAGAAAGAGGCGGAAGACAACGCCAGCAAGATCGAGGAAATGCAGCGCCTGCTCGACGAGGCCAACAAGCAGGCGGCCACCAGCAGCCCTGCTGCCAGCGGCAGCGGCGATGGCTCGGCCAGCACAGCGCCCGGCGCCGACAGCGGCGTGGGCATCTCGGTCGAGGCCCAGCCACCCATGCCCCTGCCGCAGGAGCCCACCCCTGCCTCCACGGACGCCACCGGCCAGAGCGGCATGGCCACCACCGGCAGCCAGGAGGGCGCGCCCGATGCGCAAGCGCCCATCGTACCGCCCGTGGAGCCTGCCGAGCCGGTTGCGCCCCCGCCTCCGCCTCCGCCCCCGCCTCCACCACCACCTCCTCCGCCCCCGCCGCCGGAGACCAGTCTGCTGGACGACTACATGCCCTACCTGCCCTACCTGGGCGGCGGCCTGCTGGCCTTGTTGCTGGGCTACGGCTTTTACCGCTACCGCCGCAACCGCGGCGAGGGCGACGTCGTCTACGAAAACAGCGGCAACATCCCCGACTCCTTCTTTGCCAGCGGCTCCAAGAACGACGCCGGGCATGCCGACCATGAGCACGCCGACAGCGCCATCACCAAGTCCGGCACGACCGGCATGTCCACGGGCGTGTCCTCCATGTCCTATTCGCCCAGCCAGATCGACGCCACGGGCGAAGGCGATCCCGTGCTCGAAGCCGACGTGCTGCTGGCCTATGGCCGCGATCAGCAGGCCGAGGAAGTGCTCAAGGAAGCCGAGATCAACAACCCGACGCGCGCGGCCATCAAGGTGCGCCTGGCGGAAATCTATGCCTCGCGCCAGGACAAGGTCGCGTTCGAGGCCAAGGCCAACGAGATTGCCCGCCTGACCCAGCAATCGGGCGCCGACTGGGTCAAAGTTGCGGAGATCGGCCGCACGCTCGACCCGGGCAATGCCCTGTACCAGACGGCCGTGGCCCAGACGCCGCTGGCCGACCCCAATGCCGGCGCCGACTCCAGCATCCTCTCGGGCTTTGGCCCGCTCTCGGGCCTGGACTTCGACTTCCAAAGCTCCTCGCAATCGCCAGCGACCAAGCAAACCGGCTTCGACACCGACAGCCGCCAGGGTGCCAGCTCGGGCGTGGCCCCGCTGAGCGATCTGGATCTCTCGCTGGACAGCCTCAACACCTCGGCCACGACGCCTTTGTCCGTGTCCGATTCTGCGGCCGCACCGCTGGATCTGGATTTCAACGCCATGCCGCCCGCCACCGCCCCGGCGGCGGACAGCAGCGCCGCCGGCCTGCCCTCCGGCCCATCCACCGGCCTGGATGCAGCGCCCGCGGCCGCCGTGACCACCCCGGCCACAGCGCCCTTGCTGGATCTGCCCACCGACCTGGCGCCGCCGGGCCCGGTCGTCAAGGACAGCCCGCCGCCGTCGCTGGATCTGGACCTGTCCGATCTGCAGTTCGACGCCCCGCCGCAAACCAGCGCCAAGGAAGAAAGCATGCTGGCCGACCTGGATCTGCAAGATGGCGGCGCCATGGCCGACAACCCCCTGGCCACCAAGCTGGCGCTGGCCAAGGAGTTCAGCGCGCTGGGCGACAACGAAGGCGCGCAGGCCCTGGCCCGTGAAGTGCTGGAGCAAGCCGACGGCGAGCTCAAGGAAAAGGCCCAGGCCCTGCTCAAAGAGTTGGGCTAAAGCCCTGCCGAACGGCTGCGCTGCGGGCCGCTGCCAGGCCCACAGCAGTGGCCATCCATGACGAACACGCCGAAGCATGCTTCGGCGTTTCTCATTGGCAGGCCCGAAAAAGCCGCGCCCAAAACCGCCCCCCAAAACCGCGCCCAATACAGCAGGCACAATGGCGGCCATTTGCCCGCTGCGCCCACTCCCCCCGCCCGCCCCGCCCCATGGACCACTCCCCCCGCATCGCCCTGGGCATCAGCTACCACGGCCAGCACTACCACGGCTGGCAAAGCCAGCCCGATGGCCAGACCGTGCAAGACCGGCTTGAGCACGCCCTGCGGCAGTTCATCGGCCAGCCCGTCTCGACCCTGTGCGCCGGGCGCACCGATGCCGGCGTGCACGGGCTGATGCAGGTCGTGCATTTCGATTCGCCCGTGCAGCGCACGCCCATGTCCTGGGTGCGCGGCACCAACCGCTACCTGCCCGGCGACATCGCCGTGCAATGGGCGCGCAGCGTGCCAAGCCAGTTCCACGCGCGCAACCACGCGCTCAGCCGCCGCTACGTGTACGTGGTGCTGCAATCGGCCGTGCGCCCCAGCGTCGATGCCGGCCGGGTGGGCTGGACGTTTCTGCCGCTGGACGCCCAGGCCATGCGCGAGGCCGCCAGCCACTTGCTGGGCGAGCACGACTTCAGCTCCTTTCGCGCCGCGGCCTGCCAATCGCACACCCCCATCAAGCAGCTGCAGGCCATCCGCATCAGCGCCACGCCGCTGCGCCAGCAGCACCCCGTGGCCGGGCCCGACGAGCGCGCCGTGCCCAGTTGCTACTGGCGCTTCGAGTTCGAGGCCAATGCCTTCTTGCACCACATGATCCGCAACATCATGGGCTGCCTGCTGCACATCGGCCAGGGCCAGCAGGCCCCGCACTGGATGCTGCAGGTGCTGCAGGCGCGCTCGCGCGCAGCGGCCGCGCCCACCTTTTCGCCCGATGGGCTGTACTTCATCGGGCCGCGCTATGCGCCGCACTGGGGCCTGCCCGAGAGCTGCGCCCTGCTCGACTTTCTGCCCGGCGGCCCCCTGGGCAGCGCACAGGAGCATTGCCGGCCATGACCACCGCCATGACCGCCGCCAAGACCACCACCGCGCCGCCAGCCGGCACCCACGCCAGCGCCCGCACGCGCGTCAAGTTCTGCGGCCTCACGCGCGAGCAGGACGTGGCCGCCGCCGTGGCCGCCGGGGCCGATGCCGTGGGCTTCGTGCTCTACCCCAAAAGCCCGCGCCACGTCACGCCCGAACGCGCCGCCGCGCTGGCGCGCGCCCTGCCGCCCTTCGTCACGCCCGTGCTGCTGTTCGTCAACGCCAGCCAGGCCGAAGTCGATACCGCCCTGGGCCTGCTGCCGCACGCCTGGCTGCAATTTCACGGCGATGAAACGCCCGAGGACTGCCAGCGCCTGAGCCACCAAGGCCGCCACCCGTATCTGCGCGCCGCGCGCATTCCGGTGGCTGCGGACGGGGCCGGGGCGGCATTCGATCTCGTAGAATTCGCCCGTCGTTTCTCACAGGCCCAAGCCATTTTGCTGGACGCCCACGTCACGGGCTACGGCGGCGGCGGGCAAACATTCAATTGGTCACTTCTGCCAACAAGCGTCACATCTCACCTCGTCTTAAGTGGTGGGCTCACACCATCAAATGTGATCGATGGCATCGCTGAGCTGCGCCATCGCGGCCTGTCGCTGGCCGTCGATGTGAGCTCCGGCATCGAGCAAGACGGCCCCGATGGCCGAACACTCAAAGGCATCAAAGATGCCGGCAAGATGATGCATTTCATGGCCGCAGTGCGGCAGGCCGATGCCAGCCAGGGCTGAAAGCCTGGCGATCGCGCCCCGCCTGGCACGCAAGCGCGGCCATTTCAGGATGAGAAAGATGACCACCACAACCACCCCTTGCACCCTGCCTAACGAACAGGGCCATTTCGGCCCCTACGGCGGCCGCTTCAGCAGCGAAACCCTGACCTACGCCATCGACGAGCTGACGGCCGCCTACGCCCGCTACCAGCACGACGCGGATTTCCAGGCCGAATTTCAGCGCGAGCTGGCGCACTACGTGGGCCGCCCCTCGCCCATCTACCACGCCGAGCGCACCAGCCGCGAGCTGGGGGGCGCGCAGATTTACCTCAAGCGCGAAGACCTCAACCACACCGGCGCGCACAAGATCAACAATGTCATCGGCCAGGCCATGCTGGCCAAACGCATGGGCAAGCCGCGCATCATTGCCGAAACTGGCGCGGGCCAGCACGGCGTGGCCACCGCCACCATCTGCGCGCGCTACGGGCTGCAATGCGTGGTGTACATGGGCGCGGAAGACGTCAAGCGCCAGTCGCCCAACGTCTACCGCATGAAGCTGCTGGGCGCCACCGTGGTGCCGGTAGAGTCCGGCAGCAAAACGCTGAAAGACGCCCTCAACGAAGCCATGCGCGACTGGGTGGCGAACGTGGACGACACCTTCTACATCATCGGCACCGTGGCCGGGCCGCACCCCTACCCCATGATGGTGCGCGACTTCCAAAGCGTCATCGGCCGCGAGTGCCTGAGCCAAATGCCCGAGATGCTGGCCGCGCAGCGCATGGCCGCCACCCAGCCCGATGCGGTGATTGCCTGCGTAGGCGGCGGCAGCAACGCCATGGGCATCTTCCACCCCTACATCCCGCACGCGGGCACGCGCCTGATCGGCGTGGAGGCTGCGGGCCAAGGGCTGGACAGCGGCAAGCATTCGGCCAGCCTGCTGCGCGGCAGCCCCGGCGTGCTGCACGGCAACCGCACCTACGTGCTGCAAGACGACGACGGCCAAATCCTCGAAACCCACAGCATCAGCGCCGGGCTGGACTACCCCGGCGTCGGCCCCGAGCACGCCTGGCTCAAAGACACCGGCCGCGCCGAATACGTGGGCATTACCGACGCCGAAGCCCTGGCCGCCTTCCACCACCTGTGCCGCACCGAGGGCATCATCCCCGCGCTGGAATCCAGCCACGCTTTCGCCCACGCCATGAAGCTCGCCCCCACCATGCGGCCCGACCAGGCCATCCTGGTGTGCCTCTCCGGCCGCGGCGACAAGGACATCGGCACCGTGGCCGACCTGGACGGCGTGGACTTCTACGACCAGCCCTCCATGCGCGGGCATGTGGTCAAGGGGGCTGGCAAGGGCTGAAGGCCGACTACGTGAAAGGAATGTGTCATGGCTGAATTCGGCACGCCTGGCCTGGCGCCCAAAGCGCCCGAACCTGCCCGTATCAAATCCGTCACCATCGAAGGCTTTCGCAGCCTGCGCGCCATTGAGGGGCTGGAACTGCCTGATTTGACGGTCTTGATCGGCGCAAATGGCTCGGGCAAATCCACGCTCATCCGTTTTTTTGAAATGCTGAGCTGGATGCACAGATCTGCCAGCTTGCAGGAATTTGTGCTGCGCCACGGTGGCGGGGACGACCAGTTTTTCATGGGCGCACGCCGCACGCCGCGTATCCATGCCGAAATCTGCCTGGAAACCAACAAGGGCGATAACGACTACCGTTTCGACCTGGTGCATTTGGCCGCAGGCGATACGGTCATGGTGATGAACGAGGCCTATCGCTTCTCGGACCGCAGCAAGCCGGGCAAGGCCATGTGGACAGAAATCGATTCGCCCGGCAAGGAATCTGCCTTGCGCACCCGAGAGGAAAAAACAGCCCAAACCATTGCGCATCTTTTGAGGCAGTGTGCGACCTACCAGTTTCACGACACCTCCTTGCAGGCCTCCATTCACCACCGCTGGGACGTCGCCGACTCGCTGAGCCTGCGCACCGATGGCGGCAACCTGGCGGCCGTTTTGCTGGCGCTGCGCGAGGCGGACCCCCGCCGTTATGAGCTCATCGTGCGGCAGATCCGCCGTGCGCTGCCCATCTTCAAAGACTTTGTGCTGGAACCCGAAGCCGGCAAGGTACTGCTGCGCTGGCGGGGCGCGCAGAGCGACAAGGTATTTGGCTCGCACCTCACCTCCGATGGCTCGTTGCGGCTTTTCTGCCTGTTGACCTTGCTGAACCTGCCGCCCGAGCGGCTGCCGGGCGTGATGTTTTTCGATGAGCCCGAGCTGGGTTTGCACCCCCACGCCATCACGCTGGTGGCCGAGATGTTCAAACGGCTGGCGCAAAAGCGGCAAATCTTCATTGCCACGCAATCGCCCTATTTGGTGGATTGCTTCGAGCTGGAAAACATCATCATCGCCAGTGCCAGCCAAGGCGAAACCTCGCTGCGCCACTTGCCGCGTGCGCAATATCAGCAATGGCTGGACGATGAATACCTGCTCTCCGACATCTGGCTCAAACAGGCCATTGGAGGCCTGGAATGATCCGCGTCTGCGTAGTATGCGAAGGCCAGACGGAAGTGCAGTTTGTGAAAAACTGTCTGGCGCCGTACTTCCAGCAGCACGCATTGCATGTATTTCCCACGCTGCTGCAGGCGCCGTCGGGCGCGCACCGGGGCGGGAGGGTGACGGTGGAGCGGCTGGTGCGCTTTATTTCGCATCAGCGCCATCAGTGCGATCGCATCACGACGCTGGTGGACTTTTACGGTTTTCAAGACCGCAACGGACGCAGCCGGCAAGAGCTGGAACAAGCCATCCTGGATGGCGTGCGCACCAAAGGCGGCGACCCTCGCTTTGTGCTGCCCTACATCCAAATGCACGAATTTGAAGGCTTGCTGTTTGCAAATGTGCAGGCGTTTGAGTGGGTGGCCGATGGCTGGAGCGAGCCAGTGCACGCCCAACTGGCCCAAGTACGAGAGGCCTTTGCAACGCCGGAGGACATCAACGGCGGCGAGGACACTGCCCCCTCCAAGCGGATCCTCTCCATCTTCGGCCCGGGCATTTATTCCAAAACCGAGCACGGCCCATTGATTGCCGAATCCATCGGGATCGACGTCATGCGGGCGCAGTGCCCCAACTTCCACGCCTGGCTGGATCGGATTGCCGCATGGAGCCAGTCTGTGTAAGCCCCCGAAATTTTTGCCTTTTCTTCCCATGAGCCGCATCCAAACCACCTTCACCACCCTCAAGCAACAGGGCCGCAAAGCCCTCATTCCCTACGTCACCGCGGGCTTTCCCTATGCCGACATCACCCCCGCCCTCATGCACGGCATGGTCGCCGCCGGGGCGGATGTGATCGAGCTGGGCGTACCCTTTTCCGATCCCAATGCCGACGGCCCCGTCATCCAGCAAGCGGGCGAGCGCGCGCTGGCGCTGGGCGTGGGGTTGGCCAAGGTGCTGGGCATGGTGCAGACCTTTCGCGCGCAGGACCAGCAAACCCCCGTTGTGCTGATGGGCTACGCCAACCCGGTGGAGCGCTACGACCAGAAGCACGGCGCGGGCAGCTTCATCCGCGATGCGGCGGCCGCGGGCGTGGACGGGCTGCTCATCGTCGATTACCCGCCCGAGGAATGCGCAGACTTCGCCGCCGCGCTGAAAAACGCCGGGCTGGATTTGATCTTCCTGCTCGCCCCCACCAGCACCGAGGCGCGCATGCAGCAGGTGGCCCAAATGGCCAGCGGCTACGTCTATTACGTCTCGCTCAAGGGCGTGACCGGCGCGGCCAGCCTGAACACCGCCGAAGTGCAGGCCGCGCTGCCGCGCATCCGCCAGCACGTGCATATCCCCGTGGGCGTGGGCTTTGGCATCCGCGACGCCGACACCGCCCGCGCCATCGGCGAGGTGGCCGACGCGGTGGTGATTGGCAGCCGCTTGATCCAGGTGATCGAGAACCAGCCGCCCGAAGGCGTGGTGGCCGCCGCCCAGGACTTTCTGCGCCCTATCCGCGCGGCGCTGGACGGGCCAGCGCCCACAGTCGCTTCTTGAGCCCTCAAAAAAAGTAGCGCGCCAGCAAGGCCAGGCCCGAGGCCAACACAATGCCGTGCATGATGCGCAGGAACTGCTCGCGCGTCAGGCGCAGCGTGATGTGGCGGCCCAGCCAAAGCCCGCCCCACATGGCAGGCAGCAGCGCGGCGGCCAGCAGCAACTGGCGACTGTCGTGGTAAGCACCCTCCAGCAGGAAGAAAAGCAACGGCCCCAGGGCAGACAGACCAATCAGCATACTTTGCGTCACGCGCAAGCACTCCTTGTCCTCCACCCGGCCCGCCAAGTAAACGGCGTACACAAAACCACCACCGCCAAACAAGGCGCTGAACGCCCCGCCCAATAGGGCCTGGCGAACGTGGCGGGAAAGGACTTGTGCGCCTGCTGGTGCCGCAGCGCATGCAGCGCATAGGCCACGGCAAGAATGCCCACCATCAGCATCACCGTGGGTCCAGTCTGGAATCCCGCCACCACCCCCACACCGTAACCGAGCAGCATCCAGGGCAGCAAGCGCTTGAGTTCGATCACGTCCACACGCTGACGGCCATCACACAGCAAATTGGTCGCGGCAGCGCCAAAGTCCAGTACAGCCAGCAATGGCCCCATGCGCAACAAAGGCATGAAAGGCTCCAGCACCGGTCTCGCTAACTGCACCACGCCAACGCCTGCAATGCCAAACACCACGTAGGCCACAGCAGCCACTATCCAGATCAATACCCATTGGGCAGCTGAGAAGTCCATCATCGCTTGCCTTTCATTGGTATGGAGAGACAGCGCTGCCCATTAGGGGCAGCGTCTCTCTGGGTTGTGCCCGTGATGGGCTGCCAGGCAGCTGGGTGGGCGGCCCTCTATCCTCTACCGCCAGGCCGCATGGCCAGCGCCATTCACTCGATGTTCTGCACCTGCTCGCGCATTTGCTCGATCAGCACCTTCATCTCCATGCTGATGCGACTGAGTTCTAGCACGGGCGATTTGCTGCCCAGCGTGTTGGCCTCGCGGTGCAGCTCTTGCATCAAAAAGTCCAGGCGCTTGCCGATCACGCCGCCCTTGTCCAGCAGCGTCAGCACTTCCTGCAGGTGGGCCTCCAGGCGGGTGAGCTCTTCGGCCACGTCCACACGCATGGCAAAGGCCGTGGCCTCTGCCATGGCCCTTTGCTCCAGCTCCTTGCGGTCCAGCGCTGGCGGGGCGTCGGCTGCGCCGTCCAGGGCGGGGGCAAGTGCTTCGTGCCAGCGGTCGAGGAATTTTTGCTGCTGCTGCGCCACGACCTGCGGCACCAGCGGCTCGGCCTGGCGCACCCAGTGCTGCAATTGGCGCGTGCGCTCGGCCAGACCCTGCGCCAGCCGCGCGCCCTCGGCCTGCCGGGCCTGGCGCAAGCCGGCAATGGCCTCGAGCACGAGCCGCTCGCAGGCCTCGTCCCAGATCAGCTCTTGCTCATCGCGCTCGTCCTGCGGTTGCGTCTGCAGCTGCAGGATTTCGGCCACCGACAGGCTGCGCGCATCCGGAAACCAGCTCTGGATCTGCGCCTGACTGTGCGCCAGGCGCTGCAGCGCCTCGACCTGCAAAGCGCCGTGCCGCACGGCTTCGCTGCGGCGCAGCGTCATGCGCACCTCGACCTTGCCGCGCGCCAGGTTTTCAGTCAGCAATTGGCGGATGCGCGCCTCGTGCGCCTTGAGGGCCTCGGGCACTTTCAGCGCCAGATCCAGAAAGCGGCTGTTGACCGAGCGCAACTCCATCCCCAGGCCCATGCCCTGGCCTTGCTGCTGCACCTGGCGCTGTACCGAGGCGTAGCCGGTCATGCTGTAGACTGCCATACGTTGTTGCAATGGTTGGTTTTCGTTACAGACGCACGCCCGTGCGTGGCCTTTGCCACACGGGGCCGCGCGCGCAAAGCAGCTATTATCCCCGCTGCCGCAGGCGGAGATGCCGGCCTGCCATGGCCTTTGCCACGACAGGTTACAACTGCAAACCCAAGCGGCAAGGCTCACCGGCCAAGCTGCGCGGCGCAGTGCGTGGCGCCAATCGGTTGCCTCTGGCGCTCGCGCCCGCGCGCCCTCTCCCTCTCTCTGGCAGATCGCCCATCCATCGCCCCATGCAGCAGCGCCTGCAGCATCAACCCCAGCAGACCGCCATGGCCACCCCAGCAGCCCCCAGCACCAACGCCCCCAAGGCCAAGCCCGCCCCGCTGCCGCCCAACACCAAGGTGGGCGGCTACCAGTTGCTGCACCGCATTTCCTCGGGCGGCTTTGGCGTGGTGTACTTTGCCATCGACCCCGAAGGCCACCCGGTGGCCATCAAGGAATACCTGCCCTCGTCGCTGGTCACGCGCGAGCCGGGCCAGCTGATCCCGCAGGTCGCGCCCGAGAAGATGTCGCTGTACCGCCTGGGGCTCAAGAGCTTTTTCGAGGAGGGGCGCTCGCTGGCGCAGATCTCGCACGATTCGGTGGTCAGCGTGCTCAATTTCTTTCGCGAGAACGAGACCGTCTACATGGTCATGAACCACCTGGAGGGCTCGACCCTGCAGGAGTTCATCGTCACCGCGCGCAACCCCGACAGCCGCAAGGTGTTCAGGGAATCGACCATCCGCTCACTGTTTGACGAAATCCTGCGCGGCCTGCGCATCGTGCACCAGCACAAGATGCTGCACCTGGACATCAAACCGGCCAACATCTTCATCACCGACGACGACAAGGCCGTGATGATCGACTTCGGCGCCGCGCGCGAGGTGCTCTCCAAGGAAGGCAATTTCGTGCGCCCGATGTACACGCCGGGCTTTGCCGCGCCGGAGATGTACAAGCGCGATGGCGCGCTGGGCCCCTGGACGGACATCTACGCCATTGGCGCCTGCATCTATGCCTGCATGCTGGGCGTGCCGCCCAACGATGTGCCACAGCGCAATGAGAAGGACCGCCTGAGCCTGTCGCTGAGCCGGGTCAAGCGCATTTATTCAGACAATTTGATCCAAGTCGTCGAGTGGTGCATGGCGCTCGACCCGCTGGCGCGCCCCCAGTCGGTGTTTGCGCTGCAAAAGGAATTGGCGCGCGAGACCGAGCTGCGCTACTCACAAATGAGTATGGGCGAGAAAATGCGCATGCAGCTGAGCTCGCTGGTGGGCGGTAAGAAAGAAGAATAAGCATCCAGAGCGACCGCAGGCTGCGCCGCCCCGACCAGCGGGGAAAACCGCAGCTTGGCCTTCGGATGCTCGCCCACACGCCCCAATACCAGCGACAATACGCCGTTTTGGCCATCGGGCATGCCAACGCACCAGCCCACCGCTGCTGCCGCTGTGCCACCATCGCAATGAAATTCTCTGTATTCCAAACCAGCCACCAGGGCGGCCGCAAGAAGAACGAAGACCGGATGGGCTATTGCCACACGGGTGACGCCGCCTTGTTCGTGCTGGCCGATGGAATGGGGGGCCACCCCGAGGGCGAGACGGCCGCGCGGATTGCCATCCAGACCATGGCCGCGCTGTTCAAGAAACAGGCCCTGCCGACGATCGACGATGTGCCGCACTTTCTCGAATCGGGCCTGCTGATGGCGCACCGCCAGATCCTGCGCTACGCCATCGACAAGGGCATGCCCGATTCGCCGCGCACCACCTTGGTGGCGGCCGTGGTGCAAAACGGCGAGATCCAATGGATCCATTGCGGCGACTCGCGCCTGTACATCACCCGCAAAGGCGTGCTGCTGACCCGCACGCGCGATCACTCCTATTCGGAGTTGCGCGAGTCCGTACTCACCAAGATGGGGGAAATGAACCGCAACGTGCTGTTCACCTGCCTGGGCTCGCCAGCACGCCCGATCTACGACCTCAGCAGCCCGGAAAACCTCGACAAGGACGACCGCATCCTGCTGTGCTCGGACGGCCTTTGGGGCCCACTGGACGAAGACGCCATCGTCAACAAACTCAATGGCGGCGACATCACCCTCACCGGGCCAGAGCTGGTCGAGCTGGCCTTTCACACCGCCGGCAAGTCCAGCGACAACATCACCATCATTGCCGTCGATTGGCAGGAAGAGCGCAAGCAAACGGCCAGCCGCGCGGTCGAGATCAACGACGATTTCTCGGACATGGAGGAGTTCACCACCACCATCTCCGGCGACCTGCTCGACGACGTGGACATCGAGAAAAGCCTCAGCGAAATCAACCGCGCCCTGCGCCGCAGTTGAAGCCGCCCGCCCATCCCATACCTACCCACCCATACGCGCCACATTGCGGGCCACGCTTCGCGCCCTGCCCTCCCCCTTCAGCGGCCGCGCGATCTGCCAGCGGCATCGTGACAAGCGCAGGGCATCGGCCGCCAGACAAACACCGCAACACATCTTCAAAAGCCCATCGCCCCCTTGAATGGATTTTCGGGGGCTGCATCCGCACCCACACCATGACATCCTCCACGCTTTTCCTGCGCGCCGACGGCCGCGCCTGCGACGCGCTGCGCCCCGTGCACATCCAGCGCCACTACACCATGCACGCCGAAGGCTCGGTGCTGATCAGCTTTGGCCATACGCAGGTGCTGTGCACGGCCTCGGTCGAAGAGCGGGTGCCGCCGCACAAAAAAGGCTCTGGTGAGGGCTGGGTGACGGCCGAGTACGGCATGCTGCCGCGTGCCACCCACACGCGCGGCGCGCGCGAGGCGGCCAAAGGCAAGCAAACCGGGCGCACACAGGAAATCCAGCGCCTGATCGGCCGCGCGCTGCGCTCGGTGTTCGATCTGCAACTGCTTGGCGAGCGCACCCTGCAGCTGGACTGTGACGTGCTGCAGGCCGACGGCGGCACGCGCACGGCCGCCATCACCGGCGCCTACGTGGCCGCCTGCGACGCCGTGCAATGGCTGCTGCAGCGGGGCCTGATCCAGCGATCGCCCATCCGCCAGGCGCTGGCCGCCGTCTCGGTGGGCATCGTGCAAGAGCAGGCCCTGCTCGATCTGGCCTACGCCGAGGATTCAGCCTGCGACACGGACATGAACATCGTCATGACCGAAAGCGGCCATTTCGTCGAACTGCAAGGCACGGCCGAGGGCCAGACCTTCAGCCAGGCTCAGCTGCAACAGATGCTGCAGCTGGGCGAGCAAGGCATCCGCAGCTTGATCGCGCTGCAAAAACAAGCCTTGCAGGCCACGCGCAATGCCTGATGCACGCACCCGTTTCGCCCCTTGAGCACACCGCGCCCCATGAAAACCATCGTCCTGGCCTCCAACAACCAAGGCAAGCTGCAAGAGCTGCAATCCCTGTTTGCGCCGCTGGGGGTGCAGATCGTCGCCCAAGGCAAGCTGTTCAGTGGCGAGGCCGAGGAGCCTTTCCAGACCTTCGTCGAAAACGCCCTGGCCAAGGCGCGCTTTGCCGCAGAGCACTCCGGCCTGCCGGCCATCGCCGACGATGCCGGCCTGTGCGTCAAGGCCTTCGGCGGCCTGCCCGGCGTGCAAACGGCCCACTACTGCCAGCAGTTCGGCTACCCCAAAAGCGATGCCAACAATGTGCGCGCCCTGCTCGAACAAATGGCTGGCCTGGCCGATCGCAGCGCCTACATGGTCAGCACGCTGGTGGGCGTGCGCCAGCCGCACGACCCTGAACCCCTGATCGCCGTGGGCAAGGTGGCCGTGCACATTGCCCCCGAGCCACGCGGCGACAAGGGTTTTGGCTTCGACCCGGTGCTGCTGCTGCCCGAGCTGGGCCAGACTTTCGCCCAATTGCCCGAGGCCACCAAAAACCAATACAGCCACCGCGGCCGCGCCGCCCGCACCATGTGCGAACTGGTGCGCCAATACTGGCTGTAACCACTGGCTGTGATGCCAGGCGCCACCCCCACACGCCACGGCCCTGCCCCGTACCGGGCTGGGCCTTTTCCCGACTGAAAAAGCGCCAGCCCATGCCGATTGCGCGTCTGCTCCGCCTCCTGTTCGATCCCTTCACGCTGATTCTCATCGCCGTCGTGCTGCTGGCCACTTTCCTGCCCGCGCGGGGGCAGGCAGAGCATGCCTTTCAATGGCTGACGCACGCGGCCATCGCGCTGCTGTTCTTCATGCATGGCGCAAAGCTCTCGCGCCAGGAGGTCGTGGCTGGCATCACCCATTGGCGCCTGCACCTGCTGGTGTTTGCCTGCACCTTTGTGCTGTTTCCGCTGCTGGGGCTGGTGCTCAAACCCCTGGTGGCCCCTTGGGTCGGGGCCGAGCTGTACCTGGGCATCCTCTACCTGTGCGCCCTGTCGGCCACGGTGCAATCGGCCATCGCCTTCACTTCGCTGGCCAGGGGCAACATCCCGGCGGCCATCTGCAGCGCCGCGGCCTCCAGCCTGATCGGCATCTTCATCACACCGCTGCTGGTGCTGTGGCTGATTGGCGCTGGCAGCGACGGCGCGCCCAGCACGCTCGATGCCATCGCCAAAATCACCCAGCAGCTGCTCATCCCCTTCATCGCCGGCCAATGGGCCCGCCGCTGGATCGGCGCCTGGGTGGCACGCAACCGGCATTGGCTCAAGAGTGTCGATCAAACATCGATTCTGCTGGTGGTCTACACAGCGTTCAGCCAGGCCGTCAATCAGGGGCTGTGGGCCCAGGTGCCGGCCGTGAATCTGCTGGCCTTGCTGGTGTTTTGCTGCGCCTTGCTGGCCTTGGTGCTGACGCTGGTCTGGATACTGGGCAAGGCACTGGGCTTCAATCTGGAAGACCGGATCACCATTTTGTTCGCAGCCTCGAAAAAAAGCCTGGCCACGGGCGTGCCCATGGCGCAGGTGCTGTTTGCCAGCCAGGCCATTGGCAGCATGCTGCTGCCCATCATGGTGTTCCACCAGATCCAATTGATGGTCTGCGCCGTGCTGGCGCAGCACTTTGCACAGCGCCCGGGTCAGCGACCCTGAATCGGCCACAGCCGATTACCCGACAAAAATTCTAGGGCTTGTGCTACACTTAGGAATATCCCGTATGTGGCGCCCAAGCATCGAAAAGCCCGGTGCAGCCTGGGGCCATTCATACACCCACTGCGTGAGGCCCACGCCATCCATTCACCTTCTGCCTGCCTCTGTCAGCCCTTGCGGCCCGCAAGCAGACCAACGGAAAGGAGCCGCACCATGCGTTTGACCACCAAAGGCCGTTTTGCCGTCACCGCCATGATCGACCTGGCACTGCGTGAAGGCAGTGGCCCAGTGACCTTGGCGGCCATCAGCCAGCGCCAGCAGATTTCGCTGTCCTATCTGGAGCAGCTCTTTGGCAAGCTGCGTCGCCATCAACTGGTGGAATCCACGCGCGGCCCCGGCGGCGGCTACACACTGGCGCGCAAGGCCGAGGAAATCACCGTGGCCGACATCATCGTCTCCGTCGACGAGCCCATCGATGCCACCCAGTGCGGCGGCAAGGGCAACTGCCTGGGCGAAGGCCATCGCTGCATGACGCACGACCTCTGGACGGCGCTGAACCAGCGCATGGTGGATTTTCTCGACTCCGTCACCCTGAAAAAACTGGTGGACGACCAAATCGCCAAAGGCGTGCAGGTCGAGGAGCGCAGCCCCACGCGACGCACGATCTCCTCTGCCCCGGTGGTCAAGCCCATCCGCGTCAACGCCCCCAACTCCGTCTTCGCGCTGGGCAATGCGCTGGCCAAGTCCTGACCGGCATTTCCCTTGCCAGTTGCCAGCCTCAGTTGCCAGCCACGCCGCCGCAATGGGGCAGCAATGGCTTGGTGGGTCTGCAGGCACAGGCCAAGCGCCAAGCCATTGCCCAAGGGCAAGGCCCCAATCCCTGTAACCGCATCCTTGCATGCACGAGCATGCGCGCAACACACGCGCAGCCCTGACGATCGATAAGCAAAACCCACTATGACACCCCATCTGCCCATCTACCTCGATTACGGTGCCACCACACCGGTCGACCCGCGCGTCGTGCAGGCCATGATCCCCTGGCTTTCCGAGCACTTTGGCAATGCCGCCTCGCGCAGCCACGCCTGGGGCTGGGAGGCCGAAGAAGCCATCGAGAAAGCGCGCAAGCAAGTGGCCGACCTGATCGGCGCCGACCCCCGCGAAATCGTCTGGACCAGCGGCGCCACCGAATCGGACAACCTCGCCATCAAGGGAGCCGCGCACTTCTACAAGGGCAAGGGCAAGCACCTGATCACGGTCAAGACCGAGCACAAGGCCGTGCTGGACACCATGCGCGAAATGGAGCGCCAGGGCTTCGAGGTCACCTACCTCGACGTCCAGGAAAACGGCCTGCTGGATCTGCAGGCCCTGGAGGCGGCTTTCCGGCCCGATACCACCTTGCTCAGCGTCATGGCCGTCAACAATGAGATCGGCGTCATCCAAGACCTGAACGCCATTGGCGCCATGTGCCGCCAGCGCGGCGTGATCTTCCACGTCGATGCCGCGCAGGCCACCGGCAAGATTGCGCTGGACATGAAGACCATGCCCATCGACCTGATGAGCCTGGCCTCGCACAAATCCTACGGCCCCAAGGGCATTGGCGCCCTGTACGTGCGGCGCAAGCCGCGTGTGCGGCTGGAGGCCCAAATCCACGGCGGTGGCCATGAGCGCGGCATGCGCTCGGGCACCCTGGCCACGCACCAGATCGTCGGCATGGGCGAGGCCTACCGCATCGCCCAGGAAGAAATGGCGCAGGACTACGCCCACGCCCAGCGCCTGCAAAAGCGCCTGATCGACGGCCTGAGCGACATCGAGCAAGTCTTCATCAATGGCGACCTGCAACAGCGCGTGCCGCACAACCTCAACATCAGCTTCAACTTCGTTGAAGGCGAATCGCTGATCATGGGCATCAAGGGCATTGCCGTGTCCTCGGGCTCGGCCTGCACCTCTGCCAGCCTGGAGCCCAGCTACGTGCTGCGCGCCCTGGGCCGCAGCGATGAGCTGGCGCACAGCAGCCTGCGCATGACCTTCGGGCGCTTCACCACCGAGCAAGAAGTGGACCACGCCATTGCCACCATCCGCGAAAACGTTGCGCGCCTGCGCGAGCTCAGCCCCCTGTGGGAGATGTACCAGGAAGGGGTCGATCTGAGCACCATCCAATGGGCCGCGCATTGAACCGGGCCCTCGGGCCCGCGCCAGGCATCGGCGCAATGCACGCCGCGCGCTGCGGCGGCACCCATCCCATTCCCCCAAGATGAAACACACTGGAGCCTGCCATGGCCTACTCTGACAAAGTCATTGACCACTACGAAAACCCCCGCAACGTCGGCTCCTTCGACAAGGGCGACAGCTCCGTTGGCACCGGCATGGTGGGCGCGCCCGCCTGCGGCGACGTCATGAAGCTGCAGATCAAGGTCAACCCGCAAACCGGCGTCATCGAAGACGCCCGCTTCAAAACCTACGGCTGCGGCTCGGCCATTGCCTCTTCCTCGCTGGTGACCGAATGGGTCAAGGGCAAGACCCTCGACGAGGCCGCCGCCTTGAAAAACAGTGTCATCGCCGAAGAACTGGCCCTGCCGCCCGTCAAGGTGCACTGCTCCATCCTGGCCGAAGACGCCATCAAGGCCGCCGTGGAGGACTACAGGAAAAAGCAGGCCACCGCCGCCTGATAGATGGATGGGCAAGGCCCCACAGCTGCTTGACCACCGGCAAAGGCGCTGTGCGGCAGCTGCAAAGCCGATGCCCCACACCCCGCGCATGTTCATCGAGGCACAGACAATATGGCACTGATCCACGCGCGACAGGGCGAGCCCGTGGATGTGCGCCCTTATGGCGCGCGCATCGAAGCGGCGCAATCCATCGCCTTGTTCAAGTCGCATGATCTGGAGGTGTTGCGGCTGGTGTTTCCAGCAGGCCACCACATGCCCGCCCACAAGGTGGCAGGCGAAATCACCATCCACTGCCTGGAAGGCAGCGTGCAAGTCAGCCTGAACGATGGCCCTGCGGCGCTGCTGCAAGCCGGTCATTTGTTGTTCGTCGAAGCAGGGGTCACGCACGCGCTCACGGCCGTACAGGCCTGCTCCGTGTTGGTGACCATCGCGCTTTGAGTTTTTATCGCCAGAGAATCCCTATGGCCGTCACCATTACCGAAGCTGCCGCACGGCATGTCAGCAAATACCTCGCCAAACGCGGCAAGGGCGTGGGTGTTCGCCTGGGCGTCAAGACCACGGGCTGCTCCGGCCTGGCCTACCAGCTCGAATACGTCGACGAGCCCGACCCCAACGACGTCGTCTTTGAAAGCCACGGCATCAAGCTGCTGGTCGATCCCAAAAGCCTGGCCTACCTGGACGGCACGGAGCTGGACTTTGTCCGCGAAGGCCTGAACGAAGGCTTCAAGTTCAGCAACCCCAACGAGCGCGACCGCTGCGGTTGCGGTGAGTCCTTCCGCGTCTGAGCCACGACTGACCCGCCTGCCCGCGCGCGCATGCGGGCGCTGGGCGGCGCGGCTTGGGCGCCCGTGCGCCCGCCTGGGATTGCCAAAGCATCCGATGTCATTGCCCACCCAAGGCGCAGCGCCGCGCGCAAACCACACCCACCTTGCCCGGCCAAGCCTTGCGAACGTGGCAAAGTCACGGCTTTGATCTGGAATGGCAACGCGGACCGCCCCGGCCACCGCTTGCCCTGCCCCTGCCAATGAACCTGCAATCGACCGACTTTGAACTGTTTGCCGTGCCCGCCCGCTTCGCGCAGGATGCGGCCGCGCTCGACGCCCGCTGGAAAGAGCTGCAGCGTCAGGTCCACCCGGACAAGTTCGCCGCCGAAGGCCCTGCGGCCCAACGCCTGGCCATGCAATGGTCCGTGCGCATCAATCAAGCCTACCAGCGCCTGCGCGATCCGCTGCAAAGGGCCCGCTACCTGTGCGAGCTGCAGGGCCAATCCGTCGGTGCCGAAGACAACACGGCCATGCCGCCACAGTTCCTGATGCAGCAAATGCAATGGCTCGAAGCCCTGGACGAAGCCCAATCGGCGCAAGAGCTGCAGCCCATCGCCCATGAAGTGCAGCAGGCGCTGGACGAGACCATCCAGGCCGTTGCGCAAGCGCTCGATGCCCAGGGCGATGCCCAGGCTGCGGCCGAACACATCCGCGCCTGGATGTTCCTGACCCGCTTCGAGCAGCGCCTGGCGCAGCGGCAAAAGCAGCTGTGAGCCGCCTGCGCCAGCGCAACCAGTCCGGCACCGCCGCAACCGCCACTTTTTCTTCCCCCTCTTTTGCGAGGACGCACGCCACCATGGCCCTGATGCAAATCGCCGAGCCTAACCAAAGCCCGGATCCCCATCAATTCAAACTTGCCGTCGGCATCGACCTGGGCACCACCCACTCGCTGGTGGCGGCCATGCGCCACGGCAGCCCGCAGTGCCTGCCCGACGCCCAGGGCCGCATCCTGCTGCCCTCGGCCGTGCACTATGGCCCCCAGGGCCAGCGCCACATCGGCCATGCCGCGCTGCAGGCCGGGCAGGAAGACGCCGCCAACACCATCGTCTCGGCCAAGCGCCTGATCGGCCGTGGCCTGGCCGACATCGCCAACGCAGGGCAATTGCCCTATGAGCTCAGCGAGCGCAAAGGCGAGGACGGGCGCATCAGCCTGTACGCGCGCACCGCCGCTGGCGAGAAAACCCCGGTCGAAGTCAGCGCGGAAATCCTCGCCTCCTTGCGCCAGCGCGCCGAAGACAGCTTCGATGCCGAGCTCTATGGCGCCGTCGTCACCGTGCCCGCCTACTTCGACGACGCCCAGCGCCAGGCCACCAAGGACGCCATCGCCCTGGCCGGCATCCGCCTGCTGCGCCTGATCAACGAGCCCACGGCCGCAGCCATCGCCTATGGCCTCGATCATGGCGCCGAAGGCATCTACCTGGTCTACGACCTGGGCGGCGGCACCTTCGATGCCTCCGTGCTGCGCCTGAGCAAGGGCGTGTTCGAAGTGCTGGCCACCGGCGGCGACTCGGCCCTGGGCGGCGACGACTTCGACGCCCTGCTCGTGCAATGGGCCAGCCAGCAACTGGGCGTCGAGCCCGCCACCAGTGCAGAAAAAGCCTATGCGCGCCAACAGGCCAGGGCCGCCAAGGAAGCCCTGGCCGAGCAAGACAGCGCCACCCTCGACGCCCGCTGGGGCGGCCGCCAGCAACAACTGGTGCTGCGGCACGACACCTTTGCCGAGCTGGTCCAGCCGCTGGTCGAGCGCAGCCTGCAATGCGTGGCCCGCACCCTCGAAGACGCCAAGCTCAGCGCCAGCGACGTGCAAGGCACCGTCATGGTCGGCGGCTCCACCCGCATGCGCACCGTGCGCGACAACGTCGCGCGCTTCTTGGGCAAGCCGCCGCTGACCGAGCTCAACCCGGACGAAGTCGTCGCCCTGGGCGCGGCCATCCAGGCCCACCAGCTCGCCGGCAACGCCCGCAGCGAAGACAGCGTGCTGCTGCTCGACGTTGTGCCGCTGTCGCTGGGCATCGAAATCATGGGCGGCCTGACCGAGCGCATCATCCACCGCAACGACACCATCCCCACCGCCAAGGCCCAGGACTTCACCACCTACCAGGACGGCCAAACCGCGCTGGCCATCCACGTGCTGCAGGGCGAGCGCGACATGGCCAGCGACAACCGCAGCCTGGCGCGCTTTGAGCTGCGCGGCATCCCGCCCATGGCCGCTGGCGCGGCGCGCATCCGTGTGACCTTCACCGTCGATGCCGACGGCCTGCTCAGCGTCAGCGCACAGGAGCAAAGCTCCGGCGTGCACGCCCAGGTTCAGGTCAAGCCCACCTACGGCCTGCCCGACAGCGAGATCGAGCGCATGCTGCGCGAGAGCTTTGCCACCGCCGAGCAAGACATCCAAGCGCGCGCCCTCACCCAGGCGCGCGTCGATGCGCGCCGCCTGATCCTCGCCACGCAATCGGCCCTGGCGCAAGACCGCGACCTGCTCAGCGACTCGGCCCACGCCGCCATCCTGGCCAGCATCGCCGCGCTGCAGGCGTTGATCGACCGCGACAGCGGCAGCGCCGCCCAGATCGAAGCGGCCATCCACACCCTGGCGCACGACACCGAAGCCTTTGCCGCCGCCCGCATGAACCGCGGCATCCAACAGGCACTGGCGGGCAAAAGCGTGCAATCGCTGTAACCGACCACAGGCCCCACACCGCCAAGCCACCTCCCCCCGACCATGCCCAAAATCACCGTCCTGCCCCATGCCGAACTCGCCCCAGAAGGCGCAGAGCTGCAAGTGCCCACCGGAACCTCGATCTGCGAAGCCCTGCTGGAAAACGGCATCGAAATCGAGCACGCCTGCGACATGAGCTGCGCCTGCACCACCTGCCACGTCATCGTGCGCCAGGGCTTTGACTCGCTCAACGAGCTTCAGGAAGAAGAAGAAGACCTGCTGGACAAGGCCTGGGGCCTGGAGCCGCAATCGCGCCTGGGCTGCCAGGCCATCGTCGCACACACCGACCTGACGGTCGAAATCCCCAAATACACCATCAACCACGCCAAGGAAAACCACTGAGGCCAGCGGCGCACACCGCCATGAGCGAGCGCTGCATAGAAATTGCAGGCAGAAACATCCGCGCAGGCACGCGGTGCTTCTGCCCAAGGCAGCGGCCTTTTTGCACGTGGAGCCCCATATACCAAGCAGCTGTCGAAGCTGATCGAGCCACGCGCAACGATAAAAACTGCCATCGGCGCCTGATTGTGCATGGGCGATTTGCGCATGGCTCGGCCCGCGCCAGCCCCTGACAAAAAGTCTTGGCTTACTGAGCAGGAAGCTGAAAGCTCGCGAAAGCCCCTGCCCCGAAGCGGCTGGAACGAGGCGGCCGAAGATCGACAGCCACCGCACACTGGCGGGCTGGCTGGGCCGGGTGCTGCGCGCCTTCCAACGGGCGCTGCGCCAGATCACCGGCGGCGGGCACGCGCACAAGATGACGACCCAGGACCTGGTGGACATGGCCCAGGGCGCGGCGCGCATCGCGCTGGCGGGCCAGACAGGCCCTGCGCGATGCGCTGGGCTTCGAGGCGGCAGAGGATGCCGATGGGGTGCGCCCCAGCCTGCGCCTGTGGAATGGCATGCGCCTGACGCGCGGGAATTTTCTGGTGCCTGAGACGCCGGAGTCCGCGGGCAACACGACGGGCGATCTGGCATATTTCTCGGGCAAGCCCATCCGCGTAGCAGTGGGCGATGCACCTGCGCCGCACCGAAGGTTTGGGGCCATGCACATGCGCGACAACGCGCAGCGTTCGCCCCAGCGTGCCAGCGTGCCAGCGTGCCAGCGATGAGAAACTACATATGTTTGGCCTACGACACATCGTGACGCAGCTTTGTAGAGAATGACATTCTTCTCTAGTCGAATTGGCCGCCTCTAGTGCTAATGCTTATAGCGCTGGCTGCTGTCAAAAAGGATGTTTTATGCCTGCGCCCAAACCCAGCGATCCACTGTACTACCAAGCACGCCAGCATGTGCTGTATTCCAATGATCCTAGCATTTCGCACCTCCAGCTCCGTCTGCGCATAGGCTATCAGCGCGCTATCGCTCTGCGCGATGCACTTGCGGGTGATGCAGTGCAATACCGAGCTGATACCGACTCATGGCATATCCATCCACAGGCTGATCGAGTCACCGACTTTCTGCTTGAAGACAAACTAGCGCAAGCTGCGCAGCTGATTGATAACGCCAAGGCTTTGGTTATCGCCGCAGGTGCGGGAATAGGCATCGACTCTGGCCTACCTGACTATAGGGGCAACAAGGGCTTTTGGCGCGCCTACCCCATGCTGGGCAGAAAAAGGCTGCCATTCGAGCGAATTGCCTCGCCGCATGCTTTTCAAAAGTATCCTGCCACTGCCTGGGGATTCTACGGCCATAGGCTCAACTTATACCGTGCGACGACGCCGCACGCAGGCTTCAGTTTGCTCCAGTCCTGGGCACAGCGTATGGAGCAAGGCTGTTTTGTTTTCACCAGCAATGTCGACGGACACTTTCAGAAGGCCGGCTTTCCCTCCGCCCGCGTGTATGAATGTCACGGCTCCATACACCGCCTGCAATGTATAGCCAACTGCAAAGGAAGTATCTGGCCTACTGTAGACCTACACCCGAAAATCGACGAGGCCAACTGTGAATGGCAAGGCGATTTGCCCCACTGCCCTCATTGCGGCAAACTGGCACGGCCCAATATCCTCATGTTCGAAGACTGGCACTGGAATCAGACACGTAGTGACCAGCAGCAGATGCTGCTCGATATGTGGCTGGACAACTCACCTGCCCCAGTGGTGATCGAAATCGGGGCTGGCAGTACTATCCCCACTGTGCGCCAGTTCACACGGTACATGCAGCGTCGCGGCAGTCGCCTGATTCGCATCAACTTGCGTGAGGCAAACATCCTCAACCCCGGCGCTATTGAATTGGCCTTAGGGGCGAAAGATGCCTTGCAACGAATCAACCAGTACTTAATCAATGCACACACTTCTCAGGCTTAGAGGTTAAGCGCAATCCTGAACGGTTCGCAAAAATAGTCCATGTGCGGCGAGTAATTAGTGAAAACCAACATATCTCCAGCGACATGAATTACCGTCAATAAAACACATCAAAGCCAATCCCGCCTCTTTGGCTTGAGAATTTTTCATAAATAATCTGAAGCCATGTTTCAGAGCATGTGCAGCCTTTGCGTGGCAATGGCAAAACCAACAAGCTCCCCAACGCAGGCCAAGGTGAACCAATGAGCGCCACAGCTGAATTTGCAAAATGGGCCACCAGTTTTTCTGGTTGTGATGGCGGCGACATCGGCACCCCTGCAGATCGCTCAATCTGGCTCTGCGGAATCGAATGGGGCGGCCAAGAGTCTTCCGAACGCCTTGCTGAAGAAATTTTGCGTGACGAATCGCAACCACGCACCGGCTACTCAGATGCCACGCGCAACGAAGCTTATATCTTCAACCGTCAAGCACTGAAAATACTTAGCGCCATTGATGGCACCAACGTATCTAACTACCGCGAATTCTGCAGCCGTGCCAAGCCCTTCACTCAGGGCTCAAGCGGCTACTTCAAGCTCAACCTCTACCCCGTAAGTTTTAAGGATACCAGCCCGTCTCGCTGGCATGAGCAATATGCCGCCATCACGGGTTTTTCCTCCAAGCAGGAGTACATCGATTGGTGCAGAATCCACCGTTTTTGGCAAATTCGTAAATGGGCATTTACTGCTCGGCCAAAACTTATTTTGTGCTTGGGCAAGCAATATCGCGCGGACTACAAACTGGCATTTCACGAGGGGAGTGCCACGTTCAATCACGAATCCATCGATAGCCGCGACCTGTGGTGGAGTGTCAATAGCGATGGCACCCTGGTGGTCATCATCCCCTTCATGGTCAACCGTCATGGCCTGACCCGCAACGACGTTATTCAGAAATTCGGCGACCGGATTGCCCGGCTGATGGAAATGCATGGCTGCAGGTAAACAAACAGCCTGTGAGTCACAGCCTTCCAACAATCAATGCGCCCTGCCCTCCGGGCGCCGCAGCAGGATGCAAACGCTGAACGAGCGCAACATCCAGCAAACGACAGCTGGCACGCTACCTTCCCTCAGCGGGTGTAGCGCACGGCGCGGGGCTCGCGTGCCAGGCCCCAGAGTTGCAGGCCGGCGATTTCGGCCACGCGGATGGCCAGTGAGGTCGGCGCGGAGATGGTGGCCAGCAGGGGCAGGTGCAGGCGCGCGCATTTGCGCACCAGCTCGTAGCTGGCGCGGCTGGACATGACGACGAAGCCCTGCTGCGGCCAGGCAGGGCCGTCGTTGCGCGTGGTGCCGCCTTGCAGCGCCCTGGCGCGCGCGCCCAGCAGCTTGTCCAGCGCGTTGTGGCGCCCCACGTCTTCGTAGATGGCGTGCAGCTGCCCGTGCACATCGGCATAGGCGGCGGCGTGCAGCGCGCCTGTGGCGTGGTTCAGGGTTTGCTGCTCGGCCATGGCGGCCAGGGCCTTGAAGATGGTGGGCGGGCCGATTTGCGCCAGCCAGGGCGGCGGCGCAGCCGCGCCAGGCGCTGGCAGCCAATCGTGGGCCTGCAGGCTGTCGATGCCGCACAGGCCGCAGCCGGTGCGGCCGGCCAGGTTGCGGCGGCGCTGCTTGAGGCGCATGAAGGCGCTGCTGGCGATGTCCAGGTGCACGGCCAGGGCCGGCAGGCTGTATTCGCTGGCGCCCGCTGCGGCCCAGTCGCTGGGGGCTGCGGCATCCACGGCGGCGATGTCGATGCCATAGCAGTCACTGGCGCAGTCGATGATGCCTTCGCTCAGGGCAAAGCCCAGCGCCAGCTCGGGCAGGTCTTGCGGGGTGCACATCATGACGGCGTGCGAGAGGCCATTGCACACCAGCGCCACCGGCACTTCGGCCGCCACCTGATCGCACTGCCACGGCGCGGCCTGCCCGTGCACATGGCGTTGCACGGGCACTGTCATCAGCGGCGGCGGCAGTGTGATTTCCTCGTCGTCGGCCTGGGGCATGCGGTCTGGCAGTGTGCTGGGGCAGCTAGGCGGATCAGAGCTCAAGGCCTGCCGCCTGGGGCTGGCGCTGGGCGAACCAGGCGCGCGCTGCGGCGCAGTCCTGGGCAATGCCTTGCGCCAGGGCCTGCAGGTTGGGGTATTTGCGCTCGTCGTGGAGCTTTTCCAACAGCTCCACGCGGATGACTTTGCCATAGCCGCCCTCGGGGCCCAGGGCTTCGGGCCATTGCAGGCAATGGGTTTCCAGCAGCACGCGGCCGCCGTTGACGTCGCTGGGGTCCAGCGAGGGGCGCACGCCCAGGTTGGCCACGCCGGGCAAGGGCTGCGCTGTCAGGCCGCGCACCTGCACGACGAAGATGCCGCTGGCGGCGGGCTTCCAGTGCTTGAAGTGCAGGTTCAGGGTGCGAAAGCCGCCAGTGATGCTGGGCAGGCCAGCGCCCAGATGGCGGCCGAGCTTGCGCCCGTGCAGCACGTGGCCGCTGATGGCGTAGGGGCGCCCCAGCAGCTCGGCGGCGTCGTGCATGCGGCCTTGTTGCAGGGCCTGGCGCACTTCGGAGCTGGAGACGCGCACGCCTTGCACGGTGTGGCTGTCCATGCGCGCCACTTCAAAGCCCAACTGCGGCCCCAGCTGGGCCAGCAGGGCGTAGTCGCCCGCGCGCTGGTGGCCGAAGCGAAAGTCATCGCCCACCAGCACATAGCGCGCGCCCAGGCCCTGCACCAGCACCTGACGCACGAAGTCTTCGGGCGGCTGCGCGGCCAGCGCGGCATTGAAGGGCAGGATGACGGTTTGCGCCACCTGTTGCCCGGCCAGGTCGGTGAGTTTGTCGCGCACCGTGCCCACGCGCGCCGGCGCGATCTCGGGCTTGCCCAGCACCTTGGCGAAGTAGTCGCGCGGATGGGGCTCGAAGGTGAGCACGCAGCTGGCCAGCTGGCGCTGGCGGGCTTGCGCATTGAGCAGGGCCAGCATGGCCTGGTGCCCACGGTGCACCCCATCGAAGTTGCCGATCGCCACGGCGGTGGCAGGCGCCAGGCTGCGGTGGTTCAGGCCAAGAAAGGTGCGCATGGCAGTACGAGAAACCGAGAAACGGGTGTGAAAACGGGGGGCAGCAGCGCCCCGCCCCGCAATGGGAGCGCGGCAATGGGGGGCGCGCAGCGTCAGCGCCCTTTTTGCGCCGTGACGACGAAGCCGGCCACGGGCTCGCCGGCTTCATAGCGCAGGGTTTTCTCCTCGATGCTGGCCAGCGCGAAGCCGGCTTGCTCCAGCAGGCGCTCCAGGTAGGCGCGGCCATGCACATAGCGGCCGGTGCTGGCCTGCAGGGCGTAGTCGGTGCCGGGCTCGGGCGCGGCCTCGGTGGAGAAGAAGAAAAAGCCCTCGGGCTGCAGGATGCGGTGCACATTGCCCAGCACCGGCTGCAGGTCGCCCACGTAGGGGAACACATCCAGCGCGGCGATGACTTCGTAGAGCGCATCGGGCGTGTCGCGCACCGCATCGAGCAGGTTGACCTTGTGAAATTTGTCGTAGACGTGGTGGCGGGCCGCCTGCGCGATCATGCTTTCAGAGGCATCGACGCCCACCATGCCGCCGTCGATGCGGCCCAGGCACACGCCCAGCAGGCCCGTGCCACAGCCCAGATCGAGCAGGTTGAAGCGCCGGTCGGGGAAGATCTCCAGGATCTTTGCCGCCGTCTGCTGCGGCAGCTCGTAGCGCAGGTAGCGCACCATGTGCAGGTCGTACTGGCGCGCCAGGCCGCCGAACAATTCCTCCTGCAACTCCACAGGTTGGGTCGGCGGGGTCTGGCCCTGGGCCACCTGGGCGAAGTAGCGGTACACGGCGTCGTCCGGGGCGTGGGCCAGCAGCTGCTGGGCATCTTGCAGGGCCTCATCGTTGCGGCCCATTTGCAGCAGTGTGCGCAGGCGGCCGTAGCGCGCCTGCATGTTGGCCGGCTCTTGCTCGAGCACGGCGCTCCAGCTGCGCAGCGCGGCCTCGTACTGCTGCGAGAAGAACTGGGTGCGCGCCAGGTTCATCAGCAGCACCGGGTCGCTCGGATAGTGCGTCAGTGCGTGCTCGGTGTAGCGCGCGGCCTGGGCCATGTCGCCACAGCGCACGGCGATGTCGATCACGCCGGCCAGGACCATGCGCTCGCGCGACTCCAGGGCAAAAATCTTCTCGGCCTGCTCCAGCGCCTTGGCGTTGCGGTCCAGGCGCGCCAGCAGCAGGCCGTATTCGAGCTGCGCCGGCCACCACTGCGGCGCCAGGCGGGTGGCGTGCTCCATGGCCTCCAGCGCTTCGTTGGGCTTGTCCGATTGCTCGGCCAGGCGCGCGCCCAGCATGAAGATGCGCGGGTCGTAGGGGGTGTTGCGCTGCGCCTCGTTGAGCAGTGTGGCCACTTCCTGCAGCTTGTTTTGCGCCAAGAGCTGGTAGGCCTTGATGATGAAGGGGTCGTTGGCGGAAAGCTGGTCTGCAGCAGACGAAACAGAGGTCATGGGGCGCGGCACGCCAATGCGTGCAATTTGGGCAAAGGGCGCATTATGCGGCAAGGCAGCGCCGCCATGCGCTGCCTTGCCTGGGGGCGCGGGCCCTGCCCGCGCTCTTGCGGTCTGCCGGTTTTACCGGCCCCCGATCTTCTTTATGCGAACACGCCCGCCGTGTCCTGCATGTTCTCGCTGACGATGCCCAGGTGGTGCAGGCTGTCGCCCCAGCACATTTCCAACTGCGTGAGCTTTTTGAAGTAATGGCTGCCGATGTATTCATCGGTCACGCCGATGCCGCCGTGCAGCTGCACGGACTGCTGGCCCACGTAGCGCATGCTTTGCCCCAGCTGGTATTTGGCGCGCGAGAGGGCCTGTTGGCGCTCGCGCTCGGCCGCATCGCCGGCGCCTGTGCCATCTGCAGGCGCCTCGGCCAGTTTCAGCCAGGCGTAATAGCTCATGGAGCGGCCCAGCTCCAGCTGCATCTTCATGTCGGCGATGCGGTGGCGCAGCGCCTGGAAGCTGGCGATGGGCACGCCAAATTGCTTGCGCTGATTCATGTAATCGGCCGTCAGCGCCAGGGTTTGCTCCATCACGCCCACACCCTCGGCGCACACGGCGGCCGTGCCGATGCCGGCCAGTTGCTGCAGCAGCGCCAGGCCCTGGCCATCACCGGCGGCGCAGAGCAGTTGCGCCGGGCTGGCCTGCAGGCGCAGCTCGGCTGCGCGGCTGCCGTCCTGGGTCAGATAGCCCTGGGTTTGCACCCCTGCGGCGCCTTGCTCCACCCAGAACAGCGCTACCTGGCCATCGAGCAGGGCCGGCACGATCCAGGCATCCGCATGGTCGCCGGCGGGCACCAGGCTTTTGTGCCCGTTGAGCACATAGCCCTGGCCCTGGGGCTCGGCCTGGGTCTGAAGTTGATCGAGCCGGTAGCGGGCGCCCTTTTCCTGGTGCGCCAGCACGATCAGCGCCTGCCCCTGCACCAATTTGGGCAGCCACTGCTGGCGCAGCGCCTGGGGCGCATGGGCCAGGGCCTGGGCCGCGATCAGGGCCTGGGCGTAGGGCTCGAGCACCAGCCCCTTGGCCAGCTCTTCGAGCACGATCATGGCCTCCACGGCGCCCATGCCCATGCCACCATCCTGCTCGGCCACGGTCAGGCCCAAGAGGCCCAGCTCGGCCAGCTCACCCCAGGCCGCGCGGTCAAAGCCGCCCTCGGCCACGATGGCGCGGCGGCGCTCGAAGCCGTAGGCCTTTTCCACCCATTTGCCCACCGCATCGCGCAACTGCTCTTGCTCGGGCGTGAAATTGAAATCCATATGCAACTCTCCGGTATCGGTATGTTCAGCGTGATGTGCTTCGGTGCAGGCGCTGGCCTTGGCCGCTCAGCCCAGCACCGTTTGCGCCACGATGTTGCGCTGCACCTCGTTGGAGCCGCCGTAGATCGTGGTCTTGCGGTAGTTGAAGTAGGTCGGCGCCAGCACGGAGTGGGCGGCCTCGCCGCCGGGGAAGTCGCCCTGCCAGCCCGCCTCCATGGCCTCCTGGATGAAGGGCAGGCTGAAGGGGCCTGCCACCAGCATCATCAATTCGGAGTAGCGCTGCTGGATTTCGCTGCCGCGAATTTTCAGCAAGCCGGCAATGTCCAGCGGGTTGCGCCCCGAGCTGACGGCCGAGAGCACGCGCAGCACCAGCATCTCCAGCGCCACGATGTCCACCTCGAGCTTGGCGATCTCGTCGCGGATGCGCAGGTCCTGCCACAGGCCCTCGGCCTTGGCCAGGCGCTTGAGGCGCTCGAGCTCGCGCTTGGAGCGGTTCACATCGGCGATGTTGGTGCGCTCGTGGCTGAGCAGGTGCTTGGCGTAGGTCCAGCCCTTATTCTCCTCGCCGATGAGGTTTTCCACCGGCACCTCGACGTTGTCGAAGAACACTTCGTTGACCTCGCACTCGCCATCGAGCAGGCGGATCGGGCGCACCGTCACGCCGGGCGAGCGCATGTCGATCAGCAGGAAGGAAATGCCCGTCTGCGGCTTGCCCTCGGTGCTGGTGCGCACCAGGCAGAAAATCCATTCGCCATACTGGCCCAGCGTGGTCCAGGTCTTCTGGCCGTTGACGATGTACTTGTCGCCCACGCGCTCGGCGCGGGTCTTGAGCGAGGCCAGGTCCGAGCCCGAGCCCGGCTCGCTGTAGCCCTGGCTCCACCAGACCTCGCCACTGGCAATGCCGGGCAAAAAGCGCTTTTGCTGCTCGGCATTGCCATAGGCCATGATGACCGGCGCAACCATCACCGGCCCGAAGGGCACGATGCGCGGCGCCCCGGCCAGCGCGCATTCCTCCTCGAACAAATGGCGCTGCACAGCATCCCAGCCCGGCCCGCCAAACTCCTTGGGCCAACCATAGCCCAGCCAGCCCTTCTTGCCCAGGATCTTGGCCCAGCCCTGCAAATCCTCGCGGTGCAGGCGCAGGTTGTTGTGCACCTTGTGGGCCAGCTCCTGGGGCAGATGGCTGCGCACCCATTGGCGCACTTCCTCACGAAATGCCTGCTGTTGCGGGGTAAAACTCAACTCCATAAAACCTCTCGTATCGATGGGGCGCGAAAGCGCCATACAAGCCAGCGGCGCAGCATGCCCTGCCGCTTCATCAAGGCCGCGGCAGGGCCCCAATGCCATGCCAAACGAGGCCGCGCTGCAAGCCGCAAGATGTACCACGGCCCGGCCCCGCGCATCTGTCCGTTAAGCGACTGGCCTACTCTGCACCGGCCCAGCCCACAGCCCGTTTCTGCCTGGCCGGGGCAATGCGCGGTGCGAGAATAGCCCTCTTATGAAGCGCAAGAACATCGTCATTCTGATCTCTGGCACTGGCTCGAACATGGCCGCCATCGTGCAGGCCCAGCACGCACAGCAATGGCCGCAGCGCCTGAATGCGCAGGTCAGCGCCGTCATCAGCAACCGCGCCGATGCCGCCGGCCTGCAATGGGCGCGCGAGCGCGGCATTGCCACCCAGGTTGTGGACCACCGGCAATACCCCTCGCGCGAGGCCTTCGATGCCGAGCTGGCCCAGGCCATCGAAGCGCACCAGCCTGCGCTGGTGGCGCTGGCGGGCTTCATGCGGGTGCTGGGCGATGCCTTCGTGAACCGGTTTTCCGGGCGGCTCATCAACATCCACCCCTCGCTGCTGCCAGCCTTCCCCGGCCTGCACACCCACCAGCGCGCGCTGGATGCGGGGTGCCGCTTTGCCGGCGCGACCGTGCACTGGGTCATCCCCGAGCTGGACGCCGGCCCCATCATCGATCAGGCGGCCGTGCCCATCCTGCCTGGCGACACCGCCGCCACGCTGGCCGCGCGCGTGCAATCGCAGGAGCACCTGCTCTACCCCCGCGCCATCGCCGCCATCATGCCGACGCTGCGCTGAAACCACGCCCCATCACCCACGCCCCCCAGACAAGGCCAAGGCGATCCATGCCACCGCATTTTCTGCTCACCACCACTGGCGCACTGCTGCAGCGCATCGCACGCTTTGAAGAGCCGGCCAATGCCGTGCTGCTGCAATTTCTCAAGGCGCACCCCAGGCTAGGGGTGCGCGAGCGCCAGCAACTGGGCAATGCCGCATTCACCGCGCTGCGCTTTTGGCGCCTGCTGCAATACTGGGCCAAGCTGGGCAGCACGCCCCAGCTGCCCGACGCGCAACACTTCGAGCGCCTGGCCCTGCTCAGCCACGCCCTGCTGGCGCAATACCCGCAGCAGCCGCCAGCGCCTGCCGCCCAGGCCGCCTACCCTGCCGCCGCCCCCATCACCGATGCCCTGGCCCGGGCCGTGCTGCAGCAGGCGCGCGACTGGGCTGGCCAATGGCCCCAAGAGGACGGCAGCGCCGCTGCCCAGCAATGGCTGGGGCATTGCATTGACGCCTTGCAAGCGGAAGGCGCAGCAACAGGCCAGGCCAGCAGCCTGCCCCTGGCCTGCCAGCACAACCTGCCCGACTGGCTGGCCGAGAAACTGCTGAGCGCCTATGGCACGGCCCACTTCTGGCCGCTGATGCACGCCCTGCGCCAAAGCGCGCCTCTGGATCTGCGCGTCAACCTGCTGGCGCACAAGCGCCAGATCGTGCAGCACATGCTGCAAGAGCAAGGCATCGCCTGCGAGCCAACGCCCCACTCCCCCTGGGGCCTGCGCCTGCCGGGCAAGCCCTCGTTGCGCCAAAACCCCTTGATGCACAACGGCACGCTGGAGGTGCAGGACGAGGGCTCGCAACTGCTGGCCCTGCTCAGCGAAGCAAAGCGCGGCGAGACCGTGGTGGACTTCTGCGCCGGCGCCGGCGGCAAGACCCTGGCGCTGGGCGCCATGATGCGCGACAGCGGCCGCCTCTATGCCTTCGACACCTCCGCACACCGCCTGGCGCGGCTGCAGCCGCGCCTGCAGCGCAGCGGCCTGCACAACGTGCACGCCATGGTGCTGCAGTCGGAAGCGGACGCTCGCCTGCAGCGCCTGCACGGCAAGGTCGATCGCGTACTCGTCGATGCGCCCTGCTCCGGCCTGGGCACGCTGCGCCGCCACCCCGATCTGGCCTGGCATCTGCCGGCCGAGGAAATCCCCAGGCTGCAGGCCCTGCAGCTGCGCATTCTCAGCGCCGCAGCAGCGCTGCTCAAGCCTGGCGGGCACCTGATCTACGCCACCTGCAGCCTGCTGCCCGACGAGAACGAAGCCGTCTGCCAACTCTTTGCCAACAAGCGCCCGCAATTCGCGCAGGAGAGCTGGCCGCCCCTGCTGGAAAAACACGGGCTGGCGCATCTGCTGCCCAACCCCAACACCTTGCCAGGCCGCACGCAGGGGCTGATGCTGCTGCCCCATCTGCACCAGACCGACGGCTTCTTCATCGCCCGCTGGCGCAAGCAGGGCTGAGGGTTTGTTTCAAGCGTCTGCGGACCATCTCTGCCCGGGCGCAAAAGAGCAGGCAAACTGACCAATTTTTCCTTTTTTGCTGCCGAGCTGCCCGCTACGATAGCGGCACTTTCCCAGTCCACAGCCCTGCGCCAGCAGCGTTGCCATGACCGGGAAAGCGCTGCAGCAGCGCTGCCCATCGCCCTCGATGGGCACAAGCTGCAAAACCATGCAGCCAAAAAAGTGCCGGGGCCTTGCGCCAACAATGCCCCGGCGTGTCACACAGCGATTGGCTCTCCTGGCCGTGCAGCACAGCCTGCCAGGAAAGCCATGCCATCAGGAGCATCGCCATGAAACGCCCGCAGTCTAGCAGTTTTACCCTCGGCAGCGCCCAACCCATCGAGCTGATCGAAGGCCGCCCAGCCGATCTGCAGATCCAGTCCTTTCACACCGCCATCAATGCGCTGAGCATGGCGCGCCACTATCTGCTGCAAGGCGATGAGCAAGCGGCCGAAAGCAAGGCCAGCGCCGCCCTGGCAGCCTTGCGCTGCCTGCTGGCCCAGGCGCAAGCTGGCGCTGTGCCCGCAGCCGGGGCTGCGGCGCATTGAGCCGCCGGCCGCCCGTGCGGCGGCGATTTGGCCTTGTCTTGGGGGGCAAGCAGCTGAGGCAAAAGGCAGAGCGCCCCATCACAGCGGCTGCTTGCTCACCTCGCGCACGGCGCTGCCAAAGCCGCGCAGCCACCAGTCCAGCATGGCGCTGTCGACCACGGTGGCGCTGATCTCCAGCAGGCCGTCGGCGCGCTGGCTGGCCTGTTGGTCGGTGGACAAGGGCGACTCCAGCAGGTGCAGGCCGGCGGCGTGCTCAATGCAAAAGCACAGCCTGATCTGGCGGCCTTCGCCAAAGCCGAAGCGGCCTTCGTCGTCGTATTGCTTGAGGTCAAAGCCCTTGGGGCGCTCAAATGTCAGGGTGGACATTTCGGCGCTGTGGATGCGGTTGAGGGCCAGGTTGCGCTCGTTGTCAAAGCCCCGGTAGCGGCCCACGATGTACAGGCGCACGCCTTGCTGCACCAGGCCCAGGGGCATGAAGTCAAAGCGGCTGCGCTTGCCGTTGGCGTTCTGGTAGTCCAGCTCCAGCCAGCAGTTGGCGTACAAGGCCTGGCTGACGGTGTCGAACACGCCGGGCCTGATGCGCGGGGGCAGCAGGGGCTGGCTGGTGGCCACCACGCGTACTTTGTACGGCCATTGACGCTCCAGATGCGCATGGGCCTCGTGGCCCAGGTTGCGCCGCGCCTGGCTGAAAAAGCCGCTCATGGCCCCCATCAGCCTGGGCGGCAGCAGGTGGCGCAAATGTTCTTCGGCCAGTTGCAGCAGCAGGGATTCCTGCGGCGTGAGCGTGGGCACGGCCAGGGCGCGGGCCTGCTGCAGCCAGCGATAGCCATAAGGCTTGCTGCGCTCGTCGCGCTCGATCTCGAAATGCTCACTGAGCATTTCCAGTTGGCGCTGGATGGTGCGCAGCTCGCGCTCGATGCCTGCATCGCGAAGCTGCTGGTGCAGCTCGGCGGCGGTGATCTTGCGGTGGCGGGGGATGCGCCGCAGCAACTCGATGGCAAGCTGCACGGTCTCCAGCGTGTCGGGGCGTTTGGCCATGGCCAGCAGTGAGTGGTGGTCAGATGAAACCCACAGCCTGCCGCGCGCCTTCTTTCAGGGCGCATTCGGCTTGCAGGGCCGAGACCAACGCGGCCGCAGATGCCATGGGACGAAAGCGGTGCTGACGCATGACGGCAGCAAAATCACCTGGGGTCAATTGCCGCAGGCGCGCCAGGCGCATGGCAACATCTTTTTCAGGTGGTGTGAATTGTAATATTTTGCAATATCTTTCCAGCAGGGCAAGGGCCTGTTCAGGGCGCAAAAAGTCGAATCGGACTTTCAAATCAAAGCGGCGCAGCGAGGCCGGATCCAGCCCTTGCATGAGGTTGGTCGAAGCGATGAACAGCCCTTCGAACGCCTCCATTTGCGTGAGCATTTCGTTGACCTGGCTGACTTCCCAGCTGCGCTGGGCGCTGCGGCGGTCTTGCAGGAAGCTGTCGACCTCGTCGATCATCAGCACCGCGCCTTCGGCCTGCGCTTGCCCGAAGGCGCGGGCAATGTTTTTCTCGCACTCGCCCACCCACATGGAGGCCAGGTCAGAAGCGCGCTTGACCATCAGCGGCGCGCCCAGTTGCTCGGCCACCCAGCGGCCATAGGCGGTTTTGCCCGAGCCGGGCGGCCCGTACAGGCACAGGCGGGCGCTGCGCGCAGTCTGCAAGCCGCTGGCAATGGCGGCCAGATCGGCATCGGCGTGGATGAAGGCGGGGTCGTAGATTTCGGGCGGGGCATCGGGCCCATGGGCTGCAAGCGGCGCAAGCGGGCGGTGCCCCTGGGCCTGCAACGTGCTGGAGATCAGGTGCTGCAAGGCCGCCGCCGGTGGTTGGCAGCCCAGCTCATCGCGCACCAGCCGCACGATGGCGCTGGCCCTGGTCACCACGGCAGGGGCCAGTGCTTCGGCCTGGGCCAGGCGCTCGATCTGGCGGGCGTCGAGCAAGTCGGCGCAGTGTTCGCGCAGGATGCGCTCGCGCTGCTTCTTGGGCGGCACGGGCAGCTCCAGCACCATGTCAAAGCGGCGCACAAAGGCCGGATCCAGACCGTCAATGGCGTTGGACAGCCACAGCGCAGGCACGGGGTTTTCTTCCAGCATGCGGTTGATCCAGGCCTTGCGCAGCTGGGCAGTGCTTTTGCCCCGCAGGCCATCGCCATCGTCAAACACGTCCTGCGCCTCATCGAACACCAGCAAGGCCTTGCGCTGCGCAAAAAAGCTCTGCGCAGCGCGAAAGGCGCGCAGGCGGCGATGGCCGTCAATGGGGTCGCCGTCTTCATCCTCGCTGGCAATCTCGAACGGCTCGCAGCCCAAGACCTGCGCCAGCACACGCGCCAGCTGGCTTTTGCCCGTGCCCGGCGCGCCGTGCAAGAAGATGTTGACGCCCCTGCGCCCTTGGGCCAGGGCGCGGCGCAAGTAAGGCAGCAGGATATTCAGTGAGTCTTGCACGTGCGCGTAGTCGGCAAGCTGCAAATGGCCAGGCGTTACGGGCGCGACCATGCCGCGCAGCAGATCGCCCGCATGGGCCTGGGTGCTGACCATCGTGTCGGCAAAGCCGTCCGAAAGCAGGTTCAGCTTGTAGCGCAGGCGCTGGCTGGACTTGTCCAGCACCAACAGGCCTGAGCGCGCCAGCGCGCCTTGCGCGCTCAGGGCGGTGCGAATGTCCGCTTCCGGCAAGTGCAACACCACGGACAGCGCATGAAAAGCCTTGGCCGAGGACAAATTGCCCAGCAGGTCGGCCGTGTCCTCCAGCACCCGCTCCATGCCAAGCATGACCGTGAATTCCAGCAATCGGCATTCGGTCGCGTTCAAACCCACCAAGGTCGCCAGCCGGTTGGCGTTATCGCGCAGCAGCTGCGGCGGCGCGGCGCTGCCGTGGGCTCGCTCTGCTTGCTGGTGCAGCCGCCGCAGCTCCATCAGTTCGCGCCTGGGGTCGGCCTCGTAATCGCTCTCCAGCCAATGGCGCATGCCCAGCGCCAAAGCCAGCCTGCTGTCGCACAGCCCATGTGCACCCAATGCTTCGCGGTACATGCCCAGCGGCACCAGCAAGCGCAGTATCCAGAGCCGCACAATGGACTCGTCAGCCTCGACACATCGGGATCGACGCCTGGAGGAATGGGACATACCTGCTCCTTTCGCATTGACAGGTCACCCATTATTGGAATATGTGCGACAAGCTGTGTCGCGGTGAGAAAAGGCAGGCGCTGCTGGATGGGGCTGGCAGGCGGCGCTGCGCGCGGGAACTGCGCGCGCACGGCTGAGGCGGCGCATGCGATCAGGGCGCGGGCAGTCAAAGAAGCAGTGCCTGCGCACCACATCCACACAGGGGGAACTGCCCCCAAAGTCCACAGCCCTCAAGCAGCAGACATGGATGCAAGGCAAAAAAACCTCGCCGGGCCCATTGACCCGGCGAGGTTTTGCTTGCATCTGGGCCTGTTCTGCCAATCCAGAAACACAAGCCTTACGAATCCGCAGATGAATGCCTGGCCGCGAGATTCGTACAGAGTCAGCCTCAGTTCTTGGCCTTGTCCACCAGCTTGTTCTTGGCGATCCAGGGCATCATGGAGCGCAGCTGGGCGCCGACCTGCTCGATCTGGTGGTCGGCCGTGTTGCGGCGGCGCGCCGTCATCGAGGGGTAGTTCAGGCGGCCTTCCTGGATGAACATCTTGGCGTATTCACCGTTCTGGATGCGCTTGAGCGCATGGCGCATGGCCTTGCGCGATTCTTCGTTGATGACCTCCGGGCCGGTGACGTACTCGCCATACTCGGCGTTGTTGGAGATGGAGTAGTTCATGTTGCCGATGCCGCCTTCGTAGATCAGATCGACGATGAGCTTGAGCTCGTGCAGGCATTCGAAGTAGGCCATCTCAGGGGCGTAGCCGGCTTCGACCAGGGTCTCAAAGCCCATTTTGATCAGCTCCACAGCGCCACCGCAGAGCACGGCCTGCTCGCCGAACAGGTCGGTCTCGGTTTCTTCCTTGAAGTTGGTCTCGATGATGCCGGCCTTGCCGCCGCCATTGGCCATGGCGTAAGACAGGGCCAGATCGCGCGCCTTGCCGGACTTGTCCTGGTGCACAGCCACCAGGTGCGGCACGCCGCCGCCTTGCGTGTAGGTATTGCGCACGGTGTGGCCGGGGGCCTTGGGCGCGACCATCCACACATCCAGGTCGGCGCGCGGCACGACCTGGCCATAGTGCACGTTGAAGCCGTGCGCAAAGGCCAGCGAGGCACCCTTCTTGATGTTGGGCTCGACCTGCTCCTTGTAGACGGCGGCAATGTCCTCATCGGGCAGCAGGATCATCACCACGTCGGCTTTCTTGACGGCGGCGGCCACTTCCATGACTTTCAGGCCGGCCTTCTCGGCCTTGGACCAGGAGGCGCCGCCCTTGCGCAGGCCGACGATGACCTTGACCTTGCTGTCGTTGAGGTTCTGGGCGTGGGCATGGCCCTGGCTGCCATAGCCGATGATGGCCACCGTCTTGCCTTTGATGAGGCTCAGATCACAGTCTTTGTCGTAAAACACTTTCATGGGTTTGCTCTCCTGGTCGAAAAAAAGGTCTGGATAGGTTGCCGCCCAGCGCGGCCGGCAGCCGTCTTTCTTGAATGCGTTGCAGGCGCGCGCCATGCGCGGCGGGATGCCCGCAGCCTGCTCAGAGCCTGTTCAGAGCCGCAGCACACGCTCGCCACGGCCAATGCCGTTGGGGCCGGTGCGCACGGTCTCGAGGATGGCCGAGCGATCCAGCGCGCCCAGGAAGGCGTCGATCTTGCCCTGGTCGCCCGTCAGCTCGATGGTGTAGCTCTTGTCGGTCACATCGATGATGCGCCCGCGGAAGATGTCGGTGGTGCGCTTGATTTCCTCGCGCTCCTTGCCGGCGGCGCGCACCTTGACGATCATCAGTTCGCGCTCGGTGTAGGCGCCATCGGTCAGATCCACGACCTTGACCACCTCGATCAGGCGGTTGAGGTGCTTGGTGATTTGCTCGATGGTGTCGTCCGAGCCCACGGTCTGGATCGTCATGCGCGAGAGCGAAGGATCCTCGGTGGGGGCCACGGTGAGCGATTCGATGTTGTAGCCGCGGGCGGAAAACAGCCCGACGACGCGCGAGAGTGCACCGGGCTCGTTCTCGAGCAGCACGGCAATGATGTGTCGCATGAAAGAACTCCTCTTTTCGCCGCCCTCCCCCGGCCACGGTAATGGCCAGGCTTGGCAAGCAATTGACTCATCCCTCAGGGGAAAAATGGATGTTTGAATGGATGTCTGAATAGGGCTGGCCCGCGCCCGGCTGCACCAGGTGCCCGGCCAGCCAGGGCCTGCTGTGGCAAGGCACGGGCCAGAGGCATGGCATGGTGTGGCCACCCTGGCGCCATGACTGGCTTACAGGTCTTCGGCGCTGAGCAGCATTTCGGTAATGCCCTTGCCGGCCTGCACCATCGGGAAGACGTTTTCGCTGGGGTCGGTGCGGAAGTCCAGAAACACCGTGCGGTCCTTGAGCTTGCGCGCCTCGCGCAAGGCGCCTTCCACGTCCTGCGGGCGCTCGATCAGCAGGCCCACGTGGCCATAGGCCTCGGCCAGCTTGACGAAGTTGGGCAGCGCGTCCATGTAGCTCTGGCTGTAGCGGCCCGAGTACTCGATCTCCTGCCACTGGCGCACCATGCCCAGGTAGCGGTTGTTCAGCGCGCAGATCTTGATCGGCGTGTTGTATTGCAGGCAGGTGGAGAGCTCCTGGATGCACATCTGCACCGAGCCTTCGCCGGTGATGCAGAACACCTCGCTCTTGGGCTTGGCCAGCTTGATGCCCATCGCATACGGGATGCCCACGCCCATGGTGCCCAGGCCGCCGGAGTTGATCCAGCGGCGCGGCTCGTCGAAGCGGTAGTACTGCGCAGCCCACATCTGGTGCTGACCAACGTCGGAGGTGATGTACACATCGTCGCCGCGCGTCATGTTCCACAGCGTCTCGACCACGTACTGGGGCTTGATGACGTCCTTGTTGGCGCGGTCGTAGTCCAGGCATTTGCGCTCGCGCCAGCCTTCGATCATTGCCCACCAGGCCTTGAGCGCCTGGGCGTCGGGCTTCTCGTCGGTCTCCTCGAGCATGTTCAGCAGCTCGGTGAGCACGTCCTTGCAGTCGCCCACGATGGGCACCTGCACCTTGACGCGCTTGGAGATCACCGAAGGGTCGACGTCGATGTGGATGATCTTGCGCTCGTTCTGCGCAAAGTGCTTGGGGTTGCCGATGACGCGGTCGTCAAAGCGCGCGCCAATGGCAATCAACACATCGCAGTGCTGCATGGCGTTGTTGGCCTCGACCGTGCCGTGCATGCCCAGCATGCCCAGGAACTTCGGGTCGGAAGCCGGGAAGGCCCCCAGCCCCATCAGCGTGTTCGTCACCGGGTAGCCCAGGCGGTCGGCCAGCGCGCGCACTTCCTGCGTGGCATTGCCCAGGATTGCCCCGCCGCCCACGTAAATGTAGGGCCGCTTGGCTGCCAGCAGGTACTGCATGGCCTTGCGAATCTGCCCGGTATGCCCTTTGCGCACCGGGTTGTACGAGCGCATCTCGACGGTTTCCGGGTAGCCGGTATAGGGCACTTTCTTGAACGACACGTCTTTGGGGATGTCGATCACCACCGGGCCGGGGCGGCCCGAGCGCGCAATGTGGAATGCCTTCTTGACGATGATGGCCACGTCCTCGGCGCGCTTGACCAGGAAGTTGTGCTTGACCACGGGCCGCGTGATGCCCACCGTGTCGCACTCCTGGAAGGCATCCTGCCCGATCGACGGCGCCGGCACCTGGCCGGAGATCACCACCAGCGGAATGCTGTCCATATAGGCCGTGGCCAGGCCCGTGACCGCATTGGTCAGGCCCGGGCCGGAGGTCACCAGCGCCACGCCCACCTCGCCCGTTGCGCGGGCGTAGCCATCGGCCGCATGCACGGCCGCCTGCTCGTGGCGCACCAGCACGTGCTGCACCTGCTCCTGCCGGTACAGCGCGTCGTAGATGTAGAGCACCGCCCCGCCTGGATAGCCCCAGATGTGCTTGACCCCTTCGGCGGCCAGCGCCTTCATCAGAATTTCTGCGCCCATCAATTCGACAGGCGCGCTCGATTGCTGCACGGCCTGCGCCGCAGCAGTGGTTTCTGTCTTGGAGATTTCCATGGATGAACCTTCTGAGATTTTCGAAATGAAAAACCTTCGGTGCCCCTCACCCGGACTCTTGTGAAGCAGGCTCAGGACTTGAGAATGTGATTGCGGGCACCGTCGCGGCCGCGCCGCCTTGGCCCCACCACACTCCGTTTGACTGTGGGAGGATGGAGGAAAAGCGCGCATTATTGCATTGAATTGCAAACGTCCCGGGCAGTGCGACCGAAAATTCTGTCGCTGCGGCGATAGCCGCTGCCCGCCTGCGTTCTGCGCGCTGCGGCTGGTTTCTCTTGGCACAATGCCGCCCTGGCGATGCCAGCGCCATCCAGCGCCTGCATTGCGCCATGCGGCCCTGGGCCTTGCCCGCCCGCCCAACTCTTGTCCTGCCCGCTGCGAGCGGTGCAGGTTTTGCGCTGCCTTCGACGGTTGCGCCCACTCTTTCCAAGTCTGCTTTGGCCTCGGAACAAGAATTTGCAGATTTCCTTCGTGACGTGGAAAAGCGCGCCTACAAGCGCGCGCTGTTTCACGTCAAGGACGAAAACGCTGCCTTGGACATCGTGCAAGACAGCATGCTGCGCCTGGCCGAGCACTACGCCGACAAGCCCATCGAGGAGATGCGCATGCTCTTCAGCCGCATCCTCATCAACACCACGATGGACTGGTTCCGGCGGCAGAAAACGCGCAAAGCCGTCATCAGCAACTTCAGTGATTTCGAGCGCAGCGGCGCCGATGAGAAAGACCAGTTCTCGCTGCTGGAGCACCACATTGGCCCAGGTCAGGCGCAGCAGTGCGAAAGCGCCGAATCGGCCACCGAGCGCAAGCAGGTGTTCGAGATGATCGAAGACGCCATCGGCAAGCTGCCGGCGCGTCAACGCGAAGCCTTCATCATGCGTTACTGGGAAGATATGGATGTTGCAGAAACGGCAGCGGCCATGGGGTGTTCCGAGGGCAGCGTGAAAACCCATTGCCACCGCGCCGTGCAGGCCCTGAGCCAAATGCTCGGGGCATCGGGGATCAAACTATGAACACACACAATCAGACCGCGCCGCGCGCCGCCACGGACCTCAGCGCCGCACAGGCCCAGCGCCTCGGCATCGCGCTGGGCAAAGCCTTGCGCCAAGCCGAACACGCCCAGCCGATGGGGCACGACATTGGCCAGCGCCTGCGCATTGCCCGCCAGCAGGCCATGGCCGCACACCAGTTGGCCCTGCTGCGCCAGCAGCAAGCCAGCACCGTTACAAGCCAGCCTGCCCCGCGCCGCGCCATGGCCTGGTGGAAAAAAACCTTGGCCCTGCTGCCCCTGGCTGCCGCCGGTGCCGGCGTGATGTTCACGCAAGGCGCGGTCAGCAATGACGGAGGCGCCGAGATGGCCCAGACCGACACGCACATCCTCTCGCATGAGCTGCCGCCCTCGGCCTTGTCCGATCCTGGCTTTCAGCAGTTCCTGAAAAACCAGCGCATCGCCCCGCCAGCCTCAGCGCCGCAGCAGGGCAACCAATGAACACCACCTGGGGCCGTCTGGCCCCAGGCCTTCATGGGCAGAGCCCTGCTGCCGCGCACATCTGCCATACCATACGGGGCCTTGCCCCCGTCCCCCTGCCCGCCTGTGCCATCCACTGCCCGCCCCATCCCCTCCACCACCGCTGAAACACGCAGCAACCGGCCGGCAGCTGCGCTGGGCTTGGCCAGCCTGCTGCTGCTGACGCTGAGCTGGGCCGGCTTCCAACAACCCCTGCTTGCGCCGGCACTGCCCCCTGGCATCGTCTATGCCGGGCCCCTGATCCTGCAGGGCAACCCCCAGCCCCTGCCCGATCTGGACACCCCCGCGCCCACCACCACCCAGGACAGCGTCACCAGCGGCCTGCACATCACCCGCCCGATCTGGGCCGATCTGCCCGAAGAACAACAAACCCTGCTGGCCGGGCTCCAGCCCCTGTGGCCCTTCATCAGCAGTGCGGAAAAACGCCGCTGGCAAGCCATTGCCAGGCAGGCCAAGTCGCTGGACGAGCACGCCCGCCAGCACTTGGTGCGCAACATCGCCCTGTGGGGCGCCCTGAGCGAGCCGCAGCGCCACGCCATCCGCCAACAGTACCAGCACCTGGACGAGACCGAGCTGCTGCGCCTGGCCCAGGCCTGGCGCGATTACCAACAGCTCTCGCCCGAGCAGCGCCTGGCCCTGCTGCAGCAAGCCACGCAGCAGCCCCAGGCCGCCAAGGCGCGGCCCGGCAGCACTGGCCATGCCGCCGCACCCCGGCGCGGCCACAATCTGGTGCGCATCCCCGCTGCCAGCCAGAGCGGGCCCGGCCTGTCCAACCTGCCCAAAATCCCGCTGCAGCCGGTGCGCTTCAATCGCCGCAGCAGCCCGCCTGCTGCCGCCAAGCCCGCCAGCCCCGCAACCGAACCTGCGCTGAGCACCGTCACCACCGTCCAGGTGGATGCCGCGCCCGCCCCCACGCCCCCGCAGGCGCCGCCGGTGAGCGCCCCCCCAGTGCGCTACTGGCACGGCATCCCCATCACCCCGCCAGAGCCCGCCCCCATCTACGCCAACTGAGCGCCGCTGCGCTGGGCCCCTTCACAATGCCCCGGCTCACGCTTTGCTGCGCAATGCAGGCATAGCCTCCCGGGCGAACAGGCGCATGGCGGCCAGGGCCGCCGGCCAGTCCAGCAGGCCATTGGCGTTGAAGACCAGGCGCAGATGGGCGCAGCCCGTGCGCTGTTGCAATTGGCGCAGCTGGGCCACGCACTGCTCGGGCGTGCCGTGGATGAATTGCTCGCGCAGGGCTTTGGCGGTGTCCAGCGCGGGCACTTGTTCGGGTGTTTGGCCGCGCTTGGCGGCAAAGTACAGGCGGCGCTGCCAGAGCTTGGGCCACAGGGCCTGCAATTGGGCCTGCACGTCTTGCGCCGTGGCGCCGATGACGACGTAGCGCGAGATGGGCGAGCGCTGCCGCAGGGCCTGGGCCTCTGGGTGGCGGCCTTGCTGGGCGCAGGCGGCGTCCAGGCGTTCGAGTTGCACGGTCTCGGGCGGCTCCAGGCTCAGCAGCAAGGCGATGCGCTGGGCCACGGCAAAGGCAATGCTTTCTTCAGAACTGGCCGCCAGGTACAGCGGCAGCGCGCTGGCGTCGCTGGCTTCGGTTGAGAGGGCCTGCTGCAGCGCCAGCACGCAGCGCTCCATGCTCTCGCGCGCCTGCTCGGGGGCGATGCCCAGTTGCTGCAAGGTGGCCGGGTCGGTGCCGCGGCCAATGCCAGCGTCAAAACGTCCGCCGCTTTGGAATTGCAGTTGCTGCACCTGCTCGGCCAACAGCTGCGGCCGGTGCAGCGGCGCCACCAGCACCGAGCTGCCCACGCGCAGGCGCTGCGTGCGCGCCAGCACGGCGGCGGCCAGCAGCATCGGGCAGGGGTAAGGCCAGGCCTGCTCTTGCAGGCGAAATTCATGGAACCAGACGCCGTCGTAGCCCAATGCTTCGGCCTGCTCGAACAAGGCCAGAAATTCCCGGTGCGGGCCTTGCGTGGCCTCTCGCGACCAGCCGGCCAGGTCGATGCGCAAGGGCTGGACAGGGGGGTAAGTGGGGGGATGGGAAAAGTCTCGGGCCATGGTTGTGGATCGCGTTTTCTGGGCCTGTTCATTCACGAGATCGGCCATTGAGCGGGCCACTGCGCGCGCAGCAGCACCTGCGGCGGCGTGCCGATGCGCTCAAAGCGCACGCCGAAATGCGCATCCAGGCGCTCGTCCAAGGCCAGCTCCGGGCCACCGTCGAGCACGATGCGCCCCTGGGCCATGACGAGGATGCGCCCAAAGCACTGCAAGGCCAGCTCCAGATCGTGCATGACCACGACCACCAGCTGCGTGCGCCCGCGCTGGGCCAGCGTATGCACCAGCTCCAGGCGGTGGCGCACGTCCAGCGCCGCGCCCGGCTCATCGGCCAGCAGGATGGGCGGCTGCGCCGCCAGCACGGTGGCCAGCAGCACGCGCGCCTGCTCGCCACCCGAGAGGCTGGACCAGCGCCGCGACGCAAACGCGCCCAGGCCCTGGGCCTGCAGCAGCTGCGCCGGGCTCTGGCCCAGCCCGGGCTGCAGCGCCAGGCGCACCTGCAGCAGCTCCTGCACCGTCAAATCCCAATGCGGCGTGAATTGCTGCGGCATGTAGCCGATGTGGCGGGCGCGCTCGGCCACCGGCATGGCCGCCAGCGGCCGGCCATGCAGCAGCACCTGCCCGGCATCGGGGGCGCTCAGGCCGGCCAGCACCGACAGCAGGCTGGACTTGCCCGCGCCATTGGGCCCCACCAGGGCCACGGCGCCGCGCGCTGGCAGCTGCACGTCGATGCCTGCCAGCACCTGGCGCTGCTGGCGACGCAGCCGCACGCCATGCAGGGCCAGGGCCGGCGATGCGCTGTCCGCTGCAGGATGGGCGCCAGGCTGGCGATCAGACTCAAACACCATGCTCATTGCCATCATTGCCGCAGCCGGCGCGCCAGCAAGATGATGAAAAACGGCCCGCCGGCCAGGGCCGTGACCAGGCCCAGCGGCACCTCGGCCGGGGGCAGCACGGAGCGCGCCAGCGCATCGGCCAGGGTGACGACGATGGCGCCGATCAGGGCCGAGGCGGGCAGCACGTGGCGGTGCAGCGCCCCGACCTGCCAGCGGGCGATGTGCGGCGCGGCCAGGCCCACGAAGGCCACCAGCCCGCCCCAGGCCACCGCCACGGCCACGGTCAGCGCGCCGGCCACCACGGCCCAGGGCACGAAGCGCGTCACGTTCAGGCCAAAGCCCTGCGCCAGCTGCGGCCCCAGGCCCAGCAAATCCAGCCCGCGCGCGGTGCGCTGGGCCATGAAGGCGCAGCCCAGCGTAGCCGCCAGCAGCCCCAGCAGGCCCGGCCAGCTGGGGGTTTGGATGCCGCCGAGCATCCAGCTCATCACCACTTGCAGGCTGACGGTTTCGTCCGACAGCGCCAACATCAAAAACGAGCGCAGCGCGCCCAGCACGGCGGCGATGGCCACGCCAGCCAGCAGCATGCCGGCCGCATCCAGCGCGCCGGCCACCCGGGCCACACCCAGCACCAGCAGCGTCGCGCCCCAGGCGCCGGCAAAGGCCAGCGCGGGCAGCAGCCAGGCGCTGGGCAGGCCCAGCGGCACCAGCAATGCCACGCTGGCGCCCAGCGCCGCGCCACCGGAGGCGCCCAGCAGATAAGGCTCGGCCAGCGGGTTGCGAAACACCCCTTGGAAGATCGCGCCCGACAGCCCGAGCAAGGCCCCGACCAGGGCGGCAGCCAGCACGCGCGGCAGGCGCCATTGCAGCAGCAGGCGGCTGCTCAGGGCCTCGTCGCCGCCCAGCGCGGCCAGCGCGGCCGCCGGGCTGGCCCAGCGGTGCCCGGCGCAGGCGGCCAGCAGCAGCGCCAGCGCCAACAGGGCCGCGCTCAGGGCAAGAAAGCGCCGCCAGCGGGTCTGGGCCTGGGCAGCGTCAACCAAAGGACTCGCAAGCGTCATGGCGGCGTGGGCGTGGGCGTGGGCGTGGGCGTGGGCGTGGGCGTGGGCGTGGGCGCGGGCGTGGGCGCGGGCGCGGCCTGCGCCGCGCCGGGCAGCAGCTGGCCGGCGCGTTGCGGGTGCAGGGCCTGAAACAGTTTTTCGATGCCGTCGATGGTGCGCGGGCCAGGGATGAGGAATTCGGCGCGCGCCACCGTCAGCGTGCGCCCGGCGCGCACGGCCGGCAGGTCGCGCCAGCCGGGGCTTTGCAGCAGCTCGTCAAAGGCCGCCTGGGTGCCGGCAAAGAGCAGCACCTCGGGCGCGGCGGCCAGCACGGCCTCGGGCGAGACCTGGGCCAGCGGCCCCAGGCCTTGCAGGGCGTGGCGCGCGCCGGCAAGCTCAACGGCCTCGGCCGTGTAGCTGCCGGGCCGGGCCACCAGCAACATGCCATTGCCCATGCGGCCGGTGATGAGCACGGCGCTGGGCGCGGCCCCCGGCGGCACGCTGCGGGCGATGCGATCGAGCCGCGCCTGCAATTGCGCCGCCAGGCATTGGCCCCGCTCTGGCACGCCGGCGGCGCGGGCCACCAGGCGCAGGTTGTCCAGCACCTCGCCCACGGAACGACTGAGCAGCACCATCACCGGCACGCCGATGCGCTGCATGGGCTCGACCAATTGGTGCGCAGCCTGGCGCGCCGGGGTGACGATGACCAGCTCAGGCGCCAGCGCGGTGACGGCATCGACCGAAAAGCCCAGCCGCCCGCCCACCTTGGGCAGGCCCAGCACGGCCTTGGGGTAGCGGGTGTAGTCCTCCACGCCGACGATGCGCCCGGCCAGGCCCAGATAGGCCACCAGCTCGGTGTTGGAGGAAAAGATCGTCACGATGCGCTGCGGCGGGCGCGGCAGCGCCACCTCGCGCCCCAGCGCATCGCGCAGCAGCACGGGGGCGCTGGCTGCGGGCTTTGCGGCCTGCTCATGCAGGCAGTGCGCCAGCCAGGGGCTGGCCCCGCTGGCTGGATCGGCTGGCGCCGCGCCGCTGGCCCAGGCAGGCCAGGCTGACCAGGCCAGCGCGGGCAGCAGCGCTGCGCACAGCCCGCGCAAATCCGCCCTCCCCCTGCGGCGGCCGCTGGCGCTCAAAAACGCGCCTCCAGGCCAAGCTGGAATTCGCGCCCGGGCATGGAGGTGCCGCAGCCGCCGTTCTGGAAGCGCCGATCAGAGATGCAGGCCGCGCCGCGGTCGGTGGAGATGAAGATCGGGTGCTGGTTCTTGTCCAGCAGGTTGTTGACCGCCGCAAACAGGCGCAGGCTTTGGCTGAGCTGGTACTGGCCGCGCAGGTTCCAGACCGTGAAGCTGCCCTTGCGGTGCAGGAAGGCGCGGCGCGGCTCGGCCTGCGGGATCAGCAGCGACTCCTCCGTGTCGTACCACATCGGCCCGCGCAGAATGCCCGCCAGCTGCACATTCCAGGCGCCGGGCCTGCCCTCGCGGCCCTGGCCGTAGCGCAGCCCGGCCGAGAGCGCGTGGCGGTACATGCGCTGCACGCGCTGGCTGGCCAGCGCAGCGGCGGCGCCCTTGTCCTGCATGGTGAAGTGGTAGTAGCCGTGGCCGAACAGGCTCAGCGCCGGTGCGCCCGCGCCCCAGCCCAGGGCCTGATCCAGGCGCAAGTGCGCGCTGACCTCCAGGCCGCGCGCGACGATGTTGGCGCGGTTGTTGCCGTAGTCCGAGGTGTTGGTGCCCGGCCCGCGCGAGATGGTGATGATGCGATCGCTGATGGTGTTCTGGAACAGCGCGCCATCGAGCCGCCAGGCCGCGCCCTGCCAGGTCGCGCCCACTTCCAGCTGGCGCGCGCGCTCGGGCTTGAGGTTCGGGTTGCCAAAGCTGCGCCCGCCGCCCAGCGCGGTGAAGTCTGCGGCCAGCTCGGTGGCCGTGGGCGCGCGAAAGCCCGTGGCCGCCAGCGCCCGCAGGCTGGTTTGCTCGCTCAAGCGGTAGGTGGCGCCCAGCGACCAGGTCAGCGCGTCGTAGGAGCGCGCCGCCGCGCGCTGCGCCGCCAGGTGCGGGGTGTCGTCAAAATGCGTGCGGCCCCAGGTCTTGCGCAGGCCGCCGCGCAGCGTCAGGCGGTCATCGAGCAGGCGCTGCGCGTCCTCGAAGTACAGCGCATGCACCTGCTCGGTCTGGTTGTAATCGATGGGCGGCACCTGCCGGGCGGGGCCGCCGGGCACGGGCAGGCGCTCGCGCTGCGAGCGCAGCTTGCTGCGCTCGGTGTCGTAGCCCAGCAGCAAGTCGTTGCTGGGCGTGAGCGCCGCGCGCGCATGCAGGCGCGCGCCCGTGGCATCGAGGTTGCGGCGGTTGTAGTCGCGCGCTGTGCCCGGCGCAGGGTTGCTGCCCGAGCGGATCACCGGCGAAGCCCAGTTGAACTCGTCCATGTCCTTGAGGCGGTACAGGTGCGCCGTCCAGCCCAGGCGCTGATCGGCGCTGGCGCCGTCATAGACCAGATCCAGCGAGCGGTTGGAGCGGTTGTCCCGGCTCAAGGTGTTGGCGCCCGAGCCGCGAAAGCCCGCATCGAAGATGCCATCGGTGCGCAGGTTCACATCCAGCCGGTGCTGCTCGTTCAGCTGCCAGCCCCAGGCGGCGCTGGCGCCACGGCGGCGCCAGGCGGTGTTTTCCATGCGGTGGCCCAGGCCGCTGTCGTAATCCTCGCGCCCGCCGGCGGAGACGCCGACGAACCAATCCATGTTGCCGCTGGCGCCGCTGGTCTGCGCCTGGGCGTGGTACTGCCCCCAGGAGCCGCCGCGCAGCTGCACACTGGCAGGCGGCTGGCCCTGGCCGCTTTTCATGATGACGTTGACGATGCCGCCCATGTTCTGGCTGCCGTACAGCACTGAGGATGGGCCGCGCACGATCTCGATGCGCTCGACCTCGGCCGGGCTGAGCTTGGAGAGATTGGCCGTGCCCGCGCGGCGGCCATTGACCAGCACCAGCACCTGGCTGCGAAAGTCGCGCCCCTGGCCATCGGTGGCCGCGCCGCGTAGATTCATCGAAGTCTGCGCCGCCGTCCACTCGCTGAAAAAGCCCACGGCGTGCTCGGCCAGCAAATCCGTCACCGAGCGCGCCGACGAATGTTCGATCGCCTCGCGCCCGATCACCTGGGTCGTGCCGGCGATGCGGCTGCGCTCCTCAGGGCGGGCCGTGGCGGTGACGAACACCTCATCGAGCGTCGCCACCGCATCGACCGCAGCCGGCTGCTGGGCCAGCGCCGGCGCGCACAGGCTGGCGCAGGCCAGCGCCACACTGGCCAGGCAGCCGGCAGGTCGAGAATGCCCAGGCGCAGCGCAGCCCAGGCCCGATGTCAAGAAACGGGTCATTGAATTTCCCCTTGCCGCGCCAACCCGCGCGGCCTGCACACACTCAGCGCCCCGGCCCGCCGCCTTGCCAGGCCACGCGCCCTGCACGGGGCGGCGGCTGAAGCAAGAAGAGTGGCGGGCGTGCAAAGACGCCACCAGGGTGGTTTCGCAGCCGGTCTCCGGGCTCGTTCAGGCCGCAGGCGCGCATCAAGGCAATGCGCCTGCAAAACACCGCCGGGCCTTCCCATGGCGCAGGGCCACAGTGGCAGCCACCGGCAGCGTGCAGCAGCCGGGGCCAGGGCGGATACAAGAACCTACCGTTGCGGGGGCAGCGCAGGCTTGGGCACACCTGCTTCCCGCCGGGCCTTGGGCCGCGCAGCACAGGCTGCGCGCCCCTCCAGGCCCGGCCGCCAGCGGCATGCTGGCGGACACCACGAAACACTGCGGCCGCGCGCACAGCAGCGTGCGGCCGCGCAAAAGGCGCGCATTGTAGTTCGATGAGAGTCTGTTCTCGATCTCAGTCGGGCTTGTCGCCCTCCTCATCGGCCAGGCCATGCTCGACCACGTAGACCGCGATCTGCACGCGGCTGTTGAGGTTGAGTTTCTTGAGCACGTTCTGCACATGAATCTTGACGGTGCTCTCGGTCACGTCCAGCTCGCGGGCGATGACTTTGTTGCTGGCGCCGCGCGCCAGCAGGCGCGCCACCTGCACCTCACGCGCCGTCAGGCGGCTGCGCTGGGCCTCGCCGTCGGCCGGCGCGGGCGGGGCTGGCGGCGTCTGGGTCTGGTGGCGAAACTGCTCGACCAGCTTGGCCGTCATGCCCGGGTCGATCACGGGCTCGCCCGCCACGGCGCGGCGGATGCCCTGCACCAGGGCCTCGGCGTCGATGTTCTTGAGCAGGTAGCCGCGCGCGCCGCTGCGCAGCGCCTGCGCCAGCTCCTCGCCCTCCTCGGAGACGGTCAGCACCATCACCGCACTCTCGGGCACGTCCTGCGAGAGCATTTGCAGCACCTCCAGGCCGCTGGGGCCGGGCATGTTCAAGTCCAGCAGGATCACGTCCGGGCGCAGCTCCTTGGCGCGCTTGAGGCCTTCAATGCCATCGGGCGCCTCGCCCACGATCTCAAAGTCCTCCTGGCGCTTGAGCAGCAGGCGCAGGCCGGAGCGAAACAAGGTGTGGTCGTCGATGAGCAGAATGCGGATGGTCATGGATGTGTCGTGGGGGGATTTTCTGTCTTGGTTTTTCATGTGCGCGTCATGCGCGCCGCAAGGCCCGCGCCCTGGCGGGCGGCCATGGGCGTCGCGGTTGCGATCGTACGGGCAATATGGGCAGTACGCGGGCAGTACGGGCAGATGGGGGCGGCGCGCATCAGGCCGGCTGGCGTTCGCTGGCCGGCAGCGTCAGCCGCACGCGCGCGCCGGCGCCTGGGGCCGAGTCCAGCAGCAATTGCGCGTTCATGCGCGCGGCGCGCTCGCGCATGATGTGCATGCCCACATGGGCGTCGCCGCGCGTGCGCACTTGCTCAGGGTCGTAGCCCTGGCCGTCGTCCTGCACGTCCAGCGTGAAGTCGCGCGCATTGTCGATGCGCACCGACACGCGCCGGGCCTGGGCGTGCTTGCGCACGTTCGAGAGCGCCTCCTGCAGCAAAAACAGCACCTGCAGCTGCTGCTCGGGCGCCAGCGGCGCGCCCTGGGTGTAGTGCAGCTCCAGCGCAATTTCGCAGCCGCTTTGGCGGCGAAAACGCTGCACGGTGTCTTCGATGAGCTCGCAGAAATCGCCTTGCTCCAGCTTGCTGCGGAAGTTGCTCAGCAGCTCGCGCACGTCCTGGTAGCTCTCCTCGACGCCGGTGCGCAAGAGCGGCAGGATTTCATCGACCTCCTGCGCGTCCTGGCGGCGCACGGCGTCTTCGAGCAGTTGCAGCTGCAGGTTCAGGAAGTTCAGCCCCTGCGCCAGGCTGTCGTGCAGGCCCTGCGCCACCAGGGCGCGCTCTTGCACCACGGCCAGCTCGCGCGTCTTGGCGTCCAGGCGGCGGTTTTCCAGGGCCACGCCCAGCAGCTGGCCCAGCGATTGCAGCAGCTGGCGCTGCGCCGGCTGCAGCTCGCGCGGCGTGCGAAAGTGCAGCGAGAACGAGCCCAGCACCGCATCGCGCGCAATGATGCGAAACACCGCCACGCTGGCAAAGCCCTCATGGCGGCAATTGGGCGCGGTGGCTTGGGGCAGGTGCGAGAGATCGCGCACGAACAGCACCTGCTGCTGCAGCGTGGCCTGGCCGCAGTGGCAGTCGCGCACCGGCATGCAGTGCTCGGCCTCGGTCAAGGCCGGCGACAGGCCCACCGCAGTCACCAGGCTCAGGCGCTCGCTGCCGGCATCGAGCGTGCGGATGCTGGCGCCATGGGCCTCGAACTGGGCCGTCACGCGCTGCAAAAAGCCTTCGCACATGGCCTCGATGTCGTTGGGCTGGTTCAGGAACGCGGCCATGTCGTACAGCGCGCCGATCTGGTGGTTCTGCGCGGCCAGGCGCGCGGTTTTCTCGGCCACGCGCTGCTCCAGCCCCTGGTAGAGGCTTTGCAGCTCATCGGCCATCTGGTTGTAGCCCGCCGCCAGCAGGCCGAACTCGTCGTGGCGCTGCACCGGCAGCCGCGTGCCGAACTGGTGCGCGGCCATGGATTGCAGGCCTTCGCGCAGCCGCATGACCGGCGCGACGATCCAGCGGTAGAGCAAATAGATCATGGCCAGCGTGCCCAGCACGGCCAGCAGCAGCAGCACGCCCTGGGCCAGGTGCAGCGCAGTGGTCTTGCGGGCGCTGTCCTGCTCGATCTGTGCGACCAGCGCCTCGGTGCGCAGCACCAGCTCGGGCAGCGCCGCCAGGTAGGCGCCGGGCTCGCCGCTGCGCAAGGCCTGCTCGATCGCCGGGCGCGCCGTGTCCTGCCAGTACTGCTGCACGCGTGCGAACTCGCTGCGGATCGCCGGGGTTTGCGGCAGCAGCAAGGGGCGCTGCGCGTCGCCCTGCTCGATTTGCTGCAGGGACTGCTGCAACGCATCGGCCAGGCTGCGTACCTGGGCCGTCAAATCCAGGCCGCCCTGGCCCATGGGGCGCGTCTGGCGCCACTGTGGCCCGGCGCGCAGCAGCTCCACGGCGATGCGGTGCGCCTGCATGCGCAGGCTGCCCGTGTCGTTGATGGCCGCGGCCGCGCCTTCGAGCCGCCAGGCCAGCCACAGCGTGGAGCCGATCATGCACAGCATCAGCACCAGGGCCAGCAGCGCCACGGTGACGATGCGCGCCACCAGATGCTGCGCGGGTTTGCCAGGCTGCTGGCCGGCCTGCTGCCCAGCCTGCTGACCGGCTTGATGCCAAGGGCTGCTGCCTGTCGCGGCGTGGGCGCCAGGCGCGGCGCTGGCCGGCGGCGCGGCAGCGCCGGAGCGCTCGCGGCCCAGCCCAGCCAGGGCCGCATCGGCCTCCAGTGCCGCCGTCATCGCTGCCTTGCCCATTGCCGTGTGTGCCATCGCCTGTGTGTGTGCTGTGTGGGGTGTGGTCTGTGCCGGGGGCGTCTCGGTGCCTGCGGGTCGCGCGGCGCGCTCACGCCAGGCGCAGCTGCGCCAGGATGAAATCGAGCACCTGCTCTGGCGCATTCAGCGGCAGCCAGGGCAGCGCCGCGCCGGGCGGCGGCGGGGCATCGCTGGCCACGGCAATGATGCCGCTGCCGCTCTGGGCGTGCAGCGGCAGCTGCTGCAGCGCCGGGCGATAGACCTCCAGCTGGGCGATGGGTTGGCGCTTGAAGCCTTCGAGCAGCGTCAGGTCCGCCGGCGCCAGCCGCGCCAGTTGCTCTGCCAGCTCGGGCTCGGGCTGGCCGTGCAGCTCGTGCATGATGGCAAAGCGCCAGGGCGAGGCGATCATGACCTCCTGCGCGCCGGCGGCGCGAAAGCGCGCGCTGTCCTTGCCCGGCGGCTCCAGCGTGATGTCGTGGTGGCTGTGCTTGATGACGTTGACGCGCAAGCGGCGTGCGCGCAGCAGCGGCAGCATGGCTTCGATCAGCGTGGTCTTGCCGCTGCCCGAGCGGCCGACGATGCCCAGCACGTTCTGGTGCACGGCGCTCATTTGCGGCATGGCGCAGTGGCTGCGCTGCTGCGGCCTGCGGCGGCGATGGCCTCGGTCACCGGCAAGAAGGCATCGACCCGGGGCGAGTAGGCCGAGAGGCTGCCCGAGGCCAGATCGAAGTACCAGCCGTGCAGGCTGAGCGTGCCCTGCTCGGTGCGCCGCTGCACGGCGGGCAGGCGCTGCAGGTTCTGCAGCGAGATGATGATGGAGGCCTGCTCGCAGGCGCGGCGGCGCTCTTCGTCGCTGGCCTCGGGCAGCTGCTGCAGCACGCGCTCGCGGGCCGGCTCGGCAATGGCCATCCAGCTGCCGACGAAGTCGGCCGGCTGCGGCGCCTGGCCGCGGCCTTGCATCAGCGCGCGGATGCCGCCGCAGCCCGAATGCCCCAGCACGATGACGCGCTCGACCAGCAGCTCTTCCACGGCGAACTGGATGGCCGCCAGCACGCCCTGCGGGCCGATGTCGCCGCGCGGCGGCGGCACCAGATTGGCCACGTTGCGCATGGTGAAGATGTCGCCCGGGTCGCAGTCCAGCAAGATGGCCGGATCGACGCGCGAGTCGCAGCAGCCAATCAGCAGCGTGCTGGGGCGCTGGCCGTCGCGCAGGTCGCGGTACAGCTCGGGGGCCTCCTCGTAGTAATGCTGCTGAAAGCGCGTGAAGCCGTCGATGAATCGTTCGATTTTCTCTATGGGCATGGCCTGGCTATCCCCCGGTTTGCGACATGAAGCGCACGATGCGCTGCGGCGCGCTGTGGAACTCGTGCCGCTCGGGCTTGGCGGCGATGCCGGCGCGGATGGCCGCCAGCAGTTGCGCATCGTCGGCGCCCTGGCGCAGCATGCGGCCCAGCGGCACGCTGTCCTCCTGGCCCAGGCACAGGTGCAAGGTGCCATCGACCGTCAGGCGCACGCGGTTGCAGGTGGCGCAAAAGTGCTGCGACATGGGGGTGATCACGCCCAGCGCGGGCGCCCCCTGGCCGGCCGCCCAGTAGCGCGCCGGGCCGCCATCGCCAATGTCCAGCGCCGGCACCAGGCCAAAGCGCTTGGCCAGGCGCGCACCCATCTGCGTGAGGTCAGCCGGCTGGAACTGGCGCCCGCTTTCGCCCATGGGCATGGTCTCGATCAGCCGCAGGATGAAGCCGCTGGCCAGCGTGTAGGCCAGCATGCGGGCCACCTCGGGCTCGGGCGTCTGGGCGTGCACGACGCAGTTGAGCTTGATCGGCGCAAAACCGGCCTGGCGCGCGGCGTTGAGGCCGGCCAGCACGTCCTGCAGGCAATCGCGCCCGGTGATTTGCGCAAAGGTGGCGGCATCGAGCGAATCGAGGCTGACGTTCAGGCGCTTGACGCCGGCGGCCTTGAGGCCGGCGGCATGGCGCGCCAGCATGGTGCCGTTGGTGGACAGCGAGAGATCGCGCACCTGCGGCATGCTGCCGATGCGCTCGGCCAGCTCGACCACGCCGCGGCGCGTGAGCGGCTCGCCGCCGGTCAGGCGCACCTTGTTCACGCCCAGCTGCACGAACAGGCCGATGAGCCGCGCCATTTCGGCATGGCTGAGCCAGTTGGCCGGCTCCTCAAAGCCCTTGAAGTCCTTGGGCATGCAGTAGTTGCAGCGCAGGTCGCAGCGATCGGTGACGGACACGCGCAGATAGTGGATGCGGCGCCCAAAGCCGTCGATCATCTGGGCCTGGCCTGCGGCGGCGGCGGCCGGGGGGGCGTCGTCGTTGTGGGGTGGGGGTGTCGTCGTGGCAGTCATGGCGGGCTTTCCCTGCTGGTCTCGGGTGCCATGATACGGTCTTCGCCCAGTTGTTCGCCCAGGTCGATGCCCTCGATCTGCGCGCGCGCCACCAGCACCTTGGTGTATTGGCGCCAGGCGGTGTCGCGCCCCATGGCGGTGAGCACCTGGGCAATGTCGCCGGCCACGTCCTCATAGGGCCGCAGCCGCCCTGGCACGCTGCGCGCCACGCGCACGATGTGCAGGCCATGGCGCGAGTGCACCAGCCTGGGGTGCACGGTGCCGGCTGGGATGGCAAAGAGCACTTTCTCAAACTCGGGCACGGTATCGCCCCGGCCCAGCTGCCCCAGGCTGCCGCCCACGGCCGCCGATGGGCAGTTGGAGTAGCGGCGCGCCAACTCGGCAAAGCGCCCGGGCTCGGCCCGCGCGCGCTCGAGCACGTCCTCGGCCTGCAGCGTCAGGGCCTGCAGCGGCACTTTGGGCGTGACCTGGAACAGGATGTGCTCGGCCTCGACGCAGGCGCCCACGGTGAAGCGCTCGGGGTGGCGCTCGTAAAAGCGCCGGCAGTCGGCCTCGCTGGGCGCCGGGCTGGGGGCCTGGCGCTCGAGCAGCTCGCCGATGGCCTGCTCCTCGTCGCCCGTGTCGATCTGCAGGCGCTGCGCCTCATCGAGCAGCACGCGCCGCAGGATGCGCGCCAGCACGGCCTGGTGCAGCGGGTTGTCGCTGTCCTGGTGCCGGGGCAGTTCCTGCTCGACTTCCGCATCCAGCAGTTCGACGCCGTTGACGGTGATGGGCATAGGCCACTCCTCTGCTCAAATGATGGGATTCAGCGCGGGCGCACCAGCTGCCAGGCGCGGCCCAGGTAGGCCACGCTGGCAAAGCCGCTCCAGACGTGCACCATGCGGGTGAAGGGGAAGATCAGGAAGAAGCTCAGCCCCATGAAGATGTGCAGCCTGAAGAGGATGTGCGTCTCGGTCAGGAAGTTGGCCGCCTCGCCACGGAAGGTCATGATGTGCTGGGCCCATTGCATCAGCAGCACCATTTCGTGCCCGTCCAGGTGGTCCATGCTGACGAAGATGGTCGACAGGCCCAGCAGCAGCGTCACCAGCAGCCACACCAGCACCAGCTTGTCGCGCCAGGTGCTGTTGGCCGCCAGGCGATCGCACATCAGGCGCCGGTGCAGCAGCAGCAGCAGGCCCACCAGCGCCATGCCGCCGAAGATGCCGCCGGCGGTCATGGCGAAGATTTGCTTGGCGCCGTGACTGACGCCCAGCATGTCCCAGACCCACAGCGGCGTGAGCAGGCCAAACAGGTGGCCGAAGAACACCGCCAGCACGCCAACGTGAAACAGGATATTGCCCAGCCGCAGCTGGCCGCGGTAGAGCAGCTGGCTCGACTCGCTCTTCCACGAGTACTGCTCGCGGTCAAAGCGCACCAGACTGCCCAGCAGGAAGACAGCCAAACAGATGTAGGGGTAGATGCCGAAAATGAATTGGTGAAAGGTGTTCATGGGGGCGCTCCTTGTCGCGATCCGTCAGCTGGCCTGCGCAGGCTTGCGGCCTGCGGCCACGGCGGCCTTGGGGTAGAACTGGATGGTGCTCTCCAGGCTGGGCTTGAGCAGCGGCTCCAGCCCGGCGGCGTCGGGGCCGAAGGTCTCCATGGCCTCGTCCATGTCGCGCACCGGCGGCTCGACCAGCGGCTGCGGCGCCACCGGGCTGAGCGCCACCAGCGCATCGAGCACCGCGGCATAGGGCGAGCCGCTGGCGTGCAGGCGCGTGGCGATGTGCGCCACCACGTGCACCAGATCGCCCAGCAGCTTACGGGCGTGCGCATCGGGCACGTGCGAGAAGTACTCCAGCAGCGCCGGCAGGTAGTCCGGCAGCTCCTCATCGCCCAGCTCAAAGCCGTGCTGGCGGTACTCCTCCAGCAGATCGACCATGGCCGAGCCGCGGTCGCGGTCTTCGCCATAGACGTACTCGAAGATGTAGAGCGCGTGCTGGCGGTTGTGGTCGAAGGTGCGCACATAGGCTTCCTGCAGCTGGCGCAGGCTGCGGCCCTGCAGGTGGTCCAGAAGGCCGTGCAGCGCCGCGTGGTGGGCCTGCAGCTCGGGCCAGCCCGCCAGCATGGCGCGCAGCTGCGGCAAGGCTTCGATCAGCTCGGCCTCGGGATAGCACAGCAGGGCCGAGCACCATTTATAAAGCGGGTTGGCCGGGGTCTGCAGCAGGGCAGTGTCGGCCTCGGCGCGGGCGTCCTGAGCGCGGGCGTCCTGGGCGGGGGCGTGAAGGGTTTGGGCCATGGTCAGTGCACCCCCTCTTGCCGGTTCTTCTCGATGTCCTTGCGGCGATCGACGAAGATGATGGGCGCGCTCTTGCGCTTGCCAAACAGATTCTCGCTGCCGCCGCCGGAGCAGCCGTTGCCGAAGCTGAAGCCGCAGGCGCCTTTCTCGTCGAAGCTGTCCTCGACCATCTCGCGGTGGCTGCTGGGGATGACGAAGCGGTCCTCATAGTTGGCGATGGCCATGATCTGGTACATGTCCTCGACCATCTCGGGCGTCAGGCCCGTGCCCACCAGCGCCTGCAGCGCCTGCTGGCCGTGCACGACCTGGGCGCGCTTGAAGCGGCGCATGGCGATCATGCGCTCCAGCGCGAGCTTGATGGGCTCGATCTTGCCGGCCGTCAGCAGGTTGGCCAGATAACGCAGCGGGATGCGCATTTCATCCACGCTGGGGATGATGCCGCTCTCGCCCACCAGGCCGTTTTCCATGGCCGACTGGATCGGCGAGAGCGGTGGGATGTACCAGACCATGGGCAGGGTGCGGTACTCGGGGTGCAGCGGGAAGGCCACCTTCCACTGCATGGCCATCTTGTAGACCGGCGAGGCCTTGGCCGCGTCCAGCCAGCTCTGGCTGATGCCCTGGCGCAGCGCCTCGCGCTGCACCTGCGGGTCGTGCGGGTCGAGGAACATGTCCAGCTGGGCCTGGTAGAGATCCTGCGGGTCCTCCACGCTGGCGGCCTGCTCGATGCGGTCGGCGTCGTACAACAGCACGCCCAGGTAGCGGATGCGACCCACGCAGGTCTCCGAGCAGATGGTGGGCTGACCAACCTCGACGCGCGGGTAGCAGAAGATGCACTTCTCGGCCTTGCCCGAAGTCCAGTTGTAGTAGATCTTCTTGTAAGGGCAGCCGGAGATGCACATGCGCCAGCCGCGGCACTTGTCCTGGTCGATCAGCACGATGCCGTCGTCCTCGCGCTTGTAGATGCTGCCCGAGGGGCAGGAGGCCACGCAGGCCGGGTTCAGGCAGTGCTCGCACAGGCGCGGCAGGTACATCATGAAGGTCTGCTCGAAGGCCGAGAGCATGTCCTTCTGGATGCCCTCGAACAGCGCGTCCTTGGCGCGCTTTTCGAACTCGCCGCCCAGGTCGTCCTCCCAGTTCGGGCCCCATTCGACCTTGTCCATCTTCTTGCCGGTCAGCACCGAGATGGGCCGCGCCGTGGGCGCGGTCTTCATGCGCGGCGCGTTCTGCAGGTGCTCGTAGTCGTAGGTGAAGGGCTCGTAGTAGTCGTCGATCTGCGGCAGATTGGGGTTGGCAAAGATGTTGGCCAGGATCTTGAGCTTGCCGCCCTGCCGGGGCACGAGCTTGCCATTGGGCCGGCGCTCCCAGCCGCCCTGCCACTTCTGCTGGTTCTCCCATTCCTTGGGGTAGCCGATGCCCGGCTTGGTCTCGACGTTGTTGAACCAGGCGTACTCCACGCCATCGCGGCTGGTCCACACGTTCTTGCAGGTCACCGAGCAGGTGTGGCAGCCAATGCATTTGTCCAGGTTCAGGACCATGCCGACTTGTGCTCTGATTTTCATGGTGGGGTTCCTTTTTGGTGCTTGTCTGGGAAGAGCTGGCAAATTCGCTGCAACGGCGCGTTCAACTCAAGGGCTCGAAGCCCGCATCGGTGGGCACGACGGAGACCAGCACGCAGTCCTGCCCGGCCGTATTGCGCACGCCGTGGCGCTGACGGCGCTCGATGAGCACGATGTGGCCGGCATGCACGCTGCGGCGGCTTTGCGCGTCATCGAGCAGCTCGGCGCTGCCTTGCAGCACGAACCAGATGTCCGTGCCATGCGGGTGGCGGTGCGGCGGCAGGCTCGCGCCAGGCGGGATCTGCCACAGCACCAGATTGGTGCCATCGATGGTGTGCAGCAAGGTGCGCACCGCCTGCCGGGGCTGGGCCTGCAGATGGGCTGCAACGTCCAGCACGTGGGGCAAGGCCGGGATGGGCTGATCCATGCGTGAATCTCCTTCTCTTAGGCCGGGGCCAATAGCGGCAAGGCGTGTGGCGCACCGCGCGCTCAGCGTTGATCGGCATGTGCGACCTGCCTGGGCGCATCGGCCGGCTCGTCCATCCAATCGACCTTGTTCATCTTGCGCACGATGACCCACTCGTCGCGGTTGCTGCCCACGGTGCCGTAGTAGTTGAAGCTGTAGGCCAGCTGGGCATAGCCGCCGATCATGTGCGTGGGGTTGAGCACGGCCTTGGTCACGGAGTTGTGGATGCCGCCACGGATGCCGGTGCTCTCCGCCGCAGGGGTGTGCACCAGCTTTTCCTGCGCGTGGTACATCAGGATCATGGTCTCGGGGATGCGCTGGCTGACCACGACACGGCAGGCAATGGCGCCGTTGAGGTTGAACACCTCCACCCAGTCGTTGTCCACCAGGCCGGCGCGCTTGGCGTCGGCCTCGGACACCCACACGTGCGGGCCGCCGCGCGAGAGCGTGAGCATGCGGATGTTTTCCGAATACGTGCTGTGGATGCCCCACTTCTGGTGCGGAGTGAGGAAGTTCAGCGTGATCTCCGGGTTGCCGTTGGGCTTTTTGCCCAGCAGTTTCTTGGTGGTCTTGGTGTCCACCGCCGGGCGGTAGACACAGAAGCCGGCGCCGAAATTGCGCATCCACTGGTGATCCTGATAGAACTGCTGCCGGCCGGTGAGGGTGCGCCACGGAATCAGCTCATGCACGTTGGTGTAGCCGGCGTTGTAGCAAACCTCCTCGCTTTCCACGCCCGACCAAATGGGCGAGGTGACGATCTTGCGCGGCTGCGCCACGATGTCGCGAAAGCGGATGGCCGTGTGCTCGCTGCTGTTGATCAGGTGGGTGTGGTCGCGCCCGGTGGCCTTGCCCAGCGCCTGCCAGGCCTTTTTGGCCACGTGGCCATTGGTCTCGGGCGCCAGCGTCAGGATCATTTCGGCCGCCTCGATGGCCGTATCGATCCTGGGCTGGCCCTTGCCTGCGCCATCGGGCTGCACGCCGTTGAGCTTGCGCAGGAAGTCCACCTCATGCTTGGTGTCCCAGGCCATGCCCTTGCCGTTGTTGTTGACCTTCTCCAGCAGCGGGCCGACAGAGGTGTATTTTTCGTAGATGGCGCCGTAGTCGCGCTCCACCACCGTGATGGCAGGCATGGTCTTGCCGGGGATGGGATCGCACTCGCCGAGCTTCCAGTCCTTGGGGTCAAAGGGCTGGCCCAGCTCCTGCGGGCTGTCGTGCATCAGCGGCGTCAGCACGATGTCCTTGCGCACACCCAGGAAGTCCCGGGCCAGTTCGCTGAATTTCTTGGCCAGGCCCTTGTAGATCTCCCAGTCCGAGCGGCTTTGCCACAGCGGCTGCACGGCCTCGGTCAGCGGGTGGATGAAGGGGTGCATGTCGGAGGTGTTAAGGTCGTCCTTCTCGTACCAGGTGGCGGTGGGGAAGATCACGTCCGCATACAGGCAGGTGGTGTTCATGCGGAAGTCCAGCAGCGTGAACAAGTCCAGCTTGCCCTCGGCGGCGGGGCGCACCTTGACTTGCTCGGGCTTGATGCAGTCGGCCTCATCGCTCATCAGGCCGCTTTGCGTGCCCAGCAGGTACTTGAGCAGGTACTCCACGCCCTTGCCCGACGAGCCCAGCAGGTTGGAGCGCCAGATGAACATGTTGCGCGGGAAGTTCTTCGGGTTGTCCGGGTCGTTGCAGGACATGTCCAGCGTGCCTTCCTTCAACCCTTTGACGACATAGTCCGCCGCCGACATGCCAGCGGCCTCGGCCTGGTCGGCCAGATCCAGCGGGTTGGTCTCCAGCTGCGGCGCGCTGGGCAGCCAGCCCATGCGCTCGGCCTTGGCGTTGTAGTCGATGGCGGCCATGTTGGCCCATGCCGGATCGGTGCCCGGGGCCAGCAGCTCTGCCGCAGAGAGCTTTTCATGCCGCCACTGGCTCGAATGCGCATACCAGAACGAAGTGCCGTTCATCTGCCGCACGGGCCGGTGCCAGTCCGTGGCAAAAGCCAGGGGCAGCCAGCCGCTTTGCGGGCGCAGTTTCTCCTGGCCCACGTAGTGGCACCAGCCGCCGCCGGATTTGCCGATGGTGCCGCACATCATCAGCATGTTGATCAGGCCGCGGTAGTTCATGTCCAGGTGGTACCAGTGGTTCAGGCCCGCGCCCACGATCACCATGCTGCGGCCTTTGGTGTCGTGCGCGTTCTGGGCGAACTCGCGCGCGACCTGGATCACCAGCTCAGGCTTGACGCCGGTGTGCTTCTCCTGCCATTTTGGGGTGTAGGGTTTGTCGTCGTAGTAGTCCTTGGCGACGTTGCCGTCGCCCAGGCCGTTGTCCACGCCGTATTGCGCCACCAGCAGATCAAACACGGTGGCCACCAGTTGCGTGCTGCCGTCGGCCAGCCTCACGCGCTTGACGGGCACCTTGCGGTAGATCACATCGTCGTGCTCGCCACCGTAGTAGGCAAAGCCGACCTGCACGATGTCGTCGGCGCGCTCCTTCAGGCTCATGGCCGCATGCACATCCTGGCCCTGGCCGCTGTGCTGCCCGCGCGTCTCCAGATTCCACTTGCCGCTGCCATCCCAGCGAAAGCCGATCGAGCCGTTGGGCGCGCACAGGCTGTCGCTCAGCTCGTTCCACACCAGGGTTTTCCACTCCGGGTTTTTGTCTTCGCCCAGGTTACCATCGAGTTGCGAGGCGCGCAGCGTGTACTCCGGGCGGTAGCCCTGACCATCGTCCTTGAGGCACACCAGCATGGGCATGTCGGTCAGGCGGCGGCAGTAATCCTGGAAGTAATCCGAAGGATTGTCGACGTGGAATTCCTTGAGGATGACGTGGCCCATGGCCATGGCCAGCGCCGCATCCGTGCCCTGGCGCGGGGCCAGCCAGATGTCGCCGAACTTGGCCATTTCGCCAAAGTCCGAAGAAATGGCCACCGTCTTGGTGCCCTTGTAGCGCACCTCGGTGTAGAAGTGCGCATCGGGCGTGCGCGTCATGGGCACGTTCGAGCCCCAGACCAGCAGGTAATTGGCGTTGTACCAGTCTGCGGCCTCGGCCACGTCGGTCTGCTCGCCCCAGGTCTGCGGGCTGGCCGGCGGCAGGTCGCAGTACCAGTCGTAGAACGACAGCGGCACGCCGCCAATCAGGCCCAGGTAGCGCGCCCCGGAGGCGTAGCTGACCATGGACATGGCAGGAATGGGCGAGAAGCCGATGACGCGATCGGGGCCGTATCGCTTGATGGTGTAGGCATTGGCCGCGGCCACCAACTCATAGGCCTCGTCCCAGGTGGTGCGCACGAAGCCGCCCATGCCGCGCTGGGATTTGTAGGACTGGGCGCGTGCGGGGTCTTCGACGATCCAGGCCCAGGCGGCGATCGGGTCCATGCTCTTGCGCGCCTGGCGCCACAGCTCGGCCAGCGCGCCGCGCATCATCGGGTACTTGATGCGCTGGGCCGAATACACGTACCAGCTGTAGGAGGCGCCGCGCGGGCAGCCGCGCGGCTCGTGGTTGGGCAGATCGGGGCGCGTGCGCGGGTAGTCGGTCTGCTGCATCTCCCAGGTGATCACGCCGTTCTTGACGAACACCTTCCAGCTGCACGAGCCGGTGCAGTTGACCCCATGGGTCGAGCGCACCACCTTGTCGTGCGCCCAGCGGCTGCGGTAGGCATCCTCCCAGCCGCGGTCTTCCTCCACCAGCATGCCGTGCCCGCCCGAGAACGACTCACGCCTTTTCTTGAAAAATGTCAGACGGTCCAGAAAGTGGCTCATTGTTTTTTCTCCATGGGGCGCCAGGTCTTGGGCCTGGCAGGTCTCATCGTTGGGTTCAATCCACTGTAGAAGTCTTGGCCGCCGGCCGCCATTGCCCAGTGGCACGACAGCGCGCAGCCAAAGTGACTAGTCACTGCGAAGAGGGCATTGGCTCAACATGGCACGGGCGCGTTGCGGCGCGCGTAGAACCACCAGGTCACCAGCACGCAGGAGACATAAAACGCGATGAAGCCGTACAGCGCCGCCTGCGCGCCGCCGGTCATGGCCAGCGAGGAGCCAAAGCTGCGCGGGATGAAAAAGCCGCCATAGGCGCCGATGGCGCCGGAAAAGCCCAGCACCGCCGCCGACTCGCGCGCCGCATCGGTCAGGGCCTGCTTTTGCGCCGCCGCGTCGCGGCCCTTGGCCGCCTCGGTGTGCTGGTGCAAAAAGATCACCGGGATCATGCGAAAGGTCGAGCCATTGCCCACGCCGGTGAGGGCAAACAGCACGATGAACATGGCCAGGAAGCCGCCGAAGTGCCCGCCCTGGCCGCCCTGGCCGGGCAAAAAGGCCAGCACGCCCAGCACCGCGGCGACCATGCCGATGAAGGTCCACAGCGTCACGCGCGCGCCGCCGAGCTTGTCCGACACCCAGCCGCCCAGCGGACGCGTGAGCGAACCCACCAGCGGGCCCAAAAAGGCATAGGTGGTGGGGTTGACCTCGGGAAACAGCGTCTTGGTCAGCATGGCAAAGCCCGCCGAGAAGCCGATGAAGGAGCCGAAGGTGCCGATGTAGAGCCAGCACATCAGCCAGTTGTGCTTGCGCTTGAAGATCACCGCCTGGTCGGCGAAAGAGGACTTGGCATCGGCAATGTCGTTCATGCCGAACCAGGCCGCCACCGCCATCACGGCGATGGGCACGACCCAGATGAAGCCGGCGTTCTGCAGCCAGATGGGCGCGGCCTGCGGGTTGCCCTCGGGCACGTAGGGCTGGCCGCCCAGCGCGCCGAACACGCCCACGCCGATGATCATCGGCACCACGAACTGCACCAGCGACACGCCCAGATTGCCAATGCCCGCGTTCAGGCCCGTGGCCAGGCCCTTCTTGGCCTTGGGGAAGAAGAAGCTGATGTTGGCCATGCTGGAGCTGAAGTTGCCGCCGCCAAAGCCGCACAGCAGCGCCAGGATCAGCAGCGTGGTGTAGCTGGTGTCCGGGTTGCGCAGCGCAAAGCCCATGCCCAGCGCCGGGATCAGCAGCGAGGCGGTGGAAATGGCCGTCCAGCGCCGCCCGCCAAAAATCGGCACCAAAAAGGAATAGAACACGCGCAGCGTCGCACCCGACAGCGCCGGCAGCGCCGTGAGCCAGAACATCTGGTCCTTGGTGAAGCCAAAGCCGGCCTTGTCCAGATTCACCACCACCACGCTCCACAGCATCCAGATGCTGAAGGCCAGCATCAGCGCCGGGATGGAGATGATCAGGTTGCGGTAGGCAATGCGCTGGCCGGTGCTTTGCCAGAAGGCCGGGTCTTCGGGCTCCCAGCGGATCAATACGGACGAAGAGGACATGGGGCTTGTTTCCAGAAATGAAGAAAGACGATTGCGGCCATCAGGCATCAGGCGCTGCCCAAAACCTTGCTGCCAGTGGCAAAGGCTTTGAACAGAGGCGCTGAGGGCTCACTGGCGGCGGAAGCTGTAGTGCATGCAGATCAGCGACACGCACACCGTGCCGTACAGCAGCATGAAGGCGCTGGAGCGGATGCCGGTGAAGTCCAGCAGCGCGCCGAACATGATGGGCAGGATGAAGCCGCCCAGGCCGCCGGCCAGGCCGACGATGCCCGAGACCGCGCCGATGTTGTCCGTGAACTCATCGGAGATGAACTTAAACACCGAGGCCTTGCCGATGGCCATGGCAATGCCCACGATGAACAGCAGCGCCGTGAACACCCACACATTCAGGCCGATGTGAAAGCTCACCGGGCCATTGGCGCCCTGCATCGTGAAGTCCGTCTGCGGATAGCTCAGGATGAAAAAGCACACCCAGCACACCCACATCACCCACCAAGTGGTCTGGTAGGCGCCATAGCGGTCGGAGATCCAGCCGCCCAGCGCGCGCAGCACGCCGCCAGGCAGTGAGAAGCAAGCCGCCAGAACCCCGGCCAGCTCGATGCTGAAGCCGTACTCGCCGATGTAGTACTTGGTCATCCACAGCGCCAGCGCCACATAGCCGCCGAACACCACCGAGTAGTACTGGCAATAGCGCAGCACGCGCGGATCCTTGAGCAGCGCCAGCTGCTCGCGCAGGCTGACCTTGCTCTGCACCACGTGCTGCGGGTTGCTGGCCGAGAACAGCCAGAACACGATGGCCGTCACCAGCAGCGCCACGGCATACACCTTGGGCACGATCACCCAGGCCCCGCCCGCGGCGGCAATCAGCGAAGGCGCCAGCAGCTTGGTCAGCGCCGAGCCCGAATTGCCCGCGCCGAACACCCCCATCGCCAGGCCCTGGCGGTGCTTGGGAAACCAGCGCGCCACATACGGCGTGCCCACCGAGAACGAGCCGCCGGTCAGGCCCACGAACAGGCCCAGCACCAGGAACTGCCAGAACTCGGTCGCATAGGCCAGCAGCCACACCGGCACCACCGCCACCATCATCAGCGCGAAGAACACGATGCGCCCGCCATAGCGGTCCGTCCAGATGCCCAGCGGCACCCGCACCAGCGAGCCGGTCAGCACCGGCGTGGCCGCCAGCAGGCCGAACTGCGTCTCCGTCAGGTTCAGCTGCTCCTTGATCGGAATGCCCAGCACGGCAAACACCATCCACACCGCAAAGCAGATCGTGAAGGCAAAAGTGCTGGACAGCAGCACACTCATGGCAGTTCGGGACTGTGGGGCAGAGTTCATGGTCGGGACTCTTCTTCTTTCGACACGACGAAGGGGCAAGGCGGCAAGGCTGCAAGGCGACTCACGCTGCCTGCCCAATGGCATAGACAAGGCTTGCAGCGTAGGGGCTGGCCCATGGCCTGCCAATCCGCCGTCCGCACAGCCGCGCACGCCCAAAGTGACTAGTCACTTTTTCCCGCCCGCCGCACGCCCGAAGCGCCCTGCCACGCCCTTTGTGGCCGCCCTGCGCTTGCTACACTCAGCGCCGCCGCGCGCCCTGCGCCGCCCCTGCCCAGCCCAGCCCTGCCCCGCCATGATCACCATCGTCTATTTCGGCCCCCTCAAACTGCTGCAGCCCGCTGGCCGCGAGGCCCTGCCCTGGGCTGGCGGCAGCACCGAGGCACTGCTGCAACAGCTGCGCCAGCGCGGCCCGGACTGGGCCCAGGCCCTGGCGCCCGATCGCATCTTCAAGCTGGCCCTCAACCAGCGGCTGCTGCACGGGCCGGCCGAAATCGCCGATGGCGACGAGGTGGCCATCCTGCCGCCGGTCACTGGCGGCTGAAGGGGGGCGCGCCATGTCCCTGTTTCGCGTGCGCATCCAGGCCGAGCCGCTGGACCTGCAAGCCCCCGCCGCCATGCCCCAGGGGCAGTGCGGCGCCACGGTGCGCTTTGTCGGCCATGTGCGCAACGATGCGCGCCAGGCGCCGCTGAGCCATTTGCTGCTGGAGCACTTTCCCGGCGTGACCGAGGCCGAGATCGAGCGCATCGTCGCCCAGGCGCGCCAGCGCTGGGATTTGCAGGCCGCCACCGTGCTGCACCGCGTGGGCCGCATCGACGCGGGCGCGGCCATCGTGCTGGTCGAGACCGCCAGCGCCCACCGCCGCGATGCCTACGAGGCCAATGCCTTCATCATGGATTACCTCAAGACCGAGGCGCCGTTCTGGAAGCAGGAATGCTTTGCCGACGCCAGCGCGCACTGGGTGCAGGCCAAGGCCAGCGACCAGGCCGCGCAGCGGCGCTGGCAGGCCACGGCAGCGCCCGCCGCAGCGGTCAGCGCAAACGATCGCGCCATCGACACTGCCACCGGCAGCGCGATGGCCTGCACAACCAGCCAGACCGCCACCACCACAGCCACCGCCGCGCGCATCGGCGCGCTGATTCTGGCCGGGGGACAAGGCCAGCGCATGGGTGGCTGCAACAAAGGCCTGCAACCGCTGCTGGGCCAGCCATTGGTGCAGCACGTGGCGCAGGCGCTGCGCCCGCAGGTGCACAGCATCGCCATCAGCGCCAACGCGGACTTGCCCGCCTATCAGGCCCTGGGCCTGCCTGTCTGGCCCGATGCACCGCAGTGGCAGGGCTTGGGGCCGCTGGCCGGCATTGCCAGCGCCGCGCCGCAACTGCCCCCGGATCTGGACGCGCTGCTGGTTGTGCCCTGTGACACGCCGCTGCTGCCGCCACAGCTGGCCGCGCGCCTGGCGCAGGCGCTGTTTGCACGCCCTGGCTTGGCCGCCGTCTCGGCCGCCACCGCTTCGGGCCGCCACCCCAGCATCAGCCTGCTGCGCCCGGCCCTTTTGCTGGGCCTGCCGCAGTACCTGCAGGCCCAGCAACAAGGCCAGGGCGACCTGAGCCTGCGCCGCTGGCTGGAGCCGCGTGGCTGGCAAACGGTGTTCTTTGACGACGCCCAGGCCTTCGCCAACCTCAACGACCAGCAGGCCCTGCAAAGCCTGCAACAACAACTGCAATCGCGCTAGGGGGTGTTGAGATACGGTTTGCGAAGCGCTTGTTCGGGGCAAGCGCTGCCCCGCTGCGAAGCGAGAATGCGCGCAAAGCTCAAGAGCTTGCAAGCGTTTTCAACCCAGCTGCTGCGCAGGCCCAGCCGGAAACACCACCGCAATACTGAACTTCAATAGCACCCAAGCCGCCCGGCAGCCCCAAAGCACCGAAGCACCGCCATGTCCAAAGACCTGCTCGACTACCACGACGCCCTGAACACCTTGCTGCAAACCCACCAGCCCATGGTACGCAGCGAAACCCTGCCGTTGGCGCAGCTGCACGGCCGCATCCTGGCCGAGGATTTGCCCGTGCGGCTGGACGTGCCCAACTTCGACAACAGCGCCATGGACGGCTACGCCATCTGCGGCGCAGACCACAGCAGCTGGCAGGTCGTGCAGCGCATCGCCGCTGGTGACTCAGCCCAAGGCCCGGCGCTGCAACCCGGCCAGGCCGCGCGCATCTTCACCGGCGCGCCCATCCCCGCTGGCGCCCAGGCCGTGCTGATGCAAGAGCACGTCACGCACGATGCCAGCCAGGGCGCGATTGCGTTGGCGCCCGGCCAGGCGATCCGCCCCGGCCAGCACATCCGCCGCCGCGCCGAAGAGCTGCAAGCCGGCGCCACGCTGCTCTCGCACGGCGCGCGCCTGAACCCGGCCACCATCGGCCTGCTGGCCATCCAGGGCTATGCGCAAGCGCCGGTGCTGGCGCCGCTGCGCGTGACGGTGTTTTCCAGCGGCAACGAGCTGGTGCAGCCGGGCCAGCCGCTGCAGCCGGGGCAGATCTACGACAGCAACCGCGTCATGCTGCTGAGCTGGTTGCAGGCGCTGGGCTTTGCCGCCATCGACGGCGGCGCCCTGCCCGATGCGCTGGCCGCCACGCGCGAGGCCCTGCAGCGCGCGGCGCAGCGCAGCGACGCCATCCTGTGCTCGGGCGGCGTCTCCGTCGGCGAGGAAGACCACCTCAAGCGCGCGCTGGAGCAAGTGGGCACGCTGGTGCAATGGCGGCTGTTCATCAAGCCGGGCAAGCCCTTCACCTGGGGCCACATCGCCCGCAGCGCCCAGGGCGGCATGGATGAAGACGCGCCGCCCTGCCGCGTGTTCATGCTGCCGGGCAACCCGGTCTCCAGCCTGGTGACCTTCCAGCAGCTGGCGCTGCCGGCGCTGCGCCGCCTCAGCGGCCTGGACGCGCAGCGCGCCCGGCCGCTGCAATGGCAGGCGCGGGCCAATTTCAACCGCAGCAAGCCCGAGGCGCGCCGCGAGTTCGTGCGCGTGCGGCTGGAGCCAGGCCCGCAGGGCTGGCAGGCCACGCCGCTGGCGCAGCAAGGCTCGAACATGCTCTCGGGCGCAGCGTTTGCCAACGCCCTGGCCGAGACCGCGCCGGGCGCCCAGATCGCCCACGGCGACGCCCTGACCGTTTATCCCCTGTTTGACACCCTGTTCGACATCTTGTGAGCCAGGCCATGACCGCTGCCCCCCACCCCTCCCCTGCGGCCGATACTGCCGATGCCGCCCTGCCCTGCGTGCGCATCGGCCTGGTGGCCGCCAGCGATCGCGCCAGCAGCGGCGCCTACGCCGATGAAGGCCTGCCAGCGCTGCGCCAATGGCTGGGCCGCGCCGTGCGCAACCCGATGGAGTTCGCCCAGCGTCTCATCCCGGACGAGCAGCCGCTGATCGAGCGCACCCTGATCGAGCTGGTCGATGAGATCGGCTGCGATCTGGTGTTGACCACCGGCGGCACCGGCCCGGCGCCGCGCGACGTCACGCCCGAGGCCACGCTGGCCGTGGCCGATCGCGTCATGCCCGGCTTTGGCGAGCAAATGCGCCAGATCAGCCTGCACTTCGTGCCCACGGCCATCCTCTCGCGCCAGGTTGGCGTGGTGCGCGGCCGCGCGCTGATTCTGAACCTGCCCGGTCGCCCGCGCGCCATCGCCGAGACCCTGGGCGGCCTGCAGGGCCAGGACGGGCAGACCATCGCCCACGGCATCTTCGCCGCCGTGCCCTACTGCCTGGATTTGATCGGCGCAGCGCGCATCGAAACCGATCCGGCCGTCTGCCAGGCCTTCCGGCCCAAGAAATAAACCCAAGCAGCAAGGCCAGCAGGCAAGAGCCTGCCGACCTGAGCACAAAAAAGCGCCCGGCCAAGCCGGGCGCTTTGTCTTGGGCACACGACGCTGCGATTTATGCCGCTCTTGCCAAACGCATCAAGCCGTTGGCTTGGGCGCAGGCCCTTGGCCTGCAGCAGGCGACTGCGTCTGCTGCTGCGCCGCTTCCTGCGCCGCCTCCTGCACGGCGTCATGCACGGCCTGCTGCGCCGCCTGCGGCAGATCGCACAGGTGCACGTCCAGCTGCGGGAAGGCGATTTCGATATTGGCCTCGCCCAGCAGCTCGGTGATGCGGCGGTTCAGGTCGTTGCGCACCGTCATGCGCTCGCCCAGCGTGGCCACGTACACGCGCAGCTCGAAGTCCAGCGTGCTGCCGCCCAGCGCCATGAACCAGGCATTGGGCGCGGGCTCTGCCAGCACGTTCGGGTGCTCGTCGGCAGCGCGCAGCAGCAGCTGGCGCACCTGCTTGGCATCGCTGCCATAGGCCACGCCGACGTTGAGCACCAAGCGGGTGACGGTGTCGCTCAGCGTCCAGTTGGTCACCTGGCCGGTGATGAAGGTCTTGTTGGGAATGATGATTTCCCGGTTGTCGTAATCGAGCACCGTGGTGGCGCGGGTGCGGATGCGGGTGACGGTGCCGGTCAAATCCTTGTCGATGGTGACGGTGTCGCCCACACGGAACGGCCGCTCGACCAACAGGATCAGGCCGGAGACGAAATTGGCAAAGATCTCCTGCAGGCCAAAACCCAGGCCCACGGTCAGGGCCGCGGCCATCCACTGCAGCTGGCTCCAGCGCAGGCCAAACAGGCTGAAGGCCAGCAGCACGCCGGCAATGGTGATGGCGTAGCGCAGCAGCGTGGTCAGGGTGTAGCGCGTGGCGCTGCTGATAAAGCGCGAGGAGTTCAGCGCCAGCTCCAGCAGGCCCGGCAGGTTGCGCGCCATGCTGAAGGTCAGCAGCAGCAGCAGCGCGCCCAGCAGCACGTCCATCAGCGTCACCGGCACCTGCATGGGCTTGCCATCGGGCCCCGTGGCGCTGCTGCCCCACAGCTGCACGCCATCCAGGCGCAGCAGCGCGGGCAGCACTTCGGACCAGGCCCACAGCAGGCCCAGGGCCAGCAGCGTCAGGCGCAGCAGGCGCAGCAGGCGGTGCGTTTGCGCGCTGATGCTCACCAGCGTCAGCTCCGCCTCGCCCTCGGGCGGGGCCTCGCCCGACTCGGTGTTGACCACGCTGGCACTGCCTTGACTCAGCGCCTGCTCCAACAGGCGCTTTTGCTCCAGGCGGCGCTCGCTGAGCAGCAGCCAGCGGCGCAACAGCCCATCGACCACCAGCACGGCCAGCACCACCGTCAGGCTGGTGAACAGCGCGCCCAGCATCTCCGTGCTGGTGTAGATGTAGCCGCCCAGGGCCAGCAGCGCGATGGCGACGAAGGCCGCCGGCAGCAGCCAGCCCAGCAGGCGCAGCAGCCAGGGCGCGGCCTGCTCCGAGGTGCCCGGCCACAGGCGGCGCATCAGCCGCCAGGACAGCACCATCAGCCCCAGCGCCAGCACCACCAGGGCCAGGCGGCCCCAGGTGCTGATGATGCTGCCCGCGCCACGGTGCAAGGCCAGCATGGCGGCGAACGAGGCCGGCAGGATCAGCACCATGGCCAGGCGCTGCGCCCGCCGCAGGGCGGTGATCTGGGCGTTGGGCCAGCCAAAGTGCGCCTGGGCCAGGCCGCCGGGCTGCACGAGCGCGCCCCACAGCCCGGTGAGCAGCAGCAGCCGCGAGACATCGACCATCGTGCGGCCAATGGCTTCGACATCGCTCAAGTGGCGTGCGCCGACTTGCTGCAATGCCGTGCCCGCGCCCCACAGCGCCACGGCGCCGGGCAGGGCAATCAGCAGCGTCCAGAGCAGGGCCTGCAAGGTCAGGGAAAAACGATCCTGGCTGACATCGCGCATTTGCTCGCTGATGGCGCGCAGGCGCTGGGGCGCGCGCAGGCGCAGCGCCAGCAAGCTGCCCAACACCAGCGCCAGGGCCAGGTAAGGCAAGGGGTCGCCAAACAGATCGGCCAGCAAGAAGCGCAGCGCCTTGCCCAGCATGGCCGTCAGGGCGATGGCCTCGGCGCCCTGCTCGCCCCACTCGTGCAGCCACTGCTGGCCAACCCGGGGGTGGCTGGGCGTCCACAGCAATTGCCGGTCCATCAGCTGGCGCAGCTCATCGCCGCGCGTGAGCAGGGTCTGCAAAGTGCCGTCGGTCTGTTCCAGCACCGTGATGCGGCGGCGCAGCAGCTGCTCGAACTGGTCGATCAGCTCGGTCTGCGTGGCCTGCCAGGCATTGCGCAAGGCGCTGCCGGCCGCTGCGGCCTGGGCAGCGGCGGCCTGCTCGGCCGTCTGCCCGGCGGCTTCATCGGCCCCGTCAGCCTCGGCGGCCTTGCCGGCCTGCGCGGCCTGGGCTGGTTTTTCGGGCTGGGCCTGGCCCAATTCGATGGCGGCATAGCGCGTCTCGGTGGCGTTGTAGAGCTGCAGGCGCAACTCCGCCAGGCGCTGCTGCACTTGCTTGCGCTGGGCCGTCAGCGCCAGCAGCGAAGGCATGCCCAGGCGCTGCTGCCACAGCCAATAGCCGGTTGCCGCACTGCTGCTGCCCAGGCGCAGCCGGGCCTGGGTGTCGCGCAGCGCGGTGGCGATTTGCTCGCGCTCGCGCTCGTAGTCATTCAATGTGCGGCGCTCCTCACCCAGTTGCTGCGTGCCCTGCAGCAACTGCTGGGCCAGCTCGGCATTGCGCTGGGCCAGATCGTGCAGCGCGCCATCGTGCTGCGCGGCGCTGCTTTCGGCCAGGGCGGCCAGCTCCTGCGCCTGAGTTTGCAGGCGCTGCAGGCTGTTGGCGCTGATGCGCTGGCTGAGCCATTCGATGCGCGGCGCCCGCAGGGCCTGCTCCTGGCGCAGGGCCTGCAATTGGTTTTCCAGCTGGCGCTGGCGCAGCTCGGCCGTGGCCTGCTCGGCCTCGTACAGCGCCAGCTCGGCCAGCGCGCGCCGATGCTCGGCGGCGCGGCGCAGGCGGCGCGCCTCGAACAGCGCCGCAGGCTCATTGGCATCGCTGGCGGGCTCGCCCGCGCTGGCATCGGCGCGCTGGCGCAGCGCCGCCATCTGGCTCAGGCGCTGGCCCGGGCGCGAGATGAGGTTGGTCAGCTCACCGGCCAAGGCATCGATGCGCGCCTTGAGCGCGTTGCTGGCATTGCGCTCCTCGCGCAGCAGGTGCTCCAGCGCATCGTTGCCCATGCTCTGCGGCAGGCGCGCCGCCCATTGCTTGAACTGGTTCTCGCGCTCGGCCGCCGTCAACGGGGCCACCGCTGGGGCCGCCGCCTCGCGGCTTTTCTCCTGCAGCTGGGCCAATTGTTCGAGCAGCGGCTCGGCCTCTTTCTCCAGCGCGGCGGCGGCCTCCAGCTGGGCCTGGGCCGCCTCGCGCTGGGCCTGGCTCAGCTCGGCATTCTCCAGCGTGCTACGGGCCGCCTCGATGGCCGTGGCCTGCGTGGGCGGCACCTCCATGTCGGCCTGCGCCGCACCATGCAGCCACAGCGCCGCCAGCATCAGCAGGCACAGGCCCACGCGCAGCACATGGCGCCAGCCAGCCAGCCCCAGCGGCCCAGCGCCGCGCGGCAATGCAGGCCCTGGCAAGGGACAAGAAACAGCAACGGCCGCCCGCGGGCAGCCTGAAAAAGAGCGTTGATTTGGCATGGCGCGCTTTATAAGCCAGATTGCACATCCCGCTGCCCAGGCGGGTTTTGCACGCGCGGCATCCGCGCCGTTCACGGCACCCGTGCCCGCTTGCGGCGCTGGCGGCATCAGCGCGCACTGAAAACCCGTGGCTTGAGATGGCTTGGCCTGCAGCGCAGAGCGCCCAGGCGAGCGCGCCCTCATGCCGAGCATGCGCCGGGATTGATGTACTGGTGTTTTGTACAGGTCTCCGCAGCCCTCAGGGCGCCAGCATGTCCAGCAAGCCCTTGAGCTCGGCCTCAGCGGCCCGGCGCGCCTTGGCCTCGGCAGCGCGGTAATGCGCCACCAGTTGCAGGCCCAGCGGCGTCAGCGTCGCACCGCCGCCATGCGCACCGCCTGTGGCCGTGCGCACCGCCGGCTCGTGCAGCGCGCCATTGAGCTCCTCCACCAGCAACCAGGCACGCCGATACGACATGCCCAGCCGCCGCGCCGCCGCGGAAATCGAACCGACCTCGCCGATGGCCTCCAACAACTGCACCTTGCCCGGGCCCACGGCAATCACCTCATCACGGTAAATGCGCAGGCGAAACTTGATCTGGGATTGCATCGACACACCACAGCAAAAACAACAGCGCGGCATTGTGCCAAAGGGCTGCTGCGGTTGGTTTCCTGCAGCAATGCACGGCCCGATGGGCACACTCTGACCAGAGCAGATGCAGAGAAGAAAGCGGCAGGCGCAGCTTGCCGGCCTGTGCATCCGGTTCATCCCCGCTGGTGCGGGGAACGGCAGCCCTGCTTCGTCCGTCTCGCCGTCTGCTACGGTTCTCATCCCCGCTGGTGCGGGGAACGCACGTTGGCGCCAAAGCCAGCCTCCACCGCCGCCGGTTCATCCCCGCTGGTGCGGGGAACGCTATTTGCCCAGAAACTGGGGCATGTTGACGGCCGGTTCATTCCCGCTGGTGCGGGGAACGCTATGACGTCTGGCATGCCTATGAGGCAACATTCGGTTCATCCCCGCTGGTGCGGGGAACGCTAGGTTTGGTTAAGCCGATTATTGGCAGGGTGCGGTTCATCCCCGCTGGTGCGGGGAACGCGCGCCGATTTCCGTGTAAGCCTGCGTTACTCCCGGTTCATCCCCGCTGGTGCGGGGAACGCATACCTCGACGGAGGGAGAGGCGCCCAAACGCCGGTTCATCCCCGCTGGCGCGGGGAACGCGGTCAATGGAGAGTATCGTCCAGTGAACCAGCTGGTTCATCCCCGCTGGCGCGGGGAACGCCAGCTGGCCAAGTTCGGCCAGGATTCGGCGGGCGGTTCATCCCCGCTGGCGCGGGGAACGCTTGCATATTCATCCTCTGATCCATTCATAGCTCGGTTCATCCCCGCTGGCGCGGGGAACGCGTGATTCAATTCTCGGCATTCCTTGATTTGTTCGGTTCATCCCCGCTGGCGCGGGGAACGCGTGCAGTGGTCTGACATTCACGGCAAGCCTGTGCGGTTCATCCCCGCTGGCGCGGGGAACGCCGTGCCGGCCTTGGCCGAGACGTTGAACTGGCCGGTTCATCCCCGCTGGCGCGGGGAACGCGCACAGAACGGCATCGCCTTCGCACTGCCAGCCCGGTTCATCCCCGCTGGCGCGGGGAACGCTGCTTTTGCCTGGGAAGTAATGTTTTTCATTTCGGTTCATCCCCGCTGGCGCGGGGAACGCTACTGTTGGTAGTGTCAAGGGGTTCTGTTGCGCGGTTCATCCCCGCTGGCGCGGGGAACGCACCTTCAAACCTCCTGCGCTCTCCACCAAGCCCGGTTCATCCCCGCTGGCGCGGGGAACGCACATTAACGGGCCTTTACAGAGGCTTTACGCTCGGTTCATCCCCGCTGGCGCGGGGAACGCGCAGCCCTCGGCGAAGGCTTTCACATTGACTACGGTTCATCCCCGCTGGCGCGGGGAACGCCATCATCGGCATTTGCGCCGGGGCAGTATTGACGGTTCATCCCCGCTGGCGCGGGGAACGCACGCTGCACATCCAGCCCGACGTACTGATGGACGGTTCATCCCCGCTGGCGCGGGGAACGCGGCCGCAAAACTGCGAAGTGGGATTAAAACAGCGGTTCATCCCCGCTGGCGCGGGGAACGCACCCTCGAATGCGGGCGCTGCCTGCCCCCCTTGCGGTTCATCCCCGCTGGCGCGGGGAACGCCCAAGCCTACCAGATGTTTAAACGTTTTGAGGCGGTTCATCCCCGCTGGCGCGGGGAACGCTGCTGCAGGTACGCCACCTTCTCGGCGTCGGTCGGTTCATCCCCGCTGGCGCGGGGAACGCGCGCGAGCCCTGGGCTGCGGCAGGCCAGAAGTCGGTTCATCCCCGCTGGCGCGGGGAACGCGCCTTCAGCGTTTTTGAAACTGCCAGAACTGGCGGTTCATCCCCGCTGGCGCGGGGAACGCAAGAGAGTGTGAGCAGAGAAAGACGCCCTTATCGGTTCATCCCCGCTGGCGCGGGGAACGCGTTACAAGGGTTTTGTTGTTTTTCAAGGCATCCGGTTCATCCCCGCTGGCGCGGGGAACGCTCTTGGCGTAACTGGTTGATCTTACAAATGAAAATCAACCCGAGAAATTCTACCGATTTTCAGCTTGTCAAAGAACAGGGGATTCGGGGTGGAAGGCAACCAGCCGCAGGCCGTCAAATTCCACTGGCAAGCGGCGGTTGGGGCCGAGGGTCTGGAATTCGTAACCGGATTCGTTCGGGCTGGCCCAGGCCATGACGACATTGCCATCTTCGTGGCCGGCTTCGAGTTGTTGCCAGATCATTTCCCGGGTGCGGCGTGAGACGTTACCGATATAGACCCCGGCGCGCACTTCCAACAGCCAGATTGCCAGGCGGCCGCGCAGGCGAGGCGGGATGTTTTCGGTGACGACGGTCAAAAAGGCCATGGCGCTTGTCCATCGCTACTGGCTGCGATGACCGGCATCGCCCAGCGATTCGGGGTTGGGGATGGCAGGCGGCACGGCTTCGGGCGGGGCTGGTGGCGGGCTGATTTCGCCAGCGGCCAGGACTTCTTCGATGGTCGGGATGATGCGACCGAGCAGCTTGCTGCTGCGAAACAGGTCGCGGCAGGCCAGCCGTACTTCGCGCTCGGGCTGCGCGGGGGATTTGGCGGCGATACGAAACGCCAGTGGCACGACAGTTTCAAATTTGAACAGGTCGGCAATGTCGTACACGAAGGACAGCGGCTTGCCAGTGTGGATAAAGCCCACGGCCGGGGCGTAGCCGGCTGCCAGTACGGCGGCTTCGGTAATGCCATAGAGGCAGGCGGTGGCCGCGGACAGGCAGCGATTGGGGATGTCGGCGGCGTCCCAATCCTTCTGGTCGTAATTGCGCGCACGCCAGTTGACGCCGTATTGCCGAGCCAGCAGTTTGTAGGTTTCGCGCACGCGGGCGCCTTCGATGCCGCGCAATTGCTCCACGCTGCGGCGTTGCGGCGCCGGCTCGCCAAAGCGCAGCTCGTACATTTTGCGCACCACTTTCAGGCGCAGCTCATCATCGAGTGCCAGCTTGGCTTGGTACAGCAGCCGGTCGGCGCGGGCGCCGCCGGGCTGGCCGCTGGCGTACAGGCGCACGCCGGATTCCCCTACCCAAACCAGCAGCGTGCCGACAACAGCGGCCAGATGCGCGGCGGCATGCGACACCCGCGTGCCCGGCTCCAGCATGATGCAGGCCACCGAGCCGACCGGGATGTGAGTGCGCACGCCGTTCTTGTCGATGACGACGAAGGCGCCATCCAGCACGTCGATCTGGCCGTACTGGATGAAGATCATCGAGATGCGGTCTTTCATCGGCAGGGGCTTGAGGGGCGGCAGCAGCGGGCTGGGCATGGTGAAGGCTCAAATCCGGGCCAGACTCAAAAGGCCACAGCCAAAAGCCTTGCCGGGGCCGATGCCGGCAACCAGGGCGGCTTTGAGCCGATCGGCATCGGTGACCTGCAAAACACCCTCGTAACATGCGCGTTGCAGGCTGAGTACCGCCGCTTGCTTGCGGGGTTTCAAAACCTCGCTGTGGGTGACGATGGCTGCTTCCAACGCAAACCCATGGGATTGCCCCTGCCGTTGAAGCCAGGCCAATTGGGCGCCGTCCCCCACCAGCCCGATGCGTTTGCCGGCTCGTGTGACAGTCGGATTGGCGAACAGGCGAAAGCGGCAGCGCTGCCCGGCAGGAAACAATCGTTCCGGCGACAAGGCTTTGCTTGCAGGGGGCACTTTCAGGTAGCGCGGCAGGGCTTGCAACAGGCTCCAGTCGGCGCTGTGCTCAGACTGCACCAGTACGACAGGTGAACTGTTCCATGCCGCTTGCGGCTCCACACGCCAGAGAAAGCGCGGCACGTCTTGCGCATCACTCTGCGCGAAGGCGCGCACCAGGGTGCGGTGCAGCTCGTAGGGGTTGCCCAAATCACGACGCACCTGGGCACTGCGGGTGTCAAGCAATAGCCGGGTCAGGTACATGCGGCCCTCCTACAGACAACATCAGGGATTTCACAAAGCGCGGGCCGAAGCGCCGTTCGGAGAATGGCGCAATCGGCTGATCAAGGCGCACCGCGCCTTCCGCCGCATCTTCCAGCAGCAGACGCCGGGGTTCGGGCGGCGCTTCGCCTGTCAGTAGGCTGGGCCAGTCGCGCAATGCCTGCACCAGATCAGACTCCACCAGGCCGTCGGGAATATGCACAGGCACCGATGGCACAAAGCTCTTGCGCCCCAGGGCCAATGGCCAAACTGGCTGGCGCAATGCGAGGTGAATGGTTTCCAGCAAGGCGCGATCGCCCTCCAGACCCACCAGAAATACGGCATCGGACAGGTAATAGCGTGGGCTGACTACAGTACGCCCCATGTCCACTTTGCCTGTGGCCAGCAACACGCCGGTGGCTGTTTGGTAATCGCGCATCGGCACACCTTCGCGATCCACGCGCACGCCCATGCGCAAGGCGGCCAAGTCATCAATAGGCTCGTTGCGGTCACGCCCCATGGCCGCGCAAACCAGCCCGAGCACGCCAGACTTGGACGGCTCCAGTTGCGTGTCGCGCTCGTCAAAGCGGCTGGTCGTGCCCCAGGACTGCATCGGGCCTTGCAGCCGCAGCAGCAAGGTCGCCATGCTCACGCCTCCAGCCGGGTTGCGACCAGCTCACGCACACGCTGCGCCAGTGCGGTCAGGGACGTTTGCGCCTCGCCCTTTTCTTGCGGCCAGTGTCCGGTCAGGTCCAGATACAGCCACTGATCCTGCGGCGCGGCATACACCGTAGCGAGCTTGTCTTCGTAGTTCGACAGGGCAGCCACGGATGCGGCGGTCAGCGGAGTATCAGCCTGGGGGCGCACGGCCTGCTCAAACGCATTGGCCAGATTCAATGGTGTTGTATGGCGCAGGCTCACGCCGATGAATTCGGGCGGATTGTGCGCGGCAAAGCTGTTTTGTTTGCCACTGGGAATGGCGCGCCCTAGCGCCTGGGTAAAAGCTTCCACCACCGACAATGCCAGCTCGCGGTCGTTTTGCAGATTGGCAAGCAGCTTGTTGGCATCCAATACCGCATAGCGATAGAAGGTGGCGGAGTTGAATTCAACCTGCCCGATCATGCCCGCACCGGTTTCGTCCTCATCGCCACAGTCATCCACAGCCGTGAAGTAGTCGAATTCACGCTCGACGCGGTGGGTGCTGATGGCATGCGCCACCTGGCAAGCCGCATCCTGATTGACCGCCGGCAGATCGGCCAGCATGCGGCCAAACAAGGCCACATCCACGGCCTTGCCGCCATCCAGCAGTGCCTTGGCCGTTTTGACGATCTCAGCGGGAAGGCTGGCCTTGGCGTCTTTTTTGCTCTTTTTGTCGCCACTGGCAGTCAACGCGTCCCAATGCTGCTCAATCAGCGCCGCCAAGGCACTCACTTCGTTCTGGCCGAGAAACAACAGGTACTCGGTCTTGCCATCGTCCTTGAGCTTCAGGCCAGCTGCGCCCAAGGCCACCTTGATTTTTTCCTCGGCCTCGGCGGCATCGCGACCGGGGAGTTTTTCAAGCAGCAGGCTTTTCAGCTTCTTGGTGCGGATGCCGCGGTATTCCTGTGGCAGCAAATCATGCGCAGCGGTCGTCATGCGAATGGATCGCTTAAAGCACTGGCTGCTGACCCGTGCCCGACGCTGACCGCCAAAAATGGCATCTTTCGGCGCGCCGGTATCGTCGCGATTGAGGTTGGACGGGGCGAAGTTCTGGATCAGGTGAAACTCGAGAAACAGGCTCATTGCACATCTCCTTCAGGGTTTTCATTCGGGTTTTCGGCCTGGGCTTGGGCCGCACGGTAGAAGTCGCGCGCCCAGCGCTGGCGCAAGCGATCCACATCAAGCCGGGGGTTCATCCAAAGCGCGGCGTCATCCAGCAGCCGGGCGTAGTTCAGCCCGATCTCCGAAGTCTTCAGCAAGCTGATGGCATGGCGCAAATGGGTTTGGAGGGTCTCGGCATCCGCCTCAAGCAGCGCGATAAAGCGTTGCTCGATACTGCGGCTGTATTCATGCTCCGTCGATGCCTTGCGCAGCTGCGCCAAGCGGCCGAAAGCGGCGGCAAAGCTGTGTTCGCTGACCTGCGGGTGTGTGGCAAACAACCCAGCCACGACATACAAGGCCAAGCGGCGCGCATCCCGCTCATGCATCTCTTTGGCCACAAAGCGCTCCACGCAGGGGAACGCGCGCGGATAGCTGCCAGGATCGAAGGCCAAGCTGCGCCGCAACTCGGCCAGTGCGCCCAGATCTTGCTTCTCCTGCAAAGATTGCAGATAGGTGATGAATGTCCGTGCATGCTCACTCATGCGGCGGCCTCCTTGTAAACGGGGTTGGATTCTGGTTTTTTGAGATGCTTGTTCAAAAGAGTATGAAAACCGGGGTAGAGACGAGCCTCCACTCGCAAGGCAATGATTGAGCAACCAAGTCCAATAAATACTTGCTCCCAGGAAATTGTCGCGGCTTTCCTTAGGACGTCATCCCAATAGGCTGTTACCTCGGAAAACTCTCCCTTGGTCAATAATTCCAATGCATGTGGAAGTGCATGTTCGACATATGCAAAATAACTAGCTGCGAATGGCATGGCATCCAGAGCAGAAAGCATCCTCTTGTAAGCCTTCTTTTCATTATTCTTTGATTCCCGAAGGTTTTTCCTATCAGACCTCTCAATAACGCACATCAGCATATCAACAGCCAATACATGCAATTCTCCAAATAATTTTTCAGACTTTTCTACAAGATCACACAAATAAAGCGCCCTATCTGCGTTTTTCATTAATGAAATTGGCAAATTAATCCGCTCCAAACGCCAACGTAAAAGCTTGGCTTTATTGCTAGCCAGTCCTGCCACCAACAAGGGTTGATACACTTGGTCGAACTCAAGCTCAGCATGCAGCGCCATAGCATGGTTCAATACGGCGGCGGGCTGGCTGTTTTTCTTCTGGGGGTTGGGTACCAGAACCGGCAAATCACGCCAAAACGCACGCCCTTCCATAAAGCTTATCTGAACCAAATTTCCTTCGGTGTCAGTATGAAAGCTGACCATCGGATCGGGGGCGTTGCTGTCTTCCTCCAGTGCAAGCCCGGCGGCGAAATGCAGCCATCTCACACGCCCATCGGCTTCACGCCGTAAAAGCACGGCCCGGCTCTGCCGGGTATAGCGGTCATTAGGGCCGGTCGCCAGCACAGGCGCACCACGCAACTCAGGCAAGGTTGGTGCAGCCCTCTCCCATGCGGGAAGATCTTCATAGGAAGTCCACTTATGTAGCGACAACAGGAGTGTTTGCGCCAAATTTCCACCAGCTGGAATAATTGCTGCTGTATTTGCTAAAGCACCTGACTTTTCTGATTCCTTTAATTTCTTTCCTGGGAAAAAACCACCCGGCACGAACTGAAAGTATCCCAGCATGGATTTGATGACATATCCCGGATGCCAAGAATCACACTTATATACATCCTGATTGAATATTTCTGACCCGTAGAACTGCTCAAGAGAAATCGTATTAGGAGGATAGAGTGTTTGTGTCTCTGTACAAGATGCCAGTGCCGCCACCTGCATGAACGGGTGCTCTGGATGGAACAGCCAGAAGCGTTCACGCCAGTGCTCCAGGTAGGCGTTCACGACTTCGATAGGAAAGCCATCACGCCACCAGTGTGCACGGTCTTTGTCCTTCCAGCCCTGCGGATAAGCATGTTTCAGTGCCCGATGCAGAATGGCCAGCAGCAGCCGGTATTGCGCCACCAGACTGGGGGGCGCGGTTTCTGCCAAAGCCGTGATTTCAGCGCTGCGGCTAAACACTTCCAGCAGCCCCAGCATTTCGATGCGTCCATCGGCCAGCCGGACTGGCAGCCAAGGCTCGTCCAATAGGTTGAAATCCTTGCTCATTCATCACCCCCAGTGGATGGATCTTTTTCGTAAATCAGCCCCAGCTCAAGATCCAGCCGCAAATGGATACCGGGCTGGGCATAGCGTCCTTGGGTCAGCGGCAATAAGTGGCAGTGGCGCAACCAGGGGTGCTCGGCAAACGTCGCCGGTTTTTCCACACCTTGGAAGTGCTTGACCACGGCCTTGCGCGAGAGGCGCAGTTGGCGGGCGTACAGATGCCGGGCAGTGCGTTCATCAAGCGGCTGGACGGGGTCGATATCCATGCCCAGCACGCGCCAGCCATCCTCAGTTACTTCCACCGGTATCAGAGTGATGCCCTCGCGCCCCAGGCGGGTGACGTTGCGCAAGCCCAGCAAGTCGCTGTCGTCGTTGCCACGGGGTTTGTCGATATAAGCGCTCTGTGGCTCGCTTGCAGGATCGATGGCGACATTGCGCGCCTCCTGCCGCTCCTTGTTCACTTTGGCCCGGTATTCACCATAGGCGGTGATTTCAATAGCGTTTTGCACCTGCGCATCCAGTGCGGCAGGCAATGGCTGATCGCCATACACGGCTTGTACCAGCCGATCGATGTCACCGGGCAGGGTGAGCGTGCTCTCACACTGCAACAAGGCCCAGGTGCGCCCGAGGATGTAGGTGTCGTAAACGAACTGCCAGGCCGTGGTCTTCAGGTCAGGAAACGCCGGCTGCAATCCCGCCACCCAAAGACAAGGGGTGCGATGCAAGGCTGGCCGGGGACGCTGGTGACGATGCAGGCGGCCGGCACGCTGCAGCAACAAGTCAACCGGAGCCAGATCGCTGAGCATGAAATCAAAATCCAGATCCAGCGATTGCTCTGCAACTTGGGTGGCGATCAACAAAGCCTTCTCGGGGCGCTCGCCCTGCGGCCCGAAATGCGTCAGCACCTGCCGCTCGCGCTCAGCGCGCTCGTCCAGCGGATATCGCGCATGGAACAACAACAGCCTGATATCCGCTGACAGGCGCTCGCGCAGCAACAGATAAAGCTGCTGGGCGCGATCCACGGTATTGACGATGATCGCACCGCAGCCGCCGCCTTCGAGCAAGGCCAGGGCCTGGTTGGCCATGCACGTCAAGTCTTCTGCAAGCGGCTTCAGGGTGATTGGCGGCAGCTCGCGCGCCACAAACGATGCGCCCTGCACCCCTTGTGCATCGGCCAGCAGCACGCGCGGGTAGGCCAGTGCCGGCAAGGCATCAGGCACAGCGCCCCAGGCGGCCAGCAACTCATCCCGGCGCGCACGGGGCAAGGTGGCGCTCATCAGCACCACCGAGCTACCCAAGGCCTTGAGCCATTGCAACAGGCTGGCGATGAGGCCGGAGGTATAGGTATCGTAGGCATGCACTTCATCCAGCACCACGACCCGGTTGCCCAGCCCCCACAGGCGCACGAAATGATGTTTGACGTTGAGCGCCGCAAACAATGCCTGATCGATGGTGCCCACCCCGTAAGCTGAGAGCAGCGGGCGACGGCGCTGGGAGAACCAAGTGGCGGCTTCCAATGTTTCGCCTGCATCCTGATTGATGCTGCGCAAACGGATCGTGCGCAGACGCGCTGCCTCCTCGTTCATCCAGGCGCTGCCATGGATGAGCTGCACCTCGGTGGGATCTACGTCAAACGCCTCCAGAAAAGTCAGCGCGCGCGAGAACAAGGCGTTGCCGGTGGCCTGGGTAGGCAAGGCCACATACAGACCGCGATGGTCATTGGCCGCTTGCAGGTGCAGGTGGGCCAGAAAAGCCAACTCGGTTTTGCCCTCGCCCATCGGCGCCTCCACCAGCAACAAGGCCGGGCCTTGCACGTCGCGCAACAAAGCATCACCCGCCTGCTGAAGTGGCCGCGCCTGCAAGCCCGGCCGTCCGGTCACGCGCGAGAGCAAGGCATTCAGATCTGTTGGTGTTTCCAGCAATCTGCGCGCCGTGTTCCAGTGGATATGCCGCAATGCCGTGTCTGCCAGCGTGCGTGCATGGGCGTAGTAGCTATCCAGATCATCGTGTCGCTCGCCAAGTGCAAACCACTCGGGATTGGAAGCAATCCAATCGGCCATGCTGGTCAGGCCCGCCAGCCAGTTCACGGCAGGCAATGGGATTTCATCCGCAATGGGCGCGCCCTGCGGTGCCAACGTCTGCCAATAGGCATCGAAAATGACCTGCCGCGCCTGCGCCCATGCGCTCGGCTCCCCCTTGGGACGTGCGTCATGAATCTCTACGGGCGTGAAATGAAAACCGTGATGGGCGCTGATGGCTTGCAGCGCATGCCGCAGCCAAGCACGCTCGGCATCCACGGCATCGGACAGGAGCTTGCGCAGCAAGGCGGCAGTGGCGCGGGAATGTTCGGTCACGCCGCAGGCATGCTGGGGAAAGGACAGGCCATTGGCCTGATCGGCGGCCATGCCTTGCGGCCACTTGGCCTGAAAGCCCGCCATCGCCTTGCCAAAATCATGCAGACCCGCCAAGGCGGCCAACCACCGTGCGCAGTGCTGACGAGGCAGGCCGAATACCGCTGCCGCCCAATCCAGCGTGCGTACTGGCTCACGTACCAGCATCGCTTCGGCCACGGCGGCCACATCCAGCATATGCGCCAGCAGACCGTGACCAGAAGGCTCCCCACTTTTGGCCCAGATCCAGCGGGCATAGGGTGGCAAATCGGAAAATTTCACGCAACAAAAAGAAACTATTTATATCGAATGGTAATTTTAGGCACAAAAAAACGGGGGAATCCCCCCGTTTCTACGACTGATCGGCAGTGAAAACCCTCACGCCAGCGCCGCATTCTTGGCGCGCTTGCGCTCGTGTTCCTTGAGGAAGCGCTTGCGCAGGCGGATGGAGCTGGGGGTGATTTCCACCAGTTCGTCGTCGTCGATGAATTCCACCGCGTATTCCAGCGTCAGCTCGATGGGCGGGGTGATCTTGATGGCGTCTTCCTTGCCGCTGACGCGGAAGTTGGTCAGTTGCTTGGTGCGCGTGGCGTTGACCACCAGGTCGTTGTCGCGGCTGTGGATGCCTACGATCATGCCCTCGTAGACCGGGTCGCCGGCCTTGACGAACATGCGGCCGCGGTCGTCGAGCTTGCCCAGCGCGTAGGTGATGATTTCGCCGTCGTCCATGCTGATGAGCACGCCGTTCTTGCGCCCGCCGATCTCGCCGGCGTAGGGCTCGTAACCATCGAAGATGTTGGAGATCAGGCCGCTGCCGCGCGTGAGGTTGAGGAATTCGTTGGCAAAGCCGATCAGCCCGCGCGCGGGGATGCGGTATTCCAGCCGCACGCGGCCGCGCCCGTCGGGCTCCATGTTCACCAGCTCGCCCTTGCGCTCGCCCAGCGCCTGCATGACGCCGCCCTGGTGGCCTTCCTCGATGTCGGCGGTGACCAGCTCGTAAGGCTCGCATTGCTGCCCGTCGATCTCGCGGAACACCACGCGCGGCTTGGAGACGGCCAGCTCATAGCCTTCGCGGCGCATTTCTTCAAGCAGGATGGTCAGGTGCAGCTCGCCGCGGCCGGAGACTTCGAACACGCCGTCCTCGCCCGTTTCCTTCACGCGCAGCGCGACGTTGGAGCGCAGCTCTTTTTGCAGCCGGTCCCAGATCTGGCGGCTGGTGACGTACTTGCCCTCGCGCCCGGCCAGCGGGCTGGTGTTGACGCAGAAGTTCATGGTCAGCGTGGGCTCGTCGATCTTAAGCATGGGCAGCGGCTGGGGCTTGGCGATGTCGGTAATCGTCTCGCCGATGCCGATGTTCTCAATGCCGTTGACCAGCACGATTTCGCTGGGGCCGGCCTCGCTGGCCTGCACGCGGTCCAGCCCCTGGAAGGTCAGCACCTGGTTGACGCGACCTTTGTAGGTTTCGCCATCGGGGCCGCGCGCCACCAGCACGTCCTGGCCGGGCTTGAGCGTGCCCTGGGTGATGCGGCCCACGCCGATGCGGCCCACGAAGGTGGAGTAGTCCAGCGCGGAGATTTGCAGTTGCAGCGGCGCGCTGGCATCGCCCTGCACGGAGGGCACGTGCTTGAGGATGGTGTCGAACAGCGGGGCCATGTTCTCGCCCCATTTTTCGCCCGGCTCGCCCTCCTCCAGGCTGGCCCAGCCGTTGATGCCGCTGGCGTACACCACGGGGAAGTCCAGCTGCTCGTCGGTGGCGCCGAGCTTGTCGAACAAATCGAACGCGGCGTTGATGACCTTGTCCGGGTTGGCGCCGGGCTTGTCCACCTTGTTGACCACGACGATGGGTTTGAGCCCCAGGGCCAGCGCCTTTTTCGTCACGAAGCGCGTTTGCGGCATGGGGCCTTCCTGAGCGTCGATCAGCAGCACCACGCCATCGACCATGGACAGCGCGCGCTCAACCTCGCCACCAAAGTCCGCGTGGCCGGGCGTGTCCAGGATGTTGATGTGCGTGCCCTGCCAGTTCACGGCGCAGTTCTTGGCCAGGATGGTGATGCCGCGCTCGCGCTCGATGGCGTGGCTGTCCATCACCGTGTCCACGACTTTTTCATGGTCGGCGAAGGTGCCCGACTGGCGCAAAAGCTGGTCCACCATGGTGGTCTTGCCGTGGTCCACGTGGGCGATGATGGCGATGTTGCGGATTTCTTTGGTCATACAGGGTTTGTCAAAAGACTGATTTGAAAATGGATCGGCAGGGCGCGGCTTCTGGGCTTCTGAAAAGCTTTTCAGGGCGCGCCCAGCAAGGATTGGTACAGGGCCAGATCGGCCGGGCCGAAGCAGCAAAACAGCACTTGCTCCAGCCGCGCCAGATCGGGATGGCTTTGCACAGCCGCCACGGCCACGGGCGCGGCCAGCTCGGGCGGATAGCCATACACGCCCGTGCTAATGCAGGGAAATGCCAGGGTCTTGAGGCCGTGCTGCACGGCCAGATCCAGGCTGTTCACATAGCAGGCGCGCAGCAAATCCGCCTCGCCCTGCGCGCCACCGTGCCAGACGGGGCCGACGGTGTGGATGACATAGCGGCTGGGCAGGCGATAAGCCGCCGTGATCTTGGCCTGCCCCGTGGCGCAGCCTCCCAGCAGGCGGCATTGGGCCAACAGCTCGGGGCCAGCGGCGCGATGAATCGCCCCATCCACCCCGCCGCCGCCCAGCAGGCTGTGGTTGGCCGCGTTGACGATGGCATCCACGGCCAGGGTGGTGATGTCGGCCTGGAGGGCGCAAAGTTGGGTCATGGGCTTAACCTTCAACAAAACATATCCAAAGCGTTACCGGCCACCACTGCACCATTGCGATTCGCAGGGAACGCCGTCGTTGTCACTGTCCATCTTTGTGCCCGGGCAGTTGTTGATAAAAAATTTGGCCTCTTCACACGAGGTCATCTGCGAACAATGTGTGCGGCCATCGCACCGATAGACGGACGAAATGGCTTGCACAGGGGCTACAGGTGTACCGTTCGACATCTGGCTCAGTTCTTGCCGATGCTGCCTTTCGCTCCATTCTTTCTTCACATACGGGTAAGCCACAGCAGCGCCAATCACCAGCAGCACAACCCCAAACACGCTTCCAAGCCAAGATGTTGGTTTTCTGGCTTTTAAGCGCCTTCTTCGTGCATGAAGCTGCTTGTCCGCTTTGTCAGATCCAGTCTTGGGTCTATCCGGACAAAACAGGTTTTTGGCCTTCTTTTTGCCTTTTTCGTCAGTCACTACCTCAAACAACACACGCTCGCCCACCGCTGGCCGCCGCCCGCCCTTCGGGAACTCGGAGATGTGCACGAAGACTTCTGCATCATCGTTGCCAAAAGCCTTGAGAAAGCCAAAGCCCCGTTCATCGTTCCAACGGGAAACAACACCTTCAAACCGCATCGTGACCTCCTTGTTGCACCAGCACTTGCGCGATTTCCACCGGGCTGAGCAAACGCATCGCAATCAACTCCCCCGCCTTGACTTGCGCCGTGCCCAGCAGGGCGCGGGGTTGCGCGCCAAACACGGCCACCTGCGGCGCGTCGGGCCAGGGGCCGCGGCGGCGCATGCCGCTCAAGAATCGGCCGGCGTCGTCATGGCCCAGGGTGATCTGCGGCCAACCGTGCAGCAGAGTCTCAACGGGGTGCAGGGCTTGCAGGCGTTGCTCTTCGGGCAGGGCTTCGAGCTGCTCCAGCGTGATGGCATCCTGCACGTGCAGGCCGCCAGTGGCCACGCGGCGCAGCATGGTGAGGTGGCCGCCGCAGCCCAGGGCATTGCCAATGTCTTCGCCCAGGGTGCGGATGTAGGTGCCCTTGCTGCATTGCACGCGCAAATGCAGGTAGGGGTAGGGATGAGCGCCCTCGCCCGTCAGGGCGAAGTCCAGCAGCTCCAGGTCGTGGATGGTGACTGCGCGGGCTTCGCGCTCCACGCTTTGGCCCTCGCGGGCGTATTCGTACAGCGCCTTGCCGTCTTTTTTCAGCGCGCTGTGCATGGGCGGCACCTGGCGGATGGGGCCGGTGAAGTCGTCCAGCGTTTGCACCACATGCCCTGCGGTGCAGCTCACGGGGCGTTGCTGCAGCACCTCGCCTTCGGCATCGGCGGTGCGGGTGTTCACGCCCAGGCGCACGATGGTTTCGTAGGTTTTGTCGGCGTCGAGTTGCAGCTGGCTGAACTTGGTGGCCGCGCCAAAGCACAGCGGCAGCACGCCGCTGGCCAGCGGGTCGAGGGTGCCGGTGTGGCCGGCTTTTTCGGCGCGCAGCAACCATTTGGCTTTTTGCAAAGCCTGGTTGCTGGACAGGCCCAGCGGCTTATCGAGCAGCAACACCCCGTGTACAGGGCGGCGCTGCACCCTGGCACGGGATGGCGGCGCGGTCATTCGGTGGGGCCTTCTTCCTTGCCGCGCGATTCGACCGCCTTGGCGATCAAGGCGTTCATATCGGCCGCGCGCTCGGGCGTGCGGTCGAAGATGAAGTGCAGCGTGGGCACGGTGTGGATGTGCAGGCGCTTGAACAGGCCATTGCGCAAGAAGCCCGCCGCCTGGTTGAGGGCGGCCACGGATTCCTCCGGGTCGCCCACCAGCAGGCTGACATAGACTTTGGCATGGGCGTAGTCGGGCGTGACTTCCACGCTTTGGATGGTGACCATGCCCACGCGCGGGTCCTTGAGCTCGCGCGCAATCAGCTCGGCCAGATCGCGCTGGATCTGGTCGGCCACGCGGTAGCCGCGGTTGGGTCGGGATGCTTGTTTTCGCATGAGCACTGGCGCGGGCATCACAGCGTGCGCGCAATCTCCTTGATGTCAAAGAATTCGAGCTGGTCGCCTTCCTTGATGTCGTTGTAGTTGCGCAGCTTGATACCGCACTCGAAGCCCTCGCGCACTTCCTTAACGTCTTCCTTGATGCGGCGCAGCGATTCGATCTCGCCGGTGTAAACCACCACGTTGTCGCGCAGCAGGCGGAAGTGCGAGCTGCGGGTGACGAAGCCGCTGGTGATGTAGGAGCCGGCCACGGTGCCGATCTTGGAGGCCACGAACACGGTGCGGATCTCGGCCGTGCCGGTGACTTCCTCGCGCTGCTCGGGCGCCAGCATGCCGCTCATGGCCGCCTTCAGCTCGTCCACGGCGTCGTAGATGATGTTGTAGTAGCGGATGTCCACATCGTTGGTCTCGGCCAGCTTGCGCGCGCCAGCATCGGCGCGCACGTTGAAGCCGATGACGATGCCGCCCGAGGCAATGGCCAGGTTCACATCGCTTTCGCTGATGCCGCCCACGCCGGAGTACACCACCTGCACCTTGACTTCGTCGGTGCTGAGCTTGAGCAGCGACTGCGACAGCGCCTCCTGCGAGCCTTGCACGTCGGCCTTGATGAGGATGGGCAGGGTCTTGACCTCGCCGGCGGTCATGTCGGCAAACATGTTCTCCAGCTTGGCCGCCTGCTGCTTGGCCAGCTTGGTGTTGCGGAACTTGCCCGCGCGATAAGTGGCGATTTCGCGCGCGCGGCGCTCGTCGCTCATGACCATGAAATCGTCGCCGGCCAGCGGCACTTCGGTCAGGCCCTGGATTTCCACCGGGATCGAGGGGCCTGCGCTTTGCACGCGCGCGCCAGCCTCGTCCAGCATGGCGCGCACGCGGCCATAGGTCTGGCCGGCCAGCACCACGTCGCCCACCTTGAGCGTGCCCGACTGCACCAGCACCGTGGCCACGGGGCCGCGACCCTTGTCGAGCTGGGCCTCGATCACCAGGCCCTTGGCCATGGCCTCGACCGGGGCCTTGAGCTCCAGCACCTCGGCCTGCAACAGCACGTTTTCCAGCAGCTCGTCGATGCCCATGCCGGTCTTGGAGGACACGGCAATGAAGGGCGAATCGCCGCCGTATTCCTCGGGCACGACCTCCTCGGCCACGAGTTCGTTCTTGACCTTCTCGGGGTTGGCCTCGGGCTTGTCGGCCTTGGTGATGGCCACGACGATGGGCACCTTGGCGGCGCGGGCGTGCTTGATGGCCTCCTTGGTCTGGGGCATCACGCCATCATCGGCGGCCACGACCAGGATGACGATGTCGGTGGCCTGCGCGCCGCGGGCGCGCATGGCGGTAAACGCTTCGTGGCCCGGCGTATCCAGGAAGGAGACGATGCCGCGCGGCGTCTCGACGTGGTAGGCGCCGATGTGCTGCGTGATGCCGCCCGCCTCGCCAGAGGCAACCTTGGTGCGGCGGATGTAGTCCAGCAGCGAGGTCTTGCCGTGGTCCACGTGGCCCATGACGGTGACCACGGGCGCGCGCGGGTGCAGCTCGGCCTGGTATTGGCTGGCTTCGTCTTCGGTGAAGGCCTCGGGGTCGTCGAGCTGGGCCTGCACGGCGCGGTGGCCCATTTCCTCGACCACGATCATGGCCGTGTCCTGATCCAGCGGCTGGTTGATGGTGACCATCTGGCCCATCTTCATCAGCGCCTTGATGACCTCGGAGGCCTTGATGGCCATCTTGTGCGCCAGCTCGGCCACGGTGATGGTCTCGGGCACGTGCACGTCCAGCACGCGGAACTCCTGCTGCACCGGCTCGGCGCGGCGATCGCGCGCATCGCGGCTGTCGCGCTTGCCTTTGGCGGACTTGCCGCCAGCCTTCCAGCCGCTGGCGCCGCCGCGGCCCACGCCGCCGGTGGCGTCGCCCCGGGTCTTGATTTCCTTGCGGCGGCCGTCTTCAGAAGCCCAGCTGGAGGACAGATCCGAGGACTTGATTTCCTTGACCTTGCGGCCAGCGCCAGCGGCGCCCGTGCCAGTGGTTTTCTTCTTGTCGCCGGTGTCGGGCTTGGTCAGCGTGCCCTTTTTCGCCTCGGCCCCAGGGGCTGCGGCTTCCTCGGGCTTCTTGGCCACCAGCACCTTGCGCGGCGCGGACATCATGGCGCGGATGGCCTCGGCCTCGGCCTGGGCCTTGCGGCGGCGCTCTTCCAGATCCTTGGCGCGGCGCGCCTCTTCGGCGGCGCGCTGCTGCGATTCTTCCTCGGCCTTGCGGCGCTGCTCCTGCTGCTCCTTGGCGCGCTGCTCGGCTTCGAGCTTTTGCTCCTGCAGGGCCTGCTCCTTCTCGGCAGCGGCGCGGGCTTTCTTCTCGGATTCCTGGCGGGCGTAGGCGGCGGCGCGCTCTTCGGCTTCGCGCTCCTTGCGCTCGCGCTCTTCGCGGGCGGCGCGCTCACGCGCCAGGGCCTGCTCTTCCTCGCGCAGTTGCTCGGCCTCGCGGCGCGCCTGCTCTTCGCGGCGCAGCAGCTCGGCATCGGGCTGCGCAGGCGCAGCCGCCGGGGCATCGGCCGCTGGCGCTGCCGCAGTGGCCGCCGTTGCGGCAGCGGGAGCGGCGGCGGCTTCTGCCACTTCGTCGCGCTTGACGAAGGTGCGCTTCTTGCGCGTGACCACGTTGATGGTGCGCGCCTTGCCGGTGGCATCGGACTGCTTGATGGCGCTGGTCGAGCGCTTGGTCAGCGTGATCTTCTTGCGCTCGCCCTCGGCATGGCCGGTGACGCTTTGCAGATGCGCCAGGTACTGCTGCTTGTCGCCCTCGCTGATGGGGTCATCCACCGAGGTTTTCTGTACGCCAGCCTCCTTGAGGTGCTGCAGCACGGCTTCGGGGGTCTGCTTGATCTCAGCGGCGAATTCGGTAACGGTGTTGGTCGACATAAAACTGCTTTTGTCCTCCGTGATCTTCACGCCTGCTGGGCTTGTTCATCGTCGTTGTTGAACCAGTGGGCACGCGCCTGCATGATCAGCGCCGTGGCGGCCTCGGGCTCCAGGCCGCTGATTTCCACCAGCTCATCGGTGGCCAGATCGGCCAGGTCGTCGCGGCTGAGGATCTGGTTCTCGGCCAGCTTGGCCAGCAGCTCGCTGTCCAGGCCGGGCAATTCGCGCAAGTCCTGCGCCACCTGCGAGACGCTTTGCTCGCGCGCGATTTCCTGCGTCAGCAGCGCATCCTTGGCGCGCGCGCGCAGCTCGTTGACCGTGTCCTCGTCAAAGTCCTCGATCTCCAGCATTTCCTGCAGCGGCACGTAGGCCACTTCTTCCAGCGTGGTGAAGCCTTCGGCAATCAGCGTGTCGGCGATGTCCTGGTCCACGTCGAGCTTGCTCATGAACAGCGCGCGGATCTGGCTGTCCTCGTTGGCCTGTTTCTCGGCCGACTCGTTCGGATCCATGATGTTGATCTTCCAGCCCGTCAGGTCCGAGGCCAGGCGCACGTTCTGCCCGCCGCGGCCAATGGCGTTGGCCAGGTTTTCCTCGTCCACCACCACGTCCATGGCGTGGGTCTCCTCGTCCACGTAGATGGACTGCACCTGCGCGGGCGAGAGCGCGCCGATGACGAACTCGGCCGGATCCTCGGACCAGAGCACCACGTCGATCTTCTCGCCAGCCAGCTCATTGGTCACGGCATTGACGCGGCTGGCGCGCATGCCCACCGTGGTGCCGATGGGATCGACGCGCGGATGGTCGTGCGAGACCACGGCGATCTTGGCGCGAGAGCCCGCATCGCGCGCGCAGGACTTGATCTCCACCACGCCCTGGCCGATCTCGGGCACTTCGTTGCGAAACAGCTCGACCATGAACTCTGGCGCCGAGCGCGAGAGCTGGATGGCCGGGCCGCGCAGCTCGGGGTTGACCTCCATGATCATGGCGCGCACGCGGTCGCCGCTGCGCAGGTTCTCCTTGGGGATCATCTGCGAGCGGCGCAGCCGCGCCTCGATGCGACCGCTCTCGACGATGGCGTCGCCGCTCTTGTCGATGCGCTTGATCGTGCCGGAAAAAATCTTCTGCCCGTGCGAGAGGAACTCGTTGAGCAGCATCTCGCGCTCGGCCTCGCGGATCTTTTGCAGGATGACCTGCTTGGCCGCCATGGCGCCGATGCGCCCGATGGGGATGGACTCGATCTGCTCCTCAATGTAGTCGCCCACCTGCAGCTGCGGGTCGCGCTCCTGCGCATCCATCAGCAGCTCCTCGGCCTCCGGGTTTTGCAGCCCGGCCTCGTCGGGCACGACCAGCCAGCGGCGCATGGTTTCGTAGTCGCCGCTGTCGCGGTCGATGGCTACGCGGATCTCCACCTCATCCTTGTAGAGCTTCTTGGTGGCCTGCGCCAGCGCCAGCTCGATGGCGCCAAACACCACGTCGCGCTCGACGTTCTTCTCCAGCGAGATCGCATCGACCAGCATCAACAATTCGCGATTCATAAAAACTCCCGCAAGCGCTCGGCCCGCTTCATCAACCCCTGTTGTGTTCCTCAATCCCTGAAGCCGCAGCCCAGCGGACTGCAACCATTGTCTGCGCGGCAGCGCCGCGTCCTGTGCGCACAGGGCCCATCAGCGCCCCCAGGCTCCTGGCCCTTTGAAATTCACGATGGGCGCCAGCCGCACCTCCTTGACCTCATCGAGCGTGAAGCCCAGCGCCTGCGCCGGCGGCGGCACGTACTTCTTGCTGACCTTCTGGCCCGGCTTGCGCTCGGGCTCGTCGGTCCACACCACCTGCCACTGGCCAGGCTCCTGGCCGGCCTGCAACTGGCCGCGAAAACGCTTGCGGTTGGCGCTGACCTGGCCCTGCGCCGCCGCGCCAATGGGCTGCTTGAGCACCACGTCCACCACCTCGCCAGAGAAACGGCGCAGGTCCTGCTCATGGCGCAGCAGGCGGTCGATGCCGGGCGAGGAAACCTCCAGCCGGGCGTAGTCCACGCCCTCGACCTCCAGCGCAAACTGCAGCTGGCGCGTCACCACCTCGCAATCCTCGACCGTGATGGCCGCCAGGGGTGCGCCCGACTGCGCCGGCACACCCTGACCGAGCGCATCATCAGACGCATCGGGCGCATCAGGCCCCGTCTGGGCCGGCTCCTGCCAGGGCACATCGATGGTCACGCGCAGCAAGCCGCCGGCGGAGCGTTCCACCTCCACCAAATCAAACCCCAGACCGGCAACGGTCTGCTCCACCACTTGCTGCAATGCCAAGCCCTGCCCCTTTCATCGGCCCTGCGCGCGGTGGCCCGCGCGCAAGTCGCCCGTCTCCAAAAAACAAAAACCCGCAGGCGGCGAAACCCCGGGTCGTGCAGGCCCTCTTCACCACATCGAAGAAGGCGCCAAAACCAGCCACACCGTCGGCCGCACAGGCCCTGCCTGCAGCGCGACACTCCGCCAGCGCATCCCGCAAGGCCGGGCCTGCTTGCCTGGCCCAGGGCCGGCAACAAACCACGCGCAGCTTGCAAGCCCCCAAAAGAGGCCCAGAAGCCAGAACGCAGAAACAAAAAAGGGCGGTCTTGATGTCCGCCCAATCCAACGCAAGCCTCTGATCGAATGCAAAACGGCGCAGATTATAGCCGCACTCGGCGCGCCAGGAAAGCCCATGGGCGCCTGTCAGTCGCTGGGCCGTCGCGAGCCCGCCCAATGAGGCGCCGACCAACGCCTCAACGCCGTGCGGCATCAGCGCAGCTCCAGTCCATTACGCCCTTGCCCAATGCTGTCCACGCTCAAGCCCATCGTCCCCAAGGCCGCTTTGGCATCACTCACAAGGGTCGCCATGGCCTGGTGGTTCTTGTGTTGCTGCGCCTCTATATACATGGCCATTTGCAAGCTGCCCATCCAGTACAGCACTTCGGCCATTTCCTGCTTGTCGGCATGGCTGGCAGTGGCCAGGTCACCATGGCCCATGGCCGCTTGCAACTGCTGCACCAGGCCATGCCCTTTGATTTGGGAAAGGTCCGCCTGCTGGGCAATGCCGTAATTGACGAGCACCCAATACGCCATCGCCACGGCCACACTATCGGGGTGGTAACCATCGGATTTGAGCGCTTGCTGCACTTGCCCGATCAAGTTGGCATTGGCCAATTGGCTCAGGGCTTTTTCAGCCTCGGGCGTGAGCTGATTTTTCGATTGCAGCTTTTTGCGCAGGGTTTGCACCATTTGATCGCTGATCTTCTGGCTCAGGCTGCTCGAGTGGGTGTAGCGGTCTGCATCAGCCGCCTTTTGCTTGCCGCCAGCACTGCTCTTTGACTTGGCTTGATCGTAGGTCTTGCGATATTTTTTCTGTTGATTTCTCAACATATCACGCCTCACCGAGTCATCAATATGCCAAGTATAGAAATAATTGTCTGCCATGTACCCATAATCAAACGCCTTGACAGCCGGCATGGGCAGCGCAACAAGAAAAATCAGAGCCATCAGCGGCTGGAAAAATAAAATTTTTTTGCCTGATTTCATCACTCACTCCTTTCAAAAATATTTACGCCTCGCCCCTTTGCATTCCTGGTTTTCATCAAATCATTCTTGGGGGCTTTTCGTTGGGCTTTTCGTTGGGCTTTTCGTTGGGCTTTTCGTTGGGCTTTTCGTTGGGCCTTTTTGGGGCCGTCGGTTGTCGGTAGTTGCGGAAACGGGCGAAAAAAAGCCGCCCCGAAGGGCGGCTATCTTAGGGAATTTCCGATTTTTTCGGAAATTGACTGCAATGGATGGTGCCCGGAGCGGGAATCGAACCCGCACGCCCGAAAGCTCCGGATTTTAAGTCCGGTATGTCTACCAATTCCATCATCCGGGCTTACTGCCGTTGACTCGGCGCAGCGCAAGGCGAAAGCCTGCGCCGCTGGGCGCGCGATTCTACTGCAGGGCGGGCGGCGTATTGGCCGCGGCAGCACCCGGCCTCAAGGCCTGCCGCCATAGACCCGCGCGATCGTTTCGGCCACGCACACGGGCTTGTCCTGGCCCTGGCGCTCGATTTCCACATGCCAGCCAATCTGCAGGCCCTGCTGCTCCAGCGGCTGCGTCTCCAGCAGCGTGATGCGCGCGCGCAGCTGACTGCCCACCGGCACCGGCGAGGTAAAGCGCACCTTGTTCAGACCGTAGTTCACCCCCATGGCCACGCCTTCGATGCGCACGGCCTGCTCCATCATCTTGGGCAGCAGCGACAGGGTCAGGAAGCCGTGCGCGATGGTCGTGCCAAACGGGCCTTTGGCCGCGCGCTCGGCATCGACGTGAATCCACTGGTGGTCGCCCGTGGCCTGGGCAAACAGATTGACCTGCTCTTGCGTGATGGTCTGCCAATCGCTCACTGCCACCTGCTGGCCTTTGCACGCCGCCAGCTCTGCGTAACCGGGAAAGACTTTCATGCCGCGCACCATAGCGCAGGCCGCAGCCCCGGCCGGCCTGCCGCTGTCCATGCCGTGACAGCGCCGATGTTCTGCACAGACTTTTAGAATCCACTTCGGCGCGCGCTTCAGGTGCATGCAGGTCTTCACTGGCATCGCCCATGGCGACCGCATGACCATGGGGCACCCCCATGGATGCAGACACACTTGGAAATCACAGCGGCTGTGCCCCACATACCCCAGGGTATGCACCGCACAGCCAGGACACGACGGGCTGAAGCCGCGCGCCACCCCTGCACTTCACAGCCAGCGCGCGCTGCGCATGGCATTTGCACTGCCACACCCCATGGGCCTGAATCCGCACGACGATGTTGCCCTGCGCGCCTTTGCCCAGCATCTGGCGCGGGCGCTGCTTGCGGGCCCGTGGGCGCCCATGGCCATGCAGGCCCGTTTGCGGCGGGCGCTGGGCCTGGCGCGGGGCGGCGCCTCGCCCGATTGGTTGCGCCAGCTGGTGCGCCAGTTGCATGCCCAGCCCCCATTCGCCCTGCCGGCGCGGCCGCAGCGTCGCAAGGCTGCAAGCGCAGCGACTGGCCCAGCGCCGGGCAGTGCCCATCTGCAGGCCGTGGCCGATGCGGTGGCCCAGTGCCCGGCATTGCGGCGAGCCTGGGGCACTGCTCCCGCACATGCGCCATGGCGCATCAAGGGGTTTTTCCTGCCCCCGCCACCGCCCAAGCCGCCGGCCATTGCCAAGCTGCAGCCCTTTGTGCGGGAACTGCCGCCCCTGGCCCAAGTGGGCGACATCGCCGCCTGGCTGGAACTTGAGCCTGGGCAGCTCGATTGGCTGGCCAACTGCCAGGATCGCCCTGCCCCAAGCCCCAAGCTGGCGCACTACCGCGCCCACTGGCTGCCCAAAGGGCAAGGCGGCCTGCCGCGGCTGATCGAGGCGCCCAAGGCGCGGCTCAAGCAAATTCAGCGGCGCATTCTGCAAGAGCTGCTGGCCCCCATCCCGCTGCACAACGCTGCCCACGGCGGCGTGCGCGGGCGATCGTCCATCAGCCACGCGCAGGCCCATTCAGGCATGCCCGTGCTGCTGAAGTTCGACCTGCGCGATTTCTTCCCCAGCATCCGCGCCGCACGCATCCACGCCATTTTTGCCTGCCTGGGCCACACCCCGGCCGTGTGCCGTGTGCTGACGGCCTTGGTGACCACACGCACAGCCCATGGCGTTTTGCGCACGGCACCATGGGCTGCGCCGCCACAAAGCGCCCCATGCGGCGCAGGCGCCGCCCCCAGCCTGGCCGTGCAGCAGGCCCAGTTGCGCCAGCTCTATGGCCCGCGCCATCTGCCGCAGGGCGCGCCCAGCTCCACGCTGCTGGCCAATCTGGCCGCGGCGCGGCTGGACATGCGCCTGGCCGCCGCCGCGGCCGCGCTGCAGGGGCGCTACACACGCTACGTGGACGACTTGGCCATTTCCCTGCCGCAACTGCCCCGCGCCCAACTGCTGCGCATGCAGCGCCTGGTGCGCCGCATCGTCCATGAAGAAGGCTTTGTGCTGAACGAGGCCAAATGCGGGCTGTACACGGCCAGCCAGGCGCATTACCTCACGGGCATTTGCATCAACGCCCACCCCAATCTGCCGCGCGCGGCCTACGACCAGCTCAAGGCCATACTGCACCAGTGCGTGCTGCACGGCCCCAGCAGCGAGAACCGCGATGCACACCGCGATTTCCGCGCCCATCTGCAAGGCCGCATTGCCTGGTGCCGCAGCCTCAATCCGGCCCGTGCGGCCAAGCTGCAGCGGCTGTTCGAGCGCATCGACTGGCGACGCTGAGCCTGCGCCCCCAGCCACAGCGGCAGCGCCGCCAGGCCCGCACCAGACCTTCACCAAGCCCGCAGCCAGGGCGATTCGCCGCTACCATCGGCGCCCAACCCGCCATCGCCACTGAATTTGCACATGGAGAGCCTGCCCCGTGATCGAAGCCATTGCCCCCGCTGAGTTTGCCGCCTGGGCGGCGCGTCAGGACTATGCCCAGCCGCCGCTGTTGATCGACGTGCGCGAGCCCTGGGAATGGGCGCTGGCGCATTTGCCTGCGCAGCCGGGCTGCGAGTTGCTGCATCTGCCGCTGGGCAACCTGCCCTCGGAGCTGGCCCGGCTGGACCCCGACCGGCCCACGGCGCTGATGTGCCACCACGGCATGCGCAGCCTGAATGCGGCGATGTTTTTGCAGGCCAATGGTTTTGAGCGCCTGGGCAATGTGGTCGGCGGCATCGACGCCTGGGCGCAGTTCGACGCGCAGGTGCCGCGCTATTGAAGGGCGCGCGCCAAGGCGCGCGCGAACTTCACAGCACGCGCTGCACGCTCTCGGGCTTGAAGCCGAAGTCGCCCTTCTTGCCTTTTTGCGCGCGCTTGCCCAGGGCGTTGTTCAGGCTGCGGATTTCCAGGGTTTCCTCGCGCGGCTTGCCGCCGCGACCCAGACCGGCGATGCGCACGCTGCGCGTGTAGGCGGCCGCACCGGCCAGGCTGTCCTTGGGCTCCAGATCGAGCAGCAGCACGCCGCGCCCGCCGTTGGCCAGGGCTTTGACCTCCGTCAAGGCAAAGCCCAGGATGCGCCCGGCGGCGGAGACCGCGCAGACGTGGCTGGCCGGCGGCAGCGGCTGCGATTGACTGCCGCCGTCGATCAGTGACGGGGCGCAGGGGCGCTCGCCCTCGCCCACGCTGATGAAGGCCTTGCCCGCCTTGTGGCGCGAGACCATGTGGCCGACCTGCGCGACAAAGCCATAGCCGCCCGAGCTGCTCAAGAGCAGGCGCGCCTGCAGCGGCCCGGCAAAGTAGTGCAGCAAATCGGTGCCTTTTTCCAGCTCGATCAGGGTGGTCAGCGGCTGGCCATCGCCGCGCGCGCCAGGCAGGCTGGCCACCGGCACGGAATAGACGCGCCCATTGCTGCCCAGCGCCAGCATCACGTCCACCGTGCGGCATTCGAAGGTGCCGTACAGGCCATCGCCGGCCTTGAAGTTAAAGCCCTGCGGATCGTGGCCGTGGCCGCTGCGCGCGCGCACCCAGCCCTTGTTCGAAACCACGACCGTCACCGGCTCGTCGAGCACCTTGACTTCGGCCACGGCGCGCTTTTCCTCCTGGATCAGCGTGCGGCGCGCATCGGCGAACTCCTTGGCGTCGGCCTCGATCTCGCGCGCCATCAGGCGCCTGAGGCTGCCCGGGTTGGCCAGGATGTCTTCGAGCCTGTCCTGCTCGGCGCGCAGCTCCTTGAGCTCTTGCTCGATCTTGATGGCTTCCAGCCGCGCCAGCTGGCGCAGGCGGATTTCCAGGATGTCCTCGGCCTGGCGCTCACTGAGCGCAAAGCGCGCCATCAGCGCCGCTTTCGGCTCATCGCTGGCGCGGATGATGGCGATCACCTCGTCGATGTTCAGCAAGATCAGCTGCCGCCCTTCGAGGATGTGGATGCGCTCGAGCACCTTGCCCAGGCGGTGCTGGCTGCGGCGCGTGATGGTCTGCTGGCGGAACTCGATCCACTCAAGCAGCACCTGACGCAGCGATTTCTGCACCGGCCGCCCATCGATGCCCACCATGGTCAGGTTGATGCTGCACGAGCTCTCCAGGCTGGTGTGCGCCAGCAGCGTGGCCATGAGCTCCTGCGCGTCGATGCGGCTGGACTTGGGCTCGATCACCAGGCGCACCGGCGCGTCCTTGTTGGATTCGTCGCGCACGCCGTCGAGCACCGCCTGCACCGTGGCCTTGAGCTGGGTCTGCTCCTGCGTGAGGGATTTCTTGCCGGCCCTGACCTTGGGGTTCATCAGCTCCTCGATTTCTTCGAGGACCTTGCGCGCACTGACGCCCGGCGGCAGCTCGGTGACCACCATCTGCCACTGGCCGCGCGCCAGCTCTTCCATCACCCAGCGCGCGCGCACCTTGATCGAGCCGCGCCCGCTCTGATAGGCCGCAGCGATGTCGGCCGCGGCGCTGATGATTTGCCCGCCGCCGGGAAAGTCCGGCCCAGGCAGCAGCGCGAACAGCTCCTGATCGGCCAGCTGCGGCGACTTCAGCAGCGCAATGGCTGCATCGGCCACTTCGCGCAGGTTGTGGCTGGGGATCTCACAGGCCATGCCCACGGCAATGCCGCTGGCGCCATTGAGCAGCGTGAACGGCAGCCGCGCCGGCAGCTGACGCGGCTCCTCAAAAGCGCCGTCGTAGTTGGGCACGAACTGCACCGTGCCCTGGTCGATCTCCTGCAGCAGCAGGCGCGTGATCCTGGCCAGGCGCGCCTCGGTGTAGCGCATCGCCGCCGCGCCATCGCCATCGCGGCTGCCAAAGTTGCCCTGGCCGTCGATCAGCGGATAGCGCTGCGAGAAGTCCTGCGCCATGCGCACCAGCGCATCGTAGGCGGCGCTGTCGCCATGCGGGTGGTACTTGCCCAGCACGTCGCCGACCACGCGCGCGCTCTTGACCGGCTTGGCCGGCGCATTGCCGCTGTAGCCCAGGCCCATCTGCGCCATGGTGTAGAGGATGCGCCGCTGCACGGGCTTTTGCCCATCGACCACGTCGGGCAGCGCCCGGCCCTTGACGACTGAGAGCGCATATTCCAGATAGGCGCGCTGCGCATAGGCCGCCAGCGAGGAATCATCGTCGCCAGCGGCCAGCGCGGCCACTGGCAGCGGCGGCGGCACGGGCGGCTCGCCAGCCTGCGGCGCGTCGCCGCGCTCGGGGTCATGAATCAAATCTTGTGGCATGAAACAACAGAAAAAACTTGGCAGCATGCGCCTTCGCCGGCCATGCGCCCCCTCAGGATGCCGCGCGATTGTAGGGCCAGCGACTGGGCCGACGCTTGCGCCGCGCAGCGCCGCAACACGTGTTCGCCTGTGCTATAAATTTGCTTATAGCAATTGCTATAAATCCATTCCATCACATCTATGCTAAGGGCCTGTTCAAGCCAGAGATTTGAACTGCCGCACCGCCCCCTTTACCGCCATGGATCTGAAAATCACCCGCGCCGTCAACTGGAACCAGCTCGAAGACCCCATGGACCTGGCCATGTGGAACCGCGTCACCGGCAACTTCTGGCTGCCGGAAAAAGTGCCGCTGTCCAACGATCTGCCATCCTGGCGCACGCTCAGCGAGCAGGAGCAGCGCACCACCATGCACGTATTCACCGGCCTGACCATGCTCGACACCGTGCAGGCCGCCGTGGGCGCGCCGCGCATGATTGCCGATGCGCAAACCCAGCACGAAGAAGCCGTATTCGCCAACTTCACCTTCATGGAGGCGGTGCACGCGCGCAGCTACAGCTCGATCTTCTCGACCCTGTGCAGCACGCCGGAGATCGACGCCGCCTTCCGCTGGAGTGAGGAAAACCCCTGGTTGCAGGAAAAGGCTGCCATCATCGCGCGCGCCTACCGGGGCGACGACCCGCTCAAGGTCAAGATCCTGTCCGTGCTGATGGAGTCGTATCTGTTCTACAGCGGCTTTTTCTGCCCCTTCTACTGGGCCAGCAAGGCCAAGCTGACCAACACGGCCGACCTGATCCGGCTGATCCTGCGCGACGAGGTCTGCCACGGCTACTACATCGGCTACAAATTCCAGCAGCAATACCAGCGCCAGCCATTGCCCCGGCAGGAGCAGCTGCAGCGCTTTACCTACGCGACGCTGCAAACGCTGATGGCCAACGAGTACCGCTACGCGGCCGACCTGTACGACCGCCTGGGCTGGACTGAGGACGTCAAGCACTACATGCACTACAACGCCAACAAGGCGCTGATGAATCTGGGCTTCGAGGCGCTCTACCCCAAGGAGCGCTGCCAGGTGCCCGCCGCCATCCTCGCCGCGCTCGACCCTGGCGCCAACGAGAACCACGACTTTTTCTCCGGCTCGGGCTCGTCCTACGTCATTGGCAAGACCGAGGTGACGGCCGACGAGGACTGGGCGTTTTGACCGGCCCTCAGGCCAGGCCCAGGCGCTGGAACCAGCCGCCGGGCATGCGCGCCACGGCCTGGGCCAATTCCAGCTCCAGCAGCAACGCCTGCAGCTGCGCCGTGGGCAGGCCGGTGCGCGCCTCCAGTTGCTCCAGGCTGACCGGGTCGAAGCCCATGGCTTCGAGCAGCGCCTGCTGTGGCCCGAGCTGCCCGTGCGGCTTGGGTTGCGCCGGCGGCGCTGCGGGCGCAGCGCCATCAGCCGCCAGGGCCTGGACGGGCGCATCCTCTTGCGGCGGCGCATCATCACCCTGCCCTTTGCTACCCCGCCCTTTGCTGCCCCGCCCTGCACCGCGCGCCACGGCCTGCGCCGCAACTGCATCGGCATTGGTTGCCGCAGTGCTTGCGGCATCGGGCGCGGCATTGGGCGCAGTGGGCCCGGCCAACTCCTCCAGCACATCGGCCACGCAGTCCACCAGCTTGGCGCCTTGCTTGATCAGGCCATGGCAGCCGCGCGATTGGGGCGAGTGGATGGAGCCGGGGATGGCCAGCACGTCCCGCCCCTGCTCGGCAGCCAGCCGGGCGGAGATGAGCGAGCCGGATTTCTCCGCCGCCTCGACCACCAGCACGGCCTGGCTCAGCCCAGTGATGATGCGGTTGCGGCGCGGGAAGTTGGTGGCCAGCGGCAGCATGCCCAAGGGCTGTTCGCTCAGCAGCAGGCCCTGCTGGGCGATGCGCCGAGCCAGCGCGCGGTGCGCGGCCGGGTAAATGCGATCGGCGCCCGTGCCCATCACGGCGATGGTGGCCAGCCGCGCCCCAGGCTCGGCATCCTGCTGCGCCAGCAAGGCGCCTTCATGGGCTGCGGCGTCGATGCCGCGCGCCAGCCCGGAGACGATGCACACGCCCAGCTCCTGCAGCTGCTGGGCAAACTGGCGCGCGTTCTGCGCGCCCTGCGCCGTGGGCTGGCGGCTGCCCACCACCGCCAGCATGGGCCTGCAGCGCCGCCACCAGGGCGTGGGCGCCTGGGGATCCAGCCAGGCGCGCGGGCCCACGGCATACAACAGCAGCGGCGGGTCGTCGAGCTGGCGCAGCGCCCAGGGGTAGCGCGGGTCGTCCAGCGTCCAGACCGCGTGGGCCAGGCCCAGATCGGCATCGGCCTGGCCCAGCCATTGCTGCAGCCGCGCCAGCGCGGCCTGCAGCTCGGCCTCATCGGGCTGCAACAGGCGCTGCGCCAGCGCCGCCGAGCCCAGCGCCTGTTGCAACAGCGGCAACGGCTGTTGCAGCACGGCTTGCGGCGTGCCGAACTGGGCCAGCAGCCGCGCGCCGCGCAGCGGCCCAATGCCCTCGCACAGGCTCAGCTGCAGCCAGGGCAGCAGCCTGGCCCCATCCCATTCATTGCCTTGCTGCATGACCTGCCCCCTCGTTCATCGCCCAGCGTGTTCACTCTGGCTGCGGCAACAGCCCGCTTTGCGGCTTGCGGGCCACGTCGCGCAAAAACTGCCAGACGGCCTGCACCCGCGCCAGATGGCGGATTTCCGCTGGCATGGACATCCAGAACGTGCGCTGGAACTGCGCCTGCTGCGGCAGCAGCTGCACCAGCGCCGGGTCCCTGTCGCCAATGAAGGCCGGCAAGATGGCCAGGCCAGCGCCTGCGCGCACCGCCTGGTACTGCGCCAGCACGCTGGTGCTGCGCAGGCCGAAGTGCTGCGGCTGGAAAAAGCTCTCCAGAAACTGCAGCTGCTTGGAAAACAGCAAATCGTCCACGTAGGAGATGAAGGTGTGCTCGGCCAGGTCGTCCATGGAGGCGATCGGCGCATGTTGTGCCAGGTAATCGCGCGCGCCATACAGGCGCAGCACATAGTCGCTGAGCTTGGTGACTACCACCGAGCCGCGCGTGGGCCGCTCCAGCGAAATCACGATGTCGGCCTCACGGCGCGAGAGGTGCACCAGCCGCGGCAGCGCCAGCAAGTCGATCACCAGGCTGGGGTGCTGGCGCGCCAGCTCGGCCAGCGGCGCGGCCAGCACCTGGGTGCCCAGCCCCTCGGGCACGCCCACGCGCACCAGGCCCGACAGGCCCTCCTGCGTGACCAGCGAGCTGCTCTCGATCGACAGAAACGCCGCCTCCATGGCCTCGGCCTGCGGCAGCAGGTGGCGCCCGGCCTCGGTCAGGCGGTGGCCCGAGGCCTCGCGGGCGAACAAGGGCACGCCCATTTGCTTCTCCAGCGCCTGGATGCGGCGGCTGACCGTGGTGTGATCGACCTGCACCGTGCGCGCCGCATTGACCAAGGTGCCGGTGCGCGCCAGCGCCAGAAAGAATCGCAGATTGTCCCAGTCCATTGCCCTTGCCCCCTGCCGCCCGGCCGGCTCACGCGCCCGGGCTGCGCCCTTGCGCGGCGCGCCAGCGCAGCAGCTCGGCCTTTTCCAGCAGCAGCACGTCGCCGCCGTCCTCGGCATCGCTCAGCCACAGTGCCTGCAGTGGGCCAAAGGCCTGCTCGAAATGGGCGCGCTCGTGGCCGATCTCCAGCACCAGCGCCGCGCCGTCGTTCATGTGCTCGGGCAGGGCTTGCAGCATGGGGCGGATGAAGTCCATGCCGTCCTCGCCGCCGGCCAGCGCCAGCGCCGGTTCGGCGCGGTATTCGCCGGGCAGCGCGGCCATGCTGCGGCTGTTGACGTAGGGCGGGTTGCACAGCACTAGGTCGTAGCGCGGGCGGGCCGGCTGCAGCGCCTGCAGGCCGTCGGATTCGATCAGACGGATGCGCGCCTGCAGGCCGTGGCGCTCGCGGTTGATGGCGGCCACAGCCAGCGCGTCGGCGCTGATGTCGATGGCATCGACCTGCACCTGCGGCCAGGCCAGCGCGGCCAGCACGGCCAGGCTGCCGTTGCCGGTGCACAGGTCGAGTACCTGGCCGCCTTGCTCGGGCAGCCAGGCGTCAAGCCAGCCTTCGAGCAAGGGCGCGGCAATCAGGCTGCGCGGCACGATGCTGCGCTCATCGACGTAAAACGGCACGCCATGCAGCCAGGCTTCGCGGGTGAGGTAGGCGGCGGGCTTGCGCTCGCTGATGCGGCGCTGCAGCAGGGCCTGCAAGGCCTGGGCCTGGGCGCTGTCCAGCGTCTGCGGGGCCAGACTGGCCGGGTCGGTGTCCAGCGGCAGGCCCAGGCACCAGAGCGTGAGCCAGGCCGCTTCGTCCCAGGCGTTGTCGGTGCCGTGGCCAAAGGCCACGCCGCTGCGCTCGAGCTGCGCAGCGGCCTGGGCGATGGCCGCCTCGATCATCATGCCGGCGCGGATGCCGTCGTTCATTGCACTGCTCATGCCGCCGCCTGGGTGTTGTCGCCGGCTGCTCCCACATGCTGGGCATGCAGCAGTTGCAGCAGTTGCGCGTAGATGCGCGCCAGCGTCTCCAGATCGGCCAGAGCGATGTGTTCATCGACCTTGTGGATGCTGGCGTTGGGCGGACCCAGCTCGATGACCTGCGGGCACAGGGTGGCGATGAAGCGGCCATCGCTGGTGCCGCCGCTGGTGGACAGCTCGGGGCTGAGCCCGGTGACCTGGCCCACGGCCTGCTGCACCAACTGCACCAGCGTGCCGCTGGGGGTGAGAAAGGGTTGGCCGCCCAGGGTCCAGTGCAGCGTGTAGTCCAGGCCGTGGCGATCGAGCAGGGCGTGCACGCGCTGGCGCAGCTGGGCATCGCTGGATTCGGTGCTGAAGCGGAAGTTGAAGTCCACCACGAGCTCGCCCGGGATGACGTTGCCCGCGCCGGTGCCGGCGCGGATGTTGCTGATTTGCCAGCTGGTGGGCGGGAAGAACTCATTGCCCGCATCCCACTCGGTGGCTGCCAGCTCGGCCAGCGCCGGCAGGGCCTGGTGGATGGGGTTGCGCGCCAGGTGCGGATAGGCGATGTGGCCCTGCACGCCGTGCACGTGCAGGCGGCCGCTCAAGCTGCCGCGGCGGCCGCTTTTGATCATGTCGCCGGTGCGCTGTTGCGCCGTGGGCTCGCCCACGATGCAGTAGTCAAGGCGCTCGCCGCGCGCGCGCAGGGTTTCGATCACGTGGGTCGTGCCGTGCACGGCCGGGCCTTCCTCATCGCTGGTCAACAGCAGGGCCAGGCGCAGCGCCTGCCGGGGCTGCTGCTGAATCACCGATTCGAGCGCGGCCACAAAGGCGGCGATCGAGCCTTTCATGTCGCTGGCGCCGCGCCCGTAAAGCCGGCCATCGCGCTCGACGGGCGTGAAGGGCGGGCTGCTCCAGTGCGACTCGGCGCCACTGGGCACCACGTCTGTATGGCCGGCAAATACCAGTGTGGGCGCATCCGGCTGCACTGCCGCGCGCATGGCCCACAGGTTGCTCACGCGGGCCTCGGCCGGGCCGGCCGGCAGCCACTCCAGCTCGAAGCCCAGGGCCTGCAGGCGCTGGGCCAGCAGCGCCTGGCAGCCGGCATCCTCGGGCGTGACGGAAGGCTTGGCGATCAATTCTTTGAGCAAGGCCAGGGCGTTGGCTTGCAGTGGGGAGGCGGGCTCGGTCATGGCGCGGGCACAGGCAAATCGGGGGCAGAACAAGGCGCCCGGCCACGCGCTGTGAACAGCGCAGCTTGGGGCATGGGGCGCAACGGCAATGCGCAGTGCCGTGCGGCACATGGCAGTGGCCGGGCACGCGCGGCGGCGATGGTAGCCGATTGCCCACCCGGCGCGAACGAGCGCGGCGCTCGAAAGCCATCAAGCGGCTTGGTAGAGCACGGCCTCGATGGGCTTGCGCCAAGAAGCGGGCAGGCGCTTGGCATGGCCGATGCGCAGCAGGATTTGCGGCTGGGCCTGCACCCAGGGCTCGGCCGCCAGGCGCTGGCGCAGCGCCGGCACCTCGCAGGGCGGGTTGAGGTAGGAATGGGCGATGCCCGCACTGGTCAGGCGCAGCAGCAATCGCTGCAGACTGCGACCGGTGGCCACCCAGGCCGGGATGCTGTCCTCGTGGCTGCCGATCAGGATCAGGTGCGAGGCTGAGCGCAGGCGCTGGGCATCGCTGCGGTTTTGCCGCGCGGGATCGAGCGCATGGCGCACGATGGGGCGGGAGATCCACGCCGGCAGGCTGGGCGCGCCCAGCGCGGCATGGCTGATGCCGTTGCGGCTGCTGCGCGCCTGGCCGGCGTTGAAGCGAATCCACTGCAGCAGCTCCTGCTTGAAGGCGGCATCGCGCATCTGGATGGCATTGCCTTGCTGTATGTAGTCGCTCAGCCGCTCGAAGGGCGCCGAGCCCAGCGGCCAGGCCTGCAGCGCAATGCCCGGCTCGGCACAGCCTTGCTCCAGGATGCCGTGCAGCAGCTCTTCGGGCACCGGCGTGCCGTCGTAGCGGCAGCGGTTGGTCTGGCGTTCCTCGATGGCGGCGGCCAGCGGGTCTGCGCCCTGCGCGGGGTCTGGCGTCAGCGCGATGGTGATGATGCCTTGAGGACTGATTGTCTGCACCGTGCGCAGGCCGCGTGTGCTGGCGGCCAGACAGAGGTTTTCTGCGGCACAGCCAAGGCTGATGAACAGCTCGCGATGCTCGGGATCGACCACCGGCAGCGCCTGGCGCAAGTCCGGGTGGATGCGAATTTGCTGCGCGCCGGGCTCGAACAGCCAGGGCTGGGTGTTGTGGCCCGAGGGCGCCTTGCAGGCCTGTTCGATCAGAAAGCGCAGCGTGTCATCGATGGTGGTTTGACTGGCCATACCTCTCCCTCCCGCTCTGGCCTTCACTGCGGCGCTGCGGCGTGCCCCAGCGCGAACGCGCTGCCCACCACAAGAAGCAAAGTTGTGGCTCAGGCTTCTTCGTCGCGCACGTCCAGCGCGAATTCGGTGAACGAGGGCTCGTCGCTTTCGGCTTCGGGCGATTGCACGCGCGCCTTGGCGGCCTTGGCGGCCATGGCGAAGTCATTTTGCAGGCGCCACATGAGGTTGGTGGGCGAGTCGGCGTAGCTGAAGGCTTCCTTGCGGTCGATCAGCCCTTCGGAGACCATGAAGGCCAGCGATTCCTCGAAGGTTTGCGAGCCTTCGGACATGGATTGCTGCATGGCGTCGCGGATGCCGGAGAAGTCGCTGGCCTCGATCAGCTCCGAGACCAGCTTGGTGTTGAGCAGCACTTCCACAGCGGGGATGCGCTGGCCATCGAGCCCGCGCAGCAGGCGCTGCGAGATCACCGCCTTGAGGGTGGCGGCCAGGTCGCCAAGCATGGTCGGGCGCACTTCAACGGGGTAGAAGCTCAGAATGCGGTTGAGTGCGTGGTAGCTGTTGTTGGCGTGCAGCGTGGAGATGCACAGGTGGCCCGATTGGGCGTAGGCCATGGCCGCAGACATGGTTTCGCGGTCGCGGATCTCGCCGATCTGGATCACGTCCGGCGCCTGGCGCAGCGCGTTTTTCAGGCCGATCTGCAAAGATTCCGTGTCGGTGCCGACCTCACGCTGGTTGACGACGCTGCGGCGGTTGCTGAATTCGTATTCGATCGGGTCTTCGATGGTCAGGATGTGGTTGGCCACCAGCTTGTTGCGCAAGTCCATCATGGCCGCGATGGTGGTGCTCTTGCCCGAGCCGGTGGCGCCCACCAGCAGAATCAGGCCGCGCTTTTCCATGGCCAACTCTTCCATGACGGGCGGCAGGCGCAGCGTGGCCAGCTCGGGGATGTCGCGCGGGATGTAGCGAATCACCACTGCATAGCTGCCGCGCTGGCGCATGGCGCTGATACGAAAGCGCCCTACCCCTTCCAACGGCACGGCCATGTTCAGCTCGCCGCAGTGCTTGAGCTCGTCGATGCGCTCTTTGGGGACGACTTCCGCCAGCAGCTTGAGCGTGGCCTCCGGCGCCAGCACTTGGTTGTTGACGGGAATGGTCTCGCCGCGGATCTTGATCATCACCGGCGAGTGCGCAGAGAGGTAAATGTCGGAGGCTTTGTTCTCCGCCATCAGTCGCAATAAGCGCTCCATCGCTGCCATGGTTCATCCCTCCGTCGAAGTTGGCCAATCGCCTGAAAGTTTTTGCAACAAAATGCCTGAAGAGGCAAACGAATGTACCACCTTTGGCCTGTCGCAGCGTGGCACACGCACGACATCGGGCGCATTCGCCAGCGTCAACGGATGCGGCGCAGCCGCCAGACGTGCGCCGGCGGCACATTGGCCATGACGGTGTCGATGCGCTGCGCCTCGATGCCCAGGCGCTCGAGCACCTTGCGGCGCACCGGGCAGTGCCAGCCGTAAGTGAACAAATACAGGGCTCTGCCCGGTTGCAGCGCGGCAAATACGCTGCGCACGATGCGCAGTTGCTGTGCCGGGCCCATGTTCAGCAAGGGCAGGCCGCACACTGCCGCAGACAACGGCGGCAGGCTGGCATGGCACTGCGGGCCGGGCCGCCCCAGGCGGCTGGCGTCGTCGGTCACGACCAGGGCATCGGGGAAGGCCTGCTGCAAGGCCTTGGCCAAGGCCGCATCGCGCTCGACCAGGATCAAATCGCGCTGTGCCACGCCGCGCGCCAGCAAGGCCCGGGTGAACACGCCCGTGCCCACGCCCAATTCCAGAACCGGGCCTGTGCCCGGCTCCACATGGCGCGTGATGGCCCGCGCCAGCGCTGGGCTCGATGGCATCAGCGCGCCCACGGCCTTGGGGTTTTTGCGCCATGCCAGGAAGAAGTCCCGGTACTCGCGCACCTTGGCTTTTTGTGCGCTCAGCGTTGTCTTGAGCCGCGTTTGCCTGCTGGCCACTCTCATGATGAACGATGGTTGATTGAAACCTGTTGCTGCTGTGCGCTCCGCTCGGGCCTGCCCATGGCCCCGGCGCTCGGGTGCGGTGATGCCCATTCATGGGCCCCACAGGCTTGACAGGCCTCACAGGTCAATGCCCGATTGGTGCGGTCTCTCATCAATGGTTGCATGCAATGAAATCAATGGATTCGTGCGCAGGGCAAAGCGCAAACCGCTGCGATGCCGGGCGGTGTCGCTGTGCTTTGCGCCTTGCCTTGACACGACAGGCATCGGTTTTATTCGTGCAGCGATCTGCGCAAAATCGCTTCGCAAACCAAATCTCGAACCCCTTAGCGACGCCAAGCATCTCTCGCAGGGCCGGCACAAATGCCTTGCAGACCGATCTGCCCGCAAGGCATGAGCAGCGAGCTGCGCATTATGCGCCCCCTCGACCCCTGCCCATGCCTTGGCCTGCCGCGGCCCGGCGTGGTGGCGAGCCGTGCAATCGGCGGTGCATTACGCACACTGTACAGGCCAGCGCGGTCAACGCCTTTCGGCCCATACAGGGATTTTGCGCAGGCGCATTGCCCAGGCGCTCACGCCGCCTGCGCCCACCAGGCTTGAGCCACGGCATCGGCCAGCCGGTCCAATGCCCCCCGATGCTGTTGCGCGAATGTGCTGGCTGCAAGCTGCATGGCCTGCCAGCGGGCTTGCGCCTGACACACAGCCTGGGCTTGCGCCACAGCCTGCGGCATGTCGGCCACCCGCAATGCCGCTTGCGCCGCTACCGCGTCGTCAGCGGCCTGCGCGAAATTGAAGGTATGCGGCCCCAGCACCACAGGGCAGCCACAGGCGGCCGCCTCGATCAGGTTTTGCCCCCCCAGCGGCGCGAACGAGCCGCCCAGCAATGCCACGTGGGCTAGGCTGTAATACAAGGCCATTTCGCCCATGGAGTCGCCCAGCCAAATGCAGGACCGGGCATCGCCCGCGGCACTGCACCCGCCCCCTAGAGGGCCGGACTCCCCCCAGGCACTGCGGCGTGAGACTGCGTAACCGGCCTGCCTCAGCAAGCCCTCGACCTCATCAAAACGCTGCGGATGGCGCGGCACCACCAGCCATTGCAGCGCTGGCGCCTGGGCACCGCTGGCGCCGACAGTTGCCACAGGGGCGCGCAATGCAGCCAGCCACTGGGCCTCTTCGCCCTCGCGCGAGCTGGCCAGCATCGCAATGTGCTTGCCCGTCTGGCGCTCGAACGCCTGGCGCCAACCAAGGCCCTGCGCACGCTGCGCGGCATCGGGCCGAGCATCGAACTTGATGTTGCCAGTGACCTCCGTCACATGGGCGCCCACTGCGCGCAGGCGCTGGGCATCGGCCTCCGTCTGCGCCAGCACTGCACTCAGGCCTTGGTACGCCGGCCCCATCAGGCAACGCCCTTTTTGCACCGCTGCCTGCGACTTGGCACTCAAGCGCGCATTGACCAGCCACAGTGGCACAGCCATCTCCTGGCATTGCGCCACCATCGTCGGCCAGACCTCGGTTTCCATCAACAGGCCCATGGCTGGCCGATGCCAGCGCAGAAAACGCCGCACCGCCCCCTTCGTATCCCACGGGTACCAACATTGCCTATCGCCGGGCTGCAACAGCTTGGCGCCTTCAGCCCTGCCCGTGGCCGTGCCATGGGTCAACAGCAGCGGCAAACCGGGAATCCGCTCGCGCAAGGCCCCAATCAATTGGCCTGCCGCACGGGTTTCACCCAAAGAGACGGCATGAATCCACAGCGGCCGCGGCGCGGACAAAGCCAATGCCTGCGCCTCATAACGGCCAAAACGCTCGGCCACAAACTGGCCATACAAGGGCTCAGCCTGCGCACGCCGCGCCAGCTTGCGGCGTAGAAAAGGCTGGGCCAGCCAGAGGGCAGTGTTATAGAAAACGAGCATGAAAAATCAAGAAATTGCCATGAATGAAACTCAAGACTGCTTTATCAACGCCAATTTCCGCTCAGGCAAAAATCGATAAAAATTTTAAAACCCGAATAAAAAATTAGCCAAAGGCAATGCTTTTCAGCATCGCCTTTGGCCTTTCAAGGCATCTTCACAAGAAGATCAGCCTAGCCCTGAATCAAAAGCCATTGATCATGGGCAGCTTGTAGGTTGCGAACCATCACCCGTCACCTTGACGCGGACTGGCTGCCTGTGCGTAACCCCAGCCGATGTCACGGAGATGATGAAATCATAAGACTTGTCTTGGTACGCAAACGTATCAGGCGTAGCAGGCACAGGGGGGTTGGCACCAGGATTACCTGGATTGCCTGGGGTCTTGATGCATGTCAGCAACGATGCCGAAACTGGTCCTTCCGAGCTCAAAATTGCTTTCTGAGCATCAAAATTCAGGAAGCCATGAATGGGCGGCGGCGAAGCAGGCTGGGATTCCCAGGTGTATGTGCCATTTCCTCCAGCACCCGTCAGCACAAAGAGATAAGGACTGCCCACTACCGCAGGCGCCAACTCGCAAACAGCCCCAGGGGTTTCAGCATTACCGCACTCAGCAATATGCACCTTGTATTGGGACTCGTTGATGGTGATGGAGAACACATGGGTGTCGCCCTGATTGGCAGCCCATGGCAAACGGCTGGCAGTCGAATCAACCACTGCCACCTCGAACTTATGATCCTTGATGATTTCCTTGGGAGTTCCGGTAATCACCCCATTGGACTGCAGGATCAAACCTTCTGGCAGTCTGCCACTGACAAGGCGCCAAGTATGGGGCGGAATGCCACGCAGCTTGTTGCCGTTATTGTCCACAGCAAAATCCAGCACCGCCAAGAATGGCTGCTCGAAATAGCCCACCAACTCTTGATCGGCGATTACTACTGGAGTCACAGAATCCGGCGGCGGCTGATTCAAGGCATAAACCACCGTCAAATTACTCACAGGCACGGCAATGCCATTGTCAACGTTATTGTCCAGCGCATCGGTCAGGAACTCGATCAGGATCGGGCCTTCGTATTGGCCACCAATCACGGTAAAAGTGGCCCGACCATTGATGGTCTTTGAAGACACCCAGGTATTGCGACCTGTGCTGCCTGCGCCTGCAGAGCCCAGGCGTGCACCGATGGCAGCATCACTGTAACCCGACACGATACGGGCATGCAGGTTATTGCCAATCGGGTCGGGCACACGCTGGTTCTGTACGTCAAAAATGGCAGCCTGAACCTGAATCTGATTATTGAGCTGCGAGCCTTGTGTGAAGGTATAGCCCACGCTGCCAGTAGTGCGAGTTTCAATGTACAAGTCCGTAGGGCTCGGATTCGGGTTGTCCTCGCCAACCTTGATCTCTACGCTGGCTTCACGCACTTGCTGATCGCGCGGATCCTGGATGGTGCAAGTGATTTTGGCAACACCTGCCGTATCGTCGGCATGGAAGTGGAAAGTCGCCATACCCGAATTCGATGGCAAAGTAATTGCCCGATATGCTCCTGGGAGCTTGAGTTGCCGCCCATCTTCCAGGGTGACCTCCACCTCATGCTCTGACTTGCCATCCAAGTAGTACAGGGCTACATCATTGCCGACGGTACGATCCAAGGAACAAGAAAACGCATTATCTTCATTGCTTGGAATAGGTCGCCCAGCAATGGTGGCCTTGACATCCAAAGCCACTGTATATGGTGACAATCGGCCAAATCCAGAATAGCCGTCCAAGCCTGGCCTCTTTCCCTCCAAGTTCAAAGGTAAAGAATAACGCTGGGCTGTCAGCTCAATCTTGTAAGGCGCATTCGGGGTGCCGCCACTGCCCCCACCGCCCCCACCGCCGCAGGCGAGCAGCACGGTGGCGGCGCCAGCAACCACTGTCCAATACATGCCTTTACGGCAAATCTTTTCTATATTCACCTCATTACTCCTTCATCAGAATTCATGATTTCGTGACGTTCAATTCATTCAAAGCAAACAGCTCATCCAGTCCATTCAAACAACCAGGCTGACAACCATCGCAGAAAGAATCCAGCAATCCAACGCCTTCATCAACGGCGCATTGTATTTTGCTCGGTCACGATCTTGGGGGTGATGAACACCAGCAGCTCACTCTTGCTGGTATTGCGCGTTGTTTTCTTGAACAAGTGCCCAGCGATGGGCAGATCTCCCAAGAAGGGGACTTTCGTCTCGCCAGAGGTTTCCTGAAGCTCAAAGATGCCCCCGATCACCACCGTACCGCCGTTTTCGACCAGAACTTGCGTCGTCACTTTCTTGGTGTCGATGGCAACCGTGCCACCTTCATAGTTCGGGCTGTCCTTATTGACTTGCAGGTCAAGAATGACATTGCCTTCCGGGGTGATCTGTGGCGTCACCCCCAAGCGCATCACGGCCTTCTTGAACTCAACGGTTGTAGAGCCATTGGGCGCTGTGGCCGTGAACGGAATTTCGCGGCCTTGCTCAATGAATGCCTCCACCTGGTCGGCCGTGACGACGCGCGGGCTGGAAATCACCCGGCCTTCACCGGTGGACTCCAGCGCAGAGAGCTCCAGGTTCAGAAAGCGATTGGCCGCAGCATTGAAAATGGAAAGTGCGAAACTTGCCGCGGGACTACCTTCTCCGAACCCTGAGGCAGGCAGATTGATGAACGCCCCATTGCTACTGGAGCCCGCCGCAGCCCCAGAGCTGGTCAGTACATTGGCGTAGCTGCCACCAAATACCACACGATTGCCTCGGCCGATGTGGTAGCCGCCATCTCCGCCCCGTTCGGCGCGCAAGTCATTACCGCCGAGACGCGCACCCAGGTTGCGTCCGAAGCTGTCCGTGGCCTCCACAATGCGCGCCTCAATCAAGACCTGACGTACCGGAATATCCCAAGTGGAAATCAGTCTAGCCACTTCCTCCAACCGCGAAGGCGTGTCGGTCACGAACAGCTGATTGGTGCGGCGCTCGGCAATGGCAGAGCCGCGCTCCGTGAGGAAGCGATTGCTATGCGTATCACCCGTCCCAGAGCCAGTACTACTGTTGGTCAACTGTTCTGCGATGTATTCAGCGCGCGCATAATTCAACTGAAACGCTTGGGTGCGCAACGGCTCCAGTTTTTGCAATGCCGCCTGCGCCTCATAATCTTTTTGGCGCCGCGCATCCAACTCATCCTTGGGCGCCACCCACAGCACATTGCCGTTTCGTTCGTAGCCCAACTCCTTGGAATCCAGAATGATTTGCAAGGCCTGATCCCAAGGCACATCCTGCAAGCGCAGCGTCAAGGTCCCTTGCACAGAATCAGAAGTCACGATATTGAAATTGGTGAAATCTGCAATGACCTGCAGCAGCGACCGAATTTCAATATTCTGAAAGTTCAGCGAGAGCTTCTCCCCTTTGAATCCAACCCCCGCTGTCAGCTTATTGGGTTCAGGCTCCACACGGCGCAACTCCAATACATATTGTCCGTCGGCTTGATACGCACTGTGTGCCCAATCGCCTTCTGCCTCGACTTCGACGCGCGTTGAATTGGCCGTTTGACGCGCCTGCACAAACGTCACTGGTGTGCCGAAGTCCGTCACATCCAAGCGATTGCGCAATTGGGTCGGCAACGACACATTGGGGATTTCCAGCACGATTTTCTTGCCCTCCTGCCGCAGATCAACCTCTGCGCCTTGCACAGGTAAGTCAATCAGCACACGCGCAGCGCCGTCAACGCCTCTGCGGAAATCCAAACCTTGCAAGGCCACTGCCCCAGCGGCAGGGGCGGAAGCTGCACGATGCCCTCCCCCCAAGCTGCCCCCGGAAGGCTTCGCCACCTGGGTATTGATTGGCGAATTCAAGAAAACCTTCACCGTCTTGCCAGCCCGCTGCACTTCGTAATTGGCTGGCTCACGCAGGCTCAAAACGACTCGAGCGCGGTCTGCAGCATCAATTGCGTTAATGGTGCGCAAGTTGCCCTGATTGATGACAGCACTTTGACGCCCAGAAATCACGCCAACCCCAGGAAAATCCAAGGAAATCCGCGCGGGCGACTGCACCAGAAAAGCCACTGGATCGAAATCGATTTCGTCATTCAACTCGATCTGAATGACCTCTCGTCCATTTTGCTGCATACCAGTCACAGAAACGATGTCTGCAGCATCAACGGAAAAAGCCGAACTCAGAAACAAGCCACTAAGCAGCAATTTGGCGCCCAGAACGCCCTGCTTCAAATTCATCTTTTGCATTTTTTCTCCTTCACTCCTGCAGCTCAAGCACTGTCGACTGTTCAATCCATTCACCTGTTGCATCCTGCACGACTTCCTGCAGCTTCATCTGTGTTTCGGAAATATTGCGGATCAGGCCATAGTTCTGCCCGATGTAGTTGCCGGCCACGACTTGATACAAATGGTTCTCAACCAGAACCAGTGCCGTTGGCCTGCCTGCCTTTTGCATGAAACCCACCATCTTGATGGAATCCAGAGGATAGGCCTCCAAAGGCTCTTTGCGTCGATTGCGGTGCTGATCGATCAAACGCGTGTCGCCTCGCACCTGCCCCGATTGGAACACTCTTGCCAATTTTTCAAAGGCAAACGGATCCTCGGCAGAACCACGATCATAAGCGATGGGCTGGAACACCAGCGGCTCTCGCAAAGGCTGGATATTGGGAACGGCCTGGCTCTTTTCACGGGCCATCCAGGCTGACACCTCACTTTGCCTGGAGTCCATGCACCCCATCAAGGCACTGCTCACACCCAAAATCACCAGATATCTTGACCAATGAAATGAAGATGCCATGACTTACCTCTTCTGCTGTTTTTGCTTCTCACGCTGCACACTGGCCACTTCTTCCGGATCGAGATAGCGATAAGTCACAGCAATCGCCTTCATATTCAGCCGCTCATCCGTTGGGTTTTTCTTCTTGATTTCCATATTCCCCACGGTCACAATACGGGGCAGGTGGGCAATATCGGAAAGAAACTCACCAATGGCATCATAAGTGCCGGTGACAAGAATTTCTATCGGCTGCTCGGCATAATAATTCTTCAGCTGTGGCGCCCCCGGTTTGAACAATTCAAACTGCAAGCCTCGCCCGACTCCTGCCTGGTTGATGTCGGAAAGCAAGGCAGCCATCTCTGCTTGATTGGGAAGCTGTTTTTCCAACAGGTTCACATACTGAATGGCTTGCTCGCGCTGCTTCTTCAAGGCTTCCAGGTTAATCGCTTTCTTGTAATCCTTGCTGAACTCTGCGCGCAGTGTTTCCTCTTTGGCCCGGGCCGCTTCCAGTTCATCCTTGAAGTTCACGAGCCACAAAAACCACAGCAGGACAGCAACACCTGCAGCGATGAGTGCAAACACGAACAGGCGTGGAACGATCGGCCACAACCAGGGGTCCCGGCCACTGGTTTGCTGAAACTGGGACATTAAACTAGCCATGATCCCCTCCTGTCATTTCTTTGCGCCTGACGATTCTTCATCAGCGCCTTTTTTGTTCAAACCAAAATTCAAGGAGTAGCCAAATGCCTGACGCTCCCTGTTGGCCCCAAGGTTGATCTTGGCCACCTTGGTCTCAACCAGCTGCGGCTTGGAATCCCAAGGCATATCGTCAGTGATGTTTCTCAACAAATCGGCAACGGTCTGGTTGGATTGGGCAATGCCCATCAACGCCACTGTTTTTGCTGTTTTGTTCAGCGATGTCACGTAAGAGCCATTGGGGGTCTCCTGCACGATTTCGTTGAGCAACTCCACAGGCAGGTTACGCTCGGACTGGAGATTCTCCACGGCTTCTTGCCGGGCTTTGAGCGCCGCAATTTCCGCCTCGATATTGGCAACCTCCTTGATTTGATCCTTGAGCCGGGCATTTTCCTGCTCAATCATGCGGTTGGCATTTTCCTGATCGGCGATCAAGGTTTGGAAAAACAGATAAATCCCCCCGGCAATGGCCGCCCCGGCAATGGCCGAGAGCACGCAACTGGCCATGAAGGTTTCTTTGCGGACCTTTTTCGCAGCCTCCCGGTGAGGCAACAGGTTAATCTGAATCATTGATCAAATCTCCTCAAGGCCAGACCACATGCCGTCAAATAACTGGGGGCCTCGCGCATGACGGTTTTCATGCGCACGCCACCGCCCATTTCCATGCCTTCGAACGGGCTGACGACCTGACACACCGTCTCGGTAGTCTGCGTGACGGCGGCAGCCAACCCATCGACGATGGCAGTGCCGCCAGCCAGCAGGATTTTGTGCACCGAGTTATAGGGCGAGCTGGTGTAGAAAAACTGCAGCGAGCGGCTGATTTCCTGCGTGATGCTGTTGACGAACGGGCGCAGCACCGCCAAGTTGTAATCCTCCGGCATATCCCCGCTGCGCTTTTTGTTTTCCGCCTCTTCGGCAGAAATCCCATAGTGACGCGCAATGGCCTGGGTCAACTGCCCACCGCCGAAGGACTGCTCTCGCTCAAACAGAATTTCCTCGCCCTGCATCACCAGCAGGTTGCTGGTCGAAGCGCCGATTTCCAACAAGGCCACCAAGGGGGCTTCGGAAGACTTGGGCCAGGCCTTGGCCAGGCGCGTGACGGCCAGACGCGATGCGTAGGATTCGATGTCCAGCACCACGGCTTTCAGGCCAGCGGCCTCTGCCAGCCCCTGGCGATCCTGCACGCGATCCTTGCGCGATGCGGCGATCAGCACCTCCACATCGTCGCTGGAATGCTTGGAAGGACCTATGACGCAAAAGTCCAGGCTCACCTCATCCAGGGAGAAAGGGATGTAGTGGCTGGCCTCGGACTCCACCTGGATTTCCAGCTCCTCTTCCGAAAGCCCCGATGGCAGCACGATCTTGCGCGTAATCACCGCCGAGGACGGCAAGGCCAACGCAGCCTGGCGCGTCTTGGTGCCGCTTTTCTTCACCAGACGGCGCAAGGCCTCTGCCACCTCATCGAAGTTCTCGATGTTGCCCTCACTGACCCAGCCTTTTTCCAGGCGCTCAAGAGCCGCGCGCTCCAAGGTGATCTTGCCATCGCGCGAGCCACTGAGCTCGACCAGCTTCACACTGGATGTGCTCACATCGATGCCGACCAGCGGCGTCGACTTGGCACCGAACAGAGATCTCGTTGAGACCACATTACCCCCTTCTTGCCCTGTTAAATAGAGCAACAAAATGTACGACTTGACACACATACTATCAGCATGACTGGGCAATGCAAAGAACAAGTTACGCTTGTTTTTGCGCCTCTGTTGTCAAAAGCACACGTGATTGTCATTATTCTGTCGGGCGGGGATTGTGCGTTATCCTCGCTGCCGCAATCTCGTCACCGATACGCGTAGACAACGACATTTGAGGAAGGTCGAACGGATCTCAGAGCGCCTGATCAAGCTCTCGGCGCACACTTTGCCGCCCGATCCCCGTGCAGACCTTTCTTTGAGCACGCCCTGCCAGGCCCAAGCCCCTCAAACATGCCCTTGAACTCCTCCCGCGGCGGCAGTGGCCGTCAGCGCGCCTCTGCCAATCCGCCCCCCCCGCAAGCTGCCGCGCCTGCGGCATCCAAAGAACAGGCGCGGCCGCGGCGCACTTCGCTGCTGTGGCGCGTGCTGGCCTGGCTGGCAGGGCTGACCATCACAGGCATCGTGGCGGGCCTTGCCGTCCTCGTCGTCGTCGTCGCCACCATCTACCCCAAGCTGCCGGACATTTCGGATCTGGCCGACTACCGGCCCAAGCTGCCGCTGCGGGTGTATTCGGCCGAAGGCGCGCTCATTGGCGAGTTCGGCGAGGAGCGCCGGCGCCTCATGCCCATCGAGGAAATCCCGCAGGTCATGAAGCATGCCATTCTGGCCGCCGAAGATGCGCGCTTCTTCCAGCACAGCGGTGTGGACTACCGCGGCATTGCCCGCGCTGCGCTGGCCAATATCCGCGATCTGCGCAGCCAGGGCGCCTCGACCATCTCCATGCAGGTCGCGCGCAATATGTACCTGTCGTCCGAGCGCACCTTCACCCGCAAGCTCTACGAAGTGCTGCTGACGATGAAGATCGAGCACATGCTCTCCAAGAATGAAATCCTGGAGATCTACATGAACCAGATCTTCCTGGGCAACCGCGCCTACGGCTTCTCCGCCGCCTCGGAGACCTATTTCGGCAAGCCCCTGGAGGAAGTCAGCATCGCCGAGGCGGCCATGCTCGCCGGCCTGCCGGTCGCCCCCTCGCTGTACAACCCCATCCGCCGCCCCGAGCGCGCCCGCATCCGCCAGCTGCACATCATCAACCGCATGCTGGAAAACAACTTCATCACCGCCGAGCAGGCCCAGCAGGCGCGCGATGAAAAGCTCCACATCCGCCGCACGATGGACAGCTTCCCCATCCGCGCGGAGTTCGTCGCAGAGATGGTGCGCCAGTCCATGGTCGAGCGCTATGGCGACGAGGCCTACACCCGCGGCCTGAACGTCTACACCACCATCGCCCTCTCCGACCAGGAGGCGGCCTACCAGGCGCTGCGCACCGGCATCATGAACTACGAGAAGCGCCAGTACTACCGCGGGCCGGAGAACTTCATCACCTTGCCCGCCGATGCGGCCGAGCGCGAGGACGTCATCGACAAGGCCCTGGTGGCCCACCCCGACAATGGCGAGCTGCTCTCGGCCGTGGTACTGCAAGCCTCGCGCCAGAAAGTCACCGTGGTGCGCGCCGACGGCAGCCAGATCGACATCACCGGCGAGGGCCTGCGCCCAGTGCAGTCGGGCCTGTCGGGCAAGGCCGCGGCCAACATCCAGATCCGCCCCGGCGCCATCGTGCGCATCATGCAGACCGCCAAGGGCGGCTGGGAGATGACGCAACTGCCCGAGGTCGAAGGCGCCTTCGTTGCCATGGACACCCAGACCGGCGCCATCAAGGCCCTGGTCGGGGGCTTTGACTTCAACAAGAACAAGTTCAACCACGTCACGCAGGCCTGGCGCCAGCCGGGCTCGGCCTTCAAACCCTTCATCTACTCGGCCGCGCTGGAGGAAGGCTTCATGCCCGCCACCCTCATTGCCGACACCCCCATGTACTTCCCCCCCTCCAGGGCCGGGGGCAAGGCCTGGGAGCCGCGCAATTACGACCGCAGCTTCAGCGGCCCGATCAGCATGCGCGTGTCGCTGGCCAAATCGCGCAACATCCCCACCGTGCGCCTGATCCAGGCCGTCGGCGCCAAGAACGCCCAGCAATGGGCCACACGCTTTGGCTTCGACGCCAGCCGCATCGTGCCCGTGCTGCCCATGGCCCTGGGCGCGGCCGAGGTCACGCCGCTGCAAATGGCCGCCGCCTACACCGTGTTTGCCAACGGCGGCCACCGCGTCGATCCCTGGCTGATCGAGCGCGTGACCGACTACCGCGGCCGCGTCCTCTCGCAAACCACGCCGCCGGCGCTGGCCGACATGCCCCAGGCCATCGACCCGCGCAACGCCTTCATCACCAGCAGCCTGCTGCAGGAAGTCACCCGCTCGGGCACCGGCGCCAAGGCGCGCGGCATGCTCAAGCGCCCCGACATCTACGGCAAGACCGGCACCACCAACGACGCGCACGATGCCTGGTTCGCAGGCTTTCAGCCCTCCATCAGCGCCGTGGCCTGGATTGGCTACGACAACCCCCGGGATCTGGGCAGCCGCGAGACCGGCGGCGGGCTGGCGCTGCCCATCTGGGTGCAGTTCATGCGGCATGCCCTCAAGGACGTGCCCGTGGCCGAGCTCAAGCCCCCCAAGGGCGTGACCCGCTCCGGCGGCGACTGGGCCTACAACGAATTCTCGGCCGGCCGCGGCGTTGCCAGCCTGGGCATGGAGAGCGTCTACAGCGAAAGCGTCACCGGCGGCTACACCGCCCCGACCAGCCAGGAGCGCGAGCAAATCATGGACTTGTTCCGCAATTGAGAGGCCTGTTCAAAGCCTCATTGCAGCCCGCTGAAGCCCCCGGGTTTGCATCGAGTCATTCCATAGGATTCCCCCCACGGCCACTTCCAGCAAGTGGCCTTTTGATCTTTTGCCCCTCGCCCACGACATGTCTTACCTGCACAAACTGCTGTCCCTGTCTTTGCTGCTGACCTGCCTGAACGGCTGGGCGGCAGCCCCCGCCGCCGATGGCACAGCCCCAGAAGCGCGCATCGCCGGCCCGGCCGCCGAGCTGGTCGTGCCCTGGCCGCCTGGCGGGGGCACCGATTCCGTGGCGCGGGCCTTCGCCCAGCTGGCCGCCCCTTTCACACAGCAAGCGCCGGCCGTGGTCAACCGGCCCGGGGCCAGCGGCGCCATCGGCTTTCAATACGCATTGACGCCCGCCCCCAACAGCAAGCTGGCCATGGTGTCGGCCGAAATCCTGCTGCTGCCTCTGCAAGGCATTGGCCAAGTGCAGCTCGGCCAGTTCGAGCCCATCGCCCAGCTGACCAATGACCCGCTGGCCATCACCGTGCGCGCCGATGCGCCATGGCAGTCGATCGAAGAATGGCTGGCCTCCGCGCAATCGGCGCCTGGCCTGACCATCTCCACCGCCGGCGTGGGCACCACACACCACATGGCCGTCATCTCGCTGGCCCAGGCCACGGGCGCGCTGCTGACCAGCGTTCCCTACCAGGGCACGGCCCCTGCAGTCATGGGCGTGCTCAGCGGTGAAGTGCACGCTACCATCGCCGCCTATGCGGAGCTGGCCCACTTCGTCGAGGCCGGCAAGCTGCGCACCCTGGCCGTGCTGGCCAAGCAGCGCATCCCCGCCATCGCCCAGGTGCCCACGCTGCGCGAGCGCGGCCACGACCTGCAGTGGAGCGTCTGGCGCGGCCTGGCCCTGCCCAAGGGCAGCGCGCCAGAAGTCGTGCAAGCCTGGCAAGAGGTGGCGCACCGCGTCGCCACCTCGCCGCAGTTCGCCCGCACGCTCAAGGGCCTCTCGATCACGCCCGCCTATCTGGACCGCCAAAGCTTCACCGCCCGGCTGCAGGCTGAGGAGCGGGCCTACCGCGCCTTGCTGCCGCACCTCAAACCGGCGCAATAGCGCCAGGGATGCCCTGCAGCATCCCAGTCGGCAGCCAGAGACCAAGGCCGGCAAAACCCTGGGCTATGATGAGCGCCGGCTCAGAACCTCTGCACAGCGGGCCATCCGGCGGCATCGAGATGTCTGCGGCTTTGCAACGCCTTGCAGCCCATCCCCAAACCACTTCCTGGCCACTGGCGCCAAAACTTTGAACAGGTTCTGAGCGCGCACTTCCCCTCGGGCCCCAGCCCAACCTCAGCAGTCAGCGCCGGCCATGATGGCGGGCGCCGCACGCGAGGGTTTTGCAAAAGCGCCCTGATTGCCATCTTTCGCTTGATCCATCGCACTGCCATGCCCCTGCCACCAGCCCCCAAACGCCGCGGCGACAGCGTCCAGGCCACCAGCGCCACGCCGGCTGCCGGCCCCAACCGGAAAAAACTGATCGCCACCAGCGCCAGCGGCGATTTGCTGCCCCCCGCTGAGGCAGCAGCCAGCCCCGCTGCCGCAGGCAAGGCGCGTCAGACCCCAGCCCCCGCAGCCCCAGCGCCCCAGGTGGCCGCCGCCACGCCCCGCCAGCGCGCCGCCAGCCAGAAGGCCAAGGCCACTTTGCCAGCCCAGGCCAGCGCCACGCCGGCAGCGGCGCCGGCCAGCGTCAACAGCCCGGCCAGTGCCGCCAATACAACCAATGCCGCTGCGCTGTCGCAGCGCAGCAAACGCAGCGCCTCCAAGGCGCGGCGCGGCGGCAAGGCCCAAACCCAGGCCAATGGCCAGCACACGCGCCTGTTCGTGCTCGACACCAATGTGCTCTTGCACGACCCCACTGCCTTGTTCCGCTTTGAAGAGCATGACATCTACCTGCCGCTGGTGGTGCTCGAAGAGCTTGACACCCACAAGCGCGGCGCCACCGAAGTGGCGCGCAATGGCCGCCAAGTCAGCCGCAGCCTGGACGCGCTGGTGTCCATCGCCGGGCAAAACGATCTCAGCGCCGGCCTGCCGCTTGACTCCACAGGGCAAAAGCAGGCGCGCGGCAAGCTGCTGTTCCAGACCGCGCTGCTGGAGCAGGAGCTGCCCCAGGCCCTGCCCCAAGGCAAGGCCGACAACCAGATCCTGGGGGTCGTGCACGCCCTGCAAAAGCTGCATCCCGAGCGCGAGGTGATCCTCGTCTCCAAGGACATCAACATGCGCGTCAAGGCCCGCGCGCTGGGCATGGCGGCCGAGGACTACCAGAGCGACCGCACGCTCGATGACGACGAGCTGCTCTACAGCGGCGCGCTGGCCCTGCCCGAGAACTTCTGGGCGCGCCAGGGCAAGAAGCTCGAGAGCTGGCAATCGCAGGGCGATACCTTCTACCGCGTGCATGGCCCAGCCGTGCAAAGCATGCTGCTCAACCAGTTCGTCTACTACGAAAAGCCGGGCGAAGCGGGGCTGTACGCCATCGTCGAATCGCTGCAAGGCGACAGCGCCGTGCTGCGCACGCTGCGCGACTACACCAGCATCAAGCACAACGTCTGGGGCGTGACGGCGCGCAACCGCGAGCAGAACTTCGCGCTCAACCTGCTGATGAACCCGGAGATCGACTTCGTTACCATCACCGGCACGGCCGGCACGGGCAAGACGCTGCTGGCCCTGGCCGCCGGGCTGACGCAAGTGCTCGACGAGCGCCGCTACAGCGAAATCATCATGACCCGCGCCACCGTCAACGTGGGCGAGGACATCGGCTTTCTGCCCGGCACCGAGGAAGAAAAAATGGGCCCGTGGATGGGCGCGCTGGACGACAACCTGGAGTTCCTCAGCAAAGGCACGGGCAACCAAAGCGGCGGCGACTGGGGCCGCGCCGTCAGCACCGACCTGATCCGCAGCCGCATCAAGATCAAGAGCATGAACTTCATGCGCGGGCGCACCTTCCTGAACAAATGGGTCATCATCGACGAGGCGCAAAACCTCACCCCCAAACAGATGAAGACCTTGATCACCCGCGCCGGCCCGGGCAGCAAAATCATTTGCATGGGCAACCTGGCGCAGATCGACACCCCGTACCTGACCGAGGGCTCCTCGGGCCTGACCTACGCGGTCGATCGCTTCAAGGGCTGGCCTTACAGCGGCCACATCACCCTGGAGCGCGGCGAGCGCTCACGCCTGGCCGACTTTGCCAGTGAGGTGCTGTAAGCGCCTGCTCAAGTGGTCTGCTTGGGCGGGCAATGAGCGCCGCCTGGGGCAATCTGCAGCCATTGCAAAGCATTGCTGGCCTGCCCCCGGTGCCGCGCCTGGGCACGGCCATGCGGCTTGCGCCATGCCGCCGCGCCTGGCCCCCAAGCGCGCACCGCCTTGAAATCATCCCGCCCCACCCCAACTGCAACGGCACCGGGCAGGCTGCGCGCCTACCCCTGGCTATGCCCTGTTCACCCCCCATCACCTGTTCCATCTGGCGCTGTCGCCCTGCCCCTGCCATCTTGCCCGGCATGATGCCGAGCCGCAGCCAATGGGGCCGCGCACCGCTGGCGCCTTGTCCATTCCCATCACCATGAACCCATCCAGCCCTGCCCCTGCCAACACCGCCGCCGAGCCAACCAACCCGCTGCTGGCCATCACCGACTTGCCGGCCTTCGACCAAATCGAGCCGGCCCAGGTGATGCCGGCCATCGAAGCCTTGATCACCCAGGCCGACGAGGCCCTGCAGCGCGTCACCCAAGCCGATTTCCCGGCCGACTGGCAGGCGCTGGCGCGCGTGCTGGACGTGGCCACCGAGCGCCTGTCCAAGGCCTGGGGCGTGATCGGCCACCTCAGCGGCGTGGCCGACGACGCCCAGCTGCGCGCGGCCTACAACCAGGCATTGCCCATCGTCACCGACTTCTGGACCCGCCTGGGCGCGCACGAAGGCCTGTACGCCAAGTACAAGCAGATCGACCCCGCCGGGCTGAATGCCGCGCAGCGCCGCGCGCTGGAGCTGGCGCTGCGCGGCTTCGTGCTCTCCGGCGCCGAGTTGCAGGGCCAGGCGCGCGTGCGCTTTGCGCAAATCCAAGAGCGCCTGGCCGCGCTGCAACAGAAATTCAGCGAGAACGTGCTCGACGCCACCGACGCCTACCACTACTACGCCAGCGAGGACGAGGTGCGCGGCCTGCCCGAAGACGTGCTGCAGGCCACGGCCGAGGCCGCGCGCGCCGATGGCCAGCAAGGGCGCTACAAGCTCACGCTGAAAATGCCCGTCTACCTGCCCGTGCTGCAGTACGCCGAGGACCGCGCACTGCGCGAGCGGCTGTTTCATGCCAACGCCATCCGCGCCTCCGATCTGGCCCCTGCCGAGCAGCGCCACCTGGACAACAGCGCCGTGATGGACGAAATCCTGCAGCTGCGCGACGAGGAGGCACGGCTGCTGGGCTTTGCCAACTATGCCGAGCTCTCGCTGGCGCCCAAGATGGCCCAATCGCCCGAGCAGGTCGTGGACTTTCTGCGCGACCTGGCCCGGCGCGCGCGCCCCTTCGCCGAGCGCGACGTGGCCGACCTGCGCGCCTTCGCGCGCGAGCAGCTGGGCCTGGACGACCCACAGCCCTGGGACTGGACCTACATCTCCGAAAAGCTCAAGCAGGCCCGCTACAGCTTCAGCGACCAGCAAGTGCGCCAATACTTCAGCGCCAGCAAGGTCGTGGCTGGGCTGTTCGCCATCATCGAGCGGCTGTTCGGCGTGCAGATCAAGGCCGACCAGGCCCCCACCTGGCACCCGGCGGTGCAGTTCTTTCGCATTGAGCGCGGCGGCCAGCTGGTGGGGCAGTTCTACCTGGACCAGCCCGCGCGCGCCGGCAAGCGCGGCGGCGCCTGGATGGACGACATGCGCGGGCGCTGGCTGCGCCCGGACAGCGGCGCGCTGCAAACGCCGGTGGCCTACCTGGTGTGCAACTTCGCCGCCGGCAGCGGCGGCCAGGACGCGCTGCTCACGCACGACGACGTCATCACGCTGTTTCACGAGTTCGGCCACGGTCTGCACCACCTGCTGACCCAGGTCGATGAGCGCGATGTCTCGGGCATCAGCGGCGTCGAGTGGGACGCCGTGGAGCTGCCCAGCCAGTTCATGGAGAACTTCTGCTGGGAATGGCCCGTGCTGCAGGACATGACCGCCCACGCCAAGACGGGCCAACCGCTGCCGCGCGCGCTGTACGACAAGATGCTGGCGGCCAAGAACTTCCAAAGCGGCCTGCTCACGCTGCGCCAGGTCGAGTTCGCGCTGTTCGACATGCTGCTGCACCAAAATGCCCAGCCGCAGGTGCTGGAGCTGCTGCGCCGCGTGCGCGACGAAGTGGCCGTGCTGCCGCCGGCCCCCTACAGCCGCACGCCGCACGCCTTCTCGCACATCTTCGCCGGCGGCTACGCGGCCGGCTACTACAGCTACAAATGGGCCGAGGTGCTCAGCGCCGACGCCTATGCCGCGTTCGAGGAGGAAGCCCTGGCCCCAGGCCAGCCCGATCCGGCCACCGGCCAGCGCTACCTGCACAGCATCCTGGAAGTGGGCGGCAGCCGCCCGGCCATGGAATCGTTCAAAGCCTTCCGCGGCCGCGAACCCCAGCTCGACGCCCTGCTGCGCCACCAGGGCATGGCCGAGACGGCGCAGGCCTGCACGGTCGAATAACGCGCGAGGCGCGCCCGTGCGCCAGCGCTACTTGCCGGCCTGCTCGTTGCCGGCCTGCTCGATCAGGTGCTTGAAGGCATCCAGATCGCCCACGCTGCGGTAGACGCTGCCATAGCGGATGAAGGCCACCTTGTCCAGCCGCTGCAACTCGTGCATCACGGCCTCGCCGATGCGGCGTGATTCCACTTCACGCCCGCCCAGGCCGATCAGATGCAGCTCGATGCGCGCCACGGCGTCGTCCACATCCTGCGTCTTGACCGGGCGCTTGCGCAGCGCCAGGTTGATGGAGTCGCGCAGCTTCTGGCGCTGGTAGTCCACGCGGCGACCATCGCTTTTGACCACCGCCGGCATGCTCACCTCGGCCCGCTCGTAGGTGGTGAAGCGCTTCTCGCAGGCGCCGCACTGGCGCCGGCGGCGGATGCTGGTGTTGTCATCGGACAGGCGCGTTTCCACCACCTGGGATTCTTCATGTCCGCAAAAAGGGCATTTCATGCTGCTTGGCTGCGATGGCGCAATCGGTAGGGGGGGCAGAACCTGCGGCGGATACAAGAACCGCGCCGTGGAGTGCGATGGCTCCATGGCGCGGTCAAAGCAAATCTGAGCCTATGGCCGCTGCCCGGCAGGGGCCTTGGCAGCGACCGGCCGCATCAGCGATAGACGGGGAAGCGGTAGGTCAGCTCATGCACCTTCTCGCGCACCTTGGCAATGTGCTGCGCATCGCTGGGCTTGTCCAGCACATCGGCGATCAGGTTGGCGGTGACGAAGGCTTCCTCATCCTTGAAGCCGCGCGTGGTCATGGCCGGCGTGCCCACGCGGATGCCGCTGGTGACCATGGGCTTTTCCGGATCGTTGGGGATGGCGTTCTTGTTGACCGTGATGTGGGCCTCGCCCAGCACGCGCTCGGCTTCCTTGCCGGTGATCTGCTTGGCGCGCAGATCCACCAGCGCCAGGTGGCTTTGCGTGCGGCCGCTGACGATGCGCAGGCCGCGCTCGGCCAGCACGTCGCTGAGGATCTTGGCATTGGTCAGCACCTGCTGCTGGTAGGTCTTGAAGGCCGGCTGCAGCGCCTCCTGGAAGGCCACGGCCTTGGCGGCGATGACGTGCATCAGCGGGCCGCCCTGCAGGCCGGGGAAGACGGCGCTGTTGATGGCTTTTTCATGCTCCTTCTTGCACAGGATGATGCCGCCGCGCGGGCCGCGCAGGCTCTTGTGCGTGGTCGAGGTCACCACGTCGGCATGGGGCACCGGGTTGGGGTACAGCCCGGCGGCGATCAGGCCGGCGTAGTGCGCCATGTCCACCATGAAGATGGCGCCCACGGCGCGCGCGACCTTGGCGAAACGCTCGAAGTCGATGTGCAGGCTGTAAGCAGAAGCGCCGGCAATGATGAGCTTGGGCTTGTGCTCGTGCGCCAGGCGCTCCATCGCGTCGTAGTCGATCTCCTCCTGCTCGTTCAGGCCGTAGGAGACGACGTTGAACCACTTGCCGCTCATGTTCAGCGGCATGCCATGCGTCAGGTGGCCGCCTTCGGCCAGGCTCAGGCCCATGACGGTATCGCCCGGCTGCAAAAAGGCCAGGAACACGGCCTGGTTGGCCGAAGCCCCGCAGTGCGGCTGCACATTGGCCGCCTCAGCGCCAAAGAGTTTTTTCACGCGCGCCAGCGCCAGCTCCTCGGCAATGTCCACGTACTCGCAACCGCCGTAATAGCGCCGGCCCGGATAGCCCTCGGCATATTTGTTGGTCAGCTGCGAGCCTTGCGCCCACATCACGGCCGGCGAAGCGTAGTTCTCGCTGGCAATCAGTTCGATGTGCTCTTCCTGGCGCTTGTTTTCGGACTGGATGGCGGCGAACAACTCGGGGTCGACCTGTTCGACCAGCAGATCGCGTTGGTACATGGTGGTGGTGATCCTTGACTGGGAGAAAAGACTGGGTGCCACGGCCGAGCCTAGATCAAACGGCAAGAGGCCTTGGCCGGGGCCTGCGCGGCAAAGGCGCTAGTGTAATAGGGCCCGCAGCCTGTTGGTAAAAGGTACAAGCGGCGTGCAGCCAGCCCTGGGGCTGGCTGCTCATCTGCAAGAAATGCCGCATACGGGCCCGTGCCCGCATCACTGCGCCAGGGCTTCGGAGACCTGCTGCGGCACGCCATCCAGGTTGGAGCGGGCTGCCAGCAATTGCTGCGCGCCATGCTCTTCCACCAGGCGCGCCAATTGCTCCATGTGTACGGCCGATTGCACCGTCTGCGCCTGCGCCACCTGCGCGGCCTTCTCGGGCTGCGCCGGCGCGGCACTTTCGCCCGTCTTGCGCAGCTGTGGCGCAGCCTGCGTCAGCGCGGCCACCGTGGGCTGCAGGCCCAGCGGCTGGGCGGTGGGCGCCAGGCCGGTCGTCTGGGCCGGCTCTTGCTCGGCCAGGGCCAGATCGGCCTGGCGCTGCAACCGGGCCGTCTTGAACGAGGCCGGCAGAACCTTGGCGGCATTGCGCGTGGCCTCCTTGAGCCGCTCGTGCTCGGCCAGCACCTTGCTGGAATAGCCGCCATCGTTGGGCAGCTTGGCCGCGCCGACATAGCACACCAGACCGCGCTGCACGCCGCCAAAGCGGTCGATGCAGTCCTTGAGGATCAGCGAGCCAACCTGCATGTTGCTCACCGGATCGAAGGCGGCCAGCGTGCCGCCGAAGTGCTGGTATTTGTCCTCATGCACGCTCGTCATGACCTGCATCAGCCCTTGCGCGCCCACGGCGCTTTGCGCAAACGGGTTGAAGCGCGATTCAATGGCCACCACCGAGAGGATCAGACGCGGATCCAGGCCGCGCTTTTCGCCCAGCGAGTAGGCCTGCGCCACCAGCGCGCCCATGGGCTCGGGGGCGACGCGGTATTTCTTGCTCAGCCAGAAGGCGGCCGCGGCCTGCTCCTCGGACAGATCCAGCAGATCCACGGCCGTGACGCGCTCCAGGGCTTCGTGCTCGACGTCCAGATCGACTTGCGCCACCTTGCGCTGATAAAGATGGCTGTAGAGCCATTGCTCGCCCCGGTTCAGCAAATCGGGGTGGGTGTAGAGCACCAAGGCGGCAAATACGGCCACGGCGCCCAGCATGGCCAGGATGTTCAGCATCACCGTGTGGATGCCTTTACCCACCCAGCCCAGACCAGCGGCCAGCAGCCGCAGCCAATGCGTCAGCAGAGACATTCGCTTCTCCAACGTGCGGCTGAGCCAATTCAGCCGCTTCAGTGTTTCGACCCGCCGCCGCACATGCTGTGCAGCGCCCACAGGGCCATGCTTGCCATGGCCCGCGTCATGCGGCTTGCCGGTCTTGGCATTGAACAATGCGAGCTTGCTCCAGGTCTTGTGCCTGTCCCCTGTTGCACTGCGCCGCCGGCGCCCGGGCTGAAAGCCGTTGGGCCGATGGCGTTGCAATCCCAAGCATTCAGGGCCAGCGCGATTGCGATGGCCGTGGCCGGCGGGCGATGCCCGCCAGTGCCTGCGCTTGCCAGCAAACTCCTCGTAGGGCTCAGGGCCTGCGCAGGATCTCGGCGCGGGCCGAAATCCTGCGCAGGCCTTCAATGGATTGTGCGCTGCACAAATATTGCAAAAATGTGGATTTTCTGAATCTGCACATGGCTGTCAATGCACTGCCGCCCGTCTTTCATGTAATTTTGTGTATATAAATTCGTGCCAACGCAGATGCCCGATCAGCACTTGGCCTTAACTGGCTGATTTGCATGGGCCTTCTGCGCCGGGCCCGCCGCGCCATTTGTAAGCCTGCGGCGACGGCCCGGATGGCACTCCGAACCACTGTTTTCGCAGCGAAAAAACAACATGTGCAGCACCGCACCCCCTTCTTGCCCGCCCCCAGGCCAAGCCTTGCAAGGGCCGGCCCCAGGCCCGCTGCAGCCGGGGCCAGCCGTGCAGTGGCTGGCCGATGGCAGCCCCTATTCGCCACAGTTCGGCGATCGCTACCACAGCCATGCCGGCGGCGGCCTGGCCCAGGCGCAGGGCTGCTTCTTGCAGGGCTGTGGCCTGCCCGAGGCCTGGCGGGGCCAGCGCCAGTGGCGCATCCTGGAGACGGGCTTTGGCCTGGGCCTGAACTTTCTCGCCACCTGGCAGGCCTGGCGCGACGATCCGCAGCGTTGCGATCGGCTGCACTTCATCTCCACCGAGGCCTGGCCCGTCTCGGCGCAGGACTTGCTCGCCGCTGCACGCAGCCGCTACCCGCAGCTGCTGCCACTGGCCGAGGAGCTGGCCTTGCAGTACCGCGATCTGCACAGCGGCATCCATCGCCTGAGCTTTGAGCAGCAGCGCGTGCATTTGACGCTGGCCATCGGCCCGGCGCACGAATACCTGCGCAGCGAGGGCTGGCAGGCCGACAGCGTGTACCTGGATGGCTTCAGCCCGGCCAAGAACCCGGACATCTGGAGCGCCGCCGCCCTGCGCGCCGTGGCGCGCTGCTGCATCCCCGGCCACACGCAGCTGGCCACCTGGTGCGTGGCCAGCGCGGTGCGCCAGGCCCTGGAGCAGTGCGGCTTCAGTGTGCAGCGCGTGCCTGGCATCCCGCCCAAGAAGCACAATCTGCACGCCCGCTATACGCCGCCCTGGCCCACCCGGGTGCGCAGCGCGCCAGCCGCAGCCCAGCACCTGCCCTGGCCTGCGCCGCTGCCCGTGGCCTGGCATTCGGCCGCCAGGCCGCGGGCCATCGTCATCGGCGCCGGGCTGGCCGGCGCCAGCATGGCCCATGCCCTGGCCGAGCGGGGCTGGCAGGTCGAGGTGCTGGAGCAGGCCGATGCCCCCGCGCAAGGCGCCTCGGGCCTGCCCGTGGGCCTGTTTGCGCCGCACATCTCGCCCGACGACGCGCCGCTGTCGCGGCTCAGCCGCGCCGGCCTGCGCTGCACCCGGGCCCTGGCCGCGCGCCTGCTGCGTCACGGGCAGGATTGGCAGGACAGCGGCGTGCTGGAGCACCGCATCGGCAAACGCCTGGGCCTGCCCACACCTGGCGCCCCCACCGCACCAGGGCAGCCCCCGGCAGACTGGCCGGCAACGCCGCAGATGGCCAGCCAGGCCTCGCGCCCGGCGCAGGCCAGCCAGCGCCTGGCCGCCGGCCTGGACTGGGCCAACCCCGACACAGCGCAGCCACCGCAACAGGGCGAGCACCCAGCCGTCTGGCACGCCGAGGCCGGCTGGATTCGCCCCGCCGCATTGGTGCAGCGCCTGCTGCAACACCCCCAGATCACGCTGCGCACGCGCTGCCGGGTGCAGGCCATTGCACCAACCACGCCAATCGCGCCAACCACGCCCATCGCCCCCACCAGCGCCGAGCAACCCTGCAACCCACGCCCCGACGCCCCGGCGCTGCCGCGCTGGCAGGTGATGGTGCAGGCCGATGCGGCCGGCAGCGGGCAGGTGCTGGAGGCCGATTGCCTGGTCATCGCCGCCGCATTCGACAGCCTGGCCCTGGCCCAGCCCTGGGCCCAGGCCCGGCTGCCGCTGAACCCCGTGCGCGGCCAGATCGCCTGGGGCGTGGCGGCGGCTGATGCGGCCGGGCCTGTCTGGCCAGCGATGCCGGTCAATGGCAAGGGCAGCTTTGTGCATGTCCCAGCGCCCCCCGATTGCAGCACCCCAGGGCAGGCCGCCGCCCAAAGCGATCACGCAGCCAGCGCGGCGCAGCCGCTGCGGCTGTGGGTCAGCGGCGCCACGTTCGAGCGCGAAGCGCCATTGGAGCCGCCCAGCGCCGAGGCCATGGCCGCCGCCTGGTGGCAGAACCGGCAACGCCTGGCGCAGCTCATGCCCGCCATCGGCCCGGCCCTGGCGCAGCATTTGTTCCAGCACAGCGCCCGGGGGCCGCAGCGCTGGGGCGCCGTGCGCTGCACCACGCCCGATCGCACGCCCTGCTACGGCCCCATCGGCCCGCAGGCTGCCAATGTGCTGCTGGCCACGGGGCTGGGCGCGCGCGGCCTGACGCTGGCCGCGCTGTGCGCGGACATCCTCTGCGCCCTGCTGCACGATGAGCCGCTGCCGGTGGCGCGCCAGCTCGCGGCCTTGGTGTTGAGCAGCCGCCTGCCCCTGGCCGCCAGCGCCGCTGCGCCGCGCTGATGCGGCGCCGGCACAGGCCCTGCCCCGCCACGCTGAGCACGGCCCAGGCAACAAAAAACCGTTTGAAGCGCCAGGGCTTCAAACGGTTCTTGCTTTTGCAAACAGCGCACCCGTTGCAAACGGCAGGCTGGTTCAGTGCCCAGCCTGGGCGGGTGGATGAGATGGGTTTTTGAGCAGGCTCTTAGGCTGCGGCCTTGACCAGGGCCTTGACCTTGGCGCTGAGGCGGCTCTTGTCGCGGGCGGCCTTGTTCTTGTGGAAGATGCCCTTGTCGGCCACGCTGTCGATCACGCTCTGGGCCTTGGCAAAGGCTTCGGTGGCCTTTTCCTTGTCGCCAGCCAGCACAGCCTTTTCAACGTTCTTGACGAAAGTGCGGTATTTGGAGCGCAGCGAGGTGTTGGCTGCGTTGAGCTTGACATTCTGGCGAGCGCGCTTGCGGCCCGATGCCAGGCGGGGGTTTTTCTTGGCGGGTTTGGTTGCCATGGTATATGTCCTTGGTGTTTGGGGATGTTGTTTGCAAAACCGACGATTATAGCCTCTGCGCAGCCAACTGCTGATCAGCAGCGGCCTGTGCCGGGCGGGCGCGGTAGTACACGCAGATGCGCTGCCCAGCCAACTCGTGCACCTCGATGGGCATTTGGTAGAGCGGCTGCAGCACCTCTGGGCGGATGAGCTCGGCCGGGCTGCCCTGGCAGGCCAGGCGCCCCTGCTTCATGGCGATGATGTGATCGGCGTAGGTGGAGGCAAAGTTGATGTCGTGCAGCACGATCAGAACGGTCTTGCCATGTTCGTCGGCCAGGGCGCGCAACAGCCCCATCATGGCCACGCCGTGGTGCATGTCCAGGTTGTTCAGCGGCTCATCGAGCAGCACGTAGTCCGTGTCCTGGCACATCACCATGGCCACGAAGGCGCGCTGACGCTGACCGCCGGAGAGCTCATCCAGATAGCGCCCGGCCAGCTCGGTGAGCTGCAAATGCGCCAGCGCCTGGTCGATGTGCCGGGCGTCCTCCGGGCTCAGCCGCCCCTTGGAATGCGGAAAGCGGCCAAACGCCACCAAGTCCCGCACCGTCAGGCGCAGCGTCATGGGGTTGTCCTGACGCAGGATGGCCAGCTTGCGCGCCAGCACGTCGCTGGGCGTGCGGGCCACGTCCAGGCCGTCGATGCGCACCCGCCCGGCGCTCAGCGGCGCCAGCCGACTGATCAGCGACAGCAGCGTGGACTTGCCCGCGCCATTGGGGCCGATGATGGCCGTCACGCCGCCGCGCGCGATGTTCAAGCTGACGCCATCGACCACGGCCGCCGCGCCATAGTGTTTACTCACTTGCTCCAGTTCGATCATGCGCACTCCATGCCCAGACCAGTCGGCCCGGGCGAACCCGCCTGCCTCATTGCCCTTTGCTGCGCAGCAGCAGCGCCAGAAACACCACGCCACCCAGCAGCTCAATCACCGTGCTCAACGCGGCATTGAAGCCCAGGCCATGCTCCAGCAGCAGCTGCCCGCCCAGCAGCGCAATGCAGCCCACCAGCACCGCCGCCGGCAGGCTGTAGCGGTGGCGCATGTCGCCCATGAGCTGGTAGGCCAGGTTGGCCGCCAGCAAGCCCAGGAACGTCACCGGCCCCACCAGCGCCGTGGAAATGGACACCAAAATGGCAATGCACAGCAGGATCTGCATCACCTGCCGAGGGTAATCCACCCCCAGGCTGATGGCCATGTCGCGCCCCAGCGCAATCACATCGAAATTGCGCCGCATGCGCCACAGCCACAGCGTCACGCCCAGCAGCACCAGGGCCGCGCTCCATAGCAGGTGCGTGGCCATCAAGTTGAAGCTGGCAAAAAAGCGATCCTGCAGGCTGCCGAACTGGTTGGGGTCGATCAACCGCAGCATCAGCCCCGTCAGTGCGCGAAACAACACCCCCATGACCACCCCCACCAGCAGCATCAGGTGCAGGCTGCGCACCGCGCCGGTGAACAGGCTGCGAAACAGCAGCCAGGCCATCAGCACCATCAGCAGCGTCTCGGCCGCAAACTTCAGTGTGGGGTTGAAGGCCGAGACCGCCTGCATGCCAAAGGCGTAGGCCAGCGCCGTCTGCAGCAGCAGGTACAGGGCGTCAAAGCCCATGATGGCCGGCGTGAGGATACGGTTGTGCGTGATGCTGTGAAACAGCACGGTGGACACCCCCACGGCATAGGCCACCATCGCCATGGCCGCCAGCTTGGCGCCACGGTGCTGCAAGGCAAAGGCCCAGTCGGTCTGCACGCCATAGGTCAGAAACAGGCCAGCGCAGGCCAGGGCCAGCCACAGCAGGGCCAACAGCCGCTGGCGCGGGGGCAGCGCCAGCCTGCGGCCTGCCCTGGGCAGCGGCGGCTTGGCCCCTGCCATGATCGTTGATTGCTGCGCTATCTTCATCTTGCCGCTCACCCCAGCTCGGCCCGCTTGCGCCACAGCAGCAGCAGGAACACGGCGCTGCCCAGCACCCCCATGATGGTGCCGATGGGGATTTCGTAGGGCCGGATCAGCAGGCGCCCAAGAATGTCGCAGACCAGCATCAGACCCGCGCCACACAGCGCCACCCAGAAGACCGAGCGCCGCATGCGATCGCCCAGCCACAGGCTGACCAGATTGGGCACCAGCAGGCCCAGAAAAGGGATGACGCCCACCGTCACGACCACTGCGGCCGTGACCATGGCCACGATCGTCAGGCCGATGAACATCCAGCGCCCATAGGGCACGCCCAGGCTGACGGCCACGGGCTCGCCCATGCCGATGACGGTGAAGCGGTCTGCCGCGGCAAAGGCCCCCAGCGTCAGCGCCAGGGCCAGCCACAGCAGCTCATAGCGCCCCTGCAGCACGGCCGAAAAATCGCCCACCGTCCAGGCGCGGATGGCCTGCAGCATGTCAAAGCGGTAGGCCAGAAACGAGGTCACGGCCTCGATCACGCCGGCAAACACCAACCCCACCAGCGGCACCAGCAAGGTGCTGCGCAGCGGCAGGCGCTGCAGCAGCAGCAAGAACAGCCCCGTGGCCGCCAGCGCGAACAGCGCCGCCACCAGCATCTTGCCCAGCAGCGCCATGCCCGGCCAGCACAGCGCCACCACCAGCATGCCCAGGCTGGCCGCGCCCACGGTGCCCACGGTGGCCGGCTCCACAAAGCGGTTGCGCGCCACCATCTGCATGATCATGCCGGCCACGGCCATGCTGGCGCCGGCCAGCATCAGCGCCAGCGTGCGCGGAATGCGGCTGATGAACAGCACCTGCGAGACCGTATCGCCGGGCGTGGGGGCCAGCAAGTCGCGCCAGCCGATGGTGATGGCCCCCACCAGCGTGCTGCACAGGGCCAATGCCGCCAGCAACAGCAGGCCCAGCGCATAGGCAGCCGCGGCGCGCATGCCCGCATGGCGCTGGCCTGCTGCGGCGGCCTGCTCTTGCGGCGGCGGCCTCACTGCGCCGCCTGCTGCTTTGCCGCGCCCAGCACCTGCTGCAGCTGGCGCACGTTCTGGCGCAGCGCGGTAATGCCCGCGCCATCGAGCACGTACCAGTTCATGGCGTCCAGATAGGCGATCTGGCCCTTCTTGCCCGCATTGGTGGCCTTGATCAGGGCGTTGTCCAGCAGGCGCTGCGCCGCCGCGCCCTCGCGGCCGATGGCGGCATCGCGGTCGAGCACCAGCAGCCAATCCGGGTTGGCCTGCAGGATGTACTCAAAGGAAATCGACTGGCCGTGGCGCTCCTGCCCGCCACGAGCCTGGGCCGGCTGCACGCCAAAGGCCGTGAACAGCATGCCCATGCGCGAATCGGGCCCGTAGCTGTTGATGCGCCCGCCGCTGACCAGCAGCAGCATCGCCTTGCCCGCCGAGGGCGCCAGCGTGCGCAGCGCGGCAATTTCCTGCTCGGCCTGGGCGATCAGCTCCTCGGCGCGCTGCTCGCGCCCGAACAATTGGCCCAGCTTGCGCAAGTTGGCGAAGATGCTTTGCACCGCATCGGCCTCGTCGATGGCCATGTCCAGCGTTGGCGCCAGCAGCGACAGCTGGGCATAGCGCGCCTGCGCGCGGCGGCCCACGAAGATCGCATCGGGCTGCAGCGCGCGAATGGCCTCGTAATTGGGCTCGAACAGGCTGCCGACCTTGGCGCGCGCATCGCCCTCGAAGGCGCTCAGAAACTGCGGCATCTTGAACGCCGGCACGCCCACCACCGCCGCCTCCACGCCCAGGGCCTGCAGCATGTCCAGCGTGGCCAGATCGAACACCACCACCCGAGTCGGCGGCTTGTTCAGGCGCACGCTGCCCTGGGCATGGGCGAACTCCATGCTCGCCGCTGCCGTGCCCTCGGCCGCCGCTGGCCCGGCGGCCAGCGCCAGCCCCATCAACAGCGCCAATGCCCCGGCTGCCCAGGCTCCGCCGAGGCGCTTTTGCGCAGATTTCCACATGGCCAGTCCCGCCCTTCAAAACAAAAAATGGCTGCGCCCATTGCCATGCCCCAGCCATGGCGGGCGCAAGGCAAATGAGAACGATATTCAAAAAAAGTCGTGCATTGTATGCGCCCGGCCCACTGTTGCAGGGAACCGCCAAAGCGCCCGACTGCAACACATGTTTACGATGAAAGGCGCACAAAATCGCCTGCGGCCAGCGGCAAATGCGCCATACTGGCCGCTCTTGCTGCATGCTGCCCCTGGCGCGTGCGCCGGCATCCCCGCCTCTCGGGCCACACCCTTGCCTGGGCCCAACATGGGCCCAGCACCCCGCATCCGGGGCCCGAGGCGGCAGGCCAGGGCCTGTTGCGGCGGCCTGCCGGTTCACTTTCACCATCAACCTGATTCAGAGGACTTTCCCCATGGCCACAGCCAAGAAACGCACCCCCAATGCCGCTTTCATGAAGCCGCTCCAGCCCAATGCCCAACTCGCCGCCGTGATTGGCAACACCCCGCTGCCGCGCACTGAAATCGTCAAGAAGCTGTGGGACTACATCAAGGCCAACAACCTGCAAGACGCCAAGAACAAGCGCAACATCAATGCCGACGCCAAGCTGCGCCCGCTGTTCGGCAAGGACCAGATCACCATGTTCGAGCTGGCCGGCCTGATCGGCAAGAACGTCGAGAAATAATCGCTGCCACAGGGCCTGCCACAAGGCCTTGGGCGCCCCGCGATGCGCACGATGGCGCTGCTTGGCAGCCCTGGTGCCCCATTGCAGCTTTCACCGCAGCCCGCGCTGCTGGCCCCTCTTGCCGAGGGTTTTCGCCAGGCGCGGGTTTGTCGCATCTGACCTTGCCAGTGCCACGCCTTGAAGCTGGCGCCCTCTTCGGACACGCTCCCAGCAATGGAACTACTGATCGTCGTCACCACAGTGGCCCAACAGGCCGACGCCCGTCGTCTGGCCCAGCAGGCCGTGACCCAGGGCCTGGCAGCCTGCGTGCACATCGACGCCATCGACAGCGTCTACCAATGGCAGGGCCAGGTCGAACAACAGCCCGAGTGGCGGCTGTGGTTCAAGACCACGCCGTCAGGCCACGCCGCCCTGTGCGACTGGCTGCAAGCCCAGCACCCCTACGAGCTGCCGGCGCTGTACACACTCACCCCCAGCCACACCACCGCGCCCTTTGCCGCCTGGCTGCAGCAGCAGGTGCGCGCGCCGTAAGCTGCTCACTCACGCCGCCGGGGCTGGCAGCTCGCTTCCAGCATGGCCTTGGCGATGCCGCGCAGGATGTGGATTTCCTGCTCGCGCAAATCGGCCCGGTTGAACAGCTGCTGCAGCCTTGGCATCAGCTTTTTGGGCGCCGCCGGGTCCAGATAGCCAATGGCCTGCAGGCCCTGCTGCCAATGCGCCAGCATGGCCTGCACGGCCTGGGCATCGGCGCGGCGCGCGCCTGCCGGCGCGGCCTGGTCAGCGCCGCTGCCTTCACATGTCGCTTGCGCCTCCTGGCCACGCTCCAGGCTGTCGAGCAGCAGCCGCCACTCATAGGCAATGACCTGCACGGCCGCTGCCAGGTTCAGCGAGCCAAAATCCGCCGCCGTGGGGATTTGCAAGGCCACATGGCAGCGGTACACATCCTGGTTGCGCATGCCGTAGCGCTCACTGCCAAAGACAAAGGCCACGCCATACGGCGCCTGGCCCTGCAGGCCCTGGCCCAGCTGCTCTCGCAGCCAGGCCATGTGCTGGCGCGGGCTGCGGGTGGGCGGGCCGAAATCCCGGGCCACCATGGCCGTGGCGCACACGTGGTGCATGCCCTGCAAGGCCTCATCCAGCGTGGCCACGGTGCGCGCCTTGGCCAGCACGTCGGTGGCGCCACTGGCGCGCTCGATGGCCTCCTGGCGCTGCAGCACATCGGGCCAGCGGGGCTCGACCAGCACCAAGTCATCGAAGCCCATGGTGCGCATGGCCCGCGCCACCGCCCCCACATTGCCTGCGTGGCTGGTCTGGATGAGAACAAAGCGGGTGTGCAACATGGCTGGGGGCGGGATCAAGTGATGAAGGTTGGAGCGCCCGGGGCGCGGGTAAAATCCCGCCTTGGCAGGCGCGCTCGAGGGATCTTGAGTGTGCCTGCATTTTGTTGCGCTGCCGCGCTCGCCGCCCCGGCCCACGGCCTGGCCCCCACACCACCTGCCAACATTGCCGCAGCACGCGGCCAGGGCCCCAGGCCCTGGCCGCTGGGCTGCACGCATGCTGATTTGCCCCACCATCGCCCCCATGAGCACCAGTTCCACCAGCCTCCATCCCATGCTCAACGTTGCCATCAAGGCAGCGCGCGCGGCCGGCAGCGTCATCAACCGCGCCGCGCTGGATGTGGAGGCCGTGCGCGTTTCCCAGAAGCAGATCAATGACTTCGTCACCGAGGTCGATACCGCCGCCGAAGAGGCCATCGTGCAAACCCTGCTGGGCGCCTACCCCAGGCACGGCATCCTGGCCGAGGAAAGCGGCCAACGGCACGGCAACCCCGACGCCGAGCACGTCTGGATCATCGACCCGCTGGACGGCACGACCAATTTCATCCACGGCTTTCCGGTCTATTGCGTCAGCATTGCGCTGTCCGTCAAGGGCCGCATCGAGCAGGCCGTGGTCTATGACCCCAGCCGCAACGACCTGTTCACCGCCACGCTGGGGCGCGGCGCCTTCCTCAACGACCGCCGCATCCGCGTGAGCAAGCGCACGCAGCTGCACGACTGCCTGATCTGCACCGGCTTTCCGTTCCGCAAGGGCGACGACTGGGCCCAGTACCTGCAGATCTTCACCGAGCTGACGCAAAAAACCGCCGGCCTGCGCCGCCCCGGCGCTGCGGCGCTGGATCTGGCCTATGTGGCCGCAGGCTTCAGCGACGGCTTTTTCGAAACCGGCCTGAACATCTGGGACGTGGCCGCCGGCAGCCTGCTGGTGACCGAGGCCGGGGGCCTGGTGGGCAATTTCACCGGCGAGGCCAACTTCCTTGAGCAGCGCGAATGCATGGCCGCCGCGCCGCGCGTCTATGGGCAACTGGTGCCCATCCTGGGCAAGTACAGCCGCTTTGCCGGCGCCCAGGCCAAGCAGGAAGTGGCCACGCGCTCGCGCGCGCTGCGCCAGGTGCTGGGCCTGCCGGCCATGCCCGAGCCCGCCGACCAGGCCGCGCCAGCGGCCAGCGAAGAAGGCGCTGGCCAGCCAGGCGAAGGCCCAGCGGCATGAGTGCCCTGCCCGCCGCCTGGGCCGTGGCCGGGCGCGCAGGCTGAGCCCCGCGCGGCCCACACACCGCCGGCCCTCGCCGTGCGGGCTGCGCCGCTTTCAGCGGCAACGCCCCCCTGCGATGGCCCTTGTTTGCTTGACTGGATGAAAAGGCCATGGCCCTGTTTCCTTTCTTCTCGCGCAACAAAAACGCTCCGACGCCTGCAGCGCCGCCCGCCCAGGCCAAGGCCCCTGCCAGCGCCCCGGTTGCAGAGCCCCACCCGCTCGACACCGTGACGGGCGGCATTTTTTCCGCGGAGAATTCCGCCCAGCGCCAAGAGCGCGTGGCCCAGTGGCTGCAAAGCCAGCCAGACGCTGCGCTGCTGCAACAAGTCTATAAAGCCCTCAGCGCCCGCGACCAGGGCGCTGCCAAACCCATTCGCCAACGTATGAACGACATCCGCCAATCCCAACACCAGGAAGAAGCCAGCCAGGACTGGGCCGCCAAAGCCGAAAAAATCCTCGGCGCCGGCACCTTCCGCATTGCCGACGGCATGGCCTGGCTGCGCGATGCCGCCAAGGCCGGCGCGCCGCTGTCCAAGGAGCCCCTGGCCGAGCTGCGCAGCCGCATTGCCGAGCGCGTCAAGGCCCTGGAAGACCTGCAGCACAAGGCCATGGTGCAGAAAGAGGCCGCCGTGCTGCTGGCCCAGCGCATCGACGTGCTCTCGACCAAGCCCTGGCAGCACGCCAGCGAGGCCGAGGCCACGCTGGCCCAGGACGTGCAGAAGTGGCACGCCACCGCGCAAGAGCTCAGCCAGGCCGAGCTGTGGGGCAGTGTCGAGCCGCGCCACAGCAACGCCATCGACAGCTCGCGCGTGCAGCTGCAGCAGGTCTTCGAAGCCTTTGGCGCCGCGCTGGCGCAGGCCCGCCAAGCCGCCGAAGACCCCCAGGCGCCGCTGCCGCAGGTGCAGGTCTGGGCCGATGAACTGCGCACCCTGCACGGCGGCCAGGCCGCGGCCAGCGCCGGCCAGGCCGCCGCGCCGCTCTCGCCCGAGCAACAGGCCAAAATCAGCGCCGCCCTCAAGGCCCTGGAGCAAACCGTGCGGCAAGGTCAGGCCAAGCAAAGCAGCCAGGCCGCTGCCGCATTGCGCGAGAGCCTCAAGGAGCTGCACGGCAGCGTGGACGCCGAGCTGGAGCGGCGCATCAACCGCGCCCTGATCGACGCCGGCGATTTGCAAGGCTGGCAGCGCTGGGGCGCCAACCAGGTGCGCGAGGAGTTGATTGCCCGCGCCGAGCAACTCATGGATGCCCAGGGCAAGCCCCAGGCCAGCGGCAAGGCCCTGCAGGCCCAGGTGCGCGAGCTGCACGAGCAATGGCGCCAGGTCGACCGCTCCAGCCCGCCCAACGGCCACCTGTGGAAGCGCTTTGACGAAGCCATGGGCAAGGCCCGCGCCGTCGTGGACGAATGGCTCAGCAAGGTCAAGGCCGAAAGCCAGGCCCACAAGGCCCAGCGCCAGGCCATCATCGACGAGCTGCGCGCCTTCGCCGGCGGCCCCGAGCAGGCCAGCGCCGACCTCAAGGCCCTGAACCGCCAACTGCGGCAATTTGCCGAGCGCTGGCGCAACGCCGGCCACGTCAGCGACAAGATCTTCACCCAGCTGCAAACCCAGTGGAAAGAGGCCTACGACGCCGCCAGCGCCCCGCTGGAGCAGGCCCGCAAGCGCAGCGCCGAGCTGCGCCGCAGCCTGATCGAACAGGCCCAGACCCTGGCCGAACGCCAGCCGCTGGACATCCGCGCCATCAAGGAGCTGCAACAGCGCTGGCAGACCGAAGCCCAGAGCGTGCCGCTGGAGCGCAGGCTCGAGCTCAAGCTCTGGGACGCCTTCCGCCAGCCGCTCGATGCCGCCTTCAGCCGCAAGAGCGCGCAGCGCCACCAGGCCCAGGCGGCCGCATCGGCCCACGACCAGGCCGTGCTGCAAGCCGCCCAGACCCTGGAGCAGGCCGTGGCCAGCGGCGACGCCCAAAGCATCCGCGATGCCATGCAGGCCCTGCAGGGCGCCGTGCGCAGCGCCCCGGCAGACGCCACCCCGACGACAGCCACCCCCGAAGCCACAGAAGGCAGCGCGCCAGCGGCCGCCGCGCCCGGCCATGAGGCCGCCGCCAATGCGCCCACAGCCACCAGCGCCCAAGCCCAGCCGGCCCCAGCCGCCGCGCCCGAGGCGGCTGCCGCCGACGGGGCAGAACCTGCCGCGCCGGCCGAGGACGGCGCGCCAGCAGCGGCCAGCGACGATGCTGCTGCCGAACCCACTACCCCTGCCGCATCCGCTGCCCCCGCTGCGGCACCGGCCAGGCCCGTCATCGCCGTGCGCGGCGACGACCGCCCAGGCGCCCAGCCCGCCAGTGGCGCACACTCCGCTGCGCGCAGCGCAAGGCCCGGCGCACGCCCCGATGCCCGCCGCGAACGCCATGAGCGCAACGACCGTAGCGAGCGCCATGAGCGCCATGAGCGCCATGAGCGCCGCGAACGGCCGGCGGCCGCGCCGCGCCTGGGCGATGCCGCCTTCCGCGCCCAGCGTCAGGCCATGGACAACGCCCAGGCCGCGCTGCGCAAGCTGGCCGCGCAAGCCCATGGCGAAACCCTGACACAACTGCTGCAGGCCTGGAGCCAGCGCGACGCCCAGGCCGTGCCGGCGCACGCCCAGCTGGGCAAGCACCTGCCGGCCAGCCAATACAACGAGTGGAAGCAGCAAATCGGCCAGGCCGTCAGCGCCAGCTCCGAAGCCCAGGCCCAGGCCCTGCTGCGCCTGGAAGTGGCCGCCGACGTGCCCACGCCGGCCGAACACCTGAGCGAGCGCCGCGCGCTGCAGTTGCAGCTGCTCACCCAGCGCCATGCCGCCGGCCCCGAGCAAACCTGGGCCGAGGATGTGCGCAACGTCCTGGCCGGCGCCGCCGACGCACACAGCAGCAAGCGGCTGCAGGCTGCGCTGAAGGTCTTGCTCAAGCGCAGCTGACGCCCAGCGCCCCACGCGCCCGCCCATGCAAAAAGCCCCGCAGACTACGGTCTGACGGGGCTTTGTCTTGGGGCCTTGCCTTTGTCGGCTTGTCGGCAGCGCTCAGTATCTGCTGGGGTTTGTCTTCACGCGGGGGCTGGGGCGCGCGCAAGCGCCCTGCACTTCAAATGCTCACACCGAGAAGCTTGAGCCACAGCCACAGGTGGTGGTGGCATTGGGGTTCTTGATGACGAACTGCGCCCCTTGCAGGTCTTCCTTGTAGTCGATCTCCGCGCCCAACAGGTATTGGTAGCTCATGGCGTCGATCAGCAGCGAGACGCCATTCTTGGTCATGGTCGTGTCGTCCTCATTGGTGATCTCGTCGAAGGTGAAGCCGTACTGAAAGCCCGAGCAGCCGCCGCCCTGGACGAAAACCCGCAGCTTCAGATCCGGGTTGCCCTCTTCGGCAATCAGGTCGGCCACCTTGGCGGCGGCGGCGTCCGTGAAGTGGATCGGGGCGGGCATGGACGTGGCCTCAGGGCTGGTGGTGTTTTCAACGGCGGTATTCATCGTATTTCTCCGGTCGATGGCAAATGCAAAATGGTTGGCGGCGCAGGCGGCGATGCTAGGCCAATTTGGATGGCTGCGCTGCCGGGCTGGTCTTTGTGGCGGCGGCATTGCGGCGCGCGGCGTCGAGCGCATCCAGCGCCTGCAATGGATTGTCTTGCGCCGCCAGGGGCGGCACGGCAGGGGCGCGCTGCGGCTGCGGCTGCGGCTGCGGCTGCGGCTGCGGCTGCGGCTGCGATTGTGACTGCGGTTGAGGGCCGCGGGCCGCGGCAGGCTCGGGCACGCCAGGCGGCGCAGCCTGTGCGGCCGGGCCGCGCTCCTCGGCAGCCGCAGGCGGCACAATGGGCTGCATGCGCCCGGAGATCAAGGCGCCCTGGTGCATCTCAAGCTGCCGGTAGCTGACATCGCCATTGACGCGCGCCTTGGGCTGCAAGTCCAGCATCAGCGCGGCATGCAGCGGGCCTTCGACCACGCCATTGACGATGATGGTGTCGGCCTGGATGCCGCCGCTGACCCGCCCGTGCTCGGAGACGAACACCAGCGTGCCTTTCTTGGACTTGGCCTCATCGCCCGAGAGTGTGCCCTCGACCGTGCCATCGATGCGGATGCCATCGGCAAAGGTGATGTCGCCGTGCACGTGGCAGCCTTGGGCGATCAGGCTGCGGATAGGGGGTTGCTTGCTTTTGGAAAACATCGTTGGCTTTCAGGCAAAAGAGAAGGCGCTGCAGGGCGGGCCATCACGGCATGGCCCCAAAAGCCGCAAGGGTACTACGGAACCCCGGGCGCCAGCGAGCCCCCGGCCATGCACCGGCAGCGCGCGCTCAGCCTGCCGTGCAGGCCCGCAACTCAAGGCCCAGCCGCCGGCGACTTCACGGCCTGGCCCCGGGCCAAGCGCACCGTTTGCCGCGCGCGCTCCTGCCCGCCCTCGCGCACGATGGCGGTGATGCTGCGCACTTTCACGTCTGCGGGCACTTGCCAGTGCCCTTCCAGGCGCTGGTAGCGGCCAAACTGCAGCGCCTGCTGGCGCTGCGCGGGCGGCAGCCCCCAGGGCTTGCCGCCTTGCTGTGCGTCGATCTGCCAGTGCAGCTGGCCATTGAATGGCGCTGCGTCGCGGCGCGGCTGCATCAGCAGGATCTGCCAGTGCAGCTGCTGGCCATCGCCGCTGCGTTGCGCCTCCAGGCTGCGGATGCTCAGGGCCCCGCCTTCACCGGCGGGCAGCAGGTTTTCGTAAAAGCCCAGGTCATCGCGCAGGCGCTGGTTTTCGGCCTGCAGCTGCTCGATGTGCTGCTGCAGCTGGGCGATGGTGGCCGCATGCGCCAGGCGCAGCGCATCGGGCAGGGGCTGCTGGCCGGCGTCGTCTTCAGTTTCAGTCTCGGTCGGCGGCCGCGCCTTGCCATCGCCCTGCTGCGCGGCCACCGCCGGGCCCATGGCGGCCTGTGTGGCCTGGGCCTGGTTTTGCAACTGGCGCTGCAGCGCCAGCATGTCCTGGCGCAGGCGCTGCAATTGCTGCTGCGCCACGGCCTGCTCGCGCCAGCGCGCCAGCAGCTCCTGGCCCCAGCGCAGCCCGCCATAGAGCAGCACCAGCAAGGCCGCCAGCAGCAGCAGGCGCAAGGGCCAGGGCAGCAGTCTGCGCGGCGTCAGGCGGCGGCTGGCGGCTGGAATGCGGCGGGGAAATGGGCGCAGGCGCATGTGGTGTAAGTGGCTAAGCGGCGCCGCTGCGCAGCACTGGCTTGCCAGTGTGCCGTGTGCGGCAGGCAGCGCGGCACTGCCAGTCAGGGCCTGTTCAATGGCTCAGGGCCAAGCCCTGCTGGGTCATGCGCAAGGCGTCGGGGTCGATGCCCACGCTGCGCAGATTGAGCAGTTGCGCGATGAACTCGGCAGTCACCTGGTCGCTGCCGACCTGAGAGAAGCTGTATTGATAGGCCAGGCATGACGAGCTCTCCTCAAAAAGTGGGCAAGGGGGATGCGAGCGCCGCCACTATGCCAGCAGCGCGCGGGGGCTTGCAACACCCCCCGGGCGCGCCGGCGCGGCGCATCAGGCCACTTGGCTCGCCTGGCCCGCCTGGCTCAGCTCCTGCTCTTGCAGCACGCGCCACATCACCTTGCCGCTGCCGCTCTTGGGCAGGGCCGGCACGAACTCGATCAGACGCGGCACTTTGTAAACCGCCATGTTGTCGCGGCACCAGGCCAGGATGTCCTCGGCCGAAGTTTGCGCGTGATCGGGGCGCAGCACGACCACGGCCTTGACGGTCTCGCCCCGATAGTCGTCGCGCGCGGCGATGATGCAGGCTTCCTGAATGGCCGGGTGGCGGTACATCAGCGACTCGACCTCCGCCGGCCAGACCTTGAAGCCCGAGGCGTTGATCATGCGCTTGAGGCGGTCGGTGAGGAAGAAATAGCCTTCCTCATCCACATGGCCCAGGTCGCCGGTGCGGAAAAAGCGCTGCCCGTCGAGGGTGACAAAGGCCTGCTGCGTGGCCTCGGGCTGCTGCCAGTAGCCTTCGAACACCTGCGGCCCGCTGACCAGGATCTCGCCCTGCTCGCCCGGCGGCTGGGTTTGCAGCGTATCGGGGTCCACCACACGCGCTTGCACGCCGATGAAGGGGATGCCCAGGCACTGCAGCTTGGGGGTTTCCATCGGGTTGCTGTGCGAGGGTGCGGCTGTCTCGGTCAGGCCATAGCCTTCGATGTAGCGCAGCCCGAACTGCTCGTACAGCCGCTGGGCCACGGCCTGCGGCATGGCCGCGCCGCCGCCGCCGATGTGCTCCAGGCTGCTGAGGTCGAACTGGGCAAAGTTGGGGCTGGCCATCAGGTCGATCACCATGGTGGGGATGTTGGTCCAGCTGTTGACGCGCCATTTGGAGATCAGCCGCCCGGCCAGCTCCCGATCCCAGCGGGGCATCAGAATCTGCGTGGCCCCCAGATAAACGCCGCCGTGCATGACCACCACCATGCCCGTGATGTGGAACATCGGCACCACCGACAAGGTCACCGAGGCCATGCTTTGCCGCCCCCACAAGGCCGCGGCCATGATGTTGTAGTTGATGCTGCGGTGCAGGTGCATGCAGCCCTTGGGCAGGCCTGTGGTGCCGCTGGTGTAGGGCAGCACGGCCAGGTGCTCGGCCGTGGCGCAGTGCGCAGGCGGCGCGGCCTCGCAGGCCAGGGCGTCCAGGTAGCGGTGCACCTGCACGCCTTGCGCGCACGGCGCCGGGTAGTGCGTGCACAGCCAGTCGCGCCAGGCCGGCGGCGGCGCATCATCGCCCTGCACGTTGGCCTCGAAGGCATCGGTGAACTGCGTCACGATCAGGTGCTGCAGGCGCTGCTGCGCCTGCAGGGCATCACTGGCCTGGGCCAGCTGCGGCGCCAGATCCCCGGTGACCAGCGCCACGCGCGCGCCCGAGTCGGCAATGTAGTGCTGCAGCTCCTGGGCCAGGTTCATCGGGTTGACCGGCACCACCACCGCATTGGCGCGCAGCACCGCATAGTGCGCAGCCACCAGCTGCGGGCAGTTCTGCATCAGCACGATGACGCGATCGCCCTGCTGCACGCCCAGGCTGTGCAGGAAGGCCGCCAGGCGCTCGACCTGCTCGGCCAGCTGGGCATAGCTGGTCTGGGTGCCGAAGAAAACCAGCGCAGGCTTGTCTGGAAAGCGCTGCGCGCTCACGGCCAGGTTGTGCCAGACCGAAGTGGCGGACTGCGGAATCTGGTGTGGCATGTTCTTGGGCCAGTGGGCATGGTGCAAGGTCATGGTCAACGCGCTCCTTCAATGGGAATGGCAATGGGAATGGCAGAAATGGCATTGGGCGCAGCAGGCGCCCGCCGGGCAAAACGCTCTGTGCAGACTCCAAGAGCCTGTTCAAAGTCTCGGCGCGGGGTGGGCAGCAAGTGATTTGGGATGGGCTGCAAAGCGCAAAACGCAGCCATGGCCGCAGCCATGGCCGCAGCTGTGGCCAAGCTTTGCAACGGAGGGCAGAGCCGCCCCAATCCGCTGGGATTTACCCGCCATGCAGAGACTTTGAGCGGGTTCTAAAGGCAAATGCCGCCGCGCTCAATGGTGGCAGCCCCAGGGTTTGCGCCTCTCCAGCCCTTTTGCGTCACTTTGGTTACATGACGGGACCAGAAACAAAAAAACCCGCCCAGGGCTGGGCGGGTTGGGTGCGCTCCATGGCGGCGCGGCTCACAGGTTGTCGATGAAGCTGCGCAGCTTGTCCGAGCGGCTGGGGTGCTTGAGTTTGCGCAGCGCCTTGGCCTCGATCTGGCGGATGCGCTCGCGCGTGACGTCGAACTGCTTGCCCACTTCCTCCAGCGTGTGGTCGGTGCTCATCTCGATGCCAAAGCGCATGCGCAGCACCTTGGCCTCGCGCGGGGTGAGGCTGTCGAGGATGTCCTTGACCACATCGCGCAGGCCAGCCTGCATGGCCGCATCCATGGGGGCGACGTTGCTGGTGTCCTCGATGAAGTCGCCCAGGTGGCTGTCGTCGTCGTCGCCGATGGGCGTTTCCATCGAGATCGGCTCCTTGGCGATCTTCATGATCTTGCGGATCTTGTCCTCGGGGATTTCCATCTTCTCGGCCAGGATGGAGGCATCGGGCTCATAGCCAAATTCCTGCAGGTGCTGGCGCGAGATGCGGTTCATCTTGTTGATGGTCTCGATCATGTGCACCGGGATGCGGATGGTGCGCGCCTGGTCGGCGATCGAGCGCGTGATGGCCTGGCGAATCCACCAGGTGGCATAGGTCGAGAACTTGAAGCCGCGGCGGAATTCGAACTTGTCCACGGCCTTCATCAGGCCGATGTTGCCTTCCTGGATCAAGTCCAGGAACTGCAGGCCGCGGTTGGTGTACTTCTTGGCGATCGAGATCACCAGGCGCAGGTTGGCCTCGGTCATCTCCTTCTTGGCATCGCGCGAGGCCTTCTCGCCCGCGAGCATGCGCTTGTTGATGTTCTTGAGCTCCTCCAGCGGCACGACGACCTGGTTTTGCAGATCCAGCAGGCCTTGCTGCAGCTCCTGCACCGCCGGCACGTTGCGCCCGAGGATGTCGCTCCAGGGGTGCTTGCCCGCGGCCTCGCGCTCGACCCATTGCAGGTTCAGCAGGTTGGGCGGGAACTCGGCGATGAAGCGCTCTTGCGGCATGCCGCACTTGTCCACGACGATGGCCTTGATCTTGCGCTCGGCCTCACGGATGGACTTGACCTGCTCGCGCACCATGTCGCACAGCGTGTCGATGGTCTTGGCCGTGAAGCGGATGGTCATCAGCTCACGCGTGAGTGTGGTCTGTTGCTCGTTGTACTGCTTGGAGCCCCAGCCGTGGCGGTCGTAGGCCTTGTGCAGGCCCTCGAACAGCTCGCGCAGGTGGTCGAAATGCGCCATGGCCTTGTTCTTGAGCTCCTCCAGGCGCTTGGTCATGGCCTTGGAGCCGCCCTTGCCGTCGTCGTCATCGTCCTCGTCGAACTCGTCGAAGTCCTCCTCGGCCACGAAGTCGTCGGCCTCGTCGGGGTCGGCAAAGCCGTCCACGATGGTGGTGATCAGCACCTTGCCCTCGCGGATTTCCTCGCCCATGTTGAGCACGGCGGCGATGATGGCCGGCGAGGTGCTGATGGCCTCCATCATGTCCTGCATGCCGCCCTCGATGCGCTTGGCGATCTCGATCTCGCCCTCGCGGGTGAGCAGCTCCACCGTGCCCATCTCGCGCATGTACATGCGCACCGGGTCGGTGGTGCGGCCGAACTCGCTGTCCACGTTGGACAGCGCCGCCTCGGCCTCTTCCTCGGCCTCTTCCTCGGTGGTGACGTTCTGGCCGCTGTTGGACAGCAGCAGCGTCTCGGCATCGGGGGTTTGCTCGTACACGTCCACGCCCATGTCGCGCAGCAGCGCCACCACGACCTCCAGGGTCTCGGTCTCGATCAGCTTGTCGGGCAGGTGGTCGTTGATCTCGCCGTGCGTGAGGTAGCCGCGCGTGCGGCCCATCTTGATCAGCGTCTTGAGGCGCTCGCGGCGCTCGCGGTCTTCCTCTTCGGAGATCTCGCCCTCGTCCAGGCCGAACTCCTTCATCAAGGCGCGCTCCTTGGCCTTGCTGATCTTCATGCGCAGCGGCTTGGCCTTCTCCGCCTCGTCGCCACTGGTCTCGGCAGTCTCGGCCGCGCTGTCCTCTTCGGTTTCGTCCTCAAATTCCAGATCGTCGTCGAGATCGAAGCTGTCCTCGTCATCGAAGGCAGAGGCTTTGTCCTTGCCCTTGCCCTTCTTGGCAGCGGCCTTGCCGCCCTTGGCGGAAGACTTGCTGGCCTTGGCGGCCGTCTTGGCGGGCTTGTCGGCCGCAGCGGCGGCCTTGCTGGTTTTCTTAGCGGCCGCGCGCGGCTTCTTGCCGGCCTCGGTGTCGAGCTCGACTTCCTGCAACGGCTCCTGGGCCTTGCTCTTGGTGGCCTTGGTGGTTTTCTTCTCGGTCTTGGCGGCCGTCTTCGCAGCGGCACTGGCCTTGCTGGCGGCGGTGGTCTTTTTCTCTGTAGTCACTGTCTTGCTGGACGAGGGGGTTGGGGAGGATTTGGGCGTCTGGCTCGCGCGCGAGCGCACAGGCTTGCTCTGGCCGGCTGGCGCCGTGCTTTGCACGCCCTTGGCTGCCGCCTTGCCGGCACGCTGGGTGCTGGGCTCTGCAGCCTTGGGGCTATTGCTGGATTTCTTACTGGTAGCCATGGTGCACTCTCATTCGATTTGGACACGATCAATGTGGAGACGATCAATGGGCAAGACGCGCAATAGGCAAGACACGCAATGGGCAGGCCGCGCCAAGCGGCCCGGCGCCATGCCTGCTTCGCAGTCTCGAGCGCTGCAGCGCCATGATGCGGCCGCTGCTGCCAGGGCCGACCCGCAGGCAGCGCAGGCTGTCGCAAGGGCCAGGGGCGCGGGCAAGGCGGCGGCCGATTGGCCAACAGGCAAGGGCAAGCTGGGGGGCGAACATTTGGCATACAGTCCTTGCGGTCATTGAGGCGGTGTTTGTCCTGGACACGCTTGCCTGCTCCGGAGGTGCTGCTGTCGCGCTTGCTGGTTCGGGCCTGTCGGGCGCGCAAAAAAGCTTGAATCTGCACACCGGCCCGGCAATGCCGGGCCTTTGGATCACAGATTCACAGCCCCATATTATATTCGCGCGCCCTTTTTCAAGCCCCCCGGCGGGGCCATCGTGAAATACGCCGATGCCACGCAAAAAGGCGTTCACAGCAGGCTCTGAGGCCCTCACAAAGCCGCCAGGCGCCGCAGGTGGGCCAGCGCCTGCTCGACCTGGTCGATCAGCACCAGGCAGAAGTCCCCAGGCTGCAGGCGGGCGATAGCGGCGTCGATGGCCTGCATCTCGCCATGGATTTCCTCCAGATGGCCGATGCGGTAGCCGGGCTGATCGCGCATGCGCTCAAAACCCTCGCGCAGCAGCGCCAGCACCTCGCCATGCGCCCTGCCGCGCTGGGCAGCGTCCTGATAGAGGATGGCCTCGTCGAAGGCCGTGGCCAGGATCGAGGTCTGCGCCCGGATGTCCTCGTCGCGCCGGTCGCCCGCGGCACTGATGACCAGCACCCGCTTGCCCGCCGGCGTGGCCTGCACCACCTGCACCAGCGCGCGCATGGCGTCGGGGTTGTGGCCGTAGTCGGCCACGACGGTGGCGCCGTTGATCTGCAAGGTGTTGAAGCGCCCCGGGGCGTTGTCGCTGTCGTTGACGAAGCTGGCCAGGCCGCGGCGGATGGTTTGCGCCGGCAGGCCCACGGCCCAGGCCGCAGCCACGGCAGCCATGACATTTTGCACCTGAAAGCCGATGCGGCCGTGCTGCGTGATCGGGATTTCGGCCAGCGGGATGCTGTCGCGCCAGGCGCCCTCGGTGGCCACGATGGCATCGCCTTCGACGAACACGCTGCGCCGCCCCTGCGAGCGGTGCGCCGCCAGGATGGGGTGGTGCTTGTCCATCGCAAAGTAGATCACCTGCCCTGGCGTGGCGCTGGCCATGGCCGCTACCAGCGGGTCTTCGGCATTGAGCACCGCATGGCCCTTGGGCGAGACGTTGCGCACCGTCACGGCCTTGACCTGGGCCAGCTCCTGCACGGTGTCGATGTAGTTCAGCCCCAGGTGGTCGCCCTCGCCAATGTTGGTGACCACGGCCACCTGGCTCTGGTCGAAGCCCAGCCCTTCGCGCAGGATGCCGCCGCGCGCCACCTCCAGCACGGCCGCATCCACCAGCGGATGGAACAGCACGTTGCGCGCGCTGCGCGGGCCGCTGCAGTCGCCGCTTTCGATCTGCCGGCCATTGATGTAGATGCCATCGGTGTTGGTCATGCCGGTGGTCAGGCCGTGGGCCATGAGCAGGTGCGCGATCAGGCGCGCCGTGGTGGTCTTGCCGTTGGTGCCGGTGACGCTGATGAGCGGAATGCGGCCGTCGTTGCCCTTCTCGAACAGCATGTCCACGACGTATTTGCCGATCGGCCGGGGCTGGCCGAACGAGGGCGCCAGGTGCATGCGCAGCCCGGGCGCGGCATTGACCTCGACCACACCGCCGGCCTGCTCCTCCAGCGGACGCTCGACGCTCTCGCACACCACATCCACGCCGCAAATGTCCAGCCCCACCATCTGCGCGGCGGCCACGGCGCTGGCGGCCACGGCCGGGTGCACGGAGTCGGTCACGTCGGTGGCCGAGCCGCCCGTGCTGAGGTTGGCGTTGTGGCGCAGCACGACCTTGCGCCCTGGCTCGGGCACGGATTCGGGCGTCAGCCCTTGCAGCTGCAATTGCCCCAGTGCGATGTCGTCGAGCCGGATGCGCGTGAGCGAGGTGGCATGGCCATCGCTGCGGCGCGGGTCAAGATTGACGATGTCCACCAGCTCGCGCACGCTGTGCTGGCCGTCGCCGATGACCTGCGGCGGCTCGCGCCGCGCAGCAGCAGCCAGGCGACTGCCCACCACCAGCAGGCGGTAGTCCTGCCCGGGCAGATATTTCTCCACCATCACCACGCCATATTTTTCCGCCGCGCGGTAGGCGGCCTCAAGCTCGGCGCGGGTCTGGATATTGACTGTCACGCCCTTGCCCTGGTTGCCATCCTGCGGCTTGGCCACCACTGGCAGGCCCACCTCCTGCGCCACCTGCCAGGCCTCGTCCAGCGAGGCCACCGGGCGGCCCAGCGGCACGGGCACGCCGGCGGCCAGCAGCAGCTTCTTGGTCAGCTCCTTGTCCTGCGCGATCGACTCGGCCACGGTGCTGGTGGCATCGACCTCGGCGGCCTGGATGCGGCGCTGGCGCGAGCCCCAGCCAAATTGCACCAGCGAGCCGCGCGTGAGCCGCCGCAAGGGGATGCCGCGCGCCAGCGCGGCCTGGGCGATGGAGCCGGTGCTGGGGCCCAGGCGCTCGTGTTCGTCAAGCTCGCGCAAGCCGTTGATGATGGCCGCGCCGTCAAAAGTGGTCTGCGCCTGGCCCGAGGCGGCCTGGATCAGCGCCAGCGCCGCATCGATGGCCTGGCGCCCCACGGCCTCCTCGCGGTACTCGACCACGACCTGGTACACGCCCGCCTCGCTCGTGGGCACGGTGCGCGCAAAGCCGATGGCCACGCCCGCCTCCTGCTGCAGCACGGCCGCGGCAAACTGCAGCACATGCGCCAGCGAGGTCGGGCTGCCGTCTTCCGTGGTGAGCGTGCCAATGGCCGGGAACAGCGCCCGCAGGCGCGAAGCCAGGCCAGGCAGGCGCGTGAGGTCGCATTCTTCGGGCGTGCAGTGCACCGTGACCAGCATGGCGGTCTTGCGGCTCCACAGGTTGGGGCCGCGCAGGGCGCGGATTCGCAGAATTTCCATGGCGTGCAGCGTGTGGGGTGATCGGGAAAAGCCTTGTCAGTGAAGCGCCGGCGTGCGCGCAGCCTGTGGGCCGGGCAGGCGCGGATCGAAGGTGCGGATGCCCGCGCCAATGAGCTCGGGCGCGATGCCCATGGTCCAGGCCATGGCCACTGCGGCCAGCAACTGCGTTTGCTGCAGGCCCAGCGTGGCCGCGTGCTGGCACAGCGCCGGCCAGTCTTCGATGCGCTCGCAGCCGGCTTCGCCGTGCAGCTCGATGGCGCTCTCGCCTGGCAGCACCCAGCGCGCCTGGGGCGCCTCGGGCGCTGGCTCGTCGCCCTGCGGGGCATCGTGCGCCTGTTGCGCCTGCTGCTCCTGTTGTTGCTGCAGCCAGCGCTGGCGCGCCGCGGCATCGCTGGCGTAGAACACCAGCGCGCCATCGCACAGCGGCGCCAGCGCCGCGACCTGCTCGTCATCGGCATTGAGCACGGCCACGCCACTGGCCAGCACCACGTCCACCTGGGTGCGCAGCACGCGGGTCATTTGCTGCTTGTCCTGGATGTCGTAATCGGCCAGTTCCTCATGGCCGGCCATGTCGGTGACGGCGCCGATGTGGCAGCGGTCGTAGCTCAGGCCCTCGGCCAGGATGCTGCGCGGGCTGTTCTCGATCACGGCCACCTCGATCTGCTGGTTCATCAGCAGGCGGTTGCCGGCCTCCCAGTGGTCGCTGGCGCGCCGGTCGATGAGGCGCTTGTCCAGGAAGATGCCCTGGCGGCAGGCCACGCCCACGTGCCGGCCCGAGAGGTGCAGCAGCCAGCCCACCAGCCGCGCAATGCCGGTGGTGCCGTGGCGCCCGGCGATGCCGATGATGGGGATGCGCCCGGAGAGATCGGCGCCGTCCTGCAGCGGCGGCGTCGGGAACAGGTATTCGACGATGGCCTGGCCCACCGGCTGGGGCGAGCCCACGGCGGGCTTGAGGTGCATCAGCAGCCCTGGGCCGGCGTTGACCTCGATCACCGCCCCGCCCTGCTCGCCCAGCGGGCGGGCGATGTCTTGGGCCATCACGTCCACGCCGGCGATGTCCAGGCCGACCACGCGCGCGGCCAGCGCCGCAGCCTCGGCGGTTTCCGGGTGCACCTCGTCGGTGCAGTCCACCACCACGGTGCTGCTGCGCTGGATCAGCACCAGCTTGCCGCGCGCGGGCACGCTGTGCGGCGTCAGCTCCTGGGCCTTGAGCTCGCGCAGCACGTCGGGCTGCTGCACGTCCACCCATTGCGCGGTGGCCGCCTCGGGGCCCTCATCGCCCTCGCCCACAGCCGCGCCCGCGCTGCGGCGGCGCGGGTCGCTGTTGAGCTGCGCCTGCACCAGCTGCTGCACGGTCAAGACGCCATCGCCGGTGACTTTGAGCGACTCGCTGCGCGCTGCGGCCACCACGCGCCCGCCCACCACCAGCAGGCGGTGCTCGTTGCCCGGCACCATGCGCTCGACCATGACCTCGTAGCCGTGCGGCTCAGCCGCGTGCCAGGCGGCCTCGACCTCCTCCTGGGTCTGCAGGTTGACGAACACGCCGCGATTGCGCGAGGCGTCCGAGGGCTTGACGACCACGGGCAGGCCGATGTCCTGCGCGGCCTCCCAGGCCTGCTGCGCGCTGGCGGCAATCTGCCACTCGGGCACCGGCACGCCGCAGATCTGGATCAGCGTCTTGGTCATGTCCTTGTCGTTGGCAATGCCCTCGGCAATGGCGCTGGTGTTGGCCGTCTCGGTGGTCCAGATGCGTTTTTGCGCCGCGCCGTAGCCCAGTTGCACCAGGTTGCCGTCGTTGAGGCGAAAGGCCGGGATGCGGCGCTCGAACGCGGCATCGACGATGGCCGTCGTGCTCGGGCCCAGGTAGCGCTCGTCAATCACCTCGCGGATTGCCGCCACGGCCGCGGGCACGTCAAAGGGCCGGTCGTTGATGGCCGCCATGATGAGGCGGTGGCCCTCGCGCAGCGCCGTGCGCGCGACCTGCTCGTCACGGGCGCGAAACACCATGCGGTACACGCCCGTCTGCGAGGTGCTGCGCGTCTGGCCAAAGGCCGTGGGCATGCCCGCCAGGTTCAGCAGCTCGATGATGATGTGCTCCAGGATGTGGCCGCACCAGGTGCCTTCATCGAGCCGCATCAGAAAGCCGCCGCGCTCGCCCACGCCGCAGTGGTGCTCGATCAGGCCGGGCAGCCAGGCCTTCAGGCGCCCTGCAAAGCCCTCGATCTTGTTGGAGGGAAAGTCCTCCAGCCGGCCCAGATCCAGCCAGACCTCCAGCACCTCGCGGTAGGTCCAGATGCTGGGGCCGCGCAGGTAGTTCACGCGCAGCAGCGCAATATCCTCGAAAACTGGCATGTGGTGATGGTGTGGTGATGGTGCAAAACGGCTTGGGGGATGCCCCGCACGAATGGCGGCGATTGTGGCACGGCCGCCACGCACGCCGGCTGGCAAGCGTCAAAAGCTGTTGCGCCTGCGCCGCCGTGGGCGGCGCCTGCCAGAGGCGTGTCAACAAAGGGCGATGCAGGCGCGTTGTCGGCAGCTTGTGGCCGCTGGCCGCCCAGCCCTTGCGCCAAGCGCCCAGGCCCGGTGGCAAGATAGCGGCCTCCAACTCCCGCCCGACATGACTGCTGTTTCACCGCCCCCTGCCGCACCGCAGCTGCCCTTGGCTGCGCACGAGAACGTGCTGTGCGCGCTCGACGTTGACCTGAGCCAGGAGCTGCGCTTCGCGCCCGGGCGCGTGGTGCTCACCGACCAGGCGCTGTACGGCTGGCAAGCAGGCCAGGCGCAATACCAGCGCTGGCCGGCCAGCGGCCGGCTCGACGCCCGCCACACGCTGCAATTGCACGAGAGCGCCGGCCTGCTGACGCTGGGCCTGCACACGCCCGAGCAGCGGCTGGCGCACTGGCACCTGAGCCAGCAAGGCAGCATCCAGGCGCAGCGCCTGCTCGAGCACTTCAAGGCCCAGGTGCATGGCGACGCGCAAAGCGCCCAGCGCGCGCAGGACCTGTCCACCTGCACCGCCTGCGGCGCCGCCCTGCCGCAAGGCAGCAGCGCCTGCACCGCCTGCGCCGAGAAGGAAGAAGAAGCGCCCGTCTCCAGTTGGGTGCTGCTGCGCCTGCTGCGCTTTGCCAAGCCCTACCGCAAGCTCATCGCGCTGGGCTTTGTGCTGACGCTGGCATCGACGGCCGCCACGCTGGTGCCGCCGTACCTGACCATCCCGCTGATGGACGACATCCTCATCCCCTACCAGTCGGGCCAGCCCATCGACGCCGCTCTGGTGGCCTGGTACCTGGGGGCGCTGCTGCTGTCGGCCATCGTCGCCTGGGCGCTGGGCTGGAGCCGCACCTACGTGCTCTCGCTGGTCTCCGAGCGCATCGGCGCCGATTTGCGCACCACCACCTTCAACCACCTCATGCGCCTGTCGCTGGACTACTTCAGCAGCCGCCGCACGGGCGATCTCATCACCCGCATCGGCTCCGAGACCGACCGCATCAACACCTTTCTCTCGCTGCACGCGCTGGATTTCGCCACCGACGTCATCATGATCGTCATGACGGCGGCCATCTTGCTGTCCATCGACCCCACGCTGGCGCTGGCCGCCCTCGTGCCGCTGCCCTTTATCTTCATCCTCATCCAGCGCGTGCGCGCCAAGCTCAAGGTGGGCTTTGAGCGCTCCAGCCGCGTCTGGTCGCAAATCACCAACGTGCTGGCCGATGCCATCCCCGGCGTGCGCGTGGTCAAGGCCTTTGCGCAGGAAGGGCGCGAGCAGGAGCGCTTTGCCGAGGCCAACCGCGTCAACCTCATTGCCAACGACCGCGTCAACCGCGTCTGGTCGCTGTTCTCGCCCACCGTCACGCTGATGACCGAGGTGGGCACCCTCGTCGTCTGGGCCTTTGGCATCTGGCTGGTGGCGGGCAACACCATCACCGTGGGCGTGCTGGCGGCCTTCATCGCCTACATCGGGCGCTTTTACACGCGGCTCGATTCCATGAGCCGCATCGTCAGCATCACCCAGCGCGCCGCCGCCGGGGCCAAGCGCATCTTCGACATCCTCGACCACGTCTCCACCGTGCCCGAGCCGGCCCAGCCCACGCCCCTGCCCGCCGTGCAAGGCCATCTGCGCCTGAAAAACCTGGGCTTTCGCTACGGCAGCCGCACCGTGCTGCGCAACCTCAACCTGGAGATCGCGCCGGGCGAGATGATCGGCCTGGTAGGCCACAGCGGCTCGGGCAAATCCACACTGGTCAACCTCATCTGCCGCTTCTACGACGCCAGCGAAGGCGCCATCCTGTGCGACGGCATTGACTTGCGCCACATCGCCGTGGCCGACTATCGCCGCCACATCGGCCTGGTGCTGCAAGAGCCTTTTCTGTTCTTCGGCACCGTGGCCGAGAACATCGCCTACGGCAAACCCGATGCCACGCGCGAGGAAATCATCGCTGCCGCGCGCGCCGCGCACGCGCACGACTTCATCCTGCGCCTGCCCCACGGCTACGACTCGCTGGTGGGCGAGCGCGGCCAAAGCCTCTCGGGCGGCGAGCGCCAGCGCATCAGCATCGCCCGCGCGCTGCTGATCGACCCGGCCATCCTCATCATGGACGAGGCCACCTCCGCCGTGGACACCGAAACCGAAAAGGAAATCCAGAAAGCGCTGGACAACCTCGTGCAAGGCCGCACCACCATCGCCGTGGCGCACCGCCTCTCCACCCTGCGCAAGGCCAACCGCCTCGTCGTCATGGACCGCGGCCACATCGTCGAAGTCGGCGGCCACGACGAGCTGCTGGCGCGCCAGGGCGCGTACTGGCGGCTCTACCAGGCCCAGCAGCGCCGCGAGCAGCAGCAACAGCAGCTCGGCGACTGACTTGACTGACGCCCCCGCCAAAGCCCCTGCCGCCCATCGCAAGGACACGCCATGACCTCCCAGCCCCCTGCCAAGCCCAGCGCCTCGCACCTGCGCTACCTGCCCGCGCACGTGCTGGTGCTCGGCGCCGACACGCCAGCCGAGCAGCTCCAGCTGGATCAGCACGGCCAACTGATCCTGCACCTGCCCGCCCAGGCTGCCCAGGCCGCTCTGGCCGCTCACGTCGCCCACGATGGCGCCGAAGCGCCAGCGCCTGCAGCCGCCGCGCAGCCGCCACTGCAGCAGCCCATCGCCGTGCAGCCCGTGCCCGCCTTTGCCCTGAGCGCGCCGCGCCAATGCCTCTCGCTGGTCGATCAGCAAGGCAAGGAGCGCGCCTACATCGAGCGGCTCGACGCCCTGCCCCAGCCTTGCCAGCAGGCCATCGCCACCGCCCTGGCCGGGCGCGAGTTCATCCCCAGGATCACCGCCATCGAGGCCGTCAGCAGCTTCTCCACCCCCTCGCTGTGGCAGGTGCACACCGACCGCGGCCCCACCGCGCTGCTGCTGCAAAGCGAGGACGACATCCGCAAGCTCGACGCCCAAGGCCAATGCCTGCGCATCACCGACAAGCACAGCCTGCAATACCAGATCGACGACGTCGAGGCCCTGCCCAAGGCCTCTCGCAAGCTGCTGGCGCGCTTCATTTGAGCGCTGCTCCCAAACCACGACACGCCGGCTGCGCCCACGGGCAAACCCCGATTGCGGCACCCTGCGCAAGGCCTGGCAGGCGGCGGTTTTCGTGCATACTGACCCCATACAACCTCAACCCTGCCCACACCTCTTGAAAGCCCAGCCCCGGACCCTATCCATGAGTCATGCTCCCATCGCATTGGAGGATTCCATGAACACTCTTTATGACTCCGAAGCCTTTTCGGTCGTGCACATGCAGCAGGACATCGCCCCGCCGCCGCACGATGGGCAGCGCCCCGGCGCCGGCGTGCAGTTGGTGCGCCACGGCTTTGAAATCGTGGACAAGCGCTCCGGCCGCGAGGTCTATCTGGACGGCAGCTGGGCCGAGCTGTTCCACGCCCAGATCCAGGAATGGCAGCGCAACACCCCCACGCAGGAAGAAGTGGAGGACACGCTGGACAGCTACACCGGCCTGGCCCAGCACCCAGTATTGGTGCACTGAACCTGCACGCATGCCCTTCCCTGCACGGCCAACCCCACAGCGCCACACCCGGGCTGGCCTGCGTCTGGCCTGCCAGGGCCTGCTGGCGCTTTGGCTGACAGTTGCGGCCCCACCGGCACAAGCCCTGAACGCCCCTGCGGGCTGGAGCGTGCAAGCCCAGCAGAACATGACGGCCTTCGTGCCGCCCGGCCTGGGCCAGGCGGGCCAGGGCCGCTTCGTCATGCTGCTCTCGGCGCCGCTGCCGATGCATGGCATGCCGCTGCAGGAGTGGGCCCAGCAGATGGCCGACAAGCTCTCGGGCAGCTACGGAAAGCTGCTCTCGCGCGGCAGCCCCGGCTTTCAGGCGCCGCTGTGGCGCGTGCAGCACCAGGTGCAAGTGCAAGGCCAGACGCTCAGCGCCTTCTACCATGCCTTCGTGCATGCGCCAGATCAGGCGCGCATTTCCGTCATGCTGGGCCAGCCCTCCCTGCTGGAGCAATACGCCACCGGCGGCGCGCAAATCATCGCCTCGGCGCTGCGGGAAGCGCCAGCCATCCGCATCGCGGCCCAAGCCCCTACAGCCACCGCAGCCGGTCGCCGCAATGGCAATAGCCAGATGGACCAGCAGCGCCCAGCCCAGCCGCCGCAGGCCAACCAGAGCCGCCAGGCCGCCAGCGCCCAGCTGCCCTTTGCGCCGGGCGACATCCACGCCGTGCTCAACCACAGCGAAACCAGCTACGGGGTTTATGGCCTGGAGGTGATCGAAACCACGCACGTGCTGCTGAACAATGGCCGCCTCTACACCAATGGCCAGGCCCAGGGCCAATGGCGCAAGGCCGGCAGCGGCTACCAGCAGCAGGGCCAGGGCGGCGGCTGGCAGGCCCTGCCGGGCGATGCCGTGCACGGCCTGAGCGTCCAGGCGCTGGTAGGCAGCTTCAACGCCGACCGCGGCGCCTCTTTTGGCACTACCAGCGCCGTGACGCACAACCGCCTGCGCCTGCTGGCCAATGGCCGCTTCGAGGCCGATCGCGGCTTCAGCGGCCACACCCAGATGGGCGACGCCATCACCACTCCGCGCGCCAGCACCTCGCGCAGCCACAGCCGCCAGCGCCAGGGCAGCTGGCGGCTGCTGGGCCCGCACGTGCTGGAGCTGCGCGGCGACGATGGCCACACGCAGCAGCTGATCGGCTATTTCACCGACGCCCAGCGCCGCTGGCTGAACCTGGGGCAAACGGCTTACCAACGCAGCCAGTAAGCAGGGGGGCCTGGCCTTGGGCGGCGCGCATTCGGTGCGACAATCACGCCCCTTATGAGTCACGCTTGCCCTACTTTCATCCTGACCCTCTCCTGCCCTGACCAGAAAGGGCTGGTGCATGCCGTCTCCGGCTTTTTGCTCGAGCAAGGCGGCAACATCGAGGAAGCTGCGCAGTTCAACGACCACTCCACCGGCCTGTTCTTCATGCGGCTGCAGTTTTCCGTGCAGCAACGCAGTCTGGCGCAATTGCAGGAGGCCTTGCAAAGCTTTGCCCAGCCGCTGCAAATGCGCTGGAGCCTGCACGATGCGGCCCAGCCCGTGCCCACGGTGGTGTTCGTCAGCCGCGAGGGGCATTGCCTCAACGATTTGCTGTTTCGCTGGAAAAGCGGGCTGCTGCCCATCGACATCCGCGCCATCATCAGCAACCACCGCGACTTCTACCAGCTCGCGGCCAGCTACAACGTGCCCTTTCACCACATCCCGGTCACCAAGGACAACAAGGCCCAGGCCGAGGCCCGGCAGTACGAGGTCATCCAAAGCGAACAGGCCGAGCTGGTGGTGCTGGCGCGCTACATGCAAATCCTCTCGGACGATCTGAGCCAGAAACTCGCTGGCCGCGCCATCAACATCCACCACAGCTTCCTGCCCAGCTTCAAGGGCGCCAAGCCCTACTACCAGGCGCACGACCGGGGCGTCAAACTCATCGGCGCCACGGCGCACTACGTCACCGCCGACCTGGACGAAGGCCCCATCATCGAGCAGGACGTGGCGCGCGCCTCGCACACCGACACGGTCGAGGACCTGACCGCCCGCGGGCGCGACACCGAAAGCCAGGTGCTGGCGCGCGCCGTGAAATGGCACAGCGAGCACCGCATCCTGCTCAACGGCCACAAGACGGTGGTGTTCCGCTAAGGCCCAGCCCCTGCCATGCACGCCGAGCCCCGCCCTCCCGCCGCGCCGATCGACCTGGCGCAGCGGCTGCGCAACTACCTGGACCTGATCCGCTGGAACCGCCCGGCGGGCTGGCTGCTGTTGCTGTGGCCCACGCTCAGCGCGCTGTGGATTGCCGCGCAAGGCTTTCCCGGCTGGCATTTGCTGCTGGTGTTCACGCTGGGCACCATCCTGATGCGCAGCGCCGGCTGCTGCGTCAACGACATTGCCGACCGGAAATTCGACCGCCACGTCAAGCGCACCTCGCAGCGCCCCATCACCACCGGGCGCACCAGCGTGCGCGAAGCGCTGGCCGTGGCGCTGGTGCTGACTCTGCTGGCCTTCGCGCTGGTGCTCAGCACCAATGCGCTGACGATTGCCTGCTCGGTCTTTGCCGTGGCCATCACCGTCTTCTACCCCTACACCAAGCGCTTTTTCTCCATGCCGCAGGCCGTGCTCGGCGTGGCCTTCAGCTTCGGCATCCCCATGGCGTTCGCTGCCGTGCAGGCGCGCATCCCGGCTGCGGCCTGGTGGCTGCTGCTGGGCAATTTGTGCTGGGTCATCGCCTACGACACCGAGTACGCCATGGTCGATCGCGACGACGACCTGCGCCTGGGCATGAAGACCTCGGCCATCACCCTGGGCCGCTGGGACGTGGCCGCCATCTTGCTGTGCTATGGCCTGTTTCTGGCCTGCTGGGCCTGGGTGCTGCGCCCGCAGGCGCTGGGCTGGCCCTGGCACTTGGCTTTGGCGCTGGCGGCTGCGCAGGTGCTCTGGCATGGCTGGCTGATCCGCCTGCGCCGCCGCGAGGACTGCTTTCGCGCCTTCACGCAAAACCACTGGCTGGGCCTGACGCTGCTGATCGGCATCGCGCTGGGCTACGCCCTGAAGGCTTGACCGCCCAGGCAACGCCATGCCTGCACCGAACCTTCGCCGCAGCCACTTGAGCGCCGCCCCGGCCGCCCTGCCCTGGCGCGACAACCCGCTGCGCTTTGGCCGCATCAGCCGGCTGCTGCACTGGGCCATGGCGCTGCTGCTGGCCTGGCAGTTCGTCGGCATGGCGCTCAAGCTGGCTTTTGATCTAAGCCCGCGCGACTCCTGGCTGGTGGGCACGCACAACCACGTGGGCATGGTGCTGTGGCTGCTGGCCGTGCTGCGCGCCCTCTGGGCGCTGGCGCAATGGCCGCGGCGCCCGGCCTACGGCCCAGGCCTCATCGCCCAGTGCGCGCGCGCCGGGCATGGGCTGCTGTACCTGCTCATGCTGCTGGTGCCCACGCTGGCGCTGCTGCGCCTGTATGCCTCGGGCCGGGCCTTTGCGCTGTTCGGGCAGTGGCCAATCTTTGGTGCCTCAACGCCCAATCAGGCCCTGGTGCAGGCCATCAACGCCCCGCGCGACAGCCTGGGCGCCAGCTGGCATGGGCTGCTGGGCTGGCTGCTGCTGGCCGTGATTGCCGGGCACATCGCCATGGTGCTGGTGCACCATTTCATCTGGCGCGACGACACGGCGCGCCGCATGCTGGGCCGCCGCGGCCCTGCCTCTACGGACTAGGCGCACTGATGCGGGCAAGATCGAACGCGCTGCGGCCCTGCGGCGCACACGAGGGCTGACCTGCGCACGGATTGCCGAGCGCTTGGGCTTATCCCAAAGCACCGTGGCACGCGCCTGCCAAGCCGCAGGCTTGGCCCGCTCGCCGCCCTTGCAAGAAGCACCGCCCGTGTGCCGTTACTGCCGCAGCCCATGGCGTGAAGATCGAGCGGATGATGACCGACAATGGAGTCGCCTGCCGATCACGGCGCTTTGTCAGGCTGCGGCAGCGGCTGAAGATCAAGCACCTTCGCAGCAAACCCTGTACGCCGCGCACCCATGGCAAGGCCAAGCGCTTCATCCAGACACTGCTGCGCGAATGGGCTGATGCGTATCGCTTATGCATATCGGTATCCCAGCTCAGCTGCATCGTGCGGCTGAGCTGGCGCCCCGGATGCATCATGACAACTTCCATCGCCCTCACTCGGCCACAGGGCCACAGGGCCACAGAGCACTTGCCACCTGCTACCCGGCTGGGCTCTGCGGGCAACAACGTGTTGAGAGACTCCACCTCGCTTTACCGCACAGAAAGGACACGCGCGCCATGACCACCGAATCCCTGCTCCATCTGTTGCGCCAGACTGTGGGCGACGCCCACGTGCTCACCGGCGCGGGGCTGGAGCGCTACGAGCGCGACTGGCAGCAGCGCGTGCATGGCAAGGCCCTGGCCGTGGTGCGCCCGGCCAGCACGGCCGAGGCGGCCGCCGTGCTGGCTGCCTGCGCCCAGGCGCGGGTGGCGGTGGTGCCCCAGGGCGGCAACACCGGGCTGGTGGCCGGCGGCGTGCCCGATGCCTCGGGCACGCAAGTGGTGTTGAGCCTGCAACGCATGCAGGCGGTGCGCGCCATCGATGCGCACAACATGACCATGACGGTCGAGGCCGGCTGCACGCTGCAGCAGGTGCAACAGGCTGCCGCCCAGGCCGGCCTGCTGTTCCCGCTCAGCCTGGGCTCGGAGGGCAGCTGCACCATCGGCGGCAACCTGGCCACCAACGCCGGCGGCACGCAAGTGGTGCGCTACGGCAATGCGCGCGAGCTGTGCCTGGGGCTGGAAGTCGTCACCGCCCAGGGCCAGATCTGGGAGGGGCTGTCGGGCCTGCGCAAGGACAACACCGGCTACGACCTGCGCGATTTGTTCATCGGCAGCGAAGGCACGTTGGGCGTGATCACCGCCGCCACGCTGCGCCTGTACCCGCAGCCGGTGGCGCAGCTGACGGCCTGGGTGGCGCTGCCCGATCTGCAGCAGGCCAGCGCCTTGCTGCAACTGGCGCGCCAGCAGCTCGATGCGGGCCTGAGCGGCTTTGAGGTCATGAACCAGCTTGCGCTGAGCCTGGTGGCCAAGCACCTGCCGCAGCTGCGCCCGCCGATGTGGCAAAGCCAGCCTTGGTGCGTGCTGCTGGAGCTCTCGGACAGCCAGTCCGAGCAGCACGCCCGCGAGCGTTTGGAGCGCCTGCTGGAAGCGGCGCTGCAGCAGGGCCTGATCAGCGACGCCATCGTCGCCGCCAGCGTCCAGCAGGCCCAGGCGCTGTGGCACGTGCGCGAGGGCATCACCCTGGCGCAGGCCCAGGAGGGGCAGAACCTCAAGCACGACGTGTCGATCGCCATCTCCGCCATCCCGCAGTTCGTGCAGCAGGCCAATGCCGCGCTGCTGCAGGCCTGGCCCGACGTGCGCATCCTCACCTACGGCCACCTGGGCGATGGCAATCTGCACTACAACGTGCAGCACCCGCAGGGCCAGACGCCGGCGCAGTTCAACGCCCGCCACGGCCAGGCGATTTCCGAGACGGTGTACGCGCTGGTGCGGCGCTTTGGCGGCTCCATCTCGGCCGAGCACGGCATCGGCGCCCTCAAGCGCGATACGCTGCCCCAATACAAATCCCCCGTGGCGCTGCAGCTCATGCGGGCCATCAAGCAGGCGCTCGATCCGCAGGCGCTCATGAACCCGGGCAAGGTGCTGGCCGCCCTGCCTGCCCAGCCAGGCGCCCAAGGCGGTGCAGAATAGCGCTTGCCGAAAAGAACGGCCCTGCAGGCGCAGCGCCGGCCAATGAACCATTGACTGTTTTGGGAGAAACGACCATGAAAAAAAGCCTGTATGCCATGAAACCGCGCGCCGCCCTGGCCGCCGCGCTGGCTGCCGCCCTGCCGCTGCTGGTGGCCTGCCAGAGCAACCCGGCCACCTCCAGCGCGCAAGAGCTGGAGGCCAAGACCCAGGCGCTGGCCTCGCCGGTGCCGGTGCTGGCGCTGGACGCCAAGGGCCAGGCCATCATTGCCTACTTCGGCGCGGCCGACACGCCCCAGGAAGGCCAGCTGATGCAAGCGCCGCAGGAGCGCGGCTTCTACCGCGTCTACCTGGGCAAGAACAACGCCGGCCAGCACCTGATTCAGGACAAGTACCAGTCCAACGGCGCCGCGCAGACGGACGCTTTTGCCGTCGAGGCCAACGCCAATTTGCAGGAGTGGGAAGTCATCGCCCAGGATGGCGAGATCGTCTACTACCGCCCCAGCGGCGAAGTGCGCGGGCGCACCGGCTACCGCGGCGGCCAATTGCACGGGCGCGATGTGTACTACAACAACGATGGCTCCGAGCGCTCGCTGTTCAGCTGGCGCGATGGCCTGCTCGAAGGGCCCTTCTTCGCGCGCGAGCCCGGCACGCAGCGCAGCGTCAGCGGCATGGCGCAAAACGATGAAATCGTCGACATCGGCGGCACGGATGCCCAGGGCGCGCCCCTGACGCCCGAACAGGCGCTGGATCTGCTCGAGACCTCGCTGCACGAGTGGCACAAGGACATCTTCGAGTAACCCGCCCCAGCACCACATCACGCAGGCACGGCCCAGCGCGCGCGTGCCGGCGTGATGTTCTGATGGCCCTGCGCCATCCGCACGCATTGACTGAGAAAAGGCAGCCATGAATTCGCCCACCCCGACCTTCGCCCCCATGCCCGATGCCCAGGGCTTCTTCGGCCCCTATGGCGGCCAGTTCATCCCGCCGGCGCTCAAGCAGGCCATGGACGAAATCGACCGGGCCTATGAAGACATCCGCCAGCGCGAGGATTTCCAGCAGGAGCTCGCCGAGCTGTTTGCCGATTACGTGGGCCGCCCCAGCCCGATCTTCCACGCCAAGCGCCTGTCGGCGCAGCTGGGCGGCGCGCAAATCCACTTGAAGCGCGAAGACCTCAACCACACCGGCGCGCACAAGATCAATCACTGCCTGGGCGAGGCGCTGCTGGCGCGCTTCATGGGCAAGAAAAAGGTGATTGCCGAAACCGGCGCGGGCCAGCATGGCGTGGCGCTGGCCACTGCCTGCGCCATGGTCGGCATCCCCTGCGAGATCCACATGGGGCAGGTGGATGTGGAAAAAGAGCACCCCAATGTCACCAAGATGCGCATCCTCGGCTGCAAGCTGGTGCCGGTGACACGTGGCGCAGCCACCCTGAAGGAGGCCGTGGACAGCGCCTTCGAGGAATACCTGAAGAACCCGCAGGACTACCTGTACGCCATCGGCTCGGTGGTCGGGCCGCATCCGTTCCCGAAGATGGTGCGCGATTTCCAGGCCATCATCGGCCGCGAGGCGCGTGCGCAGTTCCTGGCCAAACATGGCCGCCTGCCCGACTTTGTCACCGCCTGCGTGGGCGGCGGCTCCAACGCCATCGGCATGTTCACCGCCTTTTTGGACGATGCCGATGTGCAGCTGGTGGGCGTCGAGCCCGCTGGCGAGGGGCTGGACAAACCCGGCCGCCACTCGGCCACGCTCACGCGCGGCCATCCGGGGCAAATCCACGGCATGGCCTGCTATGTGCTGGAAGAGGCCGAGGGCGTGCCAGCGGCCGTGCATTCCATCGCATCCGGGCTGGACTATCCGGGCGTTGGCCCGCAGCACAGCTACCTCAAGGACATTGGCCGGGTGCAGTACCAGACCGCCAGCGATGAGGAAGCGCTGCAGGCCTTCATGACCCTGTCGCGGGTCGAGGGCATCATCCCGGCGCTGGAAAGCGCGCACGCAGTGGCCTGGGCCATGCGCAGTGCGGCCACGCTGCCTGCCGATCGGCACATCCTGGTCAACCTCTCCGGGCGCGGCGACAAGGATGCCGACTATGTGGCCGACAAGCTCGGGCTGTGACTTGCATCACACTTTGGGCCTGACGCCATGAACCCGCCCGCGCGGCCGCTGAACACACAGCGGCCGCGCATTTTTTGCCTGCCTGACGAGCATGGCCGCGCGCAGAAACTGCGCAGCCCGCTCAACAACCCTGCCCCTGGCCACGCCCGGCACTTAGAGTGTGTTGTGCACATACCCACAACCACAGCGCCGCCAGCGCAGCCGGCAGCAGCGTGCGCCACCGGCACAGACAAGGAGGATTCATGACCACAGCCCATGCCGCCCAGGCCCCTGCCCCTACGCCGCCTGGCAGCAAATCCCCCATCCCCATCGGCCTGTTGGCCGCGCTGGCGGCGCTGCTGCTGGTGTTGGCCCTGCCCACGCCCGAGGGGCTGTCCACTGCCGGGCACCGCATGCTGGCCGTGTTGCTGTTTGCCGTGGTGGTCTGGGTCAGCGAAAGCGTGAGCTACGAAGTCAGCTGCATCGGCATCGTGGCGCTGATTGCGCTGCTGGTGGGCTTCTCGCCACAGGTCAAGCTCGATGCGGCCAAGGCCTTCATCGCGCAGGATCCGGCCCAGCTGATCACCACCAGCAAGGCCATGGGCATGGCGCTGGCCGGTTTTGCCAGCCCGGCCTGGGCGTTGGTGGCCGGCGCCACCTTTCTGGCCGCGGCCATGAGCCACACCGGGCTGGACCGGCGCATTGCCTTGCTCATCCTCAACATCGTGGGCACCAGCACGCGGCGCATCTTGCTGGGCGTGATCGCGGTGACCATCGTGCTGAGCCTGCTCGTGCCCAGCGCCACGGCGCGCGTGGCCTGCATCGTGCCCATCATGAGCGGCATCGTGGCCGCCTATGGGGTGGACAAGCGCTCGCGCATTGCCGTGGGCATCTTCATCATGGTGGCGCAGGCCACCAGCGTCTGGAACGTGGCCATCCAGACAGCGGCGGCGCAAAACCTGCTGACCATCGGCTTCATGCAAACGCACATCGGCCAGCAGGTCTCGTGGTTCGACTGGCTGATTGCCGGCGGGCCCTGGTCGATCGCCATGTCGGTGGTGCTGTACTTCACCGTGCTCAAGTTCATGCCGCCCGAGGCCGATGAGATCCCCGGCGGCAAGCAGGCCATCGCCCACGAGCTGCAGGCCCTGGGCCCCATGCCTGGCAACCAGCTGCGCCTGCTGCTGACCATGCTGGCGCTGCTGTTCTTCTGGGCCACCGGAGGCGGGCTGCTGCACCGCATCGACACCACCACCGTCACCGCCGTGGGCCTGACGCTGCTGCTGCTGCCGGGCATCGGCGTGATCCACTGGAAGGAGGTGCAAAAGCGCGCCCCCTGGGGCACGATCTTGGTGTTCGGCGTGGGCATCAGCCTGGGCACGGCGCTGCTCAACACCGGCGCGGGCCGCTGGCTGGGCGACTGGGTGGTGCGCGCCGCCGGGCTGCAAAGCCTCTCGCCGTTCATGATCTTTGCCATCCTGGCGGCGTTTCTGATCCTCATCCACCTGGGCTTTGCCAGCGCCACGGCCATGGCCTCGTTGTTCATGCCGATCATGATCGTCATGTTCCACACCATCGGCCAGGACAACGCCGCCCTCACGCCGCAGGTGCAACTGGGCCTGTCGATGCTGCTGGGCTTTGTCATCAGCTACGGCTTCATCCTGCCCATCAACGCGCCGCAGAACATGGTCTGCCTGGGCACGGAGACCTTCACTGCCAAGGAGTTCGCCCAGGTCGGCATCGTGCTGACCATCGTCGGCTACCTGCTGATGCTGCTCATGGCGCTGAGCTACTGGCCACTGCTGGGCTGGCTGTAAGCGGCCGCGCCGACGCAGACGAGCCCAAGCCGCGCCGCGCTGCCACGCCAGGCGCGGCACTTTTGCCGCCCGGCCCTTGAAAAACCGGCCCCATGCCCCCAAACGCATGGGGACTGCGCAAATCATTTGCCAACTTGCTGCATGCAGCCCCTAGGGCAGTGGTGCATTGCAAGCCATTTTTCTTGACTTGGTCGCGCCGCATGCGGCGCGCTGTTTTTCTCTTGTCTGCCATGTCCATGCCACACGATCCCCATTCGCCCCTTTCCCCGTCCCATGCAGAGCAGCCCGAGGCCGATCTGCCCAAGGGCGCAGCCAGCGCCAGCCACGGCGACATGGGCGAGCCCGCCGACGTCAACGAGGAGCTGGCCGGCCTGTACGCCGAGATCGAGCAGCTCAAATCCAACGCCCAGCAACTGCAGGCGCTGCAAAGCAAGAACGCCGAGCTCGCCGACCAGTACCTGCGCGCCAAGGCCGATGCCGACAACGCCCGCCGCCGCGCCGAGGACGACGTGGCCAAGGCGCGCAAGTTCGGCATTGAATCGTTTGCGCAGGACTTGCTGGCCGTGGCCGACAGCCTGGACGCTGCACTGGCCATTGAAGCGGCCAGTGCCGAACAATTGCTCGAAGGCACGCGCGCCACGCAGCAGCAGCTGCTGTCGGTGTTCGAGCGCCACAAGCTCAGCCCCATCGCGCCAGAGCTGGGCAGCAAGTTCGACCCCAACCTGCACCAGGCCATCAGCGCCGTGCCGGCCGAGCAGGACAGTGGCACCATCGTCAGCCTGCTGCAAAAAGGCTATGCCATTGGCGAGCGCATCCTGCGCCCGGCTCTGGTCACCGTGGCTGCCTAAGCACCTTTTCTAAGAGGCCTGCCGCCGTCCAGGCCAGGCCACCCCAGGCACATTTTTCTCCGGCCCGGCCCTTGAAGCCAGGGCGGCCGGCCCTAGATAGCGCTCAATGCAATCCTTTGCGGATCGCGGAAAAATCAATCCAACAGGAGTCCAAACACATGGCAAAAATCATCGGCATCGACCTGGGCACGACCAACAGCTGCGTGTCCGTGATGGAAGGCAACAGCACCCGCGTGATCGAGAACAGCGAAGGCGCGCGCACCACGCCCTCCATCGTCGCCTACCAGCAAGATGGCGAAATCCTCGTGGGCGCATCGGCCAAGCGCCAGGCCGTGACCAACGCGGCCAACACCATCTACGCCGTCAAGCGCCTGATCGGCCGCCGCTTTGGCGACGCCGAGGTGCAAAAGGACATCGACAAGATGCCCTACAAGATCATCAAGGCCGACAACGGCGACGCCTGGGTCGAAGCCCGTGGCGAAAAGCTCGCGCCCCAGCAGGTCAGCGCCGAAATCCTGCGCAAGATGAAGAAAACCGCCGAGGACTTTCTTGGCGAGCCCGTGACCGAAGCCGTCATCACCGTGCCGGCCTACTTCAACGACGCCCAGCGCCAGGCCACCAAGGATGCCGGTCGCATCGCCGGGCTGGAGGTCAAGCGCATCATCAACGAGCCCACCGCTGCGGCCCTGGCCTTCGGCCTGGACAAGGCCGGCAAGGGCGACCGCAAGATCGCCGTCTATGACCTGGGCGGCGGCACGTTCGACGTGTCCATCATCGAGATTGCCGACGTCGATGGCGAAAAGCAGTTCGAAGTGCTCTCCACCAACGGCGACACCTTCCTGGGCGGCGAGGACTTCGACCAGCGCATCATCAACTACATCATCGATGAGTTCAAAAAAGAGCAAGGCGTCGACCTCTCCAAGGACGTGCTGGCCCTGCAACGCCTGAAGGAAGCGGCCGAGAAGGCCAAGATCGAGCTGTCCAACAGCACGCAGACCGACATCAACCTGCCCTACATCACCGCCGATGCCTCTGGCCCCAAGCACCTGAACATCAAGCTCACGCGCGCCAAGCTGGAGTCGCTGGTGGACGATCTGATCGAGCGCTCCATCGAGCCTTGCCGCGTGGCCATCAAGGATGCGGGCGTGAAGGTCTCGGACATCGACGACGTGATCCTGGTGGGCGGCCAAACCCGCATGCCCAAGGTGCAGGAGAAGGTCAAGGAGTTCTTCGGCAAGGAGCCGCGCCGCGACGTCAACCCCGACGAAGCCGTGGCCGTGGGCGCCGCCATCCAGGGCCAGGTGCTCTCGGGCGACCGCTCCGACGTGCTGCTGCTGGACGTCACCCCACTGTCGCTGGGCATTGAAACCCTGGGCGGCGTGATGACCAAGATGATCACCAAGAACACCACCATCCCGACCAAGCACGCGCAGACCTTCTCCACCGCCGACGACAACCAGCCGGCCGTGACCATCAAGGTCTACCAGGGCGAGCGCGAGATGGCCGCAGGCAACAAGCTGCTGGGCGAGTTCAACCTGGAGGGCATTGCCCCCGCGCCACGCGGCACGCCACAAATCGAGGTGAGCTTCGACATCGACGCCAACGGCATCCTGCACGTCTCGGCCAAGGACAAGGGCACGGGCAAGGAAAACAAGATCACCATCAAGGCCAACTCCGGCCTGAGCGAGGACGAAATCCAGCAAATGGTCAAAGACGCCGAGCTCAACGCCGCCGAGGACAAGAAAAAGCTCGAACTGGTGCAGGCCAAAAATGAGGGCGAAGCCGCGCTGCATGGCGTGCGCAAGTCCCTGGCCGAGCATGGCGACAAACTCGACGCCGCCGACAAGGAGGCCATCGAGAAAGCCGCCGCCGATCTGGAAGCGGCCCTCAAGGGCGACGACAAGGACGCCATCGCCAGCCAATCGGCCGCGCTGATGACAGCCAGCCAGAAGCTGGGCGAGAAGATCTACGCCGATGCCCAGGCCACCGCCGGCGCAGGCGCAGGCGCCACAGCCGATGCGGCCGCAGCCGGTGCAGGCGCCAAGGCGCAGGACGACGATGTCGTTGACGCCGAGGTCAAGGAAGTCAAGAAGGACTGAAAGAGGGTTGAGCGTTCGGCGTTGAGCGTTGGACGTGAAAGTGCGCAACTTCCGTGACCTGATCGCTTGGCAAGTCTCGTTTGAGCTTGCCAAGCGTATTTATTGGGCCACGGAAAACTATCCGCCATCTGAGCACTACGGGCTCAGGGCCCAGATGCGCCGCGCCGGCGTCTCCATCGCCTCCAATCTGGCCGAAGGCGCTGGCCGCTCGACCAAAAAGGACTTTTCCAGCTTCGTCACCATTGCACGCGGCTCGCTCAACGAGTTGCAAACCCAGACTCTTCTGTCCGTGGAGCTGGGATATCTCGCTCAGGCAGACGCGGCACAACTGCAAGCGCTCATCGATCGGCTCTATGGCCTGCTCAATGGATTGCGCAGCTCGCTCAACGCTGAACGCTGAACGCTCAACCATCCATGTCCAAACGCGATTACTACGAAGTGCTGGGCGTTCCCAAAAACGCCAGCGACGACGAAATCAAGAAGGCTTACCGCAAGCTGTCCTCCAAATACCACCCGGACCGCCACCAAGGCGATGAGGCCAAGGCCAGCGCCGAGGCCCGCTTCAAGGAGGGCAAGGAGGCCTACGAAATCCTCTCCGACCCGCAAAAGCGCGCCGCCTACGACCAGTACGGCCACGCCGGCGTGGACCCTAACATGCGCGGCGGCTTTGGCGGCGGCGCTGAAGGCTTTGGCGGCTTTGCCGAGGCCTTTGGCGACATCTTTGGCGACATCTTCAACCAGCGCCGTGGCGGCGGTCGGCAGGTCTACAAAGGCAACGACCTGAGCTACGCCATGGAAATCACGCTGGAGGAAGCCGCCCGCGGCAAGGATGCGCAGATCAAAATCCCCTCGTGGGAAGACTGCAGCACCTGCGAGGGCAGCGGCGCGCGCCCCGGCACCAAGGTCGAGACCTGCTCGACCTGCCACGGCCAGGGCATGGTGCAGATGCGCCAGGGCTTCTTCAGCGTGCAGCAGACCTGCCCCAGCTGCCACGGCAGCGGCAAGCGCATTGCCGAGCCCTGCTCGGCCTGCCACGGCCAGGGCAAGCTCAAGACGCAGAAAACGCTGGAAATCAAAATCCCCGCCGGCATCGACGACGGCATGCGCATCCGCTCCAGCGGCAATGGCGAGCCGGGCAGCCACGGCGGCCCGCCGGGCGATCTTTATATTGAAGTGCGCGTCAAGCCGCACGACATCTTCGAGCGCGACGGCGACGACCTGCACTGCACCGTGCCCGTGAGCATGACCACCGCCGCGCTGGGCGGCGAGATCGAAGTGCCCACGTTGGAAGGCAAGGCGGCCATCGACATCCCCGAAGGCACGCAGCCGGGCAAGCAGTTCCGCCTGCGCGGCAAGGGCATCAAGGGCCTGCGCTCAAGCATTGCCGGCGACCTGTACTGCCACATCCAGGTGGAAATCCCGGTCAAGCTCACCGAATTCCAGCGCAAGACCTTGAAGGAGCTGGACGATTCGCTGAAAAAAGGCGGCGGCAAGCACTCGCCCAGCAGCCAGTCCTTTGCCGACAAGTTCAAGCGCTTCTTCGGCGGTTGAAGCCCTCCATCATCACCGTCCTGCCATGCCTGAATTCGTCGACACCTCGCCGCCTGGCGTCTGCATTTTCTGCAAGCTCGCCGCAGGGGAAGTCCCTGCCGCCCTCGTCTACCAGGATGCGCTGACCCTGGCTTTCATGGATCTGGGCCAGGTCACGCCCGGCCACGTGCTGGTGGCCAGCCGGCGCCACGCCGTGGACTTGTTCGAGCTCACGCCCGAGGAATGCGCCGCCGTGATGCAAAGCAGCCAGCGCGTGGCGCGCGCCGTGCAGGCGGCCTTCCAGCCCAGCGGCATGACGCTGCTGCAGGCCAATGGCCGCAGCGGCGGACAGACCGTGTTTCACTTTCACATGCACGTCGTGCCCCGCCACGAGGGCGACGGCGTGGGCCTGATCTGGCCGCGCCAGGAGCCCGGCCACGAGGTGCTGCAGGACTACGCCCGCCGCATCCGCGCCGCCATGGCCTGAGTACCTGTCGGGCGTCGGCCAAATGGCTGCCGCCCAGCAAGCCGCGAGAAGAGGGCCGGAACATCCGGGGCGCATCCTCTCACAACCCGGCATTGCCTTGCCTTCGCTGCCGCGCTCCGACACATCCGCTGCGCGGCGGTTTGGTGTGTTGATGGGCAGGGGCGTATTCAAACCAGCTTTTTTGTCAAACAAACATAGTTCTTGGCTAGGTGTGAAGTGTCAAGAGGTTGTTTCTCGGCGTGGGAAGTCGGCTCATGGGAAGTAGGCGGCCGATGCCATGGTGCGGTCGGTGCCAGTTGTAGTGGTGCTGCCAGCTGAGCAGCGCCTGGATGCGTCGGGCTGAGTTCTGGTAGCTCCAGCCGTATGCCCACTCGCGCAGGGCCGACTGAATGAAGCGCTCGACCTTGCCCTCGATACGCGTCAGTCTCTCGCGCATGTTGAGGGTGTGGGTTTGCATTGCTGCATTATGGACGTCTTGTACGCGCATTGTCCATGTCATGGGCCTTACTGCTTGCGCTTTCCTTTGGCGGCTGGTTTGCGTTTTTCCGGTAGGGGATTGAGCAAGGCCGCATCAAAGACCAGAGGGGTATCGTCTGGCGCGTTTGTGGCGTCAACCAACGCCAGTTGATTGAATGCCAGCATGTGCGCAGGGCGAGGCTTGCCATCCGCAGCGCCCCGAAAGGTACCTGCCGATATTTCCACATTGACTGAAAATGCCCACCTGCCCTGGTGGATTTTTGCGTCTTTGAGCATCAGCCGCATCAGATTTTCAACATCAAAGATAAATTCTTTCTTTTCTTTCATGGCTAATGACTTTCGTGGAGATTTCAATCATGCTTGGCTGAACCACATCATGAAGCCGCATGTATTTATCATCTAATTTTCTGGCTATCTTAGCTTTGACCTGGCGATTTGCATCAAAGACGTCCTTCTCGTATTTCGTTCTAAGCTCCCAAATCTGCGGAATCGGCTTTTCATCCAAAGACCTGAAGACGATCTCCACCTGAATATTTAAAGCATCGGCAAATTCAAATAGCGTGGTAGCTGTTGGGTTGGCATCGCCGCTGAGTAATCGGGTGATGCGACCTTTGCTGACGGACATCTTTTCCGCCAACTCGGCGCGCTTCTTGCCAGACCAAGCCAAGGCGGCGGCCATATGTGCGCCAAGCCGTTCCAACCTAACCTGATTGGCAGTTGGAGGCCCTAATTCTTGGAATAGCGTCAACAGGCTTTCATATGCTTGCTGTATGTCATTGTCGTCGCGCGCAACACTTGTTTTTTCTGCATTCACTGCAGCTGCGCGGACTGCCGCAATTTGGCGACTCGGTCGCACATGCGCTTTTGATCGCCCTTGCTCAGTTTGTCTACTCTTTTGCATAACAAGCCTACCAAAATCAGCTGGCGGCACTGGCCGTAAACGAAATAAATGCGTGTGCTGCCAACCAATCGCAACCGGAATACAGATGTTCCGCTTGAGCACACAAACCCAGTGTGGAGCTGTTTGTCATCAAACAAGTCACTGAGCAATTGCCCTGTTGCGGTGAATTCCTGCAGTTTTCGCAACGCAGTTTGCATCGCCTGCAGGTCTCTTTGGGACGCCAAGGCTTTCATGTCATCGAAAGCCCAGCAACTGACTTGACGCCCATCATCATCTTGCTCAACGCCAATCATTGGCCGCCAAGAAAGCTGATGGAGTTCTGGCTCGTAGGGCGGGCCGGGGTATCCGGTGCTGAGCGGCTTCAGAAAGACTGGCATGTTACCTTAAAAGTTAACTAACTGCGCTAACTTTTTTTAGTTACGTAATGAAACCCATTGGCTTGACATCATGCCCCTTGTAGCAGAGTGCCATGTGCTTTAGCTATCGCGCCCGCTGTAAGCTACGCCACTCCCACGGTGGCACGGGCCACAGCATCGGTCCACAGGCCGCGCCTGGCAGCCTTGGCTGCATCCTGCTGATACCGATATAGCCAGCCGCGATCCTTGGCGTACCACTCAAACACCCAGGCCATGCCGCTGCTGACCCGGTGCGAAGCCACATCCTGCCCCTGGCACCCCACATCGGCCACCCAGCGCTTGTATCGGTCGGTGCTGCGCTGGGCGATCTTGGCCTGCTGCTGGTGGCACAGCTCGGTCAGGCTTTGGCGAGACCGATTGCCCCAGGGTTGTTTTTTCCGGCGCGTCAATCGCGGCAACGCGCACCCGCACCTGCTGATACTGACCGGGCTGGCCGCAGCGGGCTGTGAGCGTGTCGACGTCGCTGATGGCTACGATCAGGCAGATGGAAAGCAGCATTTCCTCTTACTTGCCAGACTTGTTGCACGCAATCTTACCCTTCCAATAGGCAATTGAGCCATCCACAATTGGCCCCCATTTATCAGGGTTGCTTTTCTCAAGGTCTTGCTTTGTCTCGCCTTCAGCGATATATCGAGTCAGGTTCTTTTTACAATTAAACTCTCGCCTTGTATATACAAGATAAATTTTCCCCTGCCTTTCCGACGAAATTTCTGCAATGTCTCCCTTTCTCTTGATTGAAAGGATCTTGTGTGTCGCACCAGGATCGCTTGGAATTACAAAAGATTTATTCAACCCAATCTTAGAAAGATTCTTTTCGCTCAAAATTTCTTGCGAATTTGCCTGCGCCAAGCAAGTTCCAAAAGATGCGGCTGAGAGAAACAAGAAGGAAGCGATTTTTGTTTTCATGAACATGAAGCGATTAGGCGGCATCAGCCACCTGGTTGTTGAAAGGACAGATGGCATTATCGGCCGCATCGATGCTGCGCGGGCGATATTTGAAGGTGGCTTTTCGCTCTCGCTTTCCTCGGTCTGGCCGTTGACTGCGCCCCAATGACTGACGCCTGATCTGGCCTGAGCCTGCTCTTTCAAAGCCTTGGCCTGGCTTGGAGCGCCGCAAAGCTGCCCGAAAGCACTGCTGCCGTGCTGAAAAGCAAGCACCAGCTCATTGCCCAGGCTCTGAGCGAGTCGGCTGCTGCCAGCGTTGCCAGTGCTGGTCCAGCCACTGCAGGTATTCGGGGCTGGCGTCGAGCATGGGCTCGGAGTGCTCGATGCGCTCCTGGCTGCGCTGCGCCAGGGCCTGCACGGCTTCGGGCATGGCCTCCAGCCGCGCCTCGGGCGACAGCTCTTCTGTGGCGGCGGCCTGGCCCTCGCCCGGCTGGGGCTGCAGGGCGCGTTCCCATTGCTGCACCAGCGCGCTGGCCTGCGCAAAGGCCTGGCTCAGGCCCAGGCCAGCGGCGGCGGGTTTGGCCAACACTTCCTTGAACAAGGCCCGGCCAAAGTAGGTGAACTCGTTTTCATCGGCGCAGCCGAACGAGGCGCGGTCGGCGCGCGAGGCCGTGATGACCAGCGTGTGCGGATCGCGCAGCGCCGGGACGAAGCCGCCCGAGTAGCAGGCCGAGACGATGACCACGCGGTGGCGGATGCCCGATTCGCGCAGCAGCCGCCCCAGCGTGGCCGCCGGCAGATCGCGCAGCGGCATGCCGCGCATCTGCAAACTCAGCTCATGGTCGCGCGAGCCGTGGCTGGTCAGAAACAGCAGCAGCACGTCGCGCTGCACGTCCATGACCTGGGCCAGCGCCTTGATGCTGCGGCGCAGGCTTTCCTGCGTGGCCAGGGGCGTCTGCGCCACGCCGGTTCGGCTGTTGATCAGCGCCAGCGAGCGGCCCCGGGTGCCGTAGCGCGAGTCCAGCAGCTCGCGCACATAGGTCGCCTCGCGGCGAAACACCTCCTCCGTGCCGTCGCCTGCGACCACCAGCGCGTACAGATCGACCTGCTGCGGGTCCTGCGGGCGCAACTGCGCGAAGGCGCGCGCCAGCAGCGCATTCTGGTTGTACAGCGCCGTGTCGATGTTGGCCAGCCACTGCTCGGGCGTGTTGGGCGCGGCATCGCCGCCCTGCTCCCCGCCCAGCCAGCGTCCGGCGCGCCACTGGCCCTTGAGCTGGCGCTGGCCGTCGGCCTGGGGCTTGGCCAGGCGCAACGTGCCCTGGCCATGCATCAGGCCCTGCCTGAACTCGCCCCGATAGACCGCGCCATCGGCGCGGCGCAGTGTGCCGCTGCCGTGCGGCAGGCTGGCGTACAGCTGGCCCTTGTAATGCGCGCCGTCCGGGTAATGGACCACGCCGCGGCCCTGGATGCTCAGGCCGCCTTCGGCAAAGCGCCCTTCGATGCGCGTGCCATTGGGCAGCACGATGCGCCCTGCCCCCGTGGGCATGTTCTCTTCGATCCGGGCCTCGTAGCGCACGCCATCCCGGTCAATCAACACGCCTGGACCACGCGCCTGCCCTTTCTCGAAGCGCCCTTCGATGCGCTGCCCGTCTACCAGCTCCAGCACCCCTTGGCCATGCGGCAGGGCGTCGGCGAACTCGCCCGTATACACCTCGCCATCGGCATAACGCAGGCGCCCATGGCCCGACAGCACACCGGCGCGAAACTGCCCTTGGTAGCTGCTGCCATCGGGCAAGCGCAGCTGCCCCTGGCCATGCATTAGCCCTTGCTCGAAGTCGCCCGTATACACCATGCCGTTGCGCCACTCCAGCCGCCCCTGGCCGTGCAGCTGGCCCTGGCGCAGCGGCCCGTAATAGAGCCCGCCATCGGGCGTGCGCGCATCGGGCGCGCTCGGCTTGGCCAGCGCCACGCCTGCGGCCAAGCCCAATGCCAGCGCCATTGACAGCGCAGCCGCGATGCGCCTGGCCTGCCCGCCACACCCGGCCGCGCCACGGCCGGCCCTTGCTCGGTTTGTTTCCCACATGCTGTTGCACCTCTTTGATTGTTGGCCTGCCCCGGCCTGGCCATTGCTGGCGCAGATTGTGGCACGGCGCACGGTCACGCCCATTCACGCATGGTCACGCCCAACCTGACCCGGTGCGGGAGTGCTGCGGCGTGGTCGCCATTGACATGGCGCGCGCTCAGCGCCTGCCCTCGCCCTGCCCTCATCCAGCCCATGCCCGGCTGTGCAGGCAGGCCACCGTCAAGCCGTCAGGCCAGGGCCTTGTGGAGCATGTGCGCGCCCAGCCCGTACAGCACCACGGCCAGCACGCGCTTGAGCCGGGCCACGGGCAAGGCATGGGCGGCCCTGGCGCCCAGCGGGGCCATCAGCACGCTGCAGCAGGCAATGACCAGCAGCGCCGGCAGCCAGACGTAGCCCAGCGACAGCGGCGGCAGGCCCGGCACGCCCTGGCCGCCCAGCACATAGCCCACGGTGTTGGCCAGCGCAATTGGAAAGCCCAGCGCAGCGCTGGTGGCCACGGCGTTGTGCACGGCCACGTTGCACCAGATCAGAAACGGCACGCTGACGAACCCGCCGCCAGCGCCCACCAGGCCGGAGAGAAAGCCGATGATCCCGCCCGCCCCCAGCAGGCCAGCCGTGCCAGGCAGCTGCCGGCTGGCTGCGGGTTTGCGGTCGAGCAGCATCTGCGTGCCGGAAAAGAACACGAAGGCCGCAAAAATCAGCGCCAGGCCAGGCCCTTTGAGCAAGGCAAACACCCCCAGGCTGGCGGCCATGGCCCCCAGCACAATGCCTGGCGCCAGGCGCCGCACCACGCCCCAGCGCACCGCGCCGCGCTTGTGGTGCGCGCGCAGGCTGCTGATGGAGGTGAAGACGATGACGGACATGGCAGTGGCAATGGCCATCTTCAGGGCCAGGCCTGGCTCCACCGCGCGCGCGGCCAGCAGGGCCGAGAGAAACGGCACCATGATCATGCCGCCGCCAATGCCCAACAGGCCAGCAAGAAAACCGGACACCAGGCCCAGCGAGGCCAGCGATGCAATGAACCAAGGCTCCAAAGGCATGGTGTTGTTGCTTTCGTATCTGGTCAGCAGGTCAATGCTGCGCGCAGGGCCGCAGCCTCAGGCCAGGCCAGGCCCAGAGGCTGCTCACCCATCAGCCGCCCATCGCCCTGCGCACGGCATCGGCGGCCGCGTCCTCATCGCTGGATACGGCCTGCGGCTGCTCGGCCTGGGCAGGCATGGGCTGTTCGGCGCCAGCCTCGGGCGGGGGCTGCTGCAAGCCAGGCAACAACAAATCGCCGCTGCCGCTGTCCGCCGCCGCGCCGTTGTCTGCTTGGCCAGCGCTTGTATCAGCGCTCTGGCTGAATGGGTCGTTGATGCTTGGGCTGAAAAGATCATTACCTCCACCGGCCCCGTCGCCATAGCCCTGGCTGAACGGATCGTTGGCGCTGCCGCCATCTCCATAGCCCCCGGTGCCGAGGGCATCGAGCATTTGCGCGCCAGCGGCTTCCAGATCCACCTCAACGGGTTTGTCCAAACGGCCCGTGACCAGGCCAGGGAAGGCCACCAACATGCCAACCATGAACAACTGGATGAACAGGAACGGGATGGCGCCGCGGTAGATCTGCATGGTCGTCACCGGCTCCACCACCTGGCGCGTGACGCGATCCACATAGGGTTTATCCGGCGCGACCGAGCGCAGGAAGAACAGCGCAAAGCCAAACGGCGGGTGCATGAACGAGGTCTGCATGTTCATGGCCAGCAACACGCCAAACCAGATCAGGTCAATGCCCATGGACTCGGCCACCGGCGCCAGCAGTGGCACGACGATGAAGGACAGCTCGAAGTAATCCAGGAAGAAGGCCAGGAAGAACACCAGCACGTTCACCACGATCAAAAAGCCCACCTGGCCGCCGGGCAGCGCAGACAGCAGGTGCTCCACCCACAGCGGGCCATCGGCAGCCTGGAAGACCATGCTGAACGTGGTTGCGCCGATCAGGATGAACATCACGAAGCTGGTCAGCCGCGTCGAGGCCGCCAGCGCCTGCTTGAACAGCGCCATGTCCAGGCGGCGGCGCAGCACGCCCAGCACGATGGCGGCCATGGCGCCCATGGCGCCGCCTTCGGTGGGCGTGGCAATGCCCAGGAAGATGGTGCCCAGCACCAGGAAGATCAGCAGCAGCGGCGGAATCAGCACGAAAGTCACGCGCTCTGCCAGTTGCGACAGCAGGCCCAGGCCCAACAAGCGATTGACGCTGGCAATGACGAAGGCCACGAAGGTGCCGCCACACAGCGCAGTAACGATTTTTTCGTCCAGCGGCACGTCCTGCACCGGCTGGCCGCTCCACCAGGTGTGCAGCTGCGCCATTTGCGAGGCCAGCAGCAGCGACACCACGGTCGACAGGCCCAGCAGCACCATCAGTGAGGGATAGCCAGAGCTGCCATTGGCCTCGCGGTAGGTGCGCGCCTCAGGCGGCAGCGCCGGCACGCGCTCGGGCTTGAAGATCGCCAAAAACAGCACCCAGGCCACATAGCAGCCCACCAGCATCAGCGCCGGCACCATCGCGCCCTTGTACATATCACCCACGCTGCGATTGAGCTGGTCGGCCATCAAAATCAGCACCAGCGAGGGCGGAATGATCTGCGCCAGCGAGCCCGAGGCGGCAATGGCCCCGCTGGCCAGGCGCCGGTCGTAACCGTAGCGCAGCATGATGGGCAGCGAGATCAGGCCCATGGAAATCACCGAGGCGGCCACCACCCCGGTCGTGGCCGCCAGCAGCGCGCCCACGAACACCGCCGCCAGCGCCAGGCCGCCACGGATCGGGCCGAACACCTGGCCGACCGTCTCGATCAAGTCCTCGGCCATGCCGCTGCGCTCCATCACCAGCCCCATCAGCGTAAAGAACGGCACGGCCAGCAAAGTATCGTTGGCCAGAATGCCCAACAGGCGCTGCGGCAGCCAGGCCAGGATCGAGGACGGAAACACCCCCAGCTCGATGCCGATGAAGCCAAACAACAGCCCGCAGGCCCCCAGGCTGAACGCCACCGGAAAGCCCAGTAGCAAGAACACCACCAGCCCCGCAAACATGATCGGGGCGTAATTGCTCGCAATGAATTCCATGCTCGTGTACTCCGGCTGCGCGATCAGGACTGGGGCTGGCCCGCTGCAGGCTGCGCCCCCTGCTCTTCTTGCGTTTGCTGGCGCAACGCCTCGGCCAGTTCCTGTTCGGCCGTGGCCTGACTCAAGCGGCCCATCGGGTCAGGGCCCTGGCCGCGCAAAAAGGCAATGCGCTTGATCAACTCTGACCACCCCTGCAGCATCAGCAGCGTCACGCCCACCGGAATGGCCAGCCACACTGGCCAGCGCACCAGGCCGCCGGAATTACCCGAAGTCTCACCCGACTGGTACATCTGCAGCACCACCGGCCAAGTCAGGTAAATGATCACCAGGCACAGCGGCGTGAGAAACAACGCAAAGCCCACGATGTCAATCCAAACCTGCACCTTCTTGGGCAAGCGGCTGTTGAGCACATCAATGCGCACATGCTCACGGTGCAGCAGCGTATAGCCGGCCGCAATCAGAAACGACCAGGCGAACAAATACCACTGGATCTCCAAAAACGCATTGGAGCTGACCCCCAGCAACTTGCGCACCAGCGCATTGACGGCGCTGATCAGCGTGGCCACGAAAATCAACCAGATCGCATAGCGGCCAATGAAGGCATTGAGCCAATCAACGCCCCGTGAAAAAAGCAGCAGCAGGTTCATCTCTGTAATGGGCTGGGGGAGTGGGGGCCGGGGCAGGCGCCGCACCGGCCAGGCCGCACGCCAGGCGGCCATTTTGAAGAGGCGCGATTGTACGAACTCCCACCCCCGCCAAAGCGCCCAAAAGGCGCGATACCGTGAAAGTACCTAAGCACCTGTCCTCACAACAGGAAATAGGCCCACAGCGACACGACGGCGGCGCACAGCAGGTTCAGCACCAGGCCGGCGCTCATCATCTCCTGCTGGCGGATCAGCCCGGAGCCGAACACGATGGCATTGGGCGGCGTGGCCACGGGCAGCATGAAGGCGCATGAGGCGCCTATGCCGATCACCATGACCAACATTTCCCTGGGCATGCCCAGTTCGGTGGCGATGCCGGCAAAGACTGGCACCAGCAAGGCCGCCGAGGCCGTGTTGCTGGTGAACTCCGTCAGAAAAACGATGAAGACGGCCACCACCGCCACAACCACCAACGGGTGGGCCTGGCCGAAGGTGCCCGCCACGGCCTGGCCCAGCGCGGCCGAGGCGCCGGAGTTCTTCATCAGCGCGCTCAGCGTAATGCCGCCGCCAAAGAGCATGAGCACGCCCCAGTCGGTGTTCTCGACCACGTCGCGCCATTGCACCGTGCCCAACAGCACGACGGCCACGGCCGCGGCCAGGGCAATGAAACTGTCGATGGAGGCAATGCCCGTGGCCTGCGCGATGGCGCTGCCCATGATCCAGGCGGCGGCGGTGGCGCAAAACACCAGCACGGTGAGCACGCGTTGCGGCGTCCAGGCGATGAGCTCCTGCTGCCGGGTATCGACACGCTGGCTGAAATCAGGGCGCAGCACCGCGTACAAGGCCATCAGCATGGTGGGCAGCAACAGCAGCATGATGGGCAGGCCCAGCCGCATCCAACCCCAGAAATCCAGGCCCAGGGCGCGCGCCGCAATGCCGTTGGGCGGCGAGCCCACGTAGGTGCCCATGCCGCCGATGCTGGCGCAGTAGGCCACGCCCAGCAGCACAAAGACAAACGTCTTGCGCTGCCTTTCGCGGTCGATGTGGCCCATCAGGCCCAAGGCCAGCGGCAGCATCATGGCGGCGGTGGCCGTGTTGCTGATCCACATGGAGAGAAAAGTGGTCACGGCAAAGAGCAGCAGCACGGCCACCCGCATATTGCCGCGCGAGAGCGAGATCACCCACAGGGCAATCTTGCGATCGAGCTGCTGGATGTGCAGCGCCGTGGCCAGGGCAAAGCCGCCAAAGAACACGAAGATGATCGGATCGGCGAAATGGGCCAGCACCGAGCGCGTGTTCATGTCCGGGATTTTGAACAGCAGCGCCAGCAGCGGCACCATCAGCGCCGTGACCGTGATGTGCAAGGCCTCGGTGAACCACAGCACCGCCACAAAGCACAGAATCGCCAAGCCGCGATTGACCATGTCCTCGTAAGGCAGCACGTGGTAGAGCCCGAACGCCAGCAGCGCCGCCACCAGTGTGATGAGCAGCCCGCGCAAGCTACCCGCAGGCTGAGCTTGCGCCGGCGCAGGCTGGGCTGCAGTTTGGGTTGCGGGCTGGGCCGCGGGATGGGAAGCGGACTGGGACTTTGGCATGCAATGTTCCTGGTTTGCCGTCAAAGCCATGATCCTCTGCGCTGCGCACGCCTTGGACAAGTGGGGTTTTGCAGGGGGCGCCCATGCCAGCCGGCCCGGTGCCTGCCCTGCCAGGCGCCAGCGTCGCACCGCAAGCCATGGCGAAATCCCCAAGACGCAGTGGTTTTGGCACTGCCAAGGGATGGCCTCGCTCGCCTGATGGAAAAACTCTGCGCCCCAAACACCGCTGAGCAGTGTCTCCAAGACCATCCTGGCGCAACAATCCTGACGCTTGGATTGCAGGGCTGTTGCGGCCCAAAAACAGGGCTTTCCCTCAGCCGCAGCGGGCAGGCTTTTCACTAGAATCCAGGGGCTTTTTTTGTGACCCCCGCCTGGCAGGGCCAGGCACTGACCTCTGATCGGAGAAACACACATGGACCGTCGTTCCATTCTCAAAGGCGCTGGCATTGCCGGCGTGCTCGCAGCGGGCGTGGCGCCTGCCGTTCACGCGCAAAGCACTGTGCGCTGGCGTCTGGCCTCGAGCTTTCCCAAGTCGCTGACGACGCTGTTTGGCGCGGCCGAGAAGATGGCCGCCGAGGTCAAGGCCCTCTCGGGCGGCAAGTTCGAGATTTCCACGCACCCCGCCGGTGAGCTGATGCCCGCCTTCGGCGTGGTCGATGCGCTGCAGGGCGACACCATCGAGATGGCGCAGACCGCTGCCTATTACTTCACCGGCAAGAGCCCGATCTTCGCCTTCAGCTGCGCCATTCCATTTGGCCTGACCACGCTGCAGATGAACGCCTGGAAGGACCATGGCAATGGCCGCAAGTACCTCGATGCCTTCTTCGAGCAGTACAACTTCTTCACCGCCAGCTCGGGCAACACGGGCACGCAGATGGGCGGCTGGTACCGCAAGGAGATCAAGTCGGTCGAGGATTTCAAGGGCCTGAAGATGCGCCTGGGCGGCGGCCTGTTTGGCGAGGCCATGGCCAAGCTGGGCGTGGTGGCGCAGAACATCCCGGCCGGTGACATCTACACCGCGCTGGAGAAGGGCACGCTCGATGCGGTGGAGTTCGTCGGCCCGCTGGACGACGAGAAGCTGGGCCTGAATAAGGTCGCGCCCTACTACTACGCGCCGGGCTGGTGGGAGCCCAGCGCCGAGCTGGAGTTCTTCGTGAACCTGAAGAAGTTCAACGAGCTCTCGCCCGAGTTCAAGGCCATCCTCAAGGCCGCGATGCGCGTGGCTGCGGCCGAGACCACTTCGCTGTATTCGGCCAAGAGCGCCGGCGCGCTGAAGAAGCTGGTGGCCGAGAAGACCCAGCTCAAGCGCTTTGGCAAGGACATCCTGGATGCGGGCTTCAAGGCCTCGATGGAGGTGTTTGCCGAGCACGAGGCCAAGTCCGAGGAGTTCAAGAAGATCTACCAGGATCTGCGCGCCTTCCAGCGCGATCAGATCCTGTGGAACATGGCCTCGGAGTTCCCCTACAACCAGTACATCAACAGCGTCAAGATTTGATGCCTGCCGCCTGCCCGGCGTGCGCGCATGCCGCCCGTGGGGACCAAGCAAAAAGCCAGCTTCGCGCTGGCTTTTTGCTTGGGCAGCCAATGCACGGTGTGCGCCGTGCGTCAGGCCCGCGCGGTCATTGTGCCGTCACGATGCCGCAGCCACGGCAGCGGCAGCCGGGCCTGCGGCCAGCCAGGCGCGGATTTGGCGCTCGATGCCCTGCTCGTCCAAGCCGCATTGCGCCAGCAGTTTGGCCGGGTCGCCGTGTGCGATGAATTGGTCTGGCAGGCCCAACTGCAGCACCGGGCGCGGCAAGCCGGCTTGTTGCAGGGTTTCGAGCACGGCGCTGCCGGCGCCGCCCATGGTGCAGCCCTCCTCCACCGTGACCAGCACATCGTGGCTTTGCGCCAGCTGCAGCAGCAGGGTTTCGTCCAGCGGCTTGGCCCAGCGCATGTTGGCCACGCTGGCATCGAGGCGCTCGGCCGCAGCCAACGCCGGGTACAGCAGCGTGCCAAAGGCCAGGATGGCGATGCGCTGGCCTGGCTGGGCCTGGGCGCCGGCCTGGCGGCGCAGCTCGCCCCGGCCATAGGGCAAGGGCTGCAGGTCGGCCAGGGGCTCGGCGCCCACGCCGGCGCCGCGCGGGTAGCGCACGCACACGGGGTGGTCCTGCGCATAGGCGGTGCTCAGCAGTTGGCGGCATTCGCGCTCGTCGGCGGGGCAAGCCATGGCCATGTTGGGGATGCAGCGCACGTAGGCGATGTCGTAAGCGCCGGCGTGCGTGGCGCCATCGGCGCCGACCAGGCCGGCGCGGTCCAGCGCGAACACCACCGGCAGGTTTTGCAGCGCCACGTCGTGGATGAGCTGGTCGTAGGCGCGCTGCAGGAAGGTCGAGTAGATCGCCACCACGGGCTTGAGCCCTTCGGTGGCCAGGCCGGCGGCAAAGGTCACGGCGTGCTGCTCGGCAATGCCCACGTCGTAATAGCGCTTGGGAAAGCGCTGGTGGAACTCCACCATGCCCGAGCCTTCGCGCATGGCCGGCGTGATGCCGATCAGGCACTGGTCCTGCTCGGCCATGTCGCACAGCCACTGGCCAAAGATTTGCGTGAAGGTGGGCTTGGGCGGCGTCTGCGGCTTGACGATGCCCACCGAGGGGTCGAACTTGGAGGGGCCGTGGTAGGCCACGGGGTCGGCCTCGGCCAGCTTGTAGCCCTGCCCTTTCTTGGTGACCACGTGCAGGAACTGCGGGCCTTGCAGATGGCGCAGGTTTTCCAGCGTCGGGATCAGCGAGTCCAGGTCGTGGCCGTCGATGGGGCCGATGTAGTTGAAGCCGAATTTCTCGAACAGCGTGGCCGGCACGACCATGCCCTTGGCCTGCTGCTCAAAGCGCCGCGCCAGCTCCAGCAGCGGCGGCACGGGCTTGAGCACCGTCTTGCCCACGTTCTTGGCGGCAGCGTAGAACTGCCCGCTCATCAGCTGGGCCAGGTAGCGGTTGAGCGCCCCCACCGGCGGGCTGATGCTCATGTCGTTGTCGTTGAGCACCACCAGCAGCCGCCCGCCCTCGGCCACGCCGGCGTTGTTCAGCGCCTCGAAGGCCATGCCGGCGGTCATGGCGCCATCGCCAATCACGGCCACGGCCCAGCGGTCCTCGCCCTTGAGGGCGGCGGCCTGCGCCATGCCCAGCGCCGCCGAGATGCTGGTGCTCGAATGCGCCGTGCCGAAGGTGTCGTACTCGCTTTCGCTGCGCAACGGAAAGCCCGACAGGCCGCCGAGCTGGCGCAGCGTGGCCATGCGCTCGCGCCGGCCGGTGAGGATCTTGTGCGGATAGGTCTGGTGGCCTACGTCCCAGACCAGCCGATCCTCGGGCGTGTTGAACACGTAGTGCAGCGCAATCGTCAGCTCCACCGTGCCCAGGTTGGAGCTGAGGTGGCCGCCGGTCTTGGAGACGCTCTCGAGCACGAAGGCGCGCAGCTGCCCGGCCAGCTCCTTGAGCTGCTCGCGCGGCAGGCGGCGCAGCGCGGCCGGGCTGTCGATGCCCTGCAGCAGCGCATAGGGATTGCCGGCGCTGCCTGGCTCAGGGGCGGTGGAAGGGCTTGCGGGGCTGCCGGTATCGCTCATGGTGCTGTGGCTGTTGTGGTGCTTGCGTGGCTTGGCTGGCCCGGGAAGGGCTGGGTCATGGCTCACTGATTGCATGGTGTTCGGTCACGGTCTCTCACGGCCTTCAGTGGCTGCGCTGCACCACCCAGGCCGCCAGCGCGCGCAGCGCGGCCACGTCGGGCAGGCCGGCCTCATCCAGCGCGGCCTCGGCCTGCGCGTGCAATTGTCGCGCCAGGGCCTGCGCGGCCTGCACGCCCAACAGCGACACATAGGTGGGCTTGTTGTCGGCCGCATCCTTGCCGGCGGTCTTGCCCAGCACGCTGGAGTCGGCTGTGGCATCGAGCACGTCGTCCACCACCTGGAAGGCCAGGCCCAGGGCCTGGCCGTAGCGCTGCAGCGCCTGCAGGGCCTGCGCCGGGGCCTCGGGCACGCAGTGCGCCCCCATCAGCACGCTGGCCTGCAGCAGCGCGCCGGTCTTGAGCTCGTGCATGTGCTGCAGCTGCCGCTGATCCATGGGCTTGCCCACGTGCGCCAGGTCAATGGCCTGGCCGCCGGCCATGCCGGCCGGGCCGGCCGCGCGCGCCAGCAGCGCGCACAGGCGCGCCTGCACCACTGGCGCAATGGCCGCGCCGTGCGGCGTGGCCCCCGCATCGCCCGGCTGGGGGGTGAGCAGCTCGAAGGCCAGGGCCTGCATGGCATCGCCGGCCAGCAGCGCCGTGGCCTGGCCAAACTGCACGTGCACCGTGGGCTTGCCACGGCGCAGCACGTCGTTGTCCATGCAGGGCATGTCGTCGTGCACCAGCGAATAGGCGTGGATCAGCTCGATGGCGCAGGCGCTGCGCAGCGCGGCCTCCTGCCAGGCGGGCTGCTCATCGGCCCGGCCTGCGGCCACGGCCTGCTGCGCTGCCAGCACCAGCAAGGCGCGCAGGCGCTTGCCGCCGCCCAGCACGGCATAGCGCATGGCCTGGCTCAAATCCGTGGGCGCGGCCAGCGGCACGAAATGCTCCAGCGCCTGCTCCACCCATTGCGCATGCTGGGCCAGCCAGCCGGAAAAATCCTGCTGGGCGCTGACGGCGCGGCCCGGCGCAGCGGCCAGGCGGGCATGGGGCGTGGGGGTGGATGGGGTCAAGGCAATGGGTCTCCGAAAAACGCTTGCGCCAAGGCCGCTGGCGGGCTCAGGCTTCTTGCTCGCCCAGCGGCCGCACCAGCTGCCCGTCCAGGATCTGCACCTGCGCCTGCACCTGCTGCAGCCGCTCGCTGCAAAAGGCCAGCAGCTGCGCGCCGCGCTGGTAGCCCGCCAGCAGCTGCTCCAGCGGCAGGGCGCCGGATTCGATCTGGGCCAGCAAATGCTCCAGCTCTTGCATGGCCGCCTCATAGCTGGCGGGCTCATTCTTCTTGGACTTGGCGGCGTTCATGGCACAGGGGAAAGAAAACGCAAGACGGGCCTTGGGCGGCCCAGGCGCCAGCGCCAGCGGGCGGCAAAGCGCCTGGCGGCCATCGGCGCTGGCGCGGCATGCCGCGCGCACGAAAACGGCGGATTTTAAGAGCTTGTTCAAAGTCTTGGCGCGAGCGGGCAAAAAGTGGCGGGGTGGGCTGCAAGGCGCAAAACGCGGGCGGCCCGGTGGCGCGGCCGAGGCCTTTCGAGCGCCGCAGACCCGCCCGGCTGGCAGCGCCACGGCCCGGCCTGCGGCGGCAATTCACGTAGGTGCTGCTCAAGCATTCAGCGCGCTTTCCCCTGCCTGGGGGGCACTGATAGAATCGCCCCTCGTTGACCAAGGCCGGGCGGTGCATTGCATTGACCGGCTTGTTTTTTCGTCGCGCGCCTTCAATTGGTTTCATCTTCGCGCGCCGCTCGAAATGACGAAAGCCCATGCCAGCCGGGGCCATGCCAGGCCCCGCGGCGCGCGGCACCAGCGGCCCGGCCCAGACGCACCGGGCCTGTTCGAGTCGTCCATGGATCAGGATGCGATGTCTGATTTGAGTCTTCCCCTGCAGCAGGCCAAGAGCCAGTTGCCCGTCTCCAGCTATTTCGACCAGGCGCTGCTGCAGCGCGAGCTGCAAACCCTGTTTGCCGCCGGGCCGCGCTACATGGGCCACCAGCTGGCCGTGCCCGAGCCGGGCGACTACTTTGCCCTGCCGCAGGAGCAGCAAGGCCGCGCGCTGGTGCGCCAGCGCGATGGCTCGGTGGCGCTGATCTCCAACGTCTGCCGCCACCGCCAGGCCGTGATGCTGCACGGCCGCGGCAATCTGCAGGACAACGCCAAGGGCAGCGCGGCGGGCAACATCGTCTGCCCGCTGCACCGCTGGACCTACAGCGAAAACGGCACGCTGCTTGGCGCGCCGCATTTTCCGCAGGACCCGTGCCTGAACCTCAACCAGTACCGGCTGCGCGAGTGGAACGGCCTGCTGTTCGAGGACAACGGCCGCGACATCGCCGCCGACCTGGCCCGGCTGGGCCCGCGCCATGCGCTGAGCTTCGAGGGCTTTGCGCTGGACCACGTGGAAATGCACGAGTGCAACTACAACTGGAAGACCTTCATCGAGGTCTATCTGGAGGACTACCACGTCGGCCCCTTCCACCCCGGGCTGGGCAACTTCGTCACCTGCGATGACCTGCGCTGGGAGTTCGGGCAGGAATACTCCGTGCAGACCGTGGGCGTGGCCAATGCGCTCCAGCAATCGGGCAGCGCCGTGTACCAGCGCTGGCACGAAGTGCTGCTGCGCTACAACGAAGGCCGCCTGCCCGAGCACGGCGCCATCTGGCTGACCTATTACCCGCACATCATGATCGAGTGGTACCCGCACGTGCTGACGGTCTCCACGCTGCACCCCATCAGCGTGGACAAGACCATGAACGTGGTGGAGTTCTACTACCCCGAGGAAATCGTCGCCTTCGAGCGCGAATTCGTCGAGGCGCAGCGCGCGGCCTACATGGAAACGGCCATCGAGGACGACGAAATCGGCGAGCGCATGGACGCTGGCCGCAAGGCCTTGTTCGCACGCGGCGACAACGAAGTCGGCCCCTACCAAAGCCCGATGGAAGACGGCATGCAGCACTTTCACGAGTGGTACCGCCGCGCCATGGGCTTCGAGGACGCGGCAGGCTAGAGCGTGTTCAAAGCGCCAACCCACACAAAGACAAAGCCCGTGCCGGCAAGTGAGAGCGGCACGGGCTTTGTTTTTGCGCAGGCGCTGGCTCAGCGGTGCTTGAGCCAGTGCACATAGGCATCGCCCAGCCACTGCACCAGCGTCACCAGCACGATCAGGATGGCAATGACGATCAGGCTGACCTGGTTGTCAAAGCGCTGGTAGCCGTAGCGGATCGCCAGATCGCCCAGCCCGCCCGCGCCCACCGCGCCGGCCATGGCGGTGTAGCTGATCAGCGCCACCAGCGTGACGGTGAAGCCGCCGATGATGCCGGGCAAGGCCTCGGGCAGATAGACGTGGCGCACGATGTGCCATTTGCGGCAGCCCATGGCCTGCGCGGCCTCGACCAGGCCGCGGTCCACCTCGCGCAGGCTGACCTCGGCAATGCGGGCAAAGAACGGCGTGGCGCTGATGGACAGCGGCACGATGGCGGCCCACACGCCGATGGAGGTGCCCACCAGATAGCGCGTGACCGGCAGCAGCGCCACCAGCAGCACGATGAAGGGCACGGCGCGAAAGCCGTTGACGACTGCGCCGAACACGCGGTGCACCGCCGGCGAGGCCAGCAGCCCGCCCGGCGCCGTGAGGATCAGCAGCAAGGCCATGGGGATGCCGCCCAGCAGCACGATGGCGCCCGAGACGGACACCATCAGCAGCGTATCCAGCAAGGCCTGCCAGTAAGTGGCCAGCGGAATGCTGAGTTCAAACATGGCGCTCTCCTGAAATTGCGGCCGGGCCGGCATCGCCCAGCGCGACGTGCTCCAGCGCGACGTGTTCCAGCTCGATATGGCCCAGCAGCTGGGCGCTGTGGGCGATGGCCTGCTCGCCCTGGCACAGGGCCTGCAAGTCGGGCAAGGGGGCGCTGCCGCCCACGGCCAGCAGCAAGCGCCCGTAGGCATGGCCCTGGATGCGATCGACCCCGCCGTGCAGCAGGCGCACCGGGCCAGGCAGCGCCTGGGCAATGCGCAGCAAGTCGGGCTCCAGAGCGCCCGCGCCGGTGTAGCCCAGCTGCAGCACGCGCGCATGGCCTGCGCCATCGGCCGGGGCCTGGGGCAGCAGCCGCACGCGCAGCTCGTCGGGCAACTGCTGCTGCAGCGGCGCCAGCAGCGCCTGCGTGGCCGGATGCTGGGGGGCGCCAAACACCTGCCAGACCGGGCCCAGCTCGGCGATGCGGCCTTGCTCCAGCACCAGCACGTGGTCGGCGATTTCGCGGATCACGCTCATCTCGTGCGTGATGAGGATGACGGTGATGCCCAGGCGGCGGTTGATGTCGCGCAGCAGCTGCAAGATGGCCTGCGTGGTCTCCGGGTCCAGCGCCGAGGTGGCCTCGTCGCACAGCAGGATCGGCGGGTTGTGCACCAGCGCCCGGGCAATGCCCACGCGCTGCTTTTGCCCGCCCGAGAGCTGGCGCGGGTACATGGATTTCTTGTCGGCCAGGCCCACCAGCTCCAGCAGCTCCTGCACGCGCGCATGGGTCTGCGCTGCGCTGCAGCCGGCCACCTGCATGGGCAGCGCCACGTTGTCCCACACGGTCTTGAAGGCCAGCAGGTTGAAGTGCTGGAAGATCATGCCGATGCGCCGCCGCTGGCGCACCAGCTCGTGCTGCGACAGGCGGCCGATGTCCACGCCCTCGACCAGCACGCGGCCCTCGGTGGGCTCTTCGAGCCGGTTGATGGTGCGCAGCAGGCTGGACTTGCCCGCGCCACTGCGGCCAATGATGCCGAACACGCTGCCGCGCGCGATGGCCAGGTCGATGCCGGCCAGCGCCTGCAGGGGCCCGGCCGAGGACTGGTAGGTCTTGCCCACGCCCTCGAACACCACGGCCGCATCGGCATGACCAGGGGGCCGCGGCGGCTGAGGCAGCTGCGCCGGCATGGCTTCATGCGTCATTTCTTACTCTCATTCATCAGGGGGCGGCCTGTGGATCACCGCGCGATGGCTGCGGCTCCAGGGCCGCCGGGCACGGCGCAGATGGCACGGCGCAAATGTGCGCCAGGCTCAGGCCAGGGCCTGTTCACCCCAGCTCCTCAACGCCGCGGTTGGCCAGCGCATCGGCGCGCTCGTTGCCGGCAATGCCCGCATGGCCCTTGACCCAGCGCCAGTCGATCTGGTGGCCGCGCTGGTGCACCAACGCATCGAGCTCGCGCCACAGCTCGGCGTTCTTCACCGGCTGCTTGCTCGCCGTCTGCCAACCCTTGGCCTTCCAGCCGTGGATCCATTCGGTGATGCCCTTGCGCACGTACTCGCTGTCCAGATACAGCGTGATGCGGCAGGGGCGCTTGAGCAGCGCCAGCGCCTCGATCACGGCGCGCAGCTCCATGCGGTTGTTGGTGGTGCTGCGCTCGCCGCCCCAGATCTCCTTGCTGTGGCCCTGCGACTGCAGCAGCGCCCCCCAGCCGCCCGCGCCAGGATTGCCTTTGCAGGCGCCATCGGTGTAGATCGTGACCTCGTTCAGGGCGGGGGGCATAGCAGCAAGAAAAACAAAACGCTGGCCGCGCCAAAACCGCGGCAAAAGCGCGCATTCTATGCGGCTGCGTTACCGGGGATGAACTTGCACGCAGGCCCTCCAGGGAATTTGCAGCGCCAGAAAAAGGATTGAGACTGAGCATCAAAACCACTTGCAGCTCATGTATGGTGGCGGCCTGATTGCAACGCGCCAGGCCGGCCTGGCCGGCGCGGCCCATCCACCCCAGCCCCTTTGAGGAGTTTTTCGTGAGCCCCATCCGCCCCCTGAAATCACCGCAGCGCCCCGGCCTGCTGCGGCGCGCCCTGTGCGCCGCCCTGCCCGCTTTGCTGGCCCTGCCGGCACTGGCCCAGGCCCAGCCGGCCGCAGCGCCGTTCCCCAGCCGCACGGTGACGCTGATCGTCAACGGCGGCGCCGGCAGCCTGCCCGATTTGTTTGCGCGCCCGCTGGCCGAGAAGCTGCACGCCGCGCTGGGCCAGCCGGTGGTGGTGGACAACCGCCCCGGCGCAGGCGGCATGGTGGCCATGAAGCAGCTCAAGGACAGCGAGCCCAGCGGCCACACGCTGGCCATCATCACCAACGCCCATGCGGTCTGGAGCCCCTACATCTTCCCCAAGCTCAGCTATGAGCCCGCGCGCGATCTGCTGCCCGTCAGCCCCATTGCCGTGCTGCCCATGGCGCTGGTGGCCCACCCCGGCCTGGGCGCGGCTAACGTGGCCGAGCTGGTCGAAAAGGCCAAGGCCCAGCCCGGCGTGCTGAACTACGCCAGCTCGGGCAATGGCAGCCCGCCGCACGTGCTGTTCGAGTTCTGGCGCCGCCAGGCGGGCATTGAGCTGCAGCACATTCCTTTCAAGACCGGCCCGGATGCGCTGACGGCCACGCTGGCAGGCGATACGCAGCTGTACTTTGCCGGCACGGCGCTGGTCGAGCCCATGGTGCGCCAGCAGCGCCTGAAGGTGCTGGCCGTCAGCCCCCAAGTGGACAGCCCCAGCTTTGCCGGCGCGCCCACGCTGGAGCAGGCCGGCTACCCCGGCTTTGAAAGCGCCGTCTGGCTGGGCGTGGCGGCCCCGGCGGGCACGCCGCAGCCAGTGGTCGAGCAGCTCAACCAGGCCATCGGCCAGGCCCTGCGCGACCCGGGCTTCATCGACACCATGCGCCGCAACGGCTCCATCCCCCTGCACGAGAGCGCGGCCGCGTTCGCGCAGCGCATTGCGCAGGAGCGCAGCCACTGGGGCCCGCAGCTGCAAAAGCTGGGCATCCTGCCCGATTGATGTGGGGCGCCGCTTGCGGCGGCGCGCGGCGGCTGGGGGCTGACCTTCAAGCCGCCAATCAAGCCGCCAATCAAGCCGCCGCAGGCGCCAGCCAGCGCTCGGCCAACCGCGCCAGGTAGCTGGCCCCCAGCGGCAAGATGGCGTCGTTGAAGTCGTAGCTCGGGTTGTGCACCAGGCATGGGCCCTGGCCATGGCCGTCAAGGCGGTGGCTGCCGTCGCCATTGCCGATGAAGGCGTAGCAGCCGGGGATTTTCTGCAGCATGAAGGCAAAGTCCTCGGCGGCCATGATGGGCGCCTGGCGCAGCACGCGCTGCGGCCCGACCAGCTCCTGCAGCACGGCCTGCGCGAACGCCGTCTGCGCCTCGTGGTTGACGGTTGCCGGGTAGATGCGGTTGAACTCCAGCTGCCCGCTGGCGCCGTGGGCGCGGGCCGTGAACTCCACCAGCTCGCGCATGCGCTGCTCGATCACGTCCAGCACCGGCTCGGTGTAGGCGCGCACCGTGCCGCCCATGCGGCATTGCTCGGCGATGACGTTGAAGGTATCGCCGGCCTGCAGCGTCGTGACCGAGACCACGGCCGCCTCCAGCGGCGGCTTGCTGCGGCTGACGATGCTTTGCAGCGCGCCGATCAACTGCCCGGCCACGACGATGGGATCGACCGCCAGATGCGGCATGGCCGCATGCCCGCCCTTGCCCTGCAACGTGATCTTGAACTCGCTGTTGGAGGCCAGCACCGGCCCGCTGGACAGCGCGAACGCGCCCGCCTCGATGCCCGGCATGTTGTGCATGCCGAACACCGCCTCCAGCGGATAGCGCTGCAGCAGCCCCTCGCGCAGCATCACGTCGGCGCCGCCGCCGAACTCCTCGGCCGGCTGGAAGATCAGCGCCACCGTGCCGGCGAAATCGCGCGTCTGCGCCAGGTACTGCGCCGCGCCCAGCAGCATGGCCGTGTGCCCATCGTGGCCGCAGGCGTGCATGCGCCCGGGCGTGCGGCTGGCGTGGGCAAAGCGGTTGAGCTCGTCCATTGGCAGCGCGTCCATGTCCGCGCGCAGCCCCAACATGCGCGGCTGCGCCGCGGCATGCCGGCCCTCGATCAGGCCCACCACGCCGGTGCGCGCCAGCCCGGTGTGCACCTCAATGCCCCAGCTGCGCAGCTTGTCGGCCACCAGCGCTGCGGTGCGAAATTCCTCGAAGGCCAGCTCCGGGTGGGCATGCAGATCGCGGCGGATGGCCGTCAACTCGTCATGGCGCGCGGCAATGGCAGCAATGGGGGACATGGGCTCTCCTGCATCGAAAAACCGCGCATTCTACGAACGCCCAAGCGGCCCCATGAAGTGGCCAATCAAGCGCCCCATGGCATCGGCCGCCCGCGGCCCCAAGCCACCCCAAGCTGCGCGACAATCGCGCCCTTCAACACGCCCATGCCCGCAGCCGCCATGCCCATCACCACCCACATCCTGCCCTTTGCCGCCGTGCACGGCATGCAGGCCTTTTTTGCGGCCAGCGGCGCGCAGCTGCCGCTGCCGGCGCTGCAGGCCCTGCTGGGCCAGGCGGCCGCGCCGCAGTGGCTGAACTTGCCAGGCGACAGCCCGCTCATGCCCCACGAGCTGGCGCTGCTGCAAACTGCCTGGCCCGATGCGGCAGAGGCCGCCGCCGCCGCGGCCACGGCAGCGGCAGGCGCGCCCGGCAGCGAGGGCCTGCCCGCGCTGGCGGCGCTGCGCGCCTTGCAGCATGGCCTGGCCGTGCAGCCCGGCCAGGGCTGGGCGCTGGTCACGCCCTGCCATTTGCAGATCCGCACCGATGCCATCGTGCTGCACGACCCGGCGCAACTGGCGCTGAGCGCGGCGCACAACGCCGCGCTGCTGGCGGCGCTGCGCGCGCTGTGGGGCGATGGCGCACAGGGCCAGGCCGAGGATGGCCTGCAGCTGTGGCCGCTGCCCGATGGCCAATGGCTGGCGCAGGCGCCGTGGCTGGCGGCTCTGGTCATGCCCTCGCTGGAGCGCGTCATCGGCCAGGACGTGCGCCACTGGCTGCCCGGCCTGGGCGGCGCGAGCGGCGCGGCCAGCACCTTGCAGCGCCTGCAGACCGAGGCGCAAATGCTGCTCTACACCCACCCGGTCAACGACGAGCGCGCCGCGCAAGGCCTGGCCCCGGTCAACGCGCTGTGGTTCTCCGGCACGGGCGTGGTGCCGCCGCAGGCCGCCGCCGCGCAACCGCGCCTGGCGCATATCCACCTGCACACGGCGCTGCGCGACGCCGCACTGGCGGGCGACTTCCACGCCTGGGCTGCGCAATGGCAGGCGCTGGACGCCAGCTTGCTGCAACAGCTCTTGACCGCGCCGCCCGGCGCCGAAGGCCCGGCCTGGCAATTGCTGCTGGCCGGCGAGCGGCGCGCCGCCTGGCTCAGGCCGCAGCCGCCGCACTGGCGCCAGCGCCTGCGCCAGGCCCTGGGCCTGCGCCCGCGCGACGCCGCCATGCAGCTGCTGCAGCAACTGTAGATCGACCGCCTGCGCCCCGAACACCTCGATCACAGCACCACCGAACAGGACAACCCAACAGGACAACCCCGCCTTGAAATACCGCCAGCGCCCCGCCGCCCCGCACGCCCAGCAAGCCCTGCAGCAAGCCGGCATTGCGCCGCTGCTGGCCCAGCTCTACGCCGCGCGCGGCATTGCCGATGTTCGTGAGCTGGACACCCGGCTGCAGGCCCTGCTGCCGCCGGCCACGCTCAAGGGCGCGGCCAGCGCCGCCGCCCTGCTGGCGCGCGCCATCGCCCAGCGCCAGCGCATCGGCATCGTGGCCGACTACGACTGCGACGGCGCCACCGCCTGCGCCGTGGCGCTGCGCGGGCTGCGCATGCTCGGCGCGCAAGAGCTGCACTACCTGGTGCCCAACCGCATCGAAGACGGCTACGGCCTCACCCCCCGGCTGGCCGAGCGCATGCACGCCAGCGGCACGCAGCTGCTGGTGACGGTGGACAACGGCATCGCCAGCATCGAAGGCGTGGCCCGCGCGCGCGATCTGGGCATGCAGGTGCTGATCACCGACCACCACCTGCCCGGCCCGGCCCTGCCGCAGGCCAACGCACTGGTCAACCCCAACCAGCCCGGCTGCGCCTTCCCCAGCAAACACCTGGCCGGCGTGGGCGTGATGTTCTACACCCTGCTGGCGCTGCGCAGCCTGCTGCGCGAGCGCGGCCAGTTCACGGCGCACAACCAGCCCCGGCTGGACAGCCTGCTGCCGCTGGTGGCGCTGGGCACCGTGGCCGACGTCGTGCCGCTGGACGCCAACAACCGCCTGCTGGCCAGCCAGGGGCTGGCGCGCATCCGCGCCGGGCACATGCCCGCCGGCATGGCCGCGCTGTTCGAGCTCAGCCGCCGCAACCCGGCGCGCGCCCACGCCAGCGACCTGGGCTTTGCGCTGGCGCCGCGCCTGAACGCCGCCGGCCGCCTGACGGACATGACCATCGGCATCGAATGCCTGCTCACCGACGACGCCCAGCGCGCCGCCGAGCTGGCGCAGATGCTCGAGGACATCAACCGCCTGCGCCGCGACCTGGAAGCGGACATGAAGCAAGTGGCCATCGGCAGCGTGCTGCAAAACCTGGCCCGCGCCCCCCGCCTGCCCGCGGCCATCACCGTCAGCGACGGCGGCTTTCACGAAGGCGTGGTGGGCATCGTCGCCGCGCGCGTCAAGGAGCAATTTCACCGCCCCACCTTCGTCTTCGCCCCCAGCGCCGCCGAGGACGGCGCCGGCCTGCTCAAAGGCTCGGGCCGCTCCATCGCCGGCTTTCACCTGCGCGACGCGCTGGACCTGCTGGCCAAGCGCCACCCCGGCGTGCTGGAAAAATTCGGCGGCCACGCCATGGCCGCCGGCTGCACGCTGCGCAGCCAGGCCCTGCCCATCTTTCAGGACGCGCTGCAGCGCATCGCCGAAGAATGGCTGGACGAAGCCGCCCTGCACGGCCAGACCTGGTGCGACGGCCCGCTGCCGGCGCAATACCGCAGCATCGAAACGGCCGAACTGCTGCAAACCCAGGTCTGGGGCCAGGGCTTTGCCGCGCCGCTGTTCATGGAGCCGCTGCACGTGCTGGAGCAGCGCGTGGTCGCCAGCCGCCACATGGCGCTGAAAGTGCTGCACCACGGCCAGGTCGTCGAAGGCATCTGGTTCGGCCGCACCGAGCGCCTGCCCGAACAGGCCGAGCTGGCCTACCGGCTGGAGACCGACGAATGGATGGGCCGCAAACGCCTGCGCTTTCTGGTCGAGGCCATGGCCGATTGAGCGTTTGTTCAAAGAAAGGGCTGCCCAGCGCACCGGACTGAGCACTGCGCCACGGCGATAATGCGGCCCTTTGCCCCTGGCATTTTCCTGCCCGCACGCCGTGGCCATTCCGCAGCATTTTCTGGACGAGTTGAACGCGCGCACCGACATCGTGGATGTGGTCGGGCGCTACGTCACGCTCAAAAAGGGCGGGGCCAATCTGCTGGGGCTGTGCCCGTTTCACGAGGAAAAGTCGCCCTCCTTCACCGTCAGCCCGAGCAAGCAGTTCTACCACTGCTTTGGCTGCGGCAAGCATGGCAACGCCATTGGCTTTTTGATGGATTACGCCGGCTTGGGCTTTGTCGATGCCGTCAAGGAGCTGGCACAGCGCGCGGGCCTGCCCATGCCGCGCCAGGAGCGCGAATCGCCCACGCAGGCGGCCGAGCGCCAGCAGCGCCGCCAGCAGCAAAAGACGCTGGCCGAACTCAACGCCCAAGCGGCTGCGGCCTACAAGCAGCACCTCAAGCAGGCCAGCGAGGCCATTGTGTATCTGAAGGGCCGGGGCGTGAGCGGCGCCGTCGCGGCGCGCTTTCAACTGGGCTATGCGCCGCCGGGCGAGCACGCGCTGGCGGCGGTGTTCCCAGACTACGCCGACCCGCAGCTCGAAGACGCCGGTCTGGTGATCTACAAGGCTGAAAGCGGCCGCCGCTACGATCGCTTCCGCGACCGGCTGATGTTCCCGATCCGCAATGTGCGCGGCGAGACCATCGGCTTTGGCGGGCGCATCATGGGCAGCGGCCAGCCCAAGTACCTGAACTCGCCGGAGACGCCCATCTTCCACAAAGGCCGCGAGCTGTATGGCCTGTTCGAGGCGCGCCAGGCCATCCGCAGCCAGGGCTATGCGCTGGTCTGCGAAGGCTATATGGATGTGGTGGCGCTAGCGCAATGGGGCTTTGCCAACGCCGTGGCCACGCTGGGCACGGCCTGCACCGAGCACCACGTGCAACTGCTGCTGCGCCACACCGATCAGCTGGTGTTTGCTTTTGACGGCGACAGCGCCGGGCGCAAGGCCGCAGCCAAGGCGCTCGAATGCGCCCTGCCCTTTGCCGACGAGCGACGCAGCATGCGCTTTTTGTTCCTGCCCAAGGAGCACGACCCGGACAGCTTCATCCGCGAGCGCGGCCAGCAGGCCTTTGCCGAGCAAGTCGAGCTGGCCATCCCGCTGAGCCAATACCTGCTGCAAGTGGCCAGCCAGGATTGCCAGCTGGCCACCGCCGAGGGCCGCGCGCGCATGGCGCACCGCGCCCTGCCGCTGTGGGCACTGCTGCCCGAGGGGGCGCTGAAGCTGCAGATCCGTGACGAGGTGGCGCGCATCGCCCAGCTGGCGCGCGAGGATTTGCAGCAGCTCTGGCAGCAGCAGGCCGCCGCCCTGCGCCCCTTGCGCCCTCAAAGCGCCCAGCCCCCCCAAGCCGGCGCGGCCAGCGCGCACGCACACTCACACACGCAAGGCAGCGCCTACGCCCCCGCCGCCATGCCGCCACCGCTGCACGAGCCGTCCATGCAGGCCTGGCCTGATGGGTTCGACGGCCCGCCCCCGGGCCTGCCCTACGAGCCACTGGACGACATGCACGACGGCGGCGCGCCGCAATACCCGCCCGCCGCCTGGCCCGGCGCGCCCGCGCCCCATGCCTGGCCGCCGCGCGACGGGCAGCCGCCCGCATGGCGGCGCAACGCCGCGCACGGCGGCGGCGGGTTGGGCGGCCTGGGCGCTGCGGTGCGCATGCCACAGCGCCTGCGCCCGCTGCGCCGCGAGGAACACGCCGCCTGCGTGCTGCTGGCCCACATGCCGCTGCTGGAGAGCCTGAGCCAGCAGGACCTGGGCCTGCTGTGCCGCCTGCCCGCGCCGGACGGGCAGCTCTTTGCCTGGCTCGACGACCACTACCAGCAGCACGGCGCGCAAAGCTGGGCCGAGCTGCAACCGGCGCTGCAACAGGCCCCGCCCGCCGCTCTGGCCCGGCTGCTGCCGCACATCCAGCGCATCAGCGAACACCCGCTGGAGGACTACCGCGACGAAATCGCCAGCGCACTCAAGCACATCATGATCCGCCAGCTGCAGATCGAAATCGACGCCGTGACGCGAACCTACGAGCACGACAGCCAGGCCGGCGCCAAGCTGCGCCAGCTCACCAGCCACCTGGCCGCGCTGAAGTAAGGGCCTCTGTACAAAATCTCGGTGCCAGCGGGCAAGAAGCGGCCTGGGATGGGCTGCAAGGCGCAAAACGCAGCAGGCGCGCCGCGCCCGCATGGCCTATGATCGCTGCCCTCTTGTTGCACAAGGAGCATGAAATTGCTGAAACTCCCCAAACTCCAAGGCTTGGCGCTTGCCATGGCCATGCTGGGCGGCACGGCCATGGCCGCCGATGAAGCCAAGAAACCGGCCGAAGTGAACGGCCTGCTGACGGTCCAAAGCGCGCACTCGGCCGCAGAGTCGGTCAAGCGCATCGAAGAGGCGCTCAAGGCCAAGGGCCTGACGATCTTTGCCGTCATCGACCACCAACAAGCCGCCAAGGACCACCAACTGGACATGCCAGCGGCCAGCGTCATCGTGTTCGGCAATCCCAAGCTGGGCACGCCGATGATGCAGCAGGCCCCTACGCTGGCCATCGATCTGCCCTCCAAAGTGCTGGTCTGGGAAGATGGCAAAGGCCATGTGTTCGTCTCCATGAACACCGCCAGCTACATGGGCCAGCGCCACCACCTGCCCGAGGCCGTGACCGCGCCGCTGGCTGGCCTGGAAAAACTGGTGCCCGCTGCAGTGCAGTAGAGCACCGCCACGCCACAAGCCGAAAAAAGGGGGCCCTCAAGGCCTAATGCCGTTCACTTAACCCAGTGAACGGCATTTTTGTTGGATAGCTGCGGCACACTTTCTGCCAAGTCATTTTTTTCCTTGGCACAGATGCCCCGCAAACACCACCTTTACCCTGACTTTGGCTCACTCACCCGCAACCTTGACCCTCAATGGATAGCACAAGCCCTGGCAACCACGGGCTGCGCCAGTGTGCGCAAGCGCAAGTTGCCTGCCGAGCGGGTGGTCTGGCTGGTCATTGCCCTGGCGATGTACCGCCACCAATCCATGGCGCAAGTCGTTGCCGACCTGGATCTGGCTCTACCCGATGAGATCAACCCCGACATCGCCAAGAG
>NZ_NSJB01000010.1 GCF_002285265.1 Vandammella animalimorsus
CGGCGAGCGCACGGTGGATGCGCTGTGGCGGCGCATGGGGCAACTGGTTGATCTGTTCTCGGCTCAAGAGTGTGCCAATTACTTCAGATCAGCTGGATATGTAATTAATTAAATCGAAAATGCTCTAATCCATGCCTTCGCAGAACAAAAAAGCGCACGTCCCATGGCTGGCAAGTGCGCTTTTTGCTGCAACCGCCCGCCATTGGGCGGCGGCTGGTGTGGGCTTCAGCCCTGTGGGCGGATCAGCACGTATTGGGCCCAGTCGTCGCGGCGGATGAGCACGCTGATGGGGCGCTTGGCGTCGGCCTTGCCCAATGCGGTATCGAAGTCCTGGCGGTTGAGCACTTCGGTCTGGCCGATGGCCAGCACCACGTCGCCCACTTCGATGCCTGCCTGTTCGGCAGCGCCGCTGACGGCGCTGATGCGCACGCCGCCGCGCACGCCCAGGGTTTTCTTCTCGGCCTCGCTCAAGTCCTGGGCGGCCAGGCCAAAGGCGTTGGCCTTGGCCTGCTCCTGCTGGGATGCGCCGCCGCTGCGCGCGCCGCCCGCTTCGTTGGCGCTGGCAGGGGTTTCGCCCACGGTGATGTTCAGTTGCTGGGTCTTGCCGTGGCGGAAGATTTGCAGCGTGCCTTGGCTGCCGGGGGCGGTGCTGCCGACCAGGCGCGGCAGGTCGGAGACGCTGTCAATGGCTTTGCCGTTGAAATGGGTGATGATGTCGCCGGCCTGCAGGCCAGCGCTGGCCGCTGGCGAATCGGGCTCGACGGCCGAGACCAGGGCGCCGGCGTTGCGCCGCTGCAGCCCGAGGGATTCGGCCACTTCGGCGCTGACCGGGCCGATGCGCACGCCGATGCGCCCGCGCACAACGCGGCCGTTGCCCTTGAGCTGCTCGCTCACCTGCATGGCCTCGTCGATGGGGATGGCAAAGGAGATGCCCATGAAGCCGCCCGAGCGCGAGTAGATCTGGCTGTTGATGCCCACGACTTCGCCGCGCATGTTCAGCAGCGGCCCGCCAGAGTTGCCAGGGTTGACGGCCACGTCGGTCTGGATGAAGGGCAGGTAGCTGCCGGTGTCGCGCTGCTTGGCGCTGACGATGCCAGCGGTCACGCTGTTTTCCAGCCCGAAGGGCGAGCCGATGGCCATGACCCATTCACCGACTTTGAGCTGCTCGACGTTGCCGATGCGCACGGTGGGCAGGTTGTGCGCGTCGATTTTGATCAGGGCCACGTCGGTGCGCTCGTCCGAGCCGATGACCTTGGCCTTGAATTCACGCTGGTCGGTCAGGGTGACGATGACGTCTTCCGAGCCCTCCACGACGTGGTGATTGGTGAGGATGTAGCCATCGCCGCTGATGATGAAGCCCGAGCCAACGCCGTTGGGCACGGTGCGCGATTCAGAGTCGCCGCGCGGGCCGCGGCGCTGGGGCGGCATGCCAGGCACGGGCAGGCCGAACTGACGGAAGAATTCCATCATGTCTTCGTCCATGCCGGGCAGGCCGCCGCGCAGGCCGCGCATGGGCACGCGGGCCGTGGTGCGAATGTTGACCACCGATGGGCCCACGCGCTCGACCAGCTGCGTGAAGTCGGGCAGGCCGCCGACCACGACCGCGGGCGCGGCGATCGCCGGCGCGGCCGGTTGCTCGGCCTGGCTGGGGCTGCTGTGCAACGCCAAAGCGCCGCTGGCGACCAGCAGCAGCGTGGCCGCGGCCCCAGCCACGCGATGCGCTCTGCGCTGTGGCTGTGCTGCAGCCTGGAAGGCCGGGGGAGTGGAAACGGTGTGGTGGGAGTGGTGCATGGTGGATTCGACCTCTTGTGATGCTGCGGGAAAAGATCCGGGGCCGGCGCGATTGCCATGCCCAGCGGCGTTGTCTATGAAACGGCCCGGGGCATTTGGTTCCAGCCAGCGCACATTTCGCAATCACGGCTGGGGCCATGGCGCGGCTTTGCGGGCGCCGCAGACCGCCCCAATCCGCGTCATTGCCCGCCCACGCAGGGATTTGAACTGGTTCTTTCTTATGGCGCGCTGCGGCCCGCCACGCTGGCGTTGCGCAGAAATGGGGCTGGCTGTTGCAGCGCCTGGGTGTTGGCGTAATGGCGATTGAGCAGCTCATCGAGCTGCGGATCGCGGATCAGCACGCCCTGGCCCACTGGCGGCGCTGGCGGCACTGGCGGCACTGGCCCCACGGCACTGGCCGTGGCGCTGGCGGCCGTGGTGGTCAACGCGGCGGCTGGCGCGGCCTCTTGGCGTTGCACCGGCGCACTGGCCAGTTGCTGACCGCCTAAGCCCGGGCCGGAGAGCAGCGAGAAACCATGCCAGCCCATGGCGGCCACGGCCGCCACCGAGGCCAGGCCAGCAGCGACTTTCCAGCGCAGCACGGCGGCATTGGCGGCCTCTTGCGGCATGGCGGCCGCGGCTGGCTGCTGCGTCTGAATGCCGGGCTGCCCGGGCGCGCCCGCCTGGGATGGCTGCTGCGCCGTGGCGCGCGTCAGGGCCTCAGGGGTCTGCTCGGCCAGGCGCAGGCGCAGGCGCTGCAGAAAGAGCGCCGAGTCGCTGGCCGGCGCGGCCGGCTCGACCGGCCTGCGCAGGCATTGACCGATGAGCTGGTAGTGCTGCCAGGCCAGCAAGGGCTGCGGCAAGCCGGCATCGCCATGCGCGCTGCACAGGGCGTCGATGTGCTGCATGAGCTGACTGCACTGCTGGGCCTGCAGCTCGCCATCGGCCAGCGCCGAGAGCCATTCACGCACCGTCTCTGGCGTAGCGCCGATAGGCTGTGCGCCACCGATCGCGGCGTGGGGTGGGGAGGGGCTATGGGCAGTCATGGGCATCACCTGCAGGAGGGCAAAGGCACAGGGCTTGGGAGTTCTCTGGTTAGGAGCAACAAGGCAAGAGGCTGCGGGGCGCTACCAGCGCTTGCCGCTGCGGTTTTCCAGCAATGGCTTGACTTTGCTGGCAATGGCTTCACGGGCGCGGAAGATGCGCGAGCGCACGGTGCCGATGGGGCAATTCATGGCCTGCGCGATGTCCTCATAGCTCAGGCCCTCGATCTCACGCAGCGTGATGGCCTGACGCAGTTCGTCGGACAGGCCCTCCATCGCCGCATTGACGGCGGTCGCGATCTCCTTGGCGGCCATGAGGGTTTCGGGCGTCTCCGCAGTGCTTGGTTCCCACAGCGGCGCAGAAGTTTCCTCTTCATCATCGCGCTGGCGCAGCGCGCTTTCACTGATGGCGCGGTTGCGCCGCTGATCGGCCAGGGCCTTCTTGGCGGAGTTGATGGCGATGCGGTACAGCCAAGTGTAGAACTGCGCATCGCCACGGAACTGATGCAGCGCGCGGTAAGCGCGGATGAAGGTCTCCTGGGCGATGTCTTCGATCAGTCCGGGATCGCGCACCATGCGGCCGATAAGCCGCTCGATGCGGCGCTGGTATTTGAGCACCAGCAGCTCGAAGCTGCGTTGATCGCCCGCCAGGGTGCGCTCGACCAGCTGCCAGTCGCTGGAGGCTTCACGGGGGGCCGAGGGCGTGTCTGTCATTCGGGATGAAAAGGGAAATGGGGCGCCTGCCAAGGAGAGTGCGTTGCGCAAAGTCTCATCGCGCGCTTGCGGGCGAGCTGCTGCGATGCGCCAGGCGCCAGGAAGTTCAATGCCTGGCCCCAGGGCGGCGGCCCAGGCGCTGCCAATGGTATAGCGTGCGCCGCACATCGCTCCACAGCGCGGGGGCCTGCGCCTGCTCGATCCACAGCCAGCGGGGCGCGGCGTTGCCATCTGGCCTGCCGATGGCTTGCGGCCATGCGGGCGGGCCTTGCCGCAGCAGCATGAAGTGCTGCCCATCCCAGACAATTTCAAGGTCCAGCCCGGGCTGCGCGTCAGTGGCGACGGCTTGGTCGCTGGCCTCAAGGCTTTGCTGCTGACCTGCCGCCCAATGCCATGCCGCCCCATTCCAGAACAGCACGCCTTGCGCACTGCGCCGCCAGTGCCGCCAGGCCAGGGCGCTGCAAAGCAGCGAAGCCAGCGTCAACAGCAGGCCCACCGTCAAGGCCGCTGGTCGGCCCTGCCAGCCGGCGTACAGGCTCCAGAGCAGCGGCGGCAGCAGGGCCGCGCCGCAGGCCGCCAAGACGAGAAACCCCGCCCTCGCGCTGCGAGCGACGGGGTAATGAAGGCTGCGAGGGGCGTAGCGCATGAGGCATGGCTCATCCACGCCAGACCAAGACCACGGTCACCACGCAGGTGCGCGGTGACTGCCAAACAGGCTCTTGGCTCTCAGACTCGCTTGAACACCAAGGTGCCATTGGTGCCGCCAAAACCGAAGTTGTTCTTGACGGCCACATTCAGCTTGGCATCGCGCGCGGTGTTGGCGCAGTAGTCCAGATCGCACTCGGGATCGGGATTGTGCAAGTTGATGGTGGGCGGGATTTTCTGATCGTGCAGCGCCATCACGGTAAAGACGCTCTCCAGCCCCCCGGCGCCGCCGAGCAAATGGCCTGTCATGGACTTGGTGGAGCTGACCACGATCTTGTGCGCATGGTCGCCAAAGGCGGCCTTGATGGCATTGCTTTCGTTGACATCGCCCAGCGGCGTGGAAGTGCCATGGGCATTGAGGTAGTCCACCTCGTCGATGTTGACGCCGGCGTTGCGCAAGGCATTGAGCATGGCGCGGCGCGGCCCATCGATGTTGGGGGCGGTGATGTGGCTGGCGTCGGCGCTCATGCCAAAGCCGGCCACTTCGGCATAGATGCGCGCGCCGCGCGCCTTGGCGTGCTCGTACTCTTCCAGCACCAGAATGCCCGCGCCCTCGCCCAGCACGAAGCCATCGCGGTCCTTGTCCCAGGGGCGCGAAGCGGCCTGCGGATCGTCATTGCGCGTGGACAGCGCCTTCATCGCGGCGAAACCGCCAATGCCCAACGGGCAAACGGTGGACTCCGCGCCGCCGGCGAGCATCACGTCGGCGTCGCCGTACTCGATCAGCCGGGCCGCATCGCCAATGCAGTGCAGGCCCGTCGTGCAGGCCGTGACCAGCGACAGGTTCGGCCCCTTGAGGCCGAGCCGGATGGAAACCTGGCCCGCCACCAGATTGATGATGGTGGAGGGCACGAAGAATGGGGAAATGCGCCGCGCCCCACGGGTCATGAAGTCGCCGTGGTTGGCTTCGATCAGCGGCAGGCCGCCAATGCCCGAGCCAATGACGGCCCCGAAACGCTCGGCCTGCGCATCGCTGAGCGCTTCGCCCGCCGGCAAGCCCGCATCGGCATAGGCCTGGTGTGCCGCCACGATGCCGTAATGGATGAAGGTATCCATCGTGCGGGCTTCTTTGGCATTGATGTAGGGGCCGATGTCCAGATCGCGGACTTCCCCGGCGATTTTCGCGGCGAAGTCCGACACGTCGAACTTGGTGATGGGGCCGATGCCCGACTTGCCGGCCAGGATATTGGCCCACGCTTGCGGGACCGTGTTGCCCACCGGGCTGACGCAGCCCAACCCGGTGACAACGACTCTGCGTCGACTCATGCGGTGAGATCCTTCAACGGTGTAAGCGCAATCCTGCCCGCGTCAAGCCAAAGAAAAGGCGCCCGGGCAGGCGGCGCACTGTGCTTGCCAAGCGAAAGGCCGGGCTCAGGCCTTGTGGTGGGAATTGGCGTAGTCGATGGCGGCTTGAACGGTGGTGATCTTCTCAGCGTCCTCGTCCGGAATCTCGATTTCGAACTCGTCTTCCAGCGCCATGACCAATTCCACGGTGTCCAGAGAATCAGCGCCCAGATCTGTCACGAAGGACTTCTCATTGGTCACCTGGGACTCTTCAACGCCCAGCTGCTCTGCAATGATTTTCTTAACGCGTGCTTCGATATCGCTCATGTATGGTCCCTTGAGGGTAGTCAATGTGAACCCGGAATTTTAGTCGTTCCCACATCGGCTGCAGAAAAACCGGCCGCCCGGGCAATGCGGCACAAGAAAAGAAAGCGACACCTCGCCAGCTTGGCGGGTATCAACACGGTCGTAATGGTACCGTAGAACCTGTTTTCGCCCCGACCGCCGCCATCAGTGGCAACCCGCTGTCACGCAGCGCAAAAACACGCTAGGGAAGAGGAGTCTGGCCAACTTGCGGCAAGCGGGCCGGGCGCACCACAGGGCGGCATCACATCAGCATGCCGCCGTTGACCTGCAGCTCCTGACCGGTCACATAGCCGGCGCGCGGCGAAGCCAGGTAGGCCACGGCGGCGGCGATGTCCTCGGGCGCGCCCATGCGCCCCAGCGGAATCTGGGTCTTGAGGGCCTGCTGCTGGGCCTCGGGCAGGGCGGCTGTCATGTCGGTGGCAATGAAGCCCGGCGCCACGCAGTTGACGGTGATGCCGCGGCTGCCCAACTCGCGCGCCAGCGCGCGGGTCATGCCGGCCACGCCGGCCTTGGCGGCGGCGTAGTTGGCCTGGCCGATGTTGCCCATCGCGCCGACCACGCTGGTGATGCTGATGATGCGACCGTAGCGCTGCTTCATCATGGGCTTGATGGCCGCGCGGCTGATGTGGAAGACGGCATGCAGATTGGTATCCAGCACGGCATCCCAGTCCTCGTTCTTCATGCGCATGGCCAGGGTATCGCGCGTGATGCCGGCGTTGTTGACCAGCACGTGCAGCGCCCCATGCTGCTTGACGATGTCCTCGATCAGCGCCTCGCTGGCTGCGGCGTCGTTGACGTCGAGCACCGCTCCGCGGTGCTCGCCGCCCAGCGCAGCGCCGATCTTCTCGGCCCCAGCGGCGCTGGTGGCGGTGCCGATGACGCGGTAGCCCTGCGCGGCCAGTTCCTTGGCGATGGCCGCGCCGATGCCGCGCGAAGCCCCGGTGACCAGGGCGATTTGTCCGGTGGTGGTGTCTGTGCTCATTGCAATGCTTCCTTTGCTGTTTGCAGGCTGGCGGGATCGCAGATGGCTGCGGCCTGTACCTGGCCATCGGGGATGATGCGCCGCACCATGCCGGTCAGCGCATTGCCCGGCCCGCATTCGATGATGTGGCTCAGGCCGCGGCGCTGCATGGCCTGCACGCATTCGACCCAGCGCACCGGGCCAAAAGCCTGGCGATACAGCGCATCGCGGATGGCCTCGGCCTCCTGCTGCACGGCCACGTCGATGTTGTTGATGACGTCGATGCGTGGCGTCTGGATGTCCAGCTGCTGCAGCGCTTGGCGCAGCTTTTCGGCCGCCGGCCGCATCAGGCTGGAATGAAACGGCGCCGACACCGGCAGCGGCAGCACCCGCTTGGCGCCAGCCTCCTTGAGCGCTGGCGCTGCCGCATCGACCCCGGCCTTGGTGCCGGCGATGACGGTCTGGTTCGGGTCGTTGAAGTTCACGGCCTCGACCACATCGACGCTGCCCTGGGCCTGCAGTTGCTGTGTGGTCTGTGCGCACACGGCCTGCACCTGCTCGGCGGCCAAGCCCAGCACGGCGGCCATGGCGCCAGCCCCGACGGGCACGGCCTCCTGCATGGCTGCGGCGCGCAGGCGCACCAGCGGCGCGGCCTGGGCCAGCGTCAGCGCGCCAGCGGCCACCAGGGCCGAATACTCGCCCAGCGAGTGGCCGGCCAGCACCGCTGGGTCTGCGCCGCCTTCGGCCTTCCAGGCGCGCCAGGCCGCAACGCCGGCCACCAGCATCACGGGCTGGGTGTTGGTGGTCAGGGCCAGGGCCTCCTTGGGGCCTTCATGGATCAGCCGCGCCAGGTCTTCGCCCAAGGCATCGCTGGCTTCTTGCAGGGTCTGCGCCACGGCGGGGTGCTCGCCCCAGACGTCCAGCATGCCAACGGCCTGGGAGCCCTGGCCGGGAAAAACGAAAGCAAATGCGCTCATGGTCGCTCCATCAAACTGCCAATGAATCGGGAAGGGGTGGCGAGGCGATGCGCCCTGCGCCACGCCACATGCCATACGCCACGCATCACATGGCGCGGGGCGTGCTGCGTCACATCTGCACCAGCACCGAGCCCCAGGTGAAGCCGCCGCCCACGCCTTCCATCAGCACGCGCTGGCCGGGCTGGATCTGCCCGGCGCGCACCGCGTGGTCCAGCGCCAGCGGAATCGACGCCGCTGAGGTGTTGCCGTGCTCGTGCACGGTCACGACGACGCGCTCGGTGGGCACCCGCAGCTTGCGGGCCGTGCTTTGCATGATGCGGATGTTGGCCTGGTGCGGCACCAGCCAGTCGATGTCGCTGAGCTGCAGGCCGGCCTTGTCCAACGTGGCGCGAGCCGTCTTTTCGAGCACACCGACGGCCAGCTTGAAGACGGCCTGGCCGTCCATGTGCAGCAGTGGCGTGCCCAGCACCTGGCCACCATAGACGTTGCCTGGCACACACAAAATCTCGCGATGCCGACCATCGGCATGGATGTCGCAGGCCAGCACGCCCGGCTGTTGCGAGGCCTCAAGCACCACAGCCCCAGCCCCATCGCCGAACAGCACGCAGGTGGTGCGGTCGTTGAAGTCCAGAATGCGACTGAACACCTCCGCTCCGACCACCAGGGCCGTGCGGGCGCTGCCGGCGCGGATCATGGCATCGGCCACGGTCAGGGCATAGATGAAGCCGCTGCACACGGCCTGCACATCAAAAGCCGGGCATCCGCTGATACCCAGCTTGTTCTGCAAAATGCTGGCCGTCGATGGGAATACCATGTCAGGCGTAGAGGTGGCAACGATGATCAGGTCCAGCTCCTGCGCTTCTCGGCCTGCTGCCTGCAGGGCCTGCTGGGCCGCGGGCAAGGCCAGGGCGCTGCTGGGCACATCGCGCTCGGCGAAGTGACGCGCCTGGATGCCAGTGCGCTCGACGATCCATTCGTCCGAAGTTTCAATGCCGCGCTGGGCCAGCTGCTCGGCCAGCTGCTGATTGGTCACCCTGTTGGGTGGCAGGTAACTGCCCGTGCCGGTAATTCTGGAGTAGGTCTGCATGACTAGGGCCTGTGGTGCGTGCGGTGCCCGCCACGGTTCAAAACAGCGTGGCGGCCTGTTGCACCCGGTGTTGGATTTTCTGCAGCAATTGGTGCTCGGCGGCGTCGATGGCCTTGCTCAAGGCGTGCTCGAATGCCAACTGGTCGGCGCTGCCGTGGCTTTTGAACACCAGGCCGCGCAGGCCCAGCAGGGCCGCGCCGTTGTGGCGCCGGTGGTCTACGCGGCGCTTGAAGGCATTGAGCACCGGCATGGCGCACAGGGCCGCCAGGCGCGTGAAGGCATTGCGCGAGAACTCCTGCTTGAGGATGGTCGAAACCATGGAAGCCAGGCCCTCGGTCGCCTTGAGCGTGACGTTGCCGACAAAGCCGTCGCAGACCACGATGTCGGTCGTCCCCTTGAAAATGTCGTTGCCTTCGACGTTGCCGTAGTAGTGGATCAGCGATTTCTGATCGGCCTCGCGCAGCAGCTCGGCCGCGCGCTTGATCATGTCATTGCCCTTGATGGCTTCGGAGCCGATGTTGAGCAGGCCCACACTGGGCTTGTCGCGCGATTTCAGCGCCATGTCCAGCGCCGAGCCCAGCACGGCAAACTGCAGCAGATGGTGCTCGGTGCAGTCCACATTGGCGCCCAGATCCAGCACCGTAGTGGCGCCACCGGTGACATTGGGCAATGGATAGGCAATGGCCGGGCGCTCGATGCCGTCGAGCGTCTTGAGCACATAGCGCGCAATGGCCATCAACGCGCCTGTGTTGCCTGCCGAAACCGCCGCTTGGGCACGCCCCTCCTTGACCAGCTCCAGGGCTATGCGCATCGAAGAGCGCTTCTTGTGACGCATGGCAACCTCGACCGGGTCGTCCATGGCGACGACTTCCTCGGCATGCACCAACTCGGCGCGCGGGTGCGCGATTGCCCCCAGGGCATCGCTGCGCCCCACCAGCAGCAGGCGCAGCTGCGCATGGCGCTCCAGCAATGCCAGGCAGGCAGGCACGGTCACGCTGGGGCCGTGGTCGCCCCCCATGCAATCGACGGCGATGGTGGTTGCTTGATCAGCCAAGAGCTTGCTGTCCTTATGTGCGCTGTATGTGCGAGTGCGCGGCAGGCAGGCGCCACTGTCGGCGCCTGCTGTCAGCGTTGCGCCCAACCGCCCGCACACCGGCCAGCCCGGAAAAAGCCCAAGGGCATGGTCTGCGCTTGGGCGGTTTGTTTGTGTGTCTGTGGCAATACGACCGATTAGGCCGGCATCTGCGGCGCCGGGGCGAAAGGCCGCGTGCTCAAAACCGCTGCAGGCCGGCGATGCAAGAGCAGTAGCCTGCCACGGCGCAGGCCATGTGCCCAAACACAGGCCAAGGCGCTGGAGCGCCCCAGTCAGACACTGTGATGATTGGGCCTGGCCCCCGATCAGACCTCGGCAGACTTGCTCTTGAGCACGCGGCGGCCACGGTAAAAGCCGTCCGGGCTGATGTGGTGGCGCAGATGCACTTCGCCGGTGGTTGGCTCAATGGCCATACCAGGGGCCTTCAGCGCATTGTGCGAACGGTGCATGCCACGCTTGGAAGGCGACTTTTTGTTTTGTTGAACGGCCATGATCGGCTCCTGAAAAAAAGACGCACGCCCCACTTGACTGGCCATTGGCAACCTTGGCGGCCAATAGGCAAAGCAGCGTGCGAGATGGATGAATGGGAAATGGCGCGGCGCAAAAAAACACAGCCTTAAAGGCCGGCACTTTTTGCGCAAAAGTCGGCAATTATAGGCGATGCTGCCCGGCACTGCCAAGGCGCATGGCACTCTGCCTCAAAGGAAGGCCGGGGTCTGCCTGGATCAATCGGCTTGCTCGCCACCGTCACCACCATTGCCTGCCTGCAAGGGCCGGGTGGCCAGGTGGGCCAGCTGGGCGAATGGATTGCGCTTTTGCGCCTGGGCTGCGTCGAAGGCAGCATCCTGGTGCACCAGCGGTGCTGGCGGCGTGCAGTCCGCATGCTTGGCCACCGGGGGCAAGGCCATGAGCAAATCGTCCTCGATCAGCGCCAGCAGATCCAACGGGCCACTTTCCAGCGACAGCACGTCCTCTTGCGCGTCTTCGTCCTCGGCCTCGGCCTGGGCCTCGGTGGCGACAAAGCGAAACCACTGGTCGCTGCTGACCGTGATGGGCACGGGCTGCAGGCAACGCTGGCATTGCAGCAGCAAGATGGTCTGAGCCTGGCAGTGCAGCCACGGCGCGGCCTGGCCGTCGGCGCTGCGGCGCATGCTGGCCTGCGCCTGCCAGTGCACGCTGGCGGCTGGCGCGGCATCGCCCAAGAATCCGCCCAAGGATTCGCGCGCCAGACGCGGGAATTCATGCAGCGCCGTCTCCTGACTGATCTGGCCGCCTGCCTGGGCAAAGGCCAGCACGTCCAGCCGGCGTGGGTTGAAGTTTTTTTCCATGTGTCGATGAAGAAGAAAGGCGGGGGATGCACACCATCGCACCATCGCGCCGGCCATGGCGCGGCCTGCTTTGACAGGCGCTCAACCAAACAAATCGCCGCCCTGGCGCTCGGGGGCCAGCAGGCCAAAGTGGCGGTAGGCGGCGGCCGTGGCCACCCGCCCGCGCGGCGTGCGCTGCAAGAAGCCTTGCTGGATCAGGTAGGGCTCGATCACGTCCTCGATGGTGCCTGGCTCCTCGCCAATGCTGGCGGCGATGTTGTCCAGGCCAACGGGGCCGCCGTCAAAACGCTGCAGCACGGCCTCCAGCAGCTTGCGATCCATCAGGTCGAAGCCTTCCGGGTCCACGTCCAGCAGGGCCAGCGCCTGGCGCGCCATCTCCAGCGTGATGCGGCCCGTGCCCTTGACGTCGGCGTAGTCGCGGATGCGCCGCAGCAGGCGGTTGGCGATGCGCGGCGTGCCGCGCGAGCGCCGCGCCACTTCCAGGCTGGCGTCGTCGTCAATGGGCGCGTCCAGCAGGCCGGCGCTGCGGCGCACGATGTGCGCCAGCTCCTCAGGGCTGTAGAACTCCAGCCGCGCCACGATGCCGAAGCGGTCGCGCAAGGGGTTGGTGAGCATGCCCGCGCGCGTGGTCGCGCCCACCAGCGTGAAGGGCTGCAGGTCGAGCTTGATGCTGCGCGCCGCCGGCCCTTCGCCGATCATGATGTCGATCTGGTAGTCCTCCAGCGCGGGGTAGAGGATTTCCTCCACCACCGGGCTGAGGCGGTGGATTTCGTCGATGAACAGCACGTCGTTCTTTTCCAGACCGGTCAGCAGCGCCGCCAGATCGCGGGGCTTTTCCAGCACCGGGCCGCTGGTCTGGCGCAGGCTTACCCCCAGTTCTGTGGCGATGATGTGGCTGAGCGTGGTCTTGCCCAGGCCGGGCGGGCCAAACAACAGCACGTGGTCCAGCGCTTCGCCGCGCTTGCGCGCCGCGCCAATGAAGATGTTCAATTGCTCGCGCGCCTTGGCCTGGCCCACGTACTCCTGCAGGGCCTTGGGGCGCAACGCGCGCTCGAGCGCCTCCTCGCGGCCTGAGCGCAGCTCGGCGCTGATGAGGCGCTCGGCCCGTGGCGCGGGGCCGTCTGCGGCCCAGCTGTCGGTCTGGATGCTCATGGTGCAAAAAGAGGGAGAAAAACGCCTGCGCAGGCAGGGCGGTTGCGCCGCCGATTCTGCCATGCCTGCCGCAGCGAGCTCAGGCGGCGCGGCCTGCGCTTCATTGCCATAATGCGCGACTGTGAAGCAGGCCAGGCCGCCGCTGATGCCAAGGTGGCAACACAGGCATTGGAGGAACGTCCGGACTGCACAGGGCAGCGTAGCAGGTAACACCTGCCCACCGTGAGGTGAGGATCAGAGCAACAGAGACGAGTCGCCCCGCAGCGCGCTGCGGGGCGGGTGAAACGGGCAATCTCTACGCGCAGCAATACCAAATAGGCATGCGATGAACTGGCTCCGGCGAGCATGCGGGTAGGTAGCACCGAGCTGGCAGGGCGACCTGCCAGCCCAGATTAATGGCGGCCACGCGGCCATGCACATGGCCGTGCACAGAATCCGGCGTATCGGCCTGCTTCACACTTTTTTCCTGGGGCCTGCTCACGCAATGGCGCGGCGGCGGCGGGCATCGCGGCTGCGCCGCGCCAGCGTGGCCGAGGCCAGCTGCACCACATCCAGCGCCACACTGGGATGGCGCTGGTACAGCTCGGTGAACTTCAGGCGCGAGAGCTGCCAGGCGCGCCCGGCCGTGGCCACCTGCGCCGAAGCCTGGCGCGGCATATTGCCCAGAAAGCTGGCCTCGCCAAACACTGTGCCTGAGGACACCAGCGCCACGCGCAGCGTGCCTTTTTCGTTTTCGTAGTGAATGGTCACGCGCCCGCTTTCCAAGAAGTACAGGCTGCGCTCGTCGCGGTAGCGCTGGAACAGCGTCTCGCCCTCCATCAGGTTTGTGGGCGTGAGAAAACCGGCCAGAAGTTCCCAATGATTTGCAGCCAAGGGCTTGCTGATGGCCTCCGGGTCCAGTGGCGCGGCGAAGGCCGCCGCCAAGTCTGCCAGGCGCATGTTGCTCATATCGTCAATCCTTAGAACCTGTTCATATAGTTGCCCACTGCGCGCAAGATTATGTGGGCAAAGCCCGGCGCAGGCCTCATGGGGTTTTGCCGGGCGGCGCAGCGCGCTGCGTTAGGATTGCCGCCTTTTCGTTCTCCACGTCCTTGGCAGATGCGTGCTGCGTGCACACGCCGATCGCCATGCCAAGGGCGGCACAGTATGCAGGATCCGCACTTGAATGCCCGGCCGCAACGGGCCTCCTCTTTTCCTGGCCGGGGCCCCCTGCGCCAGCTGACACAAACAGCGTGCCGCATCACATGGGCCAGCTTGCTTTGCAGCGGCGCGGCTGGCACTGCGCTGGCCCAAAGCGCATCGACCTGGGACATCAGCCAGGCCGAGCCGCTGGTACTGACCGAAATCGCCTTCGGCCTGGAGCAACCCTGGGCTCTGGCCTTTTTGCCCGGCGGCGATTTCCTGGTCACCGAGCGCGAGGGCACGATGCGCGTGGTGCAGGCCAATGGCCGCATCGGCCACCCCATCGCTGGCGTGCCGGCCGTGGCTGCGCAAGGTCAGGGCGGCCTGCTGGACGTGGCGCTGGATCGGCAGTTTGCACAGAACCGCAGGCTGTTTTTCTGCTTCTCCGAACCCGACCCCAGCAATGCCAGCCGCAGCAGCACGGCGCTGGCCTCAGCGCAGCTCAACGAACGCCGCACCCGCCTGGAAAACGTACAGGTCATCTTCCACCAGATGCCGCGCGTGCGCAGCGACGCCCACTTTGGCTGCCGCATCGCTCAGGCGCAGGACGGCTCGCTGTTCCTGGCCTTGGGCGAGCGCTCCATTGCGCGCGAGCAGGCCCAGCGCACCAGCAACCACCTGGGCTCCATCGTGCGCCTGCAGCCCGATGGCAAGCCCTTTGCCGACAACCCCCTGGCCCGCGCCAAGGGCAAGGGCCTGCCCGAGACCTGGAGCTGGGGGCACCGCAACCCGCAAGGGCTTACCATCACCGCCGATGGCGAGCTGTGGGCGCACGAGCATGGCCCGCAAGGCGGCGACGAGTTCAACCACATCCGCGGCGGCGCCAACTACGGCTGGCCGCTGGTGACCTATGGCCGCGCCCAAGGCGCTGGCCCGCGCGCCGGCCAGCCGCGCAAGAATGTCGCGCTGGAGGCGCCCGTGCACTACTGGGGCCAAGCCATTGCGCCCTCGGGCCTGACCTATCTGGACAGCGACCGCTACGGCGCGCAATGGCAAGGCAGCTTCTTCATCGGCTCGCTGCGCCACGGCGCGCTGGTGCGCCTGAAAGTGGTGGACGACGTGGTGCAGCAGGAGTCCTGGCACCGCATTGCCGAAGGCGAGCAGGTGCGCGACGTGCGCCAAGGCCCGGACGGGCTGCTCTACGTGCTGACCGACCGCCCCGATGGCCGCTTGCTGCGCGTGGAGCCGCCCAAGGCGCCCGAGCCCGAGCCCGAGCCAGCCGCCAGCGCTGCGCCGCCGCCTGCCGCGCCCCAACCTTCGGCCGGCGAATTCGAGCCGGTGCACGTCGCGCCGCCAGCGCCTGCGCAGGCCACTGCGCCAGTCGCCCAATGAGTGCGGCGCAGGCCGCAGCACCACCATCACACCCAGCCGCCGTGAACGCACAGACCGAACGACTGACCCTCAGCGGCGCCGCTGGCGCCATCGAAGCCCTTAAAGACCACGCCCAGCTGCAGGGCGGCGCGGCCAAAGCCGGCAGCGCCATCATCACCCACCCGCACCCGCTGTTTGCCGGCACGATGAACAACAAGGTGGTGCAGACCCTGGCGCGCGCCATGGTGGCCACCGGCTGGGATGCCTATCGCTTCAACTTCCGCGGCGTGGGCCAGTCCGAAGGCGTGTACGACGAGGGCCGGGGCGAGGCGCAGGACCTGCTGCAGGTCATCGAGCAAGTGGCCCCGCAGGGGCCACTGGTGCTGGCGGGCTTTTCGTTCGGCACCTACGTCATCAGCCAGGTGCTGGCGCAGCTACAGGCCAGCGGCCGCATCGAGGCCGTGGTGCTGGTGGGCACCGCCGCCAGCCGCTTTGCCGTGGCCCCCATCCCCCAGCCCCTGCACGGGCGCAGCCTGGTGGTGCATGGCGAGCAGGACGACACCGTGCCCATCGGCCCCGTGCTGGACTGGGCGCGGCAACAATCGCTGCCGCTGACGGTCATCCCCGGCGGCGAACACTTCTTCCATGGCCGCCAGGTCCAGCTCAAGGAGCTGGTGGTGCGCCACATGCTGGCCGTGCGGCAAATGCCCCCGCCCGCGCAGCCATGACCCGCCACATCCAAGCCTACAGCCCCGGCCAACCGCCGCAGACCAGCCCAGGCTGCCTGCCATTGGCCTTTTGATGAACACCGTGACCATGCTCAACACCCGAAAGCTTCACCCCTGGCACTGGGCGCACTGCGCCGCGCTGCTGTGCGCCTGTCTGATGCTGCTGCTGGGCGCTGCCGGCGCCCGCGCACAAGTGCCCGCGCCGCCGGAGATCGCCGCGCGCAACTACCTGCTGCTGGACGTCACGGCCAACCAGGTGCTGGCCGCCAAAGACATTGACGCGCCCGTCGAGCAGGCCTCGCTGACCAAGCTGATGACCGCCTACATCGTTTTCGACGCGCTGCGCGCGCGCAAGATCACGCTGGAGCAAAAGCTGCCCGTCAGCGAGCGGGCCTGGAAAATGCCCGGCTCGCGCATGTTCATCGACCCCAAGATGCAAGTGCCCATTGACGACCTGCTCAAGGGCATGATCGTGCAATCGGGCAACGACGCCACCATCGCCCTGGCCGAAGGCGTGGGCGGCACCGTCGAGCACTTCGTCAAGCTCATGAACGACCAGGCCAAGGCCCTGGGCATGGCCCGCACCCAGTACATGAACCCCGAGGGCCTGACCGCGCCGGGCCACCTGACCACGGCGCGCGACCTGAGCGTGCTGGCCGTCAGCCTGATGCGCGAATTCCCCGAATACATGCACTACTACGCCACCAAGGAATACCGCTACCCCGGCACGCCCGCGGCCAACGGCAACAACCGCAACCTGCTGCTGTTTCGCGACCCCACGGTCGATGGCCTGAAAACCGGCTACACCCAGGCAGCGGGCTTTTGCCTGGTGGCCACGGCGCAGCGCGAGACAGCCAACACCGGCGCTCGCCGCCTGCTGTCCATCGTGCTGGGAGCGGAAAGCGAAAACGCCCGCGCCAACGAAAGCCAGAAACTGCTCAACTGGGGCTATACCGCCTTCGATCTGGTCAAGCTCTTCGACGCCGGCCAGGCCATGCAAACCCCCGAGCTGTGGAAAGGCGAGCGCGAAAGCGTCAAGATCGGCAGCCACGAGGCCGTGTACCTGGCGCTGCCCACCGGCTCGGTCGGTCAGGTGCGCACCGTCATCGAGCGCCCCGACCCGCTGCTGGCGCCCGTGCACCTGGATCAGTCGCTGGGCACGCTCAAGATCAGCATCGGCGACCAAACCCTCAAGGGCGTGCCCGTGGTCGCGCTGGAGAGCGTGGGCGAGGCCGGCTTCTTCGGCCGCATGTGGGATTCCATGCTGCTGTGGATCAAATAACCCCCGACTGGCCTCGACGCACTCGAAAGGACGCCACCATGACCCTGCCCTCCCAAGCCCTTGCGGCTTTTGCCCCCACCGGCCGGCTGCGCGCCGCCATCAATCTGGGCAACCCCATTTTGGCCAGCCTCGATGCCTCGGGCGCGCCCTGCGGCGTGTCCGTCGATCTGGCCGGCGCGCTGGCGCAGCGCCTGGGCCTGGAGCTGGAGCCGCTGGTGTTTGAAAAGGCCAGCCAATCGGTCGAGGCCGTGAGCACGCAAGCGGCCGACATCGGCTTCTTCGCCATCGACCCGGCGCGCGGCGCGGGCATCGCCTTCACCGCCCCCTACGTGCTGATCGAAGGCTGCTACCTGGTGGCGCAGGATTCGCCCATCCAGACCAATGCCCAGGTTGACCAGCCCCAGCACCGCGTGGTGGTGGGCGCGGGCAGCGCCTACGACCTGTACCTGACGCGCGCCCTGGCGCAGGCCCAGCTGGTGCGCGCCAGCAATTCGCAAACCGTGGTGCAGACCTTTCTGGAGCAGCAACTGGAAGTGGCCGCCGGCGTGAAGCAGCAGCTCGAAGCCGACGTGCAGCGCCTGGCCGGGCAGCACGCGCTGCGCATGCTGCCCGAGAGCTTCATGGTCATCGAGCAGGCCATGGGCCTGCCCAAGGCGCGCGGCCCCGAGCTGGCCCAGTACCTGGCCGCCTTCGTCGAGGACATGAAGGCCAGCGGCTTCGTCGCCCAGGCCCTGCAACGCCACCACATCCACGGCGCCCGCGTCGCGCCCGCCGCCACGGCTGGCGCTGGCGCTTGAGACAGCCTGAGAGCCTATTCAAGAACTCTGCGCAGCACAAAGTGGGCGCGCCAGCGCCCACCCAAGGGCCGAGCGCAGCGATGGCCCGAACAAAGTCCCTTCTGCCTGCGCCTGGGCCGCTGGCCTGCCTGGGCGGACAGGCCCACACACAGTGGGCCTGCTTCGTTCATCAAATTTCGCTGCGGCTGTTTGAGCGTAGCGGCAAAGCCGCGCAGCGAGTTTCCGCAGCATCCGCTCAGGCAGGCCAGCGGCCCAGGTTGCCCCGGCGCACAGCGCCGGGGACGCAGGCAGCAGGGTCGTTTTTCTTTGGTCACTTTCTTTTTTCGACAAAAAAGAAAGTGACTGCGCCGCCGGGCGCACATCCCGGCCCCGACACTCAAAGCCAACACCGCCAGCCACTACCGGGCGCAATCGCCCAGCAGCGCGCCAGAACCACGGCGCGCGGCGAACTGCACTCACAGCTCATGCGTGAGCCGCAGCAGCATGTCGAGGATGAAGAAGTGGTCGTCGAAGAAGCGCTCGGGCTGGCTGGCCACCTGGGCGATGGGCAGCCACAGGGCTGCGCGGGCGTCGTCGGCGCCGCGCACTGGCGGCAATGCGCCATGGCCCAGGTCGAAGTGGAAGACATGCGTGATGGTGCGCCCGCGCAGGCTTCGGTCGGGGTGGTCGAACACGCGGCTGCCGCGCAGCGCGGCGCGCCAGGCGGCCTCGTCCAGCGCCAGCGCCGTTTCCTCGCGCAGTTCGCGCAGGCAGGATTGCCACAGCGTATCGCGCGGCTCCAAAAAGCCGCCGGGCAGCGCGTACAGGCCCTGGCCGGGCGGCTGGCCGCGCTCGACCAGCAGCACATGGCCCTGGCATTGCACCAGCGCATCGACGGTCACGAAGGTCGGCGCAAATGGCGCCGCCGCCCAGGATTGGCGGTAGGCGCGCAGCATCTGCCATTCCTGGCGCAGGCTTTGGAAAACCTCTGCACTGCGCCACTGCAACAGCCATTGCGCCACGCCCGGCGGCAGGTGCGCGTGCAGCAATTGCTGCAATTGCGTCTGGGCGCTGGCGTCGGCATCGGGCGCGGTGGCGAAACAGGCTTCGCGCACCAGCGTGGCGTCGGTCTGGTTTTGGCGCGGCAGGTTCAGCAGCGCCCAGTCGGGGAACTGCGCCAGGTAGGCGCTGCTGTCGTCCTTGAAGTGGCCCACCAGCGCGATGCGCGGCGCAGCCGGCAAGGCCAGCGGCGCCAGCAGGGCCTGCACGCCCTGGCGCACGGCCTGCACCCAGCGCGCCTCGTCGTAGAAGTCGCGCATGGGCAGAAAGTGCACGCGCTGGCGCTCCTCGGGCGTCAGCGCCGCCTGCACCATGGCTTGGCGCTCCTGCCAGGTGAAGGGGTTCTTGGGGCTGCGCGCCTGGTGGGCCGAGCCGAGCACGACCACGGCCTGCGGCGCCACGCGCAGCGCATGGCGCAGCATGGCCAGGTGGCCGCGGTGCGGCGGCTGCAGGCGACCGATGAAGACGGCGGCGTCGTACTGGGGCTGCGGCGCGGCGCTCATGGCCCAGGCCCTCAGGCGCGCGCAGCGCCAGCGCTCTCGGGGGGGACGTTGAAGACCTGGCGCAGGTAGTCCAGAAAGGTCTGGTCATCGCACAGCAGCTTGCCCGGCGAGTCCGAGAGCTTGGCCACCGGCTGGCCGTTGGCGCTGGTGAGCTTCATGACGATGGACAGCGGCTCCAGCCCCATGTCGTTGGTCAGCTGCGTGCCGATGCCAAAGCCGCATTGCGTGCGGTCGGCAAAGTGGTGGTAGATGCGCAGCGCCTCGGGCACGTTCAGCCCGTCGGAGAACACCAGGCGCTTGGTGTGCGCGTCGATGCGCAGCTGCGCGTAGTGCGCCAGCGCCTTCTCGCCCCAGACGATGGGGTCGCCCGAGTCGTGGCGCAGGCCGTCGAAGAGCTTGGCAAAGTACAGGTCGAAGTCGCGGATGAAGGCGTCCATGCCGACGGTGTCGGTCAGCGCTATGCCCAAATCGCCGCGGTATTCCTGCACCCAGCTCTCCAGCGCGGCCTTCTGGAAGTTGCGCAGCTGCACCACGCCCAGCGCCTGGTAGGTCTGGAAGTATTCGTGCGCCATGGTGCCAATGGGCACGATGCCCAGCTCCATGGCCAGGCGCACGTTGGAGGTGCCCTTGAACCACTGCGGGGTTTGCTCGGCAAAGGTCTTGACCACGTGGTGCTGCCAGTCGCGCGAGTAGCGCCGCCGCACGCCGAAGTCGAACAGCTCGAAGGGGTGGCGCAGCGCCGCCTCGCGCCCCAGGGTCTTGAGCTCCTCGACCTTGACGGCCAGGCGCTTCTTGCCCTCGGCCAGCGCGGCCTGGGCGTCGAACTGGCGGAAGTACAGCTCGTTGACGATGGCCAGCACGAAGATCTCGAAGGCCATGACGTGCACCTGCGGGCCTGCGGCCTCGATGTGCAGCTCGTCGCCCTCGGCATAGGCGCGAATGAAGGCGCGCTGGAACTGGAAGATGCGCAGAAAGTCGATGAAGTCCGACTTGATGAAGCGCAGCGCGCCCAGGTAGCGCAGCTCCTGCTCGGTAAAGCGCAGCTGGCAGAGGTGGTCGAGCTCGCGGTCCACCGCATCGAGCAGGCCGCTGAGCGGGATCTTGGGCGGCTTGCGGCAGACGAAGCGGTACTGGGCCTGCACCTGCGGATGGCGGTGCAGCATGGCCTGCCACATGGTGAACTTGTACAGGTCGGTGTCGAGCAGGCTGGTAATGATCGGGCTGGACATGGCGGCAGCTCCCGGGCCCGGTGGCGCGCCAGCGCCACCGGCGGTTCATTCGGTTGGGCACGAAGCCGGCGGCCAAGGCCCTCAGGCCATGGCCGCCCGGCGCGGCTTCTTGGGGCAGGCTCAGTACTGGTACACGCCGCGCTTGGTCTTGCGGCCCAGGTAGCCGGCGGCAACCAGCTCGCGCAGCAGCGGCGCGGGGCGGTACTTGCTGTCGCCAAACTCCTCCAGGTACACCTCCATCACGGCCAGGCACACATCCAGGCCGATCAGGTCAGCCAACGCCAGCGGGCCAATGGGGTGGTTGGCGCCGAGTTTCATGGCCTCGTCGATGGCCTCGGGCTCGGCCGAGCCTTCGGCCAGCACGAAGAAGGCCTCGTTGATCATCGGCACCAGAATGCGGTTGACGACGAAGCCCGGCGCGTTCTTCACGGACACCGGCGTCTTGCCCAGCGTGCGCGCCAGCTCGGTGACGGCATCGTGCGTGGCATCGCAGGTCTGCAGGCCGCGGATGACTTCCACCAGCGCCATCATCGGCACCGGGTTGAAGAAGTGCATGCCAATGAAGCGCTCGGGTTCGCGCGTGTGCGCAGCCAGCTTGGTGATTGAGATCGACGAGGTGTTGGAAGCCAGGATGGTGCCCGGCGCGGCCACATCCTCGACCTGCTTGAGGATCTTGAGCTTGAGCTCGTAGTTCTCGGTGGCGGCCTCGATGATGATCTGCGCCGGCTTGAGCGCGGCGTAGTCCGTCGCGCCCTGCACGCGCGCGAGGATGGCGGCCTTGTCGGCCTCACTGATCTTGTCCTTCTTGACCAGGCGATCCAGGCTGGCGCCAATGGTGGCCAGGCCCTTGTCCACCGCCGCCTGGGAGATGTCCACCATGATGGCCTGTAGCCCTGCGGCGGCCACTGCCTGTGCGATGCCGTTGCCCATGGTGCCTGCGCCGATGATGCCTACTGTCTGGATGCTCATGTTCGTACTGCCTGTTGTCTTGCCACTGGCAAGCGGTTGAAGAAAGAGGGGGGTGAAAAACGCGCCGCCACAACCGAGACGCTGCCTTGCGAGCGTAGTGCAAGGTCATGGGCGCGGGGGCGCCGCCCGACCCGCCGGGACTTTACACTACGCAGCCCGCCGCACCAGCCATCGCAGCCGGTGCGGCGGACGCTCGTGTGTCCCGCACGCGCGCGCCCTGCCCCACACGCCAACGCCACACGCCATGCCCAGCCCCGCCGCCTTGCACCAGCCCGCACTCGACCCCCGCACCTTTTTGCGCCAGCACATCCGCACCGTGCCCGATTGGCCCAGCCCTGGCGTGCAATTTCGTGACATCACGCCGCTGCTGCAGAACCCGCAGGTGTTTCGCGTGCTCATCGACGTGCTGGTGCAGCGCTACAGCGCCGCCGGCATGCGCCCAGACGTGGTCGCAGGGCTGGACGCGCGCGGCTTCATCATCGGCTCGGTCGTGGCCTATGCGCTGAACGTGGGCTTCATCCCGATCCGCAAGAAAGGCAAGCTGCCCTTCACCACGGTGGAGGAGACCTACGAGCTCGAATACGGCAGCGCCACCGTCGAGCTGCACACCGACGCCGTGCACCAGGGCCAGCGCGTGCTGCTGATCGACGACCTGATCGCTACCGGCGGCACGATGATGGCCGGCATCAAGCTGCTCGAACGCCTGGGCGCTCAGGTCATGGAATGCGCTGTCATCGTCGATCTGCCCGAGCTGGGCGGCTCGGCCAAGGTGCGCGAGCGCGGCACGCCGCTGCTGACGCTGGTGCAGTTCGACGGGCACTGAGCCCCAAGGCCGGGCGCAGGCCGGCAAAACACTTGCGCAGGCCCAATGGCCAATGCCTGCAATGCCTGGTAATGCCTGCGCTGCACGGTCGTTGCCCACCGCTCCGAGACTTGAAACGCACTCCAGGGGCTGTTGAGATTGAGTGTCGCAGCGGTGTTTTCGGCCCAAACGCCGCATCTGCTGCGTTGAAAATGCGTGCGCGGCGCCTGCGACCTTGCGCGCATGTTTGCTTGGCATCTGCGGCTTTTGCCTCGAAAAACCGCTTCGCCAACCCAATCTCGCCACCTCCTTAGAGCCTGTTCAAAATCTCGGCGCGGGTGGGCAAGAAGCGGTTTGGGGTGGGCTGCAAGGCGCAAAACGCAGCCATAGCTGGGCTATGGCGAGGCTTTGCAACGCGGCAGACCGCCCAAATCCGCTCTCTTGACCGCCGTGCAAAGAGTTTGAACAGGCTCTTAGAACGTGTCCAGGCCTTCCTCGCGCAGCTGGGCGCGGTAGCGCTGGCGGGCTTCTTCCTCCGTTTCAGGCACGACCTGCGCGCCGAGCTGGGCGCGCAGCATGGCGTTCATGCTGGGGAAGGCGCCTGGCGCCGCCTGCGCCTCGGGCCGCCACAGGCGGGCGCGCATCAAGGCCTTGGGGCAGTGCAGGTAGGCCTCTTGCACGGCCATTTCGATCACCAGGCGCGGCGGCCGGATGCCGCCTGCCGCAAAGCGCTGGGTGAAGGCGGCTTCGTCACGCAGACGCGCCGTGCCGTTGACGCGCAGCACCTCGTCCACGCCAGGCAGCAGGAACAGCAGGCCCAGGCGCGGGTCGGCCAGCAGGTTTTCCAGTGTGTCCAGGCGGTTGTTGCCCGTGGCGTCGGGGATGAGCAGGGTGCGCGCATCGGGCGCTTGCACGAAGCCGGGCAGGCCGCCGCGCGGCGAGGCGTCCAGCAGACCATGCCCGTTCGCGCCCGCGCTGGCAAGGATGCACAGCGGCGCGTGGGCAATGAAGCGGCGCATGGCGGCGTCCAGATGGTCCAGCTGCTTGGCGCGCGAGCGCGCCGAGGCTTGCGGGTAGAGCTGGCGCAGGGCTTGCAGTGACTCGATCATGGCGGGGCGGGCCTTTCTTGCTTGGGTGGTATGAATGAAAAATAGCGCCATCGCCCTATTGTCAGGCGATGGCGCTATTTTTTCAGGAGCGGCCCAGCACTTTTCCGGGCTGCGCCGCGGCTGCGGTGCGGCCTGGGGCACGCCCCGGTCAGGCATGCAGGCCGCGTGCTGCTTGGAACCTGGTCAAGACCCCGGCGCGCGTGGGCAACAAGCGGTTGGGGATGGGATGCCAGGCGCAGCCTGCCCCAATCCGCTTGCGTGCCCGCCGCGCCAGGGTTTTGAACCGGTTCTTACAGCATCTCCACCGTCATCGCCGTGCCCTCGCCGCCGCCGATGCACAGCGTGGCCAGGCCTTTTTTCAGGCCGCGGGTTTTCAGGGCGTACAGCAGCGTGACCAGGATGCGCGCGCCGCTGGCGCCGATGGGGTGGCCCAGGGCGCAGGCGCCGCCGTTGACGTTGACTTTGTCATGCGGCACGTTCAAATCGTGCATCAGGGCCATGGGCACGACGGCGAAGGCTTCGTTGATTTCCCACAGGTCCACGTCCTCGACCTTCCAGCCGGCCTTGTCCAGCGCCTTCTGGCTGGCGGGCACGGGGGCGGTGGTGAACCAGCCGGGCTCTTGCGCGTGCGTGGCGTAGCTGACGATGCGCGCCAGGGGCTTCAGGCCCAGGGCCTTGGCCTTGCTTTCGGTCATCAGCACCACGGCGGCGGCGCCGTCGTTGATGCTGGAGCTGGCGGCGGCGGTGATGGTGCCGTCTTTCTTGAAGGCGGGCTTGAGGGTGGGGATCTTCTCGGGGTTGATGCGGCCCGGGCCTTCGTCGGTGTCCACCACGCGCTCGCCCTTGCGCTCCTTGACGGTGACGGGGGTGATTTCGTCCTTGAACGCGCCTTGGGCGATGGCCTCTTGCGCGCGCTTGACGCTGGTCATGGCGAATTCGTCCTGCGCCTGGCGCGTGAAGCTGTACTTGGCGGCGCAGTCTTCGCCGAAGGTGCCCATGCTGCGGCCTTCTTCGTAGGCGTCTTCCAGGCCGTCGAGCATCATGTGGTCATAGACCTTGTCGTGGCCCAGGCGGTAGCCGCCGCGGCCTTTTTTCAGCAGGTAGGGGGCGTTGGTCATGCTCTCCATGCCGCCGGCGACAATGACCTCGGCCGAGCCGGCCTTGAGCATGTCGGCGGCCATCATGATGGTCTTCATGGCCGAGCCGCAGACCTTGTGCACGGTCACAGCGCCGGTGGACAGCGGCAGCCCGCCCTTGAGCGTGGCCTGGCGCGCCGGGGCCTGGCCCTGGCCGGCCATCAGCACGTTGCCGAAGATGACTTCATCGACCTGCTCGGGTTTGACGCCAGCGCGCTCCACAGCGGCCTGGATGGCGGCGCCGCCCAGATCGTGCGCGGCCAGTGCGGCGAAGTCGCCCTGAAAGCTGCCCATAGGGGTGCGGGCGGCGGAGACGATGACGATGGATTCGGACATGGGTTCAGTGCTCCTTTGGCAATGAGGGAAGGGAAACGGGCGGCAAGGCCGCCCAGCGTGAAAGATCAAAACGGTATAGCTGCATGCCGCCGCCGGCCGGGACGGCGGTCAGGCGCAGCTCGCCCGCTGCGTCCAGCGCGGCGCCGTCCATGCGGGCCATGCCTTCGGCCAGGGTCACGGGCGCGCTGCCGTCGGCGCGCGCCAGCAGCAGGCGGCGCTGGTCGCTGGCGCTCAGGCGGCCGTCGCCGTTGCTGTCTTGACTGACCACTTCGTACAGGCGCGCGCGCACGACCGGCAGCGGCCGCTCATCGGTTTCAGGCCCATAGGTTCTGCTCACCGCGCCGTCACCACGTACGGCCCAGACTTGCACGACCAAGCCGCGATCATCGGGCAACAGGCGCGCGCTGCTGCCATCGGCCACGTTCACGAACAACTGGTTGCGCATGACGCCCGAGGCAATTTTGGAGCCCATCGCCTGCTCGATCTGCTGGTCGGCCACCACGTCCAGCACCACCACGTCGCCCTGGGTGTGGCGCAGGCGGTAGGACAGACGCTCGCGCTGCACATGGCCGCTCACGTCCGTGGCCACCAGGTTCGCCACCGGCGTTGGGCGCGCACGCTGCCATTCCCACGCCAGCAGGGCCAGGCCCACGAGCAGCAGCGCCGAGGCCAGCGCACAGGTGATGAGGATGAGGTAGGCGTTGATGCGCCAGATGTGCTGGGGTTGCGCGGCGGGCAATGTCATGGGGGTAAGGCGGCTAGCGGGCAGGCGCGGCAAGCAAGAGGGCTGTTCACAAGACTCAAAGCGCATCTGCCAACGCCAGACGGCACGGCACGCGCTGACACTCAGGCGGGCACATTGCCACTCTGGGCCGTGCCGCCGGGCGGGGCCAGTGCGGCGGCATTGGCGGCGGCATCGGCAGGCGCTGCGCCGCCCTCGTCCGCAAAGCGGCTGCTGCCGTCGTAGGGGAACACATCGTACACATGGCCTTGCTGGATGCGCTCCTTGTGCTGCTGCCAGAACTGCGGCTCCAGCAAATCGCCGTGGTGCTGCATGAAAATGTCGCGCACGCGCGGGTTGCCCAGCAGGAAGGGGCCGAAGGTCTCGGGAAAGACGTCGTTCCTGGCCACGCTGTACCAGATCTCGCCGCTCATTTCTTCCTCCTCGTTGCGCGGCGCGGGCACTTTGCGGAAATTGCAGTCGGTCAGGTATTCGATCTCGTCGTAGTCGTAGAACACCACCTTGCCGTGGCGCGTGACGCCAAAGTTCTTCCACAGCATGTCGCCGGGGAAGATATTGGCCGCCACCAGGTCCTTGATGGCGTTGCCGTATTCGATCACGGCGTGCTCCATCTGGCGCTGGGCGCGCGCGTCGCCCTCGCCGGCGTCGAAAGTCTCTTGCAGGTAGATGTTCAGCGGGATCATGCGCCGCTCGATGTACAGGTGCTTGAGGATGACCTCCACGTTGCCGTCGCCGTCGCGGTCGGAGATTTCCAGCTGGCTGGGGGCGAACTTCTGGATTTCGGCGATCAGCTCGTCCTCGAAGCGCGCGCGCGGAAAGGCCACCTCGCTGTACTCCATGGTGTCGGCCATGCGGCCCACGCGGTCGTGCTGCTTGACCAAGCGGTACTTGCCCTTGATCTGCTCGCGCGTGGTTTCCTTCTGCGGCGGGTAGTAGTCCTTGATGAGCTTGAACACGTAGGGAAAGCTCGGCAGGTCGAACACCAGCATCACCATGCCCTTGATGCCCGGCGCGATGCGGAACTTGTCGGTGGAGCTGCGCAGGTGGCTGAGAAAGTCGCGGTAGAACAGGTTCTTGCCCTGCTTGGCCAGGCCCAGCGAGTTGTAGATCTCGTTGCGCGGCTTGCGCGGCATGATGCTGCGCAGAAACTGCACGTAGGCCGAGGGGATTTCCATGTCCACCATGAAATAGGCGCGCGAGAACGAGAACAGCGTGTGCATGTCGCGCTCGGTGTGCAGCAGCGCGTCCACGTACAGGCCGCCGCGCTCGTCGTGCAGGATGGGCAGGCAGATGGGCATCTCGTCAAAGCCGTTGATGAGCTTGCCCACCAGGTACGCGCCCTTGTTGCGGTAAAACAGGCTGGAGAGCACCTGGATCTGGAAATTGGTGCGGATCTTGGCATCGCCCAGCATGGCCGACAGCGCCTGCGCCACGCGCCGCACGTCGCGCGCGCGGTCGGTGAAGGCGCGCTGCAGGCGGCAGTCCTCCAGCATCTGCGCCGCCACCTCCTCCAGCGCATCGCGCCGCGGGTAATAGCAGCGGAAAGTGGTCGATTCCGAGGGCTCGTCAATCTGGATGTACTCCGTGCTGATGGCCGGGCGCACGAACAGGAAACTGTTCTGGAAATACGTGCGGTGCAGGATCTTGGTCGTCACCGAGTTGAAGAAGGTCTCGGCCAGCTCCGGCTGGAAATGCCCCACCAGCAGGCCGATGTACAGCAGCTTGGCCTCGTGCCAGACCTCCATGGGCTGCGAGCCAGCGCGAAACTCTTTTTCCAGCCGCTGCACGCACTCACGCACGCGCACGTCGTAGAACTCGATGCGCTCGCGCTGGCCGCGCTGCTGGCCATGCCAATCGGCCGTCTCGAAACGGTGCTTGGCGCGCGCCGTCTCCTGACGGAACAGGCGGTAGTGGCGGTTGAAGCCATCCATCATCGCCCGGGCAATGTCGCGCGCCAGCGAAGACTCCAACAACTGCGGCAGCGCCCCGCCCCCCTGCACGGCGGCCGCCTGCGGCTGCGCCACCACCTCCTGCGCGGCCAAGGCCGCCTGCTTGCGCCCGCTGCGCGGGTTCGATTGCTGTTTGCTCATAGCTGGCCTGAGAGGCGAAATAAAAAAACCATTAACTATCGACACGGACCCGCAGCAACGCCGATCCATCCAGGCAGCCCCACCGGAACAACAACCAGCCGCACTGTCGCCGCGTCATGGCTCAAAGACGAATCTTCACGGACCGCTGCGCCATGCGCATCTGCAGATTCGGGCGGTCTGCGCCGTTGCTCGTCCCCGCAATGGCGAGAGGCCATTGCTGCGGCTCGCGCTTCGCATCCCATACCGAACCACAGCGCGCACTTGGCCGCTGGATTCGTGCAATTCCTCCCCAAGTGTAACCACGCGATCCACCGGCCCACTCATCGGCCCACTGTTTCTGAGTCCCACCCAGCCCAAACCCCAAGGCACCAGGGAAAACCCCGGCAAAAACAAAACTAACACAATGTTTTATTAAGATACATTTTGTTCCATTGGGCTTGAGTCGTCTCTTTCGGCAATGCGCCCGGCCTATACAACCAACCATGCCAGACGACGTCTTGGCAGGCAGCCCCAAAGGGGCTTTACCTTTCCTGCCGTCACCCAAGCTTGGCTTCAAGCATCTGACTCACGCATCAAGCGACACTGCCTCCCGAATTGATCAACGGGTAACGCATTCCATGAAGCCTCTGCACATTCTGCTTGCCACCACGGGCTCCTCGCCCCAAGTCATCACTGAAACCCTGTATGCCATCGCCCACGAACGGCGCACATGGCCTGACGAGATCTATCTCATCACCACCCGCCTGGGCAAAACCAAGGCGCAGCAAGGGCTGATCGCGCAAGGCCATCTGCAGCGCCTGTGTCAGCAACTGCAGCGCCCCTTGCCCGCCTTCGACGAAAGCCACATCCTGGTCGTGCCCAACGCCCAGGGCGAGCCGGTGGAAGACGCCCGCAGCCTGGCCGACCACGAGGCCCTGGCCGACTTCATCATGACCGAGGTACGCAACCGCACTGCCCAGCCGCATTGCAGCCTGCATGCCTCGCTGGCCGGTGGGCGCAAGACCATGACCTTTTACATGGGCTACGCCATGAGCCTGTTCGGCCGCGCGCAGGACAGCCTCTCGCACGTGCTGGTCAGCGAGGGCTACGAAAACATCCCGGACTTCTGGTTTCCCACCAACGCCGATGCGCACCGCCACATCCGCACGGCCAGCGGCCACACGCTGGACGCCAGCGCCGCCCGCGTCACCCTCGCGCCCATCCCCTTCATCCGCCACCGTCACAACCTGCCCGAGGTGCTGCTGCAAGCCAGCGCACCCGAGCCCGAGCCTGTGCGCTTCGCCCAGCTCGTGCAGCTTATCAACCTGGGCGAAAACCCCGAGGGGCTGCAACTCATCGTGGACATACGCCAGCGCTGCATCCGCCTGGAAAGTGCCGCTCCCGCGCTGTGCCTGGTATTCCACCCCAGCGCCATCGACCTGGCCTTTTTCTGCCTGATGGCACGCGCCAGCATCGCACACGAAAACGACATCACCCGCCCTGCCAGCGGCAAGGCCGACCCCAGCCTGGCCAAGCTCATGCTCGACGAACTCATGCCCCTGTGCGGCCTGCAAAGCTGCGGCGACTGGCGCCAGGATCTCAATGCCCTGAGCAACTGGAACATCACCCGCGCCGAGTTCAAGGACGCCAGCCTGACCACGCTGCAAAAAGGCGTGTCGCAATCGTGGTTCGACACGCGCAAGAACACCCTGGGCCAACTGTTCGCCCAGCGCCTGCCCGCCAAGCTGGCGCAATGGCTGGCCCCGGCCATCGTCTGGAGCGAAACCGGCCAGCGCCTGGACTGGCGCCTGCAGGACACCACCCCCAAACGCGGCGGCTACGGCCTGCCACTGCCTGCGGCGCAGATTCGCATCGTCGAGGCGCTCCACCGCCATTGATGATTGCCGCCCCCATCCACCAGCCCCAAAGCACATGCCATGTTGACATTGACCCAACCACCGCAAACCACCATCGACTACCGCATCACCACGCCGATGTTCCTGGGCGGCGCAGAGCCTCAAGAGGTTGACGCCACACAGTTTCGCAACGCATCCTTCAAGGGCGCCCTGCGCTTTTGGTGGCGCGCCTTGCTCTGGGGCCGGTTTCTGCGCGAGGCTCAGGGCGATGTGACACAGGCCCTGAAAAACCTGCACCACAAGGAAGGCACCCTGTTTGGCAAAGCCAGCGATGGCAATGACTCCCGGCAAAGCGCCGTGCGTGTTCAGTCCACGCTCAGCGGCCAGCCGTGCAACAAAAAAGACCTGGATACGCAACTGGAAGGCATCGGCTATCTGCTGGGGCTGGGGCTTTACCACTTCAGGGACAAAGTCCTGCGCGACTACCTTCCCCCATCCCAGCTGCAAGTCACCCTGCAATACGCCTGCGAATTGTCCTCAGATGACATTTCCGGCATCGAGCACGCCGCCATTGCACTGGGCCTGTTTGGCGGCCTGGGCAGCCGCTCGCGCAAGGGGCTGGGCTCGCTGTCCATCCAGTACCTGCAACCGACCCAGGGAGACAAGCAGGAGTTTGAAACACGCGATGCCATCGAAGCCTTCGTCAACAACACACTGGACTTTTCCGCCCCCGCAACGCCCTTGCCGCCCTTCACGGCCTTCAGTCAGGCCAGCCGCATCGACATCAGCGGCGAAGGCAGTGATGCCATCAAGACTCTCAAAGTCATCGGTGACGAAATGCAGCTTTATCGCGGCTATGGTCGGCACAACCCCAAGACTGGCCAACATGAAGTCCTCGGTCAGCGGGCGCGTCAGAACTTCAAAGACGACCACGATCTGGTGCAAGGCGCCTCCTCCTTGAAGGAGCTGCCCAAACGCGCCGTTTTCGGCCTGCCGCACAACTATTTCTTTTCATCCACCGGGCACAAGATGGACATCGCACCGGAAAACGGTGGCCGCCGCGCATCACCCTTGTTCATCCATGTCCACGCCTTGAAGGACTCGCGCTTCGTTGCGCTTCAGCTCTTGCTGCCGGCCCTGTACCTGCACAAGGACATGGCCATCGAAGCCAAACCCGGCAAAGGCAGGGCACAGACCATTCCCAACCCCATTACAGACTACGCCGTCATCCACCGCTACATGGACGGCTTCAAAACCAAACTCGAGACCAAAGCCAATTACAAGGAGCTGCGCCGCCATGGCTGAATCCACCCAAATCTTTCAGTTCACCCTGGGGCCTGTGCAAGGCTTTGTGGCCCAGGCTCGGCGCACGCGCGATTTCTGGGCCGGCTCGTTCATTCTTTCCTGGCTGACCGGCGTGGCCGTGGAGTGCATCCAAAAGCAAAGGGGTGAAGTCAAGTTTCCAGTGCCAGATGCGGACTACTTGCGTGCGCTGCGCGGCGAACTCGGCTGCAACGATCGTCTGCCCCAGCAAGGCAGCATTCCCAACCGCTTCATGGCCACCACTGCCAAGGTGCCCGCAGACTTTCAGCCCCAATGGGTTGAACAGGCCGTGCAGAACGCATGGCAAGCGCTGGCCGACGCGGTCTGGCGGCAAGACCTCGGGTCCATGGACCTGCCAGCCACACGCGAAATCTGGCAGCGGCAGGTCGGCCGTTTCTGGGAAATCTCCTGGGTGCTCAGCGACGCCGCCAGCGCTCCCAGCCTGCTGGACAGGCGCAAGAACTGGCGCGATACCGTGCTGCCCGAAGAGCCGGGCCACAAATGCATGATGATGGACGGCTGGCAGGAGCTTTCCGGCGTTGCCGAAACCAGCAATGCCAAAGTCGACCAGTTCTGGGAACGGCTCAAGGCACAAAATGCCCCCGGCATCTGCACCGACCTGGGCGACGGCGAACGCTTGTGTGCTGTGGCTTTCATCAAGCGCCGTTTTGCGCGCTGCTTCCATACGGTCGAGGCCGAACTGCCCGGCACGCTGGGCAAGGTGGGCGGCTGGCAGGTGCCCACGGCCGTGCCCTCCGTGGCCTTTCTGGCTGCCGCGCCCTGGCTGGCCGACACCATAGGCAAAGCTCCCCCGGAAGCATTCGAGCGCTTTTTCCAGAATGCAAGCGCCGTCACAGAAGCAAGCGAGTCCGCTCATGTGATGCGAGAGCAAGCTTTCGAGATCGACATCCGCTGCGTGGCCGAGGCCGCCAGGCAGCGGCAGGGCTTCAAGCGCCACTGGGCCGGGCTGGACGGGCAGGTGTATTTCCCCACCGCGCTGGAAAACCCGCGCATCTTCGGCAGCGACCAGCAGCCCCAGGCGCGCGCCGTGCTGCGGCAGTTGCACGCACTGCGCCAGGCCGCCGGGCAAAAAGACCTGCCCTCGCCCTACTACGCCATCTTGCTGATGGATGGCGACCAGTTGGGCAAGCACATGGGCGATGAGGACAAGCAAACCCCCATCAGCCAGGCGCTCAACGACTTCACCCAGGCCGTGGGCGACATCGTGCGTGCGCACAACGGCTTTCTCATCTACGCCGGCGGCGACGACGTGCTGGCCCTGCTGCCGCTGGAAGACGCCCTGCCTGCCGCCGCCGCGCTGCAAGCCAAGTACCGCGACCTGTTTGCGCAACACAGCCCCAAGGGCAAGCCCATCGACTCCACCCTCTCCGGCGCCATCGAGTACGTGCACTTTCGCAGCCCGCTCACGCGCGTCTTGCAGGATGCCCACCGCCTGCTCGACGACGTGGCCAAGGAGCAAACCGGCCGCAATGCCATCGCCGTGCGCGTCTGGAAACCCTCGGGCATGGCCGCGCAATGGGCCATGCCGTGGGAGAAAGCGCTGGATCAGGGCGGACAGGTGGTCAAGCTCGCCCAGTTGGCCCAAGAGTTCGCCCGCCAAGGCGACGACGACGCGGCCTTCTCCAGCAAGTTCTTCTTCCGCATGAAGCAGGTGCTGGAGCGCTTCAGCGACGCCGATCAGGCCACCCTGGAAAAACTGTTGCTGGCCGAATACCTGCACTCCTGGGGCGACCTGGGTCAGCGCAGCGCCCAACCTGACACCGAACAGCTGAACAAACAGCTCAACAAACTGCTGGACCAATGCTGGCAATGGCAACGCCCTCACGCCGGCGCCGAGGCCAAGCTGAAAAAAGACGCCCCTCTTAACCCGGACGCCGCCCTGCTCGTGCGCTTTCTGGCCCGCAAGGGCCTGGACAAGGACCAAGGAGCCCTGGCATGACCACCGCCACACTCATTTGCCACTTCACCCCGTTCGACACCTGGTTTTTCCGCGAATCGCGCCCCCACGGCAGCGTGGGCAGCAGCGAGCTGGGCAGCGTGTTCCCGCCGCCCGTGCGCACCTTGGCCGGTGCCTTGCGCACCCTCATCGGCGATGCCTGGCACAGTCGGCACGGCAGCGATTGGCGCAGCTTTCAGGCAAGCAGCCCGCTGGCGGGCATCATTGGTTACGGGGACGACCTGGGCCCGCTGCGCCTTGGCGGCCCCTTCATCACGCTGGATGGCCAACGCCTCTACCCCGCGCCCGCCAACCTCATGCGCAAGCAGCAGGGGGGTGTGACGCACTACTTCCTGCTGGAGCTGGGCGAGCCCGTGGCATGCGACCTGGGCCGCGTGCATTTGCCACAGTTCCCTCGCCAGGTGCCCGGCCTGGATGAGCTGGCGGGCAGCACCCCGGTGCAGGGCGGCTGGCTCACGCAGCAAGGCATGCAAAACGTGCTGAGCGGCCAAGCCCCCAAAGCCGAAGACGTCAAGGAGGCCAGCGAGCTGTTCGTCAGCGAGCCCCGCCTGGGCATTGCCCGCGACAACCGCCGCAAGGGCGTGCAGGAAGGGCTGCTGTACCAGACCCGCCACCTGCGCCTGCGCCCCGGCGTGGGCGTCGAGCTGCACCTGCATGGCCTGGCCGATGCCAGCCTGCTGCCCGAGCGCACGGTCATCCGCTTGGGCGGCGAGGGGCGACAAGCTGCCCTGCAAGTGCGGCAAGACTCCAATGCCCCCCTGCCCTGCGCGCCCGCTTCCACCCACAACCGGCCCACCCAAGCCGCCGTGCTCTACGCCCTCACGCCTCTGCCGTGCAGCGCCAACCTGCCTGCTGGTATTCCGCCGCAATTCCAGCCCTCCACCTACAAGCCTGCCAATGACCAGGGCCAACCCGCCCAAGTGTGGGAAGGCGAGCTGGCAGGCCAGCGCCTACGCATCCTCAGCGTCGCCAATGGCCGCGCCCTGCGCGAAGGCGGCTGGGATCTGGCAAGCCACCGCGCCCGCCCCGTGCAAAGCCTGCTGGCCCCCGGCAGCGTGCTGTACGTGCAAAGCCTGGATGGGCAGCCCTTGCAGGCCAGCGCCTTTGCACAGCCGGCCGACGCCAACGGGCGCGGCCAGTTTCTGCTGGGCACCCTGCCCGGCCCCCAACCCCAATCTCTTTAACCACTCGCTTTTCTTGCTTCGAGGACGACTGCATGACCACCCAATCCGCCCTGCTTTTGCTCACCGCTGCCACCCCGCTGCACGCGGGCACAGGCCAATCCGCCGCCGGCGTGGATCTGCCCATCCAGCGCGAGGCCCACAACCGCTGGCCCTGCGTGTTCGGCTCCGCCGTCAAGGGCGCCTTGCGCGCCCATGCCTTCCACCACCCGGACTTCAAGCCAGACGATCTGATTGAGCTTTTTGGCCCCGACCACGCCGCCGCCGCCGGCGAGCGCGACAGCAGCCATGCCGGCGCCCTGCTGGTGGGCGATGCCCTGCTGCTGGCCCTGCCCGTGCGCTCGCTGCAAAGCGCCTTCAAGTGGGTCACCTGCCCCGCCGCGCTGCGGCGCTTTGCCCAGCATGCCGAGCGCTTGGGGCTGAACCTGAACATCCCGCAAGGCTTCGCGCCCGACGCACAAACCGCGCTGGGCGGCAAGGCAGGTCCCTTGTTCCTGGAGGAATTCCGTTTCGCGCAACAGCAAAACACGGACATTGCCCCCCTGGCGCAAACCCTGGCCCAACTCAGCGGCGGCGGCCTCGATGCGCCCACGCTCGAGGCGCAGCTGGTGGTGGTCAGCAACGACATCTTTGCCTTCCTGGTGCAAAACGCCACCCCCGTCAACGCCCACATCGCCATCGACGCGGCCAGCAAAACCGTCAAGGACGGCGCGCTGTGGCACGAGGAGTCGCTACCGCCCGAAACCCTGCTCTACATCCCGCTGACCGCCACCGCCTCGCGCAAAAAAGGCAGCGAACGCAGCGCCGCACAACTTCTCGAGCGCTTCGAACAACTGCTGCCCGCCGGCAAAAACTGGCTGCAACTGGGCGGCAACGAAACCACCGGCATGGGCTGGTGCCGCGTAGGCATCCACAAGGCCCAGGCTTGAAGGAGGAGCGCAGCATGAACCCCAGCAACCCCAGCACCGCCTTGCGCACCATGGAACAAGAGCGCGCCCAGTTTGCGCTGGCGCGCATTCAGGCCATTGCCCAAGAAAGCGAGAGCATTCAGGCCGAAATGCGCCGCTACCTCAACGGCCTGCCCGCGCTCATCCATATGAACGGCCTGGGCCAGGCCCTGGCCTTTTACCGCAGCCAAGGCAATGGCAGCACCCACGACAGGATCTACCGCATCCTGGGCGACTGGCTGTGCGGCGCGGACAGCAAAGGGCGCATCTTTGACGAAGCCGACGACCTGCTCACGGCCATCACCCGCTCCGACATGCCGCACTACATGGCCGCGCAAAACGAAGCCCAGGCCCTGCTCGAATGGCTGAAGAAATTTGCCCTGGCATTGCTGAAGAAAGCCTGACCCTTCTCTCACATCCACGCCTCGCATGACCGAATCCCATCTCCCCCTCTACCACGGCAGCGCTGCACCTGAGCCCGACTTCAACGCCATGAACCAGGGCCTGTGGTTCGAACGCTTTTTTGACGCCTATGAAAGCGATTTCAGCGCCGTTGGCATCGATGCGCGCAAGCTCTGGCTCAACCGGTTCAGCCGCAAGCCCACAGGCCAGGGCCAATCGCTGCAAAAACACGCCCAGCGCCTGTTGCAACTCGCCGCCGCCCAGCGCGGCCAGGCCCGCGTCTACCACTGCGCAGGCAACTTCGTCACCGGCACGGGCAACGCCCATCCGCTGGAAAACGGCTTTCTCTGGCACCCCACCCTGGGCACACCCTACCTGAGCGGTAGCGCCGTCAAGGGGCTGGTGCGCGCCGTCATCGAGACTGCCTACCAAGGCGAGGATAAAAGCGCGCTGCTGCAACGCTGGTTCGGCTCCGCCGAAAAAGGCGATGTGGCCAAGCACAGCGGCCAGTTCATCTTTCTCGACGCCCTGCCCGTACAGCCATGCCAGCTGCACGTGGAAGTCATGACCCCTCACATGGGCAAGTGGTACGAACAAGGCAGCAAAACCCCCCTGACGGCCGACGCCCAGCCCGGCGACTGGCACGCCCCCGTGCCCATCGGCTACCTCACTGCCCGCAGCATCAAGCTGCAATTCATCATCCTGCCGCGCCCCGGCGCCGGTGAGGCGGACGCACTGGCCAAAGAACTGGACGATCTCTGGCAAGCGCTGGAGCACGGCCTGCAATACCTGGGCGCAGGCGCCAAAACCGCCATCGGCTTCGGCCTCATGCAACGCGACACCAAGGCCGAAGCCAGCCTGCAAGAAGCACTGCAGGCCGAACAGCGCGCGGCCCAGCTGCAAACCCTCAGCCCGGTCATGCAAGACATCATGAAACTGGCACAGCAATGGCAAGAGCGTCACCAGCAGTTGCGCGGCAAGAAGGAAAACCTCAACGCCACCATCCATAACCAAGCGCGCGAGCTTGCCAAAAAAGCCCATGCCGCAGCCGACTGGAGCGCCGAAGAAAAGCAAGCCGCAGCCAGCGCGATCGAGGAATGGTTGCCCAAGCTGGTCAACGGCCTCGATCCCAAAGAAGTGCGCAAGCAATTCAAGCTCAACACCCTCAAAGGCCAGTGATGAGTGCCCCTGCACGCCCGCCCCTGCCCATCGTCCGCCTGCGCCTGCTGGTGCGCACCGATGCGGCGCTGGCGCTGCCTGCCTATGCCGGCTCCATGCTGCGCGGTGCCTGGGGGCATGCGCTCAAAGCCATGATGCCGCTGCCCCACGGCGACGGCCAGCCCTGCGCCCTGCACACGCGCTGCGCCTACTGCCAGGTCTTCGCCCCCGTGCCGCGCGAGGAGCACCGCCTGCAAAAGTTCAGCCAGATGCCCGCGCCCTATGTCATCGAGCCGCCATTTCCACCATTTGGCGCGCCCGCCGACCAGCCAAGCGACAACCAGGCTGCGATCCGAGCCACCAGCGCCAGCGCCCACGGGCCACGCACGCTGCGCGCGGGCGAGACCTTCAGCTTCGGCCTGGTGCTCATCGGCCTGGCCCTGCAACACCTGCCCACCCTGGTGCTGGCCTGGCAGCAGGCCTGCCAACGCGGCCTGGGTGCGGGCAAGGCCGCCTGCACGCTGCTGGCCGTGCACCGCGAGGGCGTGGCGCAACCGCTTTGGCAAGCCGGCCAGGGCGCGCCCCAGCCGCTGGACGCCGCCGCACTGACGCTGCCGCCCATGCCCGCCTGGCTGGGCGAACTGACCCAGGCTGCCAACGCCCAAACCGATCAAGCCACACCCGCCCAGGCCGCCGCATCAGCCAGCGCCCGGCAGACCTGCACAACCAGTCGCCTCAGCCTGCACCTGCACACCCCCTTGCGCCTGCAACAGCAAGGCAAGCCCGCCACGCGCGCCAGCCTCACCGCCCGTGATCTGCTCATCACCCTGGCGCGGCGCTGCCAGCTGCTGCTCGACACCCAGCTTGGCCCCGCCGCGCCGCAGCAAGACTTTGGCGCACTGACCGCATGCGCCCAGCAGATCCAGATCGATGCCCGCTGCCTGAACTGGTACGACTGGAGCCGCTACTCCAACCGCCAGCGCCAAAGCATGCCCATGGGCGGCCTGCTGGGCACGCTGCAGCTGAGCGGCCCGGCCGCTGCCCTGGCCCCCTTCATCGAGCTGCTGCACTTGGGCCAATGGCTGCACCTGGGCAAGGAAACCACCTTTGGCCTGGGCCGCTACAGCCTGCACCCGGGCCTGGTCAGCGCAGCCGCTGCCATCACCCCCGGCCCAGCCGCAGTGCACTCCATACCCGTGCGCGCGCAGCGCCCCATCCTCCGCCTCGGCAAACCCGCCGCCGATGCGCTCTTCACGAAAGCCAGCCCATGACCACCTGGTTCATCAGCCGCCATCCCGGCGCCATCCAATGGATGCAAACCCATGGCCCAACCTATGATCGCCACCTCTCCCACCTGGACGCGGCCCACATCGAAGCCGGCGACACCGTCATCGGCACCCTGCCGATCAACATCGCCGCCCAGGTCTGCGAGCGCGGCGCCCAGTACTGGAATCTCTCGCTGCAAATGCCGCCCCATGCGCGTGGCCAGGAACTCAGCGCCGAGGAACTGCAAGCCCTGGGCGCCGTTCTGGAACGGTTCGAGGTGCGCAAACTCCCCGCACAGCTGCCCCCTGCGACCCCTGCGAACACCCGTTAACCTCCACCGCATCGCCAAGGAAATCAGTGCATGACCACCCTCATCAGCCTGCTCGGCAAAAGCCAGTTGAACCAGCAAACCGGTTACCGCTCCGCAAACTACCGTTTTACAGACGGCACCACCCGAGAATCACCGTACTTCGGGCTGGTGCTTGCCGAGCAAATCAAGGCCGACAAACTCATCCTCATCGGCACCAGCGGCAGCATGTGGGACATCTTTTTCGATCACCAGGGCAGCGAGGATGACACCATCCTCGCCCTGGTGGACGCCGTGCGCAGCGAAGCGGTCACCCCCGAAATGCTGGCCCCACACCAGACCTACGTCAGCCAGAAGCTCGGCCTGCCGGTGGAATGCCACCTCATCCCCTATGCCCGCAATGCGCAGGAGCAAGCAGCCATTCTGACCACACTGGCAAACGCCGTGCAGCCGGGCGAGACCGTCGTTCTGGACGTCACCCACGGCTTTCGCCATCTGCCCATGCTGGCCCTGGTGGCCGCGCGCTACCTGCGTCACGTGCGCCAGGTGCAGGTGCAGGACGTGTATTACGGCGCCCTCGAAATGACTGACCCGCAAGACAGGCAAACGCCCGTCCTGAACCTGGGCGGCATGCTGCAAATGCTGGACTGGGTGGAAGCACTGGCCGTCTATGAAAACAGCGGCAACTACGGCGTATTCGCCCCGCTGTTTGAAGCCGACGGCATGGCACAGCAGCGCACCCAAATGCTCTCGCAGGCAGCCTATTTCGAGCGCAGCAGCAACCCCGTACAGGCCGCGCAAAACCTCACCGGCGCCTTCAGGCACATCCAGGAACACCAGGGCGCGCTGGGCACGCTCTTCAGCGGCCACCTGGCCCAGCACGTGGGCTGGTTTCGCCACGGCCAGCGCCCCGAGTGGGAGTTGGCCATGGCCGATCGCTACCTGGAGCGCAAGGACTACCTGCGTGCCATCGTCTACCTGTTCGAAAGCCGTATCTCACACGCCGTGCGCGACAGCGGCGGCAACTTCAACCGATACGAACATCGCGAAGACGCACGCCACGACGCCAAGGCCAACCCGGACTTCAAGCGCCTGGAACACCTGCGCAACGCCATGGCGCATGGCGTGCGCCCCTTCAACCATGAAGTCAAGAGCCTGCTGCAAGACGAGCTGGCCCTGGCCAAGGAACTGCAACGCCTGCGCAAGGCAATTTTCAGATAAGCCACCCGGAGTCGCGCACATGCACACCACCCCTCGGAAAATTCTTTTGGCCGTCACCGGCATATCGCCACAGGTCGTGACCGAAACCCTTTATGCACTGAGCCAGCAGGCGCCAGAGCACGCCTTCATCCCGACCGAGGTGCATCTGGTCACCACCCAGACCGGCAAGAAAATCGCCATGGAAGGCCTGCTTGAAAAGGGCCATTTCCAAGCGCTTTTGCAGGACTATCCGCAACTCGGCCAGCCCCGCTTTGACGAAAGCCACATCCACGTCATCCGCGACAGCGCCGGCCAGCCGCTGGACGACATCACCAGCGAAGAAGAAAACACCCAGGCCGCCAACACCATCACCCAATTGATGGCGGACTTGACCAGTGATGCGCAATCCGCCCTGCACGTTTCCATCTCCGGCGGGCGCAAGACCATGGGTTTCTTTGTCGGCTATGCCTTCTCCCTGTTTGCGCGGCCCCAGGATCAACTCTCCCACGTGCTGGTTTCCAGCCCGTTCGAGAGCCAGCCGCAATTCTTCTTCCCGCCTGCACAACCGCGCACACTGCGTATCAACAGCACCGACGTCAGCACCGCCAACGCCCATATCACCCTGGCGGCCATTCCCATCGTTCGGCTGCGCCACGGCCAGCCTCAGGCCCTGCTTGAAGGCAAAGCCAGCTACAGCGACACCGTGGCCGCCATTCAGGAAAGCCTCGACCCGCCCCGCCTGATCATCGATTTGCGCAGCCAAGAAGTCATTTGCGACAAAACACAATTCCCTCTCCCCCCTCGTGAGCTCGCCTGGCTAACCTGGTGGGCCCAATTGAACTCCGAAGGAATCTATCCAACCCGAGCAGATTTCCTCAGAAAAGATGAACTGCGCAATTCCTTTCTAGAAATCTACAAACAAGTCCTTGGCATCAAGGATCCTCAGAAATTCAAAGAATATTTGGAAGAACAAAAGGTAAAGCATGGCACAAGCCTGTTTAAGCTCCTGCAAGACGATGCCCCGGAAGACCACAAAAAACAGTTTGACACACTCAACTCAAAATTGAAAAATCACATCAAAAAACAACTTCCGATTGGCTGGGAAAAATACGCTCCAAAAAATATTAGCAAAGCCTACAGACTACCCATCTCAAAAGAGAGCATCACCATCATCTGGCCTGATTTTTAATCTTCATCCCCCCCTGCAAAAACCACGCCGCACCATGTATGCCGCGTGGTTTTTTATTCAACCCTAAAACCATCGGCAAGCTTACGAAACTTGAAATCAATACAGACGGCACAGATACTTCGACCCAGGCAAAAGAAAGGAAAACACCCTATTCGGCAAGCTTACAAACATTGAAACCAGCGCATTCAAGGCAGATACTTCGATTCAGAACGCAGCAATGCACAGGATGCAGCAAGGACCTGAACAGGCATTTCAAGAAACCACCCATTCCGGCAAGCTTACGAAACTTGAAACCAATACAGACGGCGCAGATACTTCGACCCAGGCAAAAGAAAGGAAAACACCCCATTCGGCAAGCTTACGAACATTGAAACCAGCGCATTAAAGGCAGATACTTCGATTCAGAACGCAGCAATGCACAGGATGCAGCAAGGACCTGAACAGGCATTTCAAGAAACCACCCATTCCGGCAAGCTTACGAAACTTGAAACCAATACAGACGGCGCAGATACTTCGACCCAGGCAAAAGAAAGGAAAACACCCCATTCGGCAAGCTTACGAACATTGAAACCAGCGCATTAAAGGCAGATACTTCGATTCAGAACGCAGCAATGCACAGGATGCAGCAAGGACCTGAACAGGCATTTCAAGAAACCACCCATTCCGGCAAGCTTACGAAACTTGAAACCAATACAGACGGCGCAGATACTTCGATTCAGGCAAAAGAAAGGAAAACACTCCCCATTCAGCAAGCTTACGAACATTGAAATTAATACTGTCAAGCTCAATACTTCGCCCCAGGCCGTAACAGGAAAAACGCATCTTTCAAGCCAACTTCAATTCACAGGAGATTTCCATGGATTTCATCACCACCGCCCTCAAAGTCGTCCTCGCCGTCCTGGAGCAAGCCCAGCGTCAGTCCGAGGGAAAAAACTGAGGGCCTGAGCCCCGCGCCCAACGTGGCGCCGGCTGCTGCAAGGCGGCCCAAACTGCACCGCTGCCACCGGCAGCGCATGGCGGACACCGGACAGACACCGCCACAACAACTGCTCCAGCCACTTACCAACAAACCTGTTAAGGAGATCTTCATGAACTACGTCACCATCGCCCTCGCCGCCGCCCTCGCCGCCCTGACCGAAGCCCTCCGCCAGGCCTCCGCAGCCCAAAACCAGTCCGAGGAAAAAAACTGAGGGCCTGAGCCCCGCGCCCAACGTGGCGCCGGCTGCTGCAAAGCGGCCCAAACTGCACCGCTGCCACCGGCAGCGCATGGCGGACACCGGACAGATACCGCCACAACAACTGCTCCAGCCACTTACCAACAAACCTGTTAAGGAGATCTTCATGAACTACGTCACCATCGCCCTCGCCGCCGCCCTCGCCGCCCTGACCGAAGCCCTCCGCCAGGCCTCCGCAGCCCAAAACCAGTCCGAGGAAAAAAACTGAGGGCCTGAGCCCCGCGCCCAACGTGGCGCCGGCTGCTGCAAAGCGGCCCAAACTGCACCGCTGCCACCGGCAGCGCATGGCGGACACCGGACAGATACCGCCACAACAACTGCTCCAGCCACTTACCAACAAACCTGTTAAGGAGATCTTCATGAACTACGTCACCATCGCCCTCGCCGCCGCCCTCGCCGCCCTGACCGAAGCCCTCCGCCAGGCCTCCGCAGCCCAAAACCAGTCCGAGGAAAAAAACTGAGGGCCTGAGCCCCGCGCCCAACGTGGCGCCGGCTGCTGCAAGGCGGCCCAAACTGCACCGCTGCCACCGGCAGCGCATGGCGGACACCGGACAGACACCGCCACAACAACTGTTCACACCAAACCCATCCACCCCCACGTGAAGGACATCCAATATGGCAATCGAAAAAGCTGTTTTCATCGGCCTGGCTGGCGAAAAACTCTCCCGCACCATCACCGGCACCAAAGAAGTCAGCGCAGGCCGCAGCGTCGTCGCGGCGGGCTCTGGCGCCCTGTTGGGTGCCACCGCCACCGGTTCCGTCGTCGTCGCAGCCTCCGCCATCGGCGCAGGTGCGCTGGCCACTGCAGCCGCGCCCGTGGTCGTCCCCGTCGCCGCTGTCGCAGGCGCCGTCAGCTTCATCCGCAGCCTCTGGGACTAGGCCCACTCGCCCCCTGCACCACCCCACCCAAGCGACACAACCGGCCGGCCATGGGCAGCACCCCATGCCCTTTTGACCGCTGCCCTCCCCAATGCAATATCTTCATACCAGACCATGAACCACCACCCAGCCGCCACCGTCCACGTCTGCATCGCTACAGGCCAGAATGCCGCCAACCTCATCCCGCTCAAGCAGCTGCAGGCCAAACACGTGCTCATTCTGGAAACCCCGGACATGAAGGCCAAAGGCAGCGGCAAAAACCTGCAACACGCCCTGCCCAAGGATGTGCAGGCCGAGCGCATTGACTTCGATGACAGCAGCCCGCAAAGCATCGTGGAAAGCGCAGCCCACCTGGTTGAAGAGAAGCTCGACGGCCGGCACACCATCCTCCACATCACCGGCGGCCCCAAGCTCATGGTGCTGGCCTTGCAGGACCAACTCAAAATGGTCGAAGCCGGCACGGGCACGCTGCAGCTCGTTTACGCCGACACCTTCAAGCAAAAACTCGACTGGTACAGCCCCGATGGCCGCACCAACCAGCAGGACATGCAAGATGTGCTCACGCTGCAGGACCAGTTTCTGCTGCAGGGTTACCGCACCGCCAGCGACACCCGACCCCAGACCGCCTGGGAGCAGGTTCTCAAACGCCAAGGCATGACCCGCATCCTGGCCCAGCAGGCCCCCGGGCTCACCGCCGGGGCCCTGCGCGCTCTGACCGCCACTGCCAGCCAAGCCACGCTGCAGGCGCAGTTTCACCACCCTCCCTCCAGGGCATTGGCCAATATCCTGCGTGAAGCCCATCGCCACGGCCTGCTGCACTGGAGCGAGCACGAACCCATGCAAGTCCAATTCACCAGCCGGGACGACGCCCGGTACTTTGCCGGTCTCTGGCTAGAAGAACACGCCTTCCTGCAGCTGGACAGCCATTTCAAGGATGGGCAATACGCCATGAGCGTAAAAATCGAGCGCCACAGCAAAGGCCAAAGCACCCCCAACGAGCTTGACGGCATCGTCGTCCACCGCAATCGCACCCTGCTGCTCGAATGCAAAACCGGCAAACAAAACGAAGCCGATGCCCGCGACGCCCTCTACAAGCTTGGCCAGCTGCGCAACGAAATCGGCGGGGCTGCCGGCCAGGCGCTCTACCTCAGCATTCACCCCATCACACCCGCCAGCAAAACCCGCGCCAGGGACTTGCGCATCAGCGTACTTGATGGCCCCGGCATCACCCAGCTCGGCGATTTTCTGCGCGCATGGCGTGATGGCGCGTAATGGGAAATGAAAAACACATGCAGCACAAGGGCGGCGCGCCGCCCAGGTAATGCAGGACATGCGGGAAAATCCCGACCTCCCGCCACTGCCGCGCAGCACCGGCTTTGATTTTTTCGACGTGATTTGGCCTACAATCTGGCCTTGCCGTATGCCACACATAAACACAGGTTTGCTCACCCTGCAAAAAATTCATCACAGCGCTGGCAAGTGCTTGATCAATAAAGGTTTTTAACGGTTTACGGTCTCGAGACCACCCTGATATCAAAGGGATTAAGACCTTCAGGGCTTTTCCGAGGGTTCGACCCAGTTGGTCTCGAGACCACCCTGATATCAAAGGGATTAAGACCACGATCACACCACTCCTTGGCAAGCTAGTTATGTCTCGAGACCACCCTGATATCAAAGGGATTAAGACCCCGGCGTGCAAGAGGCATCGGCCGCCACACGCGGTCTCGAGACCACCCTGATATCAAAGGGATTAAGACTTCAGCTCTTGGCGCTTTTCGCGATACGCTTGGGTCTCGAGACCACCCTGATATCAAAGGGATTAAGACGGTCAGATAGTGACTGCTTGCTGCGCGCCCCAAGTCTCGAGACCACCCTGATATCAAAGGGATTAAGACCCAGCATCTCATCGCAGATGAGCAGCTTGCCTTCGTCTCGAGACCACCCTGATATCAAAGGGATTAAGACACCGTGGTCATCTACGACGACCATGGCAAGTTCGTCTCGAGACCACCCTGATATCAAAGGGATTAAGACGAGCCACTTGTGCACAGGTGGCATCTTTGATGGGTCTCGAGACCACCCTGATATCAAAGGGATTAAGACGTTCTTGCGCAGCTCGGCTTGGCGGGCGATTCGGTCTCGAGACCACCCTGATATCAAAGGGATTAAGACCGACATTGCCGCACGCCATGGACAATGAATTGGTCTCGAGACCACCCTGATATCAAAGGGATTAAGACACCGTGGTCATCTACGACGACCATGGCAAGTTCGTCTCGAGACCACCCTGATATCAAAGGGATTAAGACTTGGATGCGGTCATGTAGAGCATAGACAAAGAGTCTCGAGACCACCCTGATATCAAAGGGATTAAGACGAAGTGCGCGTTCTGGATTGGCCGCGCGGTGGTGTCTCGAGACCACCCTGATATCAAAGGGATTAAGACATCGTAGCTTTGCCCAATACCTCCATCACTGAAGTCTCGAGACCACCCTGATATCAAAGGGATTAAGACCTTTCGAGTGTGTTGGTTGAGATGAAGTGTTTAGTCTCGAGACCACCCTGATATCAAAGGGATTAAGACCAAGGATTTCCCAACGCTCTTCGCGGCGTTGGCGTCTCGAGACCACCCTGATATCAAAGGGATTAAGACGGCAGTAACAGTGCGATCACTGTTGTTTCTTTGTCTCGAGACCACCCTGATATCAAAGGGATTAAGACGGTGATGCAGTCGTGCCATCGCCTTCAATGTGTCTCGAGACCACCCTGATATCAAAGGGATTAAGACCTCTTCGCACGTCTGGAGAGGTGAGGCGATTGGGTCTCGAGACCACCCTGATATCAAAGGGATTAAGACCCGTCATAGACGGCGGGAAGTTTTTACTTGGTGTCTCGAGACCACCCTGATATCAAAGGGATTAAGACATCTTGCGCAACCTCGGTTACTACGGATTGGAGTCTCGAGACCACCCTGATATCAAAGGGATTAAGACTCACCGAACTCAAGCTCTTTGAAGGAGGAGTCCGTCTCGAGACCACCCTGATATCAAAGGGATTAAGACGCCAGGGCGTCATAGGGGCTAGGCTGTCTAGGTCTCGAGACCACCCTGATATCAAAGGGATTAAGACGCAATCAAGAGAACGATTTACTCACCCATTGGTCTCGAGACCACCCTGATATCAAAGGGATTAAGACCCCTCTTCTTGGTCTGCAGCATCAGCGGCTTGCGTCTCGAGACCACCCTGATATCAAAGGGATTAAGACCTCATGGGCATCAGCGCCTTCTTGCGCGCCTACGTCTCGAGACCACCCTGATATCAAAGGGATTAAGACCTGCCCGTGCTGCACCATTGAGGATGGCGTGTCGTCTCGAGACCACCCTGATATCAAAGGGATTAAGACATCCCCGCCGATACTGACATCCTCGCGCGAGACGTCTCGAGACCACCCTGATATCAAAGGGATTAAGACCACAGATTTGCACCGGCGCAACACGTTTGCTGGGTCTCGAGACCACCCTGATATCAAAGGGATTAAGACGTGATCATGATTTTCTCCTTAAAGAGGTTTGAGTCTCGAGACCACCCTGATATCAAAGGGATTAAGACTCGACAGTGCTGACGTGGGTTTCAATGCGTACTGTCTCGAGACCACCCTGATATCAAAGGGATTAAGACCCATCATGGAAGAGCTGCTGCGACGCAACTGCGGTCTCGAGACCACCCTGATATCAAAGGGATTAAGACCGGCGTCCAGCAACTGGACGCTTTGGAGGATCTGTCTCGAGACCACCCTGATATCAAAGGGATTAAGACGTACTCATGTATTCTCCTTGGCTTTGGTGATGGTCTCGAGACCACCCTGATATCAAAGGGATTAAGACTGAACTTTTCGCTCCTTGGTCTGTGGCAGTAGGGTCTCGAGACCACCCTGATATCAAAGGGATTAAGACCGATGGTCTTGTCGTCATCTGTTCCAGCTAAGAAGTCTCGAGACCACCCTGATATCAAAGGGATTAAGACAGGTCGGTCGAATCGTTATAGCGGTCGATGGCGTCTCGAGACCACCCTGATATCAAAGGGATTAAGACGGAGAGGATGTCAGGCTGCCATTCGTGTAAAGTCTCGAGACCACCCTGATATCAAAGGGATTAAGACCGATTGCTGCTGCTGCTCTGGCAGTCTTGTCTGTCTCGAGACCACCCTGATATCAAAGGGATTAAGACTTCTCCAGCCACGCAGCTTTGTGAACGTTTTGGTCTCGAGACCACCCTGATATCAAAGGGATTAAGACGCTAGAGGTAGTGTTGTCTTGGGCAGAAGCTGCGTCTCGAGACCACCCTGATATCAAAGGGATTAAGACCCAAATCGCCTTTACCCACCGCAGAGCGGACTGTCTCGAGACCACCCTGATATCAAAGGGATTAAGACCCTGAACGAGCCAGGCCCTGAAGCCGTCATCCGTCTCGAGACCACCCTGATATCAAAGGGATTAAGACTCTGAGAAACTTCGGATTGGGCGCGCGCTTGCCGTCTCGAGACCACCCTGATATCAAAGGGATTAAGACCTTTTATTTCGATCCTAATCGAAAAGACCAAGTGTCTCGAGACCACCCTGATATCAAAGGGATTAAGACGAATTCGCCTTCTGGCAGTTGCTCAATGCTTTCGTCTCGAGACCACCCTGATATCAAAGGGATTAAGACCCATTTGGTTGGATGGGTCAAAACACTGTTATTGTCTCGAGACCACCCTGATATCAAAGGGATTAAGACAGCAGCAATGCGACCTGCGGTTTGAACTTTAGGTCTCGAGACCACCCTGATATCAAAGGGATTAAGACACAAGCTTGGCGACTTTCTTGCCAAGGATCTGAGTCTCGAGACCACCCTGATATCAAAGGGATTAAGACCCAGCAGCCCTTGCCCTGCTGGCACAGGGCTTGGTCTCGAGACCACCCTGATATCAAAGGGATTAAGACGTGGTCTTTGACGTGTCTTTGGATCTCTTGGAGTCTCGAGACCACCCTGATATCAAAGGGATTAAGACCGTACCTGATGACGTGATTCAAAACGTCGAGAAAGTCTCGAGACCACCCTGATATCAAAGGGATTAAGACTTGTAACCCTTTTCGGAGTTACGGAAGCTGTAAAGTCTCGAGACCACCCTGATATCAAAGGGATTAAGACGAATTTTCGAAGTCCTTGACGGAGATTTCCGGTCTCGAGACCACCCTGATATCAAAGGGATTAAGACATGAATCTAGTGACGACATCCAGTCTCTAGAAAGTCTCGAGACCACCCTGATATCAAAGGGATTAAGACTAGGTATCTACAATCGCAACATCGAAGGCATTAGTCTCGAGACCACCCTGATATCAAAGGGATTAAGACCTGGGTTTAGGTCGGTATTGGCTAACCATGCGGTCTCGAGACCACCCTGATATCAAAGGGATTAAGACCGGTAAGTTTTCCCGCCAACGACCAATTCGGCGTCTCGAGACCACCCTGATATCAAAGGGATTAAGACGCCCGACTGGATCCGCGTCAAGGCCGCCTCGCGTCTCGAGACCACCCTGATATCAAAGGGATTAAGACCAAAGCAACTGCACAACCAATGCGAGTGTTAACGTCTCGAGACCACCCTGATATCAAAGGGATTAAGACGAAATCGATGGACGTTTTGAGAGGTCGGTATAGTCTCGAGACCACCCTGATATCAAAGGGATTAAAACTCCACGCGGCAGATTCATGACCGGTTTTGATTCAAGACCAAGGGAGCGCGACATGAAGCAAAAACCTTTTGAGGCCAAAGACGTGCCCGGATTCGGCACCGTGATCCAGGGGCTGTTCAATGCCTTGGCCTACAACACCCAGATCGAGGACATCGCCGGGCGACAGCCTGAGGTCAGGCTGATTCTCGAAATTGAAGACAGGCGCAAGCAAAAAACCGGTTTTCGCTCGAGGGCCTGCTGTGCCATCGCGCAGATCAGCGAGCACCCCGCGACATCGTCTTACTTCGCCAAGGATTTCATGCAGGAGATCCTCTGGCTCGATGACGTTTTGTCATTGAGGGCTTCGCCTGTGTCCATCAAGGCGGTGCAACTCAAAAATCTCTTCACAATCCACCACAACTGGAGTGTCTTCAACATCATTCGCATCTTTCATCACTTCCATCCGGCCAAGGTGCAACAGGCAACGTTGGAGGACTATCGCAGGGCCGATGATGAAGCCAGGGCGTGGTTCGACACTCCGTATCTGGGTTTGTGCAACGATTTCGAGTAGCTGAAATGAATGCCCGTCTTGCCATGAAATTCCTCGAGGCAAAGCCGTTGCGGCGCTTGCAGGCGCCGTGCCTGCCCTGGGGGGCCATGCCATGAAAGGAGCTCTGCGATGGCCCGCACGCTGTATCTGGTTGCCTACGACATCGCCTGCGATCGCACGCGGCTGCGCATCCAGCGCTATCTCAAGAGTTTTCGTGTGGCCGGGCAGAAGTCGGTGCCGGAGATCTGGGTCACGCCGGCGGAACTGCGCGCCATTTGCGCCGATTTGCAGCGCTGGATGGATGCGGCTTCAGACCGCATCCTGCTCATTGCGCTCGATCCGCGCCTGCCGCCGCATTGCCTGGGGCAGGCCAGCAGTTTCCGCGCTGGCTATTTCGCCATCGTCTGATGCCGCCGGCCGGTGGCGCAGCGGCCCTGCCGGGGCCCTGCGCTGCTGCCTGCCTGAATGTCTGGTTGTTGCAGCATGAGCAGTCTGTTCGTCGATCGCCGCAATGTGCATCTGGAGCTGGATGCCGGCGCGCTGGTGTTCCGCGAGAACGGCCAGCGCGTGGGCACGGTGCCGCTGGCGCCGATCCGCCGGGTTTTTTTGCGCGGCAGCGTGACGCTGGAGGCCTCGCTGCTGGGCAAGCTGGGGGAACGGGGCGTGGGGGTTGTGGTGCTTTCGGGTCGGCTGGCGCGCCCCAGTCTGTTGCTGAGCTTGCCGCACCACGATGCCAGCCGCCGTGTGCAACAAACCCGCATGAGCCTGGACGAGGGCTTTTGCCTGCAGGTGGCACGCCAGTTGCTCGATGGCAAGCTCACGCGCCAGCACGATTGGCTCGATCAGTTGCGCAGCACCTACCCCAGGGCCCGATATGCGCTGACGCGCGCCATGCGGCAATTGCAGGCGCAGCGATCGCAACTGGCGCAGGCCCGGCAACTGGAAAGCCTGCGCGGCATGGAGGGTGCTGCGGCCCAGGCGTATTTCGCGGGGCTGCGCGAGGTCGTCCCGGCCAGTTTCGCTTTCCACGAGCGCAACCGCCGCCCTCCTCGCGATCCGTTCAATGTGCTGCTGTCGCTCACCTACACCATGGCGCATGCCGAGGTGGCCATGGCCTTGCATGGCGCTGGGCTGGATCCCTGCATCGGCTTTTACCACCAGCCCAGCTGGGGGCGGGAGTCACTGGCCAGCGATGTGCTCGAGCCCATTCGCCCGCTGGCCGATCGGCTGTGCCTGCATTTGTGCGCCAGCCAGACGCTGACGCCAGCGCATTTCAGTCAGGCCGAGGGCGCCTGCCTGCTGGGCAAGGCTGGGCGCGTGCGCTATTACGAGGCCTATGAAGCACAGGCGGCGCCACTGCGCAGCGCCATTGCGCAGCAAGTGGCCTGGCTGCAGGATGTGCTGCAGACCGATCAACAGCCTGCCACCGCCGGGCAGGCCGTTTTGCCTGCGGCGCCCCAGGATCAGTGCCAGGAACCCTGTGAGTGATCGCCAATGCCACGCCATTACGTGATTTGCTACGACATTGGCGACCACCGGCGCCTGGCGCGGGTGCATCGCACGCTGGCAGCCCAGGCCATGGCGCTGCAGTATTCGGTCTTCCTGTTCCAGGGCAGTGCCACGGCGCTGCAGGATTGCCTGCAGCAGCTGGAGGGGCTGCTCGATCTCTCACAAGACGATGTGCGCGCCTACCCGCTACCAGCCCGTGGGATGCGATTGTTGCTGGGCAGGCGGCTGTTGCCCGAAGGGGTGCACTGGAGCGGCCTGCCTGCACTGGATGGCATGCCACAGGCAGGCCAGCCCGATGGATGACGGCCGGTCTCAATCGCCGTCCTGCAGGTCGTCGATCACCAGTTCCGTGGGCAGCGGGTCGGAGCGGCGCGGGTAGCGCTTGATGGCGGCGCGGTAGACCTCCAGTACCTGCTCGCGGCAGGTCATGGTCACGCCCAGGTCCTTGACCTTGCCGTCCTTGAGGCCGTAGCACCAGCCGTGCACGGCCACTTGCTGGCCGCGCGCCCAGGCGTCCTGCAGCACGGTGCTGGTGGCGATGTGGCCGACCTGCTCGATGACGTTCATCTCGCACAGCGCGTCTTCCTGCTCGTGGCGGCACAGGTGCATGAGGCGGCCGCGGTGGCGCATTTTCACGTCGTGCACGTGGCGCAGCCAGTTGTCGGCCAGGCCCACGCGCGTGCCGTGCAGCGCGGCCAGCACGCCGCCGCAGCCGTAGTGGCCCACGACCATGATGTGCTCGACCTTGAGGAAATCGACCGCGTACTGGATGACCGAGAGCGCGTTCAGATCGGAGTGCACGACGACGTTGGCCACATTACGGTGCACGAAGACTTCGCCCGGCGCCAGCGCCACGACCTGGTTGGCCGGCACGCGGCTGTCGGAGCAGCCGATCCACAGATATTTGGGCGTTTGCTGGTGCGCCAGGTTCTCGAAGAAGCCGGGCCTGTCGCGCGCCACCTGTTCGGCCCAGGCGTGGTTGGCGTCGATGAGGTGTTGGAGGCTGTTGGGTTCAGTCATGGGGGATGTGCCAGGGCCTGTTTTCGGGGCGCTGGCGTGGGCAGGTTCCAAAGCCCCGCAAGTTAGCACGAACTGGGCGCGCTGCCGGCCTGCGATGGCTGTCTGGCCCACAGAGGTGGCCGAGCGCAGGGCCAATGCCAACGCGAAACCATGCGGCGCGCTACCATGCTCGTGCATGCGCCGCCGCATCAGGCCAGGCCATGCGCCCCTTCCCTCGATGAAAGCACCCTTTATGTCCGCCCCCACGATTTACGAAGCCCTGCGCGAAAGCCACGACATCCAGCGCCAGTGGTGCACCCGCCTCACACGCACCCGCGCCACCAACCCGCAGGGCCGGCGCGATGCCTTTCTGATGCTCAAGCTGGAATTGGCCGCCCACGCGGCCGCCGAGGAGCGTTTTCTGTATTCGCCCATGATGATGGACGACATGGGCCTGGACAGCGCGCGCCACGCCCTGGCCGAGCATCACGAGCTGGACGAGCTGGTGGCCGAGCTGGGCGCGCTGGCGCCCGAAGGCCAGGCCTGGGGAGAAAAAGCCAAGGCGCTGGCGCACGAGGTGCGGCACCACCTCAAAGAAGAGGAGCGCGGTTTTTTCCAGGTCAGCGGCAAGATCCTGACCGAGGCGCAAAAAACCCGCCTGGGCTCGCAATACCTGCGCGACTACGCGCGCATGAAGCGCAAGTACGCGGCCGATTGGGGCTATGCCGCCGAGCGCGCCGGGCAAACCGACACCCCCGCCGTGCGGCGCGCCACCGGCCATACCGGACGCTCACGCTAAAACGAGGGCAGCCCCGGCCCGGTTTTTGCGCCCCGCCATGGGGCGTGGGCCGGCATCGGGCGGGGCTGGCTGGCTTACATCGTCTCGGCAAACAGCTCGCGGCCGATGAGCATGCGGCGGATTTCGCTGGTGCCCGCGCCGATTTCGTAGAGCTTGGCGTCGCGCCACAGGCGGCCCAGCGGGTATTCGTTGATGTAGCCGTTGCCGCCAAAGAGCTGGATGCCGTCGCCGGCCATTTTGGTGGCCTGCTCGGCGCACCAGAGAATGACGCTGGCGCAGTCCTTGCGCACCTGGCGCACGTGCTCGGTGCCCAGCACATCCAGATTCTTGCCGATGGTGTAGAGAAAGGCCCGGCCCGCTTGCAGCACGGTGTACATGTCGGCCACCTTGCCCTGCACGAGCTGGAATTCGCCAATGCTCTGGCCGAATTGCTTGCGGTCGTGGATGTAGGGCACGACGTTGTCCATCACGGCCTGCATGATGCCGATGGGGCCGGCGGCGAGCACGGCACGCTCGTAGTCCAGGCCGCTCATCAGCACCTTGGCGCCGCCGTTGAGGCTGCCCAGGATGTTGGCGGCGGGCACTTCCACGTTGTCGAACACCATCTCGCCAGTGTGGCTGCCGCGCATGCCCAGCTTGTCGAGCTTTTGCGCGGTGCCAAAGCCTTTCATGCCTTTTTCGACGATGAAGGCGGTGATGCCGCGCGCGCCCAGCTCGGGCTCGGTCTTGGCGTAAACGACCATGGTGTCGGCGTCGGGGCCGTTGGTGATCCACATCTTGCTGCCGTTGAGCAGGTAGTAGCCGCCCTTGTCCTCGGCCTTGAGCTTCATGCTCACCACGTCAGACCCTGCGCCCGGCTCGCTCATGGCCAGCGCGCCCACGTGCTCGCCGGAGATCAGCTTGGGCAGGTATTTTTTCTTCTGCTCCTCGTTGCCATTGCGCTTGATCTGGTTCACGCACAGGTTGGAGTGCGCGCCGTACGAGAGGCCCACGCTGGCGCTGGCGCGGCTGATTTCCTCCATGGCGATCATGTGCGCCAGGTAGCCCATGTCGGCACCGCCGTAGGCCTCGGGCACGGTGATGCCTAGCACGCCCAGCTCGCCCATCTTGGGCCACAGGTCCATGGGGAACTGGTCGCTCTTGTCGATCTCAGCCGCGCGCGGGGCGATCTGGTCTTGCGCAAAGCTGCGTACGGCGTCGCGCAGCGCGTCGATGTCTTCGCCAAGCTGGTAGTTCAGGCCGGGCAGGTTGCTCATGGGGATGTCTCCTTCAGGGGTGTGTTGGACAAAAACGGCCGTGCAACGGGCAAGACTGCGCTGCGCGCAGGCAGCGCGCATTGTGCCCGCTGCACATGGGCATGGGGATTTTGCCCTGCCATGCTTGGCACGAAACGCAACCCCGTTTGCAGGCTTGGGCGCTGCCCCTAGGAGAAGGTCTGCGCCACCAATAGCCCTGTGCACCAATGGCCTGGCCTGGCGCATCGCGCACAATGCACGGCTTTGCCTGACCACAGCCAATCTGCCCATGTCCTTCTTGTCACCGCCCTTGCCCGCCGCCCGCTGGCTGTGCGCGCTGGCCCTGGCCCTGCCCGGGGCCGTGCTTGCGCCGCAGGCTGCGGCCGCGCCCGATGCCACTACCGATGCCGCCGCCAATGCCGTTGCCGACGCCCCGCCGCCGCTGGCCCAGGCGGCAACCCCTGCCGCGCCTGCGCGCTGCCGCAATGCCGGGCTGGATGTGGTGGTGCTGGGCTCGGGCGGGCCGGAGCTGGGCGACCGGCGCGCCTCCAGCAGCTATTTGCTGCGCGAGAATGGCCAGGCGCGCTTTCTGATCGACCTGGGGCCGGGCGCGGCGCTGAATTTCGAGCGCGCCCAGGGCCGCATCGAGGATGTGCAGGCGCTGCTGTTCACGCATTTGCACGTGGACCACGTCGGCGATCTGCCGGCGCTGATGAAGGCGGCCTTTTTCAGCCGGCGCAGCCAGGATTTGCCGCTGTACGGGCCCACGGGCAGCGAGCTTTTCCCGACCACGCCGCTGTTCGTGCAGCGCCAGTTCGGCCCGCAGGGCGTCTACCCTTATCTGGCCGATTACCTCAACGGCGATGAATCCTTCACGCTCAAGCCCGTGGCCGTGGCCGCCGATCGGGCCCAGCCCGTGCCGTTTCGCACCGAGCTGGCCGGCTTTGCGCTCACGGCCATGCCCGTCGAGCATGGGCTGGTGCCGGCGCTGGCCTGGCGCATCGAAAAGGATGGCTGCGCGCTGGTGGTCTCCGGCGATACCAGCAACCGCGGCCGCACGCTCGATGCGCTGGCCCAGGGCGCGGATGTGTTCATCGCGCACAACGCCATCCCCGAGGACAGCGAGGACCGCATTGCCCGGCTGCTGCACATGCCGCCTTCGGAGATCGGCCGCATCGCCGCCCAGGCCGGCAGCCGCAGCCTGGTGCTGTCGCACTTCATGCGCCGCACCGAGGGCGTGCAGCAGGCCACGGCCCAGGCCATCGCCCGGCACTACGGCGGCCCGCTGGCCTTCGCGCAGGACTGCGACATCTACGCGCTGCACAGCGGCGCCAAAACCGGCCAGTGCTCGGCCAGCGCCGACGGGCGATGATGCACAAGGGCTATGCCTGCAATGGCCGGGCGCGCAATTGCAGCCGCAGCGTGTCGCCCAGCATGTGCATGCCGTGCCAGTGCAGGCGCGCAGCCTGCTCCAGGCGGCTCCAGGGCTGCGGCAGCGCCGCAATGGGGCGGCCGGCGCCGAGTAATTGCGGCGCCAGATAGACCAGCCATTCATCGACCAGCCCGGCCTGCAGCAGGCCGCCGTTGAGGCGCGCGCCGGCTTCGACGTGGATTTCGTTGACCGGCAGGCGGCCCAAATGGGCGATGAGCGCGGCCAGATCCAGGCCTGGGCCGCCGCCCTGCTCCCCACTGCCGACCGCCTCCTGCCCATCCAGCGCCACGACCTGCGCGCCCCGGGCCTGCAGCGCCGCGCGCCGCTCCTGCCAAGCCTGCCAGGCCTGCCGTTGTGCAGCAGCCTGCGGCGGGCGGCCAAACACCAGCACCTGCCGCCCGGGCACCTGCCACAGCCGAGCCTGCAGCGGCGTGCGCAGCGCGCTGTCGGCAATGGCCAGATGGGGCTGGCGCGCGCTAGGCCAGTCGCGCACGTTCAGCAGCGGGTCGTCGGCCAGCACGGTGCCGATGCCCGTCAGCACCACGCAGGCGCGCTGGCGCCAGGCCTGGCCGTCGCGGCGCGCCTGCGCGCTGGTGATCCACTGGCTCTGGCCATTGGGCAAGGCCGTCATGCCATCGAGCGAGGCCGCGGCCTTGGCGCGCACCCAGGGCCGGCCAGTGGCCATGCGCTGCAAAAAGCCGATGTTGATATCGCGCGCCTGCGCCTGGCCATCGCCCAGCTCCACGGCAATGCCGGCCGCGCGCAGGCGCGCCAGGCCCTGGCCGGCCACCTGCGGATTGGGGTCGGCCAGCGAGGCCACGACCCGCGCCACGCCGGCGGCCACCAGCGCATCGCAGCACGGCGGCGTGCGGCCATGGTGGGCACAGGGCTCGAGCGTGACGTAGACCTGCGCGCCGCGCACGCTGTGGCCACGCGCGGCGGCATCGCGCAGCGCCATGACCTCGGCATGCGGCCCGCCCACGGCCTGGGTGTGGCCCTGGCCGAGCAGCGTGCGGCCATCGGCGCTGACGATGACGCAGCCCACGGCCGGGTTGGGGTTGGACAGGCCCACGGCCTGCCGCGCCAGCGCCAGGCTGCGCTGCATCCATTCGCTGGGCTGAGCGGCGGCGTGGCTGGCGGCATCGGTGGTGGCCAGATTGGCCAAGAGATCGGCGCTGTCAGAGGGCGCGGTGTGCGGCGTGGCCATCATGGCGAGATCAGAACTCCTCCTGGCGGCCCTGGATGCGTTCGAGCACGCCATTGAGCACCTCGATGGAGGCAAACGGGATGCGGATTTCGCCCGATTCCTGCACCTGGCCGTCTTTCTTCTTGGTGCGTTTCTTGATCTGGATGTCCACCTGCGCCATCAGCAGGTCGGAGAGGATTTCCTCCACCCGGCGCACGTCGCCGCTCTTGCGGTTGCTGGCTTTCCTGGCCGCTTCGGCGCCCTTGCCCTGGGCCAGGCGCTTGACCAGGGCCTCGGTCTCGCGCACGCTGAGCTTGCGCGCCACGATCTCGTGCCCGGCGGTGATTTGCTCGGCCTTGCCCAGCGCCAGCAGCGCGCGCGCATGGCCCATTTCGATGTCGCCGGCCATCAGCAGGGTTTGCACCGGCTCGGCCAGGTTCAGCAGGCGCAGCAGGTTGCTGGCAGCGCTGCGCGAGCGGCCCACGGCCTGGGCGGCCTGCTCGTGCGTCAGGCCGAATTCCTGCACCAGGCGCTGCAGGCCGCGCGCTTCTTCCAGCGGGTTCAGGTCCTCGCGCTGCATGTTCTCGATCAGCGCCATGGCAGCGGCGCTGCGGTCATCGACCTCGCGCACCAGCACCGGCACCGAGGTCAGCCCGGCCAGCTGGCTGGCGCGGTAGCGGCGCTCGCCGGCGATGATTTCATAGCGCCCGGCGTGCTCGCCCTGCTGCAGCTTGCGCACCAGCAGCGGCTGCATCACGCCCTGCTTCTTGATGCTTTCGGCCAGCTCGTAGAGCGCGCCCTCGTCCATGTGCGTGCGCGGCTGGTACTGGCCGGGCACCAGCGCGTCGATGTCCAGCTCGCGCGGCGCGCCATGGGCCTGGGCAAAGGCCGATTCATCGGCCCCCACATCGCTGACCTGCGGGCCCAACAAGGCCCCCAGGCCGCGACCCAGCCCCTTGGCTGCTTTCTTGCTCGTCATTGTTTGCACTCCTCGAAAAATCGCTGAAATTCTCTGCTTCCGGCCGCAGGGCCAGGCCCCGGGCGCTCGCCCAAGGGCGATGGAAGGCCCCGGCGCGCCGGCCGGCGTCAATCCGTGGGCCGATGCGCCCCTTGCCCCGGCAGGGCCGCAGCCACGCTGGCCAGCAGTTCCTGCAAGGCCAGCCGCAGCGGGCCAAGCTGGGCTGCTGGCTGCTGCGCCCCCTGCCCTTCGCCATGCTCTTCGTCCAGCCAGCGCAGGCTGCTGCCCCAGTGCGCGGCCATTTGCTGCATGCGCTGCAGCGGCGCGCCCGCCATGGGCCGGGGCAGCAGCAATTGGCTGACAAAGGGCAAGCGCGTGCGCGCCATGGGTTGCCAGCTGGGCAACTGGTGCTGGTATTGCTCGGTCTCGACATCCAGCGGCGCCAGCAGCAGCGCCGCCAGCACGCGCCGGGCATGGCGGCTGTGCTGGGCCCAGCGCGCCACCAATTGGCAGCCCAGGCCCTCGGCCAGCAGCGCCACGGGCCGCTGGCTGTGCAGCACGGCCTGCTCCAGCTGGATTTGCCAGTCGCCGCTGCGCGGGCGCTGCCAGTCGTGCTGCGCCACACAGGGGTCGCCATAGACGGCGTGCCAGCGCGGCAGCAGCCCGGCGGGCTGCTGGGCAGCGCCAATGCCTGCGCCCTGGTGCGCGGGCAGCAGCAACAGCTGCACGGCCGGCGCTGGGGCACTCATGACGAAGCCGAAGGCTTGCGCAGCCCCAATGGCACGCCGGCCTCTGGCGGGCTGGCGGGCGGCGGCGGTGATGGCTTGTGCTCATCGCCTGCACCCTGGTGGCTGGGCGACTCGCCCTGCCCCGACCCTTGCGCGGGCTGGGCCTGCGGCGCCGTGGACGAAGCAGTGGCCGCAGTGGCCGCAGCGCGCTGCTGGCCCGGGCGGCGCTGGCTGAGCTCCTGCGCGAACTGCACGAAGGCCTTGCTGCCCTTGGCGCCGGGGTCATAGACCACGCCGGGCAGGCCATGGCTGGGCGCCTCGGCCAAGCGCACATTGCGTGGAATGAGGGTGTCGAACACCTTGCCGCCGAAATGCTGCTTGAGCTCCTCACTGACCTGCTGCTGCAGCGTGACACGCGCATCGAACATGACGCGCAGGATGCCGATGATCTTCAAATCGCGGTTGAAGTTGGCATGCACCTGCTTGATGGTGTTGACCAGATCCGTCAGCCCTTCGAGCGCGTAGTACTCGCACAGCATGGGCACGATCACGCCATGCGCAGCGCACAGGCCATTGAGGGTGAGCAGGCCCAACGAGGGTGGGCAGTCCATCAGGATGAAGTCGAACTGGTCCTGCAGATCGGCCAGTGCATCGCGCAGACGGTGCTCGCGCCGCGGCAGCTCGACCATCTCGATCTCGGCGCCGGCCAGCTCACGGTTGGCGCCCAGCACCTGGAAATCGGCCGCCGGCGAGCTGACCAGCGCCTGCACCGCCGGGCACTGGCCCAGCAGCACGTCGTACACCGAGTGCTGCAGCGCGCGCTTATCCACCCCGCAGCCCATGGTGGCATTGCCCTGCGGATCCAGATCGACCAGCAGCACGCGCTGCCCGATCCGGGCCAGCGCCGCCGCCAGGTTCACGCTGGTGGTCGTCTTGCCCACCCCGCCCTTTTGGTTTGCCACACAGTAGATTTGCGCCATGGTCTGCTCTGTCTTTTCAATGCATGTCGATGGCCTGCGCCCGGCAATGTCGCCACCGCCAGCGTCCGGCCCAGACATCAAAAGCCGCGATCATAGCGGCATTGCACCGCGCCCCGGGAAGCCACTCAAACCGCCTCGTCGCTCTGGCGCATCCAGACGATGCAGCGCTCGGCCGCCACGCCCGGCACCTGCAGTTGTTCCACGTGAAACACCTGCACCCCAGGCGGCAAGGCGTCGATCTCCTGCTGCGGGCGCTTGCCCTTCATGGCCATCCAGACGCCGCCGGGCGCCAGGCGCTGGCGCGTCAGCGTGACGAAATCGGCCAAGCTGGCAAAGGCCCTGGAGGCGATGATCGGGTACTGCCCTGACAGCCCCTCAACACGGGCGTGCGTGGCCCTGAGGTTGGCCAGCCCCAGCGCCCCTGCCACCTGCTGCACGAAGGCCATTTTCTTGGCCACGGCATCAACGCACTGCACCTGCGCCTGCGCACAGCAAATGGCCAGCACCACGCCCGGCAGGCCGCCGCCGGCCCCAACATCCAGCACCGGCACGGCTGCAACATCGGCCTGGGCCTGGGCTTGGTTCTGGGCTTGAATCCGGGTCTGCTGTTCGCGCAGCGCCTGCAGAAAGCCCGGCACCGCCGCCAGGCAGTCGAGCAGGTGCAGCTGCAGCATCTCCTGCGGATCGCGCACCGCCGTGAGGTTGTAGACCTGGTTCCACTTCTGCAGCAGCTGCAGGTATTGCAGCAGCTGGCGCTGCTGCTGCGCATCGAGCGGCACGCCCAGCGCCTCGGCGCCAGCCTGCAGGCTGCGCTGCAGCGGCTCAGCGCTCATGGCTCCACCTCATCCACAATCCCTGGCGCCCATTTCTTGCCCATCTTTTTCAGGTGGATCAGCAGCAGCGACACGGCCGCCGGCGTGACGCCCGAGATGCGCGAGGCCTGGCCCAGCGTGCGCGGGCGATGCTGCGCCAGCTTTTGCCGCACTTCGAACGACAGGGCCGTGACCTCGGCGTAGTCCAGATCCTCGGGCAACAGCAGATTCTCGAAATGCAAGGCGCGCTCGACCTCGTCCTTTTGCCGGTCGATGTAGCCGCTGTATTTGGCGGCAATCTCGATCTGCTCGACCACCGGGCCATAAAGCTCGCCCAGTGTTTCACGTGAAACCGCCTCGTTGCCAATCACCAGGCCGGCCTGGGGCTCGGGTTGCAGGCCCATCAGCGCTTCATAGCCCACGCCCGGGCGGCGCAACAGATCGAACAGCTTGTACTCGCGCTCGATGGCCTTGCCCAGCACGCGCTCGGCCTCGGCCTGCGGCAGATTGCGCGGCGTGACCCAGGTGGCCTGCAGGCGCGCAGTCTCGGCCTCGATGGCCTCGCGCTTGCGGCAAAAGGCTTCCCAGCGCGCATTGCCCACCAGACCCAGGCGCCGCCCGGCCTCGGTCAGGCGCAGGTCGGCGTTGTCCTCGCGCAGCTGCAGGCGGTATTCGGCGCGGCTGGTGAACATGCGGTAGGGCTCGGTCACGCCCTTGGTGATCAGGTCATCGACCAGCACGCCCAGATAGGCCTCGTCGCGCCGCGGCAGCCAAGGGGCCTCGCCACGGCATTGCAAGGCCGCGTTCAAGCCGGCAAACAGACCTTGGGCGGCGGCCTCTTCATAGCCGGTCGTGCCGTTGATCTGACCGGCAAAGAACAGGCCCTGGATTTGCCGCGTCTCGAAGCTGCTCTTGAGGGCGCGCGGGTCGAAATAGTCGTACTCGATGGCGTAGCCAGGGCGCAGGATGTGAGCGTTCTCCAACCCCGGCATGGAGCGCACCAGCGCATACTGCACGTCAAATGGCAGGCTGGTGGAGATGCCATTGGGGTAGATCTCGTGCGTGTCCAGGCCTTCGGGCTCCAGAAAGATCTGGTGGCTGTCCTTGTCGGCAAAGCGGTTGATCTTGTCCTCGACGCTGGGGCAATAGCGCGGCCCCACACCCTCGATGCGGCCGGTGAACATCGGGCTGCGATCAAAGCCGCTGCGGATGATCTCGTGCGTGCGCGCATTGGTGTGCGTGATCCAGCAGGAAATCTGCCGCGGGTGCATGGCGCGACTGCCCATGAAGCTGAACACCGGCATGTGCTCGGGCCGGTCGCCGCCGGGCACGCCATCGCCGGGCTGCTCGGTGCACCGGGAAAAATCAATGCTGCGCCCATCCAGCCGCGGCGGCGTGCCGGTCTTGAGCCGCCCCTGGGGCAGTTGCAATTCCTTCAGGCGCGCCGACAGCGTCACCGCCGGCGGATCCCCCGCCCTGCCGGCCTGGTAGTTGTTCAGGCCCACATGGATGCGGCCATCGAGGAAAGTGCCCGCTGTCAGCACCACCGCCCGGGCGCGAAAGCGCAGGCCCAGCTGGGTGACAGCCCCGGCCACGCGATCGCCCTCGATGAGTAAATCGTCCACCGCCTGCTGGAACAGCCACAGATTGGCCTGGTTCTCCAGCATGTGGCGGATGGCCGCCTTGTACAGCACGCGGTCGGCCTGGGCGCGCGTGGCGCGCACCGCCGGGCCTTTGCTGCTGTTGAGCGTGCGGAACTGGATGCCCCCCAGATCGGCGGCCAGCGCCATCGCGCCGCCCAGCGCATCGACCTCCTTGACCAGATGCCCCTTGCCGATGCCGCCGATCGAGGGGTTGCAGCTCATCTGCCCCAGGGTTTCGATGTTGTGCGTCAGCAGCAAGGTCTTGCAGCCCATGCGCGCAGCGGCCAGCGCCGCCTCGGTACCGGCATGGCCGCCGCCCACGACGATGACGTCAAATTCCTGCGGATAGGTGTAGTGATTGCTTGAGTCAGACATGGCAATGTCCATTCGGCCAAGCCGATTGAAAAGGCGCGATTTTACCGGCCTGCCATTTTCAGAGTCTGTCATCAAGCTCTGTGCCAGTCATCGCGCGGCTGTTCCACGTGAAACAAAGCGCGCACTGGACAAGTTGTGCACAAGCCTTGGGGTTGGCAGGGGATGGAATGCGCACAACTGCGCCAGCTCTGTCGGGTGCTGTTTTTATCCCCAATTGCGGCTGACACTGCACGGCAGTCACGCACAGGCTTTTTTGCCGTGCAAGTGTTTGTTTTTTCATGCACCAAGACACTTATCCACAAGCCAGGCGGCGATCTACTACTACGACTACTTTTTTAAAAAAAGTTTTGCAGTGATGGTAGTGAGAGACCGCGCCGCAAATTCGGAAATTGGAACCGCCGCGCCTTGCAATGAAATGATTTTTGCCCCGGCTGGCCTGTGGACTGATGCGCCATGAAATGGGCCTGCAGGGCTTTTGTGGCCACAGATACGAGGGCAAAAAAAAGCCGCATCCATCAGGATGCGGCCAGCGCAAGTAGTGCGAACGATTGCAGTGCGTGCCTGCTGATGAGGGTCTGGGCAGGCTTTCGGAACAAGGTCATCAGCCCGACAAGGCCTCCCAGCGTTCCAATGCCTGCATCAGCTCCTCTTCAATGGCCACGCTGCGTTCGGACAATGCCGCTGCGCGCTGGTGGTCGCTGGCGTACAGGCTGCCATCGGCCAGTTCGGCCTGGATCTGCGCCTGCTCGGCCTCCAACGCATCGATGCGCCCGGGCAAGGCCTCAAGCTCGCGCTGCTCCTTGTAGCTGAGTTTGCGCTTGCCCGCTGGCGCGGCGCTGGGTGTTGGCGCCGGGGCCGGCGGCGTGGCAGGGCCGGCAGCGGGCGCTGGCTGGCTGCTTTGCCGCTGCGCGGCCAGGGCGCGGCTGCGCTGCGATTGCAGCAACCAGTCCTGCACGCTGCCTTCGTATTCGCGCCACAGGCCCTGGCCTTCGGCGGCAATGGTGTGCGTGACCACGTTGTCCACGAAGCTGCGGTCGTGGCTGACCAGCAGCACCGTGCCCTCGTAGGTCTGCAGCAGCTCTTCCAGCAGCTCCAGCGTTTCCATGTCCAGGTCGTTGGTGGGCTCGTCGAGCACCAGCACATTGGCCGGCGTGGCAAACAGCCGCGCCAGCAGCAGCCGGTTGCGCTCGCCGCCCGAGAGGGATTTGACCGGCGAGTGCGCGCGCTGTGGCGAGAACAGGAAATCGCCCAGATAGCTTTTGACGTGCTTGCGCTGCTGGCCGATCTCGATCCACTCGCTGCCTGGGCTGATGAAGTCCTCCAGTGTGGCCTCGGGGTCGATGGCCTCGCGCATCTGGTCGAAATAGGCGATGCGCAGGTTCGTGCCCAGGCGCACCTTGCCGCTGTCGGGCTGCAGCTGGCCGAGGATGATCTTCAGCAGCGTGGACTTGCCCGCGCCATTGGGGCCCAGCAGGCCGATCTTGTCGCCGCGCAGCACGGTGGTGGAAAAATCACGGATCAGTGGCTGCGCGCCAAATTGCTTGCTGACGCCGCAAAGCTCGGCCACGATCTTGCCGCTGGCCTCGCCGCGGGCGATTTCCATGCGCACCGTGCCCAGTGCGTTGCGGCGCTCGGCGCGCTGCTGGCGCAGGGCCTGCAGCCGCGCAATGCGGCTGACGCTGCGCGTGCGTCGCGCCTCCACGCCTTTGCGGATCCAGATTTCCTCCTGCGCCAGCAGCTTGTCGGCCTTGGCGTGCTCCACAGCCTCCTGCGCCAGTTGCTGGTCCTTCAGGGCGCGGTATTGGCTGTAGTTGCCCGGGTAGGAACGAAGCTGGCCACGGTCGAGCTCGACCACGCGCGTGGCGATGCGGTCCAGAAAGGCCCGGTCGTGGGTGATGACGACGATGCTGCCCTTGAAGTCCAGCAGTAAGTCCTCCAGCCAGGCGATGGAGTCCAGATCCAGGTGGTTGGTGGGCTCGTCCAGCAGCAGCAAGTCCGGTTGCTGCACCAGCGCCTGGGCCAGGGCCACGCGTTTTTTGTTGCCGCCCGAGAGGCTGCCCACCAGCGCCTGGGGCTGCAGGTGCAGGCGCTGCAGCGTTTCTGCCACGCGCTGCTCCCAGGTCCAGCCGCCCAGCGCCTCGATCTGCGATTGCAGCGCGTCCAGGTCCACGCCCGGCTCGTGCCGCAGGTATTGCTCGCGCAGCGCAATCACCGGCTGCAGGCCTGCCGAGACGGCCTCGAAGATGCTGTGCTGCGCGTCGAACTGCGGCTCCTGCGGCACATAGGCGGTGCGCAGGCCAGTCTGCCGGTGGATCGTGCCCTCGTCGGCCTGGGCCAGCCCGGCCATGATTTTCAGCAGCGAGGACTTGCCCGCGCCATTGCGGCCGATGAAGGCAATGCGTTCTCTTTCCTCGACGGAGAAATCCGTCCCGTCCAGCAGCGCCACATCGCCAAAGGCCAATTGCATGTTCAAAAGTGTGATCAAAGCCATGCGCGCGATTATGGAACCATGGCTGTGCTCTGCACTGCTTGTCCCAAGGTCAACGCCGAAGGCTGTGGCAGCGTTGAAAGCTGTCTTGGAAAGCCCTGGGGGGTGCTTTGGGCTGCCAGGGTCTTGCAGAGTTTGCAGGTGTTTTTTTGGCCTTGACCTTTGCTTTACATGGTGCGCATAGGCTTTGGAGTCTTTGCACCGGCCTTGACGAGAAGGAGTTGTTCATCCCATGCAAACCACACAGAAAACCATTGCCGGCCTGGCCCTGAGCGCTGCGGCGCTGCTGCTGGCAAGCAGCGCCTCGGCGCAGTACGGCTATTACTACGACGATGGCGACCGCTACCGCCAGCACTACGATGCCCGCTTCGAGCGCGGCCACAGTCATTACTACCCGCCCTACCGGCCCCAGCCCCAGGTGCGCCACGATGACGACCGGCGCGAGCGCCGTCGGCGCAACACCGAGCTGGCCGTGGGCGCCTTGGTGGCTGGCGGTTTGCTGGGCTATGCGCTGTCCAATGCCACTTCGGCCAGCCAACCGCCTGTGGCCCCCGGCCAGGGCGGGGCCACGCCCGGTTATGTCATGCCGCCGGTGCAGGCCAGCCCGGTCTATCCGGCCCCGGTCTACCAGGCGCCGCAATACCACCAGCCCTACGCGCCGCAGCCTTACTACCGCGCTGCCCCGGTCGATGCGCCGCTGGTGCAGCACCAATACCAGACCATCAACGGCCGCACCTATTACCGCCCGGCGCAGTGAGGCGGCACGGGCCATGCAGGCCTGATGCCAATGAAAAACCGCAGCCATGCCTTTGTGCATGGACTGCGGTTTTTTTTCATTGGCCGAGCAAGCGGGTTTTCATTCAGAGGCGCCCAGGCGCTGGCGGTGTGCCTGGATTTGCTGGCGCACCTGCGCTGGCGCAGTGCCGCCCAGGGTATTGCGCGCATTGAGCGAGCCGCGCAGGCTCAGCGCCTCGAACACGTCGGCCTCGATGGCCGGATTGAAGCGCTGCAGGTCGGCCAGCGGCAGCTCGCTCAAATCCACGCCGCGCTCGATGGCAATGCGCACGGCATGGGCCACGGTTTCATGGGCGTCGCGAAACGGCAGGCCTTTTTTCACCAGGTAATCGGCCAGATCCGTGGCCGTGGCATAGCCGCGCAGCGCGGCCTGCTCCATGGCCTGGGCGTTGACGCTGATGCCGCCGCTGCGCTGGCCGGTGGCCGCGTCGGTCTGGCCGCCGATCATCTCGGCAAAGATGCGCAGCGTGTCGCGCAGCGTATCCACGGTGTCGAACAGCGGCTCCTTGTCTTCCTGGTTGTCCTTGTTGTAGGCCAGCGGCTGGCCTTTCATCAGCGTGATCAGGCCCATCAAATGCCCAACCACGCGGCCGGTCTTGCCGCGCGCCAGCTCGGGCACGTCGGGGTTTTTCTTCTGCGGCATGATGGAGCTGCCGGTGGTGAAGCGATCGGCAATGCGGATGAAGCCGAAGTTCTGGCTCATCCAGACGATCAGCTCTTCTGAGAGGCGGCTGATGTGCACCATGATGAGCGCGGCGGCGGCGCTGAATTCGATGGCGAAATCGCGGTCGCTGACGGCGTCCAGGCTGTTTTGGCAGATCTGCGGATTGCCCGCCTCATCGACCATGCCCAGCGCGCGCGCCACCATGGCCCGATCCAGCGGGTAGCTGGTGCCCGCCAGCGCGGCCGCGCCCAGCGGCAGGGTGTTGGTGCGGCGGCGCACGTCGCCCAGGCGTTGGGCATCGCGGCCAAACATCTCCACATAGGCCAGCAGGTGGTGGGCAAAGCTCACCGGCTGGGCCACCTGCAGGTGGGTAAAGCCCGGCAGGATCACGTCCACGTTCTGCTCGGCCACGTCCAGCAGCGCATGCTGCACCTGGCCCAGCAGGGCGATGATGGCGTCGATCTCATCGCGCAGCCACAGGCGCACGTCGGTGGCCACCTGGTCATTGCGGCTGCGGCCGGTGTGCAGGCGCTTGCCGGCATCGCCGATCAAGGCCGTCAGGCGCGCCTCGATGTTCAGGTGCACGTCCTCCAGATCGAGCTGCCAGTCGAATTGGCCCGATTCGATCTCCTGGCTGATCTGATCCAGGCCGCGGGCGATGGCGGCGCCGTCCTCGGCCGAGAGAATGCCCACCGCCTGCAGCATCTGCGCGTGGGCGCGGCTGCCAGCAATATCGGCTCTCCACAGCCGTTGGTCGAAAAACACGCTGGCGGTGTAGCGCTTGACCAGATCGCTCATTGGCTCGGTGAACAGGGCCGACCAGCCTTCGCTCTTGGAGGCCAGCTGGTTGGCAGAGGGTTGTGGTGCACGGTTTTCAGGCATGGAACTCGGGAATAATGGCAGCTGGCATCGTGTCGTGCGGTGCTGGCCATTGGGCCGCGCGCAATGGCACAAAGGCGCTGCAATGGCACAAAGGCGTTGGCATGCGGGCTCTGGCGCGCGGCATCGGGCCGCGCCGCCGCAAAAAACACAAGAACACAATGAGCGGGAGAAAACCAGGCATTCTATCTGCGGCATCGCCGCGTCAGCAGCCCTTGGCCAGGGCCGCTGCGAGGCCGCCATCGCGCCTGCTGTTCGATGCCTGCCACATGGGCGTGGTGCTGCGCGCCTTGCTGTTGATGGAGCTGCCGCTGGCGCTGGTACTGCTGTTTGGCGCCGATGGCCCGCAGCAGTGGCTGGGCCACTTTGCGCTGCTCACCGGCATCGCGTTCCCGCCGCTGCTGCTGTGGCTGCTGCTGGCCTGCTGGCTCAAGCACTGGCTCGACAGGCAGGCGCCCTCGGTGCAATGGGCCTATGCGCTGCTGACGGGCTGCGGCTGCGGCCTGCTGGCCTTTGCCCTGTACGCCATGCCCGGCCAGTTGCGCGGCAGCGGTGTGAACTGGCTGGCTTCGGGCCTGAGCGGCATGGGCCTGGCCGGCCTGCTCACCAGCATGTTCGCCATGCGCCAGCGCGCCAGCCAGCCAGCATCCACCGTGGCGCGGCTGGCGGAGCTGCAATCGCGCATCCGACCGCATTTTTTGTTCAACACCCTCAACAGCGCCATCGCCCTGGTGCGCCAGGATCCGGCCAAGGCCGAATCCATGCTTGAAGACTTGAGCGACCTGTTTCGCCACGCGCTGCTCGATGCCTGCAGCGTCTCCAACCTGGAAAAGGAGGTGGAAATCGCCCGCCAGTACCTGCGCATCGAGGGCATCCGCTTCGAAGGTCGCCTGCGCGTGAGCTGGATGGTGGACGAGGCGGCGCTGCAGGCCAGCGTGCCGCCGCTGCTGCTGCAGCCGCTGGTGGAAAACGCCATCAAGCACGGCATCGAGCCCAGCAGCGAAGGCGGTGAAATCCACGTGCTGGTGCGCCGCAAGGGCGACCGCGTGCTGCTGCGCATCAGCAATACCGTGCCCGGCCCCAACAGCACGGCCGCCCAGGCCACGGGCCGGGGCGGCAACGGCATTGCGCTGCAAAACGTCCGCGACCGCCTGCGCCTGATGCACGACGTCAATGCCGATTTCCGCTGTCGCACCCACGATGGCCGCTACGAAGTGGCCATGAACCTGCCAGCGAAGCCGCTGCTGGGGCGCGATGCGGCCCAGCGCGCGGCATTCCATTGAACCCCAACCAAACCGGCCCTTGCCGCCCATCTGCCATGAACATCCTGATCGTTGACGATGAATCGCTGGCGCGCCAGCGCCTGGCCACGCTGCTGCAGGAGCAAACCGCCGTGCCCTGTCGCGTGTTCGAAGCCGCTGCCGCCAGCCAGGCGCAGCAAATCCTGCAGCGCATGCAAGAGCATGCCCGCATCGACTTGGTGCTGCTGGACGTGAACATGCCCGGCATGGACGGCATGGCTTTTGCCCAGCTGCTGCGCCGCATGCAGCCGCCGCCTGCGGTGGTGTTCGTCACCGCCCATGCCGAATTTGCCACGCAGGCCTTTGAGCTGGAGGCGCTGGACTACCTGACCAAGCCCGTGCGGCTGGAGCGCCTGCGCCAGACGCTCGAGCGCGTGCAGCGCTGGCAACAGATGCAGCAGCCGCAGCAGGCCGCCATGGCGCCACAGGCCTCGGCCCCGGCAGGCCCGGCCGCTGCCGATGGGGCCGCTGGCATGCCGGCGGCCAGCGGGCCATTCATCTACATCAACGAGCGCGGCCACAGCGAGCGCGTGCTGCTGGAGCACATCATTTTCTGCCGCGCCGAAATGAAGTACGTCACGCTGCACACTAGGCAGCGCGACTACCTGTGCGTTGATTCGCTCAACGATCTGGAAAAGCGCTTCCCCGAATACCTGTTGCGCGTGCACCGCAACGCCTTGGTGGCGCGCAAGGCGCTGCGCGCGCTGCACAAGGTGCACAGCAAGGAAGACGGCGACCATTGGCGCGTGCAATTGCACGGCACGGACGAAACCCTGCAGGTCTCGCGCCGCATGGTGGCCGGCGTGCGCGAGGCGCTGCGCACTTGAGGGCGCATTGCTTCACGAAGTGCCGCCATCGGGCCGGGCATCGTGCCGTTGGGGGGGAACACGCACATGCGCGCACATGCGTGTGGCTCAGTGCCTACGACGATGCGTCGGGCGCGGACGCCTGTGCCGGTGTCGTCTTGACGCCCCATCGGTAGCCATCGGGGTCGGTGAAGATGGCGTAGGACTGGCCCCAGGGCATGTCGGTGAGCTCCTGCACCAGCCGCCCGCCATTTGTACGGACGGTCTCGATGAACCGGGCTGCGTCGGCGTAGGCATCGAAGGTGACATCGATGATGGTGGCGCCAGCGTTCACGGTTGGTGCGGATGGATCCCACCACGCGGCGAACTCGGCGGTGTGGATGGCCAGCGGCGCGAAGCCGCAGGTAACGACCCATGCGCGCGGCGTCTCATCGCTTGGAAGGGTGATCGCACGCAGCTCACAACCCAGCGCCGCATAGAACACACGGCTTCGCTCCAGATCGTCGACAACGAGATTGATCTGGGTCACATGGGCCATTCGAGTCATATTCACCTCCTGAACACCTGTTTTCGGTTTTTTCCCCATGATGCCGTATGGCTCCTCAGGCTGCGGCGCTGGACGTTCCCGCTATTCGGGTGCGCCGCATCACGGTTGCTCTGGCTGTTGGCCCTGTGGCGGGGGCTGAATCTGCCTGGCCTGGCGGTTGCGCTCGCGCAGCTGGGCCAGCTTGTCGCCGATCTTGATCTCCAGCCCGCGTGGCACGGGCTGGTACCAGCCGGGCTCGGCCATGCCCTCGGGCAGGTAGCGCTCGCCGGCGGCGAAGGCGTCGGGCTCGTCGTGGGCATAGCGGTAGTGCTGGCCGTGGCCCAGTTGCTTCATCAGTTGGGTGGGCGCATTGCGCAGGTGCACGGGCACCGGGCGCGTGCCATCGCGCTGCACCCAGGCGCGCGCGGCCTTGTAGGCGGTGTAGACGGCGTTGGATTTGGGAGCCACGGCCAGATAGACCAGGCACTGCGCCAGCGCCAGCTCGCCCTCGGGCGAGCCCAGGCGCTCGTAGGTTTCGGTGGCGTCCAGCGCCAGGCGCAGCGCGCGCGGGTCGGCCAGGCCGATGTCCTCGCTGGCCATGCGGATCATGCGCCGCGCGATGTACATCGGATCGGCGCCGCCGTCGAGCATGCGCAGCATCCAGTACAGCGCCGCGTCCGGGTCGGAGCCGCGCACCGATTTGTGCAGCGCGCTGATGCTGTCGTAGAACTGGTCGCCGCCCTTGTCGTAGCGGCGCATGCGCTCGCCCAGCACGCGCAGCAGCCAGGCATCATCGACGCGCTCAAGCCGCTCCTGCTGCGCCGCCATGGCCAGCGTCTCCAGCGTGTTGAGCAGCCGCCGGGCGTCACCATCGGCGTAGTCCAGCAGGCGCTGCAGCGCCTGCTCCTCGATGGCGGGCACGGCCCCCAGGGCCTGCGCGCGCTGCACGATTTCGCGCAGCTGGGCATGCTGCAGCGGTTGCAGCACATAGACCGCCGCGCGCGAGAGCAGGGCCGAATTGACCTCGAACGAGGGGTTTTCGGTGGTCGCGCCGATGAAGGTGAACAGGCCGCTTTCGACGTGCGGCAAAAAGGCATCCTGCTGGCTTTTGTTGAAGCGGTGCACCTCATCGACGAACACGATGGTGGGCTGCGGCGCCAGGCCGTCGCGGGCCTGCTGGGCCTGCTCGACCGCCTCGCGGATTTCCTTGACGCCGCCGAGCACCGCGCTGATGGCAATGAACTGCGCATCGAAGGCGCCGGCCATGAGCCGCGCAATCGTGGTCTTGCCGACCCCGGGCGGGCCCCAGAGGATGCAGCTGTGCGGCCGGCCCGACTCAAAAGCCAGCCGCAGCGGCATGCCCTCGCCCAGCAGGTGCTGCTGGCCCACCACTTCGCCCAGCGTGCGCGGGCGCAGGCGTTCGGCCAGGGGTTGGTGCAAGGCGGCGGCGGGCATGGGCGTGCGGTGTGGGCAGTGCAAAGGCGCTGCCGGACTATACGCTGCCTTGGCGGGCCGATTCATGCCGAGCAGGCGCTCAGGCATTCTCTGGCGACAGGCGTTGCTCGGGGGTGATTTGCATTGGGTCGGTGCGCAGTTCGATCAGCGCCAGGCGGCCCGATTGCTGGGCGCGCTGCCAGGCGGCGGCGAAGTCCTCGGTGCGGGTGACCAGCTCGGCATGGGCGCCGCAGGCGCGCGCCAGGGCGCAGTAGTCGGGGCCGGGCAGGCGCGTGGCGCTGACGCGGCCGGGGTAGCGCCGCGCCTGGTGCATGCGGATGGTGCCGTACATGCCGTTGTTGACCAGCAGCACGGTCAGGCGGGCGCCGCATTCGGCGGCGGTGGCCAGCTCCTGCGGGTACATCATGAAGCAGCCATCGCCCGCGAAGCAGACGACCTGGCGTTGCCTGTGGCGCAGCGCGGCGGCGATGGCCGCAGGCAGGCCATAGCCCATGGCGCCGCAGGTGGAGGCCAGCTCGGTGCGCGGCTGGCGGTAGCGAAAGAAGCGGTGCAGCCAGATGGCGTAGTTGCCCGCGCCGTTGGTGAGGATGGCGTCCTCGGGCAGCTTGCGGTCCAGGTATTGCACGACGGCGCGCAGGTCCACGCCGTCGATCTGGGCATCTGGCTCAGTGCCGCCCAGGCCGATGAAGGCTTCATAGCCGGCGCGGCCCTGGCTGAGCCAGCCCTGCCAGGCGCCGGGCTGCGGTGCGGCGCTGGCTGCCTGGCCCCAGTCCAGCAGGGCCTGCAGCAAGGCTTCGGGGCTGGCGGCGATGGCGACATCGGCCTGATAGACGCGGCCCAGCTCATCGGCGCCGGGATGGCAGTGCACCAGGGTTTGCTGCGGGCGCGGCACCTGCAGCAGCTCGTATTCGCCGGTGCTCACGTCCGTCAGCCGCGCTCCCACAGCCAGCAGCACATCGGCCTGCTGCACCATGGCGCGCACCGAGGCTCCCATGCCCAGGCTGAGGTGGCCGACGAAGTGCGGGTCGCGGTTGTCGAACAAATCCTGGCGGCGAAAGCTGCAGGCCACGGGCAACTGCCAGCGCTGCACCAGCGTGCGCAGCAGCGCGTGCGCCCGGGGCGTCCAGCCCGAGCCGCCCAGCATGAGCAGCGGCCGCTGCGCCTGGGCCAGCAACTGCCCGACCTGCTGCGCCGTGGCGGCATCGACGGCCGCGGGCGCCAGCGGCGTGGCGCGGCAGGCCGGGCAGTCGGTGGCCTCCTGCAGCATGTCCTCGGGCAGCGCCACGACCACCGGGCCAGGCCGACCACTGACGGCCACGTGGAAGGCGCGGGCAATCAGCTCGGCCATGCGCTCGGCGCGGTCGATCTCGATGACCAGCTTGGCCATGTGGCCGAACAGCTGCTGGTAGTCCACCTCCTGGAAAACGTCGCGGCCCTTGTCCTCGCGGGCGATCTGGCCGATGAACAAAATCATCGGCGTGGAATCCTGCTGGGCCACGTGCACGCCGATGCTGGCGTGCGTGGCGCCGGGGCCGCGCGTGACCATGCAGATGCCGGGTTGGCCGGTGAGCTTGCCGTCGGCCTCGGCCATGTTGGCCGCTGCGCCTTCGTGCTTGGTGACGACCACCTCGATGCCGGCGGCGTCGTAGAGCGCATCCAGCACTTCCAGATAGCTCTCGCCGGGCACGCAGAAGACGCGCTGCACGCCGTGCAGGGCCAGCGCATCGACCAGCACGCGGCCGGCGCTTTGGCGCTGCGGGGATGGGGTGAATTGGGTCATGGCAAGGCTCCGTCTGGGCGATGGGATGGGGCAAAGGCCCGATGCTATGGGCGGATCGCGCTGCGGCCCTGTCGCCTGCGTGCGACGGGGCGGATGCGCTGCGGCAGGCCTGGCGGTTTGACCGTAGAATGCCCGCACCGTTCAGCGCGCGCAGCCTGGCGCAATACTGGCCAGTGCGCAATCCGGGCAAATGCCGATGGGCTGAACGGCCGTTTGTCTCCTCCACCTCTCAACCGGTGGATTGACCCCGCAGCTGGCCAACTTGCCGCTGCGGGGTTCTTTTTTGCCCATGGTGCATGGGCCTTGCACGGGCCTTGTGCGGGCCTTGCTGCGCAAGGCGTGGCCGGTGGCGCGCGTATCATCGCCGCTTTGCCTGTGGCACTGCAGCCCCGATTGCGATGACGCTCACCCCCGCCGATTACCTGAAAAAAATCCTCACTGCCCGCGTTTATGACGTGGCTGTGGAAACGCCGCTGGAGCCGGCGCGCCAGCTCTCGGCGCGGCTGGGCAACCAGGTGCTGCTCAAGCGCGAGGACCAGCAGCCGGTGTTCAGCTTCAAGCTGCGCGGCGCTTACAACAAGATGGCGCAGCTCTCACCGGCAGAGCTCGAGCGCGGGGTGATTTGCGCCTCGGCCGGCAACCATGCGCAGGGCGTGGCGCTCAGCGCCAGCCGGCTGGGTGCGCGGGCGGTGATCGTCATGCCGGTGTCCACGCCGCAGCTCAAGATCGACGCGGTGCGCGGCCTGGGCGGCGAGGTGGTGCTGCACGGCGACAGTTTCAGCGACTCCTACCAATACGCGCTGCAATTGCAGCAGCAGCAAGGGTTGACTTTCGTGCACCCGTTTGACGACCCGGACGTGATCGCCGGCCAGGGCACGATCGCCATGGAGATGCTGCGGCAGCTGCAAAGCCTGGGCAGCCGCCGCCTGGATGCAGTGTTCGTGGCCATTGGCGGCGGCGGCCTGATTGCTGGCGTGGCCAACTACATCAAGGCGGTGCGCCCGGACGTGCGCGTCATTGGCGTGCAGATGAACGATTCGGACGCCATGCGGCGCTCGGTCGAGGCCGGCGAGCGCGTGGAGCTGGCCGACGTAGGCCTGTTCTCGGACGGCACGGCCGTCAAGCTGGTGGGCCAGGAGACCTTCCGCATCAGCCGCGAGCTGGTGGACGAGTACGTGGTCGTCAGCACCGACGAGGTCTGCGCCGCCATCAAGGACATCTTCATCGACACGCGCAGCATCGTCGAGCCGGCCGGCGCGCTGGCCGTGGCGGCCATCAAGCAGTACGTGGCCCAGCGCCACACCCAGGGCCAGACTTATGCGGCCATTCTGTGCGGCGCGAACATGAACTTCGACCGCCTGCGCTTCGTGGCCGAGCGCGCGCTGGTGGGCGAGCAGCGCGAGGCGCTGTTTGCCGTGACGATGAAGGAAGAGCGCGGCAGCTTTCGCAGCTTTTGCGAAACCATTGCCCAGCTGCCAGGCGCAGCGCGCAACGTTACCGAGTTCAACTACCGCATGAGCGACCGGCACGCCGCGCACGTCTTCGTTGGCCTGGCCACCAATGGGCCGGGCGAATCGGCGCAGATTGCCGCGCACCTGGATGCGCACGGCTTCAAGACGCTGGACCTGACCCACGACGAGCTGGCCAAGGAGCATTTGCGCCACCTCATCGGCGGGCCAGCGCCGCTGGCCAACCACGAGCGCCTGCTGCGCTTCATCTTTCCCGAGCGCCCTGGCGCGCTGTTCAAGTTCCTCAGCCTGATGCAGCCGAGCTGGAACATCAGCCTGTTTCATTACCGAAACCAGGGGGCGGACTACGGCAAGATTCTGGTGGGCATCCAGGTGCCGCAGCAGGACGATGCGGCATTCCAGCAGTTTCTCGATGCGTTGGGCTATCCCTACGTCGAGGAAAGCGACAACCCGGCCTACCGTTTGTTTCTCAAGAGCAGCGCGGCGGCTTGAGTCTCCATCGCGCCCCCAATCGTTGCCATGACCGCCGCCGAGCTTATTACGCACACGCCCTTGTGGGTTTGGCCATTGCTGGCGGCGCTGCTGACGCTGGGCTGGATGCAAACGCGTGCGCGTCGCGTCTCGCCGGCGCGGGCGCTGGCATTGCCGCTGGTCATGCTCATCCTCACGCCCGCGACGCTGGCCGCCCGCTGGGCCGCCACAGACTCAATGGCGGTCGCGCTGGCGGTGTGGGGCGCCAGCGCCTTGCTCGTTGCCCTCATTGGCCGCCGCCGCGCCTTGCGCCCTGGTGAGCATTTCGACGCTGCCACGCGCCGCCTGCACTTGGCTGGAAGCTGGGCGCCGCTGTGGGTCATCCTGGGCATCTTCTGCCTGCGCTATGCCATGGCCGCCACGCAGGCCGTGAACCCGGCGCTGGCCGCGCAGCCCGCAGTCGTGCTGGCCGCCGCGGCGCTGGGCGGCGCGCTCAACGGCTGGCTGGTGGCGCGCGCCTGGGCGCTTTGGGCCTTGGCGCGCTCTTGCATGTGAGTGCACAGCCGCCGGCGACAGCCGCGCGCGGCCCTGTGGCTGGGCAATAATGCCGCCTGCCCTCCCCTGCCCTGCGGGCCTTGCCGTGCGGCCCCAGGGCATTTGTAGATTCCCCCGATTGTTTGTTGGCTTGTTGACATGACCAGTGCCCTGCACACCTCCTCCCTGACTTCGTTGCCCTTGCTGGCTCGCGGCAAGGTGCGGGACAACTACGCCGTTGGCGATGACCGCATCCTGATGATCGCCAGCGACCGCATCTCCGCCTTCGACGTCATCATGGGCCAGCCCATCCCCGGCAAGGGCGAGCTGCTGACCCGCATGGCGCTGTTCTGGTTCGACAAGCTGGCCGACATCTGCCCCAACCACCTGACCGGCCAGGCGCCCGAGAGTGTCGTCACCGAGCAGGAGCTGCCGCAGGTGCAAGGCCGCGCCATGCTGGTCAAGCGCCTCAAGCCCCTGCCCATCGAGGCCGTGGTGCGCGGCTACCTGGCCGGCAGCGGCTGGAAGGAATACCAGCAAACCCAGTCCGTGTGCGGCGTGCCGCTGCCCGCCGGCCTGGGCAATGCCCAGCGCCTGCCCGAGCCCATTTACACGCCGGCGGCCAAGGCCGAGGTGGGCGAGCACGATGAGAACATCAGCTACGAGAAAACCGTCGAAATGGTCGGCCCCGAGCTGGCCGCGCAGATCCGCAGCATCAGCCTGGCGCTGTATGAGCGCGCCGCGCAGCTGGCCCTGGCCAAGGGCATCATCATTGCCGACACCAAGTTCGAGTTCGGCCTGGATGCCGATGGCACGCTGACGCTGATGGACGAGGTGCTCACGCCCGACAGCTCGCGCTACTGGCCCGTCGAAGGCTATGAGCAGGCGCTGCGCGCAGGCACCAATCCGCCCAGCTACGACAAGCAATACCTGCGCGATTGGCTGGAGCAGGTGCGCGTCAACGGCCAGCCCTGGGACAAGACCCCGCCAGCGCCGCGCCTGCCGCAGGAAGTGATTGCGCAGACCGCGGCCAAGTACACCGAGGCTTTGCAGCGCCTGATGGGCTGATCTGCCCGCCTGGGCGGGGGCTTGCCCGGCCTTTGCACCCTGCGCCTCCGCCTTGCCCTGCCCTGCCCTGCCCTGCCGCGCATTGCAGGCTGCGATGCGGCCTTGCACAGGCGCTGCTGAACGGTGGCCTGTTTTTTTTCAAGGAGACCCTTGCCCATGCCCTCCCCCGCTTACATCGTGGCCGCCGTGCGCACCGCCGGCGGCCGTCGCAATGGCCGCCTGGCCGGCTGGCACCCCGTCGATCTGGCCGCGCAGGTGCTCGACGCGCTGGTGGCGCGCAGCGGCGTCGATCCCGCCCAGGTCGAGGACGTTTTCATGGGTTGCGTCAGCCAGATCGGCGAGCAGGCCGCCAACGTGGCGCGCAATGCCGTGTTGGCCTCCGTGCTGCCCGAGGCCGTGCCCGGCACCAGCATCGACCGCCAGTGCGGCTCCTCGCAGCAGGCCCTGCACTTTGCCGCGCAGGCCGTGATGTCCGGCGTCATGGACGTGGTCATCGCCGCTGGCGTCGAATCCATGAGCCGCGTACCCATGGGCAGCCCCATGGCCCTGCCGCGCAAGGCGGGCATGGGCTATTACCAAAGCCCTGGCATCGACGCGCGCTACGGCGGGGTCGAGTTCAGCCAGTTCATGGGCGCGGAAATGATGGCCAGCAAATACGGCCTGGACAAAGCGCAGCTCGACGCCTATGCGCTGCAAAGCCACCAGCGCGGCGTGGCCGCAACCCAGGCAGGCCACTTCGAGGCGGAAATCCTGCCCATTGAAGTGCGCGACGCCCAGGGCCAGGGCACTGGCCAGTGGCACACCGTGGACGAGGGCCTGCGTTTTGACGCCACGCTCGAAGCCATTGAGAACGTCAAGCTGCTGCAGGAAGGCGGCGTCATCACCGCCGCCAATGCCAGCCAGGTGTGCGATGGCGCCTCGGGCGTGCTGGTGGTCAATGAGCGCGGCCTGCGCGCGCTGGGCGTGGCGCCGCTGGCGCGCATCCACCACATGAGCGTGTTGGGCCACGACCCGGTGATCATGCTCGAAGCGCCGCTGCCGGCCACCGAGGCGGCGTTGAAAAAAGCCGGCATGCGCATCGAAGACATTGATCTGTACGAAGTCAACGAAGCCTTTGCGCCCATCCCGCTGGCCTGGCAGCAGGCGCTGGGCGCCGATGCCGCGCGCATGAACGTGCACGGCGGCGCCATTGCGCTGGGCCACCCGCTGGGGGCCTCGGGCACCAAGCTCATGACCACGTTGGTGCATGCGCTGGGCCGGCACGGCAAGCGCTGGGGCCTGCAAACCATGTGCGAAGGCGGCGGCATGGCCAATGTCACCATCGTCGAGCGTTTGTGACGCCATCCTCAGCGCCCTGCCCTGCCCGCCGGCCACGGGCCGATGACATTCACCACAGGAGTCTTGCCATGCAGGAACAAGTTTTTGAAGACCGAGTTGCCGTGAGCCTGGGGGCCGATGGCGTGGCCACCGTCATGCTGCGCCGCCCGGAAAAGATGAACGCCTTGGATGTGGCCATGTTCAAGGGCTTGACTGCCGCCGGCGCCTGGCTGCGCGAGGCCGCTGGCCTGCGCGCTGTGGTTCTGGCCGGTGAAGGCAAAGCCTTTTGCGCTGGGCTGGACATGGCCAATTTCGAGGGCCTGCTGCGTGGCCAGGCGTTGGATCCAGCCCTGGGTCGGCTGGCTGAGCGAAGCCATGGCCAGGCCAACCTGCCCCAGCACATTTGCTGGCAGTGGCGCACGTTGGAGGTGCCAGTCGTGGCCGCGCTGCATGGCGTGGCCTTGGGCGGCGGCTTGCAATTGGCCCTGGGCGCAGATGTGCGCCTGGTGGCGCCCGATGCGCGCCTGTCGGTGCGTGAAATGCATTGGGGCCTGGTGCCCGACATGGCGGGCATGGCGCTGTTGCGTGAATTGGTGCGCGCCGACATCGCGCGCGAGCTGGTGTTCAGCGGTCGCATGGTGGACGCCCAGGAGGCCTGCCAGATCGGTCTGGCGACCCGGCTGGTGCAAGACCCTTTGGCGCAAGCGCTGGAGCTGGCCCGGCAAATGGCTGGCTTCAGCCCGCAGGCTATGCGCGCGGCCAAGCGTTTGCTCAACAGCACGGCCGATGCCTCGGCCGGCGAATTGCTGTTGGCCGAATCGTTGGAGCAGCTGCAGCTCTTGGGCAGCGCCGATCAGCGTGAGGCCGTGATGGCCGGGCTGGAAAAACGCCAGCCGGTTTTTCGCGATGCCTGATGCATCGCAGCCATGAAAAAAGCCCATGCAGCAAAAACTGCATGGGCTTTTTTCATGAACTAGCGCTGGCTGATTCAGTTTGCGGTGCTGGTGCAGTTGGTTTCCACCAGATTGTTGTAAGGGTCGTAGAAGCTGAAGAAAGCCTCATTGCCTTTCTGGTGCCATTCAGCGCCGCGGCCGAACAGCCCGCTTTTGCCGACGTAGCGCGAGCCGGAGCCGGAGACAGTGATGTTCAGCATGGCGCTCTTGTCGTCAAGCTTGAGCTCCAGCTGCTCTGTGCCCCGGGGCTGCACCCAGACGGTCAGACCGTTTTGGCAAGCAAATTTGCTGGCCATCATTTCGTGATGCTGGGCGGGCGCAACATTTGTTGCTGCGTGGCCAGACACTTGGTTTTGAGGCTGCTTGGGCTGTGTGCCGCTGCAAGCTGCCAGCGCCACAGCGCAACCGGCCAGCATGGACAGGGTTTTGATGTTCATGGCAATACTCCCTTCAAAGTATGAGTATGAAAACAGGCTTGGCAGGATCGGCGCAAAGTCTGCGCCTGCCAAGATGCGTGGCGCATTGTAGGTGCCTTGCCGTAGTGCGAATGGGCACATGCACACTGTTACCTGTGTTTCGGCCTTGCTGATTGCCCTGGCAGGCAGGCGCTTGCCAGGGCGCGCTGGCGGCGCGGAATGGCTCAGCGGTCTCAGAGCCTGTTCAAAATCTTTGCACGGCGGTCAAGAGAGCGGATTTGGGCGCTCTGCTGCGCCCGCAAAGCCTCGCCATAGCCCCAGCTAGGCTGCGTTTTGCGCCTTGCAGCCCATCCCAAACCGCTTCTTGCCCACTCGCGCCGAGATTTTGAACAGGCTCTCAGCCCGCCTCGCTCCGACCCTGGCTTTTGATGGCGCGGTGGCCAATGTCCTTGCGGTATTGCGCGCCGTCGAACTGGATCTGGCTGAGCACGGCATAGGCGCGCTGCTGGGCCAGCTTGACGTTGTCGCCCAGCGCGGTCACGCACAGCACGCGGCCGCCGCTGGTGTTGACGACGCCCTGCTCCAGCGTGGTGCCGGCGTGGAACACCACGGCATCGTCGAACGCATCGTCGCTGGGCAGGCCGCTGATGGCGTCGCCCTTGCGCGGCGCCTCGGGGTAGCCGTGCGCGGCCATGACCACGCCCAGCGCCACGCGCCGATCCCAGGCCAGCTCGACCTGATCGAGCCGGCCGTCCACTGCGGCGCTGAGCACTTCGAACAAGTCGCTCTTGAGGCGCATCAGAATGGGCTGGGTTTCCGGGTCGCCCATGCGGCAGTTGAACTCCAGCGTGCGCGGCTGGCCCTGGGCGTCGATCATCAGGCCGGCGTAGAGAAAGCCGGTGAAGGGGATGCCGTCGCGCTCCATGCCGCGGATGGTGGGCAGGATGATTTCGCGCATGGCGCGGGCGTGCACGTCGGCCGAGACCACGGGCGCGGGCGAGTACGCGCCCATGCCGCCGGTGTTGGGGCCCTGGTCGCCATCGAGCAGGCGCTTGTGGTCCTGGCTGGTGGCCAGCGCCAGCACGTTCTTGCCGTCGCACAGCACGATGAAGCTGGCCTCCTCGCCGCTGAGGAATTCTTCGATCACCACGCGCGCCTGGCCCTGGTTGTGGGCCGCGCCGTAGCGGTTGTCCAGCAGCATGTCGTCCACCGCCTGGTGGGCCTGCTCGGTGGTCTCGGCCACGACCACGCCCTTGCCGGCGGCCAGGCCATCGGCCTTGATGACGATGGGTGCGCCCAGCCGATCGATGTAGGCCTTGGCCGCAGCCGGGTCGGTGAAGGTGTCGAAGGCGGCGGTGGGGATGCCGTGGCGCTGCATGAAGGCCTTGGAGAAGGCCTTGGAGCTCTCCAGCTGCGCGGCGGCCTTGGTGGGGCCGAAGATGCGCAGGCCGTGGGCGCGGAACTCATCGACCACGCCGGCGGCCAGCGGGGCCTCGGGGCCGACCACGGTCAGCGCCACTTTTTCGCGCTGCGCCCATTCGCGCAGGGCCTGGGGCTCGGTGATGGGCAGGTTGCTGAACTTGGGATTGCGCGCCGTGCCGCCGTTGCCCGGCGCAACGAACAATTGGGTCACGCGCGGCGATTGCGCCAGTTTCCAGGCCAGGGCGTGCTCACGGCCGCCAGAGCCGATGACGAGGACTTTCATACGGGGGTCAGAAAAAGGGGGGTTGGGGCTGGGCCAGGCGCGGCGGCCTTGGGCGTATGCGCGCCGGCCGCTGTCACAGCGCCAGTTCGGCGTTGTGGTAGACGTCCTGCACGTCGTCCAGGTCTTCGAGCACGTCCAGCAGCTTTTGCATGCGCTGGGCATCCTCGCCTTCGAGGGCGATGCTGTTGTCCGCGCGCATGGTCACCTCGGCCATTTCGGCGTTCAGGCCTGCCGCCTCAAGCGCGTTTTTCACGGCTTCGAAATCGCCCGGCGCGCACAGCACCTCGATGGCGCCTTCATCGTCGCTGATGACGTCGTTGGCGCCGGCCTCCAGGGCCACTTCCATCAGCTTGTCCTCATCGGTGCCGGGGGCGAAGAAGAATTGCCCCACGTGCTGGAACTGGAAGGCCACCGAGCCTTCGGTGCCCATGTTGCCGCCGTACTTGTTGAAGGCGTGGCGCACTTCGGCCACGGTGCGCTGGCGGTTGTCGGTCATGGTGTCGACGATGATGGCCGCGCCGCCGATGCCATAGCCCTCGTAGCGGATTTCCTCGTAGTTCACGCCTTCGAGGTTGCCTGTGGCCTTGTCGATGTTGCGCTTGATGTTGTCGGCCGGCATGTTGGCGGCCTTGGCCTTGTCGATGGCCAGGCGCAGGCGCGGGTTGGCGCCCGGGTCGCCGCCGCCGGCGCGGGCGGCCACGATGATTTCACGGATCAGGCGCGTCCAGATGCGGCCGCGCTTCTCGTCCTGGCGGCCCTTGCGGTGCTGAATATTGGCCCACTTGCTATGCCCTGCCATGGGTGCTTGCCTCGTCTTTCCATGCCGTGTGCGTGGCCGCTAATGCCTGCGGCGGCGCGCGTCATCGGCGTCATTGAACAAAAGGGCGCATTTTACGAAAACGAAACAGCCGCCCTGGCCTGTGGCCGAGGCGGCTGTTGCTTGCCCAGACAGCTTGCTCAGAACTCCAGCTTCAGGCCCAGCGTCAGATTGCGCCCGCGCAGCGGCGAGGCTTGCTTGACGAAGGAGCTGGGGTTGAAGGCCAGCTCGTTGAGCGCGTTGGACAGTTGCGCATAAAGGCTGTAATGCCCCCACGCGCCCATGCGCTGGCGCCAGCTGGCGTGCAGGTTGAGCATGTCGTAGGCGGGGGTGCGGGTCTCGTAGTGGGCAAAGCGATTCTGGGCGAAGCTGTGGTACCACTGGGCCCCCACGGACCAGGGCCCGGCCTGCCAGAGCGCGTTCAGGCCCAGGCGGTGCGCGGGCTGGCGCGGCACGCGCGCGCCGGCGCCGCCGACGAAGTGCGCCTGCACCATGTCGGCATAAGCGCCCACGCGCCACTGGCTGTTGAGCTGGTGGCTGATGCGCGCTTCCAGGCCCTTGAACACGGCGTCGTGCTGGCGGTAGTCGATCAGGCGGAAGTTTTCGTGGCGGTCCGTGGTGTGGGCGTAGATGTAGTGGTTGATGCGGTTGTAGAAGGCCGTGAGCTCGTAGCGCGTGGCGCCGCTGTTCTTGCGCAGCGTGAGGTCCAGGTTGTTCGATTGCTCGGCCTTGAGGCGGCTGTTGCCGCGCTCCCAGGTGTTGGTGGCCAGGTGGATGCCGCCTGCGAACAGCTCTTCGGCCGTGGGAGCGCGCGCCGAATGCGAGGCGCTGGCGGCCAGCACGTAGCCGGGCGCGAACTGCCAGCTGGCGCCGGCCGAGAGCGAGCCCATGTGGTGCCGCACGCTGCCGCTGCGGCGCTGGCCCATCAGCCTGGCGTTCTGCCATTCGTAGCGCCCGCTGAGCTCCAGGCGCCAGTCGCCCAGGCGGTATTCCTCCAGCGCGAACAGGGCGCGGTTGCTGGTGTCGGTGGGCTCGACGTAGGCCTCGTTGCCCACGGCGCTGAACTCGCGGCGGCTGTGCTGCACGCCGAGCAGGCCGCGCAGCTGGCCGGCGCCCAGCGCGATGGGTTGGTGTTCGAGCTCCAGGCGTGCATCGTGGGCCTGGTTCTTGAAGGTGGTGCCGATTTGCCCATGGTCGATTTCATCGTGCCGGTAGTCGGTGATGCTGGCGCGCAGGCGCGCTCGCGAGAAGCCCGGCAGCGGCTCGCTCCACTGGCCGCGGATGTCCCAGCGCTCGGTGTCCAGATCCACCAGGGCAATGTGGTCCTCGTCGTGGCCGTGCGTGCAGTGCAGGTGCTGGCCGTGCCAGTGGCAGCCCGGCGGCGCAGGGCGCGGATCGTGCGCATGGCCGTGGCTGCCGCAGTGCAGCGAGTTGCCATGCAGGTGGCAGTCTTCGTATTCGTGGCTGTGGCCTGGCAGGCCGTACTGACTGCGCAGGCGGCTGTAGGCCAGGCCCAGGTAGCCGCGCTCGTGCACCAGCGCGCCGCCGACGCTGCCATACCAGGTGGCGTTGTGGGAGCCGCTGACGCGCTCGCTGCTCCAGCCGTGGCCGACGCGGTATTCGCCAGCCGAGCGCTTGAGGCCCTCGACGTGCAGCGCCAGCGGGCCGCGCCCGCCGGTCAGCGCGAAGGCGCCTGTGCCTTCGCGTGCGCTGCTGTCCTTGCGCAGCTGCAGCTGGCCTTCGTAGCCTTTGCCTGGCACGGCCGTGGGCACGCGGCCATCGCGCAGGTTGACCACGCCGCCGGTGATGCCGCCGCCGTACAGCAGGGTCGAGGGGCCGCGCAGGATTTCCACCTCTTGGGCCAGCATGGGCTCGATGGCCACGGCGTGGTCCGGGCTGGAGGTGGAGGCATCCTGTACTTCGCTACCATCGCTGAGGATGCGCACCCGGGCGCCATCGGCGCCGCGGATGACCGGGCGCCCCGCGCCTGCGCCGTAGTGGTTGTTGCGCACGCCGGGCAGGCCTTCGAGGGTATCGCCCAGCGTGGCCGAGCCGCGCAGCAGCAAATCATCGGCGTCCAGCAAATCCACGGGCGTGGCCGATTCTTCCAGCGGGATGTCCAGGGCGCGGCCGCTGACGCTGACCTCGGCCAGCTCGGGCGCGGCAGTGGGCGCGGTTGCGGATGCTTCGCCCTGGCTGGCGGCCGACTGTGCCGGGGCTTGTGCCTGGGCCAGCGGCTGCGCGCCCAGGCCGGCGCACAGCAATGCCAGGGCGTGCAGTGTGAAAGATGCTTTGGTCATGGCGATGCAGAAAAGTGATGGGGCCAGGAGCAGGCCGCCGGGGCGACGACCGCCAAGGGGGGCCTGGAAACAGACGCTGCCGCACGAGGCGGCAGGCGGTGAAAAGAAGGCGCTGGCAAGGAGGCGGCCAGGCGCGGGCGGAGCTTGCGCGCGCGCCTGGCCCGTCCATCAGTGCTTGTGCTCGGGCAGGCCCAGCCAGACCAGGCCGGTGGGGCTGAAGTTCAGCGCAATACTGCCTTGCACGCGGGCCTCGTCGAGGTCGATGGTGTGCAGACGCTGGCCCTGCGGATCGCTCAGCCAGGCCTTGTCGTGGGCGGCGCTGACGGCAAAGCTGGGGTAAGGCGCCTTGGCGGGCATGTTGGCGATCACGCCGGCGATCTCGGCGCGCTTGCGCCAGGTCTTGACGTCCAGAATGTGCACGGTGCCAGTGCTGTCGAGCACCAGCAGGTTCTCGCCCTCGGCATCCATGGCGTGCGCACGGCGGATCAGGCCCTCGCCCCATTGGATGCGGCTGATGCGGCCTGCGGCCGGATCGATCTCGAACAAATGGCCGGGGCTGGCGATGCCGACAAACTTGTCGTAGTGCGCATTGCCGATGATGGTGCCGATGCGCACGTTCTCGCCGATGTCGGCAGGGTTGTCGATCTTGCGGGCGGTGAAGGTCTCGCCGTCTTGCTTGATCACCAGGATGCCGTCGCTGCAGCCGAATGCGGAGTACTTTTCATTGGAGTAGCTGCCGTGCAGCATCGGGCACTGCTCATCGAAGCGGCGCTCGAAGTGGTAGTGGTCGTCATGGCGGTGGTAGAGCTCGACCTGGCTGGGCAAGGTGCTGTTGCCAGAGGCATTGGCGTCGCGCCAGGTGGTCAGCAGCCAGTCGCCGCGCGGCTCGGCCGTGCCGTGCATGGGCAGCGACAGGTTTTGTGTGGCCAGCGCCGCCGCATGGGGCTTGCCAATGCTGGCATCGGTGAGCACGGCGATGGAGGCATTTTGGCCTGCCGCCGTATTGCCATCGAAGAAGATGGCCGCCTGGCTGGCGTGCCTTTCGTAGTGCGTGGGGCGCGTGCCGCTCAGGCGGGTGGGCAGCAGCGCCGGATCCTTCATGTAGTCGTGCAAATGGTTGCCATGGTCTTCTTGCCAGATGCCGCCGTCGATGAACTGCACCTGGTTTTGCGCGCGCTGCGGTAGCACGGCGTAGCGGTTGTTCGGGCTGGGGTAGATGGCCGAGGTGGGGTTGTCCAGCGTGAAGCTTTGCAGCAGGCGCCCTTTGTCCAGATCGATGACGTGGACCTGTGGGCTATCGGCCTGCAGCGCGACCAGGCGCCCGGCGGTTTCGATGTGGGGGTGGGAGTGGTCTTCCTCCGCCGGGGGCTTGGTGTCCAGATCATTGCTGCCACCGCCGCATGCGGCCAGGGCCATTGCACAGGCCAGCACCAGCGTGCTTTTTTGCCAATGCCATACGAATTGCGCCATGAAAAACTCCTGTTGTGAAAATAGATTATCAACAGCGCAAATTATAGTGATAAATCATTCTTGAATTGGGCGCGATCAGCCAGGCGTGCCACGGCGCGCTTGCTGCGTGTGACAAGGCTTGGGGCACAGGCCATGGGGCGGCCGGATATGGTATGTTTCCGGCCGCATCGCACGCAGGCGGTGCGCGGCCTGGTTTCAGTGCCTGTTCAAAGTCTCTTTTACGGGTGGCAAAAATGCGCGAGCGGACAGACTGCGGCGTGCAAGGCCTCTTCCATCGCAGGGGTTTGACATCCCGTCCGCACTGATCAGAACAGGCGCCCGGGCATACGGCATGAATGGGAAGTGCACTTTATGTATTTGAAGCGGTTTGTGGCGATTGCATGGATGGGCGTGGCTGGGCTGTCGGGGCTGACGGGCTGCGCGCCATTGATCGTTGGGGGCGCGGTGGTGGCCACCTCCGTGGCGCTGGATCGCCGCACTGCGGGCGCGCAGGTGGACGATCAGGCGATCCAATTGAAGGTGCGCACGGCATTCAATGAGCAGCTGGGCGATCAGGCCCACATCAACGTCAACAGCTACAACCGGCGTGTGCTGCTGACCGGCGAGGTGCCCGATGAGGCGCAGCGCCAGCGCGCGGCGCAGTTGGCCAAAGAGGTGGAAAACGTGCGCGGTGTATACAACGAGCTGCAAGTTATGCCCGCCAGCGGCTACTCGCAACGCTCGCGCGATACCTGGATCACGGGCAAGGTGCGCAGCCAGATATTGGCCACCGAGAATTTGCCGAGCAAATCCCTGCAGGTGACGACGGAGCAGGAGGTGGTGTATCTGCAGGGCCTGGTCACGCCCCGCGAGGCGGAGGCGGCCACCCAGGCCGCACGCACGGTATCGGGGGTGCGCAAGGTGGTGCGGATGTTTGAGCTGATTTCCGAGCAGGAGCTGCAAAAAACCCTGGCCGAGCGCGAGGCCAGGGCCGCGCAAAGCGCCAGCGCCTTCCAGGAATCGGGCGGCCCGAATCAATAGCGCCCAGGCCCTGACTGCGTTTTGCCATGTGCCAATTGCTTGGAATGAATGCCAAGAACCCGACGGACTTGACGTTCAGCTTCACGGGTTTTGCGCAGCGCGCCGGGCGCACCGGCGACCATGTGGATGGCTGGGGCATGGCGTTTTTCGAGGGCCACGGGGTGCGCCACTTCGTGGACCATCAAAGCGCCATGAAGTCGCCGGTCGCGGAGTTGATCCGGCGCTATCCGATCAAGAGCACCAACGTCATCGCGCACATTCGCAAGGCCACCCAAGGCGCTGTGGCCTTATCGAACTGCCATCCATTCGTGCGTGAGCTGTGGGGCAATTACTGGGTATTTGCGCACAACGGCAATCTGGTGGGCTTCGATGCGCGCCTGCATAGCCACTTCCATCCCGTGGGTGGCACCGACAGCGAGCTGGCGTTTTGCTGGATCATGCAGGAGCTGGCCAAGTCGCACGCAGGCGTGCCCAGCATTCAGGAGATGACCTTGACGCTACGGGAGCTGGCCGCGCGCATTGCCCGGCATGGCACGTTCAACTTCCTGCTCTCCAATGGCGACGCCCTCTGGGCCCACGCCACCACGCAGCTGTGCTATACCGAACGTGCCTGGCCTTACTCCATGGTGTCGCTGAGCGATGAGGACTTGAGCGTGGACTTCTCCCAGCACACCAGCCCCGACGACAAGACCGCCATCATCGTGACGGCGCCGCTGACCAGCAACGAGACCTGGGTGCCCTTTGCCCCGGGCGAGCTTAAGGCCTTTGTCGACGGCCAGCTGCAGGCCTTTTGAAGTCCCATCCATCCTGCCAAGGCACACAGGCCATCGCGCACAGATCCACACTTCCGCATGACGCTGACAGAGCTCAAATACATCGTTGCCGTGGCGCGCGAGCGGCACTTTGGCCGCGCGGCCGAGGCCTGTTTTGTGTCACAGCCCACGCTCTCGGTGGCGGTCAAGAAGCTGGAAGATGAGCTGGGCGTGCGCATCTTCGAGCGCAGCTCCGGGGAGGTCAGCGTCACGGCGCTGGGGCAGCGCTTGGTGGAGCAGGCGCAAAACGTCCTCGACCAGGCCCACTTGCTGAAAGAAATTGCGCAAAGCAGCGCAGACCCCCTGCAAGGCCCATTGCGCCTGGGAGTGATCTACACCATCGGGCCTTATCTGCTGCCCAAGCTGGTGCGCGAAACCATCGCCCGCACGCCGCAAATGCCGCTGATGCTGCAGGAGAACTTCACCACACGGCTTTTGGAGATGCTGCGCGCTGGGGAGATCGACTGCGCCATCCTGGCCGAGCCCTTCCCCAGTGCGGGCCTGGCTGTGGCCGAGTTGTACGACGAGCCCTTCTGGGCGGCCGTGCCCGCCGGCAGCCCGCTGGCGCAGCAAGCGCTCATCACCACCAGTGCCCTGAAAAAGGAAAACATGCTGCTGCTGGGCGCGGGGCATTGCTTTCGCGATCACGTGCTGCAGGTTTGCCCGGAATTCGCCCGCTTTTCAGACAGTGAAGGCATTCAAAAGTCCTTCGAAGGCTCATCGCTGGAAACCATCAAGCACATGGTGGCCGCCGGCATGGGCTTGACGCTGGTGCCGCGCCTGGCCGTGCCCGATGGCATGGCAACGCAGCGAATGATGCCCCGCAGCAGTGATGAGCTCATCCACTATGTGCCCATCGAGGACGATGACACACACGCCGCGCCCATGCGGCGCGTCGTGCTGGTGTGGCGCCGCAGCTTCACCCGTTACGAGGCCATTGTTGCGTTGCGCAATGCCATCCATGCCTGCGAGCTGCCTGGGGTGGCATGGCGCCACGCGCAGTGACGCGCTGGCGTGGATTGGAGCCGTGCAGCATGCGGCCGGCCAGGCATTGCAGGCCATAAGCTCATGGCCAATAAGTCATAAAAGGCCTTGGACAATGTGACCAAGTGCCGCCGGGGAGCGGTGCCGTCACTTCTTTGGAGGAAACCATGCCTGTTCGCAATGTACTCGAAACCATTGGCCGTACCCCGCACATCCGCATCAACCGCCTGTTTGGCCCGGACGCAAACGTCTGGATCAAGGCCGAGCGGGCCAACCCTGGCGGCTCCATCAAGGACCGCATTGCCCTGGCCATGGTCGAAGAGGCTGAGAAAGCCGGCGTGCTCAAGCCCGGCGGCACCATCATCGAGCCCACGTCCGGCAATACAGGGGTTGGCTTGGCCATGGTGGCTGCGGTCAAGGGCTATCAGCTCATTCTCGTGATGCCCGAAAGCATGTCCATCGAGCGGCGACGCCTTTTCCTGGCCTATGGCGCACGCTTCGATCTGACACCTCGCGAGCAGGGCATGAAAGGCGCCATCGCGCGCGCGCAAGAGCTGCAGGCGCAAACGCCCGGCGCCTGGATTGCGCAGCAGTTCGAGAACCCTGCCAACGTCGATGTCCACGTGCGCACCACTGCCGAGGAAATCGCGGCAGACTTCCCCCAAGGCCTGGATGCCATCATCACTGGCGTGGGCACCGGCGGACATCTGACAGGCGTGGGCCGAACCCTCAAGGCCCGCTGGCCGCAGCTGAAGGTCTTTGCCGTTGAGCCTGTTGCATCGCCAGTGATCTCAGGCGGGCAGCCTGCGCCTCACCCTATCCAGGGTATCGGGGCCGGATTCATCCCGCGCAACCTGGATACCAGCGTGCTCGATGGCGTGATCCAAGTCGACGCAGAAGACGCAAAAGAATATGCACGCCGCAGCGCAACCCAGGAAGGTTTGCTGGTGGGCATCTCCTCGGGCGCCACCTTGGCGGCCATTGCACAGCAGCTGCCCAAGCTGCCGGCCCAAGCCAGGGTGCTGGGCTTCAACTACGACACGGGCGAGCGCTACCTCTCTGTAGAGGGCTTTTTGCCGCAGGCATAAAGCACCCGCCCGAAGCGGCAGATGCAACTGCCGCTTCGGGCGCAATCAACCTTGTCAGCCTGCAAGTCAGGTGCGCAGATCTTGTTCTGCCACGCCACTTGCGCCAGGTTCAAAACCTGTGTTATAGTCACGCCTTCGCTTGCTGCTTCTGCCTAGTTTGGTGGTTGCGCTGGCAGGGGTTGAAGAAAAAGTTGTTTGACTGCTTCAGAACTTCTGCTAGAATGCGAGGTTTC
>NZ_NSJB01000011.1 GCF_002285265.1 Vandammella animalimorsus
CGCAGTTCTACTTCCGCACCACCGACGTGACCGGCTCCATCGAACTGCCCGAGGGCAAGGAAATGGTCATGCCTGGCGACAACGTCAGCATCACCGTCAAGCTGATCGCCCCGATCGCCATGGAAGAAGGTCTGCGCTTTGCGATCCGCGAAGGCGGTCGTACCGTCGGCGCTGGCGTGGTGGCCAAGATCATTGCCTAACTCTCAGGTGAGAAGGAAGCCACACCGTGAGCAAGCAAAAGATCCGTATCCGCCTCAAGGCCTTCGATTACAAGCTGATCGACCAGTCGGCCGCTGAAATCGTTGATACCGCCAAGCGCACCGGCGCCATCGTCAAGGGCCCCGTGCCCCTGCCCACGCGCTTCAAGCGTTTCGACATCCTGCGTTCGCCGCACGTCAACAAGAGCAGCCGCGACCAGCTGGAGATCCGCACGCACCAGCGTCTGATGGACATCGTCGACCCGACCGACAAGACCGTCGATGCGCTGATGAAGCTGGACCTGCCCGCTGGCGTGGACGTGGAGATCAAGCTGCAGTAAGCCGCTGAGCCTGGCCTCATCAAGAAGCCTGTGTCGTTTTGGCGGCACAGGCTTTTTTTCTTGGCGCTGCCAATGCTGTGCCTGCCATGGCATTTGGGCGGTGATTGCAGGGCTTGGCATGGGGTGCAGGCTTGCCGTTTGTTTTTTGGCTGGCTATAATCGCGGGCTTCGCCTGTTGGGCGCCATTTTTTGGCTTGCCTGGGGGCGGAGATTTTTTCAACAACCTTCTCTCACGCTGGCGTCATGATCGGATGTGATGGCTGGCAAACGCATGCCGCCAATTGCAGTGGCTGCGGTGAGAGTTCTGGAGCAAAACAATGAGTCTGAGTAACTCCCTGGGGTTGCTGGGCCGCAAGGTGGGCATGATGCGCCTTTTCACCGATGACGGGGAATCCATCCCCGTGACGGTGGTGGACGTGTCGGACAACCGCGTGACCCAGGTCAAGACCCAAGAGAACGACGGATACACCGCTTTGCAGCTGACCTTCGGGTCGCGCAAGGCATCGCGTGTCACCAAGCCCGAGGCTGGGCATCTGGCCAAGGCCGGCGTCGAAGCGGGCGAGATCGTGCGCGAATTCCGCGTTACCGAGGAAACCGCTGGTCAGTACGCCGCTGGCGCCAATGTGCCGGTGGCCAACCTGTTTGCCGCAGGCCAGAAAGTGGATGTGCAGGGCACGTCCATCGGTAAGGGCTACGCCGGCACCATCAAGCGCCACAACTTCGGCTCGCAGCGCGCCTCGCACGGTAACAGCCGCTCGCACAATGTGCCCGGCTCGATCGGCATGGCGCAGGACCCTGGTCGCATCTTCCCGGGCAAGCGCATGACTGGCCACATGGGCGATGAGACAGTGACCACGCAGAACCTGGACATCGTGCGCGTCGACGAAGCGCGCCAGCTGCTGCTCATCAAGGGCGCCATTCCCGGTGCCAAAGGTGGTTTCGTGACGGTTCGTCCTGCTGTGAAGGGAGCGAAGTGATGCAAGTAGAGCTCCTCAACGATCAAGGCCAGGCCTCGACCTGTGATGTGCCCGAGGCACTGTTTGGTCGTGACTACAACGAAGCGCTGATCCACCAGATCGTCGTGGCCTACCAGGCCAATGCCCGCCAGGGTACGCGTGCGCAAAAGGACCGCCAGCAGGTGCGTCACTCGACCAAGAAGCCGTTCCGCCAGAAGGGCACCGGCAATGCGCGCGCCGGCATGACGTCCTCGCCGCTGTGGCGTGGGGGCGGTCGCGTGTTCCCCAACCTGCCTGAAGAGAACTTCTCGCACAAGGTCAATAAAAAGCAGTACCGCGCCGGCATCGCCTCGATCTTCTCGAAGCTGGTGGCCGATGGCCGTCTGTCCGTTGTCGAGGACATCAAGCTCGACAGCCCCAAGACCAAGGCGTTCGCTTCCAAACTCAAGAACATGAAGGTCGATTCCGCGCTGCTGATCGCCGATGAGGTCGATGAGAACCTCTATCTGGCATCGCGCAACCTGGCCAACGTGTATGTCATCGAGCCCCGTTACGTCGATCCTCTCTCGCTGGTGCACTTCAAGAAAGTGCTGGTGACCAAGGGTGCGGTTGACAAGCTCCAGGAGATGTTCGCATGAGCCGCATCAATCCGACCCCCAAAGAGCGCCAGTTCAGCGAAGGCCGCCTGTACCAGGTGCTGGTTGCTCCCATCGTTTCGGAGAAGGCCACATTCGCGGCCGAAAGCTCCAACGCCGTGACCTTCAAGGTCCTGCGTGATGCCACCAAAGCCGAGATCAAGGCAGCCGTCGAGTTGCTGTTCAAGGTCGAGGTCGAGGGCGTCTCCGTCGTCAACGTCAAAGGCAAGACCAAGCGCTTTGGGCGCACCATCGGCCGCCGCGATCACGTGCGCAAGGCCTATGTGCGCCTCAAGGAAGGTCAGGCGCTGAACCTGTCCGGGGAGGCTGCGTAAACCATGGCTATCATCAAACTCAAACCCCAGACGCCCGGTCAGCGCGGTGCGGTGAAGATCTCCCGCGCCCACCTGCACAAGGGCAAGGGCTACGCTCCGCTGCTGGAGTCGCAGCACCAGAAATCCGGCCGCAACAACAACGGCCACATCACCACGCGCCACAAGGGCGGCGGCCACAAGCACCACTATCGTGTGGTGGATTTCCGCCGCAACGACAAGGACGGCATCCCGGCCAAGATCGAGCGCATCGAGTACGACCCGAACCGCTCGGCCCATCTGGCGCTGGTGCTGTACGCCGATGGCGAGCGCCGCTACATCATTGCGCCGCGCGGCCTGGAAGTGGGCGCCAGCATCGTCTCTGGCTCCGAGGCCCCGATCAAGGCCGGCAATACGCTGCCGATCCGCAACATCCCGGTGGGTTCGACCATCCACTGCATCGAGCTGCAGCCTGGCGCTGGCGCGCAAATCGCCCGCTCGGCTGGCACCTCGGCCACGCTGCTGGCCCGTGAGGGCGTTTATGCCCAGGTGCGCCTGCGCTCTGGCGAAGTGCGCAAGGTGCACATCGAGTGCCGCGCCACGATCGGCGAGGTCGCCAACGAAGAGCACAGCCTGCGCCGTTTCGGCAAGGCCGGCGTCAAGCGCTGGATGGGTATTCGCCCGACCGTGCGCGGCGTGGTGATGAACCCGATCGACCACCCGCACGGTGGTGGTGAAGGCCGCACGGGCGAAGGCCGTCATCCTGTGGATCCATGGGGCAACCTGACCAAGGGCTACAGGACCCGTAATAACAAGCGGACACAGACTTTCATTGTGTCGCGTCGTAAGAAATAAGGGTAGGGCGCCATGACACGTTCACTCAAGAAAGGTCCTTTCGTGGATCACCACCTGCTGGCCAAGGTCGAGAAGGCCGTCGCCGGCAAGGACAAGCGACCGGTCAAGACCTGGTCGCGCCGCTCCATGGTGCTGCCGGAGTTCATCGGTCTGACGATCGCTGTGCACAACGGCAAGCAGCATGTGCCTGTCTACGTTACCGATCAGATGGTTGGCCACAAGCTGGGCGAGTTCGCGCTCACCCGCACCTTCAAGGGCCACCCTGCTGACAAGAAAGCCAAGAAGTAAGGAGTCCAACCATGTCTGAAACACGTGCTGTACTCCGTGGCGTGCGCCTGTCTGCCGACAAGGGCCGCCTCGTGGCCGACCTGATCCGTGGCAAGAAGGTGGAGCAGGCCCTGAACATCCTGCAGTTCTCGCCCAAGAAAGCGGCCGGCATCATCAAGAAAGTGCTGGAGTCGGCCATTGCCAACGCCGAGCACAACGACGGCGCCGACATCGACGAGCTGCGCGTCAAGACCATCTACGTCGAGCAGGGCATGACCCTCAAGCGCTTCACCGCACGCGCCAAGGGCCGTGGCAACCGCATCAGCAAACCCACCTGCCACGTCTACGTGACGGTGGGCTACTAAGCCAGAGGACGACTATGGGACAGAAAATCAACCCAACCGGTTTCCGCCTGGCGGTAAGCCGTGACTGGTCCAGCCGTTGGTACGCCAACAACCGCGATTTCGCCGGCATGCTGGCCGAAGACATCGAGGTGCGCGACTACCTCAAGAAGAAGCTCAAGAACGCGCAGGTCTCGCGCGTGCTGATCGAGCGCCCGGCCAAGAACGCCCGCATCACCATCTACTCGGCGCGTCCGGGCGTGGTGATCGGCAAGAAAGGCGAGGACATCGAGAACCTGAAGAAGGAACTCACCCGCATGCTGGGCGTGCCGGTGGCAGTGAACATCGAGGAAGTGCGCAAGCCCGAAATCGATGCTCAGCTGATTGCCGACAGCATCACCCAGCAGCTGGAAAAGCGCATCATGTTCCGCCGCGCCATGAAGCGCGCCATGCAGAACGCCATGCGTCTGGGCGCCCAGGGCATCAAGATCATGTCTTCGGGCCGTCTGAACGGCATCGAGATCGCCCGCACCGAGTGGTACCGCGAAGGCCGCGTGCCGCTGCACACGCTGCGCGCCGACATCGACTACGCGACCTCGGAAGCCTCCACGACCTACGGCATCATCGGTGTCAAGGTCTGGGTCTACAAGGGCGATACGCTGGGCCGCAATGACCTGCCCGCCGCCCCCGAGCCCCGCGCCGACGAGGAGCGTCGTCCGCGTGGCCGCCGTCCGGCCGCTGGCCGTGGCGGCCGTCGCAGCACCGGCAGCAATGCCGCGCCGGTCGATGGTAGTGACAAACCCGCAGAGGCACTCGGTGCCAATGCATCTGCCGCCGTTAAGCGCGCTGCCCAAAGCGCGCCCGCCACAGCTGCGGACGGTAAAGGAGAATAAGCATGCTGCAACCTGCTCGCCGCAAATACCGCAAAGAGCAAAAGGGCCGCAACACCGGGATCGCAACCCGTGGCAACACGGTGGCGTTCGGTGAGTTTGGCCTGAAATCCACTGATCGCGGCCGCCTGACGGCGCGCCAGATCGAATCGGCGCGTCGCGCCATCACCCGCCACGTCAAGCGCGGCGGCCGCATCTGGATCCGCGTGTTCCCGGACAAGCCCATTTCCACCAAGCCCGCCGAAGTGCGTATGGGTAACGGCAAGGGCAATCCGGACTACTACGTGGCCGAGATCCAGCCGGGCAAGGTGATCTACGAGATCACTGGCGTGCCCGAGGAGCTGGCGCGTGAGGCGTTCCGCCTGGCTGCGGCCAAGCTGCCGCTGCGCACGACCTTCGTGACCCGCCAACTGGGCGCTTGATTCAGGAGATACTCACATGGCTAAGAAATCGACTGAAAAGCAAAGCAAGGCCCAGGCACTGCGCGAGAAGGACGTTGCCGGTCTGAAAGAGGAAGTCAAATCGCTGCAAAAGGCCCACTTCGGCCTGCGCATGCAGGTGGCAACCCAGCAGCTGAACAACACTTCGGCACTGCGCACCACCCGCCGCGACATTGCCCGCGCCAAGACCATCCTGAACCAGAAGCAAGCCCAGGCCAAAGCCAGCTAAGGAGCCGATATGACGGAAGAAAAGAAATCCCTCAAGCGCACCTTGGTTGGCAAGGTGGTCAGCGACAAGCGCGCCAAGACCGTGACCGTGCTGGTGGAGCGCCGCGTCAAGCACCCGATCTACGGCAAGATCGTGATCCGTTCGAGCAAGTACCACGCCCACGACGAAGCGGGCGAGTACAAGCTGGGCGACACCATCGAGATCACCGAAAGCCGTCCGATCTCCAAGACCAAGACCTGGGTCGCTACCCGTCTGGTGCAAAAGGCCGCACTGGTCTGATGCGCAGGTGAATGCCGGCGCCTTGAATGGCGCACCGGCGCCAACCGCCCAACAAAGCCCTGCAAGCAATTGCAGGGCTTTGTTTTTGTGGTTGGCTCAGCCGTTGCCATCTTGCCTGCACGCAAGCACAGGCCGCTGCGCTGGCGGGGGCCTGATCTGCGCGACAATCTCGGCCATGACTTTTGCGCCGCTTCAAAACGACACTTTTTTGCGTGCCTGCCACCGTCAGGCCACCGACTACACCCCCTTGTGGATGATGCGCCAGGCCGGGCGCTATCTGCCCGAATACAAGGCCACGCGCGCCCAGGCCGGCAGCTTCATGGGCCTGGCCACGAATGTGGACTACGCCACCGAGGTGACGCTGCAGCCGCTGCAGCGCTATGCGCTGGATGCGGCGATCCTGTTCTCCGACATCCTCACCGTGCCCGATGCCATGGGCCTGGGGCTGCATTTCGTCGAAGGCGAAGGCCCGCGCTTTGAGCGCTGCGCCGCCGATGAGGCCAGCATTGCCGCGCTGCGCGTGCCCGACATGGAGCGACTGCGCTACGTGTTCGATGCCGTGACCTCGATCCGCCGTGCGCTGGCCGGGCGGGTGCCGCTGATTGGCTTTTCCGGCAGCCCCTGGACGCTGGCCTGCTACATGGTCGAGGGCGGCAGCAGCTCCGACTACCGAAAGATCAAAACCCTGATGTATGCCCGCCCGGATCTGCTGCAGCGGCTGCTGCAGATCAATGCCGATGCCGTGGCCGTCTATTTGAATGCCCAGATCCAGGCCGGCGCCCAGGCGGTGATGCTGTTCGACAGCTGGGGCGGGGTGCTGGCCGACAGCCATTTCCGCAGCTTCAGCCTGGCCCATACGGCGCGCGTGCTGGCGCAGCTGCAGCGCCACGGCCCCGATGGCAGCGACGTGCCGCGCATCGTGTTCACCAAGGGCGGGGCCTTGTGGCTGCAGGCCATGGCCGGGCTCGATTGCGAGGTGCTGGGGCTGGACTGGACGGCCAACCTGGCCCAGGCGCGCGCCCTGGTCGGCGGGCAGGCCGGCCAGCCGGGCAAGGCGTTGCAGGGCAACCTGGATCCGAACGTGCTGTTTGCCCCGCCGGCCGTGATCGAGCGGGAGGCGCAGCGCGTGCTTGAGGACTTTGGCCCCCCCCACACCGACAAGGCCTGCAGCGGGCCCACGCACATCTTCAACCTGGGCCATGGCATCAGCCAATTCACCCCGCCCGAGCATGTGCATTGCCTGGTCGAAGCGGTGCACAGCCATTCGCGCCGCATGCGCCAGGCGGCGGCGCGCTGAAGCAGGTGCAATCTTGGCTCTGAAGGCACGCCCTGCCAGGTGTAGCCCAGTGCTTTTGTACACACCACGGGCCATGTGCCCGCTGGCAGCAGCCCGCCAAGCCGATGTTCTCAAGAATTACTCCTAACCCATTGATTTTCAATGGCTGCACAGTTTGCTTAAATCGCAGGCAAGCTAAGCAAGGGCTTGATTTCACAGGCCCTGCGGGTGGATGCCTGCAGTTTCTCCACAAACTTGTCCACAGAAATTGGGGGTTATCCCTGAAATCGCTGCGCGCTCAAGCGCTTACGCGCGGTTGGGGCTGTCGCCGGGCATGCCAGCCGGGCATCACAGGCGCAGCAGGGGGCTTGGCCTCTGGCCTTACCCACAGCGCCCTTCGCTGGGGCGCAAGGCTTTCTTCAAAAGGCTTGGGAAAATCGCAAATCCATGAATTCATTGGATTTTCTTTCGGTTTCAACATGTGCGAAGGTGCTGAGGCAAAGCCCTTGAGGCCGTGGCCACAGGCCCACAGGCCCGATATGCACAGACTTATCCACATGGCGCGGGCAAGGGCCTGCCACGCGGCAGGCCGCTGCAGCCGTGCCCGCTGGCCACAACAGGGCAGCAGGGCATGGCAGTGAAGCCAGAGGCCGGCGCGCATTGCCTGCAGGTGGCGGTGGACGCGCCGTTTCACAGCGGCATTGGCCATTTGCTCAGCTACCGCAGCGCCAGCGCGCTGGCGCCTGGCACGCTGGTGCGCGTGCCCCTGGGCCAGCGTGAAGTGCTGGGCATCGTCTGGCCAGAGCCGGCTGCACAGGCCCAGGCCACAAGCCAGGCCCCAACCCAAGCCACACAGGCCGCGCCGCTGCCCGATGGCCAGGCGCTGCGCGAAGTGCTCGAAGTGCTCGATGGGCAGCCGCCGCTGGCCCCGAGCTGGTGCCAGCTGATCGAATTCGCCGCGCGCTACTACCAGCGCAGCCTGGGCGAAATGGCGTTGCTGGCCCTGCCCGCAGCCTTGCAGGAGCAGCGCGCCGCGCAATGGCACAAGCGCCTGGCCAAGCTGGCCGCGCGCGCCCCGGCCCCTGCCGCTGCCCCCATGCCGGCCTTGCCCGCCCCGGCGCTGACGGCCCAGCAGCACCGCGCGCTGCAGGCTTTGCGCCAGCACGGCGCGGGCACCAGCGTGCTGCACGGCGTGACCGGCAGCGGCAAGACCGAGGTCTATCTGCAACTGGCCGAGCAACTGCTGCGCCAGCAGCCGCAGGCGCAGGTGCTGTTCATGGTGCCGGAGATCAACCTCGTGCCGCAATGGCAGGCGCTGCTGCAGGCGCGTTTTGGCCCCTGGCTGGGGGCCGATTGCGTGGCCGTCATGCACTCGGGCCTGACGCCCGTGCAGCGCCTGAACCATTGGCTGGCCGTGCACCAGGGCCAGCAGCGCCTGGTGCTGGGCACGCGTCTGGCCGTGCTGGCCAGCTTTGCCCAGCTGGCGCTGATCGTCGTCGATGAAGAGCACGACCCCAGCTACAAGCAGCAAGAAGGCGCGCGCTACCACGCGCGCGACCTGGCCGTGTGGCGCGGGCGGCAGTTGGGCGTGCCCGTGGTGCTGGGCTCGGCCACCCCCTCGCTGGAGAGCTGGCACAACAGCCGCGCCGCCAGCGCAGGCGATGCCGGCGGCCGCTACCAGCGCCTGAGCATGCCCGAGCGCATCGGCGGCGGCGCGCTGGCCGCGCTGCGCGTGGTAGACATGCGCGAGCAGCCGCGCGAAGCCGCGCTGGCGCCGCCGCTGCTGCAGGCCATGCGCGAGCGGCTCGAAGCCGGCGAGCAATGCATGGTGCTGCTCAATCGCCGCGGCTATGCCCCGGTGCTGCGCTGCGGCGCCTGCGGCTGGAAAAGCGATTGCCCGCACTGCTCGGCGCACCAGGTGCTGCACAAGGCCGAGCGCAGCCTGCGCTGCCACCATTGCGGCTGGGCCTGCCCCGCGCCGCGCCACTGCCCGCGCTGCGGCAGCATTGACCTGGCGCCGCTGGGGCGCGGCACCGAACAGCTGCAGGAGCTGCTGCAGCAGGAGCTGGGCCAATTGGTGCTCAGCGACGGGCGCATTCCTCAAGTGCTGCGCATCGACGCCGACTCCACGCGCCACAAGGGCGCGCTGCAGCAAAGCCTGGCCCAGGTGCACCGCGGCGATGTGGACGTGCTGGTGGGCACGCAAATGATTGCCAAGGGCCACGACTTCCGGCGCATCGGCCTGGTGGCCGTGGTGCAGCCCGATGGCGCGCTCTACTCCAGCGACTTTCGCGCGCCCGAGCGCCTGTTTGCGCTGCTCATGCAGGCGGCCGGGCGCGCCGGGCGCGACGCCCAGTACATGCAGGCCGGCGCCTCGCAGCCCGAGCTGTGGCTGCAGACCCACGAGCCCGGCCACCCGCTGTACGCCGCCCTGGCGCGGCAGGACTACCCCGGCTTTGCCGCGCAGCAACTGCGCGAGCGCCAGCAGGCCGGCATGCCGCCTTTTGCTTACCAGGCGCTGCTGCGCGCCGATGCCAGAACGCAGGACGCCGCCCAGGCCTTTTTGCGCCACGTGGCCCAGCAGGCCCGCGCCGCGCCGCTGCCGGGGCAGGAATGGGTCACTCTCTACCCGCCGCTGCCGCTGAGCGTGCAGCGCGTGGCCAACACCGAGCGCGCGCAAATGCTGCTCGAAAGCGCCTCGCGCAAGGCCTTGCAGGCCTATCTGGCGGCCTTGCAGCCACTGTTGCACCAGGCCCGCAGCCAGGCCCCCAAAGGCCTGCTGCGCTGGCTGGTGGATGTGGATCCGCTGGCCATTTGAGGCGGGTTTCAGAGCGCGTGCTGCTCGTACGCTGACAAATCCAAGACCTGGGCGCTGACTGGCATCGCCATCTCGCAGGCCGCGCTCGTCATGCCCGCGAAGGCGGGCATCCAGCGCCACCCTCGCGCGCGAGCGGGGGGCAAACGGCAGCGCCGCCCGCCCGCGTCGCGGCCGGACACCCGCCTTCGCGGGTGTGACGAGAACAGGCGGCGCTTGCAGGAGCTGTCTTCATCAGAATCGAAGCCCTTGCGTCCAAGTGCAGGGCTGTTGCGATTCGTGCCTGCCAGCCCCGGCGAGCGGGCCGTCAGCGCGGCAGGCGCAGGCCGTCGGCGCCGATTTGCAGCGTGTCGGCCGGGGCGTGGAAGACCGCTTCGAGCAGGTCCTTGGCCGAGCCGCGCAGGCGCTCGATGCTGGCGCGGTCGTTTTTCTGGACGGCCTGATACTGCATCATGCCCAGGATGATGTATTCGAGGTATTTGTCCTTCATCTGGGCGCGCGAGAGCTGGCCCCAGCTGTCGGGCCTGGCGCGCGCCTCGCCTTCCAGCTGGCGGGTCAGCTGCTGCAGCGCTGACCCGTCGAGCAGGCGGCCGTGATAGACCATGTAGCTGCTGGCGATCATGAAGGCCGTGGCGGCCGGCAGCGTCGGGCGCTTGTGGCTGTTGCCGGGGATTTCGGTGTAGCCGCGCCCGGCGCTGGCATACAGGCGGCTGCCGGCCTCGCGGTATTCGGCCGGCATGGCCTGGGTCATTTTTTCGGCCGCGTCATTGATGTCCGAGCCCCACAGGATGCTCAGCGGCTGCAGGATTGGCGGCTGCTCGGGCGCGGCGCGGCGGCTGCCCGCGCCCAGATCGTCCTTGCTCAGCTCGGCCGCGGCGTTGGCGTAGGCAAAGCCCGCGGTCATGGTGTAGCCCAGATCGGGCACCCAGGCGCTCTGGGCTTGCGCCGGCTGGGCGCCGAAAAGAATGCTGAGAACACTGGCGCCGATCAACACCATGCGTTTCATGGCCTGCTCCTTGGAAGTTGCAACAGCCCGGCAGTCTGTGGCAATGGCCGGGCCTGTCAAGGCCAGGGCGTAAGAACCTGTTCAAAATCTCAGTGCGAGTGGGCAAGAAGCGGTTTGGGATGGGCTGCAAGGCGCAAAACGCAGCCATGGCTGGGGCTATGGCGAGGCTTTGCAACGCGGCAGACCGCCCAAATCCGCTTGATTGCACACCGCGCAGAGATTTTGAACAGGTTCTAGAGCGTGTTCTGCTCGAACATTGACAAATCCAAGACCTGGCCGCTGACGGGCATCTCAATCTCGCAGGTGGATCTCGTCATGCCCGCGAAGGCGGGCATCCAGCGCCGCCTCTGTCAGCGTCGCGACTGGACACCCGCCTGCGCGGGTGTGACGAGAACCAGCGGCGCTTGCAGGAAGTGTCTTCATCAGAATCGAAGCCGCTCTAAGCAGCTGTTGTGCAGGTGGCGGCTTTCAGAAACCGCGCATCTGCAGCCATTGCTGCGGGTCGGCGCGGTCTGCGCGCCATTGGTTGATGGGGGCGCTGTCGTCGGCGTAGCCCAGGGCGATGCCGAAGGCGATCATGTAGTGCTCGGGCAGGCCCAGCAGTGGCTTGAGCGCGCCTTGGTAGCGGCGCCAGAAGCCCTGGGCGCAGGTGGCCAGGCCGTGGGCGGTGGCCTGCAGCATCAGCGATTGCAGGTAGATGCCCAGGTCGATCCACTGTGCGTGGCCCATGCGCTGGTCGATGCAGACCAGGATGCCCACGGGCGCGCCGAAGAATTCGAAGTTCCTGGCCAGCTGCGCCAGGCGCGCGGGCTTGTCGTCGCGCCCAATGCCCAGGCTGGCGTACAAGTCCTCACCATTTTTGTAGCGGCGGCTGCGGTAGGGCTCCCACAGGCTGGGCGGGTAGGAGAGCTGGCGCTCGTCCTCATCGGCCGGGCCTTGGCGCGCCGTGGCGATGAGCTCGGCCAGCGCCGCGCCGCGCAGGGCCAGCACCTGCCAGGGCTGCAGGTTGCCGCCGGAGGCCGCCCGGCCGGCCTGCACCAACAGGCGTCGCAGCAGCTCGGGGTCGGGCTCCTGGCGGGTGAAGGCGCGGGCGGAATAGCGCGCCTGCAAGGCGGCTTCCACTGCGGTGGCGGCAGCGGCGGTGTCGGTGTGGCTGTTGTGCATGGTGGTGCGGTGTGTCGAGGAAATGGAGAAGAAAGGATTGCAGGGGCTTGCGTGTCAGCCGCAGCGTCTCAGGCCAGCGCGCGCGCCAGTGCGGCGATGGCCTGGGGCAGCTCGTCCATGTGGGCGATGAAGTGCTGCACGCCGGCCTGGCGCATGGCTGGCGTGTAATGGCCGCTTTTGTCGTAGCCGATGACGGTGGCGCCGGCGGCCAGGCCGGCGTGGCTGCCGGGCACGGAGTCCTCAACGACCAGGCAGCGCTCAGGTGCCACGCCCACGGCAGCGGCAGCCTGCAGGTACACGTCGGGGAAGGGCTTGTTGCGCGGCAGGTCCTGGCCGCTGAAGATGCGCCCCTCGAAGTAGGGCCACAGGCCGACTTTCTGCAATTGGAGGTCGAGCTTGTGGCGATCGCCCCCGGAGGCACAGGCGATGCGCCCGGCAAAGTGCCGGTGCAGGGCCTGCACGGCCTGCGGCGCGCCGGGCTCGGGCTGCAGCTCGGCGCCCAGGCGCGCATTGCGGCGTGCGTAGAAGTCGGCCATCCAGGCCTCGGTCAGGGGCTGGCCGGTCTCGGCCTCGATGCGCTCGCGCAGGTCGCGCACGGCCCGGCCGTGAAACAGCGCAAAGCACTGCGCATAGTCCAGCGCCCAGCCCGCTTCGTTGAGCATCTGGCACAGCACTTGGTTGGTGATGCCTTCGCTGTCGACCAGCACGCCGTCGCAGTCGAACAGCACGGCATCGAAGGGCAGGGGGTGGGTATCCAGGGGCATGGCGCAATGGGAATGAAAAAAAGGGGGCGGGGCAGGCGTTCAATGCGCCTGCTCCCAGTTGTCGCCCACGCCGATCTCGGCCAGCAGCGGCACCTTCAGCTCGGCCACGCCGGCCATGACGGCGGGGATGGTCTGGCGCAGCCAGGGCACCTCGGCCTCGGGCACTTCGAACACCAGCTCGTCGTGCACCTGCATCAGCATGCGCGTGGCGTGCGGGTGGCTGTCCAGCAGGGCCTGCACGGCCACCATGGCTTTTTTGATGAGGTCGGCGGCCGTGCCCTGCATGGGGGCGTTGATGGCCGCGCGCTCGGCGGCGGCGCGGCGCGGGCCGTTGGGGGAGTTGATCTCGGGCAGGTACAGGCGGCGGCCGAACACGGTTTGCACGTAGCCCTGCTCCTTGGCCTGGGCCTTGGTCTGCTCCATGTAGCGGCGCACGCCGGGGTAGCGCTCGAAGTAGCGCTCGATGTAGTTGCTCGCGGCCTGCTGGCTGATGCCCAGGTTGCGCGCCAGACCAAAGCGCCCCATGCCGTAGATCAGCCCGAAGTTGATGACCTTGGCGTAGCGGCGCTGCTCGGCGCTGACCTGATCGAGCGGCAGATCGAACACTTCGGCGGCGGTGGCGCGGTGGATGTCCTCGCCGCGCGCAAAAGCGCGCAGCAGCGCCTCGTCGCCGCTGAGGTGGGCCATGATGCGCAGCTCGATCTGGCTGTAGTCGGCGCTGGCGATCTTCATGCCGGGCGCGGCGATGAAGGCCTCGCGGATGCGCCGCCCCTCGGCGGTGCGCACGGGGATGTTCTGCAGATTGGGCTCCAGGCTGGAGAGCCGCCCGGTCACGGCCACGGCCTGCGCATAGTGCGTGTGGATGCGCCCGGTGGCCGGCAGCACCAGCTGCGGCAGCTTGTCGGTGTAGGTGCTCTTGAGCTTGGCCAGGCCGCGGTGCTCCAGGATGCGCGCGGGCAGCGGGTAGTCGGCCGCCAGGGTCTCCAGCACTTCCTCGTTGGTGCTGCGCGCGCCGGTGGCGGTTTTCTTGATGACGGGCATGCCCAGCTTGTCGAAGAAGATCTCCGCCAGCTGCTTGGGGCTGCCCAGGTTGAAGGGCTGGCCGGCCAGCTGGTAGGCCTGCTGCTCCAGCTCCAGAATGCGCTGGCCCAGATCCTGGCTTTGCCGCGCCAGCAACTGCGCATCGACCAGCACGCCGGCGCGCTCCATCTGGAACAGCACCTCGCTGGTGGCAATCTCCAGCGCGTAAATGCCTTGCAGGTCCTCATCGGCCTGCAGGCGCGGCCAGAGCGCGCGGTGCAGGTCAAAGCAAAAATCCGCATCCTCGCAGGCGTAGTGGCCGGCCTGCTCGATGGCCACCTGGCTGAACGGGATTTGCGCCGCGCCCTTGCCGCACAGGGCTTCGTAGCTGGTGCCGCTGCGCCCCAGGTGGCGCTGCGCCAGGCTCTCCAGCCCATGGGGCTGGTGCGCTTCGAGCACATAGCTTTGCAGCATGGTGTCGTGGCGGTAGCCGCGCACCTCGATGCCGTGGTTGGCAAACACGTGCCGGTCGTACTTGATGTGCTGGCCCAGCTTGGCGTGCTCGGCGCTTTCCAGCCAGAGTTTGAGGCGCTGCAGCACCTCATCGCGCGGCAGCTGTGGGCCCACGCCCGGGTAGTCGTGCGCCAGCGGAATGTAGGCCGCCTCGCCCGGCGCGGTGCTCAGGCTGATGCCGACGATTTGCGCGCGCATCTGATCCAGCGATGTGGTCTCGGTGTCGATGGCCACCAGCTCGGCGGCCTGCCAGCGCGCCAGCGCGGCGTCGAAGCTGGCCCAGTCCTGGATGATCTGGTAGTGCAGCGGGCCGTTGTAGCCAGCAGGTGCAGGTTGTTCAGACGCAGCAGCGGTATGTGCCTGCGCCGCGCCGGGCGTTGCCGCGCCTGCGTTGGCGCTGGCGTTGGAACTGCTGCCCTCGCCCGCTGGGGCCTGCAGGCCGCGCAGCAGCGACTTGAAGCCGTATTGCTGATACAGCGCCGCCAGCGCCGCCTGGTCGGGCGCGCGCATGTCCAGCGCCTGGGGCGCGGGCAGGCCGGCCACGTCGCGCTTCATCGTCACCAGTTGCCGCGCCGTGGGCAGCCAATCGAGCGCCGCGCGCAGGTTCTGCCCGGCCACGCCCTTGATCTGCCCGGCCTGCGCCAGCAGCTGCTCCAGGCTGCCGTATTCGCCCAGCCATTTGGCGGCCGTCTTGGGGCCGACCTTGGCCACGCCCGGCACGTTGTCCACCGCATCGCCCACCAGGGTCTGGAAGTCGATCATGCGCTCGGGCGGCACGCCGAACTCGGCCAGCACGCCAGCGGCATCGCGGCGCTTGCCGCTCATGGTGTCGTAGATGGTGATGCGCTCGTTCACCAGCTGCGCCAGATCCTTGTCGCCGCTGGAGATCAGCACCTGCAGGCCCTGCGCGGCCGCCTGCGTGGCCAGCGTGGCGATGACGTCGTCGGCCTCCACCCCGTCGATGGCCAGCAGCGGCCAGCCCAGCGCCTGCACGGCCTCATGGATGGGGGCGATCTGCGCGCGCAAATCGTCGGGCATGGGCGCGCGGTTGGCCTTGTAATCCGGGTAGAGCGCATCGCGGAAGGTCGCGCCGCTGGTGTCGAACACGCAGGCCGCATAGCGCGCCGGCACCTCCTTGCGCAGCGCCTGCAGCATGTTGATCATGCCGCGCAGCGCGCCGGTGGCCGGGCTGGCCGGATTGCCCGGATCGGCGCGCAGATCGGGCATGGCGTGGTAGGCGCGGTACAGATAGCTGGAGCCATCGACCAGCACCAGGGTGTTCTCAGCAGTCATGGGCCGGTATTGTGCAGGCTTTCCCGGCTGGGGCCGGGGGCGTGCGGGCGCGCAACAGGCCCTACAATCGCCGCCATTGCTGTTTCGCCAGGGCTGGCGCGCACCATGCGTATGCCAGCCTTCGCACCACCGAATGCCTGCCATGACCGCTGCTTCCTCCCCCCGTCTTCGCCTTGCCCTGCGCCGCGCCGCGCTGGGCGCCGTGCTGGCCGCCAGCGGCAGCTGGGCCGCAGCCCAGCAGGCCCAGGCCACAGATGCTGGCGCGCCACCCGTGGTGTATGAGCGCGTGGTTTCGGGGGGCGCTGCGCCATCGGCCAGCCCCGCGCCCGGGGCCGAGGCAGCCGGCGCTGCAGAGACAGCCAGCGCGCCCGCCCCTGGCGCGGCAGCCCAGGCCGCCGGTGCGCGCGCGGCCGTGCGCATCTCGCACCAGGATGCGGGCTCGCGCGTGGACGAACTGCGCGTGCGCGGCCAGACGCAGGAAATCACCGTCACCCCGGCCGGCCAGCTGCCCAGCTACGAAGTGCAGCCCGGCAACAGCCAGCGCTACCAGAGCCACCAGTCGGGCCGCCACTCCAGCGACGGCACCAATGGCCCGCGCCGCTGGAAGCTCGGCGAGTTCTGAAACACTGAAACCCCTGAGCCGGCCCCCGCGCGGCCCCTGCGCCCTTGCGGCGCAGGCCCGTGGCCGCGTGCCGCCTCGCGCACATTGCTTTTTCCATGGCTGTCTATACCGAAGTCACCCCCGCGCAGGCGCAGAGCTTGCTGGACCAGCTGAACCTGGGGCGCCTGCTGGCGCTGCGCGGCATCGAAGGGGGCATCGAAAACACCAACTACTTCGTCACCACGCAGCAGGGCGAATACGTGCTGACGCTGTTCGAGCGCCTGACGCACGAGCAACTGCCCTTTTACCTGCGCCTGACGCAGCACCTGGCCGGCAAGGGCATTGCCGTGCCCGCGCCGCAGACCGATGCGAGCGGCGAGCTGCTGTTCACACTCAACGGCAAGCCCGCGGCCGTGGTCGAAAAGCTCGAAGGCCAAAGCCAGCTGCAGCCCCAGGCCGCGCACTGCGCGCAGCTGGGTCAGGTGCTGGCGCGCATGCACCTGGCCAGCGCCGACTTCCCGCTGCAGCAGCCCAACCTGCGCGGCCTGCCGTGGTGGAACGCCACGGCGCCGCACATCCTGCCGCACCTGAGCAGCGCCCAGGCGGCGCTGCTGCAGGCCGAGCTGGCGCACCAGAATGCACTGGCTCAATCGCCGCAATACGCCCAGCTGCCGCGCAGCGCCGTGCACGCCGACCTGTTTCGCGACAACGTGCTGTTCGTGGGCGAGCGCCTCAGTGGAGTGTTCGATTTCTATTTCGCCGGCATCGACACCTGGGCCTTCGACCTGGGCGTGGCCCTCAACGACTGGTGCATCGACCGGGCCACGGGCGCCTTCGAGCCGGCGCTGCTGCAGGCGCTGCTGCAGGCCTACCAGGCCGTGCGCCCGCTGCAGCCGGTGGAGCGGCAGCTGCTGCCGGACATGCTGCGCGCCGCAGCGCTGCGCTTTTGGATCTCGCGCCTGTGGGACTTTTACCTGCCGCGCCAGGCCAGCCTGCTCAAGCCGCACGACCCTGCGCACTTCGAGCGCATTCTGCAGGCCCGCATTGCTGGAGCGGATGTGTGGGCATAGGGTATTTCCGTCACAAAAATGCACCCCTGCCATGCGCCATAACCCTTGCCGCGCGCGAAATTGTGGTAAAGGGCGCAACTTGGCATAGAATGGCCGCCGGTGCATTGGCTTGGCTGGGCGTTTGCCTGCGGTGCGAGCAATGCCCGGGCTGATCTGGGTGATAGCCTTCGGATGGGCCCAGATCAAGAGTGGTTTGAGAATCTGCGAGAACTATCCAAGATCGTTTACACCCCGCTGTGACCCAGCGGGGTTTTTTTTGCCTGCGGCGCGGCCGCGCGCTCGGGCGGTTGCGCACAGGCGCTCACAGCGCCAGGAAGGAGCCGGCATTGGGCGCAAACAGGCGGCTGTAGCGGCGCGTGGCCTCGTGGTCGCTCATGCTGGCGACGAAGTCGCACACGGTGCGCTGCAGCGGCGCGCCGGCGGCCAGCAGGTGCTGCTGCTCCAGCGGCAGCAGGCGCTGGGGGTTGTCCAGCAGCACCTGCAGCAGCTGTACGACGATTTGCTGGCCCTTGAACTCCAGCTCCTGCATTTGCGGGCGCAGGATGACGTACTGCATCACGAAGTCCTTGAGCAGCCGCAGCAGCCCGAAGGCGCCGGGGCTGAGCTCGGCCTGCAGGTCCAGCAGCGGTTGCTCGAACAGGCGCTGCGCGCGGATGTGGGTGCGCGCCACCAGAAAGCCCACCAGGCGGCTGATGGCGTGCTTGCGCGGCCTGTCGCCGCCGCGAAACAGCTGCGCCGTGGCAAAGCCCAGCAGCTCGTCGAATTCGGCCTGCTCCTGGGCATCGCGCCAGGGCAGCTCGCGGGCGCGCTGCACCACTTCGTCCTGCCACTGGGCCTGGGTGAGCAGGCGCAGCGCAACGGCGTCTTCCAGATCGTGCACGCCGTAGGCGATGTCGTCGGCCAGCTCCATGATGGAGGTGTCCAGCGCCTTGTGCCGCGTCCTGCCGTGGCCATGGCCGCTGGCCGGCCAGTCGATGGCCGTGAAGCGCTGGCGGTCGGCCTGGCTGAGCGGCGCCAGCACCCAGGCCAGCTGCTGCGCTTCGTCGTCGTGGATGCATTTGGGCGGCTTGCTGTCCTGCCAGTTGGGGCGGCGCGGCGGCGTGCCCGGTGCCGTGCCCGGCGGCGTGTCCGGGCCGTGGCTGGCGGTCGCATCGGGGTAGCGCGCCACGTCGCGGTGCAGGGCCGGGTACTTGAGCACGCCCAGCAGCGTGCGGCGCGTCAGGTCCAGCCCGTGCGCTTCGGAGTATTCGCCCAGGCGCATGGCGATGCGCAGCGTCTGGCCATTGCCCTCGAAGCCGCCGTGCGCGCGCATTACGGCATTGATGGCGCTCTCGCCGCCGTGGCCAAAGGGCGGGTGGCCCAGGTCGTGGGCCAGGCAGACGGCCTCGATCAGCATGGGCGGCGGCAGCAGCTGGGCCCATTGCGGCTGGGTTTGCTGCAGGTGCGCGCAAATGCCCGAGCCCAGCTGTGCAACCTCCAGCGAATGCGTCAGGCGCGTGCGGTAGAAATCGCTCTCGCCCAGGCTGAGCACCTGGGTTTTCGATTGCAGCCGCCTGAAGGCCGCGCAGTGGATGATGCGCGCGCGGTCGCGCTGGTATTGGGCATCGGCGCTGCCGGTGTTCAAGGGGCCGGGGCCGCTGGTGTAGCCCTCGTCGGTCTGGCGCTTGCGCTCGGTCCAGCAGCTGCCGGTGGTGTTGGGCATGGGATGGGCTGGCAAAAAAACAGGCATTGTAGGCAGTGCGCGGCGGCGCAGGCCCACGTCGGGCGCCTGGGTTTTGCCGGGCTTTGCCCGCAATGCCGGCCAGACTGTGCAGAATGGCGGCCATGGACGAGATCGTGAAAAAAGCCATGGCCAAGTGGCCCAATGTGCCGGCCTGCAGCGGCTGGCTGGGCCTGGATGCGCGCGGCCAGTGGTACATGCGCGATGCGCAGACCCAGGAGCGTGGGCCGTTTCCCCAATCCAAGGGGCAGCCGCTGGCGCATGCGGGCCTGGCCGAGTTCATCGGCCGCAATTACGCCGCCGATGAGCAGGGGCGCTGGTATTTCCAGAACGGGCCGCAGCGCGTGTTCGTGGAGCTCGAAGCCGCGCCCTGGGTGCTGCGCGTGGCCTGCGGCGCAGACGGCCAGCCGCAGTTGCACACCCACACCGGCCAGCCGGTGCAGTGGGGCGAAAGCTGGCAGGACGAGCACGGCCGCGTCTTCATCGCCACGCAGCTGGGCCTGGGCCTGGTGCACAGCATGGACATGCTGGCGCTGAGCGACTGCATCGAGCAGCGGCCCGACTGGCAGCCCCAGGCCACAAGCTTTGCGCAGCTGCAGCAGCGCTACGGCTTTGTGTGCAGCCCGCAGCAGCAAGAGGCCGCTGCCCAGCCCGCCCAGCCCGCAGGCAGCGCCTGAGCCACACAGCCCACAACGCGAGCCCCCATCACCCCGCCCCCAGCCCCCGAGAGCCCGCCATGGCCTTGATGATTACCGACGAGTGCATCAACTGCGACGTCTGCGAGCCCGAATGCCCCAACGATGCGATCTCGATGGGCGAGGATTACTACGTCATCGATCCGATGCGCTGCACGGAATGCGTGGGCCATTTCGACACCCCGCAATGCGTGGAGATCTGCCCCGTGGCCTGCATCCCCGTCAACCCACAGCACGTCGAATCGCGCGAAAGCCTGTGGCAGAAGTTCGAGCGCCTGCGCGCCGAGCAGCAAGCGCCCCAGGCAGCGCCTGCCAGCGCGCAGCCCGCGCACGCCCCCGAATCCTGAACAGGCCTTACGCCTTGCGTCTTACGCCGCAGCGCGCCAGCTGGCGCTGGCAAAGCGCAGGCCGTCGATGAGGGCGTGCAGCGCCGCCGTGGCGTGCGTGGCCTGCGGGTAATGCTGAAAGCGGATGCTCAGCTGCGGCACCGCATCGCGCTGCAGGGCCTGCACGAACTGCCGGGCCTGATCGACCTGGCCGCGCTGCTGCATCATGCGCGCGCGTGGCGATTGGGCGTCGATCAATGGCGAGGGGGTTTGTTCGTATTCACCAATGCTCAGCTGCAGCCAGCGCGGCGCATGCGCCGTGCGCTGGGCCTGGCGCGCGGCAAATTGCGCGCGCAGCTGGTGGATGTGGCCTTGGTTCCACCAGATCGACGGGCTGGAGGCGATGTAGGTTTGCCAGCCGGGGCTGCCCTGCAGCAGCGCATACAGCGCGAACAGCCCGCCATAGGAATGGCCCAGCAGCGCCTGGCGGCCGGCATCGACGGGGTAGGCCTGGGCCACGGCCGGCTGCAGCTCTCGGTGGAGGAACTGCAAAAAGCGCTCGGCCCCGCCCTGGCGCAGGGCGCGCCGGTCGCCGGTGTTACTCAGATCCGGCGCGGGCGGGGTGTAGTCCTCGGCGCGGGCCTGCTCGTCGAGCAGACCGCCGCCTTCGTAGCCCACGCCCACCAGCAGCATGGGGGCGATGCCGTTTTCATCGGCGCGCATGGCCATGCCCAGCGCCGCCATGGCGGCCACGGGGAACATGGCGTCGCCGTCCAGCACGTAAAGCACCGGGTAGCCGCCGGGCGGCCTGGGGCCAATGCGGCTGACCTGGATGCGGTAGCGGCGCCCAGTGGCCTGCGATGCCAGCAGGTGCTGGCGCGCCTGGGGCAGGGTGGCGGGCTCGGCCGGCGAGAGCTCTGCAGGCCCGGCGCGGCCCTGGGCCGCCGCGCCAGCCTTGGGCTGTTCCAGCTTGGGCCGCTGCTGCGCGGCAGCTTGCAGCGGCAGCGCGCCGCCGGCGGCCATGGCCAGCAGCAGCTGGCGGCGCTGGCGCGCCTGCGGGGGCAGCGGGGCCGCGCCTGGGTTGCGCTGTGCGGGAACGAGTGGCGCTGGCACAAGCGGCGCTGGCACGGGCGGTGTTGGCGGCGGCGTCATGGCGTGCCCGGCGGTTGTGCTGTGGCCGTGGTCTTGGCTTGGGCGGCGGGGCATGGCGCTCACCACTGGTAGCGCAGGCTGGCCGTCCATTGGCGGCCGGGGCCGGCAAAGCAGCCCAGGCCGCGCCCGCCAGGGGCGCAGCTGGCCAGGTAGCGCTTGTCCGTCAGGTTGCTGACGTTCAGCGCCAGCTGCATGCCCTGCAGCTGGGCGCTGAGGTGGCTGAGCTCATAGCGCAGGCCGGCATCGAGCAAGGTCTGGCCGGGCACGCGCAGGCGGTTGTCCACCGTGGCCCAGGTGCTGCCGATGTGGCGCGCGCCCAGCGACAGGCCCAGCTGCCCTTGCAGCAGGCGCCAGTCCAGCCAGGCCGAGGCGCTGGCGCGCGGCACGCCCACGGGCTGGCGGCCTTGCTCGCCGGGGATGTGGCTGCGCGTGACCTCTGGATCCAGCCAGGTCAGCGCGCCGATGGCGCTGAGGCTGCGGCCCAGCTCGGCGCGGCCTTCAAACTCCAGGCCGCGCACGCGCACTTCGCCGGTCTGGATTTGCTTGTTGGACGGCGCGCCGGGCGTCGGATCCTTGGTCAGCACGTTGCGGCGCGTGAGCTCGAAGGCCGCGGCGCTGAGCAGCCAGGGCTGGCCTGCGGGCTGGTACTTGGCGCCCAGCTCGATCTGCCGAGCCGTGCCCGGCTTGAACGGGTCGCCGTGCAGGTTGATGGCGGTGGTCGGCTCGAACGAGGTGGCGTAGCTGGCATAGGGCGAGAGGCCCGAGGCCATGCGGTACATCAGGCTGGCGTTGACGCTGCTCTTGCGGTCGCTCTGGCGGTGGATGGTGGTGCGCCCGGCGGCCAGTTGCTCGATGCGGTCGCGGTGGCTGGCGCGGTCGTGGCGCAGGCCCAGCTGGGCCAGCCAGGGGCCCCATTCCAGCTGATCCTGCAGGTACAGGCCGGTCTGGCTCTGGCGGCGCTGGGAGTCGCTGCTGAAGGCCGGCGTTTCGATGGTCAGACCGTAGCGCGGGGCCAGGAAGTCCAGCGGCATGCCGGGGCGGCCAATGCCCAGCTGGCGCTGCGCCGTGCTGCGCTGCCAGTCCAGGCCGGCCAGCAGCGTGTGGCGCACGTTGCCGCTGCGCAGCCGCCAGCGCAGCTGGGTGTCGGTGTTGATGCCGCGCAGCGTCTCATCGGCGGCGCTGGCCTGGCGCATCAGAATGCTGCGCGCCGGGTCGGCCAGCGCGGCCGAGACGTTGCGAAAGCGCGAGTCGGCCGACAGCCAGCGCCCTTGGTGCTGCAGGCTGAAGTGCTCGCTGAAGCTGTGCTCCAGGCGCCAGGTCAGCGCGTTCTGGTCGCGGTCGAAGCGCTCGTAGCTGGGCTCGGCGGTCTGGAAGTCGAAGGGGATGCGCCCCAGCGGGTGCGGCAGCAAGGTGCCCACGCCCGGCAGGCCGTTGTAGTTGCCGCTCTTGGGGTCGCGCTGGAGCCAGGCCTGCAGGCTCAGCTGGGTGCTGGCCGCCGGGCGCCAGCTCAGCGCCGGGGCCAGGAGGTAGCGCCGCTCGGGCAGGCCGCTGGCGCTGCTGGCATCGCGCGCCAGCGCGGTGATGCGCCAGGCCCAGCGGCCTTGCGCATCGGCGCTGCCGCCCAGGTCGGCGGCCAGCTCGCGCAGGCTGTGGCTGCCCAGGCGCAGGCGCACATCGCGCACCGGCTCGAACACCGGCCGGCGGCTGATCTGGTTGACCAAACCGCCGGGGTTGACCTGGCCGTACAGCACCGAGTTGGGGCCGCGCACCACGTCGATGCGCTCCAGCGCCCAGGGGTCGATGCCGGCAATCAGGTACGACAGGCCGCGCGGCAGGCGCAGCCCGTCGAGGTAGCCCACGTAATTGGCCGTCTGCCCAAAGCCGCCAAAGCCGCGCAGGAACACGCTGTCGTAGCGCGGCGAGACGCGCGCCTCGGACAGCACGCCGGGCGTGTAGCGCAGCGCCTGCGCCACGCTGGCGGCGCCCTGGTCGTCCATCTGCGTGCGCGTGATGGTGGAGATGGAGGCGGGCGTGTCGGCCAGCCGGGTGTCGGTCTTGGTGGCCGTGGCGCTGCGGCGCGCCACGTAGCCCGGCGGCGATTGCCACTCCTCGCTGGTGGAAGTCACCGTCACGGGCGCCAGCTCCTGGGTGGCGGCGGGCGCGGCCTTGGGGGCTGTGTTGGGTGCTGTGTTGGGCGTGGCCGGTGCGGCCTTGGCGGTGGCGGCAGCGGCCGGGCTGCGCTGCCCATCGGCCGCAGCATTGCGGGCCGCAGCCGGCTGGGCCTGGGCCGCGCCGGCCAGACAGCCCAGCGCGCAGGCCAGCGCCAGCGGCCGCAGGGCGCAGGGCCAGCGCGTGGCAAGCGGGCGATGCAGCGGGCGCTGCGGTGAACGCTTCAGTGGGCGGGGCGTGGAAATGGCGTGCTTCATAACAGGAATGGGCATGTGAACGCCGCCTGGCGGAGACCAAGAAAGCCCTTGATCGCCGCCAGGCGGTTGGATTTGATAGCATTTCTCATTCTTATTGTAGAAATTGCGCCCTGCCGGCCGGCTTTGAGAGAAATGCAAAAACCTTTGCGCAAGCGGCAACTGCCATGAACGCCCCCGAGCCTGATCTGCCCTTGATTGCGCTGTCCGAGCTGGACGCGCAAAGCCGGCTCGCGGGCAGCCACTACCGGCTGCGCAGCGGCGTGCAGCACCAGGCCTTTGCGCTGCGCGGGCGCGTGCAAACCCATGCCATGGCCCAAGGGGCCACGCTGCATCTGGTGGATGTCTGCGAGGACGCCCACGCGCAGCAGGTGCAGCTGCAGCTCAAGCCGGGGCTGCGCGTGGCCTGGGTCGTGCAGGGCCAGGCCGATGTCAGCTACGGGCCGCAGCGTCTGCTGATGGGCGCTGCGCAGCGGCCGGGCCAGCCGGCCCAGGCCCATGCCGTGGCGCTGCAGCGGCCCGAGCAGTTCACGCGCCGCGCCTCGCCGGCCGGGCGCGAGGCCACCGTCAGCCTGTGCCTGACGCCGCAATGGCTCGAAGAGCTGGCCGCCGAGCAGCAGCGGCACTCGCCCGTGCTGCAGGCCGTGCATGAGTTCTCGCGCTGCCACCTGCGGCAGGCGCAATGGCGCGCGCCGCCGCAGGTGGACCAGCTGCTGCGCGGCCTGCTGCAAGCGCCCCGCCTGAGCCCCGAGCTGCAGGCGCTGTACCTGCAAGGGGCCTTCCAGATGCTGTGCAGCCACGTGCTGCAGGCCTTGTACGAGCTGGCCCAGCCCGGCAGCGCAAAGGCTGCGGCCACCACGGCAACTGCGGCCACTGCAGCGGCCCCGCTGGCGCTGGCCCAGGCCAGCCAGGCGGCCCAGCCGCCGCGCATCAGCGCCGCGCGCCAGCGGCAGATGCAGCAGGTGCGCGAGCTGCTCGACAGCGGCGCGGCCGACCACTGGAGCCTGCAGGCCATCGCCCAGCACCACCACATGAGCGTGGCCACGCTGCAGCGCCACTTCCAGCTCGTGCACGGCCAGGGCGTGTTCGAATACCAGCGCCGGCGCCGCCTGCGCCTGGCCTGGCAGGCGCTGCAGCGCGCCGAGCTGGACGTGGCCCAGGCCGCGGCGCTGGCCGGCTACCGCCACGCGGGCAACTTCGCCACCGCCTTTCGGCGCGAGTTCGGCACCAGCCCTTCGCAGCTGCGGCGTTGAGTGCGTTCAGCGCGTTCAGCGCGCTGGCGCGGCGCGCGTGACCAGCGCAATGCCGATGGCCACCGGCACGATGCCCAGCAAATCGAGCAGCGACAGCGGCTCGCCCAGCACCGCCCAGCCCATCAGCAGGCCCAGCGGCGGCGTGAGGAAAAACCAGGCGCTGGCCGCGCTGGCGCTGTGGCGGCCCAGCAGCGTGAACCACATCAAATAGCCCATCAGCGAGACCACGCCCAGCAGCCAGGCGAACGCGCCCAGCAGCGCGGGCGTCAGGCGCAGCTCGGCCGGGTTCTCCAGCGCCAGCGCCACCGGCGCCAGCAGCAAGCCGGCCAGCAGCATCTGCAGCCCGGCATTGGCCACCAGGCCGATGCGCAGCGGCAGGCGCTTGTACAGCACCGTGCCCAGCGACAGCGAGGCCAGCGCCAGCAGCACCAGCGCCAGCCCCTGGGCCGTATCGGCCCCGCCGTGCAGGCGGTGGCGCACGATGAAGGCCACGCCGCCCAGGCCCAGCGCCAGGCCCAGCAGCTTGCGGCGCGTCAGCGGCTCGCCCAGCAGCGCCGCCGCCAGCAAGGCCACGGCAATCGGGTTGGCGCTGATGATGATGGTTGCCAGCCCGGAGGAGAGCTGGCGCATGCCCGTCCAGCTCACGCCCAGGTACAGCGCATGGCCCAGCAGCGCCAGCGCCAGCAGCGCGGCCCAGTCGCGCAGGCCCGGGCGGCGCTGGCGGAACTCGCCGCGCCAAGCGGCCCAGGCCGTCAGCAGCAGGCCGGCGCAGACAAAGCGCAGGCTGAGAAACAGCAGCGGCGGGCTGTCGGGGAAGACGAACTTGGCGGCCGGAAAGGCGCTGGCCCAGACCAGCGTGAACGGCAGCGCCAACCAGAGCGTGCCGCGTCCGGCAGCGCCGGCCAGCGCCGGGCTGGGGGCGGCAGGGGCAGAGGCGGCAGTGGTGGCTGGGGCTGGGGCGGGGGCGGGGGCGGGGGCAGGGCGGTTGTCATGTGGCATGGCCGGCAGTCTAGAAAAGCCGGCATGAATCGAAAAACGAGAAATACGGATGCCATGCATCGGTTTTTTCAATGTATCGTCCGCGGCCATGACGCAATTTGACATCCCCTTGCTGCGCACCTTCGTGCAGGTGGTCGACAGCGGCGGCTTTGCCCGCGCCGGCGGGCGCGTGTACCGCAGCCAGTCCACCGTCAGCCAGCAAATCAAGAAGCTGGAGGCCCAGGCCGGCCGCCCGTTGCTGCTGCGCAATGCGCGCGCCACCAGCCTGACGCCCGATGGCGAGCGCCTGCTGGGCTATGCGCGGCGCATGCTGGCGCTGCACGACGAGGTCTGCAACCTGTTTGCCGAAGACCTGCCCGAGCTGGTGCGCATCGGCCTGCCCGAGGACTACGCCGTGCAGCTGCTGCCCTATCTGCTGGCCGAAGTGGCCCAGCACCACCCGCAGGCGCGGCTGGAGGTGCGCTCGCAGCTGTCGGTGCAGCTGCAGGCCGCGCTGGCCGATGGCGAGCTGGACATTGCGCTGTACCGGCGCGTGGTCGGCAGCGACGCGCCCGGGCAGGACGACGCGCACGACACCTGGCCCGACGCGCTGCAATGGGTGGCCGCCAGCGGCACGGCGCTGGAGCACCAGAGCGTGCTGCCGCTGGTGCTGTTCCCGCACGGCTGCGTTTATCGCGCCCATGCGCTGGCCCAGCTGGAGCAGCAGGGCCGCCGCTGGCGCGTGGCCTACACCAGCCCCAACATGGCCGGCGTGCTGGCGGCCGTGCAGGCCGGGCTGGGCGTCTCGCTGCAATCGCGCCAGGTGCTGGCCCATGCCAGCGGCCTGCGCGAGCTGGGGCCGGGCAGCGGCCTGCCGCCTGCGCCCAGCGGCCGCTTCGTGCTGCGCAGCGCCGCCGGCCCGGCCGGCCCGGCGCGCCAGGCCGTGCTGCAAAGGCTGCGCGCCCTGCTGGCGCAAAGCCATGTCGCCCAGGCGCAGCATTCATCCCCAATGGCCGGGGACAAAGCTGTGGATAAGGTGTCGGCGGCTTCGGGATTGCCCTAGGGAGCGGGGTGGCTTGCCTGGATTTTGAGCAGCCGGCTGGGGCGGCGCAGCTGCGCCCAAACAGCCGCAGCGAAATTGGATGCTTGGCAAGCAGGCCCCATTGAGCCCCGCTGAGTGCGGACCAGCCGGCCCTGGCCCAGCACCGTCACAGGCGCAGGCCGGCATCCCAGCGTGGGTATGGCCGGCCATGAAAAACCCCGCAGGGCCTTGCGTTGGGCCTTGCGGGGTTGGGCTTGCCAGTGGCCAGTGGCTGGCGTGCGGCAGCTGGGTTTTTTTGAGTTGGTCGTTACGCCAGGCCCAGCCGCGCCAGATCGCCCTGGCCCTGGCGCAGCACGGTGGCGCTGCCGCCGCCTTCCATGCTGGTCAGATCGAGCACGGTGGTGGGTTTGATGGCCACGGTGCCGGCGTCGATCACGGCGCCCAGGTCTTTTTGCAGGCGCTGGCGGATTTCTTCGGGGTCGCTCAAGGGGTCGGGCTCATCGGGCAGGATCAGCGTGCTGGCCAGCAGCGGCGCGCCCAGCATGTCCAGCAGGCCTTGCACGACGGGGGAGTCGGGCACGCGCAGGCCGATGGTCTTGCGCTGCGGGTGGCTGATGCGCCGGGGCACTTCCTTGCTGGCTTCGAGCACGAAGGTGTAGGGCCCGGGCGTGGCCTGCTTGAGCAGGCGGAACTGGCGGTTGTCCACGCGCGCGTAGCTGGCCAGCTCGGACAAATCCTTGCACAGCAGGGTCAGCAGGTGCTTGTCGTCCACGCCGCGGATGCGGCGCAGGCGCTCGACGGCAGCCTTGTCGTCCAGCGGGCAGACCAGGGCGTAGCTGGAATCGGTGGGGATGGCCAGCACCTGGCCTTGCTGCAGCAAGCTGGCGGCCTGCTTGAGCAGGCGCGGCTGCGGGTTCTCGGGGTGGACTTCGAAATACTGGGCCATGGCGTCGCAGGGGGATGAAAGGGCGCGCCCAGCGCAGGCGCGGGCGGCCATTGTCACCGCAAATGGCCCCTACAATCGGCCGGCCCGGCCGCGCGGCAGCGCGCGGTGCGTGCCGGGCATCCCCGAAAAAGCGCAGCAGGACGAGCCCACCATGAGCATCAAAAGCGACAAATGGATCCGCCAAATGGCCCAGCAGCACGGCATGATCGAGCCGTTCGAGCCGGGCCAGGTGCGCGTGCTCGATGGGCGCAAGATCATCAGCTACGGCACCAGCAGCTATGGCTACGACATTCGCTGTGCGCGTGAATTCAAGGTGTTCACCAACATCCACAGCACGGTGGTGGACCCCAAGCGTTTCGATGAAAAAAGCTTTGTCGATTTCGAGGGCGATTACTGCATCATCCCGCCCAACAGTTTTGCGCTGGCGCGCACGGTGGAGTACTTCCGCATCCCGCGCAATGTGCTGACCATCTGCCTGGGCAAGAGCACCTATGCGCGCTGCGGCATCATCGTCAACGTGACGCCGTTCGAGCCCGAATGGGAGGGCTATGTGACGCTGGAGTTTTCCAACACCACGCCGCTGCCGGCCAAGATCTACGCGGGCGAGGGCTGCGCGCAGGTGCTGTTCTTCGAGGGCGATGAGCCGCCCGAGGTCAGCTACAAGGACCGCGGCGGCAAGTACCAGGGCCAGCACGGGGTGACGCTGCCGCGCACCTGAGAGCCTGCCCAAGGTCTCTGCCCGCTCGCGCCGAGACCTTGGGCAGGCTCTGATGGGGCCAAATTGGCGACGGTCTTTCTGGAGCGGTTTCGATTCTCATGAAGACTTTCCTGCAGGCGCGGCCTTCTCTCGTTCTCGTCACACCCGCGAAGGCGGGTGTCCAGTTGCGACGCTGACAGGGGCGACGCTGACAGAGGCGGCGCTGCCGTTTGGCAATCCCCTCTCGTGCGCAAGGGTGGCGCTGGATGCCCGCCTTCGCGGGCATGACGAGAGCGACTTGCGAGACGGCGATGCCAGCCAGCGGCCAGGGCTTGGGTTTGTAGGCGTTCGCGCAGAACACGCTCTAACGTCGGCCCGTTTTCTTCACCCGGCGCTTGCGCGCTGCCGTGGTGGTTTGCGCCGCCTGGGCCAGGGCAGGGCCAGCAGGCCCAGGGCGATGCAGGTGGCCAGCGCCCAGGCGGGCAGATCGGCCAGCCAGCGCAGCAGCAGGCGCAGGGCATCGCCCTTGTAGGCCACTTTGGCGGCGCGGGCGTGGTATTTGGCAAAGCGCGCCGCGCCGCTGCGCTCGAGCACTTGCAGGCCGCGCTGGCCATAGGTGGCGGCCAGGCGCAGGGCGCTGGCGCCGTGCCGCTCGGTCAGCCGCATGTGCTGGGCCAGCACGCTGGCCTGGCCCTGGCTGAGTTGCAGCAGCGCGGCGGTGTGCGGGCCCTGGGCCTTGGCAAAGCGGGCGCTGCGCGCCAGGGCGGCGGCGTCCTCGCTGCGTGCCAGCAGCCGGGGCCCGCCGGGGATGCCGGCCAGGGTGTGCACGTCTTGCAGGATGGCCTGCATGGGCTGCAGGCTGTGCAGCGAGCGTTGCTGCTTGAACTGGCGCGCGCTGGCGATGGCGCTCTGGCCCAGCCAGTCGGGCAGGCGGCCCAGGCGGCGCAGGGCCTTGAGCGTGGCGATGCTGGCCTTGGCCGAGGTGGCCCCTGCCGTGATGGGGGCCGTGGCCCCGGCGGTGGCGCCGCTGGCCAGGGCGCTGCCCACTTGCGCGGCGCTGGCGGCCACGCCCAGGGTGGACAGGGCAATGAGCACCGGGTCGGTGGCTTCGTCATGGGCCATGCGCCAGCCCTGGATGCCCAGATCGCGCAGATCACCCACGACGAGAAAGTCGCTGGCGATGCCGGCGATCTGGCCGATGTCCTCATCGCTGTGGCCTTGCAAGAGGCCTTCGCCGAGCTTGCCCAGCTGGTACAGCCAGGAGCTGCGCTGCTGGGCGATGTGCTGCTGCAGCTGCTGGGCCTGCGGTTGGGCGCGCACGTAGTCGTAGGCCATGAAGAAGTCCAGGTACTGCGCAGCGTCGGCCCAGCGCTGCTCGGCCATGAGCTGCTGCACCTGCGGCAGCGGGTCGATGCGGGCCGTGGCCAGCAGGGCCAACTGGCCGCGCTGCCACCAGGCCAGGGCGGCCGCCAGGGCCAGGGCAAGGCACAGCAGGCGCAGCAGCAACAAGGGCAGGCGCAGCATGGGGGGCGGGCCTGCGGTTACAAGCGGTTCTCGCCCAGCAGGCGCAATTGCGCATCGCGCAGGCCCACCAGCAGGGCGCGGCCCTGGGCATCGACGCGCATCTCGCCCCAGCGGGCGAAATCGTAGTGCTTGGCCGTGCCTTCCTGGAAGAAGAAGGCGTTGGGGCCCAGGCGCGGGATGTGGCTCATCTGGCCAGGGCGCAGGCGCAGCGCGATGGTGCCCGCAGGCGGCGTGGGCTGCATGCCCAGGCTGTGCACGGCGGTGGCGCGCTGCTGCCCGTCCAGGCTCAGGTAGGCATAGCGCGGCGGCGCGGGCCAATCAGGCTGGATGCTTTGCTCCACTTGGGGGGTGTCGATCTCCCTTTCCAATTGGTAGCTCAGCGCCATGTAGTCGCCCTGCATCAGCGAGCGCGGGTCCACCGGGGCCAGCTCCAGGTAGACGGTGCGGCCCTGGCGCAGCAGGGTCTCGAAGCCCAGCACGCTCCAGGCGGCCAGGCCCAGCACCAGCGCAATGCTCAGGGCCAGCGCAGCGCGCAGCGTGCGCGCGTGCGCCTGTGCCTGCGGCGGCCGGGCAGGCGCTGCGGCCTGGGTGGCGGACATGGCGGCGGGCGTGGCGGCGTCGGTCAATGAATTGGACATGGCAGGGCTCCTTCAAGGCTGGTGGTGGCCGGGGGCCGGGGCGATGGCCGGCGTGCGGCCTGGCAGCAGGCGCTGGCGGTGGTAGGCGGCCATGGCCAGCAGCAGGGCCAGGCCGGCGCCCATCAGCGTGAGCGATTTGTGCAGCAGGCTGACCTGCATCTCGTAATAGGCCAGGCCCAGTGCCACGGCGGCGCACAGCAGCGCCAGCAGCGGCCAGACCGGCTGGCGGCGCTGGAACAGCACGGCCGCCAGTGCCAGGCACAGCAGCAGGTTGGGGATGGTCCAGGCCAGCGCGGCCAGCCCCAGCGCCGCCAGCCACCACCATTGCGCGCGCTGCAGCAGGGGCTGGCCTTGGCCCGGCTGGGCGGTGGCCAGCCAGGCCAATGTCAGCAGCCAGGCCAGCGCCGTCAGCCAGGGCATGGCCGCTGCCAGGCCATGCGGGGACGAGGAGAAGTAGTCCAATGCGCTGGTGCCCAGGGTGGCCGTGCCCAGCGCCATGAGTGTCATGGCCTGCAGCCCGGCGCGGGCCCAGCCGGCCAGGGCGGCGGGTGTGCCCGGTTGGGGCGATGGGCTGGCGGGCGCGGCCAGGCCACGCGGCCCGGCGGCGAAGATCCAGCCGGCCAGGGCCGCGCAGAACAGCACGGTGGTGAAGATGCTGGGCGGCAGCTTGTGCAGCAGCGTGCCGGCCAGGCAGGCGCCCAGCGCGCTGGCCAGGCACAGCACGCGGTGTTGCGGCAGGCTGGGCGGCAGGCTGGCCAACAGCGCCAGGATGGCGATGGGCAGCCAGTCCTGCGTGTCCGCCCAGGGCCGCAGCGCGGAGTTGGACAAGAGCAGCGCCAGGCTCAGCCACAGCTGGGCCAGCACCGACAGGGCAAAGCCCAGTTGCTGCATGAACAGCGACTCGTGCGCCCTGGCGCGCATCAGCCACAGGCCCAGGGCAAAGGGCAGCAGGGCCAGCAGCGCGGTGGGCAGCTCGAGGATTTCGTCAGACAGCAGGCCCAGGCCGCCTGCGGCCAGCAGCAGGCCGCACAGCCAGGCGCTGAAGCTCAGCGCGACCTTGAGCCACCAGGGCGCGGCGTGGGCCTGGGGCGCTGCCGGGCTGGCAGCGTGCGCCGGTTGGGGTTGCTGGGGCTGGCGCGCCGGCCGCGCAGCGCGCCAGACGCGCAGCACATGGCGCGCGGCCAGGCTGGAGGCGGCCAGCAGCGCCAGTGCCACCAGCAGCATCTGCATGTCGATAGGCATGAAGCGCACTGCAAAGAACCAATAGTCGGCCACCACCAGCATGGCGATGTAAACCATGGCCAGCGCCGCGGCATCGGGGCGCAGCAGGGCATACCAGGACCAGGCCAGGCCGGCGCTGAGCAGGAACAGCAGCACGTGCTGCTGCTGCAGGGGCACGATCAGGCCGATGGCCGTCAGCGGGGCCAGCGTGGCCGCGGCCAATGCCAGCTCGAACCAGCGGCGGCGCTGCGCGGTGAACCAGCGCGGGCGCAGGCTGACGAGCAGCAGCGCCAGGCCATTGAGCAGCGCCAGGGCGTAGATGTGGGCGTGTTGGCTGCTCCAGTGATTGAGCAGCAGCCGCAGCGGCCCGGCCGTGGGCTCGATCTCCAGCCAGCGCAGCAGCGCCAGGTCCAGCACCGCCAGCCACAGCAGCCAGCAGGCGCCCGAGCGCGCCAGCAGCACCACAGGCAGCATCAGCGCGGCCCAGCTGGCAAACAGCTGCCACATGTCGGCGCCGGTCTGGTACTTCTGCCCGATCAGGGCCAGCAGCGCGCCGATGGCAATGCACACCAGCAGGCAGCCCGTGCGCCAGGCCAGGCTGCCCGGGCGCGTGGCCAGCGTGCCGCCGCCGGCTGCCAGCAGGGCCGATGCGGCCAGCGCAAACTGGCCGAAGCGGCCCAGCGCCTGCCAGTTGAAGGCAAAAAAGAACACCAGGCCCGTGCCCAGCAGCAGCGCGCCGCTGAGCAGGCACAGCCGGGTGAGAAACACCCGCCAGCTGCGCGCGCTGGGCGGGCGCGCGGCGTGCGGATCGAGGGGCGCGGGTGAGAAGAGCGAGGCAGTGGTCGTCATGCGCAGCACCGGGGTTGATGGGCGATGGGATCGCCGGGCAAAGCCGCCGTGCATGCACAGCAAACGGCGGCGGGCTCAGGCATCCATGATCGCGCAGCATACCGGCTGCGTGGCACTGCCAGGGCCGCGGTAGCGCGATGGGATACTGCGCGGCCTGCGATCTGCGCTGCTGGCAGCTAGAGCGTGTTCTGCTCGAACGCCTACAAATCCAAGACCTGGCCGCTGACTGGCATCGCCATCTCGCAGATGGCTCTCGTCATGCCCGCGAAGGCGGGCATCCAGCGCCACCCTGTCAGCGTCGCAACTGGACACCCGCCTGCGCGGGTGTGACGAGAACCAGCGGCGCTTGCAGGAAATGTCTTCATCAGAATCGAAACCGCTCTAGCGAAGTGTCGGGTGAATGCGCAGGCGCTGCGATGGGCGCAGAAGCTGCCTTGAAGTCATCCCCATTGGCCGGGGATAAGGCTGTGGACAAGGTGTCGGCGGTCTTGGGATCGCCCTATGGGCAGGGCTGGGCTGCCTGGATTTTGTGCAGCGCGATGCCAGGGGCGGATGGGGGTCTGCGCGCCGCTGCGCAAGCCCCGACGGGCGGCGCTCACTGCCGGCCCAGCAGCAGGTATTCCATCAGGGCCTTTTGCACGTGCATGCGGTTTTCCGCCTCATCCCAGACGACCGATTGCGGGCCGTCGATGACTTCGGCGTCCACTTCTTCGCCGCGGTGCGCGGGCAGGCAGTGCATGAACAGCGCGTCGGGCTGGGCGGCGGCCATCATGCGCGCGTCCACCTTCCAGTTGGCAAAGGCCTGCTTGCGCTGGGCGTTTTCTTCCTCGTAGCCCATGCTGGTCCAGACGTCGGTGGTCACCAGGTGCGCGCCCTGGCAGGCCTGCAGCGGGTCGTCAAAGGTTTGCAGGTGGGCCGGGTCGGCCTGGGTGCCCAGGGCCAGGCGCTCGTCGAGCTCGTAGCCCGAGGGGGCGCTGACGTGCAGCTTGAAGTCCAGCAGCTGCGCGGCCTGCAGCCAGGTGTTGGCCATGTTGTTGCCATCGCCCACCCAGGCCACGGTCTTGCCCTGGATGGGGCCGCGGTGCTCGATGTAGGTGAAGATGTCGGCCAGGATCTGGCAGGGGTGAAATTCGTTGGTCAGGCCGTTGATGACGGGCACGCGCGAGTGCTGGGCAAAGCATTCGAGCTTGGCCTGCTCGAAGGTGCGGATCATCACCAGATCGACCATGCGGCTGATGACGCGGGCGCTGTCCTCGATGGGCTCGGCGCGGCCCAGCTGGCTGTCGCCGGTGGTCAGGTGCACGACGTAGCCGCCGAGCTGGTACATGCCGGTCTCGAAGCTCACGCGCGTGCGCGTGCTGGCCTTCTCGAAGATCATGGCCAGCGTGCGGTCGGTCAGGCTCTGGTGTTTTTCATAGCGCTTGAACATCTGCTTGAGCGTGGCCGCGCGCTCGAGCAGGTAGGCGTATTCATCGGCGCTGAGGTCGCTGAATTGCAGGTAGTGCTTGATGGTGCTCATGGGATGGGGCCTGGTGAAACGGTGGGGCGCTCAGCGCGGCTGGGCCAGGAAGTTCTGCACGACGGGCAGCAGGCGCTGCACGAGCTCGTCGGCCTCGGCCTCGGTGATGATGAGCGCTGGCAGCAGGCGGATGACGCGCTCGGCCGTGACGCTGATGAGCAGGCCGGCGTCAGCAGCCTGCTGGATCAGCGCCGCGCAGGGGCGGTCAAGCTCCACGCCGATCATCAGGCCCTGGCCGCGCACGTCCACGACCGCATCGAGCGCGCCCAGGGTGGCGCGCAGGCGCTGCAGCAGGTGCTCGCCCACGCGCTGGGCGTTGGCCAGCAGCTGGTCCTCCTCGATGATGCGCAGCGTTTCCAGCGCGGCGCGCATGGCCAGCGGGTTGCCGCCGAAGGTGGTGCCGTGGTTGCCCGGCTGGAACAGCCCGGCGGCCTTGGGGCCGGCGACCACGGCGCCCACGGGCACGCCCGAGCCCAGGCCCTTGGCCAGGGCCATGACATCGGGCTGGATGCCGGCCCACTGGTGCGCGAACCATTTGCCGGTGCGGCCCATGCCGCACTGCACTTCGTCGAGCATCATCAGCCAGTCGCGCTCGTCGCACAGCGCGCGCACTTGCTGCAGGTACTCGATGCGCGCGGGGTGGATGCCGCCCTCGCCCTGGATGACTTCAAAGAACACGGCGGTGACTTCGGGCTCGCCCTCCACGGCCTTTTTCAGCCCTTCGATGTCGTTGAAGGGCACGCGGATGAAGCCCTCCACCAGCGGGAAGAAGCCGGCATGGATTTTGGGGTTGCCCGTGGCCGAGAGCGTGGCCAGCGAGCGGCCGTGGAAGGCGTGTTCGCAGACCACGACCTTGGGGTGCTTGTAGCCGCGATCGTTGCCGAGCTTGCGCGCCAGCTTGAGCGCGGCCTCGTTGGCCTCCAGCCCGGAGTTGCAGAAGAACACATTGCTCAGCCCACTGTGCTGCACCAGCTTTTGCGCCACCAGCTCCTGGCCGGGCACGTGGTAGTAGTTGGAGCAGTGGATGAGCTGGGCGACCTGCTCCTGCAGCGCGGGCACCAGCTTGGGGTGGGCGTGGCCCAGCGTGTTCACGGCGATGCCGCTGAGCGCGTCGAAGTACTCGCGCCCTTGCGTGTCCCACACGCGCAGGCCCTTGCCGTGCGCCAGCGCGATGTTCACGCGCCCATAGGTGTTCATGACGTGCGGTTCGGCAAGCGGCGCGGGCTGGCTCATGGCGGGGCTCCTTCAGTGGCTCTGGGGAAAAAACAAAAGGCGCATTCTATGCGCCCCTTGTGGCCATGCCGGGAGGGATGTTCTGTGCGAATTCAGCGGCCCAGCGCGCGCGGCGCACGACCGCACGCCGCACGCTCTCTCGCGCCGCCTCAGCCCTTGGGCTGCTTGGCCGGGCGCTGCCAGCCGGGCACGGTGCTGGTCTTGGCGCGCGTGACGCTCAGGCTTTGCGCCGGGGTGTCGCGCGTGATGGTGCTGCCCGCGCCGATGGTGCTGCCCGCGCCGATGGTCACCGGTGCGACCAGCACGCTGTTGCTGCCGATGTGCGCGCCCGCTTCGATCACGGTGCGGTGCTTGTTGGCGCCGTCGTAGTTGGCGGTGATGGCGCCGGCGCCATAGTTGACGTTGGCGCCCACGCTGGCATCGCCCAGGTAGGCCAGGTGGTTGGCCTTGGCGCCATCGGCCAGGGTGCTGTTCTTGACCTCGACGAAGTTGCCGATGTGCACCTCTTGGCCCAGCTGCGCGCCGGGGCGCAGGCGCGCAAACGGGCCGATGCGCGCCGCAGCGCCGATCTGCACGCCGGCGGCCTCGCCATCAATGTGGCTGTAGGGCTGCACGATGCAGCCCGCGCCGATCTGCGCCTGGCCAATGTGGCAGTAAGCGCCAATGCGCGTGCCCTCGCCCAGCGCAACCTGGCCGGTGAAGATGCAGCCCACGTCGATCTCCACATCGGCGGCGCAGTCGAGCCGGCCGGGCAGGGCGCTGCCGGGCGCGGCGCGCAGCTCGAAGCGCTCCGGGTCCAGCAGGCGCACGCCGGCCTGCATCAGCTGCTGCGCCTGCAGGCGCTGGTACTGGCGCTCCAGCGCCGCCAGCTGCTGCGGGCTGTTCACGCCCGCGACCTGCCAGGCCTGCTGCTGCGGCAGGCAGTGCGCATGCACGGCCACGCCATCGGCCACGGCCATGGCGATCACGTCGGTCAGGTAGTACTCGCCCTGGGCGTTGTCGCAGCCCAGGCGCTGCAGCCAAGGTTTGAGCCGCCGCGCCGGGAAGGCCATGATGCCGCTGTTGACCTCGCAGATGGCGCGCTGCGCGGCGCTGGCGTCCTTGTGCTCGACGATGCCCTGCACCTGGCCTTGCGGGCTGCGCAGGATGCGGCCATAGCCGCTGGGGTCGTCCAGGGCCACGGTCAGCAGCGCCACGTGCTCGTTGGCGCACAGCTGCAGCACGGCGCGCAGCGCATCTGGCTCGACCAGCGGCACATCGCCCAGCAGCACCAGCACCATGTGCTCGTCGGCCAGCGCCGGCGCGGCCTGCTGCACGGCGTGGCCGGTGCCGTTTTGCGGTTGCTGCAGGGCCGTGCGCAACTGGGCATCGCCCAGCAAGGGGGCGGCGCAGGCATGGGCAAAGGCATCGACCTGCTCGGCCCCGTGGCCGCTGACCAGCACCAGTTGCTGCGGCTGCAGCTGCCCGGCCGCCTGCAGCACATGGGCCAGCATGGGCCGGCCCCCCAGTGGCTGCAGCACCTTGGGCGTGCGGCTTTTCATGCGCGTGCCCTTGCCGGCGGCAAGGACGACGATGGACAGGGCTGGGGCAGTGGCGTTCATGGGGCGATGGCAGCAAAAAAAGCAGCGTGCATTATGGATGCCTCTCTTGCCATGCCAGCTCTGGCAGCCCGGCGCAGCAGTGATAATGCGCATGACGTAACGCTTGGATACAAGCCTTGCGCTTGCCGCGCGCACGGCGCCGGCGGCGGGCTTGGGAGAACACGGACAGGAATGAACCAATGGATTGGATGGTGATTGCACTGGCGCTGCTGGGCGCTTATTTGCTGGGCTCGTTGCCCTTTGCGGTATTGGTCAGCCGCGCCATGGGCCTGCAGGACCCGCGCACCTTTGGCAGCGGCAACCCGGGGGCCACCAATGTGCTGCGCTCGGGCAGCAAGCTGGCGGCGGCCCTGACGCTGCTGCTGGACGCCGCCAAGGGCTGGCTGCCCGTGGCCTTGGTGGGCTGGTACGGGCCGCGCTTCGGGCTGTGGGAAGGGGCGCAGGCTTTCGTGGGCCTGGCGGCGTTTGCCGGGCATGTCTGGCCGCTGTTTTTGCGCTTTCGCGGCGGCAAGGGCGTGGCCACGGCCCTGGGCGTGCTGCTGGGGCTGAGCCCCTGGCTGGGGCTGGCCGTGCTGCTGGTCTGGCTGCTGGTGCTGGCAGGCTCGCGCATCTCGTCGCTGTCCTCGATCGTGGCCGCCATTGCCGCGCCGGTGATTTACGTGCTGGGCGCCAGCCAACTCTGGCCCTATGCGCCCAGCGCCCAGCTGGCGCTGATCGCCATGACCCTGGTGCTGCTGTATCGCCATGGCGGCAACATCGCCCGCCTGATGAAAGGCACCGAGCCGCGCATCGGCCAGGGCAAGCAGGCCGCCCAGGTCACGGCCGCGCCGGCCGAGCCCGGCGCGCCCGCGCCCAGCGCCGCCGCACTGCGCAATGCCCGCAAGGCCGAGCGCAAAAAGCACAAGCGCACACGCCACAGCCAGCGCTGAAGCGGCGATGCGCTGCAAGGCAAAGCCCCGCCGGGCAATGGCGCCGGGCGGGGCTTTGTTCCTGGGCGGGCGCTGACTTGCTTACTTGCTTTTGAGCACCAGCGAGCGCGCGTCGCGCGTCATCTGGTAGTGGTTGAGAAAGGAGTTGCCCAGCAGCACGAAGGGCATGGGCTGCTGCACCACGGTGGCCGGCACGTTGCGCTGGGTGAGCGCGCCGATGCTGACCGTGGGCAGGCGCACGGACCAGCCTTCTGCCTTGCCGTTGGCCGTGGCGATCTGGACGGGCTGGCCGCTGCGCTCGTAGTCGATGCCCAGGCGGCGGGCAGTTTTGGCGTCCATGGCGATGGTGGAGGCGCCGGTGTCGACGATGAACTGCACCGCATGGCCGTTGATCTTGCCCTCGCTCATGTAGTGGCCGTTGGCGCTGGGGCTGAGCGTCAGCGCGGTCTTGCCGGGCGTGAGGTGCGTGGGCGCCTGGCCCACGAGCAGGGTCTGGCGGCTGCTGCCGATCTGGAACGTGGCGCTGTTGCCCTGCACCGAGAGCAGCTGCACCCCGCCCAGGCTCTGGCCCGTGGCCAGGGTGCGCGGCTGGCCGCCATCGACGCTGACGATGGCGCGGCTGCCGATGGTGCCCACCAGCCGCACGTCCTGCGCGCTCGCCGCACCGGCCAGCAGCAGCGCGCACAGCCCGCCCAGCAGGGCTGCGGCCTGTGGCCTGCGGCTTTGGCGGGGGCGCTTGCGCATTGCGGCGGGCATGGCTTGGCGCGAGCGGGGCTCAGTCGCGGAAATTGTTGAACGACAGCGGCACGTCGGCCACTTCCTTGCGGATCAGGGCCATGGCCGCCTGCAGGTCGTCGCGCTTGGCGCCGGAGACGCGCACGCTGTCGCCCTGGATGGCAGCCTGCAGTTTGAGTTTGCTGTCCTTGATGTGTTTCTGGATTTGCTTGGCCAGCGCGCTGTCGATGCCATTGCGCACGCGCACCAGTTGCTTGAGCTTGTCGCCGCCGATTTTCTGCGGCTTGTCCAGATCGAGAAAGCGCACGTCCACGTTGCGCTTGGTCAGCTTGTTGCGAAGAATGTCCTCAACCTGCTGCAGCTGAAATTCCGAATCGCCCAGCAGCGTGATCTCCTTGTCCTTGAGCTCGATGCTGGCGCTGGTGCCCTTGAAATCGAAGCGCGTGGCAATTTCCTTGCTGGCGTTGTCCACGGCGTTGCGCACTTCGACGAAATCGGCTTCGAGAACGGTGTCAAAAGAAGGCATAGGGCAGGCAAATCCAAAAAAAGAGCGTCCGCGGCGGTGGGACAATATCGCGCGATGTTAGTCGAAAAAAACGTTTCCCTCAGACCCTACAACACCTTTGGCATTGCGGCCAAGGCCCTGGGCCTGGTGCGCATCCGCCAGGCTGAGGAGCTGCGCGCCTTTGCCCGCCTGTGGCAGGAGCAGCGCCGCGCAGCGCTGGCGCCGGCCAAGCGCGTGGCGCCCGAGTGGGAGCCGCTGGTGCTGGGCGGGGGCAGCAACATCGTGCTCACCGGCGATGTGCGCCGCCCGGTGCTGAAGATGGAAATCCTGGGCAAGCGCGTGGTGCACGAGGACGCGCAGGGCTGGCTCATCGAGGCCGGCGCTGGCGAGCGCTGGCACGATCTGGTGCGCTGGAGCCTGGAGCAGGGCATGCCCGGGCTGGAGAACATGGCGCTGATCCCCGGCACCGTCGGCGCCGCGCCGGTGCAGAACATCGGCGCCTACGGCGTGGAGCTCAAGGACCGCTTCCACAGCCTGGACGCCATCGACCTGTGGAGCGGCGCCAGCCTCACGCTCGATGGCGCGCAATGCGCCTTTGGCTACCGCGACTCCATCTTCAAACACCCGCCGGGCAAGGCCGTGGAGGCCTGGCCGCCAGCGCCCGGCCAGCTGCCGCCAGCGGGCATGGGCCTGGCCGGGCGCGCCGTCATCACCCACGTGCGGCTGTGGCTGCCCAAGGCCTGGCAGCCGCAGCTGCAATACCAGGATCTGGAGCGGCGCATGGCCGCCAGCGGCATTGATGCGCCCAGCGCGCAGCAGGTGTTCGACTGGGTGGTGGACATCCGCCGCAGCAAGCTGCCCGACCCGCAGCAAATCGGCAATGTGGGCAGCTTCTTCAAGAACCCCAGCGTCACGCCCGAGCAATGCCGCGACATCATCGCGCGCGAGCCGCGCATCGTGCACTACCCCATGCCCGATGGCAGCGTCAAGCTCGCCGCCGGCGCCATGATCGACGCCTGCGGCTGGAAGGGCAAACGCATCGGCAACGCCGGCGTGTACGAGAAGCAGGCCCTGGTGCTGGTCAACCTGGGCGATGCCGCGCACAGCGTCACCGGCGGCGAAGTGATGATGCTGGCCAAGGCCATCCAGACCAGCGTCTACGAGCGCTACGGCATCCGCCTGGAGCCCGAGCCGGTGGTGGTGTGAGCGCCTGTCTCATGCCAGGGCTGCGAGCAGGCCCGCCAAACCCATTGTCATCACCCTTTCAGGAGAGTCTCATGAATGCTGTGGCCGCGCGCGTGCAGCTCTATGGCATTGCGCAGTGCGATACCGTGAAGAAAAGCCGCCAATGGTTTGCCAGCCAGGGCGTGGATGTGCAGTGGCACGATTTCAAGAAGCAGGGGCTGGATGAGGCCACGTTGGCTGCCTGGTGCGCGAAGCTGGGCTGGCAGGCCTTGCTCAACCGCCGTGGCACGACCTGGCGCGGCCTGGATCCGCAGGCGCAGGCCCAGGCCGGCGATGCGACCGGCGCGCAGGCGCTGATGCTGGCCCACACTAGCCTGATCAAGCGCCCGGTGGTGCGCATTGCGCCGGCCAGCGGCGGTGCTGCGGTGTTGAGCGTGGGCTATGTGCCCGAGCAATGGGCCGCAGCGCTGGCGGCGGCGCAATAGGGTGCCAATAGAGCGAGGGCGCCACCCGGGTGCGACTGGTCAGCCGCGCCCGCTCGGCGCGCTGCTGCTGATGCGGCCTGCTTGCAGGGTGTGCACGCCGGCCCAGCGCCAGGGCGGCAGCTCTTCGATGGGCTGGTGGGTGCCCAGCAGCACCAGCTGGCCGGGCAGGCGGCTGCGCACGGCCAGCGCGTGCCAGAGCACGCGGGTGGAGCGCCAATCCAGCGCGGCGCAGGGCTCGTCAAGCAGCAGCACGGGCCGGGGGCTGAGCAGCGCGGCGCTGAGCAGCACTTTGCGGCGCGTGCCGCTCGAGAGCATGTGCAGCGGCTTGTCCAGATGCGGCGCGAGCGCGAAGCCTTCGATCAGCTCGGCGCAGGCGCGCTGCAGGCTGGGCGGAGCGCCCGCAGGCAAGCCCAGCAGGGCGCGCGCCGGCAGGGCATCGTGCTGCTGCTGGTCTGGATCCCAGTGCTGGATCAGGGCCTGCCAATGCCCGCCGGCCTGGGCCGGGGCGCTGATCTGGCTGCGCCCATCGAGTGGCAGCTGGCCGCCCAGCAGGCGCAGCAGGGTGGAGGCGCCGCTGCCGGGCGCGCCGCGCAGCAGGTGCAGGCCCGGGCCCAGGCGCCAGTCGCGCAGTGCCAGCAGCGGCCCGGCCGCGCCGGGCCAGGCCCAGTGCAATTGGTGGATGTGCAGCACTGGCGTGGGCCTGCAGGGGGCTGCGGCGGTGGTAGGCTTGCGCGCCGCCGCGCTGCCTGCAATGGCGGCGCGGCCGTGATCGCTGTGCGTGCCAGCTGGCCTGCACGCCGTGTTGGTTTCATTTGACTTTTGCATGATTGGGGAGTTTGCCCATGCCCACCGTCCAAGCCTGTGCCCACCCGGAGCAAGATGCCCGCGTCCGAGCCGTGTTCGATGATATCCGCGCCACGCGCAAGACCGACTTCATCAACAACATGTGGCGCTATCTGGCGTTCGACCCCGAGCTGCTCGAGCAGACCTGGCGCGAGGTCAAGGAGGTCATGGCCACGCCCTCGCAGCTCGATCCCATGGTCAAGGAGATGCTGTATGTGGCCGTCTCGATCACCAACGGCTGCGGCTACTGCGTGCACTCGCACACGGCCGCGGCCAAGGCGCGCGGCATGACGCCGGCCCAGCATGCCGAGCTGTTGCGCATCGTGGCGCTGGCGGGCAAGACCAACCAGCTGGCGCTGGGCCTGCAGGTGCCCGTCGATGCCGCCTTTGATGCCGACGCCTCGCCGCGATGAGCGTGCGCGGCACACCGGGCACGCGCCGCCGCCGGCGGGTGCAGGCCCCATGGGTGACCGGCGCGCAGTGGTGCTGCGTGGGCGTGCCCGCGGCAGCGCGCGGCCAGCCGGTGCTGGAGTTCCTCTGCCAGCGCTTTGAGCACATCGAGCGCCAGGAGTGGCTGCGCCGCTTCGCCCAGGCCCAGGTGCGCGACGTGCAGGGCCAGCCCCTGCAGCCCGCGCAGCCGCTGGCCGGCGGCGGCCATGTCTATTACCAGCGCGCCGTGGACGATGAGCTGCCGGTGCCGTTCGAGGTCTCGGTGCTGCATGGCGATGCCGATCTGCTGGTGGTGGACAAGCCGCACTTCCTGACCGTGGCGCCGGCCGGGCGCCACGTGCAGCAGACGGTGCTGCAGCGCCTGCGCCAGCAACTGGCGCAGCAGGCGCCGGCGCAGGCCGCCGCGCTGGCGCCCCTGCACCGCCTGGACAAGGACACGGCCGGGCTGCTGCTGCTGTCGGTCAACCCGGCCAGCCGCGATGCCTACCACGGGCTGTTTCGCGACCAGGGCATCGACAAGGAATACGAAGCCGTGGCGCGCTGGGATGCGCGCTTTGCCACGGCCCAGCCCTATTGCCACCGCAGCCGGCTGGAGCCGGGCGGGGCGCGCTTTTTCACCATGCAGGAGGTGCCCGGCGAGCCCAACAGCCAGACGCTGCTGCACATCGTGGCGCGCGCCGGCGATTGGGCGCTGTACCGCCTGCGCCCGCTGGGCGGGCGCAAGCACCAGCTGCGCGTGCACATGGCGGCGCTGGGCGTGCCGATCCGCAACGACGCCTTCTACCCCCGCATCGACGACCCGCCGCCGGGCGACTTCAGCCGCCCGCTGCAACTGCTGGCGCGCACGCTGCGCTTTACCGACCCCATCAGCGGCCAGCTGCGCTGCTTTCACAGCCAGCAAACGCTGCAATGGCCGCCGCCTGATCATTGAGCGCCGAGCGTCAGCGCCCGGGTGCGCTGCGCCTCTTGCCCGGTGATGGGCAAAGGCCGTGGGCAGGCGCTCAACGCCGCCAGAACGAGGGCAGCAGCAGCACCATCAGGCTGAGGATTTCCAGCCGGCCCAGCAGCATGCCCAGGCTGCAGACGTAGAGCTGGAAATCGCTCAAGCCGCCGAAGTTGGAGGCTGGGCCGACGCTGCCCAGCGCCGGGCCGGCGCAGTTGATGCTGGCCAGCACGGCCGAGAAGGCCGTCACCAGGTCCATGTCGGTGATGACCAGCGCCAGGCTGAGCACCAGAATGGCCATGATGTAGAACAGGATGAAGGCCAGCACGGAGAAGATGATCTTGTTGTCCACCGGGCTTTGGCCCAGGCGCACCGGGTTGACCACGCGCGGATGCACCAGGCGGGTGAGCTCGCGCCTGGCTTGCTGCACCAGGATCAGCGCGCGGATCATCTTGATGCCCCCGCCAGTGGAGCCGGCGCTGGAGGCCACCGAAGACAGCAGCAGCATGGCCAGTGGCGCAAAGGTGGGCCAGCGCAGGTAGTCCGTGGTGGCATAGCCGGTGGTGGTCGCCAGCGAGATGGTGTTGAACATGCCAAAGCGCACGGCGTCGCCGAGTTCATAGACGTTGCGCGACCACAGGAACAGGCTGATGACCAGCCCGCCGATGAGCAGCGTGGCCAACGTGGCGCGCACTTCGGCCTCGCGCCAAAAGCCAGTCAGGCTACGGCGGCGCAGGGCCACGAAGTACAGCGCGAAGTTGCAGCTGGCCACCAGCATGATGGCAATGGCGATGCCCTCCAGCACGGGCGAGTTGAAGTGCCCGAAGCTGTTGTCGTATGAAGACAGGCCGCCCAGGCTGACGGTGGTGAAGCAGTGCAGCAGCGCATCCACTGGCGGCATGCCGCCGGCCCAGTAGGCGCAAAAGCACAGCACCGACAAGCCCAGATAGACCGACCACAGCCCCTTGGCCGTTTGCGTGATGCGCGGCGTGAGCTTGGTGTCCTTGAGCGGGCCGGCCACTTCGGACTTGAACACCTGGCTGCCGCCCACGCCCAGCATGGGCAGCACGGCCACGGCCAGAATCAGAATGCCCATGCCGCCCAGCCACTGCATGAAGCAGCGCCAGATGTTGAGTGACAGCGGCAGATACTCCAGCCCGGCCAGCACGGTGGCGCCGGTGGTGGTCAGGCCGGAGACGGCCTCGAAGTAGGCCTGGGCAAAGCTCAGCGGCTGGCCAACCTGGCGCGTGACCAGCCAGATGGGCACGCTGCCCAGCAGCGGCAGCAGGCCCCAGACGGCGCCCACCAGCAGCACGCCATCGCGCGGCTGCAGTTCCTGGCGGCAGCGGCGCAGGCGGTAAAAGCCCACCGCGCCCAGCACCATGCCGGCCAGCGCGGGCAGGGCGTAGTCCAGCCACAGGGGTTCGTGCATCAGCAGCGAGGTGGCCAGCGGCACGGCCAGGCAGGCCGAAAACAGCAGCAACAGGCCACACAGCACGCGCAGTACGGGCAGGTAGTCGCTCATGTCAAAAGGGCTGGCTCATCGGTGGCGGGGCGCTGGGGCGCAGGCCAGCGCAGCGCGCGCATTGCGTGGGCGGTCATGCGGGAGAGGGCCTCAGAAGAAGGTGGGTTTGACGCTGAAGGCTTTTTCCACTTCGCGCACCAGCCGCTTGTGCGGCAGGAAGAAGACGAAGTGGTCGCCCGATTCGATCACGGTGTCGCGGTGCGGGAAGATCACCTCCGGCAGGCGCGGGGCAAGCGCTTCGGGTTCGGGCAGCTCGGCGGCGGCGTCAGCCTGCATGGCGGCAGCCTCGTGCTCGGGCGCGCTGCGCGCGGACGTGTCGCGCTCGGCCTCTGGCTGCGGCGCGGCAGGGCTGCGCTGGGCCAGCACAGGCGGCTCCAGGCCGCGCACGATCAGGCCGATGTGCACGTCGCGCGGCAGGCGAAGCTCGCCCACGGTGCGGCCCACGACCTGGGAGGTCTTCTTGTCGCCGCGCGCGACGATCTCCAGCGCCTCTGCCACGCCACGGCGCAGGCTGTGCACGGCCTGCACGTCGCCATGGCGCACGTAGGTCAGCAGATCGCCGAGCATGGCCTGCGCCGGGGTCAGGGCGATGTCGATCTGTGTGCCGTGCATCAGGTCGGCGTAGCTGCGCTGGTTGATCAGCGCCAACACGCGCTTGGCGCCCATGCGCTTGGCCAGCAGGCTGGTCATGATGTTGCGCTCGTCGTCGTCCGACAGCGCCAGCAGCAGATCGACCTCTTCGATGTTCTCTTGGTCGAGAAAGTCCTCATCGGTGGCCTCGGCGTGGAACACCAGCACGTCTTCGGGCAGTTTGGCCGAGAGCTCCATGCTGGCCTCGCGCTGGCTTTCGACGACCTTGATGCGGTAGTAGCCCTTGCGCTGCTGCGTCAGCTGCAGGGCCAGCTTTTGCGCCACCACGCCGCCATCGACGATCATGATGCGGCGCACGGTGGCCGTGGGCGCCTCGACGGGCTTGGTCAGCAGCGTCAGCACCTCGGCTGCGCGCTCGCGCGTGGTCAGCACGAACACCTCGTCGTCGGGCTCGATGCGGGTGTTGCCCTCGCTGGGCACGAAACGGTCGGGCTGATCGGCAAAACGCCGGTAGATGGCCACCACGCGCATGGGCACTTCTGGGTGGAGTGCGCGGATCTCGGCGATGGTGCGGCTGCACATGGGCGCGGCTGCGCGCGCGCGCGCAGCAGTGAGCACAGCCCGCCCGCCAGCGAACTCGCGCACCTGCATGGCCTGTGGGAACTCCACCAGCTTGCTCAGATAGCGGGTGAGCGAATCCTCCGGTCGCAGGCACTGGTCCACGGCAAAACCCTCCGGCCCCAGCACGGCCGAACCCTCGGCCCAGGCGTTGGAGCGCACGCGGGCAATACGCACAGGAATGCGAAACACCATGTGCGCGATCTTGCAGCAGGCCAGGTTGGTCTCGTCGGCCGAGGCGCAGGCGATGAGCAGGTCGGTGTCGTCGGCGCCGGCCTCGGCCAGCACCGAGGGGTCGATGCCGTCACCCACCACGCCGCGCAGGTCGTAGCGCGACTCCAGCTCCTGCAGCAAGGCGCGGTTGGTATCGATGACGGTGATGTCGTTGCGTTCGAGCACCAGGCTGTCGGCCACGGCCTGGCCGATTCTGCCTGCGCCGAGAATGATGATTTTCATGGCAATAATCGCGGGCGCTGGGCATTGCCTCAGGCGCCCGGCGCGTTGCTGGTGGCATTGGGCGGCATCATACTGTTTGCCAGCGCGTGCGCTGCTTTGCTGCAAGAGGGACGCCAGGCAAAAGATCGAGGAACACGGATGACAACAAGCATGCATGAACAGGGCTTTGATGGTGCCGTCGGCGTGGCGCCAGGCATGCCGCTGACCGAGCTGGATACGCCCACGCTGGTGCTGGATCTGGACGCGATGGAGCGCAACATCCAGCGCATGGCCCAGTTTGCCGCCGCCCATGGCGTGCAATGGCGGCCCCATGCCAAGCTGCACAAAAGCGCGCGCATCGCCCAGCGCCTGGTGGCCGCTGGCGCCAGCGGCTGCTGTGTGCAAAAGGTGGCTGAGGCACAGGCCATGGCCGCTGGCGGAGTGCGCGACATCTACATCAGCAATCAGGTGCTGGCGCCGCAAAAGCTGCAGCGTGTGGCGGCCTTGGCGCGCCAGCTGCAGCAGCAGGGCGGGCGGCTGGCCCTGGCTGTGGACAGCGCCCAGGGCGTGGCCGGGCTGGCCCAGGCGCTGCAAGGCGCAGGCGTGCCGCAGGCCGTGGAGGTGTTCATCGAGATCGACATCGGCCAGCACCGCGCTGGCGTGGGGCCGGGCGCCCCGGCGGTGGCGTTGGCGCAGAACATCGTCCGCCAGCGCCAGCTGCGCCTGGCCGGGCTGCACGCCTACCACGGCGGCGCCCAGCACATCGAGGATGGCAGCCAGCGCGCCGCTGCCATGCAGGCCGCCTATGCGCTGGTGCGCCAAACCTTGGAGCAGCTGCATGCGGCTGGCTTTACCGATTTGGCGGTGACTGGCGCAGGCACGGGCACTTTTGCGCTGGAGGCCGCCAGCGGCTTGTACACCGAGCTGCAGCCCGGCTCCTTCCTGTGCATGGATGCGCACTACGCGCGCGTGCAGCCGGTGCCGCAATCGCCGCTGCCGGGGCCCACGCATTTCGAGCATGCCTTGTTCATCAAGACCCAGGTGCTCTCCAGCTGCGCCACGCATGCCGTGGTCGATGCCGGCCACAAAAGCCATGCCATTGACTCGGGCCTGCCCATGGTCTGGAACCAGGGCCAGCCGCCCCTGTATGAGTTTCGCAATGGCGGCGATGAGCACGGCATCGTGGCGCCGCGCGTGCTGCATGGCGCGCTGCACGCGCCGGTGCCGGCGCTGGGGCAGGCGCTGTGGCTGGTGCCCGGCCATTGCGACCCGACCGTGAACCTGCACGATGCCTTCGTGGGCATCCGCGGCGGGCTGGAGCAGGGCGTGGTGCAGGAGATCATCCCCATCGACGCGCGCGGCGCGCTGTGGTAGCCGCCGCTGCAGTTGTTGCGGCTGCCTGCCGCAGGCAGCGCCGTAACGCCCAGGCCAAGCCAGGCCAGGCGGTTTATTGCGCCGCAGGGCCGCTGGCTGTGCCGTTTGCGCCGCCTGCGCCGCCCGGCGGGGCCTGCAGGATTTGCTGCAGCACGCGGTTTTGCTCCTGCGGGCTCATGGCCTCGAACTGCTCCAGCGTGATGCCCAGCGGCTGCAGGCGCTGGGCCAGTATCTGGGCCTGCATGCTTTGCATCTGCCAGATGCCGCCGGCCATCAGCAGGCCCAGCAGCGTGAAGGCCACGGCGGCCTTGCGCTGGGCGATGCCATGCACTTGCACGCTGGCGATGGTCCACAGGTACATGGTCCAGGCGATGTTGAGCGCCGCGCCCACGTAAGGGGCAAAGGCCAGCAGCGCCGTCACCGGCGCCAGCGCCATGGTGGCGGCCATGCAGCGAAAGGCCACCTGGTAGCCGTGCGGCGAGCCCAGGGCCTTCCACAGCAGCATGACGATGGCCGAGCCGATGAACACCGCCCCCAGGCTCATCCCCGGCGTGAGCACCAGAATGTCCAGCAGCGCCGGCAGCTGGCCGCGCAGCAGCAGCAGCGGCAGCGAGGCCAGCAGCGCTGCGGCAATGGCCATCACCATCACGAACAGCATGGGTTCGGCCAGCGGGCCGTGGCGCGGCATGGTGCGGAAATACTCGGCCGGGCGCACGATGACGTACAGCGCCAGCTGCAGCATGCGCTGCAGGCTGAAAAGCGGGGCAGGGGAGTTCTGGGACATCGGGGTGTGGGCCGGGCGCGAGGGCTCAAGAGCAGCGGCCCGCGCCGGGCGTTGGGGTTTTGTGCGGGGCCAGGGGTTGTTGAGATTGGGTTTGCGAAGCGGTTTTTCGAGACAAAAGCCGCAGATGCAAGGCGAAAACGTGCGCAAGGTTGAACACCTTGCAAGCGTTTTCAACGCTGCAGCTGTGGATTGTTGTCCGAAAACACCGCCGCAATACCCAATCTCAACAAGCCCTAGCTTTATTGGGCCAGGGGCGATGCGGCGCTGGCTGTGCGGCGCTCGAAGGCGATGTCGCCGGCCACGATGGTGCAGCGCACCTGGCCGGGCAGGGTCTGGCCCAGAAAGGGCGTGTGTTTGCCCTGGCTGTGCAGCGCCTGGGGCGTGAGGCGCCAGGGCGCTTGCGGGTCGTACAGGCACAGGTCGGCCACGCCGCCGGCCACCAGCTTGCCCACGCTGGCCTGCAGTGTGCCCAGCGCATCGCCCAGCACCTGGGCGCTGGCGCTGCTCACGCGCGAGAGCGCCGTCAGCAGGGGCACGCCTTGCTGCTGGGCCCAGTGCTGGGTCAGCGGCAGCAGCAGCTCCAGGCCGGTGGCACCGGGCTCGGCTTCGGCAAAGGGCATTTCCTTGGCGTCATCGGCCACGGGCGTGTGGTCGGAGACCAGTGCGTCGATGGTGCCATCGGCCAGCGCCTGGGCCAGCGCCTCGCGGTCGCGCTGCTGGCGCAGCGGCGGTTGCAGGCGCGCATTGCTGTCGAAGAAGCCGATGTCGGCATCGGTCAGCAGCAGGGAGTTGATGCTGATGTCGCAGCTCACGGGCAGGCCCTCGGCCTTGGCCTGGCGCACCAGCGCCACGCCCTGGGCGCTGCTGAGACGACACAGGTGCACGCGGCAGGGGGTGCTGCGCAGCAGCTCGAACAGGGTGTGCAGGGCAATGGTCTCGGCGGCCACGGGCACGCCCGACAGGCCCATGCGCTGCGCCAGCGGGCCGCTGGCGGCCACGCCGCCACCCAGCGCCGCATCTTGCGGGCGCAGCCAGACGGTGTAGCCGAAGGTGGCGGCGTACTGCAGCGCGCGCTGCAGCACCAGGTTGTTTTTCAGCGGCGCCTCGGCCTGGCCGAAGCCCACGCAGCCGGCCTGGGTCAGGTGCGACATCTCGGTCAGCACCTCGCCGTGCAGGCCGCGCGTGAGCGCGCCCAGCGGGAATAGCCGCGCCTGGCGCAGGTTGCCCGCGCGCAGCTTGAGCATTTCGACCAGGCCGGATTCGTCCAGCACCGGGTCGGTGTCGGGCGGGCAGACCAGGCTGCTCACGCCGCCGGCCACAGCAGCGTGCATTTCCGATTCGAGCATGCCGGCGTGCTCGAAGCCGGGCTCGCGCATGCGCGCGCACAGATCGACCAGCCCGGGCAGCACCCACAGGCCGCTGGCGTCGATGCGGCGCTCGGGCTGGAACTCGGCCGGCACCTGGCCGATGGCGACGATGCGCCCGGAGGCAATGGCGATGTCGCCGGTGGCATCCAGCCCGCTGGCCGGGTCCAGCAGGCGGCCGCCTTGGATGAGTGTTTTCATGCGTGCAATGACAAGGGTCTGAAGGGGGGATCAGGCTTCGTTGCCGGCGACGATGGACATGACGGCCATGCGCACGGCGATGCCGAAGCTCACCTGCGGCAGGATCACGCTGTGCGCGCCATCGGCAACGTCGGAGTCGATCTCCACGCCGCGGTTGATCGGGCCGGGGTGCATGACGATGGCGTCGGGCTTGGCCAGGCGCAGCTTGGCCGGCGTCAGGCCGAAGTTCTTGAAATACTCTTGGCTGCTGGGCAGCAGCGCGCCGCTCATGCGCTCGTTTTGCAGGCGCAGCATGATGACCACGTCGGCATCGCGGATGCCGTCTTCGAGGCGGTGAAAGACGCGCGCGCCCATGGCCGAGAAGTGCTCGGGCACCAGCGTGCGCGGGCCGACCACGCGCACGTCCGGGCAGCCCAGCGTGGTCAGCGCGTGGATGTCCGAGCGCGCCACGCGCGAGTGCAGCACGTCGCCCACGATGGCCACCGACAGCTGGCTGAAGTCCTTCTTGTAGTGGCGGATGGTGTACATGTCCAGCAGGCCCTGCGTGGGGTGGGCATGGCGGCCATCGCCGGCGTTGACCACGTGCACGTGCGGCGCCACGTGCTGGGCGATGAGGTAGGGCGCGCCCGATTCGCTGTGGCGCACCACGAAGATGTCCGCGGCCATGGCCGAGAGGTTGGCGATGGTGTCCAGCAAGGTCTCGCCCTTGGCGGTGGAGGAGCGGCCAATGTCCAGCGTGAACACGTCGGCCGAGAGCCGCTTGGCGGCAATGTCGAAGGTGGTGCGCGTGCGCGTGCTGTTCTCGAAGAACAGGTTGAAGACGCTCTTGCCGCGCAGCAGCGGCACCTTCTTGACCTCGCGGTCGCTGACGGAGACGAAGTTGCTGGCCGTGTCGAGGATGTGCGTGAGGATCTCGCGCGGCAGGCCCTCGGTGGAGAGCAGGTGGATGAGCTCGCCGTGCTGGTTCAGTTGCGGGTTGCGGGACGCACGCATGGCCTCAGACCTCCTCAATCGCAAAGTGCAGGCGCCGCTGGCCCTGCGCGTCCTGGCGCGCCAGCGCCAGCTTCTGGCTGGCCGGCAGCGACAGACGCGCGGCGGCGTAGGTGGCCTCGATGGGCAGCTGGCGCCCGCCGCGATCGACCAGCACCGCCAGGCGCACGCGCGCCGGGCGGCCATAGTCGAACAGCTCATTGAGCACGGCGCGGATGGTGCGGCCGGTGTAGAGCACGTCGTCGAGCACCAGGATGTCGGCGCCGTTGACGTCGAAATCCAGCGCAGTCTGGGCGCTGGAGGCGGCGCTGGCCATGCCGCGCTGGGCAAAGTCGTCGCGGTGCAGCGCCGAGGACAGGCTGTTCAGGCCCTGGCGCAGCTGCAAGTCGTCGATCAGGCGCTCGAGCAGCCAGACGCCGCCGGAGGTGATGCCCGCCAGCCGCGTCTGCGGCTCCAGCAGCGCCCGCACCCCCTGGCGCAGGTCGGCATACAGGCTTTCGGCATCCAGGGCCAGCAGCCCTGGCGATGCGGTGTGGTTCATTCCAGGTTCCTCAGAAATTGGGTCAGGATGATAGCGGCAGATACGGCGTCGACATGGGCCTGATCGGCGCCTTGCGACAGCGCCTCGGTGGTGCTGTAGCGCTCATCGACGCCGAACACCGGCAGGCCAAAGCGCCCGTGCAGCCCGCGCATGAAGCGGCGCGCCAGCTCGGTGTTGGCATGGGGCGCGCCATCGGGATGAAAAGGCAGGCCAACGACCAGCGCATCGGGCTGCCACTGGGCCAGCAGCGGCTCGACCAGCGCAAAGACGGCCTTGCCCTGCGCCTGCAGCGCCGTCAGCGGCCGGGCCGTGCCCAGCAGGCGCGTGCCCACGGCCACGCCGGTGCGCCGGGTGCCGTAGTCAAAGGCCAGAAAGGTTTGCAGTGCGGCCTGGCCGGCCGGGGCGGGGTAATTGGGGGGCAGCGATTCCATGGGCCGGTCAGCGCGATGTGCAAGGCCTAGCATGTCGCCGGGGGCGTTGCGCAGAGCGCGTTAGAGCTTTGAGCAAGCCATCAAAACCTTCAGGCATGGCCCACCATGGGCACGATGCGCTGCGGGTCGATGCCCAGCAGCTCGAAGGCCCTGGCATAGCGCTGCTGCGGCGCGAGCTCGAACAGCAGTTGCCGATCGGCCTTGACGGTCAGCCAGGCGTTGGCGGCCAGCTCGCTTTCGAGCTGGCCCTCGTCCCACGAGGCGCAGCCCAGTGCCAGCAGCGCCTTGCGCGGGCCGTCGCCTTGGCTGAGCGCATCCATCACATCGCGCGAGGAGGTCATGGCCAGGCCATCGCCCACCGGCAGGGTGGAGGCATAGGGCCAGGCATCCTGCCCCTGGGCGCCGGGGGCGGCGTCGTGCAGCACGAAGCCGCGATCCTGGTGCAGCGGGCCGCCGAGCAGCACCGGCATGTCGGCCAGGTCATCGCGCGCCAGCGCCAGCTCCAGGCGCGAGAACAGGTGGCGCACGCTGATGTCCGTGGTTTTGTTGACGATCAGCCCCAGCGCGCCCTTGTCGTTGTGCTCACAGACATACACCACGCTGCCGCCGAACAGCTCATCCTCAAGGCCAGGCATGGCGATGAGGAGGTGGCCGGTCAGATCCATGGCGGGTGGGGAAGACATGGGCTTGATTTTATGGTCTGTTCAGCCGCTTTTTCGGGATGCGCGCACCCCGAAAAAGCCCCGCAAGCGCCCCCAAAGCGCCCCCCAAAGCGCCCCCGAAAGCGCCACCGAAAGCGCCACCGAAAAGATTGGGCGCAGCCGGGGCTGGATGCCTCTGCACGGCCGGTGCTTTACACGCCTTGCTTGAGCGAGGCTTCGATGAAGGCGTCCAGGTCGCCGTCGAGCACTTTTTGCGTGTTGGAGATTTCCACGCCGGTGCGCAGGTCCTTGATGCGGCTGTTGTCCAGCACGTAGCTGCGGATCTGGTGGCCCCAGCCCACGTCGGTCTTGCTGTCTTCGAGCTTTTGCTGGTCTTCCAGGCGCTTGCGCATCTCGAAGTCGTAGAGCTTGGAGCGCAGGCGCTGCCAGGCCATGTCGCGGTTGCTGTGCTGGCTGCGGCTGTCCTGCGATTGCACGACGATGCCGGTGGGGATGTGCGTCAGGCGCACGGCCGAGTCGGTCTTGTTGATGTGCTGGCCACCGGCGCCGCTGGCGCGGTAGGTGTCCACGCGCACGTCGGCCGGGTTGATCTCGATCTCGATGGAGTCGTCGATTTCCGGGTAGACGAAGATCGAGGCAAAGCTGGTGTGGCGCCCGCCCGAGGAGTCGAACGGCGACTTGCGCACCAGCCGGTGCACGCCGCTTTCGGTGCGCAGCAGGCCGTAGGCGTACTCGCCCTCGACCTTGATGGTCGCGCCCTTGATGCCGGCCACGTCGCCTGGGGTCTCGTCCTCCATGCTGGTCTTGAAGCCCTTGCGCTCGGCGTACTTGAGGTACTGGCGCAGCAACATGCTGGCCCAGTCGCAGGCCTCGGTGCCGCCGGCGCCGGCCTGGATGTCGATGAAGCAGTTCAGCGGGTCGGCCTCCTGGCTGAACATGCGGCGGAACTCCAGCTCTTCAACGTCCGGGCGCAGCTCTTCGACCAGCGCCTCGATGGCCTCCAGGCTGGCGTCATCGCCTTCCTCGCGGGCCATGTCGAACAACTCGCTGTTGTCGCTCAGCTCCTGCGTCAGGCGCTCGAGCGTGAGCACCACGCCGTCGAGCAGCTTTTTCTCCTTGCCCAGCTCCTGGGCCTTCTTCGGGTCGTTCCAGACGGCCGGGTCTTCCAGGCCGGCGTTGACTGTCCTCAGGCGTTCGAACTTGGCATCGAAGTCAAAGATACCTCCGTAAGTCCTGGGTGCGCGCGCTCAGGTCTTCCAGGCTGGCCTTGATTTGGTTGATGCGTTCTGCTTCCATGGTGCTTGCTCTCTCATTCAAAAAGACGGCGCTGGCAGGCGGGCTGGCCAAACCTGCAGCGCGAAAGGGGGGATTTTCGCACGGGCGCGGCCATGGGCCTTGCCGTGCTTTGGCGGGCTGAACTCTGAGAACCTGTTCAACAGGCTCTTAGTCAAAGCGCAGCGTCTGCACGCCGTCGGCGGCGCCCAGCAGGCAGATGCTGGCCTTGTGGCGCGCGAAGATGCCGACGGTGACCACGCCCGGCCAGGCCGAGATCTCCTGCTCCAGCGCCAGTGGCTGGTGGATTTGCAGGCCACGCACGTCCAGGATGTGCATGCCGTTGTCGGTCACCAGCGGCTGGCCGTCCGCGCGCAGGCGCAGGCTGGCCTGGCCGCCCAGCGCGGCAAAGCGGCGCGCCAGCTGGGTGCTGGCCATGGGCACGACTTCGACCGGCAGTGGAAAGCGCCCCAGCACCGGCACTTGCTTGCTGGCATCGGCGATGCAGATGAAGCGCTCGGCCAGGTCGGCGACGATTTTCTCGCGCGTCAGCGCCGCGCCGCCGCCCTTGATCATGCAGCCCTGCGGGTCGATCTCGTCGGCGCCGTCGATGTAGCACTGCAGGCGCTCGACGGCGCTGGCTTCGAGCACGGCGATGCCGGCCTGGCGCAGCAGCGCGGTGCTGGCCTCGGAGCTGGAGACTGCGCCTTGCAGCGGGATGGCCGCCTGCGCCAGCGCAGCAATGAAGTGGTTGACGGTCGAGCCGGTGCCGACGCCGAGGATGCCGTGCGCGGGCACGTACTCCAGCGCGGCCTGGGCCACGCGGGCCTTGAGGGTGTCTTGGTCCATGGGGTGTGCGGTTTGCTGCAAAAAGCGCCGGCCTGCCCGGCCGTGCGCGGGGGCGCATTATCACTTTTTGCCGGCCGCCTGGCGGCCCTTGCCTGGGGATGTCCTGTACGTGCCCAGAGGCAAAGTCGCCTCTGCCTTCATTTACACTCGCCGCCATGGATTTGTACCCGCTGATTCGGCCTTTTCTGTTTGCGCTGGATGCAGAAAAAGCCCATGACTTCGCCCTGGACTGGATCAAGAAAACCCAGTCGCGCCCGCTGTTGCGGCGCCTGTATGCCCAGAGGGCCGTGCTCGATCCGGTCACCGTTGCCGGGCTGGAGTTCCCCAACCGCGTGGGGCTGGCGGCCGGGCTGGACAAGAACGCGCGCTGCATCGACGGCCTGGCGGCCATGGGCTTTGGCTTTGTCGAGGTCGGCACCGTCACGCCGCTGGCGCAAAAGGGCAATTCCAAGCCGCGCATGTTCCGCGTGCGCGAGGCTGGTGCCATCATCAACCGCATGGGCTTCAACAACCAGGGGCTGGAGGCGTTTTTGCGTAACGTGCAGCGCTCGGTGGTGCGCCGCCAGGTGCAGCCTGAAGGCCAGCCGGCGCTGCGCCTGGGGCTGAACATCGGCAAGAACGCGGCCACGCCGATCGAGCGCGCCGCCGATGATTACCTGGCCTGCCTGGAGGCGGTCTACCCCCATGCGGACTACGTCACCATCAACATCAGCTCGCCCAACACCAAGAATCTGCGCGATCTGCAATCCAACGCCTCGCTCGATGCGCTGCTGCACGCGCTGACCGAGCGGCGCGAGCAGCTCAAGCAGGCGCAGCCGCACAAGCCCATGTTCCTGAAGATCGCGCCGGATTTGAGCGAGGAGCAGGTGGCCCTGATTGCCGCCATCGTGCAGCGCCACCAGGTCGATGGCTTGATCGCCACCAACACCACCGTCAACCACGACGAGGTGCAGGCCTTCACCCACGGCAGCGAGGTCGGCGGCGTCAGCGGCGCACCGGTGCGCCAGGCCAGCACGGCGGTGATCGCCCAGCTGCGCCAGGCGCTGGGCCCGCAGGTGCCCATCATTGGCGTGGGCGGCATCATGGACGCCGAGGACGCCCTGGAGAAAGTCAAGGCCGGGGCCGATCTGGTGCAGATCTACAGCGGCCTGATCTACCAGGGCCCGGCGCTGGTGCCGCAGGTGGCCCAGGCCCTCAAGGACTACCACGCGCGCCAACCCCAGGCAGAGTCCTGACGCAGAGCTGCCTGTTCAAAGCCCAAAGGCGCAGGCCTGCGGCCTGCAGGCGCAGCGGGCTTGGCCGCCGCGCCGCCTGGGCGCATCACAAATGCTTGACCAGCACGCGGCTTTTGCGGCTCCAGTTGTACTTTTCCTTGCGCGCCTGCGGCAGCCAGTCCGGGTCCACCGTCTCGAAGCCACGCTTGATGAACCAGTGCATGGTGCGCGTGGTCAGCACGAAGATGCTTTTGAGCCCCTGCGCCCGGGCGCGCTGCTCGATGCGCTTGAGCAGCTTCTCGCCATCGCCCTGGCCCTGGGCGTGCGGCGAGACGGTGACCGAGGCCATTTCGCCGGTGCGCTCCTCGGGGTAGGGGTAGAGCGCGGCGCAGCCGAAGATCACGCCGTCGTGCTCGACGATGGTGTAGTTGTTGATGTCGCGCTCGATGTCGGTGCGGCTGCGTTTGACCAGCGTGCCGTCGTTCTCGAAAGGCTCGATCAGCTGCAGGATGCCGGCCACGTCGTCGGCCGTGGCCTGGCGCACTTCCTCCAGGCGCTCGTCCACCACCATGGTGCCGATGCCGTCGTGCACGTAGATCTCCAGCAGCATTGAGCCGTCGACCGCATAGGGGATGATGTGGCTGCGCTCGACGCCGCCCTCGCAGGCCTTGATGCAGTAGCTGAGGTAAAAGCCCGTGTCCGTGGGCAGCTCGGCCTGGGGCGAGCGCTGCAACAGCGCGCGCGCATCGGCCAGCGTCATCTCGGTGACGATGGGGTTGTCCTCGGCCGGCGGCTGATCGGGCTGCTGGCGGATGCCCGGCAGCTCGCAGACGTACAGCAGCTTGTCGGCCTTGAGCGCGATGGCGATGGAGCTGGCCACCTCCTCCATGCCCAGGTTGAAGGCCTCGCCCGTGGGCGAGGAGCCAAATGGCGAGAGCAGCACGATGGAGTCCATCTCCAGCGCGTGGCGGATGCCGTCGGCATCGACCTTGCGCACCTTGCCCGTGTGCTGGAAATCCACCCCGTCCAAAATGCCCATGGGCCGCGCGGTGATGAAGTTGCCCGAGATCACGCGCACCTTGGAGCCGGCCATCGGCGTATTGGGCAGGCCCTGGCTGAAACAGGCCTCGATCTCAAAGCGCAGCTGCCCGGCCGCTTCCTGCGCGCAGTCCAGCGTTACCGGATCGGTGATGCGATGGCCCTTGTAGTACTGCGGCTGGTGGCCCTTGGCCAGCAACTGCTCGTTGACCTGTGGGCGAAAGCCATGCACCAGCACGATCTTCACCCCCATGCTGTGCACCAGCGCCAGGTCCTGCACCAGGTTCTGCAGCTTGCCCGCGGCAATGGCCTCGCCGCAGATGCCGACGACGAAGGTCTGGTGCCGGAACTTGTGGATGTAGGGCGCGACCGAGCGGAACCAGGGAACGAAGGTGAAGTTGAAGACGTTGGACATGGGGCGAGCAGCGTGGTGGCGGCACTGGTAAATCAATGGGGCCGCCATTGTGGTGCAGTTTGCGCACCATCGCGCTGAGGATGGCGCCCATGGCGCAGCAATGCACGGCGCCTCTCCAAGGCCTGGATGGCCTGAAAGGGCAGGCTGTTACAGCTGCGTCTGCGGCGCGCTGTCCCAGCCGGCCTCGTAGTCGCGCGCCAGGCGTTGCAATTGCAGGCGCACGCTGGCGGCCATGGACAGGTAGTGCTTGGGGCCCAGCACCTGCCTGAGCTCGGCCTGCGTGGCGTAGCCCACGGCCTTGCGCTGGGTGCGGCGGATGTGCTGGCTGCGCTGCCAGCGGGCCTCGACGGCGGGCAGGTCTTGCGCGCAGACGATGGCGTCCTCGGGGTGCATCAGCATGTGCGCGGCAATCTTTTGCTGGTGGCGCTGCAGCACTTGCTGCACTGGCGTGCGGGCCGGCAGGCGCTCCAGATAGACCGGCGGCTCGTACTGGAAGGGCGAGGGGCTTTCCCACTGCGTGATGATGACGCTGCCCGATTCGAGCAGGGTTTCGCAGGTGAGCATGGCCTGGGTCTTCCATTGCCCGCGCAGGGCCTGCAGCGCAAAGCCCAGCAGGCCCGGCCATTGGGGCTTGACGACGAAGGCGGCCACGCCGGTCTCGCCGCGCGCGTCGGTGTAGATGCGCACCAGGGTGCGCTGGCCGAGCAGCTTGGACAGGCCGTTGGCCTCGGCATCGGCCAGGTGGCGCAGGCCGGCGGCGCTCAGGGCCGCGCCGATCTTGTCGATCAGGCGGCGCTGCCCGGCCGGGTAGTCGCCAGCTTGCACGGTGCGCAGGCCGCAGGCGCCCTTGTAGGCTTCGTTGAGGAACAGCTGGGCGATGGAGATGGCCTGCTGCGTGCGGGCGTCGCCGGCCTCGGCGCTGGCCGCGCCCTGGCTGGCGGGCGCGGTCTGCTTGCGCCTGAGGCTGCTGCGGCGTTTTTTCCCCTTCTCCGCGCTGGGCAGTTGAACGTGTTGCACGACCGTTTGCTGGGGCGCGTCTGGCTGCGGCTGCGCCGGGGCGCTGACTGCACCGGCCGCGTTGGCTGTGCTGGTGGCTGTACTGGCGTAGTGCGCTGCGTTTGTGTCTTCCGCCAGCTCGGCCTGGGCGGCGCTGGCCTGGGCCGCCGCCGGGGCGGGCTGGGCCTGTTGAGCCTGGCTGTGGGGGCCTTCGTCCAGGCTGTCGGCCAACGCCGTGCTCATGCCCTCGCAGGAGCAGGCTTCGCTGCTGCCGCCGCAGCCGCCTTCCTGCGAGCGGCGGAGCAGCTTTTGCACGTGGGCGTAGCCGGGGTGGCGCGGGTCCATCAGCGCCAGCACGCGCTCGTAAGTGGCCACGGCCTGCTCGAACTGGCCCAGCTCGTGCAGGCACATGCCCACGCGGGTGGCGATGCTGGGCTGCTCGCTCAGCGCCAGGCAGCGCTGCCAGTCGGCGCAGGCGTGTTCCAGGCCTGCGCGCTCATAGTAGTGCCCGTGCGAGGTGCGCACCACTTGCTCGGGCGGCAGCTGCGCGGCCTGGGCCGGCTCGAGCAGGGCCAGCTGGCGCAGGCGGTGCGCGCGCTGCTTGAGCAGGTCGATGCGATCAGGCGCGAGGGCGATGGCGCGCTCGAGCAGCAGCTGGGCCTCGCGCAGTTTTTCCGCTGGCGGCGCGGGCTGCTGCGCCAGGGTCTGGGCCAGCAGCGCCAGCACGTCGGCGTTGTCGGGCTCCAGGGCGCGCAGGCGGCGCAGCAGCGCCTCGTTGCGACGCGCCACATGGCGGTCGAGCTCTTGCTGGCGCTCTTGCAAGGCTGCGGCCTCGGCCGCGTCCAGGGCGCTGGTGTCGATGTCCAGCCGATCGCCGCGCTGGCCCACGCGCACCTGCAGCAGCGCGGCCTGTACGTGGTCGGGCCGGTGCTTGAGCGTGGCCTGCAGCGCCTCGCGCAGTGCCTCGAGCCGGCCCAGCTGCTGCAGCAGGCAGGCGCGCTGCCAGTGCAGCTCGGCGTTCTGCGGCGCCTGGGCGCACAGGGCCTGGACGGCGTGCAGCTTGCGCTCCAGCAGGGCGCGCTGTTCGGCGTCGGCGGCTTCGATCGGCGGTGGCACGAAAGTGCTGACCATGTTCCTCACTCCTTGGGCTCTTGTCTTGTATTGCAGCCTCTGGCGCGGGGCGCGCCAGAGGCCTTGCGAGGCGCATCATAGAGCGTGTTGTGCATTTTGCGCCCGATCTGGCGGCCTGGCGCTGTTGCTGCGCCGCCATGGATGGTCTGCGCGCATCGGCAGCCGAACACGGCGCGCGGTGATTCGTGCAGGCCTTGCCTGTGCCGCCTCAAGAGTTGGGCGTGTGCGCCCGGTCGCGCTGGGCAAAGGCTTGCAGGCGCTGGGCGTAGTCGGTCAGCACCATCGGGTCCTGCGGGGCCATGGGCACGCCCAGCAGCTCGGCCAGGCGCTGGCGGCCGAGCTCGCCGTGGCGCATCAGCTCGTCCACCAGGGCCAGCAGCTTTTGGCGGTGCGCGGTGATGAGCGCCGTGCTGCGCTGCATCTGCGTCTGCAGGATGGCTTCAATGGCCAGGTTGCTGGGCTGCACGTCGGTGTTGAGGTGCTCGTTCGTTTCGCTGGTCACATCGGTGCGCGCCAGGCGCTCGCCATAGCCGAGAAAGCGCACGAAGCGGCTGGCGTATTCGGTGGCGTGCTGGATGTCCTGCTCGGCGCCGCTGGAGCAAGCATCGGCGCCGAAGACCACGCCCTCGGCCGCGCGCCCGGCCAGGCAGACGGCGATGCGGTCCAGCCAGTTGCTGCGCGACCACGATTGCAGGTCGCTGAACATGGCGTAGCCGCCCTCGAAGCTGGCGACGTTGATGCGGATTTCCTGCGGCGCGCTGCCAAACAGCAGCGCATGCACCAGGCCGTGGCCGGCCTCGTGCACGGCCAGCAGGGCGCGAAAGTCGCTGAGCGTGCGCTGGCGCAGCGTGCGCACTTCAAAGGCCACGGGGCAGTGCAGCTGCTGGCCCTGCGCGTGCGCGCACAGGCTTTGGCCGTCCGCGCCCAGCCGCACCTCGACGGTGCTGCCCGCGGGCGCGCCCAGGCCCAGGGCCCAGACGGCGGCATTGACCAGCGGCGTGCCCAGCACGGCATGCAGGGTGGAGAACAGCGGCCGCGTGCCCTGGGCGGGGAAGACGCCGTTGGCGTAAATCTCGCGGCGCACCTCGGGCGTGATGACAAAGTGCAGCCCGGTGCTGCGCTGCATTTGCTCGGTGTACTGCGCGCAGTGCTCGTCGATGATGCGCGTGTAGGCGGCGCGGTTGAGCGAGGGGTAGATCAGGTGCTGATTGCCCAGGCGCGCGACCTGCTCGGGCTTGAAGCGCCGCGCCAGCGCGCGTTTGACGTCGATGAGCGAGAGCCGCAGGCTGTGGCTGTGGAACACGTCGGCGTCGGTGTCGCAGTCCTCCACGCGCCGCGCCAGCGATTCGTACATTTCGTCCAGGTTGCCGCAGACGAAGATCAGCAGGCGGCTGTAGTCCGTCTCCCAGCTTTGCTCGCTGCCGCGCACGCGCGCCAGCTCCTGCTCGACGCGCTCGGGCGGCCAGGCCATGATCTCCAGCAGCGGCTCCTTGAGCTTGAGCGCGCGCTTGAGCGACTGGGCCTCGTAGGCGCTCACGCGCAGCGGCTTCTTGGCCTGCGCGCGGCGCTCGCCGGGGCTGCGCTGCTGCTCGTCGTAGCGCGCTTCGGCCAGGGTCGATTCCAGCTCGCCCAGGAAGGAGACCGAGGGCGGCAGACGCCCGTCCGAGAGCAGGGCCCAGACATCCTGATAGCGCTGCACTTCGACTTCCTGGCGTTGCTCGTTGAGGGTGCGGTAGCGCTGGAATTCGTCCAGCACCAGAATGCCCGGCTCGCCCTCGTCGATGCCCGAGCTCTCCAGAATGCGCGAGATGCTGCCAGCGCCGTGCCAGCTGCTGGTGCCGTGGGAGAAGCCGTCCATCTGCACTTCCACGAAGCGGTCGTAGAAGCCCAGCTTGCGCGCCAGCGAGCGCGTGAGCTGGGTTTTGCCCGTGCCGGTCAGCCCCCACAGGCAGACGATCACCGGGCGCTGGATCAGCTCGGGCATGACGTACCAGGCGCGGATGGTGTCGATCACGCGGTCGATGATGGCGTCGATGCCAAACAGCTCCTGCTTGAGCTGCTGGGCGGCCTGCTGCAAAGCGTGGCTGCGCGCGGCCATGCGCTGCATCAGCTGCTGGCGCTCGGCGTCTTCTGCGGCGGGCAGGGCCGCTGCGTCTTGCCGTGCCGCGCTGGCTTTGTCTGTGTCGTTGCCTTTGTGTGGCTTGGTCTGCGATGTCATGGGCGTGAAGAGGCAGGCCAGAGCGCCGCCGCCTGGCCGCAATGTTTGGTTTTTGGGGCGAGGACGTTACTCGGCGCTGGCCCAGTCGCGTGTGCGGATGCTGCGCTGCAAGGCCATGCGCTCGGCCCGGCGCTGGGCGCCCTGGCTGCGCATGTGCTTGCCGCCAGCGCCTGTGCTGGCCTTGGCGGCCAGGGCCCGGGCATAGGGGTTGCGCACCGGCAGGCTGGCTGCAGGCAAGGTGTGCCGCGTCGGGCGGGATGTTTGGGCGCGGCTGGCGCCCGCAGTGGGGTTGGCACGCATGTGCTGCTCCAGAAAGTCGAAAACCCTGGACAGAAGAACCTGCCAGGGTTTGCCCCGGCTGGGTGCGGCGGTGCGCATCCAGCCAGGGCGGTGTGGAGCGCACGAGTCAGTGAAGAGGCGAACAGAGCATGGGGCAGCTCTTGTGGATGAGGGGGGCGGGGGCTCAAGAAGGCGCGCATTGTGCCAAGCCCTGTGCCAGCAGGGCAAGGGCTGCTGGCGCTGAGGGGGCCGGCGGGGCCGGGGAAGGCAGGGCGGCTGTTGCTTTTGCGCAGCAGCGGGGGCGCAAAGTTGCCTTACACGCGCTACGGCCGCCGCCGGCGCGGGCGCCATTCGCTGACCAGCACGCCGATGACGATCAGCACCGCGCCGGCAATGGCCAGCGGCGGCAGGCGGTCGCCGGCGATGCGCCCGGCCACGCCGCCCCAGACGGGCTCGCCCGCGTAGATCAGCGTGGCGCGCGTGGGCGAGACGGTTTTCTGCGCCCAGTTCATGACCAGCTGGATGACGATGCTGGAGCAGGCCATGCCGACGGCTGCCAGCAGCCAGACCCAGGAGAAGGCCGGCACGGCCTCGCCCGCCAGCGGCATGGCCAGCCAGGCCAGCAGCCCGGCTGCCAGCAGCTGCACCACGGTCACGCGCCGCACGTCCACCTTGCCGGCAAAAAAGCCGATCAGGATGACTTCACCCGCAATGCCCAGCGCGCCCAGCAGGGTGGCCCACTCTCCCGCCTCCATCTGCAGGCCCAGGCCAGCCTCGGGCCCGGCCAGCAGCACCAGCCCGGTGAAGGCAAAGGCCACGCCCAGCAGGCTCATGGCATGGGGCGGGCGGCGCAGCACCAGCCATTGCAGCAGCGGCACCAGCGGCACATACATGGCGGTGATGAAGGCCGATTGGCTGCTGCTGATGGTTTGCAGGCCATAGGTCTGCAGGCCGTAGCCGATGAAGATGCTGGCGCCGATGGCGCTGCCGGCGAGCAGCTCCTGGCGCGTCAGGCCGCGCATGGCGCGCCAGAAGACCAGCGCGCCCAGCAAGGCGGCGGTGACAAAGCGCAGGCCGACGAAGAACATTGGCCCGCTGTGGCGCATGGCCGCATGCACGACGACGAAGGTCGTGCCCCAGACCATGGTGATGAGGATCAGCGCCAGCTCCTGGCGCGAAAACCAGGCGGGCCGGCAGGGCTGGCCGGCGCTGGGCGCTGGGGCTGGGGGCAGCACAGGCATGGGAACAGGTGCAGCGGGAGAGCCGACCGCACGCCTGTGTCAGCGTTGCTGCGGCTGCTGGCCCAGCTCCAGCGGGCGCAGCTGGGCAGCCAGCGCGTGCAGCACGGCGTTGACGTATTTGTGGCCATCGGTGCCGCCAAAGGCCTTGGCCAGTTCCACGTATTCGTTGATGACGACTTTCCAGGGCACGTCCGGCGCGTGCTGGAATTCGTACACGCCCATCCACATGATGGCGTGCTCGATGGGCGAGAGCTCGCCCAGCGGGCGGTCCAGCACCGGGGCGATGGTGGCGTCCAGCGCGGCGGCCTGCTCGATGCAGCCGTGGAGCAGGGCGTCGTACAGCGCCGAGTCGGCCTTGTGAAAGCCGCTGAGGCCGCGCGTGAACTGGTCGATTTCGCGCGCCTCGTTCTTGCCCACCAGGCGTTGGTACAGAGCCTGCAGGGCAAATTCGCGCGCGCGGCTGCGGGCGCTTTTCTTGCTGCTGGGGGTGGGGGGCTGGGCAGCGGGGCTCATTCGTCCCCCATGGCGACCAGGCCAATCAGGTTGGCCATTTCGACGGCGGTGCGTGCGGCATCTGCGCCTTTTTCCGTCTGCCGCGCCACAGCCTGGGCCGTGTTCTCCACGGTCAGGATGGCGTTGGCGATGGGGATGCCGTAATCCAGGCCCACGCGCGTGACGCCGGCGCCCGATTCGTTGGCCACCAGCTCGAAGTGGTAGGTCTCGCCGCGGATGATGCAGCCCAGCGCGATCATGGCGTCGTAGCCGTCCGTCTCGGCCAGGGCTTGCAGCGCCACGGGCACTTCCAGCGCGCCGGGCACGCGCAGGTGGGTGATGTCCTCGGCGGCCACACCCAGCGCGAGCAGCTCGGCATGGGCGGCGTCGAACAGCGCCTGGGTGATGTCTTCGTTGAAGCGCGCCTGCACGATGGCAATGCGCAGCTGGCTGCCGTCTAGCAATGCGGCAGCGCCTTGGCCTTTGTTGGCACCGAGCATGGGTCAGTCCTTGTTGATGAATCCGGTGATTTCGAGTTTGTAGCCTGCGGCGATGCTGGGCAGGCGCCGCGGCTGGCCCATCAGGCGCATGCGGCCCACGCCCAGGTGGCGCAGGATTTGCGCGCCGATGCCGTAGGTGCGCAAGTCCATGCGGCCGCGCGCCGGGGCGTGGCTGGGCTGGGCGCGGCCTTCGAGCTGATCGAGCAGCTGCGCGCCGCTCTCGCCGCAGTTGAGCAGCACCATCGCGCCCTTGCCCTGCTGCTGGATGTAGCGCAGGCTGGCGTCCAGGCTCCAGGAGTGCAGGCCGCGCTGGGCGTCGAGCACGTCCAGCACGGACAGCGGCTCGTGCACGCGCACGGCGATTTCCTCCTGCTCGTCCCAGCTGCCCTTGACCAGCGCCAGGTGCAGCGCGCGATCGAGCCGATCCTGGTAGGCGTGCACGGTGAATTCGCCCCAGTGCGTCACCAGCGGGCGGGAGCTGACGCGCTCGATCAGCGATTCGTTGCTGCTGCGGTATTGGATCAGGTCGGCGATGGTGCCGATCTTCAGCCCATGCTCGGCGGCAAAGAGCTGCAGGTCGGGCAGGCGCGCCATGGTGCCGTCGTCCTTCATGATTTCGCAGATCACGCTGGCGGGCATCAGGCCGGCCAGCCGCGCCAGGTCGCAGCCGGCCTCGGTGTGGCCGGCGCGCACCAGCACGCCGCCGTCCACGGCCTGCACCGGGAAGATGTGGCCGGGCTGCACCAGGTCGCTGGCCTGGGCGTTGGGGGCCACGGCCACGGCGATGGTGCGGGCGCGGTCGGCCGCGGAGATGCCGGTGGTCACGCCCTCGGCCGCCTCGATCGAGACGGTGAAGGCGGTGTCGAACTGCGTGCCATTGCGCTTGGCCATGGGCGGCAGGTTCAGCAGCGCGCAGCGCTCGCGCGTGAGCGTCAGGCACACCAGGCCGCGCGCGTGGCGGGCCATGAAGTTGATGGCCTCAGCGCTGACGTGCTCGGCGGCCAGCACCAGGTCGCCTTCGTTTTCGCGGTCTTCCTCGTCGATGAGCACCACCATCTTGCCGGCGCGGATGTCGGCGATGATGTCCTCAATGGGGGAAATGGGGGCGGGGGCGGCACTGGACATGGCAAAAGAACGGCTGTCTGGCACCCTGACGCAGCCAGAGTGTTCAGGGGGGCGGAAAAAAGCCCCCGATTGTATCGGCAGCAGGCGCGGCGGCCGGGATGCGGCACAATAGCCGGCGCGCGAGGCGCGGTGAGCGCCTGGCGTTTTGTTTTCAGGAGCCGGGCCATGCAGAACGCCAATGACAATGAAGTGATCGAGGTGCAGGCGCGCCAGCTGGATGCCAAGGAGCTGAGCGACCTCAAGCTGCTGGGCTGGATCAGCTATGGCATGCACCTGGCGGTGGCCATTTGCGCCGTGCTGCCGGGGTTGCAGCCCAGCCTGCTGCTGCTGTTGCTGGCGCTGATCCTGGATGTGGTCAAGAGCCCGGACGCGCAGGGCAGCTGGCAGCAAAGCCACTTCGAGTGGCGCATCCGCAGCGTGGGCTGGTCGCTGTTCTGGTATGTGCTGACTTGGCCGCTGTTCCTGTTGCTCTACATCCCGGGCCTGGTGGCGTGGTTCTTCGTCTCGCTGTGGTTCTTGGTGCGCATCGTGCGCGGCATGGTGGCCATGAACCAGAACCGGGCCATCACTGCCTGAGCGCAGACCAAATTTTTCACGGACGCTGCGCCATGACGCCTGTGCCCAAAAAAGACCGATCCATCAAAGTGTTCAACCTGGCCCTGCAGGGCGGAGGCTCGCACGGGGCTTTTACCTGGGGCGTGCTCGACGCGCTGCTGGAAGCGGGCAATTGCCGCTTCGACGGCATCAGCGGCACCAGCGCCGGGGCCATGAATGCCACCGTGCTGGCCGCAGGCTTTGCCCAGGCCGCCGAGCTGGGCCTGACCGATGCGCGCCAGGCCCATGCGCGCGGCTGTGAGCTGGCGCGCCAGGCGTTGCGCACTTTCTGGGAGGCCGTGGGCACGCTGGGGGTGTTTCTCAACGCCTCGCCGCCGAACATGGCCGCGCAGTGGATGCCCTGGCTCAAGCCGTTGATGGTGCCGCCGCTCTCGCCGGCGCAGACCAACCCGATGGACATCAACCCGCTGCGCACGCTGCTGCGCCGGCTGATTGATTTCGAGGCCATCCTGCGTCATCAGGGCCAAGGTCTGGTGCCGCAGTTGTTCATTGGCGCAACCAATGTGCGCACCGGGCGCAGCAAGGTATTCGAAGGCGAGCAAGTCAGCCTGGATGCGTTGATGGCCTCGGCCTGCCTGCCGCAGCTGTTCAACGCCGTGGAAATCGATGGCGAGCATTACTGGGATGGCGGCTATTCGGGCAATCCGGCCATTTATCCGCTGATCTACCATGCCCAGGCCGACGACGTGCTGCTGGTGCAGATCAACCCCATTGAAACCAATGCAGTGCCCCGAACCATGACCGAGATTCAGGAGCGCATCAACGAAGTCACCTTCAACGCCAGTCTGCTGGCCGAGCTGCGCGCCATCGAGTTCGTGCGACGCCTGCTGGATGAAGGCCGACTTGAGCCCGGCCGCTACAAGGCCATGCGCATGCACCGCATTGATGGCGGCGCGCTGCTCGAACCCTTTGGCAGCGACAGCAAGCTGCGCGCCGACATCCGCTTTTTGCAGGATTTGTTCGCCCTGGGCCGCACGGCCGCCCAGCAGTGGCTGCAACAGCACTATGCCGACGTTGGCGTGCGCGCCACTTTGTGAATTTTTCATCACCTCCCATCAGGACAGCGCCCATGCCCCCCACCCCCGATGCCCACCAGGGCCACGCGCCGGACTGCATCTTCTGCAAGATCGCAGCCGGGCAAATCCCCGCGCAAAAGCTCTACGAGGACGAGGAGCTTCTTGCCTTCGACGACATCAACCCGGCCGCGCCGGTGCACTTTCTCATCATCCCCAAGCGCCACCTGCCTTCGCTGGCCCATGCCGGGCCGGCTGACGCCCCGCTGCTGGGCAAGATACTGGCCAAGGCGCCCGAGCTGGCCTTGCAGCGCGGCTGCAATCCCTATCCGCAAGGGGGCTTTCGCGTGGTCATCAACACCGGCGAGGAGGGCGGGCAGGAGGTGCACCACCTGCACGTGCACGTCATGGGCGGGCCGCGCCCCTGGCGCAAGTAAGCGCCCTGAAGTAAGCGCCCTGAACAGGCTCAGGCAAGGCCGGCGAGCTTGGCTCAGGGCCGAGGGCCGCAGGTTCGGCGCTGCGCACACAGGGCTGCAGGGCGATGCATGCCCCGTGGCGGCAATGGCCCTGGCATGGGCGGCATACAATGGCCGGCTATGCCGTGGCGAGGGCAAGACAGTGGCCACGGCACAGCGGCGGCAGGCGCGGCAAGCGCTGCCTGCCACGCACGCATGAACCTCATGAATGAAAGGAAACGACATGGGCAGTTTTTCCATTTGGCATTGGCTGGTGGTGTTGCTGGTGGTAGTGCTGGTCTTTGGCACCAAGAAGCTGCGCAACATCGGCAGCGACCTGGGCGGGGCCGTCAAGGGCTTCAAGGAAGGCATGCGTGAAGGCGGGCAGGATGCGCCGGCCAATGGCACGGTCGCCGGCGCCCAGCAGGTGCAGGACCAGAGCCAGCACCCGGTGGCCCGCGAGACCATCGAGGTCTCGGCCAAGGAAAAGAGCTGAAAGCACCGGGCCTGCCGCATAGCCTGCCCATGCGCGCGCCCTGGGCCTTGATGCCCCAGGGCGCTGCCTTGTGTGGATCTGCGGCGGCGACCATGACGGCACAGCATGTTTGATCTGGGTATTTCCAAGATGGTGATGATCGGCGTGGTCGCGCTGATCGTCATCGGCCCTGAGCGCCTGCCGCGCGTGGCGCGCACGGTCGGCGCCTTGCTGGGCAAGGCGCAGCGCTACGTCAACGAGGTCAAGCGCGAGGTCAACCAGGCCATGGAGCTCGATGAGCTGCGCAAGGTCAAGACCAGCGTGGAAGAGGCCGCGCGCGACTTGGAGCATTCGGTGCGCACGCACGCCAGCGACTTCCAAAAGGAGGTCGATACCCTCTCGAAGGACTTGCAGGACATGCAATCCTGGGAGGAGGGCTCGATGCAGCAGGACGAGGCCGCCAGCGCCGCGCCCGAGGACGACGGGCTGGAGGACGCCAGCAAGCGCGCCTTCGTCACGGCCGTGGCGCCGGTGTCGGCTCCCGTGGCGCGCAAGAACTGGCGCCTGCGCCGCCAGGCCGTGCCGCAGTGGTACAAGGCGCGCCAGCAGGTGCGCCGCAGCCTGCGCTCCAGCGCCGCGCGCGGCCATGCCGGCGCGGCAGGCCAGCCCAGCAGGTCAGCCCGGCGGCAGCAAATCCTTCCATAGTGCGCACAGGCCCTAATTCCCCCTGACCGACAGAGCCGCCCGCAGCAGGCCGTGCGCCATGGCCATGCTGCGGCGGCGGCGTCTCTTTCCCCCATGGCATCCCCATCCCACGACCACGACGAACTCGCAGGCACCGAGCAGCCCTTTGTCCAGCACCTGATGGAACTGCGCAATCGCCTGATCTACTGCATCCTGGGCCTGGCGGTCGCCATAGGCCTGCTGCTGGCCTGGCCCGGCCCCAGCACCCTGATCGACTGGATCGCCATGCCCATCCGGGCGCACATGCCGCCCGATGCCAAGCTCATCGCCGTCGGGGTGCTGACGCCGTTTCTCGTGCCGCTGAAGGTGCTGTTCATGACGGCGGTGCTGCTGACCCTGCCCTGGCTGGTCTACCAGGCCTGGGCATTCGTGGCCCCGGGCCTGTACAGCCACGAAAAACGCTTTGCGCTGCCGCTGATCCTGATGGGCAGCGTGCTGGCCTATGTGGGCATTGCCTTCGTGCAGTGGTTCGTGCTGGACAAGATGTTCGGCTTCATCCAGCGCTTCTCGCCCGAAAGCGTGGCCGCCACGCCCGACGTGGCCTCCTACGTCAGCGTCATCCTCTCGCTGTACATCGCCTTTGCGCTGGCCTTTCAGGTGCCCATCGTCGTTTTGCTGCTGGTGCGCTTCGAGCTGGTGACCGTGGCCAAGCTGCGCTCCTTCCGGGGCTATTTCGCGGTGCTGGCCTTCGTCATCGCAGCCATCGTCACGCCGCCGGATGTGCTGTCGCAGGTCACCCTGGCCGTGCCCATGTGTTTGCTCTATGAGGTTGGCATCTGGGCCTCGCGCTGGTTCGTGCGGCCCAGCGCCGATTCGGGCGAGCAGGGCTGAGTCAGCCGGCTACACGCCTCATCGCCGCGCCATGCGCTCTGCAGCAGCGCTTGGAGCGTGTGCTGCTCGAACGTTGACAAATCCAAGACCTGACCGCTGACTGGCATCGCCATCTCGCAGGTGGCTCTCGCCATGCCCGCGAAGGCGGGCATCTAGCGCCCCCTTGCGCACGAGAGGGGATTGGCCAACGGCAGCGCCGCCCCGTCAACGTCGCCCTGTCAGCGCCGCAACTGGACACCCGCCTTCGCGGGTGTGACGAGAACCAGCGGCGCTTGCAGGAAATGTCTTCATCAAAATCGAAACCGCGCTAGCGGCGGCGCTGCTGGCGCGTGGTGGCCGGGCGCTCGCTGGGGGTGACGCTGATGCGCTGCGCCTGGCCGGCGCGCTCGACCGTCAGGTGCGTGGGCACCTGCGGCTTGAGCATGGCCACGCTGGCCAGCAGCTGCGGCACATCGTGCACCGGCCGATCGCCCACGGCGGTGATGACATCGCCCGGGCGGATGCCCGCCTGCGCCGCGGGGCTGTGCTGCAGCACGCCCGTGACGATGACGCCGCTGCTGCTGCGCGCGCCCGTGGCCTGGGCCAGCTCTGGCGTCAGCGGGTCAGAGACCAGGCCCAGCCAGCCGCGCACCACGCGCCCGTTGCGCAGCACGCTGTCGAGCACGAACTGCGCCGAGTCGGTCGGGATGGCAAAGCCAATGCCCATGTTGCCGCCGGACTTGGAAAAGATCACCGTGTTGATGCCCACCAGCTCGCCAGCGGTGTTGACCAGCGCCCCGCCGGAGTTTCCCGGGTTGATGGCCGCGTCGGTCTGGATGAAATTCTCGAAGATGTTCAGCCCCAGGTGGTTGCGGCCCAGGGCGCTGATGATGCCGCTGGTGACGGTTTGCCCCACGCCGAACGGATTGCCAATGGCCAGCACCGTATCGCCAATGGCCATGGCGTTGGCATTGCCCATGCGGATGGCGGGCAGGCCGCTGGCCTGGATCTTGAGCACGGCCAGGTCGGAGTCGGGGTCGCTGCCGATGACCTGGGCGCTGAACTCGCGGCCATCGTGCAGCGTAACGGAAATCGTGTCTGCCCCCTCGACCACGTGGTGGTTGGTGAGCAAATGGCCATCGGCGCTGACGATCACGCCGCTGCCCAGCCCGCTGCGCGAGCTGTTGGGCACCTCGCCGAAAAAGTAGCGGAAGAACGGATCATTGGCGTAGGGATGGTGCACCGTGGTGCGGGTGTCGATGCTGACCACCGAAGGCGCGGCGCGCTGCGCGGCCTGGCGCAGGCTGCCTGCCTCGGCCGGGGTCGGCCCCAGAGCCGCGCCGGGCGCAGGGGCAGGGGCAGCGGGGGCGGCCAGCCTGCCCTGGGCGGCAGGTGCTGCGGTGGCCGGCGCATCAGCCAGCCATTGCGGCCTGAGCGTGGCGACGATGAAATACCCGGCCAGCATGACCGTGACGGTTTGCGAGAAGAAAAGCCAGTAGCGACGCATGGGGAGACAATGGATGCAATGCCTGTGGGGCGGGCCTGAAAACAGGCCGCAGCATAGCGCGATCCACAGCACCGCTGGCCCGCGCGAGAGGCAAAGCCCCCGGTGGGTTTTGAACAGGTTCAGAGAAAGGAGCGCCGCATGTTTCGTTCATGGCATCCCTGTTTGCTGGCCCTTGGCTTGGCCATGGCCGCCTGCAGCAGCCCAGGGCCGGGCGCTTCGCCCCCGGCTGCTGGCGCTGCGGTGGTGGTGGCACCACCCGCATCGCCGCAGCACCCCATCCAGGGGCCTTGCGCACACGCCTGCACCGAGCAGTACGACCCCGTTTGCGCCAGCATCGAGCACAACGGGCGCCGCTACCGGCAGACCTACAGCAATGCCTGCTGGGTCTGCGTGCCGCAAGGCCGCGTCCTGGCCATAGAGCCAGGCCCCTGCGGCCAGGCGCTGCAGCGCCAGTGAGTGTCGCAGCGCCAAGGCGAGCTATCCCACCCCTCCTGTTCAGGCTTTCAGGCTTTTTTCAGGCAGCAGGCTCAGCCCAGTTCTCGATGCGCACCGGATAGCCTGCGAAATTGGCCTCATTGTTGGTGACCAGCGTGGCATCAAGCGACAGGGCGTGGGCGGCGATGAGTTTGTCCATGTCGTTGCGCTGGCGCGTGCTGTGCATGGCGATCTGGGCAAAGGCCCTGGCTGCCTGGGCGTCGAAGGACAGCACTTGCAGGCGCTGCAGGATGATCTCCAACTGCGCCATGCGCTGGTATTTGAGCGCGCCGTGTTCCAGCTCGGCCAGCGTGATGCTGCTGATGGCAACCTCGCTGGAGTAGCAGGCATTGAGCCGCCGAATGACCTGGGGCGGCTGCCCCAAGGCCAGGTAGATGCAGATGTTGGTATCCAGCAGGTAGCGGATCATGGGGCGCCGCCCCAGTCACGCTCCGTGTACGCACCGCCGGTTTCCCGCTCCCACACGCCGTCATCGGGCGCCAGGGCGGCGAACAGCTCGGCCAGCCCGTCCAGCTTTTGCCCCTTGGGCCGGATGCGCAGTTCATCGCCCACGCGCTCGATCAGCAGCTCCACGTTGTCGGGCGCAAAGCCCATGCCCGCGGGAATGCGCACGGCCAGCGAGTTGCCGTTCTTGAACTGGCGGGTGGTGGTGGCGGTGGACATGGGGCAACTCCTTGTGTTATGCGCGATGTGTGCATTGTACATACGGCTTTCTGGGCAAGCCATGCGCCAGCCAGCGTGCTGTCTTAGAGCGGTTTCGATTCTGATGAAGACACTTCCTGCAAGCGCCGCTTGTTCTCGTCACACCCGCGAAGGCGGGTGTCCAGTTGCGGTGCTGACAGGAGCGACGCTGCCGTTGGCCAATCCTCCTGCTCGCGCGCAAGGGCGGCGCTGGATGCCCGCCTTCGCGGGCATGACGAGAGCCGCTTGCGAGATGGCGATGCCAGTCAGCGCCCAGGTTTTGGATTTGTCAACGTTCGAGCAGAACACGCTCTAGCTTGTTCAAAAGCTTGACGCAAGGATGTTGCCGGCAGAGGCCCCAAGGCACAAAACGCAGCCATCGCCCTGAGGCCATGGCTGCGTCTTTTTGCTGGGGTCTCGCCCCAGAGCCGCACTTTTCGGCCCATGCCGGGCCTTGGGGCAGAGGCTGTCAGCGGATGAAGCCCCAGAGGTTGCGCCTGCCGTTTTCCGCGCCCTGGTCGTTGGCGTCGGTGGGCAGCTCGCTGTAGAGCGTCCAGTAGATGGCGGCTGCGCCGCCGTTGTTGTTCAGCGCCGCCTGCACGTCATACACCAGCGTGGGGCCCAGCAGGTTGCGGCTGCCGGTCAGCGTCCGGTCTTCGCTGCTGACGAGGCTGTGGGTGGCGGCGCTGTAGTGGCGCCACAAACCGTCTTCCCTCAGGTACAGCACGTCGCCGCGCCGGTTGATGACGCGCCGCTCGAGGCTGGACAGCCGCGTGGCGCTGCACAGCGGCTCGGGCAGGTCCTTGCGGTTGATGGCGCCGTCGGGTGTGCGCACGTACAACCCGCAGGCGTTGCTGAAGCTGCTCAGGTCGTGGTCCTTGTAGCGGATGAAGTCGTAGGCCAGCACTTCGCCCGCGTTGGTGATGCCCAGCAGATAGAGGGCGTCGCGGCGGAAGCTGCTTTGGATGTCGGAGTCGGTTTTGCCATAGATCTGCTGCCTGACCTGGCTGGCCTGCCAGGGCTGGCCAGCGGCGCTGGAGACGGCCAGGTGGCGGTCGAAGCGGTACACAGGGCCGTCCGAGACGGACTGCGCCCAGTCCACCGCCGCCAGACCGCGGTGCACGCGCACGCGGCCCAGCAGGGCGCTGGCCGAGGGGCCCGCCGTGTCGATGCGCTGCGCCGCGCCAAAGCCTGCACTGAGCGTGCCGCGCGCCACCACGACCTGGCTGTGCTTGCTGTCGCGCGGCACGGTGCCGGCCCAGACCATGTTGCCGTTGTTGTCCAGGTCAAAGCTGGCGCGCACGTTGAAGGTCTCTCTGCTGTGCTCGGCAAAGATGTGGCGCCGCCAGACGGGGGCGCTGGCCAGGCGCCAGCTCACGGCGGTGTGCGCCACAGTGGGGTCAAGCAGGGGCGGGGTGCCGCGGCGCTGCATCCAGTAGGTGTGCATGATGGCCACGTTGCCGGCGTTGTCCACGCGCAGCTGCACGGGGTCGGTCAAGTAGGCGGCCCGGACATCGGCCTTGAGCGGCATGTCGGTTACCACCTGCGGCGCGCTCCAGGTGCTGGTGGCGGGGTCGTATTGCGACAGGTACAGGTAGTAGCACCGGTTGGGCGCCTTGTCGTAGGCCGTGGCGCTGCACGCATCGCCGCTGACCCACGCCACGGCCGCATGGCCGTTGGCAGGCGACATGGCCACGCGGGTATAGGCGGCGCGCTCGTGAATGTGCACTTCGTGCGTGGGCAGGGTGCTGCTGCCCAGGACTTGAGAGGGCCCCCAGCTGACCTGGCCTGTCGCGTCGACCTTGCCGCGCACGACGTGGATGGCCGATTGCGCCTCGCCTGCAACGGGCGTCTGGCCGCGCAGCGGCAGCGGCTTGACTGCCAGCATCAGGGCGTTGTTGTCGTTGTCCACCGCCACGCCGACCCCGCCAGGCCGCACGGGGCGCGCCCGCAGGTTATCGCCCAGAACCTCGCCCGGGGCATACATCTGGCTGGCGCGCCATGGGTTGGCCGCGGGCGTTGGCGCTGGAGCAGGAGCAGGAGCAGGAGCAGGAGCAGGAGCAGGAGCAGGAGCAGGAGCTGGTGCAGGAGCTGGTGCAGGAGCTGGTGCAGGTGCAGGTGCAGGTGCAGGTGCAGGCGGCGTTGGTGCCGGCGCAGGCGTTGGCGCTGGAGTGGGCGCCGGTGTCGGGGCAGGTGTTGGCGCCGGTGTCGGCGCAGGCGCCGGGGCAGGTGTCGGCGTCGGCCCTGGAGTGGGTACTGGCGCGGGGGTTGGCGCAGGCGCTGGGGCGGGAGTGGGCGCTGGCGTTGGCTCATCGTCCCCACCACCGCCACAAGCCGTCATGGCCGCAGAGGCGAACAGCGCCGCCAGAGCATGCAAGCGTCGGTGGCTGGCGTGCCAGGGGGCTGGGCGGGTGGATGGTTGGCTTGCCTGAGTCTCGCCCAGTGGTGCAACAGGCGGTGTATGCATGGTCACTCCCTCAAAGATCAAAAAAGCGGCGTTCGGCCGGCAACGCCCATTGTCAGCGTCGGCGGTGCGCACAGCCACTTGGGGATTACTCTGAGAGCCTGTTCAAAGTCTCTGCACGGCTGGCAAGAAAGTGGATTTGGGCGGCCTGCTGCGTTTTGCGCCTTGCGGCCCATCCCAAGCCACTTTTTGCCCGCTCGCGCCGAGACTTTGCGCAGGCTCTGACGCCACGGCACTGACCTTGCCTGCACGGCTTTGGGCGGCACGCCGTGTGCAGAGGCAAGGTTTCGCCTTTGCAAGCCGAGCTTTCCTGGCTTGTGCCGCGATGGGCGCTGTCATTCACCGGGCATTGATCCAGACCACTTCGCCAGGGTGGTGCTCGGCCACGGTGTCCAGCGCGGCGGCCAGTTGGCTGCGGTGGCGCGGGTCGATGTCGTGGCCGAAGACGGTCAAATCCAGCCCCCGCGCGCGCCAGGACTGGATTTCGCCTGCCGTGAGCACGCTGGCGCCGACCCACACCGGATGCGCTCCGGTGTCGATCAGGGCGCGCAGCGATTCAAAGCCCTGGCGGGTGGTGGCGAGGATGACCATGCGGGCGCGGCTTTGCCAGTAGGTTCGATCAAGGCCTGATCATGGCCCGCCCAAGCCCCGCTCAAGCCTTCTGGATCGGGATATAGACCTCCCCGCCGCCGGCGGCGAATTCTTTGGATTTTTCATCCATGCCGGCCTTGAGCGCCTCTTGCTCGCTCAAGCCCTTGGCGGCGGCGAAGTCGCGCACTTCCTGCGTGATCTTCATGGAGCAGAACTTGGGGCCGCACATGCTGCAAAAGTGCGCGGTTTTGCTGCTGTCCTTGGGCAGGGTTTCGTCGTGGAATTCGCGCGCGGTGTCCGGGTCCAGGCCGAGGTTGAACTGGTCTTCCCAGCGGAATTCGAAGCGCGCCTTGCTGATGGCGTCGTCGCGCGCGCGGGCGGCCGGGTGGCCTTTGGCCACGTCGGCGGCGTGGGCGGCGATTTTGTAGGCGATGATGCCTTGCTTCACATCATCGCGGTCGGGCAGGCCCAAGTGTTCCTTGGGCGTGACGTAGCACAGCATGGCCGTGCCCATCCAGCCGATCATGGCCGCGCCGATGGCGCTGGCGATGTGGTCGTAGCCGGGGGCGATGTCGATGGTCAGCGGCCCCAGGGTGTAGAACGGCGCTTCGTGGCAGTGTTTGAGCTGCTCGGTCATGTTCTCCTGGATCATGTGCATGGGCACGTGGCCGGGGCCTTCGATCATGGTTTGCACGTCGTGCTTCCAGGCGATTTGCGTCAGCTCGCCCAGGGTGCGCAGCTCGGCGAACTGGGCTTCGTCGTTGGCGTCCGATGCGCAGCCGGGGCGCAGGCCGTCGCCCAGGCTGAAGCTGACGTCATACGCCTTCATGATTTCGCAGATTTCCTCGAAGTGGGTGTAGAGGAAGCTCTCCTTGTGGTGCGCAATGCACCACTTGGCCATGATGGAGCCGCCGCGGCTGACGATGCCCGTCACCCGGTTGGCGGTGAGGTGGATGAAGGGCAGGCGCACGCCGGCGTGGATGGTGAAGTAGTCCACGCCCTGCTCGGCCTGCTCGATCAGCGTGTCGCGGAAGATTTCCCAGGTCAGGTCTTCGGCGATGCCGCCCACTTTTTCCAGCGCCTGGTAAATGGGCACGGTGCCGATGGGCACGGGGCTGTTGCGGATGATCCAGTCGCGCGTGGTGTGGATGTTCTTGCCGGTGGACAAGTCCATCACCGTGTCGCCGCCCCAGCGGATGGACCAGACGAGCTTTTCCACTTCTTCCTCAATGCTGCTGGTCACGGCCGAGTTGCCGATGTTGGCGTTGATCTTCACGCGGAAGTTGCGGCCGATGATCATCGGCTCGATCTCCGGGTGGTTGATGTTGGCCGGGATGATGGCGCGCCCGCGCGCCACTTCGTCGCGCACGAACTCGGGCGTGATGACATCGGGGATCACCGCGCCCATCGGGTTGCCCCGGCGGCGCGCCTCGCGCGCGGCATCGCCCAGGTGCTCGCGCAGCCACTGCATGCGGCCGTTCTCGCGCAGGGCGATGTATTCCATCTCCGGCGTGATGATGCCTTGGCGCGCGTAGTGCATTTGCGTGACGTTGGCCCCAGCCTTGGCGCGGCGCGGCTGGCGTTGCAGCCCGGCCGCTTCGCGCCGCAGTTGGGCGATGCGCTCGGCATCGCGCCCTTCGTGCTTGCCGCCATCGTCCAGGATGTGGGCCAGGCGGCCGGCGTAGGTTTCGGTGTCGCCGCGCTCCTCGATCCACGCCTGGCGCAGCGCGGGCAGGCCACGGCGCACGTCGATTTGCGCCTGCGGGTCGGTGTAGGGGCCGCTGGTGTCGTACACGCTGGCCTGCGCGCCGTTGGTCAGTTGGATGTCGCGCACGGGCACGCGGATGTCTGGGCGCGAGCCTTGCAGATAGGCTTTGCTGGAGGCAGGCAGCGGCTCGCGCGTGAGCGCCAGCAACTGCTTGAGGGAAGAGAGTTTTTCAGGTGCGTTCATGGGGCCTCGCAATCAGGGGGAAAGTCGCTTCTTCACCCCGGAGGCCCGGCCCGCTGCGGCTGCCAGGCCCCAGGAAGCGATTCCAAGGGCCTGCGCTGCATGGGCCGCATTGGCGGCTGCCAGCTCATCCTTACGCCGGTACTAACCGGATCAAGTTGACGGGTTCGGCGCTGGGCCATCTCAGCGCGCCTTTGGGGCCGGTGTTCAGAGCCGACTCCCAAGGCGCGCACCCCGGAGTGCGGCGCGCATCATACCGCTGGCGCTGCCGCCCGGGCCTCCGGTCAATCCCGCAGCAGGCTGCCCAAGGCGTGCTTTCAAGGCCGTGCTTTTAGAGCGTGCTCTGCTCGAACGTTGACAACTCCAAGGCCTGGCCGCTGACTGGCATCGCAATTTCGCAGCTCGCTCCCGTTATGCCCGCGAAGGCGGGCATCCAGCGCCACTCTTGTGCACGAGAGGGGATTGGCAAACGGCAGCGACGTCTGTCAGCGCGTTGCGACTGGACGCCCGCCTTCGCGGGCGTGACGAGAACAGGCGGCGCTTGCAGGAGCTGTCTTCATGAAAATCGAAACCGCGCCAAAGGCAGCTTCTTAAACCTGGGCCCCGGCCTGGCGCAGCAGCTGCGCCACCTGCTCGCCCAGCGCCTGGGCCTGGGCCAGCGTGGTAATGGCCGCGCTGGCCTGCACCTGCACCAGGGGGCGCTGGCCTTGCGGGTCGCCCCAGGCGGCGCGCAGCCACAGTGTGTCTGGTGCGTCGGCCCAAACAGCATGGGCCGCCAGCGGCACGGAGCAGCTGCCGCCCAGCGCGCGGCTGACGGCGCGCTCGGCGGCAGTGGCCAACCAGGTGGGCAGGTGCGACAAGGCCTGCAAGGCGGCCTGCAGTTGCTGGGCCAGGGGCTGGGCCTGGGACGTGTGCGGCTGGGTGGCCAGCACTTCGATGCCCAGTGCGCCCTGGCCGGCGGCGGGCAGCATTTGCTCGGGCGTGAACTGCATGCGGATGCGCCCGGCCAGCTGCAGGCGCTCCAGCCCGGCGGCGGCCAGCACGATGGCGCTGAACTGGCCTTCGTCGAGCTTGCGCAGGCGCGTGTCCAGGTTGCCGCGCAGCGGCTCGATGCGCAGATCCGGGCGCAGGTGCTGCAGCAGCACCTGGCGGCGCAGGCTGGAGGTGCCGACCACGGCGCCTTCGGGCAAATCTTCCAGCCGCGCGTAGTGGTTGGAGACGAAGGCGTCGTACGGATTGCCGCGCTCGGGCACGCAGGCCAGCGCGAAGCCGGCGGGCAGCTCCATGGGCACATCTTTGAGCGAGTGCACGGCCAGGTGCGCGCGGCCATCGGCCAGCGCGGCTTCCAGCTCCTTGACGAACAGGCCTTTGCCGCCGACCTTGCTCAGGCTGCGGTCAAGGATTTGGTCGCCACGGGTGGTCATGCCCAGCAGCGTGGCCTGCAGCCCCTGGGCCTGCAGGCGTTGCTGGATGTGCTGGGCTTGCCAGAGCGCCAGGCGGCTTTCGCGCGTGGCAATGATGCAGGCGGCGGGGGGGCGGGGGGATGCGTTCATGAGGGGAGTGAGTGCGTGGCCGTCGAAAGCCTTTGCCTGGCGCTGCAGTGGCGCTTTGAACAGGCTCACTTTGAGCAGGCGCTCAGCGCGCGGGCGGCGGCTATGGTAGCGCGCCCAGAGGGCGGGGCAGGGCAATGGCCGCCATGTGCAAGCCGTGCGGCTGGCCCGCCGAGCCAGCGCATGGCCGGGCGCATGATTGGCGCATGAGTGGGCTGCATGAACGGGCGCTCAAAAAACCGGCTGCTGCTGCGCGCGCTCGCGCTGCGTGGCCAGGCTGGCCAGTTGGCCCCAGGTCTGCAGCCCTTGGGCCTGGGCATGGGCCAGGGCGATGAGGGTCAGCTCGGCCGTGGCCATGGCGTCGGCCACGGCGTCGTGGCGGGCGCTGTGCCCCAGGCCCAGGGCCTGCAGCCAGGCGTCCAGGTCGTGGTCGCTGCGGCGCGTTGGCGTTGTGCTCGGCCTCTTTGCCGGCATCGTGGCCGGGGTGTCATCAGGCTGCACCGCCGCTGGGCAAGCAGGGCAGGGGCCGAGCAGGGCCGGCAGCAGCTGCGCCAGATCGCACACGCCAGGCAGTGGCAGCAGCATCTTGCCGGTGCGGCTGCTGGGTGCGTGCTCGCCCAGCCATTGCTGCGCGGCGCGGTGCAGCATGGCCTGGTCGAACCAGGCGTGCCAGGCCAGCCACAGCGCGTCCTGGCCCCATTCGAGCAGCTCCAGCAGAGCCAGGCGCGGGTCCTGGCCCTGGCGCAGGTCATCCTGGGTCAGGCCGTGAAACAGCTGGCCCAGCGGGCTGATGGGCACCGGCACCTTGAGCACACGCGCGAAGCTGTGGCCCAGGGCGATGCCGGGCTGGGCGCCGCAGGCCTGGATGCGCACCGCGCCGATGGACAGCACGCTGTCGCGCTGGCGGTCCAGCCCGGTGGTTTCCAGATCGAACACCACCAGCGCCTGCGTGGCCAGCGGCTGCGCGCCGGGTTGGGCGAAGGGTTGCAGCCGGGCCAGGCGCTGCTGCAGCTCGTGGCGCTGCGGCGGCGGCAGGGGCGGCAGCGGCGCGGCCTGGGGCTGGGCGGTCTGGCGCGCGCCCAGCCATTGGCGCAGGGTTTGCCACATGGACAGGCTCATAGGCGGTAGTTCAGGCGCAGCGCGTCCTGCAGGCGGGCGGCCTCGGCCAGTGCGGCGCGCAGCACGCGCAGCTCCAGCGTATTGCACTGCTGCAGCGCGATCAGGTTGTCCAGCGGCTGGCCTTGCTGCTGTTGGCGCTGGTGGTGGCGCAGGCGCAGCTGCTGCAGGAAGTTGAAGGCGTCTTCATAGGTCTTGACGCGCTCTGGGCGCAAATGGCCGCGCTCGCCCAGCCAGCGCAGCCGTTGCACGGTGGAGGCGGCGCTGCAGCCCTGGGCCAGCGCCAGGATGCGCACGGCATCGACGCAGATGGCCAGGGCCTGTTTCTTGATGTCCAGCGTGGCGCCGCCCTGGGCCGCGCCCAGGGCTTGGATCAGGCGATGCTTGAGGCCTTGCGCGCCGCCGATGGCCGGCGGCGTGCGCTGCAGCGCGAAGCTGGCCATGAGGCGCTGGAAGGCGCTTTCCTGCTGAAAGCGCTGCAGGCTGTAGGCGCGCAGCTGCTGCACGGCCTGCTCCAGCTGCGCGCGGGCGCCGGGCGTGGCCCAGGCCAGCCGCATGTCGAAGAAGATGGTGGCGTTGAGCACGTCCTGCGGCTGGGCCTGCAGCAGCATGCGGTCGAAGAAATCGCGCCACTGGAAGTCGGCCAGGCACAGCGCCGGGTTGCTGGCCATGATCTCGCCCGGGCACCAGTGCAGGCCGCACTCGTGCAGCGCCTGGTTGATGGCCTTGGCCAGCGGCAGCAGCCGGGCCTGGGCCTGTTGCGCCTGGGCCGGCTCGCCAGCCAGGAACAGCAGGCCGTTGTCCTGGTCGCTCAGCAGGGTTTGCTCGCCGCGCGCCTCGCTGCCAAAGGCCAGCCAGGCAAAGGGCAGGCCAGGGTCGCCGTGCTCGGCCAGCATCAGCTCGATGACGCGCTCGACGCTGTGGTCGTTGAGTTGGGTGACGATGCGCAGCACCTGCTCCGCACTGGCGCCGTGCGCCAGCATGTTGGCCACCAGGCGGCCGATGTCGGCGCGCAGCGTGGCCAGCTCGGCCACCGAGGCGGCGCTGCGGATGGCGCGCGCCAGGTGTACCAGATCGACGCGCTGCAGCGCGAACAGATCGCGCTCGGAGATCACGCCACGCAACACGCCGTCCTCGACCAGGCACAGGTGGCCGAAGTGGTGGCGCGCCATCAGCATGGTGGCGTCAAAGGCGCTGTCATCCGGGTGCAGGGCCATGGGCGCGGCGGTCATGACCTGGCCGATGGGCGCGTCCAGGTCGGCGTGCGGGGCGATGACCAGCGCGCGCAGGTCGCGCAGCGTGAAGATGCCCTGCAGGCGCAGATCGGCATCGGTGATGGCGATGCTGCTGGTGCGCTGGCTGTGCATCAGGCGCACGGCCTCGCGCACGCTGGCCGCTGGGCTGCAGGTCAGCGGCGCGCGCGCGGCCAGGCTGCGCAGCGGGGTGTTGAGCGCATCGGCCTCGTGCAGGGTTTGCAGCGCGCCCAGCTGCATGTGCTGGCCCACGCGCGCCAGCAGCCCGCTGACGCCGCGCAGCGCAAACTGGCGGAACACGGGCGAGATCTCCAGCAATTGCACGAACTGCGCCACCGGCAGCTGCAGGCAGAAGCTGTCCTCGGCGGCGGTGTAGCGGCGGCGCGTGGGGCGCTCGCCCAGAATGGCGGCGAACGGAAAGGCGTCGCCGGGCAGCAGCTGCACCGGGGTGTCGGGCTCCTGCTGCTGCGCGGGCGCGGCGGGCTGGGCCAGCTCGGCGCGCTGGCCGACCACGTGGCCCTGGCGCACGATGTACCAATGCGCCACGCGCGGCGCCTCGGGGCCCAGGATTTGCTGGCCTGCAGCGAAAAAGACCAGCGCGCTGTGCTGCAGCAGTTGCAGCACATGGGCTGGCTCCATGGCGTCGAATGGCGCGTGCTGCTGCAGGAACGCCGCCAGCGCCTGCACGTTCTGCGCCACCGCGCGCTGACCGGCGGTCGCGTCCGTGGCGGGGGAAGACTCTGTCATGCCAAATTCCTCTGCGTGGGCCTGCCGCCAGCGGGCCGGGCGGCGCGTGCGCCGGGCAGTGCTGGCGTGCACTGACGGCGCACTGTCGGGCCGCTGGGCGCGCTTGTCGATAGAGACGAACCCGCAGACCTGAGCTTTGGGCGGCATGGCGTTTTTTGGGCGCGTTTTTTCGCTATATAATCTCGCGCTTATTCCCCGATAGCTCAGTCGGTAGAGCGACGGACTGTTAATCCGCAGGTCCCTGGTTCGAGCCCAGGTCGGGGAGCCACCGATTCCAAGCGCAGTTGGCGTACCAGTTGGCGCACAACATATAGGCAGCGGCAACTGCGCACCAGTTTTCCCCGATAGCTCAGTCGGTAGAGCGACGGACTGTTAATCCGCAGGTCCCTGGTTCGAGCCCAGGTCGGGGAGCCAAATGAGACAGGCCAACAGGCCATGCCGCAGGCACAGAACAAGGCGCGATGCCAATCGCGCCTTTTCTTTTGCCTGTGTGTCCTGTTGTCTGTGTGTCTTGAGGGCGCTACCAGCCCAGCGCCTGGGCCTGCAGCCACTGGCCAAAGCCGATGCGCGTGGCCGGCCATTGCGCGGCCTGGGGCATGGGAATCCGCGCTTTGGGCGAGCAGGGTACGCCGACGCGCTGCAGATAGGCCCAGGCATTGAATAGCCCGGCGTGGGTGATCCACAGCTGCGCCGTGGGCGCAGGGGCCTGGACCCGGCGCAGGCGCAGCGCCTGGGCGCGCGCCAGCACGTCGGCCACGCACTCCCTGCCGCCGAAGCGGTGCTGCGCGAAGTCCTGCGCCCAGGCGTCGATGGCCGCGCGCGGGATGCTGCGCCAGGGCTGCTGCTCCCAGTGGCCGAAATCCATTTCATTGAGCAGCGGCTCGACCTGCCAGCCGGGCAAGTCGGGGCGCAACGCGCGCAGGGCCTGCGCCAGGGCCTGGGTGCGCTGGCGCTCGGAAGTGAGCAATTGGCAGCCTGTGGGCAGCAACGCCGCCAGCGCCTGGGCCGATTGCGCCAGGTGTGCCGGCTCCAGCGGCACCTCGCTGGCGCCGTAGCACAGCGGCTCGGGCAACTGCACGCGAGGGTGGCGCGCCAGCCACAGCGGCGCTGGCTGCCAGAGCGCGCTGGCGCTCATGCGCTGGCGGCGCTGGCCGCCAGGGCCGCGCCGCGGGGGGCCAGGGCCATGAGCAGCGCCAGGTAAAAGCCCAGCTCGCCCACCTGCTGGGCGGCGCCCAGGCCGTCGCCGGTAAAGCCGCCCAGGCGCACGCGCAAGCGCCAGCCCACCAGGCCGCCGCCGAGCAAGGCGCCCAGGCCCGCCCAAAGCCAGGCGCTGGCCGGCGCAGCCACAGGCGAGCTGCGCAGCAGCGCGCCCACGGCCAGGGCGCTCACGGCCAACCAAAGCAGCGCCGTGCGCAGCGCGCTGGCCTGCAGGCCCGTGGCAATGGGCTTGGATTTGGATTGCGCGCTGTCGCCCACGTGCGGCAGCCAGGCCGTGAGCAGCAGCGGCATCAGCCGCGAGCACACGTGCGCGGCGGGCAGGGCGCTGGCGGCCAGCAGCGCCGGGCCCAGTTGCAGCAATGCGGCCAGCAGCGCGGTTTTCAGCAGCAGGGCCACGATCAGCGTGACGGCGGCGAAGGAGCCGATGCGCGAGTCCTTCATGATGAGCAGGATGCGCTCGCGGTCGCTGCCGCCGCCCAGGCCATCGGCCAGGTCGGCCAGGCCGTCTTCGTGGAAGGCTCCGGTCAGCCACAGGCTGGCCACGGTGGACAGCAGCGCGGCCACCCAGGCCAGCGCCGGGGCCTGCTGCATGCTGGGCAGCACGGCCAGCGCCAGCAGCATGACGGCGGCGCTCAACAGGCCGATGAGTAGGCCGATGCCGGGCAGGTGGCCCAGCGCATGGCGCAGCATCTGGGGGTGATAGCCGACCCAGCGCGCCAGCGCGCCCGTGACCGGAATGCGCGTGAAATACTGCAACGCCAGCAGGAAGTGGCGCAGCCCTTGCAGCAAGGGCTGGCGGGTTGGGGCGCTGGGTTGCGCGCTGGGCTGGTTTGGCATGTGCTGGCGTGGCGGCTCAGCCCGGCAACTGGCCCGAGACCTGCGCCGAGTCGAAGCTGGCCATGTCGCGCAGGATGCGGCAGGCCGACTCCAGCAGCGGCCAGGCCAGCGCTGCGCCCGAGCCCTCGCCCAGGCGCATGTCCAGCTGCAGCAGCGGCGTGGCGCCCAGCTCTTGCAGCATCAGGCGATGGCCTTGCTCGTGCGAGCGGTGCGAGAACACGCAGCGCTGCAACACGTGCGGCGCCATGCGCGTGGCCACCAGCACGGCGGCGCTGGTGACGAAGCCGTCCACCACGATCAGGCGCTGCTCCTGCGCGGCCTGCAGCACGGCGCCGACCATGCCGGCGATCTCCAGCCCGCCCAGGGCGCTGAGCGCCTGCATGGGGCTTTGGGCATCGGCATGGCGCTGCAGCGTGCGCTGCAGCACGCTGAGCTTGTGCGCCATGGCCGCGCCGTGCACGCCGCTGCCGGCGCCGGCGCAGGCCTCGATGGGCTGGCCGCTCAGCCGCGCCAGCAGCAGGGCGGCCGACGAGGTGTTGCCAATGCCCATCTCGCCCAGCAGGATGGCGTTGCCAGGCACGGCCTGCACGGCGCGCCGCCCGGCGTCGATGGCGGCCTGGCATTGCTCGGGGCTCATGGCCGGCTGCTCGCTGGCATCGGCCGTGCCGGGGGCCACCTTGTAATCGAACAGATTCGGGTGCGCGGGCAGGGCTCGGGCCACGCCGCAGTCCACCAGCTTCAGCGCAATGCCATGCTGGCGCGTGAGCACGCTGATGGCCGCGCCGCCGCTGAGCATATTGGCCACCATCTGCCAGGTGACCTCCTGCGGGAAGGCCGAGACGCCTTGCTGCGCCAGGCCGTGATCGCCAGCGAAGATCAGCGCATGGGGCTGGCGCAGCACGGGCGTGGTGCTGCCTTGCAGCATGCCGATCTGGTGGGCCAGGGCCTCCAGCCGGCCCAGCGAACCCAGGGGCTTGGTCTTGTTGTCCAGCACCGCTTGCAACTGGCTGGCCAGCTGCGCATCGTGCAAATCGGCAATGGCCGCCGCGCAAGCGGCCGGATCGAAGGAGGGGGAAGAGTGCATGGTGGTCCAATGGATGGGCCCAGGGCCGGCACGGGCCCAGGCAAGGCAAGGTGCGCTATCCTAATTGCAAAATTTCTTTTCAATGCGCTCATGCCGCGCCAGGGCGCAAGCGCCGACCTTCTGCATGCGCCAGACGCTCAAACACCCCGTCCACAGCGAACTGCTGATCAAGAAAAGCCGCTTCATCGGCTGCGTGCAGCCCGTGGCCGACCGCGCCCAGGCGCAGCACATCGTCGCGCAGCTGTGGCAGCAGCACCCTGGCGCGCGCCACGTCTGCTGGGCGCTGATGGCCGGCGGGCAATCGGCCGCGGTGGACGACGGCGAGCCCAGCGGCACGGCCGGCCGCCCCATGCTGGAAGTGCTGCGCCACCAGCAGCTCGAAGGCGTGCTGGCCACCGTGGTGCGCTACTTTGGCGGCGTCAAGCTGGGCGCTGGCGGCCTGGTGCGCGCCTACACCGATGCCGTGGCCCAGGCCCTGCTGCAGGCCGAGCGCGTGCCGCTGCAGGCGCTGGCCACACTGGCCTTCAGCGTGCACTACCCGCAAGAAGGCCTGCTGCGCCACCTGCTGGCCCAGCACGGCGTTCAGCAGCTGGAAGTGACGCACAGCGAGCGCGTCACCATCACCGCCCAGGTGCAGGAAGACCAAACCCAGGCCCTGCGCCAGGCCATTGCCGATGCCACGCAGGGGGCGGTGCAGTGGCTGGATGAGCAGGGGAGTTGAGCAGGCCTTTTGCCTTTGGAACAGATGCTCACATCCGCGGATTGATCTTCAGATCGCCCGGGCGGATCCAGCCCCAGCGGCGCAGCACGCTGGCAAACAGCAGGGCCAGCGCGGCCGGCAGGATGAAGTGCAGCAAGGCGATGGACAGCCAGACCTGGCCGCTCTCTCCCATGGCGGCCAGGGTGCCGACCTGGCCGACGAAGCCGCTGGTGCCCATGCCCGAGCCGGTGGGCACGTTCTGCATGCCAAAGCCCAGCGTGGCCACAGGCCCGAGGATGGCGGCGCTGAGGATGGGCGGGATCCAGATGCGCGGGTTGCGCACGATGTTGGGCAGTTGCAGCATGCTGGTGCCCAGGCCCTGGCTGAGCAGGCCGGAGACGCCGTTTTCGCGGTAGCTCATGGCGGCAAAGCCGATCATTTGCGCGGCGCAGCCAGCTGTGGCGGCGCCGCCGGCCAGGCCGCCCAGATTCAGCGAGATGGCCAGCGCGGCGCTGGAGGTGGGGCCGGTGAGGATCATGCCCATGACCACGGCCAGAATGATGCTCATCAGCAGCGGCTGCAGCGTCATGGCCCACTGGATGGTGTTGCCGGTGACCTCCAGCACATTGCCGATGAAGGGCGCCAGGCCCTTGGCCGTGAGGAAACCGACTGCCAGCGCCGTGGCCGGGGTGACGATGATGTCGATGGGGGTGGTCTTGCTCACCAGCTTGCTGGCCTCGGTGGCGGCGGCCACGGCCACGAAGCAACCCACCGGCCCGCCGAGCTTGGCCCCCAGCGCGCCGATGGCGGCGCTGGCAAAGACGACGATGGGCGGGCCCTGCAAGCCATAGGCCACGGCCACGCCAATGGCCGCGCCCATGCTTTGCTGGGCCATGGTGCCGGCCTCGATCAGCCAGGGCTGGCCCGTCCAGCCGCCCACGGTCTTGAGGATCAGCCCGATGATCAGCGAGCCGAACAGGCCCAGGGTCATGTAGTTCAGCGCCTCGATGCCGTAGCGGCGCAGCGAGAACTCGATGTTGCGGGACTGGAGGAAGGACTTGAGCGACATGGCCAGATGCTGCGCGCAGGGCAGTAGTTGGAAAAGGTGGCGCGATTTTAATACTCAAATTGAGCATTAAAGAGGACTGCACGAATCGCAGTGCCGTGTGCATTTGCGGATTCGAGCGTTCTGAGCCGTCCCTCAATCCTCGCGAGACCCGCGCTGGCCTCGCTCTGTGGCTTTCGCTGCGCACCCCATCTCGGTGCGCGGTGCACACGGCGCCGCCGGTTTGCGCAGGTTCTCCTTGATCAGAGCACGCGCCAAGACGGCGACAATACACGCCCCGGGCGATGCCGGGCCGGTGGCGCATCGCCATGCTGAAGAAAGGATGAATTCGTGAATGCCTTGGATTTTTTGCTGGCTGCGCCACGGCGCTTGCTGGCGCTGATGGCCCTGGCCTGTGCCGGCCTGCTGGGCTTTGCGCTGTACTTGCAGCACCACGTGGGGCTGGAGCCCTGCCCGATGTGCATCGTGCAGCGCTACGCGCTGACGGGCGTGCTGCTGGCTGCATTGCTGGGCAGCCTGTGGGGGCGGCGCTGGTGGTGGTGGCTGTGGGGCGGCCTGGCCTTGCTGATCAGCGGCTTTGGCGCTTTTGTTGCAGCGCGCCAGAGCTGGATGCAGTGGTATCCGCCCGAGACCGTCACCTGCGGCCGCGATTTCTACGGCATCGTCGAGAACTATCCGATCAGCAAGGCCATCCCGATGCTGTTTCGGGGCTCGGGCGATTGCACGGCGGTGGATTGGTCGCTGTTGGGCCTGTCCATCGCCAACTGGTCTTTTCTGACCTTTGCCGCGTTCTGCGTGGCGCTGCTGTGGGCGGCCTGGCGTTTGCGCGGGCGCTAGAGCATTTTCGATTTAATTAATTACATATCCAGCTGATCTGAAGTAATTGGCACACTCTTGAGCCGAGAACAGATCAACCAGTTGCCCCATGCGCCGCCACAGCGCATCCACCGTGCGCTCGCCG
>NZ_NSJB01000012.1 GCF_002285265.1 Vandammella animalimorsus
CGGCCGCCACGTTCGCCGCCACGGCGTTCGCTGCGTTCGCCGCGCTCCTGGCGTGGGGCTTCGGCGGCGCCTTCCTGGCGCCCATTGCCGCCGCGCCCGCCCTGGCCATTGCCGCTGCTGCGCTGGGTGCGGCCGCGCTGCTCGCCGCTGCGGCGTTCGCTGCGCTCACCACGCTCGCCGCGTTCGCCGCTGCTGCGGCGGCGCTCGCCGCCACGCGCTGCGCCGCTCTTGCCTTCCTCTTCAGGCTGGGCCTGGGGTTGCACGGCGGGGGTGGCTGGCGCGCCAAAGCCAAACAGGGTTTTCAGGCGCTCCACCCAGCCGGCCAGGGTGCTGCCCAGGCTGGACGCAGCGGCCGGGGCAGCAGTTGCCGCCACGGGCTCGGGCTTGTTCGCCGCAGGCGGCGGCGCATCGGGCAGCACGCTTTTGATGAGCGGGCTCTGGCGGTTGGTGGGCTCCTTGGAGCGGCGCGAGGTGGCCAGCGGGTCTTCGATTTCCTCGGCCAGCTTGTAGCTGGCCTCGGGGCTGTCCAGCCGGCTGTCGTCGACCTTCAGGCGCTCGAGCCGGTAGTTGGGCGTCTCCAGCGTTTTGTTGGCGACGATTTGCACGTTGACGCGCTGCTGGATTTCGATCTTGGTGACTTCGGTGCGCTTTTCGTTGAGCAGGAAGCTGGCGACCTCCACCGGCACCTGGCAGTGCACGGCGGCGGTGTTGTCCTTCATGGACTCTTCCTGGATGACGCGCAGGATTTGCAGCGCCGAGCTTTCGATGTCGCGCACGTGGCCGGTGCCGCCGCAGCGCGGGCAGGGGATGGAGCTGCCTTCGCTCAGGGCGGGCTTGAGGCGCTGGCGGCTCATCTCCAGCAGGCCGAATTTGCTGATGGCGCCAAACTGCACGCGCGCGCGGTCCTGGCGCAGCGCCTCGCGCAGGCGGTTTTCCACTTCGCGGCGGTTCTTGCTGTCCTCCATGTCGATGAAGTCGATCACCACCAGGCCGCCCAGGTCGCGCAGGCGCATCTGGCGCGCCACTTCGTCGGCGGCCTCCAGGTTGGTGCGGGTGGCCGTTTCCTCGATGTCGCCGCCCTTGATGGCGCGCGCGGAGTTCACGTCGATGGCCACCAGCGCCTCGGTCTGGTCGATGACGATGGCGCCGCCCGAGGGCAGTTGCACGGTGCGCGCGTAGGCCGATTCGATCTGGTGCTCGATCTGAAAGCGCGAGAACAGCGCCGCCGGATCGCGGTAGCGTTTGACGCGCGCGGCGTTCTCGGGCATGACGTAGCCCATGAACTGGCGCGCCTGCTCGTAAATATCGTCGGTGTCGATGAGGATTTCGCCGATGTCGTTGTGGAAGTAATCGCGCATGGCGCGGATCACCAGGCTGGATTCCTGGTAGATCAGCTCGGGCTTGCGCAGGCCGTCGGCGGCTTCTTCGATGGCGCTCCAGACCTTGAGCAGGAAGTTCAAGTCCCATTGCAGCTCTTCGGCGCTGCGGCCGATGCCGGCGGTGCGCGCGATGATGGACATGCCCTTGGGGTATTCGAGCTGGTCCATGGCCTCTTTCAGCTCGCTGCGCTCGCTGCCCTCGATGCGGCGCGACACCCCGCCGCCGCGCGGGTTGTTGGGCATCAGCACCACGTAGCGCCCGGCCAGACTGATGAAGGTGGTCAGCGCCGCGCCCTTGTTGCCGCGCTCCTCCTTCTCGACCTGCACCAGCAGCTCCTGGCCCTCGCGGATGACGTCGTTGATGCGCGCCTGGCTGACGGCCACGCCCTCGGCAAAGTATTGGCGGGAGATTTCCTTGAAAGGCAAAAAGCCGTGGCGCTCCTCGCCGTAATCGACGAAGCAGGCCTCCAGGCTGGGCTCGATGCGGGTCACCACCGCCTTGTAGATGTTGCCCTTGCGCTGCTCGCGCCCTTCGATCTCGATTTCGTAATCGAGCAGTTTCTGCCCGTCGACGATGGCCAGGCGGCGTTCCTCGGCCTGCGTGGCGTTGATGAGCATCCGTTTCATGATGCGTGTTCCTTTGTGTCAAAGCAATCCATGCCCCAGCGGGGCGCCCGATGCCTCTATCCGGGCTTCGCGATGACACAACGGAAACGCCGCCTTGGCGGCCTGTGGCCCCTGTCGCCCTCCCGCGGCTGCGCGCCAGCAGCGCACCTGGGCGGCTGAACGCGCATCGGCGTTTCAGCAGCGCGGGGCAGGCAAAGGGGCTTGCATGACAGCGAGGGCGGCATCGGGCCTGCTTGCGGCCCGGCGCATTGCCGGCGGCGCCTGATGGTCGGCATGAGCCGACGGGCCCAAAGGCACCCGGGGCGTTGGCCGCAGCCAGTGCCAAAGCAGGTTTGCCAGGGCCATCAACATGGTGTGCTTGCTCGCTCGAATCGGGCTCGCCGGCAGCGCACGCAACTGGCGTGTGCGGCGCGCTGGCCAACCAGGGGGGGTATTCCGTGTTCAGTGTTGCATCGCGTCGCGCCAAAAAGGGCGGGGCAAGGGTCTGGGCAGATTGTTCTTCGGCAGCCCTGACCGGCCCCACGGGCATCGACCTGCCTGAGCCGCGAAGGGAATACAACCGTTTCGCGTCAAAAATCACCAAGGCAATGCAAGCGCTTGGCCCCGCTCGGGCTCAGGTGCGCGCATTATAGGGGCACGGGCATGGCGCAAGCGGCTTGGCTTGATTGAACAGTTTTTTGTACAATTTGCCCCTTTCATGCGCAGGAGGCAAAACCCATGCAAGCCATCACCTATTCCGAAGCCCGCAACAACCTGGCCAAGCACCTGGATCGGGTGGTCAACGACTGCGACTTCACCGTCATCACGCGCCAAAAGGGCGAGGCCGCCGTGCTGATGAGCCTGCGCGAGTTCGAGTCGTGGAAGGAAACCCTGTTCCTGCTGCGCGGCAAGAACGGCCCCCGGCTGCTGAAGTCGGTGGAGAACATCCGCAACCGGCGCAACATCATCCAGCGCGAGCTGATCGACGAATGATCTCCTTCGAAGACGCCGCCTGGGACGACTACCTCTGGTGGCAGCAGCACGACCGCCAGGTGCTGCGCAAGCTCAACCGGCTCATCCGCGACATCCAGCGCGACCCGTTTGGCGGCATCGGCAAGCCCGAGGCGCTGAAAAACGAGCTCTCGGGCTTCTGGTCGCGCCGCATCACGGACGAGCACCGCGTGGTCTACCGGATGGAAGGCGAGGAGCTGGTGATCGCACAGTGCCGGGGCCACTATGACGACTGAAACCCCTGCCGTGCGCCAGCTGGCCGTGGACGAGGAAAGCGCCGGCCAGCGGCTGGACAACTTCCTGTTTCGCACCGTCAAGGGCGTGCCCAAGACGCACATCTACCGGCTGATCCGCAGCGGCCAGGTGCGCATCAACAAGGGGCGCGCCCAGGCCGAAACCCGCTTGAACGCCGGCGATGTGGTGCGCATCCCGCCCGTGCGCAGCGCCCAGAACGCAGGCGCCGAAAGCGCGCCAGCCGCCAACCCAGCAGCGCCCGCGCGAGAGTTCGCCATATTGCACGAGGACGACTGGCTGCTGGCCATCGACAAGCCCGCTGGCGTGGCCGTGCATGGCGGCAGCGGCGTGAGCTTTGGCGTCATCGAGCAGCTGCGCGCCGCCCGGCCACAGGCGCGCTATCTGGAGCTGGTGCACCGGCTGGACCGCGAAACCAGCGGCATCTTGCTGATCGCCAAGCGGCGCAGCGCCCTGACGCACCTGCAGGACCAGTTCCGCGCCCGCAGCACCGGCAAGACCTACCTGGCCCTGGTCAAGGGCCACTGGCCCGAGCGCCTGAAAGTGCTGGACACGCCGCTGCACAAATACCTGCTGCCCGATGGCGAACGCCGCGTGCGCCCCACCAGCGCCGACGACCCCGATGGCCAGCGCGCGCTGTCGCTGGTGCGTGTGCGCCAGCGCCACGAGGCCGTGCCGCAGGCCGGCCTGCCAGCGACCAGCTTACTGGAGGTGACGATCAAGACCGGCCGCACCCACCAGATCCGCGTGCACACCGCCAGCAGCGGCCACCCCATCGCCGGCGACGACAAGTACGGCGACTTCGACTGGAACCGCCGCCTGGCCAGGCAGGGCCTGGCGCGCATGTACCTGCACGCCTGGCGGCTGCGCTTTGCGCACCCGCACAGCGGCGCGCAGATCGCGCTCGAAAGCCCCCCGGGCGCAGACCTGCGCCTGCCTGCGCCACTGGCGCTGTGAGGCCGCCAGCGGGCCATGCCCCTTGGCCCGTGCGGCCCATGCGCAGAGCGCGCCTGCCGGGCAGGCGCAAATTTGTCACAATCGCGGGCTTTTGCAGCGCGTTTTCACATAACAGAACCAACAGGACACTCACCCATGAGCGACGTTCAGCAACGCATCGACCAACTGGTCAAGTCCCACCCCGTGGTGCTCTTCATGAAGGGCACGGCCAGCTTCCCCATGTGCGGCTTCTCCGGCCGCGCCACGCAAATCCTCAAGGCCTGCGGCGTGGACTTGAAATCGCTGATGGCCGTCAACGTGCTCGAAGACCCGGAAATCCGCCAGGGCATCAAGGACTACAGCCAGTGGCCCACCATCCCACAGCTCTACGTCAAGGGCGAATTCGTCGGCGGCTCGGACATCATGATGGAGATGTACGAATCGGGCGAGCTGCAAAAGCTGCTGGCCTGAAGCCACAGGCCCGGCAGCCCAGGCCGGCATGGCCATGCCGCAGCCAGAGGCCGGGCTGCGGTTCGTGCGAAAATCGCCGCCTTTGCCCCAGCGCCAAGCGCCCAGAGGCCGCATGCGCCACGCCGCACACGCGGCCCGTTTCATTGCCTGATGCCAAGCCACGCCCCCACCACTGCCACGCCCCCCGCCACGGACACCCGAGTGCGCCTGGCACTGTTCGATCTGGACCATACCCTGCTGCCGCTCGATTCCGACTACGAGTGGGGGCAGTTCAGCGTCCGCCAGGGGCTGGTCGAAGGCCAGGCGTTTGCGCAGCGCAATGCCGAGTTTTTCGAGCAATACCGCGCCGGCACGCTGGATCTGGCGCAGTACATCCGCTTTGCCACCGAGGCCATTTGCCGCCTGGGCCCCGAGGCCAGCTTGGCCGCGCGCCAGCGCTTCATGGCCGAGGTCATCGCCCCGGCCATCCTGCCGCCGGCACAGGCGCTGCTGCAGCGCCACCGCGATGCCGGCGACGAGGTGCTGATCGTCACCGCCACCAACATCTTCGTCACCGAGCCCATCGCCCAGGCCCTGGGCGTGCCGCGCTCGCACCTGCTGGCCGTGGAGCTCGAGCGCGATGCGCACAGCGGCTGGTACAACGGCCAGATTGCCGGCGTGCCCAGCATGCGCGAGGGCAAGGTCACGCGCGTGGCGCAATGGTTGCAGCAGCGCGGCTGGGGCTGGCCGCAGGTGCACACCACCTTCTACAGCGATTCGCGCAACGACCTGGCCCTGCTCGAACAGGTGGACGTGCCCGTGGCCGTCAACCCCGACCCCACGCTGCGCCAGCACGCGCAGCAGCGCGGCTGGGCCATCATGGATTTGTTCGCCCCCGCATGAGCCGCGCCCCCGCCACCACCCTGCCCTCATGATCAAGCAATTTATCGAAAAGCTGCTGGCCAAGCGCCCGCGCCAGCGCCCGGCTGCCCAGGCCGGCCAAGCCCCCGCGGCCAGCGCGCGCAGCGCCCGCGCCAGCGCCAGCGCCACTGGCGCGGCCAATGCCGCCAGCGCCCAACGCAAGATCTTCGGCAAGCGCCATGAAGTTCCCGTCAGCGAACACGGCATCGACCCCTCTTTGGTGGACCGGCGCGCACTGGAAGTGGTCGATACCCTGCAGAGCAAGGGCTTTGAGGCCTACATCGTCGGCGGCGCAGTGCGCGATTTGCTGCTGGGCCTGCGCCCCAAGGATTTCGACGTGGCCACCAACGCCACGCCCGAGCAGGTCAAAAGCCTGTTTCGCCGCGCCTTCATCATCGGGCGGCGCTTTCGCATCGTGCACGTGGTGTTCGGCCGCGGGCGCGAGCACGAGGTGATCGAAGTCACCACCTTCCGCGCCTACCTGGACAACCAGGCCGCCGACCGCATCAGCGGCAACGAGAAAACCAGCCGCCAGGCGCTGGCGGGCGTGCAGCACGCCGTCGATGCCAGCGGCCGCGTGCTGCGCGACAACGTCTGGGGCAGCCAGCAGGAAGATGCCGCGCGGCGCGACTTCAGCATCAACGCCATGTACTACGACCCGCGCTCGCAGATCGTGGTCGATTACCACCACGGCATCGACGACGCGCGCCGGCGCACCATCCGCATGATCGGCGAGCCCGAGGCGCGCTACCGCGAAGACCCGGTGCGCATGATCCGCGCCATCCGCTTTGCCGCCAAGCTCGACGCGCTGGGCTTCACCCTGGGCAGCAAGACCGCCCAGCCCATCGCCGCGCTGCGCCCGCTGCTGCAGGACATCCCGCCCAGCCGCCTGTTCGACGAAATGCTCAAGCTGCTGCAGACCGGCCATGCCATGGCCTCCGTGGCGCAGCTGCGCGCGCTGGGGCTGGCCAAGGGCATCTACCCGCTGCTGGATCTGATCGTCGAGCGCGCCGACTGGCCGCTGGTCGAGCTGGCGCTGCGCGACACCGACCGGCGCGTGGCCGAAGGCAAGCCCGTCGCGCCCAGCTTCCTGCTGGCCTGCGTGCTGTGGGACGACGTGCAGCGCGCCTGGGAGCGCGAGCAGCAAAGCGGCCAGCACCCCAGCCCGGCGCTCTCGCACGCCATCAGCGAAGTGTTCGAGCGCCGCGTCGGCGATGTCTCCGGGCGCGGCAAGCTCGGCGCCGACATCCGCGAAATCTGGACCATGCAGCCGCGCTTTGCGCGCCGCAGCGGCAAGGGCCCCTACAGCCTGGTGCAGCAGCCGCGCTTTCGCGCCGGGCTGGACTTTCTGCGCCTGCGCGGTCGCGCCGGCGAAGCCGCGCAGGACTGGGCCGCCTGGTGGGAAGAATTCAGCCTGGCCGACGACGCCACCCGCGCCGACATGCTCGAACAAGAGCGCCAGCGCAGCCAGCAGGCCAAGCAGGCAGCCGAGAGCGGCCGCAAAGCCAAGAAACCGCGCCAACGCAGCGCGCCCGCGGCGGGCGAGCCCACCACCACGCCCGAAACCGAAAGCGCCCTGCCCGAAGGCGCAGAGCCGCAAGATCACCAAGAGCTGGCCCAGCCACTGTCCAGCAGCGCCAAGCGCCGCCGCCGGCGCAAGAAATCCCCCGGCAGCACTGCGGCAAGCCCCGCCCAAGCCGCCGCCCCAGGCGCAGCCCAGCCGCCCTCGGGCAGCGCAGGCCATGCCTGAGCAACCCGCCAGTCGCGCCTGGATCGGCCTGGGCGCCAACCTGGGCCAGCCGCTGGCCGCCCTGCACGCCGCGCGCGACGCACTGGCGCAACTGCCCCGCTCCCGGCTGGAGGCCGTCTCGCCGCTGTACCGCTCCAGCCCGGTCGATGCCGGCGGCCCCGACTACCTCAACGCCGTGGCCCGCCTGGCCACAGAGCTGGCGCCGCTGGCGCTGCTGCAGGCCCTGCAAGACATCGAACAGGCCGCCGGCCGCCAACGCCCCTACCGCAACGCCCCACGCACCCTGGATCTGGACCTGCTGCACTACCACGACCGGGCCGGCGCGCCCGTGCAAATGCACAGCCCGCAGCTGAGCCTGCCGCACCCGCGCTGGCAGCAGCGCGCCTTCGTGCTGCTGCCGCTGGCCGACATTGACCCTGCCCTGGCCGGCGAGGCCGCCACGCGCGCGCAACTGGCGCTGCAGCAACCACTGCAGCGCCTGCCTGCGGCGCAGCAATGGGCGCCCTGGCAGCGGCCATGAGCGCCTCTCTCGCCTCTCTCAAAAACCGCTGCACGGGCGCACGCAATGCCAGCGATATACTTGCGCCCTTTTGGCCTTCTCGCACGCACATGGTTGAATCCTTTACCTACGAGCAATTGATCGCCTCTGGCGAAGGGCGCCTGTTTGGCCCCAACAGCGGCAAGCTGCCGCTGCCGCCCATGCTGATGTTCGACCGCATCACCCACATCGACGACGAAGGCGGCGCCCATGGCCTGGGCCGCATCGTGGCCGAGCTGGACATCAAGCCCGAGCTCTGGTTCTTCGCCTGCCACTTCAAGAACGACCCCGTCATGCCCGGCTGCCTGGGCCTGGATGCCATGTGGCAGCTCATCGGCTTTTACCTCACCTGGCTGCGCCTGCCCGGCAAGGGCCGCGCCCTGGGCGCGGGCGAAGTCAAGTTCACCGGCGAGGTCAAGCCCGACGTGAAGCTGGTGACCTACGAGATCGACATCAAGCGCGTCATCCGCCGCAAGCTCAACATGGCCATCGGCGACGCCCGCCTGCTGGCCGACGGCCAGGAAATCTACACCGCCAACGACCTGCGCGTCGGCCTGTTCGAGGCCGAGGCCAAGGCCTGAAAACCTCTGCCCAAGCCTTTGCGCAGTGGCCGGGCGGTCTACAGCACCGCGCCGATCAGCCCGATCACCAGCCACAGCAGCACCCACAGCACCAGCGTGCGCCACATCAGCGAGGCCAGCCTGTGCAGCAAGCCGGCCAGTTCGTCGCCACACTGCTCTGCCCCATCCAAGATGCGTGAAGGCGCGCGCCCTTGCCAGTGCGGCCAGGCCAGAATCCATTGCACGCTGCGCCCCGGCAGCCCCAGCGCCGCGCTGCCTGCGGCCAGCACCAGCGCATCGCCATCGCCTGGGCGGCGCGCCGTGCAGGCGCGCCAGGCGCTGATGGCCTCGTCATAACGCCCCACGGCGGCGAACATGCCCGCGGTGATGCGCGCGGGCAGCCAATTGACCCATTGCCAGCCCTGCCGCGCCACGCGCGCCAGGGCCATGCTGGCGCCGTGCGGGCCCTCGTGCCGCCCTGCCCCGCGCCACCACAGGCCATGCGCGGCCTGCGCCAGGCCAAACAGCACGGCCCCCATGGGCCCCAGCCCGGCAAAGGCCAGCAGCAGGTAGGCAGCAAACACCCCGAACACGTAGTGGTGCATGTGCTGCACGGAGTAGGACACGCTGGCGGCCAGCAGCGCGGCCGGGCTTTCGTCCTGCGCGGGGGCTGTGCCGCCGGGCTCGGCAGCGCCCTGCATATCGCTATGCACACCCCCCTGTGCATGGCCCTGGGCCCAGCCGCCTTCCAGCGCCTGGCCCCAGCGCTCCAGGGCCTGGGCGGCGGCCTGGCGATCGCCGGTGTTGATGGCGTTGCGCACCTGCGTGAAGTACGGCCCAAAGGCGCGAAAGCGCAGCACGGCATAGAGCACCAGCACCGACCAGACAAAGGCCGCAAAGCGCCCCAGGCCGACCTGCAGCAGCGCAAAGACCAGCCAGACGGCCACGGCCGGCAGGCACACGGCCAGCGCCCACAGCACCCAGGCCTGGCTGGCGGTGCCAGCATCGAGCGCGTACTGCAAGCGCCAGCGCAGCGCCTGCAGCGCCCCATGCCAGCGCTGGCGGGCGTGCAGCGGGCGCAGCTGCTCCAGCAGCAGTGCGACGAACAAGGCCAGCACGCTCATGGCGCTCCCCGCTGGGGCCGGCGCGCAGCGCCAGGGCCGGTGGTGCTCACAGCGCCTGCGCCAGACGGCGCACCCCTTCGACGATGCGCTCGTCGGGCACGGTGGCGTAGCTCATGCGAAATGCCGCCGGATCGGGGTCGGTGGCGTAGAACGGCGCGCCGGGCACCACGGCCACGCCCTGCTCGATGCCGCGCTGCACGAATGGCGCGGCCTGCGCGCCCGGCGCAGTCAGCCGGGCCCAGATGAACATGCCGCCCTGCGGCGGGGTGTACTGCAGCGCATCGCCCAACTGCTCTTGCAGGCATTGCATCATCAGCGCGGCGCGGTGGGCATAGACGCGCTGCACGTTCTGCAGCGCCGGCTGCAGGCGGCCGCTGGCCAGGTATTCGCTGGCCGTGACCTGCGCCAGCATGCTGCTGTTGGCATCGCTGAACTGCTTGCACATCACGGCCTGGGCCAGCAGCGCCGGCGGCGCCACCAGCCAGCCCAGGCGCAGCCCGGGCGAGAGCACTTTGGAGAAGCTGCCGCAATAGGCCAGCCAGTCGCGGCTGCCGGGCACCTGCTCGCTCAGCGCCAGCAGGGTCGGCGGCGGCGGGGCATCGAAGTACAGCTCGCCGTAGGGGTTGTCCTCGACCACCAGCACCTGGTGGCGCGCGGCCAGCTCCAGGATGCGCTTGCGCCGATCCAGGCCCAGCAGCGCGCCGCTGGGGTTGCCGAAGGTGGGGATCAGGTACACCAGCCGCGGCCGGTGCTGCACGATGGCCTGCTCCAGCCGATCAACCTGCACGCCTTGTTGGTCGATGGGCACCGACACGACCTGCGCGCCGTAGAGCCTGAAGCACTGGATGGTGGCCAGGAAGGTCGGCCCCTCCACCAGCACCGTATCGCCGGGGGAGATCATGGTCTTGCCCAGCAGATCCAGCGCCTGCTGGCTGCCGGTGGTGACGATCAGCTCCTGGGCCTGCACCTGCGCGCCCTGCGCCTGCAGCTGGGCGGCGATCTGCTCGCGCAGCGGCTGATGGCCCTCGGTCGGGCCGTACTGCAGGGCCAGCGCGGCGTGCTCGCGCAAGGCGCGCTGGGCGGCCTGCTCCATGCCTTGGGCATCGAACAGCGCCGCATCGGGAAAGCCCCCGGCAAAGCTGATGATGCCGGGCCGCCCCAGCAGTTTGAAGATTTCACGGATGGCCGATGTCTCGACCTGACGCAGGCGCTGGGCAAATTCCATGGGGCTTGGCTCTCAATGAACAGCAAAGGGCGCGCTTCTGCCGGGCGCGCCTGGGGGCGAGCATGCGGCATGGGCAGGGCCAAACGCGGCATCATAGCGGCTGCCTTGCCATTCTTTTTCTCTCTGACTCTCGCGCCCGATCGCACCGGGCACTTGAGCAGGCGCTTGAACTCCATGACCTTGCCACCCACTGCCCACCACAGGCCCGAACGCGGCGCCGACGCGGCCGACCTGCAGGCCCTGCGCCAAGCCCTGCAGGCGCGCGGCCAGCGCGATGCCCAGCTGCTGCAAACCCACATCTCCTGGCTGCTGCTGGGCCATGAGCAGGTCTGGAAGATCAAAAAGCCGGTGCGCCTGCCCTTTGCCGACTTCAGCACGCTAGCGCAGCGCCGCCATTTCTGCGACGAGGAGCTGCGCCTAAACCGGCGCCTGGCGCCGCAGCTGTACCTGGACGTGCAGCCGCTGTGGCGCAATGCCCAGGGCCTGCTGGACTTCGATCCCCCTGCGCCCGACCAGCCCGCAGCCGAGTGGGCTGTGCGCATGCGGCGCTTTGCCGATGACGCCCTGCTGCGCACCCGCTTCGAAGCCGGCGCAGCGCCCCCGCCCGCTGCGCTGCACCAGCTGGGCCAGCGGCTGGCGCGCTTTCACGCCCAAGGCGCTGGCGCAGCAGTGCCGCAGGCCGAGTACGGCAGCGCCGAGCGCATCGAGGCCGATGTGCGCGCCCTGTTCACGCCGCTGCAGCGCAGCGCCTTTGCCGCGTTGGTGCCGCAGTGGCAGGCCTGGCTGGATCGGCAATGCGCGGCGCTGCGCCCGCTTTGGCAGGCCAGGCGCGCCGGCGGCTTCGTGCGCGAAGGCCATGGCGATCTGCATCTGGGCAATCTGGTGCTGCTGGGCGATGCCATCGTGCCCTTTGACTGCATCGAGTTCCAGCCCGCGATGCGCTGGATCGACGTGGCCAACGACATGGCCTTTCTCAGCATGGATTTGCACGCCCATGGCCGCAGCGACCTGGCAGCCCATGTGATGGACGGCTGGCTGCAGCACAGCGGCGACTTCGCCGCGCTGCAGACCTGGCGCTTTTACGAGGTCTACCGCGCGCTGGTGCGCGCCATGGTGGCGCAAATCTCCCCGCCGGCGGACGGCGCGCTGCCCGGGGCCGATGCCCCACCGGCCGGGCAGCAGTACGCGCACTGCGCCCAGCAGTGGTGCCAGGCCGCGCCCGCGCCGGCGCTGTTCATCACCTGCGGCGCCTCGGGCTCGGGCAAGTCCACCGTGGCTGCGGCCTGCATGGAGCAGCTGGGCGCCATCCGCATCCGCTCGGACGTGGAGCGCAAGCGCCTGTTCGGCCTGGACGCCCTGGCCGACTCGCACGCCCAGGGCCTGGACATTTACACCCCCGAGGCCACGCAGCGCACCTTTGCCCGCCTGGGCGAGCTGGCCGAGCTGGCGCTGCAGGCAGGCTGGCCGGTGGTGGTCGATGCGGCCTTTTTGCGCCGCGAGCAGCGCGATGCCTTGCGCGCGCTGGCCCAGCGCCTGCAGCTGCCATTTGCCATCCTCGCCTGCGAGGCCCCGGCCCAGACGCTGCGCCAGCGCATCGCCCAGCGCCGCAGCGCCGCGCAAGACCCTTCCGAGGCCACGCCCGAGCTGGTGGCCCAGCAGCTGCAGGGGCAGCAGCCATGGGGCGAGCAGGAGCTGCCCTTCGTGCGCCGCATCGACACCAGCGCGCCGCACTGGCGCGCGGCGCTGGCCGCGCAACTGCAAGCGCAGCGCTGAGGCCGGCAAGGGCGCAAAAAGAAGCAGCCCATGGCCTGTGCTGCCATGGGCTGTTTTTTACCGTGCGCCTTCGGTATCCGCGATCAGAACTGATAGCGCAGGTTCACGCCAACGTAGCGGCCAGCCTCGGTGTAGCTGGAGAAGTCGGGCTTGGTGATGCCGCGCGCGCGATTCCACAGTGCGTAGCGCTTGTCAGCGATGTTGTAGATGCCGCCGCTGAGGGTGAGGTTGGCCGTGGGCCTGTAGTAAGCGGTCAAATCCACAACGCCGTAGCCGGGCAGCGGCGCGTAGCGGCTGCTGGGCAGATCGGCCTTTTTCTTTGCCGCGGCCCATTTCACGCGCAGCTGCCCGCCCCAGCGATCGCCGGGCTCGGCATAGCGCAGCCCCACGTGGCCGTGCAGCGGGTTGACGCGCAGCAGCGGCGCGCCATCGTCTTGCTTGCCCTTGGCGTAGGCCAGCGCGCCGTCCAGGTGCAGGCCCTGGGCCGCGCCCAGCGCGCCCAGGTTCAGGCTGCCTTCCCACTCCAGCCCGTGGACTTTGGTGCGCCCCGGCTCGTTGAAGACGGTGCAGACGTCGTCACGGCCGTAGTCGCCGCAATCGACCTCGATCATGCTGCTGTAGGCGTTGTGAAACACCGTGGCCTTTTGCCGCCCCAGCGCGCCAAAGCTGCTCCAGGCCAGCTCCACGCCGGTGGCTTTTTCCGGCTTCAGATTGGGGTTGGGGCGCGAGGGCCAGTGGCCATAGCTCTGGCCATTGCTCTCGCCGTAGGCCGGCAGGCGGGTGCTGCGGTTGAAGCTGGCCGACAGCAGGTGGTTGTCATTGAGCTTCCAGTCCAGCAGCAGGCCGCCGCCCACGGTGGTCTTGCTGTACTTGCGCGTGCCCTGCACGGGCGTGACCCCGGCATCGAACGCTGGGTCGATGCGGATGTGCGAGACCTTGGCCGAGGGCGTCAGGCTCACGCCGCTCTCGCCCAGGCCCAGGCGGTTGGCGGCGTGCACGCTGGCCTGCCACTGCTGGTTGCGCGGGAAGTACGTGGGGTTGCTGATGCGGCTGCCCACTGTGCGCACCAGATCCAGCTCGGCCTCGCTGCGCTGCAGCTTGAAGCCATAGCTCCAGTCCTGGCGCAGGCTGGCGCCTGAGGGCGCGATGGCCTTGTCGAAATCGGCCTTGAAGGTGTAGGAGCTGGTCTTGAAATAATTCTTGTCCGTGGTCAGCGTGCGCGCGCCGGTTGTGCCGGTGCGGTCGGTAACGCCCAGGTTCTGGCCGCGCGTTCTTTGCATGGACAGCTGCCAGCTCATGCCATCGAACAGCGCATTGGCGGCGTTCAGATCGTGGCTGAGCGACAGGGCGCTGCGGGTGTTTTTGCGCTCTTCCGTGTAGCTGTGCGTGGTGGTGCTGCCGCGGCTGGAGGTGCTGGTGCCCAGCGCGTTGCGCCGGTCGATGTCGCTGTGGGCGCCGTAGTACTGGGCGTTGAGCGTGAGCTTGTGGTCGCGATTGGGCTGCAGCACCCATTTGCCGTTGAGCGAGTTGCTGCGCCCATCCACCGGCAGGCTCTTGGTGCGCTGGGGTCCGTCGACGTCCAGCCCGCCCTTGTTGTCCAGCTCCTGGTACGAACGGCGCGTATAGCTCAGCGAGGCGCTCTGGCGCTCGTCGATCAGCGCCGCCAGGCTGAAACCGGCGGCAATGTCACGGGTGTCGCCGCTGTAGCCGGCGCGCACATCGCCGCCCAGGCGCTGACCAGGGCGCAGGTAATCGGCCGGATCCTTGGTGCGAAACTGCACGCTGCCGGCCAGGCCATTGGCCCCCGGGCCCTTGTGCACGTTGACCTGCTTGAGGTCTGCCGGATCGAAGAGCTGGCGGCCATAGTGCATGCTGTGGCCGAAGGAGAAGCTCTGCGTGATGTCCATGCCGTCGAGCTCCACGGTCACGCGGTCGCTGCCCACGCCCAGGCCGCCGCCAATGCCGCCCATGCCGCGGATTTCGATGTCGCCCAGCACGCCGGTCATGGTGGAAAAATCCACCCCGGGCGTGTTGTCGAACACGCCGCGGATGTTTCTGGGCGGCTCTTTCTCGAGCTGCTCCTGGCCGATCACCGTGCTCTGCGGCTGCGGCTGGGCGCTGACCGTCACAGTGGGCAACTGATCGGCCTGCGCTGGCGCGACCGCGCCCCCCGTTTGTGCGAAAGCGCAGCCGCAGCAGATATGCGCGGCCAACAAGGCAAGTGGCTTGCGGGCAAATGGCATGAAAAAACTCCTCTGGGATACAACAACAGGCCCAGCCACGCGCAACGCTGCGCGACTGGGCCTTGGACGAAACAGGCATCGAGGGGTTTTTTGCATCCACGCCCGCCACCGGGCGGAACCTGGATGGCATCTGCGTGAAGCGCCCGGCAGCTTGTGCCGGGCAGAAGGCGCCACTCAGCGCTGGGCAAAGGGCGCCCGGCACGCCACGGCGGCAGAACGGCTTCCGCAGATTGTCAATCTAGTCTCGCAATTATAAATAACTCTCATTTGTTGCGTAAGAATTCTTTTCATTTTCTTGTATTTGAGTGCCGGCCGCCGCAGCCAGGCCCGGCCACAACCAAGCCCAGCCGCAGCCCTGGCCCCGCCCCTTTGTGCCCGCGCCTTTGTGCGCAGCGCGGCAGCAGGCTGGGCAGCGCCAAGGGGCCGGCCCCTCAGCGCCCGGCGAACAAATAGCTGCAAATGGCCACGGAGGCCATGACCGCCACCGCATCGGCCAGCAGCGCCGCCAGCAGCGCATGGCGGATGCGCCGCACCTGCACCGCGCCAAAGTACACGGCCAGCACGTAGAAGGTGGTTTCGGACGAGCCCATGATGGTGGAGACCAGATAGCCCACATAGCTGTCCGGCCCGATGGCCGGATCGGTCAGCGTGGCGGTCATCACGCCATAGGCGCCCGAGCCCGACAGCGGGCGCAGCAAGGCCATGGGCAAGGCCTCGGCCGGCAGGCCCAGCGGCGCGGTGAACACCGCCAGCGCGCCCACCAGCACATCCAGCGCGCCGCTGCTGCGCAGCATGCCCACCGCCACCAGAATGGCCACCAGGTAGGGCATGATGCGCAGCGCCACCTCGAAGCCGCCCTTGGCGCCTTCGACGAAGGCCTCGTAGATGCGCACGCCGCGCAGCCAGCCAAACAGCAAGAAGCCCACCATCATGCCCGGCACGATCCACGGCGCGATGCGCTTGCCCCAGACGATGCTGGCAGGGATGGCCAGCGCAACGGCCGCCAGCGCCAACAGGCTGACCCACAGCGGGTAGGCCTGCTGCTGCGCCAGGGCGCTGTCGCCCTCGCCGCCTGCCGGCTCGCTCACCCAGGGCCGCTGCATGGCCAGCTCCTGCGGCGTGGCCTGCCCCACCGGGAAGAAACGCTGCAGGCCCCAGACCGCCACGATGGCCGCCAGCGTGGAGGCGGCCGTGGCAAACAGCGTCGTGGGCAACACCCCGGCCGGGTCCATCGAGCCCGAGGCCGCGCGGATGGCGATGACCTTGGCCGGCAGCAGCGTCACGCTGGAGGTGTTGATGGCCAGGAACATCACCATGGCATTGGTGGCCGTGCCCGGGCGCGGGTTGAGCGCGTCGAGCGCCTGCATGGCGCGGATGCCAAAGGGCGTGGCGGCATTGCCCAGCCCCAGCGCATTGGCCGACATGTTCAGCACCATCGCGCCCATGGCCGGGTGGTTGGCCGGCACCTGCGGGAACAGCCGCACCAGCAAGGGCCGGATCAGCTTGGCCAGCACCACCAGCATGCCGCCCTCCTCGGCCACCTTCATCAGCCCAAGGAACAAGGCCATCACGCCCACCAGGCCGATGGCCAGCTCGATCGCGCCACTGGCCGAGGAGATCATGCCGGCCGAGAGCTGCTCCATCGGGCTGCTGGCGGCCTGCGCGGCCTGCGCCCCTTGTGCGGCCGCGCCTTCGGCCGCCGCGCCGGGCGCCTGCGCCGGCGGCTGCCACTGCCATTGACGCCAGGCGGCCGTGGCAAAGGCCACCACGACCAGCGCAAGAAAAACGAGATTCATGGCGTTTGCCCCCAAAGGCGCGCATCAAAGCGACGGGCGCTCGCGGCTCAGCCCGCCAGCGCGGCCTTGACCGCCGCCGAGACCGCGCCCATGTCGGCCTTGCCCGCCAGCTCCTGCTTGGCCTGGGCCATGACCTTGCCCATGTCCGCCGGGCCGTTGGCGCCCACGGCGGCCACGATGCGCGCCACGGCCGCGGCCACCTCCTGGGCCGACAGGCGCGCCGGCAGATAGACCTGCAGCACCTGCAGTTCGGCCTGCTCCTGCGCGACCAGATCCTGCCGCCCGGCCTGCTCGAAGGCGGCGATGGAATCCTTGCGCTGCTTGATGAGCCTGTCCACGATGGCCACGATGGCCGCATCGTCCAGCTCGATGCGCTCGTCCACCTCGCGCTGCTTGATGGCCGCCTGCAGCATGCGGATCGTGCCCAGGCGCTGGCTTTCCTTGGCGCGCATGGCGGCCTTCATGTCTTCGGTGATGCGTTCTTTGAGGCTCATGCCGGTGTCCTTCTTTGGTTGGCAAAGTGCGCCATTGTGCACGCAGCTCGATGGCTGCACGCGCATATGGGCAGGCCCTGGCACGCCCCGGGCCGCAGGCCAAAGGCACACAAGCAGCAGGCACAAAAAAACCGCGCCAGGCGTCCCGGGCGCGGTTTTTTTGATGCAGGCCACGGCATGTGCAGCAAGGCTGCGCCGTGGCCGCGGCAATCAGTACAGCTTCTTGGGCAGCTGCATGCTGCGCACGCGCTTGTAGTGGCGCTTGACGGCAGCGGCTTTCTTGCGCTTGCGCTCGGTCGTGGGCTTTTCGTAGAACTCACGGGCGCGCAGCTCGTTGAGCAGGCCCAGCTTTTCGATCGTGCGCTTGAAGCGGCGCAAGGCGATTTCGTACGGCTCGTTTTCTTTGACGCGGATGGTAGTCATTCAGATCAATCAAATGTTGCCAGATGCGCTGTGCAAGGGAGATCAGGCCTTGCGGCCGGCACCCGGCGGTTTCGCCCCGTTTGTTCAGTAACTAGTATGGCCAACGGGGCAATTGCCAGCAAAGCTGCAAATTATAGCGCTTGCTCTTGCGCCAGGCAGGTTTTCTCCAGCGCCTGTGCGCAGGCATAGGCGCTGGCCCAGGCCCACTGGAAGTTGTAGCCGCCCAGCCAGCCGGTCACATCCATCACTTCGCCAATAAAGAACAGGCCTGGGTGCGCCGTGCTCTGCATGGTCTTGGAGGACAGCGCACGCGTGTCCACGCCGCCGATGGTGACCTCGGCCTTGGCATAGCCCTCGGTGCCGCTGGGGATGATGCGCCACTGCGTCAGCTGCACCGCCAACGCTTGCAGAGCCTTGTCGCCCACCTGATCGATGGGGCGCTGCCATTGCGGTTGCGGGGCCAGCAAGGCATCAGCCAGCCGCGCCGGCATCCACTGCGCCAGCACATTGCTCAGCAGGCGCCGGCTGCTGCGCTTGGCCTCCTGCAAGGCCTGCGGCACATCCAGCCCGGGCAGCCAGTTGATCTGCAACGCCTGCCCGGGCTGCCAGTAGCTCGATATCTGCAGAATGGCCGGGCCGGAAAGGCCCCGGTGCGTGAACAGCAAGTCCTCATGGAACACCGGCGCAGCCGCCGCGCGCCCTTTGCCGCCGGGCGCCGTACCTGCCGAGTTTGCCGCGCTTGCCGTCCCGATGGCCACGGGCACGGCCAAGCCCGCCAGTGCGGCATAGGCAGCCCAATCGGCAGCGGCAAAAGTCAGCGGCACCAATCCTGGACGGCAAGGCACCAGCGGCAGCCCGAATTGGCGGGCAATGCGGTGGCCCAGGTCGCTGGCACCGATCTTGGGGATGGACAACCCGCCCGTGGCCACCACCAGCTGCGCGGCCTGCACCTGGCCGCGCGCGGTGTGCACGGCATAGCGCGGCGCAGCAGTGGGCTGATCGGCAGGCTGTACCAGCGCCTGCGGCAGTTGCTCCACGCCTTGCACTTCACATCCCTGCCAGAGCTGCACGCCGGCCTGTTCGCACAGTCGGCGCAGCATGTCGATGATCTGCTGCGCGCCCTGGTCGCAAAACAGCTGGCCCTTGTGCTTTTCATGAAAGCCAATGCCGTGCTGCTGCAGCAGCGCCATGAAATCCTGGGGCGTGAAGCGCGACAGCGCCGAGCGGCAGAAGTGCGGGTTCTCGCTGATGAAGTGCCGCTGTGGCGCGCGCACGTCCAGGTCGCGGTTGGTGAAGTTGCAGCGCCCGCCGCCGGAGATGCGGATCTTCTCGGCCAGGCGGCGCGCATGGTCAATCAGCAGCACCTTCAACCCGCGCTGGCCGGCCTGCGCCGCGCAGAACAGGCCGGCCGCGCCCGCGCCCAGCACGATGGCGTCGAACTGAGCCTGCGGGGCTGCGGCGTCGGCTTGCAACGGCACGGGCGGAACGGATGGCACGGGTGGCTGGGCCATGGCCATCAGCAGGGCATGGCCGCCAGCGCCGCGGCCTGCGGCGCCTGCGCCAGCCACTGGCGCGCCTTGAGCACGTCGCCCACGATGATGATGGCCGGGCTGGCAATGTGCTGCGCCCGCATGTGCTCCACCATCGCGCCCAGCTCGGTCAGCAGGCGCTTTTCCTCGGGCAGCGAGGCCGATTGCACCACCGCCACCGGCGTGTGCGCCGGCAGGCCTTGCAGCAGGCCGGCCTGGATCGTCTGCGCGCCACGCACCCCCATGTAGATCACCAGGGTCAGGCGGCAGGCATGGGCCGTGGCCGCCAGCGCCGCCCAGTCCATGGCCGGCTGGTCGGGCGCGAGCTGGCCCGTCACCAGCAGCACGCCGTGGGCAAAGTCGCGGTGCGTCAGCGGCGCGGCCAGTGCCGTGGCCGCCGCCACGCCGGAGGACACGCCGTTGACCACCTGCGCGGCCACGCCCGCCTCATGCAGACGCTGCAGCTCCTCGCCGCAGCGGCCGAAGATCGCCGGATCCCCCCCCTTGAGGCGCACCACCGTCTCGCCGGCCAGGGCCTGCTCGATCATCAGGCGCTCGATCTCGGCCTGCGGCGTGCTGCGGCCGCCGCCGCGCTTGCCCACGTGGACGATGCGCGCCGTGGGCGCGGCAAAGGCCAGCACCTGCTCGCCCACCAGGTCATCGACCAGCAGCACCGTGGCCTGGCCGATGGCGCGCACGGCCTTGAGCGTGAGCAGCTCCGGATCGCCCGGCCCGGCGCCCACCAGCCAGCATGCCCCAGGGCTGCGCGGGCCGTGCGGGCCATGCGGGCCATTGGGGCCATCCGGCCGCCGCGGCGCTGGCGTGGCGGCCGCGCTGGCGGCGGGCCAGGTGGAATCAAGAATGCGTGTGGGCATACGGCACAGGGCAAGGCAAGCGAGGGCGCTGCGGCAGGCCATGCGCGCACTGCGCCCCGCCGCCGGGCCCTCTTGCAAATCCGAAGGGTGTGAAATCCAAAGGGCGTGTATTGTGCGCGAATCCGGGCGCACGCCATCAGCGCAGGCCAACAAACCTGGCCTTGGTGCGCGCGCAGCGCCGATGTTTTGAGCAGGCCCTCAGCGCTGCGGCTGCTTGCTGGCCAGCAGTTTCTTGACCTCGGGCGAGTAGGCCAGCTTGCCTTCGCGCGCATAGGCCTGGTATTGCTCGTCGATGGCGTCGAGACGGTAGAGGTAATTGACCATCAGGCCCAGCGACTGGCGCATGCCGTTGTCCGAGCTGTCACCCATCCAGTTGATCTGCTGCAGGCTGGCGCCGTTGCCGAAGTGAAAGCGCGCCACGGGGTCCAGGGGCTCCTGGCGGCGCTTTTCCAGCAGCAGGTAGTGCGCGCATTCGGCCATCAGCCATTGGCGCAGCGCGGCCATGTCGTCCTTGCCCAGCGCCTCGCCAGCGGGCTGCTGGCCGGGCTGCGCCGCCTCCTGCGGCGCGCGCAGCAGCTGGCGCAGCCGCTCCAGCGGCGCCTGCGCCCCCTGCCCTTCTTCCTCGATGAGGAGCTTGACCTGCAGCGGGATGCGCTGGCGGTATTGGGCATCCTCCAGCCGGCCCTGCAGCCATTTGGCAAAGCCCGGCACGGGCGACAAGGTGGCGAACTTCTGCAGCTTGGGAAATTCGTGCGTGAGCTGCTCGACCACGCGCTTGATGAGGAACTCGCCCATGCTCACGCCGCGCAGGCCGCTCTGGGCGTTGGAGATGGAGTAGAAGATCGCCGTCGTGGCCTGGGCCGGATCCTGCGTGGGCTGGGCCTCGTCGAGCAGGGCCTGCACGTTGTCGGCCAGGCTCTTGACCAGGGCCACCTCAACGAAGATCAAGGGCTCATCGGGCATGCGGCCATGGAAGAAGGCATAGCAGCGGCGGTCGGAGTCGAGCCGGTTGCGCAGGTCGTTCCAGGATTTGATCTCGTGCACCGCCTCGTAGCGGATGACCTTCTCCAGCAACGAGGCTGGCGAGCCCCAGCCGATGCGCTGCAGCTCCAGAAAGCCGGCATCGAACCACAGGGTGAACAGGCGCAACAAATCCTGCTCCAGCGGTTGCAGCTCGTCCTGGTGGGCCGAGCGCAGCAGCTCGGCGCGCATTTGCACCAAGGCGTGGATGCCATTGGGCAGCAGGTTGAACTGGCGCAGCACGCGCAGCCGCGGCGATTCGAGCGCCTGGGCCAGCTCGGCCTGGGCGCGCAAGCTCTCGGGCCCTTCGGGCGCAGCCTGGTAGGCGGCAATGGCCTGATCGAGCGCGGCGCGGTCCACATGAAAGCCCTTGGCCAGGCGCTGCATGAAAAGCAGCCTGTCGGCGGCGTTGGCCTGCAGATAGGCGTCCAGCAATTGCCGCGCGCGGGCGCGCACGCGGCTGTCGCTGTCGGTCTGCGTGGCCGCCTCGTGCAGCAAGGCGTCGATCTTTTGCCATTGGCGCTTGTCCAGCGCCTCGCTGGCGCTGGCCGCTTCATCGCCGTGCTCGCGCGCGCCCATGAAGCGGCGCCACAGGCGCATCAGGCCCAGGCCGCGGGCATCGGCCTGGGGGTCGGCTGAAAGAGTCGTCGGGGGCATGCGGTGCTTCCTCGGGCTAAGAACCTGTTCAAAGGGCTCGAACGCCTGCGCCGCCACGGCGCGGGCAAGAGGCGATACATGATAATCTCGCCGCACTACATGCCCGGTCCGCAGCCAGCGGGAAACCGCGGCGGCCCGACACCGGCGGGACACTTTGGCCCACCACACGACACAAGGATTGCACGCATGAACGCACGACTGGGACTCATCATTCTTCTGGCCCTGGGCATCGGCCTGCTGTACTACTTCAACTGGGATGCGCTGATCGTGCCCACCGATGTCTCGCTGGGCTTTGCCGTGGTGCATGCGCCCATCGGCATCATCTTGCTGGTGCTGATGTGCCTGCTGGGCGCCTTGTTCATCGCCTATGTGCTGTGGCTGCACAGCACGGTCATCATGGATTACCACCGCTACACCAAGGAGCTCAAGCAGCAGCGCGAGCTGGCCGACAAGGCCGAGGCCTCGCGCTTTACCGAGCTGCGCAGCTTCCTGGCCGAGCAGCACAAGCAGGGCCAGGAAGAATTGCTGCGCCAGATGGAAGAGCTGGAAGACCACATCTACAGCCGCGTGGACGACTCCGACAACAGCACCGCAGCCTACATCGGCCAGATCGAGAACCAGCTGCGCCACAACCCCGCGCCGCAGCTGCCGCTGAATCCCAGCCCCGAGCAGCGCGATAGCTGAAAGCCTTCTGCCCACCAGTCTCGGGGCGCAGTGGGCTCAAAGGGGCTTGGGATGATGATGGGATGCAAGCCGCCCATGGCGTACACAGGGCCAGTGCCCCAGTACGGTCTTTCAGCATCGCAGACTGCCCCAATCGGCTGCTTTTGCCCCGCCAAGCTGAGGGCGTGAACAAGCCCTCTCAACGCAGCCAGCGCGCCAGCAAGCGCCACAGCGCATCCAGGCCCATGGACCACAGCTCGTCGGCAAAGCGATCCTTGCCCCAGGGGCCGCCGCGCGCCTCGCGCTCGCGCTGCGCGTTCTGGGCCCGCATGCGCTCCTGCGCTATCAGCCATTCGGCCCGGGCCATGGCTTGGCGCAGTTTCTCGTCGTTGGCATTGGCGGCATCAGGGGCGGCGCTGTCGGCGCCGGCCCTGCCCTGGTACTGCTGCAAGGCGCGCTCCACGGCCTGCGGATCCAGCAGTGCAAAGGCCGAGCGGCAGTAGGGGCAGGCATGGTCGCGACGCAGATCGACAGTGGCGCCGCAACTGCTGCAGTGGATGGTGCGCACCGTCTCGGCCAGCGCATGCAGCTGCGCCGCGCTGAGGTGGCGCACAAAGCCTTTCTCGACCATGAAGGAAGAAAAAGTGCCGAAGCGCCCATGCCGCGCCGGGCAGCGATAGGTGACGTAGGGGCCGCTGATGGTGCGGTCCGTGCCGCGCTGCAATGCCGCGCTGCAGGCCGGGCACTGCATGCGCTGGCCCAGCGGGCGGTGCGGCTCACCGCGGTGCTCATGCAGAGTCTTGAACAGCGCCAGCACGCCCTGGGCCGAGAGCTGCAGGTTTTCGCGCCAGTCAAACCAGATGCCATGGCAGGCAAAGCACAGATCCAGCTCCACCGCCTCGCCACGGTGGGACTGCACGCGCAGCGCCTGCATGGGCCCGCGGCATGAGGGGCAGGCCGGCGCGGCGGGCTGCCACTGCGCATTGGCAAGGTCTGCTGCGGCTTGGGTCACGGGCGATGTTCCTCTGCGGGCCGCGCACGCTGCATGGGCTCAGGGGCGCGCCGCGCAGCCATATCAGTGCACGGCAGGCAAAGAGGCTGCTATCTCAGGCTGAAGGAGAAGGCGCGAGCGCCGCACGCGCCCGGGCCGGTCACTCGGCGCTGGCCTGCGTCATCAGCGGGGCCAGCTCGAAGTGCATGCGCGCGGCCTCGGCCAGGGCATCGAAGCGCTGCTTGATTTCCTTGGCAATCGGCGCTGCGGCGGCGCTGTCCTTGGCGATGATCTGCGGGTCTTTGAATTCGCCGTTGATGCGGAACTCAAAGTGCAGATGCGGCCCGGTGGACATGCCGGTCGAGCCCACGGTGCCGATGAACTGGCCCTGCGTGACCTTGTCGCCCTTCTTCACGTCGCGGCGGTCCATGTGCGCATAGACCGTGACCTTGCCTTCGCCGTGGTCGATGTAGACCACATTGCCGTAGCTGTTGCTCCAGGTCGATTCCTGCACCACGCCATCGCCAATGGTGCGAATGGGCGTGCCGGTGCGCGCCGCGTAGTCGATGCCGTTGTGGTTGCGCCAGGTCTTCTTGATCGGGTGAAAGCGGCTGCCGAAGCTGCTGGAGACGCGCGAGAACTCCAGCGGGGAGGACAGAAAGGCGCGGCGCAGGTTGGAGCCGTCGAGCGCGTAGTACGCGCCCTTGTCGTGCTCGCTCTCCTGGAACCACAGCGCCTGGTGGGCCTTGCCCTTGTTGACGAACTCGGCGCTGAGCACGCGGCCGCTGCGCAGCGGCTCGCCATCGGCCTCCAGGGTTTCGTAGACCACCGTGAAGGTGTCGCCCTTGCGCAAGTCCTTGTGGAAGTTCACCTCGGCGGAGAACATCTCAGCGATCTGCACCGCCACCGGATCGGGCAGGTTGGCCTCGTCGGTGGCCGCAAACAGCGAGCTGCGGATCACGCCACTGGCCAGGCGGGTGCTCTTGGTCAGCTCGCCACGGTCCAGCTCGGCCGAGAAGGTTTCGCCATCGGTGCCGCGCTGCACCACCAGGCGCTGGAAGAAACCGCTGTCGTCGTTGACCCAGCGCGCCGTCAGGCGTTCGAGCTCATGGTTGGCATTGACCTCGGCGGTGACAAAGCGCCCGTGGCGGCCCCACAGATTCTTGTGCGCCAGGGCATTGCGGCGCAAAAAGGCAGCCGCCGCCGGATCGCTCACGCCCAGGCGCTGCAGCAAGCCCTCGGCCGTATCGTTGGCGCGCAGGCGGTCGCTGCGGTAGAGCAGCAAGTGCCCCTGGCCCAGCAGGCTGGCGCTGCTGTGCCCATCGAGCAGCGAGGGCACTTCATACTGCGCCAGACGCGGAAAAATCAGCTCCTGCTCGCCCTGCAGGTTGGCCACGGCAAAGGCGCCGCCGCCGCCCAGCAGCAGCAAGGCGCTGACTGCGCCCATCAGGCGCTTGGCCACCGGGCTGCGCGCAGTCAATGGCGCTGCCCCGGCCTGTGCCTGGGGGGCCGGCGGCTGCGGCAGCGCTTCGGGGAAAGTCGGTGCAGCGTCTTGAGAAACAGGGGGCGGGAAGGCTGACTGCTCGGAGTTCAAGGGACTGTCCTGACACAAAAACAAGCCCGCCATCCTTTTGCATGCGACCGAGGCGGCACGACCGACGCGGCAGCGAAAGCGGCCCCAGCGGCAAGGCAACGCACAGCAACTGCGCGCGCCCCGGGCCGGGGCCCCAGGCACATGCAAAAGAACGCGCCGGCAAACACGCTCACGCACGAGGCCGGGCGGCTCTCACCACCTCAGCCGATGCACGGCCATGCGGCGGCACAAAGCAGGCTTGGAAGAAGATTCAAAAAAATGCGGCCAATGGCACGGAGCAAGCAGATCAGCAATACCTGGGAAAGTTCATTTGCTGCCTGAGCTTCCATACAATAAGCCCGCAAAAACACAGGGCAGTATAGCGGGATTGCCCGTTTTACCAAGCGGATTTACTTTTATTCTCATGTCAACTATTGCCTCCCCCAGCCCCCACCCCTCGCAACCGCCCAGCGCCGCCGTGCAGGAAGCCCTGGCCATCAGCCTGCGCGGCGCAGAGGAATTGCTGCCGCAGGCCGATTGGATCGCCAAGCTGCAACGCGCCGAGGCCAGCGGCCAGCCGCTGCGCATCAAGCTGGGCCTGGACCCCACGGCCCCGGACATCCACCTGGGCCACACCGTGGTGCTCAACAAGATGCGCCAGTTACAAAACCTGGGGCACCAGGTGATCTTTCTGATCGGCGATTTCACCGGCCGCATTGGCGATCCTTCCGGGCGCAACAGCACCCGCCCGCCGCTGACCGAGGAGCAGATCAAGGCCAACGCCCAGACCTACTACACCCAGGCCAGCTTGGTGCTGGATCCGCAAAAGACCGAGATCCGCTACAACAGCGAATGGAGCAACGGCCTGGGCGCGGCGGACATGATCGCGCTGGCCTCCAAATACACCGTGGCGCGCATGATGGAGCGCGACGACTTCCACAAGCGCTTCCATGGCGGCCAGTCGATCAGCATCCACGAGTTCCTCTACCCGCTGATGCAGGGCTATGACTCCGTGGCGCTCAAGGCCGATCTGGAGCTGGGCGGCACCGACCAGAAATTCAACCTGCTCATGGGCCGCCACCTGCAGCAGGAATATGGCCAGGAGCCGCAGTGCGTGCTGACCATGCCGCTGCTGGTGGGCCTCGATGGCGTGGACAAGATGTCCAAGTCCAAGAACAACTACATCGGCATCACCGAAGACGCCAACACCATGTTTGCCAAGGTGCTGTCGATCTCCGACGAGCTGATGTGGGACTGGTACACGCTGCTGTCTTTTCGCTCACTGGCCGAGATCGAAGCCCTGCGCAAGGAGGTCGCCCAAGGGCGCAACCCCAAGGACGCCAAGGTATTGCTGGCCAAGGAGATCACCGCGCGCTTTCACAGCGCCGCCGCCGCCGAGGCCGCCGAGCAGGACTTCATTAACCGCAGCAAGGGCGGCGTGCCCGAGGACATCCCCGAGGTGCGGCTCAGCGGCGCGCCGCTGGGCATCGGGCAAATCCTCAAATCCGCCGGGCTGACGGCCTCCACCGGCGAGGCCAACCGCCTGATCGACGGCCACGGCGTGCGCGTCGATGGCAGCACCGTTGGCGATCGCGGCCTCAAGCTCACGGCCGGCAGCTACGTGGTGCAGGTGGGCAAGCGCAAGTTCGCGCGCGTGCACCTGAGCTGAACCCAAGCGCCGGCTTGCCGGCTCACGCCCTCGGCGCGAACCGGTTCTGCTCGCCCCAAGAAAAAGCCGCTGGAATCAGCGGCTTTGTTCATGGCGCCCCTGCGGCCCTGGCGGGTGCGGAGCTTGCGCCGTGAGGCCGGCGCCGGCGCCTGGGCCAGCGCGGTGATCGGCTCAGAACAGCACCCGCGCGCGGATCGTGCCCGGCACGCGGCGCAGCGGCTCCAGCACCTTGCTGGCGCCGCCCGGCTCGGTGTCGATCACCACGTAGCCGATGGCCTCGTCGGTCTGCAGGTACTGCGCCGCCACGTTCAGCTGGGCGTCGGAGAAGATCTGGTTGATGGCCGACATCACGCCCGGCACATTCTTGTGGATGTGCAGGATGCGGTCGCGCCCGGCGTGCGCGGGCAGCGCCGCCTCGGGGAAGTTCACCGAGGTGGTGGTGGTGCCGTTGTCCGAGTAGCGCACCAGCTTTTCCGCCACTTCCAGGCCGATGTTGGCCTGCGCCTCCATGGTCGAGCCGCCGATGTGCGGCGTGATGATGACGTTGTCCATGCCGCGCAGCGGGGAGACGAACTCGTCCTGATTGGACTTGGGCTCAACCGGGAACACGTCGATGGCCGCGCCCAGCAGCTTCTTGCTCCTCAAGGCCTCGGCCAGCGGCTCGATCTCCACCACCGTGCCGCGCGAGGCGTTGATGAGGATGGCGCCATCCTTCATCGCCGCCAGCTCCTTGGCACCGATCATCCACTTGGTCGAGGGCAGCTCGGGCACGTGCAGCGTCACCACGTCGCTGCGCTCGAGCAGCTCCTTGAGGCTGCCCACCTGCTGCGCATTGCCCAGCGGCAGCTTGGTGATGGCGTCGTAGAAGATCACGTGCATGCCCAGCGACTCGGCCAGCACCGACAGCTGCGAGCCGATGGAGCCATAGCCGACGATGCCCAGCGTCTTGCCGCGCGTCTCATACGAATGGGTGGCCGACTTGAGCCAGCCGCCACGGTGCGCCGCTGCGTTCTTCTGCGGCACGCCGCGCAGCAGCAGGATCAGCTCGCCCAGCACCAGCTCGGCCACCGAGCGCGTATTCGAATAGGGTGCGTTGAACACCGCCACCCCTTTTTGCCGCGCCGCCTGCAAGTCGATCTGGTTCGTGCCAATGCAAAACGCCCCCACGGCCACCAGCTTGTTGGCCGCAGCCAGCGCATCGGCCGTCAGCTGCGTGCGCGAGCGAATGCCCAGAAAGTGCACGTCGGCGAGCTTCTCCTTGAGCTCATCGCCCTGCAGCGCGCTGGAGAGCGTCTCCACATTGTCGTAACCGGCCTGCCTGAGCACATCCACGGCCGAGGGGTGAATGCCCTCCAGCAACAAAAACTTGATCTTGCCCTTGTCCAGCGATGTCTTGCCCATGATTTGCCTACCCCAAACGCATCCAGCGCAAGCCTGAACAGGGCACCCTGCCCGCCTGCGCGAAAAGCGCGGATATTAGCACTAACCCTAGATACCACTGAGCAGCCAGCCCCACTGTCAAGCCCATTGCCGCCCTCGCGCCAGAGCTCCAACCTGGGGTAAACCTTGACACTTTTTTGTCACAAAACTGCCTTACCATCGCCCCCGTTTTCAGAAGGCGCCCGCCGCAGATCTTGCGGCAGGCCCTTCGGTTTTCACCCGTTTCCCCCAATACGCAAGGAGTCCCAATGAAACTGCGTCACTTCGCCCTCGCCGCCGCTGCCGCCCTGGCCGTTGGCAGCGCCCAGGCCCAGACCGAAATCCAATGGTGGCATTCGATGTCTGCCGCGCTGGGCGACTGGGTCAACGACCTGGCCAAGCAGTACAACGAAAGCCAGAGCGAGTACCGCATCGTGCCCACCTACAAGGGCAAGTACGACGAATCCATGACGGCCGCCATCGCCGCCTTCCGCGCCGGCAATGCGCCGCACATCCTGCAGGTCTTCGAGGTCGGCACCGCCACCATGATGGCCGCCAAGGGCGCCACCATGCCCGTGACCAAGGTGATGGAGGACGCCGGCCTGAAGTTCGACCAGGGCGCCTACATTTCCGCCGTCAGCGGCTACTACACCGCGCCCAACGGCCAGATGCTGAGCTTTCCCTTCAACAGCTCCACCACCGTCTTCTACTACAACAAGGACGCCTTCAAGGCCGCCGGCCTGGACCCGGAAAAAGCCCCCAAGACCTGGCCCGAGGTGTTCGAGGCGGCCAGCAAGCTCAAGGACAGCGGCCACAAGTGCGCGCTGACCACCAGCTGGATCAGCTGGACGCAGCTGGAGAGCTTCTCGCTGTGGCACAACACCTTGTTTGCCAGCGCCAACAACGGCTTTGACGGCAACGGCGCCCGCCTGCAGGTGAACTCGCCGCTGCACCTGCGCCACTTCGAAAACCTGGCCAAGGCCGCCAAGGACGGCAGCTTCGTCTACAAGGGCCGCGGCAACACCGCCGATGCCACCTTCCCATCGGGCGAATGCGCCATGATCACCGGCTCCTCGGGCCTGTACGCACGCACGCGCAAAGAGGCGAAATTTGCCTACGGCATCTCCACCCTGCCCTACTACCCCGACGTCGAGGGCGCACCGCAGAACACCGCCATCGGCGGCGCCAGCCTGTGGATCATGGGCGGCAAGAGCGAAAAGGAATACAAGGGCGTGGCCGACTTCTTCCGCTTCCTCTCCAGCCCCGAAGTGCAGGCGGCCAGCCACCAGCGCACCGGCTACCTGCCCGTGACCACCGCCGCCTTCGAGCTGACGGAAAAGGCCGGCTTCTACGAGCAAAACCCCGGCACCGACGTGGCCGTGACGCAGATGATCCGCAAGACCACGGACAAGTCGCGCGGCATCCGCCTGGGTAATTTCGTGCAGATCCGCACCATTGCCGATGAGGAAACCGAGCAGATCTGGGCCGGCAAGAAAACCCCCAAAGAGGCCCTGGAAGCCATCGTGCAGCGCGGCAACGAGCAACTCGAACGCTTCGAGCGCGCCAACCGCTGATCGCGCCAACCACCTTGATCGCTGATGAGCGCCGTGCAAGCGGCGCAGCCCTCCAAAGCCAGCGCCTGCGCTGGCTTTTTTTTCTACCCCCAACCGCTGGCTGCGCCAGGCCATGCCAGGGGCTGAATAGAATAAGAACCACTCTCGATACCGTCCCGACCAGGCCCTGCCAATGTCCCTCGCGCCCGCCTACCAGCAGCAAGTCCAAGCCCTGTACCTGCGCCATCACGGCTGGCTGCACGGCTGGCTGCGCCGCCGCCTGGGCGATGGCGACGCCGCCGCCGACCTGGCGCACGACACCTTCGTGCGCCTGCTGGGCCGCCCGCATGCGCTGCACGCGCTGCGCGAGCCGCGCGCCTATCTGGGCGCCATTGCCCACGGCTTGGCCGCCAGCCACCTGCGCCGCCGCGCGCTGGAAGCCGCCTGGCTGCAAACCCTGGCCGCCCTGCCCGAAGCGCACGCCCCCTCGCCCGAGCGGCGCGCCATCACGCTGCAAACCCTGCACCAGCTCGACGAGGCCCTGCACACCCTGCCCGCGCGCGTGCGCCAGGCCTTTCTGATGGCGCAGTTCGACGGCATGAAGCAGCGCGACATCGCCGCCGCCCTGGGCCTGTCCGTGCCCACCGTCAAAAAGTACATGCAGCGCGCCTGGCTGGCCTGCCTGCACCTCATGCCCGAGGACTGAGGCCGCGCCCCATGGCCGAGCCGCTCAACCACCCTGCCAGCGCCCCCATCGCCGAGCCCATCGACGAGCGCATCCTGGCCGAAGCCGCCGCCTGGCTGGCCCAGCTGCAAGACGGCCCCCTGCCCCCCGCCGAACAAGCCCGCCTGGCCGCCTGGCGCCAGCAAAGCCCGCAGCACCAGCGCGCCTGGCAGCGCGCCGAGCGCCTGCTGGACCAACTCAACGCCCTGCCCGCCCCGCTGGCCGGCCCCGCCCTGCACGCCAGCGCGCAAGCCAGCCGCCGCGCCAGCCTGGCCCGCATTGCCAATGTGGCCAAGGGCACGGCCCTGGCGCTGCTGATCGCCCCCGGCGCCTGGCTGCTGTGGCAGCGCCAGCCCTGGCAGCAGTGGCGCCACTGGATGGACGCCGACTACGCCGCCCTGCCCGGCCAGAACCTGGACTTGCAACTGGACGACGGCAGCCAGCTCAGCCTGCACGCCGGCAGCCAGCTCGACGTGCGCTACAGCCGCCGCCAGCGCCTGCTGCACCTGCGCCAAGGCGAGCTGTACGTGCACACCGCCGCCGACAGCGCCCAGCCGCCGCGCCCCTTCATCGTCAGCACCGCGCACGGGCGCATGCAGGCCCTGGGCACGCGCTTTGCCGTGCGGCGACTCGATGGCCGCGATGGCCGCAACAACGGCAGTGATGGCGGCAATGATGGCGGCAGCACCCTGCTCGCCGTTTACGAAGGCGCGGTGCGCATCGAACCGGCCAAGGCCCCGAGCGCCGCGCACCAAACCCTGCGCGCCGGCCAGCAGGCCCGCTTCACGCGCGATGCCATCGCCCCCGCCAGCGCCGCCCGCGAGGCCGACACCGCCTGGCGCCGGGGCCTGCTCATCGCCGACGCCATGCCCCTGCCCGACTGGGCCGCCGCCCTGGCCCGCCACAGTGGCCGCGCCATCCGCGTGCTGCCCGCCGCCCAGGCGCTGCGCATCTCCGGCACCTTCCCTTTGAACGACCCCGACCGCGCCCTGCGCATGCTCGCCGCCACCTTGCGCCTGCGCATCCGCCAGCGGGGCCAGGGCGAAGGCGCGGTGGTGGAGATTGGCTGAGCGCCACCCCATCCACTTCACGAATCTCGCCCCGCGCCTGGCTTGCCGCCCTGCCGCAAAAGCCGTTACTTTCCCGGCAACCCACGACACCATCAATCCTCAGCAGATTGCCCATGACCATCACTACCTTGTCCAGCCAAGCGCTGCGCCAAAACATCGCGCGCGCCAAGCAGGCCACCCAGCGCGGTCCTGTGCTCATCACCGACCGTGGCCGGACCGCGCACGTGCTGCTCAGCTTCGAGGACTACCAGCGCCTGACCCGGCAACAGCGCAGCATTGCCGATGCGCTGGCCATGCCCGGAGTGGAGGGCATCGCCTTCGAGCCTCCGCGCCTGCACCTGGGCGCAGAGCCCGCTGATCTTTCATGACGTTCTTGCAGTACACCTGCTTCCTTTCCGGGCTGCGCACAGCGCAGAGCGGCAAGTCCCACCGAAGCCTGTTCACGCCCCCAGGGCAAGCCTGCCAAGTGCGATATCAGGCGTACTACGCAAGCCCACCCGCTCAACCCGTGGGCGCCAGCGCCATAGGCGCAGCGCCCGGCAAACCGCCGTTTGATTTCGGCCCGCGCCTGCCTGCCAGCCCTGCGGGCCTGCCTTCAAAAAAAAAATTTCACCCCGCCCGTATCCCTTTTTCGCGCTCGTGCGGCATAGGGGATAGCCAGGCGTGTGGCCGCCCCGGCCCTGCATGTGCCCCATGTGCATGCAGGTGCGGGGGCGGCAGGGCGCGCCAGGCCACAGCCCGATTGACCCTCCCCCTGCCGCCACGAAAGGAGCGCCCTCATGGCCCGCCGCGCCATTTCCATCGCCGTCCCCACCGCCATCCCCGTCACCCTTGCCACCGGCCGCCCCCGCCGCCTCACGCCAGCCGCCATACAGACACGGGCGCGGCCGCATGGCCTGCGCCCCAGCGCGCTGGCATTGGCCGCATTCGCCACCGCCAGCCTGGCCGCTGGCGGCGCGCTGCTGCCCGCCCGCAGCGCCCAGGCCCAAACCGCCGCCACCGCCACCCAGGCCACTGCCCCGGCCACGCGCCACTACCACCTGCCCGCCGGGCCGCTGGGCGCCTCGCTGGCGGCCTTTGCCGGGCAGGCCGGGCTGCTGCTGTCCTTCGACCCGGCGCTGACCCAGGGCCGCCAAGCCCCCGCCCTGCAAGGCCAGCACAGCCCGCAAAGCGGCCTGGCCGCGCTGCTGGCCGGCAGCGGCCTGCAAGCCGTGCAGCAGGCCGACGGCAGCTTCACGCTGCGCCGCGCCCCGGCCCCCGCGCGCGCCGCGGATGCCAGCGTGCAAACCCTGCCCGCCGTCACCGTGCAAGCCGCGCCCGAAACCGCCACCGGCCCCGTGCCGGGCTACGCCGCGCGCCGCAGCGCCACGGCCACCAAGACCGATACGCCGCTGTTGGAGACGCCGCAGTCCATCAGCGTGGTGGGCGCCGAGGAAATCGAAGACCGCGGCGCCAGCAACTTGATGGAAATCGGCCGTTATACGGCCGGCGTGCAGGTAGAGTCGTATGGCAATGGCGCGCATTACAACTGGATCAGCCTGCGCGGTTTCAATGCCAACGCTTCCACCTACGTCAACGGCCTGCGCGCGCCTTCGTCGGGCTATGTCTCGCGGCTGACGAACCCGTTCGAGGTAGAGCGCTTCGAGGCGCTGCGCGGCCCCAGCTCGGCGCTGTATGGCCTGGGCGATGCGGGCGGCGTCATCAACGTCATCACCAAGCAGGCCGGGCCAGAAGCTGAGCGGCAGGTGCAGGCCGAGCTGGGCAGCCACCGCAAGGCGCTGGGCGTGGACGTGGGCGGCGCGCTGGATGCGCAGCGCAGCCTGCACTGGCGCGTGGTGGCCGCGGCCAACCACAACCGGCATTTCTTCGCCATTCCCGGCCATGGTCGCCAGACTTACCGTAGCCATGTGCTGGCCCCTTCATTGAGCTGGACGCCCAATGCCGACACCACGCTGACGCTGCATGGCCGCTGGTTCCGCAAGCAGGGGGCGGATCAGGAAACGCAGTTTCTGGGCGCCGACCGCCAGTCGTCCAGCGGCTGGAGCAACAGCAACCCGAGCTTCAGCTTCGGCAATACCCGGCAAGGCGAATGGGGCTACCAGTTCAGCCACCGCCTGCACGCTGGCTGGTCGATCCAGCAGCGCTTCGTGAGCGGCAGCCACCGTTTTCATGGCGGCTGGCTGTATGGCGAAGGCCCGGCCGACCCGCAAACGGGCGAGCTGGCGCAAACCGCCTATGAAAACGACAACCGCATGCGCCACACCGCGCTGGACACGCAGCTGCAAGGCCAGTGGCACAGCGGCCGCGTGCGCCACACGCTGGCGCTGGGGCTGGATGCGCATGCATCGCGCTTTGCCAGCGTCAACCGCGACGATCCGGCAGAAAGCCTGAACATCTTCCTGCCGCCAGAGGCGCAATACCGCCGCCCCGTGCCGCCGCCCACCACGGTCAATACCGATGAGCAAACGCGCCAGCGCCAGATTGGCCTGTACCTGCAAGACCAGATGCAGCACGGCCCCTGGCGGCTGACGCTGGGCGGGCGCTATGACCGCGTGCACACGCGCCTGGACAACCGGCTGGACGGCTCGCAAACGCGCGAGAAGGATGGTGCCTTCTCCGGCCGCGTGGCGCTGGGCCATGTCTGGCCCAGCGGCTGGGCGCCGTACCTGAGCTACGCCACCTCCTTCCTGCCCGAAAGCGGCGCCGATGCCCACGGCGCGCTGTTCAAGCCCACGCGCGGCCAGCAGTGGGAACTGGGCCTGAAATGGCAGCCCAGCGGGCGCGAGCTGCTGCTCACCGCCGCCGTGTTCGACCTGCGCAAGACCAACGTGCCCACCAATGATCCCGAGCACTACGGCCACCGGCGCCAGACCGGCGAAGTGCGCTCGCGCGGGCTGGAGCTGGAAGCCAAGGGCGCGCTCACCCGCCAGCTCAAGCTCACCGCCCAGCTCACCGTGCAGGACGTGAAGATTGCCCGCAGCGAGGACGGCGACCAGGGCAACCGGGTGGACAACGTGCCGCGCATGCTGGCCTCCGCCTGGCTGGACTACCGCCTTGCCGCCGCACCCGGCCTGAGCGCCGGCCTGGGGGTGCGCCACACCGGCAGCCGCTACGCCTACAGCGACAACCAGATCGCCATGCCCGCCCACACCCTGCTGGACGCCGCGCTGCGCTACGAGCGCGGCCCCTGGCAGGCGGCGCTGAACGTCAGCAACCTGAGCAACAAGCGCTATGCATCGAGCTACGGCTGGGGCTACTACCCCGGCCTGCCGCGCACGGTGACGGCCAGCCTGAAGTACCGCTTCTGACGTGCCGCTTCTGGCTTCTGTTGTGACAACGCAGCCCGGCAGCTGCAACTGCCTGGCCGCCAAGACCTACGTCGCCCATTGCACCTACGGCTGCCTCTACAGCGAGCCGCGCACCGCGACGGCCAGCGTGACCTGGCGCTGGTGAGCGCCCGCCGGGCCTGGCGGCCCGGCTGCGCTTGCACCGCACGCTCGCACCGAGGAAAACCTTGTGCCGCTGCCAGCGCCTGTGCAAGGGTGCTGGCTTGGCCAGAGTGGTGGTGTGGCAGCCGCCACGGCTTGTTTGCCGCCGCAGCTTGCGGCAAACCGCCCCACGCCCAGACAAAAAAGCCGGGCATGGCGCAGGCTCCGCCAATGAAAAACCCCTTGCAGCTTGCGCTGCAAGGGGTTTGGTCTTGGCGGAGCGGACGGGGCTCGAACCCGCGACCCCCGGCGTGACAGGCCGGTATTCTAACCAACTGAACTACCGCTCCTGGTAGCGGAGCGTTCGCCGGCTTTGATGCAACCGGCCAAGTGCTCTGGACTTGGCGACCCTACGGGGATTCGAACCCCGGTACCCACCGTGAAAGGGTGGTGTCCTAGGCCTCTAGACGATAGGGTCGTAGCCTTTGGACTTCAGGCCCTGCGGGCCTGGTGTTTTGGTGGAGGTAAGCGGGATCGAACCGCTGACCTCTTGCATGCCATGCAAGCGCTCTCCCAGCTGAGCTATACCCCCAAATTTTGCTGCCTTGGACTGCCCCAGGGCTTTTGCTGGTCTTCGCTTTTGCTTTCGTCTTGCCAGCCGTTTGTCTTGGGCTTGGCTTTCAAGATTTCGTCATCAGCGAAGCCTCGCATTGTATAGCAATTTTCAGCGCTTTTGCAAAAGTTCGAGAATTTTTTTCTGTCCCATCAATTCGAACACAGCGTCGATGGATGGCGTCTGCGCCACGCCCATGGTCAGCACGCGCGCGGGCATGGCCAGCTGGGGCATTTTCAGGCCCTGTTCCTTGAGCACTTGCTTGAAGGCGGCGCTGATGTGCGCGGCCTGCCACTGCGGCAGTGCGGCCAGGGCCAGGGCCAGGGCGTCGAGCGCCGGGCCGATGGCTGCGGTGACGTGCTGCTCGTAGTCGGCCTGGTTGATGCTGGGCTGCTCGCTGTAGAAGGGCTGGGCCCAGCGGGCCAGGTCTTCGAGGGTTTCGCAGCGGTCCTTGAAGAGCGCGACGATGGCCGGCAGGCGGCCATCGGCCAAGGCGGCGGCCTGGATGCCGCGCGCGGCCAGGCGCGGCGCCAGCAGTTCGGCCAGGGCGGTGTCGCTGGCCATTTTCATGTGCTGGGCATTGACCCAGCGCAGCTTGGCTTCGTCAAAGCGCGCGGCGCTGCTGCCCAGGTGATCCAGATCGAACCACTGCAGGAATTGCTCGCGCGAGAAGATTTCGTCATCACCATGGCTCCAGCCCAGACGCGCCAGGTAGTTGACCATGGCATCGGCCAGATAGCCTTCGTCGCGGTATTGCGTCACGGCCTTGGCGCCGTGGCGCTTGCTCATCTTCTCGCCCTGTTCGTTGAGCACGGTGGGCAGGTGGGCATAGACGGGCGGCTCTTTGCCCAATGCGCGGAAGATGTTGATCTGGCGCGGGGTGTTGTTGACGTGGTCGTCGCCGCGGATGACGTGGGTGATGCCCATGTCGATGTCGTCCACCACCACGCAGAAGTTGTAGGTGGGCGTGCCATCGGGGCGGGCGATGACGAGATCGTCCAGCTCGTCATTGCGGATTTCGATGCGGCCCTTGACCTTGTCGTCCCAGGCGACCACGCCGCCTTGCGGGTTCTTGAAGCGCAGCACGGGCTGCACGCCTTCGGGCACGGGCGGCAGTTGTTTGCCCGGCTCGGGCCGCCAGGTGCCGTCGTAGCGGGGCTTTTGCTTGGCGGCCATCTGGCGCTCGCGCAGGGCATCGAGCTCGGCCACGCTCATGTAGCAGGGGTAGACCAAACCTTGGGCCTGCATCTGCGCCAGCACTTCTTTGTAGCGCTCCATGCGCTGCATTTGATAGAACGGGCCTTCGTCGGGCGTCATGCCCAGCCAGGCCATGCTCTCCAGAATCACATCGACGGCGGCCTGGGTGGAGCGCTCCTGGTCGGTGTCTTCGATGCGCAGGATGAAGTCGCCGCCGTTGGCCTTGGCAAAGGCCCAGGGATACAGCGCGGAGCGGATGTTGCCCAGGTGGATGAAGCCGGTGGGCGAGGGGGCGAAGCGGGTGCGGACTTTGCCGCCAGTGGCTTGGGTGCTCATGGTGCGTGCGGGTGGTGCTGGGTGTGTGGCGGATGGGGGCTCGAATGGGGGCTCAAATAGGGCTCACAAGGCCTGCAGGCCACGCTGCAGATCGCGCTGCAGGTCGTCCGGGTGCTCCAGCCCGACTGAGATGCGCAGCAGCCCCTGGCCAATGCCGGCGGCCTGGCGCTGCGCCTCACTCAGCCGGCCGTGCGAGGTGGTGGCCGGGTGCGAGATGGTGGTCTTGACGTCGCCGAGGTTGGTGGTGCGGCTGAGCAGCTGGCATTGGTCGATGAGGGCAAAGGCATTGGCGCGCAGTTGCTCGGGCGATTGGCCAGGCACTTCAAAGGCCAGCACCGCGCCGCCTGCGCCGCCTTGCTGGCGCATGGCCAGCGCGTGCTGCGGGTGGCTGGCCAGGCCCGGGTAGTAGACCCGCCCGACCTTGGGGTGCTGCTCCAGCCACTGGGCCAACGCCAGCGCATGGCGGCTTTGGGCCTGCATGCGCACGAACAGGGTTTCCATGCTTTTGAGCACGACCCAGGCATTGAAGGGCGAGAGGCTGAAGCCGGCCGTGCGCAGGTAGGGGCCGAGCTTTTGCTCCACCAGCGCATGGCTGCCGCAGACGGCGCCAGCCATCACCCGGCCCTGCCCTTCGAGGAATTTGGTGCCCGAGTGCAGCACGAAATCGGCCCCCAGCGGCGCGGCCTGTTGCAGCGCAGGCGTCAAAAAGGAGTTGTCCACCGCCAGCCAGGCGCCGCTGTTGTGCGCCAGATCGGCCAGAGCCTGGATGTCGCAGACCTCGGTCAGCGGATTGGTGGGCGTCTCCGCAAACAGCAGCCTGGTGCGCCCGGGGCGGATGGCCTGGCGCCATTCGTTCACGTCGGTCTGCGAGACGAAGCTCGTTTCCACGCCAAAGCGCTGCAGCTCACTGCCCAGCAGCCTGATGGTGGAGCCAAACATGGAGCGCGAGGCGACGATGTGGTCGCCGCTTTGCAGCAGGCCATAGGCCAGCGTGGCGATCGCCGCCATGCCGGTGGCCGTGCCCAGCGCGCACTCGGTGCCCTCAAGTGCGGCCAGGCGCTGCTCGAAGCTGGTGACGGTGGGGTTGGCGGTGCGGGTGTAGGTAAAGCCCGGCTGCTCACCGGCAAAGCGCTGCGCCGATGTTGCGGCATCGGGCTGCACGTAGCTGCTGGTGAGGAACAGGGCTTCGGAATGCTCGCCGTACTGGCTGGGCGCCAGGGCCTGGCGCACGGCTAGGCTCTGGCGGTGCAGGCCCTCCGGCAAGGGCGAAGAGGTTTCTGGGTCGGTCACGGGAAATTCCATTGAGTTGCGGGCCCACGGCGCCGCTGCGCCTGGGCAGGCTTGCCGGTGTCGGCAGCGCGCGCCGCGCCTGCCGCGTGCATGGGGCAAGCTGCCATCAGTAATCGGGCTGCCAGTCCACGACGATCTGCCCATCGGTCAGCGAAACGCTGTCCACATAGGCATCGACGAAGGGGATCAGGTGTTCGCGCAGGCGCGGCGCAGGCGCATCGGGAGCATCGGCCGGGGGCTGCTCGCGCACCACCAGCACCGACTGCGGGCCGTTGGAGAGCATCTCAGCCACCGTGCCCAGCACCACGGCCTGCCGGTTGCGCACCTGCAGGCCGAGCAGATCCACCCAGTAGAACTCGCCCTCGGGCAGCGCCGGGAAGGCGCTGCGCGGCAAGGCAATGGTGGCGCCGCGCAGGGCCTGCGCCACATCGCGGTCGTCAACGCCCTGCAGCTGCGCCACCAGCGCATCGCCTTGCGGCTTGAGCTGCAGCACATGCACCTGCAGCGGCGCATCGAAATGGCGCGGGCCCTGGCGGCGCCGCGCATCGGGCGGCGCGATGAACCAGTCGCGCGCCTCGTGCAGAGCATCGGCATCGGCGCTGAACGGCGCGAGCTTGATCCAGCCGCGCACGCCCCAGGCCCCGGTGATGCGCGCCAGGTCGATCAGGGGCGCGGGCGGCGCCTTGGCCATCAGTTGCGCCAAGGCCTGGCGCAACTGCGGCCCCGCAGGCGCGGCCGCCTCGGGCGATGGCGTGGGCCCGGCTGCGGCGCGGGCGCTGGCACGGGGATGGGTGGGCTTGCGGTGCGGCATAAGCGAATGGGCAGGTTCGGGCGGCCTGGGCAGCTTGGACGGCCTGGGGGGCTGGCAGGCCTTGCGGGCGACGCGCCTGGCGCGTGGCGCGTGGCGCATGCGCCAGGCCATAAAAAAACAGGCGCTGCACCACTTGCGTGGCCAGGGCCTGTCGATTGCCAACGGGCAGCGGCCAGGAAACCCGCGCCGCCCGAAAGACCTCGCGCAAAAGGCCCGCCTGGGGCCTCTTGCTCTGTGCATCAAGCAGCCACTTGCTGCTTGGCCGATTGCTTGATCAGGCGCTGCACGGTCTCCGATGCCTGGGCGCCCACGCCTTGCCAGTAGCTCAGGCGGTCATGGCTGAGCTGCAGGCCTTGCTCGGCGCCACGGGCGTTGGGGTTGTAGTAGCCAATGCGCTCGATGAAGCGGCCATCGCGGCGCACGCGCTTGTCGGCCACGACGATGTTGTAAAACGGACGGGCCTTGGAGCCGCCGCGGGAGAGTCTGATTACGACCATTGCGAGAATTTCCTTTGGGCCTGCATGGCTGGCGCGCAAGCAAAACCCGCGCGGCACATGCAAAAAAATCCGCAGCGTTGAGAGACACGCGACATGACCACCCGGCCAGCGACGACGCTGCAAAGCGCGCGATTATAGCAACAGCCAGGCGGCGCAGCGCAACCGGCGCTGGCGCCCGCGGCGCGCGACAGGGCAATGGCACAATCGCCCCCATGAAGCCGACCGCCCGCACCACCGCCCGCTGCGCCCCCAGCCCCGAGCACGACCAGGCCGGCCCGGCGCATGCCCGGCCGCCGCATGGCGAGCGCGCCACGCGCCAGCGCGCGGCCATCCGCGCCGTGCTGCAGCGCGAGGCGCGCCCGCTCTCCCCGCCCGAGGTGCTCAGCGCCGCGCAGCAGCTCGTGCCGGGCCTGGGCATTGCCACGGTGTACCGCAACCTCAAGGCCATGGTCGAGGCCGGCGAGCTCAGCCCCGTGCCGCTGCCGGGCGATCGCCTGTACTACGAGCTGGCCCACCAGGCCGAGCACCACCACCACCACTTCCGCTGCCAGGGCTGTGAAAAGGTGTTCGACGTGCACGGCTGCAACGACACCTTCGCGCGCCTGCTGCCCGAGGGCTTTGTGCTGCAAAGCCACGACATCACGCTCTACGGCCTGTGCCCGGCCTGCAGCGGCAACGGCGACGCGGCCGAGTAATGCCCCGGCGCCCATGCCCCGGCATCTGTATGGCCCAACTGGCATGAGGGCATGACCCGCATCAACCTCGTCGCCCCCGCCGAGCTGTGCGACCAGCACCTGCTGGCCGAGCACCGCGAGCTCACGCGCATCCCCAACGCCGTCGCCAAGGGCAAATACCGCCTGCAGGGCCAGCCCCAGGACTATTGCCTGGGCACGGGCCACGTGCGCTTTTTCTTCGACAAGCTGGCGTTCCTGCAGCGCCGCTACGAGGCGCTGCACGCCGAGTGCCTGGCGCGCGGCTTCAAAGTGCAGCACATCTGGCCGGCCGCACTGCCTGCAGACCCGGCGCTGTGGCAGGACTACACGCCCACCGCCCAGGCCCTGGCGCTGAACCGCGCGCGCATTGCCGAGCGCATGCCGGCCCGCGCGCGCTTTACCGGCGGCGCCCCAAAAGCCTGACTGACCGACCCGCCGTGCAGAGACTTTGCGCAGGCTCTGACACTGCTCTTACACCGCCACGTCTTCCAGCGGCCAGCGCGGCAGCACGTCAAAGCTCCAGACGCGGCTGGGCTCCTGCAGGCCGGCCTGCAATCGCATGGCGGCGGCCAGCGCGATCATGGCGCCGTTGTCGGTGCACAGGTACAGCTCGGGGTAATGCACGCGCACGCCGCGCCGGGCGCAGGCCGCATCCAGCGTGGCGCGCAACAGGCGGTTGGCGCCCACGCCGCCGGCCACCACCAGGCGCTGCAGCCCGGTCTGGCGCAAAGCCAGCAAGGCCTTGCGCACCAGCACGTCAACAATGGCCGCCTGGGTGCTGGCGGCCAGGTCGTGGCGGCGCGCCTGGGCCTGCTCGCCCAGGCGCTGCACCTGGGTGAGCACGGCCGTTTTCAGCCCGGCAAAGGAGAAATCCAGGTTGTCGCCGCGCAGCAGCGGGCGCGGCAGGTCAAAAGCCTGGGCATCGCCCTGCTCGGCCAGCCGCGCCAGCTCCGGCCCGCCCGGATAGGGCAGGCCCAGCAGCTTGGCCGATTTGTCAAAGGCCTCACCCGCGGCGTCGTCGATGGTTTCGCCCAGCAACTGATAGCGCCCCACGCCATCGACGCGCATCAGCTGGGTGTGCCCGCCCGAGACCAGCAGCGCCACGAAGGGAAATTGCGGCGGATCGGCGCTGAGAAAGGGCGAGAGCAAATGCCCCTCCAGATGGTGCACGCCCAGCACCGGCGTGCCCAGCGCCGCGCCCAGCGCGCAGGCCACGCCCGCGCCAACCAGCAGCGCCCCGGCCAGGCCAGGGCCCTTGGTGTAGGCGATGACGTCGAGCTCTTGCAGGCTGCAGCCGGCCTGCTGCAGCACCTGCTGCGTCAGCGGCAGCACGCGGCGGATGTGGTCGCGGCTGGCCAGCTCGGGCACCACGCCGCCATAGAGCCGGTGCATGTCGATCTGGCTGTGCAGCGCATGGGCCAGCAACTGCGGCACAGGCGGGCTGGCCGCGCCGGGCGCTGCCGGCTGCGTCTGCACCAGGGCCACGCCGGTTTCGTCGCAGGAGGACTCGATGCCCAGCACCCGCAAGGGCCGGGTGGCCGCATCCAGGGCCGGCGACAAGGCCTGGGGGGATGGGGGCGCGGCGTTGGGCAAAGGCATGGGCGGATTCATTCAAGTCCCGGCAGGGCCGCTGCGCGGTCGCGGCCGGGCGCGCCATTATCCGGGCAATCGGCCCGCGCCACGCGCCACAGCAGCCCGCACAGCAGCGCCGCCACCAGCAGCAAGGCGGTGGCGCTGGTCATCCAGAAAGCCTGCGGCGCCTGCATGGCCGGCCACGGCCCCAGACCCTGGAAGGCCAGCAGGTAGCCGCCGCTCAGGCCCAGGCCCCACAGCAGCAGCGCGTAGAGAACGAAGGGCAGCACCGTGATGCGGTAGCTGCGCAGCACGAACAGCGCCACTGCCTGCAGCGCATCGCCCAGGTGGTAGGCCGCCACCCACAGCAGCAGCCCTTGCGCGAGCGCGGCGATGGCCGGGTCATTCACGTACAGCGCCGCCACCGGGCCGGCGGCCAGGGCCAGCGCCGCCGCGGCCAGCAGGGCCAGCAGCGCGGCTGCGCCCAGGCCCAGGCCTGCGGCATGGCGGGCCCGAGCTGCGTCGCCCGCGCCGCGCCAGTGGCTCACGCGCATGCTGGTGGCAATGCCCAGCGCCAGCGGCAGCATGTACAGCAGCGCGGCCACATTGCCGGCGATCTGGTGGCTGGCCGAGGCCAGCGTGCCCAGGCGGGCGATGAACAAGGCCATCAGCGTGAACGAGGTGACCTCGACCATCACCGACAGCCCGGCCGGCACGCCCAGGCGCACGAAGGCAGCCAGCTGGCGCCAGTCGGGCCGCTCCAGCCGCTGCCAGATGGCGTAGGGGGCATACAGGCCTTGCGTGCGCAGCAGCCACAGCGCCACGGCCAGCAGGCCGCAGTTGACCAGCAGCGTGGCCCAGGCGCAGCCGACCGCGCCCTGCGGCGCCAGCCCCGCGCCGCCAAACGTCAGCCAGACCGACAGCGCGATCTTGGGCAGCAGCGCCGCCACCTGCAGCAGCGTGACCAGGCGCGGATGACCCAGGCTTTGGTTGAGCGTGCTGTAGAGGCGAAACAGCAGCGCCGGCGGCAGCGCCCAGGCCAGCACGGCCAGATAGCGCTCGGCCTCGGCCTGCAGGGCCGGCGGCACCTGGGCCGCGCGCAGCAGCGGCCCGGGCATCAGCAGCACCACCATGCCCAGCACGATGCAGGCAGCGCACAGATACAGCGCCTGGCGCAGCGAGCGCCCGACCTCGCCATGGCGGCGCGCGCCCTGCAGCTCGGCCCAGATCGGCAGCAGCGCCTGCAGCACGCCCATCAGTCCGACATAGACGCTGATGTAGATGGCCGTGCCCACCGACAGCGCGGCCAGCGCCTGGGCCGAGTGGCGCCCGGCCACCACGGTGTCGGTCACGCCAAAGGCCATCACGGCCAGCTGGCCGACAAAGACGACCCCGGTATGGCGGGCGATGGATTTGAGTTCGGACATGGCAGCTGGGCTGTGCCTGCGCGCGGGCGCCGATGCACCGGCCGCGCGTCAAGCCAATGGAAAAACGCCACCTTCGCGCGCGGCAAGAGTGGCGTTTTTCGGGAGCTTGCCACCGGGCGGGCCGTTGCCGGTGGCGCAATGCGTGGTGCCGAATAGAGGAGTCGAACCCCCGACCTTCTCATTACGAATGAGCTGCTCTACCAACTGAGCTAATTCGGCCCTTGTGAAAGGGCGCGATTATAGCGCCCTTTCACCGCGCTCTCACAGCGGCGCGGCGCGATGGTTTTGCGCGGGCGCTCAAGACTGGCTGGCATCGAGCTCGGCGTAGTAGCGCTCGATGCGCTCAACCTCGTTCTTTGCGCCCATGATGACCGAGACGCGCTCGTGCAGTTGCGTGGGCTGGATGTCCAGGATGCGCTGGCGGCCGTTGCTGGCCGCGCCGCCGGCCTGCTCGATCAACCAGCCCATGGGGTTGGCCTCGTACATCAGGCGCAGCTTGCCGGGCTTGGCCGGCTCGCGCTGATCCCAGGGGTACATGAAGATGCCGCCACGGCTGAGGATGCGGTGGATGTCGGCCACCATGCTGGCGATCCAGCGCATGTTGAAGTTCTTGCCGCGCGGGCCCTCCTCGCCGGCCAGGCACTCGTCGATGTAGCGCCGCACGGCCCCATCCCAGTGGCGCATATTGCTCATGTTGATGGAGAACTCCCGGGTGTCCTCGGGGATCCTGACGTTCTCCTCGATGAGCACGAACGAGCCCTGCTCGCGGTCCAGCGTGAACATGGCCACGCCATCGCCCACGGTCAGCACCAGCGTGGTCTGCGGGCCAAAAACGCAGTAGCCCGCGGCCACCTGCCGCGCGCCCGGCTGCAGGAAGTCGTCCACCGTCACGCCGCGCTGCTCCTGGGGCTTTTCCAGCACGCTGAAGATGGTGCCGATGCTGACGTTGACGTCGATGTTGGACGAGCCATCGAGCGGGTCGAACAGCAGCAGGTACTCGCCCTGCGGATAGCGGTTGGGCACCAGGTAAATGCCCTCCATCTCCTCGCTGGCCATGGCCGCCAGGTGGCCGCCCCATTCGTTGGCCTCGATCAGCACCTCGTTGGCGATGATGTCGAGCTTTTTCTGCACCTCGCCCTGCACGTTCTCGCTGCCGGCGCTGCCCATGGCCTCGCCCAGCGCGCCTTTGTTGACTTCAAAACTGATGCGCTTGCAGGCGCGCGCCACGACCTCCAGCAGCAAGCGCAGCTGGGCCGGGATGCGGCCATCGACGCGCTGCTGCTCGACCAGGTAACGGGAGAGGGAAATTCTCTTGCTCATGAATCAAACCTTGGAAAGATCAAGTTGGCGATGCAGGTGAATCCTGGTTTCGGCGCTGAAGCGCCCAGCCAGATCGGAACGAATATCGCCGGTCACGATGACGTGCCAGCCACAAATGTCTGCCATGGCATCCGGGCAGTGCTTTTGCAAAATTGCCAGTGTGCCCGCTCGCTTGCCTCTCAACTCACTCGGCTTGAATGGATGCACCTCGACGGCCAGGACTTTTCCGGCGCTTGCGCCCGTCTCAATGAAGTAGTCCCAGCGTTGTTGCTTGGGCATCAGCTTGAGCTCAGTCGTACAGGCATCGAAGTCCATGCTTTGCACGCATTTATGGCTGCGATGCTTGCCCTCGAGAACACGCTTCTTGTGCTCGCTTTTGAGAGCTTGTTTTCCTTCTTTGATACAGCAGGAAAACTGCGGATTCTGCGCCAAGCTCTTCATGGCCTGAGCTCCTCGTCGGCCAGCGAGGAGAAATCCAGGTCAAGCTGCACGATGGCTTCGGCCAAGTGCGTGGAATACTTCAGCAGATCGCCCCAGACGGGCTTGTCGGAAGGGCCATAGGTGCGCAAGTCAGAGATGTCGCGCGACACTACCCGGCTTGCTGGCTGCGACCTTTGCTGTTTCTGATACCCCAGATAAAACACCCGCGCACGAGAATCCTTGAGGCGCACCGCAACTGCCTTGGAAGTCAGGTTTGCGCTCAATCCAAACGCCTTGAGGACATCCTGCTCGCTCGCCTTGTCCATTTTTCGCGCCGTATTCAAGCGATTCAGGGCCCAGGCGAAATCGACCATCAAAGGCGAATGGGTAGAGAGAATGACGCGATAGCCTCTGGCCATCAGATGCAATACGGCTACACCCACCGCAAACAAGGCCTTGGGATGCAGGCCCAATTCAGGCTCTTCGAGAATCACTGTATCCACGGCCTGGACTTTGGTGTTTCGTCCGGCTGGCATCAACTCATACAACGCCAGCAGCAAAGGGACGAACTCACGCTGCCCCGCCGTCCAGGCCATATAAGGAATCGCACTGGCCTGACTGACCGAAAGAATCAAGCGGCTTTGCTGCGATACACGGTCGATATTGAGTGCCGCACCGTGAAAGATGGCCTCGGAAAAAAGGCTACGAATACTGGCATGGAGCCGGTTCTTGATAGGGAACAAGGCCTTGTCCGATTGATTGAGCCATTGCAGTATGCGCTCGCTCTGCGCGCGCGCCACATAAGGCGTGCCCGTGCGGTGCTGCTGAAAGGCCAAAGGCCAGCCATCCATCAGCAACAAGGCCCGGTGCGCGGGGATGTAGTAGGTGCGCTCGGCGCGCTGCTCCTTTTGAGCTGCGGCATTGCCCTTGGGCAAGCGAAACAGTGAATCCAACTTGTAAGAGACGCCATCGAGCTCAATGCGGGTATGGTCAAAGTCATACCCGCCTTTGCCAATGCCCTCGCCAAAAAAAAGATCCAAAGGCCTGCTCGGATGCTCACCCGAACGCCAATTGATGCCGTAATGCTCCCAAGTGCGCCGAATGGCAACCCGGTCCGTGAGCAGTTTCAGCCATTGAAGCACCAGGCTTTTGCCGGTGGCCTGCTCCCCCACCAGGATAGTCAGGTCACCCGCTTGCCCGAAGTCGATCTCGGCACTCTCAATCTGTGCGAATTTTTCAATGCGCAGCTTCACCACTCTTCTCCATGGAGGGCCTTGCATTCAGCGCTTTGCCGACGATCTCGCGCACGTCCTTGCTCAGGCCCTGGTGCGCGGCCACTTGCTGCAGCGCCGCCTCGGCGTGGGTGCGGTAGGGCTGGGCCAGCTTGCGCCAGGCGTCCATGGCGCGCGCCAGGCGCGCGGCCACTTGGGCGTTGATGGCGTCCAGCGCCAGCACCTGCTCGGCCCAGAACTGGTAGCCCGCGCCATCGGCGCGGTGAAAGCCCGCCGGGTTGTGGCTGCTGTAGGCAAAGATCAGGCTGCGCGCGCGGTTGGGGTTCTTGAGGTTGAAGTCCGCATGGCGCATCAGCTGGCGCACCGCGGGCAGCACGTCGCCGTCCACGTCAGGGGCCATGGCTTGGAGCTGGAACCATTTGTCCAGCACCAGGGCCTCGTCGCGGAACTGGCGGTGCAGGCGCTGCAGGGCCTGCTGGGCCAGCGGGTGGCGCGCCTGCACCAGCGCCGCCAGCGCGTTGAAGCGGTCGGTCATGTTGCCCGCGTCCTTGACGCGCTGATAGGCCTTGCCGGGCCAGACGGCATCGCCCGTGCGGCCGGCCTGGCGCACCAGCATGGCCAGGGCCTTGCCGGCCAGGGCGCGGCGGCCTGCGCCGTGGGCGTCGGGCCGGTAGGCGCCCGTGTCGTGGTGCTGCTCCCACACGGCTTGCCATTCGGCCTGCAGGGCCTGGGCGAGCTGGTCCTGCAGGGCCTCGCGCACGGCGTGGATGCGCTGCGGATCGACCTGCTCGAGCTGCTCGGCGATGTAGCCCTCCGAGGGCAGCGTGAGCACCAGGTCCTTGAAGGCCGCATCCAGCTGCGCATCGCCCAGCACCTGGCGCATGGCCTGCACGAAGCGCGCCGGCAGGGCGATCTCGGCCTCGGGGTTGTGGATGGCCGCCAGCATGATGCGCTGGGCCCATTGCTGGCTGGCCTCCCAGCGGTTGAAGGGGTCGCTGTCGTGTTGCAGCAAGGTCTCCAGCGCGTCGTCCTCCAGGTTTTGGTGCAGCACCACGGGGGCGCTGAAGCCGCGCAGCAGCGAGGGCACGGGCATCTCGCCCACCTGGGTGAAGACAAAGCTTTGCTGGCGCTCGTGCAGCACCAAGGTGGCCTCCAGCCCCAGCCCTTGCGCGCCTTGTTCGCTCTGCAACTGCAAGGGCAGCGCCGCGCCGCTGCGGCCCAGCAGGCCCAGGCGCACGGGGATGATGAGCGGCTGCTTCTCATCCTGGCCCGGCGTGGGCGGGGTGGTTTGCGTCAGCGTCAGGGTGTAGGTCTGGGCTGCGGCGTCGTACTGGCTCTCGGCGTGCACCTGGGGCGTGCCGGCCTGGCTGTACCAGCGCTTGAACGGCTCCAGATGCACGGCCAGCGGGCTATGCGGGTTGGCATCGGCGATGGCCTGGGCGAAGTCGTCGCAGGTGACGGCCTGGCCGTCGTGGCGCTCGAAGTACAGCGCCATGCCTTTGCGAAAGCCCGCCTCGCCCACCAGGGTGTGCATCATGCGCACCACCTCGGCGCCCTTTTCATAGACGGTCAGGGTGTAGAAGTTGTTGATTTCCTGGTAGCTGTCGGGCCGCACGGGGTGGGCCATGGGGCCGGCGTCCTCGGCAAACTGCATGGTGCGCAGCAGGCGCACGTCCTCGATGCGCTTGACGGCGCGGGCGCTGTCGCTGCCGGCCATGTCCATGGAGAACTCCTGATCGCGAAACACCGTCAGCCCCTCTTTGAGCGAGAGCTGGAACCAATCACGGCAGGTGATGCGGTTGCCCGTCCAGTTGTGGAAGTATTCGTGGCCGATCACGCTTTCCACGTTGGCGAAGTCCTGATCGGTGGCCGTGGCCTGGCTGGCCAGCACGAACTTGGTGTTGAAGATGTTCAGGCCCTTGTTCTCCATCGCGCCCATGTTGAAGTCGCTGGTGGCGACGATCATGAAGCGCTCCAGATCCAGCGGCAGGCCAAAGCGCGCCTCATCCCAGGCGATGCTGGCCATGAGCGAGCGCATGGCGTGCTCGGTCTTTTCCAGGTCGCCCGGGCGCACATACACCTGCAGCAGGTGCTGCTGGCCGTTGCGCGCCGTGATGGCCTGCTCGCGCGCCACCAATTGCCCGGCCACCAGCGCAAACAGGTAGCTGGGCTTCTTGAATGGGTCGTGCCAGCGGGCGAAGTGGCGCCCGTCCCCCAGATCGCCCTGCTCCAGCAGGTTGCCGTTGGACAGCAGCACCGGGTAGGCCGCCTTGTCGGCGCGCAGCGTCACGGTGAAGACGCTCATCACATCGGGCCGATCCAAAAAGTAGGTGATGCGGCGAAAGCCCTCGGCCTCGCACTGCGTGAAGAACGCGCCCTGGCTGACGTACAGGCCCGAGAGCTGGGTGTTCTTCTCGGGCTGGCAGGTGGTGAAGATCTCCAGATCGAAAGGCTCTGGCCCCTCGGGCAGGTTGGAGAGCACCAGCTGATCGCCCTCCATCTTGAAGCTCGCGCCCTGGCCATTGACCAGCACGCGCGCCAGGTTCAGCGCCTGGCCATCGAGCCGCAACGGCTGGGCCGGCACATCCGGGTTGCGGCGCACGCGCATCTTGTTGAGCACGCGGGTCTTGGCCGGGTCCAGATCAAAGCTCAGATCCACCGTGTCGATCCAGAACGCAGGCGGGCGGTAATCCTCGCGCCGCACCACGCTGGCAGCGCTGTGGCGTTGGGCGGCATCGGCAAAAGTGGCGGTATCAGTCATGAAGCAATCTTTGCAAACGGGCGGCATTGGCAGGGCCGGCCAGCGGCCCAAAAAATGCCCGGATTTTGCAGCACACTGGGCCCGCCGCGCAAAACGCGACCGAGCCAGGCGCTGCCCAGCTCGGCCCGGCAGCGCCACACAGAACAACGCAGCCCATGGGCGCCAAGGCCGCATGGGCTGCTTGCAGGGAGCGGGGCCAGACAGTGGACGCGGGCGACGGGCTCAAGGCCTCACTTCTTGCCCTTGCGCACGATCAGGCCCAGGCGCTCGCGGTCGCGGGCAATGCGCGCCTGCTTGCGCTCATTCTCCTTCTCGACCACCTTGCGCTTGGTGTAGCCCGACCAGTCGGCCCAGGCCCACCACAGCGCCGTCAGGCCAAACGGCACGGCAATCCACCACCAAGGCCAATCGGCCACCGGCCCGAAGGCAAAGTACTTCATGGCCAGCAGGATCAAAGAAATGGCAAGCAGGTACATCCAGGCTCCTTGTTCATCGACACGCCCCGGGCTTTCAATCGAAAAAAGCCCAACGCCGCACATTCTGCAACAGATATATCCAAACCACACCCACGGCTGCGCCCCCTGCCAAGGCCCAAGGCGCGATTTGGTGTACAACCAGGCCCTGTCATTTCACCACCAGAGGACGAGTCATGAAAAAACCCATGCTGCTGGCGACGCTGTGCGCGGCCGCCCTGCCTGCGCTGGCGCAGCAGGCCTTGTTTGCCGATGCCATCGCCCCCGCCGCAGGTGGCAGCACGGGCAAGGCGCCCTACCTCTACGTCGGCCAGGCGACCACGGCCAAGGCCCCGCTGGCGCTGAGCAGCCAGCCGGGCAAGGGCACGCCGGTGACGACCGTGCCCGCCCAGGCCCCGCTGACCGTGTTGTTGGCCACGCCCGACAAAGCGCATTACCTGGTCAAGACCAGCCTGGGCCTGACCGGCTGGATTGCCGCCGACGCCCAGCCCGCTGCCGACAGCCGCGACAGCGAGGACTTCAGCCAGCTGAAAAAGCTCAGCCCCATCCCCGAGGGCCTGAAGATCGAAGGCCTGCCGCCCTTTGCCCTGCACTACAACCCGCAGCGCATCCAGCCGCTCACGCCGGCGGCGCAAAGCAATGAGGACAGCTACGTGCTGCTGCAAGGGCAGTTTGCCGCCAACGATCGCAACTACCGGCTCGAATGCGGCCCTGGCCCGAGCGCCGACCCCTACTGCGAGCTGCTCGACGCGGCCGACCTCAAGCAACGCGCCGATGGTCAGCTCGCCGCCGGGCGCATGCTGGGCGGGGAGACCTTTTACTTCCCCGGCAACGGCACGCTCTACAGCAGCACCCACATCAACCGCCACCACCAGACCTTCAGCAAATACCGCCTGAAAGACGATGGCCAGCTGGCCGAAGTCGCGCAGGCTTTTTATTACGTAGGGCTGAAAAGCACGGCACTGGCGCCCATCACCCTCAGCAGCCAGCCCGAAGGGGGCGAGCCCGTGGCCCGCATCGCCAAGGGCGACAAACTCCAGGTGCTGCTGCACGACGCCTTCCGCCCGCGCAAGGAAGACGACTATCGCGACTTCCTGCTCATCCAGGCCAGCGACGGCAGCCTGGGCTGGCTGAGCGTCAACCACCTCGGCGACGAGCCCGCCCCCATCGAGGACTACCGCTTCATGGGCGACTGAGCGCCGCCGGGCAAGGCGTGTTCTCTGCACACGCCGCAGCAACAAGCGCGTGCGCTGCGGCGCGCACAGCCCTTGCCCGAAGACCTGCCCAAAGGCCGCAGCAAGGCCACCGCAAGATCACAGCAAGGCCGCGCCGCATGGGGCGCAGAGTGCGAAAACAGCAATGATTCGCATTGATAATCGCACCCCATGCCGCCACCGCCCACACTCGACGCCCCCAACTGGCCCGCCCCGGCGGGCTTTCGCGCCATCACCGCCCGCCTGCAAAAACAGGTGCAGCGGCGCACCGGCTGCGCCGAAGACGCGCGCGATCTGGTGCAAGACGCCTGGCTGCGCCTGCTGGAGCAAGGCGATGCCGCGCGACGCCTGCGCGAGCCCGCCGCCTGGCTCAGCGCCGTGGCGCACCACCTCACGCTCGACCACCTGCGCCAGCGGCAGGCCGCCGCCCGCTGCGGCCTGCCCCGCCACGGCAGCCACGGCAGCGGCGATGGCAATGGCGCAGGCCACAACGACGGCGGCGACGATGCCGCCATCGCCCCCTGGCAGGCCCAGCCCGACGCCGCCGAATCCCTGATGTACCGCCAGGCGCTCGATGCCGTGCAGGCCGCCCTGCACGCCCTGCCCGAGCGCGCGCGCCAAGCCTTCCTCGCCCACCGCCTGCACGGCACGCCCCAGAGCGAGCTGGCCGCGCGCCACGGCGTCAGCCTCGCCACCATCGAGCGCGATGTGCAGCAGGCCAGCGCCCGCCTGCACGCCGCCTTGCTGCACTGGCGCGGCGAACACCCCCAGGCCAACGCCAACGCCAGCAACGAGCGCCCGGCCCCGCCCCGTCGCCGCTCGCTCACCGCCCTGCTGGGCCTGGCCGCCCTCAGCGGCAGCGGCCTGCTGGGCTGGCGGGTGTGGCAACACAGCGCCGCCCGCCCGCTGCTGGCGCTGGCCCTGCACACCCCGCGCGGCCAGCTCGCCCGCCAGGCCCTGCCCGACGGCAGCGCCCTCACCCTCGACGCCGCCAGCCGCGCCCACATCACCTACCGCCGCGCCCTGCGCCACGTGCAACTGCTGCACGGCGCGCTGTTTGCCGAAGTGGCCCACGACCCCCAGCGCCCCTTCGTCGTCGAAGCCGCCCTGCCCCAGCCCGCCGCCGCCACTACCGCAGACAGCCCCGCAGACGCCACCGCAACCAGCACCGCCCAAGCCGCCCCCGATGCCCCCGATGCCCCCGATGCTCCCGATGCTCGCCCCCGCGTGCGCATCACCGTGCTGGGCACCCGCTTCAGCGTGGACATCGCCCCCGCCGGCATCGACGTGCGCGTAGCCCAGGGCCGCGTGCGCGTTGAGTGGCTGGACGCCGGCGGCCAGCCGCGCAGCCAGCGCGATCTGCACCCTGGCCAGGGCCTGCGCCTGAGCGCCGCCAGCCCCGCCCCCATCGAACTGCCCGCCAGCAGCGCCGCCAGCCCTGGTGATGACGCCGACCAGCACGCCGCCCCCTGGCGCCACGGCCACCTGCGCTTTCACGCCGAACCCCTGGCCCACGCCATCGCCCGCCTGGCGCGCTACCAGCGCGAAGACGCCGCCCCCATCAAGCTTGACCCGCGCGTAGCCTCGCTCGCCATCAGCGGCCAGGTGCCCCTGCGCCACGCCCACGACTGGCTGCAATCCCTGCCCGCCGTGCTGCCCGTCACCGTGCGCCGCCAGGGCCAGGGCTGGCACATTGCCCCGCGCGCCAACCCGCGCGCGCGGCGGTAAGCGGCCAGGCGGCCGCGCATCCAGCCAGCCAAACGCACCCAAGAGCAGCCCCCGTCACAGGAAGAAAGGCACGACCGGGAAGTACCTTGGGAAGTACCTCTTTTGATGCAATCGTCCGCATGGCTCCCCTCGTCCTTTCCGTCAAGTTTTTTGCGCAAAGCAGCGGCAGAAGACCGCAAGGCCATCGGCACGGACATCAAAACCGTGCCAATCGGCTGGCCGCTGGGCATGCCTTTGGTGCGCAAGCTGGAGCCGCATTTGTGGGAAGTGCGCTGCGCCATTGCCGACGGCATCGCCCGTGTGCTGTTCACCGTGCAGGACGGGCACATGGCGCTGCTGCACGCCTTCGTGAAGAAGTCCCAGAAAACCCCCGCGACCGAACTGGAAACCGCGCGCTCGCGCTAGAAACAACTGGGGCAAGCCACATGACCCCCAACCCCCACATCGGCACCGGCTTTGACGACTTCCTGGCCCAGCAAGGCATGCAAGAAGAAGCCGCTGCCGCCGCGATGAAGCGCGTCATCGCCTGGCAACTGGCGCAGGCCATGAAGCGCCAGGGCATCACGCAAACCGAAATGGCCCAGCGCATGCGCACCAGCCGCATGGTCGTCAAACGCCTGCTTGACGAAACCGACACCAGCGTGACGCTGGCCACCCTGGCGCGCGCCAGCGTCGCCGTGGGCCTACCCATGCGCTTTGAGCTGGCCTGAACGGGTTCTGACGCGCCAGGGCATCGCGCCGGTCATCGCGCCAACCGCAATGGCCCCGCCCAGCGCCTCCAGCCTCACCCCGCTCCTGGCGTCAGCGGCACGCTGGCCAAGGGCAGGAACAAGGTGCGTGGCGAATCCGGCAGGGCCATCAAGCCGTGGTGCCGGTAAAAGGCCGCGGCCGTGGCGTCCTTGGCATCCACGATCAGCGCGTAGGCGGCAATCTCCGAACGGGCGGCACGGCGCAATGCATCGGCCAGCAGGGCCGCCCCCAGCCCCTGCCCCTGAAAAGCCCGGTCCACCGCCAGGCGGCCCAGGCGCACGGCCGGCACCGTGGGGTAGCGCGGCAGCTTGCGGCCAATGGCGGTGGGCAAATCTCCCAGCAGCACACTGGCCGAGGCCAGCGTGTAATAGCCCGCAATGCGTTGCCCAGCCCCCAGCGCCACAAAGCAGGCGGCCACGCGGCGGCGCATGTCCTGGCCGGCCTGCTCACGCAGATAGCGGTTCAGCGGCGGCGAGGCGCTGTCGAACGCCGTGCGCTCGTGCGCGGCATCCAGCAGCGCCAGCCGGAAGGGCGCACCGCTCATCCGGCGTCTGCGGCCGCCGCGCCCGCGGCCCCCGCGGGCGGTTCAGGGCGCAACAACTGGCCGTGGCGGGCCAAGGCGCGCTCCAGCGCCGCAGCCGGCGGCGGCGGCGACAACATGGCCTGCGCAAAGCATTGCTGATCGGCCAGCGACAGGCGCACCAGCTCCGCCTGCTCAATGGCGCGCTGGGCCGCCTCCTGCACGGCGGCTATCACGAAATCCGTCATCGTGCGCCCCTGCAACTCGGCAGCGCGCTTGAGCAGGGCATGCAAATCGGTACTGATCCTCGCCTCAAGGCGGGCGTTGGCGCTGGTGGTCACAGACATAGGGGGCAAGGGCTGATTGAACACAGATGGGGCGGATGTTCCGGCAATCTGCCGTACAAATCAAGCCCACATCGCCAGCCCGCACCGCCCCTGTTACAAAAAACCTGAGGGAAACGCCCTCGTCATCCGTCAACACCCATGACGGCCCGTTTTGGGCTGGTCAACCGGGCGGGTTGCGGCGTTTGCGCCGTCTTGGCGCGCGCGGGCAGGCGGCGGTTCGGGCCAGGCGATGCCACGCGGCAGACCGGCCCCATCCGCGCGCTGGCCTGCCGCGCCGGGGCCGTGAGCAGCCCCAACCCGCCGCCCCTTGCCGCGCGCATGCGCGCCCATGATCCATTTGACGAAGGACGACACCACCATGCTTGCTGCCCCGTTCCGCCCCCGCGCCGCCGCCGCTGCGGCCGCGCTGGCCTGCACCCTGGCCGCCTGGCCCGCGGCCCAGGCCCAAACAGCCAACCCAGCGGCCAACCCGGCCACGGCATCCACCCCGGCCGCCGCCATCCACCTGCCCGCCCAGCCGCTGGCGCACAGCCTGGCCGCGTTGGCGCAGCGCAGCGGCGCCTCGCTGGCCTATGCGCCCGAGCTGGTGGCGGGCAAACAGGCCGCCGCCGTGCAAGGCGCGCCCGGCGTGGGCGCGGCGCTGGCGCAAATGCTGCGCGGCACCGGCCTGCAAGCGCGCCAGCAGGGCCAGACCTGGACGATCCAGCCCGCCCCAACCCGCGCCGCCGCCGCAGGCAGCGCGGGCGATGCCCAGACCCTGCCGGCCATCACCGTGCAGGCCGCGCCCGAAACCGCCACCGGCCCGGTGCTGGGCTACGCCGCGCGCCGCAGCGCCACGGCCACCAAGACGGACACGCCGCTGGTGGAAACGCCGCAGTCCGTCAGCGTGATCGGCGCCGAGGAGATCGAGGCCAAGGGCATGCGCGATGTGCTGGACACGCTGGGCTACATGCCGGGCGTGCTCCCCCGAATGTGGGGTCCCGATGGCCGGGGCTATGAATACATGATGCTGCGCGGCTTTGACAACCTGGCAGCCCAGAACTTCCTCGACGGCCTGGCGCAAATGAGCTTCGTGGGCATTGCCCCACACACCGAGGTCTATGGCATGGAGCGCATCGAGGTGCTGCGCGGCCCGGCCTCGACCACCTTCGGGCGGGCCGACGTGGGCGGCATCGTCCACCGCGTCAGCAAGCGGCCCACGCTGGACGAGCCGGTGCGCGAGGTGCAGGCGCAACTGGGCAATTACCGGCAGCGGCAACTGGCCTTCGACTACGGCGGCAAGCTGGGCGAGCAGACCGCTTACCGCCTGGTGGGGCTGGCGCGCCAGGGCCGCTCGCAAGACCGCTACCCCACGGGCGAATGGGACACGGCCAAGCGCCAGTACTTCGCCCCCTCGCTGCTGTGGCAACCCTCGGCCGCTACCCGCCTGACGCTGCTGGCCTCGGTGCTGCGCCATGACGCGAGTGATGACATCAGCTATGTATCCGACAGCAACGGTCAGCCCACCCAGGTGCGCGAAGGCGACCCGCGCTACAGCCGCATCAAGCACGACAACTGGTCGCTGGGCTATGAGCTGCGCCACGACTTCAACGCCCAATGGGGCCTGCGGCAAAACTTCCGCCACGCCAAGCGTGTCGGGGATAAACATCACACCTATTCCTCACTGCAGGATGACGGGCGTACGTTCACGCGCACGGCCGAACGCAACGAAGGCAACCTGCGGCAAACCTCGCTGGATACTTACTTGGAAGGGCGCTTGCAAACCGGCGCGGTGCGCCACCAGCTGATTGCCGGGCTGGACTTCACCCAGGCGCGAGGCTTGGAGACGCAAAAAAGCGGACCGGCCTCAGACCTGGACCTCTACAACCCTGTGTACCACCCCATCACCCCGCCCAGCGTAGTGACCGACATTGCCGGGCCGAACAAGCTGCGCGCGCTGGGGCTGTATGCGCAAGACCAGATGCGCATGGGCGAGCAATGGCTGCTGACGCTGTCGGGCCGGCACGACACGGTGAGGGGGGATGACGCCTCCAGCTCGCGCGGGCAACGCCAAAGCCGCACCGACCGCGCCTTCACCGGCCGCGCCGCGCTCACCTGGCTGGCCCCCGGCGGCTGGGCGCCTTATGTGAGCTACGGCACCTCCTTCCTGCCCGCCTTGGGCGCTTATGACACGTTCGATGCCAAGCCCACCACCGGCCGCCAATGGGAGCTGGGCATCAAATACCAGCCCCCGGGGCAAAGCCTGTTGCTGAGCGCTGCCGTGTTCGACCTGCGCAAGCGCAACATCACCGTGAGCAACCCCATCACCAACCGCGATGAGCAGGTGGGCGCCATGCGCTCGCGCGGGCTGGAACTGGAGGCCAAGGGCCGCCCGTTGCCTGCCTTGCCCGGCCTGCACGCCACCGCCGCCTACACCTATAGCGACGTCAAAGGCCTGGCGGGCAGCACCTGGCGCGTGGAGGCGGGCAAGGCCCCCATCCAGGTGCCCAAGCACATGGCCTCGCTGTGGCTGGACTACCGCTTGGCCGAAGGCCGCCTGCGCGGCCTGCACCTGGGCCTGGGCGCGCGCCACGTGGGCCGCCGCTGGGACGACGCGGCCAACACCCGCGCGCAACCGGGCTACACGCTGGTGGACGCCAGCCTGCGCTACGACCTGGGCGCCAACTGGCGCCTGGCGCTGAACGTGCACAACCTGCTCAACAAGAAGTACTTCGCCAGCAATCCTTTCAATGACTGGTGGCGCGGCGAGCAGCGCACGGTGACGGCCACGGCCACCTACCGCTGGTAAGCCAGCACGCTGGCGGCAGGCGCCCTGCCCGCTTGCATGGCGGGCAGGCCCGCTTGCAAGGCGCCTGCAAAGTGCCTGCAAAGTGCCTGCAAAGTGCCTGCAAAGTGCCTGCAAAGTGCCTGCGAGGTGCTTGCGAGGTGCAGGCCGCGCCGCCGCCGTGGCGCGCGGCGCTGGCTCACCGCGCATCGCCCGGCGCGGGCGGGGCATCGGGCACGCGCTCCAGCACGGCCAGAAAATCCTCGCGCCGCCCCTGCGCCGCCTCGGCGCGCAGGTGCTCCAGCGTCAGCCAACTGGCCAGCTTCTCCGCCGTGGCGCTGGCAATGAACTGGTTGACGGAGATGCCATCGCGCGCGGCCAGCTCTTTCACTTTGCGGTGGATGGAATCGGGCAGGCGAATCGTCAGGGCGGTCATGGGGTGCTCTCCAGAAGGTTCAAGAATTCAGCAGGTGTGAGGGCTTGGATACCGAAGGCCGATGTGCCCCGGAAATCCCGCGTGTTGTGCGTGATGATGTAACGGCTGGCCGAGGCCACGGCGCATTCCAGCACCATGTCGTCGTCCGCATCGCGCAGGAACGGGCGCCACAGGTAATACACATCCTGCAAATGCGCCAGCGAGGCCAGGTAGCGCAAAAAGCCTTGCATTTGCGCCACGTCAACGCCGGCGGGCACATGCTCTGGCCGCGTGAGGACAGCTTGCCATTCCATGTACAGCGCCACCGACAAGGCCGGGCGGAACTTGGGCGATGGCAATTGCCGCAGCAAATGGTGGCTCGCGCCGCTTCGAGAGCGCATCGCGGCCACCAGCACAGAGGTATCCAGAACGATCAACATGGTTGCGCCAGTGTAACCACGCAGCATCCAAAAAGCACCACCCCAGCCTCATTTCTTGCCTCATTGATTACTCCATTTCTTTGAAAAGGCTCTTGCCCCTCATGCCCCCGCCGCACACCCAAGCCCGCCCCAAGCCATCCCGCCTGCTGCGCCCGGCCCTGCTCAAACTGCACCGCTGGGCGGGCCTGGCCTTGGCCGCCTTTCTGGCGCTCACCGGCCTGACCGGGGCCGTGATGGCCTGGACGGACGAGCTGGACGCGCTGCTGAACCCACACATGCTGCGCACGCCCGGCACGCCGGCGCAGGATGCGGCGCAGTTGCTGGCGCTGGCCGCGCGGGTGGAGGCCGCGCAGCCGCAGTGGCGCGTGACCAGCCTGCCGCTGGCGCTGGAGCCGGGGCAGGCGGCCATGCTGCGCGTGGCGGCCAAACCGAGTGCGGATGCCAGCACGGGCACGGACGCGAGCGCACCGCTGGGCTTTGACCAGTTGTTCGTGCACCCGGCGAGCGGTCAGATTCTGGGCCAGCGGCAATGGGGCCAGTGGCGCGGCGGCTCGCTGGCGCAGGCGCGGCAAGATGTGCTGCCTTTCATCTACAAGCTGCACTACAGCCTGCACCTGCCCGGCGTGTGGGGCGTGTGGCTGCTGGGCGGCGTGGCCTTGCTGTGGGCGCTGGATTGCCTGTGGGCGCTGGCGCTGGCCTTCCCCAGCCGCAAGGCGTGGCGCAAGTCCTTCGCGTTTCGCTGGGGCGCGGGCGGGCACAAGCTGACGTTCGATCTGCACCGCTCGGGCAGCGTGTGGCTGTGGCCGCTGCTGCTGGCGCTGGCGATGACCGGCGTGGGGCTGAATCTGCGCACGGAAGTCATGCAGCCGCTGGTGGCGTGGTTTTCGCCCGTGCCGCCCGAGCCTTGGGCGGGCCGCCAGCCCTTGCCCCCAGGGCAAGCGGCCATCGGGCGCGAGCGCGCGCTGCAATTGGCGCTGGAGCGGGCGCGGCAGTTGGGCTGGCTGGGCGATGCGCCCGTCGCGCGCCCATCCACCATCCACACCGCTGCCGCGGCTTCATCGCCCGCCACGCCCGCCCCTGGCGCAGCCAAGGCGCTGGGCTTGCAGCCCTGGCGGCTGTACGACTGGCAGGATGCAGACGGGCTGTACGCCGTGGCCTTTGCCGCGCCGGGGCGCGAGCCTTACGGCCCGGCGCTGGGGCCGCACTGGGTGTATCTGGATGCCGCAAGCGGCACCGTGGCAGGCGTGCGCACGGGCCTGGGCGGCAGCGCGGGCGAGGTGTTCATGGCCGCGCAGTACCCGCTGCACTCGGGCCGCATTCTGGGCGTGGCAGGCCGCGCGCTGGTCAGCCTGCTGGGGCTGGCGGTGGCCGTCATCAGCGTGACGGGGGTGATGATCTGGCTGCGCAAGCGCCGCGCCGGGCTGCCCCAGCGCGGGGCGCCAAAGGGTTAGGGCAATGGTCGCCGTGCACATGGCTGATGCACACGGCGGCCAGGCTGTGCAGCGACAGGCCGGTGCGCAGCAGTTGCTGCTGCGTGCCTTGGCCACAGTCGAGCCAATATCAGCCCGCCGCGGCCAAGGGCGCTTGCACCGCCAGGGCCGAGACATTGCGCTGGCGCGCGGGCACGCCCGGGCAAGTCCCAGGAAAGGTGATGTCCAGCATGGTTGCAACAAAAAAGAGAAATGCGCAGCGCCCATACCACAGCCGGCCGGGCCTGCTTGAGCAGGTCACCCCGCATGGCGCTACACCATTGGCAAATCGTCAAAAAAATGTAAGACAATGCCCCAGCTCCGCCACACGGGCACACGCAAGTGCGTGTGTTTTCTCTAAAAAAACCTGTTCACGCCCCCGCTGCAAGCCGAGCTGTGCCGGCCCACGCCGCGTTGGGAACAGGCGCCACCGTTTTCACCACAGGGCCATTGCCATGAGCATTCTTCAGTGGACGCCGGACATGGACACCGGCATTGCCGAGATCGACAGGCAACACCGGCGCATCGTCGAATACATCAATATGCTGCACCAGGCGCGGCAAACGCACGACCGCCAGCGCCAGGGCGAGGTGATCGCCGAGATGGTGGACTACACCATTTCGCACTTCGCCTTCGAGGAAGCCTTGATCGAGGAAGCTGGCTACGTGTTCAGCGGCCCGCACAAGAAAGTGCACGAGCTGTTCACGCGCAAGGTCACCGAAATGCAGCGGCGCTTTGACAGCGGCGAGGACGTGAGCGAGGAACTGCACGGCATGCTCTCGCGCTGGCTGTTCAACCACGTGCGCAACGAAGACCACGGCTATGTGGAAGCCGTGCAGGCCTATCAGCGCCAACTGCTGGGCGAGCCAGCCCCCAGCGCGCCAGAAGAAGCCGAGCAAGCCCTCGCCGCCGAAACTGCGGGCGCCGCCGCGCCACAAAAAGGCTGGCTGGCCAGGATGTTTGGCTGGTGAGCCTTGGCCCGAAACCTTCAGCGTTGAGGTTTTGAGCTGGTGCTCAGCCCAGCCGCAGGTCTTTGAGCACTTCCTCAAAAGCAGCCAGCCTGCCCCTGCCAAACAACTGCGGCAGGGGCGCAACGGGCAGCAGCGCGCGGATGCGCTGGCGCTGCGCATCGGTGGGCTGCACGAAGCAATGCAGGCGCACGTCCGCCAGCCAGCCAAGCGCCAGAGGCCGAAAGAGGCTGGCGGCGCGGGCCTCATCGCCCAACGCGGCGCGCGGCACGCTCAGCAGCACGATGCAGTGGTTCCACGCATCGCCCAGGCGACTCAGCTGCAGCAGGCGCAGCCAGTGCTCGGCGCTTTCACCGCGCATGTATGGCCAGAGCATCTCCAGCGTGGGTGCGTTGCCGCTGCGCTCGGCGTGCAGGCGGGCGACGCGGAACACGGCGCGCGCAGGGTCTTGCAGCGCGCGCAGGGTCAGGGCGTCGGCCTCTTGCGCCTGCAGGCGGTAGGCCGCGGCGTAGGCGGCGCGGCGCACCACGGGGGCGCTGTCGCCCAACGCGGCCAGCGCGAGCGGGCGGCCTTGCGGCAGGGCCAGATCGGCCAGCAGGCCCAGCGCAGCGGCGCGCTGGCGCGGCGTGGCGTCGGGCCTGTGCAAGGTGGCTGTGGCATGGGCCTGCAGGTCTTCGCTGGGGCCGCCGCACAGCTGAATGGCCAGATAACGCACGCTGGGGCTGGCATCGTGCAGGGCCGCTTGCAACCAATTGGGCCAGAGGGTTTGCCCGCTGCCCGGGCTTGGCGCGGCGGCGCTGCCGTGCGCGGCCCTCAGCGTGAGGCTCAATGCGCGCAACGCGCTCAAACGGGTGCGGATATGGGGCGTGCGCAGGGCTTGCTCATACAGGCTTTGGCGCAGCTCAGCACTGGGCAGCTTGTGCACCCATTGCACGGCGCGGCGGGTGATGGCCGGCTGACGCGCGGCCAGGCCGCTGGCCAGCACCTGGGCCAGGGCTTGGGCGCCCGGCGCATGCAGCGCCCAGTCGAGCAGCGCATCAAAGCAAAACACGGCCTGCGCAGGCGTGCCGCGCCGCACCAAGGCATGCAATGGCTGGCGCTGGGCGGCATCCATGCCTTGGAGGTTGCGCCGCATGCATTGGCGCATCAGTTCCAGCGCATCGCCGTGGTAGGCGCGCTGGCCACGCTCCAGCGCCTTCAGCGCGGGCAAGGCGTGCAGCGCGGTGGCAAGGTCCCATTGGGGCAATAGCCGCTGCAAGGCCTGCCAGGCGGCAGCGCGCACTTGCGGCACCCAGTCGTTCAGGCGCAGCAGCACGGCTTGCCAGATGGCGGCATCGGCATTGCCTGGCGTGATGCGATCCAGGGCGCGCTCGCGCACCCGGCCGTCGGGGTGGCACAGTGCGGTCAACAGGCTGTGGAGGTCAGAAGGTATGGGGGATCGCCGGGAAAAGGCAGCGCGCACCCATTGAGCAAAAGCCAGGGCGCGCGCCTGGGTGAATCGGGAAAAGCGCCGCAGCGATGGAATGTCTGGCATGGGCTTTGGGCTTTCTCTCACCCCTTCACGCACAGCACCTGCTTGAGCGTGTGCACCACGTCCACCAGATCGCGCTGGGCGGCCATCACGGCGTCGATGTCTTTGTAGGCCATCGGGATTTCGTCGATCACGGCCTCGTCCTTGCGGCATTCCACGCCTTCGGTGGCGGCGATCTGGTCGGCCACGGTGAATTGCTTTTTGGCCTGGGTGCGGCTCATGGTGCGGCCCGCGCCGTGGCTGCAGCTGTTGAAGCTGTCGGGGTTGCCCTTGCCGCGCACGATGTAGCTTTTGGCGCCCATGCTGCCGGGGATGATGCCCAGCCGCCCTTTTTCGGCGTTGACCGCGCCCTTGCGGGTGACGAACACGTCTTGCCCGAAGTGGGTTTCGCGCTGCACGTAGTTGTGGTGGCAGTTGACGGCCTCCACGTGCGTGTCGAAGGGTTTGGCGATGACTTGGCGCAGCGCTTGGATGACGCGGGTCATCATCACCTCGCGGTTGGCGGCGGCAAACTTTTGCGCCCAGCCCACGGCCTGCACGTAGTCGCCAAAGTACTGCGCGCCTTCCTCGAAGTAGGCCAGATTGGCATCGGGCAGGTTGCGCTGGTGCCGCTCGGCGTCTTTCTTGGCCAGCTCGATGAAGTGGGTGCCGATGGCGTTGCCCACGCCGCGCGAGCCGCTGTGCAGCATGATCCACACGCTTTGCGCTTCGTCCAGGCAGATTTCGATGAAGTGGTTGCCCCCGCCCAGCGTGCCCAGGTGCTTGTGGTTGTTGGTGTTGCGCATGCGCGGGTGCTTGTCGCAGATGGCGTTGAACTCATCGGCCAGCCGCGCCCAGGCGGCGTCGGTTTCCTCGGGCGGGGTTTCCCAGCCGCCCTTGTCGCGGCCGTATTTCTTGGGCGTCATGCCGTGCGGCACGGCTTTTTCGATGGCCGCGCGCAAGGGGCCGAGGTTGTCGGGCAGGTCGCTGGCCACCAGCGTGGTCTTGCAGGCGATCATGCCGCAGCCGATGTCCACGCCCACGGCGGCGGGGATGATGGCGCGCACGGTGGGGATGACCGAGCCGATGGTCGCCCCGATGCCGTAGTGCACGTCGGGCATCACCGCCACGTGCTTGAACACGATGGGCAGGCTGGCGACGTTTTGCAATTGCTGGCGCGCCTCATCCTCCACCGGCACGCCCTGCGTCCACATCTTGATGGGCGCGGCGCTGCCTTGCTGCATGTGCAGGTGGCTGCCGTACTCGCCTCGGATTTCCACGACCTCGGGCTGCGGCTTTTCTTCAGCAGGCGCACGGCGCGATTGCGCGGCGGCCAGACGGCGGGCGAGGCGGGCAGCAGCGGCGTCATCGGCGGCGGCGGTGCTTTGTTCGGTGTGTGGTTCGGTGTGCATGGGTGATTTTGTTGTTGTGTGTGGATCAGGTGGGTGCAGCCGTCTTTGCAGGGTGCGTGCCGTTGGCAGGCCCGCTTCGGGCAAGCGATGGTTCGTCGATGCTGTGCTCTGCCGCCAATGATTCATTCAAGCCGCAGCATCCAGCCAGCAGCGCTGCAAGCGCCCAGCGGCATCTTCCAGGCGGCCTTGCTGCTCCAGCCGCAGCGGGGGCAAGGCCTTGGCGCCGCGCCGGGCGCCCCACAGCGCGCCGGCCATAGCGGCAATGGTGTCGGTGTCACCCCGGCAGGCCGTGGCAAAGCGGATCAGCGCCTCGAAAGGCTGCTCAAGGTGGCGCAGCGCCAGGTACAGCGCAGTCACGCAAGAGGCGCGGGCCGTGATGCCGTGGCCCAGCATGCGCGCCACTTGGCGCGGGGTGGGCGCATCGCCCTGGGCCAGCCAGGCTGAAGCGTTGCGCAAGGCGGGATCGAATGCTTCTGCTTCGGCATCCGACAAGGCGCCGCGGGCGGCAGTCAACACGGCGTCAGCGCTGATGCCAGGCGTCATGAGGGCGCGGGTCGCCAGGGCCAGCAGCACCGCACCCGCCATGCCCTGCGGGTGGGCATGGGTCACTTGCGCCGACTGGCGCGCGGCCTGCGCCAGCCCCTGCTCGGTGACAAAGGGCCACAGCGCCAGCACGGGCGCGCGCATGGCTGCGCCATTGCCCCATGAGCCTTGAGGGTGAACACTGCGGTTGGCCTGCTGCCAAGGTTGGCCCGCGCGGATGCGGCGCAGCACCTTGGCCGCGCCAGGCCCATAGCCGCGCCGCCACTGGTAGCTGCGGGCAAAGCGCTGCGCCAGATCGTCCTGATTCAGGCCGCCACAGGCCAGCAAGGATTCGGCCAAATCCAGGCTCATCTGTGTGTCGTCGGTAAAGCGGCGCACCCCCTCGGGCGTGCGGCCCAGCAGCGCCCACAGGCCGCGCGCCAGCAGTCCGCCCTCATACGGCGCGCCCAACGTGTCGCCCAGGGCCAGGCCCAGCAAAACGCCGCGCACGGTATCGGTGGAGGGAATGATGTCGGCAGATATGGTCACAACAACTCTTGTTTTGATGGCTTGAAAATCTTGATGTACTGGTGCCAAGGGCGTGCAATTGCTGGCTTCTACGAATCAGAACGGGGCTAATGCTCTGGATTGAAGTGTGCTCCACCAGCTTGTGCAGCAAGGGCTGGAGGTCTTGCACACGGTGATTGAAGCGATAGCAAACTTCACTGGATCAAGGCGAGCGCTTCAGGGCTATCGGCAATGGTCGCGTTCAGACGAAGCGCCGGGCCTTCTTGCTGGATGGTTTCGGCATTCAGGTTGTCCTGGTTTTTCATGGGTTTCTCCTTTCATCGCTCGATCGCTGTTGGCGAGCGCTTTCGGGCCTATCCAGACGCATGGCGTCGATGCAGTTCTGGATGACTTGTGCGGGCGTGAATCGGCAGCCGCATTCCCATCGGTCGAAATGTGGGATGCGCGTCGCCTCCAGCGCCAACAGACGTTGCATAAAGATTAGGCGATGCGCTTCATGGCGCATCCACCTGTCCACGCAGGTTGTGTAGTCGGGCCGATCCTTGGTAAACGCGTTGCTGACGCATCCATCGAGCCAGTAGTCGAACCAGGCCGCGTTGGCGTAATGCAGCGTGGCTTGGGGCGTGTCGGTGCGCAGCCAAAGATCCAGCAAAGGCTGGATGTCAAGCCCGCCGATGTGCAGCATGAGCAGCACGTCAAACAGCGTGTAGCCATTCCAAGGCCCGCCGCGCTCCCACGGATAACGGGCCAGGCAATCAGCAAACAACGCCTGTGCCACCGCTTGCACGGCCTGCCATTGCGCGGGGCTGAGGCTATCCCTTGGGCAGCGGCCCAGGCGATCCAGATACAGCTCGGTGCTGTGATGCACTTCTTTACCTTGCGCAATCAGCTCCAGCAAACGGGGCAGGAAATAGCCCACCTCGGCGATGCTCTGCACATCGTTTTTGGCCGAATTGTTGTATTCATAAAGGTGCTTGGGCGTGAGCTGGCGCAGCGGCAGGTGGCGCAGTTGCTCTTCCATCTCGGGCTCCACGCAGCAGGGCATGCACACATCCAGCGGCCCGGCAGGCGGCGGGTAGGCGCCGAAAACACGGTAGGCGTGTTCAATGGCAGCCGCCAAGGCGGAAGACATGGTGTTCATGGCTGTTTCTTTACTGTGGGCTTCTTGCCGCTACTTTCACCGCTTAACGCTGCAAATTACCAATGCGCCCAGTCGCGGCACAGAAAAGCTGGGATTGATAGAACGCCATTGGGCATCAGGCTGCTGACCAAACATTTTTGGCTGTGGCGCTCCCTTCCGTGCCAGCGCGCCCTGAAATCCTTTGTGTGTCAAAAAAACCGTCGGGGCAGGTTAAACGCCGAACGCCGAACGCCCAACGCTCAACGCTCAACGCTCAACGCTCAACGCAGCTTGACCAGCCCATTCAAGACCTGATCCAGCCCGCCCACCACCGAGATCTTGTCGATGCGCTCGGCCACGCGCTCCAGGGTTTCCAGCTCTTTCATGCGCAGGGCCACAGGGTTGTCTTCCATGACCTTGGCGGTGTTGAGCAGCGAGCGGGTGGCGGCCGTTTCCTCGCGGCGGCGGATGACGTTGGCCTGGGCGGCCTTTTCGGCCTCGACCACCTGCGCCAGGATGCTGCGCATCTCGCCGGGCAGGATGATGTCCTTGACGCCCACGCTCTCCAGCGCGATGCCGCAGCCGGCCAGCTTGGCGCGCACGGCTTGCAGCACGGCGCTGTCGATGGCGGCCTTGTCGTCCAGCAGCGCATCGAGCGTGCGCTGGCCGACGGCGGCGCGCAGCGCGAATTGCAGCTCGCGGTAGACGTGCTCGGCCGGCTTGGGCAGTTGCGCGAAGGCGGCCTGCACATCGGCATAGCGCCACACGGCGGCCAGGTTCAGGCGCAGGCCGACCTTGTCGCGGGTGAGGATGTCCTGCCCGGCGACTTCGGCGGTTTGGGCGCGCAGGTCCACCACCTCCACCGCCAGGCTGCGGCCAAAGCGCCAGAAGCCGTGCACGCCGGGCGCCAGCGCGGCCTGCAATTGGCCGTCCAGCCACAGCAGGCCGGTGTGGAACTGCGGCACCTGCGTCAGCAGCACGCCGCCGGCCAGGCTGGCTGGGCCGCGGCGCTCGGCCAGTTGTTGCAGGCGCGCGGCCAGCTCGGGCGCGATGCGGGCGTCAGCCGGCAGCGGCAGCACTTCCACACGCACTTCGTGCAGGTGCTTCCAGTACAGGCGTCGGGCGCCGGGCGGCAGCACTTCGGCCAGCAGGCCGTCCTCGTAGCGCAGGCCCACTTCTGATTCGCCCAGTTCGGCGCGCACGAAGTGCTGGGCCAGCACCTTGGGCTCGTGCGCCATCAGGTAGTCGGCCAGCGGGTGGGTGAAGGCGGGCGCGTCCTGCCCGAAGCGCTGCACGTGCAGCGTCTCGCCCAAGGCCCAGATGCGGTGCTTGCCGGGGCCCAGCACGCGCGCGAAGTCGCCGCCGCGCAGCAGCAGGCCGCGCTCGTTCTTGTTCACCTGGAAGGTCTTGAAGCCGTAGGTTTTCATGGTTTTCTTCTCTCTCACAACAACAACATCAAAGGGTGCCGAACCTGCCCGAGAGCCTGTTCAAAGTCTTTGAACAGGCTCTGACGGCGGGCTGGCGTGGCGCAGGCGCGGGGCATGGCGGGCCGGGGTGGGATGGCGTGGCAGGGCACGCGCATCCGGCCCGGCTGGCCATGCCGCCGCGGCCCCGCGGCCTGCGCCTGGCCACGTGCGGGAACACGCAGCCGGGCGTCGCCAGCGCAAAGCCGCCAGGGCGTGTGGCTGGCCGGTGCAGTTCAAGCCCCAAAGGCCCTACCCTGCACCGGCCCGCCACGGTTCGGCGGGTGGTCTTGCGACCGTTTCACTTGTAGCCAGCCTTGCGGCTGGGGAAGGATGGGCGGGAGTCGAACCCGCGACACACGTGTGATCAGCACGTTGCTCTATCCAACTGAGCTACCAGTGGAGGCATGCCCGGAGTCGAACCGGGGATAGCGATCGGCCCCAACGGCCCATGCCCTGTCAGACGCCTGCGCCGCGCGGCATACCGGATGCACAACACCCGTGTTGGTCTCATCGACCTCAGCGGGCGGCGACCGGCACCGGCAGGGCGAGCCTTTGGCCCCAACCCTGGCCTGCGAGCGACTGGCGCTCGCGTCTGACGCTTTAGTAGATTGCAAAGGCCGTGCCAGGTCGCCCCAAGCGGGCGCAAACCATCTTCAACCCATTGATTTGAAAGAGAAATTATTTTTCTGACCCGATTTTGGCAAGGGCGCAGGGGTGATGGGCTGCATAGCTGACAATAGAATATTGGCGAATCAATCCGTCATTTCTATCTTTTGATCTAGATTCGATATGCGCAAGAAAAACGTCGTCATCGGCTACCTGGGCACACAGCTTGATGCAGGCGGCGGCAAGGGCCGGTGGGAGAAATGGCGGCCCACAGTGTCGCTGGTGCAGCAACCAGGCGGGGCAGTGGACCGGCTGGAGCTGTTCTACGCCAGCCGCTATCAGCGCCTGGCCGACCGGGTGCTGGCCGACATTGCCGAGCTGTCGCCCGCGACCCAGGTCAACCTCGTTCCCATCGAAGTGAGCGACCCCTGGGACTTCGGCGAGGTCTATGCCGGGCTGTACGACTGGGCGCGCAGCTACCCCTTTGACAGCGCGCGCGAGGACTACCGGGTGCACATCACCACCGGCACCCACGTGGCGCAAATCTGCCTGTTCCTGCTGGTGGAGGCGCGCTTCATCCCCGGCGTGCTGCTGCAAACCAGCCCGCCCCGGCGGCAAAACGGCGAGCAGCCCGGCAGCGTTACCCTGATCGACCTGGATCTTTCGCGCTACGACGCGCTGGCCCAGCGCTTTCGCCAGGCCCAGCGCGAGGCGCGCGCGCACCTCAAAAGCGGCATCGCCACGCGCAATGCGCGCTTCAATGCGCTGATCGACGAAATCGAGCGCGTGGCGGTGCGCTCACGCGCGCCCATCCTGCTGGCCGGCCCCACTGGCGCGGGCAAATCGCACTTGGCGCGGCGCATGTACGAGCTGAAAAAGGCCCGCCACCAGGTGCAGGGCGCCTTTGTCGAGGTCAACTGCGCCACGCTGCGCGGCGATGGCGCCGCCTCCACCCTGTTTGGCCACAAGCGCGGCGCCTTCACCGGCGCCGCCGCCGATCGCGCCGGGCTGCTGCGCAGCGCCGATGGCGGGGTGCTGTTTCTGGACGAGATCGGCGAGCTGGGCCTGGATGAGCAGGCCATGCTGCTCAAGGCCGTGGAAGAAAAACGCTTCTACCCGATGGGCAGCGACCAGGAGGTGGAAAGCGACTTCCAGCTCATCGCCGGCACCCATCGCGACCTGCGCGCCGAGGTGGCCGCCGGGCGCTTTCGCGAAGACCTGTTCGCGCGCATCAACCTCTGGACCTACCACCTGCCTGGCCTGGCCGAGCGGCCCGAGGACATCGAGCCCAACATCGACCACCTGCTCGCGCGCCACGCCAGCGAAGACGGCCGTCTGGCGCGCTTGAGCAGCGAGGCGCGGGCGCGCTATCTCGCCTTTGCCCAATCGCCCAGAGCGCTCTGGCGCGGCAACTTCCGCGATCTGGCCGCCAGCATCACCCGCCTGGCCACCCTGGCCGAAGGCGGGCGCATCGGCAGCGCCCTGGTCGACGCCGAAATCGCCCGCCTCGAATGGCTGTGGCATGGCAAGAGCGAAGCCGGCACCGCGCCCGTTGGTGAAGATGCCGATGGCACTGCCGCCAACCACGGTCGCGACGAAGACGCACTGCTGTACGCCCTGCTCGGGCCCGAGCGGCTAACCGCGCTCGACCTATTCGACCGCCTGCAACTGCGCGCCGTGATCGCCCTGTGCCAGCGCAGCGCCAGCCTGGCCGACGCAGGCCGCCAGCTCTTCAACCATTCGCGCACCCAACGCAGCACCGCCAACGACAGCGACCGCCTGCGCAAATACCTGGCGCGCTTTGGGCTGAATTGGGCGGCCATCCAGGCCGCCCCCGCAGGGGATTGCAATGCGGCAAGCCGCAGCGATGCCCCGTGAAGATGGCCGCCAGGGCCAGCACGCCAGCCTGCGCCCCATGCGGGCATGCAAAAAGCCGGCATCCAACCGGCTTCTTGCGCAAGCCGCAGGCGACTGCGGTCACCGACTCCAACACTCGTCCACAATGCTGCCGCTGGTCTGCCCGTGGGCGCCACGCAGGCCCGTATGGCTCAAGGTATAGGCACCGCATTTGTCGCCCGACTGGGGCCCTTGCGGGGTTGCCGTCAGCGTGAAGCTGGCCCCGTCGGTAGAGCTCAAAGCAATGGTGTAGCGCCCATTGGGCACAGCCCGCAGCCCTGCCGGGAACTGCGCCGTCAGCGGGTAGGTGCCCTGCGCCGTGGCGGCGCGCTCCATCCACTGGGCGGCTTGCAGCAGGCCTGCCCTGGCCTCAGCCCGGTGGCCCCGGCGCACGTACTCTTGGTAGCTGGGATAGGCGATGGCCGAGAGAATGGCCACCACCGCCACGACGATCATCAGTTCAATCAGGGTAAAGCCCTGTGATTTCATGGATGCCGATTGGCGCGATGCGCGCAAAGAAGTCTGTATGAATGCCATGCAAGCCTCCGTGATGTGCATTATTGGAGCTGGCGCCAGCTGGGGCGCAAGGCCTGAATGGGCATCAAGGCCAGCTTGTTTTCCTGCGGTGTTGGCTGACCACCACCAGAGCTGGTGACCACGGTGTGCCGCCCGGTTTTGATGGCCGTCATGCTGTCGGGCAACAGGGACATGCGCGAGACGTTGTTGTCATCTCCGTTGTAAAAGCCATCGCCATTCAAATCCATCAGCTGCACCGAAGGCGGCTTGCCCGTCATGATGTTGAGCATGGTGAGGTAGCGCTTGCCCGCCTCAGGCACGGCCGAGCAGGTCTCATCCTCCAGATCGCCCGAGCCCCGCGCCGGCACCAGGGAGTTCACCGCCAGAATGTTGCTGCCGTCGTAGAAAGGCATGGCTTGCAACAGGCGCTCGCCGCTGGCGGGCAGGTTGAGGAACCAGCCCTTGGTCGCTGGGTTATTCCAATCCACCTCATTCCCACTGGTGGCCCAGAAGTCGGTGCCGGCGCTGACGCCCACGCCCGAGTGTGTTGTAGCGCTTGCCACCTTCTGAGCAACCAACGCGGTATCGACCGGCAAGGCCTGCGGCGCAGGAATGGTGGCGCTGCCCTCAGTCCCGCCCGGATGCACTTGCAACAGCTTGAAAGGGCTTGGATTGCGAAGCTTGTAGCGGGTGTTGTCCAGCACCGAATAAATGGCCTGTTGTTCAGTGGCGGATCGGTCCTCCATGGTCAGATTGCGGCCCGTGCCAAATGCCACCAACATGCCAGCGCCTTTGGGGTGAGCGCGCACTGTGGGCGCGGCCGTGATGGGCTGGCGCTCACAAGGGTTGCTGACCTGGCCAGCGTCCGTGCGCTTGCAGGCCGTGAACAAGGGCTGGCCGCCAAAGGCCACGGCCCAGTCGCTGGGCGAATCACTGCTCACATCGAATTTCCACAGATTGCCCTTGAGGTCGCCAGCGTAGATGACATCGGGCTTGTCGTCGCCATTGATGTCCACCAGACGCGGGGCGGACAGGCCATTGGCGGTTTTGTTTTCAACCGTGGCAGTGGCTGCTGTGATGGCTTCGATCTTGCGCACACTCTTGTCGCCATCCAGGTACTGGATGTAGAGCACCGGCTGCTCATTGGCGCTGTTGTAGCCATTGCCCAGCACAACCGCCCAGCGGTCGTTATTCATCTGTGCCACTTGCGCAGCGCGCATGGGATAGGTTTCGTGCGCGACTGGCGCACTGAAGATGTGGCCCAGATCGGCATCCACGCCGGCAGGGTCGGCCTGGCCTGTCAAGCTGCGCGGGATTTCCGTGGCATCGAGCAGCACCAGGCTGGCAGCGTTGTTGGCGGAAAAATCGTCGGGCTTGGTCACATCCAGCACGAAGTAGCCGCGCCCGCCCGCGCCCAGGGTGCCCACCAGCACGGTTTTCCAGGAGCCGCCAATTTTGGCGTCGCCCGCAAATGGCGAACCATCGACATAGAACTTGTGCGTATAGCTGGGCAAAGTCAACTCACGCAGGCCCGGCACAATGCCCTTGGGTATATAGGCCATGCGCTCCCTGCCATCCTTGGCCGAGAAGCCATGGAGCATCCCGTCATTGCCGCCCACATAAATCATGGCGTCATCGGCGCTTTGGCGTGCGCTCTTGGCAAATTGCAGGTAGCTGGCATCGCCATAGCCGCTGGCAGGCTTGCCTACGTACCAGATGCTGGAATTGACGATATCGCCCTGGCGCGACTGGCGCTTGCGGTAGTTGGGCTCGTCCTCCAGCGTGCGCTTGCCGCGCAGGAAGTCGATGCGGTTTTCCCCCTCGGCAGGATCGGGCGAGCCACCCGATAAGGCGGCGCGCTGCGCCTGGCTGAGCGGTTGGCGGCCGCTCGCAGTGCGCCAGACAAAAGGCACCCCTTTATGGGTTTCATCGTTGGTGGTGAGGATCAGGCGCTGCTGGATTTGCTCCTCGGTCAAGCCGTCCAGCATGTCGGCGGTATTGCGGGGCCTTGCGCCATGCATGCCCCAGGTCGCATTCGGGCTGCGCTGCCCTTCGGTGTTCAGCGTCCAGGCTTCGACGTAGCCCTTCCACGCCTTGGCCGAATCAAAGGTGGACGTGAAAAGCCCGACGTCCACAAACACGTTGTTGCTGCCACTGGCCGCTGTGGCAGTGGTGCCGGGCTGCGTATCGGCGCTGATGCGCTTGAAGATTTCGGTAAAGGCCGCCGTCAGGCGCTCGCCACTATCGACAGGATAGAACTTGCCCCGGCTGTTCAAGGCCATATGCCACAAATCCGATGGGCGGCCAATTCTGGCCCTGTCATCCGGATTATCGACTTCAAGTACAGGCCATGTCCTGGAAGACGTATACAGCTTGTTGAAATCCCCACCGTAGTGATCGGCCATGACGGTGGCCCCCGCGCGCTCCCAGGTTTTGTCAAACTGTGGGAATTGCGCCCATTCATAGGCCGCCTTGCTGTAGCCAATAGAAAACGTCGTCAAATGCTGCCAAGTGGCGGGGTTATAGCGCGGGTTCCAGAACTTCGGCACGGTGACACCACCCACATTCGTCGTGCTGGGTGCGTTGAGGTAATCTGGCAGTGGCTTCACCTCATCCTCAAGCCTGGGTTGCAAGTCCGTGACCCAGCTTTTGAATGCCCAATCGGCCAGCGTGCCCGACTCAGCCCCGCGCAATACCCTGGCATAACCGGCATTGGGGTTGTAAACCTCTGTCCTCCATCCACCATCGCCATCGGCGACTCGAATCCTCACGCTGTTTTCATCCAGATTGCCGCTGGGCAATTCAGAGGGGTGCTGACTGTTCCAGGCGCCATCAGTCAAAAAGATATGGTAGGCCCGGCGGCATCCCAAATAGGGCTGCGCAGTCGCGCCCGGCACCTTGGCCCAGGGGCTATTGGGCCCCATTGCCCCGGACATGTAGTGGTGGGCCTGCATCATCATGCGGTGTGATGGCGTCCCCCCGCCGGGCTTCAAAGAGTTCAAATAAGCTTGAAATCTGCCACGGTGCTCACCCTCGTACACCTGCATGGAGTTTTCACGCCCCTGGGCCAGTTCAGTTGCATCCACGGTTTCGCCATTGTGATGCATGGATTGCCAGGCCAGTCTTATTGCGCCCTCTTCCACCACATTGCCCATGGCCTCAGCCAGCGAGCTTTTCAGCGTTGCCATGCGGGTTTCGCCTGGAGCGGCCCTCAAATAATTCACGCCATCAAATACGTAAACCCTGAATGCCGACCAATGATTGATTTCATTGAATTTCGCGTAACCACCACCATTGAGCTCATAACGACACTGCTTTTGGCGCCCATTGGCCAACCCTGTCGAGCTGGTATTGTCCACATTCCGGGTGTATGCAATGCCATTTCGAACAATTCCGTGTGGGTCGCCATATATCCCAATGGATTGCAGTGTTGCACAGCCATCAATATCCCATGCCATGCTGCCCGAATTATCGAAAGTGATGATGACATTCGGCTTGGGCGGCTTATGGCCCGTGCCTGGCGGGGTATCGGCCAGCTCCAGCGGGGCCGCCATGATTTGGACAGGGCCTGCCGCAACCAAGATGCAAACTCCTGCCTGACAAAGAGCGGATTTTCTGAACATGGCAGACCTCCACACATGGCGTCTCAATCCTTGAGCTTTTGAGGAACAAAGGTTTGCTGGAGCACAACGCGCGTGCCATTCTTGCGGCCATACGCAATGGCAGTGATGCGATACACCACCGACGGATCGACATTCAAGGGCAGGAAATTGGCAGGGCCACCCACGATCAAGCCCGCGCTTTGGGCGGCATCGGTATAGGGCAACACCTCGATCCAGTACCAGGCGCCGACATTGCCGGCGCCCACCTGGTTGAGGATGGCGCTGCCAGTTGCGCCCAGCTCCTCGGTATTGCTGCCGGCAATGGCGCCTGTGAATTGGCCATAGCGCGCGCCCACGTCGGCTTGCTGCATGGCGGCAAGCAAGACGGCGTCGTTCCAGAAGTTCTGGCCTTTGTGCGCGGTGCCCGTGCCGCGCTTGGTGCACAGGCCGTGCCTGCATTGCGTGACGCTCACATCGCTGAGCTGGGCCAATAACGGGGTGATTTCCTCCGCCCCCTGTGGCGGATACAAGGCATTGCCTGCCCGGCAAATTTGCGGCTTGCTGGCATTTTTCGTGCAGGCCGCGCCATCGGGGCCCTCGCGCAGAATATCCAGCTCTGCATCCTGCAGCATGGCCTGGGCTGCCGCGAACGCACGCTGGTAATCGGCATCGTTGCCGACCACCATCTGGTTGAACACCGCCGCGCGCGAGGCCCAAAGGGCCAGCAACATCCCCAGCAAGACCATCACCAGCACGATGAACAGCGCAACACCGCGCTGGCGCGCTGCCGGGCAATCAACAATGCAATGGTGAACAGTCATGGCCACAGCAAATGAAAGAGGGGCCACCCCCGGGATTTACCCGCCCAGCACGCCTTGGCTGCGCAGCTGAAACACGTTGCGATAGACCTGATGGATGCGATCCCCATAGCCCACCGATTGGTCCTGACAGTTTCTGTACCGGGAGCTTTCAGGCACATCCGCCCGGTGCGAGCCCACCATGTCCAGACACACCTCCACGGCCACCACATCGGCCCAATTGGCAACCTCTGATGCCGGGACACGACCAATCCGGGGCGCGCCAGATGCTGCACCCGTCTGGGTGTAATACCAAACCTGAAAACCGGCCACGTTCTGGATGATGGCCTGGGCCTGCCCTGCCGTGCCACGGCAAACCAACTCGCCATTGCGCAAGGCAAAGCGGCTGATGATGCGTGGGTAACTCCCGCTTACGGCTGCTGCGCCCTGGCCCAGACAATCCCGAAACAGGCTACCGATATCGTTGGCCTCATTGCCCAAGCGCTCTGCATAGTTCTGGTGCCCGACAGTCAGCGCGAATTGGGCGCTGCCTGGCGCATCCACACCAGTGATGATTTGGCTCCATTGGTTGTATCCCACCAAAAAAGCCACCTTGCTGCCGGGCGACAAAGAAGTGCTGGTGCCTTGATTCGTCTCCGCATCCAGGTTGAGCTCCAACGAACCCGCCTGGCGGATTTGCTGGCCCAGTATGCGAAAAGCGTATGAGGCCTGCTGCTGCAGCTGTGCGGCCTCTGTGACCGTAGAGGACGCGCCATGCGAGACCATCACAGCCCCTATGGCCACGGCCACCATCAGCATGCCGATGGTGACGCCGACCATCAACTCCACCAAGGTCAGGCCAGCCTGGCGCTCAATGGCAATCGCACATGAATGCTGCAGCAGCCCCCCTGCAGGCTTCAGAGATTTTTGCCACATATCGAATCCCATCCCAATCTCGCAAAAACGGTTTCAGGAACTGGCAATCGTCTTCACACTCCCGTCGGCACAATAAGGGCGGGCAGTGCCCGAGTTTTTGTTCGCAATACAACGCGCGGACAACTGGATGAATTGGAGGTGGCAGGTTCGGCCAGTTGGGCAGGCAATGGTTTGCCCTGCCGCATTCCTGCTGGTTAACCTGAAGTATCGATTGAAGGCAGAATCTTCCGCATTTTCTGAAGATTCATTTTCCCGCCAAGCAATCATGACGCCGATCTGGCGATGGTGACCTGCACCGACACTGGATTCATCATTCACCAAAAACACATTGGCATCTGCCAACGGCAAAGCAGCCCGAACATCCTTTCTCCACTGCTGGATATCGAAACGAGCCAAAACATCCGCAGCACAGCCAGTGGCACAGCTGATTTCTGGAACAGGATGCTCCCAACCGATGACGTAATTGCTGGCCACCCCCTGGGCGAAGGAATTGGGGTTCATCCGCATGCGCTCGCTCAGATTCTCAATCAGGCGAATGGCCTGGGCCTGGCGCACAGCAACCTGAGTATTGGCCATGGTGCGCATCTGCATCATCAAAATGCCCAGAACGCCCAAAGCCGTCACCAAGGCCGCGACCAACGCCTCGATTAAAGAAATGCCACCTTGCCGACACGGCAAACAATGGCCTGGGTTTGCTGGATTTTTCATGGCACTGCTCAAATGCAAGAAATCTTAGCCACAAGCACCACACCAAAGATCAGCCATCCAATCCAATGACTGCAACCGCCCTCTTCATGAAGGCGACACCCAAATATCAAGGATAAAAATAAATTTCAGCAATCAACTTATGAATCGCAGCAATCGAAAAATCAGCCCCAACAAATGGCATTCATAAAAAATCTGTACTTTCAAAGAAATTCTCCATATGCATTGATTTATCCAACAGAGCACAAACACCAACCACAGCCGCACGATCTATGGCACAGCCCGGGTGACCAATGGGCGGGCTGTCGCATGGCACCTCGCCCGTCTGCATCGATGCTGTCGGGGTTGTTGCGCCATGACGCTGGTTTCAGGCAGGCGCGCGCCCATGCAGCGCCAGATCACGGTGCTGTGCACTGGTTTGCGCCATAGGCATCGGATGGCTCGGCAAGCAAAAAGCCAGGCGCAGCCATCTGCCGCGTCTGGCTTTTTTCTGTTGAGGCCCGCCTTTCAGGGCCTGGATTTACGGCCCGCGATGGCGGCCTGTGCGCTGTGGGGGTTTCAGCGCGGCGCGGCGTCCGGGTTGGCCTTGCCGCGTTCGCTGCCGGCTTCGATGGCGGCGGTGTCGTCGGTGATGATGGACAGGTCGTCGCGCTGGCGCTCGGCGGCGTTCTGGCGCTCGATCAGGAAGTACAGCACCAGGCCCACGGCGATGGCGTAGATGGTGGCCTTGGGGTCGGGCATGGCCAGCGTCACGGCCACGATGCCGGCCACGCCGCGCTCGGCCGAGTCCTTCAGCTCTTCCATGCCCACCATGATGCAGATGTAGGCCGTCAGGATCAGCGTGAGTGACAGCGCCAGCGGCAGCACGGGTTTGAACATGGTCACCAGCGGCAGCACGAACAGCGCCAGAAAGCCCGAGATCCAGAACGTGCCCTGGCCGCTGTAGATGCTGTCCATGGCCTTGCGGCCCAGGGCGTAGCGCTCGGCGGTGGTGGCCTGGATGGGCGTCCACAGCGGGCCGGCCAGACCGGGCCAGGGCGCGAAGATGGCGTGCATGCCGTTGCGAATGGCCGTGACCAGGTGCACGCGCGTGACGTTGGTTTCAATCACCTCGTCAGGCCGCTGGTGGTCGGCGCGCTTGACCAGGGTGAAGCCCACCAGAATGTCGCCGAAGGCGATCACATAGGCGATGACGGCCGTGGGCGCGGCCAGCAGGAACATGTCCCACGTGGGCCAGCCGATGTTGAAGGCCAGGTGATCGAACAGCAGGCCGAAGTTCGGCTTGGTGATGCCCCACTCGATGTTGGGCAGCGGAAATTCCTTGATGGCCCAGCCGATCAGCATGGCGATCACGATGCCGGGCACCATGCCGAAGTTGGAGATGATCTTGGCCAGCCGGTTGCGCAGCACCACGCTCTTGAAGGAGAGCGAGAACAGGATGTAGGCGGCGATCATGGCGCCGATCAGGATGGACACGGGCGCGTTGGACACGCGCCCGCCGGCTTTGAGCTCGCCCATCATGGCGGCGATGCCAGCGCCGATGATGATGCCGCACTTGAGCGAGTTGGGGATCAGCGTCACCAGCTTGTTGCCCAGCCCGGTGATGCCCAGGATCAGGAAGATCAAAAACACCTCGATCTGCAGCGCCACCATGGCCTTGACGGCCTCTGGCCCTGGCTGGAAGTTCTGCAGATACAGCAGCACCACGGGAATGGCCGGCGTGATCCAGCCGGGCACCAGCGGCACGCCCAGCAGCGCCGGCAGCATGAAGCCGATGCCGCAAATCACCACGCCGGCCAGCGCGGCCTCGTAGGGCAGGCCCAGGTATTGCTGCAGCAGCGGGATCATGCCCAGGCTGACCACGAACATCAGCAAGGCCTGGATCATCTCCGGGAATTCCCAGCGGTAATGAATGAAAGGCAACCGGACCTTGAATGGCCCCAAGGGCCAGTAAGGGTGTTCTTTTCCGTATTCGCGTTGGATTGGCATCAAAAAACCTCGCCTGTGGTTGGGGGGAAAACGACAGCCATTACGGCCACAGCCGGCCTGGGGAAGGTCTGCTCGTCGAAACAGTGCGCGATTGAACCACAGCCCAAACCCGCAACATTCCTGGGCACATAGGCAAGAACCCTGATTGCGCCGCGCACGGCAAGGCGCGCCCAGGCACAGCAAGCAGGCTTTTTCAGGGGGCAAGGCCACAGGCAACCGGCCGCGGCGCCTGCCGGTTGTTGCGGCGCCCTCCTCGGGCGCGGTCAGCCTTTGCGGCTGGCCTTGCGCCAGGCGCTCAGCAGCGCTCAGCCCAGCTGGGCGTCGATGTGGGCGGCGGCTTTCTCGGCAATCATCAGCGTGGGGCTGTTGGTATTGCCGCTGGTGATGGTGGGCATGATGCTGGCGTCCACCACGTGCAGGCCGTGCACGCGGCCGCCCTGGTCATCGCGCAGGCGCAGCTGGGGGTCGAGCACGGCCAGCGGGTCATCGTCGCGGCCCATCTTGCAGGTGCCCACGGGGTGGAAGATGGTGGTGGCGATGTCGCCGGCCAGGCGCGCCAGCTCTTCATCGCTTTGGTACTGCGCGCCGGGTTTGTATTCGTGCGGGCGGTATGGCGCCAGGGCCGGCTGGGCGACGATGCGCCGCGTCACGCGCAGGCTATCGGCGGCGACCTGGCGGTCTTCCTCGGTGCTGAGGTAGTTGGGCGCGATGGCCGGCGGCTGGCGGAAGTCGGCCGACTGGATGCGCACGCTGCCGCGCGAGCTGGGGTTGAGGTTGCAGACGCTGGCCGTGAGCGCGTCAAAGCGGTGCAGCGGCTCGCCAAAGGCGTCCAGGCTCAGCGGCTGCACGTGGTACTGGATGTTGGCGTGTGCGTACCGCGGCGAGGAGCGCGTGAACGCGCCCAGCTGCGAGGGCGCCATGCTCATGGGCCCGCTGCGGCGCAGCGCGTACTCCAACCCGATCAGGCCCTTGCCCCACCAATGGCGCGCGCGGCTGTTGAGGGTGCGCGCGCCCTGCACCTGGTAGATGGAGCGGATTTGCAGATGGTCTTGCAAATTGGCGCCCACGCCGGGCAGGTCGGCCTGCACGGCGATGCCGTGGCGCTGCAGCAGCTCGCCCGGGCCCAGGCCCGAGAGCTGCAGGATCTGCGGCGAGCCGATGCTGCCGGCGCTGAGCACCACGGCGCGCGCCTGCAGGGCCAGGCTCTGGCCGCCGTGCAGCACCTGCACGCCGCTGCAGCGCAGGCTGCCATCGGGCTGACGCTCCAGCAGCAGGCGCTGCACCTGCGCGCCCGTCCAGATGCTGAGGTTGCGCCGCTGGCGCACCGGGCGCAAAAAGGCCTTGGCGGCATTCCAGCGCCAGCCGCTGCGCTGGTTGACCTCGAAATAGCCCACGCCCTCGTTGTCGCCCTGGTTGAAATCCTCACTGCGCGCAATGCCTGCCTGCACGCAGGCCTGGGCAAACGCATCCAGGATGGGCCAGCGCAGGCGCTGCTTTTCCACGCGCCACTCACGCCCGAGCTGCGCTGCCTGGGGGTGGCGCTGGCCGCCGTGGCTGTTCGCAAAGCCGGCCGGCGCCTGCTGCGCCGCGGCATCGAGCCGGTAATGGTCCTCATGCTGAATGAAGTGCGGCAGCACGGCCTGCCAGCGCCAGGAGTCATCGCCCGTCAGCTGCGCCCATTGCTCATAGTCGCGCGCCTGGCCGCGCATGTAAATCATGCCGTTGATGCTGGAGCAGCCGCCCAGCACCTTGCCGCGCGGGTAGCGCAGCACGCGGCCGTTCAGACCCGGATCGGGCTCGGTGTGGTAGAGCCAATCGGTGCGCGGGTTGCCAATGCAGTGCAGATAGCCCACCGGGATGTGGATCCAGTGGTAGTCGTCGCGCCCGCCCGCTTCGAGCAGCAGCACGCGCCGCTGGCCGTTGCGGCTGAGGCGGTTGGCCAGCAGCGAGCCGGCCGTGCCCGCGCCAATGACGATGAGATCGAACTGCGCGCCAGGCGCGGCGCTGGCGCTGGGCTGCGAGGCGGTGGAGAAAGTCATGGGCAGGCGGCGGGCAAACGATGGCGATACAACGGCAAACCGCGCGCCAGGGCGGCGCGCGGTGCTGCGCAGGGCATACCCCAGGCAGGCAGATCAGCCGCCCGGGCGCTTCATCTGGCAGGTCGTGGGCGTGCTGGTCTCTTGCAGGCCGAAGTACTTGACCGGGTGCGAAGCGTAACCGGTTTTCTCCATCGAATACGGCGCCTGCGGCGTGGCCTTGCTCCACAGCGCCATGTACAGGCCCTGCTGCAGCTGATGGTCGTCGCGGCGCATTTCGATCTCCTGATCGAAGCCCTTGACGCGCAGCCCCTCCAAGGCTGCGGCCACCTTCACCGGATCGGTCGATTGCGCCTTGGCCATCGCCCCGGAGAGCAGCGCAAAGGTGTTGTAAACGCTGCCGGTGTACATGTCGCTGCCGGTGCGCTCCTGAAAGCCCTTGGAGATCTCACCGATCGGGCCGGGCAGGTTCATGTGGCTGGTGGAGACGGTATAGACCTTGCCCTCGGCGCCTGCCCCCATGGCCGTGGGCGAGCCGGTCACGCCGGCGTAGTAGGTGAAGAACTTGACGTTCTCCAGCCCGGCATCGCTGGCGGCCTTGATGAGCAGCGCCAGGTCAGAGCCCCAGTTGCCCGTGATCACGGCATCGGCGCCCGAGGCGCGGATCTTGGCCACATAGGGCGCAAAGTCACGCACCTGCGCCAGCGGGTGCAAGTCCTCGCCAACGATCTCGATGTCCGGGCGCTTTTGCTTGAGCAAATCCTTGGCGTACTTGGCCACCTGGTGGCCGTGCGCATAGTTCTGGTTGATGAGAAACACCTTCTTCACCTCGGGCTGGGCCTGGATGAAATCGGTCATGGCCTTCATCTTCATCGAGGTGTCGGCATCGAGGCGGAAGTGCCAGTAGCTGCACTTGGCATTGGTCAGATCCGGGTCAACACCCGAATGGTTGATGAACACCACCTCCTTGCCCGGGTTGCGCGCGTTGTGGCGCTCCAGCGCCTCGATGATCGCCAGCGAGGCGCCCGAGCCATTGCCCTGCGTCACATAGCGAAAGCCCTGGTCGATGGCCGCCTTGAGCAAGCTGGCCGTCTCCTGCGGGCTGAGCTTGTTGTCAAAGCCCTGCACCTCAAACTTCACGCCCGCCGGATTGAGCTCGGGGTGGCTGTTGAAGTATTCGGCCACGTACTGAAAGCTCTTGATCTGGTTATTGCCCACCGCCGCCATCAGGCCCGAGAGCGGATCGATCCAGGCGATCTTCACCGTCTGGCCCTGCTGGGCCAAAAGCGGCGCACTCCAGGCCAGGGCGGCGGCCAGGGCGGTAGCGCGAAGCGTGTGGTTCATGGCAATTTCCTCCATCGTTGCTTGAAGTCCATGGGAATGCGCGCACAGTATTAGCCGCGCACGGCGCAGCCCGCATAAGGGCAAGCCCTAGGGCGCTGTCCCACAGGTTACTGCGGGCCGCTTGCAGCCTGCGGCGCGGCGCGCGGCGGGGCTGCGCCGCAGGCCCGCCTAAAATGCCCGCCCCGTCAGCCAGCCGCCCAGTTCCCCAGCCATGACCTTGCCCCGCCTCAGCCCCGGCCACCGCTACACCATGCCCATGCCCGTGGGCTCTGCCGACGCACTGCTGCTGTGCCAGCTGGCCGCGCGCGAAAAGGCCCAAGGCCGGCGCACGGCCGTCGTCACCGCCGATGCGCGCGATGCGCTGCGCCTGCTGCGCGAGATGGCATTCTTCGACCCGACGCTGGCGCTGGTGCTGTTCCCGGACTGGGAGACCCTGCCCTACGACAGCTTCTCGCCGCACCAGGACCTCATCAGCGAGCGCCTGGCCACGCTGTGGAGCATCCAGCAGGGCCAGGCCGATGTGCTGCTGATCCCGGCCACCACGGCGCTGTACCGGCTGGCGCCGCCGTCCTTCCTGGCCGGCTACACCTTCCAGTTCCAGACCGGCCAGCGCCTGGACGAGGCCAGGCTCAAGGCCCAGCTGACCATGGCCGGCTACCAGCACGTGGGCCAGGTCGTGGGCCCGGGCGAGTACGCCGTGCGCGGCAGCCTGATCGACCTGTTCCCCAACGGCGCGGCCCTGCCCTACCGCATCGACCTGTTCGATGACGAGATCGACTCCATCCGCACCTTCGACCCCGAAAGCCAGCGCAGCCTGCAGCCGGTCGAGGCCATCCGCCTACTGCCCGGGCGCGAGTTCCCGATGGACGAGCCCGCGCGCCAGCGCTTTCGCAGCCGCTGGCGCGAGCTGATGGAGGGCGACCCGACCAAGAGCCGCGTCTACAAGGACATGGGCAACGGCGTGGCCACGGCCGGCATCGAGTACTACCTGCCGCTGTTCTTCGAAGAGACCGCCACCGTGTTCGACTATCTGGGCGAGCACACCACGCTGGCGCTGCACGGCGCGCTGGACGATGCGCTGCAGGCCTTCTGGCAGGACACGCAGGAGCGCTACCACCTGCTGGCGCGGGACGAGGAGCGCCCGGCGCTGCCGCCTGCGGCGCTGTTTCTCTCCAGCGAGCAATTCTTCACGCTGTGCAAGCCGCTGGCGCAACTGGCGCTGCGCCCGGCGGCCGATCAGGCCAGCGAGGACAGCGCGCAGCGCCACCGCACGGACTTCAGCGCCCTGCCCGACATTGCCGCCGTGCGCGGCGCCGCCGACCCGCTGATGCGCCTGCAGGCGCACCTGCGCAGCACGGCCCAGCGCGTGCTGGTGCTGGCCGAAAGCGCCGGGCGGCGCGAAAGCCTGGCGGACTTTCTGCGCGCCAGCCAGCTGCCGACGCCGGCCTTCGATTCGCTGGCCGAGTTCCAGGCCAGCGAGGAAAAAATCGGCATCGCCACCAGCGCGCTGCAGCGCGGCTTCGGCTGGGGCGAAGGCGGCATCGACTTCGTCACCGAGACCGAGCTGTTCAACGCCGCGCCCACCACACGCCGCCGCCGGCGCCACGAGCAGGCCAGCAGCGTCGAGCACATGGTGCGCGATCTGGCCGAGCTGAAAATCGGCGACCCCGTGGTGCATGCCCAGCACGGCATTGGCCGCTACCGCGGCCTGGTGAACATGGACATGGGCCAGAAAAACCCCGACGGCAGCGCCGCGCTGCAGGAGTTTTTGCACCTGGAATACGCCGGCCAGGCCGTGCTGTACGTGCCCGTGAGCCAGCTGCAGCAAATCAGCCGCTACAGCGGCGTGGCCGCCGACGAGGCACCGCTGCACAAGCTCGGCTCCGGCCAGTGGGAAAAAGCCAAGCGCAAGGCTGCCGAGCAGGTGCGCGACACCGCCGCCGAGCTGCTCAACATCTACGCGCGCCGCGCCGCGCGCGAAGGCCACGCCTTCCGCCTTGACGCGGCCGAGTACGCCACTTTTGCCAAGGACTTTGGCTTTGAGGAAACGCCCGACCAGAAGGCCGCCATCGACGCCGTGATCGGCGACATGCTCAGCCCCCGGCCCATGGATCGCCTGGTCTGCGGCGACGTGGGCTTTGGCAAGACCGAGGTCGCGCTGCGCGCGGCCTTCGTGGCCGTGCTCGGGGGCAAGCAGGTGGCCTTTCTGGCCCCCACCACGCTGCTGGCCGAGCAGCACTACCAGACGCTGGCCGACCGCTTTGCCAAGTGGCCCGTCAAGGTCGCGGAGATGAGCCGCTTTCGCACCACGCGCGAGATCAACGCCGCCGCCAAGGGGCTGGCCGATGGCTCGGTGGACATCGTCGTGGGCACGCACAAGCTGCTGTCCTCCTCCATCGACTTCAAGAACCTGGGCCTGCTCATCATCGACGAGGAGCACCGCTTTGGCGTGCGCCACAAAGAGGCCATGAAGGCGCTGCGCGCCGAGGTGGACGTGCTGACGCTGACGGCCACGCCCATCCCGCGCACCCTGGGCATGGCGCTGGAGGGGCTGCGCGAGCTCTCGGTCATCGCCACCGCGCCGCAAAAGCGCCTGGCCATCAAGACCTTCGTGCGCAGCGAAAGCCAGGGCGTGATCCGCGAGGCCGTGCTGCGCGAGCTCAAGCGCGGCGGGCAGGTGTACTTCCTGCACAACGAGGTCGAAACCATCGAGAACCGCCGCGAGCGCCTGCAGGAGCTGCTGCCCGAGGCGCGCATCGCCGTGGCCCACGGCCAGATGCCCGAGCGCGAGCTCGAGCGCGTCATGCGCGACTTCGTGGCCCAGCGCCACAACCTGCTGCTGTGCTCGACCATCATCGAAACGGGCATCGACGTGCCCACGGCCAACACCATCGTCATCAGCCGCGCCGACAAGTTCGGCCTGGCCCAGCTGCACCAGCTGCGCGGCCGCGTGGGCCGCAGCCACCACCAGGCCTATGCCTACCTGATGGTGCCCGACGTGCAAAGCCTGACCCGCCAGGCCCAGCAGCGGCTGGACGCCATTCAGGACATGGAGGAGCTGGGCAGCGGCTTTTACCTGGCCATGCACGATCTGGAAATCCGCGGCGCCGGCGAAGTGCTGGGCGAAAACCAAAGCGGCAACATTCTGGAGATCGGCTTTCAGCTCTACAACGAGATGCTGGCCGATGCCGTCAAGGCCCTCAAAAGCGGCAAGGAGCCCGACCTGCTCGCGCCCATGCAGGCGGCCACCGAGATCAACCTGCACGTGCCCGCGCTGCTGCCCAGCGACTACTGCGGCGACGTGCACCTGCGCCTGTCGTTCTACAAGCGCCTGGCCACGGCCAGCAGCCTGCAGGCCGTGGACGGCCTGCTCGAAGAAATCGTCGATCGTTTCGGCAAGCCGCCCGAGCAGGTGCAGGCGCTGATCGACACGCACCGCCTGCGCATCCTCTGCGAGCCCTATGGCGTGCAGAAAGTCGATGCCTCGCCCGCGGCCATCGTCATCAGCTTCCGCCCCAACCCGCCGGTGCAGCCGCTGCGCATCATCGAGCTGATCCAGAAAAACCGCCACATCAAGCTGGCCGGCAACGACCGGCTGCGCATCGAGCGCGAGCTGCCCGCCCTCAAGGACCGCGTGCAAATGGTGCGCGACGTGCTGCGCAACCTGGGCGAGCCGCTGCCGCCATCGCCATCAACCACTGTGGCCCAGGCAGCGGCTTGAGCGCCCGCCCTTGCGCGTTCGGCGCTCTGCGCTCTGCGCTCGGCGTTCGGCGTTTGGCGTTTGGCCCTCAGGGCGCTTCGCTGCGGCGCTGCTGCACGCGCTGCATCAGCCGCTCATACACCAGCGGCGAGACCAGCGCCTGCACATCGCCGCCCAGCGTGGCGATCTCGCGCACGTAGGTGCTGCTCACATGCTGGTATTGCTCGCCAGGGGCCATGAACAGGGTTTCCACCTCCGGCATGAGCTTGCGGTTCATGCCCGCCAGCTGCACCTCGTAATCGAAGTCGGTCACGCCGCGCACGCCGCGCACCATCACCTGCGCGCCCTGCTCGACGACGAAATCGCGCATCAGCCCGGAAAAGCTGTGCACGCTCAGCTGCGGCACATCGGCAAAGACGCCTCTTGCCATGTCCATGCGCTCCTGCAGCGTGAACAGCGTTTTCTTGTGGTGCCCGGCGGCCACGGCCACGATGAAGCGGTCGAACAGGCGCGCAGCGCGGCGGATCATCTCCTCATGGCCGCGGGTGATGGGGTCGAAGGTGCCGGGGAACACCGCCAGGATGGACGGGGGCTGGGACATGGGCTTTCCTTTCTGGGCAAGCAAAACGGGCGCGCCGCGCGCGCCCTTCCTTGATCACAAGGCCGCAGCTGCCTGGGCCGCCGGGCGGCGGCGGTAATGCACGAAGGCGTAGCGCACGGGCACGCCGCCGGGCTGCAGCGGCGCTTCGTGCCATTGGCGCGATCGCTCCTCGAAGGCGCTGCGCTCCCAGTCGGGAAAGTGCGTATCGCCTTCGATGTCGGCGTCGATCTCGGTCAGGTACAAATCATCGGCCAGCGCCAGGGTCTGGGCATAGATTTGCGCGCCGCCAACGACGAACACCGTGGCGCGCTCTGGCTCGGCCTGGCCAGACGCTGCGCCGCCTGCCCCAGATGCGCCAGAGCCCAGCTGCGGCAGCGGCAGGGCCAGCGCCTCCTGCACGCTGCCGGCCCAGAAAGCGCCCGCCGGCAAGGCCAGCGGCTGGCGGGCGATGACGATGTGCTCGCGCCCGGGCAGCAGGCCCGGCAGCGACTGCCAGGTGCGGCGCCCCATGATGATGCGCCGGCCCATGGTCTGGCGCTTGAAATGGCGCAGGTCTTCGGGTAGGTGCCAGGGCATGCCGCCATCGCGGCCGATGGTGCCATTGGCCGCCACGGCGGCAATCAGCGCAAGACGGGGTTTGGGGGCAGTGGGGGACATGGTGTTCGGGCAGGCAACAGGCGCAGGGCGAAGGATCGCAGCGGCAGGGCTTGTTGAGATTGAGTGTTGCGGCGGTGTTTTCGGTCAAAAACCGCTTCGCAAACCCAATCTCAACAAGCCCTAGCGCCTGCGCGATGGCCCCGCCGGGCAGCGCGCAAGCATAACGGCATTTGCCAGCCGGGCGGCCAGAGCGCGCAGCGGCCCGCACCGCCCGCATCTTTTTCATCTTCCGCGCAGGCATCTCCGCTACAGTGCCAGCCAGTTTCCATGGGCCAGCGCGCGCCGCGCCGCCCATTTCCCTGCATTTTTGCCTTGCCCCATGTCCGACGCCCCTGCCCGCCGCACGCTGTCCCTGCCTGGCCAGCCGCAAGCCCCCCGATCCCCCGCCGCCGCGCCCAAGCGCAAGCCCGCCCGCAAGTCCGCCCAGGCCGGCCGCAAGCCTGGCCCAAGCCGCCCAGGCGCCGGCACGCCCCGCAGCGCCGCAGCGCCCGCGCCGCGCAAAGCGGCTGGGCACGCGCCCGCTCGC
>NZ_NSJB01000013.1 GCF_002285265.1 Vandammella animalimorsus
CACCGCGCAGCGCCAGCCGCGCCAGCCCGAGCGCAGCGCCCCCACAGCGCGGCCCACTGCGCGGCCCACTGCGCGGCCCGGCGCGCGGCCCGGTGCGCGCCCTGCCAATGCGAGGCCCGGCGCAACCAAACCCGATGCGCGCCGGGATGCGCGCTCGGAGACACGCCGCAATGCCCGCCCGGATGCAGCGCCGCACGCTGGTGCGCGGCAACCAGCGCGGCCGGACTCCCGGCCAGACGCCCGACAGGGCGGGCGGGCCAGCACCCGGGCCAATACTCAGACCAATGCCCAGGCCAATGCCCGGCTCCGCCCTGCCCAGGCCAACGCCACTGCCCCTGCGCGCGCGGCGGCCACCAACGTCCGCCCGAACACACGCTCCAAAATACGTCCCGAAACGCGCCCAGCCGCTGCCAAGGCCCATCCGCCGCAGCAGCGCCCTGCCCCAAGCTGCCCAACAGCGCAGCAGCAGGCCGCAGCCGCTGCCAGCGCCCCCCAAGCCAGCAGCGGCACGCGCCTGAACAAATACCTGGCCGATGCGCAGTGCTGCTCACGGCGTGAGGCCGATGCCTGGATCGAGCGCGGCTGGGTGCGCATCAACGGCCAGGTAGCGCACATGGGCCAGCGCGTGCAGCCTGGCGACCAGGTCGATGTGGCGCTGGCCGCGCGCCGCCACCAGGCGCAGCAGCTGAGCATTGCGCTGCACAAGCCCGTGGGCTACGTCAGCGGCCAGGCCGAGGACGGGTACTTGCCCGCGCTGAGCCTGATCACCGATGCCAACCACTGGGAGCACGACCCCCAGCGCCGCCAGCGCGCGCCGCGCAGCCTCAAGGGCTTTGCCCCGGCCGGGCGGCTGGACATCGACTCCACCGGCCTGCTGATCCTGACCCAGGATGGCCGCCTGGCGCGGCACATCATTGGCGAGCACAGCACGGTGGACAAGGAATACCTGGTGCGGGTGCGCTGTATCGGCCCCGATGGGCAAGGCATCGACAGCAATGTGCAGGCCCACGTGCCCGAGGCCGCGCTGCAGCGGCTGCGCCACGGCCTGGAGCTCGACGGCGTGGCGCTGCAGCCGGCCCAGGTCGAATGGCAAAACCCGGAGCAGCTGCGCTTTGTGCTGCGCGAGGGCAGAAAGCGCCAGATCCGGCGCATGTGCGAGCAGGTCGGCCTGCAGGTCAGCGCCCTCAAGCGCGTGCGCATCGGCCGGCTGGCGCTGGGCCAGCTGCCCCCGGGCCAGTGGCGCTATCTGGAGCAGGACGAGCTCTTTTGAGCAGCGCCCCCAAGCCATCAGCCACCATCGCCCCAGCGGGGCATTGCGCCAGTGCCGTGCGCGGCCTCTCGGAAATTCCCGAGTCCAACTTGGGGTTTTAGGATGAGTTCTTGCATTCTTAATAAAAATTATTATCATTAGCCTCATTGACAGCAGGACGAATTCCTGCCGTCGCAGGCCCCAGGCCTGGCCGCCCGGCCGCAACCTGGAGCTCGGATGCCTTGAACTGAAAAACCTCCCATGACCCCAGCCATGAAGCCCGCCAACGAATCCGCCAGCCAAGCCGCACGCCATGTGCCCGCCGCCGCGCTGGACAGCCTGGAACTGCTCAAGGGACAGAAATCCGTGGCCATTCAGCACAACGGCTCCATCTACCGTTTGCAGGCCACCAAGCTGGGCAAGCTCATCCTGACCAAGTAAGGCAAGCCGCATCCGCCGCCGCCCGCATTCGCCGGGCCGGCCCTTCCGAACACCAACCGTTTCATCGTGGGGCGACCGAGAGTTCAACACTCAGGACTCAAACAGGTCGTTTTTGCCAGCCAAGGGCGCGCATGCATGCGCATCTGGTAGCCAGGCTTTTTTTTGATGAAACCCCTGCCCTCGGCCCCCAGCTCGTGAAGGGGCCAGGCGCCACCAGTCATCGTGGGGCGACCAGGCTTTTGACAAAGCCATTCAGGTCGTTTTTGCCAGCCAAGCGCCCAGGCCCTGCCCGGCGCGCACTAGCCAGGCTTTTTTTGCCCACTCTCTCACCTCCCTTTTTTTGCTTTGCTGCCGCCCGCCGCAACGGCTCAAGCGTGCAGGTAATCCCACTTGCCGCCCAGCCAGCGCTGCATGTGGCGCTCGGCCAGTTGCGGGTGCTGCGCCAGCATCTGCGGCGCCAGCTGGCGCGCCCATTCAAGCAGGTGGCCATCGCTGTCCAGATCGGCAAAGCGCAGCAGCGCCGCGCCGGATTGGCGCGCGCCCATGAATTCGCCCGGGCCGCGGATTTGCAGGTCGCGCCGCGCGATCTCGAAGCCGTCGTTGGTCTCGGCCATGGCGCGCAGGCGCTCCTTGGCGGTGTCGCTGAGCTGGCCGCTCTCGCCCGTCGCATACAGCAGGATGCAGGCCGATTGCGTGCTGCCGCGCCCAACGCGGCCACGCAGCTGGTGCAGCTGCGACAGGCCAAAGCGCTCGGCGTGCTCGACCACCATCAGCGAGGCATTGGGCACGTCCACGCCGACTTCGATCACCGTCGTGGCCACCAGCAGCGCGATCTCGCCCGCGGCAAAGCGCGCCATCACCGCCTGCTTGTCGGCCGCCGCCATGCGCGAGTGCAGCAGGCCCACGGCCACGCCCGGCATGGCCGCCTGCAAATCCTCGTATGTGGCCGTGGCGTTGGACAAATCCAGCGCCTCGCTTTCCTCGATCAGCGGGCAAACCCAGTAGGCTTGCCGCCCCTGGGCCAGCTGGCGGGCCAGGCGCTCGATCAGCTCCTCGCGCCGCCCTTCGGCAATCAGCCGCGTCAGCACTGGGCTGCGCCCGGGCGGCAACTCGTCGATGGTGGAGACGCTCAGGTCGGCGTAGTACGTCATGGCCAGCGTGCGCGGGATGGGCGTGGCCGACATCATCAGCATGTGCGGCTCCAGCACGGGCTGCGCCTTTTGCGCCTGTCCCGCTGGCGCGCGCCGCGCGCCAGCAGCAGCAGGGGTTGCGGCAGGGGCAGCGGCCTGCTCGCCAGCCGGGATGCGGTTGCGCAGCCGCAGGCTCAGGCGCTGCTGCACGCCAAAGCGGTGCTGCTCGTCGATCAGCACCAACCCCAGCCGCTGAAAGGCCACATGCTCTTGCAGCACCGCGTGCGTGCCCACCACCAATGCCGCCTGGCCGCTGGCGGCGGCCTGCAGCATCTGCTCGCGCTGTTTTTTCTTCTGCGTGCCCGCCAGCCAGGCCACGCACTGGCCGCGCGCGGCCAGCAGCGGCGTGAGCCAATCGGCCAGCTTGCGAAAGTGCTGCTCGGCCAGGATTTCCGTGGGCGCCACCAGCGCGCACTGCCAGCCGGCATCAATGCACACACAGGCCGCCAGCGCCGCCACCACCGTCTTGCCCGAGCCCACGTCCCCCTGCAGCAGGCGGTGCATGGGCGTGCTGCGGGCCAGATCCTGCGCGACCTCCCGCACCACGCGCTGCTGCGCCGCCGTCAGCGCAAACGGGATTTGCGCCAGCAGCTGTTGCGCCAAGGTGGCCTCACCTGCCCCGTCGCCCGAGGCAGGCTGCAGCGGCGGCGCCAGGCGCTGCGCCCGCGCCTGGCGAATGCGGCATTGCGAGAGCTGCTGCGCCAGCAACTCCTCAACCTTCAGCCGCTGCCAGGCCGGATGGCGGCGATCCTCCAGCGTCTGCAAGGCCACGTCGGGCGCGGGATGGTGCAGGAACTCCAACGCCTGGCGCAGCGGCCACCACTGCCCGCCGGCCACCGGCGGCGGCCCCAGCGCGGCAAACACCTCTGCGGGCAAGGTTTCATCCAGCGCCATGCGGTGCAGCGCCGTGGCAATCATGCGGCGCAAGTAGGCCTGCGGCAGCCCCTTGCCAACCGGGTAAACCGGCGTGAGCGCCTGCGGCAGCGGCGCATCGCTCTTGCGCAGCTGGGGGTGCACCATCTCGCGCCCCCAGAAGCCGCCGCGCATCTCGCCATGCACACGCAGGCGCTTGCCCGGCGCCATGGCCTTGTGCTGCGAAGGGTAGAAATGCAAAAAGCGCAGCTGGCAGCTGCCGCTGGCGTCTTCAAGCACCACCACCAGCTGGCGGCGCGGCTGCAGCTGCACCTCACAGGCCAGCACCGTGCCCTCGATCAGCACCGCCTGCCCCTGCCGGGCCTGGGCAATGGGCACGATGCGCGTCTCGTCCTCATAGCGCAGCGGCAGGTGCAGCACCAGGTCCACATCGCGCTGCAGGCCGAGTTTGTCCAGGGCTTTTCGGATGGCTGGCGTCATATCCCTTGCAACAAGAAAGGCTGCGCAAGCTCCGGCCAGCCTTGGTTTCTCCCTTCGCTCGACGATGTTGCCCAACGAAAAATGGGGCTACGCCAAAGACGTAGCCCCATCAAGTTGGTGGTCGGAGCGGCGGGATTCGAACTCGCGACCCTCTGCTCCCAAAGCAGATGCGCTACCAGGCTGCGCTACGCTCCGACTAAAGCGCGCATTCTAATACGAAAAATCCGCCCAGCCTGGCTGGGTGGGCGCAGCCGGCATGCGCTGGCTGGCGCTCCGACTGATTCCCTCAACAACCTGCTGCGCCCTGGCCCGTGCCCGTATACTGCCCCGCAGCCATGGTTGCTGCCGTGGGTTGCACTGGGCCGCAGGCCGCACGGCGCTTGCCGGCAGGCCTTTTGCATGCAGCCATCGCGGCAGGCCGCAGCCAGAGACTGTTTGACTCACCATTCCAAGGAGCCTTTATGTACCAACACATCCTGATTCCCACCGACGGGGGCGAGCTGTCGCAAAAAGCCGTGGCGCACGGCTTTGACCTGGCCAAGCTCTGCGGTGCGCGGGTCACGATCCTGACTGTCACGCCCAGCTACCCCGTCACCTACATGGAAGGCAGCGTGGCTTCGAACCGCGAGTTCGCCGAAAGCAGCGAGCGCCAGTGGCGCGAGGATGCCAAGAAGGCCATGGAGAAGGTGTTGGAGCAAGGCAAGGCCATGGGCGTGCAAACCGATGTGCAGGTGCTCAGCGGCGACAGCATCTCCGACCTGATCCTGCAGGCCACGCAGGAGCAGCATGCCGACCTGATCGTCATGGCCTCGCACGGCCGCAAGGGCATTGCCCGCCTGCTGCTGGGCAGTGAAACCCAGCACGTGCTCACTGGCGCCAAGGTGCCGGTGCTGGTGCTGCGCTGATGCAGCCGGCCGCCTGCGGGCGGCCAACCCCTTGTGTGTTTCATGCCCATCTTGCCGATGGGCATTTTTTGTGATGGTCTGTTCTGCTTCCGAACCACCCCGGCAGGCGCCCGATGCCAATGCCGATGATGCCCGCTGCGCCCAGCCCCCTGCCGCTGCCGGCGCAGCGCGCCCCCAGGCCTTGCGCGGCATCCGCGTCGTGGAGTTCAGCCACATGGTCATGGGCCCGGCCTGCGGCCTGGTGCTGGCCGACCTGGGCGCCGAGGTCATCAAGGTCGAGCCCATCGAGGGCGATGGCACGCGCACGCTGCTGGGCGCAGGCGCGGGCTTTTTCCCGCTGTTCAACCGCAACAAGCACAGCATCGGCATCGACCTGAAGGACCCGGCCGGCCTGGAGATCGCGCTCAAGCTCTGCGCCACGGCCGATGTGGTGCTGCACAACTTCCGCCCCGGCGTGCTGCAGCGCCTGGGGCTGGACTATGCCAATCTGCGCCGCCTCAACCCGGGGCTGGTCTACGTCAACCTCAGCGGCTTTCTGCCTGGCCCCTATGAGCACCGCACGGCGCTGGACGAAGTGGTGCAGATGATGGGCGGCCTGGCCTACATGACCGGCCGCCCCGGCGATCCGCTACGCGCGGGCAGCAGCGTCAACGACATCATGGGCGGCATGTTCGGCGCCATCGGCGCGCTGGCCGCGCTGCTGCAGCGCCAGCACACCGGCCAGGGGCAGGAGGTTGACGCAGCGCTGTTCGAGAACAACGTCTTTCTCGTCGGCCAGCACATGATGCAGTACGAGATCACCGGCCAGCCGGCCCGCCCCATGCCCGAGCGCACCTCGCCCTGGGCGGTGTACGACATCTTCACCGTCCAGGGCGGCGAGCAAATCTTTTTGTGCGCCGTCAGCGATGCCCACTGGCAAAGCCTGTGCACGGCCTTTGGCTGGCACGATTGGCTGGCCGATGCGCAGCTGGCCAGCAACAACGCGCGCGCCCGTGCGCGCCCCTGGCTGCTGCCGGCGCTGCGCGAGCGCCTGCAAGACCACAGCGCCGCCGACATCGCCGCGCGCTTTGAGGCCCACGCCCTGCCCTACGCACACATCGTGCGCCCCGAGCAACTGCTGGACGACCCGCACCTGCAGGCCACGCAGGGGCTGGAGCCCATCACCCTGGTCGATGGCGAGCGCGCCGGCCAGCGCGCGCATGCCGCGCTGCTGCCGCTGCGCATGGACGGCCAGCGCCTGCGCACCTACCAAAACCCGCCCCAATTGGGCGAGCACACGCAGGCCATCCTGCAGTCGCTGGGCCTGGACGCAGCGCACATCGAACAACTGCGCGCCCAGCGCAGCGTGCGCTGACACCGCTGCCCGCCATCGCCCCCACCCCGATGAAAAAAGCCGACATCCCGCTGTTCTTCGCCACCTTGCAGGCGGCCAACCCGCACCCGCAGACCGAGCTCGAATACGGCAGCCACTTCCAACTGCTGGCGGCCGTGCTGCTCTCCGCCCAGGCCACCGATGCTGGCGTCAACAAAGCCACGCGCCGCCTGTTCCCCGTGGCCGGCACGCCCCAGGCCATGCTCGACCTGGGCCTGGCCGGGCTGGAAGAGCACATCAAAACCATCGGCCTGTACCGCAGCAAGGCCAAGAACCTGCTGGCCACCTGCGCCATCCTGGTAGAGCGCTACGGCGGCCAGATCCCGCGCACGCGCCAGGAGCTGGAGCAACTGCCGGGCGTGGGCCGCAAAACCGCCAACGTGGTGCTCAACGTAGCCTTTGGCGAGCCCACCATGGCAGTGGACACGCACATCTTCCGCGTCAGCAACCGCACCGGGCTGGCGCCGGGCAAGACCCCGCTGGAAGTCGAGCAGCGCCTGCTGCAGCGCGTACCCCAGGAATACGCGCTGCACGCCCACCACTGGCTGATTCTGTTGGGCCGCTACGTCTGCCAGGCGCGCAAGCCACGCTGCTGGGAATGCCGCGTCAGCGCCTGGTGCGATTACCGCCCCAAAACCCCGCCGCCCGCCTAGCTGTAGTTTCTCGACACGTTGTACCCCGCAAAGTCAGCCAGACAGCGGGAGGCAAGTGCTCAGTGCCGAGTGAAGCCGATGGATGTTGTGATGAAGCATCCAAGGTGTCAGCTCGCCCGCACGATGCGTTGGGCTGAGCTGGGATACCAACGATACACATAAGCCCATTCGCGCAGCAGCATCTGGATGAAGCGCTCGGCCTTGCCACTGGTTCTGGGCGTATAGGGCTTGGGCAGCGCACAGATGCTTGGTCTTCAATCGCCACAGCATCCTCGCAAAACGCAGCGACCGCAAGCAGCGCCGTTGCCGCTCATCACCCGCTCAACCCTCATGCCCAGGCAGCGGCGCAAACGACGCCTTGCACTGCACACGCCCAGTAGCTCTCACGGGGGAGCGCTAAGTACCTAACGCGCTATAAGTTTTTAAAAATTAGATTGACGCCAGTCATCATTGATTCATCCAGCTAAACAATAGCAGTTTACTTCTCAACAATATAAAACAAAGAGTCACTTATCCTTCTCTGCTCTAAATTGCGAGGAACAGGATGAATGACAGATTGATAACAGGTTCCGCAACCGGAATCTTGTTGCACAAAGATTCGAAATCGTGGTGTGTCAACGCATCCCAGCCTGTCACCTATGAAGTGCAGCAGGTTGACGGGCTGTTTGATTGCAAAAATAAAACCTTCCTAGGGTTATGCCGCAACCCTAAAAAAGCAACGCTCCATATCTCAATCATGATAGGCATATCGAAGCTTTTTACCGAACTTTCGAAAGCCTTCCAAAATAATCAAAGACTTAGGACTAACGATTACCCATGAAACGAGTCGACTTGCCCGCAGAGGCGACAGAAGCAGTAATTTGGCTATGCAGCCCATCCGCTTCTTTATAAGCGGCTCAGCAATTCCTGTAGACGGTGGTTTTCTTGCAACTTAAGCCTTTTTGATAGAAAAAATGACTTGGATCGCATTAGGCTTGCTAGCCGGATTAATATTAGGAACCTACGATTTTCTTACAAAACTAGCACTAAAAGAAAAGAATGTCCTAGAAGTGGTTTTCTGGTGCTCAGTTCTTGGGGCTTTGATATGGGCGCCTTTTTTCTATGCTCCGGACTCCTGGAGCAACGCGCTCCATAGCGCTGCGCTAGCACCGCAACATCTTAGTTTAGAGCAGCAAATGGCTGTATTACCCAAGTCCATCATGATGGTGATGACTTGGATATTGTCATATTACTCGGTAAAACATTTACCATTATCAATTTCAGCTGGTGTACGCGCCAGTGGGCCACTATGGACTGCGTTAGGAGCCGTACTGCTACTGTCTGAAAGGCTTAGTTGGTGGCAGTGGCTCGGCCTGGCTGTATCGATGGGCTCTTACTACCTTTTCTCACTGATTGGTCAGAAAGAGGGCATCAGCTTCAAACGAAATTTATGGGTACTAAGCATGGTTGCCGCCACATTGCTTTCATCGGCCAATGCACTCTACGACAAGTACATTCTGGCTACATTGCACATGGACCTGGCTGCAGTCCAAGCCTACTCAGCGCTACAGCGTGGAACCATAGCACTATTGCTTTTACCTTGGATATTTCGAGGCATGGAAGCAATAAGCCTTCTCACTCGGAATTGGGCAATCCCCGCCATTGCTTTCGCCTACGTACTGGCTGAGTACATTTACTTGGCGGCTGTACAGATTGATGGCGCTCAGATCTCTGTAATTTCTGTCCTTCGCCGCACAAATCTCATCATGGTTTTTGCACTATCCGCGATCTTTTTCAATGAGCGATTTATTCGCCAAAAGATCATTGCAATTAGCGGAGTTCTAATTGGCATTACCCTAACCATCTTGCATTAATGGGCTAGCCTTCAACTACCAGAGAACGGAGCCATTCGATTACTTTACGAGCATGGGGAGAAATAATGGCCCGCTCCGATGCAAGCAAGAAATATGCTTGCGCCGAAGGTATTGAAATCTCAGAAATACGAACTAGATTTCCGCTTTGCAATAGCCCTTTCACCAAAGATCGGCGCCCTAACGCAACACCTTGTAAGTTCAAGGCAGCGTCGATCAGGAAGCCTGTATCAGAATAAACCATATTGCGTTGGGTTGGCGAAATATTCAGCTTCGCTACTTTCAGCCAAGGATCCCAAGGCTGTCGACTGTGCGAAAGGATGTCTGCACGCTTAAAAAGCTCTGGCAAGCTTCGATTGCCAAGCTGTTGCAGATAGCGTGGGGCCGCCACCGGGAACCACTCGTCTTCCAACAATCGCTCACAATAAAAGGCTTCCGGTGTATTTTTAGAAAATCTGATCGCTATGTCCGCTTCGCCTTGATTGATGTTCACTGTACGGGTGGTCGGCATAAGTGCAATCGAGACAGACGGATGAGTGCGATGAAATTCGGTAAGTGCAGGCACCAATCGAAAGCGTCCAAAAGAGGGAAGCGTGCTAATACGAACAATATCACGCCCATGCGTGAAACCACTAAAAACCGCCTCAAGATTTTCAAGCAAAGATCGAACCTGCTGGTGCAAATAAGCACCTTCTGCACTCAAGGAGACAACACGCGTAGTTCGATTAAAGAGCTTAGTACCTAAAAGCCTCTCTAAATCTCGTATCCTATGACTAACAGCGCTGTACGAGATATTCAATTCATCTGCAGCCTGATTGAAGCTTTGTCGCCGAGCCACTGCATCGAATGCAACTATCAAATGAATAGGGGGGATATTTCGCATGATTGATATGCAACCAAAAGCCTCATTAAATTATCGAATTGGCATTGATGTGGGAGGCACGAAGATTGAGGGTGTTGTACTAGACAAAGATGGCAATGAGTGTATCCGACTGAAATACGCCACCCCGCGTGGTAGTTATAGCACCATATTGCAACGCATCGTCGACTTATATAAGGATCTGTCTTTTTCTGTGGGGAACGAAGCACACACATTGGGCATTGGAACACCAGGATCAATATCTCCGACAACTGGACTTCTACGCAACTGCAATGCCACCCAACTAAACGGACACCCCTTACACCGCGAATTAGAGAGGCGTATTGGAAAACCGTTTGCAATAGAAAACGATGCGAACTGTTTTGCACTGGCAGAAGCCCAGCTTGGAGCGGCAAAAGAATACGAGGATGTGTTGGCTCTGGTGCTAGGAACAGGTGTTGGCGCTGGTCTGGTTGTGAGAGGGCATCTGGTGTCAGGAAGGAATCGTATTGCTGGAGAGTGGGGACATATGGTGCTTGATCCCCAAGGACCGCAATGCTATTGTGGCCGCAGAGGATGTGTGGAATCCTACCTAAGCGGCCCAGCACTCGAACGACAGTATACGCAAATCACCGGCCAGAAGCTCAGCACAGAGCAAATCGTGCATCGCGCACAATTTAACGATCAGGATGCATGCAGGATTCTCGACCATTTCACTGAATACTTTGCTCAAGCTGTAGCTAGCGCAGTCGCATTAGTGGATCCACAAGCCATCGTTATCGGCGGCGGACTGGCGAGCATTGATGCTCTCTATACAAAAGGAGCCCATCGTTTGCGCAACTTAGTTTTTAGTGATTTTTACGAAACCCCTATACTTCGCAATCAACTCGGAAACTCTGCCGGCGTTATAGGCGCCGCCATGATAGGAATATGAAATGCATATAATCACCATTGGAGGCGCAACAATTGATATCGTTGTTTCTGGATCCAGATTGAGCACCATCTCCGGAAACAAGCAAGAAGTCGAGTCGATTACTATGGGAATTGGAGGTGGAGCTGTTAATGCGAGCTTAGCTTTTCAAGCATGCGATGCAAATGTACGTATCGTGTGTGCCTTAGGTTGCGATACTGAGTCTTTGTGGCTACGCACAGCTCTTCAACGGGAGTCCATTGATCTTTCATTGATACAGTCTGTCGCAGACCAACCCACTGGCAAGTCGGTGGTTTTCCTGGATGGCTCAGAGGCACATGTCTTTGCACAACGTGGCGCAAGTACTCACGTGGCTCCAGCAAGAGTAGTGGATGCCGCCGGATGCACTGATTTACTATACGTAACAGCACTCTCTTCTGCTGCCGAATTAGAGTTCAGCACTGCATTACGACATCGCAGTTCTCACTTTCCTCTTATAGCGATCAACCCTGGCATGCGACAGCTCGCGACCGCATCATCGGCGGGAGATTATTTATTAAGCCAGGCCGACCTAATCTGTGTCAATGAGGCAGAAGCGCGCATGCTGGCTGTAAAACTTGGAGGCCAGATACCGAGTGACATCCTAAAAGATGGGGCGCTGTGGATGAATGATATTCGCTTGCACAGTTCACAGGCGATGTTGGTCACACTAGGAAGCAAGGGAGCACTGCTTCATGATGGATATGAAATTCATTTCATGCCCGCCGAGCATGTATCCGTGGAATCTACGCTCGGCGCGGGGGATGCTTTTGGCGCAACGCTAGCCTTCTATTGGGCCAAAGGATATCCAGCCACAGCAGCATTAGAAGCTGCGCGTGCATATTGTGCTAAGGTGCTTCAAACAGTCACAGCCAATCTTGCAGGATCAAAGCACACTGATCAACAATCATAAATCTAGATCAATGCCACACCATAAGCCCCTATTGCAAACCTTAGAGCATCAAAAATAGCGATAACAGACGTTATCTCGGATATTTGCAATGCCACCCTAGCGAGAAATAATAGCGGCTTGATGGGAAATTATTTTTTGGACAGTAAACTAGGACCTTTTTAGATTAATCATTGCGATGGCATCTTGGTCAAAATCTTCCGCCACTGCGTTGGAAATGCCTTTAGAGTTTTCAGTCCCAAGCGCATTTTCTCCTTGAGTCTGCAGATTTTGCCTCGAGAAAAACGATCCGTAAACGAATATCAACAAGCCTAGCCCGCCCGCCATGCCCACAGCCTCGAACACCAACGCACCGAACACCAACGCCCCAGCCGCCGAGCACGACGGCGGCGCTTTGCCGCAGCTGTTCAGCTTCCGCCGCTGTCCCTATGCCATCCGCGCGCGGCTGGGGCTGGCCGCCGCAGAGCAGGCCTACACGCCCATCGAAGTGGTGCTGCGCGACAAGCCCGCCGCGCTGCTGGCCGCTTCGCCCAAGGGCACGGTGCCGGTGCTGGTGCTGCCCAGCGGGCAGGTAATCGACGAAAGCCTGGACATCATGCTCTGGGCCTTGCAGCGCCACGATCCGCAAGCCTGGCTGCAACCCACGCACGGCAGCCTGCAAGACATGTTGGCCCTGGTGCACGAGTTAGATCGCCACTTCAAGCCCTTGCTCGACCGCTGCAAATACCCGCAGCGCCACCCAGAGCACGCATTGCAGGATTCGCGCCAACTGGCCCTGCAATGGCTGCAGCGCCTGGAGTTGGCGCTGGCATCGGGCCCTTGGCTGTTTGGTCAGCGCCTGGCCCTGGCCGATGCGGCCGTGTTCCCCTTCGTGCGCCAGTTCGCCGCCATCGATCCGCTCTGGTGGGACGCCCAGCCCCTGCCCCGGCTGCAGGCCTGGCGCCAGCGCTGGCTGGCGCTGCCGCTGTTCGAGCAGGTCATGCGCAAAAGCGCCCTGCCCGGCGGTTGAGGCCCTCAACGCAGCGCGCCAGCTGGCGCATCGCGCCGCGCCAGGATGTGCTGCAGCCAGCGGCGCAGCTCGGCGGCCACTTCCTGCGGGTGGGTGATCGGCCACAAATGGCTGCGGTGCGGTTTGGTCACGATCTGGGCCTGCGGCGCGGCAGTGGCAAAGCGCCGGGCGTGGATGTGCAGCTGATCCCAGCTGCCGCCCAGCAGCAGCACCGGGCAGGCCACTTGCCGCAGTTGGTACGCGCCGCAGTGGCGCATGACCTCGCCCCAGGCCAGGCGGATTTGCTCGAAGTCCCCGCCGCGGGCGCGCACTGCGGCCCAGGTGGGCGCGTGGGCCGCGCGGCCCAGCCACAGCGCATCCAGGCGGGCCATGCCATCGGGCCCGGCGGCCTCCCACAGGCGCGCCACTTGCCGGTACATCCAGGCGCCTGCGCCGCGCGGCTCGGCCGCGCAGCCCATCAGCGCCAGGCCGGCCAGGCGCTGCGGGTGCTGCTGGGCATAGCTCATGGCCACGTAGCCGCCCAGTGAGTGGCCGCCGAGCACCACTGGGCGCGGGCCGGCCTGCGCGATCAGCTCGTCCAGCTGCTGCGCAGCGAGCGCCAGCGAGAAGGTTTCGCCCGCGCGCAAGCCATGACCGGGCAGATCCGGCGCCAGCACCTGGGCCACGCCCTGCAGCAGCGGGCCATAGGCATGCCACTGCGCGCCGTTCAGGCGTGTGCCATGCAGCAGGATCAACAGCGGCAAGTCCGCACCACCCGAGGCGCGGACTTGCTCGACCGCAGACGCGGATTCAGCGCGCATCGCCAAAGCCGTGCTGGCGCCAGGCCTCGAACACCGTCACCGCCACGGCGTTGGACAGGTTCAGGCTGCGCTGACCTTCGAGCATGGGCAGGCGCAGGCAGCGCTGGGGCGGGAAGCTCTCGCGCAGATAGGCCGGCAGGCCGCGCGTTTCGGTGCCGAACACCAGCCAGTCGCCAGGTTGGAAGCGCGTCTCGAACACGCCCTGGCCGCCTTGCGTGCTCAGGCCGAACATGCGCCGGGCGTCGGGCTCCTGCGAGGCCAGAAAGTCGCCCCAGCTGGCGTGGCGCCGCACCGTGGCGTACTCGTGGTAATCCAGCCCGGCGCGGCGCATGTGGCGGTCGTCCATCGAAAAGCCCAAGGGCTCGATCAGGTGCAGGCGGCAGCCGGTGTTGGCCGCCAGGCGGATGACATTGCCGGTATTGGGCGGGATTTCTGGGTGGACGAGAACGATTTCAAACATGGCGCAAGCTCACTCTCTCAGAACCTGTTCAAAGCAACGCCGGCCATTGTGCCAGCGCCACGCGCCCATGGCGCAGCCGGCGGCGCGCTTTGGTGCATTGCATCGCCCCATCGCCATGTTCGTGCCGTGCATGAAAAAAAACGCCTGGTCTTCGCGCGAAGACCAGGCGTTTTTCATGCGCGGCAGCTGGCTCAGCGCCCGGCCTTGCCGGCTGCGTTTTCCAGCAGCGGCACAGCGCCATCGTGGCTGTGCGTGAGCAGGCCGCTTTGCGAATAAATGCCCAGCTTGGCGCGCGTGTCCACGATGTCCAGATTGCGCATGGTCAGCTGGCCGATGCGATCGGCCGGGCTGAAGGGCGCGTCCTCGACCTTTTCCATCGACAGGCGCTCGGGCGCGTAGGTCAGGTTGGGGCTTTCGGTGTTGAGGATGGAGTAGTCGTTGCCACGGCGCAGCTCCAGCGTGACCTCGCCGGTGACGGCGCGCGCCACCCAGCGCTCGGCGGTTTCGCGCAGCATGATGGCCTGCGGATCGAACCAGCGGCCTTGGTAGAGCAGGCGGCCCAGGCGCAGGCCGTTGATGCGGTATTGCTCGATGGTGTCCTCGTTGTGGATGCCGGTGACCAGGCGCTCGTAGGCGATGTGCAGCAGCGCCATGCCGGGGGCCTCGTAGATGCCGCGGCTCTTGGCTTCGATGATGCGGTTTTCGATCTGATCGCTCATGCCCAGGCCGTGGCGGCCGCCGATGCGGTTGGCTTCGAGCATCAGCTCCACGCTGTTCTCGAAGGTCTTGCCGTTCAGCGCCACGGGCACGCCTTCCTCGAAGCGGATGCTGACTTCTTCGGCCTTGACCTCCACCTCCGGGCGCCAGAAGGCCACGCCCATGATGGGCTGCACGATGCGGATGCCGGTGTTGAGGAACTCCAGATCCTTGGCCTCGTGCGTGGCGCCCAGCAGGTTGGAGTCGGTGCTGTAGGCCTTCTCGGTGGACATCTTGTAGTCGAAACCGTTGGCGATGAGGAACTCGCTCATCTCCTTGCGCCCGCCCAGCTCGTCGATGAAGCGCTGATCCAGCCAGGGCTTGTAGATCTTCAGGCGCGGGTTGGTCAGCAGGCCGTAGCGGTAAAAGCGCTCGATGTCGTTGCCTTTGAAGGTCGAGCCATCGCCCCAGATGTTGACGTCGTCCTCCTGCATCGCGGCCACCAGCATGGTGCCGGTGACGGCGCGGCCCAGCGGCGTGGTGTTGAAGTAGGTGATGCCGCCGGTGCTGATGTGAAAGGCCCCGGTCTGGATGGCGGCGATGCCTTCGTGCACGAGCTGCTTGCGGCAGTCGATCAGGCGCGCCTTCTCGGCGCCATAAGCCATGGCCTTCTTGGGGATGGCTTCGTAATCGGCCTCATCGGGCTGGCCCAGATTGGCGGTGTAGGCGTAAGGGTGGGCGCCTTTTTGCTTCATCCACAGCAGCGCCGCGCTGGTGTCGAGGCCGCCGGAAAACGCAATGCCGACCTTCTGGCCGACGGGAATGGATTGCAAGATGGTGTTGGACATGGGTGCTTGCCCAAATGGGGCCAAAAAAATAGCCCGCCATTCACGCTGGCAGGCCAAGCCGAGAAATGCACGGCGCGCGATTATAGCGGCGCGCCCATGGCCGCCGGCGCTGGCTACCCGGGCTACCAGCTGGCACTGTGTGAGCGTTTACCCCGTGGCGAATCGCCCGCGTAGCGCCGGAACACGCGCCGAAACGCGGCCGGATCGGCATAGCCCACGCGGGCGGCCACCTCCTCGACCGTGGCATTGCTGGTCTGCAGCAGATGCGCCGCATGCGCCACGCGCAGGCGCTGCACCAGCGCGCCTGGCGTCATGCCCAGCGCCGCGTGCACGCGCCGCGCCAGGGTTCTGGGCGATACGGCCGCAGCGCGCGCCAGCTCGGGCAGCGCGATCTGCCGCTGCAGGTTGCTGAGGATGAACTGCTCGGCCTTTTGCACCGCAGGGTCGCAAACGCGCAGATGCTCCATCACCATGTAGCGCGACTGGCAGGGGCGGCTGTCGAGCAGCAAATAGCGGGCCACGCGCTGCGCCAGCGTCGCGCTGGCCATGCGCGCGATGACGGCCAGCATCAAATCGGCATGGGCGAAGGCCGCGCCGGCCGTCAGCACGCCGGGGGCCTGCACCACCATCCGCTCGGTCTCCAGCGTCACGGCGGGAAAGCGGCGCGCGAAGGCCGCGCCCAGCCACCACGTCGTGGTCGCGCGCTGGCCATCGAGCAGCCCCGCCTCGGCCAGCAGGAACGTGGCCGAGCACGAAGCGGCCAGCATGACCTGCCGGTCCGCAGCGCGCGCCAGCCACGCTGCAGCCCGGCGGCATTCATCGCCGGCCAGCCAAAGCCGCATCGAGGCTTCAGTGGCCGCAAACCAGCCGGGCACCACCAGCACGTCCGCCGCGCCCATGCCGCGCAGCTGCAGCGCGCCATCGACCGCAATGCTGCGCCCGGCGCCAGAGCGCACCGGCCGCCCATCGAGCGAGACCACGCGCTGGCGCAGCAGCCGCGCAGCATGCGGCGCAGCGGCCCCATGCCCGCCTGCCAGCTGCGCGGCCGAGGCCACGATGTCCACGCCAATGCCCAGGCTGCTTTCCGTGACGCCGTCAAAAACCAAATGCGTAATCATTTTGTCAAATATAGACCGAATATAGTCATTCTTGCCACCAGCCAGCTGGCCGTCAACCGCCTAGCATTGCGGCCCATGAAACCCATCGATCAGAACCCGCAGAACTCGCAGATCGCGCACATTCATGCCCGCTCAACCCCTGGGGCGCAACTGCAGCTCGATCCCTCCTGGTGGGGCTTTGGCGGCCTGCATGGCGGCCTGGCCCTGAGCCTGCTGGTGGCCGCCATGCAGGCCAGCGCGCAGGGGCGCGCGCTGCAGCAGGTCTCGGGCCGGTTCCGCCGCGCGCTGCGCAGCGCCTTCACGCTGCAAGTGCCCGAGCCGGCCCACGGCAAAACCGTCTCGTGGCTGGACGCCCACGCCATCGAGCAAGGCCAGGCCGCCCTGTCGGCCAGCGCCGTGTTCGCCCAGGCCGGGCCGCCCTGCGCACAGCCCATCGCCCCGCCCATGCCCGATGTGCCGCCGCCGGCGCAATGCCCGCTGTTTCAAGTGCCAGAGCAATTCGTGCCCTTTGCGCGCCATACCGAAATCCGGCCCGTGGGCCATGCGCGGCCCTACAGCGGCGCAGCCGAGCCGCAGCTCATGGCCTGGCTGCGCATCACCGATGACGAGCTGCCGCCCGACGCGGCCCGGCTGGTGGTGCTGATGGACGCGCTGGCCCCCTCCTATGGGGCCATGCTGCATGCGCTGCAGCCCTTGCCCACCGTCACCTTTTCGGTCACGCCCGGCAGCGGCCTGGCGCAAGCTGACTCGCCCTGGGTGCTGCTGCACGCCCGCACCGATGTGTGCCACAGCCAAGGCTGGCTGCTCGAGCGCCTGCACGCCTGGGCCCCAGGCGGCGCGCACCTGGGCTCGGCCGAGCAGCTGCGCGTGCTGCAGCCCCCTGCGCCCCAGGCCGCGCCCGACGCGCAAACCGCCGCGCGCGGCCAAGGCACCGCACATCCCACTGCCACAGGAGTCGCATGAAACGCATCGTCGTCACGGGCATGGGCATCGTGTCCCCCTTGGGGTGCGATGTGCAGCATGCCTGGGCCAGCCTGCTGGCTGGCCACAGTGGCCTGGCCTGCCTGCCGCCGCAGACCACCGAAGGCATTGCCGCCAAGGTGGCCGGGCTGGTGCCCGAGCGCTCGGCCCAATGCCCGGCAGGCTTTGACCCCGACTGGGCGGCAGAGCCCAAAGATCAGCGCAAGATGGATCGCTTCATCCTTTTTGCCCTGCACGCCGCACGGCAGGCGCTGGCGCAAGCCAAGTGGCAACCTGACAATGAGCAGGAGAGGCAGCGCACGGCCTCGGTCATCGCATCGGGCATTGGCGGCTTCGGCGCCATCGCCGAGGCCGTGCGCACCACCCAATCGCGCGGCCCGCGCCGCCTCTCGCCATTTACCATCCCCAGCTTTCTCGCCAACATGGCCGCCGGCGCCGTCTCCATCCAGCACGGCTTTCAGGGGCCGCTGGGCGCCCCGGTCACGGCCTGCGCCGCCGGCGTGCAGGCCATTGGCGATGCCGCGCGGCTGATCCGCACGGGCGAGGCGGACATCGCCCTGTGCGGCGGCGCCGAGGCCTGCATCGACCGCGTCAGCATCGGCGCATTCGCCGCCGCCCGGGCCATGTCCACCGGCTTTGCCGACAGGCCGCGCCTGGCCTCGCGCCCCTTCGACCAGGCGCGCGATGGCTTTGTCATCGCCGAAGGCGCTGGCCTGCTGGTCATCGAAAGCCTGGAACACGCGCTGCAGCGCGGCGCCAGCCCCATCGTCGAGCTGGTCGGCTACGGCACCAGCGCCGATGCCCACCACATGACCTCGCCGCCCGAGGACGGCAGCGGCGCGCGGCGCGCCATGCAACTGGCGCTGCAGCAAGCTGGCATCGCCCCGGCCGAGGTGCAGCACCTCAATGCCCACGCCACCTCCACCCCCGTGGGCGATTGCAGCGAGCTGCGCGCCATCCGCGCTGTCTTCGGCGGCGCAGCCGGCCCGGCCATCTCCGCCACCAAGTCCGCCACCGGCCACCTGCTGGGCGCCGCAGGCGGCGTGGAAGCCATCTTCACCGCACTGGCCATCCGCGACCAGATCGCCCCGCCCACGCTCAACCTGCAGCGGCCCGACGCCGAGGCTGAGGGCCTGGACATCGTCGGTGCCGCCGCGCGCCGCATGCGCATCGATCACGCCATGTCCAACGGCTTCGGCTTCGGCGGCGTCAATGCCAGCATCCTGTTCAGGAAATACCAATAAGCGCCTGCCCAAAGAAACCGCCAGCGCAGAGGCCACAAAAAAACCAAGTGACGCTCATCACTTGGTTTTTCCATTGGCGGAAGAGGTGGGATTCGAACCCACGGATGGTCGCCCATCGCCGGTTTTCAAGACCGGTGCATTCAACCGCTCTGCCACTCTTCCAGCAAATGTTCCAAAGGCCGCAACCGCCGCTGGCGGCGGGCTGCTGCACCGGGGCGCAGTCTGCCGTGAAGCGGCGTATTCTAAGGGCGAATTGCGCCACCCCTGGGCCCCATCGGGAGCGGCATTGGCCGGTGGGATAATCGCGCGCCATGTCCATCATCATCAAATCGGAAGCGGACTTTCCCGGTCTGCGCCAGGCCTGCCGCCTGGCCTCGGAAGTGCTCGACTTCATCACCCCCCATGTGCAGCCCGGCATCACCACGCGCGAGATCGACCGGCTGGCTGCCGAGTGCATGGCGCGCCAGGGCACGCGCTCGGCCACGCTGGGCTACCAGCCTTCGGCCGATTACCCGCCCTATCCGGGCTCGGTCTGCACCTCGCCCAACAACGTGGTCTGCCACGGCATCCCCAACGACAAGCCGCTGAAAAAGGGCGACATCCTGAACGTGGACGTGACCGTCATCACGGCCGAGGGCTGGTATGGCGACAACAGCCGCATGTTCGAGGTCGGCGAGGTTTCGATCGCCGCGCGGCGGCTGTGCCGCCTGACCTTCGAGGCCATGTGGCTGGGCATCTTGCAGGTCAAGCCCGGCAACCGCCTGGGCGACGTGGGCCATGCAATCCAGAAGTTTGCCGAGGGGCATGGCCTGTCGGTGGTGCGCGAGTACTGCGGCCACGGCATCGGCCGCAATTTCCATGAAGACCCGCAGGTGCTGCACTATGGCCGCCCTGGCACCATGGAGCTGCTGGAGCCGGGCATGGTGTTCACCATCGAGCCCATGCTCAACCTGGGCCGGCGCGAGGTCAAAGCCTTTGGCAACGATGGCTGGACCATCGTCACCAAGGACCGCAGCCTGACGGCGCAGTGGGAGCACCAGGTGCTGGTCACGCCCACGGGCTATGAGGTGCTGACGCTGTCTGCGGGCTCGCCGCCGCCGCCAGATTTCGTCAAGGCCACCAAAACCTGAGCGCCTCTGGCCCATGCCCCGCCCTGCCGCCCCAGCGCCCGCACCTGCCAAGGCATCCACCGCAGCGCCGGCCACGCCGGCCCAGCTGGCCCAGTGGCGCACGCGCCATCAGCATTGCAAGCAGGCCATCGTGGTCGAGCTGCTGCGCCCCGGCCGGCCGGCGCGGCGCATCCAGACGCTGCTGCGCCAGCTCAGCGATGCCACCGATGCGCTGCTGCTGCAACTGTGGCAGCACTGCGCGCTGCCTGCGGACTTTGCCCTGCTGGCCGTGGGCGGCTATGGGCGCCGCAGCCTGTTTCCGGGCTCGGACATCGACTTGCTGCTGCTGGCCCCCGAAGGCCTGGAGCCCGAGAGCGACGCCCGGCTGCAAAGCGCCATCGAGCAATTGGTCAGCAACTGCTGGGACGTGGGGCTGGAGATCGGCTTCAGCGTGCGCAGCGCCAGCCAGGCCATGGCCGATGCCCAGCAGGATCTGAGCCTGCAGACGGCCTTGCTCGAAGCGCGCCTGCTCGCGGGCGATGCGGCGCAGTTCGAGCAGTTTCAGCAGCGCTTTGCCCAGGGGCTGGATGCGTTGGTGTTTTTGCGCGCCAAGCTGCTGGAGATGCGCCAGCGCCACGCCCGCCATGCCAACACGCCCTACGCGCTGGAGCCCAATTGCAAGGAGTCGCCCGGCGGGCTGCGCGATCTGCACCTCATCCTGTGGGTGGCGCGCGCCGCGGGCCTGGGCAGCAGCTGGCAGGAGCTGGCCGCCAACGGCATCGCCACGGCCATCGAGGCGCGCGCCCTGCGCGCGCGCGAGGCCGAGCTCAGCCTGATGCGCGCGCGGCTGCATGCCGTCTCGGGCCGGCACGAAGACCGGCTGCTGTTTGACCTGCAGCACCACCTGGCCGCGCTGTTTGGCTACCGCTCCGAAAGCCGCCAGGGCCAGCGCCTGCCCATGCGCGCCAGCGAGCAGCTGATGCGCCAGTACTACTGGTGCGCCAAGGCCGTCACCCAGCTCAACCAGATCCTGCTGCTGAACATCGAGGAGCGCCTCAACCCCGGCGCGCACCAGCTGCGCCCGATCAATGCGCGCTTTTTCGACAAGGGCGGCATGATCGAGGTGGCCAGCGACGACCTGTACGAGCGCGAGCCGCACGCCATTCTGGAAACTTTTTTGCTCTACCAGACCCAGGTCGGCCTCAAGGACCTCTCGGCGCGCACGCTGCGCGCGCTGTACAACTCGCGCCACGTGATGGATGCCGCGTTCCGGCGCGACAGCGTCAACCGCGCGCTGTTCATGCACATCATCGAGCAGCCCGAGGGCATCACCCACGCGCTGCGGCTGATGAACCGCACCTCGGTGCTGGGGCGCTACCTGTGGGCCTTTCGCCGCATCGTCGGGCAAATGCAGCACGACCTGTTTCACGTCTACACCGTAGACCAGCACACGCTGATGGTGGTGCGCAACATGCGGCGCTTTTTCATGGCCGAGCATGCGCACGAGTACCCGTACTGCTCCAGCCTGGCCGCCGGCTGGGACAAGCCCTGGCTGCTGTACCTGGCGGCGCTGCTGCACGACATCGGCAAGGGCCGCGGCGGCGACCATTCGGAAATCGGCGCGCGCATCGCGCGGCGCTTTTGCCGCCAGCACGGCATTGCCCGCGCCGATGCCGACCTGATCGTTTTTCTCGTGCAGCAGCACCTGATCATGAGCCAGGTGGCGCAAAAGCAGGATTTGAGCGATCCGGACGTGATCGCCGCCTTCGCCCAGCGCGTGGGCAACGAGCGCCGCCTGACCGCGCTGTACCTGCTGACCGTGGCCGACATCCGCGGCACCAGCCCCAAGGTCTGGAACGCCTGGAAGGGCAAGCTGCTCGAAGACCTGTACCGCGCCACCGCGCGCCTGCTGGGCGGCAACCGGCCCGACCCGCACGCCGAGACCGAGCGCCGCAAGGACGAGGCCCGCGCCCTGTTGGGCCAGGGCAGCGCCGCCGACGCGCCCACGCCAGCGCAGCTCGACGCCTTCTGGCAGCGCCTGAACTTTGGCTACTTCATCCGCCACAGCGCCGATGAGCTGGCCTGGCACGCGCGCCACCTGGCCACCACCACCGCCAGCCCGCAAGCGGAGCAAGTGACTCAAGCGCCGCAGGTGCTGGCGCGCCAATCGGCCCTGGGCGAAGGCCTGCAGGTGACCATTCACGCGCCCGATCAAAGCGATTTGTTCGCCCGCATCGCCAGCTACTTCGATCAGGCCGAGTATGAAATCCTCGACGCGCGCATCCACACCACGCGCGATGGCTATGCGCTGGACAGCTTCCAGATCGAGCTGGCCCAGGCGCAGGCCGAGGAGCCGGGCAGCGCCCCGGCGCACGCGCGGCATGTGGAGCGAGCCCTGGCGCAGTACCTGCAGCGCGCCGCCGCCCTGCCCCCGCCGCGTGCGCGGCGCGCCTCGCGGCGCGCGCGCCACTTCCCAGTCAACACCCGCATCCGGCTGGAGCCCGACGACAAGGCCGAGAACTGGCTGCTGTCCATCTCCGCCGCTGACCGCCCCGGCCTGCTCTACGGCATTGCCTGGACGCTGGCGCAATGGCAACTCGACATCCTGCTGGCCAAGATCAGCACCCTGGGCGAGCGCGCCGAGGACAGCTTCCTCATCCGCGGCCAGGCCTTGCGCGATCCACAACTGCAGCAGGAGCTGGAGCGCGCGCTGATGGCGCAATGCCAGCTCGGCTGAGCACGGCCGCCTTTGCGCTGCGCCCCTGACAGGCCGCGCAGCGGCCATCAGCGCAGCAGCAACTGCACGAACACCTGCGCCTGCGCCTGCAGTTGCGCGCGCTCGCGCTGGATGCGCTCCATCACCGCCAGCCCGCGGGTGAAGGTCAGCACGGCCTGGGCCGTGGCCTGCGGCGGCAGGCGCAACTGCCCACGCAGCTCCGGGCTGTCCAGCCGCTGGGCCAGCAGCTGCTGCAGGCCCAGCAGGAACTGCTGCAGGCGCTGGCGGATCGGGCCGTCGGCCGCCTGCAGCTCCATGGCCGTGCGCGTGGTCAGGCAGCCATGCGCCGGCCGGCCGCACATGTTGGACAGCGCCACGTCAAAAAAGCCCTGCAGCACCGCCGCGGCACTGCCCGCGTCATCGGCAGCGCCTGCGCGCCAGGCCGTGTGCAGCTTGCGCTCGAAACGCTGCGCATACAGATCGAAGGCGCGCAAGAACAGCGCCTGCTTGCTGCCAAAGGCGTGGTAGAGCGAGCCGCGCTGCACCTGGCTGGCCTGCGCCAAGTCCTGCATCGAGCTGGCCTGCCAGCCCTTGGCGCGAAACACCTCCAGCATCCGGGGCACGATGGCCGCCTCGTCAAACTGTCGTACGCCGCTCAAGCGATTTCCCTTTCTTGACACACCCGTCAAAATTGACAACACTGTCAAACATCAAAGCCAGCCCGGCTGCGCAAGGCGCGGCCGGGCCCATCGTATCAAGACAAGGCCGCAGCGGCGGCGAAAGGCCCTGATGATGCAAACCAAGCAATGCGCTGCACGAGCCCGGCAGCCAGCAGGCGCCGCAGGCGCTGCGGGCCAGGCCGACATGCCGGGCACAGGCCACAGCCCTGGTGGAGATGGGCCACACGGCAAGTCGCCCGGGGCCGCCGCTGCGCACGCCTCTGCCATGCCTGCCGAGCAGCCCGGGCGCTTCTGGCTGGGCGTGGCCTGCGGCGTGGGCTCGGCGCTGATCTGGGGCGCCTTCCCGGTGATGACGCGCCTGGGCGTGGCCTATTCGCCGCTGGATGCGCTGGACATCGTGTTCATCCGCTACTTCTTCTCCGGCCTGTTGCTGGCGCCCTTTTTGCTGCGCAAGGGCCTGGGCGGCATCCCCTGGTGGGGCCTGGCGCTGATGGTGCTGGGCATTGGCGCGCCCTACATGCTGGTGGTGGCGCAGGGGCTGCGCCAGGCGCCGGTGGAGCAGTTCGCCTCCATCGTGCCGGCCAGCATGATCGTGTTCTCGCTGGCCATTTCCATGATGCTGCTGCGCACCCGGCTGCGCCGCAGCGAATGGCTGGGCATTGCGCTGATCGTCATCGGCATGGCGGCCGTGGCGCTGCACAGCATGCGCACGGCAGGCCTGGGCGCGGCGCAGGCCTATGGCCTGTTCCTGCTGGGTGGCTTGCTGTGGGCCGTGTACACCGTCACCGCCAAGGCGCTGTGCCGCTCGGCCTTTCACGCCACGGCCATCGTCTCGGTGCTGTCCATGTTGGTGTTTGCGCCGCTGTACCTGCACGCCAAGGGCCTGGCCCTGCTGGCGCAGCCGTGGCAATTGCTGCTGCCGCACATCGTCTATCAGGGCTTGTTCGTCTCCATCCTGGCCCTGTACCTGTACAGCCAGGCGGTGCTGCTGCTGGGCCCGGCCGTGGGCAGCCTGTTTGCCGCACTGGTGCCGGGCCTGGCCACGGTGATTGCCGCGCTGTTCCTGCATGAGCAACCGGCGCCGGCCACCATCGCCGGCCTGCTGCTGGTGACGCTGGGCATGGGCGTGGCCTTGTTCAGGGCGCGGCCAGCGCCGCCGCCGGCGCGCTGATTGTGGCGCCTCATTGCAGCCGCGCTGCGGCGGTGCGCTCTTGCTGCTCGAACACCTGCACGTCGTCGGCCAGCAAGATGGCCAGCGGCCGCGTGCCGGGGAATGCGGCCAGGATGATGGCCAGCATGGCCGTCAAGGGGATGGCCAGGATGGCGCCGGCAATGCCCCACAGGCTGGACCACAGCGACAGGGCCACCAGCACGACCACCGGCGAGAGGTTGACCTGGCGGCCGATGGTGCGCGGCTCCAGCACGTTGCCCACGTACAGCTGCGCCGCCGTCAGCAAGGCGGCCACGGTCAGCGTGGTCTGCAGCGAGCCAAATTGCGCCAGCGTCAGCAGCACCGGAAAGCACACGCCCAGGAACGAGCCGACATAGGGGATGTAGTTCAGCAAGGCAATGATCAGCGCCCAGAACAGCGCAAAGTCCACGCCGAACCACCACATCACGGCAAAGGACAGGCCGCCGAGCACGACGTTGATCAGCGTCTTGGTGGCCAGGTAGTCGCCAATGCGGCTGTTGACCTCGCGGATGATTTGCTGCGTTTGCTGCGCGCCCGCGCCGGACATGGCCACGGCCAGCTTGTGCGCAAAGCGGCCGCGCTCGCCCAGCAAAAAAGCCATGTAGATGATCACCAGCAGGCTCAGGCTGAGCAGGGCCCCCACCGAGCCCAGGGCGCGGCCCAGCAGGGCCTGCAGGTTGAGCTTGTCCACCGTGGCGCTGCGGATGCTGCGCCAGCTGGCCTCCTGGTCGAGCTCCAGCGCCGTGGTGATGCGCGTGAAGATTTGCTCCAGATTGGCCTGGTAGCGCGGCGCGGCGGCCAGCACGCTCTCGGCCGTGCCCACGATGATGTTGATCAGGGTCACGACCAGCGTCACAAAGCCCAGCAGCACCAGCGTGCGCCGCGCCCAGGCGGGCCAGCGCCGCAGCCCGGGCAGGCGCCCCAGCCAATCGGCCGCCGTCACCAGGATGTAGACGGCGATCAGGGCCACCAGAATCGGCGTCAGCACGCCCTGGCCCAGATGCAGCAGCCAGCCAATCATGATGGTCAGCAAGAGCGCATGAACCAAGGTTTGCAAGGGGCGCGCAGGCGCGGAAGAAGTCATGGTGCATCCCACAGTGGTCGATCATTCCTAACGCTGGCGCAGCATACGCGGTTTTGCGCGCCGGCCGCACGATGGCAAGCAGCCGGCGCGCAGCCAGCACGCGACAGGGCCGGCGCGGGTTTTGCCGCAGAATGCGGGCCTGCCCCGCAGGCGTTGTGCGGCCTTTGCTGCAGCCCGTGCCCAGCGCCTCCAGAGCATGTGATGGGATGGCGCGCTTGGGGCCATCCATTGATTTCAAGAGGAGAAGACAGATGACGTCCGCATGGTGGTTTTGGCTGTTTGCCGGTCTGGTGTCGCTGCTGGGCGGCGTGCTGGCCTTGTTCAACCCGTTTGCCGCCACCTTGACGGCCGAGCTGCTGGTGGGCTGGACCTTCGTGGCCGTGGGGGCCGTGGCCCTGCTCTCGGCGCTGCGCGAGCGCGGCAAGGGCGGCCGCCTGATGAGCGTGCTGCTCGGGCTGGTGGCCTTGATCATGGGCATCGAGCTGCTGGCCAAGCCACTGAGCGGCATCGTCTCGCTGACCGTGGTGGTGGGCGTCATCCTGATCGTCAGCGGCGTGCTGCGCATCGCTTTCGCGCTGCGCCAGCCCAGCAGCCCGGCGCGCTGGGCGCTGCTGCTGTCGGGCCTGCTGTCGCTGGTGCTGGCCGGCATGATCTTCAGCGGCTTTCCCCAATCGGCCGCCGTTGTGCTGGGCCTGTTCCTGGCCATCGAGCTGATCGCCAATGGCGTGGCGCTGATCATGCTGGCGCTGATGCGCAAGGCCTTGCTGGCGCGGCTGCGCTGAAAGCGCCTGCGCAAGACCTTGGCGCGGCCGGCAACGCCTTGAACAGGCGCTGAGGGCTTGCGTTGCGCCTGGGCAAAGGGCGCGCAAGTTGTTTACACCAATCGCGCCGCTTCGAGCTCTTTCTTCAGGTAGGCATAGAACAGCGGCGCGGCCACCAGGCCAGCCGGGCCGAACAAGGCCTCGCTGAGGAACATCACGGCCAGCAGCTCCCACACGGCGATGTGCGTCTTCTGCCCGACCACCTTGGCGTTGATGAAGTACTCGGCCTTGTGGATCAGCACCAGAAAGGCCAGACAGGCCAGGGCCGTCATTGGCGAGACCGACAGCCCCACCAGCGTGATGACGACGTTGCACAGCAGGTTGCCGACGATGGGCACCAGCCCGGCCACGAAGGTCAGCGTGATCAGCGCCGGGGTGTAGCGCAGCTCCATGCCAAACAGCGGCAGGATCACCAGCAAAAACAGCGCCGTGAGCACGGTGTTGAAGCTGGCGATCCAGAACTGGGCCGTGACGATTTGCCGGAATGCCTCGCCAAAGCGCGCCACGCGCAGCTTCAGAGCGTCGGTCAGCGGCGCGTGCCAGCTGGTGTGCACCCGCACGGCGGCCAGCGCGCCGATGAGCAGGCCCACGTAGGCGTACAAAAAGCCCAGCAGCCACACCCGCCCTGCATTGGCCATGGCCGCCGCCTTGGACCAGAGGTAAAAGGCCACCGTGCGCTGAAAGTCCTCGGCCTCGGCCGGCAGCATGCTGGCGATGTCCTCGGGCAAATTGCTGCGGAACTCCAGCACCACGCGCGCCACGTAGTCGGTCAGCTCGGTGAATTGGTGCGGCGCAGTCAGCAGCACGCCCCGGTAGCGGCTGAGCGTGAGGAACAGCACCAGCAGCGGGCCGATGATGACCAGCGTGCAGGCCAGGCTGGACATCCAGCGCAGCACGCTGGCCGGCGGATGCCGCCAGCGCAGGCGCACCAGGCGCACCAGCAAGGTGTTGAGCCAGCGCGTGAGCAAGAACCCTAGGCAGGCGGCCAGCAGCCCGGGCAAGACCCCCACGACCATGACCAGCAACAGGCCCGCGGCCATGAGCGCGTAGCTGGCCGCGCGGATCGGCATGGCCACGTGGCTGTCCAGCCCGGCGCTGGCCACCGGCGGCGCGCCGTGAATGGCCGGCTGCGCCGCCGCAGGCACGGGTGCGGGCGCGGGCATCGAGGAAGGGGCGCTGGGCGGCTGCACGTTCTTCAAACCACGGTCACGGCCGCAAAGCCGGCATCGCGCGGCACGATGCGGCCAATGGTGTACACCGTCTCGCCCTGCGCCTGCAGCGTCTGGGCCACGGCCTGGGCCTGCTCGGGCGCGACCACCAGCACCATGCCGATGCCGTTGTTGAAGGTGCGGTTCATTTCCACGTCGTCGATGCCGGCCGTGGCCTGCAGCCAGGCAAACAGCTCGCTTTGCGGCCAGCTGCCCGCCTGCAATTGCGCGCCCAGCCCATCGAGCAGGATGCGGGGGATGTTCTCCAGCAGGCCGCCGCCGGTGATGTGCGCCAGGCCCTTGATGGGGTGCTGCGCCAGCGCGGCCAGCACGCTGCGCACATACAGGCGCGTGGGCGCCATCACCGCCTCGCGGAAGGGCTTGCCATCGAGCGTGGCCGGCAATTGGCTGCCGGCGCGGTCGATGCACTTGCGCACCAGCGAAAAGCCATTGGAGTGCACGCCGCTGCTGGCCAGGCCCAGCACCACGTCGCCCGCGGCGATCTGCTTGCCGTCAAGGATCTTCGACTTCTCGACCACGCCCACGGCAAAGCCGGCCAGGTCGTACTCGCCCTCGGGGTACATGCCGGGCATTTCCGCCGTCTCGCCGCCGATCAGCGCGCAGCCCGAGAGCTCGCAGCCGCGCGCAATGCCGCCGACCACGGCAGCGGCCGTGTCCACGTCCAGCTTGCCGCAGGCAAAGTAGTCCAGGAAGAACAGCGGCTCGGCGCCCTGCACCAGCACATCGTTCACGCTCATGGCCACCAGGTCGATGCCCACGCTCTCGTGCATGTTCCACTCAAAAGCCAGCTTGAGCTTGGTGCCCACGCCATCGGTGCCGCTGACCAGCACCGGCTCCTGGTACTTCTTGGGCACCTCGAACAGCGCGCCAAAGCCGCCGATGCCGCCCAGCACGCCTTCGCGCAAGGTCTTGCGCGCCAGGGGCTTGATGCGATCGACCAGGGCATCGCCGGCGTCGATGTCGACACCGGCGTCTTTGTAAGTCAGGGGCTTGGGCGCGCTGGAAGGGGTGGAGCTCATGGGAGAAACGCAATCGGGCCGGCCCAGGCAACAGGCCAGCGGCAGGACGTTGGGGGAAGACCAGAGCAGCGGCGCACACGCAGCGCGCCAAGCCCCGGCAAGGCAAGCCCGCCAAGCACACGGCAGCGTGCTTGGCGGGCATTAGAATCGGCCCGCATTCTAAGGGAGGGCTGGGCGCCCAAGAGCGCACAGGCCCTTTCCTTTGACGGCGCCCTACCCACACCCCATGGCATTTCCAAGGCAAAGCCGGCCGGCAACGCTGGCTGAGAATGAGGCTGGACTTGTGAAATGACATCACACACCCACATCCACACCCACATGGAGCAACTGGCACTGGACATTGGCCTGACCCCGCAACCGAGCTTTGCCCGCTTCGAGCCCTGCGGCAACGAGGCAGCGGTGCAGTGCCTGCAAGAGGGCATCGCGCAGCTGACAGCGCCCGCCCCGGCCAGCGCGCCGCTGCCGGTCTATTTGTGGGGCGCTGCGGGCACGGGCAAAAGCCATTTGCTGCAATCGGTGGCGCAGGCCCTGCAGGAGGCAGGGCTGGCCGTGGGCTGGCTGCGGCCCGGCTCGCTGCAGGCTGCGGGCGGCGCGCCGCCGGAGTTCGACCCGCGCTGGCGCGCCATTTTGCTCGACGACGTCGGGCAGTTCGACCCGGCCACGCAGCAGTGCGCCTTCAACTGGTTCATCAATGCCACGCACCCGGGCGAAGGGCCGCCTTGCTGGGTGCTGGCCGCCGGCGATGCCCCGCCGGTGGATCTGCCGCTGCGCGAGGATTTGCGCTCGCGCCTGGGCAGCGGCCTGGGCTTTGCGCTGCAGCCGCTCAACGACACGCAGCGCCAGCAGGTGCTGCAGCGCCAGGCGCAAGAGCGCGGCGTGGTGCTCAGTGACGAGGTGGCGCAGTACCTGCTCGGGCGCTTTGCCCGCGATCTCTCCAGCCTCAGCGCCCTGCTGGCCCAGCTCGATGCGCATGCGCTGCGCACCCAGCGGGCCATCACCATCCCGCTGCTGCGCCAGATGCTGGAGCAGCGCAGCCCCGCCGCGCCGGAAGCTGGCAGGGGCCTGACTTAGAGCCTGGCTGATTACTTATGGGCAATCGCCGCCGTGGCGACCAAGTCCAGCAGCATGGCGCGCACCGACGGGGCCGAGAGCTGCCCGGGCGTCAGCGGCAGGCGCTCGGCGTACTTGAGCAGAAACGGCGTGCCCAGCTTTTCCAGCTTGACGTGGCCCAGGGGCCAGTTGGCGAACTGGCGCTCGCTGATCTCCTCGCAGTACAGCAGCTGCGCCTGCTGGTGCCTGGCGTCCTGCAGCAGCTGCGCGTAGGTCTGGCTGACGGCGGCGCGCTCGCCCTCCATCACCTGCAGATACATGCCAAAGCCGCTGCACAACACCCCGCTGATGCCCTGCTGCTGGTTGTGCCGGCGCCCGCTGGCCAGAATGGCGCTGACGGCTGCGGCCGCATCCGGGGCGGCAAGGCTGGCATAGGCCAATTGCACTAACATGGCTGCACTCCTTTGCTGGATCGGGGTTGTGGAGTTGGGCGCGGGCGGCTGGCCCACGCCGGCACGGCGGCATCCGCGCAAGCGCCTGGCCTCAGGCGCTCTTGCCGCGGTTGGGGATCAGGGAGAGGAACTCACGGCGCAGGCTGGCGTCCTTGAGGAACACACCGCGCATCACGGAGTTGAGCATCTTGCTGTCCATTTCCTTCACGCCGCGCCAGGACATGCAGAAGTGGCTGGCCTCCATGACGATGGCCAGCCCGTCGGGCTGGGTGCGCTCCATGATCAGGTCGGCCAGCTGCACCACGGCCTCCTCCTGGATCTGCGGCCGCCCCATCACCCAATCGACCAGCCGCGCGTACTTGGACAGGCCGATGACGTTGGTGCTCTGATTGGGCAGCACGCCGATCCAGACCTTGCCGATCACCGGGCAGAAGTGGTGGCTGCAGGCGCTGCGCACCGTGATCGGGCCGACGATCATCAGCTCGTTGAGGCGCTCGGCGTTGGGGAACTCGGTGATCTCGGGCGCGGCCACGTAGCGGCCCTTGAACACTTCGCCAAGGTACATCTTGGCCACGCGCCGCGCGGTGTTGCGGGTGTTGTGGTCGCCCTCGGTGTCGATCACCATGCTGTCGAGCACGGCCTGCATCTTCTGTTCGACCTCATCGAGCAGCTGCTCCAGCTCTCCGGGTTCGATGCAATCGGCAATGTTGTCGTTGGCGTTGAAGCGCCGCTGCTGCGCCTTCAGACGCTCGCGGATCTTGACGGAGACGGGCACGCCCTCATCGTGGTGCGCACCGGGCGCTGGCGGGGGAAAAGACGGGGCTTTGCGCATGGCATTGGGCTTTCAAAGACCGATTATCATAAGTCAAGGATTGCCCGCAAAAGCCCGGCCTGCTTGCCCTGGCAGCGCTTGGCCCCCCATTCGATGATGGCGCCCCGGCCCGCGCTGCCATGCCGCCCCACCAACCCCCTCCTGCAGCGCAGGCACCACCGCAACACCCATGAACGAACAACAGTACCGCGACGTATTGTTGGCCAAGGCTCTCGAGCAGCGCCATGCCGACACGGCCAGCACGGCGGCGGCCCCATTGCTCAATGCCCAGGACCTGCGCGCCGCCACTGAAAAGGCGCTGCACGAAGCGCCCACGCCGCGCAGCGGCGCAGCGGCGCAACCGCGCCAGCTCGAACGCCTGCTCGTGCGCCGCGCCGAGCATCTGCTGCAAGCGGCCCATGCCCGCGCCCCCGGCCTGCAGGCCTTGCGCAAGCCGCCGCGCGCCGCGCAATGGCTGTGGTGGCTGCCGGTGCTGGCCCTGCTGCTGGGCTTTGCCAGCGAGAAACTGGGCCAGCCCCACCGCCTCAACCTGGTGGCATTGCCCTTGCTGGCCATCGTCGGCTGGAATCTGCTGCTGTACGCCAGCGGCCTGCTGCGCAGCCTGTGGCGATTGCGGCGGCTGCGGCGGCCGCGCCCAGCACCGGCCGCAGCTGCGCCGGCCAATGCGCCCTGGGAGCCGGCGCTGCGCTGGTGGTCGCGCAGCACCCTGGCCATGCAGGACGAGCGCCTGCGCGAGGTCTATCAGCGCTTTGTGCAGGACTGGACGCCCTACCGCCAGGCGCGCCAGGCCCGGCTGCTGCGCGCCTGGCTGCACCTGGGCGCCGCCGCCCTGGCGCTGGGCATGATTGCCGCCATGTGGGTGACGGGCATGTTCGTGGAATACCGCATCGGCTGGGAGAGCACCTGGCTGAGCGCGCCGCAGATGCAGGCCCTGGCCAATGCGCTGAGCTGGCCGGCCCAGCAGCTGCTGGGCATGGCCCCCTGGTCGCTCGAGCAGATCGAGCGGTTGCAGGCCTGGCCGGCCGGCCAGCAGCAAAGCGGCCAGCAATGGATCATGGCCTACAGCCTGCTGCTGGCCCTGGTGGTGGTCGTGCCGCGCCTGCTGCTGGCGGCCTGGCACTGGAGCGCGGCGCTGCGCCAGTCGCGCGCGCTGCACCTGCCGCTGGCCGAGCCCTACTTCCAGGGCCTGGTGCGCGATTTCTCCAGCGATGCCACGCACATTCTGGTACTGCCCTTCAGCATGTCGCTGGACGAGGCCCGCCAGCAGCGCCTGCGGCACTTCGTGCAGCAGCAATTCGGCGCCGCCGCCCACTTGCATTTCGGCCCGACCCTGGCCTATGGCGAGCAAGCGAGCCAAGGCGGCAACTATTTCAGAAACACGCTCGAGGCGCACACCCCCAGCCTGCAGGCGCTGCTGTTCAACCTCTCGGCCACCCCGGAGGAAGAAACCCATGGCAGCGTGCTGCGCCAGTTCGATGCCCACGTGAGCGGGGCGCGCAGCGTCTGGCTGTATGGCCACGAGCTGGCCCAGCGCCTGGGCCCGGGCGAGGCCGCGCGCCAGCGCCTGGCCGAGCGCTGCCACCTGTGGCAAACCTTCGTCGAGCACCACGGGCTGCACGCCGAGTTCATTGGCACAGACCTGCCCAGGAGATAACACCGCATGGCCCAGGATGTCATTGCCATCGCCCCCGGAACCCACGTCCAGCTGTGCCTGATCTCGCACACCAACATCGGCAAGACCACGCTGCTGCGCACCCTGCTGGGGCAGGACGTGGGCGACATCCGCGACGCCGCGCACGTCACCGATTCGGCCGACTCCCACGTGCTGGTGCGCACCAGCGAGGGCGACACGCTGACGCTGTGGGACACGCCCGGCTTTGGCGACTCGGTGCGGCTGCACCAGCGCCTGCAGCAGCAATCCAACCCCATCGGCTGGTTTCTCAGCAACATCTGGGACCGCTGGCGCGACAAGCCCTTCTGGATGAGCCAGCACGCCCTGCGCGCGGCGCGCGACAGCGCCGACGTGGTGCTGTATCTGGTCAATGCGGCCGAACATCCGGACGACGTCGGCTACCTGGACGCCGAAATGCACCTGCTGCGCTGGCTGGGCAAGCCCGCCATCGTGCTGCTCAACCAACTGGGCGCGCCGCAAACCATCGCCCAGCAAGATGCCGACCTGCGCCTGTGGTCATCGGCCCTGGCGCGCTACGCGCCCATGGTGCAGGGCGTGCTCGCGCTCGATGCCTTCACCCGCAGCTGGATCCATGAACAGCGCCTGCTGCACCTCGTGCAGCCGCTGCTGCCTGCGGCCAAGCAGCCGGGCTACCAGCGCCTGGTCAGCGCCTGGGAGAGCGCCAACCAACAACGCTTTGCCGACAGCATGCAGCACATCGCCGCGCTGCTGATCGAAGCCGCGCAGGCCCGCCAGCCCGTGGCCCAGGCCAGCGGCGGCGGCCTGCCCTGGGGCGGCATCAAGAAAATCCTGCAGCCCGGCGCGACCTCGGCCCCCGAGGCCGCCGAGCAGCAGGCCATGCAGCAACTGCTGCTGCAGGTGCAGCGCCAGGAGCAGCGCTGCCACGAAGCCCTGCTGCAGCTGCACCGGCTCGATGGCCGCGCCGGGCAAAGCATCCGCGAGCAGCTCAGCAGCCACTTCACCGTGCAGCAACCGCTGGACATGCGGCGCATGGGCCTGTGGGGGGCCCTGGGCAGCGGGGCCGCTGGCGGTCTGGGCGCCGACCTGGCCACCGGGGGCCTGAGCATGGGCATGGGCGCCGTGCTGGGCGCGCTGGCCGGCGCTGCGGCCTTCGCCGGCGCAGCATTGGGCCTGAACAAGCTGCGCGCGCACAACGAGCACCAGGTCACGCTCTCGGAAGAATTCCTCGACGCCCTGCTGCACGGCAGCCTGTTGCAATACCTGGCCATCGCCCACTTCGGCCGCGGCCGCGGCCTGTTCACCGAGACGCAAACCCCGGCACACTGGAACGACACTCTGGCCCAGCAGCTGCAGCCGCGCCTGCCCCAGCTGCACGCCATCTGGCAGCGCCTGCGCGCAGGCGACGACGACGGCGATGCCGCCCCTGCCGCCGGCGGCCACGACCCGGCCAATGCCATGCCCGATGCCCGGGCCGCGCTGCAGGCCTGCATCAGCGAAATCGCCATGGACACGCTGCAGGCCCTGTACCCGCCGCCGGTGCAGCAGCGCATCCGCCACTGAGCCAGGGCCCCGTTTTCATGCGGGGCTTGGCCCGCGCGCCGGCCAGGTGGCCAGCACCACCCCCAGCAATGCCAGGCCCAATGCCGCCCACTGCAGCGCGGCCATGCGCTCGCCCAGCACCAGCACCCCGACCAGCGCCGCGCTGATGGGCAGAAACACCGTGAATACGCCCGCCTGCGCGGCCGGCACGCTGCGCAGCCCCGTCATCCACAGCCAGACCGTCCACATGCAGGCCGCCAGGGCATAGAACACCAGCAGCAGCCAAAGACCTGGGCCGACGGTGCGGAAGTCAAAGCCCCAGGCCAGCCACAGCCCAAATGGCAGGCTCAGTACAAAACCCCACAGGTTGATCAGCGCGCTGATGCGCCGTGGCGTCAGGCTGGCGGTGAGCTTCTTGCCAATGACGGCATAGCTGGCCTCGCACAGCACCGCCCCCAGCAACAGCAGATGGCCCAGCCAGGCCCACTGGCCGCGCGGCATGGCCTGCTGCGCTGGCGACGCGGCATCGGGGGCCGTGGCCAGCAGGCCGATGCCCAGCACGGCGCTGGCCACGCCCGCCCAGACTTGTGGCGCCACGCGCTCGCGCAGCAGCACCCAGGACAGCAACGCCACCGCCGCAGGGATGGCGGCCATGATGACCCCGGCCGCCACGGCACCGCTGAGCCGAACACCCGAAATCATGCACAGCGTGAACAGGAAATTGCCCAGAAACGACTCCCAGAACAGCAGCCAGCGGGTCTGGCGCGTCATCGGCGGCTCATGCGGCGGCCTTTTGAGCCAATGCAGCATCGCCAACGCGCCAATGCCAAAGCGCAGCCAGGCCAGCAGCAGCACCGGAAACACCGCCGCCAAAGGCTTGGACAAGGCCACATAGCTGCCCACCAAAGCCATCGAGGACGCCAGGCAGCCATAGGCCAGCAAACGGGGGGAAGAAGAAAAGCGAAGCATCGGCAATGGCGGCAAAGCGCCCGCAGGGCAGGCGCACGGCGGCGCGCGCTGTCAAGGCCTTGAGGGCAGAGGCACAAGCCCCCACCGCAGAAGGAGAGCAGGAAAGCAGAAAAGCAGGTGGACGTGCATCATGCCGCAGCCTGGGTCGTCAGGCATATTTCACAATATGGATTTGCAGCCCGATCGATGAAATTGCATCATGCTGCAACGCAGCAAATATGCCACAATGCGAAAGAGTCTTTTCTCTAAAGGAATGATCATCTCAACCCATTGATTTGACTGCACAAAATTTATGTCTTATATAAGACATAAGATGTCCAGCAAGGCCATGGGCTGCCGCTACAGTACGGGCATCCGATTTTTCGATGCACGTTTTCCTTCTTTTCAACAATCAGGAGTATCCCGATGACTCAATCGCTGACCCGCGAACAACAAATTGCCGCCCTGGAGAAAGACTGGGCCGAGAACCCCCGCTGGAAAGGCATCAAGCGCAACTACAGCGCCGCTGACGTGGTGCGCCTGCGCGGCAGCCAACACATCGAGTACACGCTGGCCCGCCAGGGTGCGGAAAAGCTCTGGGCCAAGGTCAACGGCGGCGCCAAGAAGGGCTATGTGAACGCTTTTGGCGCCATCACCGCCGGCCAGGCCATGCAGCAGGCCAAGGCCGGCCTGGAGGCCGTGTACCTGTCGGGCTGGCAGGTCGCCGCCGACGGCAACACCAGCGAGACCATGTACCCCGACCAGTCGCTGTACGCCTACGACTCGGTGCCCACCATGGTGCGCCGCATCAACAACACCTTCAAGCGCGCCGATGAAATCCAGTGGGCGCGTGGCGTCAACCCGGGCGATGCGGAATTCATCGACTACTTCCTGCCCATCGTGGCCGACGCGGAAGCGGGCTTTGGCGGCGTGCTCAACGCGTTTGAGCTGATGAAGAACATGATCGCTGCAGGCGCAGCCGGCGTGCACTTCGAGGACCAGCTGGCCGCCGTGAAGAAGTGCGGCCACATGGGCGGCAAGGTGCTGGTGCCCACGCAGGAAGCCATCGAGAAGCTGATCGCCGCGCGCTTTGCCGCCGACGTGATGGGCGTGCCCACCATCGTGCTGGCCCGCACCGACGCCGAGGCCGCCAACCTGCTGACCAGCGACCACGACGCCAACGACAAGCCCTTCCTGACTGGCGAGCGCACGCAAGAGGGCTTCTACCGCGTCAAGAACGGCCTGGAGCAGGCCATCAGCCGCGGCGTGGCCTACGCGCCCTACGCCGACCTGGTGTGGTGCGAGACCGGCACGCCCGACCTGGGCTTTGCGCGCGAATTCGCCCAGGCCGTGCACGCCAAGTACCCTGGCAAGCTGCTGTCCTACAACTGCTCGCCCTCCTTCAACTGGAAGAAGAACCTGGACGACGCGACGATTGCCAAGTTCCAGGACGAGCTCTCCGCGCTGGGCTACAAGTACCAGTTCATCACGCTGGCGGGCATCCACAGCAACTGGTACAACACCTTCAAGTTCGCCCACGCCTACGCGCGCGGCGAGGGCATGAAGCACTACGTGGAAATGATCCAGGAGCCCGAGTTCGCCGCGCGCGAGCAGGGCTACACCTTCGTGTCCCACCAGCAGGAGGTGGGCGCGGGCTACTTCGACGACGTGACCACCGTCATCCAGGGCGGCTCCTCCAGCGTCAAGGCGCTGACCGGCTCGACCGAGGAAGAGCAGTTCCACTGATCGCGCCGGCCTGCCCCGGCAGGTAAGCGCCAATGAAAACGGGCCTGCGACTGCCGCTAACGGCAGCGCAGGCCCGCAGTGTTTTCTGGCCTTTGAAACCCCTGTTTGAGCGCGCGGCGCCGCCCAGGCCGAGGCAGCCTGACCTTAGGGGTTGTCCCAAAATATCTGAACGAAACAAGGCCTCTCAGTGCCGATCGGCCAGCGCGTGGGCGATGGTGCTCAAGTCCACGAATTCCAGCTCACCGCCGGCAGGCACGCCGCGTGCCAGGCGCGTGGTGCGGATGCCGCGTTTGCGCAGCGCCTGTTCGATGACGTGGGCCGTGGCTTCGCCTTCGGCCGTGAAGCTGGTTGCCACGATGACTTCTTCAATGTCCGCCTCACTGGCGCGCTCCATCAGCTGGCGCAGGCCCAGCTCGGCAATGCCGATGCCATCGAGCGGGCTCAGCCGCCCTTGCAGCACAAAGTACAGCCCGTCGTAGGCGCCGGTGCGCTCCATCACGGCCTGGTCGGCCGGGGTTTCAACCACGCACAGCCGCGCCTGGTCGCGCCCTGGGTCGGCGCAGGTGGTGCACAGCGGCGCTTCGGAGAAGGTGTGGCAGCGCTCGCAATGGCGCACCTTGTGCACAGCATCAAGCAGGGCTTGGGCCAGTTGCTGCGCTCCATCCCGGTCGTGCTGCAACAGGTGGTAGGCCATGCGCGCGGCCGACTTGGCCCCCACGCCCGGCAGCAGGCGCAGGCATTGCACCAGGTGCTCCAGGCTGTGCGGCGCGCCGGGCTTGCCGGCCGGGCTCGCGCTCGGGCTGCTCACGGCGCGCCCAGGCTTCAGAACGGCAGCTTCATGCCGCCCAGACCGCCGAGCCCGCCCAGACCGGCCGTGAGCTTGCCCATTTTTTCCTGCTCGACCTCGGCGGCCTTGCGCACGGCGGCGTTGAAGGCCGCGGCCACCAGGTCTTCGAGCATGTCCTTGTCGTCGGCCAGCAGGCTGGGGTCGATGGTGACGCGGCGCACTTCGTGCTTGGCGGTCATCAGCACCTTGACCAGGCCAGCGCCGGATTCGCCTTCCACCTCAATGTTGGCCAGCTCTTCCTGGGCTTTCTTCAGGTTGTCCTGCATTGCCTGGGCCTGCTTGAGCAGGCCGGCCATTTGTCCTTTGTTGAACATGGTGTGTTCCCTTCATGGTCATGGGTTGAAATCTGTCTGGCCGTGCCCGGGCCGGTGGGTTGCGGGCCAAGGCCTGCTCACTGCAATGGCGCGGCGCCATCCAGGGGCTGGATGCTGCCGGGCACGACCTCGGCGCCCAGCTGCGCCTTGAGCCATTGCACGGTGGCGTCGTTTTCGACGATGTGCTGCGCCTGCACCAGCTTGCGCTGGCGCTCGGCCTCCTGCAGCTGCGCCGGGCTGTGTTCGGTGGGGCCGTGCTGCAGCGTCAGGGCGCCCAGCCCTTGTTCTTGCAGCAGCGCCTGTAGCTTGCCTTTCAGGCTGTCATTCATCAGTGTCTGATTGGCGATGCGCAGCACCACTGCTGTGGCATCGCATTGCAGCGGCTGCGATTGCATGGCCAGCTCGCGCACCACGGCCGCTAGCCGGCCTTGCTGGTTCAAGCGCTCGACCAGCTCGCGCCAGCGCTGGGCCAGGGCGGCATCGCCAGCAGCGGCAGATGGCTCTGGCGATGGGCTCTGCGGCATGGGCTGCGCGCCCTGCTCCGGCACAGCCGTGGCGCCGATGGTAGAAACAACCGGGGCGGGCGCCGCAGCAGGCTGCTTTGGCTCTACAGGCTCCGGCTCAATTGGTTGCGGCTTTGCGGGCGGTGACGCTGCCGGTGTGGATTGGGCCTGACGATGATCGCCAGCCACCGGGACGGCTGGCTCTGCACTGGCCTCTGCATCGCCCTCCGAAGGCCGGGCGGCCGGGGATTCGGCCTGCGGCGCAGCCACAGGCGCTGTGGCAGGAGCGGCGGTAATGGTTTGCTCGGCTTGTGGCTCAGTCTCTGGCGTGGTTTGTTCGGTTGGCGCCGCAGCAGGGGGCGGCGGCAATTCCTCCCACGGGGGCGGCTCGCTGGGCGCGGGGGATGCGGCGCGGGCCGTATCCACCTTGGGGGCTGCGGCCTGGGCAGGCATGGCTGCGGCTCGCTGCACGGCATGAGCGGGGGCGATCGCTGGCGCAGGCGATGGCGCCAGATCTGGTGGGGCGGCCGCCAGCCCACCCGCCGCCAGGGCACTGGGGCTGGCGGCAGTGTTCATCGGGCTTGGGCCAGGCGCGCCCTGGCCCGGAGGCTGCTTGAAGGCCAGCAGGCGCAGCAAGACCATGACCAGGCCCGAGTATTCGTCGGGCGCCAGACCCAACTCCTCGCGCCCTTTCAGGCAGAAGGTGTAGAGCAGCTGGGTTTCATCGGCCGGCAGGGCTTGCGCCAATGCCAGCGTGCGGCGGGTGTCGGCATCGTCGTTGCCGTCCTCCAGGGCTGCGCTGGCCGCAGCGGCGGGCACGCTTTGGTACAGCGCCATTTGCTGCAGCACCAAGGCCATGTCCTCCAGCAGCGATGCCGCTGGGATGCTTTGCGCGCGCAAGGCATCCGCCAGGGTCACTACAGCTTGGCCGTCACCTGCGGCCAACGCCGCAATGGTGTCGTACACATAGCGACGATCAACCACGCCCAGCATTTGGCGCACCGTGTCTTCCTGCAGTGCACCGTTGCCGTAGGCGATGGCTTGGTCCGTCAGCGACAGCGCATCGCGCATTGAGCCGTGCGCGGCCCGCGCCAGCAGTTGCAGGCTTTCCTTGTCGTGCGCCACGCCCTCGCTGCCCAACACCCGCATCAGATGCTGGGCGATGGTCTGCGGCGCCATCGAGCGCAGGTTGAACTGCAGGCAGCGCGACAGCACCGTGACGGGCACCTTCTGCGGATCAGTGGTGGCGAGCACGAACTTGAGGTATTCGGGCGGCTCCTCCAGCGTCTTGAGCATGGCGTTGAAGGCCGTGTTCGAGAGCATGTGCACTTCGTCGATCATGAAGACCTTGAAGCGCCCCTGCACCGGCTTGTAGACCGCCTGCTCCATCAGGCTTTGCACCTCTTCAACGCCACGGTTGGAGGCTGCATCCAGCTCGGTGTAGTCGACGAAGCGCCCGGCATCGATGTCCCGGCAAGCCTGGCATACGCCGCAAGGCTGGGCCGTAATGCCGCCCTGCCCGTCAGCGCCCTGGCAGTTGAGCGACTTGGCCAGGATGCGCGACACCGTGGTTTTGCCCACGCCGCGCGTGCCGGTGAACAAATAGGCATGGTGCAGGCGCTGCTGCTGCAACGCGTTGGACAGCGCCTTGACGACGTGCTCCTGCCCGACCATTTCCTCGAAATTGTGCGGGCGGTATTTACGGGCAAGCACCAAGTAAGACATAGCGGGCGATTCTAGGGCCTGTTGGGCTTCATTTTTAACCCGCACGCTGGCTGCCTACGGGTCTGCGCCATGAAGCCTCAACAATCAATCGTTGGGCGTAAACACCAACGTGACGGGCGAATGCACGCGGCCATTGTCCTTGGGCAGGGACTGCGCCTTGTCCAGCGCGCGCAGCACGGCCTGATCCCAGCCCGGGTTGCCACTGCTTTTGGCAATGCGCTTGCCAGTGATGCGCCCGCTGGCATCCATGCGCACCTCGACCTCGGTTGCAGGGTTGCCGCTGATGGCCGCCGGGAAATTGATCAACGGCCGCACCTTGGCACGCACCTGTCCACCCCAACCAGCCGAAGGCCCGGACGATTGCGCGGCCGTGCCCCGGCCGCCCGTGCCGCCAGCGCCATCGAGCAGGCCTTGCATGCGGCGCAGCTCGGCCGCGCGGCGCGCTTCGGAGTCGGCCGCTTCCTTGGCCTTGCGCGCGGCCTCGTCGGCCTTTTTCTTCGCGGCGGCTTCCTCAGCTTTTTTCTTGGCTGCGGCTTCCTGCTCCTGCTTTTTCTTACGTTCGGCTTCTTCCTGGGCCTTCTTTTTCGCTGCCTCTTCCTGAGCCTTTTTCTTCGCGGCCTCTTGCTCTTCGAGCTTTTTCTTGCGCTCGGCTTCTTGCTGGGCTTTTTTCTTTGCCGCTTCTTCCTCTTGCTTTTTCTTCAGCGCAGCCTCTTGCTCGGCCTTCTTGCGCGCCGCTTCCTGTTCGAGCTTTTTCTTGCGCTCGGCTTCTTCCTGGGCCTTTTTCCTGGCCTGTTCTTCCTGCTGTTTTTTCAGGGCCGCCTCACGCTCGCGCTGGCGCCGCTCTTCCTCGCGCTTCTTGCGCTCTTGTTCGAGCACGATCTGCGGATCGGGTGCAAGCGGTGGCGGCGGTGGGGGTGGCGGCTGAGGCGCAGGCGGCGGCGGGGGCGGGGGCGGGGGCGGGGCAGGCTCCGGTTCGGGCTCGGGCGGTGGAGGAGGTGGTGGTGGCGGGGCAGGTTCCGGCTCTGGCGCTGGCTCGGGCTCAGCCTGCGGCTCTGGCTCGGCCTGGGCGGCACTGGGCGCAGCCTCTTGCGGCAGGCTGGACCAAACCTCGGCCATGACGCTGTTGTCTGCTGCGCGCTTCCAGTTCGCGCCCAGGATCAGCGCCCCGATCAGCCCAGCATGGACGAGCGCAGCCCATGCCACGGCGCGCAAGCGCAGGGGCGGCTGCGGCGGCGTCAGCGGCACATGGTGCAAGGGTGGCGGGGTCAAAGGCATGGCTGGCAGACCATCACTGTTTGTTGAACAGCAGCGCCACCCGACCGACCTGAGCATCCTTCAGGGCGTTGTAGGTGTTGACCAAATGTTCGTAGCTGGTTTTTTTGTCACCGGCGATCACCACGGCCATGTCCTGCTGAGCGCGGCCCTGTTGCAGCTGTTCGGCTTCCCACTGTTTGGCCAGGCTGCCCAGCTCATCCAGCGGCACGCCGCGCGGCTCGCCCTGCGCGGGACGCCATTCGATCTGACCCGCGCTGTCGACCACCACCTGGGCAATGGCCGCAGGCAGGTTTTCGGATTTGCCCACCGTGGGCGTATCGACCAGCCCAGGCGTGAACATGGGCGCTGTCACCATGAAGATGATCAGCAGCACCAACATCACGTCGATGAAGGGCACCATGTTGATTTCATTGACGGTGCGGCGGTTGCGGCCGCGTCGTGTCACATTGGCCATGGGTGGGAGCTCTCCTTGGCGTAGGCCTGGCGCGCAGCGGGCCGGACTCAGTGCCCTGCGGCGGTCTGTTGGGGGGCGGCGCTGAGGTTGCGCTGCAGGATGTTGGTGAACTCGTCGCCAAAGGTTTCCATGCGCACGGCCATGCGGTCGATCTCACGACTGAAGCGGTTGTAGGCCACCACGGCCGGAATGGCGGCAAACAGGCCCATGGCCGTGGCCACCAGGGCCTCTGCAATGCCAGGGGCGACCGTGGCCAGTGAGATTTGCTCCATGCTGGCAAAGCCGGTGAAGGCGTGCATGATGCCCCAGACCGTGCCGAACAGCCCCACATAAGGGGCGATGGAGCCTACAGTGCCTAGGAATGACAAACCGTTTTCGATCTGATCGAGCTCGCGATTGAAGCTGGCCATCATGGCCCGGCGCGCACCATCGAGCAGTGTTTCAGCCTGGTGGATATGGCGCTCGCGCAACTTGTGGTATTCGCGCATGCCATTGGCAAACATGCGCTCCAGCGGCCCAGCCGTGCGCGCGTTCTGCACCGCTGCGGTATACAGGTCGTTCAGGCTGGCACCAGACCAAAAGTCTTCCTCGAATTCGCCATTGAGCTTGCGAGCCTGCTTGAGCGCTGCACCTTTGCGGAAAATCATCGTCCAGCTGGCGATGGAGCCCAGCACCAGTATCAGCATGACCACCTGTACCACCCAACTGGCGTTGAGGATCAGGTGCGTAATGGACATGTCGTTTGCGTTCATTGGAACAAAGCCTGTACGTGATCGGGGATGCGGGCAGGCCGCATGGATTGGCCATTGACCCAGCCAATGCGCACCTGGGCTTCGCACAGCGTGCTGCGCTCAGCGCCCTGAATGCGCAGCACCTGCTGGTGCATGGTCATCGACGCGCGCCCCATGTGCTGCAGCGCCGCCGTCACCAGCAAGGCATCGTCCAGCCGGGCCGGTTGCAGGTAGCGCAGCGTCAAGTCGGTGACGACGAACATGCCGCCGAGCTGCTCGCGCGCCTGGTGCTGGCCCAGCCCCTTGGCGCGCAGCCATTCGGAGCGGGCGCGCTCCATGAAGCGCAGGTAATTGGCGTGGTAGACGATGCCGCCGGCATCGGTGTCTTCCCAGTACACACGCAGCGGCAGCTCAAACCCCGGAGGCAATTCGTTTGATCGTTCAGTCACTTGCAAAGCACCTTTACAGCACGTCATGAAGTGGCGTGCCCTGCTGGCGAGGCAGCGCAGATTGTATTGAATGCCCGCAGCCTGCGCGCAAACAAAGCTGCGGGCAAATGTAAGGGAAGGTCTGAACGCCCAGGCCGATGCGCGCAATGCGCCCACTTGCAGCGAGCGCCTGTCCGAAGAAAAAACCCCGCTGGCTGGGCGAGCCTGCGGGGTTTTCATTCACTGGGCATGCCAGTCGGGGGTATCAGCGGCGGATGATGTCGCGCGAGCTCTCCGGCACGTATTCAATCTGGTGGTGCGGCATCATGTGGCTGTGCAGCTTGTTGACGATCCAGATCGAGCCGACCAGGCACACGGCCACGGTGAGCACCGTGCCCACCAGCGTGATCAGCGTCCAGCCGCCTTCGGTGCTGGGCTTGAGGTGCAGGAAGTACACCAGGTGCACGATCATCTGCACCAGGCCCAGCCCCAGGATCCAGCCAATGGTGGCCGATTTGCTGTCGAGCACGTCGGCCATGACCAGCCAGAACGGAATCACCGTCAGGATGACCGACAGCACGAAGCCGATGAGGTATTCATTCAGCGTGCCATGGCCGGATTGGGCATGATGGCCTGCGTGGGCGTTGGGGTGGCTGCTCATCCAAGGACTCCCATCAAGTAAACAAAGGAGAAAACACAGATCCAGATCAGATCCAGGAAGTGCCAGAACATCGACAGGCACATCAGGCGGCGGTTGTTGGCCTCGATCAGCCCGTGCTTGCGCAGCTGGAACACCAGCGTCAGCAGCCAGATGATGCCAAACGTCACGTGCAGACCGTGCGTGCCCACCAGCGTGAAGAACGAGGACAGGAAGGCACTGCGGTACGGCGTGGCGCCAACGTGGATCAGGTGATGGAACTCATACAGCTCGATGGCCAAGAAGGCCAGGCCGAATGCCGCCGTCACCAGCAGCCAGTTGATCGTGCCCTTCACGTTGCCCTTGTAGGACTGCAGCATGGCAAAGCCGAAGGTGATCGACGAGAACAGCAGCATGAAGGTGTTGACCAGGATCAGCGGCAGCTCGAACAGATCGGCAGGCGAAGGGCCGGCAGCGTAGTTGCGGCCCAGGATGGCATACATGGCGAACAGGATCGCGAAGATCAGACAGTCCGTCATCAGGTAGACCCAGAAGCCCAGGCCAGTGGTGTTGTTGGGCGAATGGGCATAGCCGTGGGCGTGGCCGTCGCCATGGTGGGCGTGCGGGTCCTCGGCCACGTAATAGATGCGCTCGCCATTGGGCCCGATGGGCGTGAATGCAGTTGTGCTTGTCATAGTCGTGTCAATTGCTCCATGCCATCGGGTTCAGTGGGCCGCAGCTGCCGCGGCAGCGGTGGCCAACTCACGCGTGCGCGCCTCTTCCGTCCTGGCAACCTGCTCGGCCGGGATGTAGTAATCGCGGTCGTAGTTGAAGGTGTGGTAGATCGTGTAGCCAATCAACGCCGCGAACGACAGGATGGCCAGCCACCAGATGTACCAGATCAGCGCAAAGCCCAGCACCACCGACAGACCGGCAATGACCATGCCCGCACCCGTGCCCTTGGGCATGTGGATGGGCACGAAGCCTGCCTGAGGGCGCTTGTAGCCATGGGTCTTCATGTCCCACCAGGCGTCCACATCGTGCACCACGGGCGTGAAGGCAAAGTTGTAGTCAGGCGGCGGCGACGAAGTCGACCACTCCAGGCTGCGGCCATCGCCCCAGGCATCGCCGGTCAGGTCGCGGGTCTTCTCGCGCTGCAGCCAGCCCACGGCGATCGAGAGCACGAAGGCCACGATGCCCACCAGGATCAGCAGACCGCCGATCAGGGCCACGACGAAGTAAGCATGCAGCGAGCCGTCTTCGAACTGGCTCAGGCGGCGGGTCACGCCCATCAGGCCCATGATGTACAGCGGCGTGAAGGCAACCCAGAAGCCGATCAGCCAGCACCAGAAGGACACGCGGCCCCAGAAGTCGTTCATCTTGAAGCCAAAGGCCTTGGGGAACCAGAAGGTCAGGCCGGCAAACAGCGCGAACACGACGCCGCCGATGATGGTGTTGTGGAAGTGCGCCACCAGGAACAGGCTGTTGTGCAGGATGAAGTCGGCCGCGGGGATGGCCAGCATCACACCGGTCATGCCGCCGATGACGAAGGTCAGCATGAAGCCGATGGTCCACAGCATGGGCACTTCAAAGCGCACGCGGCCCTTGTAGATGGTGAACAGCCAGTTGAAGATCTTCGCCCCGGTCGGGATGGAGATGATCATGGTCATGATGCCGAAGAAGGCATTGACGCTGGCGCCCGAGCCCATGGTGAAGAAGTGGTGCAGCCACACCAGCATGGACAGCAGCAGGATGATCATGGTCGCATAGACCATCGAGGTGTAGCCGAACAGGCGCTTACGCGTCAGGGCAGGCACGATCTCGGAGAAGATGCCGAACGCCGGCAGCACCAGCACATAGACCTCGGGGTGGCCGAAGATCCACACCAGGTTGACCATCATCATCGGGTTGCCGCCCAGCTGGGTGGTGAAGAAGGCCGTGCCCAGGTAGCGGTCGGCCGTCAGCAGCACAAAGGCGGCCGTCAGCACCGGATAGATCATCAGGATCAGGATGTTGGAGGCCAGGCTGGTCCAGACGAACACCGGCAGGCGCATCCAGGTCATGCCAGGGGCGCGCATCTTGATGATGGTCACGACGATGTTGATCGAGCCCAGCGTGGTGCCGATGCCCGCAATGTTCAGGGACCACAGGTAGTAGTCCATCCCCGTGCCCGGGCTGTAGTCGATGCCCGACAGCGGCGGATAGACCAGCCAGCCGGTCTGCGCATACTCACCGACGAACAGCGAGATCATGGTCAGCACGGCGCCGGCCGTGGTCAGCCAGAAGCCCAGGTTGTTCAGGAATGGGAAGGCCACGTCGCGCGCGCCGATTTGCAGCGGCACGAGGTAGTTGAAGAAACCCACCAGGATGGGCGTGGCCACGAAGAAGATCATGATCACGGCATGCACCGTGAAGATCTGATCGTAGTGATGGGCGTTCAGATAGCCCTCACTGGCCCCGGAGGAGGCCATGGCCTGGTGGATGCGCATCATCAGCGCATCGGCAAAACCGCGCAGCAGCATGACGATGCCCAGCACGATGTACATGATGCCGATCTTCTTGTGGTCAATCGAGGTGAACCACTCGTTCCACAGATAGCCCCAAACCTTGAACTTGGTGAGCAGCGCCAGGGCCACCACCCCCAGCAGCACGACGGCCACGAAGGTCGCCATGATGATGGGCTCGTGCAGCATGGGGAAGGTGTGATGATCAAACGTGATCCGCCCCAGCAGCGGATGGACGTTCTCATTGAGAATTGCAGCAGACATGGTTTTCTGGCTTTCTAAGTTCAGAGAATGGGCGCAATCGTGGAGCCATCACGGCTGATCTTTTGCCCTTGCACGCTGCCAGCGGGCTGCTCCACGCTGGCCGTGGGCGTGATGGGCTTGAGTGCAGGCAACTTGCGGGTGGCGCGCACGAAGTCGACGGCAGCGCTGTCGCTGGTGCAGACCAAGTCGCCAGGCATCATGCCGGAGAACTCGGCCAGATCCAGCTGGGCCTTGGTCGTGCGGCGCATGTCGTAGCGCAGGCGCTTGAGGTTGTTCAGGCTGTCGATGCCTGCGCCACCGGCCAGGTCGATGCCCATCATTTCATCCATGCACATGGCGCCAGGCATCACGCACAGGTTCAGGATGGCGTGGTACATGCCCTGCTGCACCGAGCCATAGTGGCGGATGCCGAAGTACTGCACGTGGCCGCGCTCGTCCTTCTGGTTGTACTGGTCCAGCGCGAGGTATTCCGTGCGATCGAGCACCTTGGTGGAGCTGCGCACCTTCTCGACCCACTGGTCAAAGCCCGCATTGCTCAGGCTGTGGAAATAGAAGTACATCTGGCTGAAGCCATGGCCGGTGTAGTTCGCGGAAAAGCCCTTGAACTTGCCCTCGCGGTTCATGACGGCGTTGAGCTGGGTCTGCATCGCCGGCATGGCGTAGACCTGACCCGAGAGCGCCGGGATGAAGAACGAGTTCATCATCGAGGCCGAGGTGATCTTGAAGCGGATGGGGCGGTTGACCGGCGCGGCCAGCTCATTGACCGTGGCGATGCCCTGCTCCGGGTAGATGAACAGCCACTTCCAGTCCAGCGCGGCCACTTCGATCTCCAGCGGCGTGGTCTCGACCACCGCCTCGTCGCTGCGCTTGGGATCGATGAAGCGACTCGCCAGGGTCTTGACGGCACCGAGCTCTTCCTCCATGCCGGCAATCTTCGTCTGGCTGTCGATGCGCACCAGCGGGCGATAGGGGTCGAGCAGATAGGTCGAGCCCCAGGTCACCAGCGCCAGCACGATGATGATGCAGATGGGCGCCCCCCAGATCACCACCTCCAGCTTGTTGGAGTGGTAGAAGCCCGAGTCATAGGTGCCGGACTGGTTGCTTTGACGGTACTTCCAGCTGAAGAACAGGATCAGGAACATCACGGGCACGATCACCAGCAGCATCACGAGCACCGAGAAGATCATCAGATTGCTCTGCTGCTTGGCCACATAGCCAGACGGATTGATCAGCGTCCAGTCGCAACCGGTCAGCAGCAGCGGCACCAGCAACAGCGCCGCAAGGGGGGTCAACTTCTTCATACACACCTCAGGAATGGGGCTTTGGCACGACAGCGCCCCGCACCCGGCTGGGCGCGGGACGCTGTCTGTCCGCCGTTCGATTCGTCCGGTGCCAGATTGTGTGGCCCACAGCAAGAAGAGAAAACAGAGCAAACCCCCTCTTTGCGCAGGCAACGCAATGGCGCCCAAACTACCGCCCGGGCATTGAACCAATACCCGGGACAGGCTCGTGGATTCTACCCTTTTTTACAAGAATGAAACCAATTCAGCGCGCCCCTTGCGCAGCACCTTGGCCATGAAAACGCCTGCTGAAACAGGCGCTTGGCGTCCGCCCACGAGCGCGCTGCAAAAGCCGTTGTAAAGAGCCTGTGAACAGGCCGTCATTTCCGGGGTTGGGGCTCTTCTTGCTGCGGCTGCCCGTGGCCGCTTGCCTGCCCACCCGCGCGCGCCTGCGCCCGCGGGTGGGCCGCGTCGTAGATGCGGGCCAGGTGTTGAAAGTCCAGCCGGGTATAGACCTGGGTGGTGCTGATGTTGGCGTGGCCCAGCAGCTCCTGCACGGCGCGCAGGTCGCCGCTGGACTGCAGCACGTGGCTGGCAAACGAATGGCGCAGCATGTGGGGGTGCACCGCCGTGGCCATGCCAGCGGCCTGGCCGCGCTGGCGCAGGCGCTGCCAGGCGCTTTGCGGGCTCATGCGCGCGCCGCGCTGGCTGATGAACAAGGCGTTCTGCGCCGGCCATTGCCGCGCCGGGTCGCGCACCTGCCGCCAGGCCTGCAAGGCCTGCATGGCCGCCGCCCCGATGGGCACGCTGCGCCGCTTTTGGCCTTTGCCGATGACGTGGGCCTCGGCCTCTTGCCAGTCGATCCAGCCGCGGCCTTGCTGCTGCGCCTGGGCGCTGGCGCACACATCCAGCCCCAGCAGCTCGCCAATGCGCAGGCCGCTGCTGTAGAGCAGCTCGGTCATTGCGGCATCGCGCAGCTCCAGCCATTGCGCCGCGCCGTTGGCATCGGCCAGAGGCTGTCGGAATGCGGCCAGCTGCACGGCCTCATCGGCCCCCAGCGCCTTGGGCAAGGGGCGGCGCGATTTGGGCGCGCGCACGTCCTGCACGGGGTTGACATCCAGCATGCCCTGCAGCACGGCCCAGCGGTAAAAGCTGCGCCAGCCGCTGAGGATCAGCGCAATGCCGCGCGCGCTGCGCCCCTGGCTGTGCATGCGCGCCACCTGCTGGCGGATGTGAAAGGGCTGCAGGGCCAACACGTCCAGGCCCTGGGCGCTGGCGGCCTGCTGCAGCTTGCGCAGGTCTTCGGTGTAGAGCGCCAGCGTGCGCTCGGCCAGGCGGCGCTCGAAGCGCACATGCTCCAGGTAGCGCAAGGCGCTGTGCGGCAAAGCCTCGGCGGGCGGCCCCTCTGCCCCCGGCGGGCTGGATGCAGGTTGGCGGCGTGGCATGGGCAAGGCCAGGCGGGGTACGCGGGCTTATTCCAGCGGCAGCTCGGCCTGCCCGCTTTGCTGGCGCGCCAGGCGCTCCTGATGCTGGATCCAGCCGATGGTTTCATCGGGCAACAGGCGCTGCATGGCTGCGCTGGCCAGCTCCGCCAAGCGGGTGAGCAGGTCCGTGCCCATGTCCTGTGTGAAGCGGTGGCTGTCGGAGGAGGTCAGCAGCAAATAGCCAAAGGTGATTTGCTGCGCCTGCGCCGCGCCGGCGCGCAGCGGCAAGATGGCGATGGATTGCACTTCGGCCAGATCGCAGCCCTCGCCGGCCAGGCCTTGCAGCCCTTCGACGCTGCCGCGCGGGCCGCAGTAGGGCTTGGCCAGGCTGGCAATGTGCTGCTTGCTCTCGGGCACGACGCGCTGCACTTCGGGCAGATCGGCATAGGCCGGGGCCAGATCCCACAGGCGCAGGTACACCTGCGGCACGCCAAACAGCTGCTGCAGCTGCTCGGCCAGCAGCGCCGGCAGCCTGGCGCTGTCGCGCTCGCGCAGCATGGCCGCCGTCCAGGCGTGGGCCTTTTCGATGATCTGCGCGTTCTCGCTGCCGTAGCCCATCATCTCGACGATGCTGGCCTCCAGGGCCTTGATCTTCTCGCGCAGCATGAGGGTCTGGCGCTCGTGCAGGCTGACGGTCTTGCCGCCATGCGGGCTGGCCAGCTGCACAGTGCCCAGCACTTCGGCAAAGCGTTCAAAAAACTCCGGGTTGCTGATCAGGTAGCTGGCCACGTCCTCCTCGGTGGCCAGCCCGGCGTGCTGCACGGGCGGGGTGGTCGTCATAAGCTGTCTGCAATCTCAATGGTGCCTTCAAAAACGGTCTGCGCTGGGCCGGTCATCAGCACCTCGTCGGCCGGGCCACCTTGCCATTCTATGGTCAGCATGCCGCCGGGCATGTGGACGTCAACGCAAGTATCGAGCAGCCCCTGGCGGATGCCGCTGACCACCGCCGCGCACGCGCCCGTGCCGCAGGCCAGGGTCTCGCCCACGCCGCGCTCGTAGACGCGCAGGGCGATCTCGCTGCGGCTGCGCACCTGCATGAAGCCAGCGTTGACGCGCTGGGCAAAGCGCGGGTGCCGCTCGATCCAGGCGCCCTGCACCGCCACCGGCGCGTCCTGCACAGAGGCCACGCGCTGCACGGCGTGCGGGTTGCCCATGGACACCACGCTGAGCCAGACGCCTGCGCCCTGCTCGCGCTGCGCACCGGCCGCCGGCGGCTCCAGTAGCTCCGACGGCTCCAGCGGCAGCCACCAAAGGGTGTCCTGATGCTGGGCCTGGCTGCGCAGGCCCTGGGCGTCGAAGGGGATCTGCCCGGGCTGCCAGCGCGGGCAGCCCATGCGCACAGTCACGCGGCCATCGTCCTGCAGCTGCGGGGCGATGATGCCCGCGCGGGTCAGCACGCGAATTTGCTTCTTGTGCGTCAGCCCCTTGTCGAACACATAGCGGGCAAAGCAGCGCGCGCCGTTGCCGCACTGCTCCACCTCGCCGCCATCGGCGTTGTGGATGATGTATTCGAAATCGACCTGGCCGGCCTGCGCCGGCGGCGCGGCCCGCACCGTCAGGATTTGATCGGCCCCGACGCCAAAGCGCCGATCGGCCAGCCAGCGGTACTGCGCCGCGCTCAGGCCCAGCAGGCCTTGGGTTTCATCGAGCACGACAAAATCGTTGCCCGCGCCCTGCATTTTCGTGAAGCTCAATTTCATGGTGTCGTCATGTTGCCTGGGGCCTGCTCAAAATCCCGTCGCAAGTGGGCAAGAAACAAAAAGCCGCCGGGCCTGATGGCCCGGCAAGTTTTTGCGCCGCCCGCAGACCTCCCAAGTCCGCTTGATTGCCTGCCGTGCGCAAAGCAGGCTCCAGCAAGCCCTGCGTCGCGCCAGGGCCATCGCATCACTGGCCCTGACCGGCCTGCTCGGCAAACCAGCGCTCGGCCAGCCGCACCCAGTAGCTGCCGCCCAGCGGGATCAGCGCGTCGTTGAAGTCGTAGCTGGGGTTGTGCAGCAGGCAGGGGCCCACGCCATGGCCCGCCACGCGGTGCCCGCCATCGCCATTGCCGATGAAGCAATAGGCGCCGGGCTTTTCCAGCAGCATGAAGGAGAAATCCTCCGCGCCCATCGACGGCTCTTGCGCCAGGGTGTGCTCGGCGCCCAGCATGTCGCGCATGACGCGCTGCGCCAGCGCCGCCTCGGCCTCGGTGTTGACGGTGGCCGGGTAATTGCGCTCGAACTCGAACTCCACCTCGCACTCGAAGGCGCTGCCGATGTCCAGCGCCAGCTTGCGCATGCGCGCCTCGACCAGATCCAGCACCTCGGTGCGGAAGGTGCGCACCGTGCCGCGCAGCTCGCAGGCATCGGGGATGACGTTGTTGGCCTCGCCGCCATGCACCATGGTCACGGACAGCACGGCCGTGTCCAGCGGCTTGACGTTGCGGCTGACGATGGTCTGAAAAGCCAGCACCATCTGGCAGGCCACGGGCATCGGATCCACGGCCAGATTGGGCATTGCGGCGTGCCCGCCCTTGCCACGGATGCGCACGCAGAACTCGTTGGACGAGGCCATCACCGGCCCGGCGCCCACGGCCATGCTGCCCACCGGCATGCCCGGCCAGTTGTGCATGCCAAAGACCGCATCCATCGGGAATTGCTCGAACAGGCCCTGCTGCACCATCTCGCGCGCGCCGCCGCCGCCCTCCTCGGCCGGCTGGAAGATCAGATACACCGTGCCGTCGAAATCACGGTGGCGGCCATGCGCCCAGTGCGCCGCCGCCGCCAGCAGCATGGCCGTGTGGCCGTCGTGGCCGCAGGCGTGCATCTTGCCCGGCGTCTGGCTGGCGTGCGCGAAGGTGTTGAACTCCTGCATGGGCAGCGCATCCATGTCGGCGCGCAGGCCGATGGCCCGGCCGCTGGCGCCGCCGTCGCGGCCGTGCACGATGCCCACCACCCCGGTCACCCCCAGGCCACGGTGCACGGGGATGCCCCATTGCGCAAGGCGCTGGGCGACCAGCTCGGCCGTGCGGTGTTCCTCAAAACCCAGCTCCGGGTGGGCGTGGATGTCCTTGCGCAATGCCGCCAGCTCCTGCGCCTGGTCAACGATGGAATCAATCAGCTTCATAAATCAGAAGGGGTGTCTCGTGGAGTAAAAAGCCTGCTCGAAGGCCTGGCGCACGATACCACCATTGCAATGCCAGCGCCGCCTGGCGGCCATTGCCGCGGCCGCAGCAGGCTCTGGCAAGATGCGCCCCTGCTGCCCCCTTCCTCACCGCACCGCCACTGCACCGTTTTTCAGCCATGCGACATTCCATTGCCCTGTTCCTGCTGCTCGCCGTCACCATCACCTACATCGTCGCCACGGCGCTGAGTGCGCAGCACCCGGCCTGGCCGTACGTGGCGGCCTTTGCCGAGGCCGGCATGGTCGGCGCGCTGGCCGATTGGTTTGCCGTCGTGGCGCTGTTTCGCCACCCCATGGGCCTGCCCATTCCGCACACGGCGGTGCTGGCCAAAAACCAGCAGCGCCTGGGCGTGGGCCTGGCCGACTTCCTCGACCGCAACTTCCTCAGCGGCCAGCACGTGCGCGAACGCCTGGCCCGCTGGGACGCCGCGCCCTGGCTGGCGCAATGGCTGCAGCAGCCAGGCAACGCCCGCGCGCTGGTGCAGCCCATGGTGGCCACGGCGCAGTTCGGGCTGACGGCGCTGGACGACGAGCGTGTGCGCAGCTTCTTCACGCGCAACGTGCGCACCGCGCTGCAGCAAATCGACGTCTCGCACAGCAGCGCCGCCGTGCTCGATGCGCTCACCGCCGAGCAGCGCCACCAGAGCCTGCTCGACGAAATGCTGACCCAGCTGGCCGGCGTGGTCGAGAGCGACAGCGCCCAGCAGCACATCACCCAGGCCATTGCGCGCGAGCTGCGCGCGCTGCGCTACCTGGCGCTGGACCAGGCCGCCGCGCGCCTGACCACGCGCAAGATCGTCGCCGCCATCGCGCGCAACCTGGCCGAGATGGGCGAGTCGCCCGAGCACCCGCTGCGCCAGCGCCTGGACCGCGCCGTGCGCGACTGGATCGAGCGCCTGCGCAGCGACCCGCAGCTGCAGCAAAAAGCCAACCAGGTGCGCGACGACCTGCTGCAGCACCCGGCCCTGAACGAGTATCTGCAGGCGCTCTGGGGCGACCTGCTGCGCTGGCTGGAGCGCGACGTACAGGACCCGCACTCCAGCCTGCACCAGCGCCTGATTGCCGGCATCACCCACCTGGGGCGCGAGTTGCAAGACAACCCGCAAATGCAGCAATGGCTCAACGCCCAGGTGCAGGAGCTGGGCCCGCAGATCGTCGAGCGCTACCGCCCGGCCATCCGCCGCTACATCAGCGAGCGCGTCGGCCAGTGGGACACGCGCGAGCTGATCGAGGAGGTGGAGACCCACCTGGGCCGCGACCTGCAATACATCCGCATCAACGGCACGCTGGTGGGCGGCCTGGTGGGGCTGATCATCCACACCCTCACGCAGTGGGCCATGGGCTGAGCGCCTGCTCAAAGCCGCTCGGCAAGGCCTGCTCCAATCCAGCAGGACAGTGCGCAGCGCGGCGTGCTGACCCTATGGCAAATACGGCACCAAGGCCATGACCAGCGCCACCGTGGCCACACCCAGCATGGTGGACATGGCAATGGCGGCGGTGACTTCCTCCTCGGCCACGCGGTAGCGCATGGCGTAGAGGTAAACGTTGGCGCCAATGGGCAGGCTGGCGGCCAGCACCATCACCGCAAAAGGCACCCCGGCAAAGCCCAGGGCCAGCCCCAGCAGCGCCAGCACCAGCGGGTGCAGCAGGTTTTTCATCAGCATCAGGCCCAGCGCCACGCGCCAATGCCCGCCCAGGGCCGTACCCGCCAGGCTGATGCCCACCAACAGCAGCGCCACCGGGCCAAAGGCCGCGCCCAGCAGCTGCAGCGGCCGGTCGATCACACCTGGCAGCTGCAGGCCGGTCTGCGCAAACAACAGGCCGCAGAGGATGGGCAGCGGCACCGGGTGCAGCAGCGAGGCCCGGCCGGCGCGCGCCACCGTCAGCGCCAGCTTGCGCAGCCGCGCCGGCCAGTGCAGCGCAGCGGCCGCGCTGCCGCCTGCAGCGCGCTGCTGCTCGGCCAGCACGGCAAACTCCAGCACCACCGTCACCATGGTCAACATCACAAAGGCGTGCAGCGAGACCAGCGCAAACAGCGTCACCAGCCCCTGCTGGCCATAGGCCAGACCCACCAGTGGCACGCCGATCATCAAGGTGTTGGAAAAGGTGGCCGCCAGGCCCAGCACGGCGGCGCGGCGCGTCAGCCCCAAACGCCAAAGCACCGCGCCAAACACCAGCCACATGGCGCCGAAGTACACCAGCACCGGGCGGAAGTCGATGTCCTGCACGCGCACGCCGCTCATGGTGCGAAACAGCAGCGCCGGCGCCAGCACCAAAAACACCAAATTGGACAAATCCTTGGTGGCCGCCGCGCCCACCCAGCCCTTGCGGCCCACGCAGTAGCCCAGGGCGATCAGCAGCACCACCGGCAACAGCGCTTCAAAAACGGGATGGGTCATGGCGCAAGAATGTCGGCAGCCCTGCCGCAGCAGGGCTTGGTCGTATGGCTGGGTGTGGCTCAGTCGTAGCTGATGGTGTAGATCAAATCCACCGCGCTGGTCTGGCCCGTTTGGCCGCGCGCCGTCAGCCGCCGCGTGATGTCGTAGAACACGTACAGCGTGCTGGCTGCGCCTGACAGACCGGCCTCGTAGGTGATGTAGAGCTGGTCAGACAGGCGCTTGCCGATGGAGACCCCGCTCTGGCTCAGGCCCACTTCGTCAAAGCCCAGGCCACCGGCCAGGCTGTCGCCCACGCTGCCAGCGAGCAAGCCCAGCGCCGCCTGCTGCATGGCGTTGCCGCCGCCCGAACCCGCGCCCGGCGCACGCCCCAGCACGACCCAGGACAAGGCCTCGGACTCGGGCAGCGAAGGCTCGGAGTACAGCCGCACACGCGGCGCCTGCGCCGTGCCGGTGACGCGCACGCCGGCGCGCACGTCGATGTTCGGGCGCACCGCCAGCATGTCGATGGAGGGGTTGGCGTACGGGCCATTGAAGCGCACCACGCCGCGCTCCACATTCAGCGCCTGGCCCCAGGCGCGGTAACGGCCCTCGTCGGTGCGAATCTCGCCGACCACGCTCACCGGCCCCGGCCCCTTGGCAGTGCTGGTAACGGTCAGATTGCCTTCCAGACGCGTGGTGATGCCATAGCCCTGCAACGCGAAATCGCGCCCCAGGTCAAGCTGAATGCGCAAATCCATGGGCTTGGCCGTTTTCAGCTGGCCGCGCGGTTGCTCGCCCTCTTCCTGCTCGGCCTGCTTCTCGGCCCGTTCTTCGGCCCGTTGCTTCGCGCTCTTGGGCGCGACCTGATCTTGCGGCACGCCACGGCGCACCACCAGCACGTCGTCGCCCAGCACTGGCGCTTGGGATTCGGGCAAGGTGATGGCGGCGCGATCGACCCGCACGTCGCCGCGCACGCGCAGCGCGCCATCAGCCAGCGCCGCCTGCAGCGTGCCGCTCAGGCTCATTTGCCGATCGTTGCGCACCAACACCTGCATTTGCTCCAGCTGCGCCTTCACATCCAGCGCCAGGCCCGTGCCGGCGGCCCCGGCCGCGCCGCTCCAATCGAGCACGCCGCTGGCCACCATGCGGCCGCGCTCCACCGGCGCAGGCGTGCGGTTGCCGCTCAGGCCGGGCACGTAGGCATTGCTGCCCGTGCCGCCGTGCAGCACCAGCTCTTCGATCTGCAGGCGACTGCCCTGGAGCTGGGCCTCAAGGCGACCATCGTGCAAGTCCACCCCATCGAGCACCGAACGCAAATTAAGCTGGCGCGCCCGGATTGGGCCCTGCAACTGCGGCGCCTGCAGCGTGCCAGCCAGCCGCACGTCGGCCTCCAGGGCGCCGGCAATGCGCCAGCCCAGTGGCGCCAAGCCAGCCCAGACGCCCAGGTCCTGCACCTTGGCCTGCACGCGGCCGTCCAGCGGCGCATCGGCTGGCAAGGCCCAGCCGCCGCCCTGCTTGGCCAGCCGCGTCTGCACCTGCGCCTGCACGGTGCCAGCGCGCTCGGTGTCCCAATCGAGCGTGGCCTGCAACTGCTCACCCTGCGATTGCAGGCGCAGCGCCAAATTCTTGATGCCTGCGGCCACGCCGCGCCGGCGCGGTGCGTTGCTTTGCACCGTCGTGCCCGGGGCCACAGCCGCTGCGGCTTGCGCGGCCGATGGCTCGCCCAGCCACAGCTCGCCGCTGCTGCGCTGCAGCGCGGCCTGCACGCGCAGCTGCTGGCCCATGTCGATGTCCCAATTGCCTTGCAGCACCAGGCTGGAGTGCAGGCCCGCAGCCTGCAAGGGGCGCTGCTGCGGCAGCAGCGCATCGACCCAGCCAACCACCAGGCCGCTGAACTGGCCGCGGCTTTGCAACTGCATGGCGCCGCCTGGGCGCTGCTGCCATTGCAGCGGCTCCCAGCGCAGCTGCAGCGCCTCGCCCTGGCGGGCCACCTGCGCCGGCGGCGTCAGGCTGGCCTGACCGGCCGTGGCATCCACGCGCAGCGCCTGGCCGTTTTGCAGCTTCAGGCGCAGGCCATCGGCCACTTGCAAGCGCCAGGGCCCGGCCTGGCCGGGCAGCGTGGCAGCCGCGCCCAGTTGCTCGATGGCGATGTCCCAAGCGGCAGTTGCGCCGCCTGTGGCCTGGGCCTGGCTCATGCGCGCACGCGCATCCAGCACGGCCTGCGCATCGTTGGCGCGCACATCGCCATGCAAAGCCAGCGTGGCGGCAGCCAGATTGCCTTCGAGCTGCAGTTGCAAGGCCCGGATGGCCAGTTGCGTGCCTGGGGCCTGGCTGGCTGGCTTGGCGGGCGTTTTCTGCTGGGTTTTGCCTTTGGCCTTGGCTTGGGTTTGCGCGGGGCTGTCGGCTGCGGGCAGCACGATGCGCAGGCCCTGGCTGTGCGCCTTGGCAGCCAAGCGCAGCTGCGGATGGGCGGCGGGCTTTTGCAGGCCTTGCAGCCACTGCTGCCAGCCGCCATTCCAGTCGGCCTCGAACTGCAACGCGCCTTGGGCCTGCAGCGGCGGCAAGGTCGCGCCAACCACAGGCAGCCCGCGCAGCCAGGCCAGCAGTTGCTCGGCCGAGGCCACCTGCAGCGCCAGCTTGCCTGCGCCTGTGGCCTGCTGCATGGCCGTGTCGGCCTGCAGGCTCAGGCCAGGCGCGCTGGCGCTGAGCACGGCTTCGATGCGCTCGGCCGCAGGCAAGGCCACCTGCAGTTTGCTGGCCTCAACCTTGGCGCCCAGCGCATCCAGCTGTAGCTGCTGCACGTCCAGCAGCTGCGACTGCCAGCGGCCTTTGGCCTGGATGGTGCGCACGGCCCAGGCTGCGCCCGGCCCAGCCTGGGCCGCGCCAGTGCCACGGATGTCGGCCTCGAAGGCGATGTCCTGCTCCAGCTGGCCCTGGGCGGAGAACGCCCCGCTCAGGCTGGGCGCTTGCGCGCTGGCCAGCTCGCCGTGCACGGCCTGCAGCGGCAGTTGCTGCAGCTCGCCTTGCACGGCCAAGGCCTGAGTTTGCGGGGCGAAGTGGCCTTGCAGTTGCAGATGCGCTGGCCCCGCCTGGGCCGCAGTCTGCGCGTTGGCGGCAGCGGCGCCAAAGTGCGCCTGCAGGGTTTGGACGCTCCAGCGCTCGGGCGCGATCTGCAGTTGCGCCAGCAGCTGCGCCAGCGGCAGGCGCTGCCGATCCAGCGGCCCGGCCTGTGCGTTGCGCAGCTCGGCGTCGATTTGCCAGGGCGATTGCAGCCAATCGGGCTGCGCGCCATGTGGTACGCCATCTGGCGCCTGGGCCAAGGGTGCGCCTGGGGCCGGGCGCAGCTTGGCCTGGCCACTCAGGCGCGTGTGCGGCAGGCTGGCCTGCAGGGCCTCCAGATCAATGGCATGCAGCGCCAGATCCAGCTCGGCCGTATTCCAGCGCTGCGGATCGGCCTGGCCACTCAGTTGCAGCCGACCGGCTGGGGCTCTGCCTTCGAGTTCCACGGTGGCCTGTTCGATGCGCACGGCCTCGGGGGCATAGTGCAGCAACGCCTGCAGGCGGCGCACAGGCAGCCGCTGCGCATCCCAGTTGCCGGGCTGGCGGTTGTCGATTTCGGCCTGCAGTTGCCAGGGCGCGGCCCACGGCTCTTGCGCCTGGGCTGCCGGGGCCGAGGGCTGCGGCGCCAGCGCCAGCGTGCCGTACAAATCAGTGGCCGGGGCCTGGGCGTGGAAAGCCTGGGCATTGATGTGCGCCAGCTGCACGCGGCTCTGGCCCAACGGCAGGCGACGCCAGGGGTGGATCTGCGCCTGCAGCTGCAATTGCGCCAGCGCTGCGGCGCTGGCCGCTGCCTTGGCTGGCGTCTTGGCGGCTGTTTGGGGAGCCGAATCTGTGGCCGCCGCGGCTTGCGCGGCGCTGGTCTGCGCGGCCTCGCTCGCCTCCACAGCCCAGGCGGCCAGCAGATCGGCCGGGGCGCTGGCGGTGGCGGCGCGCTCCTGCGCCTGCAGTTGCAATTGCAGCTGCGCATCGGGCCCGCCGGCCAGGGCGCCTTCGGCCGTCAGCAGGGCCTGCATGGTCTGCGGCGTCTGGGGCACCACGTCGTGCAGCCAGGCACCCAGCGTGGCCTGTACATCGAGCTGCTGGGCGTGCAGCCGCACCAGGCCCTGGGCCTGGCTTTGGCCGTAGTGCAGGCTGTGCAGCTGCAGCGCGTGCCAGGGCGCGTCGTAGCGGTAGTGCGCGCGCAGGTCTTGCAGCACCTGGGTCTGGCTCTGGCCTGCGGCATCGACGGTTTCGATCTCCAGGGTCTGCACCTGCAGCGGCAATTGCACGCTGCGCAGCGGCAGGGCCAGAGAGTCGGGCATGACAAAGGGCTGCTGCTCAGGCGGGGGCGGCGCATCGGGCTGGGGCGTCAGGCGCACATGCACGCGCTGGGCCTGCAGGGTGCGCACGTGCAGCGCGCGGCCCAGCAGTTCGGACAGCGTCCAGTCCAGCCGCAGATCATCGATGTGCAGCGCCACGCCGGGCATTTGCCATTGCAGCGCGCCGATCTGGCCGCCGCCGGTGATGGAGCCTTGCGCCTGGCTGTAGTCGAGCGTGTGGCCGGCGGGCAGGTAGCGCTGCGCCAGCGCCAGCGCGCGCGGCAGCGAGCCATCGCGGCTGGCCCACCACCACAGCCCGCCCAGCGCCAGCGCCAGCAACAGCACCAGGCCCAGCAGCAGCCACAACAAGGCGCGCAGCCAGCGCCAGCGCGGGCGGCGCGCTGGCTGGTCATGGCCAGCGGCCGGGGCCGCAGGCGCGCGGCCCGCAACGATGGAGGGGTCGGTGGGCGGCGCATCCGCCCGGGTGTGATCGTTCATCATTCAAGCGCCAGGCGGCGCAGCGCGGCGCGGCCCAGGGCCATGCGCCGCGCTGCGCCGCTTGTTCAGAAAGTAAAGCCCATGCGCAGGTGCAGGCGCAGCTGCTGTTTTTTCAGGCCGTAGGCAATGTCCGCCTGCATGGGGCCAACAGGGCTGTTCCAGCGGATGCCCGTGCCCAGGCCGGTGTAGAGCGCGGCGCGGCCGGAGTGGTCGGCCACCGCGCCCATGTCGAGGAACACGGCATGCTCCCAATCGGCGCTGTTGCCCATGAGCGTGATGGGGCGCTGCCACTCCAGGCTGCCAATGCCCATGTAACGCCCGCCGTAGAGCTTGCCCGCCAGCGAGCGCGTGCCGATGCTGTGATAGCTGTAGCCGCGCACCGTGGTGTCGCCGCCGGTGAGAAACAGCAGCGCCGGCGGGATTTCCACATCGTCATCGGCCAGCACCGCGCCCAGCTCGCCGCGCAGCGCCAGGCGGCTGCGGCGCCCGGCGGCGTTGCGCTCGCCCATGGGCCAGAAGTACATGCCGCGCAGGTGCAGGCGCAGGAAAGGGTCTTGCGAGGGCGTCAGCGTCATGCCCAGGCCAGCCTGCGCGCCCAGGCCGTAGCCGCGCGTGGGGTTGCTGTCGTTGTTGAAGTAGCGCCCGGTCCAGGCGTAGTTGGCCATCAGCGCCGAGGCGCTGCCCGGCGCATCGCCGCCTTCGAGCCGGCCCATGTCGTACTGCAGGTAGTAGCGCCGCTCGATGTGGCCCACGGACTTGCTGCGCCCGCCCGCCAGCGCCAGGCTCTGGGACTTGAAGTCTCCGGCATCGGCGCGCTCCAGCGCCGCGCCCATGTACCACGACCAACCGGCGCGGTTGGGCATGGCCGTCCACTGGGTCGAAGCCTTCTGGTTCTTGGCGTCCAGCGCGATCTGGCTGAGCGCGCGCCAGCCCAGCGGCCAGAGCCGGTTGTGCGTGTGATCGAACGACAGGCGCGGCCCGGCATCGGTGCTCAGGCCCAGGCCGAAGACGGCCTTTTGCAGCTTGGCCTCGCGCAGCTGCGCAATCACCGTGGCGTTTTCAGGGTCGCTGTTTTCGGTGTCGAGCATCAAAAATGCCGACTCGAAATAACCGCTGCTGGCCAGGCGCTGCTGGGCGTCGAGCAGCACGTCCTCGCTGTAGTCTGCGCCGATGGGCAGACGCACGATGTTGCGAATGCCCTGGGCGTCGTAGCGCTGCACGCCGGTGAGCTTGAGCTGGCCAAAGCGGTACAAGGGGCCGGCGTCATAGGCCACGTGCAGCGTGGCGCGGTTGTCGTCGGCGTCAATGCGCGCCTGGCTGTGGGCGATCTGCGCCGTCGGGTAGCGCCGGCGCTGCAGCACGCGCAGCCCCTCGCTCTTGGCGCTGTCCCAGGCCGACTGCGTGAAGGCATCGCCCGGCTTGAGCGACCAGCGCCGCTCGATGCGCTCGCGCTGCGGCTGGGCCTGGGCATCGCTGGCCATGGGCTCGGCAAATTCGATGCGGTGGCTGGCCACCGTGGTCTGCGGCCCCGGATCGACCTCGATCACGATGCGCCGCGGCGCCTGCTCCTGGCCTTGCTCCACGCGCAGCTCCAGCTGCGGGTTGAAGTACCCCAGCGCAGCGAGCAAATCGCGCGCATTGGCGTCGGCCTCGGCCATCAGGCGGTTGAACTCCAGTTCGCGCAAATCCGGGAAATGCACATAGCGTTGCAGCGCCAGGTGGCGCTCCAGGTGCTGGGCAATGTCGCGCTGGCTGCTGCGCACCTGCACCGTGAAGGACAGCGGCGCCTGCGCGCCCTGCTGCGGCTCGGCATCGTCTGCCGCATCGGCCGCCACATCCGTAGCGCCGCCTGCGGCGGCATCGGCGGCAGGCTGGGCACTGCCTGGGGCGGCGTCCATGGTCACATCGGTCATCGCATCGGCTGCGCTGCTGCGGCGCTGGGCGGCGGGTGGGCTGGAGGCCTCTGCGGCAGCGCCTGCAGGCACTGCCTGGGCCGCGACACCTTCCGTCTGGGCCTGCCGCGGCTGCTCAGACAGCGAGCCACATGCTGCCAACACCAGCGCAACGACGCCTGCCAGGGGCAAGCAGGCCCAGCGCTGCACGCTGGCCTGAGCGCCCCGTGAAAAAAATACACCTTTCATGGCCCCGTATTCTGACACTGGCCACCCGGGCATGCGGCCGCGTCCGGCAAAGGGCCTGTGCGAAGGAAGTGAACCCATTGGCCAGGCGATCATGCCGACCGTCTCCCCCCGAAAACGGTCGAGAACCTGCTCAAAATCCCGGCGCGAATGGGCAAGAAGCGGTTTGGGATGGGAAGCAATGCGCAAGCCGCAGATCGCCCCAATCCGCTTGCTTGCACACCGCACAAAGATTCATGAACAGGTTCTTACGGCTTCAGCGCCTGGGCAAAGCGCTGATTGACGGCGTTCCAGTTCACCACCTGCCACCACGCCTTGAGGTAATCGGCGCGCTTGTTCTGGTAGCGCAGGTAGTAGGCATGCTCCCACACGTCATTGCCCAGCAGCGGCGTGCCGCGCACTTCGGCCACGTCCATGAGCGGGTTGTCCTGATTGGGGGTGGAGCCGATGGCCAGCTTGCCTTCTTGCACGATCAGCCAGACCCAGCCGGAGCCAAAACGGCTGCCGCCTGCGGCATTGAAGGCCTGCTGCATCTGCTGCAACGAGCCAAAGTCGCGCTCGATGGCTTGCAGCAATTGCGCCGAGGGCTGGCCGCCCTTGCCTACCGGGGCCATGCTGGCCCAGAAGAAGTCGTGGTTCCAGGCGCCGCCGCCGTTGTTGCGCACGCCAGCGGGGAACTGGGAGATCTGCGCCATCAGCTGCTCCAGGCTGAGCTGGGCCAGCTTTGTGTTTTCGGCAGCGGCGCGGTTGAGGTTGTCGTAATAGCCGCGATGGTGGCGGCCCCAGTGGATTTGCATGGTCTGGGCGTCGATGACTGGCTCCAGCGCATCGGCCGCATAAGGCAAGTCGGCATGCTTGAACGGGCCGGCCACGGCCTGGGCAGACGCCGCCACGGCGGCTTGGGCATCGGTCGACATTGTTGGCGCCTTGCCATCATCGGCGGCATGCCCGCCCTGCGAAGCCAGCAGGGCCGCTGCAGCAGCGCAGCTCAGGCTCAGGCGGCGAAGGGTGAAGGTCTGCATAAGAGTCTCCTGTGCAAAGAGGCGTGAAGGGCCTTCATGGTACGGACGATTTGCACGAAGCGCAGCGCCTCGGGCATTTGCCCCACCCACATCACGCCTTGCCCTTGAGCGTGTTATGAACTTTCCGCCCCCCGCTCGGGCCGCCACAGCCACAGCGCCAGCAAGGTGGCGGCCAGCAATGCGGCGCTGGCGCTGGCCACGGCCACAAAGGCGCGCTCGAACGCGGCGCTGGCCGCTTGCTGCAGCGCATCCGCCCAGGGCGCGGGCAAGGTTTGGGCGGCCAGGCGCGCCTCATCCAGGCTGTCGTAAATCTGCGGCAGAGCGGCGTATGCGGGCGCATCGGGCAAATGCAGGCTGGCGGCGTACACCGCCGTCATCAGGCTGCCCAGCAGCGCCACGCCCAGCAGGCCGCCCAGCTCGTAGGAGACTTCCTCCATCGACGCGGCCATGCCGGCCTTGTCCTCGGGCGCGCCGAGCATGACGGCCGATGAGGCCCCCGTCACCGCCACGCCATAGCCGCCGCCCAGCAATGCCAAGGCCACCACCAGCGGCCAGCCCATGCCCTGATAAAGCGCCAGCGTGCCCAGCAGCCCGGCCATGCACACCGCCATGCCGCCGAGGATGACGACGCGCGGCCCGCCCCGCCCGGCCAGCGCGCCCGCCAGCGGCCCGGCGACGAATGAGGCCAGGGCCATGGGCAACATGTACAGCCCGGCCTGCAAGGGGCTGAGCGCGCGCACCAGTTGCAGCCATTGGCTGAATACGAGCTGGAAACCGATGAAGGCGATGGAGCACATCAGCGCCGCTGCCACGCCGCTGCCAAGCCCAGGCAGGCGCAGCAGGGAAAAGTCGATCAACGGATGGGCGATGCGCTGCTGGCGCCGCACGAACAGCAACAGCAGCGCCAGCCCCACGGCCGCAGCCAGCGCCACCTGCGCCCAGGGCGGGCGCAGCTGGGCAGCAGCCTGGATGGCATAGGTCAGCCCCAGCATGCCCAGCAAGGCCAGCAGCGAGCTGGGCCAATCCCACACAGCGCGAGCCTGGCCTGCGCCCTGGCGCTGGCGATCGGGGCTGATGACGGCAAAGACCAGCCCCAGGCTGAGCAGCACCGCCGGCACATTGATGAGAAAGACCGAGCCCCACCAAAACCGCGTGAGCAAAAAACCGCCCAGCACCGGCCCCAACGCCGCGCCGCCCGAAGCAACGGAGGCCCAGATGCCAATGGCCAGGCCGCGCTCGCGCTCATCGACAAACGTCAGGCGGATCAGCGCCAGCGTGGCGGGCATCATCAACGCCGCACCGCAAGCCAGTGCAGCGCGCGCGGCAATCAACGAGGCCGCGCTGGGCGAGTACGCGGCCCACACCGAGGCCAGGCCAAACAGCGCCAGCCCGGCCGCAAACACCCGCCGGTGGCCCAAGCGGTCGCCCAGCGTGCCCGTGCCCGGCAGCAGGCCGGCCACCACCAGCGGGTACATGTTGACGATCCACAGCTTTTGCGCCGCGCTGGCGCGCAGCTCGTGCGTGAGGATGGGCAAGGCGGTGTAGAGCACCGTCATGTCGATGACGATGAGCAGCAACGCGCTGGAGAGCACCGCCAGCGCCAGCCAGCGCCGCGCGTCGGGCTTGTCCGGCCCTGCGGCCGGGCCAGGGCGAAGGGGCTTGTTCATCATCGGACTCCGGGTTTCAAAAATTATGGCTGTGGCCTTGGCTCACCCACCCAGCTCACACACACTCGATCACACCACGCCCCGTTCGCGCAGCGCGGCGATGGCGGCGGCATCCAGCCCCAGCTCCTGCAGCACAGCCTCGGTGTGCTGGCCGATGGCTGGCGGGGCATGGCGGTTTTGCACGGGCGTGGCCGAGAGTTTGATCGGGCAGGCCACCTGCGGCACCTGGCCGAGCTGGGCATGGGGCAACGTGAAGACCATGCCGCGCGCCTGCACCTGCGCATCGGCAAACACGCCCGAGAGCGTGTTGATGGGGCCGCAGGGCACGGCCTTGGCCTCCAGCGCGGCAATCCACTGGGCGGTGCTACGCTGGCGGGTGAGGGCCTGCAGCAGGGGGATGAGCGCGTCGCGGTGCTGCACGCGCTGGGCGTTGCTGGCAAAGCGCGCATCGGCGGCCAACTCGGGCGCGCCGGCCTCTTGGCAAAAACGTTGGAACTGGCCATCGTTGCCAATGGCCAGAATCATGTGGCCATCGGCGGTGGGGAAGTCCTGGTAGGGCACGATGCTGGGGTGGGCATTGCCCAGGCGGGCCGGGTCCTGGCCGGTGGCCAGGTGGCCCAGGGCCTGGTTGGCCAGGCAGGCAACCTGCACGTCCAGCAGCGCCATGTCGATGTGCTGGCCCTGGCCGCTGTGCTCGCGCCAGGCCAGCGCGGCCAGGATGGCGTTGCTGGCGTACAGGCCGGTGAGGATGTCGGTCAACGCCACGCCCACCTTCATCGGCCCGCCGCCGGGCTCGCCATCGGGGCGGCCGGTCACGCTCATCAAGCCGCCCAGGCCCTGGATGAGAAAGTCGTAGCCCGCGCGCGGCGCGTAAGGGCCAGTCTGGCCAAAGCCAGTGATGGAGCAGTAGACCAGCCGTGGGTTGAGCGCAGCCAGGCTGTCGTAGTCCAGCCCGTACTTTTTCAGCCCGCCGACCTTGTAGTTCTCCAGCAGCACGTCGGCCTTGGCGGCCAGCTGGCGCACCAGCGCCTGGCCCTGGGGCTGGGTGATGTCGATGGCGATGGAGCGCTTGTTGCGGTTGGCGCAGAGGAAATAGGAGGCGGTGTCACTGGCCTGGCCCTGCGCATCCTGCGCCCAGGGCGGCCCCCAGTGGCGCGTGTCATCGCCCTGGCCGGGACGCTCGACCTTGATGACGTCGGCGCCCAGGTCGGCCAACAATTGGCCAGCCCACGGCCCGGCCAGGATGCGCGAGAGATCGAGTACGCGGATGTGCGAGAGAGCGCCTGTCATGGTGCAGTCCTTCCTTGTTGGGCAGGAAATGAAAACGGGCGGCCTGCGCCGCCCGGAACGACCAGCGCCTACGGCAAGCGCAGGCCCGGCAGATGTCAGTTGGCAAACGCGGCAATGCCGGTGATGGCGCGGCCCAGGATCAGCGCGTGCACGTCGTGCGTGCCTTCGTAGGTGTTGACCACTTCGAGGTTGACCAGGTGGCGCGCCACGCCAAATTCATCGCTGATGCCGTTGCCGCCGAGCATGTCGCGCGCCATGCGGGCAATCTCCAACGCCTTGCCGCAAGAGTTGCGCTTGATGATGGAGGTGATCTCCACCGGCGCCTGGCCTGCGTCCTTGAGGCGGCCGACCTGCAGGCAGGCCTGCAAGCCGATGTGGATTTCGCTGAGCATATCGGCGAGCTTTTTCTGCACCAGCTGATTGGCCGCCAGCGGCCGGCCGAACTGCTTGCGGTCCAGCGTGTACTGGCGCGCGGTGCGCAGGCAATCCTCGGCTGCGCCCAGCGCGCCCCAGGCGATGCCGTAGCGCGCCGAGTTCAGGCAGGTGAACGGGCCCTTGAGGCCGCGCACCTCGGGAAAGGCGTTTTCTTCGGGCACGAAAACCTCGTCCATGACGATCTCACCGGTGATGGAGGCACGCAGCCCCACCTTGCCGTGGATGGCCGGGGCGGACAGGCCCTTCCAACCCTTTTCCAGCACGAAGCCACGGATCTGGCCTTCGTCGTCCTTGGCCCAGACCACGAACACATCGGCGATCGGGCTGTTGGTGATCCACATCTTGTTGCCCGTGAGCGAATAGCCGCCATCGACTTTGCGGGCCCGCGTGAGCATGGAGCCCGGGTCGGAGCCGTGGTTGGGCTCGGTCAGGCCAAAGCAGCCGATCCACTCGCCGCTGGCCAGCTTGGGAAGGTACTTTTGCCGCGTGGCCTCATTGCCGAATTCGTAGATGGGCACCATCACCAGCGAGGACTGCACGCTCATCATCGAGCGGTAGCCGGAATCCACGCGCTCGACCTCGCGCGCAATCAGCCCGTAGCTGACGTAGTTCAGCCCCGCACCGCCGTACTGCTCGGGGATGGTCGCGCCCAATAGGCCAATGGCGCCCATTTCGCGGAAGATGCCCGGATCGGTCTGCTCATTGCGAAACGCCATCTGCACGCGCGGCGCCAGCTGCTGCTGGCAATAGGCGCGGGCCGCGTCGCGCACCTGGCGCTCGTCCTCGCTCAGCTGCGCATCCAGCAGCAGCGGGTCTTCCCAGTTGAAAGTGGCTTTGGTGGCGGCCATGCGGTCGTTCTCCTTGTCGTTCGTTGCAAAAAAATGCCGCCGGCCAAGGCGCTGCAAAGGCACGGGGGGCGGCCGACGGTTTGAAAGTTTGGCATTCTAAAAAGCCAAAACACGGCCCACAAACGCTTTTTTCGCACCTTCCTGTGCAAAATCCTCACTTCAAAAAATCACCCTCCCCGACATGCGACGCAAGATCCCCAGCACCAACGGCCTGCTGGCCTTCGAGGCCGCCGCCCGCCACGAAAGCTACACCCGCGCGGCCCAGGAGCTGGCGCTGACGCAAAGCGCCATCTGCCGCCAGATCGGCGCACTGGAGCAATACCTGGGCGTGGCGCTGTTTCGCCGCACGCGCCGCGGCGTGCAACTGACCGAGGCCGGCCAGCGCTACCACCAGCAAATCACCCCGCGCCTGGACGCGCTGGCGCGCGACACCCTGGAGCTGATGGCGCAAAAAGGCGCGGCCACCGAGCTGGAGCTGGCCGTGGTGCCCACCTTCGCCACGCGCTGGCTGCTGCCGCGCCTGCCCGCGCTGCAACGCCAGCACCCCGAGCTGCGCCTGCACCTGCACACGCAAACGCGCCCCTTCCTGTTCGAGCAAGGCAGCTTCGACGCCGCGCTGTACTGCGGCGATGCCGGCTGGCCCGGCACCGTGGCGCACTTTCTGATGCACGAATACCCCGTGCCGGTGTGCAGCCCGCAACTGCCAGGGCTGCCCGCGCAGGCCGCCGCCGGAGAGCTGGACGCCCAGGCCATCGCGGCCCTGCCGCTGCTGCAGCAAACCACGCGCCCAACCATCTGGCGGCAATGGTTCCAGGCCCAGGGCCTGCAGGTGGCGCACGACATGTCGGGCATGCGGCTGGAGCTGTTCTCGATGCTGGCGCAGGCCGCCATCGACCGGCTGGGCGTGGCCCTGATCCCGCCCTTTCTCATCGAGCGCGAACTGGCCGCCGGCGAACTGATCGTGCCCTGCCCCCAGCCACTGCCCAGCGGGCGCGCCTACTGGCTGATCGTGCCCGAGCGCAAGGCCCAGCGCCCCGCGCTGACCGCACTGCGCCAATGGCTGCAGGCCGAAGTCGCCGCCGATGCGCCGCCAGTGGCCTGAAAGCCCGCTCATGGCCCAGGGGCTGCTCTGGAACGACAGCGCCACCGCCCAGCCCTGTGCATGGGCCGCAGCGGTGGCGCAATCTCCATCGGGCGCCCGTCGTCAGCACAAGGGCTGGGGACGGACGCACCCCTTTGAGTGCCTCAATGCGTGTGTTCTTCGGCCTCCTGCTTGCAGTTGATGCACAGCGTCGATTCGGGCCGGGCCAGCAGGCGCTGCTCGGAGATGGGCTGACCGCATTGCGCGCACTGGCCGTACTCGCCGGCATCGATGCGCGCCAGCGCGCGGCCGATGGAGGCATGCTCGGCCTGGTCGCGCGCCAGCTCGGCCTGGCGCACTTCCTTGGCTTCCAGGCGCTGGGCCGCGTCCTCGGGTTCCTCGGGGCTGTTTTGCGCGTCCTGCTCGATTTCCGCGCGCGCGGCGCTGATTTCTCGTTCGAGCTCCTGCTGGCGCTGTTGCAGTTTGGCCTTGATGGCCTGCCAGCGCTGGGCGTCTTGCGGGGCGGGATGTGTCATGTGCAATTCCTTGTGATGGGTCAAAACCAATGGCGGCGATGATGCATGAAACCGGGCGGCGCTGGGCAATGTCCTACGAATGCCATCGGATGCCGCAGGGCCACGCCGAGACTTTGAACACGCTCTAAGATGCAGGGCATCGCACTGTCCGGCCCCCAGGCAAGCTCAGGCCAGGTTGGGCACTGCGGTCTTTTCTTCATCCCCTGTCCTCACGGAGTCACACATGAGCCAAAAACCCGTCATCCAAGACATCGGCCCTCAGCCCAACGCTTTCGATCTTGAAAACGCCACCAAGGACAACAGCAATTACCGCACCGTCGTCTGGAGCGGCAAGTACCTGCAGGTCACGCTGATGTCCATCGAGCCGGGCCAGTCCATCGGCCTGGAGGCGCATCCCGATACCGACCAGTTCCTGCGCCTGGATGCCGGCCAGGGCAAGTGCAAGATGGGGCCATCCAAAGACAACCTGAATTTCGAGCAGGACGTGGAGGACGGCTGGTGCATTCTCGTGCCCGCTGGCATGTGGCACGACGTCATCAACACCGGCGACAGCCCGATGCGCCTGTACGCCATCTACGCGCCGGTGCATCACGCCGCGGGCAAGGTGCACGCCACTTTCGAGGAGGCCGAGCGCGACGAGGACAGCGGCAATGACGAGCCGCCCAGCTGGTCGGTGCAGCCGCCCAGCGCCCAGGCGGACAAGCACGCCTGATTCTTGACCCTTGGCACAGCGTCTTGCGCCCGCCAAGCCGCCACATGGTCGCCGCCATGTGGCGGCTTTTGTCTGCCTGTCCACCCAGACGCCGAGCCCATCCTCATGCCAGTGACTTTGCGGCGGCGATAGAATCGCGCCCCTGAAAATCCCCCCACGAACTTTGCTTTTTTGCTTTTCCCTGCGGCCAGCGCCATGACCCACGTCGTCACCGAAAACTGTATCAAGTGCAAGTACACCGATTGCGTGGATGTGTGCCCGGTCGACTGTTTCAAGGAAGGCCCGAACTTTCTGATCATCGACCCTGAGGAGTGCATCGACTGCGCCGTGTGCGTGCCCGAATGCCCGGCCGAGGCCATCTTCGCCGAGGAAGACGTGCCAGCCGACCAGCAGGAGTTCATCCAGATCAACGCCGAGCTGTGCGCCAGCGAGAACTACAAGACCATCACCAAGCGCAAGGCCGCCTTGGAGGACGCTGACGAATGGAACGGCCAGAGCGACAAGCTGCAATACCTGGTGCGCTGAGGCCCGCTGCGCCGCCAGCCGCCCCTGCCGCCCCCGGCGATGGCGAAGGCGGTCCGGTGTGCGATGCCGTGGTCGTCGGCGCTGGGCCAGCAGGTCTATACCAACTGTTCCAACTGGGCCTGCAAGGCCTGCGCTGCCATGCCTTCGAGGCCCTGCCCCAGCCTGGCGGCCAGTGCGCCCAGCTCTACCCGCACAAGCCCATTTACGACATTCCGGCGCTGCAGCAAGTCAGCGGCGCTCAGTTGAGCGAGCGCCTATGGCAGCAGCTCTCGCCCTTTGCCATCGACTGGCATTGGGGGCAGACCGTCACCGCCATCGAGCCCGATGCACACCCCCTGCCGGGCAACGGCGCGCCGCTGTGGCGCGTGCGCACCGATGCCGGCGAGCAAATCCGCACCCGCGCCGTGGTGTTGGCCTTGGGGGTGGGCGCCTTCGTGCCGCGCAGCCTGCGCCTGGAAGGACTGGAGGCCCTGCTGGCCCAAGGGCAGCAGGTGTTTTTGCAAACCCGTGATGGCTCTGCCACCGTGGCAGGCCGGCATGTGGTGCTGCATGGCGGCGGCGAGGATGCCGTGCGCAAAGCCTTGCAGCTGGCTGCCCTGCCAGCTGCGCAGGCCCCCAGCCGCCTGACGCTGCTGCACCGGCGCGACGTGTTCACTGCCGAGGCCGACGAGTTGCAGCAGTTGCGCGCGCTGCAGGCGCAAGGCTGCATCCACATCGCCACTGGCCAGCTGCAGGCGTTGACGCTGGCCGATGCCCCCGGCGCGGCCCCCAGGCTGCAAGCCCTGCAGCTGCTCAATGCACAAGGCCAACGCGAAGAGCTGGCCTTGGATGTTTTGTTGCTCTACCAGGGCATCGCACCCAAGCTGGGGGCAGCGCTGGAGTGGGACGTGGGCTGGGACGCCAAGCACATCCGCGTCGATCCAGCCACGATGCGCAGCTGTCGCGCCGGCATTTACGCCATTGGCGACATCGCCAGCTACCCCGGCAAGCGCAAGCTCATCGCCTGCAGCTTTCACGAGGCCACGCTGGCGGCTTTTGCCATTGCCGAGCAGCACCACCAGCAGGCCCTGCCCACGCCCTACACCACCACCAGCAAGCAGCTGCTGGCCCGCCTGGGGCGGCTGGATGCGGCATAGCGCGATGGCGCGGCAGCCCATGCCATCGGCCTGCGCAAACGGCAAAGCTGTGCGCACTGCACCAGACGCGCACACGGCCGGGGCCTTCCGTCCCAAACCACTTCTGGCCGCCCGCGCCCAGACTTTGGAACAGGCGCCTACTTCTGCGGCGGCTGTGCTGGCCCGGGGCGCTCGGGCGAATCGGGTAAATCGGGCAAATCGGGCGCCTGCAATGCCTGGCGGTAAGCGCCCAGGATGTCCTCCAGCGCCGCATCGTTGCGCGCAAACTCCCGGCAATGGCGGCACACCAGCCGATGCAAGGCGGCCTGCGCCCGCTCGCTGACCGGGGCATCCGCACCCAGCTGGCCCGAGGTGAGCTTGAAGATGTACTGCGCGCATTTCATGGCCGGCGGCCCTCCTGCTGAGCGCGCTCGAACCAGTGCTGGCTCAGGCACAGCTGCAATTGCTTGCGCGCGCGGCTCATGCACTGCCAGTAATCGCTCTTGCTCAGCCCCAGGGTGTCACAGACCTCGGCGGCATCGCATTCGAGCAGCTCTTTCATGCTGAACACGCGGGCAATCTTGGGCGGCAGGCGGTGCACACAGGCATCGACCACGGCCAGGAATTGCTGGTTTTGCAACTGGCCTTCCGGGTTGCTCCACAGGGCCGGGGCCACGCCCTCGTGCCAGTGCTCGCGCGCATCGAACAGCGCCTGGTCCAAATCGTCCTCCTCGAAAGCATCCTGGTAGGCCACCTCGGGCCGGTACTTGGCGCGCAGGCGGTCGGTGATCTTGTGCTTGAGGATGCCAAACAGGTAGTGCCGCGCATCGCCCTGCGTGAGCGTGGCCGGCTGCGCGCCCAGCAGGGCGAGCAAGGCGTCTTGCACGGCGTCCTCGGCTTCTTCAGGCGGTTGCAGGTGCAGCAGCGCAAAACGCAGCATGGGCTGGCGCCAGGTCTGCGCCAGGGCCTGCACGTCCAGCGCCGCAGGGTGTGAAGGGGAAGGGGCAGTCATAGGGCGGGCATGATAGACGTCTCGGGCAAAACCACCCTGCCATGCGGCCACTGCGGCAGCGCACGCGCCAGCCTTGCTTCACCGAATGTTCTGCTGACAATGGCGCCGCAGCAGCAGCCGATCCAGCGCCCAGCGCCCGCCGCCCTGGGTGAGCACGGCAAACAGCATCAGGCCCAGCATCAGCGGCACTTTGAAGCCCTGGCCCGCGTCGGTGTCGATCTGGTTCCAGCCGGCCCAGCCCAGGTCGAAATGCACGGTGTACACGGCCACCCAGGTGATGTAGAGCAGGCCCAGCGCGGCCAGGCGGCTGCCCAGGCCCAGCGCCAGGGCCGCGCCCAGCAGCAGCTCGCCCCAGCCAGCGGCCAGCCAGTTGAAGTCGGCGCTCAGCAGGCTGTTGGGAAAGGGAAAGTCCAGCCCGGCAAACCATTCGGGCGCGCCGCCGCTGCCTTGCAGCTTGGTCAGGCCGGCGCGGATGAATTCCTGCCCGGCCCACAGGCGCAGGCCCAGCAGGCCGGCGTCTTGCAGCAGGCGGCGCAGGCCGCCGAGCACGGCGCAGCCTTGGCAGGCCAAGGTATTACTGGCTGGCGCGGGCGAGAAAGTCGGTGAATGCATCGTTGAGGTCTTCATAGAAATTCGATTGCCATTGCGAGTCACGCACGAAGGCTTCGATCAGGGTGCGCCAGTCTTGCTCGCCCAATTGCGCGCGCAGCGCGGGGTGGTGGGCTTCGATCATCTGGCTGGCGCCCAGGTACACGAGGTAGCGGTACACGCGCAGGCCCGCTTCGGTGTAGCCGGGCGGCACCTCGTCCGTGCGGCCGCGCACGTAGTCGTAGAAGGCGGCGGTGCTGGCTTCGGTCTGGTGGCCTTGTTGGGACTGGGCCTGGGGCGGCAGCGGCAAGGTGGCGGCGGCGTTCATGCCAGCTCCTTGGCGCGGCGGCGGGCGGGGGCGTTGCGGGCCGTGCTGGGCGCAACGGCGGGGGCAGAAGCCACAGGGGCTGCAGGGGCCACAGGGGTCGCAGGCAGCGGCTGGCGCAAGCTGGCCAGCTCGCGGTTGAGCGTGGCGGCGTCGGGAATGTCGTTATCCCACTCCAGCAGGATGGGCAGGCCGTGCGCGGCGTGCAGCGCGCGCGCCTTGCGCGCGGTGTGCGGCTCCACGGGCTGGCTGTGCGTGTCCACATGCATGCCAAAGCGTTCGTCGAACTCGTGCCCGGCCACGTGCATGTAGCTCACGCGCGAGAGATCCACCTGCGCCACGTAGGCGTCCAGGTCGGGGCCGCCGTGGTTTTTGCGGTTGACGTCGATGTTGTTCAGATCGAGCAGGATGCGGCAGTCGGCGCGGCGCACCACTTCCATCAGAAATTCCGGCTCGCTCATCTCGCCCACGTTGGTGTACCAACTGCTGTTTTCGATGGCCATGCGCTGGCCCAGCAGGTCTTGCACGCGGCTGATGCGCTCGGCCACGCGGCGCGCCTCGCCCAGCGTGAAGGGGATGGGAAACAGGTCGTAGAGCTGGTGCGCGTCGCCGCTGGCGGCCAGGTGGTCGGAATAGCGGTCGGTGCCCAGCTCGGCCAGCAAGTCGCGCACGCCACGCACGAAGTCGGCGCAAATCTCCGAAGTGCCGCCCAAGTTGAGCGACACGCCATGCAGGAACACGGGCCGGCCCAGCGCCAGTAACTGGTGCAGCGGCTCGCGCGAGCGGCGCAGCCAGTTCTCCGGCGCCACTTCAAAAAAGTCGGCGTCCAGGGCGGCGATGTCCCAATCGCGCATTTCGCGCCGGTAGCCCAGTCCGATCATGGTAATTCCTGCCTGTGTGACTTGCGTGCGTGGTGATGCGATGAGGCGATTACTTCTTGGCGCAGGCCGCTTCCTTCTTGGAGCAAGCCGCTTCCTTTTTCGAGCAAGCCGCTTCCTTGCCTTCCTTCTTGGAGCAAGCGGCTTCTTTCTTGGAGCAAGCAGCTTCCTTGCCCTCTTCCTTCTTCGCGCAGGCCGCGTCCTTGGCGGGGGCCGAGCTTTCCTTCTTGCCGCAAGTGCCGGCGCCGCACTTTTGCTCGGCCGCCTGGGCGGTGGCAAAGGTCGAGGCGGCAATCAGCGAAGCGGCCAGGGCAGCGATGTTCTTCAGTTGGCTCATGGGGGTTCTCCCGATCAAAAAAAGTTGAAAAAAGCATGCGGCAAACACGCCGCACACCTGCCATGTCGGGCCAGGCGGAAAAACCTGACACGGGCTGCGAAAAAAATGGGAAATTTTTTGGCGCGGCCTGCGGGCCCGGCGCTGGCACGCCGGATTTTGGGGCCATTACCTGGGCCATTGCCTGGAACCTGGGCCATTACCGGGCCGCTGCCCCGTCCAGCTCGGCCAGGGCCTGGGCCAGATTGGCGCGGGCGCGGGCCTCCAGCCGCGTGTGAAACCAGGGCGTGCCATAAATGGCCGCCCGCTGGGCAAAGCCTTGCAGCACGGCGCGGCGGCCCTGGCGGTACTGCGCCTCGGGCACCCAGCCGTATTCCTGCCGCACCTGTTGTTGATATTGCGCAAAACGCGCCGGCGCAGCGCCGAGGATGGCCAGATCAATATCCACCACCAGCTGCGCATCGCCCGGCGCGGGCTGCGCGGTGTGGCAAGTCGCCATGATCAGCGCCTGCACCTGCGCGGCGGCCGCTGCCGGCGCGCCCGCCGCCTGCAGGGCCCGCACCGCCCACTGCGCGCTGCGCAGCTCGTTGTCCTTGGCCTGGGGGTCGTACACCGCATCATGAAACCACAAGGCCAGCGCCACCAGCGCTGGGCAGGCCGCCAGGTGCTGCGCCTGCTGCCAGTGCCACAGGCATTCGTGCAAATGCTGCAGGCCGTGGTAGTGGCGCTGCGGCTGGCCGTAGGCTTGCAGCAACTGGGGCAGCAGGCCGGCCTCGGGCTGCACGCCCAGCCCTGCCCAGCTGCGCTGCCAAAGCGGCTGCCATTGGTGGGCCTGCCACTGTGCGGGCCCAGCCTGCTGCGGCCATGGCTCTTGGTCTGGGGGTGTTGGGGCCGATGGTCCTGGCATGGCACGCTTTCTTCTCAAAACTGTTGGCAAGAATGAACGCAGGCAGTGCACGGGCATGAGGCCAAAGCGCATCAACACGCACCAACGCGCATCAACACGCGCCGCCCGCCTGGCCAGCCGGCTGGCGCGCACAGCGCCGCCTGGGCGTCACCTGGGTGTCACATCCGCGCCTGCCGGCGCCGTGAATTCGGGAAAACCAGAAGGGCCAGACATCGGCATTGGCGCCCGATCTCGCCCAAAATAACTGCCGCTTGGCGCCGCCGTTGTACCACCGCCGACGGCGCGCCGCACGCCAGGCAGACGCTCAAGCCTCACGAGCCCTGCCGCCCAATGATTTGCCCACCATCGCGGTGGCCGGCCCTTGCGCACAGCCTGCGCAGCGCCAGGCCGCCCCAGCCCCCAAGGAGACACCCCCATGAGCATCCCCCGCCGCCCGCGCCACGCCCTGCGCACCACCGCCCTGGCTGCCGGCCTGCTGGGCCTTGGCAGCCTGCTGCCGGCCCAGGCCCAATCGAGCGTGCAGCTGTACGGCATCATCGACGCCGCCGTGCGCTACACCACCAACGAAGGCCCGGCTGGCGATCACAAGCAGTCGCAGACCAAGATGATCGGCGGCGGCATGTCGCAAAGCCGCCTGGGCATCAACGTCACCGAGCAGCTGGGCGATGGCTTCAAGGTACTGGCCAACCTGGAGCAGCGCATCGACAGCACCAGCGGCAACATCGTCGGCGCCGGCTACCAGCAGGCCTGGGTCGGCCTGCAGCACAAGCGCTTTGGCCGCCTGACCGCCGGGCGCCAGTACAACGCCCTGTTCGACCTGTACACCAGCACCTTTGCCTCCTACCCGTACTCGCCCTACATGGAGGCCTTCAAGCCCGAGATCGGCATGTCGCTGGGCGCGCGCAACAATGAGCTGCTCAAATACCTGGCCGAGTTCGGCAAGGTGCGCGTGAGCCTGCAGGCCACGCTCGACGGCGAAGGCAGCACCAGCGTGCCTGGCGTGCCCGGCACCTACTCCACCGGCGGCAAATCGCGCGGCGGCTACGTGCGCTACGCCGATGGCGGCCTGGCCATCGGCGCCGGCTACATGGAGCGCAGCTTCGGCAGCAGCGGCAAGAAGATCAAGGCCTATGCCGTGGGCGGCTCCTACCGCACCGGCCCCTGGTACCTGAATGCCGCCTACGCGCAGAACAAGCACAACCTCGACGGCCAGGCCAACTGCGGCGCCAACATCCAGTGCAACGTCGACTACGCCACGCTCAGCTCGCTGTGGACCGGCACCAGCAACGGCGGCTTCAGCGGCCCGGCCTTCACCGTGGCCAACAAGCGCCAGATGATCACCGCCGGCGTGGGCTACCAGATCACGCCGCAGCTGAACTGGGGCACGCACTACTGGTACGCCAAGCAGTCCGGGCGCAGCGCCGTGGCCGACGGCACGGCGCATTTCCTCTCCACCGTGCTGGACTACGCCTTCTCCAAGCGCACCGACGCCTACATCGGGCTCGATCACATCAAGATCAGCAGCGACCACGCCTCGCTCACCGACAGCCGCGGCGCCGTCAATGGCGCCAAGAGCCGCACCGGCCTGACCGTCGGCATCCGCCATCGTTTCTGATGGGCTTGCGGCACGTGCCAATCGAAACCAAAAAAGGGCGCCCGTCGGCGCTAGAGAAACTTTGATTGATAAGGTTACATAATAGGGTTTTCTACCAGCCGGAGCATGAGATGCGCGCCTATTCGCAAGACTTGCGAGACCGAGTGCTGGCAGCGCTGGAGCGCGGAGAGCGCCCC
>NZ_NSJB01000014.1 GCF_002285265.1 Vandammella animalimorsus
TCAGCCTGGCGAGCATCAGCCCGGGATTGCTGCCCAAGCACTTGCTGCGGTTACGCCAGCGTCTGGGTGAGCAACTGCTGCCCAAACAACGACGGGGGCGACAATGCCCCCGTGTTGTGAAGAAGCCTCCTGCTCGCTATCCGCTCAAGCAGGTTCGTGCTGTTAAGTGAACGGCATTTGCCCGTCGGCGCCCTTTTTGACCTTTCCTGCCAGAGCTTGACACCTTTGCCAATTGCAAAGCAAAGGCCAACGGGCACCAGGATCCAGCGCACGCAGCGCAAGTGCTGCTCCAAGGTGGCTCGACGGTGCAGGTGTGGCTGCACAGGCGCCACGGCATCTCCAGCTCGATGGCCGGCGACCACGACAGCTGAGAGAACGCGCTGGCCGAACAGGCCTCAGGCCCTCACCGCCAGCCAGCGCGCACCGGGCCGAATGACTACAATGCCCGCCCCCACGCCGGCGCGCCAGCCGGCCGCCCTTCACCCCACGAGAACACCCAGGCCCTCAGAGCCTGCCGCCCCATGCCCAACGACACCAGCACGCCAACGGCCACCGCCCTGCCCCCCCATGCCCTGCGCATCGATGCGCTGGATATGGACGCACAAGGCGTGGCGCACCGCGACGACGGCAAGGTGGTGTTCGTCGAAGGGGCGCTGACCGGCGAAGTCGTCACCGCCACCACCGTGCGCCGCAAAAACCAATGGGAAAAGGCCACGCTCGATGCCGTGCTGCGCGAGTCCTCCCAGCGCAGCACGCCGCGCTGCCCGCACTTTGGCCTGCACCAGGGCGCCTGCGGCGGCTGCAAGATGCAGCACCTGAGCCCGGCGGCGCAGCTGGCCGTCAAGCAACGCGTGCTGGAAGACAACCTCTGGCACCTGGGCAAGGTGCGCGCCGAGCGCATTCTGCGCCCCATCCAGGGGCCGGACTGGGGCTACCGCTGGCGCGCGCGCCTGTCGGTGCGCCACGTGCAGAAAAAAGGCGTGGTGCTGGTGGGCTTTCACGAGCGCAAAAGCCGCTACATCGCCGACATGCAGGTCTGCCCCATCCTGCCGCCGCAAGTCGATGCGCTGCTGATGCCGCTGCGCGCGCTGATCGACAGCCTGGATGCGCGCCAGAGTTGCCCGCAGATCGAAGTGGCCTGCGGCGATGCCGTCACCGCGCTGGTGCTGCGCCACCTGCAGCCCCTGAGCGAGGCCGACCGGCAGCGCCTGCGCGACTTCGCCGCCCAGCACCCTCCGCTGCAATGGTGGCTGCAGCCCAAGGGCCCCGATACGGTTCACCGGCTCGATGCCGACGATGGCAGCGCGCCGCTGGCCTATGCCCTGCCGGAGTTCGGCATCCGCATGCCGTTTCGGCCTACGGACTTCACCCAGGTCAACCCGCACATCAACCGCGTGCTGGTGGCCCGGGCACTGCAGCTGCTGGGCGTGCAAGGGCACGAGCGCGTGATCGACTGGTTCTGTGGCCTGGGCAACTTCAGCCTGCCGCTGGCCACCCAGGCCGCCCAGGTGCTGGGCATCGAGGGCAGCGACGCGCTGGTGGCGCGCGCCAGCGCCAACTGGCAGGCCAATCAGGCGCAGCGCAGCGCGCAGGGGCTGCGCCCGCTGGCGCCCACGCGCTTCGTGGGGCGCAACCTGTTTCAGATGACGCCCGCGCTGCTGCAGGCCGATGGCTCGGCACAGAAGTGGTTGGTCGATCCGCCGCGCGAAGGCGCGTTCGCGCTGGCCAAGGCGCTGGCCGACATCCACCAGCGCCGCCACCAACACCGCCACAGGGGCGCCAGCGCGGCGGACGCCGAAGCGGCCAGCGCCGCCACTGCGGGCGATGAGCCGCCGCCTGCAACCAGCGGCAATGACTGGCAGGACGACGCCCAATGGCAGCCGCCACAGCGCATCGTCTACGTCAGCTGCAACCCAGCCACGCTGGCGCGCGATGCTGGCCTGCTGGTGCACCAGGCCGGCTACCGCTGCACGGCCGCTGGCGTGGTCAACATGTTCCCGCACACGGCCCATGTGGAAAGCATTGCCGTGTTCGACGCAGCGCCGCCGCACTGAACACGCGCCTCCCAATTCCGCACGCGCCCAGCCCTTGATGGGTATGGCATGCACGCCTTGCGCATCAAAGGCGCCGCCATGCGCCACAATCCCCGCCATGAATACCCACCGCCCCCCAGCCCCTCCCCCAGCGGCCGACCCCAGCGCCACTGCCGCCGATGCCACCACAGCGCCCACGCTCGCCAAGAGCGACGACAACCTGATCTGGCTGGACTGCGAAATGAGCGGCCTGAACCCGGAGACTGACCGCCTGCTGGAAATTGCCGTGATCGTCACCGGCCCGCAGCTGCAACCGCGCATCGAAGGCCCGGTGCTGGTCATCCACCAAAGCGATGACCTGCTCAATGGCATGGACGCCTGGAACAAAGGCACGCACGGGCGCAGCGGCCTGACGGACAAGGTGCGCGCCTCCGCCATCGACGAGGCCCAGGCCGAGGCGCAGCTGCTGCAGTTCCTGCGCCGCTACGTGGCCAAGGGCAAATCGCCCATGTGCGGCAACACCATCGGCCAGGATCGGCGCTTTCTCGTCAAGTACATGCCCAAGCTGGAGGCCTTCTTCCACTACCGCAATGTCGATGTCAGCACCCTCAAGGAGCTGACGCGGCGCTGGCAGCCGAGCATTGCCAACCAGTTCAAGAAGGCGCAAAAGCACACGGCCCTGGCCGATGTGCACGAATCCATCGACGAGCTGCAGTTCTACCGTGAGCAGGTCATGAAGATTTGAGGGGCCTCACCGCTGCTGAGCCTCGCGGCGGCCAGCAGGCCCAGCCGCCAAGGGGACGGCCAAGGGGCGCGCAGGCCCTTGGCTTTGATAGCCCATCCACAAGCTTTGCGCGATGCGCCGCGCCGCCGCCATGGCCTGTTCGGCCAGGCGCTCGTTGGGCTGCTCGGCCAGGGTTTGCGCGAACAGCTCCAGCCAGTGCCTGAACAGCGCCTGCGTCAAGCCCGGCAAGGCGGCGTGCTTGGGCATGGGCGCCCCGGAAAAGCGCCCGCTGCGCAGCAGGATGCTGGACCAGAAGTCCATCAGCTTGGCCAGGTGCTCGTCCCAATCGTCGATGTGCGCCTCGAAGATCGGCCCGAGCTGCGCATCCTGGCGCACGCGCGCATAAAAGCGTTGCACCAGCTCGGTGATTTCCTGCTCGCTGCAAATCGGATCGTCGGTCATGGGCCAGCCTTTACGTTGGGCTTCAGCGCCTGTGGGGCTCCTTTGGAGCCTCGCCGCGCCCGCCTTGCGGCGGGCATCGGGGCGTAGCGCCCTTGCAGCACATCAATACAGCTCCAGGTGCACGCGCCCTTCGCGCCCCAGGCGTTGCCAAGGGGTTTCATCGTGCGCTGCGCCTTGCTCGGCATCGGCCAGCAGTGCGTCGAAGGCCGCGCCGATGGCGCGCTCCAGGTGCTGCTTGTTGCCGCAGACGTACACGTGCGCGCCCTGCGCAATCCAATCGCGCAACGTGCCGGCGTGCTCCTGCAGGGCGTGCTGCACGTAGTATTTTTCCGCGCCATCGCGCGAAAAGGCCGTCACCAGCTGATGCAGCACGCCTTCGGCCTGCAGGCTTTCGAGCTCCTCGCGATAGAGGAAGTCCTGCGCCTGGCGCTTTTCGCCAAAGAACAGACAGGTCTGGCGCGGCTGGCCGCTGGCCTGCAGCTCGCGCAGCAGACCCATCAGCGGCGCAATGCCGGTGCCGGTGCCGATCAGAATCAGTGGCGTGGCGGCATCGCCAGTCAGGCGAAAGCCGGGGTTGGCGCGGCAGTAGACCTGCACCGGACCGTCATGCGCCAGCAGCCAGTGCGTGGCCATGCCTTCGCGCGAGCGGCCCTGGCGCTCGTAGCGGACGTGGCGGATGCACAGGTCGATGTGCCCGGCCTCGCCGTGCGAGGCGATGGAGTACGCCCTGGGCAGGCGCGGCGACAGCAGTTGCGCCAGCTGCGCCAGCGGCACCGTCTCGGGCGTGCAAAAGTCTTGCAGCACATCGAGCACATCGGCGCCCCAAAGGTACTGCTCCAGCTGCTGGCGCTGGCTGAACTTGAGCAAGCCCTTGAGCGCGTCGCTGCCGCCCAGACGGGCCAGCTCGCGCAGCACGCCCTTGCTGATTTGGCGCAGCTCCTTGTCGCGCAGCAGCTCGGCGGCCTCGGGCGCGCCGTACCACTGGGCCAATTGCGCCAGCAGTTGTGGATCGTTTTGCGCCAGCACGTGCAAGGTATCGCCGGCACGCCAGCGCATGCCGCTGCCCTCACAGGCCAGGCGGATGTGGTAGGCGCCGGGCTCGGCATCTGGCGCAGCATGGTTGAGCTGGCGCCGCTCCAGGATGTCGGCCGCATAGGCGTCGTTCTCGCCATAGGCGATCACGCGCAACGACAGCGCCAGACCGGCCTGGGCGTCGCCCTGCAGCACTTGCTCAAGCACCGACTGCCAGCGCGCGAAGAAGTCCGCATAGCCGATGTCGGCATCCACGCGGTTGATGATGGCCTGCGCGCCGCGCTCTTGCAGCAGTGCATCGAGCTGCTTGGTAAAGCCACAGAAATTCGGGTAGGCCGTATCACCCAGACCGAAGATGGCATAGCGCAGCTGCGCCAGCGAGCTGCTTTGGCGCAGCCGCGCCAGAAAGCCCTCGGCATTGCCCGGTGGCTCGCCGTCGCCAAACGAGCTGGAAATGATCAACAGCAGCGCCTCATCGCCCCAGGGGGCTTGAAGAAGGTCCACGTCGTTGAGCGGCATGACCTGAGGCTGCAGGGCCGCCACGCAGGGCGCGGCGGCCAGCGCCTGGGCCAAGGCCTTGGCGTTGCCCGACTCGGAGCCGTAGGCAATCACCACACGTTGGGCAATGGCATGCATGCAAGGGCTCGCTATTACTTGGCGTAGTACTCGTCGAATTGCTCTTTGGAGAATTCCACGGCCTCGAAGTTGTCCATCAAATCATTGATGACGCGGCGAATGCTGATGTAGGCGTTGATGTTGCCCTGCGCATCGCGCAGCGGCTGCACCGTGGTGTCCACCACATACACGCCGCCGCCCTTGCCCACGTTGGGGATGATGCCCGTCCAGATGTTGCCGGCCTTGATGGTGTCCCACATTTCCTTGTAGGTCTCCTTGGGCACGGCCGGGTGGCGCACGATGCTGTGCGGCTGGCCCAGCAGCTCCTCGCGACTGTAGCCGGTGAGCTTGCAGAACAAGTCGTTGGCGTAGGTGATGTTGCCCTGCAGGTCGGTCGTGGAGATCACGGCCACGTTTTCCAGTGCGGCCAGCAGTTGTGCGGAGTCCAGGGTGTTGCTCATGGTGCTTTCCTCTTTCAGTGTGGTTGAGACATCTGCCGCAGCCGTATGCGCTGGCCCGCCCTGCCCGCGCAATCGGGGCCACAGGCTGCGCAGCACATGCCTGCCGCAGTCAAAAGGTGCATTCTATATGCACCTTTTGACTGCGGCGGCCAATCTGGCCTCCTGCCGTGCACAATGCGCCCGCGCCGGCTCGTATGATTGGCCTCTGGCTGACGCCCACCGGGCTGGCGACCTCACCTCAGAACCTGTTCAAGGAGCCTGCTCAAAGGGCGCTGGAGCGCACACGATGAGACTGACACTCAAGACCGACTACGCATTGCGCACGCTGCTGTTTCTCGGGCAGCAGCAGGCGCTGGTGTCCATCGCACAGATTGCCCAGGCCCACGGCATCTCCGAGCACCATCTCATCAAGGTCGTCCACGCCCTGGGTCGGCAGGGCTTCATCGACACGCTGCGCGGCAAGGGCGGGGGCATCCGGCTCGCGCCGGCCGCATTGCAGGCCACGGTCGGCCAGATCGTGCGCGCCATGGAGGACGATCTGAACCTGGTGGCCTGCTTTGGGCCGCAAAGCGACGACAATCGCTGCCTGCTCACTGGCGGCTGCCGGCTGCAGACCGTGCTGCATTCGGCCTTGCAGGCGTTCATGGACGAGCTCGACGGCCACACGCTGGCCGATTTGCTCGGCGCTGCAGCGCCTGCCGCCGACGCCGGCCACGCGCAGACCATATCCATCAGCAAGCTGCAGCCCGCAGCGCCAGTGGCCACCGCCCGCGCCCGCCAGCCAGGTGGCAGCAAACCGGCCAAACCCACCGCAACGCCTGCGCGGCCAAAACGCAGGCCCAAGAAACCCAACACCGGGCAAGAGCCCGATGGAGAACACACACCATGACCAGATGGCTTTGGTCGCTCAAGCGCTTCATGCGCGGCATGTGGTTTCGCACCACGCTGTTTTCGCTGCTGGGCATCGTCACGGCGCTGTTTGCCGCCTGGTTCCAGCACTGGATCCCCAAGGAGTGGACGGGCGTGCTGGGCGAGGGCGCGGTGGACAGCATCCTGCAGATCATGGCCGCCAGCATGCTGGCCGTGACGACCTTCTCGCTGAACATCCTGGTTTCGGCCTATGCCTCGGCCAGCAGCGCCGCCACGCCGCGCGCCACCGAGCTGCTGATCAACGACACCGCCGCCAACAACGCGCTGTCGACCTTTCTGGGCGCCTTTTTGTTCAGCATCGTGGGCATCATCACCCTGCACACCGGCCTGTACCGCGAAGAAGGCCGGGTGCTGCTGTTCCTGGTCACCATTGGCATGATCGTGCTCATCGTCGCGACCTTGCTGCACTGGATCAACTACCTCTCCACCCTCGGGCGCATGGGCCACACCATCGCCCGGCTGGAAGAAATTGCCTGCGAAGAAGTGCGCAGCTATCTGCGCGACCCCTACCGCGGCGGCGCGCCCTGGCAGCGGCAGGCCGAGCCCATCCCCACCAGCGCCATCGCCCTGCATGCCCCAAAGGCCGGCCATGTGCAATGGATTGACGTGGCGATGCTGCAAGAGCTGCTGCGCGATCACGCCAAGCTCAGCAGCGCCCAAGATGCGCAGGCCGAGCAAGCCGAGCGGCCCGAGGCGCCTGCGGCACAGATCTATGTGATGGTGTTGCCAGGGCAATTCGTCGCGCCCGGCTCCACACCGCTGTGCAGCGTCGTCGGCCTGCCTGTGCCGCAGAACGAACAGGCCGAGCAGGCCACGCAGGATTTTCTGGCCCGGCTGCGCGATGCCTTCACCATCGCCCCCAGCCGCACCTTCGACAGCGACCCGCGCTTTGGCCTGGTGGCCATGGCGGAGGTGGCCTCCAAGGCCTTGTCGGCCGCCGTCAACGACAGCGGCACGGCCATTGACGTCATCAACCGCAGTCTGCGCATCTTCGAGCTGTGGGCACAGATCGAGCCTCCGGCTCAACCCGCTGCAGAGCCATCCAGCCCAACCGGTGAGTACGAAGTGCGCCACCCCAACGTCAAAGTCCCCGCCGTTGCCTTGGAAGACGTGTTCGACGACTTCTTCCCCCCCGTTGGGCGCGACGGCGCCGCACAGCGCGAAGTGGGCATCCGCCTGCAGAAAATGCTCATCGGCCTGTACGCCCTCGGCGGCCCGGAAATGCAAGCCCTGGCCCGCAGCCATGCCCAGCAGGCGCTGCAGCGCAACCAGGCGGCCATGGACTTCCCGCCCGACCGCGAAGCCGTCGAGGCCGTGCATCGCCAGGCCTGGCCTGCGGGCCAGTGAGTGCTGCGCGCTGGCCCCCACCTTCGCCGCCAGCGCCCAGCCCGGCAACACGGCTGCAAACGCACGGATAATCCGCGGCCATGACGTTGAAACTTTTGGTCGGCCTGGGCAACCCCGGGCCTGAGTACGACGCCACGCGCCACAACGCCGGTTTCTGGTGGATTGATGCGCTGGCACGCCAGCACGGCGCCATGCTGGTGCCCGAAAAGGGCTTTTTCGGCAACGCAGCCAGACTGCGCATTGGCGGGCAGCAGGTGTGGCTGCTGCAGCCCATGACCTTCATGAACCGCTCGGGCCAGGCCGTGGCGGCGCTGGCCAGGTTCTACAAAATCGCCCCGCAGGAAATCCTCGTCGTGCACGACGAGTTGGATTTGCTGCCTGGCCAGGCCAAGCTCAAACGCGGCGGCAGCCATGCCGGCCACAACGGCCTCAAGGACATCCAGGCGCAACTGGGCAGCCCGGACTTCTGGCGTCTGCGCTTAGGCATTGGCCACCCAGGCGTCAAATCCGAGGTGGTGCATTGGGTGCTGCGCAAGCCGCCAGCTGCCGAGCGCGACGCCATCGAGGCTGCCTCCGAACGCGCGCTGCAAGCGGTGGATGAACTGGTCACAGGCCAGATGGAGCAGGCCATGCGGCGCATCCACGGCGGCAAGCCCGATGCCCCTGCAGCGCGCAAGTTGGCCCCAGCGGCCACGCAACCGGGCGAGAGCTGAGCCGGCAATACCAACCAACAAGAACATCCGGAGTGAGGACATGGCCAACCATGCAGACCCTAGAGGCAACGCCCCGACCGAGCCGCCCGCCAAGCCGCAAAAAACCTTCTTCGGCCCGTTGGACTGGCTGCACGTGGTGCAGTGGCTGCACCACGATGGCGTGATCGCCCCCGAGGAGGCGCAGCGCACCATCGCGCGGTTTTCGCGGGCGGAAAGCCAGCAAAACCCGCTGGTGCGGCTCTCGGCCATTGGCCTCAAGCGCGCCGAAGGCGGCGGCACGCTGGATCTGGACGATCTCAGCGAATTCATTGCGCGGCGCGCCGGCATCGAGTTTCTGCGCATCGACCCGCTCAAGGCCGACGTGGGGCGCATCTCCGAGGTCATGAGCGCAGCCTATGCCAGCCGCTATGGCGTGCTGCCCATCAAGGTGCTGCCCGACACCACCGTCATCGCCACCTGCGAGCCCTACGTCACCGATTGGGTGCGGGAAATCGAACGCCAGACCCGCCGGCAAGTGCGCCTGGTCATGGTCAACCCGCTGGATCTCAAGCGCTACATCGGCGAGTTTTACGCGCTGGCCAGCTCTGTGAGCTCAGCCCAGAAAAGCGGCAACAACACCAGCACTCTGGCCAGCTTCGAGCAACTGGTGGAGCTGGGCAAGGCCAACCGCCAGCTCGATGCCAATGACCAGGGCGTGGTGCGCGTGGTCGAATGGCTGTGGCAGTACGCCTTCGACCAGCGCGCCAGCGACATCCACCTGGAGCCGCGCCGCGACCAGGGCGCGATTCGCTTTCGCATCGATGGCGTGCTGCACACCGTCTACCAAATGCCCATCGGGGTGCTGAACGCCATGATTGCCCGCGTCAAGCTGCTGGGGCGGCTGGACGTGGTGGAGCGGCGCAGGCCGCAGGACGGGCGCATCAAGACACGCAACCCGCGCGGTGAAGAAGTGGAAATGCGCCTCTCGACGCTGCCCACCGCCTTTGGGGAGAAGATGGTCATGCGCATCTTCGACCCGGACAACGCCATCAAGAACCTGGCCGACCTGGGCTTTTCCCGCCACGATGCCCAGCGCTGGGAAGAGCTGGTGCAAAAGCCCCACGGCATCATTCTGGTCACCGGCCCGACCGGCTCGGGCAAGACCACGACGCTGTACTCCACGCTCAAGCGCGTGGCCACCGAGGAAGTCAACGTCAGCACCGTGGAAGACCCGATCGAAATGATCGAGCCGGCCTTCAACCAGACCCAGGTGCAGCCACAGCTCGACTTCAGCTTCGCCGAAGGACTGCGGGCGCTGATGCGCCAGGACCCGGACATCATCATGGTGGGCGAAATCCGCGACCTGGAAACCGCGGAAATGGCCATCCAGGCGGCGTTGACCGGGCACCTGGTCTTTTCCACGCTGCACACCAACGACGCGCCATCGGCCATCACCCGCCTGATGGAGCTGGGCGTGCCGGCCTACCTCATCAATGCCACGCTGCTGGGCGTGCTGGCCCAGCGCCTGGTGCGCACGCTGTGCAAGCACTGCAAACAGCCCGACGAAGACTTTGACCCGGCCCTGCTGGACGATGCCGTCAAGCCCTGGAAAATCAATCTGGGCGAGAAAAAAATCACCCCCTACCGCGCTGTGGGCTGCACCGAATGCCGCATGAGCGGCTACCGCGGCCGGGTGGGGCTGTACGAGCTGCTCAGCGTCAACAGCAGCGTGCGCGAGCAAATCCATGCCCAGCTCAACCTGCCCGCCCTGCGGCGCGAAGCCGTGACCGCCGGCATGCGCCCGCTGCGCCTGGGCGGGGCCCAGCGCGTCAGCGATGGCACCACCACGCTGGACGAAATCCTGCTCGCCACCCCTGCCCCGCAACAAAGCTGAAAAATGGCCGCTGTGCTGCCCTCTTTTGCGAGGGCTGCACAGCGGCCTGTTCTTGCGCAGCTTTTTTGCTGTGTGGCTGGACACCTCAAGAAGGGGCGCCACACAGCCAGGAACTGCTCAAAATCCCGGTGCAACAGGTCTCGAGAGGCCTATCCAAAAGCTCTCTCAGTGCTTGCCGCGCTGCTCGTCGGCCAGCTTTTTGTGCTTTTCAGTGAACGCCTGCAAGGCCTGCTCATCCGTCTTGATCTGGCTCACGGATTTTTCCACCAGGTTGTCACGCAGATCCTTCATGGCTGCTTTATGCCCAGCAGCCATCAAATTGTCACGAACCTCCTCGAAAGAGAGCTTGCCTGCCTCACGCCGCTCCTCTAAACGCACGATGTGCCAACCATAGCGGGTCTTGAAAGGCTCGCTGTATTCACCTTCCTTTTTCAGCCCAGCCAGCACACTCTGGAACTCCATCACCATTTTCTTCGGGTCGAAATACCCCAGGGAGCCATACAGCGGCGCCGTTTCTGCATCTTCTGAGTGCTTGAACGCCAGTTCGCCAAAATCGGCGCCATCCTTGAGCTGCTGGTACAGCTCCTGAATGCGTTGCTCGGCATCGGGGCTGTCGGCAAACAACAGAATATGGCTGGCCTTGGTTTCTGCCGGGGCTTCGAAACGCTGGGGGTTGGCCTTGTATTCGGCCTCGGCGTATTTGAGCAGTTGCTCTTTCGATGGAGCCTGGGTTTTCTCCAGCTCCTCCAGCATCAATTCCATCAGCACCTTTTGCTCGGCCAGCTTCAAGCGTGCCTGGGCCTGCGGGCTTTTGTCCAAGCCTTTGGCCTTGGCCTGTTCAGCCATTGCCGCACGCACAAACAGCGCCTTGCCGGTCACATCCACCTTGCGCGCATCGGACAGCGCATGGTTGCGCGCTGCAGGGTCAATGGCGCGGGCATCGCTTTCGATGTCCAAGTCCGTGATTTGCAGCTTTGGCTCTTCACTGCGGAAAATCACCTGCTCGCTGTAAGCCAGGCCGGGCAGCAGTACACCGCTGAGTACGGCTGCGGCAACCACCAGCGGCCGCCAGCCCGCTACATTCTGTTGGTATTTCAGATTGGTCTTCTTCATTGTTTCCCTTGTCAAAAATTGGCGCTCACACCAATGCATCTGGCGCTTGCTGCATCATTCAAAAATGGTGCAGAAGGATAAGCCCCTTAGCCCACCGCCCGACACCAAACACCAGTTGATAGGCATAAAAAAAGCAGGCTCGAAAGCCTGCTTTTTGACTTGCGTCAAATTGTTTGCAAACGGGCACACCCTGAAGGGTTTGCCCATTAGCCAACAATTAACGGGTGCTGGCGTGCGGCCAGGTGAAGCCCAGGGCCTTGCCACCAGCTTGCAGAGCTGCATAGCCGATCACAGGCAGACCTTTGGTCTTGTCCTTGTTAGCCAGAGTCACGCGGCCCCAGCCAGCGCTGATGTTTTCAGTGCCGTAAGAGGGGTTCACGCGCTGCGTAGAGATCAGAGCACCCAGAACGGACTGGTCAGCATCTGCATGGAAGGTCATCACGTTGACTTCACCAGCCAGACGGGGCAGGTCGCCAGGCGAAACCGTAGCGCGCAGCGAACGCTCGCTGTCGTCGTAGTAACGCTGGGTGATGGAAGTCACCGTCACTTGAGGAACGCCATCCACTTTGGTCATAGGAGCGTTCTTGGCATCGAAGTAGTCACTTTGATCGTTGTACACCGCCTTGTCAGCTGCATAGTCAATGGCCACACCGTAGCGGCGGGTAGGCATCGACAGCACCCAGTCAGTACGGAAGTCCACACCCACACCAACCACATACTCGTTGACGATCGACGTCACAGCCAGACCATCGGAGAGCTCGTTAGCCTGCTGAACAGCCGACTTACCAGCCAAGTACGGTGTGGACAGGTCAGGGAAGTCGAAGTTCTGAGCCAACACACCACCGCCAGTCAGCAGAGGATCGGTCGTACCAGCAGTTGCACCAGTCAGCCACTCTGCAGGTGCAGGGTACTCGTTCTGCGGGGCCACAACCAGGTTGCCGTTAGCAGGAACGTTGTTAGCATCAGTAGCCACCACAGCCAACAGGTTACCCGTGTTGGTGGAGTCCGTGGTCACGTCGGTCAGAGCCCAGTGGCCAGTGATACCAGCCGTTGGGAAGGTCAGACCCTTGGCTTCGGCCGTAGGCTTGTCAACCAGGGCCGTCATAGCACTCTCAATCGTCAGAGGGTTACAAGCCACAGCACCGGTCACACCGTTGTGCTTGATGGTGTCGTACAGCCTGGAGCCAGGAACAATGTCAGCAGCAGTCAGCAGCTCAACATAACCTTCGCGCACTTCACCCTGATCCTTCTTGTCGTAGACACGGCTTGTCTTGAAGGCGGTAGAAGCAACTACGTCACGGCTGGGCAGCGTGCAGCTGGAGTCAGGCAGCTCGAGATAGGTCTTTTCGCCATTGCGATACAGGCGGGTACGCCACACATCACCAGGCGACAGGAAGACGTAGAAGTCAAACACGTCGTCCGAGTTGCGAGCGCCACGGAAACGCACCTTCACTGCCTTGCCGTTCACTTCATCGGTGTTGATGATGTTCATCAGCGTGTTGCGGTTGCCTTGCACAGTGTAGTAAGGCTGCAGCAGGATGTGACCAATGCCACCGCTGTTGACCACGAACTTAGTAGCCGCATTGACATCAGCGTTCACAAAAGCAACCTGCGCACCTGCAGCACCGGCGAAGCCAGCCAGAGCAGCAGCCACACTCAGCGCAAAAACGTTCTTTTTCATGAGAGTTAGCTCCAAAAATGAAGAGGGTTTGAAAGCGTTACGACCAAGTTTCGATCACGCTGGGAAATCCTAGCATGAAGCTAGTCGTCGAAATGGCTCCACAGACTGAATTCCTATGTTTTTGCAAAAAAACAACGGAACGCAACCGTGCGCAAGTAACCAATGCCATTCTGCGCGGCAGTCTAGTGGCTCCACCCAACGATTGCAAGCACAAATTGCAGCCCTCAGACGCTGGCCTTGACTCTGTCACTTTGCGGCGGCCCATCGCGAGCAGTTGTTCAGTGCCCGGCGGCGGCCACAGACCAGCCTTTGCTGGCCAGGCAGCAAAGGCGAAGGCGATGCCCACAGCAGCGCGCTGCATGCCATTGGCAATGGCCCTGTCAGCATCCACAATCGATCACTTTGTTGCCAAGGCACAACAAGGCCATTGCTCGATAATCGCCCGGATGCATGTTTCCTCCTCAGGTGCGCACTTTGCTGCGCTGGATCACGTCCGGGCGCTGGCGGCACTGCTGGTGGTGGCCTGGCATTTTGTGCACGGCCAGCATGGGCAGCCCGTGCCGTTTGAAGGGGCGCCGGCCTGGTGGCCGCTGGCCCTGCTCGATGAGGGGCACACGGGCGTGGCGCTGTTCATGGGCTTGAGCGGCTATTTGTTTGCCCGTTTGCTGGAAGGGCGGCAGGTGGATTTCCCGCGCTTTTTGTTCAACCGCATGCTGCGCCTGCTGCCGCTGCTGTTGCTGGTGATGCTGCTGGCGGGGCTGCGCATCGTCTGGCATGGGGGCGATGCCACAGCCTATCTGCAGGCTCTGCTGCGGGGTTTCTGGCAGCCGACCTGGCCCAATGGCGGTTGGTCGATTGCTGTGGAAATGCATTTTTACCTGTTGCTGCCGCTGCTGCTGGCCTTGCAGGCGCGCTCGGTGTGGTGGCTGTGGGCCTTGCTGGCCTTGGCGCTGGCAGGGCGCGCCCTGTTGTGGGCCTGGGATGGCACGGTGCAGCACCTGGCCTATTTCACGTTGGTGGGGCGGATTGATCAGTTCTTGCTCGGTATGCTGGCCTGCCGCTGGCGCGGCCATTTGGCCGGGCGCCATGGCGTGGCCGCTGCCGTGGCTTTGGCTTTTTGCCTTTTTTATTGGTGGTTTGATGCCAGCGGCGGCTTTTACCAACGCCCCAGCTATCCCTCACCAGGGCGGCTGTGGATCGTGCTGCCGCTGATCGAGGCCCTGGCCTATGCGGTGCTGATTGCCTGGTACGAGGCCAGCGCGCGCCCCAGCATGCGCGGGCCCAGCCGCTGGCTGGCACGGGCCGGGGCGTATTCGTATTCTGTTTATCTGCTGCACTTCTTCGTGGTCTTCGATGCCGCGCGCTGGGTGCATGTGCACGTCATGGACATCAGCAATTTTTATGTGGCCTGCCTGTGGGCGCTGCTGTTCTATGGCCTGATGCTGTTGCCGGCGCACTGGAGCTACCGCTGGGTGGAGGCGCCTTTTCTGCGCCTGCGCGTTTCCTATATCAAGCACGATGGGCCATCGCCCGCATGCCGCGCACCGCGCCGTGGATAATCCGCCCCACTGCACAACCCTTTTGAGCTTCGCTACCGCTTTGCCATGAACACCACCCATTTTGGCTTTCAGACTGTCGATGAAGAGGAGAAGGCCGGCAAGGTCCGCCAGGTCTTCGACTCCGTCGCCCCGAAGTACGACGTCATGAACGATTTGATGTCGGCGGGCCTGCACCGCGCCTGGAAGGCCTATACCGTGCTGGTCGCCAATCTGCGCGAGGGGCAAAAGGCGCTGGACATCGCCGGCGGCACAGGCGATCTGGCCAGTGCGTTTGCCAAGAAGGTCGGGCGCAGCGGCCTGGTGGTGCACACCGACATCAACGAGGCCATGCTGCGCACCGGGCGCAACCGCCTGCTCAACCGGGGGCAAATCCTGCCCACGCTGGTGTGCGACGCGGAGCACCTGCCTTTTGCGCAGGACCAATTCGACGTCGTCAGCGTGGCCTTCGGCCTGCGCAACATGACGCACAAAGACCTGGCGCTGCGCGAAATGCAGCGCGTGCTCAAGCCAGGCGGCAAGCTGCTGGTGCTGGAGTTCTCCCGCGTGGTGCCGCCACTGCAAAAGCCCTACGACTGGTATTCGTTTGCGGTACTGCCCCGGCTGGGGCAATGGATCGCGGGCGATTCTGAAAGCTACCGCTACCTGGCCGAATCCATCCGCATGCACCCCGACCAGGCCACGCTCAAGGGCATGATGCACGAGGCCGGCTTCGGCCATGTGGACATTCATAACCTGACTGGCGGCATTGCCGCGCTGCACGTCGGCATCAAGTGCTGATGATGCCCTGGCACCGCCAACGCCAGCCGCAATCCGCAGCCCTCATCGGCCCCATCGCCCCAAGAAACTCCCCGCCATGCCGCACTCTGCCCTCGCACCCGCCCCCGCGCCGACACCTGCGCCCGAAGGCGCTGCCACTACCAAGCCAACCGACACGCCAACGGCCACAACAGCTACCGCAGCTTCTGCCACTGACGCACAGGCCCGCCCAGCCCAGCCCGGCCGCCCCCAGCGAGGCCAGCCTGGCCGCAACACGGCCGCGCACGCACTGCTGGCCGAGCTGGCGCAGCGCTACCCCAAGCTGTTTGGTGAGCACCCTCTGCCGCTCAAGCGCGGCATCTTCCAGGATTTGACGAGCGCCCACCCAGAGCTGCAGACCGAGGCCCTCAAGCAGGCGCTGGGCCTGCACACCCGCTCACAGCGCTATTTGCAGGCGGTGGCCAACAGCCAGGCGCGGCGTGATTTGCAGCTGCACGCGGTCGAGCCCATGGCGGCCGAGCACAGCTTCCACGCCCTGGCCGAGCTGTACCGGCGCAAGCAACGCCGGGCCGCGCAGGTTGCGCAGGAGTCACAGCGCCCGGCCCTGCAGCAGCAGGCGCGCGAGTGGTTCCAGCAGCGGCTGGGCAAGGCCATCGAACGCTCGGGCCTTGCGCCGCAGGCCTATGCCCAGGCCGTTCAAAGCCGTGACCCGGACATCCAGGCCATGCTGCAAGCCGCCCTCGAACAGGCCACGCTGCAGGCCGCACGTGAGCAGGCCATGCTGCAGGCGTTCGAGGCCAGCGGCGTCGAGCTCGCGCAGTTTGCCGAGATGTATGGGCTGACCACCCAGGCCACCGAGCACATGCTGGCGCGCGCACGCCTGCGGCGCCTGCCCCCGCCCGCCGAGGCTGCGCCTGACCCACAAGCGCGGGCGCAGGCGCAGGCGGGCTGATTCACCCCTTGCAGGAGTGGCGGGGGCGTCACAAGCCCGCAGTAATACGCCACAGTAGACGGGCCCGCAGATCAACCGCAGACCCCAACAAAAAAGCGACAAAGCCCCTTTCAAGGGGCTTTGTTGTTCCCAGGCCGGCCCTGAGCAAAAGCAAGGCAAGCGGGCAGCGGCTGCGCGGGTCAGATTATTTGGTTGTCCACAGGCGCTTGAGCTCTTCGAGCTCCGCATCGAATTGGCGATCGATGCGGGTTTCCTCTTCGCGCTTGCCGTCGATGAAGCGCTGCTGCTCTTCGGTTTCCTTCTGATTGGTCTGGAACTGGCGGCGCAGGATGGCGGGGGCCTTCTTCATGTCGCCCTGGTAGAACTCCAGCTCCTGCTGCAGGCGCTGCTTTTCTTCTGCCAGGTGCTTGAGGCGCAGCTCGCCGCCCTTGATGACGTCACGCAGCGTCTGCTTGGCGCTTTCACGCGCTGCGCCGTGGGCCTTCTCGTTGGGGTAGCGCGCCAGCAGCACGCGTTCGCGCTGGCGCTGCTCGCGCACGCGGCGCTGCTCCTCCTTGAGGGCTTGCTCGCGCGCGCGGATGACCTTGAGCTCTTCCTCGGTGTAGCTGGGCGCGCGCGTGCCCTGCTGGTGGCCGGTGACGCCATCGAGAATGCGCTGCTCACGGTCGATGCATTCGCGGATGGGCCGGTCAGACGTCAGCGTGCGGCCATTGACCACGCAGGTATAGATGCGGCTGCGCTCCTGTTGCTGCGCTGGCGCCTGCTGCCACGGCAGCAGCAACATGCCCAGCGCCCAGACTGGAATGATGGCCAGGGAATGCAATTTTTTCATGGCGTTTTGCTTGTCGTTGGTGTTTTTTGCAAATGGCGCTGCGCAGGCCCACACACCCTGCGAGGCAACGCTCAGGGAAGGGCTGCGCGAATCGCAGCGGCGTGCGCATCTGCGGATTCAGGCGGTCTGCTTGCGCTGCCCGCCGCGCAGAGATTTTGCACAGATTCTCATACCCCGTAGCGCTGCCGGTAGGCCAGCACCGCCTCATGGTGCTGGCGCAATTGTTGCTGCGCTGCCGTCTGGGTGCCGCATTGTTCCAGAAAACCCAGGATATCGCCCAGCCCTGCCACGGCGCAGACCTGCACGCCCAGCTGCTGCTGCACGTATTGCACGGCGCTGTAGGGCACGTCGCGGCCATTTTCGGTGGCCATCTCCTGGCGATCGAGCGCGATGGCCAGCGCATGGGGCGTGGCGCCGGCGCTGCGGATCAGGGCCATGGCCTCGCGCACGGCCGTGCCTGCGGAGATCACGTCATCGACGATCAACACCCGCCCCTGCAGCGGCGCGCCCACCAGCGTGCCGCCTTCGCCGTGGTCCTTGGCCTCCTTGCGGTTGTAGGCATAGGGCACATTGCGCCCCAGGCGCGCCAGCTCCATGGAGACGGCCGCCGCCAGCACGATGCCCTTGTAGGCCGGGCCGAACACCATGTCGAATTCAATGCCGCTGCGCACGATGGCGTTTGCATAGAATTGCGCCAGCCGCAGCAGCTTGCGGCCATCATTGAACAGGCCCGCATTGAAGAAATACGGGCTTTGCCGCCCCGCCTTGGTGGTGAACTGGCCAAAGCACAGCACACCGCTTTCAATGGCAAATTGCACGAACTCACGCGCGGCCTGGCCTGCATCGGCCTGGGCCTCGGTGGGGAAGGGGCGATCACTCATTCACTGTCCTTTGCACGCTTGCATGCCCAACGATTTGTTCCAGCTCACCAGCCTCAACCTCAATGGCATCCGCTCGGCCGTCAGCAAGGGGCTGGTGCCGTGGCTGGAGGAAAAGCGCCCGGATTGTATGTGCGTGCAGGAAGTCAAGGCGCAACTGCCCGACCTGGAAAAGGCCCAGCTCACCACCCTGGCGGGCATGCAGGGCTACTTCCAGCTGGCGCAGAAAAAAGGCTATTCGGGCGTGGGCATCTACACGCGCCACACGCCCAGCGACGTGCGCTACGGCTGGGACCAGGGCGAGTTCGACGCCGAGGGGCGCTACATCGAGCTGCGCTTTGACAGCCCGGCGCGGCGCCTGTCCATCATCAGCGCGTACTTTCCCAGCGGCTCCTCCGGCGAGGAGCGCCAGGCGGCCAAGTACCGCTTTCTCGACGGTTTCTTTCCCTATCTAAGCGCCTTGCAGCGCCAGCGCGAGTTCATCCTGTGCGGCGACATCAACATCGCGCACCAGACCATCGACCTGAAAAACTGGCGCAGCAACCAGAAAAACAGCGGCTTTTTGCCCGAGGAGCGCGCCTGGATGACCAAGCTGCTGAGCGAGCGCGATGAGCAGCGCGAGCCGCTGGTGGACGTCTACCGCAGGTTGCAGCCCGAGGCCACCGACAGCTGCTACACCTGGTGGAGCAATCGCGGCCAGGCCTACGCCAACAACGTGGGCTGGCGCCTGGACTACCACCTGGCCACGCCAGCGCTGGCCGCACAGGCGCGCACCGAGTCGATCTACAAAGGGCAGAAGTTCTCCGACCACGCCCCGCTGACCATCGGCTACGCGCTTGCGCTGTAAAAGCCTGTTCTCACATTCACCACCATGCCCAACAGCCCCCTTGCCACCGCCCTGCCCTTTACCGCCTCACGCCGCGCCGCATTGCGCCTCGGCCTGGGGCTGGGCGCCGGCCTGGCCCTGAGCGGCTGCACAGGCCCGCGCCCGCCCATGTCCTCAGCAAGCCCCCTGCCCTCGCCCCGTCCCCTGACCGATCTGCCCATGCACCCGGCCCGCATCGAAGGGGCCGGCTGGTTCGACTGGGAAGACCACGCCAGCGGCCAGCGCTGGCGCATCTGGCTGCAAATGCCCGAGCAACCCGCCCCGCCCGAGGGCTACCCGGCGCTGCTCGTGCTCGACGGCAACGCCATCTTCCCGCTGGCGGCGCAATGGGCGCGGCTGCAGCAAACGCGCCCGGTCTACGTGCGCGGCCAGCCCAGCGTCATCATCGGCATCGGCCACCCGGGCGATGCCCTGTTCGATGCCGCCAGCCGCCGCCGCGACTACACCCCGCCCGCGCCGGGCGTGCAGGCGCCCGAAGGCGGCGCCGAGCGCCTGCTCGATTTCCTGGAGCACGTGCTGCTGGCCGACTGGGCGCAGCGCCTGCCGCTGAACAGGCAGCGCCTGGGCCTGTTTGGCCATTCGCTCAGCGGGCTGTTCGTGCTGCACGCGCTGTTCACCCGCCCGGCGCTGTTTGGCCAGTACTACGCCGCCAGCCCATCGATCTGGTGGCACGACGCCTACCTGCTGCAAGAGCAGGCCCGCTTCACGCAGCGCTACGTCAGCCACTACGGCGGGGTGCAACCCAGCGGCCAGGCGCAGGTGTTCCTCTACGCCGGCTCGCTCGAAGAGCCCAGCGCCCAGGGCCGCCCGGCCCATGCGCCGCCCACCGGCCAGCGCCACACGGTGCGCCTGCAAATCACCCGCGCGCGCGAGATGGCCCAGCAACTGGCCGCGCTGCGCTGGCCCGGGCTGCAGGCCCAGTTCCAGCTCTGGCCCGACCTGACGCACGGCGACACCATGATGCCTTCGCTGATGCAGGCCGTGGCCAACACCAGCCGCCCCGCGCAATGGAAGGATGCCGACTACGGCCTGCAGCCGCAGGCCGGCGCCACTGGGCGCTGAATACCTGCCCCCTTGCCCAGGCGCTGGTTTGATGGTTGATGGCGCGCAGGGGCGCAGGGCTGGCTTCATTGCGCCGGGTCGCGCAGCTCCCAGCGGATGGCGTCGATGGCCTGCAGCACCTCGGGGCTCAGCCGCAGTGGCCAGGCCGCCAGGTTCTGCTCCAGCTGCGCCAGGCTGGTCACGCCGATGATGGTGCTGCACACCTGCCAGCGGTGGTAGACGAAGGCCAGCGCCAGCTCCGTGGGCGTGAGGCCGTGCGCACGCGCCAGCGCGTTGTAGCGCCGCGCCGCCGCCAGCGCCTCGGGCCGCGCCCAGCGCTGCTTTTGCACCGATTCGTACAGGCTCAGGCGCCCGCGCGGCGCCTGCGCATCGCGGATGCCGCTGTCGTCGTACTTGCCCGTCAGCGCGCCAAAGGCCAGCGGCGAGTACGCCAGCAGGCCCACGCCCAGGCGGTGGCAGGTCTCATCCAGCGCGTTCTCATAGCTGCGATTGGTCAGCGCATAGGGGTTTTGCACGCTGACCACGCGCGCCAGGCCATGCTGCTCGGCCAGGCGCACGAACTCGTGCACGCCATAGGGGGGTTTCGTTGGACAGGCCGATGCAGCGCACCTTGCCCGCGCGCACCAGGCTGTCGAGCGCCTGCAGCTGCTCCAGGATGCTGGTCTGCGTGCGCTCTTGCTGCGGGTCAAAGTACAGCGCGCCGAACATCGGCACGTGGCGCTCGGGCCAGTGAATCTGGTAGAGGTCGATGACCTCGGTCTGCAGGCGGCGCAGGCTGCCCTCGCAAGAGGCCACGATGTCCGCCGCCGTCATGCCCTGGCCGGCGCGGATCCAGGGCATGCCCCGGCTGGGCCCGGCCACCTTGCTGGCCAGCACGATGCGCTGGCGCTGGCTGCGGTTGCGTGCCAGCCAGTTGCCCAGAATGGTTTCGGTGGCGCCGCAGGTCTGCTGCCGCGCGGGCACGGCATACATCTCGGCCGTGTCCCAAAAATCCACCCCGGCATCCAGCGCCCGGTCGAGGATGGCGTGGGCCTGGGCCTCATCGACCTGCTCGCCAAACGTCATCGTGCCCAGGCAAATCGGGGAGACGGCCAGATCGCTCTGGCCCAGTAGGCGTTTTTCAGTGGGGGACTGTCCGGTATTGCGCAGGGGTAGTAGAGAGAAAAAAACAAAAACGTTGAAAAAATTCAATGGCTTAGGTCGTATTGGGCCGGGTTTGGGGTTGTCGGCCGGTATTGCGCGGAATGGGCAGGAATTGGCCTTTTTTGAGCGATTGTGGGCGATTTCTGAACCGGAATGGATCGCTAGTGGCCGGGTGGCTGTTTGCAGTGCTGTAGCGGGTTTGCGGGCGATTCTGGGGGGCTTGGGACGGGGTGCTTGAGGTCGGACGAGGTCGGACATTCGAGGTCGGACGTGCGTTTTGCGTCCGACCTCGTTTTGTTTTTGCAAATCAATGGGTTATGGCGCTTGCGGCGCACAAAGAAAAACGTCCGACCTTGGCTGAGGTCGGACGTTGTTTTGGGGCCGAAATGTTACAAACCGGCCCGTCAGAGCAGGGATTGCTGAGCGTCCTGGTGGGCCTTGCTGGCGCCTGCTGCGCTGAGGATGCGGCCGACGTGGCCCTCGGTCAGGCCGTACTTGAGGGCGATCTGGCGCACTGAGAGCTGCTGGTAGTCGGCCACGATCTGGGCGTTGCGCACGGCCAGCAATGCGGCCTTGGCGTTGGGCAGCTGGAAATGTGACTGGCCACCGTACTCCTGGGCCAGGGCCTGCAGGTTGGGCAGGCCGATGATTTGGGCGATGGGGTGATCCTCGCCGCAGCGCTCGGCGCTGGGCACGTAAATGCGCACGCCGCCCAGGCGCTGCACCAGGGCCATGGTCGGCTGCACTCCAATACGCGCGACGAAGTCCTGCAGCAGCGGCGGCAGCAGGTCCACAGGCACGCTGGTTGCTTGGGCGGCGGGCATGGTTTAAACACCCCCCTTGCTTTGGCTGGCGAGCTTGGCCTCGGCGCGCTTGAGCCAGGCCTTGAGCCCCTCGATGGCGTTGCTGGCCAGGGCGTTGGGCAGGAATTTGGGGTGCGAGACCTGCACGCCCGTGGTGTGGGCCAGCCAGGCCAGCAGCGCCTGGTCGCTGGGGTCGCGCAGCGCGCCGATCTTGGCCAGTTTGCCCCACAGCCAGCGGATTTTGGCGGCCTGGTCGAATGGGCGGTCGGTCTTGGGTTTGTGCTGCCAGCCGCAGGCCGCCATGTGGCGCAGCATGGCGGCGCGCTCGGCGCGGGTCAGGTCTTTGGCGCTGTCTTTGCCGGTCTGCTGGCGCAGGTGGTAGCGGTAGTCGTCGTCAGACCAATGCAGCGCCGCCTTGCCTTGATGGATCCAGCCGAGTTCTCGGCGTCGGTCGGCCGCCAACCGCTCGGCGTTGGAGTGGACGATCTTCATGTCGCGCCTCCTTTGCTGAGGATTTCCCAGCGGGTGGCGTGCTCTGGCAGATCCAGATCGAATATGCGCTGCACGCCAGCAAAATCCTTGTGCAGCAGCTTTTTGCCCAGCCTGGCCGCTGCCATGCAGGCGCTGATGGTCGAGCGCGCGCGCTGACCGCCCACGCTGTTGGTGACGTAGTTGCGGCCCTTGCATTGAACGATGGTGGTCACGCCCATATCACCCCCTCCCGATCAGCGCCTGCTCGCGCTGGCCTACGCCGTGGTGGAGCTGCGCTCCCTGGCCCTGGCGGTATCCCTCCTGCGCATGCCCGCTGACGTTCTTGCCCTTGCGGGAATCGCGCGGCTTGATAGTGGTCATATTTGGGTGGCGCTCCGCCATGTATTCCAGCAACAGCTCTTCGTTTCGTTGCGGTTGGGCATGGTGCTGAACCACAGCTGCAGCCGCCATCACCCAGCCGATGGCGAAATCATCACCGCGGGCGGTTTTGGTGCTGGGCTTGCAGCGTTTGGGCTGCAATTTGATGTGCGCCGCGCGTGCCCGGTAGCACTGGCGGCCCAGCACATCGAACGCATAACCGGCCAGAGTGGGTGCAGCATCCAGCCCGACGAACACGTATTGCCAGGTGGTTCTGGTCTCGAATGCTGTTGTGTATTCGCGTCGGCGGATGAGGTAATACTCGCAGCCGAATGCCCCGGCGACGCAGTTGGCCAGGAATCCTTCCCACAACGTCTGACCGCTGCTCTGGGCGTTGATTTTTTCCTCATGCACATCTGCCACCTCCAGGGCGCGCTCGGAGAGGTTAAACATCTCCATCAGCTTTTGTGCCTGGCGCAGCGCAGCGGCGGCCTCGTGCGGCTCGGCGCTGCGGCGCAATGCCATGCACTTTTTGATTTTGATCAGTGCTTCGTCGCGGGTCATTTCCTGCCCTCCAGCTTCAGCGCCTCGAGCCCGATGGTTTGCTGCACATGGCGGCGTCTTGTATCAGCGGCATCAGCGGCATCAGCGGCATCAGCGGCATCGTGGGGCATCACGATGTCCTCAGGGCTGACCATACTTATCTCCAGGTGAAACTTTTTCGCCAAGCGCCACCTGATTGTCAGGCTGGGGCGATTTAGCTCTACACCTATGCCTCCCATCAGTATTTCCATGGCTTTGATGGCCTTTGACGCCGGCAGGAGGATCGATTGACAGCCAATTTCTAGGATGGCCATGCTTTCTTGGCTGGGGTTCTTGCGTGTTGCCATGTCACACCTCCGCACTGGCCTCGAACGGCTCGACGATGAAATCCTCCACGCCGGTGATGATCTTGATCCCGGCGATGCCGCGCACGCTGTCGCGCTCGTTGAGGATGGCGTCTTTGTTGATCTCCTCCTTGGTGCGCACGAACCGCTCCAGGCCCATGCGCAGCAGGGTGTCGATGACGGACTCTTGCCCGGTGACGCGCACGCTGGGCGGGCGTTGCCGCCAGCTGACGGTGCCGGTGACGAAATTGGCCGTCTTGCCCAGCTTGTCGTTCTCCCCGCACAGCTCGACGCGGTGGGCCTCGCACCAGGATTGGATGCCCTCGCGCAGCGTGTCGATGCGCTGCTGCAGGCCCTCCAGCTCGGGCTGGAAGCGCTGCGTGATTTCGGCGATGAGATCGTTCATCTCAGTCACCAGCCTCGCTTGCTCGCGGGTCAGGTCGCCCACGTTGCGGATGTACTCGGCGCAGTCGCTCTTCGATTGCGGCACGGCCACCTGGGCCGGTTTTTTCATTCGGGTTGCCATGGTCATTGCTCCTTCTCTTGCTGGCTATCGGCGTTGCCGCCGTCGGTTTCGGGGTGTTCTTGTTGCTGCAGGGTTTTCAGCAGGCGCTCGCGCCGGGCCTTGGTGCGGGCGATTTGTTCGCGGGCCTCGCGCACGAATCGGCTGGTGATGGGTTGAGGTTCCTCGGTGATCGGGTGTGTTGCTGGGGCGGGCGCGGCGCGCTGCGGGTTGGCCACGGCATCGAGCAGCACATCGGCCAGGCTGCGCGCGCCCTGGTCGGGGCCGCTGCGGCCGCTGCTGCGGCGGGCCTGCTCGATGGCGCTCTCGCGCGCGGCCTCGTGGCCGTTGGCGATGTTGGCGAGCACGCCCCAGAGGTAGTGGCTGTTTTTGAGCGGCAGGCGCAACTTGCCGTCTTCCGCGTCCCTAAACACCACGTCCAGGGCGGCGCGCCAGTCGTCCACACGCACCTGCCACTCGCGGCCCCGGTAGTGGATGCGGTGGCTTTTGAGCGCCTCCACGATCTCGCCCAGCACCTGACGGGTGCGGCTCCAGCTCAGGCGGTTCTTGGGCGGGGCGTGCAGGCGCAGATAGCGGATCAGCTGCGCGCCCAGCGTGGGCTGTTGCTGCAGCACCAGGTACTCGACCAGTCGGCGCGCATCGCTGTCCTCCACGGCCTGGTGCAGCACGTTGTCCAGGCTGTTCTTGGCGCGGCAGCTTGGGCAGACGTAGATCAGCATGGCCCCTCCCCCGGCTCCAGCGTGTAGCCCGGCAGCGGCGTGCAGCGCCGGGTGACTCCGTACACCGGCAGGCCGGCCTGCTCGATGCTGATGCGGCGCTCGATGCTGCCGATGTGCAGCAGCCGCCGCAGCCCGGCCTCGAACTGGCGCAGATCCTCAAACAGCGGATACCAGTGCGTTTGCAGCTCCTGGGCCGACCACCAGCCGCCGGCATCGCGCAGGTGCCGCCAGACATGGGCCAGCTCCACCGTCAGGCCCTCGCGGTTGAGCTGGCCACGGATGCGCTTGCCAGCTGTCATGGGTTGGATTGGGCTCATAGCTCGGGCTCCTCATCTACAGTCAGTTCGGCAGCCAGGCCATCCACCTGCCTGGCCAGGTCATTCAGTTGGCTACGGTTGAATTCGTCCCTGTTGGCCCAGGCCTCGGCCATCATGTGCAGGGCGTCCCGAAACTTGTGCAGGGTGCGGCGCTGGTAGCCAGCGAGTTGTTTGTTGGTCAGGCTCATGTCTGCCTCCTCACGATGGATTGCCACAAGGCGCGGCAGGCGCGCCGCAGACGCGCCCGCCAGGTGGGGCGCTCGTAGGCCACCAGCACGCCAGGGGCCAGCAGCAGGGTGGGTTTGCGCTTGCTCATGCGATCCTCCTGGGGGTGATGTGCAGCACGCAGGCGGCGCTGTCGTCGAGCATGTCCAACAGCCGCGCCACGGCCTGGGCCTGGTCTTTGCCCAGCAGCTTGTAGGCAGAGGTGCTGACCCGGCCGCCACGCTCCACGCGCTGCACGACGATGTCCCAGGCGCGCAGCGGCGGCGGGCGCAGGCAGGCGGCGTTGGCCGCTGGTTGGTTAATCGTTGGGGTTGGGGCTTGGGTTTGCATTGGGGGTCTCCTGGTGGATGGGTGTGGCGATCGGGCCTGTGTGGGGCGCTGGGGCATTGGCCTGGCTCAGCGCTTGGGCCATTTGTCGGTGCGGGCATTGCCGGCAGGCTTGCCAGTGCTGCATTTCGCGCGGGCTGCTGGTGGGGGCTGGGCGCAGGGCCCAGCGGCGGCATTGGGCGGCGGTGATGACGACCTCGCCCTCGGCGCTCTCGCTGCTCAGGTGAGGGCAGGCAAAGCGATCGAACACGTGCACCACCTTGGCGGCGATGCGCGCCGTGCTGGCGCGGCCGTTGCCGTAGCGGCCCGTGCCGTTGACCACCTGGCTGATGGCCCCCTTGCTCAGGCCCAGGGCGCGCGCCACGCTGGCCATGCGCCGGCCAGCACAGGCCTGCAGCAGCACGGCAAACCAGGGCTCTGCCATGTAGGGCAGCTGATTGCGGGGCGTTGGCGTCATGGCTGGCCCTCCAACCCGGCCGGCTGGGCAGGCTTGACGAATTGCTTGGGCACCGGCGGCAGGCTGGCAAATGCTGTGGGATGCACCTGCCCGGCCCGCGAGGGCGGCGGCCAGGCGCCCAGGTCGCGCAGCAGCACGTAGCGCAGGTGCGCGCCCTCGCGTTTGGCGGCCACGGTCACCACGTCGGGGGCGTGCTTGGCCCAGGCGCGCAGCAGCGCGCCAATGGCTTTTTTCTGGCGCGTGTACGCTGCGCCATCGCCCGCATCAACCAGCGTGCTGGCGGCCTCATCGGTGGTGAGGCGGCGGCGGATGCGCAGCAGGCCCCACAGGCGGGTGGCCAGAGCGTGCGGGTCAGGTGCGCCGTGGTGCAGCGCGGCGTGTGCGGCCAGGCCGGCCTCGCGCCCGGCTGGCGTCAGCCGCCAGCGCTGGTTGAAAATCTTGCCGTTGGAGCGCCTGGCCGATTGCGGCAGCGCGTAGCCGCGCCGTTGCATGGCGCGCAGCGCCTGATGGGCCAGGCCCGCGCCAAACTCCACCGCATCGGCCTGGGCCCATTGCACCAGCTGCGCCTCGTCAAACAGGCCGCTGGGCGGCGCGCGGTGGGCCAGCGCAGCCAGGGCCACGCCGGTGTACCAGTTGGGGTGCAGGGTGGTGTTGCTCATGCCGCCCTCCGCCGCGCAGCCAGGTGGCCGCTGAAATCCGTGCACAGCGACTGGCCTTTGACGTGCGCCACGTCCACCTCGGCCCAGCTATTGGCCTGCGCCCAGCCCTCGATGTTGGTGATGGCATTGAGCACCAGGCGCATGCGGCCCTTGCTGTCGCGGTGGATTTGCTCGGCCAGCGCCGGGGTGATCGCTACTTCCGCCTTGGCCTTGACGGTGGCTTGCACATCGGCCAGCGTCAGCGGCTGCAATTGCACGATGCGCGCCACGCGGCTAGCGATGTGCTCGTAGCGCTGCACCACGGCGGGCAGGTTTTCCATGCCCACCAGGAACACCATGGTGCCGGTCATGTCCGTGATGTCGCGGATGGCCTCCAGCTTGGCGGCGCTGCGCATATCCACCAGGTGATCGGCCTCGTCGATGATGAGCGCCTGCATACTCACGGCCAGGTGGCCGATGATGCGGTTTTGCACGTCCACGGCCGTACCGCGCACGGACAGGCCCATCTTGGTGGCCAGCTCGTCCAGCATCGTGCGTTTCGACCATGTTTCTTTGGCGCGCACGAACACATGGCCGTTGTCGGTGGCCCAGCGCTCGGTCAGCTCCGATTTGCCGATGCCGTACACGCCCTGGATCAGCACCAGCCCGGCCTCGCGCGCCCCCCGGCGCTGCACCTGGGCCTCGGCCTCCTTGAGCAGCCGAAAATTCGCCGTCTGCACAAACCCTTTTTTCATCTCTAAAATCCCTTCCGTTTGCTTTGCTTTTGAACTGAAAAAACTTTGCGAACACCTCGCTCAGGCAGCAGCTCCACCTGCTGCCTGAGCACCCTTAAAACCATTGCCGCCGCCCTCCCAGCCCAGGCCCCGGCTGGCGTAGTAATCGGCCAGGGCTGCGTAGTCCTCGCCGCTGGTGTAGTCATCCAGCCAGCGGCCATCCGTGTCTGTCCATTGCTCGCGGTGGGCCATCAGCCACTCGTAGCGCTCGCTGGGCGATGCAAAAAACGGGCGGGCATCGGCCTGCTGCGCATTGGCCTGTGGCGCAGGCGTGGCCTGCACGTCGATCACCACCCCGGCCCGCCGTGCGGGCACCTGCATCAGCGGCATGCCAGCGACCGGGCTGGGCGCGGGCAGGCTGGCTGTGGGCTGCTGGGCCAGCGTGGGGTTGAGCTCGCGCAGCGCGGCGTCGATCTGCTGCTCGCGGCGCTTGACGGTGGCGCGCACGCGTTTTTCGCGCGCCATCTCGATGACCGGCTTGGCCATGTAGTCGATGCGATTGCCGCCAAAGCGGGCTTGACAGACGAACTCACCCGAGAGCGTGTAGACCTCCACCACGCTGGGGTCGTGGATGTCGTAACGCACGCTCACCTGCTGGCGATCCACGTCGCGGCGCATCAGCTCCGGCGCGAAATACACCTGGTTGAAAAACTTGACCTCGCCCCGCTGCGCTGTGCGCAGCACACTGGGGCGGAACATGGCGCGCAGCTCCAGCTCACTGAGCATGTGCAGATCGCCCGGCTGCACCATGGCTGCCCAGGCCTCATCGGGCGTCATGTGCTTGCCATCGGCGCGCTTGGGCAGGCTGCGATGGCGGTGATTGGCGTTGTAGTCGGCCACCATGGCCTCGATGCCGGCGACGAACTGCGCCCAGCTGGGCAGCAGCCTGGTGTCCAGCCTCAGCACATTGCCGCCCTCGCGCGCTGCCGCAATGGCGCGCTGCTCCTTGGCAATGCGCGAGGCCGCCCTGCGGTACTCGCCCGGATCCGCATCCGCGCCCTGGTAGCTGCCCCATTGGCGCGCGCTGTTGATGGCGTGCGTGCGCCAGGAGCGCTCAATCAGGCCGTGCCCTTGCGGGTGGCCGGGGATGCCGGTGCGGTGCTCGATGCCCAGGCGGGCGCAAAAACCATCCACGGGGCAATCGATCTGCTTGGCCGTCTCGCCAGCACCGTTATCTGAATAGAGGACGGCAGGCACGCCGCATTGCCCGATGGCGTGGCGCAGCGCATCGCCCACGGCAATGACGTTTTCCGAGAGGTTGACCGACCAGCCTTGAATGCGGCGCGTGGCCGCATCGATGGCAATCGTCAGCTCTGGCGCAAACGGCTGGCCATGATCTGGGTGGCGCACCTTGGCCTTGTAGGTGTGGCCATCCATCAGCCACACGTCATTGGGCCCCAGCACGCTGGTATCGCGCCGTTTAAACGGCAGCAGGGCCGCCCTCGCCGCGCCGCTGTGGCGGGCCTTGATGGCCTGCACGTTGTCCGTCTTGGCAATGGCGCGGCGGCAGCGGCCATACAGGGCCCGGCCATCGTCGGCGGGCAGGCCGAGCTTGCGCTTGACGGCGCGCACCGCATTGCTGAGATTGCGCCACTGCGGGTCTCTGCTGAAATACAGGCCCAGTACCATGGCCACGTCCTCGCCCACCGCCGCCAGCGGCTGGGCCTGCGCGGGCGCGGGCAACAGCGCCTGCCAGCCGCCTTCGCGGCGCAGCCTGGCCCAGCCCTCCAGCGTGCGCGCCGAGAGCGTGCTGCGGCGCTGATTGGCCGCGCTGACGATGCCGTGCAGTGCATCGCCCGGCTGGGCCAGCGTGGCCTGCGCGGCCACCTGGGCATAGGCCTTCTTGGCGCCGCACAGGCAAGCGGCGCTGTCGACCATGCGCAGCAGCTGCATGCGCGCATCGGCGCAGCGCTGCTCGCCCTCGCTGGGCGGCTGGCGCAACAGGCCAGGCGTGGCTGCTGCGGCGGCAGGCAGGGCCTCATCGCCCTGCGGCTCGGGCAGCGCCAGCGGCGCGGCCGGGGTGATGGCCTGCACGGCGCGCTGGCCGGCCTGGCCGATGCGCTGCGCAGCCAGCGCAGCCTGGGTCTGAGCCGGCAGGGCCGCGCTGTCGTACTCCAGCCCGCCACCACCCGTGCGGCCCTGGCGCTGGCGGCTGGGCACGGCCAGCTGCTGCAGCCGATCGCGCGTGCGGCGCTCCGAGGCGGGCATGCCTGGCAGGCCGGCCAGCTCGCGGGCAGTCATCCAGATGCTTTGCATAGTTGAAGAGGGGTTAAGAAGGGCGCCCGCCAGACAGGCGCTTGATGTGCGGCATCCCAAGGCGCGCGGGCTCTCTGGGGCGCTGACGCTCTGGGGCGTACGGGCCACTCTGGGGCGCGGGCGCTCGGCGCGATGCCACTGTTGGCGCGCCGCTGGCGGGCATAACGGGGGCTTAAATCAGGCTGAGCTGCTCGCACTGCCGATGCGTCAGCGCTGCAAACGGGCGTGGCCTTGCGGGGTAGAACGGAGGCGGCTGATCGGGCAAACCCTGCTGGGCCAACTGGGCCAGCGCATGCGGCCAGTGCCCATGGCCGTAGCCATCGCGGCCATGCAGCACTTTGGAGAGGGTGTAGCGGCTCACGCCCAGGTTGTAGGCCAGGGTGCTCACCCCCACCACCGAGGCCCAGGCGCACAGGCGCAAGAACCAGTCTTCGTTTTGGTAGGCGATGCGCGGCGCAAACCGTGCGCGCGCCGCCCTTGCATCCTGGCCGTGGCTGGCCTGGGCCAGTTGCTGCTCCATGCGGTTGAAGGCATCGATGTAGGCCAGCTTGAATTGCAGCGCCCGCTTGCCGGTAAAGCCCATGCACAGCAGCGTGAAGCCGTCGCGGGTGAGGCGGTAGGCGGGGGATTTGCGGACTTTTCCGAGGCCGATTTCGACGTCAATCTCCATCTCCGCAAAATTGCGGAGATGGGAATCCGGCAGTTCCACAAGCAAGGCGCGAATGGCCTTGAGCACATCGTCATGCCGCTTGCCAAAGTGCCGCGCCACATCGGTGGACAGGCAGGTGGCATGGCCGTTGACTGCGGTCAGTTGCGGCAATTCGGCAGTGGCGGGGGTTTGTTGCAGATCGTTCATGGTTTGCCTCGTAGAATTTGTTTAAACCTTGGACGTGGTGGCTTGGGTCGGGTTGGGCTTGAGGCCCAGGGCCACGGCCACTTCATGCGTTTGGCCGCGCCAGCCAGCCGCGCGGCCGTTGAGTACGCGGTACACCACGTCGCGCGGAAAACCGTGGGCATCGGCCCACTGGCCGACGGACTGACCGCGTGCGCGGAATTGCTCTTTGATTTGTTGAGGGGTCATAGGTGGCTCCTTTCTTTTGGGTTACGCCATGGGTTTTAAATTACTGGTAGGTATTTTAATTACTAAAACGTATCTGTCAAGGACCCTATGAATTTTTTTGATGAGGCCACGCTGCGGCTCAAGCAGCAAGTCGAAATGACTCAAGACAAGCAAGTTGCGCAGATGCTTGGGTTGTCACCCCGTGCTTGGGCGGGGCGAAAACAAACCGGCTCCTTCCCCGAAAAAGAGCTGCGCGCGCTGGCCCAGCAGCGCCCTGAGCTGGGCATTGATGTGGAGTACGTGCTGACGGGGTTGCATGCGCCAGTGCAGCGCCCGGATGCTTACGAACAGCCCGTGCATGAGCGGCTGAAGATTGATTTGCTGCGCCTGGGGCTGAGTGCGGGCCAGGCGGCCCAGGCGGTGGGCGTGCCAGAGAGCGAGATGCGCAATGCCCTGCTGGGCGTCAGCGCCGTGCCTGCGGCCTGGCTGGCGGCGCTGGCGCCGCTGAAACTCGATGTGGTGTATGTGTTGCTGGGCAAGGGCCAGCAGCAGGTGAGCTACGCGCTCAACCCCACGGAAGAGCGCCTGCTGCGCGGCTGGCGGGCCTGCTCGGCGGATGTGCAGGCGGTGGTGATGGCGGCCATTGCCGCAGGCGAGACACAGGCGCGGCAATGAGCCGAGGGCGCGCCATGCTGATTCACATGCAGGTCAAAAACCTGCGTGGCAGCGCCGAGGAGCTGGTCTATCAAGGCCCATCGGCGCTGGAGGTGCATGCCATGCCGGACGAAGACTCGGTGGGCGTGTATGTGAGCGACCCAGGCTGGAAGAATGCGGCATGCACCCTGCTGCTGGAGCCGCAAGACGCGCGCCGCCTGGCAGAACAGTTGTTGCAGGCAGCTACGACACAGTGATGGAAAGCCATCATCCGCGCCTGCGCCCGCATCGTCCGCGAGCAGACCGGCGGGAGCTGAAGGGTGTGATCAGCGGCCCTGCGGATTGCGGGGCGCGTGGTCTGGCATGGATGGATGATGTGAGGGAGTGTTTTTGATGACTGAAGACGCAAAAATCACCTTTTTCAAGATCAACAAGTGCGGGTACTACAGCCGCGGCGGCCCCCGAGGGGCCCGGCGCCGTGAATTTGGCGACTTGAGCGCTACGCTGGCCCAGATACAGCAATGGGTCAAGGGCGGTGTGCAGCTTGCACAAACACAAACCTATCCACCCTCTCCCGAGGCAGACCTTTTGCCTGCGTTTGTCTTTGATATTGCCCAGCACAATGGGGAGTGGCTCTTGGTTTTATGGAACCAGACGCCCGCGGGAGAAAAGGCGGTGGCGTCGGTCCAACCCAATGAAATGGTGGGCCAGGCAGCGGTGATTGAAAACGCAATCGCCAAGGGCAGCTTACCCGGATTTCCCAGTTACTACTGGTTCCAGCCACAGCACTCAAGGATGGCTGGAGTCCGGTTTGAATTTCCTGTGGCAGGCCATAGGCAGTTGCAAGCCTATCTGAAGGGCTTCCTGAGCCGCAGCGCCAAATATGCGGTCGTGCGGCAAGCAGTCTCAGGCACGGCAGGTTTGGTTGACGAAAGCATGGAAGTCATCGGGTATCGAAAACAACCGGGTGACGACCCGAGGCAGGATGTGGAGCCGTTGTTTCAATCCAGCCAGCATCGGATCGCGGGCGACATTGAGTATCTCCTCAAGCATCACGACTCCGTCCGTAGGGTTGTCCGCCGCGTCACGCTGGATCTGGCCAAGCGCAAGGAAGACTTGGCGCTTTGGCAAATGTTCTGGCGCAAACTCAGGGGTATCGAAACACAGGTGAACGAAGAAGTCCGCGTCTCCTACGAAATGGATACCCAGATAACGCACCAACAAATAAAAGAGCTGGTAAGGTCCTACGAGGACGGCAGTGAGGGTTGGGATGACGTCGGATTTGTTCTTCGGGGTGAGTCCTCGCCACGCTGGATCGGCAAGGCCTACGCACGCGGGGAGTTCAAACTGCCTGTCATACGTGTAGCGCCGTCAGTGGTCTCGGCGCAATCTTTGCTTGAGGCATTGCAAAGCAACAGGGCGAGTATTGAAGCCGTTCTGAGCTAGTGTTTCCACCCATGCGTTTTCTTAAGCCTATAGCCTGGATCTTCAGCGTCGCTTTGGTGTGCGCGGGGGCCTGGTTTGGCCGGAAGGTTCCGTTTGTGGAGCAATGGCCGCTTTTTGAAGCGTTACGCACCACTGCGGCCATCATTTTTGCGGTCATCGGTGCATGGATGGCCATCGTTTACCCAGAGCGCCTGCGCTTTTCCTTGCGCAAAGGCGCAGGGGGCAGGACTCCAACGGGCGATGCAAGCAGTGAGCTGTTTACGCCTGTGGTCAATTCGACGTGCATCCTGGCGATCGTTCTGCTTATCGGGATAGTGGCCCCCTTGGTGCGGGCCTACGGCTTCGGGATCCCGGCAGAGTTGGGGCGAGGGCTTTCATACGCTCTTCTGGTAGCACTGACCTTGTGGCAGCTGTGGACAGTGTTTTTGACGCTGGGGCCGGCAGACAGCATCAAATCGGACATGGATCGGGAAAAGGGCCGTCGCAGCGACCTAGATGTCGTTGCGGGCAAAAATCTTGGCCCTTGAACCCTGTGGAGCATCGCAGGCATAATCCTCTTTGTCACCAAAACCGTCCCCAGGCCAGCACAAGCTGGCCTTATTTGTTTGCGCCGCCGGCGGCACAGTGGCGGCATGGCAAACACATCCAAATCCACAACGCCGCTGGGGCTCAAGCTGGGCGCGGCCACGGCCGCTGCGGTGCTGGCCATCCTGGTGGGCACTGGCGGCTCTGGCCTGATCCCCACCGAGGAGGGGCGGCGCAATCGCGCCTATCTGGACCCGGTAGGCATCCCCACCATTTGCGAGGGCTGGACGCGCGGCGTGCGCCTGGGCGATTGGGCCAGCGATGCCCAGTGCGATGAGCTGACGCTGCGCGGCATCCATGAGGCCGCCGACGTGCTGGTGCGCCATGTGCCAGCGCCAGTGGTGGCGCGCATGCCACCGGCCACCATCGCCGCGCTGCTGAGCTTCATTTACAACGTCGGCCCCGGCGCGGTGGGGCAAAAGGACGGCTTTGTCTGGCTCAAGAGTGGCCGCCACAGCACCATGCTGCGGCTGCTGCAGGCCGGCGATGTGCGCGCCGCCTGCCAGCAAATGCCGCGCTGGGCCACGGCGCAGGGCAAGCCGCTGCGCGGCCTGAAGCTGCGCCGCCAGCGCGAGATGGCGCTGTGTTTGCAGGATTTGCCTGGCAGTGGCCAGACCGCCACCGTGCAGGGGGCGCCATGAGAGTGCTTGCTGCGCTGGAGCGCTGGGCCGCCGTGGCGCTGCTGCTGGCCTGCCTGGCCCTGGCCGGGGTGGCCGATTGGCAGATGCGGCGCGCCCGCGCCGCCCGCGCCGAGCTGGCCGCATTGCAAGCGGCGGTGGCCGCGCAAAACGCCCAAGCGGCGCAAACCCTCCAAACCCTGACCCAAGAGCGCGACGCCGCCCAGGCGCGCGCCGATGCTGCGCACACCTTGCGGGAGCAAACCGATGCACAAAACCAAGCCGAAATCGCTCGCCTGGCTGGCGAGCTTGAGCGCCGCCCTGTGCGGGTGCGCGTCGTCACCCGCCCCGCTGCCTGTGGGCCAGGTGGTGGTGGCCCCACAGATCACGCCCCCGCCGGTGCCGACGCTGGTGCAGCAGACGCCAGCGCGGCCATTGGGCTACTTCCGGCGCGAAACGCTGAACGCCTTGCAGCAGTGATTGCCGAGATGGAGACCGTCAACGCGGCCTATGCATCGTGCCGAGCGCGGCTGCTGCAGCACTGAGAACAACCCCCTCCCACCACCACACGCAAACCACCATGCCATTGGAAAAAGAAGAACTGCTGTTGCTGGGCAAGATGGACGGCAAGCTCGACTCCATCACCAGCCACCTCAACCGCCAGGACAAGCGCCTGGTCGAGCTGGATCAAAAGGTCGATGTGGGCCTGCATCGCCTTGATGACAAGATCGAATCGAACCACGTGGCCACGCGCGCGCAGATCGCCGAGCTGGACAAGCGCCTGCGCGACGTGGAGAAAAAGTCCGCCGTGGTCGGGGCCGTGGGCGGCAGCGCCGCTGGCGTGGGCGTGGCGCTGATCGTCGAGGCGGCAAAGAACTGGCTGCGCGGGGGGCTGTGAATGGCGCACCCGCAGGAAAAGCGCACCCAGCTGCGCAGCCTGTACGTGTACCAGCGCCTGCCGATGGACGCGGCCTGCGCCAAGGCGGGCGTGGCGCGCGGCACGGCCAACCGCTGGAAAAAAGAGGCATCAATCGCTGGTGATGACTGGGATAAAGCCCGCGCCGCAGTGGCGTTGGGCGATGAAAACATGTCGTCGCTGGCGCAAAAGCTGCTGGAGGATTACCTGGTGCAGCACCAGCACACCATGGACCTGCTGCGCGAGGCAGAGGGCATGAGCGCGCGCGAGCGGGCCGAGACGCTGGCGAGCATGAGCGATTCGTTTAATAAAACGATGAACTCGTTCAAAAGGCTTTCGCCCGAGATCAACAAGCAGTCCATCGCGCTGGACGTGCTGCAGCGCCTGGTGGCGTTTGCGCAGCAACAGCACCCAGGCCATGTGCAGATGCTGCTGGATCTGCTGGAGCCCTTCGGGTCAGAGCTGGCGAGGGCGTATGGATAACTGGGCTTTCGTGCTGGTGTTGCTGCGCCTGGCGCTGCTGTTTGTTGGCGCAGTGGTTGTTCTGATGTGGTTGGCTGGATGCCTGGGCCTGGCCGATTTCCGACTGATTTTTGTCGTGCCGGAGGTCGCTGGCCATGGCTAAAACCAGCAAGGAGTTTTTACAGGGCCTGGCCCAGCTGGCCGAGGATTTGCGCCGCCAGGTCGATGCAAACCTGGACGGCTGGGACATCAGCCCCGCTGCCGTGGCCGAGCGCCGCCGCCGGGTGTTTGACCCCATTGGCGGCTACGAGTTTTGGGATCGCACCTACTTCCCGCACTACGGCCAGGCCGAGCCATCGCAGTTGCACCGCTACCTGTACGAGCGCCTGCCGCGCTTGGTCGAAAACCCCGCCGGGCAGCGTGATGCCATTGCCGCGCCGCGCGGCGAGGCCAAATCGACCAAAGTCAGCATGTCGTTTGTGTTGTGGTGCATCGTCACCGGGCGCAAGTGGTACGCGGTGATCATCATGGATGCGTTCGAGCAGGCCGCTGAGATGCTGGAGGCCATCAAAGCGGAGTTGGAGGCCAACCCGCGCATTGCTGGCGACTTCCCCGAGGCCGCAGGTCAGGGCCGCGTGTGGCGTGCGGGCGTGATCGTCACGGCCAACGGCCGCAAGGTGGAGGCATTTGGCAGCGCCAAAAAAATCCGGGGCCGTCGCCACGGCGCGCACCGGCCAGACCTGGCCATCATGGACGACATCGAAAACGATGAGAACGTGGCCCAGCCCGCCCAGCGCGACAAGCTGGAGGCGTTCGTGACCAAGGGCGTGCTCAACCTGGGCCCGCCCGATGACAGCATGGACGCCATCATCATCGGCACGGTGCTGATGTACGACAGCGTGCTCAGCCGGTTTTTGCGCAATCCGCTGTGGCATCGCAAGGTGTTCAAGGCCGTTCTGCAATGGCCCGAGCGCATGGATTTGTGGGAGGAGTTTGAGCGGCTCTTGCTCAACGCCGACACCCCTGCCGATGGCATGGCGGCCGCGATGGCGTTGTACGAGGCCAACCGCGCCGAGATGGACGCGGGCGCGCAGGTGAGCTGGCCAGCGGTGCGGCCGCTGGTGCAGCTGATGATCAAGCGCGCGCGCGAGGGGCATACCGCGTTCGATTCCGAGCAGCAAAACGACCCGACCGCAGGCGATGACGCCCCCTTTGCCAACAGCATCCAGTTCTGGGTATCACGTCTGGACAGCTGGATTTTTTACGGAGCCTGCGATCCCTCGCTGGGCAAGGCCGGCGGCGGGCGCGACCCCTCGGCCATTGGCGTGGGCGGCTACAACCGCGAGACGGGCGTGCTGGATGTGGTGGAGGCCAGGATTCGCAAACGCACGCCCGACCGCATCATCAGCGACGTCATCGAGATGCAGCGCGAGTACCAATGCCGCGTGTGGGGCGTGGAGAGCGTGCAGTTTCAGGAGTTTTTGCGCACCGAGCTGGTCAAACGCTCTGCCGCGCTGGGCGTGCCCGTGCCGGCGCGCGGGGTGATCCCGTTGGCGGACAAACAACTGCGCATCGAGAGCCTGCAGCCGCACATGCACAACGGGCTGATCCGCTTGCACAGCAGCCAGAGCACGCTGATCAACCAGTTTCGGCATTTCCCAAAAGCGGATCATGACGACGGGCCGGACATGGTGGTAGTGCTGTGGATGCTGGCTGTGAGCGGCGGCCTGGCCGCTGCGGCGCAGAGCAGCAGCAACGGGCCAGAGCGCAGCGCCGCCGAGCGCTATGGCCGCACGGCGCAGCGGATGTTCAGGAGGACGTGATGGTGTCCATCCTTTTTGCGCGCACCGACAGCAACTACAAGTATTTGACGGGGGTTGACGTATGGGACATGCCTCGGGATGCCCGCCGCTGGCCTGGCGGCAATCCTGTCGTGGCTCACCCGCCATGCCGGGCCTGGGGGCGCCTGCGGCAATTTGCCCGGCCCAGGCCTGACGAGGCCGGGCTGGCCCTTTGGGCCGTGCAACAGGTGCGGCAATGGGGCGGTGTGCTGGAGCACCCCCAGGGATCCCTGCTGTGGCGGGCTGCCCATATGCCCCCGCCTGGCATGCGCGATGCCTGGGGTGGATGGACGCTGCCCATCCACCAGCACTGGTGGGGCCACAGGGCGCAAAAGGCGACCTGGCTCTACATCGTGGGCTGCGATCCGCGTGCTATCCCTGCAATGCCCATTGCCCTGGGCCAGCCCACACATGTGGTCGCCAGCCGAAGACGCGGGCGGCCTGAAATCACGAAGGCCGAACGCGAGCACACGCCGCTGGCGCTGGCCATGTGGCTGGTTGATCTGGCCAGCCGTTGCACACCACACGAATGCTACGGCCGCACGGCGCGGCGAGGAGGATGAGATGAAATCTGATTCGGTGATTTACATGATCGAGAGCGACCCGGCGTTATCGCTGATCAAGCGCCACATTGCAGAGCGCAAGCGGGCATTGGCAGAAGCCAAGGTGCTGGCCGATGAGTATGGGGCCACGCATTGCTCGTTTAATCATCTGGATGGGCGCTTGGTTTCGCTGGGGTTTGAGGGCGAGCCGCACCCACAGTTCAAGAGGCCAAAAAATGGGCACTGCTACCCCAAAAAAGGCAGCGAGGCGGCGGCCAAGTTCGCGGCGCTGCAGGGCTATGAATACAGCTGCACCGTCATTTCGCAGGCTTTGGGTGTGCCTCTGTCTCTGCGCTGGGATCAACCGGATGATGGCAGCCGGGGGTGGATGAATATCGGCTCGCCGTTTCAGGAGTGCGGCTGGCTGTACCTTAGCGAAGATGGCCCCTATGCCCTGTGGATCCCCAATGTGCAGGCAGCAATCGAGCATCTGCATCAGCAGGGCAAAACGGTTGACCCGCCGGCATTCGACATGCAGCTGCCCGGTTGCCGGCGCGTGCTGCGCGAAGAGTGGGATTTGCTGGTGGCGCAGCACAAACTGAAGCAGGCGCAGGAGGCCCAGCCATGAGCCAGGCGCGCGACGATTACTACTACATCCTGGGCGCCATTGCCGCATTGCCCGAGGCCGACCAGCGCGGCGTGCAGCAGGCCGCCCAGGCGCTGCGCGAACTGCTGGCGCGCACTGGCGACCACGGCCGCCTGGCCCTGGCGCTGGTGGGCGCGCAGGTGCGTTTGGAGGACGATTGATGAGCTGGATCGGCAAACTGCTGGGCCGCAGCCCCGCGACACCGCCCGTGCCTGCCGTGCCTGCCGTGCCTGCCGTGCCGGCTGCGCCGCCTGCGGCCGCCGCCCGGCTGGCCGAGGCCGCGCCAGGCCATGAAGCCGGCTGGCGCCGCCTGAGCGGCGAGGGCCAGGGCAACCAGAACGAGCGCGACCTCAGCCCCATGGCCCAGGGCCGCATGCAAAAACTGGCCGAGCACCTGTGGCAAGCCAATGTGCTGGCCAATCGGCTGATCGAGCTGCCGCTGGCCTATTTGCTGGCCGAGGGCGTGACGCTGCAGGCGGCCGATGAGCAGCAGCAGGCCGTGCTGGATCGGCACTGGTTTGACCCCATCAACAACTGGCCGGCCAAGCTGGAAGCGCGCGTGCGCGCCCTGGCCTTGCTGGGCGAGCAGTGCTACACGGCCCATGTGGGGCCGGACGGCATGGTGCGCCTGGGCTATCTGGACCCGCGCCGCATCGCCCAGGTGGTGATGGACCCGGACAACCCCGAGCAGCCCATCGGCGTGGTCACGCAACGCGATGCGCGCGGCCGCTATCACAAGTACAAGGTCATCGTGCTGGGCGACGATGAGCTGCTGTTCTCGCGCCGCACGGCGCAGATCCGCGCTGAGGATTTCGCCGACGGCGAGTGCTTTTTGCTGCAGCTCAACAAGCTGCCAGACGGCAGCCGGGGTCGCTCCGATCTGCTGGGGCAAATGGATTGGCTGGACGCCTACGATGAGTTCCTGTTTGGCGAACTCGACCGCATTGCGGATCTGCGCCGCTTTGTGTGGGACATCACCATGCAGGGCGCAGACCAGGAGGCCGTGGAGGCCTACCAGAAAACGTTCGTCCCGCCCAGCAGCAATGGCGCATTCGTTCACAACGAAAGCATGACGCTGGAGCCCAAGTCGCCCGCACTGCACGCGGCCGACACCAGCGAAAGCGCGCGGCTGCTGCGCAACCACGTGCTGGGCGGCAGCACCTTCCCGGAGCACTGGTTTGGCGGCGCCGCCGATGCCAACCGGGCCATTGGCGAGAGCATGAGCGAGCCGACCTTCAAGGTTTACACCTCGCGCCAAAACCGCCTCAAACTCTTTTTGGAGGAGATTGGCCGCTACGTGCTGTGGAAATCCAGCCAGCAGGCGGCCACGCCCGATTGGAGCGACCCGCGCTGGCATGTGACCGCCGTGTTCCCCGAGTTGGCCAACCGCGACGTGACCAAATTTGCCGCCGCGCTGCAATCGGTGGTGGCCGCTGCCATGCTGGCCATCGACAAGGGCCTGCTGACCGAGGAGACGGCCCTGAAAATCGTCGCCGACGTGGCCAGCCGCTTTGGGCAGGAGATCGACCCGGCTGCCGAACTGGAAGCTGCGCGCGCCCAGGCCGAGCAGCGCGCGGCCGAGCAGGCCCAGCGCGACACCTACCGCGCGCCGCGCGCCCTGGCCAGCGCCGTGGATGAGGCTGGGCGCGCCTGATGACTGACAGCCCCAAGCCCAGCGCCGAACCCAGCGCCGAGCAGCGAGATTTCGAACGCGCACTGCTGCAGCTGTTGACCGAGCGCGGCCAACTGCTGCGCGCCCAACAGCAACGCGTGCTGGAGCTGCTGCAGGCCGCGCGCGGCGACATCCTGGCGCTGCTGGCCGAGCAGCCTGCCGATTGGCAGCAGCTGCAGCTCAGCCAGGTCATGGCGCAGATCGACGCCATCCTGGGCGGGGCCACCAGCGCCGCCAGCGCGGCAACCGCCGCCGGCATGGGGGCGGCGCTGACGCTGGGCCAGGAGCTGGTGGACAGGCCGCTGGCCGCCATCGGCACCCGGCTGGACGCCGTACTGCCCGTGCAAAACACCCACTTCCTGGCCGCGCTGCGCCAGTTTGTCGCTGGCCGCCTGGCCGACGTAGGCCATGTGGCCCATGGCCAGATCGACCGCGCGCTGGCCCTGGCGCTGATTGGCGGGCACACGCCCCACCAGGCCATACAGCAGGTGCAGCAGGCCCTGGGCGGGGCCGCCCAGGCGCGCGCGGCCACCATCGTGCGCACCGAGCTGGGCAGGGCATTTGCCGTGGGTGCCGATCAGCGCCTGCGCCAGGCTGCGGCCCTGGTGCCCGGACTGCACAAGCAATGGCGGCGCAGCGGCAAAATCCACAGCCGCTGGCAGCACGACCTGGTCGATGGCCAGGTCGTGGCGCACGACAAGCCGTTTCGCGTGCCGAATCCGGGCGGCGGCGTGGATCTGATGATGCACCCGCACGACCCGGCCGCCCCGGCCGAGCAGGTCATCAACTGCGGCTGCCTGGCCATCCCCTGGATGGCGCATTGGCAGGTGCAGCGCCCAGGCGCACAACCCTTCAGCCAGCGCGAGCTGGAGCTGCACCCGGCCAAGGCCGAATTGGATCGCCAGGCCAAGGCGGCGGGGTGGCGGCAGGAGCCGCTGCCGGGGGCCAAGGATGCGGTGATTCCCAGGGCGAAGATTTTGGATTACTCGCTCAACCCCGAGCATCCCAAGGGCGGCCACAAGGCGCGCGTGCTGCAATCCATGTTGGGGTTCAGCCTGGAGAACGCCGACGCATTCGAACAGGCTCTGCGTCAAGGGTTGCTTGTGACACCGGCCGCGCTGCAAGAGGAATCTGAGATTGATGTGAAAAACAACCAGCGCCGCCACAAAGTGATGATGTCTATCACTGGCCCCAATGGCGGGCAAGCCATTGTGACAACGGCCTGGAAAATCCATAATGATGATCCGCTGCAGATACCGCATTTGGTCTCAGCGTACATCGACACCAGGCTCAACAAGAAAATCTTGGGGAAGAAGGAAAAGTCATGACACACAAGTTCCGAGAGTTCCAGGTCGTCAAGGCCGCACGCGAGCTGCCCGCTGAAGGTGATGATCCGTTTGTTCCCGAGGGCTGTGAAGGCACGGTGCTGGATGTCCTCGAGTACGGCTACATCGTCGATTTCGTGGACGATGAGGGGGAGACACTGGCACTGCGCACCGTCCATGAGCATGATTTGGCAGACCTCGAGGTGCGTCAGGCGGCCTAAAAACCGCCAGTCAGAGAAAAACAGCCCTACAGCGCGTTTTTGCTTATTGCCGCACCCCATGTACCACCCAACACCAAACGGCGCGAGTTAAACGGCGGTTAAACGCCTTGGCGGGCGTTTGCGACGCGCAGGCGCGGCGCGGATGAGGCCCGCGGCGGTCTCGACAGCAAAATCCCCCTACCTCTAGACCACAGGCCAGCGTTTGCTGGCCTTAATTGTTTGCGCGCCCATCGGCACCATGCGGCCATCGACAAACAACCGATGGTGAGCGCATGAGCAATCCTAAAAAAACGGCGGCGCGGCAGACTGCCCCCGCCCCTGATGCCAACCCAGTGCAGGCCGGGCCAGTGCAGCCTGCTGCCGTACATCCCGAGCCGACGGATAGTGAGCTGAGCCTGGCCGAGGTTGCGGCGCTGGTGGGCATTGAGCTGGGCGACGTGCTGGCCTGGCGCTGCTACGACGGCCGAATCGTGGTGGTGGTCACCCGCTGGGGTGCCAAGCTCGTGGGCGATCTGGAGGCGTGAGATGAACCTCGCGCAACTCATACAGTTTCTGGCCGCGCGCGGCGGGCTGCAGACACCCGATGAGGTGCAAGCCTGCCTGCGCGAGGCCGCCCCTGCGCCGGAGCGCGATTTCCGCCAGCTGATCGAGCTGGTGTCTGGTGCCGTGCGGCAACGCATCAACGAGGGCCGCCCCGAGGGGGACAAGCGATGGGCCGATATCTGCGGCATGTATGCCGACCGCATCGTGGTGCAAATCGATGGCCGCAAATGGCAGTACGGCTACACCCTGGTCGATGACGCCAATGGCGGTCAGGCCGTGCAACTGGCCGCGCCGGTGGAGGTGGTCGAACGATTTGTGCCTGTGCGCGAGGGCCAGGCCCAGCCTGATTCCGGGGCGCTGGCTACGTTTCGCGAGGCTGCGGACGGCTCCATCGCGGTGACGCTGATCCGCGCCGGGCGCAGCGGCAACAACAACTACTACCCCGACGCTGCCCTGCGCGAGGCCGCGCCGCTGTTCGAGGGCGCGCGGGTGTTTGCCAAGTCTGACGCTGATCACATCAAGGGCGGCGGCAAGGATGTGCGCAACCTGATTGGCGGGGTGTACGGCGTGCAGTTCGTTGAGGGCCAGGGGCCGGACACGGGCGCGCTGACGGGGACGTTTCGCCCTATCAGCCCCAGCGACCCCGTGGTGCAAAAGATGGTGGAGGCCGTGCAGCGCGGCATGCAGCACCTGCTTGGCCTGTCCATCGATGCGATGGCGAATATACGACCGCGCCGCGAGGGGCGCACGGTGCTGCGCGAGGCGGTGCGATTCAGTCGCGTGAATTCCGTCGATCTCATTGTCGAGCCAGGCGCGGGCGGCGGCCTGGATCGCCTCACCGAAGCCGCCGCCGACCAACCAACTGACCAAGAGAAAGCTATGCCACTGTGGAAGCAACGAATGCTGGAGGCGATCCAGAAAACCGCGCCTGCGCAATACGCGGCCATCAACCCGGAGACGATTGGCGACGATGAGCTGGTCAACCTGCATGAGGCCGTGTGCGGCCCGCTGGTGCCCGGCGCTACCGGGGCCGGTAGCGATGCCCTGCGCGAGGCCCAGGGCGACGATGCGCCGGTCACGCGGGCGGAGTTGCAAATGCTGCAATTGCGCCAGACGGCCGGTCAGCGCATTGCGGCCAGCACCCTGCCCGCCCCGGCCAAGCAACGCCTGCAAACGCAGTTCGAGCGCGCCGAGCGCTTCACTGAGGCCGAGATCGACCAGGCCATCAAGGCAGAAGGTGAATACCTGGCGCGCTTCACGGAATCGGGCAGCGTGCGCGTGCCCGTATTTGGCGGGGGCAGCATCGAGGTGGGCGACCGCAGCGTGCAGGTGCGCGAGATGCTCGATGCGTTTTTCAACCCGGCGCACAAAAACCATGGCGCGGTCAGCTCCTTGCGCGAGGCGTACATCGAGATCACGGGCGACAAGCGCGTGACGGGCCGCATGGAGCATTGCGACATGGGCCGCATGGCCGAGAGCCTGGGCGTGATGCGCGAGGCCATCGACAGCGGCACCTTTGCCAGCGCGTTGGGCGATTCGATCACGCGCCGCATGCAGGAGATCTACACCGGCGAGACCGATCTGGACGTCTGGCGCAAGGTGGCCACGGTGGGCAGCGTGAGCGATTTCCGCACGCAAGAGCGCATCCAGATCGGCGGCTACGGCAACCTGCCTGCCGTGGCCGAAAAAGGCGAATACACGGCCCTGAGTTCGCCCAGCGATGCCAAGGCCACCTACAAGGTCAGCAAGCGCGGCGGCACGGAGACGGTGACGCTGGAGACCATCAAAAACGACGACGTCAATACCGTGCGCCGCATCCCGCTGGAGCTGGCCCTGGCGGCCAAGAACACGCTTTATGAGTTCGTGTTCGATTTCTTCAAGGAGAACGGCAACATCTACGACGGCAAGGCGCTGTACCACAGCGACCACGGCAACCTGTTCACGGCGGCCCTGTCGGCGGATGAATTTGCCAAGCACCGCCTGGCCATGCTCAAGCAAACGCGCTCGGGCAGCGGCAAGCGCCTGGCGGCCGCGCCGCGCACGCTGCTGATCCCGTTCGAGCTGCAGGAGCTGGCCTACAACCTGTTCGTGCGCCAGCAAAACCTGGACAAGACGTTTGTGCAGACCATCAACCCGGAAATCATCCCCGTCTCCTACTGGACGGATGACAAGGACTGGGTGACGGTGGCCGACACCAACCGCCTGCCGGTGCTGGAGGTCTCGTTCCTCGATGGCCGACAGGAGCCGGAGCTGTTCGTGCAGGACATGCCCAACGTGGGCAGCCTGTTCGCCAACGACACCATCACCTACAAGATTCGCCACATCTACGGCGGCGCGGTGCTGGTCGATGGCTGCAAGGGCACGACCAAGGCCGTGGTGGCCTGATCGGCAATCGTCAAAGAACCGGGCTGGCACCCCGTACCACTGCCCGGCCGCCTGGTGTTTTGGGGTTTTGACCAGGCGGCTTGTCCAAGCGCTGCGGGCCAGTGTTTGGACAAGCCAGGATGATTTTTTTCGAGGATGCCCATGACCATGGATGAACTGCGCGCCAGCGTCGAGCACATGGTGCGCGACCAGCACCAGGTGCTTGCCGCGCCTGAGCGCGACCGCGCCATTGACATGGCGCTGGCGCGCTACGGCGTGGACATGCCGCGCCGCGCCAGCGCCACGCTGCGCTGGCAGGCCGATGGCCATGCCCAGCGCCTGCCGCAGCAGTGGCAGCTGAGCTTTGAGCTGCTGCATGTGGAGCTGCTGGGCGCAGGCGGGCGCAATGAGGCCCTGCACCGCTACCTGGTGCGCGAGCTGGCCGATGGTTTCGAGCTGCTGCTGCACGAGCGCACGCTGCTGGCTGGATCGCAGGTGTTCATCATCTACATCTGCCCGCATGAGGCCGGCAGCATCCACCCCAGCCACCGCGAGGCCGTGGCCGCCTATGCCGCGCACCTGCTGTGCCGCCAGCTGGCGGCGCATTTTTCGGGCGAGCGCGAGGCGGCCATTGGCGCCGATGCCAGCCAGACCGAGAGCCGGGCGCGCAACTATGCGGCCCGCGCCGCAGAGTGGCGCGCCAGCTATTTTGCGGCGCTGGGCGTGGCCGACCCGGCCATCGAGGGCGCGCCGGCGCGCCCCGCTGCGGCCGTGGCCAGCTGGCCGCAGCGCCACCCGCGCCACCAGGTTGGCGGCGCGCCCACATTCAGGGTGCGTGCATGATCCGCTACCACATGGGCCTGGGCGCGCTGGACGCCATCACCCGCGGCCTGCGCGAGGCGCCAGAGCAAACCCGTCAGATACTGGAGGCCACCATGCATCAGGCCACGCTGCTGGTGCAACGAGAGGCACAAGAAAACATGCCGCGCGCCTCGGGCCTGACGGCCGCCAGCATTGGCAGCGAGGTACACAGCACCCCAGCGGGCGTGCTGGGCGTGGTGGGCAGCGCATCGCCGGTGGCGGCGTTTGTGGAGCTGGGCACCAAGCCACACATGCCACCAATTAACGCCATCCAGCCCTGGGTCAAGGCAGTGCTGGGCATTGCCGATCCCAAGGAAAACCGCCGCGTGGCCTATCTGGTGGCGCGCAAGATCGCCGCGCACGGCACCGAGGCCAAGCGCCCCTTGGGCCGCGCCGCAGAGGCCATGCAGCCCCAGGTGGTGCGCCTGTTCGAGGATGCGGCCGCGCAGATCGCCCGGCAGATGGTGGGAGGGCAGGAATGAACATCGCCACCCTGGCCCAGACGCGCGAGCGCCTGCAGGCCCTGCTGCTGGCCGTGCCCGGCGTGGGCCACGTGCACCTGCACGAGCGCTACCACAGCAGCGAGGCCGCATTCCGCGCCCAGTACCTGTACACCCTGCCCGATGCCGCGCTGGACGCCTGGGGCAGCCAGCCGCACATCCGCGGCTGGCACATCCGCCGCGTGGCCACGAGCGAGACCACGGCCGCCGGCCGCATCCTCAATGAGCACAGCTGGCAGCTGCGCGGCTACATGGCGCTCGCCGATGAGATCGGCAGCGAGTTGATTTTTGATGAGCTGATCGAGCGCATGCGCGCTGCCGTGCGCTACGACCAGGCCCTGGGCCTGCCCGGCCTGCTGGGCCAGATCGAACAGCAGCGCGGCATGCAGGTGGCCGATGCTGGGCCGGTGCGGTTTTGCGGCGCGCTGTGCCACAGCGCCGTGCTGCAGCTGAGCACCCGCACCCTGGCACCCAGCCGCCCGCAGCGTTGACCCACCGAAAAGTGAGAGCAAACCATGAGCAACAGCAAACGAACCACAAGCCGGCGCGCTGCGCCATCGCCAGCGGCCGCGCCGGCGCTGCAACCCGTGCGCCTGGCGCGGTCCCATGTGCACCAGGGCCAGGGCTACGACGCCGGCGACGTGCTGCACGTGCACCCGGCCGTGGCGCAATGGATGCGCCAGCAAAGCGGCCTGCTCGATGGCGGCGATGCGCCCGCAGCCTGAACCACACAGCCATTTGACATTGGAGGATTGACCCATGGCAGCCAGTGAAATCATCAGCAAAACCTATGCGCCAGCGGCGCTGCTCGGGCAGGTTTATGCCCGCGTCTACGGCAGCAGCGCGCTGCCGCTGGAAATCGGCAACGTGCTCCAGCTGGAGTTGTCGCAAACGGAAGACGTCAAAAAACAACCTGACCTCAGTCGGCGCGGCGGCGGCACGCATGCGGAAATCCGCCGCGTCACCGAGGTCAACATCAAGATGACGTTGGCAGACCTGAACGTGGCCAACATTGCCCGCGCCGTGCAGGGCAGCATCAGCAGCCAGGATGCGGGCACCAGCGCCGAAGAAACGTTTGCCGCCACGCTCGGCGGCCTGTATCGCACCCAGCACCTGCAGCCCAGCAATGTGACACTGCAAAAAATCACCAACACGCCGGGCACGGCCAGCGTCAGCGACGAAAAACACGAAAACGTCAACCAGGGCCAGGCAATCACTTTCGCGCACGCCACGCCCTCGGCCGTGGTGGTGCGCGTGGGCAGCGATGCCGGCTCGGCCCAGCAGGTGGAGCAGTCGGGCAACTACAGCGTGACTGGCACCGGCATCAGCATCGAGGCCAGCGCGCCAGGCATCCAGAGCGGCTCGACCATTTGGGTCAGCTACACCTACCCCACAGCCACCACGGCCACCACCATTGCGGCGGCGGGCAATTACGAGGTGCGCCCTGCCGGTATTTACCTGCTGCCAGGCGCGGCCAATCTGGCCGCAGGCGATCAGCTGCGCGTCACCTACGACTGGGCCGATTACGCTGTGATCGAGGCCCTGACCACCGGCCCGGTCGAGTTGGAGTTGATTTTCGAGGGGCTCAACGAGGCCGATTCGGGCAAGCCGGTGTTGGTCGAAATCCACCGCGCCAGCCAGGGCGTGGCCAATGCCATTGCCCTGCTGCAGGACAATGGATTTGCCAATCTGGAAGTGGGCGGCGCCTGTCTGCGCGACCCGCGCAAGAGCGGCAGCGGCGTGAGCCAGTTTTACCGCGTGCTCAAGGGCTGAGGCAGAGGCCGATGCCCTTGAAACAACGGGCGGTTTTGCGCTAGCATTGCCGCCATCGCTGGCCGCCGCGCCAGCCGCCATACCGCCCAGGCCAGCACCCGCTGGCCTTATTTTTTGCCCGCCAAAACGCGACAGTGCAGCCTGGATAGACAACAGGCGGGCAGCATGGCAGACGGCAGCACCAAACGGGTAGGCGTAGAGATTGGCGTAGAGGTCAAGGGCCAGCAGGCCGTGCCCAAGCTGGCCGATGAGCTGCAGGAGCTGGCCAAGCAAGGGAGTGAAGCGGCCCCCGAATTGGAGCGCTTGGCCGAAGAGCTAGAGAATCTCGCGCAGCAAAAGGGGGCGATTGAGCAATTCGTCGGTCTGAAAGCCAAGACCGGCGAATACGCCCAGGCGGCCGAGCAGGCCCAGCAGGCCACCAAGGCAGCGGCGCTGGCCATGAAAGAAAAGCAGGCAGCGCTGGCCGAGGCCCAGAAGGCCGAGCAGGCCTTGGCGGAGCAGGTGCAGCAATCGCGCACCGAGCAGGAGCGGCTGCAGACCTCGATCAAAGAGGCGGTGCAGGCGCTGGAGAAGCTCGGCGCGCAAAGCCGAGCGGCTGGGCAGCGCGCGCGCGAGCATGGCCAGGGCCTGCGCGAGGCCGGTGAGCAGCTGGAGAGGCTGCAGGCCGAGCAGCTCAAATCCGAGGGCCGCATGAGCAAGCTCAAGGAGCGGCACGAGGGCTTGGCCAAGACCATTGCCGCCACGGCGCAGCGTCTCGATGATCTGCAGCAAAAAGAACTCAAGACAGGCCAGAGCGCGAAAAAGCACGCCCAGGCCATAGTGGCGCTGCAGCTGCGGCTGGAAAAACTTGGCGCCAGCTATAGCGCCACTGGGCAGAAGATCGACCGGCTCAGCCAGCGCCAGAGCGAGCTGGCCGAGGCCATCCCCGAGACCAGGAATCGCCTGGCCGAGCTGGGGGCGCAATCAGAGCAGGCCGGCCAGAATGCCAGCCAGTACGGCCAGCAGCTCGCAAAGCTGCGCGAACAGTTGGCCAGGTTGCGCGAATCCGCTGACCAAGCCGCGGCGGACACGCACGCGCTCTCTGCCGCCCAGCGCGAGGCGGCTGCCAGCGCGCGCAGCCTGCAGGCGCAGGCCAAAGAGGCCGAGCATGGGTTTAACCGCCAGCGCAGGAGCGCGCAGCAGGCCGGCGCTGCCTATGACGAGTCCCGCATCGAGCTGCAGCGCCTGCGCGATGCCATGGCGCAAGCGGGGGTGTCCAGCGCCGATCTGGCGGCGTCGCAGCTGCGCGTGCGCACGGAGATGGCGCAAACCCAGGCGCGCGCCCGCGAGCTGGTCGCCCGCCACAAGGAGCTGGCCGAAAAAATGACGCTGGCCCAGCGCGCTGCCGCTGGCCTGCGCCAGGGCCTGGCGCAGATTGCCGCGGGCAATGTGATTGCCAATGCCGTGGGCCGTATCGTGAGCGCGGTCTCTGGCCTGGGGAGCAGCTTTTTGCGCGCCAACGTGCAGCACGAGCAGTTCGTGCGCGCGCTCAATGCCATCTACAAAGATGCTTCCGTCGCCGCTGGCCAGCTGCAATTTTTGCGCCGCGCCGCAGGTGAGGCCGGGGTGGCCGTCGAAGGCATCAGCGAGGCATTCATTAAATATTCGGCCTCGATGCACAGCGCCAATGTGCCCATCGAGCAGGCCAATGAGTTGTTTGCCGCATTGACCAGGGCCGCGGGCACGCTGGGCCTGTCCGGGGATAAGGTGGCCCACATGCTCGAAGCCCTGGGGCAGATGGCCGGCAAGGGCGTGGTCTCGATGGAGGAGCTGCGCCAGCAGCTGGGCGATTCGCTGCCCGGTGCGTTCTCGCTGGTGGCCAAGGGCCTGGGCGTGACCGAGGCCGAGCTGATCCGGCTGGTCGAGTCGGGCAATCTGGCCGCGCGCGATCTGTTTCCGGCGCTGACGCTGGCGCTGCAGGATTTGCATGGCCAGACCGATGGCATGGGCGCCACCTGGGCGCGGTTTCACAGTGCGCTGACCGTGGCCATGCAGGGCATTGGCCAGTCCGGTGTGGTGGCGCTGTTGACAACTGCGCTCAAGGGCCTGGGGCTGGTGGTGGGCGCGGTCACCGTGGCGCTGCATGGTTTTGCCGAGGCCGCCTTCCTGGTTTGGGATTTCCTGGCGCGTGGCGTTAAGTCAGTCGTCACGCTGTCCAACCAATTCAAGGGCTTTGGCGAACAGGTCGCCGCCGCTGGTGAGCGCATCGGCCAAACCACCGATGCCTTTGCCGCCCTGGTGGCGCAGACCGAGCGCGCCGAGAAAACCCAGGCCAAACTGACGGCCAGCATCAGGGAGCAGTTGCAGGCGCAAGAAGACCTTTCGGCTGGCCAGAGAGCAGCGCGGCTGGTGCAAGAGCAGCTGGCCGTCTCGGCCGAGAAAACCAGAAACAACTATGTGGCCGTGACGGCTGCACTGGCCGAGCTGACCCAGCGCCAGCAGGAGCGCAGCAAGCTGGCGGCCAAGCAAATCGGCATTGCCAAGGATGAGGCCCAAATCCTGATCAAGAAGGCCAAGCTGCTGGAGGATGAATACCAGCTGCTGGAGGCCAGCCAAAAAGGAGCCGAGCTGGTGGCCGAGGCCACGCAGGCCGCGCTGGAGAGCAAGCGGCAGGAGCTGGCCATCCTGGAGCAGGAATTGGTGGCGCACAAGCTGCGCGCCCAGGCCTCAGACATGACTGAGGCGCAAATCCAGCAGGAGCGCCAGGCCATCGAGGGCAAGATCGCTGCCTCGCGCACGGAAGTGGAGCAAATGCTCGCACAGCGCGAGCAGGCCCAGCAAGAGCTGGCTGTGCGCCGCGCAGCCGTGCAGGTGTACGGCGAGCAGGCCAAGTCGGTGCAGCAATACCGCGAGGAGGCCGATCAAGCAGCCAAGGCCGTGCAAGAGCTGCTGTCCATGCAAAAGGATGGTATCGATGTGGCTGATCGGCTCTCCAAGGCCCAGGCTGAGCTGACCTATGCCACCGAAGCGCTGCGCCTGGCCAAGCAAAAAGAGCGTGAGGGCATCGAGCTGGAGAACCGGGGAAAAATCCAGGCCCTGCAAATCAACCGCGACGGGCTGCGCCTGCAGGCCGATGTGCTGCGCGCCAAGGCCGACACCGCCAAGGCCAATGGCGACGAGGCTCTCTCGGAGATGTACCTGGCGCAGGAAAAGAAAAAACGCATTGCCATCATGCGCCTGGAAATCCAAATCCAGGAGCTGACCATCAAGGGCAAACTGGCTGAAATCGAGCTGCAGATCAAGGAGCTGGAAAACGACAAGAAGCTGAACAAGCAAAAGCTCAAAAAGCTGGAGTTGGAAAAGCAGCTGCACCTGGCCGGGCTGAAGCAGCTCAATCAGCAAAAAGAGTTGGTCAACCTGGCAGAAAAGCAGGCCGATGGACAGGATAAGTTGGGCAAAAAGCTCAAAGAGACCGGCGATGCGGGGCAGGAGGCGGGCGAGAAAATCAGCGCAGCCGCCAAAACCATCCAGAGCTCCTGGCTCTCAGCGGCCACCGCCGCCAGCAAGCATGCCCAGGAAGCAGCCAAGCACGCCCACGCCCTGGCCGGCGAAATGGAGGTGCCAGGCCGGGTGCTGATGTCCTGGAGCCAGCTCGACCAGTTGCAGGCCGAGCACCTGGCCAAACTCAAACGCCTGGCCGACGAATACGTGCAGAGCATGACGCGGCTGGACGATATGGAGGCCAAGCTGACGCGCAGCAGCAGCGGCCGCGCGCGGGCCCTGGCCGATCTGGAGCTGCGCCTGCTTGAGCTGAGCGGCAATCAAGAGGCCATCGCCCGCGCCAAGCAGCAGCGCGACCTGGCCGAGCTGGAGACCGAGCGCGCCAAGCTGGACATCGAGCTGCAGCGCGCGCAGATCCGTGGCGATGACGGCAAGCTGCAGGAAATCCAGCAGGAGCTGGCTCTGCTTGACGCCTACACCAAAAAGCTCAAAGAGGTGCACGCGGCCGAAGACAAGCAGCGCCGCGAGGCTGCGCGCGCCGAGCGTGAGCAGCGCCAACAGCAAGAGCGTGAACGCGCCGAGCGCGAGCGCAGCCAGGCTGCTGCCGCGCCCAGCCCAGCGGCGCAAAGCGATGCGGTGGTGCGCACGCACCGCATCGAGCTGCAGGGCCGCCGCTACGACGTGCCCACCACGCCCCAGGGCGGGCAGGCCATTGACGATTTGCTGCGTGCTATCGCGCGCGCCAAGGGGGCCTCGGCATGAGCAGCATCACATTGACCAACAACGGCGTGACGCTGCAGCTCTACGAGGGGCTGCAGTGGGTGGATGAGTTTGCCTGGTCGCCCGTGGCCATGACGGCCGAGTACAGCACCGACGGCAGTCTGCTGATCGACCAGGCCACGCGCCTGGCCGGTCGCCCCATCACGCTGGAGACGCCCAGCGGCGCCGATTGGGCCACCACGCGCGAGCAGGTGCAGCTGCTGCATGCCTGGGCCAGCCGCTTGGCAGAGCCGCTGCAGCTTCGGTTGCGCGGCCAGGTCTACACCGTGGTGTTCGATCACACGCGCGGGGCGGCGTTCGAGGCCGCGCTGGCTGGCGCCCTGGCCGATGCAGAGATCAATGCCCAGGTCGAGTACCGCATCACGTTGCGATTTCTTGAGGTTTAAACATGCCCATCACCACCAACGACATCAAACTGCGGCCATCCAAGGTGATGGCCGACGTGCCCGAAGGCGGCGGCGGCCCTGCCGCTGGCGAGCTCGAATCGGGCGTGAGCAACAACATCTTCCCCGACATCACCGAGGTCGCCCGCGTGGGCGGGCAGCTGGCGCATCGGCAGATTCACATGGCGCTGACCAATGCGGATCGCGACGTGGCGATGGGTTGCAATGCCATTGTTTCCAAGCCGCCCACGGATCCGCGCGTGTCCATCCTGCTGATGGCTACCGAGGGCGATTTCGCTACGCGCGCGCAGGACATGGCCAAGTTGCAGGCCGGCTTTATCGCCTCGGGCATCTATCCCGGACAACTCTTTGGCAATCACGTCAGCGGCCAGCAGGTGCTGCTCGTGCAGCAGCGAGAGGAGGAGCCGCCGCCGACCATTGGCAGCAAGTTGGCGCTGGTGTACCGCGAGGGTGCGCCCGATGAGTTCATCCAGTACGTGAGCGTGCAGCGCGTGCTCAGCGACGTGGTGCGGGTGTTCGTGGACAACCACCAGAACGCCGGCGGCGAATACAAGCGGCGCATCCTCACGCTGGAGCTGGGCCAGGCGCTGCAGCGGGATTTTCCCGGTTTTGACGCGCGCCGCACGTCCATCCCTGAATCGGAGATCAACCAGCGCACCAAAATCCGCACCACGGTCTGGGCCCCGGCCGGGCGCTACTACGGCGTCAAGCCTTTGACGGCCCAGGCAGCGCTGGGGGCTTTTGTCGTGCAGGCCGCTGGCATTTATGAGCGGCTGGTGCCCTCCAGCGAGGCCGAGAGCCCGATTGCCGATGCGCGCGTGAGTGCGCACAGCGCGGCCATGGTGCAGTCGGGCAACCTGCTGACCTACACCACGCATGCGGCGTTCAATCTGGCTACCAATCTGTTCATCGGCGGCGGCGTGCTGCCGGGCTCGCTGGCGCTGCTGCGCGGCGGGCAGTTGCTCACCGATGCGGGCGGCCGCCTGCTGCTGGGCGGCCAGGAACTGGGCCGCATCGACTACGCCAGCGGCCTGTGCACGCTGCTGGCCGAGGGGTTTCCCTCTGGCGGGCCGCTGCAGATCACCTATGCGCCGGCCGTGCAGCTGCCGCAGGATGTGGCCAGCACGGGCATTGCCGTGACCGCCGAGTCGCGCCGGCTCAATTACGTGATGACGCTGCCGTTTGCGGTGGCGCGCGGCAGCGTGCGGGTGCACTACCGGGCCATGGAGCGCTGGTACGTGCTGGTCGATGACGGCAGCGGCGCACTGGGCGATGGCGATGCCAGCCACGGCGCGGGCAGCTACAACCACGGCACGCGCACCCTGGCCGTGACGCTGGGCGCGCTGCCGGACGTGGGCAGCGCGGTGATTGTCCAGTACGTGCGCGATGCGGCGCTGGAGGATGAGGGCAACCACGTCGATCTGCTCTACCCGCGCCTGTGCATCCCGCTCAACAGCGATGGGCAGATCAGCACCGAGCCGGGCAGCAAGCCCTTCACTCCGGGCCAGGTGCTGATCGAGTGGAGCGTGCCCGGCAGCAGCGGCCTGGTGCAGCGCAGCGCCAGCGACGACGGCAGCGGCGCCATCACCGGCGATGCCACGGGCACGGTGGACTATCAGGCTGGGCGCCTGGTGCTGATGCCCGAGGAGCTGCCGCCCATGGGCACGGTGATCACCGTCAAATCGGTGCTGCACCAGCGCCAGCCGCAAACGGCCAGCTGGGCCGGCTCGGGCGGGCAGTGGAGCATTGCGCTGTCTCCCAATATCCAGCCGGGCACGCTGCGGTTTCCGTTGTCGGTCACGCTCAGCGGCAGCACCCATGCCGATGGCTGGGCGCAGCGCGTGGCCTCGCGCACCGTCAGCGGCTATGTGGTGGGCTGGGCCAGCGGGCAGTTGGTGTTCCACGGGGTGGTGGTGGGCAGCATCAACCACAGCGCCGGCACGGCCGAGATCAACATCACCCAGGGCGTGGCCAATCAGCTGGCGCGCACCGTGGGGTTTGAGCTCACGCGCGTGGGCGAGGTGCAGATTTCTTGAGGAGATTTTGATGGGCATTGGCATCCATTTCACGCCCAGGCCGCGCGGCGGCGCGCCGCGCACTGTCCTGCCGTTCAAGCCCGCTTGGGGCGGCCCGCTGGTCGTGCCGCCGCCCAGCGCCGACCCGGCCCCGCCGCAGCAGCCCCAGCCGGTGCAGCCAGTGGCCGAGCCCGCGCCGCAGTGGCAGTGGCGCGCGCCCGAGGTGGGCCAGCCTGGGCAGGTGGAGCTCACGCCCGCGGCCAGCGCGGCCTCTGAGCAAACCACGGTCAGCGTCACGCTCGATCGCCTGGCGCTGCTGCCGCGCTACGTGGCCCCTGGGCGGCTGGTGCGCGCGGTGACGTTTGTGCAGGGCGGCCGCCGCTACGTGGCCACGCCCTCGGGCGAGTTGCGCACGGCCATCGACCCGGCCAGCGGCAACGGCCAGCCCGTGGGCCAGGTGGAGATCGGCACGGGCCAGGTCTGGCTGCACCACTGGGATGCGGGCAGCAACCAGCAGCTGAGCTACTGGAGCGCGCTGCAGGCGCGGCCCCTGTCCGGCCCCGATGAGATGCCGGCCGAGGCGATGGTGATTTTTAGGACGGCGGCCGCGCCGCTGCGGCCCAGCTCGCTGCAGATCGTGGCCACCATGCAGGACGGCACGCCCGTGAGCATCACCGCCGACGCCGACGGCCGCATCATCCACGACCGGGTGCTGGGCACCATCGACTACCAGAGCGGCGTGGGCACGCTGGTTTTCAGATCGCCCACACCCACCGGCTATGGCGAGCTGGATTTGTCGCACTGGCAGTTTCCGGGCGTTGCCACGGTGCATGTGGATGCCGTGCTCTCCAGCGCGCTGCGCTACAACGCCGTGGCTTATGAGGCCATCCCGGTCGATCCGGCTGTGATCGGGGTGGACCCGGTGCGCCTGCCCAGCGATGGGCGGGTGCCTATTTTCAATCGAGGCGATTACGTGGTGGTGCACAACACCCAGGCCCTGGCGCCGCGCACGCTGGCCGATCAGGAGGTGGTGGACGTGGGCCGCACGCGGCTCTCGCGCATTCTGATCACCGGGGCGGACGGCAAGGCGATCACGGCAGGCTGGCAGCACGACTTGGACGCGGGCACGCTCACCGCGCTGGACACGGCCAGCTGGCAGCAGCCGGTGACCATCGAGCACACCATCGAGCACATGGCCCGCGTTCGCGAGGTGGACGTGGGTGGCGCCATCACGCTGACGCTGCCGCTGCCGCACGACTACCCCATCGATGGCAGTTACGTGAGCAGCGCGCTGATGCTGGGGGACCGGTTCGCGCGCGTCTCGCACCTGTGGGATCAGCAGACTTGGACGGACACGGCCTGGGCCGATCACCTGATGGGCAACCCGGCCACCGGCAACTACAACGACACGGCTGCGCCTGTCGAGGTGGACAACCGCGGCTGCATCACCGAGCGCTGGGCGCTGCATTTCACGAGCAGCACGCATTTCCGGGTCGTGGGCGAGCATGTGGGCGTGGTGGGCACGGGCAACATCAATGAGGACTGCGCGCCCGTCAACCCGATCACCAGCACGCCGTATTTCACGTTGCGGGCGCTGGGCTGGGGCATTGGCTGGGTCGCGGGAAATGTGCTGCGCATCAACACCGTGGGCGCTGGCGCAGGCCTGGCCTGCATCCGCGCCGTGCAGCCGGGGCCGGCCAGCGCCATTGATCACCGCTTTGCGCTGCTGTTGCGGGTCGATGTGGATCGGCCTGGGGATTGATCGAGGAGGTGTGTTGTGGAGCTGTTTAATTATTTCCTCTCCGACCTGCCAGGCGCGCCGCAACTGCAGCGCCAGCCGGGCAGCCTGATCGAGGTGCTCGATGCCGCACTGGTCACCGGCCTGGGGCTGACTGTGGTCAACCAGATCAGCGCTGCCGCTGGCGTGGTGACGATCAAGGTCACGGGCGCGCCCGTGGCCCTGCCGCAGGGCCTGATCGAGCTGGCCGGCGTGGGCGGCGCGCTGGCTGGGCTCAATGGGGTGCACCGCGTGCAAGAGGTGGGCGCCGACACCATCACCATCCACGCCACCGTGGCCGATGCGCAAAGCACGGCCGCCGGCATGACGGTGCGCATCCCGCCGCTGGGCTGGCGCAAAAAATTTGCCGATGGCGCGCTGGCGGTGTACGACAGCGAGCATCCTCAGTGGTTTGGGCACTGCCTGCAGGTGGATACCAGCCAGGCGACATCGGGCGTGCCTGCCAAATGGCGCGGTTATCACAGCATGAGCGATGCCCACACCGGTGATAGGCCGTTCCCTGCGTTTGGTCAGGCTGATGAGCTGCGTCTACCGTTGGTTCTCAGCGGCGGGGTGTCACGCTGGTGTGTTTGGGGTGACGGCGTGTTTTTTGCAATCGGTATCCAGACCTATCAGGGTGCCCCCCGAGGTAATTTGAGCTGGTCTTATTTTGGGAGGCTGGACGCTGTCACGGCAGGTGATTCGGCGTGCGCGCTGCGGACTGGGGGGGCTCAAGGCGCGATGGCCTATAGCAAAGATTTTTGGTGGTTGGTGATGTCCGATGGTTTTGTGGGTCACGACACCCCATCGCTTGGCAGCCCGCGCGCCGGATTCATGGATGCGGGAGGGGTTTCTGGTGCGAAGTCGTGGCTGGGGATCGCCGGAGAGGATGTGCCATCTGGTTTGGTCATGGATGTCCCTCTCGGGGTGGTGAGCCCGCACACATTGAGCTGGAGTGGTGGATCAGTCGGTAGCTCAAACACGTGGGTTTTCAGGGGGGTGCTGCCTGGTGTGCGCTACATCCCACACATCATTGACCGTGGCCGTGGTGTTGTCCCTCGCTTTTTATTTGAGCCGTTCCAGGTGGTGCGAAGCGCAGGACGAGCGCTATTGTTCCTGCCTCAAAATGGCAACTCCAGTCACGTCGACTCTGGCAGCTCGTATTACGGTTTTTTTGTGGACATCACAGGCTGGAGGGCTGGCCTGTGAGCATCACCATCCGAGCCGCGCGCATCGGGCATTTGCGCATGCTCCATAACCGCATCCTCACTGGCCAGATCAGCGCCACCGTGCGCGAGCGCGACCCGGCCTCGGGCACGGTGCAGCCGCGCGTGGCGCGCGTGGATGCCACCGACCCTGTCAGCGGGCGCATCGTGGGCTGGGCCTGGAGCGATGCGCGCACCGGGGCCTATCGCATCACCGGCCTGCAGGCAGGCTACGCCTACAGCCTGATGGCCCGCCACCCGGCCGGCGCATTCGCGCCCGCTGCGGCCGATCAGGTCATTGCCCAGGAGGCCCCATGAGCTGGACGCCCGCACCCGAGACCATTGCCGCGCGCTCACAAGCGCTGATCGACCGCGCCGACGCCGGCAGCGGCCACAGCACCATCGAGATTTACGACGCCAGCAGCCCCGCGCCCGTGCGCCTGTGCGTGCTGGTGCTGGACAAGCCTTGTGGCCAGGTCATCAATAACCTGGTGCGGCTCAAGCAAAAAGAGGCGGCAGGGGATTTTGTGGATTTCGACGGCCAGCCCGCCACCTGCAAATGGCTGGACGGCAATGGCCACCTGGTGGCCACCGGCACCGTCAGCGGGCCTGATGGCGATGGCGATCTGCGCATGCGCAACCGCCTGGGCACTGCGCAGATGTGGGCCGGCGGCCGCGCCGTGCTCGATACCGAGCACCTGATTGGCTGATGGGGTGGCTGTGGATGCCCAGTTGCTGTTTAACCAGCCAGCGCAGCAGGACGGCCATTTGCTGTTCGGCGCCGTGGGCGGCCCGCCGCCCGTGGCTGGCGACGACGTGCGCGCCACGCCTGCGGGCCAGTTCCCGGCCCTGGGCGGGCATGTGGGCGTGGCCCAGCCCGAGCGCCACCAGGCCAGGCCGGAGGGCAGTTTCCCAGGTATCGGCGGCCAGGTGGGCGCAGCCTTTATCGAGGTGCTGCGCGCCCAGCCTGCCGGCGGTTTTCCGCCCCTGGCTGGGCACATCGGCGCAGCCTATCGCAGTGGCGTGGCGCGCCCGCTGGTGCGCTCTGCCGCCAGCGACGCCCAGCCAGCCCAGCCCCTGCGCCAGCCGCTGGCCAGCCAATTCACCCGCGCGCAGGCCAGTGGCCAGCGCAACACCAGCCGCGCCCAGCAGGCCCGGCCCCTGCCCCTGCCCGCCTGGGCCGGCGCATGGGCCAGCACCCAGCGCGCAGGAGCGGCTACTGAAGGCCGGATGCAGGATGCCCAGAGCCTGCAATGGGGCGGGCAATACCGCTGGCAACAGGCCCAGGCCCTGCACCTGCAGCGCAGCAGCCGCGCCCAGCAAGCCCAGCCAGCGCGCCAGCAGTGGCGCTGGGCCTTTGAGACAGCCGTCCTGCTGCGCGCCCTGCTGGCTGGCCGCGCCCAGCAGGCGCTGCCGCTGGCCCTGGCCCACGCCGATGGCGCGCGCCTGGCCCTGCTGCTGCGCTCGCCCCCATGGGCCGGCCGCTGGCAACTGGCCATGCCCGCCCCGCCCGCGCTGCGCCGCCCAGATGACGGCAGCGCCCAGCCGCAGCCCCAGAGCTGCTACACGCCAAGCGCGCAGCTGGTGTTTTGCCGCCAGCCAGGCGGCGCGGATTTGTTGTTTGAGTGTGGGACATGCAGCAATGGGCCGTCGCCAGAGACTGTGGTCGTCCCCGTTCGGAGGGTTTACATCGTGCACAACAGCATCACATTGACCCGCATCGAGGGCGGGGTCGAGCTGCATCCGCTGACGTTCGAGGCCTCGCTGGATGTGGATTCGTGGACGTGGTCGTGGTCAGCCACACTGCATCATTCCATGGGCCAGCACCTGGGCCGCCAGGCCGATGGCGAGGCGCCCATCGTCGAGGCTGTCATCAATGGTCAGGCGCTGCGCCTGCGCATCGAGAGCCGGGGGCTGGATGAGCGATTCAATCCATCGCGCTGGCGCGTCAGTGGTCGTGGCGTCAACGCCATCCTGGCGGCCCCGCACGCGCCAGTCATGGCGTTTGCGTTCCCCGACCAGCTCAGCGCGCAGCAGATCGCCCAGCAGGTGCTCGCGCTCAACGGCGTGCCCATTGGCTGGGACATCGACTGGCAGCTGCCCGATTGGCAGGTGCCTGGCGGGAGCTGGGTCTACGGTGGCAGCTACATGGATGCCATCAATGAGCTGGCCCGTGCCGTGGGCGGCTATGTGCAGCCCCATGCCACGCAGCCGCAGCTGCGGCTGCTGCCGCGCTACCCGACGCGGCCCTGGCAATGGGATGGCGTTGTGCCTGACTATGAGCTGCCCGCCGGCATGGCCGAGCTGCGGGCAACGGAATTCATCGAACGCCCGCACTACAACCGCATTTGGGTTGGGGGCGAGGTCGCAGGCGTGAGTGGGTTCATTACACGCGGCGGCTCAGCGGGCGATCAGGTCGCGCCGCAGGCCCTGCACCCGCTGATCACCGATGCCCAGGCCCAGCTGGCGCGCGGCATCGCAGAGCTCTCCAACACCGGCGCGCAAGAGCACGTCACGCTCAGCCTGCAGGTGCTGCCGCAGACCGGCCTGATTCTGCCTGGCAAGTTCGTGCGCCACACATTCGCAAACCGGCAGGTGTTCGGGATTGTGCGTCGCACCAGCATCCACTACGACGCGCCCAAGCTGCGCCAGAGCATCACGCTGGAGACGCATCCCAATGTTTAACCTGTACCAGGTTTTCCAGAGCCTGCAGACGCCACGCACGCTGCAGGCCGGCACCGTCACCCACATGGAGGGCGACGTGGCCACCATCGAGCTGCCAGGCGGCGGCACCATCCGCGCGCGCGGCCAGGCGCTTGTCGGCGATCTCGTATTCGTTCGCGATGGCCTGATCGAGGGCAAGGCGGCGGCGCTAACCCGCATTGACCAGGAGGTGTAGGAGCAAAAAAAGAGCGGGCGACTGATTCTGGTGCTGACACACCAGAACCAGCCCCTGACCGCTGATGTGAGCAGCAAATCAAGCCAAGGCCCGCCCACCTGTCGACAGGCGGCGCCAAGGCTATCAGAAATGTTTAAACATTTGGATTTGCTATGCAAGAAATTCGTTGCGGCCAGTGCCGCAGAAAGCTCGGTGAGGGCTACTACGTCTGCCTGGCCATCAAGTGCCAGCGATGCAAGACACTCAACCATTTGAGGGCATCGACCCCAGTATCGCACGCCTGCGAGCGTCCAACCATCCCAAGAAAGGACGCATATGGCGACGTTAAAAAATCCATCCACAACTCCTGATGCCGAGCGCGTTGCGCGCTCTGTGTTGCGGTATTTCGGTGGCAAGTGGGCGATTGCCCCCTGGGTGATTGACCACCTGCCGGCGCATCGCATTTACGTGGAGCCATTCGGGGGCGCGGCCAGCGTGCTGCTGCGCAAGCCCAGATCGCGCATTGAGGTCTACAACGACCTCGATGAGGAGATCGTTGGGCTGTTCAGGGTGCTGCAAGACCCTCGGCAATGCCAGCGCCTCATACGCCTGCTGCGGCGCACGCCGTATTCGCGTTGCGAGTTCGAGCGCTCGTTTGTGGCCAGCGACGACCCGCTGATCCGCGCCCAGCGCGCCATCGTGCGGGCCTATCAGGCGTTCCATCACGAGGCCCTGTTCAACCCGCGCAAGACCACGTTTGCCGATGCGCGCCACCGCAGCGGCAATCACTGCAAGGCGCACGAGTGGGCCAGCTACCCGCGCCACCTGGTGCAGGTCTGCCGCAGACTGCAGGGCGTGGTCATCGAGCGGCGCGATGCGCTGGAGGTGATCCGGGCGCAAGACACGATGGAGACGCTGTTCTTCGTTGATCCACCATACCTGCCCAGCACGCGCAGCAAGGCCGGCTACCGGCACGAGATGAGTCAAGATCAGCACGTGCAGCTGCTCGAGCGCCTGCGCACCATCCAGGGCCGGGCTGTGGTGGCGGGCTATCCCAGTGAGCTCTATGACGACCTGCTCAGCGGCTGGCAGCGCGTGCAGCGCCCGCACCGCGCCGCCGGCAGCGCCAGAGCGCGCATAGAGGTGCTGTGGATCAGCCCAGTCAAGCGGTAATGGCCAGTGTCCGACACACCTGTCGGACACCTCCAAAAGCGCTTGGATTCGTGGCCGCACAGAGCGGTAATCACGGCATCGCAACCAACCCCAGGAAGAACCATGCAAACTGCCGACCTCGAGCAAAGCCTGCTGCAATACCTGCGCGGCTACCTGCGCCGCACCCACAGCGCCCAGCCTATTAAACAACGCGCCGACTGGCAAGCGCTGGCCCAAGCCGAGCTCGACCGCCGCGCCGCAGCCGTGCTCAGCGCACTGCCAGACGCCGAGCTGGCCCTGGTCGCCACCGGCCAGGTCGATCTGCAGCAACTGGCCCGGCAAGCCGCCACAGACTGACGCGCGGTAGGCGCCAAAAACAAACCGGCCCAAGTGGCCGGTTTTGTTCGTCGTGGCTGCGCCGGACTTGTTACAAACACGCGCAATAGCCCGCGTCAAAAAGCGCAATACCGACTGTCAAAAAGCGCAATACCGCGCGGCGCGCCATTTTTCCATGGTGGTGTCCTGTCGTTGGATGTTCTGATGTTGCAGCGTCGCTCATGCTAGAGCGTGTTCGCGCCATATGCGCCCTTTGCATGGGCCGCCAAAAGCCTTTTTTCTCTGGGGTGAATGGCAAAGATTGCTAATGCGAAAAATTCGTATTTATAATCGCCTCCGCTTTCGTTTTTCATCCACCAGCCAGCCAAAAGGCCAAGCCATGATCGTGTGTGTCTGCCGCCGAGTGTCCGACCGTGAGATTGCACGCCACGCCCACGCCGGCATGGATTTTGACGACATTCAGTTCGAGCTGGGCGTTGCCACCCAGTGCGGCAATTGCGAATGCATGGCCCGCAGCCTGGTGCAGCAGTGCCACGCCAGCCGCCCCATGGCGGCCATCGATCATGCAGCCTGCGCCCAACAGCCCGCGCCCCATTCCGGAGGATCCTTGGTATGGAGCTCATCGCCGCGCTCGCAGGCAGCCTGATGCTTGTTCTGGGTTCTATCTGGTGGGTGCTGCACAAGTAAGCCGCCCGCCCACGGCCGCAGTGGCGGCACCGTTTCAACTCTCTCTTTTCTCTGTTCCGCCTGTTGCCAGGCAGTGCGCCCCTGGCATTGGCCTGGCGCTGCCTGTGGCCCGCAAGTGCCCGCGCCATGACTTCGCCCCTTCTGACCCCCGCCCCTTCAACAAGCCGTTATGCCTGGGTGGCCGGCGGCGTGCTGCTGCTGCACGTGGCCGCCCTGTGGGGTGTGCAGCGGGCCATGCACAACCCGCCCAAGAAAGACGATGTCAAGCCGGCGGTCATGATCTCGCAGCTCATCGTGGCCGCGCCGCCCGCGCCCGAGCCCGCGCCGCAGCCCCCAACGCCGCCCGCGCCTGTGCCGCCACCACCGGCCCCTGAGCCGCCGCCCCCTCCTCCGCCGCCGCCGGCGCCCAAGCCCCCGCCGCCCAA
>NZ_NSJB01000015.1 GCF_002285265.1 Vandammella animalimorsus
TGGGGCGCTCTCCGCGCTCCAGCGCTGCCAGCACTCGGTCTCGCAAGTCTTGCGAATAGGCGCGCATCTCATGCTCCGGCTGGTAGAAAACCCTATTATGTAACCTTATCAATCAAAGTTTCTCTAGAGCAGTTTCGATTCTTATGAAGACATTGCCTGCAAGCGTGCGGCCTTCTCTCGTTTTCGTCACACCCGCGAAGGCGGGTGTCCAGTCGCGACGCGGGCAGACGGCGCTGCCGTTGGCCAATCGCCTTCTCGTGCGCAAGGGTGGCGCTGGATGCCCGCCTTCGCGGGCATGACCAGAGCTGCTTGCGAGATGGCGATGCCAGTCAGCGGCCAGGTCTTGGATTGGTCAACGTTCGAGCAGAACACGCCTAGAGCAAGGTGTGCCCGAGGCCCCAGGGCAGCAGAGCCTGTGTGCCTTTGTGGCCTCGGTCTGTGTGTTTTTGCCCCGGCGCTTGCGCTGACAGCGGCCATTGCTGCAGCCTGCGCCCTGCTGCAGGCCATCTTTGCAGCCCATCCCATGCCGCTGCTTGCCCGCTTGCGGCGAGATTTTGAGCAGGCTCAGGCCATCTCAGGCACTTTCAGTTTCAGGCCGTGCGCGCCAGCGCGGCAAAGCGCGCCTGGCACAGACGGGCCAGGTCCTGCGGCGCCAGGGCGATCTCCAGCCCGCGCCGCCCGGCGCTGACGTACAGGCAATCCAAGGCCTGCGCCGCTGCGTCGATGAAGCTGCGGTGCGCTTTTTTCTGCCCCAGCGGGCTGATGCCGCCCACCAGATAGCCCGTGGCGCGCTGCGCTGCCTGTGGCTGCGCCATCTCGCATTTCTTGCAGCCAGCGGCCTGGGCCAGGGCCTTCAAATCGAGCTGGGCGGCCACGGGCACGACGGCCACCAGCAGCTCGCCAGCCTCGGTCTGCGCCAGCAAGGTTTTGAACACCTGCTGCGGCGCCAGGCCGAGTTTTTCGACCGCCTCCAGGCCGTAGGACGGGGCCTTGCTGTCGTGCGTGTAGCTCAGCACTTGGTGCGCCACGCCGTGCGCCTTGAGCAGTTCGATGGCGGGTGTCATGCGGCGGCAGGCGGTTGCGCATGGCAGGCCGCGTCGGCCTCAACGCCCAGTGACACGCCAATGCAGCGCGCCGCCTGCAGCATGGGGTGGTCCAGCGGCACGGTGCGATGGCCTTGGGCCACTTCGGCCAGGGGCACGCTGGAGCAGGTCTCGCCCTGCAGTACGACCATGCGGCCAAATTCGCGCCGCGCCACCATGTGGGCGGCGTGGTGGCCAAAGCGGGTGCAGAGCACGCGGTCGAAGGCCGTGGGGCTGCCGCCGCGCTGGATGTGGCCCAGCTGGGTGCTGCGCACTTCGGCGCTCAGCAGGGGCTGCAGCTGGGCGCGCAGCGCTTCGCCCACGCCGCCCAGGCGCACCGGGTCGGGGCTGTGCGCCAGGTGGGTGCGCACGGTCATGGCGCCATCGGCCGGGCGTGCGCCCTCGGCGATGCAGATCAGGGTGTGGCCGGGGTGTTGCTCGCGCGCCTGGCAGTGCCGGGCGATGGCCTGCAGATCGTAGGGCAGCTCGGGCAGCACGATGACGTCGGCGCCGCCGGCCAGGCCGCCGGCCAGGGCGATCCAGCCGGTGTAGCGGCCCATGGTCTCCAGGATCATGACGCGCCGGTGGCTGCGGGCGGTGGTTTCCAGCCGCTCCAGCGCCTCGGCGACGATGGCCACGGCGCTGTCAAAGCCAAAGCTGCGCTCGGTGTGCAGCAGGTCGTTGTCGATGGTCTTGGGCACACCCACCACAGGCAGGCCCAGCGTGTGCAGGCGGTGGGCGATGTGCATGGTGCCATCGCCGCCGATGGCCACCAGCGCGTCCAGGCCCAGCTCGCGCGCATAGTCCAGCACCTGGGCCGAGACATCGGCGCCGCCAGCGCCGGACCAGCGGAACGGGTCGGCGGCGTTGTGCGCGCCCAGGATGGTGCCGCCCTGGTGCAGGATGCCGCTGACGGCGTTCCAGTCCAGCGGGCGGGTGCGGCGCTCGATCAGGCCGAGAAAGCCGCGCTCGATGCCGGTGACGCGCGCGCCGGCGTCGTGCAGCAGCGATTTGGTCACGGCGCGGATCACGGCGTTCAGGCCGGGGCAGTCGCCGCCGCCGGTCAGCAGGCCGATGTGCAGGCCCGATGTGCTGCGCGGCTGCGCCGCCGGGGTCGATGGGCAAGAAGGGGAAGTCATGTGGCGCTCTGGCTGGCAGCTCAAGTGGTGGCGGGCGTGGTGGCCGCCGGTGGCGCGGGAGAGGCGTGCGCATCGGCGGGCTCTTCCAGCGGCACGTGGTCGGCATCGGCCATGGCCTTGGCCAGGCTGGCGGCGAGCAGCAAGATGGCGCTGGAGAAGTACAGCCACATCAGCAGCGCCACCAGCGAGCCGGCTGCGCCATAGGCCGAGACCACGGCCGCGCCGGCCAGGTAGGCGGTCATGGCGTGCTTGCCCAGCGTGAACAGGATGGCGCCAATGGCGGCGGCGCGCACCAAGTAGCGCATCGAGGGCTTCTTGCCATCGCTGATGCGCATCAGCCCGACGAACAGCAGCGCGATGAAGAGAAAGGAAATGGTTTCGTTGAGCAGCAGCAGCGCCCAGGGGTGCGAGAGCACATCGCCGAGCATGGGGGTGATGACGCGCAGCACGGTGGTCAGCACCAGCGAGACCATCAGCAGGCCACCGACGACCAGCATGTAGCCCACGCCGCGCAGCCGCAGCACCAGCAGCCACCACCACGGTTGGTTTTCGTCGCGCGATTGCTCCCAGATGTCCTTGAGGGCATCTTGCAGGGCGACGAACACGCCAGTGGCCGCCGAGAGCAGCACGCCAAAGGCAATCAGCGAGGCAATGACCCCTTGCGCCGGGGCGGTGGCGCTGTTGAGCGCCTGCTGCACCACGGCGGCGGTGCGCTCGCCGGCCACGGCCTGCACCTGGCTGAGCATGGTGTCCTCGACCACGGAGCGGTCGACCCACCAGCCCACGCCGGCGACCACGAGCACCAGCAGCGGCGCCAGGCTGAGCATGGCGTAAAAGGCCATGGCCGCGCTCATGCGCATGCCGTCGGCATCCAGCCAGGCCATGACGCCGCGCACCAGCCAGTGCTGCATCACGCTGGCCTGCAGCCGCGCCAGCCAGGAGGCGGGCTTGCGCGCTGTCTCCGCAGGGTTTTGGGGGGATGGGGCGTGCGGCGGGGGCGTTGTCTGGGTGATCGCCTGGCCGTGTGGGACGGCTGCCGCCAAGGGGCGCTGGGTTGGGGATGGGCTCTGTGGCATAAGGCGCGCAATGGTAGCAGTGCTTGGGGGCCATTGCTGGGGCGCAGCCGGCATGCCGCCAAGCCTGTGGGGATGTTCGAGCAGGGCCGGTTTGCCGGCCCTGCCTGCGGCGGCGGGGATGCTGATGTCCACGACAAACCCCATGAAAAAGCCCGCCCCTGCATTGGCAGGGGCGGGCGCTGGGGCGCTGGGCGCAAGCGGTGCGCGCCAAGACTTTGAACAGGCTCTTCAGCTTCCCAGGGCCTCGAATACGCGCTGGGTGATGGCCTCCACGCTGCCCACGCCGCTGATCTTGCGGTACTTGGGGGCCTTGCCCGGCTCCTTGGCGGCCCAGTCGGAGTAGTAGCTCACCAGTGGGCGCGTCTGCGCGTCGTAGACCTCCAGACGTTTCTTGACCGTCTCTTCCTTGTCGTCATCGCGCTGGATCAGCGGCTCGCCGGTGACGTCGTCCACCCCCTCGACCTTGGGCGGGTTGAACTTGATGTGGTAAGTGCGGCCGCTGCCCGGGTGCTGGCGGCGGCCCGTGGCGCGCTCCATGATGTCGCCAAAGGGCACGTCGATCTCCAGCACGTAGTCCAGATCGACGCCCGCCTCCTTCATGGCATCGGCCTGGGGGATGGTGCGCGGAAAGCCGTCGAACAAAAAGCCTTTGGCGCAATCGGGCTGGGCGATGCGCTCCTTGACCAAGCCAATGATGATGTCGTCGCTGACCAGCTGCCCGGCGTCCATCACGGCCTTGGCCTGCAGGCCCAGCGGCGTGCCGGCCTTGACGGCCGCGCGCAGCATGTCGCCGGTGGAGATTTGCGGGATGGCGAATTTCTCGCAAATGAATGCGGCCTGTGTTCCCTTACCGGCACCGGGTGCGCCGAGCAAAATCAGTCTCATTGGATGGTTCCTTTGTTGTGCTGGGCCTTCGCCGCGCATCGCAGCACGCGGCAAAGGCCCCGAAAAATGCCGCCCGAGCATAGCATGGGGCCCATGCGCCCCAGGCGCAGGCCGGCGATGAATTTGCCCGTGGATACCCGCAGGCGCTCAGGGCCTGGCCAGCGGGGCGGCAAACAGCAGCACGGCCTCGTCGCTGGTGGGGCGCTCGATGCGCGCCTGCAGGCGCCAGCCCGCGCGCTGCAGCGCTGCCTGGGTGGCCTCGCTGGCATGGGCGCCAACCAGGCTCAGCGGGCAGGCCTGGGCATCGGCTGGTGCCTGCGCGGCCGGGCCGTTGGCGCCGCGCTGGCGCAAGGGCCAGCCGGCCTGGGCCCAAAAGGCCGCCAGTTGCGGCGTGCCCAGCTCGTAGGCCCACAGGCAGGGCGCATCCTGCGGGATGTGGGCGGCGAGCTTGTCGATCTGCGGCTGGTAGGAGCGGCCATAGTCCAGCATGGGCAGCCACAGCGTCATGACCAGCGTCAGGCACCAGGTCGCGCCGCCGGCGGGCAGCACCAGACTCTTCCACAGCGCAGAGCGGTGCCGCCCGGTGCGCCAGGCAATCACGGCCAGCCAGATGGCCGTGCTCAGCGCTGCCAGCCCGAAGGCCAGCGCCGAGAACTGCGGCACATATTCCGGCGCCAGCTTGGCCACGTTGGCCGCCGGCTTGGCCGGCAGGCCGGTTTGCGTGGCCGTCCAGATCACCCAGATGGCCACGCCGCAGGCGGTGAAGAACAGCAGCGTGAACCAGTCGATGAGCGAGGACAGCGCGCGGCGCATCGTCGGCAGCGCAAACGCCGCCAGCGTGGCGGCCATGGGCAAGCTGAGAAACAGCGTACGATCGCGCGCCGAGCCCTGGGCACACGCGGCCAGGGCCAGGGTGAGCAGTAGCCACAGCAGCGGCAAGGCCAGGTGCAGGCTGGGCCGGGCGCGCAGCCAATGCCGCCGCCAGCGGTACAAGGCCCAGCAGGCCAGTGGCCAGGCCGGCCAGCCAAACCAGATCAGCAGGCGCACGAAGCGCAGCCACTGCGCGCCATCCAGCCCCGGCCAGGTCAACGGCCAGGCCGTGCTGTGCCAGACGGCCTGCGCCGCAGCGCTGAGCACAGCCAGCAGCGCCAGCGCGCCCAGCAGCGGCAAGGGCAGCGCAAGGCGCGCGGCAGATCCTCTGAGCTGCCAGGCCAGCAGCAGGGTGGCCAGCAACACCGGCGCCAGCCAATAGGCCCCGCCGCTCAGCAGCAGCGCGGCGCAGGCCAGCGCGGCCAGGCTGCAGGCCAGGGGCCGCCGCGCCTCGGGCAGGGCCAGGGCAAGAAACAACAGGCTGGCGCCGCCCAGCTGCACGACCGTGGCCGTGGTTTCGTGCGAAAACTGCATCAGGCCCAGGCTGGCCACCAGCGCCAGCACGCTGCCATCGGCAATGGCGCGGGCGTAGGCCACGGGCTCGGCCTCGCCGCCAAAGGCAAAGGGCACGGGCTGGGCCTCGGGGCGCCTGGCCAGGTGGTAAGTGGCGTACCAGACGGCGGCCAGACTGGCCAGCATCAGGCCCATGAAAGGCAGGCGCACGGCCAGCGTGGGGGCCAGCCAATCCGGGCGCAGCAGCAAGGCCAGCGCGCCCAGCCAGACGGACAAATGCTGCGAGGCATGGCCCAGCCCCTGGCCCAGCAGCTCCGGCTGCAGCCAGCTGCTCTGGCCCTGGGCCAGCGCCTGCATGTAACCGTAGGCGGCCATGTCCTCGTTCTTCCACGGGTGGCGGCCGATGAAGCCCGCGCAGACGTACACCAGGCTCAGTGCCCAGAGAACGGCGCGCGCCAGCGGGCGCACGGCGCTTTGGCTGACGATGGCGGGCGAGGGGGGCAGGGCGCTCACGCGGGAAAGCAGTCGTGGAAAAGGAGGAGGCTGAGAGCCTGTTCAAAGACTCCGCCTGATTGGCAAGAGGGGCGAATGGGAAGTGCCATGGCGTGCGCAAAGCCCATCCCGGGCGCGATTGTGCCGCACATCCCGCATGCGGCCATTGGGCGGGCGGGCCGCAAAAAAACAGCGCGGCCACACGGGCCGCGCTGTCGGGTGGGGCAAGAGCCAGGCTTACTTGGCGCCCAGTTTGCCGAAGCGGTTGCGGAAGCGCTCGACGCGGCCGCCCATGTTGTCCACCGACTTCTGCGTGCCGGTGTAGAACGGGTGCGATTCGCTGGAGGTATCGAGCTTGAACAGCGGCAGCTCGCGGCCATCGTCGGTGGTGCCGGTCTCCTTGGTGTTGACGCAGGAGCGGGTCACGAACTTGAAGCCGTTGGACAGATCGACGAACAGCACTTCGCGGTATTCGGGGTGGATGCCTTCTTTCATGGCGAAATCTCTCGGGTTTTTCTCTTGCAATTGGGATAAGGGCAAGAACCTCGCGCCAGCCACATGCAGCACCCATTGCCACAGCACTTGGCACAGAAAAAGCGCGATTATCGCATGTTTTCAAACCGCGCAGGGACCGTCGCCTTGCGCAGGCGCTGGCATTGCCCTTGCCCGGGTGCCCGGGCGGAGCTTCATGCGCAAGCGCCTTGCACCCGCACTGCCACCACTGAGCAGTCGTCCGGCGCGCCGGCCTGCAGGTAGGCCGCCTTCAGGGCCTGCACATTGGCATCCAGGCTGGCCTGGGCCTGCCACAGCTGGGGCAGGCGCTCATCGCCCAGGCTGTCGTGCAGGCCATCGGTGGCCAGCACGAACACGTCGCCCGCTTGCACCTGGCCATGCCAGATGTGCAGCCAGTTTTCCAGCGCTGGCGGCGGGGTGTCGTCGCCAGCCGGGGCGTCCAGCCAGTCGGGCTCGTTGCCCTGGTTGCTGCCCAAGGTCAAACAATGCAACAAGCCCTGGTAGATGGAGGCGCCGGCGCCGCGCTGCTCGGGGCTGACTTCGCCTTCGTCCAGCATGTGCTGCCAGATGGTGTGGTCGCGGCTGAGCTGTTGCCAGGCCATGCCGCCCGTGGCGTTTGGGCGCAGGCGCCAGATGCGCGAGTCGCCGCAGTTGACGGCGCAGGCCTGGCCATTCTTGATCATCAGGCTGGCCAGCGTGGTGGAGGCGCCTTGCGTGGCGGGCTTGAGGTAGCGCGATTGCCATGCCGAGGCGGCTGCGCGCACCAGGGCCGGCAGGGCCGATGCGCTGCCGGGCAGCAGGCCGGCTGGGTGGTGCAGGGTGTGCAGCAAGCTGCGGCTGGCCAGTGCGGCATGGGGGCTGGCCGATACGCCGTCGGCCACCGAGAGCCAGAGCGCCGCGCCTGCGGGCACGGGCTGTGCGGGCAGGCTGGCGTCTTGCTCCTGCCAGATGGCGCGCTGGCGGCCCCACTGGAAAGCCAGCGCGTCCTGCATGTTCAGGCGGTGGCCATTGCGGCAGTGGCGCTGGTCGATGGCGTGCTGGAACAGGGCGATGGCAAACGTGGCGGGCGCAGGCAGGGGCATAGGCAGGCATTGGGTAGTGGCGTTGCCCGCGATGATGCCCAGGGCTGCGACAAAACACGTCGCATGCAGTGGCGGTGTGCAGGGTGCGACCCAATATGCCGCTGCACCGGCTGCCCATGGGCGAGGCGCGCTGCAGAACGTGCCGGATGCGCGCCACGCCACGCGCGCTGTGTGACGGGGCGCTGCAAGGACAGGCCTTGCCTGGGTGTCCCTTTGGGGTGTCGCTTATTCCAGCTCGGCGATCAGCTCGACTTCGACGCAGGCGCCCATGGGCAGTTGCGCCACGCCGAAGGCGCTGCGTGCATGCACGCCCTTGTCGCCCAGCACTTCGACCAGCAACTCGCTCACGCCGTTGGTGACCAGGTGGTGCTCGGTGTAATCGGGCGCGGAGTTGACCAGGCTGAGGACCTTGACGACGCGCTTGACGCGCTCCAGATCACCGCCTGCGGCGGCCTGCAAGGTGGCCAGCAGGTCAATGCCCACGGCGCGCGCGGCGGTCTTGCCTTCCTCGGTGCTCATGTTCTTGCCCAGTTGGCCGACCCAGGCCTTGCCGTCTTTTTTGGCGATGTGGCCACTGAGGAAAACCTGCTTGCCGCTTTGGGCGTACATCACATACGCTGCCACCGGGGTGGCGACGGCGGGCAGCTCAATGTTCAGGGCTTGGAGCTTTTCGTAGATTCCCATGACTTGGACCTTTCTGGTGAGGGGGATGCCTTTGGCCTTGGCCTGGCGGTGAGCCCCCATGGCCTTGGCGGCGCGACGGTGGCGCTGCCGCTCGCGTGATGATGGATGCAGCAGCAAGAAGGAGGGGGCCGGAAGCGGGCGAAATGATACGGCATGCACCATGGGCCGCTTGGGCCGCGGACGCTGCGCCCGGCCCGGCCATGGGGCCAAAGGCATGCCGCGCAGCGCCTGGCGGGCCCAGTGCAATGCGTGTGAACAGCTTGGGAAAAAGGCAGTGGCAGGCCGTGGCGGCCGGGCGCGCCGGCCTGGCCGATGCTGGGCCGGCCGGCCTTGGCGCGTGCCGGGCCTGGGCCTTGCTGGGGGCTGGCTGCGTGGGGCTGGCCGTGCAATTGCGGCAGCCGCAGTTGTGGGCCTGGGGCGCATACCTGGCATTGCTGTTGGCGGCGTTGATGTGGTTGGTCGCCTGGTGGCGCCTGGGGCGCAGGGGCATCGCCCGTAGCGCGCTGTGCATGCTGGCGGCTGCGGCGCTGGGCTTGGGCTGGGCGGGGCTGCGCGCCGCGTGGCATGCCCAGGGGGCCTTGCCGCCGCAGTGGGATGGCCTGCAGCTGGAAGTCACTGGGGTGGTGTCGGCCTTGCCGCGCCAGCAGGCCGATGTGCTGCGCTTTCGCTTTCAGCCCGAATCGGCGCGCCGCGCCGATGGCCAGGCGCTGGCGCTGGTGCAGCCGCTGGAGGTGGCCTGGTACGCACCATCGCAAGCCAGGGCTGGAGCCTGGCGGGATGCGCCGCAGGGCGCGGCGGCGCAAGCGCTGCCGCCGTGGCCGCCGCAGCTGCGGGCGGGCGATCGCTGGCAGTTGCCGCTGCGCGTGCGCGCGCCCAGCGGGCTGCGCAATCCGCTGCTGTTCGATTACGAGCAATGGCTGTGGCAGCAGGGCGTGCAGGCCACGGCCAGCGTGCGCCAGCAGGGGGCAGAGGATGCGCGCTGGCTGGGCGATTCGGGCCGCTACCGCCTGCAGCGCTGGCGGCAGGCGGTGCGCGACCGCATCGTGGCCTTGCCGCCGCCGGCCTGGGCTGGCGCGCCGGCCGATGTGCCAGCCGATGTACCTGCCAGCGCGCAGGGCGATGGTCAGACCCAGGTCCAGACTCAGGGGCAAGGCCCGACGCTGTGGCAGCGCAGCGCCGGGGTGCTGGCGGCCCTGGTGACGGGCGATCAGCGCGCCATCGACCAGGGCGATTGGCAGGTGTTTCGCAGCACCGGGGTGGCGCATTTGATGGCCATCTCCGGGCTGCACATCACCATGTTCGCCTGGCTGGCCACGGGGGCGGTGGGCTGGCTGTGGCGCTGCTGGCCGCGGTTGATGCACGCCGTGCCCGCGCCCGTGGCCAGCCTGTGGGGCGGTTGGCTGCTGGCGGCCTGCTACGCGCTGTTCAGTGGCTGGCAATTGCCAGCGCAGCGCACGGTGTGCATGCTGGGCGTGTGGGTGCTGCTGCGCAGCGCCGGCCTGCTCTGGCCCTGGCATGCCACGCTGGGCCTGGCGGCGCTGGCCGTGCTGTTGTACGACCCCTGGGCCTTGCAGCAGGCCGGGTTCTGGCTGAGCTTCGTGGCCGTGGCGGTGCTGCTGGTGCTGCCCGGCAATGGCGATGCCGCAGACCGCGGCGCAGCGGGTGCGCCAGGTGCGCCTGACGGGGGGCCGGTGCGGCGCGGGGGCCTGGCGCTGGCGGCGCAGCTGCGCCAACTGTGGCAGATGCAATGGCGTCTGTCGCTGGTGCTGGCGCCGCTGACGCTGGGCCTGTTTGGCCAGCTCAGCTGGCTGGGCCTGCTGGCCAATCTGCTGGCTGTTCCTCTGGTGACTTTGCTCATCGTGCCATTGGCCATGCTGGGCAGCCTGCTGGCGGCATGGTGGCCCGCGCCACTGGCGGCTGCGGCCTGGCTGATGGTGCAGCTGCTGCACGGCCTGCAATGGCTGGCAGGCTGGCCCCTGGCCGCATGGCACGGCCCCAGGCTGCCGTGGTACTGGGCGCTGCTGGGCCTGGCCGGCGCTTGGCTGGCGGTGGGACGTTGGCCGGTCTGGCTGCGCCTGCAGGGCCTGGTCTGGCTGGCGCTGATGCTGGCTTGGCGACCAGCGCCCGTGCCTTGGGGGCACTTCCGCCTGCTGGCGCTGGACGTGGGGCAGGGCGGGGCCTTGCTGGTGCAGACCCGGCAGCACACGCTGCTTTATGACGCCGGGCCCAGCTACGGCGGCGGGCGCGATGCCGGGCACAGCGTGGTGGCGCCGCTGCTGCAGGCCCATGGCCTGCGGCCCGATGCGCTGGTGCTCAGCCATGGCGACAGCGACCACGTGGGCGGCGCGCGCAGCGTGCTGGCGGCGTTCGACGTGGCGCAGCTGTATGCGCCGGCCACGCCGCTGGCGCTCTGGCCTGCGGGGCTGGCCAGTGTGGCGGCGCAGGCCAGGCCGTGCCAGGCGGGCTTGCAATGGCAATGGGATGGCGTGACGCTGGCGTTCGTGCATCCCCAGCCTGGGGCAAGCTGGCTGGAGCGCAATGCCAGCAGTTGCGTGCTGCGCATCACGGCCAGCGATGGGGCCAGCGCCTTGCTTACCGGCGACATTGGCCGCCTGCAGGAGCAGGCGCTGCGCCTGGCGCTGGGGGCGCAGCTGCGCGCCGATTGGCTGCAGGTGCCGCACCACGGCAGCCGCACTTCCTCATCGACGCCGTTCATTGCCAGCGTGGCGCCGCGCTTTGCCGTGGCACAGGCCGGTTACCGCAACCGCTTCGGCCACCCGCACCCGGAGGTGGTGGCGCGCTACCAGCAGCAGGGCGTGCGGTTCGTGAATACGGCCGATTGCGGCGCGGCGCTGTGGCAGTCCAGCGCGCCGCAGCAGTTGCGCTGCGAGCGCGAGGCCGGGCGGCGCTATTGGCACCGGCCGCCGCGGTGATGGGTGGCGGCCCAGTGCAGTTCAGGGCCTGCCCTCAAAAACGAAAGCCCGGCGGGGCGCTGCTGCCGTCCGAGCCGCTGGCGGTGCTGGCGCTGGCAGCTGGTGCATTCTGTGCGGCGGCGCTGCTCAGCGACCGGGGCGCAGGGGCGCTGTAATCGGCGGGCAACTCGGATTGGGCCGGGTAGCCGGCGGCATCCAGGTACTGGGCCCATTGCGAGGCGCTGAAGCCATCGAGCGTCTGGCGGCCAATGTGCAGTTGGGGCAGGGATTCGATGCCCAGGCGCGCTGCGGTTTGCTGGTCCTCGGGTGTTTTGATGCTGTATTCCTGAAACGGAATGCCGCGCTCTTGCAGCCATTTGCGGCCGTTGTTGCAGGCCGGGCAATTGGGCATGACGTACAGGGAAACGGGGTAGCGGCGCATGGCGGCCTGCAGGCCGCCGCTGGCCGGGCGGCTGTCCTCGGCCGCCTGGGCGTTGCCTTTGCCTGAGAGGGATTGCGCGCCAGCCGTTGGCGGCTTGTCGGTGTAGAGCGTGCTGCCGCTGGCGCTTTTGCTGCGGTAAACCTCTTGCGCGCCGGCTGGCAGGCTGACGGCGCAGGCCAGCGCCAGGGCAGCCAGGGCTGTCAAGGCGGTGGCGCGGGGTGGCAGATGGGCCATGGTGATTCCTCCTCTGTTGTTGTGATGCGGCGCCATTCTGCCAGCGCGGTTGCCGGTGATGGCTTTCAGCTCCAGCGCAGCGCCGAGAGGTCGTTGACGAAGATGGGCATGTCGCGCCACAGGCCGCGCACGTCCTTGTGCGCCACGGTGACCCACTGCGGCTGGTAGAGGAAGGCGTTGACGCAGTCCTCGGCCAGCAGGCGCTGGGCCTGGCCAAGCAGGCGCGCGCGCTCGGCCGGCTGGGTGGCGCTGCGGGTTTGCTCCCAGATGTCGCGGAAGGCCTGGGAATCGTAGCCCCAGTAGTAGTCCGGGTTGGCGTAGTTGCCCAGATCCAGCGGCTCGACGTGCGAGATCAGCGTCAGGTCGAACTGGTGCTGGCCCATGGTGTTGCGCAGCCATTGCGCCCATTCGACGTTTTCCAGCTGGGCCTGGATGCCGACCTTGGCCAGCATGGCGGCGATGACGATGCCGCCCTGGCGCGCATAGGGCGTGGGCGGCAGCGTCATGCGCAGCTTCAGCGGCGTCTTGACGCCAGCCTCCTTGAGCAGGGCCACGGCCTTGTCCGGGTCGTAGGGGTTGATGCCGGTGGTGTCCACGTAGCCGAAGGCGCCGGGCACGTAGTGGCTGCCGATGGGCACGCCATAGCCGCTGGCGGCGCCTTCGATGACCTGGCGCCGGTCGATGGCCGCAGCGATGGCGCGGCGCACGCGCACATCGTTCAGCGGCTTGCGGCGGTGGTTGATGGACAGGATGGTCTTGGCGCGCGAGCCGCTGACCAGCACCTGGAACCTGGGGTCTGATTTGAATTGCTCCACGCCGCGCTGCGCCACGCGCGGGAAGCAGTCCACATCGCCGGCCAGCAGGCTGGCCACGTGGGCTGCGGGGTCGGCGATGAAGCGGAAAGTGGCCGTCTTGATGGGCAGCTGCGCCGCGCGCGGCGAATCGTCCCAGCGCTGCAGGGTCAGCGCCGTGCCGCGATTCCAGCGCGCCAGCCGGTAGGGGCCGGTGCCGACGGGGGCGCTGGCGTTTTTCGCCACGCTCTGAGGCTCGACGATGATGGCCGTGGCCTGGCCGAGCACGAACAGCAGATCGGGCTCGATCACTTCGTTGCGGATGCGCACGGTGTATTCGTCCACCACCTCGGTGCTGAGCTTGGACAGGCGCGCCTTGTCCTTGTTGGTGCTGTTTTGCGCCTTGGCGCGGTCGAAGCTGAACTTGACCGCCGCGGCGTTGAAGGGCTGGCCGTTGTGGAACTGGGCGTCGCGGCGCAGGCGGAAGGTGTAGGTCTGCAGATCGGGCGAGACCTCCCAGCTTTCGGCCAGCAGCGGGGCCACGCTGCCATCGGGGTTGATCTTGGTCAGGGTCTCGTAGATGTTGTAGAGCGTCACTTCACTGACGGCTGCAGCGGCGCTGACGGTGGGGTCCAGCCCGGGCGGCTCCAGCACCATGCCGATGGTGATGCTGGACTTGTCGGTCTTGTCCATGCCAGCGCCACGCGGGGCGGCGTGCAGGGCTGCGAGCGGGCTGGCCGCGCCGGTGGCGGCCAGCCAGGCGGCGCTGGAGGCCAGAAGGGTTCGCCGTTTCATCATTGCGGGGGTCTCTCCAAAATCGGTGGGGCGCGCATTATTCCACGGGCGTTGCATGGGCGTGCTGCATGGGGGCGCAAGGGGCCGAAGGCTCAGCCCTGGCGGCGCAGCGCCAGCAGCCATCGGTCCAGAATGCCCGCCACCAGCGCGGGCTGCTCCAGCGTGCTGAGGTGGCCGCATTGCGGCACGATGTGCAGCTGCCGCAGCGGCGCGGCGGCGGCGCTGCCGCTGGCGCCGCGCGCCTGGTCGCCGGCCAGCAGCGCGGCGTGGATTTCCTCGGCCAGGGCCGGCGGGGTGAGCTGGTCCTCGGCGCCGACCAGCACCAGGCTGGGGCAGCGGATGTGCGCCAGGCCGGGGCGCGAGTCGCAGCGCTGCATGATGGCCGTTTGCTGGCGCAGGTAGGCGGCCACGCCAGTGTCCTGCGCCATGGCCTGCACCACGGCGCGCAGCGCCGCATCGTCGGCGCGGCTGGCATGCACGGAGCGCGGGAAATTCAGCTCGATGGCCAGGGCCAGCTTGTCCTGGCGGGCCAGCTCCATCACGCGCAGGCGCAGCGCGCGGGCCTCCTCGCTGTCGGCGCGCGCCGAGGAGTCGAGGATGGCCAGCGCAGCGACCCGATCGGGCGCCTGGCGCAGGATTTCAAAGGCGATGTAGCCGCCCATGGACAGGCCCATGAGAGCAAAGCGCGGCGGCGCATCGCGCAGGATGGCGCGGGCCATCTCGGCCATGCTGTCGTGCGCGGTGGTCTGCGCCAGCGTCACCGGGCCGTGGCGCCACAGCGTGGGCAGCTGCGGGGCAAACAGGGCCGGTGAGCAGGCCAGGCCCGGCACCAGCAAGATGGGCAGGGCGCTGGCCGGCGGCGCGGATGGCGCGAGTGGCGCAGATGGAGGGGTGGTGCTGGTGGTCATGCGTTCATGCGTTCATGCGGGGGAGGCTGCGGCCAGTTGCGCGGCGATTTGCGCGATGGAATCGAAATGGCCATCGGCGGCAACCTGCTCGATCGGCTCGCCGTGGTTGAAGCCGTAGCGCAGCAGGGCAATGGCGCAGCCGGCCGCGCGCGCGGCGGCGGCGTCGTTGGCCGAGTCGCCAATCATCAGCACCTGCTGCGGCGCCTGGCCCAGGCGCTCGCAGGCCTGCAGCAGCGGGTAGGGGTCGGGCTTGCGCCGCGCAAAGCTGTCGCCAGCGTAGAGAAATTCGATCTGCCCGGCCAGGCCGGTGGCGTCCAGCAGCGGGCGGGCCAGGCGCATGGGCTTGTTGGTGACCACCGCCATCGGCAGGCCCAGCGCCTGCAGGCCCTGCAGGCCTTCGCGCACCCCAGGGTAGACCTTGGCATGTTCGTGGCCGGCGCTGTCATAGCCGATGAAATACAGCCGCATGGCCTCATCGAAGCGCTGCGCCACGGCCTGCTCGTCGTGCGGCAGACCGGCCTGGGCCAGGGCCTGGGCCAGGATGCTGCGCACCAGGTGCTCCGAGCCCTTGCCGATGGTGCGCGCAATGGTGGCGCGCGTGGTGGGCGGTAATTGCAGGCTGCGCAGCATGTGGCCCAGGGCCAGCTCGAATTCGTCCAGCGTGTCGATCAGGGTGCCGTCCAGATCCAGCAGGACGGCGTGGATGGGGCGTGCGCCCAGGTGGGCGCGGGCGCTGCGGTGCGGGTGGCTCATGGCAAGCGGGGGCGGGCGGGTGGCGGTGTCTTGGCGCGGTAGTCTCTTGGCGGCCTCATGGCGGCCGGGCTGCGCCGGGCGGCTGGCGATAATACGGCAATGGCTGTTGTGACCCTGAACAAAACTCCCTGGCACCACCACTTCCTGGGCGTGTTCCAGCGCTTTGATGGCTGGCTGATTGCCGCCATCTTGTTTTTGGCGGCCCTGGGGCTGATCGCCATGTATTCGGCCGGCTTCGATCATGGCGCGCGCTTTGGCGACCATGCGCGCAACATGGCGCTGGCCGCGGCGATCCTGTTCGTGCTGGCGCAAATCCCGCCCCAGCGGCTGATGGCGCTGGCCGTGCCCCTGTACCTGGCCGGCCTGTTGCTGCTGCTGGGGGTGGAGTTCTTCGGCGTTGCGCGCAAGGGCGCGCAGCGTTGGCTCAACGTCGGAGTGGTGATCCAGCCCAGCGAGATCATGAAAATCGCCGCGCCGCTGATGCTGGCCTGGTGGTTCCAGCTGCGCCCCACGCCGCTGCGCGCCACGGACTTCGTCGTCGCCGTGGCGCTGCTGGCCCTGCCCGTGGGGCTGATTCTGCGCCAGCCCGACCTGGGCACGGCCCTGCTGGTGCTGGGCGCCGGGCTGGCTGTGATTTTCTTTGCCGGCCTGCCCTGGAAGCTGGTGCTGCCGCCAGTGCTGCTGGCGCTGCTGGGGGTGGCGGCCATCATCGGCTTTGAGCCCTACCTGTGCCAGGACGGCGTGGACTGGGTGGTGCTGCACGACTACCAGAAAACCCGCGTCTGCACGCTGCTGGATCCGTACAACGACCCGCTGGGCAAAGGCTTTCACATCATCCAGGGCATGATCGCCATTGGCTCGGGCGGCCTGTGGGGCAAGGGCTTCATGGCCGGCACGCAAACCCACCTGGAGTTCATCCCCGAGCGCACCACCGACTTCATCTACGCCGCCTTTGCCGAGGAGTTCGGCCTGCTGGGCACGCTGGCGCTGCTGCTGGGCTTTCTGTTTCTGATCTACCGCGCGCTGTGGATCGCCCTGCGCGCCAAGACGCTGTTTGGCCGCCTGATGGCCGCGGCCGTGGCGATGATTTTCTTCACCTACGCCTTCGTCAACATGGGCATGGTGATGGGCGTGCTGCCCGTGGTGGGCGTGCCGCTGCCCTTCATCAGCTATGGCGGCACGGCCATGGTGACGCTGGGCTTGGCGCTGGGCATTCTGATGTCCGTGGCCCGCGACGCCGCCATCGCGCCGCCAACCATTGAGTTCTCGGCCCAGCGCTTGTGAGCTCTGTGAGGCCTGTGAGCGTTGGGCGGCTGGCCTCGCACAAAAAAACCTTCAGCGCATGCCGATGGGCAGCTCCTGGCCTGGCAGGTGGTAGGTGCTGTGCAGTTCGTCTTCGGGCAGCAGGCTGTTCCAGGCCGTGGGCAGAAAGGATTCGGGCGGCAGTTGCGACAGGCCGTCCTCCTCGCCCAGCACGTGGTGGCCGGCACGGATGGATTCGATGTCGCCCAGCTCGTCGTGAAAGATGGTCACCACGTTGGATTGCTGCAGGCGGTCGAACATGGTGCGCGAGACTTCGAAGGCGCGCATCAGGCGCCGCTCTTCAAGTTCTTGGGCGTTCTTTTTCGAGCGCGCGCCCAGCAGGCGGATGAGGCTGGCCCACAGCGCCATGATGAACAGATCCAGCAGCAGCAGGGCGCTGTAGACCAGGGCGATGATGCCCATGCTGCGCAACAGGTGCGCCAGCATGCCCAGCCAGCCGCCGTGCTCTTTCTCGGGGTGGCCACCGATGTAGAGCACGGTGGCATAGATCAGCCCGGCCCAGATCAGCAAGGTGATGAAGGTTTCGACGGCATAGCGCGGCGAGCGCGTGTCCGGTTGCAGCACCAGGCGCTGGTGCGTCAGGTACGGCGGCAGCGCTGCCGGGCCGATGGCCGGCGGCAGGTTGCGGTAGTGCTTGTGGCGGCGGCTTTCAGCCATGGGCAATCCCCCTGTCGGGGCTGGTCCAGCGGGCGCGTTTTTGGCTTTTGCGCAGCATGACCTTGGGGTAGCTGGCCAGGGAGGTGAGAAAGCCGATCAGCCAGAACGCGGCCGGGTACCAGACGGTCCAGATCAGCGTGCCGCCGTGGCCGCGTTCGTAGCGGCGCTCGATCATCAGGCTGATCAGCATCTGGATCAGGCAGGCCAGCGCCAGGATGACGCCGGTGAAGGCCGTGGGCGCCAGCGCCGGGTGGTGCCAGCTGGCCGGCAGCGGCAGCAGCCAGTCCACGATTTGGAACAGCAGGGTGTAGAACAGGCAGAAGGCCCAGAAGGTGGAGAGGGCAAACTCGGCGGCCAGGCCCCACATGTGGCGGTGTTTCCACTGCGCCAGCACAGGCAGGTTCTTGATGAACACTTCGGCGCCGCCCTGTGCCCAGCGCAGGCGCTGGCGCCACAGGCCCTTGATGGTTTCGGGCATGAGGATCCAGCACAGCGCGCGCGGCTCGTAGAAGGTGCTCCAGCCGCTCATTTGCAGCTTCCAGCTGATGTCGATGTCCTCGGTGATCATGTTGCTGCTCCAGTAGCCAGCCTGGTGCAGGGCGCGCTTGCGGAAGGCCGCAGCCACGCCGGAGACGGTGAAGATGCGGCCGTAGATGCGCTGCGTGCGCTTGATCAGGCCGATGATGGAGGAGAACTCGCCCACCTGGATTCGGCCGATGAGGGTGCTGCGCGTGCGGATGCGCGGGTTGCCGGTGACGGCGCCCACGTGCGCCAAGTGCAGCATGGGCGCGACCATGTAGGCGGCGCTGTCGGCGGCCAGCATGGCGTCGCCGTCGATGCAGACCAGGTATTCGCTGCGCGCGGCCAGTGCGCCCATTTGCAGTGCGATGGCCTTGCCCTGGTTGCGCGCCAGATGGATGACGCGCAGCTTGGGGTTGAGCGCGGCCATTTCGTTGAGGATGCGGGCCGTGCCGTCCTTGGAGCCGTCGTTGACGGCGATGACTTCGATGTGGCGGTAGCGCTGCGTCAGCGCCGCGCCGATGGTGTCGCGCACATGCTGCTCTTCGTTGAAGCAGGGCACGATGATGGAGATCAGCGGGTTGCCCGGCAGTTGCGGGGGCGGCATGCGCTCGCCCCAGGGCCAGTGGCGCTCCCAACGCCACCAGAACAGCAGCCCGCCGGAGACCCAGATGCAGGACATGAACAGCGGGTAATAGAGCACGAAGCTGAGCACGGCCTCCAGGCTGAACAGCCAGGCGGCCAGCAGCGGGCCCAGCAGCATGGCCAGCAGCGCGGGAATGGTCAGACTGCGGCGATTCATGGCGCGGGGAACCAGTACAGCGAGAAGTGGCGGCGCAGCATGCCCTGCGGCGGGTGCTCGCCGATGAAGTCGTCGGGGTAGTAGCCCAGGTGCTGCGCGCCTTGCATGCTCAGGCGGCGCAGCCATTGCGCCAGCCGCTCGGGGGCGATGGCGCGCTCGGCGTCGCTTTTGCGCCAGTCCACGCTCTGGATTTCGAAGATGGTCTTGTCCAGCGCGCCGGGGATGCGCGCTGCGCTGGCCACGACCCGATCCAGCCAGGGCAGGATTTGCGCCTCGGGCACCTGCTCCATCAGCGGCATGACCATGGGCGCGACCCAGTCGTAGGCGGACAGGGCCTGCTGGTAGTTCTGCGCGAACCAGCGCTCGCTCTCGGGCTGCAGCAGGGTGTTGACGTAGAGGTTGCGCGCGCTTTGCACGTCCGCGCCGCGGATGGCGCGCACGGTCTGCAGCAGCTCCAGCGTGAAGTCGGTCAGGGCCTTGGTCTTGAAGCGCATCCAGCGCTGCTGCTCGGGCTGCGAGGCATCGGTCTTGGGGAAGGGGCCTTCGAAGCCGGCGGCGCGGTAGGCCGCCAGCGCCGGCGCGCTCACGTCCTCGTCCTCGCGCAGCAGCGCGTCGTCGTGGAACACGATGCCGGCAAAGTTCGCGTGCCAGGCCAGGTCGGCATACAGGGTCTGGATGGCCTGGCGCACGCGCGCATCGAACAGCGACAGGCGCTGGTAGTCTTGCCCGCCATCGTGCGGCGGCAGCGTCTTGCCTTGCAGCTGATCGGGCAGCGGCGGCTCGGCGCGGGCGATGCGCGGGTAGCTGCTGTCCAGGTTGAAGCTCAGCACCGGCATCCAGGCAAAGACCTTGACCCCGGCGCGCGAGCGCAGCTGCCAGGCCACGCGGTTGAACAGGTCGGCGCGCATGGGCAGCACGCGGTTGGGGAAGTACACCGAGCGCACCAGCCCGTCGCCTTCGGGGTCGGCAAAGGCCTGCAGGTAGACGGTGGTGATGCGCAGGTCGTGGATGCGCTGCACCAGCTGGCCGAGGTTTTTCTCCTGCTGGATGGGGTCGGGGTCGTAGATGTAGTCCAGATCGACGTGGGTGATGCGCTGCGCGCTGCGCTGCTGGATGTTGACGATGGAGGCGGCGAACTGCTCCAGGCTCTGGTCCTCGCCCATCAGAAAGCGCGGGATGTTGTCGAGCTGGCTGGCATGGGCCAGCCCTTCGTCAAGGCTGAAGGAGAGGCGGTAGCCCTGGGCCTTGGCCAGCGCCCAGGCCTTGCCGTTCATGGCGCCGTAGGGCCAGACCCAGGCGCGCGGGGCCTGGCCGGTGGCGGCCTCGATGTTGTGGCTGATGGCGCGGATGTCGGCCTCCAGGCGCTGCTCGAATTCGGCCGGGGTTTCGTAGCGTTGGCGGGCCGGGTCGTAGCGCAGCGTGGCCGCCGCTGGCTGGGTGTTGCCCTGCGGGTTGGCGATGTGGCCGAAATGCAGGTTCTGCGTGTGCGCGGCGATCTCCACCAGGCCGCTGGCGTGCACTTCGCGGATTTCCTCCCAGTTGCTGAAGTGCTTGCGCGGCACGTTCAGGCCGCCGAAGTCGATCTCCGGCTGCGAGGCCGGCGCGCCAACCCAGTGCCCGACCGGGGCCAGCACGGCGGGCCATTGGTAGCTTTTGAGCAGCGGGAAGACGCGGGTGTAGAAGCTGCGGTAGCCGTCGTCAAAGGTCAGCAAGATGGCCTTGGGCGGCAGCGGGGTCTTGCCTTCGTGGGCATCGAGGATTTGCTGCACCGAGACGGCCTGGTAGCCGTTCTCGCGCAGCCAGGCCAGCTCGGCCACGAGCTTGTGCGTGGTCACGGCCAGAAAGCGCTGGTCGGCCTGGCGGTCGTCCACGTCGTGGTAGGACAGCACGATGAAGCTGTTGTGCGGCCAGGGCTGCTCGCGCGCGGGCAGCGGGCGGCTTTGCACGGCGCTGAACACCGGCTCGCCCGCATGCGCGCGCTGCGCCAGCGGCAGCAGGGCGGCCAGGGTCAGCAGCATCAGCGCGGCGGCTGCGGCGCCAAGCCAGCGCAGGCCGGCAGCCTTCATGGCTTGGCGCATGGCAGGTGGGGGCGGGGCAAAACAGAGCATGGCAATCGGTACAAAGGGTGGGAACGGGCCGCGCCGCGGCGGCGGCCCATTCTGGGGTGAGGCAGATGCGACTGGCCTGGGCTTGGGCGGCGCGCGTCAGAACCGGTGCGAGAAACCAATGTTGAAGTACAGCGCCCGCTCGCGCGCGCCGTCGTACGGGCGCCAGCTCAGGCCGGTGTTCCAGTCCAGCGAGGTGGTGTCGTTCCACTTCCATTGCTGGCCGTAGCGCAGGCGTTGATAGCCCCCGCTGCCAAAGCCGTGCTGGGTGTAGCGCCCGGCAGCCAGGTGCAGCTCGTGACGCCAGACCTGTTCATAGCGCCGGTGCAGGATGTGGTAGGCCGTCAGGCCCGGCAGGATGCTCCAGTCGCGTTGCGGCGCGAAGTAGGGCCCCTGGCCTGGGCGGGTGTTGCGGCTGTGCGAGAGCTCCAGCCCGGCGTCGAGCTGCAGGTGCGCGGTGGTCAGCAGGCGCTGCTGGCCGTCGATGAAATAGCCGGTGCGGCGGTTGCCGTCGCTGAAATCCATGGCCTCGGCCGTCAGGCCCAGGCGGGTGCTTTCGTGCGCGCGCCATTGCAAGCCCAGGGCCAGCTCATCGGCGGTGATGCCCGCGCGCAGTGCGCGCAGCGGCGTCTCGATGCTGTTGCGCGCGGCGCGGGCCTGCAGTTGCCAATGGTCGTCCAGGTTGTGGCGCGCAGCCAGGCGCAGGCCGGTGTGGGTGCGTTGCGCAGCGCGCAGCGCGGAGAGCTCGAACTCGGCCTGGGTGTCGCGCCAATGCCATTGGGCGCCAGCGGCCAGCTGGTGGTAGCGGCCCTTGCCTTCCAGGTAGTTGCCGCTGCTGTGGCGCGCGGCGGCAAACAGGCGCCAGCGCTCGTGCAGCGGCGCCGAATAGCCCAGCAGGGCGTAGCGGGTGGCGCCTTCGCCGATGGCGCTGGGGCTGTCGGAGTCGCGGTATTCGGCGTTGAACTGCACCATGGGCATGCGCGCCACCTGCCACTGGCGCTGGGCGCGCTGCACGCGCGGCTCCTCTGGGTAGCGCTGCTGCGCGTGATCCAACAGGGCCTGGGCCGTGGGCCAGTCTTGCAGCTCTTGGGCCACGCCGGCTTGCTCCAGCAGCAGGCTCAGGTCGTGGGCATCGCCGGAGGTGTGCTGGATGATTTTCAGCTCCTCGGCGGCTCGGCGCGGCCAGCCGCGGTTGCGGTAGGTGCTGACCAGGCCCATGTGGGTGTGCGAGTCGCCCGGCCCCAGGGCCATCAGCTCTTCGAATTGCGCCTGCGCCTGCGGCAGCCGGCCGGCGTACAGCTCGACGGCGGCCTGTTCGCGCCGCGTGGCGCTCCAGTCCGTGTTGGGCAGCGGGTTGGGGTTGCCGGGGATGCGGCGCTCGGGCGAGGTCTGGGCCAGGTGCTGGCGCGCCAGTGCGCGCGCGGCGTCGAGCTGCTCGGTTTCCACCCGCGCATAAAGCCGGCCCGTGTACAGGCTCTGGGGCTGCGGGCTTGCGTTGGCGCCGGCGGTGGCGGCCCGGCGTTGGGCAATGCCGTCGTAGATGCGCAGCGCCTCTTCGGGCTGGCGGGTTTCGAGCAGGGCTGCGCCGACTTGCATCAGCGCGTAGTCCGGCAGCTCTGGATCCTGGGCCAGCAGCGCGGCGTATTCGTCCAGCAGCGCCTGGGCCTGGCGGGCCTGCCACAGCGCGATGAGGCGGTCGGTGCGCACGCGGCGGATGTCGCGCTGCAGCGCCTGGTGCTCGGCCGAGCCGGGCGCGCTGGCCTGCAGCGCCTGCTGCCATTGCGCCAGCAGCTGGGCGTAGTAGTCCAGCGTGCGGCGCTTGCGGGCCTGGTCTTCGGCCCGGGTGCCGCTGGCCGATTCGCCGATGCGCACCAGCTCGGCGCCGTAGTCGGCCTGCAGGCTGCGCACCAAGGCGGCGTCGGCCTCGGCGGGGCGGGCAGCGGCCAGGTATTGCAACGCGCGCTCGGCCATGCCGGCGGCGCGCAGCGCATGCAGGTAATGGTTTTGCGCCTGGGCGTTGTCGGGCGCCAGGTCGATGGCGGCGCTGGCGTATTGCAGCGCGTCGTAGGGCTGCTGCGTGATGCGGGCCACGTAGCTGCGCGCCAGCAGCAGCGGCAGGCGCTGCTGTGCGAAACGCTGTTCAAAGGCATCGAGCTGGGCGCTGGCCTGGGCCGCGTGGCCGCCTTCGGCCAGTGCGTAGGCGGCGGCCAGGTACCAGTCGCTGTGCTGGGGCTCGCGCTGGATGGCCGCATCCAGCAGCGAGGCGGCCATGTCCCAGTGCTTGAGGTTGCGATAGGCGCGCCCCACGGCGGCCAGGCTGGCGGGTTCGAGCCGCACGCGCTGGCGGTGCTGCTGGTAGATGGCCAGGGTTTGCTGATCCTGGCCGGCCCAGCCGCTGATGACGAGCCAGTCGTTGACGTGCCGGGCGCTGAGGGCGTCCTGGCTCTGGGCGGCGAAGTACGCCAGCGCGGGCGCGGTCTGGCCGGCGCGGGCCTGATGGATCAGGCTGTCGTAGTGGGCATCGGCCAGCGCGGGCGCGGCGGCGCAGCCCAGCGCTGCGGCAGCGGCAAGGCAGCGCAGCAGGCGGCTTGTTGGCAGGGGAGTTCGTGGTGACATGGGCAAACAGGTGGCAAAGCGCTGGGGCTGTTGCCAGGGGTGTTCAGGCCGGTGATGGCTTGTTGGCGGTGCTGTGCAAAAGACGCCCAGCACGGCGGCCGATTGATGGCTGTTTATACCTGCAAAAGCCTTGGCAGACCGAGCCTGGGGCGCCATGCCCGGGCTGCCGCGCGTGGCAAGTGTTGTTTTTGCCGCCCAATCAAATTGGGTGGGAAAGTGGGTGGGGCGCCTGGCTTTGGGCGGCCGGTGGCGGCCCGGGCTGCGCCGTGCGGGGCGTGGGCTGCAGCGCCGTGGCCGCGGCGCTGGCCGGCTGGGTGCGCCACTGCGGGCCGATCAGGCGCGCGCCATGCACTTTCTTGACGGCCACGATGAAATAAACGCCGCTGAACACCGGCAGGCGATCCTGCAGCAGGCGGTCGATCCAGGCCAGGCGCTCATACCACTGCGGCCGGTGGCCGTTGGGGATGTGGCAGCCGAAGAACTGCGCCTGCAGCTCGAAATCCAGCAGCGCCAGCCAATCGCGCAGGCGCTGGTGGCCAATGGCGGCGCTGGCCGGTTGCAGGCGGCGCGGCGCGCGCGCGCCCAGCAGCAGGCGCGCCGGGTTGAAGCCGCTGATGATGAGCCGGCCTTCGGGGCGCAAGGTGCGCGTGGCCTCGCGCAGCACGGCGTGGGGCTGGCAGCTGAGCTCCAGCCCGTGGGGCATGACGATCAGATCGAGTTGGTTGTCCGCAAAGGGCAGGGCCTCGGGCGCGGCGCACAGGTCGGCCGCTGCGTCGCCGGGCCACTGCGGAGCCAGCTGCCAGGTGTGCGCAATGCGGCTGGTCTGCAGCGCGGCAATGCTGGCCACGCCGATGTGCAGCGCGTAGTAGCCAAAGACGTCCTGCACGGCGTGCGCATAATGGCGCTGCTGCCACTGGCGCACGTACAGGCCGGCAGCGCTTGTCTGCAACCATTCGTCGAAACGGGTCTGTGGCATGGCCATGGAGAAACAACTGCATTGGCGCGCGATCGAGGCGCTTTCCGATAACTACATCTGGCTGTTGCACGAAGCCCCGGCGGCGGCGCAAGAGCAGGCCGCGCAGGCCGTGGTGGTGGACCCAGGCGATGCCCAGCCGGTGCTGCGCTGCCTGGCGCAGCAGGCGCTGGCGCTGCAGGCCATTGTAGTGACCCACCACCACGCCGATCACACGGCCGGCATCGCTGCGCTGCAGGCCGCGCACCAGGCGCGCCACGGCGCGCCGCTGCCGGTCTATGGCCCGGCTGCGGAGGCCATCGCTGGCGTGAACCGGCCCGTGCGGGATGGCGATGCCATCGAGCTGCTGGGGCTGCACTGGCAGGTGCTGGCCGTGCCGGGCCATACGGCCGGGCATGTGGCCTACTTCGTGCCGGCCGCGCCCTTGGCCGAGGAGGGCCTGCGGCCCATGCTGTTCTGTGGCGATACGCTGTTCTCGGCCGGCTGTGGCCGCCTGTTCGAGGGCACGGCCGCGCAGATGCTGCATTCGCTGCAGCGCCTGGCGCAGCTGCCTGCAGATACGCTGCTGTGCTGCGGCCATGAGTACACGCTGGCCAACATGGCCTTTGCGCAGGCCGTTGAGCCCGATAATGCGCAGTTGGCCGCCGCCTTGCAGCAGGCGCGCGCGCTGCGCGCGCAGGGCCTGCCCACGCTGCCGGCCATGCTGGGGCAAGAGCGCCAGATCAACCCCTTTTTGCGCAGCCGCGAGCCGGCTGTGCGCCAGGCCCTGAGGCATTTTCTGCAGGGCCAGCAGCGCGCTGATGAGCCGCCGCCGCAGGACGATGCGCAGTGGTTTGCGCTGCTGCGGGCCTGGAAGAACCAATTCTGAAAACAGTGAGCGGTGTGAATTTCGTAACGGTATGGGCGCGCGTGCGCTTTTGGCTGGCCTCGGCAGGGGCCTGTGTGTTGGTGGGTTGCAGCACGGTGCAGGCCCCGCTGGGCGATGACGCCGCGCAGGCGCGAGCGGCGCAGTCCGGCGAGCTCTCGCCCATCGAGCATGGCCGCCTGCAGTCCTTGCGCGTCAATGGCCTGGAGCCGCCGCGCGACGTGTGGCAGCGCATGCGCGCGGGCTTTGCCATGCCCGATCTGCAATCGCCGCTGGTGCACGACCGCGAGCAGTGGTATGCCAGCCGGCCCGACACCATGCTGCGCATGAGCGAGCGCTCGCGCAAATACCTGTTTCACATCGTCGAGGAGCTCGAGCGCCGCGGCATGCCCACCGAGCTGGCGCTGCTGCCCTTCGTGGAGAGCGCCTACAACCCCGGCGCCGTCTCCAGCGCCAAGGCCGCTGGCATGTGGCAGTTCATGCCGGCCACGGGCACCTACTTCGAGCTGCGCCAGAACGCCTTCCGCGACGACCGGCGCGATGTGCTGGCCTCCACGCGCGCCGCGCTGGATTACTTGGAAAAGCTGCACGGCATGTTCGGCGACTGGCATCTGGCGCTGGCGGCCTACAACTGGGGCGAGGGCAGCGTGCAGCGCGCCCGCGCAAAAAACCAGAACCAGGGCCTGGGCGTGAGCTATCTGGACTTGCGCATGCCCGAGGAAACGCGCTGGTATGTGCCCAAGTTCCAGGCCCTGAAAAACATCGTGCGCGACCCCGAGCGCTTCAACGTTGTGCTGGCCGACATCGGCAACCACCCCTATTTCGAATCGGTGGAAATCCGCCGCGACATCGACGTGGCCCGCGCCGCGCAGCTGGCCGGCATCAGCGAGGCCGACTTCCGGCTGCTCAACCCCGCGCACAAGGGCCCGGTCATCTTCGCCGCGGCCACCTCGGAAATCCTGCTGCCCTGGGACAACGCCGAATTCTTCAAGAACAACCTGGCCCAGCTGCGCGATGCGCGCCTGGCCAGCTGGACGGTCTGGACGGCGCCGCAGCGCATGCCAGTGGCCGACGTGGCCAAGAAGGTCGGCGCCGACGAGCAGGCCATCCTGAGCGTCAACCGCATCCCCAAGGGCATGCTGATCGAAGCGGGCGCGGCCCTGCTGGTGCCGCGCTCGGCCTCGCTGCTGGTGGATGTGGCCGCCGAGATCGCGCAAAGCGGCCAGCTCAAGCTCGCGCATGCGCCCAGGCCGCAGCCCGCGCTGCGCCGCAGCAGTGCCGTGGCGCGCAAGGGCGACACCCTGGACAGCGTGGCGCGCCGCCACGGCGTCAGCGTCAGCGACCTGTACAAGTGGAACCGCCTGGGCCGCAATGCGCGCCTCAAGGCCGGCCAGAAGCTGGTGCTGTACCAGGCGGCCCCCCAGGGCGCGCGCAACGCCAGGGCCGCAGCCGGCGCGAAAAGCAATGGCAACGGCAACGGCAACGGCAATGCCCGCAAGGCCACGGGCGGCAAGGCCACGAACGGCAAGGCCAATGCGGCCAGCGCCAAGTCGCCCGGCAAGGCCGCTGGCAAAGCGGGCAGCACCAAGGCTGCCAGCGCGGGCAGGGCCACCGCTGGCAAATCCGGCAGCAAGCCGCTGGCCAAGGGCAAGGCCCAAGCCAGTCAGACGCGCAACGGCAAGGCCAAGGTCAGCAGCGCCGGCAAGTCAGGCAACGGGAGCAAGGCCGCCAAAGCGGGCCAAGCCAAAAGCACGCGCCGCTGAAGGCTGGCGTAAAGCCCGCAGCAGGCAGCGCACCACACAACGCGCAACGCCCGCCGCGCATGCAAGGCGCGGCGGGCGTTGTGTTTGGTGATAGGTGCGAGGAATCCCTTCTGAGAACCGCGCCGCTCAGGCCTCGGGCACGATGGCATCGGCCCATTCATACAGCGCGGCCAAGATGTCCTGCTGCGCCTCGGTCGCGGTGTCTGACAGGGCATCGACTTGCTCCATCAGCTGCTCGGCCGTGCGCGCGCCGCCCGCGCCGTCGATCAAGACCGCCTTGCGGTGCTGCTCCCAGCGCTGGCGCTGGGCCTCGTCCAGGCTTTCGGGGTGGTTGCGGGCGCGGTAGAAAAACACCAGCTCGTCCAGCCGGGCATCGTCAAAGCCCAGGTTGCCGGCGGGCCATTGCGCCACCGGCTGCAGCAGCAGGCGCTGCAGGCGCTGGCGATCGGCATCGCCCACGAAGCCGCCGTACAAATCCTGCTCGGCCGGCAGAGGCTGCGCCGGCGCTGCGGGGCGTTGGAAGACCTCGGCCCACACCGCGCTCATGTCCGGCAAGGCGCGCGCCGCTTGCGCGTGGCGCTCGATCTGCGCCCAGTCCAGCCCCCAGCGCTGTTGCAGCGCCGGCGTCAGCACCTTGCAATTGCCCACCACCATGGGCGATTTGTTCAAGTGCACCGTCTTGATGGGCAGGCGCTGCACGCCCTCGGGCAGATTGGCCTGGCGCGTGAACAGCCGCTGGTGGATGCTGCGGGCATCGAGCTCGACCAGCTCGCTGGGGTCGTGCGCCAGATTCCAGGCAATCAATTCATTGCGGTTGTGCGGGTGGCTGGCCAGCGGCCACATCACGGCCAGGCAGCCCTGCTCCACAGGGAACATGCCCGAGACATGCACGAAGGGCCGCGCCTGCGCCGGCGCTGCGGGCAGGCCCAGCTCCTGGGCCACGGCCCGCTTGTCGCGCAGGCGCAGCGCAAATTCGAACAGACGCTCGTTGCACTGGCGCAGGCGCCGCGCCAGTGCAATCGTGGCGCGCACGTCGGAAACGGCGTCGTGCGCTGCCTCATGCGCCAAACCGTTGGCAGCGCTCAAGACCTCCAGCCGAAAGCTGACCCGGCCATCCTCGCCCAGCGGCCATTGCAGACCATCGGGGCGCAGCGCATAGGCCATGCGCGCCACGTCCAGCAAATCCCAGCGGCCATTGCCATCGCGCCACTCGCGCGCATAGGGGTCGCGCAGATTGCGCCAGAGCAAAAAGCGCGTGAACTCATCATCAAAGCGAATGGTGTTGTAGCCCACGCCAATGGTGCCCGGCTGCGAGAAGGCATCGTGCACGTGCTGGGCAAACACCGCCTCGCTCACCCCCTGCTGCCAGGCGCGCTGCGGCGTAATGCCCGTGATCAGGCAGGCCTGGGCATCGGGCAGGTAATCCTGCGGCGGCTGGCAAAACCACTCCAGCGGCGCCTGCAGCTCATTGAGCTGCAAATCGGTGCGAATGGCCGCAAACTGCGCCGGCCGATCGCGGCGCGGATCGGCGCCGAAGGTCTCGTAGTCGTGCCACAGAAATGTCTGCATGCATCCCCATTTCTTCGCTGAAAAACACTTGGTCCGAGAGCCGAGGGCTCACCGGCGCGGGCGATTGTAAGAGTGGGCCTGGGCAAGGCTGGCGCGATCCTGACGGCCCGCGCGGGCCCTGGCACTACAATCGCGCCCTTATGGACACGCCCAACGCATTGACCACCCGACTGGCCGAGCAAATCGACCAGCTGCTGGCGCACCTGGACGCCAAGGAAAGCGACAACCTGCGCCTGCGCCAAGAGCTGTACAGCCTGGTGCAGGAGCGCGATGCGCTGCAGGCGCGATTGCAGACGGCCCGCATCCGGCTCGATGCCCTGCTCGAACGCCTGCCCGCCATCCAAACCGCACTGGAGAGCGGACAATGAACCAGGTCGAAGTCAAGATCCTGCAGCAAAGCTACACCCTGGCCTGCAAAGAAGGCCAGGAAGACCGCCTGAACGAGGCCGTGCGCGCCGTGGACCTGGCCATGACGCGCATTCACGACACCGGCAAAGTGCGCGCGCGCGACCGCATCGCCGTGCTGGCAGCCCTGAACCTGGCCTACGAGCTGGCCGATCTGCGCGAGCAACTGCAGCGGCTGCAGGCCCAGTCGCCGCATGCCGCGCCTGCGCCCCAGCCCGGCGGCACGGGCGATGAGGGCCTGGCCCTGGCGCAATCGCAGGCCCTGCAGGCCTTGGTGGGCAAGCTCGATGGCGTTCTGGCGCAGCTGGCTCCGGCGTCTGGCGGCGTTGCAGATCGCAGCGGCACGGCGCCCGATGCCTCCGCCCTGGCCCAATGAGCTGGGCTGAGCGCGCCAATTGCCGTAAAATGCCCCCGTCTGCTTCACTGCTGGGCTTTATATTTCCTTGAACCAATGCTCATTGAGCTCGGGTTTGGAACATCATCTGGCGGGCGTGATCATCTCGCGTCAGATGAACCCAACGCCAGGTTGACCGGACCCACCTGATCCTCCGGTTCAGGCTGCCGGTCCAGCGGCTCGAAGCAGACACTGTTTTCCCCCAGCGCTGCCGTGGCACACACGGCAGCGCTTTTTCGTGCCCGCGCGCCGCATAGCGCACCAGCCCGGCCCAGCCTGCCGCAGCGTGCGGCCCAAAGCCTTTGCTTTGAATAGGCGCTCAAGGCCCTTCCTGGCTGGCAGCGGCCTGTTGCTGACGGAATGCCTTGGCCGCGCTGAAGTGGCCGCAGCCGATGAAAGGGCGCGGCGGCCTGGTAGCCGACAGCGGCGAGGGGTGATTGGCCAACAGCACAAGATGGCCCCGATCGGGCGGGATCAGCGCCTGCTTGGACTGCGCGTGCGCCCCCCACAGCATGAACACCACCGGCCGCGGCCCCTGCGCCACCTGCGCGATCAGCGCGTCGGTCAGCACCTCCCAACCCTTGCCAGCATGGCTGGCGGCCTGGCCTTCCTCGACCGTCAGGCAGGTGTTGAGCAACAGCACGCCATTTCTGGCCCACTGCACCAGGCTGCCGCCCGGCTGCGGGAAGGCCGGCGGCGCCACGCCCAGGTCGCGCTGCATTTCCTGGAAGATGTTGCGCAGCGACGGCGGCAGAGGCACGCCCGGCGCGACGGAAAAGGCCAGGCCCTCGGCCTGGCCGCGGCCGTGGTAAGGGTCCTGCCCCAGGATCACCACGCGCACATCCTGCGGCGCCGTCAGCTCCAGGGCGCGCAGCGGCTGCGGCGGGAAGATGCTGGCGCCCGCATCCAGGCGCTGCTGCAAAAAGGCCAGCAGCGCCTGGCCTTTCGCGCTGCCAAAGAATGCGCTGGTGGCCGGCATCCATTCTGGGGCCACAGGCCAATCGACGGGGTCGGCGCTGAGCAGTTGATCGGCCGGCAGGGCTGCACTATGGACTGGGCTTGAATTCACGTTGGCACTCTCCATCGCGGGACAGGGGTTGACCAGCGCCACTCCGACTGCAAGGCACAAGGCGGGCGCTCGCTGGCCATTGAGCTTCCATTGTGCGGCCTGTTGGCGTCACCTCCCGGCAGGGCGCGCCGCCACAGCTCCTACAATGCGCAGCTTTTTCCGCTCCCCCCTATTGCTTTCGAAGCCCATGACTCTGACCGCCCTGCTCTCCGTCTCCGACAAAACCGGCATTGTGGAATTCGCCCAGGCGCTGCATGCGCAGGGCGTGCGCCTGCTCTCCACCGGCGGCACGGCCAGGCTGCTGGCGGGCAGCGGCCTGCCCGTGACCGAGGTGGCCGATCACATCGGCTTTCCCGAAATGCTCGATGGCCGCGTCAAGACCCTGCACCCGCGCATCCACGGCGGCCTGCTGGCGCGGCGCGACCTGCCTGCGCACATGGCCGCGCTGACCGAACACGCCATCCCCACCATCGACATCCTGTGCGTGAACCTCTACCCCTTCGAGGCCACCGTGGCCCAGCCCGGCTGCACGCTGGCCGATGCGATCGAGAACATCGACATCGGCGGCCCGGCTATGGTGCGATCGGGCGCCAAGAACTGGAAAGACGTGGCCGTGCTGAGCGATGCCAGCCAGTACGCCCAAGTGGTGGACGAACTCAAAGCCCAAGGCCGCGTGAGCCTGGCAACGAAATTCGCGTTGTCGGTCGCCGCCTTCAACCGCATCGCGCAGTACGACGCGGCCATCAGCGACTATCTTTCCTCCATCACTTTTGACGAAAACCAGATCAACGGCGCGCCCGCGCGCACCCTGTTTCCGGCGCAAAGCAACCCCGCCTTCATCAAGGTGCAAGACCTGCGCTACGGCGAAAACGCCCACCAGCAAGCGGCGCTGTACCGCGACCCGCAGCCCGTGCCCGGCAGCATCGTCACCGGCCAGCAATTGCAGGGCAAGGAACTGAGCTACAACAACATCGCCGATGCCGACGCCGCCTGGGAATGCGTCAAGCAATTCGACGCGCCGGCCTGCGTCATCGTCAAGCACGCCAACCCCTGCGGCGTGGCCGTGGGCCAAGATGCGGCCGAGGCTTATGCCAAAGCCTTTCAGACCGACCCGACCAGCGCCTTTGGCGGCATCATCGCGCTCAACCGCCCGCTGGACGGCGCAGCGGCCGAGCAGATCGTCAAGCAATTCGTCGAGGTGCTGATGGCGCCCGCCTTCACGCCCGAGGCGCTGGAAATCTTCAAGCCCAAGACCAATGTGCGCCTGCTCCAGATCGCCCTGCCCGAGGGCGCGCCCGCCTGCGCCAACCGCCTGGAATACAAGCGCGTGGGCTCCGGCCTGCTGATCCAGAGCGCGGACGACCATGCGCTGGCGCTGGCCGACCTGAAGGTCGTCACCCACAAGCAGCCCACGCCCGAGCAGTTGCAAGACCTGCTGTTTGCGTGGAAGGTGGCCAAATTCGTCAAGAGCAATGCCATCGTCTTCTGCAAAGACGGGCAAACGCGCGGCGTGGGCGCGGGCCAGATGAGCCGCCTGGATTCGGCGCGCATCGCCAGTATCAAGGCGCAGCACGCCGGCCTGTCACTAGACGGCACGGCGGTGGCCAGCGACGCCTTCTTCCCCTTCCGCGACGGGCTGGACGTGGTCATCGACCACGGCGCAAGCTGCGTGATCCAGCCCGGTGGCAGCATGCGCGATCAGGAAGTGATCGACGCGGCCAACGAGCGCGGCGTGGTCATGGTCTTCAGCGGCGTGCGCCACTTCCGCCACTGAGCGCCTGCTGCAAGCAGGCCAGGGGGCCTGGGCGCCCTTCACAAAGCAAAACGCCAGCCGCACTCCATGCGCGGCTGGCGTTTTGCTTTGGGTCATTCCTGCTGCGGCCGGCCCTGCTGAAGCGCCTGGCACCGCAATCGGTGGCGCAAAGCCGTTGATTGCCCATGCGAGAATCTCGCCCCACAAGCAGGGCCGCCCCCGTGCGCCGTGGCGCAGCAGAAAAATGGGTAAGCAGGCCCCTATTCCGCATTGCAACGACAAGGAGTGTTTCCATGGGTTTTCTCAGCGGCAAGAAATTGCTGATCACCGGCGTGCTGTCCAACCGTTCCATTGCCTACGGCATTGCCAAGGCCTGCCACGCCCAGGGCGCCGAGCTGGCTTTCAGCTACGTGGGCGAGCGCTTCAAGGACCGCATCAGCGAATTTGCCGCCGAGTTCGACTCCAAGCTCGTGTTCGATTGCGACGTCAGCGATGACGCGCAGATCGAGCAGCTTTTTGCCGACCTGGCCGCGCACTGGGGCCAATTCGACGGCTTCGTGCACAGCATCGGCTTTGCACCGCGCGAGGCCATTGCGGGCAATTTTCTGGACGGCCTGACGCGCGAGAACTTCCGCGTCGCGCACGACATCAGCGCCTACAGCTTCCCGGCCATGGCCAAGGCTGCGCTGCCGCACCTGAACACGGGCGCTTCGCTGCTGACGCTCTCGTACCTGGGCGCCGAGCGCGCCGTGCCCAACTACAACACCATGGGCCTGGCCAAGGCCAGCCTGGAGGCGAGCGTGCGCTATCTGGCCGAAGCCGTGGGCCCGCAGGGCATCCGCGCCAACGGCATCAGCGCCGGCCCGATCAAGACCTTGGCCGCCAGCGGCATCAAGGATTTCGGCAAGCTGCTGGCCAACTTTGCCGCCACCTCGCCGCTGCGCCGCAACGTCACGATCGAGGACGTGGGCAATGCCGCGGCCTTTTTGCTCTCCGATCTGGCCGCGGGCATCACCAGCGAAATCCTCTACGTCGATGGCGGCTTCAGCCACACCATCGGCATGCCTTCGCCGACCGAGGGCTGAAGGCGCGGCCGAGGGCGGGCGCGCAGCCTGCCTGCCAGGCTTTCTTTGCCCCGCGCGCAGAGCGCCACAGTGAAACCGCTGGCCGAGCTGTGAAGCTGTGCACGGGCTTGGCACAGGCGCTGTGAAGGCGGTTTGCCACGAAGTGCGCATGACTGTTGCTGGGGCAGAATGCCCGCATGGACGATCGACTGCTTTTCTGCCCCGGCGGCGCTGGCGGGCTGTTGCTGGCGGCGGCGGGGCTGCCGGCCTTTTTCAAACGCAAACGCGCTTTCACCCGTGGCCCAGGGGATGCCCCGGCCGCGCGCTGCCGTGCGTGGCTGGCGCTGGCGCGTGGGGGCGTTCTCTGCGCCGCCTTGGCTGGTGCTGTGGGCGCGGGCATTGCCCAGGCCGAGCCGTCCCACGCCTACGCGCTGTGGGGCCAGCCCAAATACCCGGCGGGCTTTGCCCATTTCGATTACGCCAACCCGGCCGCGCCCAAGGGCGGCGAGCTGCGCCTGGTGAGCAATCTGCGCAGTTCCACCTTCGACAAGTACAACCCCTTCACCCTGCGCGGCTCGGCCCCGGCCTATTTGCAGGCCATGCTGTTCGAGAGCCTGCTGACTGGCGCGCTGGATGAGACTTCCACCGGCTATGGCCTGCTGGCCGAGAGCGTGGATGTGGCGGCCGATCGCCTCTCGGCCACCTTCCGTATCCGCGCCCAGGCGCGCTTTCACAATGGCAAGCCGGTGCTGGCCGAGGACGTGCGCCACAGTTTCGAGACGCTCATCAGCGCCCAGGCCGCGCCCGGCTACGCCACCTTGCTGGAAAAAGTCGCCCGCGCCGAAGTGCTGGATGCGCGCACCGTGCGCTTTCACTTCAAAAGCCCCGATCGCGAGCTGCCGCTGGTGGTGGGCGGCCTGCCCATCTTCAGCCGCGACTGGGGCCTGGGCGCAAACGGGCAGCGCAAACCTTTCGACCAGATCATCACCGACACGCCCATTGGCAGCGGCCCCTACCGCATCGGCCCGGTCGTCTTCGGGCGCGACATCACCTACGTGCGCGACCCCGATTACTGGGGGCGCGAGCTGGCCGTCAACGCAGGCGCGCACAACTTCGAGCGCATCACCATCCGCATCTACAAGGATGCGACCGCGCGGCTGGAAGCGCTCAAGGCCGGCGAGTTCGATCTGATGCAGTTTCACAGCGCGGGCGACTGGGCGCGGCGCGTCAAGGGGCGGCGTTTTGACAGCGGCGAGCTGGTCAAGGCCGAGTTCGAGCACCGCAACCCCACGGGCTTTCAGAGCTACTTTCTCAACCTGCGCCGCCCCCATTTGCAAGATGTGCGCGTGCGCCGCGCCCTGGCCCTGGCGATGGATTACGAGTGGATGAACCGCCGCCTGTTCTACGGCAGCTACCGCCGCGTCCGGGGCCTGTTTGGCAACACCCAATGCGCCGCCGAGGGCCTGCCCAGCGCCGCCGAGCTGGCCTTGCTCGAACCCTGGCGCGGCCAGATCCCGCCCCAAGCCTTCGGCCCCATGCCCGAGCCGCCGCGCACCGACCACGGCGAGCACGGCCTGCGCGAGAACCTGCGCCAGGCGCGCGAGTTGCTGGCCCAGGCGGGTTGGACGCTGCAGGGCGGCACGCTGCGCAACGCCCAGGGCCAGCCGCTGGTGCTGGAGGTGATGGACAGCAACGAGGCGGGCATCCGCACCGTCGCGCCCTGGCAGCGCAACCTGCAAAAAATCGGCATCGAGCTGCGCTTTCGCGTCGTCGATTTCGCGCTGATGCTCCAGCGCATGGATGCGTTCGACTACGACATCACCTCGCTGAACATCCAGGGCACGCACAACCCCGGCCAGGAATACGCCCAGCTCTTTGGCAGCGCCGCCGCAGAGCAAAACGGCTCGGCCAATTACAGCGGCCTGAAAAGCCCGGCGGTGGACGCCCTCATCGCCCGCATGGTGCAGGCAGGCACCCAGGCCGACTACCAGGCCGCCTGCCGCGCGCTGGAGCGCGTCGTCACCGCCGAAAACGTCATGGTGCCCGCCTGGTACGCCAGCAACTTCCGCGTCGTCTACAACGCCCAGCGCCTGGCCTTTCAAGCGCCCATGCCGCCGTATGTGCAGGTGATGGAAAACTGGGCCATGGCCTATTGGTGGCGCAGGCGCTGAATGGCCGCGCTGGCCCTGCTGCCAGCGCCGCAGGCAGGGCAGGCGGCGCCCATCCCGGGCCGCTGCGCACCACGGGCCGCGGGCTTCGTGCAGACCATCCCTGGCAAAAAGTTAGAATCACGGGTTTTTTCCGTTTCTTTCAACCCATTGGGATCTTTTATGGCAATCGAACGCACCCTCTCCATCATCAAACCCGATGCCGTGGCGAAAAACGTCATTGGTCAAATCTACGCCCGCTTCGAGAACGCCGGCCTGAAAATCGCCGCCGCGCGCATGGTGCATCTGTCGCGCCAGGAGGCCGAGCAGTTCTACGCCGTGCACAAGGAGCGCCCCTTCTTCAAGGATCTGGTGGACTTCATGGTCTCCGGCCCCGTCATGGTGCAGGTGCTCGAGGGCGAGAACGCCATCGCCAAGAACCGTGAGCTGATGGGCGCCACCGATCCGAAGAAGGCCGACGCCGGCACCATCCGCGCCGACTTCGCCGACAGCATCGACGCCAACGCCGTGCACGGCTCGGACGCCGCCGAGACCGCCCAGGTCGAAGTGGCCTTCTTCTTCCCCGGCCTGAACATCTATTCGCGTTGATGGCCCATCCGGTGCGTCTGGCTGCTTTGGCAGAACGCACCGGAACCTTTTTGGGGCTGCGCCGCTCTTTCACGGCGCCCCGGCCGGCGGCTGTGCCGATGTGAGACACTTGCGCCGGGCGGGCACAGATTGGCCCAGCCATCTGTTTTCTTCTTTTTCTTCCCCCCGATGCCAGCGCCCGCAGGGCCGGTGTCTGGATCACACACATTTGCCAATGAGCTCTCCCGTTGCGCAGAAAGTTTCCCTGCTGGGGCTGGACCATGAGGCCCTGGTGCAATGGTGCGCGCAACTGGGGGAAAAGCGCTTTCGCGCCACGCAGCTCTACCGCTGGATTCATCAGCGCGGCGTGGCCGATTTCGATGCCATGTCCGACCTGGCCAAATCGCTGCGCGCCAAGCTGCACGAGCAGGCCCAGGTGCAGGCGCTGCCGGTGCTGACCGAGCAGGTCTCGCGCGATGGCACGATCAAATGGCTGTTCGACGTGGGCCAAGGCAATGCGGTCGAGGCCGTGTTCATCCCCGAGCGCGATCGCGCCACGCTGTGCGTGTCCTCGCAGGCCGGCTGCGCCATCGGTTGCCGCTTTTGCTCGACGGGCCATCAGGGCTTCAGTCGCAACCTCAGCAGCGCCGAGATCATCGCCCAGCTCTGGTATGCCGAGCACACGCTGCGTCGGCGCTTTGGGCGCGAGGAGCGCATCATCACCAACGTGGTGATGATGGGCATGGGCGAGCCGCTGCAGAACTATGGCCAGCTGGTGCCGGCGCTGCGCACCATGCTCGATGACAACGCCTACGGCCTCTCGCGCCGCCGCGTGACGGTGTCCACCTCGGGCATCGTGCCGATGATGGATCGCCTCAGCCAAAGCGTGCCGGTGGCGCTGGCCGTGTCGCTGCACGCGCCAGACGACGCGCTGCGCGACCAGCTCGTGCCGCTGAACCGCAAATACCCGCTGGCCGAGCTGATGGCCGCCTGCCGGCGCTACCTGCAATACGCGCCGCGCGATTTCATCACCTTCGAGTACTGCATGCTCGATGGCGTCAACGACAGCGACGCCCATGCCCGCGCGCTGGTCGATCTGCTCAGCGGCGCGCCGGACGGCGGCCAGGACACGGGCTGGTGCAAGCTCAACCTGATCCCGTTCAACCCGTTTCCCGATTCGGGCCTGAAGTGCTCGAAGCCCCAGCGCGTACAGGCCTTTGCGCAGGTGCTGCTGGAGGCGGGCATCGTCACGACCGTGCGCAAGACGCGCGGCGATGACATCGACGCCGCGTGCGGCCAACTGGCCGGCGAGGTGCAGGATCGCACCCATGCGCTGGTGCGCATGCAGCGCCAGCGCCAACCCGCCGCCGTGCAGGCCACTGCGCAGGCGGCCCTGGAAACCGGCCCGGCCAAGGTGCCCGGGCCGGCCCAACGATTGGAGACCAACGCATGAAACCTCGCCACACACTCTGGCGCCTGCCGGCGGCCTTGGCCCTGGCTGCGGCTGCCCTGGGCCTGACGGCCTGCCAGACGTCGTACACCCGCTCTTCCGTGCCGGTGGCCACGCCGGGCGCCGCAGCCGCCGCATCCGAGCCCGATGTGCAGCGCGCGGCCAAGGTGCGCCTAGAGCTGGCCTCCGAATACCTGCGCGTCGGGCGCAGCAATGTGGCGCTGGAGGAAATCAACCATGTGCTGTCCATCGCGCCGCACATGGTCGAGGCCTACATGCTGCGCGGCATGATCCATGCCGATCAGCACAACTTTGCCGCCGCCGAAGCCGATTACGCGCGCGTCATGCGCGAGCGCGGCAATGACCCCGATGCGCTGCACAACTACGGCTGGATCCTGTGCCGCCAGGGCCGCTACGCCGATGCCGAAGGCTATTTCGACCGCGTGCTGGCCGCCCCAGGCTACACCGCCTCGGCGCGCACGCTCATGGCCAAGGGCTTGTGCCAGCAAAGCGCTGGCAAAGCCGGCGCGGCCATGGCCACGCTGCAGCGGGCTTATGAGGTTGACCCCAACAACCCCATCGTGGCCTACAACCTGGCCAGCATGCTCTACCACGCCGGGCGCGTGGCCGATGCGCAGACCTATCTGCGCCGCCTCAATGGCTCCGATCTGGCCAATGCCGAGACCCTGTGGCTGGGCATCAAGGTAGAGAACGCGCTGGGCCGGCGCGATCGCGTGCGCGAGCTCGGCAGCGTGCTGGCGCACCGTTTCCCGAACTCGCGCGAGTTCGCCCTGTATGAGCGTGGGGCTTTCTATGAGTGATTACGAAGCGGCCCGCACGGCCGCGTCTGCCGATGCCGCTGCGGTCGAGGACGCAGCCCTGGCCGCCGCCCAGAGCGAAGCGCAGCAGGACGGGCAGGCCATGCCGGGGCTGAGCAAGCCCTCGATCGAGTCTTTCAAGACCCCGGGCGGGCTGCTGGCCTATTACCGCATGGAGCGCGAGGTCAGCCTGCCCGAGCTGGCGGCGGTGTTGAAGGTGCCGGTGGACAAGCTCGAGGCGCTGGAGCGCGACGACTACGCCATGCTGCCCGACATGGTCTTCACCCGCGCCCTAGCATTGAGCATTTGCCGCCTGCTGGGCGCGGACGCGCAGCCCGTCATGGCGCTGTTTCCCAGCGCCCATGCGCCGCGCCTGGCGCGCGACTCCGACGGCCTGAACCGGGCCTTCAAGGCCACCGAGCAACCCGCGCTGGGCGGGGAGCGCAAGCCGCCCTCGGCGGGCATTCCGCGCTCGGCCTGGCTGCTGGGCGCGCTGCTGCTGTTGGCGGCGCTGGCGGTGTTTTTCTGGCCGCAGATCCAGCAGCGCCTGGGCTGGGCGAGCCCGGGCGAGGTCACCACGGGCGCGCCCGATCCCGCGGGCACGCCGGGCGCGGCCGATGGCCTGCGCAGCCAGCCGCTGCACATCCCAGGCCTGAGCGATGGCGCCGGCGCAGAGCCGCGCTCGGCCCAGGCCCCTGAAGAGCCCGAGGACAAGCCCGACGAAGAGGACAACAGCGCGGCCAACGCGCCTGCAGGCCCAGGCCAGGCTGGCGCCGACACGGCCGCCGGGCAGGCGCCATCTGCGACCACACCTGCCACAGCAGCCACCGCGACGGCCACAGCGGCCGCCGGGGCGGGCGAAGCCGCCAGCGCCGCAGCGCCGGCGCACACCCTGCACATTCAGGCGCAGGAGTCGGTGTGGATCCAGATCCGCGATGCCTCCAACGCCATCCTGCACCAGAGCACGCTGCCCAAGGGGCGTGAAATCGCCATCACCAACGAGCCGCCGCTGCGCGTGGAAATCGGCCGCGCCGATGCCGTCAAGGTCACCGTCAAGGGCCAGCCCTTCGACCTGCAGCCCTTTGCGCGCGGCAATGTGGCGCGCTTTGAGGTGTCGCCGTGACGCGCGCGGCCCAGGCCTTGCCCATCGCACTGTCCGAGCCGCGCCCGCACCACTCCCTGCAGGCGCAGGTGCGCTGGGGCGAGCACCTCGTCACCATGGGCGGGGGCGCGCCGGTGCGCATCCAGTCCATGACCAACACCGACACCGAGGACGCCATCGCCACGGCCATCCAGGTCAAGGAACTGGCGCAGGCCGGCTCGGAGCTGGTGCGCATCACCGTCAACACCAACAAGGCCGCCGAGGCCGTGCCGCACATCCGCGAGCAGCTCGACCGCATGGGCGTGCACGTGCCGCTGGTGGGCGACTTCCACTTCAACGGCCACAAGCTGCTGAGCGACTTTCCCGACTGCGCCCAGGCCCTGTCCAAATACCGCATCAACCCTGGCAACGTGGGCAAGGGCGCGCGCCATGACATTCAATTCGGCCAGATGATCGAGGCCGCGCTGAAGTGGGACAAGCCCGTGCGCATCGGCGTGAACTGGGGCAGCCTGGACCAGGAGCTGCTGGCGCGCCTGATGGATGAAAACCTGCAGCGCGCCCAGCCCTGGGACACGCGCCAGGTCATGTACGAGGCGCTGATCTCATCGGCCCTGGACTCGGCGCAAAAGGCCGAGAAGCTGGGCATGGCCGCCGGGCAAATCGTGCTCTCCTGCAAGGTCAGCAGCGTGCAGGACTTGGTGGCCGTCTACCGCGAGCTTTCGCGCCGCTGCAACTACCCGTTGCACCTGGGCCTGACCGAAGCGGGCATGGGCGCCAAGGGCACCGTGGCCTCGGCCGCGGCGCTGTCGCTGCTGCTGCAAGAAGGCATTGGCGATACCATCCGCGTCAGCCTCACGCCCCAGCCGGGCGAGGCGCGCACGCAGGAAGTCGTGGTCGCCGCCGAGATCCTCCAGGCCCTGGGCCTGCGCACCTTCGTGCCCAGCGTCACCGCCTGCCCGGGCTGCGGGCGCACCACCAGCACCACCTTCCAGGAGCTGGCCAAGCAAATCGACGATTTCCTGCGCGCCCAAATGCCGCTGTGGCGCGCGCGCTATCCGGGCGTGGAGAACATGAAGGTGGCCGTCATGGGCTGCATCGTCAACGGCCCGGGCGAGAGCAAGCACGCCGACATCGGCATCAGCCTGCCGGGCAACGGCGAAGCGCCTTCGGCGCCCGTGTTCATCGACGGTGAAAAAGCCATGCACCTCAAGGGCGAGGACATTGCCCAGCAGTTTCACCGCATCGTCAGCGACTACGTGCAAAAGCGCTACGGCACGACCACGGCGGCTTGAACCGTCGCAACGGGGGCGCGAGGGCATTGGGCCAGGCCATGGCGGCGGGCCTTGAAAAGTTTGCCAACGTAGAACAGGCAAGGGCTGACAGCAGCAAGGCTTAATCGGTGTGCCAGGGACAGCGCAAGAAGCACAGCTGTTGGCCGCTGCTGCTCAGGATGAGTGTCACTCCAGATGCCGTGCGGCATCCATGCGCTGATGAAGAATGCGCACGATCAACAATGGATTGCTACCCTGATGGCGGTAGAACAGCAGGTGCTGACCTATAACGTATTTGTGGTAGCCACTGCGAATGGCCTCGGCAGATTGCCCTTGCAAGCGGCCGGCACCAAGAGCCTGGCAGGCTTGATCGATCAATCGAACATAGCGCTCGGCTTGCGCAATGCCCCATTGATTGGCCGAGTATTCCCAAATGCTGGCAAGATCCGCAACGGCTTGATTCGTGAGCTGGTAGCTCACGGGCATAGGGCTTAACCGGCATGGTTTTGTCGCTGGGTTTGTAAAAACTCTTCCAAGTCAAACCCTTGGGCGACGCCGCTGCGCTCGCCTTCCTCAAGGGCGCGGCTCAGGGCTTGCCATTGCTGTTGCTGCTTTTCCAGAAGATGCAACCCGGCGCGAACCACATCACTGGTCGAGCCATAGCGGCCGTGCATGATTTGTTGCTGGATAAAGCCAGTGCAGTGCTCGTCAAGGGAAATAAAAGTGCCTTTGCTCATTGCAAAGCTCCTGGATGTGCCACGAATGAGTTCTCTGCCGGCCATTGTAGGAGCTCTGTTCTCGGGCTGGTTTGGGGGCTGTGAACAGGCCCAAAGCGCCAGTGCAGACGGCAGACTTGGTAACATCGCGCCCCTTGCGCTGGCCGCTGCTTGGCAGTGGCCAGCCATTTCTTTTGCGCCTTCTTTTTGACACTGCCCTAGTGAACACCGTGACCCAGCCCGCCCTTTCTGCCCAGACCGAGAAGGCCAACAAGGCCGCAAACCAGGCGCTGCGCGCCGTGCGTGGCATGAACGACATCCTGCCGCCCGAATCCAGCCGCTGGCAGTGGCTGGAAGATGCGGTGCGCCGCGTCATGGCGCGCCACGCCTTTCGCAACGTGCGCCTGCCCATCATGGAGCACACGGCGCTGTTTGTGCGCGGCATTGGCGAGGTCACCGACATCGTTGAAAAAGAGATGTACGCCTTCGAGGACCGCGCCGACCAGCACGGCCGCGCCGAGCACCTGGCGCTGCGCCCCGAGGGCACGGCCGGTCTGGTGCGCGCCACGGTGGAGCACAACCTGCTCTACGACGGCGGCAAGCGCCTGTACTACATGGGCCCCATGTTCCGGCGCGAGCGCCCGCAGCGCGGCCGCTACCGGCAGTTCCACCAGATCGGCGCCGAGGCGCTGGGCTTTGGCGGGCCGGAGGTCGATGCCGAGCTCATCCTGCTGGCCGTGGCGCTGTGGCGCGAGCTGGGCATCCAGAACTGGCGGCTGGAGCTCAACAGCCTGGGCCAGCCCGAGGAGCGACGCGCGCACCGCGCCGCGCTGATCGCCTACTTCGAGCAGCACGCCGAGCAACTGGACGAAGACGCGCGCCGCCGCCTGCACAGCAACCCGCTGCGCATTCTGGACACCAAGAACCCCGCCATGCAGGCCCTGGCCGAAGGCGCGCCCAAGCTCATGGACTATCTGGGCGAGGCCTCGCTGGCGCACTTCAAGGCCGTGCAGGCCATTCTGGACGCCAACGGCGTGCCCTGGCGCCTCAACCCGCGCCTGGTGCGCGGGCTGGACTACTACAACCTCACAGTGTTCGAGTTCATCACCGAATCGCTGGGCGCGCAGGGCACCATCTGCGGCGGCGGCCGTTATGACTACCTGATCGAGCAAATCGGCGGCAAGCCCGCCCCGGCCGTGGGCTGGGCGCTGGGCGTGGAGCGCGTGCTGGAGCTGCTCAAGGAAGAGGGCGTGACCCCGCCCGAGGCCGTGCCCGATGCCTACGCCGTGGTGCCCGACGCGGCCAGCCTGCCGCAAGTCATGGCCGTGCTGGCCCAACTGCGCGCCGCCGGCGTGGCCGTGCAAATGCACGCCAGCGCCGACCCGGCACAGGGCATGGGCAGCTTCAAGAGCCAATTCAAAAAAGCCGACGCCAGCGGCGCGCGCTTTGCGCTGATCTTTGGCGCTGACGAGCTGGCGCGCGGTGAAGTGGCCCTCAAGCCCTTGCGCGCCGTGCCCGGGCAGGAGGGCGCGCCGGCACAGCAGCTGTGCCCGCTGGCCGATCTAGCGGGGCTGGCAGCGCGCATACAATCGCCGCTGGCCGCGTGAGCGCCAGCCCCCCTTTGGCCCCTTAGCCCTCATTGGGCCGCAGGGTGTGGGCAACAGGCAGGCGCCTGCTGCCACGCCTGCGGCACCACAGCCGCCGCCCTTGCGCCGCAAGGGCTTGACCCAACCCCATTCCAACGGCAATGCAGCAATACGATTTACAGGAACAGGAACAGCTGGCGACCCTCAAGCACTTCTGGGATCGCTGGGGCAACTTGATCAGCGCCGCGCTGCTGGCCATCGTGGCCGTGGTGGCCGGGCTCAATGGCTACCAGTACTGGCAGCGCAGCCAGGCGGCCAAGGCCGCCGTGCTGTACGACCAGGTGATGCAGGCCACGGTGCAGAACCAGCAGGCGGTCGTGCAGCAAAGCCTGCAGGCGCTGCAGCAGAGCTTCCCCAAGACGGCCCAGGCCAGCCAGGCCACGCTGCTGGCGGGCAAGCACTTGGTGCAACAACAGGACTGGGCCGCTGCCGAGCAGGCTTTTGATTGGCTGGCGCGCCACAGCAAGGACGAGGGCTTCAAGGCCCTGGCCGTGCTGCACAAGGCTTCGGTGCAGATGCAGCAGGAGCAGGGCGAGCAGGCGCTGGCCGCGCTGGATGCGCACAGCTTCCCCTATGAATTCAGGCCGCTGCGCGACGATCGCCGTGGCGACATCCTGCTCGGCCAGGGCAAGACGCAGGAGGCCATCAGCGCCTACCAGGCCGCTTTCGATGGGCTGGGCCCGTTCAGCCGCTACCGCAGCGTCGTGCAAAGCAAGCTGACGGCGCTGGGCCAGCAGAGCGCCGCCGCTGCCCAGGCGCCTGCGGCAGCACGCTCCAGCTCCTGATGGGGCAGGGGAGGTAGGCCGTAGGCTGCCTGTGCCGCCAGGGCCGGCTGGCCCGTTGTCGGGGTCTGCCGGCCCGTTTCGATTTTTGGAGTCCAGAGATGTCCGCTTTCTCTTCCTCTTCGTCGCCTTTCCCGCGCTCGCCGGTGCGCCGCGCCGCTCGCGCGCTGGCCATGCTGGCGCTGGCCGGGCAACTGGCGGCCTGTGCGATGTTCAGCAGCAGCAAGGCCCCCAAGCCGCGCGAGCTTGAACCCAACGAAGCGCGCTTTGCCGCCAGCCAGGTCTGGACGGCGCAAATCGGCAACCTCGGCAACATCGAGCTGCAGCCTTTGGTGCATCAGCTCTCGGTCACGCTGGCCACGGCATCGGGCACGGTGGTCAGCCTGCAGCCGACCACGGGCGAGCAGCTCTGGCAGGCCCGCGTGGGCGAGCGCCTGGTGGCTGGCGTCGGGGGCGATGGCCAGACCTTTGCCGTCATCAGCGCGCGCAATGAGGTCGTGGCCTTGCGCGATGGCCAGGTGCTGTGGCGCCACGCCCTGCCGGGGCGTTCGTTCACGCCGCCGCTGGTGGCCGGCGGGCGGGTCTTCGTCATCACGGCCGAGCGCGCGCTGCTGGCGCTGGATGCCGACAATGGCGCGCTGATCTGGGATCGCCCCGCAGACGATGAGGAAAGCCTGGCGCTGCAGCAGGCCCTGCTGCTGACGGCCGTGGGCGATACGCTGGTGGCGGGTTTTTCGGGCCGCGTCGTCGGCATCGACCCGGACACAGGCACGCTGCGCTGGGAGGCCAGCGTGGCCGTGCCGCGCGGCATCAACGACATCGAGCGTCTGGTGGACGTGGTCGGCCATTTCAGCCGCGAGGACTCCAGCCTGTGCGTGCAGGCCTTCCAGGCGGCCATTGGCTGCGTCGATGCGCGCTCGGGCAGCACGAGCTGGAGCCAGCGCCTCAATGGCGCGGTGGGGGTGCATGGCGATGGGCAGACGGTCTACAGCGTCGATGCCACTGGCCGCATCCAGGCCTGGGGCCGGCACGATGGGCACCAGCAATGGCTGTCCGACCGGCTGCAGTATCGCCAGTTGACTGCGCCGCTGCGCCTGGGCCGCGTGCTGGCCGTGGGCGATGCCAGCGGCTGGCTGCACTTGCTCGAAGGCAGCGATGGCAGCCCGCTCAATCGCTTCCAGACCAACCGCTCCGGCCTGCGCATCGCGCCGGTGTATGCGGGCAATACGCTGATTGCCATCAGCAACAACGGCACGGTGTACGGCTTCAGGCCCGATTGATCCCGAGCGATTGATCTCCAACGATGGATTCGCACGCCCCGCCGGGCTTGGCCTTGTCGCGCCGCCCGCCCGAGCGTGCGGCGAGGGCCTTGGCCCGCCACCTGCTTCACAACCAAGGACGATTGCCATGCTCCCGGTCATTGCTTTGGTGGGCCGGCCCAATGTGGGCAAGTCCACGCTGTTCAACCGCCTCACGCGCACGCGCGATGCCATCGTGGCCGATTTTGCCGGGCTGACGCGCGACCGGCACTACGGCACGGCGCGCTGGGGCGCGCGCCAATTCATCGTCGTGGACACCGGCGGGCTGGAGGACAGCGCCGAAGGCGCGATCTTCGAGAAGATGGCCGGCCAGACGCAGCAGGCCATCGCCGAGGCCGATCTGGTGATGTTCCTGGTCGATGTGCGCGCCGGCCTGGCCGGGCAGGACCAGGAAATCGCGCGCTACCTGCGCCGCCTGGGCAAGCCCTGCCTGCTGGTGGCCAACAAGGCCGAGGGCATGAAAAGCGGCGCGCAGCTGGCCGAGTTCTATGAGCTGGGCCTGGGGCCGGTGTATGCCGTCTCGGCTGCGCACGGCCAAGGGGTGCGCGACCTGTTGGAGCTGGCTGCCGAACAGCTGCCGCCCGAGCCGCAGCCGGGCGAGGCTGCCGATGCCGCCGATGGCGCCAATGGCGCCGATGCCGAGCAGCAAGCCGCGCCCATCCGCATTGCTGTGGCTGGCCGGCCCAACGCTGGCAAGTCCACGCTGATCAATGCCTGGTTGGGCGAGGATCGGCTGGTGACTTTCGACATGCCGGGCACAACGCGCGACGCCATTCGCGTGCCCATCGAACGCGGCGCGCAGCGCTATGAGCTGATCGACACCGCCGGCCTGCGTCGCAAAGGCAAGGTGTTCGAGGCGGTGGAGAAGTTCTCCGTGGTCAAGACTTTGCAGGCCATCGAGGGCGCACAGGTGGTGGTGCTGGTCATCGATGCCACGCAGGGCGTGACCGATCAGGATGCGCACATCGCCAGCTTCATCCTGGAGTCTGGGCGGGCTGTGGTCGTGGCCATCAACAAATGGGACGCGCTGGATCGCTATCAGCGCGAGCAGTTGGCGCGATCGCTGGAGCTGCGCCTGGGCTTCATGCGCTTTGCGCCGGTCAAGCACATCTCGGCGCTCAAGCGCCAGGGGCTGGAGCCTTTGTGGAAAGCCATCGACGCGGCCTATGCCGCGGCCACGCGCAAAATGCCCACGGCCAAGCTCACGCGCCTGCTGCAAGAGGCCGTGCAGTACCAGGCGCCGCGCAAGAGCGGCATGTTCCGCCCCAAGCCGCGCTATGCCCACCAAGGCGGCATGAACCCGCCGGTGATCGTGATCCACGGCAACTCGCTGGACCATCTGGACCAGGCCTACCGGCGCTTTCTGGAAACCTGGTTTCGCAAGGCCTTCAAGCTCGAGGGCACGCCGCTGCGCATCGAGCTGCGCACCAGCGACAACCCCTACGCGGACAAGCCCTGAGCTTTTTGCTTCACGGTTTTGCCGCCTGCGACACCTGTGTGCAAAGGGCGGCTTGAAGAAATGGCGCAAAAGCCTGCGGGTTTGCACGTAAGTAGCAGCACTGTGTTAAGGTGCCGCCTTTCGTTTTCTCTTAGAACAGGCTCTCATGCAAAACGCTTGAGAGCCACCCCAAGAGGCCTGCCCAGGCCTCTTCAACACGGAGCTATATCGTGAGCAATAAAGGTCAACTGTTGCAGGACCCCTTTTTGAACGCCCTGCGCCGCGAGCACATCCCGGTGTCGATCTATCTGGTCAACGGCATCAAGCTGCAAGGGCAGATCGAATCCTTCGACCAATACGTGGTGTTGCTGCGCAATACCGTCACGCAAATGGTCTACAAGCACGCCATCTCGACCATCGTGCCGGCCCGCCCGGTCAACTTTGCCTCGCTGTCGGCCGAGCAATCCGGCGCGGCAGAGAAAAAAGCAGCCGGCCAGGCCTGATGGCGCCGGGCCAGGGCGGTGGCGCAGTGCCTTCAGGCATGCCGCGTTGCCGGTCTCTGGCCTTTGGCTTTCGCTGTTTTCGATCCAGGGCCTGTCTGCGCAGCAGCAGGCCCTGAGTTTTTTGTCCCGCCCAATGCATGGCATGCGCCATGCCTCATACAGGAACCTGACCCGTCTTGAGCAAGAACACGTTTGCCATCACCCCTGAGCCAACGCCTACGGCCGTGCTGGTCGGGGTGGATTTTGGCGAGGCCCATTTCGACCATGAACTCGATGAGCTGGCGCAGCTGGCGCTGACGGCGGGCCTGCAGCCGTGTGAGCGCGTCGTCGTCAAGCGCAAATTCCCTGATGCGGCGCTGTTCATCGGCAAGGGCAAGGTCGAGGAGCTCAAGGCCCTGGCCCTGGGCCATGGCGCCAGCGAGATCGTCTTCGACCAGGCCTTGAGCCCGGCGCAGCAGCGCAACCTGGAGCGCGAGATCGGCCTGCCGGTGTACGACCGCACGTTTTTGATCCTGGAGATTTTTGCCCAGCGCGCCCGCAGCCACGAAGGCAAGCTGCAGGTCGAGCTGGCCCGGCTGCAGTACCTGAGCACGCGCCTGGTGCGGCGCTGGTCGCACCTGGAGCGCCAGCGCGGCGGCATCGGCGCGCGCGGCGGCCCGGGCGAGACGCAGATCGAGCTGGACCGGCGCATGATCGGCGAGGCCATCAAGCGCGTGCGCGATCGCCTGGCCAAGCTCAAGAAGCAGCGCAGCACGCAGCGCCGCCAGCGCCAGCGCAACCAGGTGCCCAGCATCTCGCTGGTGGGCTACACCAACGCGGGCAAGTCCTCGCTGTTCAATGCGCTGGTCAAGGCCCGCAGCTACGCGGCCGACCAGTTGTTTGCCACGCTGGACACCACCACCCGCCAGCTGTATTTGCAGGAGGCGGGCATGGCCGTGTCGCTGTCGGACACGGTGGGCTTCATCCGCGATCTGCCGCACGGCCTGGTCGAAGCCTTCCAGGCCACCTTGCAGGAGGCGGTCGATGCCGACTTGCTGCTGCACGTGGTGGATGCGGCCAATGCGCAATTTCCCGAGCAGCTGCAGCAGGTGCAGCAGGTGCTCGAAGAGATTGGCGCGGCGCAAATCCCGCAGCTGCTGGTGTTCAACAAGATCGACAGCCTGCCGCCCGAGCGCCAGCCGCGCAGCCTGCGCGACACCATGGAAATGGGCGGCGTGCAGGTGCCGCGCGTGTTCATCAGCGCTCAGACTGGCCAGGGGCTCGATGGCCTGCGCCAGGCCCTGGCCCAGTGGTGCCTGCAGTATCGGGGCGATGATGGTTCGAGCGAGGCCGATGGCCGGGCATCGGAAGAAGGTATCCAAGGGGCAGGCGATGCGCAGGCAGGCGCGCCAGGCAGCGATGCCCTGCAATGACCTGGGGAATACCTGAGCCCTGTGCTTTTTGGGCACAATCGCGGCTTTTGCCGCCAGCGGTGGCCTGCGCGCACGCCCATGGCTTGCGCGCCTAGGCGCTTCCAGCATGGCACAGCGCGCCTGCCGGCCCGGCCATGCGGCCATGCGCAGTGCGCGCCACACAAGATTCAACCAACGAGACCGAGTGAATGACTGCATTACCACGCCGCCAAGGTTTGGCGCGCTTTCTGGAGCGGCTGCGCGCCCTGTTGAACCTCAACGACCCAGGCTGGGGCAGGGATGCGGGGGCAGGCCAGTCCAGCGGTGGTGCGCGCGGCGGCAATGGCTCTGGCGGCGCTGAGCAGGGCGATGCTGCGCCCCCGCCGCCCCCACCCCCACCCCCACCGATGCCGCCCAGGCCCCCTGCGGGCCCGCAAGGCGGCCCCCGGGGCGGGCAGCAGCAACCGCCTGATCTGAGCGAGCTGATGGGGGACTTGAACCGCAAGCTCTCCAAGCTGCTGGGCAGCCAGGGCGGGCGCCGCCCGCCGGGCGGCCCGCGCGGCGGCATGCCCGGCGGTTTCAAGCCGCCGAGCATCTCCGGCGGCCTGGTGTCGCTGGTGGCCGTGGTGCTGCTGGGCCTGTGGCTGGCCTCGGGCTTTTTCGTCGTGCAGGAAGGGCACAACGCCGTCATCCTGCGCTTTGGCAAGTACCAGAGCACCGTGCCGGCGGGCCTGCGCTACCGCTTGCCATCGCCCATTGGCAGCCATGAGATCGTGGACATGCGCATCCAGCCGCTGGCCGTGGGCTCGAACAATATGCTGTCGGCCACGGGCCTGAACGAGCACGCCATGCTCACCAAGGATGAGAACATCGTCGAGGTGCGCTTCAACGTGCAATACCGCATCACCAATGCCGAGAACTGGAAGTTCAATGCGCAAAACCCGCAGGGCGCGCTGGTGTCTGCGGCCGAGACGGCGGTGCGCGAGGTCATTGGCGACATGACCATGGACGAGGCCCTGGCCAACCGCCGCGCGGAAATCGCCCCCGGCGTGCGCGAGATCATGCAGGAGATCGTGGACCGCTACCGCCTGGGCGTGACGGTGGTGGCCATCAACATGCAAGACAGCGGCGTGTTGCCGCCCGAGAGCGTGCGCGCGGCCTTCGACGACGTGCTGCGCGCCGACCAGGAGCGCGAGCGCGCCAAGAACGACGCCGAAGCCTACGCCAACCGCATCATCCCGCGCGCCGTGGGTGAGGCCGCGCGCATCAAGGAGGAAGCCCAGGGCTATCGCCTGCGCGTGATGGCCGAATCCGAGGGCGATGCCGCGCGCTTCTCGGCCGTGCTGGGCGCTTATCGCCAGGCGCCGGCCGTCACGCGCGAGCGCATGTACCTGGAGACCATGGAGGAGATCTACAAGAAGAGCAGCAAGGTGCTGCTCGACGGCGGCGATGGCGGCAACAACTTGGTCTATTTGCCGCTGGACAAGCTGATGGAGCAAAGCGCCGCCGCCGCAGTGCGCAGCCACGCGGCCGCCGCAGAAGGCACGGCCAGCGCAGAGGCCGCCAGTGCACCCGCCGCGCCCAGCGCCAGCTACGCCCCGGCCGCGCCGCAGGGCACCCGCCGCCCCAGCCGGGAATCGCGCTGAACGCAGCCCTTAGCAAGAGGAATCAATCATGAATCGAATTGGGTTTTGGGTGGTGTCGCTGCTGCTGTTGCTGGCAGCGGCCAGCTCGGTGCTGTTCGTCGTGGACGAGCGCCGCTACGGGGTGGTGTATCACCTCAGTGAAATCAGCCGCGTCGTCAAGCAGCCGGGCCTGCACGTCAAGTGGCTGCCAGCGCCGTTCCAGACGGTCGATTATCTGGACAAGCGTCTGCTGACGTTGGAGAGCCCTTCGCTGGAGCCGACGCTGACAGAGGAAAAGCAATGGGTGGTGATCGACTGGTATGTGCGCTGGCGCATCACCGACCCCGAGGCCTACATCCGCAGCGTGGGCCGCACTGAAGAGGCCGGCGCCGCGCAGCTGGGCCGCGTGGTGCGCAGCGCCTTCCAGGAAGAAGTCAACCGCCGCACCGTGCGCCAGCTGCTCTCCGAGGATCGGCGCGGCCTGATGCAGGACGTGCTGCGTCAAGTCTCTGAAAGCGTGGGCGGCAGCCCCATCGAGGCGCGCAAGCCCGCATCGGACGCCGCCGGCGCGGCCAGCACCGCCAGCGTTGAGTCTTCGGCGCAGGATGGCGCCCAGGCCGCCGAGGCCAAGGTGGAGCTCGACGAGCATGGCCAGGCGCGCGTCAAGCTCTCTTGGGGCATCGAAATCGTCGACGTGCGCATCACCCGCGTCGACTACTCCAAGGACATCACCGAATCGGTCTTCAAGCGCATGGAGGCCGAGCGCACCCGCGAGGCCAACCGCCTGCGCTCCGAAGGCCAGGCCGAGGGCGAGCGCATTCGCGCCAATGCCGACCGCCAGCGCACCGAGACCCTGGCTGCGGCCTACCGCGAGGCCCAGGAAATCCGCGCGCAAGGTGACAGCGCCGCCACGGAAACCTTTGCCCGGGCTTACAGCCAGGATCCGGACTTCGCCCAGTTCTACCGCAGCCTGCAGGCCTACCGCAGCAGCCTGGGCAAGCCGGGCGATGTGATGGTGCTCGACCCCAACGAGTCCGAGTTCTTCAAGGCCATGCGCACTCCTGGCGCTGAGGGCCGCAGGCCCTGATGGCAGTGGCGCGCCGGCGCAGTGCGCCCGGCCCAGACCCCTTTGCCAAAACCCTTTTGGAGGGCCTGCACGAATGCGCAGCGCACACTTTGCCGCTGCAATTGGTGCAGACATTTCTTTGGCCGCCGCGTGGCCATGCCGCTTTTTGCGCGACGGCCGCCCCCGACCCAACGACCCTATGCACGCCGAAACCTTGCTGCTGGCCTTGGGGCTGGTGTTCATCATTGAAGGCCTGCTGCCTTTTTTGGCGCCAGGCGCCTGGCAGCGCTGGATGCAGCAGATTGCGCAGCAAAGCCAAGCCAGTGTGCGCGGGCTGGGCCTGATCAGCATCCTGCTGGGGCTGGCCTTGCTGTGGCTGTGGTGACGCGGCGCCCGCGACGGCTCCAACGATTGGACAATTTATGAGTGTCTCTTCTTCCTCTGGGCAGCCCGCCAACGGGGCGCGCCCGTTCTGGCGCTGGCTTGCGCTGGCGTTGCTGGTGGTGGTGCTCGACCAACTGAGCAAGCAGTGGATCCTGCAGCATTACCGCTGGGGCGAGTTCACGCCGGTGACGCAGTTCTTCAACATCGTGCGGGCCCACAACACCGGGGCGGCGTTTTCGTTTCTGGCCGGCCAAGGCGGCTGGCAGCGCTGGTTTTTCGTGGCCATTGCCGCACTGGCGGCGCTGTTCATCCTTTGGCAGCTGCGTGCGCATGGCCAGCAACGCCTGGCTTCGGCGGCGCTGGCCTTGATTCTGGGCGGCGCCATTGGTAATGTGATCGACCGCATTGCCCACGGCTATGTGGTGGACTTTCTGGACTTTCATTGGCGGGGGGCGCATTTCCCCGCCTTCAATGTGGCCGACATGGCCATTACGCTGGGTGTCGTGGGCGTGCTGCTGGCTGAATGGCTGCGCTGGCGCCAGGAGCGGGCCGCCCGTTGAAAAGCAAGCTGTTGATGATTAGGAGTTTTGCCATGAACCCATCCACTTCCATCACCGATGATCTACTTGCCCAATTGCGCGGCATGCCGCTGGCGCAGTTGGCGCAGCAGCTGGGCGTGAGCGAGCAGCAGACGCAAAGCGCTGTGGAAACAGCCGTGCCATTTCTGCTTGGCGCTCTGGGCCAGAACGCCGCCCAGCCTGAAGGGGCGCAGGCGTTGTTTGGCGCGCTGGAGCGCGACCATGCGACTGCGCCGCAGGCGGCAGCGGGCATGCCCGATCTGAGCGGCTTGCTGGGGGCCGTGCTCGGCGGTGCAGGCGGCGCAGGCATGGCTGGGGCCCTGGGCGGTTTGCTGGGCGGCGCGGGTGGCGCTGCTGCCGCGCCCGCACCTTCTGGCCGCTTCAATGCCGAAGGCATTCTGGGTCATATCCTGGGTGGCAAGAAGGCCCAGGCAGAAAGCGGCCTGAGCCAGGCCACGGGCCTGGACAGCGCCATGGTGCACAAGCTGCTGCTGATGCTGGCACCCTTGGTCATGGGCTATCTGGGGCGGCAAATCACCAGCGGCCGGGCCTCGTCTGCCGATGCCCTGGGCTCGCTGCTGGGGCGCGAGCGCAGCCAAGTGCGCCAGCGTGGCGGCGCCGCAGGCGGCCTGCTGGGCGCGGTGCTGGATCAAAACGGCGACGGCAAGCTGGACATGGGCGATGTGCTCAAGTTCGGCGCCCAGTTCCTGGGCGGCAAGCGGGGCTGAGCCTGGGAAAGTACACCAAACACGCACAGGGGGCCATCATGGGCCCCCTATGCTTTGCAGGGGCCGCATCGCATGGCCATCACTTGCGGTCTTCGGGTGGCTCCGGGCGCAGCCACAGCCAAGCGGTCACGGCCGCCATGCAGCCTGAGGCGATCCAGAACACGCCCATGGGCACGCCCACGAGCAGCATCAGCAGCGCGCTGGCCAGCATGGTCAGGCTGGCGGCGCGCTTGGCGCGGCGATGCACATAGCCGCCATCTTCCCAATTGCGCAGCATGGGGCCGAACATGCGGTGCATGCGCAACCACTGGTGCAGGCGCGGTGAGCTGCGCGCCGCGGCCCAGGCCGAAATGAGGATGAACACAGTCGTGGGCATGCCGGGCGTGAATGCACCGATGATGCCCAGCAGCAGCGAGCACATGGCCAGCAGATACAGCAGCGCCCGCACGATCGGCGCCAGCGGGCGCAGGGGGGTGGGGCCTGGCGGGGCGGCGTGCTGGCCAGTGCCAGGCGGAGGCACTGCCGCATCCAGGCTGGCTTGCGCAACGCCGGCCTTGTTGGCGCTGGCAGGCGTGGGGTCGTTGTCGGCAGGCAGGGCGCCGGGGGGGTCGCTTCGCTCGGTGGTCATGATGGTGCTCTGACGGCCAAAAGTCAGCCAGCGCCGCAGGCGGGCAAAACTTGGCGTCAGCCAAGAAGGTATTTCAGCAGGTCGGCGCGAGACTTGGGGCTGTTCATGGTCTTTGCGGGGTGGGGCCGGGCTGCTTGTATCCCATCTCAAGCCGCCCCTTGCCCACTCGCACCGAGACCGTGAACAGGCTCTTACTGTGACTTTGGCTGCGACGCATCGGTGGCTAAGGCACGCATGAGCCGATTGTAGGCATCGGCACTGGGCTGCGCGAGCCAGGCCAGCCCATCGCCGCCGGCTTGCTGCCATTGAATGTGCCCAGGGGCGAGCCAGAGCTGCAGCAGCACCCGCTGTTCATGCAGCAGCAGTATGCGCCGTGCCTGCCCTGGCGCGGGGGCCGCGGCGGGTTGCTGTGCGGCGGGCAGCACTTGTTGCAAGGCGGCGCGCACGGCTTCGGAAAGCGGTGTGGCTGCGCCCTGGTCTTGCCCGCTGGCTGTGGCCCAGCGCCAATGCGTTGCTTGCGCCAGCGGCTGCGCCAATGCCGCAGCGGCCAGCGGTGCGGCGAAAGAGCTGCGTTGCCGATGCGGCTGCGTGTGGGCTGTGGTGGCGTCGGCCGCCATGGCTTCGGCCTGGGGTTGTTGCCCCGCCGATATGGCCGCTTCCGATTGCATGGTCACCGTCGATGCGGGCGGGGCAGGGGCGTAAGCCGGGGCCGGCAGGGCCAGGGCCTCGGGTTGTGGTGGTGTATGGGGCTGGAGTGCCGCGCTGAACTGATCGGCAGGCGGCGCAGGCTTGGCTGCGCTGTTGGCCGATGGCGCGTGGTGTGCAGGGCGGCTGTCCTCCAAAGCCGCTTCGGGCCAACGGCCATACCAGATCATCAATACAAGGCAGGCCATGCACACCGATGCCAGGCCGGCGGCCCATTGGGGCTGGCGCCCTTGGCTGTGCAGCAGTTTCTGCACGGCGCGGCGCAGCCGCAGCCATGCCGATGGGGATGTGGCAGGCGGCACATGGCCGGGCGCGGCCAAGGCGTGCGCGGCATCGGCCAGAATGCGCTGGCGCAAGGCGGCGAGGCGCTCGGGCGCCAGGCCCGCCGCCGGGGCCGATGCCAAGGCTTGCTTCCAGAAGGCCTGGAGCTCGCCCTCGGATGGCCCGTGCGCCTGCGCCGAGGGAGTATCTGCGTGGCCATCAGTGGTGCGCCCTGGTGATGGTGATTCAGTCATGCGATTTTCTCCTGAGCACGGCAGCGGCGATGTAGGGATCTGGGGTGTTCATGACTGACTGTGCAAGGCATTCAAATAACTGCCCATGCATTGGCGCAGCTTTTGCAGGCTGTAGCGCAAGCGGCTGCGCAGGGCTTCGAAGCCTACCCCCAGGTGGGCGGCCAGCTCTTGCAGGGAGCAATCTTCTTCGTGCTTGAGCAAGAAGGCGGCGCGCTGCTCGGCCGGCAGCTCTTCAAGACAACGCAGCAATTGCTGGCCTGCGGCGCGCCAGAAAACCTGGTCTTCGATAGAGATGTGGCCGGCAGGCTGCGTGGCCTGAGGGTGAATCGACAACGTACAGATGTCAGTTGCGCTGGCTTCGGAGACGGCGTCTTCCTGTGCCTGGAGTGAAGACGACATGGTGATTGGTTGGCGCTGGATGCAGCGCAGGTGATCCATGGCCGTGTGGTGCGCGATGGCAAATGCCCAAGTGCGCCACTGCGCCCCTTGTGGGCGAAAGCTGTTGCGCCCGCGGATGATGCGCAGCCAGGTTTCCTGAAAAACCTCTTCCACATGCGCCTCTTGCGCCTTGCCCAAGGCGCGGGCAATGAAGCGCAGCATGCCCGCTTCGTGGCGGCCGTACAAGGTGTCGAAACTTTTCGGATCGCCAGCGGCGTAGGCCAGCATCAAGGCCTCGTCCGAATCTTGATGAAAAGCATGCATGTGCAAAAACGTTTGATGAGCGGATCAGAGCCTGCGGGGAGGGCGCTTGGCGTCGAGTTGGCAGGCGCTACAGCCCAGCCCAAGCTTGGCTTTTTCAGTGTATGCGCTTTGAACAGGCACTTATGCCGCTCAGTGCGGGCGCGCGCCGCAGTGGGATAGCAGCGGACACAGCCGAAGCGGTCTTGCCGGACGGGCGTCACGCACAATACGCCTTGTTCAAGCGATGACCTGCAGGAGTTCTCATGTCGCAAAGCCATCTCATCGATGTTTCGGAACTGAGCGCGCTATTGGCCCAGGCCCCTGAGCGCTGTGTGCTGATTGATTGCCGGTTTGACCTGGCCCAGCCCGAATGGGGTGATGCGGCCTATCGGCATGGCCACCTGCCAGGAGCCATATATCTGTCACTGGACGCCGACTTGTCGGCGCCGTTGACCGGCAGCAATGGCCGGCATCCCTTGCCCTCGCCACAGACTTTTGCCGCCACGCTGGCGCGCATCGGCGTTGGCAATGAAAGTCTGGTGGTGGTCTATGACCAGGGAGTGGCAATGATGGCGGCAAGGCTGTGGTGGATGCTGCGCTGGATCGGCTGCCGCAACGTGCGGGTGCTGGACGGCGGACTGGCCGCATGGCAGGCGGCAGGCTTGCCGCTTGCAAGTTCAAGCGGCAAGCCGGCAGAGGTGCACAAGCCTGAAGCATTCGATGTGAGGCTGCAGCCCAGCATGCTGCGCTCTGTCGAACAAGTTCTGCAGGCATTGGGCCAAGACGATCAAATCCTGCTCGATGCCCGAGCAGAAGAGCGCTTTCTGGGGGAGGCCGAGCCGCTGGACCCGGTTGCCGGGCACATCCCCGGCGCATTGAATCGCCCCTTCATGCAAAACCTGATGCCCGATGGCACATTCAAGCCAGCCGCGCAGCTAAAGCGTGAATTCGAGGCGCTGCTCCAAGGCCGACCGCCAGAGCAACTGGTGCACCAGTGCGGCAGCGGGGTGTCTGCCGCCGTCAACATGTTGGCAATGGAAATTGCCGGCCTGACAGGCAGCAGCCTGTACGCCGGAAGCTGGAGCGAGTGGGTCAGCGATCCCAGCAGGCCTGTGGTCACCCATCAGCGCTGAACAAGCAGGCTTTCAGGCAGGACCTCGCTGAGGACATGACTGCGTTGCAGCGCGCTTCGCCTTGTGGGTTGCGCGAGCCTTTCCGGCAAACCATCACGCCACTTGCATCTGGTTCAAAACCTGTGTTATAGTCACGCCTTCGCTTGCTGCTTCTGCCTAGTTTGGTGGTTGCGCTGGCAGGGGTTGAAGAAAAAGTTGTTTGACTGCTTCAGAACTTCTGCTAGAATGCGAGGTTTC
>NZ_NSJB01000016.1 GCF_002285265.1 Vandammella animalimorsus
TCAGCCTGGCGAGCATCAGCCCGGGATTGCTGCCCAAGCACTTGCTGCGGTTACGCCAGCGTCTGGGTGAGCAACTGCTGCCCAAACAACGACGGGGGCGACAATGCCCCCGTGTTGTGAAGAAGCCCCCTGCTCGCTATCCGTTCAAGCAGGTTCGTGCTGTTAAGTGAACGGCATTACGCCCTGGGCGCTGCTTTTTTATGCTGCGATGCCGCAGCCGCTGCGGCATCGGAACTGGGCAATGGCTTATTGCGCAGCGGTCTTGCTGCCGTCCTTGTGCCAGTTGAAGACGTCGAACTTGAAGCTGTTGAGGTCGCCGGCCTTGTTCCAGGACAGCTCGCCCACCGGGCTGGGCAGCTTGGCGCCCTTGAGGAACTGGGCCACCTTCTCCGGCTCGTTGGCGCCTGCGCCCTTGATGCCTTCGGCAATGGCCAGCGTGGCGGCGTAGGCCGTCATCTGGAAGGCGCCGCCGGGGTTGCGCTTCTTGTCCTTGAAGGCCTGCACGATCTTGGCGTTGTCCGGGTTCTGCGTGAAGTCCGCCGGCAGCGTCACCAGCATGCCCTCGACGGCGTCGCCGGCGATGGCGTTGATGTCGGGGTTGCCCACGCCTTCGGGGCCCATGAACTTGGCCGTCACGCCTTGCTCCTTGGCCTGGCGCAGCAGCAGGCCCATTTCGGGGTGGTAGCCGCCGAAGTACACGAAGTCGATGCCTTCGGACTTGAGCTTGGTGATCACGGCAGAGTAGTCGGTGTCACCGGCGTTGATGCCTTCAAAAATGGCCACGGGCACCTTGGCGGCCTGCAGGTTGTCGCGCACGGCGCTGGCAATGCCCTGGCCGTAGGAGGCCTTGTCGTGCAGCACGGCGACCTTGCTGGGCTTGACCTTCTCGATGATGAACTTGGCGGCGGCCGGGCCTTGCTGATCGTCGCGGCCGATGGTGCGGAAGATGAACTGATAGTCCTTGCCGTCGGTCAGCGCGGGGGAGGTGGCCGAGGGCGTGACCATGACCACGCCTTCCTCGTCATAGATGGGCGCAGCGGCGATGGTGGCGCCCGAGCAGACGCCGCCGACCACGTAGCCAATCTTGTCGTTGACCACGCGGTTGGCAGCCACCGGGCCTTGCTTGGGCTCGCAGGCGTCGTCGATGTAGACCGCCTCGAGCTGCTTGCCCAGCACGCCGCCGCCGGCGTTGATCTGCTCGATGGCCGTTTCCACGCCTTCCTTGACCATGTCGCCGTACTGCGTCACGGGGCCGGTGGTCGGGCCGACCACGGCGATCTTGATGTTCTGGGCGTAGGCGCCGGCCGAGAATGCCAGCGCGCCGGCGATGGCGGCGGCAGTGACGACCGACTTGAGACGAAATTGCGTCATGATGGCTCCTTGATGTGTGTGCAGGGCTGTTCGAGATGCAGAACAGGTTTTGATGGATTTGCTCGCGCATGCGCCTGGCCATGCGCTTGGCGGCAGCACGCGCAAAACGGATCAAGCATACACGCCAAAATTGTTTGCGCCATTGAGGCAAACGCGGATTTCCGAGCCCGCGGTACGGGTTCATCAATGGGGCGCAGCGCCGCTTTTTGGGCGTGCGCCGCAGGACGAAAGGATGGCAATGGAAGACGAGCAAAGCCGCGCCGCTGCAGGCATTGCGCTGGATTGGCACGCCGCAGGCGAGGGCGATGGCAGGGGCGATGGCGCGCCCTGCTGGGCGCATGTGCGCGTGCGCAATTCGGGAAAACTCGGGGCTATGACGGTGGCCATGTGGCTGCAGCTGCGCGAGGTGTTCGAGCGCATCGCGCAGCAGCCGCAGCTGCGCTGCGTGCTGGTCACGGGCGAGGATGGCGCATTTTGCGCCGGCGGCGACATTTCCGAGTACGCGCAGTTTCGCTTCGAGCCCCAGTCGCTGGCGCATTTTCATGAGCAGCAGGTCTGGGGCGGCCTGGGCGCCATGTTGGCCTGCGAGGTGCCGCTGATTGCCGCCATCGACGGCCCTTGCATGGGCGCGGGGCTGGAGATTGCCAGTTGCTGCGATCTGCGCATCGCCACGGCGCGCTCGCAGTTCGGCGCGCCGATTGCGCGGCTGGGCTTTCCAATGGCGCCGCGCGAGCTGGCCCTGGTGGGGCGCGCCGTGGGCGATGCGCTGGCGCGGCGCATGCTGCTGGCCGCGCAGGTGCTGCCGGCGCAGGCGCTGCACGAGGCGGGTTTTGTGGCCCAACTGCTGCCCGAGCAGGAGTTCGAGGCCGCCGCGCAGCAATGGGTGCAGCGCCTGCTGGCCCTGGCGCCGCAGGCCGCGCGCATGCACAAGCGCAGCCTGCGCACGCTGGCCGACGCCGGCCAGCAACAGGCGCTGGCCGCGCTGCTGCCCGGCGCGTACGACTACGCCCCCAGCGCCGAGCACCGCGAAGGCATCGCCGCCTTTCTGGCCAAGCGCAAGCCGCAGTTTTGAACAGCTTGCAACGGGTTCTGAATCAGCGCCGGGCGTGGCGCAAGGCGGTGTACAGCCCGGCGGCGACGATCAGCGCCGCGCCCAGGTAAAAGCCCCAGGCTGGCTGCTCGCGCCAGATCAGCCAGCCCAGCAGGGTGGACCACAGCAGCAGGCTGTAGTCAAAGGGCACGACCACGGCCGCCGGCGCCAGCCGAAAGGCCTGGGTGATGAAACCCAGCCCCAGCGTGGCGCACAGCGCCAGCGCGGCCAGCTGCGGTGCGTGTGCGGGCGACAGCGGCACCCAGAAGCCGCCCAGCAACGCAGCGGGCGCGGCAAACACCAGCTGGCCCAGCACGATGTAGGTCATGGTGGTGAGCATGTGCTCGCCGGGGCGGATGCGCCGCGCGCTGAGCATCATGATGGCGTAGCCCAGCGCGGTGAGCACGGGCAGCGCCATGGCCCACAGGGGCTGATGGCTTGCCTGCGCTGCGCTGGCGCCGTGTGAGGCGGCAATCAGCACCACGCCGCAAAAGCCCGCACCGATGGCCAGCCAGGCGCCCAGGCCCAGGCGCTCCTTGAGCACCAGGGCCGAGATCAGCGCGATGAACAGCGGCGCGCAAAAGGTCAGCGCCGTGGTGTGCGCCAGCGGCAGCAGCGTCATGCTCCAGTAAAAGCAGATCGCGCAGATGACGTTGATCAGCCCGCGCAGCGTGTGGATGCCCAGATTGGCCGTGCGCAGCGCGGCCGGGCCCAGCGTCAGTGCCACCAGCGCCAGCAGCGCCGGCGCGGCCAGCGCGGCGCGCAGCAGCAGCAACTGCATGGGCGGGTAGTGCGCGCCCAGCCACTTGGCCAGGGCATCGCTGCAGGCCAGGCAAAAGGCCCCGGCCAGCATGTAGGCAATGCCGGCCGCGTGGCGCGGCGCAGGCGCGGCGGTGGTGCTCATGGCTTGGCAGGTGTTGGCGTGGCCGGTGTTGGCATGCAAGGCCGATTGGCGCTCAACGGCGCTGCAGCACGAAGTGGTGCACCCCAGCCTCATCGGTGTGCTGCGCAATCAGCGCATTGCCGGTTTGCCGCGCAAAGGCGGCGAAGTCCTGCAGCGAGCCGCTGTCGGTGGCCAGCACGCGCAGCCGCTGGCCGCTTTGCAGCGTGGCCAGCGCCCTCTTGGCACGCAGGATGGGCTGCGGGCAGCGCAGGCCCTTGGCATCGACTTCGAGGGCCACCGCGCCGGCTGCTGCATCGCCCGCAGCGTCCACGCCATGGTTGGCGATGTTGGCGCTGGCTGCCGGGGCCGGTGCGGCAGCTGGCGCGGCGCTGGCCGTGTGGGCATCGGTGGGCGCTGCGCTGCTGGCCTGGGCGCTGGCCTGCGGGTAGCGCTCGATGACCTGCGGCTCGAAGCCGCGCGCGCGCAGCCATTTCTGCAGCGCCAGCCCGGTGCCCGTGGTCCAGACCGTGGCCTGGGCCGGATCGACCAGCCGGTATTCGGACAGCTCGGGCGAGAGCGCGATCTCGCCGGTGGCGAGCACGTGGTAGCTGATGAGCACCTGGTTCATGCGCAAAAAGGCCGAGACATCGACCAGCGTGCACTGCTGCACGTCGAGGTTGACCTCCTCCTTGACCTCGCGGGCAATGCCTTGCTCGGGCGTCTCGCCCGCCTCCATGAAGCCCGTGATCAGGCCGAAGAAGCGGTCTTTCCACAGCGCATTGCGCGCCAGCAGGATCTGGCCGTGGTACTCGACGATGGCCGCCAGCACGGGCGTGGGGTTGTTCCAGTGCGTCCAGCCGCAGGCCGGGCAGCGCAGCCGGTCAACCAGGCCGCTGTCTTCCTGCGCCTGCACCCAGGCCAGCGCCGTGGCGCAGTGCGGGCAGTAGCGCATCTCGTAGGTGGGGGTGCTCATGGGGTGCTTTTGCTGTTGTTTTGTGCGGGTGGGCTGGGAGTGAGGGCCTGTCTTGCGTGGCTCAGCAGGGCCAGAGACTTTGAACAGGCTTTCAGATCGGAAACACGCCGGTGGACAGGTAACGATCGCCCCGGTCGCAGACCACAAAGGCAATCACCGCATCGCGCACCGCCGCCTGCACCTGCAGCGCGGCCCACAGCGCGCCGCCCGAGGAGATGCCGGCAAAGATGCCTTCCTCACGCGCCAGGCGGCGGCACATGTGCTCGGCATCGTCCTGGGCCACCGGCAGCAGCTCATCGACCAGGCCGGGCTCGTAGATGCTGGGCTGGTAGGGCTCGGGCCACTTGCGGATGCCCGGAATGCGCGCGCCCGGCGCGGGCTGGGCGCCGATGATGCGGATGGCCGGGTTCTGCTCCTTCAGATAGCGCGCCACGCCGGTGATGGTGCCGGTGGTGCCCATGGCGCTGACGAAGTGGCTGATGCGCCCCTGCGTCTGCTGCCACAGCTCCGGCCCGGTGCTCTCGTAATGAATGCCCGGGTTGTCGGCGTTGGCGAACTGGTTGAGGATCACGCCCTCGCCCCTGGCGGCCATGGCCTCGGCCAGATCGCGCGCGGCCTCCATGCCGCCGCTCTTGGGAGTCAGAATCAGCTCGGCCCCGAAGGCCTTCATGGTCTGTGCGCGCTCGATCGACAAATCCTCGGGCATGACCAGCACCATGCGATAGCCCTTGATGGCCGCGGCCATGGCCAGCGCAATGCCGGTGTTGCCCGAGGTCGGCTCGATCAGTGTGTCGCCGGGGCGGATCTGGCCGCGCTGCTGCGCGCGCTGGATCATCGCCAGCGCCGGGCGATCCTTGACCGAGCCGGCCGGATTGTTGCCCTCGAGCTTGGCCAGCAAGGTATTGCCGCGCGCCAGACACGCCTGGCGCTCAAGGCGCTGCAGCGCCACCAGCGGCGTCTGGCCGACGATGTCCTCAATCGTTTGGAATTGCATGCTGCGAATGTGCCATATAATTTGCCGCTTTCTGCCAGCCGGAGTGGTGAAATTGGTAGACGCAGCGGACTCAAAATCCGCCGCCGCAAGGCGTGCCGGTTCGATTCCGGCCTCCGGCACCAGCGAATGTGCAAGGGCTTACGACCTGAATGGGCGTAGGCCCTTTTTGTTGCCCGCTCTGAGTCGAAAGCTAAAAGCACACAGCCCCCGGGCAGAGCGGGGGCTGTGTGCTGTGCTGTGATGCGATGTGATGTGATGTGATGTGATGCGGGGCAGGGCGTGCAGGCCGGGGCGGCTCAGCCCTGCTCGCCGCGATCGGCCTGCTCCAGCTCCTTGGCCAGTTCCGGGTGGCGGATCAGCAGCTCAAACAGACACACGGCCGCGCCGGGCGGCACCTGCCGGCCTTGCTCCCAATCGTTGAGCAGGGCCAGCGGGGTGTTGATGAGCCGCGCGAAATTGACCTGCGGCAGGCCCAGGGCCTTGCGGGCCTGGCGGGTCTTGGCCTGCTGGGGCGTGCTGCCAGCCTCGACAGGGCTGGGCACGCTCGCGCCAAAGGGCGCGGGCGGCGCTGCGACGGGAGCCTGCACCTTGGTGGCCACCGCATCGGCCATTTCTGCCAGGTTGATTTTTCTTGCGCACATAGGGATATCTCGTCGATGAGGGGGTGATCCCATTTCCCGGTCAAGGGCTTGGCTGAATGCGCTCGCTGGCTTGGGCAGCCCATGCCAGCGGCCGCATGGCCTGCCGCCTGGATTGAGAAATGGAAGAAAAAGCACCTGCCTGGCCAGAGCGCCGGGCAGGCCCACAGTGCCCATGGCGTCATCGGCGGCTGGCGCAAGCTGGCGAAGGGGGCGATGACGGCCATGCATGGCACGCAACAAAGCCGATTGTAGAAGCGGATGCCCAGGCCGGCGCTGAAGCAGGGCGCAAGCTGTGCGCCAGGGGGGATGTGTTGCGGCCTGCCAGGGTTGTTGAGATTGAGTGTTGCGGCGGTGTTTTCGGTCAAAACTGCGCAGCCGCAGCGTTTTCGCCTTGCATTTGCGGCTTTTGCCGCGAAAAACCGCTTCGCAAACCAAATTTCAACAACCCCTAATTCAAATGCGTCAACAGGTGATGCCAGAAGCGTGTGCGCAGTGCCAGGGTGGAGATGAGGATGTGTTCTTGCCGGGTATGGGCGCCGTCGCCGTCTGCGCCCAGGCCGTCCAGTGAGGGCACGCCCAGTGCGGCGGTGAAGTTGGCGTCGCTGCCGCCGCCGGTGGGCGGCGCTTCCTCCAGCGTCAGGCCCACGGCGCGGGCCGAGGCCTGGGCGCGTTCGAGCAGGCGCTGGGTGTGCTCGGTCTTGACCATGGGCGGTCGGTTGATTTCGATGTCGACTTGCAGTGTCACATCCTCGCCCACGGGGCGCAGGGCGCGCAGCCTGGGCAGCAGCTCGTCGATGGCTGCGGTATCCGGCAGGCGCAAATCCACGGTGCAGCGGCATTGGGCCGGCACGGTGTTGGTGGCGCTGCCGCCGGTGATGGTGCCGACGTTGACGCTGATGCCGTGCTCGTAGTCGGTCATGGCCTCCAGCGCCAGGATTTGGTGGGCCATTTCGCGAATGGCGCTGCGCCCTTGCGCGTGGGCCACGCCGGCGTGGGCGGCGCGGCCCTGCACGCACAGGTACAGCATCCCCGTGCCTTTGCGCGCGGTCACGCAGCGTCCGCCGTGGGCGCGCGCTGGCTCTGCCACCAGGCAGTAGCGGGCGTTGCGGGCAAAGGCTTCGATGTGCCTGCGCGAGGCGTGGCTACCGGTTTCCTCATCGGGCACGATGAGCAGGTCCACCGGCAGCGCTGTGCTGCCGGGCCGGGCTGCGGCTGCCAGTGCGCTCAGCGCCATGTACACCCCGGCTTTCATGTCGTAGCCGCCAGGGCCGTAGAGGCGATCGCCTTCGATGCGCACGGGGTTTTCCTGCAGCATGCCGATGGGGTGGACGGTGTCGCAATGGCCCAGCACCAGCAGCCCTGGGCGGGCGTCGCCCTCTGCCCGGTTGCTGATGTGCAGCAGGGGCAGCTCAGGGCCGCTGGGCTGGCCTGGGCGCTCGGCGCTGATGGGCGTGAGTCTGGTGCGCAGGCCGGCGGCCTGGGCCGCGTTGCGCATCAACTCGGCCATGCGCGTGACGGCTGCCGCATCGCTGGAAGGAGATTCGCAGCGCATCCAGTCGCAAATGCCTTGCACGAGGGGGGTGGTATCGAAAGTCATGCGTCCATTCAAGAGGTGGCAGAAAACGGGCGGGGCGTGCCAGAGCCTGGGCGCGATGCCTGGCAGGCATTGCACTCAGCCCTGTACGAGGTGGCAGGCGACGCTGTGCCCGGCGGCGCTGGCCTGCAGCGCCGGCGCCTGCTGCTGGCAGAGCGGCATGGCGTGCGGGCAACGTGGATGAAAGCTGCAGCCCGGCGGCGGGTTCAGCGGCGAGGGGATTTCGCCCTGAATGGGCGCGAAGATGCGCTTGCGCCGCGAGACGTTGGGGACTTCGGCCAGCAGCGCTTGGGTATAGGGGTGCTGGGCCTGGGCGAAGACGCTGGCGGTATCGGCCATTTCGACGATCTTGCCCAGGTACATGATGGCCACGCGGTCGCAGATGTGGCGCACCACGCTCATGTCGTGGCTGATGAACAGGCAGGTCAGGCCGCGCTGGGCGCGCAAGTCCATGAAAAGGTTGATGACCTGGGCCTGGATGGACACGTCCAGCGCGGCCACGGGCTCATCGCAGACGAGAAATTCCGGGCCGACCATCAGGGCCCGGGCAATGCCCACGCGCTGGCGCTGGCCGCCGGAGATCTGGTGCGGCAGGCGGTTGCGGTATTCCGGCGCCAGGCCCACCTCGGCCAGCGCGGCGTCGACGCGCGCGGGGATGTTGGCCGCAGGCGCCAGGCGGTGCACGCGCAAGGCTTCACCGAGGATTTGATGGAGCTTTTGGCGCGGGTTGAGCGAGGCCTGCGGATCCTGGAACACCATTTGCACGCCCAGCGTGTAGGCCAGTTTGTCGGCCCCTTGCAGGCTGCGCACATCCTGCCCCTGGTAGTGCAGCTGGCCCTGGCAGGGCTGGTGCAGGCCGGCGACGATGCGCCCCAGGGTGGATTTGCCGCAGCCGGACTCGCCCACCAGCCCCAACACTTGGCCGCGCGCAACCTCCAGGCTGACGCCATTGACGGCGTGCACGGTGCGCGTCTGCATCGGCTGGCGCGTGATGGCGGCCAGCCAACGGGTCAGGGCGTCTGGCCGATGGCTGAAGCGTTTGTGCACATCGCGCAGTGCAATCACTGGCGGGGCCTGGGCAGGTTCGGTGGTGTTCATGTCCAGTTCTTGCGTGGTGTTCATGCGCTGGCCTGCAGCGGGTGAAAGCAGCGGTATTCGCGCGGGCCCTGCGCTGTTGCCTCTGTGCTGGGCGCCGGTTGTTCGGACAGGCAGCGGGCGCTGGCGCGGGGGCAGCGCGGCGCAAAGGCGCAGCCACTCACGCGCCCCGAGAGGCTGGGGGCCATGCCATTGATTTGCGCCAGGCGCTGGCCCGGCTGGGCCTGTGCAGGCAGCGATTGCAGCAGCCCTTGCGTGTAGGGGTGGCGCGGCGCGTCGAACACCGCATCGACCTGGCCGCTTTCGACGATGCGCCCGGCGTACATCACGGCCACGCGGTCGGCCAGCTCGGCAATCACGCCCAGGTCGTGGGTGATCCAGATCAGCGCCGTGCCGTGTTGCTGGCAGATTTGTTGCATGCGGTAGAGGATTTGCCCCTGGATGGTGACGTCCAGCGCCGTCGTGGGCTCATCGCAGATGATGAGATCGGGCCGGTTGAGCATGGCGATGGCGATGGCCACGCGCTGGCGCATGCCGCCGGAGAACTCGTGCGGCCAGCTGCGCAGGCGCTTTTGCGGCGCGGGGATGCCGACCATGGCCAGCGCCTGGGCGCAGCGCTGCAAGGCCTGGGCGCGCGGCACGCGCTCGTGGGCCAGGATGGCCTCCATCATCTGCTCCTGGATGCGCAGCACCGGGTTGAGCGTCATCAGCGGGTCCTGAAAAATCATGGCGATGCGTCTGCCGCGCAGGCTGCGCATGGCCTTGGGCGTGAGCTGGCGCAGGTCCTGGCCCTGCAGCAGCACCTGGCCCTGGGTGACTTCACCTGGCGCGTCGATCATGCCGAAGATGGAAAAGCCCGTGACCGATTTGCCCGAGCCGGACTCGCCCACCAGGCCCAGGATCTCGCCGCGCTGCAGCTGCAAGCTGAGCTCGCTCACAGCCGGCCAGGCCCCCTCCTCGGTGTGAAAGACGGTGTGCAGGTTGCGAATTTCCAGCAAAGGTTCTGCCATGTCTTGGCTCCTCTTAGCTCCTTGGGTCCAGGGCTGCGCGCAAGCGATCGCCCAGCAGGTTGATGGCGAGGATCAGCGCCAGCAGGGCCAGGCCGGGGAACATGCTGATCCAGTACTCGCCCGAGAGCAGATAGTTGAAACCGTTGGCGATCAGCAGGCCCAGCGAAGGCTCGGTGATGGGCACGCCCACGCCCAGGAAGGACAGCGTGGCCTCCAGCGCGATGGCATTGGCAATCTGGATGGTGGCAAACACCAGCACCGGGGCGATGCAGTTGGGCAGCAAGTGGCGCGTCATGATGCGCCAGGCGGAAAAGCCCAGATTGCGCGCGGCCTCGACGTATTCCTTCTTGCGCTCCTGCAAGGCGCGGGCGCGCATGATGCGCGCGTAGTTGGCCCATTGCACCAGCACGATGGCCAGGATGACCTTGTCCACCCCTCGGCCAATGGCTGCCAGCAGCACCAGCGCCACCAGCATGGAGGGAAAGCCCAGGATGAAATCCACCACGCGCATGAGCAGGGCGTCGATGGCGCCGCCGCGGTAGGCCGCAAGCAGGCCAGCCAGGGAGCCGATCAGCGCGGCCAGCCCCACGGCGCTGAGCCCCACCACCAGGCTGATGCGCAGGCCGTAGAGAATGGCGCTGAGCATGTCGCGCCCCTGATCGTCGGTGCCCAGCCAGTAGGTCGCTCCCGAGGCCGATTGCGCGCCGGGCGCCAGGCGCCCATCGAGAAAATCCAGCGCGGCCAGGTCATAGGGGTTTTGCGGCGCCAGCCAGGGCGCCAGCAGTACCACCGCCAGCAGCGCCAACAATGCCAGAGCCGAGCCCTTGACCGAAGGCTTGCTGCGCAGGCGGCGCAGGATGGCGCGGCGCGCGGGCGTGTGCTGCAATGGCTGGGCGCGCGGGCCGCCCCCATCGGGCGAGACGGATGGGGGCGGGGCAAGGCGTTGCGTCATGAGGCCTCCTGCTGCAATTGCACGCGAGGATCGAGCGCCGCGTAGAGCACGTCCACCACCAGGTTGATGACGACGAAGGCGAAGGTCACCAGCATGACGTAGACCACCACCACCGGGCGGTCCAGGCGCTCGATGCTCTCGATCAGCAGCTTGCCCATGCCGGGCCAGGCGAACACTTTCTCGGTGATGGTTGAGTACGCCAGCAGATGGCCAAACTCCATGCCGATGACGGTGATGACTGGGATCAGGATGTTGCGCAGGATGTGGCGGCCCACGATGCGCCGCTCGCTGATGCCCTTGGCGCGGGCGAACTTCACGTAATCCTGTGTCTTGGCGTCCATCACGCCCGTGGCCGTCAGGCGCAAGACCAGGGCGATGTTGGCCAGCGCCAGGTTCGTGGCCGGCAGCAGCACGTGGCGCCAGCCATCGGCTGTCAGCAGTGACAGGGGCAGGCCCAGCACCGCCACCGTCTCGCCCCGGCCCGAGGCGGGCAGCCACTGCAGCCAGACGGCAAACAGCAAGATCAGCATCATGCCTTGCCAGAAATTGGGCAGGGAAAAGCCCAGCACCGAGCCGCCCATCAGAGTGCGCCCCAGGGCGCGGTCGTGGTAGAGCCCGGCCAGCAGCCCCAGCGCAATGCCCAGTACGCAGGTCAGCGCCATGGCCACCAGCACCAGCTCGAAGGTGGCCGGAAAGCGCTGCAGGATCAGCTCAATGCTGGGCACGCCGTGCACGAAGGAAACGCCCAGATCCCCCTGCAAGGCCCTGTGCATGAAGTTCAGATACTGCTGCCACACGGGCAAGTCCAGGCCCAGGCGCGCGATCATGGCCTGGCGGTCGGCCTCGCTGGCATCGGGGCTGACCAGCAGCTCAATGGGGTCGCCCACGGCATACACGGCCAGAAACACCACCAGCGATACCGCCAGCAGCACCATCACGCTTTGCACCAGACGGCGCAGCACATACAGAATCACGGGCACTCCTTGTCAGGCAAGGTCTGCACGAATCTCGGCATCGTGCGCATCGGCCGATTGGCGCGAGTCTGCTGCCTCGCAAAGCCCATCCAAAACCGCTGTTTGCTCATTCGCGCCGAGATTGTGAACAGGCGCTCAAGGTGCAGGCTTGACCGCCGTGGCCAGCGTGTACTGATCGCGCCGCCCTTCGTAGCTCAGCCCTTTCTTGAAGGCCCAGATGCTGCTTTCGAAATGCAGGGGGATCAGCGGCACGTTCTCCAGCGCGATGCGCGTGGCCTTTTGGTACTGGGCGCGGCGCTGGCCATCGTCCATGAGCAGCATGGCCGGCAGGAAGACTTCATCGAATGGCCCATGGCTGAAGCCGCCGTAGTTGCTGGTGCCCAGGCTTTTCTCGCGATCGGTGGTGGTCAGCCAGTACTGGAACAGCGCCGAGGCCTCGCCGTTTTCCGATGGCCAGCCGCCAATGGCAAAGCTGAACTCGCGCTTGGCGCGCTTGGGAAAGTAGATCGCGGCGGCCTGCGCGTCCACCTGGGTCTTGATGCCGATGCGCGTGAGGTACTGGGCCACGGTCTGCGCGATTTGCCCGTCGTTGACGTAGCGGTCGTTGGTGGAGGTCAGCGTCAGCTCAAAGCCATTGGGGTAGCCGGCCTCGGCCAGCAGCTCTTTGGCGCGCTTGGGGTCAAAGGCGATTTGCTCGGGCTTGTCCAGGCTGCCGAACATGCCATCGGGCATGTATTGGTAGGCCACCGTGGCCATGCCATCCATCAGGCGCTGGACGATGGCCTTGCGGTCGATGGCCATGTTGATGGCCTGGCGCACGCGCAGATCCTGCAGCGGGTTCTTGCCATCGGGCGCCTTCACGAAGGGGCTTTGGGCGCGGCCCACGTCGGGCTGGAAGAAGATCAGGCGCGTGGACGGAGTGGCCACGAAATCGAACTGGCTGTTGTTCTTGATGCGCGGCAGATCGCGCGCCGCCGGGTTTTCGATCAGGTCGTAGTCGCCGGCGAGCAAGCCCGTCAGCCGGGCGCCGGGATTGGGCACGGGCACCAGCTTGACCCTCTCCCAGTGCGGCTTTTCGCCCCAATAGCCGTCGTTGCGCTCCAGCTCGGTGCCTGTGCCCTTGACGTAGGACTTGATCTTGTAGGGGCCTGTGCCCACCAGGAATTTGCCGGTATTGAAATCGGCCACGGTGGGCCAGGGCGAGGTCACGCCGCAGCCTTGCTTGGGGGCGAAGTGCAGCTTGTCGAACTGGGCGATGCCGCTCCAGATGATGGGCAGCGCCCGCGCCAGCTCCACGGGCATGGTGGGAATGGGGCGCGTGGTCTTCAGGATGACGGTGTGTGCATCGGGCGTTTGCACATCGGTGAAGCTGCGCGCCGGCTCGGTGTAGGAGCGCGAGACGTTGGCCTCGTTGTTCAAAACCCTGCAGATGGTGAACAGCACGTCCTGCGAGGTGAAGGGCGCGCCGTTGGAGAATTTCACGCCCTGGCGCAGCTTGATTTCCCAGGTCAAGTCGTCCAGCGCGCGCCAGGACTCGGCCAGGGCCGGCACGGGTTGCATTTGCGCGTTGCGATGGACCAGCGATTCGAAGACGTGCGCGGCCAAGGCGTCATTGGGCGTGACCTTGTGGTAGTGCGGGTCGGCGGCGGTGGGCTCCGAGGCCAGGCCGATGGTCAGCGACTGGGCCCAGGCAAGGCCCGTGCACAGGGCCAGGGGCGTGAGCAAGGCCCATGCGGCGCCGCGCGCCAGCGTGCGGCCATGGCCGCGGGGGGTATGCAAAGTGGTCATGAAAAATCTCCTCGTTGACAGCGCCTGCGGGCGGTTTGGGCGGCTTATCGCTCCACCGTGCGGTTCCAGCGCTTGCTCCACGCCGGGCGCTCGGCGTTGATCACGTCCCAGTCCAGCACGACGGCGGTTTTCAGGATGTCGTTCATGCGCGCCTGGTCTTCTGCGGCCTTGCCCTTGAGCGGGGCCTGGGGGTTGACGGGGTTGTAGGAGCCGTGCTCCATGGCCAGCGCCTGGGCCTGGGGGCTGACCAGGTAGTCCATCAGCTTGAGCGCCATGGCGCTGTCGGGGTTGTCGGCCAGCGCGCATTGCGCCGTCATGAGCACCACGGCCCCCTCCTTGGGCGCGACGAACTCCATGGGGATGCCCTTGGACTTCATCAGCTCGGTCTGCGTGAAGGTGTAGGGAAAGAGCGCGGCGTCACCCGCTTGCATCATCTCGACGATCTTGCTGGAGTTGGGGATGTATTCGACGACGTTGGGGCCGATGGTCTCGGGCCAGGCCTCGAAGCCGGGGTTGACGTTGCTCTCGTTGCCGCCCTTGAGGCGGTTGAACATCAAAAAGGCGTGCAGGCCAAAAGAGGATGCGGGCATGGACTGCACGACGACCTTGCCTTTGTACTTGGCATCGGCCAGATCGCCCCAGGAGGTGGGCGGCGCCCAGCCTTGATCGGCAAAGGCTTTGGTGCTGTAGGCCAGGCCGGTCAGCCCCATGGACAGGCCCACGGCATGGTCCTTGATGCGCACGATGTCGGGCAACGAGGCCATGTGGCCGCTGGGCTGGATCTTCTCGCACAGGCCCATGCCGATGGCGCGATACATGATGCCGTCGTCCAGCGTCATGACGTGCATTTGCGCTTTGCCCTTGGCCGCCTGGGCCTTGGCCAGGATGTCGGTGGAAGTGCCGGGCACGACCACGACCTTGACGTTGTGCGCTTTCTCAAAGGGCGGAAAGACGAACTGCGTGTAGGTGCGCTCCATGTTGCCGCCGTTCATGCCGATGTACAGCGTTTGGGTTTGCGCCTGGGCGCTGGCGCACAGCAGCGCGGCGCTGGCCGCCGCCAGGCCCAGGGATGCCTTCAGCAAGGTCTGTTGCGGTTTTTTCATGGCGTGTCTCCTTCATGGGTTGTGCGGGGCTGTGCCGCCCCGCTGGTGCAAAAACGGTCGATGGCAAACGCCTGCAGCGGCGTGTCGGTGCGCCCTTGGGCAATGAGCTCGGCCAGCACCTCGCCCACGCCGGGGCCGAGCTGAAAGCCCGCGCCGCAAAAGCCAAAGGCGTGGTAGAGGCCAGGCCGGCGCAGGCTGGGCCCAAGGATGGGTTGGTCGTCGGGCAGGCTGCCTTCGTTGCCGCTCCAGGTGCGGATCAGCTGGGCATGGGCCAGCTGCGGCAGCAGGGTGCTCAGCCGCGCCATCTGCGCCAGCAAGGCGCCTTGGGTCGTGCGTGCGTGCTCGGGCAGCTGCCCGGGGGCGTCGCAGGTGTGCGCTGGCGCCGCGCCCGGAGCAGGGAACAGGTGGCCGCGCCCGCCGCCGAAGACGATGTTGCCCCGGCGCACCTGGCGCAGGTAAATGCTGCCGCCTTCGACCCCCAGGCTCCAGGGCAGGAAAAAGGGCAGGGGTTCGGTAACGCCCATGGCCGGCGCGATGGTGTGCATGGGCACGGCCTCGCCCCATTGAGCGGCAAAAGGGGCGGCCCAGGCGCCGGCGCAGTTGACGAGCACGGGCGCGCAGGCGCGCAGGCTGGGCGCGGCTGCGGCCCCAGGCCGGGCCGTGTGCTGGGTGGGGGCGGCGTGGACGATGAAGCGCTGGCCATCGTGCTCCACGGCGCAGGCGGTGGTGTGCTCGCGCACATCGACGCCATGGCGGCGCGCGGCCTGGGCAAAGGCCGGCGCGACCAGGCGCGGGTTGGCCTGGCCGTCCTCGGGGCACAGCGAGCCGCCGACGATGCGCGCGCCCACGGCAGGCAAGTGCTTTTGCAGTGCGCTGCGCCCCTCGATGAGCTGCAGGTTCAGGCCATAGTCCTTGCTGCGCTGTGCGTACTCGGCCAGGGCCTGCATGTGCGCGGCCGTGAACGCCATCTTGAAATGGCCGCTGCGCTCGTATTCGCCATCGGTGCCGATCAGGCTGCGCAGCCGCCCCCAGAGCTGTTGGGAGCGCTGGGCCAGCGGCAACTGGGCGATGGCGCGGCCCTGGCGGCGCACGCCGCCGAAGTTGATGCCGCTGGCGCGGGCGCCGCAGACATCGCGCTCCAGCAGCGTGACTTGCAGCCTGTGCCGCTGGCGCAGGAACAAGGCCGTGGCGCAGCCCATGATGCCGCCGCCGATGACGATGACGTCGCTGCCAATGCGGGTGCTGCCGCTCATGGGGCGTTGCCCTCCGATTTTTGCGAGGCCAGGGCGGCGCCCAGCGGCACGGGTTTGATGGGGGCCTGCGCGCGCAGCCGCCCGACCTGCTGCACGGGCATGCCCAGGGTGTGGGCCAGCAGCTCGGCGGCGGCGGCGGCGCACATGCGGCCCTGGCAGCGGCCCATGCCCACGCGGCACAGGGCCTTGAGGCGGTTGAGCTCCTGCGCGCCGCCTTCGGTGATGGCGGCGTGCACCTGGGCGGCGGTGATGTGCTCGCAGCGGCAGATGACGAGCTCGCCTGGGCAGTGCTGCGCCCATTGCGCGGCAGGCAGCGGGAAGGCCTGTTCCATGGCCTGGCGAAAGCGTTGCGCGCGCGCCAGCTGGCGCTGCAGGCGGGCGATGCGCGTGGCATCCACCGGCAGGCCGCGATCGGCCAGCAGCGCCCAGGCCGCCAGCTCGCCCGAGCATTCGGCCGCATCGGCCCCCAGGACGGCAGCGCCGTCGCCAGCCAGGTACACGCCAGGCACGCTGCTGCGGCGCATGGCGTCGATGGTTGGCACGTGGCAGCGCTGCACGGGCGAGAAGCTGAACGCGCAGCCGAGCAGATCGGCCAGCTGGGTCTCCGGGCGCAGGGCGTGGCCCAGGCCCACGGCGTTGCAGGCGCTGCGCTGCGCTCGGCCAGCATGGTCGCGCCAGACTATGGCCTGGGCGCGCTGCTGGCGGGCATCGCCTTCGATGTGCAGCAGTTGCACGCCCCGGTGCACGGGCACGCGTTGCGCGCGCAGTCTGGCGATGAGCTGCAGCCCCTGGGCCGCGATGGCGGGCTGGCTGAGCATGCCGGGGATGGCGCGCCAGCGCGCCGCGCGGGGGGCGGTATCGAGCACGGCCACGACCTGCGCACCGGCGCGGGAGTATTGGCTGGCCACCAGGTACAGCAGCGGGCCGGTGCCGGCGAACACCACGGCGCTGCCAATGGCGCAGCCCTGGGATTTCAGCGCCACTTGCGCGCCGCCCAGGGTGTAGACGCCGGGCAGCGTCCAGCCCGGCAAGGGCAGGACGCGATCGGTGGCACCGCTGGCAACGATGATCTCGCGCCAGGGCAGGCAGGAGAGCGTTTGCGTGGGTTGATGCAGCAGATCCAGCCCGTCGGGCTGGGCGTTCCACAGCAGCGTGTCGGGGCGGTAGTCGATCTGCGCCTGGATGCTGGCAAAGCAGGCATGCACGGCCCGGGCGCGCCCGGCCTGGCTGCCGTAGAGCTCTTGCGCGCTGCGCTCAAGCCCCGGCGGCGGCTGGCGGTACACCTGCCCGCCCGAGCGGGGCGCCTCGTCCACCACCACTGGGCGCAGGCCGTGGGCCAGCAAGGTGGCGGCAGCGCGCACGCCGGCCGGGCCCGCGCCCACGACGATGGGCGGCAGATCGGCGCAGGTGCTGCGCTGCAGGCGAAAGTGCGGGGCAGTGGTTGTCATGGGCCTGGGCGGCGTTGCGCGCCGTTGGTGCAGATGACCATGCCCGGCTCCAGCAGGCTTTGGCAGGCGCGGATGCTGCGCCCATCGGCCAGGCGCACCCAGCAATCCTGGCAGGCGCCCATGAGGCAAAAGCCTGCCCGGGGCAGCTGGCTGAATTCATGGGTGCGCAGCTGTGCGCCTTGGGTGAGGATGGCGGTCATGACCGTGTCGCCCAGCAAGGCGCGGGCCGGCTGGCCGTCGAGCGTGAACTGCACCACGGGCCGATCCAGGGCCTTGAGGCGCTGGAGCAGGGCCTCTGCGCGGACTTCATGTGCGGATGAGCTGGGCATGTGGGCAGACTCCTCTCAATGCTTGCCGATCAGCACGCGATCGAGGCCGTAGATCCAGTCGAGCAGCAGCATCAGGCCCAGCGTGAGAAAGACGATCAGGGCGGAGACGGCGGCCATCATCGGGTCGAGCGATTCGGTGGCGTACATGTACATGCGCACCGGCAGCGTGACGGTCGAGGGCGAGACCACGAAGATGGACATGCTCAGCTCGTCGAAGCTGTTGATGAAGGCCAGCAGCCAGCCGCCGGTCACGCCCGGCAAGATCATGGGCAGCGTCATGCGCAGCAACACCACCTTGCCATTGGCGCCCAGCGACTGGGCGGCCTGCTCAACGCTGCGGTCGAAACCCACCAGTGCGGCCATGATCAGCCGCATGGTGTAGGGCGTGACCACCAGCGCGTGGGCCAGGATCAGCCAGCCGAAACTGCCCTGGCCGCCCAGCAGCGAGAGCATGCGCAGCATGGCCACGCCCAGCACCAGGTGCGGAATGATCAGCGGTGAGAGAAACAGCCCCTGCAGCCAGCTGCGCCCGGCGATGGGGTAGCGCACGATGGCCAGCGCCGCGGCCATGGCCAGGGCTGTGGAGAGGGTGGCGGCCGCCGTGGCCAGCGCCAGGCTGTTGTAGAACGCCTGCATGAAGTCCGGGTGCCGGAAGACTTGCCGGAACCAGCGCAGCGACCAGTTGCCCGTGGGCACGGACAGGGTCTCGGCCGGGGAAAACGCGGCCAGGCAGACGATGAGCAGCGGCGCCAGCATGAATGCCATGACCAGCGTGTGAAACAGCAGCGCGATGGGGCCGTTTTTCTGCATGGGCATCTCCTTTTTTTTCTTAGAACCTGTTCAAAATTTCTGCGCGGTGTGCAATCAAGCGGATTTGGGCGGCCTGCCGCGTTGCAAAGCCTCGCCATAGCCCCAGCTATGGCTGCGTTTTGCGCCTTGCAGCCCATCCCAAACCGCTTCTTGCCCACTCGCACTGAGATTTTGAACAGGTTCTTATCCTGGGTGCATTGCAATCAGCCCAGGGCTTTTTGGTAGCGGCGCTCGACCATGCGGCTGATGCCCACCATGATGATGAGATTGAGCGCCAGCAACAGCAGCGCAATGGCCGCCCCCAGCGGCCAGTTCAGCTCGTACAGGTACTCGTCGTAGATCAGCGTGGCCACCATCTTCATCCGGCGCCCGCCCAGCAGGCCGGGGATGGCAAATGAGCTGGCCGAGAGGCCAAACACAATCAGGCTGCCGGCCAGCACGCCCGGCATCACCTGCGGCAGCACCACGCGGCGCAGCGCGGCCAGCGGCGTGGCCGACAGCGAGAGCGCGGCGTTTTCCAACCAGGGGTCGAGTTTTTGCAGCGAAGTCCACACCGCAATCACCATGAAGGGCATCATCACGTGCACCAGCGCGATGACGATGGCCGTCTCGTTGTAGAGCAGGCGCACCGGCCCCAGCCCCAGCGCCTGCAGCGCGGCATTGATCAGCCCGTTGGGGCCCAGCAGCATGCTCCAGCCGAAGGCGCGCACCACCACGGAGATCAGCAGCGGCGCCAGGATCACCAGCAGGAACACCGAGCGCCAGGGCTGGCGCATGCGGCTGAGGATGTAGGCCTCGGGCGCGCCGATCAGAATGCAAAGCAGTGTCACCACGGCCGAGATGCGCAGCGTGCGCCAGAAGATCCCGTAGTAGTACGGATCGCGCAGCACCTGCCGGTAGTTGTCCAGCGTGAAGCTGCCCGGCACGGTGCCGGCGCTGGGGTCGTAGGCGTTGAAGGACAGCGCCACGCTCAGCGCCAGCGGGGTCAGCAGCAGCACCGCAAACAGCGCCAGCGCGGGCGCCGTCATGGCCCAGGCCAGCCAGTGCCTGCCGGTGCGGTGCGATGTCATGCCTGGGTCTCCAGCAGGCGCAGGCTTTGCGCCTGCCAGTCGATGCCCACCTCTTGCCCCAGCGCCAGCGGGGCCGTGCCATCGTTGGTGCGCAAGGCCATCAGCGTGCCCAGGGGGGTGTGCAATGCATACAGCCATTGGCTGCCCAGGAACAGGCATTGCGTGACGTGACCCCGGCAGCGGCCGGCGTCCGTGGTCGTCAGCAGCAGTTTCTCGGGGCGGATGGCCAGCGTCAGTGCGCCGCTGTCGGCCCTGGCCGATGGCGCCCGCTGGCCCGCAGGCGGGCCGTCCAGCGGGCCGAGCAGTGCAATGCCTGCCGCGACGGCATGCCAGCGGCCTTGTGCGTCGAGTACGGGCTGCGCCTGCACGACGTTGGCCTTGCCGACGAAGTGGGAGATGAATGGCGTGCGCGGGTGTTCATACAGCGCCTGCGGCGTGTCCATCTGGGTGATGCGCCCGGCCTGCATCACCACCACGCGGTCGCTGATGGACATGGCCTCGGCCTGGTCGTGCGTGACCATGATCGTGGTCGTGCCCAGCTTGCGCTGGATGTCGCGCAGCTCGAATTGCATCTCCTCGCGCAACTGCGCATCCAGGTTGGACAGCGGCTCGTCGAGCAACAGCAGCGGCGGCTCGATCACCAGCGCCCGCGCCAGTGCCACGCGCTGGCGCTGCCCGCCCGAGAGCTCGCGCGGGTAGCGCTCGGCCAGGGGCTGCAAATGCACCAGCTCCAAGGCCCGCATGGCCCGCTCGCGGCGCTCTTGCGCGGGGCATTTGCGCATCTCCAGGCCGAACTCCACGTTCTGGCGCACCGTCATGTGCGGAAACAGCGCGTAGCTCTGGAACACCACGCCCAGGCCGCGCAAATGCGGCTTGAGCCGCGTGATGTCGCGCCCTTGCAGTTCGATGGTCCCGGCACTGGCCTGCACGAAGCCGGCAATCATCTGCAAGGTCGTGGTCTTGCCGCAGCCCGAGGGCCCCAGCAGCGAGACGAACTCGCCTTGCGCAACGTCCAGGCTGAAGTCCTGGACGACCCAGTTCTTGCCGTACTGTTTGCCAAGATGATGAAGGCGCAGAAAGCTCATTGAATGAATCCACTCACCGTAAAAAGAGCGAAAGCTTTTTGCATTCTTCAGTCAGATTGCGCAAAAGAAATTAGGTAAAAACACTGAAATCGGGACTTAAGACAAAAATATTCCACTGGTCGGAACAATAGATCTGCTAACCTCGGATTTCTTCCGATTGAGCACATGCCATGACCAGACCAGCGCGACCTGCCACCGAGCGCCTCCGCCCAGCGGTGGCCGCCGACGATGCGCACGCCACTGCCGCCCAGCACCAGCGCAGCGCCACCCACCGCATCTTCAGCGTGCTGCGGGCGCTGGGGCAGCACCAGCGCGAAGGCGTGCGCGTGACCCATCTGGCCCAGGCGCTGGGCCTGACCCAGGCCAGCGCCCATCGCCTGTTGCAAAGCCTGGTGCAGGAAGGCGTGGTCGAGCAGGACGCGCACAGCAAGCGCTACCGGCTGGGCCTGGACTTGTTCTGCCTGGCCGCGCAGGCCTCGGCAGGCCAGGATCTGCGCACCCTGGCGCGGCCGGCCTTGCTGCGCCTCAATGCCAGTCTGGGCGATACGGTGCTGCTGATGGTGCGCTCCAGCTTCGATGCGGTCTGCCTCGATCGCGTCGAAGGCCAATACCCGGTGCGCACCTTCACGGGGGACGTGGGCGGGCGCGTGGCCCTGGGGGTGGGGCAGGGCTCGCTGGTCATCCTGGCGCACTTGCCCGATGCCGAGCATGAGGAGGTGCTGCGCTACAACCTGCCGCGCATCCGGCACTACAACGTCTATGACGAGGTCTATCTGCGCAATGCCGTGCGCCAGGCGCGCGAGCTGGGCTACAGCTTCAAGCGCGATGGCCTGCTCGAAGGCATGGCCGGCATTGCCGTGCCGGTCTTTGACGTCAATGGCAGCGTGGTGGCGGCGCTGTCCGTTGCCACGCACGTCTTGCGCCTGAGCGATGAGCGCCTGCCCATCGTGCGCGATTTGCTGCTGCGCGAGGCGCGGCAGCTCTCAGGCCTCATCAACCCCTTCGACCCCAGCCTGCGCCGCCCCATGTACACCATGGTGGCCCATGTGGGGCAGGCGCTGTGAAGCACCGCCGCTGCCGCCGCGAGCGGTGCGGCGCTATTGGCCAGCGGGCAGCAGCCCGTTGTTGCGCAGCCAGCCGATGATGTGTTGGTTGACCTGCTCGGGCTGCTCCTGCTGGCTCCAGTGGCCGCAGTTGCCGATCAGCTCGGTCTGGGCGCGTGGCACGTTGCGGGTGATGTCTTGTGCGGTGGCCGGCGGCAGGGCCAGGTCGTATTCGGCGGTGAGCATCAGCGCCGGCAGTTGCACCATGTCGGGCGTGCCGGCGCTGTCGAGCCAGTTGCGGTGCAGGTTGCGGTACCAGTTCAGCCCGCCGGTGAAGCCGGTGGCTTCGTAGGTGCGCACGTAGACGGCCAGCTCCTGCTGGCTGAGCAGCGGCTCGCCCCACAGCTGCGGGGTGTGGCCCAGCAATGTGGCCGGCAGTGCGCGCAGCAGCTCGGGCTGCTGGCGCGCCATCTCGGCGATGGCCGCCGGGTTGGGGCGGCGCATCATGCCGGAAAAGGTGGCGGCCACGTCGCGGCCCAGCAGCTCCTCACCCTGGCCTGGCTTCTGGAAGAAGATCATGTAGTGCTGCTCGCCGCGGTATTTGCGCAAGGTGGCGATCAGGTCGTCCTCGGTGCGGCGGGTGTAGGGGGTGTTCAGCGCGATCACGCCCAGCAGGCGCTGGGCGTGGTCGCGAGCCAGCGTCCAGGCCAGGGCGCCGCCGAAGTCGTGGCCGACGACCACGGCCTGCGCAATGCCCAGTGCGTCCAGCATGCCCAGTACGTCGCGCGCCAGGTTGTGCATGCGGTAATCCTCCAGCGCGCCCTGTGCGCCGGTGTGGCCGTAGCCGCGCAGGTCGGGCACGATGACCTGGCAGCCGGCCTGCGCCAGCGGCGCAATCTGGTGCCGCCAGGAGTAGGCCAGCTCGGGGAAGCCGTGCAGCAGCACGATGGGCAGGCCGGCGCCGGCCACATGCACCGAAAAGCGCGCGCCATTGGCGTCGATGGTCTGTGCGGCGGGCATGTCGGGGTAGGGGGGCAGGCGCTCTGGCATGGCAATCCTTTCTGGCTGGGCGTGGCAGGTGTGGCAGGCGGCGCGGGCATTTGCGGCACAGGCCCTGGGCTGTGCCGGGCGGGTGGGCGCACCGGGCGATGTCGGCAGGGGCAGATCGTAGCCGCAGGCCCAGCGCGGGCCTGCAGCCTTGGGGACAGGCCTATGCCGCCCCCCGGTGCTGGCGCTGGTGCACGCGCGCGCACCACAGCACGCCGGCAATCAGTGCCGTCATGGCCAGCCATTCCAGCGTGGAGGGCAGTCGCCAGTCGTACAAAAAGCCGTAGACCAGGCCGAAGACGGTCTCGAACACGATCATTTGCCCAATCATGGTCAGCGGCAGCTGACGGCTGGCGCGGTTCCAGAAGTTGTTGCCCACCACCGAGGCCAGGATGGCCAGCGTGCCCGTCAGCAGCCAGAAGTACAGCCACTGCGCGGGCGTGTGCGCTGCATCGCTGCCTGCCGCCGGCGCCAGCCAGGGGGCGAGAAAGGCCGGCACGGCCAGCCCCAGCGACAGCAGCCCGGTGGCCAGCCCGGTCAGCAGCGACCAGTCCCACGGCGAGATGTCCGGGCGGCGGCGCAGCCAGTGGCTGTTGTAGATCGAATAGGCCGACCAGCTCAGCAGCGCGCCGCTGGCGGCCAGCAGCCCCAGCGCGCGCTGGCCGGTGCTGAGCGTGGCCGTGGCCGGGCTGCCCTGCAGCAGGCTTTGCGCCGCCACCAGGCTGGTGCCCAGCAGGCACAGCGCCAGCGGCGCCAGCAGCGGGCGCAGGCCGATGGCGCCCTGGCGGCTGGTGCCAAACAGCGTCACCAGCACCGGGATCAGGCCAATGATCAGCGTGGTGGGCGCGGCCCCGGCCCATTGCACGCCCCAGACCAGCAGCACGTAATACACGATGTTGCCCAGCATGCTCAGGCCCAGCAGGCCCAGCAGCTCCTGGCGGCCCAGCCGGCCGCGCAGGCGCGGCCAGCGGGGCGCCAGCAGCAGCACGGCCACGCAGCCATAGACCAGGTAGCGCGCGGCCGAGAGCTGCCAGGCATTGAAATCGGGCAGCAGCAGCGGGATCAAGAAAATCAGCCCCCAGAACGCCCCGGCCACCAGGGCATTGACGACCCCGGCGGTGACCTGTGACGGTGGCGCCGTGCAGGGCTGGGCTGCAGCAGGCGGGGCGGGGGCGTGGCTGGCGGGCGATGGGGGCGACATGGGCGCGGGCAGGGCAAAAAACGGCGGCCATGGTAGCAGCCGGGCGCGCAGGCCGGCCCCTACAATGCCTGTTTTCACCTTGGAAGGCCTGCGGGCAGCGCGCCGCGCGTGCTGCGCAGCGCCCGGGCCGTGCAGGCGCTGAGCGCGCCGGGCGCGCTGGTGCGATGGCCCCCGCGGGCCTTCCGTTGCAATGCACCTTGGAGACCAGCCCATGCTGTTGACTGAAGACCAGACCATGATCCGCGATGCCGTGCGCGCTTTCGTGCAGGAGCAGATCGCCCCGCACGCCGCGCAATGGGACCGCACGCACCACTTCCCCGCCGACGTGCATCAGGGCCTGGCGGAGCTGGGCGCTTACGGCATCTGCGTGCCCACCGAGTACGGCGGCGCTGGCCTGGATTACCTGACGCTGGCGCTGGTGCTGGAGGAAATCGCCGCAGGCGACGGCGGCACCAGCACCGCCATCAGCGTGACCAACTGCCCCGTCAACGCCATCCTCATGCGCTATGGCAATGACGCGCAGAAACGCCAATGGCTGCAGCCGCTGGCGCAGGGCAAGATGCTGGGCGCGTTCTGCCTGACCGAGCCGCAGGTCGGCTCGGACGCCTCGGCGCTGCGCACCACCGCGCGCCGCCAGGGCGATGAATACGTCATCGATGGCGTCAAGCAATTCATCACCAGCGGCAAGAACGGCCAAGTGGCCATCGTCATCGCCGTGACCGACAAGGCCGCCGGCAAGAAGGGCATGAGCGCCTTCATCGTGCCCACCGACAACCCCGGCTACCACGTCGAGCGGCTCGAAGACAAGCTCGGCCAGCACTCCAGCGACACGGCCCAGATCCGCTTCGAGGACTGCCGCATCCCGCTGGAAAACCGCATCGGCGAAGAAGGCGAGGGCTACAAGATCGCGCTGTCCTCGCTCGAAGGCGGGCGCATCGGCATCGCCTCGCAAAGCGTGGGCATGGCGCGCGCGGCCTTCGAGGCCGCCGTGCAGTACGCCAAGGAGCGCGAGAGCTTTGGCACCGCCATCATCAACCACCAGGCCGTGGGCTTTCGCCTGGCCGAGTGCGACATGCAGATCGAAGCGGCGCGCCAGCTCATCTGGCATGCGGCCAGCCTGCGCGACGCCGGCCGGCCCTGCCTGCGCGAGGCCGCCATGGCCAAGCTGTTCGCCAGCGAAATGGCCGAGCGCGTCTGCAGCGCCGCCATCCAGACGCTGGGCGGCTACGGTTACGTCAACGACTTCCCGCTCGAGCGCATCTACCGCGACGTGCGCGTCTGCCAGATCTACGAAGGCACCAGCGACGTGCAGAAAATCCTGATCCAGCGCGCGCTGGGTTGACCCGATCACCTCTGGCATCGCAGGCTGGGCGTGGCCCGATCAGGGCCGGCGCCATGCACGCCCGAGGCGTGCAACTCAACCCCCAGGGGGCATGGCCACGTGCTGCTGGGTGGAGCGCGGCGAGTGGCGCTGCGGCAGGTTGTTGGCGCCGGGCTGGGTGGTGGGCGCAGCGTACAGCGGGCTGGCGGTGGCCGGGCGCTGGGCGGGCTCGAACTCGGGCAGTTGCAATTGCAGCTGGGCTGCGCCGCCCAGGCTGGGGCCCAGTTGCGCGCTGCGCCCTGAGACCGATTGCAGGTAGAGGTTTTCGCCGCCGTCGAGCAGCGCGCCGACGCGGTAGTGCTTGGCGGGCTGGCCGTTGACGGCGATCAGCGCGGCGCCGCGGCCGCTGCGTGCGCCGGCCAGCACGCCCACGAGCTGGTACTGCGCAGCGGGCGCGGGCGGCTCGTCTGGGGCCGCTTGGGGCTCGGCGGCGTTCGCGCCCAGCAGCTGGTTCAGGCCCTGGGCATCGGCCAGCAGCGCGGCCTGGGCCACGTCGGCATCGGCCGGGGGCTGCTGGCTGGGCAGGTGCAGCAGCCAGAAGGCGGTGCTGCCGGCGGCCAGGGCCCACAGCCCCAGCGTGAGCAGGCGCGGCGGCCAGGCGGAGGAGAGAAAAGGCGTACGCATGGGCTGCGATTATGATTCACGCCGCAGCCGGCAGCGGCTGCCCGGGTGCCGCCGCCCGTGCCGTGCTGCATGGGCGGCTCGGTCTGCGCCATGTGGCCTGTGCCTTGCCTGGGCGCTGCCCGTGTTTTTTTAGCTCCAGGGCTTTTCTATGTCGACAAGCATTTCCCGCCGCCCTGCTGGCCGCCGCCAGCAGGGCTTTACGTTGATCGAGATCATGGTGGTGGTGGTCATCATCGGCGTGCTGGCCGCGCTGGTGGCGCCCAGCATCCTGGGCCGCACCGATGAGGCGCGCCAGACGGCCGCGCGCGCCGACATCAATACGCTGATGACGGCGCTCAAGCTCTACCGCACCGACAACATGCGCTACCCGACCAGCGAGCAGGGCTTGCAGGCGCTGGTGGCGCGCCCCAGCACCGAGCCGGTGCCGGCCAAGTGGAGCCGCCCGTACCTGGACAATGGCAAGCTGCCCAATGACCCTTGGGGCAATCCGTATGTGTACGTCTTCCCCGGCGTGTATGGCGAGGTGGATGTGCTCTCCTACGGCGGCGATGGTCGCCCCGGCGGCGAGGGCACGGACGCGGACATCGGCAGCTGGCAGTAAGCCCCGCTGGCTGTTCAGACGGTTCAAAGTTCCAGCGCGAGGAGCCAGTTGGCATGGGCAGCAAGGCGTACACCGCAGCCATGGCCTGGGCGGGCAGCACTGCAGGCCGGCCAGCCTGGCCGTGCTGCCCTTCGCGCCTGTCACTGACGCCGCTGAAGCCGCGCCGCCAGCGCGGCTTCACGCTGATGGAGATTTTGGTGGTGGCCACCATCATCGCTGTCGGCGCGGCGGTGATGGTGTTGGCCTGGCCGGACAGCGGGCAGCGCGCGCTCGAGCGCGAGGGCGACCGCCTGGCGGCGTTGCTGGAGTCGGCGCGGCTGCACTCGCGCGCCAGCGGCCATGCGGTGCATTGGCGCCCCACGCCCGAAGGCTTTGTGTTCGAGGGGCGCATCCCGCATTTGCTGCAAGACCTGCCCACGCGCTGGGAGCAGCCGGGCGTAGTGGCCCAGCCCGTGCAGCCGGTGCTGCTGGGGCCCGAGCCCATTCTCACGCCCACGGCCATCACGCTCAGCCTGCCGGATCAGCCGGCGTTGCGCGTGCAGGTGGTCAGCGATGGTCTGGCGCCGTTCGAGGTGCGCGTGCCATGACGCTGCCCTGGCCGCGCCGAGCCGCGCCCAAGCCTGTCGCGCGTGGGCTGCGCCAGCATGGCTTCACGCTGGTGGAGGTGCTGGTGGCGCTGGCCATCGTGGCGGTGGCGCTGGCTGCTGGCTCACGCACCGCAGGCGGCCTGTTGCACAACGCCCAGCGCCGCGAGGAGGTGATGCTGGCGCAGTGGTGCGCCGAGAACGCCCTGGTGCAGGTGCGCCTGCTGGCGCAGACCCAGCTGCCCTCCATTGGCACCACGCGCGAGCGCTGCGAGCAGGCCGGGCGGGCGTTCGAGGTTGAGGTGGTCAGCAGCGGCACCGTCAACCCTTCGCTGCGGCGCGTCGATGCGCGTGTGCACAGCGCGCAGCACTTTGTGCTCTCGCTCTCGACCCTGGTGGGGCGCTTCTGAGATGGCGGGCCAAAGAACTTCTCCAGGCGCAGGGCGCACGGCGTGTGGCTTCACGCTCATCGAGGTGCTGGTGGCCGTGGCGCTGATGGCGGTGCTGGCGGGGCTGAGCTGGCGCGGCATTGACGGCTTGCTGCGCGCCCAGGCCCATGCCGAGCGCAGCGCGCAGCGGCAGGCGCTGCTGCAGACCGCGCTGGCGCAGTGGCAGCGCGACCTGGATCAGCTGGTGCAGGTGCCAGCGCTGACCACGCTGGACTGGGACGGCAAGGTGCTGCGCCTGACGCGCGCCAGCACTCGCGTGCACGAGGGCGAGCCGCCCAGTCTGCGCGTCGTGGCCTGGGCGGAGCAGCAAATCGACGGCCAGAGCCACTGGTTGCGCTGGCAGTCGCAGCCCATCAGCCAGCGTCGCCAGTGGCTGGCGGCATGGAATGCGGCCCAGCTCTGGGCCCAGGGGCAGGGCCAGTCGCAGTACGGCCAGGCCGTGCGCCTGCTGCCGCTGGTGCGCTGGCAGATTTTTTATGCGCTGGAAGGGCGCTGGAGCAACCCGCTGTCCAGCCAGCAACTGGGCTGGGCCGGTGGCCCAGGCCCAGGCGGGGGCGACCCGCAGGGCGGGCTGGACCAGCCCTTCGACCGCCAGGAGCGGCCGCCAGCCGATGGTCAGCGCGATGGCGCACTCGATGCGCCAGGTGGCCAGCCCCCAGGCAACGGGCAGGGCAATGGCGAGGGCGGTGCAGAGGGCGAAGGCAACGCGCAGCGCTACCAAAGCCCAGCCGTGCGCATGCGCTTGCCCGACGGCATCCGCCTGGAGCTGGAGTTGGCCGAGCACAGCGGCTTTGGCGGCCGCATCACGCGCGACTGGCTCAGCCCACTGTTCGGGAGTGCGCGCTGATGGCCGGTCGCATGCCCCCCCGTCGCTCAGGCGGCCTGGCGCAGCGGCTGCGGCCCGCCGCTGCGGCCCGCATGCGCGGCGCGGCCTTGCTGCTGGCCATGCTGATTGTGGCGCTGCTGGCCAGCATGGCGGCTGCGGCCAGCTGGCGTCAGTGGCGCAGCGCCCAGGCCGAGGCCGATGAGCGCGCGCAAATGCAGTCGCATTGGCTGGTGCGCGGCGCGCTGGACTGGTCCAAGATCATCCTGAACATCGACGCCGTGGTCGATTCGGCCTCCAGCAGCCAGGGCGGCCAGCCCAGCGACCACTTCAACGAGCCCTGGGCCGTGCCGCTGGCCGAGGCCAAGCTGGGCACCTTTCTGAGCGCCGAGCACAACATCGCCACGGACGCCAACGCCGATCTGGGCGAGGCCTTCTTCTCTGGCGCCATCGTCGATCTCAACGGCCGGTTGAACTTTGCCAATCTGCTCGATGGCGGCCAGATCGACCCGCAGGTGCTGCAGCAGTTCGAGCGTTTGTTCATCGAGCTGGGTCTGGGCGCAGGCCGCGCTGCGCCGTTGGCGCAACGCTACCTGGAGGCCACCCGCGTGGATTTGCAGGCCGATGTGGATCTGGCGCCCACCTGTGTCGAGCAGCTGGCCTGGCTGGGCCTGCGCGAGCCCGAGATCGCCTCGCTGCGCCCGCACATCACGCTGCTGCCGGCGGTGCGCACGCGGCTGAACCTCAACACCGCCAGCGAGCGTGTGCTGGCCGCCGCGCTGCCCGAGGGCGCCGGCAGCGCCGCAGCGCGCCTGGCGGCCGTGCGCAGCCTGCAGCATTTCGATTCGCTGGCCATGGCCCAGGCCCTGCTGCCTGGGGAGATGGCGCTGCCCGAGCGCTATTTCAGTGTCGGCAGCGATTACTTTCTCGTCAGTGGCCGGCTGCGCCTGGATGCGCTGCAGACCCAGGATCACTACATCCTGCGCCGCGACGGCCGCACGCTGCACACCGTGGGCCGCGAATGCGCCGTGCCGCCGCCAGCGCTGGACGCCCCGCTGGCGCCGCTGAGCACGGCCCCACAGCCAGGCCAGCCAGGCCAGCCCGCAGCGCAGCGGCGCTGAGAGCCGCTGTTCAACATCTTTGCACGGCGGTTTCCGGATTGCGGATTGGGCCGATCCGCTTGCGCTGCAAAGCCTCGCCACAGCGTTGGCCATGGCTGCGTGATCGGCGCAATGTGTCGCCTTGCACCCATGCCCAACCGCTTCTTGCCCAGTTGCGCCGAGCGGTTGAGCAGGATTTGAGCCTCACGCTGACTGCACGCTCCGTGCCGCTGTCGGCTGGCGGACAGCCTTTGCCATGCCTTGCATTTAGCATGGCCCCTCGTCCGCTGGAAACCGAACAGAAAAGGCCTTTTCTTCATGTCCGACCTTGCCTCTTCCCCCAACCCGAATGCTGCGGCGCCCTTGCTGTGGCAGCAGCATGGCCCGGTGTTGGCGCTGCAGTTGCAGCGCGCGCCTGTGCTGGCCGATCAGGCCGTCGTGTGCGCCGCCCTGCAGCAGGCGCTGCAACAGGCCCAGGACGATGCGGCCACGCAGGCCGTGCTGCTGCTGGCCGGCCCCGCCTGGGATGGCGCGCTGGACGCTGCGGCCGTGCAGGGCGATGCCGCGCGCACGCCCGATGGCCAGGCGCTGCGCGCGGCCTGCCAGGGCATCGAAGCCTTTCCCAAACCCGTCATCGCCGTGCTGCAGCAGCGCGTGCAAGGCGCGGGCCTGGAGCTGGCCCTGGCTGCGCACTACCGGCTGGCCTTGCCTTCGGCCCGTTTGGCATGGGCCGATTGGGCGCTGGGCTTGCCGCCGGCTGCGGGCGGCATGGCGCGCGCGCTGCGCTGGATGGGCGCCGAGGCCGCCGCCGCATGGCTGCTGGGCGGCAAGGCGCTGACGGCGCAGCAGGCCTGCGATGCCGGCCTGGTCGATCAGCTGCTGGCCGATGGCGACGATGCCCTGGCCGCTGGCCTGGCCTGGGCCGGGCAGTTGTTGGCGCAGCAGGCTGGGCCGCGCCCGGCCTCGGCCCAGCTGTTGGCATCGCCTGAGCAGGCTCTGGCAGAGCTGGACGCGCAGGAGCAGGCGCAGCGCAAGAGCAGCCGCGGCCTGCAAGCGCCCGGTTTGATCCTGCAGGCGCTGCGCACGGCTGTGCAGCAGCCCTGGGCGCAGGCCCTGGCGGGCCAGCAGGCCGTGTTCGAGCAAGCCCGCGGCAGCGCCCAGCACGCCGCGCTGCTGCATGCGGCCTGGGCCGAGCGCGCCGCCGCGCAGGTGCCAGAGGCGCGCGCCGCCGCGCCGCGCCCAGTGCATTGCATCGGCGTGGTCGGCGGCGGCACCATGGGCGCAGGCATTGCCGTGGCGGCGCTGAATGCAGGCCTGCTGGTGACCATGATCGAGCGCGATGCCCAGGCCCTGGCGCGTGGCCAGGCCAATGTGGAAAAGGTCTATGACGGCCTGATCGCCAAGGGCCGCATGAGCGAGCAGGCCAAGGCCGACACCATGGCGCGCTTTGCCGCCAGCACCGATTACGCCGCGCTGGCCGAGGTGGATCTGGTGATCGAGGCCGTGTTCGAGGATCTGGCCGTCAAGCAGGCTGTGTTTGCCCAGCTCGAGCGCGTTTGCAAGCCCGGCGCGGTGCTGGCCACCAACACTTCTTACCTGGACATCGACGCCATCGCTGCGGCCACGGGCCGGCCGCAGGACGTGATCGGCCTGCACTTCTTCAGCCCGGCGCACATCATGAAGCTGCTGGAGATTGTCGTGCCCGCGCAGGCCGCGCCGGATGTGGTGGCCACCGCCTTTGCACTGGCTGCGCGCATGAAGAAAACGCCGGTGCGCGCCGGCGTCTGCGATGGCTTCATCGGCAACCGCATTCTGGCTGTGTACAAACAGGCGGCCGACTACCTGATGGAAGACGGCGCCAGCCCCTACGAGATCGATGCTGCCGTGCGCGGCTTTGGCTACCCGATGGGGCCGTTCCAAGTCACGGATCTGGCCGGGGGCGACATCGGCTGGGCCACGCGCAAGCGCCGCGCTGCCACGCGCGATCCGCGTGCGCGCTATGTGGAGATTGCCGACCGCATCTGCGAGCGCGGCTGGTTCGGCCAAAAGACCGGGCGCGGCTTTTACCGCTATGTCGAGGGAGCGCGCAGCGGCCAGCCCGATGAGGAGGTGCTGGCCATCGCCGCTGCCGAGCGCGCGCGCAAGGGCATCACGCCGCGCAGCTTCAGCGCCGATGAGATCATGCGCCGCTACATGGCCGCCATGGTCAACGAAGGCGCCAAGGTCGTGCAGGAAGGCATTGCGCTGCGCCCGCTGGACGTGGACGCCGTGTTCCTGGGCGGCTATGGCTTTCCGCGCTGGCGCGGCGGGCCCATGCACTGGGCCGATGCGCAAGGGCTGCAGACCATCCTGGCCGACATCCAGGCCTTCGCCCAGGAAGATGCGCTGTTCTGGCAGCCTGCCCAGCTGCTGCAGCAACTGGTGGCGCAAGGGCGCAATTTCGCCAGTCTCAATGCCGCCGCAGCCACCACGGAGGAGCAGACCCCATGAGCGCCACCGCAACGACCGAGCCGCCATTGCTGCGCCAGCGCCACGGCGTTGTGCTGCTGCTGTCCAACAACAACGTGGCGGCGCGCAACGCGCTCACGCCCGGCTTTTACCAGGGCCTGGTGCAGGCGCTGCGCGAGGCCGCAGACGATGCCAGCGTGGGCGCGATCGTGCTCACCGGCGAGGGCGGGCACTTCTGCGCTGGCGGCGATCTGCGCCAGCTGGCGCAGCGCCACGCCATGGCGCCGCAGCAGCGCCGCGAGGAGCTCGAACGCCTCAACATCCTGGTGCGCGCCATCGCCGATTGCCCCAAGCCGGTGATTGCCGCCGTCGAAGGCGCAGCCGCAGGCGCCGGGCTGTCGCTGGCGCTGGCTTGCGACATGCTGGTGGCTGCTGAAGACGCCGTGTTTTCCGTCGCTTACGTCAAAGTCGGTCTGAGCCCCGATGGCGGCGCCACGCATTTTCTGGCGCAGTTCCTCTCGCGCCAGCGCATGACGCAGCTGTGCCTGACAGGCGAGCGCATCAGCGGCGTGCAACTGCATGCGCTGGGCGCCGTCAACGCGCTGACGCCGCCGGGCCAGGCGCGAGCCCAGGCGCTGGAGCTGGGCCAGCAGATCGCCCAGGGGCCGATGCAGGCCATGGCCGACATCAAGGCGCTGTGCCGCATGGCCGCCAGCCAGCCGCTGGCGCAACAGCTCGAAGAAGAGGCGCAGCGCATGGTGCAGGCCCAGGGCCGGGACGAGGCGCGCGAAGGCATTGGCGCCTTTCTCGAAAAGCGCAACCCCGATTTTGTGCGCCTGCGCCAGGCGCGGCGCGATTGAGGAGCAGGCCATGGATGCAAAAACTCAGCCCGCCGAGCGTGCGGCCCCAGATGCAGCAGATTCCGCCGCGCCGCAGCCCCTGCCGCTGGCCGGCGTGCGTGTGCTCGACCTGTCGCGCGTGTTTGCCGGGCCGCTGTGCGCCCAGGTGCTGGCCGACTTCGGCGCCGAGGTCATCAAGATCGAACACCCTGGCCGTGGCGACGACACGCGCGACTGGGGCCTGCGCATCGGCCAGACCGAGACGACCTACTACAACAGCATGAACCGCAACAAGCGCTCGGTCACGCTGGATCTGCAAACCCCGCAGGCGTTGCAGATCATCGAGGCGCTGCTGCCGCAGATTGATGTGCTGGTGCACAACTTCAAAAGCGGCGGCGCGGAAAAGCTCGGCCTGGGCTACGAGCGGCTCAAGGCCCTCAAGCCAGAGCTGATCTACTGCGCCGTGGCCGGCTACGACAGCAGCGGCCCTGAGGCCGCGCGCCCCGGCTATGACCTGGTGATCCAGGCCGAGGCCGGGCTGATGGCCCTCAACGGCGAGGCCGGGCAGCCGCCGCTGAAATTTGGCGTGGCCGTGGTGGACTTGATGACCGGCATGGCCGCCGCGCAGGCCGTGCTGGCGGCATTGTTTGAGCGCCAGCGCAGCGGCCGTGGCCGGCTGATCGAGATGGCGCTGTACGACTGCGGCCTGATGGTGACGGGCTACTACGGCCTGGAGGCCCTGGAGCTGGGCCACGACCCGGCGCGCTACGGCAACGCCCATCCGTCCATCATGCCCTACGGCCTGTTCGAGGCCGCTGACGGCCCGCTCATCATTGCCGTGGGCAACAACGCGCAGTTCGAGAAGTTTTGCCTGCACGTCATCGAGCGCCCGGAGATCGTGCAGGACGAGCGCTTTGCCACCAACGTGCAGCGCGCCCGCCACCGCCAGGCGCTGGCACCGCTGCTGCAGCAGGCCATTGCGGCCTGGCCGCGCGCGCAGTTGCTGCAGCGCTTGCGCGCGCAGGGCATCCCCTGCGGCGAAGTCAGCGGTCTGCACGAGGCGCTGAGCAGCGATCGCACCCAGCGCAGCGGCCTGCTGCAGAGATTGCCGCACCCCGTGGCTGGCACGGTGCCGGTGTTCGCGCCGCCTTACCGGCTCGACGGCCAGCGCCTGCCCATCCGCCATGCGCCGCCCACGCTGGGCGAAGGCACGCGCGAGGTGTTGCACAGGCTGCTGGAGATGAGCGAGGAGCAATTGCAGCAACTGCAGACTCAGGGCGTGCTCAAACTGCCTGCTGCGGCTGAGGCGTCGAGCGCATCCAAGCTTTCTTGAATGGTCTGAACGGCCCTGGGCCAGGGCCAAGCCCGCGCATGGCGTGACCCTGGCGCCAGGCACGGGCGGGATCGGTCAATCACCACCGGGGGAGGGAGCATTGCCATGACTGTCATCACCGCTTGCCACGCACCGTTGCAGGCCCTGCGCCGCTGTGGTGGCGCACGCATCGAGCGCTCTGCGCGGATTGGGAAGATGGGGGGGACTGGGCGTATGGCGCGCATGGCGCGGGCCGCCTGGGCAGCGCTGGGCGCAGCGGCCCTGCTGGCGCTGCCTGGCCTGCCTGCCCAGGCCAGCGGGCAGGCCAAGGCTCAGCAGGCGCAGGTCGGGCAGGGCGCCCAGCCCTGGCCGAGCCGGCCCGTGCGCATCATCGTGCCCTATGCGCCCGGCGGCTTCACCGACCAAATGGCGCGGCTGTTGCAGCCGGGTCTGCAGCAGCGCCTGGGTCAGCCCGTGGTGGTGGACAACAAGCCTGGCGCCAACAGCATCACCGGGGTGGCCGAGCTGGCCCGCGCCGCGCCCGATGGCCATACGCTGGGCGTCGTCATCGCCGCCTATGCCGTCAATACCACGCTGTACCCCAAGCTGCCCTACGACCCGGCCAAGGACTTGCGCGGCGTCTCGCTGCTGGGCATCTCGCCGCTGGTGGCCGGGGTGGCCAAGCAGGTGCCGTTCCAATCGGCCGCGCAGCTGATCGAACACGCCCGCGCGCACCCGGGCAAGCTCAGCTATGGCTCGTCGGGCAAGGGCGCATCGGCGCACCTGACGACCGAATTGCTCAAATGGCGCACGAAGGTGGACATGGTGCACGTGCCCTACCGCGGCGCAGCGCCGGCGCTGGCCGACTTGATCGGCGGCCACATCGACCTGCTGCTCGATGCGCCCACCAACCTGATCGAGCACGGCGGCCCGCAAGGGCGGGTGCAGCTCATAGGCGTGGCTGGGGCCGAGCGCCTGCCGGCCATCCCCGATGTGCCGACCTTTGCCGAACAGGGCATTGCAGGCGTTGAAGGCAGCACCTGGGCCGCGCTGATCGCCCCGGCGGCCGTGCCCGACGCCGTGGTGCAGCAGCTCGCCCAGGCCACGGCGCAGATCCTGCAAGAGCCCGCGGTGCAGGCCACGCTGCAGCGCATGGGCACTTTCCCCAAAGGCTTGCCGCCGGCCCAGACCGATGCCTTCATCGCCGAGGAAACCGCCAAATGGGCCGGCGTCATCCAGCAAGCCGGCATCACGCTGGATTAGGGCCTGTGAGGCCCCTGGCCTGAAGCGACCCACTGCGGTTGCGCCCCCCATCACCTCAACCCGCTGGCCTGGCCGGCAACGTGCAACGCCCCGATCGAAAGGAATCCACCATGCGCCACCACCCCAATCGCCGTGAATTCATGGGCCGCCAGCTGCTGGCCGGCCTGGGTCTGCTGACCAGCGCAGGCGCCATCCCCGCCTGGGCCACAGGCCAGTTCAGCAAGCCGCTGCAACTGATCGTGCCCTATGGCGCGGGCGGGCCGACCGATACCTTGCTGCGCACCCTCTCGGCCCAGGCGGCGCAGGCGCTGGGCCAGGAAATCGTGATCGAAAACCGCCCCGGCGCCAATGGCACATTCGGCGCGGCGGCCCTGGCGCGGGCGCGCGATGGGCACACCATTGCCGTGCTGCCGGCAACGGTGTTTCGCGAGCCTTTTCTGACCAAGGTCGGCTTCGATCCGCTCAAACTGAGCTACATCATCTGCATGACCAACTACGTGTTCGGCTTTGCCGTGCGCCAGGATGCGCGCTGGAAAACCTGGCAGGAGTTTGCGCAAGAGGCCAAGCAGCGCCCGGGCCAGCTGACCGTGGGCGTCACCGGCGCCACCGGCACGCCGCGCATCGTCATGGGCGAGGTGGCGCAGGCGCTGGGGCTGGAGCTCAACATCGTGCCCTACAAGAGCGACAGCGACATCACCACCGAGCTGCTGGGTGGCCACCTGGACGCCGCGGCCATGACGGGCACGGCGGTGCAGTACATCCGCGCCGGGCGCATGAGGTATTTGGCCATGCTCACCGAGCAGCGCTCGCAGCAGTTTCCCGACTTGCCCACCATGCGCGAGCTGGGCGCCGATACCTGGGTGGATTCGCCCTTTGGCCTGGCCGGCCCGCCGGGCATGGATGCGGCCCAGGTGCAGGCCGTGCACGATGCCTTCAAGCAGGCGCTGGAGTCCGACGCAGGCCGCCAGGCGCTGGCGCAGCTCAACCAGCCGCTCAATTACATGGGCCCCAAGGAATACACAGCCTATGCGGCGCAGAGCGTGGCCAAGGAAAAGGCGCGCGTGCAGCAACTGCGCGCGCAAGGGCTGCTGGGCTGAGCCATTGCGCTGAGTGATTGGGGTGTGAGCTATTGGGCCGAGTGATTAGAGCATTTTCGATTTAATTAATTACATATCCAGCTGATCTGAAGTAATTGGCACACTCTTGAGCCGAGAACAGATCAACCAGTTGCCCCATGCGCCGCCACAGCGCATCCACCGTGCGCTCGCCG
>NZ_NSJB01000017.1 GCF_002285265.1 Vandammella animalimorsus
TGGGGCGCTCTCCGCGCTCCAGCGCTGCCAGCACTCGGTCTCGCAAGTCTTGCGAATAGGCGCGCATCTCATGCTCCGGCTGGTAGAAAACCCTATTATGTAACCTTATCAATCAAAGTTTCTCTAGATTCATAGGCATTGCAGGGCTTGGTTGAAACAAGGCCGCATCTTATAATCGCGCTTGCCATCTGCCAAGTACGCATCTTGACGTGACATACTTACCCAAAAGAAAGCGCCATGATCCAAATCCCCTGCGGCCAGGAAAGCGGCCATTGCACCCTTGATACCATTGAAGACAGCGGCGTGGGCTATACCCTGTCGCTGATCGGCGGCAAATACAAAATGGTGATTCTGTATTGGCTGTACCGCGAAGGCGTAGTGCGCTTCAACGGCCTGCAGCGTCTGATTGGCGGCATTTCCTATAAAACACTGTCGAGCACCCTGAAAGAACTGGAGCGCGACGGCCTGATTATCCGCACCGAATATCCGCAGATTCCGCCCAAAGTGGAATATCGCCTGTCCGACAGCGGGCAATCGCTAATTCCGATACTGGATGCAATGTGCGAATGGGGCAATGCGCAGCGCGGCGTGAAGGCAAAAAGCTGACAGCGCGCGCACCGCCGCATGCCCTCCATCATCACACCAGGAACCAAAATGACAACGATCAACGAACCCCGCCAAGGCACAATGAACAGCGGCCTTATTCAGGCAGAAGTGGCGCGCTTGTCGTCAACGGCCAACACCCTCGGCGGCAACATGCTTTCAGCGCAGGCAGCGGCGGAAAAGCGCGTCGATCTGTCCGCCGTGCATCGCAGCGGCCCTTTTGATGCTTCGCCAATCATGGACGCACCCAGCGCTGCGGCCATCTATGCCAAGGGCTGATCCATTGACGCCGGTTTCCATGCCATCTGCGAACGCTGAGCTGTACTGCACGCTTTACGTAGCCGGTGCGGCCAATCCGAATATGCTGGCTGCTGCCCTGGGCGACATGGCGCAGGGCCATGTGACCCAAGGCGCCGCCTGGGTGCAAACCCCGTTGCTGGACATGGCCGTGCATGCCGAGTCGCGGCAGCTGCCTCTGAGCGATACGCAGGACGACTTCAGCTTGTGGCGGCACTTCGTGGAGGTGAACGCGGCTGACGATGCGATCACCTTGCAGGCCTTTTCGGCCGCGCTCGCGCCCGTGGTGGCCGCCTTGCGTGCGCGTGGGCTGCGAGTGGTGGCCGCCTGTGATTTTGAAGAGCAGCTGGAAGCGGCCGTTCAGGCGGCGATTCTGGCGGGTAAAGGGGAACCATGAACCACGGCACTGACCTGTACTGCAAGCTGTTCGTGTCGGGCGCTGCGGATGACCAAGCTTTGAGCGCGGCGGTGAATGCGGCGCTGTGTGAAAGCGCCGAACGGACAGCGGCGGGCGCTGATGCTGTGCCGGTGCTCGATATCACCGTGCATGCCCAGGTGCGGCATCTGCCGCTTGATGACGGGCAGGACGATTTCACGCACTGGCGCCACTACCTGGATATCGACGCGGCGCAGGAAAATGTGCGCTTCGATGCCTATCTGGGCGCACTGGCACAGCTGGTGGCCGCCCTGCGCGCCCGGGGTTGGCGCACGGTGGCGGCCTGTGATTTTGAAGAACAACTGCAAGCGGCACTGCGCAGCGTGCGGTGAAAGCGCACACCTGACTCCGCATGTGCGGCCAAGAAGCGCTTGGCGTTTAACCATTACAGCCGCACCAACCGCTCAAATCCGCCGCCATAACTGCTCGACCGGCGCCCGCACTTTCTGCGCCTGGGCGGCCGCCGCTTTGCCCACGGCCACCAGCAACACAGGCAGATGGCTTTCCGGCAAGCCCGCCTGCTCGCCGCCCTGCCGCCCTGCCGCCCGACGCCCGACGCCCGACGCCCGACGCCCGTCAGCAACTGGATGCTGGCCTCGCCACCTTGCTGCTGGTGTTGGAGGGGCAGACATAGAAACTGTTAAACAATGGATTGATGGAATTCCGCAGAATCCCATTCATCTCAGAAATGTTCGCGGCGCTGTATTGCAGCAAGAAGTTTTTATGATAAAAAATACTGAAACGCACTACAACAAGATTGGTCAAGCGATACTTGAAGCAGTCAATCAGGATTTTGATTCTACATATGTCAGGATTGAAATGCTGGATAATATCGACTCTATTGGATTATTTTTCGAAAGAAAAGGAGAATATTTCTATTTGAATGAAGGGCTGGACGATCTTTTGAGCCATTTCAGAGAATTCTATAACGACTTTAAAGAAGAGATTAAGTATAGCTGGACGAGCGCAACCTTTAAAATCAATTCCTCAGGAAAAATGGATTTGGAATTGGGGTATGACGACATATCTGACTTCTCCATGTCGTCAAAAAGAAGAGACAAATGGATGAAAAAATATTTGGATTCGCGCAAGAAAATAAATTGGTAGTATCTATTGCTGATGGCAAGCCAGGCGGGTCGGCCTCAATCCTGGCCAGCTCGGAATATTTATAATCGATTCTCAACGAAGCGATCAGGGAAAAACGGTACAACTTATGATTAGCGAGAACTTGCTGGCAGCAATCGCCAAGGCAAAAGAAATGACGGAATTTCGCTTGAATGTAAGCCGAAATTATGGGGTTTATATTCACGCCAAAGAACAGCTGGAAAATATGCAAAATGCTGTTGCGGGAAAAATTCCGGTTGATGAATTGGTGATTGATATTGGCATTATGGCTGTTAAAGAACTGGAAGCCTCTGACCCGGAATACGCTGATGCACTCAGCTTGGCTGCTTATTTGTTTCAACAATGGTTTTCACGGATGCCATGAACGTCGGCTCTTCCCGCCACAGCCCGTACTGCGGGCTGTAAATACCGGGATTGACCAGGGCCATGAACTGCTCGCCCCAGCGCTTGGGCGCTACGGGCTGGGTGGTCCCTTCCGCAAGGCGGCGTGGGCCCGGCGCGGCACTTGCACCAGCAGATAAGGCTGCAACCGCCGGGCCAGCGCGCCAATGGTCAGCGCATACACCGCCAGCAACTGGATGCCGGCCTTGCCGCCCTGCTGCGGGTGTTGGAGGGGCAGACACCAAACCCCTGAGCGGCGACCTCATGCAGAGCAGACACAGGCCGCAAATGCTCACACCTCCACCGGCGGCGGCGAGGTTTTGTCTTCGTTTCGCGCGCCGATCAGCACCGTAGCGACGCTGGGGCGGGGCGTAGCCAGTTGAACTTGGGGGCATGCGCCTATGGATATATAAGGCATTCATGCCTGTTGACATGAGACTAAATGTGCGATAAAGGTGGGTGCGTTACTGAAATGGGCTTGACCAGAAAGCATATCTATATTTGAAAGGAAAAAGCCAATGAAGAATATTGTTTTATCTACCAGCGTCTTGCTGCTGGCCGCTTGCGCCAGTCAGGCGCAGCCTGTCCACACCGCGGAAAAAGCGAGTGAGCCCATGAAGCAAGCCGCCTGTAAAAATCTTTCGCCAATCAAAGACATTGATGATCTGCTCTACCAGATGTACAGCAACTTGGATAGCCAGTGTTTGTTTGAAATGCCCACTTCAGAGCTGGAAGAAATATGGGGGATACGCATTTTTGATTTAACAGGCCCTCATGGAAGCAAAAAAAGAGAGGCGCAACTTGAGGCATAGCACCAACACCACGCCAACGGTGTCAATGGCGTTTTTATGGTGAAAAGCGATGGCGAGCCAAGCTCAGGTCAGTCATTAAGAATAGAAGCGGCCACCCATGCAGCGAATGGAATGAATAATAAATTTGGCGGAAGCCTTGGAGAGCTTCGTCTCCCGGTTCAACTGCCACCCCCAAACAGATCTCATCAAATGCACCCTTTAGCTTGGCCGGATGCCATGCCAGAAAATCTAGGAAGCAATGCCACACCCACACTAAAAAACATTGATAAATCAGAATATGATGTATTTACCGATTATTTTTGGTTTACAGCGCCACCTAACCCAAAGAATCCACTTCTAATCATAAAAACTCACCATATCCGCGAGCCCGTTCAGATCGAAGTAAAACAATACTCTAACGATGCTTGAGTTAAGAAGCCCTTCTTTCAGGCAGCCTCACAAGCTGCCTGAAAGTGGCTCGAGTTTTATCCAACTGCCACCGGCGGCGGGTTGAGTTCGGCGAACTGGCCGTTCCAGTAGGGGTAGTAGGGATAGGGCGGCATGCGGAAGCTGGCGGCGTCCAGTTGCGCCATGTGTTCAGCGCTGAGCGTCCAGTCGGCGGCGGCGAGGTTTTGCTGGAGTTGCGCTTCATTGCGCGCGCCGATCAGCACCGTAGCGACGCTGGGGCGTTGTAGCAGCCAGTTGAGGGCGATTTGCGGCACGGGGCGGCCGGTGTCGGCGGCGATGGCGTCCAGCGCATCGGTGACGCGCCACAGGTGTTCGTCCGTCACCGGCGGGGCGAATTGCGCGGTTTGGTGCAGGCGGCTGCCTTCGGGCAGGGGCTGGCCGCGGTGTAGTTTGCCGGTCAGCCGCCCCCAGCCCAGCGGGCTCCATACCACTGCGCCCACGCCTTGGTCGAGCGCCAGCGGCATCAGCTCCCATTCATAATCGCGGCCGATCAGCGAGTAGTACACCTGATGCGCCACCGGCCGCGCCCAGCCGCGGCTCTCGCTGATGCCAAGCGCTTTCATCAGCTGCCAGCCGGCGTAGTTGGAGACGCCGACATAGCGCAGCTTGCCCGCGCGCACCAGGTCATCGAGGGCGCGCCAGGTTTCTTCCAGCGGGGCGCGGGCGTCAAAAGCGTGCAGTTGCAAGAGGTCGATGTAATCCGTGCCCAGGCGCTGCAAGCTGGCGTCCACCGCGCGCAGGAGGCGGTGGCGGGACGCGCCGGCGTCGTTGACGCCTTCGCCCAGGCGCAGCGCGGTTTTGGTGGACAAGATGATTTGGTCGCGCCGCCCGCGCATGGCTTCGCCCAGCACGCGCTCGGATTCGCCGTCGGAATAGACGTCGGCGGTGTCGAAGAAATTCACGCCGGCGTCGATGGCAATGTCCAGCAGGCGGCGCGCGGCATGGGCGTCGGTATCGCCCCAGGCGGAAAACAGCGGCCCTTTGCCGCCAAAGGTGCCCACGCCGAAGCCGAAGGCGGAAACTTTCAGGCCGGATTGGCCGAGGAAGCGGTATTGCATGGGAATGACTCCTTGAATATCAATGGGAAAGGTTTTCAGGTTGGCGCAAGCGCTCGCGCCGGATGGCCGCCCAGGCCACAATCGTGGCCAGCAGCGGCATGACGGCAGCGAACAACGGCAGCATGTGCAGGCCCAGCCCCTGGGCGATGACCACGCCGCCCAACCACGCGCCAATGGCATTGCCCAGGTTGAACGCGCCGATGTTGAGGCTGGAGGCCAGGCTTTGCGCCCGGCCTGCGCGTTGCAGCACCCACATTTGCAGCGCAGGCACGGTGGCAAAGGCGGCCGCGCCCAGCAGCAGAGAGAACCCTGCCGCCGCCGGGCGGCTGGGCAAGGCGGCGGTCATCAGGGCCAGCACGGCGGCCAGCCCCGGCAGGCTGATCAGCAACGCGCGCGCCACGCCGCGATCGGCCAGCTTGCCGCCCGCGAGGCCGCCGATGACCATGCCCACGCCGAACAGCAGCAGGATGGGCGCGACCGCGCTTTCGGCAAATCCGGCCGCCTCCATCAGAATGGGCTGGATATAGCTGTGCACCACGAACAGGCCGCCAAAGCCCAATACCGTCATGCCCAGCCCCAGCAGCACCGGCAGGCGCAACGCTTGGCGCACCTCATCGCGCACCCGGCCCGGCGGCGCATCGGCCTGCGTGCGCGGCGCCAAGGCCAGCACCACCAGCGCCGCCAGCGCGCCAATGGCCGTTACCGCCCAAAAGGTCGAGCGCCAGCCGTAGTGCAAACCCAGCCAGGCTCCGGCGGGCACGCCCAGCAAGGTGGCCAGCGTCAGCCCGGTAAACATCAGGGCAATCGCCTGCGCCTGCCTGTCCGGCGGCGCCAGCTGCGCCGCCGCCACCGACCCCACGCCGAAATAGCTGCCGTGCGCCAGCGCCGTCAACACCCGCGCCGCCAGCAGCCAGCCATAGCTGGGCGCCAGCGCGCAGGCCAGATTGCCCAGGGTAAACACCGCCATCAGCCCCAGCAGCGTGGCCTTGTGCGGCAAGCGCCGCGTGGCCAGCGTGAGCAGCGGCGCGCCGAAAAACACCCCCAACGCATAAGCGGAAATCAACCAACCCGCCTGCGGCAGCGTCACCTGCAACTCGGCGGCCACCTGCACCAACAGCCCCATGATCACGAACTCGGTCGTGCCGATGCCGAACGCGCCAATGGTCAGCGCATACACCGCCAGCGGCAGGCGTTGGGAGGCAGAAAGCGGCATGAACATCCTTTTCTTATCGTGGAAAAGTGCGCACTATCCGCCTTTTGATTACCCGGATAAACCGGCGTATTTTTGAATCTCTTTCAAGGAAAAATTGAAACAGGAGCAAAAATGACCACCACAGCCACCGCGCACCACCTGCGCCATCAGGCAAGCGCCGTCCGCCTGCCGCAAACGCCATGAACCGCCTGAGCGACATCGCCCTGTTCCTGCAAGTGCTCGACAGCGGCTCCATCAGCGCCGCCGCGCGGCACATGGACATCTCCCCCGCCGTCGCCAGCCAGCGCCTGCAACGGCTGGAAAGCGAACTGGGCCTGCGCCTTCTGCACCGCACCACGCGCCGCCTGCACCCCACGCCCGAAGGACTTGCGCTGGCCGAAGAAGGCCGCCCGCTGGTGGCCGAACTCGAAGCCCTCGCCAGCCGCTTGCAACAGCACAGCCAGCGCATCAGCGGCGCCCTGCGCCTCACCGCCCCGCCCTCTTTCGGCAGCCACTACCTCAACCCGCTCCTGCCCGGCTTTCTCGCCGCCCACCCGCAATTGCACATCTGCCTGCATCTGGATGACCGCCCCATCGAGCTGGCGGGCGACGGCTTTGACCTGGCCATTCGCATCGGCACGCTGGGCGACTCCAGCCTGATCGCCCGGCGCTTGGCCGACAACCGCCGCGCGCTCGTCGCCGCCCCCGGCTACCTGAAAACCCGCGGCGCGCCGCAGCGCATTGCCGACCTGGCCGAACACGACTGCCTGCTGCACCACAGCCAGCCCCGCCCGCACCACTACTGGCACATCATCAACCCCGAAGGCGAAGAAGAAAGCGTGCGCGTACACGGCCGCCTGGCCAGCAACTACGGCGACGCCCTGCGCCAGGCCGCCATCGCTGGGCAAGGCATCGCCATCCACTCCCTCTGGCACGTACACCAAGACCTGCGCGCCGGGCGGCTGGAGCGCGTGCTGCCCGACTGCCGCCTGCCCGACAGCGGCATCTACGCCGTGATGCCCACCCGCAGCCACACCCCGCCGCGCGTGCGCGCCTTTGTCGATTACCTGGCCGGGGCGCTGGCGGGAATTGATTGGCATCCCCCCTGAGCGGCAACGCTCATGCAGAAAGAATGAGCGCGGATTCGGCGTGCCCGTGCTAAACCCCTGCAGCCACCGGCGGCGGGTTGAGTTCGGCGAACTGGCCGTTCCAATAGGGGTAGTAGGGATAGGACGGCATGCGGAAGCTGGCGGCGTCCAGTTGCGCCATGTGTTCGGCGCTGAGCGTCCAGTCGGCGACGGTGCAGACGGCGCTTTGTACTGCGCACACCGAGGCGTTCTCGCACGGGGGCCGGAAAGTGCATAACACGCTCTAAAAAACCCTTGCGCCCCACCGACCAGGCTGCCTGAAAAGCTTTCAGGCAGCATCACAGATACTTTTCCGCTTCGCGGATACTCAAAGCCGCCATGTGGCTTCGGTGGCGGGTGATGAATGCACGCACCCATGCGGGGTTGGTTTTGCTGTAGTCGCGCAATGCCCAACCGATGGCTTTGTTGATGAAAAATTCTTTTTGCGCCAGGTTGTTGCGGATAATTTGCTCCAGGAGCGCGGTATCGGTTTTTTCTTTGCGCAAAAGCTGGTGATCGATGGCGACGCGCCGCAGCCAGATATTATCGCTGCGGCTCCAGTCCAGCAGCACGGCGTTCACTTCCGAGTAATTCAAGGCAATACCGCCGACAATGCGGTCGAGCACGTCGGACGTGTCCCACCACGATTTTTCAGTAATCAGTTTTTCAAGGCGGGGGATGTCTTGCGGCGTGAGCTGTTTTTGCATGGCTTTCAAATAGTCCAGTGCGCAATATTGCAGCTCGCGGTACGGGCTTTCCCAGCATTGGGCGACGAATCGCCAATCAATATCCTGTTTTGCCGCCTGCTTGAAAAACGGCTTGCAAATCTGGGCGATGTGGGGCTTGGCAATGCCCAGATAATCAAAGCGGTTTTTCATATACGCCTTCATCGGCACGGCGCGCTCGGGGTCGGCGGCGCTGTGCAGAGCGGCCAGTAATGCTTCGCTGTCGATCATGGTCTTATGCTCAGGCTTGGGGTGGGCGGTTTTGGGAAGGTGTGTCCGGGCCGCCTGTTTGCGGCCCAATCGGCAAGTCATTGGCAGCTACGGGGCAGGTATTCACTGCGGGATTTTGAATATCCGTCGCGCCTGTTCAGTCCTGGCGCGCAGGGCGCAGCCCGGGGCGTGGTCGTTGACCAGCCCCATAGCCTGCATGAAGGCATAAACGGTGGTGGGGCCGAGGAATTTCCAGCCGCGTTGTTTCAGCGCCTGGGCCAGCGCCTGTGATTCGGGGGATTGCGCGCGAATTTGCGGCGGGGGCGGGGTGGGCGGCTCAAAGCGCTAGATGAAGGCGGCCAGCGAGCCTTCTTGCTCAATCAATTCCACCGCCCGTCGGGCATTGTGGATGACGGCTTCGATTTTGCCGCGATGGCGCACGATGCCGGGATTGTTTAAAAGGCGCGCCGTATCGGCCTCGTCAAAGCGCGCCATTTGATGAAAATCGAAACCGCAAAAGGCGTGTCGAAAGTTTTCACGTTTTTCCAGAATGGTGCGCCAGCTCAGGCCGGACTGGAAGCTTTCCAGACACAGTTTTTCAAACAGCCGGATATCGTCGCCCACCGGGCAGCCCCATTCTTCATCGTGATAGGCGGTGTATTGCGGCGTGGCGGCGCACCAGTGGCAGCGCGGCTGGCCGTCGGGGTAGGCGGTGGCGATAGTCATGGCGCGGCCTTGTGCAGCATGTGGATCACCAGCCGGATCAGCACGTCTTTTTGTTGGGGGTCGGATTCGGCCACCAGCAGGGTGAGCGCGGCCAGGCCGGTGTCGTTGATGACGGGCTGGCCCTGGGCATCGAGCAGGCGGCAGTTGCGGTGCAGAAAATCGACGAACAAGAATGCGCCGCTGCGTTTGTTGCCGTCGGCAAAGGGGTGGTTTTTGACCACGAAATACAGCAGGTGCGCGGCCTTGCTTTCGATGCTGGGATAGGCGGGCTCGCCAAACACGGTTTGCGCCAGATTGCCCAGCAAGGCGGCCAGTCCGTCGCCGCGCTCCTGCGCAAACAGGGCGCTGGCTTCGCGGCGCGGGCCTGTTCAACCGTGGGCAGTGCACCGCCGCTTTCGCCCGCCGGTTCGGCCAGCAGACCCTCGTCGTACTGTTGCAGCCACAAAAAGGTGTGGGTGTAGCGGCTGACGATATCAATCAGCCCGCGCCCGCCTTCCAGTGTCAGCGCCGGGGAGCGCGCGGTTTTCCGGATCAGCGCCAGGGCCTGTTCCAGCTCGGCGGCGTTTTGCACCAGGCGCTGCTGGTTCAGGCTGTAGCCTTGCAGCAGGTATTCCTTCAGGCGAGTGCTGGCCCAGATGCGAAATTGGGTGCCCGCCTTGGAGTTGACGCGGTAGCCGACGGAGAGGATGGCGTCGAGGTTGTAGTACTCAACCTGATAGGTTTTGCCATCGGCGGCAGTTGTTGCATTTTTTGCAACAACTGAAGCCCGTTCCAATTCGCCTTCGGCAAAGATGTTCCTCAAGTGCCGAGAAATCACTGATTTGTCGCGGCCAAACACCTCGGCCATTTGCTGCAAGCTCAGCCACACGGTATCGCCGTCAAACCGCACTTCCACCTGCGTTTGGCCGTCGGGGCTTTGGTAGATTTCAACGGGATGGTTCATGGGATGGCTCCGGTTTATCCAGCCGTGGCGACTTGTCCGGCCAGCGTGGTTTCAGTCCGCATTGTTCAAACTACAGCAATTCCAGCTTGCCGATGCGCTCGCCTGCCCGTTGGTAGGCCGGGTCGGTTTCAATGCGGCACACATAGGCGGCGACATTGGGCAGATTGAACGAGGTGCGCGCCACAGCGGCCTGCAAGGGGAAGCTCATCATAATGTCGGCGGCGCTGATTTCCTCGCCCAGCAGCCAGGTGCGTCCGGCCAGCCGGCTTTCGACAAATTCCAGATGCCGCTTGAGCTGCGGATTCAAAAACCCTGCACGCACGCCCTCGACTATTTTGCGCGCTACGGGTTTGACGAAAAACGGCATTTTGCGCGTTTCGATTTTGCGAAAGACCAACGACATGACCAGTAATGGCATTAACGAGCCTTCCGCATAATGCAGCCAAAACAAGTAATCGGCATAGGCCGCGCTGTTGGCAGGCGGCTTCAGCGCCGTTTTCTGCCCGTAGCGGCCAATCAGGTATTCAATAATCGCGCCGCTTTCGGCCAGCACCAGGCCATCGTCATCAATCAGCGGTGATTTGCCCAGCGGGTGGATACGGCGCAGGCTGTCGGGCGCCAGCGCGGTTTCGGCATCGCGCGCGATGACTTCCGCGCGATATTCCAGGCCAAGCAATTCCAGCAGCCAGGCAATGCGGTAGGCGCGGGATTGTTTGAGTGCGTAAAGGGTGATCATGGTGTTTATCCCTTTTTGTTTTTCAAGGCCGTTTTCAGGCAGCCATCGGACTTGAACCGGACACAGCGAAAATGCGCACCAAACCTTGCTATGCGCCCGCGCGATACAAATGCACGGGCTTCACCGGCGCGCGCTGGATGATGCCCTTGGCTTCCAGGTCGAGCTGAACCGCTTTCAGCCACCAGCCTGCGGTGGCGCCGCCGGGAAACAGCGTTTGCGGCAGTTTCAGCAAAAGCGCCGCCTTGGCCTGCGCTACCGTGATGCCCGGCGGCTCGGACGGAAGTACCGCCAGCAAGGCCTCGCGCATAGCCAAGTATTTCGCGCGATCGACGCGGGCGGTTTTGCCCGGCGTGTTGATATTTTCGATGTCGATTTTGTCGTCAGACATGCAGCTGCTCCTTGATGGCAATGGGCGGATTTTTGAAGCCCATGCCTATCCACGCGCCCAATAGCCTGGCGTAAAACGCCAGCGATTGCTTGGGCAGATTGGGCAAGTCGTCGGGCAGCGCCGAGGCATCGGCCAGGTCGCTCGTCATGGTGCGCATTTGCGGCTTGGGGCGGGAATCCGCCGGCCACAGATACAGGTAAATATCCAGCCAGTGCGCGCCCTTGAGCTCCATGAACAGGGGCGTGTTGCAGCAGATGGCGACCACGCGCCGGGTGCCTGAATCGTCCGTCAGGCGAAATTCGGCCAGACGGTCAAAGCCCTCCACAAAGCGCACGCGGTCTTTGCGATACATGGCCGTAGCGGTCGCCCCCAGAGGGGTGAGCAGGTTTTGCGCCTGCGGCAACTTGCCCAAACGCCCGGCGGCGGCGCGGCAGCTATTGCACAGGCATTCGGTCACCATAAACGGCGCGCCGATCACTTCCATTTGCGTCTTGCCGCAGCGGCAAGCCAGCGGGGTGGATGGGGTCATGGATGTTTCTCCTTATGTGTCAAGGGCTGCCTGAAGCGGCTTCAGGCAGCATTGCCATGGGGCACGGCGTCAACCGGGGCCATCCTGCCGCAAATCACCGTGCGGCATTTGTCACGGATTGCGCACGGGCACAGAAAGCAGGTTTTGCTCGGTCATATTCTGCTTGGCAAACCGGGGGCTTCATCAATCAAAGCCCGCGAATCATGATGCAGTCCTCTTCATTTTCGCGGGCGACCTCAAAGCCCAGTTTTTCATACATGCGCAGCGCAGGATTGGCCTTTTGAACCGAAAGCGAAACTTGCCTGTATCCCCGCTCTTTCAAAGTCAAAAGGATTTGCCTCATAAGCGCCGTGCCGATACCCAAATTTCTATACCCCTTGAGAAGCGAAATGGAAAGGGACGGGGTTTCATCATCAATATGGGCGAAATCATGGATGATGCGCGTCCATACCGCCCCCACCACCCTGCCCTCGACTTCCGCCACATAACAGACATCATCTTTTTTGCCAAAATCGGCAACATATTTTTGCAAATCAGGGTGGCTCACAATATCTTTGGACGGCGCTTGCGCCCCTTCAGGAATGAAAATCGCCTCATACAGAAATTCATTCAACAGATTGATTTCGCAAGGCCTTAATTCTCTTATTTCATAAATCATGCCAGCCCCCGCTTGCGTCATTTTTAATGAAACAAATTCATTTTGAAACAGGCACGCGGTGGATTTGGCGTCTTCAAATCAGCGCGCGGCTGCCTGAAGCGCTTTCAGGCAGCCGCAGCAACGTCTGCCGCAATACCGCACAAGACCGATGGCGCCGATCTTTGCCAATCGCCAAGCCGCGCTACAAGCCCTTGCGCATGATGCGCTGCGCCAGTGCGGGCGAGAGGCGCTGGATCAGCGCCAGCAGCCGGGTTTTGCCGCCCAGCACCTCATGGCGGCCGGCGGCGAAGGCGCGCCAGAACTCGGCGGCCAGTGCATCGGCGCTGATCTTGCCCTTGCCGCGGCCTTGGGTCATGGCGGTATCCACCAAGGGCGGCAACAGCTCGAACACTTGCACCGGCGTGCCTTCCAGCTGCCAGCGCAGGGTTTGCGAAAAACTGTGCAGCGCGGCCTTGCTGGTGCAATAGATGCTGGCCGCCTCCTTGGGCACGATCGCCAGTCCCGAAGAGACATTGACGATGGCCGCCTGCCGCTGGCGCAGCAGCACGGGCAGAAACGCATGGGTCAGCAGCACCGGCGCGGCCAGATTGGTTTCCAGCTCGTGGCGGATGTCGGACTGGTCTTGCTCAAGCAGGGGTCGGTTGATCTGGATGCCGGCGTTGTTGACCAGGATGGAAATATCGCCATGCGCCTGCAACAGCCGCGCGCGGTCGGCAGGCTGGGTGATGTCGGCCACTGCCGTTTGCGCGCCGGGCAAGGCGCGCGCCGCCTCGGCCAGGGCATCGGCGCGGCGGCCTGCCAGCACCACCGAGTTGCCCGCGGCATGGAAGCGCTTGGCCAACGCCAGCCCAATGCCGCTGGCGCCGCCGGTGATCAGCACTTTGTGGCCGGATGTGTTCATGCCTTGGCTCCTTGTGATGAAGCGTGGTCAAGATGCCGCTGACGCAGCCACAGAAACAGCGGCAGCGCCAGTGACACGCCGACCACCAGCCCCAGCAAGGCCAGCGGCCCGTGTCGCAGGGCGAGGCGGCGGCTTTCGGCCAGCACAAAGGCGATCAGCGCCAAGGCCGACGCCACCACATCGGCCCAGGCAAAAGCCGAGAGCCGGTCGGCCTGAATTTGCTGCCACATCAGCGGCAGGTGCAGGCCGTGTTCAGCCAGCCAGGGGATGAACTGCGCCAGCGGCAGAGCGGCGCCGATCAGGCACAGGGCGAGGTAAAGCCGTTGCATGTGGGCTCCTGCTCGTTGTCGTGTCCGTCAGACTAAAGCAGCCGGAAATGGCACACCAGACGGCCAGCGCTCAATCAACGGCTGGCAGCATGCCGCGCTCAGTCGCCTTGCAGCTCGGCATTCACCATCCACGGGGTGCCGAAGCGGTCGGTGACGAGGCCAAAGCCCTTGGCCCAGGCGCTTTCGGCAAACGGCATTTGCACCTGTCCGCCTGCGGCCAGCGCGTTGAAGATGCGCTCGCCTTCGGCCACGGTATCGACATCAATCGCTACCTGAAAACCCTGCATGGGCTGGAAGCCGCCTTCGCTGCAAAAGGCCGGCAGGCTGTCGCTGGCGCTGAACAGGCATTCGCCGTGGCGCAGCAGCTGGCTGTGCGCGACTTTGGTTTTGTCGGCTTCGGCGAGCGGCGGCATGTCCGGCTCTGGCGGCATCTCGGCATAGCGCATGATTTGCGCTTCAGCGCCAAGCAGTTCGGCGTAAAAGGCCATCGCTTCGGCGCAATTGCCGTTGAAGTAGAGGTAAGGGCTGAGTTTCATGGGGCTTTCTCCTTGGGTGGGTACGCTGCGGACGCGAATGAAGTACGCGGAGATTCTTCCGCAAATCGCCGTGCGGCATTTGTCACGGATTGCGCTGGCGCAGGTAGTCAAACAGCAGTTTGGGCATGTTGACGGTGATTGGCGGGTCGCTGGGGCGCAGCGGGCGGAATGGCAGCGTCAGCGTCTGTGGCGCGGGCAGCGGGAAGGTGATCGGCTCGGGATGCAGGGCGCGCAGGCAGTGGTCAAGGCGGAAGAAATCCAGCGGGTTCAGGCTGGGGCGCATTTCGCAGCCGAGCAGGTGGTATCGACCGTCGGGGATGTGGTCGATGACAAAGCGGCGGGTGTGAAACAGCGCTCGCCCCAGCACCGGCACGCCGCGCGGAATCGGCTCGGCAAACAGCCCGACAAACACCAGCGATGCCAGCCCTTCGCCCTGTATTTCCACGCTGAGCGCATGCGTTTGCGGGTGGGCGGCGGGGTCGAAACCGTGGTAGGGCAGCACCCGGGCGCGGCCGTCATGCAGCGCTTGCCGCAAGGTGGCGCTGAAGGTGGCGGCCTGTGCGCGATAGTCGCGCGGGCTTTGCCCGGTATGGGCGCGGAAGCGGTGCGCGTAGGTGGCGGCGCTGGCATGGCCGGCCTCCAGTTGCGAGGCAATCACTGGCTGGCCTTGTACCAGCGGGGCGATGCCCTGCTCGATTTTCAGCGCGGCGATGTAGTCGCGCAGGCTCAACCCGGTTTCGGCGCGAAACCAGCGGCTCAAGGCAAAGCGGTTGACCCCGAAATGCGCGGCAATCTGCGCCGGCGTGGGGTCTTGGTGCAGTTGCGCACGAATGTGCGCAGTCAGGGCGTCAACATCCATCATGAGCGCGATTGAAACATGACGGCCTGCACGCTGGCAGGCCGTATGCAGCTTTAGCGCAGGTTGCCGGGCACCGCTGGCGCCTGCAAGCGCCGCAACGAGGTGTCGGTGAGGTCGATTTCCTCGCCAAAGCGCGGGCTGTGGTTGTTCCACTCGTCCACGGCGCGAGCCAAAGCCTCGCGGCTGTCGGCGACGAAGTTCCACCACATGAGCGTGGGATGCGGCAGCGGCTCGCCGCCCAGCAGCAGGAAGTGGCTGCCGGCTTCGGCTTCGATGGCCAACTGGGTTTCGCCCGCAGCGATAAAGGCCAGCGTATCGGCGCCAAAGGTTTCATCGCCAATGCGCACCTGGCCGGCAATCACCAGCACGCCGTATTCCCAGCCGCACTGGCAGGGAATTGGCAAGCGAGCCGCCGCCTGGCATTGCACATCCACGCCCAGCAGCGGGCTGTGCTGCATGGTGGGCGCAGTACGCCCCTGAAAGCTGCCGGTAGTGAGGACATAGCGCACGCCGCCTTCCTGCCAGGTGGGCAGTTCCGGGTAATGTACAAAGCCCGGCGCGATGGATTGATTCATCGGCAGGGCAATCCACAGCTGCACTGCGTGCAGGCTACGCACCCCCTCGGGGCTCTGCTCGGTATGGGCGATACCATGCGCAGTGCCGGTGCCTGCGGTCATCAAGTTGACCTGGCCCGGGCGGATCAGTTGCCTGGTGCCCAGACTGTCGCGGTGCAAAAGCTCGCCTTCCAGCATCCAGGTAAAGGTTTGCAGGTGGGTGTGCGGATGCGCGCCGACTTGCAGGCCGGGGCTGCCTGCCTCGAAACGGGCCGGGCCAATATGGTCGAGAAAGCACCAGGCGCCGATGGTGCGGCGCCCGGCCTGCGGCAGCAGCCGGGCAACGGGGATGCCGCCAACGTCTTTGCCATGGGCAGTGAATTTTTGTGCGGTCATGGGAAGGTTTCTTGACTTGGGGCTGGGGCTGGGCGGCAGGTCACGACCTGCCGCCCTGCTTCAAGCCATCTGCCCAAACTTGCCGCTGTTGAAGTCACGGATGGCTTGGGCGATTTCGGCCTGGCTGTTCATCACAAACGGGCCATAGCCCACCACCGGCTCATCAATCGGCTCCCCGGCCAGCAGCAGCAGCTTGGCATCGACATTGGCTTCGATGTTCACGCCGCTGCCTTCATGCGAGAGCGTGGCCATTTCGGCCTTGCGCAGCACCTTCTCGCCGTTGACCTGCACCGTGCCATCCAGCACCACAATCAACGTGCTCCAGCCCTCAGGCTGGTCAAGCCGGGCGCTGTGGCCGGCATTCAGGCGCACATCCCAGACGTTCATCGGGCTGTAAGTCTCGGCAGGCCCCTTGCCTTCGCCATACTGCCCGGCAATCACCCGCACCCGCCCGGCATCGCCCGGCAGCGCGATGGCGGGGATTTGCGCATCGGTAATGCCCTGATAGTGCGCCGGGGTCATCTTGTCCTTCCTGGGCAGGTTCACCCACAGCTGCACCATCTCGAACGGCCCGCCCTCGCGACTGTAGCGCTCGGAATGAAATTCCTCATGCAAGATGCCGCCGCCGGCCGTCATCCACTGCACATCGCCACGGCCAATGACGCCGCCGGCGCCAGTGCTGTCGCGGTGCTCGACCTCGCCCTCATAGACGATGGTGACCGTCTCAAAACCGCGATGCGGATGCCGCCCCACGCCACGGCGGTAGCCGCTGTTGGGTTCAAACTCGGTCGGCGCGGCATAGTCCAGCAGCAAAAACGGGCTGCGGCTGGGCACATCCGCGCCGCTGTAGCCAAACATGCCGTGCACGGGAAAACCATCGCCCACCCAGTGACGGCCGGGGGCGCTATGGGTGTCGATCACAGTCTTGGCGGTGGTGGCAACAGTGGTCATGGCAAACATCCTTTCTGAGAGCGTGTTATGAGCTTTGCGTTTTCCCGCGCCGGCCGCAAAACCGTGTGATCGCAAGGCGGCGCGCGCCGCCAAGGCTGGCAGCCTTGGCAAGCGAGCCAACGCGGCGAGCGCATGGTTTTGCGGCCGGCGCGGGGAGCGAAAAGTCCATAACACGCTCTGAATCAACGCCGCCCAAAAGCGGCATGGACGCTATGGTATGGATGATTGCTGACGGGATAAACTGGCTTTTTTCCATCACATCATCCTGCATTTGCAACAATCAGCCGCCCCATGCACGCCCCCAGTGACGACTTGCACGACCTCAACGACCTGGCCTACTTCGCCCACGTGGCTGGGCACGGCGGCTTTGCCGCCGCCGAGCGGGCCACCGGCATCCCCAAATCCAAACTCAGCCGCCGCGTGGCCGCGCTGGAAGAGCGCCTGGGCGTGCGCCTGATCCAGCGCACCACGCGCCGCTTTGCCATCACCGACATGGGCCAGCGCACCCTGCAACACGCCCGCGCCATGCTGGCCGAGGCCGAAGCCGCGCAAGCCCTGGCGCGCGAGCACAGCGGCGCGCCGCGCGGCACGGTGCGCCTGGCCTGCCCGCCCGCGCTCTTGCACCACGCCGTGGGCAGCATGCTGGCGCGCTTTCTCAACGCCTGGCCGCAAGTCAGCGTGCAAGTGCAGGCCAGCAACCGCAACGCCGACGTCTGGCAGGACGGCATCGACCTGGCGCTGCGCGTGCGCGCCCCCGGCGCCCCCTTGCCGCGCGAGGAAACCCTGCGCCCGCTGGCCCTCAGCCCGCACGTGCTGGTGGCCGCCCCGGCCCTGCTGGCCAACGCCGCCCCGCCCGCCACGCCCCAAGACCTGGCCCGCCTGCCCAGCGTGGCGCTGGGCAACTCGCCCGAAGAAAGCCAATGGCTTTTGACCAGCCCCGAGGGCCGCCACGCCGCCTTGCCGCTGGCCCCGCGCCTGGTGGTGGACGATGCCGACGCCCTGCTGTGCGCCGCGCTGGCCGGCGTGGGCTGCGCCGCCCTGCCCCGGCTGCTGGCGCACGACGCGCTGACGCGCGGCGATTTGCAAGAAGTGCTGCCCGGCTGGGCCCCGCCAGCGGGCCAGGTGCAGGCCGCCTACGCCACCCGGCGCGGTATGCGCCCGGCGGTGCGGATGCTGCTCGATGCGCTGTCGGCAGGGTTTGAAGAACTGATCCGTGACGGCCGCTGCCTGCAGCCATTGGCACCACTGACTTGACGCTGGCGCGCGCATAGCCCTTCAGGGCTTGCCCCGAGACTCGTATTCGCCATCTTGGTGCAAGCGGCAAGCAGCGGTTTGGCATGGGCAGCAAGGCTGCGCCGCCCAGCCTATGGGCCGCAGAGACTTTGCGGGCACAGCAAAACGCCTCAATCCGCCCGATCCGCTTGACGGCCCGCCGGGCAGGGCTTTTGAGCAGCCCCTCAAACCGGCATGGCCGCATATTCGGCCATGCGCTGCTTGTAATTGTCTGGCGTGTGGCTCCAGCGGTTGGGGTCGTCGTATTCAAAATCCGCGCCCACCTCCCCGGCGCGTGAGATGCGGATCATGCATTTAAGCCAACCGCGCCCATTGGGGTTTTCCGCTTTCATGACCGCATGCAATTTGATGAGCAAATCCAAGCGCGGCCCATCCGGCGCCACCATCAGGCAGGTATTTTGCGCGTCATACGAATATCCGCGCATGCCGGCGTGGCCATCGCCCACTTCCCCAATCAGGATGATTTTCTGCCAGCCTTCCTGCTCGGTGACTTCCGCATCCTGCAGCAAGGATTTGCAAAGCTCAATCAAGGCTTCGTCCTTTGTCATCTTTCCTCCATCAGATTCATGAAAACAAAGCTCAGACCGGCATGGCCGCATACTCGGCCATGCGCTGCTTGTAATTGTCTGGCGTATGGCTCCAGCGGTTGGGGTCGTCGTATTCAAAATCCGCGCCCACATCCCCGGCGCGCGAGATGCGGATCATGCATTTGAGCCAGCCGCGCCCATTGGGGTTTTCCGCTTTCATAACGGCATGCAATTGCTTGAGCATGCCCAGACGCGGCGGGTCAGGGGCGACCAAAAGGCATTGATTCTCGGCGTTGTATGAATAGCCGTGCATGCCGGCATGGCCATCGCCCACCTCCCCAATCAAAATGATTTGATGCCAGCCTTCCTGCTCGGTGACTTCTGCATCCTGCAGCAAGGATTTGCAAAGCTCCATCAGGGCTTCGTCCTTTGTCATTCTTTCCTCCATCAGATTGATGAAAAACCTCAAACCGGCATGGCCGCATATTCGGCCATGCGCTGCTTGTAATTGTCTGGCGTGTGGCTCCAGCGGCTGGGGTCGTCGTATTCAAAATCCGCGCCCACCTCCCCGGCGCGCGAGATGCGAATTAGGCATTTAGGCCAACCTCGCCCATTGGGGTTTTCCGTTTGCATGATCTGCTGCAAAGCACGCAGCTTGTCCATATCAAAATCCAGCGATGGCGATCCCAATTGACCTTCGCCCTGCTGGTTGTACGAATAGCCAAATGCCTTGATGCTGGCGCTGGTGACTTCCGCAATCAGAATCAGTTTTTGCCAGCCTTGCTGCGCGGTCAGTTTGGCATCCTGCACGCACGCTTTGCACAGATCAATCAATGCTTCGTTTTGGTTCACGGCGTCTTTCTCCCATCGCGCAAATTATGGCCTTGGGGGCTGGCGGCAGTGCGCGTTTTGGCGCTGCCTCGCTGGGCGCCAGCGGCCTTGGCGCGGGCCGTCGGGGTTTTGGGCCTGGCCTTGGCTGGCGCTGCGGTTTTCCTGGCCCTGGGGCGGCGCGGCGCTTTGGGCTGGGCGGCGGCAGGCGCGGGGGCGGCGGCAGGCGCGGCAGAGGCTGAGGCCTGGGCGGCGGCCACGTTCTGGCCAATGTCGTCCAAGGCCTTGGCGGCAATGGCCTGGAACTGCTCGGTCAACGCGCCCCACCACTGCAGGGCCTGGGCCTGCATGTGCTGCATGGCGGCCATGCCCTCGGCCGTGGGGTTGGCGGCGTCCTCGGCGGCATGGTCGGCTGCGCCCTCGGCCGCATCCTCAGTCGCACCTTGGGGCGCATCGCGCGCCGCGCCGGCCCCGCCATGGGCTGCGCCTTCGGCCTGGGCAGCGGCTGCGCCACCCGGCACGGGCATGTCGGGCATGGCGGCCTGGAACACTTCGGCCGAGCGCTGCGCCCCTTGCTGGATGCCTTCGCTGAAGGCCTGGGCCATCTCGCGCGCGTCGCGGTTCATGCGGCCCAGCGCCCCCAGCGTCATCTTTTGCACCTCCAGGGCCTGGATGGTGGCCTCCAGCGCGCGGCCGTTTTGCTCCAGCCAGAACTTGACGACCTTGAGCTCGTCGATGCGCTTTTGCACTTCGGCCGGGTCCATGGTCGGGGCCAGCCATTGTTGAAAGGCCGCCCCGGCCGCGCCGCTCTGGCCCTGCGGCTGGCCCAGCGCCGCCGGGGCCAGGCTGCGCAAGAAATCGAACCCGGGCACGAACCGGGTGAACTCCATCCAATTGCTTTGCTCGCTCATTGCCTCTCTCCTGCGGGCCGGCCGGTGCGCTGGCCCATATCGGCGCGAGGATACGGGACAATGGCCGCCCCTCCCAACCGGGAAAACCGCAGCCTGGGCCGCCGCCTTGCCATGAATTGCCCTGCCCCCGCCACGCCTGCCGCCACGTCCGCGCCCGCGCCCGTTTCGGGCCAGGCCGTGCGGCGCATTGCGCATCTGGACATGGATGCGTTCTTCGCCTCGGTGGAGCTGCTGCGCCAGCCGCAGCTGCGCGGGCTGCCGCTGGTCATCGGCGGCGGCCGGCGCGCGCCGGGCTGGCTGGGCGATGCGGCGCTGGAGGCGCTGCCGCCGGCGCAAATCCCGCTGCAGGCCTTCCCCCGCCTGGGCGGCTATGCCGGGCGCGGCGTCATCACCACCGCCACGTATGAGGCGCGGCAGTTCGGCGTGGGCTCGGCCATGGGGCTGATGAAGGCCGCGCGGCTGTGCCCGCAGGCCTATCTGCTGCCGGCCGATTTCGATCAGTACCGAGCCTACTCGGCGCGCTTCAAGGCGGCCATCGGCGAGCATGCCAGCCGCATCGAGGATCGCGGCATCGACGAGGTCTACATCGACTTCAGCGGCCTGCCCGGCTGCGCCGAGGATGGCGGGCTGGCGCTGGCGCAGCGCATCCAGCAGGCCATCTTCGCGGCCACGGGGCTGAGCTGCTCGATCGGCGTGGCGCCCAACAAGCTGCTGGCCAAGCTGGCCAGCGAATGGCACAAGCCCAATGGCATCTTCATCCTGCAGCCGCAGGAGGTCACGGCGCGCATCTGGCCGCTGGCCTGCGGCAAGGTCAATGGCATCGGCCCCAAGGCCAGCGCCAAGCTGCAGGCGCTGGGCATTGCCACGCTGGGCGAGCTGGCGAAGGTGCCCGAGGAGCAGCTGCTGGCGCACTTTGGCGCCAGCTACGGCCGCTGGCTGCACGCCGTGGCCTGGGGGCGCGACGAGCGGCCGCTGGTGGTGCAAAGCCAGCCCGTGTCGATGAGCCGCGAGACCACTTTCGCGCGCGATCTGCACGCCCGGCGCGACCGCGCCGAGCTCTCGGCCCTGTTCACCGCGCTGTGCCAGCGCGTGGCCGATGACCTGCAGCGCAAGGGCTACGCCGGGCGCACCATCGGCGTGAAGGTGCGGCTGAGCAACTTCCGCACCATCACGCGCGCGCACTCGATCGCGCACTACACCCAGGATGCGGCCACCATCCGCCAGGCCGCCGGGCAATGCCTCAAGCGCATGGACTGGTCACAACCGCTGCGCCTGCTGGGCGTGAAGGTGGACAAGCTGCTGCCGCTGCCACAGGCGCAGCAGCACAACGCCAGCCTGGCCGCGCAAGGGCAGGTCGCACGGCAGCTGGACTTGCCGCTGCATGAGAACCCCAGCTGAATAAAATCGGCCTTTTTTCCACGAGAGAGACAAGGCCAGTGATGCACAAGATCAAGCGGGGCCTGGACCTGCCCCTGGCTGGCGCGCCTGCGATGCAGATAGGCGACGCTGCGGCCGTGCGCCGCGTGGCCGTCATCGGGGCCGATTACCACGGCCTGAAGCCGACGATGGCGGTGCAGGTGGGCGAGAGGGTGAAAACGGGCCAGCCGTTGTTTGCCGACAAGAACCAGCCGGGCGTGCACATCACCGCGCCGGCGGCGGGCATGGTCAGCGCCATTCACCGCGGGCAGCAGCGGGTGCTGCAATCGGTGGTGATCGACGTCGAAGGCGCGCCCGGCCAGGAAGAGGCGCTGGCCTTTGCCCGTTATGACGCGGCCCAGCTCGACGCGCTGGGCGACGCGCAGGTGCGCGAGAATCTGCAGCACAGCGGCCTGTGGGCGGCGCTGCGCACGCGGCCGTTCAGCAAGATTCCGGCCGCTGACGCCACGCCCGCGGCGATTTTCGTCACGGCCATGGACACGCACCCGCTGGCGGCCGACCCGGCCCCCCTCATCAACGCGCAGGCCAGCGATTTCCGCCACGGCCTGCGCGTGCTGGCGCGCCTGGCGCCGCTGGTGCTGTGCAAGGCGCCTGGCGCATCGTCCAGCGCCTCGCTGCCGGGCGAGGACGTGCCGGGCCTGAAGGTGGAGCTGTTCGACGGCCCGCATCCGGCCGGGCTGCCGGGCACGCACATCCACTTCGTGCTGCCCGTGGATGCGGCGCGCACGGTGTGGCACATCGGCTATCAGGACGTGATCGCCATCGGCAAGCTGTTCACCACGGGCCAGTTGTGGACCGAGCGCATCGTGGCGCTGGGCGGGCCGGTGGTGAAAAACCCGCGCCTGCTGCGCACGCGCCTGGGCGCGAGTCTGGAAGATCTGACCGCGGGCGAGCTGGAGGGCGCGGACAACCGCGTGAACAACCGCGTGATATCCGGCTCGGTGCTGGGCGGGCGCACGGCCAGCGGGCCGTATGCCTTTCTGGGCCGCTACCACGTGCAGGTGAGCTGCCTGCACGAGGGCACGGAGCGCGAGATGCTGCATTACCTGCGCCCGGGCGCGCGCAAGCATTCGGTGACCGGGGCCTTTCTCTCCAGCCTGCTGGGCCGCCGCCTGCTGCCCATGAGCACCACCACCAACGGCAGCGAGCGCGCCATGGTGCCCATTGGCAATTACGAGGCGGTGATGCCGCTGGACATCCTGCCCACGCAACTGCTGCGCGCGCTGATCGTGGGCGACACGGAGATGGCGCAAAAGCTCGGCTGCCTGGAATTGGATGAAGAAGACCTGGCGCTGTGCACCTACGTGTGCGCCGGCAAGTACGAATATGGCCCGATCTTGCGGGACAACCTCACCCGCATCGAGAAGGAGGGCTGAACGTCATGGGCCTGCGATCTTTTTTTGACCGTATCGAGCCGCACTTTCACAAAGGCGGCAAATACGAGAAGTGGTACGCCTTGTACGAGGCGGTGGACACCTTCCTCTACCGCCCGGCCAGCGTGACGCGCTCCACCGCGCACGTGCGCGACAGCATTGACCTCAAGCGCATGATGATCATGGTCTGGCTGTGCACCTTCCCGGCCATGTTCTTCGGCATGTGGAACGTGGGCTGGCAGGCCAACACCGTGTTTGCCGCCCAGCCCGAGCTGCTGGCCGCGCAGGATGGCTGGCGCTTTGCGCTGATGCGCATGCTGGGGGGCTTCAACCCCGCCAGCGCGTGGGACAACATGCTGCTGGGCGCGCTGCACTTTCTGCCCATCTACGCCGTCACCTTTGCCGTGGGGGGCTTTTGGGAGGTGCTGTTCGCCTCCATCCGCCGCCATGAGGTCAACGAGGGCTTTTTCGTCACCTCGGTGCTGTTCGCGCTGACGCTGCCGCCCACCATCCCGCTGTGGCAGGTGGCGCTGGGCATCAGCTTTGGCGTGGTGCTGGGCAAGGAGGTGTTTGGCGGCACGGGCAAGAACTTCATCAACCCGGCGCTGGCCGGGCGCGCCTTCCTGTTCTTCGCCTACCCGGCCGCGCTCTCGGGCGATGCGGTGTGGAACGCGGTGGATGGCTACGCGGGCGCCACGGCGCTCAGCCAGGCCGCCAGCGGCGGCGTGGCGGCGCTGGCGCAGGGCGGCCTGAGTTGGTGGGACGCCTTCCTGGGCTTCATGCCCGGCTCGGTGGGCGAGACCAGCACGCTGGCCATTCTGATGGGCGGCGGCGCGCTGATGCTGATGCGCATTGCCGCCTGGCGCATCGTGGCCGGGGTGATGATCGGCATGGTGGGCTTCAGCCTGCTGCTCAACCTCATCGGCTCGGAGAGCAACCCCATGTTCTCCCTGCCCTGGTACTGGCATCTGGTGCTGGGCGGCTACGCCTTCGGCATGATGTTCATGGCCACCGATCCGGTATCGGCCTCCATGACCAACACCGGCAAATGGATTTTTGGCGCGCTGATCGGGGTGATGGTGGTGATGATCCGCGTCATCAACCCCGCCTTCCCCGAAGGGATGATGCTGGCCATTTTGTTCGGCAACCTGTTCGCCCCGCTGATCGACCACTTCGTCATCCGGGCCAACATCAAGCGGAGGGCCGCACGCCGTGTCTGATCAAAAAGAAACCATTGGACGCACGCTGCTGGTGGCGCTGCTGGTCTGCCTGGTGTGCTCGGTCTTCGTGGCCGGCGCGGCCGTCAGCCTCAAGCCCACGCAGCAGGTGAACAAGCAGCTCGACAAGCAGCGCAACATTCTGTCCATCGCCGGGCTGGCCCCGGCCGATGCGCCCGCCGCCGAGGTGCAGCGCCTGTTCAAGGAGCGCATCCAGCCGCGCCTGGTCGATCTGCAAACCGGCCGCTTCAGCGACGCGCACGAGGCCGCCAGCTTCGATCCGCTCAAGGCCGCCAAGGACCCGGCCCTCTCCGACGCCCTGCGCCCCGAGCAGGACGCGGCCTCCATCCGCCGCCGCGAGCGCTTCACGGTGGTCTATCTGGTCGAAGACGCCCAAGGCAAGACCGAAACCCTGGTACTGCCCGTGCGCGGCTACGGCCTGTGGTCCACGCTGCACGGCTTTCTGGCGCTCAAGGACGACTACAACACCGTGGCCGGTTTCGGCTTTTACCAGCACGCCGAAACGCCCGGCCTGGGCGGCGAGGTGGACAACCCGCGCTGGAAGGCGCTGTGGCCGGGCAAGCAGGTGTTTGACGCCAGCGGCCAGCCGGCCATCGCCATCGTCAAGGGCGGCGTCGATACGGCCAGCCCGCGCGCGGTGCACCAGGTCGATGGCCTGGCCGGCGCCACGCTGACGAGCAAGGGCGTCGATCACCTGCTGAACTTCTGGCTCGGCCCGCAGGGCTTCGGGCCTTTCCTGGCACACCTGCGCGCAGGAGGCAACTGACCCATGGCACAACCCACGATCAAGCAAGTCCTGTTCGATCCGGTCTTCAAGAACAACCCCATCGGCCTGCAAATCCTGGGCATTTGCTCGGCGCTGGCCGTCACCTCCAACCTCAAGACGGCGCTGGTCATGTCGGTGGCGCTGACGCTGGTCACCGGCTTTTCCAACCTGTTCATCTCCAGCATCCGGGCGCAGATTCCGGGCTCCATCCGCATGATCGTGCAAATGGTCATCATCGCCTCGCTGGTGATCGTGGTGGACCAGGCGCTCAAGGCCTTTGCCTACTCGCTGTCCAAGCAGCTGTCGGTGTTCGTCGGCCTGATCATCACCAACTGCATCGTCATGGGCCGCGCCGAGGCCTTTGCCATGCAGAACCCGCCCGTGCTCTCGTTCTTCGACGGCATCGGCAACGGCCTGGGCTACAGCGCCATGCTGCTGGCGCTGGGCTTCGTGCGCGAGCTGTTTGGCGCGGGCAAGCTGTTCGGCATCGCCGTGCTGCCCACGGTCAATGACGGCGGCTGGTACGTGCCCAACGGCCTGCTGCTGCTGCCGCCCTCGGCCTTCTTCCTCATCGGCCTCATCATCTGGGCGCTGCGCAGCTGGAAGACCGAGCAGAACGAGGCGCCCGCCTTCCGCATGGCGCCGCACGTGAGCGGCAAGGAGGGCATCTGAGATGGAACACTACCTCAGCCTGTTCTTCCGCTCCGTGTTCGTCGAGAACATGGCGCTGGCCTTCTTTCTGGGCATGTGCACCTTCATCGCCATCTCCAAGAAGGTGGAAACGGCCATTGGCTTAGGAGTCGCCGTGGTGGTGGTGCAGGCTATCACCGTGCCCGCCAACAACCTGATCTACACCTACTTGCTCAAGGACGGCGCGCTGGCCTGGGCCGGCCTGCCCGAGGTGGATTTGAGCTTTCTGGGCCTGCTGTCCTACATCGGCGTGATTGCCGCGCTGGTGCAGATCCTGGAAATGCTGCTGGATAAATACGTGCCCAGCCTCTACAACGCGCTGGGCGTGTTCCTGCCACTCATCACGGTGAACTGCGCCATCATGGGCGGCACGCTGTTCATGGTCGAGCGCGACTACAACCTGATGGAGAGCGCGGTGTACGGCGTGGGCTCGGGCCTGTCGTGGGCGCTGGCCATTGCCGCACTGGCAGGCATCCGCGAAAAGCTCAAGTACAGCGACGTGCCCGCCGGCCTGCAAGGGCTGGGCATCACCTTCATCACCATCGGCCTGATGGCCCTGGGGTTCATGTCTTTCTCGGGGGTGCAGCTATGAGCACGGAAATCCTGCTGGGCGTGGGCATGTTCACCGCCATCGTGCTGGCGCTGGTGCTCATCATCCTGTTCGCGCGCGCCAAGCTGGTGGCCAGCGGCGACGTGACCATCGACATCAACGGCGAGCGCAGCATCACCGTGCCCGCCGGCGGCAAGCTGCTGCAAACCCTGGCGTCGCAAAACATCTTCCTCTCATCGGCCTGCGGCGGCGGCGGCACCTGCGCGCAGTGCAAGTGCATCGTCGAATCGGGCGGCGGCGAAATGCTGCCCACCGAGCAGTCGCACTTCACCCGCCGCCAGGCGCGCGAAGGCTGGCGCCTGTCCTGCCAGACCCCGGTCAAGCAGGACATGAAGATCGAAGTGCCCGAGGAAGTCTTCGGCGTGAAGAAGTGGGAATGCACGGTGGAGAGCAACCCCAACGTCGCCACCTTCATCAAGGAGCTGACCCTGCGCCTGCCCGAGGGCGAGAACGTGGACTTCCGCGCCGGCGGCTACGTGCAGCTCGAATGCCCGCCGCACACCGTGGCCTACAAGGACTTCGACATCCCCGAGCGCTTCCGCGACGATTGGGACAAATTCAACCTCTGGCGCTACGTCTCCAAGGTCGATGAGCCGGTGATCCGCGCCTACTCCATGGCCAACTACCCCGAGGAAAAAGGCATCGTCAAGTTCAACATCCGCGTGGCCACCCCGCCGCCGGGGCGCGACGACCTGCCGCCGGGGCAAATGTCCTCCTGGGTGTTCAACCTCAAGCCCGGCGACAAGGTCACCGTGTACGGCCCGTTTGGCGAATTCTTCGCCAAGGACACCGACGCCGAAATGGTCTTCATCGGCGGCGGCGCGGGCATGGCGCCCATGCGCTCGCACATCTTCGACCAGCTCAAGCGCCTGCACAGCAAGCGCAAGATCAGCTTCTGGTACGGCGCGCGCTCGCTGCGCGAAGCCTTCTACACCGAGGAATACGACCAGCTCGCCGCCGAAAACCCCAACTTCACCTGGCACCTGGCCCTCTCCGACCCGCTGCCTGAAGACAACTGGACGGGCTACACCGGCTTCATCCACAACGTGCTGTACGAGAACTACCTCAAGGACCACCCCGCCCCCGAGGACTGCGAGTTCTACATGTGCGGCCCGCCCATGATGAACGCCGCCGTCATCCAAATGCTGCTGGACCTGGGCGTGGAGCGCGACAGCATCTTTTTGGATGATTTTGGTGGATGAAAACCCAACAACTAGGAAAATGCAATGACCATTAAAACAGAAAAGGAATTGGCTGAAGCACTAAAAAATAGCCAAGAAACCATTGAGCTAGAAGGAAAAATTAAAGACACCGTAATAAGAATAAAGGCCACAGGGAAAGTCACCTGGGCCATTGCTATTGGCGCCATAGGGATTGCCGTCGCTTTAGTTTTATCTCCTGTCCGAGATCCTAAATCACAAGTCGCCAGCAAAATTTCTGGTTTTGCCGCCGCTAGTGGAGCAGTCGCCATCCTTGGATCAGGAGCAACATATGCAGCGATTTCAATCGCTGTAGCGGCTGGAGGCATTGGAGCTTTGAATAGTTTGCGAGACTACAAGATAGTCAGCTCCAATGGAGAAAAGCTAATCTTGAGGAAGTCATAAATTCACAGCTCTACGTGCAAATCTTCCATAAAAACCTATACATTTTTCTACCATTTTTGCTTGCCGCCTGCCAGCCTGCCGGACAGGCTCGGCAAATCGTGAAATTCACCGGCCCCACCATGGGCAGCAGCTACCAGATCAGCTACGTGGCTGAATCCGGCGCGCCCGGGCTGGCGGCGGCGCAGGCGGGGGTGCAGGCCATCCTGGGCGAGATCGATGCCGCCGTCTCCACCTACCGGGGCGATTCGGCCCTGGCCCGCTTCAACGCCGCGCCCGCGGGCGCTTGCATGGACATGCCTGCCGCCGCCATCGCCCTGGCCGAGCACGCCCAGGCCCTGCACGCGGACAGCGGCGGCGCGTTTGATGTGAGCCTGCTGCCCGCGCTGGAAGCCTGGGGCTTTCGCCACCGGCCCAGCGCCCCGGTGACGACCAACATCCCGGCCAGCGCGGCTGCCGCAGCCGCAGCCCCCACAGCACCTGAAGCGCCCACCGAGGCCGAACTGCAAGCCCTGCGTCAGCGCGTGGGCATGCAGCACCTGCGCATCGAGGGCGCGCGGCTGTGCAAGAGCGCGCCCATTCGGCTTGAATTCAACAGCACTGCCGCCGGTTACGCCGTCGATCGCGTGGCGCAGTGGCTGGAGGGCCAAGGCGTGCGCAGCTATCTCGTGGAGATCACCGGCGAGATGCGCGCCGCTGGCCGCAAGCCCGGCCGCAAACCCGATGGCGAGCCCTGGCGCATCGCCATCGAAGCGCCGCTGGAAAACGCGCGCCAGGCGCAGAAAATCCTTGCACTGCAAGACATGGCCCTGTCCACCTCGGGCGACTACCGCAACTGGCGCGAGGCGGGCGGGCAGCGCTATTCGCACACGCTGGATGCGCGCAGCCTGCGCCCCGTGCGCCACGCGCTGGCCTCCGTCACCGTGGCCCATGCCTCGGCCCTGGCCGCCGATGGCCTGTCCACCCTGCTGATGGCGCTGGGGCCAGAGGCCGGCTACGAGTACGCTAGCGCGCACGGCCTGGCCGCCTTGTTCATCACCCGCACGGGCGAGGGCAAAAACGAAAGCGAAAATGGCGGCTTCGCCACCCGCAGCACGGCGGCCTTTGATGCCGCCTTCAATGCCGCCTTCAGTTCCTCTTTGCCCCCATCCGTTTCTGGAGCACAACCATGATTTGGCTCGTCACCCTCATCCTCATGCTGCTGGTCGTGGCCGGCATGGCCATTGGCGTCATGGCCGGGCGCAAGCCCATTGCCGGCTCCTGCGGCGGTCTGGCCAACAGCGTGGGGCTGGATCACACCTGCCATTGCGGCAAGGCCCCCGGCAGCTGCGGCAGCGATACCGGCAAGGCCTGAGGGCGCGGCTCAAAACCCCTGGCTTGAGCGGCGGGCGCTCAGGCGGATTGGGGCGGTTGGGCCGTCTGCGGCCTTGCATCCCATCCTGCTCCGTTCCATTCCAAGCCGCTGCTGCCCAATCGCGTCAAGCGCTTGAACAGCCCCTAAAACGTGCTATGCACTTTGCGCCCCCCGCGCACGGGCGCCAGTCTGCTGCAGCATGTCGCGCAGCAAAGGCGCGGCGCTGAAAACCAGGCCATCGCCCCCTGCCCAAGGCTTGCCATCAAAACCGTATTGCAGGCCCTTGCAGGGCTGCCCAGCCTGCGGCAGGGCAAAGGTGCAACACCGGCGCCGACCAGCAACGCCAGCAACGTTAGCCGTTGGCAAGTACGTGGCCGCACCCTACAATGGCTTCGGCTTGTTACATGATTTGCAAAAATCTGTCTCTTTGGCAGGTTTTCCCCGCCGGTCATTTTTCATGAGGAGGTCTTGCACATGCACCCCAGCCAGGCGGCGCGGCCCTTGCCATGCCACCCCCAATATTGCTTCAGGAATGCGCGCTTGCATGCAGCGCCATGATTTTCTCTATTAACCATGTTTTTGAAAATGAATATTATGTCTTTTTATAGAATCCCGTTGGCAACCGCTTTTTTTCTGGGTGTTGGTCTCAGTGTTGCCCAGGCGCAATCATTCTCGATTGACGAAACCGTGGCGTTGCCAGGCACGAACGATCACATCGTGACCGTCCAGTTCGAGAACTCCAACCCACGAAAAATTGCTTCCTTTTCTCTCTCGATTCCCGTTAGCAGCAGCATCACGGTTACCGATGCCGACTTTCAATATTTCGGGAACGCTGATGGAAGATGCTTTGTTGCGGCCGGGAAGATCAACTGCAATGTTGATGAAAAATCAGTGGGAGCTTTTCTTCCAGAAAGATACAGAATAAAAATCAAAGTGGACGTCAAGCCGGATGCTCCACTGGGGGATATACCTTTTGCTGTTTCCGACGATGATGACAGCGTTGTCTTTTACGGCGAAACAGGCAATAGATACCCTATTAGTGCCGTTGCCTTGTCAAGCGGAAAAATCACCGTCAGCAATAGCCTGCCACCCCCAAGGCAGGCGAGCGGATTTCTGAACCCAACTTCCGGCACACCCATTGAAGCTTCCGGCCATGATATTGGCAGTGATGTGGCGTTCAAAATCACCTTGTCGGCTGAAGATGGCGCGGCCACTGCCACTGCCAAGCTGGATAACTGCCAGATCAGCGGCGCCGATGCAGCGGATTTTGCTTTCTATGACGCCATGCCGCTGATCGTAGCCAGTGAGAGCAGCGCTGATATTTTTGTGAGAGGCCGAGTCAAAAAAAGCGTCGAGCAAAATGCTACGCTGAGCTGCAAATTGTTTGACCATGCCAACCCCGCCGGCGCCACGGTCAGTTGGCCGCTGAAAATTGGTGCGGGAATAGCCGATAGCGGCTCCAGCAAGCCGACACTGAAAATCATTGACAGCACGGTAGAAGTGGGGGCTGTCGATCATGAAATCACGATCCGGCTTCAATCTCCCAATCCGCCAAATGTCGGCGCAGCTGAGTTTGTTGCTGCCTACGACAAGAACCGGATGACGCTGAAATCATGGGAATCTTCTGCCACCGCAAACACCAATTGCACAATTGACAACAATGCTGGCAAATTGAAATGCAATATTGCCCGATTGCTTCCCTCGCCTTACATCCCACAGGCCTATGAGATTAAAGCCAAGGCAACCATTGATACCACTTCGTCAATGGATGACATTTATTTGTTTTTCGAAAGCCATCTTTTCCGCGACAAGCCTGGCAGCGATGTTTATTTATCGGGGAATGCATCCGGAGGAACAATCAGCGTGCGCTCTGCGCCGCTGCACGCTGCACCGGTCGCCGTTCCCGCTTCCTCGCTGTGGTCGCAGATCGCCATGTCCGCGCTTTTGGGCGCACTGGGCATACTGGCTTTGAGCCTGCGCCGAACTCGCTGAGAGCCTGTTCAAAATCTCGGCGCGAGTGGGCAAGAAGCGGTTTGGGGTGGGCTGCAAGGCGCAAAACGCAGCCATAGCTGGGGCTATGGCGAGGCTTTGCAACGAAGCAGAGCGCCCAAATCCGCTCTCGTGACCGCCGTGCAAAGATTTTGAACAGGCTCTGAGCCGGCAGCTTTCACATCAAACCAAAAGGCGCCCCGAGGGGCTAATGCCGTTCACTTAACCCAGTGAACGGCATTTTTGTTGGATAGCTGCGGCACACTTTCTGCCAAGTCATTTTTTTCCTTGGCACAGATGCCCCGCAAACACCACCTTTACCCTGACTTTGGCTC
>NZ_NSJB01000018.1 GCF_002285265.1 Vandammella animalimorsus
CCGCCGAACTTCTTGGACAGCACGGTGGCGATCGCTGCGGTCAGCGTCGTCTTGCCATGGTCCACGTGACCAATCGTGCCCACGTTCACGTGGGGCTTGGTGCGCTCAAACTTACCTTTTGCCATTTCTCAAACCTCGAAAGAAATGAATTACCAAAGACGAAACAACAAACCGCCACTGCAAGCGGCGAATGGTGCCCATGGCGGGAATCGGACCCGCGACCTCTCCCTTACCAAGGGAGTGCTCTACCACTGAGCCACATGGGCACTTTGAAATCAATACAACCAGGGCTTGGCGACATTGACCAAAACGCTTGCCTCAACCGGCGCGCATCTTGGAGCGGGAGACGGGAATCGAACCCGCGTCATCAGCTTGGAAGGCTGGGGTTCTACCATTGAACTACTCCCGCACAGCCCAAATTCTCGAAGCACCAATCCAAGCAAGAAGCCTGCTGGTGGAGGGAGCTGGATTCGAACCAGCGTACTCGTAAGAGGGCAGATTTACAGTCTGCTGCCTTTAACCACTCGGCCATCCCTCCGAAACGGCGCACTATAGCACAAAATCCCTGCCGGCAAAAATTTTTCTGCGCCCGCCCATGCGCAACAAAGCAGGCCGCCCGAATCCGCAGATGCATGCCACGCGGCAAGGTGCGCGGGCCTTCCTTTACGATGGCGGGCTGCCGCCACCCAGGCGGCGCCCGCCAAAAAAAGGATTTCTTTCAGAGCCTGTCCTGTTCATCACGCTCGCTTTGCCATGACCTCCACCCCCAGGCCCTCTTCGCCGCCTGCTGGCCCCACCGTTGACGCGGCCGGCAAATCGCCGCGCCTGCATTCGCCTGCGCGCAGGCTGGTGCTGGGTGTGGCATTGGCGCTGGGCACGGCGGCGGCCCTGACGGCGGTTTTGTTTCAGCACCTGGATCGCCAGCAGCATGCCGCAGCGCAGCAGAACTGGCAGCTGCGCCAGGCGCTCGAGCAGCTGCAGCACGCGCGGGATCTGAACGCCGAGCTGCTGCGCCAGACGCAGCCGGTTCACTCGATCATCGATGCGCCGCCGGCCATGCCGCCCCCGCCAACGGCCACGCCGCTGCCGTACTACAGCAATGAGCTGGTCTGGGCGCTGGAGGATTTGCTGCGCCTGCTGCCCGAGGCCTCGACGACCCAGCCCTTGCTGACGCAAAGCCAGCAGCGCGCGCTGGCCAGCCACGCGCTGGCCAAGGCCTGGGTCGCGGCCCAGGCCGCCGATGCCCCCACCAGCGGCCACACGGCCCTGGATACGCTCTACGACCTGCAGCAGCAGGCCATGGCCATCGGCAGTGATTTGCGCACCGCGCAGATCATGCTCAACCAGGATTTGCGCGACATCTCCACCCATGCGCTGACCAAGACCAGCCGCTATCTGGACATCTGGCGCCAGCTCAACCTGCTGTGCGCCGCGCTCTTCGTCGCCTGGCTGGCCTGGTTCATCCACCGCCACTTGCGCCGCCCCGGCGCGGCCCTGAAGCAATTGCTCGATACCTACGCCGAGCAGCACTACGAGCAGGCCAGGCAGATCAGCCCCGCGCTGCTGAAGGACATCGCCCCGCAGCTGCGCCCTGCGCTGCGCACCGTCTTGCGGCTGCTCACCGAAAGCGACCGGCTGGCCCAGGAGGTGGCGCACCAGACCATGGGCATGCGCGTGTCGCAGCAACTGCTGGAGCTGGCCAAGACCATCCCGGGCGTGATTTTTCAGTACGAGTACCTGCCCGATGGCACCCGCATCTGCCATTTCGTCAGCCCCAAGGCCGCCACTTTTTTCGGCCCGCGCAGCGGCGAGCACGAGCAAGAGGGGCTGGACGAGCTTGCGCTGGCCGCCGAGCACGCGCTGCCCACCAGCGACCAGGCCGTGCCCCTGGCGCTGACGCGCAGCCTGGGCGCGCGCATCATGCGCCAGCCCCAGGCGGCCGATGCCTTCTCCTACGACACGCGCATCAGCCTGTTCGACGACGAGCAATGGGTGCGCACCCTGGCCAACACGACCTTGCAGGCCAACGGCTCGCGCTGGGTCAACGGGGTCTGGCTGGACGTGACCGAGCACATGGCGCAGGAGCGCGCGCTGGCGCAGGCGCGCCACGAGGCCGAGCACATGGCCGAGAGCAAGGCGCACATGCTGGCGGTGATGAGCCACGAAATCCGCACCCCGCTCAACGGCATCCTGGGCATGACGCAGCTGACCCTCAAGGGCCGTCTGGATGCCGCGCAGCGCGAGCGCCTGGAGCAGGTGCTCAGCGCGGGCCAGCACCTGCTGGGCATCATCAACGACGCGCTGGATCTGTCCAAGATCGAGAGCGGGCAGCTCACCATCGAGCAAACCCCCTTCTCGCTGCAGCGGCTGGTGGCCGATGTGGCCGATCTGCTGGCGCAGCGCGCGGCGGAAAAGGGCCTGGAGTTCTGGGTCGACATCCCGCATACGCTGACCGACCAGCTCATCGGCGACCCCTACCGCATCCGCCAGATCCTCATCAACTTCGTGGCCAACGCCATCAAGTTCACGCCCGCGGGGGAGGTCTCCATCCGCGTCAAGCAGCTGGCCAACCAGGATTCGCACTCGCTGACGCTGATGTTCGAGGTGCACGACACCGGCATCGGCATCGCCCAGGAAGAGCAGCAGAACCTGTTTCAGGCCTTCCGCCAGGCCGATGCCTCCATCACCCGCCGCTACGGCGGCACCGGGCTGGGGCTGGCCATCTCCAACCAGCTGGCGCAGCTGCTGGGCGGGCAGACCGGCCTGCACAGCCATCCTGGCTCGGGCAGCATGTTCTGGTTCAGCGCCCAGGTGCTCAAGAACCTCGAGCGCGTGGACGAGCGCGAACAGGCCCAGCGCCAGCACACCTGGCTGCACGGCCAGCGCGTGCTGGTGCTGGAGAGCCACCAGCACGCGCGCGAGGTGCTCTGCAACGTGCTGCGCCACCATTTCGATTGCGAGGTGTTGGCGTTCGGCTCGGGGGCGCAGGCGCTGGGCGCCCTGCAATCGGGCGGGCCCGGCGGCCCGGCAGCCCCCTCTTTCGACCTGAGCATCATCGCCGCGCGCCTGATCGACGGCGACGCATTCACCCTGCTCAAGCAGGCCAGCAACTGGCGGCCGCAGCTGGGCAAAATCTGGCTGGCCGCGCCCAAGGACTTTGGCGAGCTGCCCGCCCCGCTGGAGACGCTGGGCATTGCCCGCATCATCCACAAGCCGCTGAGCGCCGCCGTGCTCTACAAGGCCGTCTGGGAAAAGGCCTCCACACTGCCGCCGCTGCCCACGCCCAGCCCCAAGCCGCGCCCGGGCATCCAGCAATTCGTCGAGCCCACCGCCGCTGCGGAGGCCCCGCCGCCGGCGCGCCCGCAGCCGACAGCGGCCACTGCTGCGCCCAGCCCGGGCCGCGCCGCCCCAGCGCTGGCCAGGCAGGGCCCGGCCACCGCCGCTGCCGATGCCCAGCACGGCAGCGAAGAGCCCGCGCCGCTGCGCATCCTGGTGGTGGACGACAACGCCCTGAACCGCGACATCGCCCAGGCCTTCCTGCAAAGCCATGTGCGCATCCCCATTGCCGTGGACCTGGCCGACAACGGCCAGGCCGCCGTGCAGGCCATCGCCCAAAACCCCCTGCCCTACCACGCCGTGCTGATGGACTTGCAAATGCCCACCATGGACGGCTACAGCGCCGCGCGCGCCATACGCGAGCTGCCCCAGGGCAAGCGCACCCCCATCTTCGCCCTCTCGGCCTACCACGGCACCCAGGAGCGCAAGGCCGCGCTGGCCAGCGGCATGAACGATTTCATCGAAAAGCCCCTGGTCGAAGAGCGGCTGTGGCACATGCTGGAGCGCTGGGACATCCTGCCCGCCAGCGACGGCGCCGACACAACCCGCCGCGCGCACATCGACGCCAGCACCGCGCCCGCGGCGCTGCCGCCGCCCGCGCCCCCTGCTGCGCCCACAGCGCCACCGCCTCAGCCACCGCAACCGCAACCGCAACCACCGACGCAACTGCCGCCATCGCCGCCAGCGGCCCCCATTCCGCCCGCATTTCTGCCCTCCGTCTGGCATGAGCTGTGCCAGGCCCTGGGCCCAGCGCGCGCGCAAGGCCTGGCCGAGCAATTCCTGCGCCAGACCGCGCAGCTCATCGAGCAGTTCGACCACGCCGTGCAGCAGCAAGACTGGGCCCAGGCCCGCGCCGCGACCCACAAGCTCAGCGGCACGGCCGGCTCCTTCGGCCTGCAGGCGCTGGGCCAGCAGGCCAGCGCGCTGGACGAAGCCCTCAAGCAACCCGCGCCCTCATTGCCCAGCGGCTGCGCCGCCGCCCTGGCCCAGACCTTTGCCAAAGGCCAGGCCGCGTTGCAGGCGGCCATGCAGGCCGGCTGCGATGCCGGGTGAGCGCCCCGGCTGCACGCCACCGGCAAAATCGCCCGCGCACCACACCCGCCCCAGGCGCGATGGCCGGCAAGGCGCAGCCGGCCGGGGCCATGTGCAGCGCCGATAAAATGGCGCGTTGCCACGACATCGCCCCATGCCCGGCACGCGCACCCAATCCATGCGCCCGGCGGTGTGCGGCGGATGCGCCCCTCAAGCGGGGCGCGCTGCTTTTTCCCAGTCCATTCCCATGCAAGAAAAATACGATCCCGCGGCGGTCGAAGCCGCCGCGCAGGCCCACTGGCGCGCACAAGATGCCTATCGCGTCACCGAAGACGCGGGCAAACCCAAGTACTACGCCTGCTCCATGCTGCCCTACCCCAGCGGCAAGCTGCACATGGGCCATGTGCGCAACTACACCATCAACGACATGCTCACGCGCAGCTTGCGCATGCAGGGCCACAACGTGCTCATGCCCATGGGCTGGGATGCGTTTGGTCTGCCGGCCGAGAACGCTGCGCTCAAGAACAAGGTGCCGCCCGCGAAGTGGACCTACGACAACATCGCCTACATGAAAGGCCAGATGCAGGCCATGGGCCTGGCGATTGACTGGAGCCGCGAGATCGCCACCTGCGACCCCGATTACTACCGCTGGAACCAGTGGCTGTTTTTGAAGATGCTGGAAAAGGGCATCGCCTACCGCAAGACCCAGGTGGTGAACTGGGACCCCGTAGACCAGACCGTGCTGGCCAACGAGCAGGTGATTGACGGGCGCGGCTGGCGCACCGGCGCGCTGGTGGAAAAGCGCGAGATCCCCGGCTACTACCTCAAGATCACCGACTACGCGCAAGAGCTGCTCGACCACGTGCAAATGGACAACCCCAAGGCCACGCTCACCGGCTGGCCCGACCGCGTGCGCCTGATGCAAGAAAACTGGATCGGCAAGAGCGAGGGCCTGCGCTTTGCCTTCACGCACAACGTCAAAGACAACAGCGGCGCGCTGATTGGCGATGGCCGCATGTACGTCTTCACCACCCGCGCCGACACCATCATGGGCGTGACCTTCTGCGCCGTCGCGCCCGAGCACCCGCTGGCCGCGCACGCCGCGCAAGGCAATGCCGCGCTGGCCGCCTTCATCGAAAAATGCCAGCAAGGCGGCACGACCGAGGCCGAGCTGGCCCTGAAGGAAAAAGAAGGCATGGACACGGGCCTGACGGTGACACACCCGCTCACCGGCGCGGCCCTGCCCGTGTGGGTGGGCAATTACGTGCTGATGAGCTATGGCGACGGCGCTGTGATGGGCGTGCCCGGCCACGACGAGCGCGACTTTGCCTTTGCGCAGAAATACGGCCTGCCCATCCAGCAAGTGGTGCAAGTGGGCGATGCCGCCTACGACGCCAGCCAGTGGCAAGAGTGGTATGGCGACAAGGAACATGGCGTGTGCGTGAACTCCGGCCATCTGGACGGCATGAACTACGCCACCGCCGTGAACACCGTGGCCGCCGAGCTGGCCGCGAAACAACACAATGGCGTCGGCCTGGGCGAGAAAAAAACCACCTGGCGCCTGCGCGACTGGGGCATCAGCCGCCAGCGCTACTGGGGCACACCCATCCCAATCATCCACTGCGAGCACTGCGGCCCGCAGCCCGTGCCCGAGCAAGACCTGCCCGTGCGCCTGCCCGAAGACCTGGTACCCGATGGCAGCGGCAACCCGCTGGTGAAAAGCGAGGCTTTCCATGCGGGCGTGAACTGCCCCCAATGCGGCGCAACCGCGCGGCGCGAAACGGACACGATGGACACCTTCGTGGACAGCTCGTGGTACTTCATGCGCTACTGCGACCCGCACAATGCCGAGCACATGGTGGCCGAAGGCACGCAGCACTGGATGCCGATGGACCAGTACATCGGCGGCATTGAGCACGCCATCCTGCACCTGCTGTACGCGCGCTTCTGGACCAAGGTGATGCGCGACCTGGGTCTGGTGAAAATCGACGAGCCCTTCACCCGCCTGCTCACGCAGGGCATGGTGCTCAACCACATCTACAGCCGCCGCACCGCCAAGGGCGCCAAGGAATACTTCTGGCCCAAGGACGTGGAGCATGTGCTGGACGACGCCGGCAAGGTCATCGGCTCCAAGCTGAAAACCGCCGTGGAAAGCGCCGACGGCCCGTTGCCCGCCGGCACGCCCATCGACTACGAAGGCGTGGGCACCATGAGCAAGTCCAAAAACAACGGCGTCGATCCGCAAGACCTCATCACCCAGTACGGCGCCGACACCGCGCGCCTGTACACCATGTTCACCGCCCCGCCCGAGCTGACGTTGGAGTGGAACGATTCCGCCGTCGAGGGCAGCTACCGCTTCCTGCGCCGGGTGTGGAACTTCGGCTTCAAGCTGCACGGCATGGCGGGCGTGACGGCCGCCATCGCCGCCCTGCCCGCCAAAGGGGCCGCACACGGCGCGCCGCAGGCCCACTTCGGCAAGGCCGCCAAGGCCCTGCGCCACGAAATCCACAGCGTGCTCGGGCAGGTCGATTTCGACTACCAGCGCATGCAGTACAACACCGTCGTCTCCGGCGCGATGAAGATGCTCAATGCGCTGGAAGCCTTCAAGGGCGATGCCAGCGGCGAGGGCGCAGCCGCCGACGACATGGCGCTGGCCGAGAGCTTCGGCATCCTGCTGCGCGCGCTCTACCCCGCCACGCCGCACATCGCCCACGCGCTGTGGCAGGCGCTGGGCTACGCCGCCGTCATGGGCGACTTGCTCGACGCCCCCTGGCCCAAGGCCGATGCCGCCGCGCTGGAGCAGGACGAGATCGAATACATGCTGCAAATCAATGGCAAGCTGCGCGGCAGCATCACCGTGCCCGCCAGCGCCGACAAGGCCGCCATCGAAGCCGCCGCGCTGGCCAGCGAGGCCTTTGCACGCCAGGCCGCGGGCGCTGCGCCCAAGAAGATCATCGTCGTGCCCAAGAAGCTGGTGAACGTCGTGGTGTGATGCGGCCAGCGCCCATACGCCCCCATCCCCACGCCCCCCCGAGGAGCCCCCATGCAACGCCGCCGATTCCTGACCCTGAGCGCCGCCGCTGCGGCCAGCGCCACCGCCGCCGCCAGCCTGGGCGGCTGCGGCTTTGCGCTGCGCGGCTCGGCCAAGTACCCCTTCAAGTCCGTGTTCCTGCAGGCGCCCGAGGCCTCGCCGCTGGCGCGCCAGCTGCAGCGCACGCTCGAAGGCGCGGGCCTGACCGTGCTGCGCACGCCCAGCGACCCGGCCCTGGCCGAGCGGGTGTTCGAGCTGCTGCAAGAGCAGCACGAGCGCGCCGTCGTCAGCCAGACCTCGGCCGGCGCCGTGCGCGAAATGCAGCTGCGGCTGCGCGTGCTCTACCGCCTGCGCGATGGCGACGGCCTGCAGGCCAGCGCAGCGGCCCAGGGCGCCCAAGTCGTGGAGCTGCTGCAAACGCGCGAGCTGAGCTACGACGAATCCCAGGCCCTGTCCAAGGAGGCCGAGCAGGAGCTGCTGTTCAAGGACATGCAGACCGAGCTGGTGGCGCAAATCGTGCGCCGGCTGGCGCACTGAGCGCCCTGATCAAAGCGCCTGTTCAAGCGCCTGCACCCGCCAGCCTGGGGCCTTGGGCGGCGGGCCCTGCCGGGCTAGGCCGGAGTCAGTAGAATCGCCGCCTTGTCTCCCAACCCGCCTGCGGATCCAGACTGCCGCCAGCGCACTGCCCCGCACGCCCTCTCCATGTCCAGCGACGCGACGCCTTCTGCACGAGAAATCTTCATCCTGGGGAAAACCAAGGATGGCCGGACCTTCCGCCCCAGCGACTGGTCCGAACGCCTGGCAGGCGTCATGAGCCAGTTTCGCCCGCCGGGCTCGCCGCGCAGCAGCCACCTGGTCTATTCCCCCTGGTGCGTGCCCACGGTGCTGGACGGCACGCGCTGCGTGGTCGTCAACACCGCCTTGCGCGAGCACGAGCCCATGGCCTGGAGCTTCGTGATGAACTTCGCCCGCGACAACGAGTTGGAAGTGGTCGAGGCCTGCCTGCTGCCCGACGCCAAGCCTTGAAGCGCCCCCGGCCCCTGGCGATCGCCCCCGGCGACCGCTGCGGCTGCGGGAAAACCCCAGACCCCGGACCGCATGGCCGGGCCTGGGGCGTCTCCATAATGGCCCGCGCGCCAGCCTTGCTGGGGCGCTTTTTTGTGCCACTTGCTTTTTGAACAGGCTCTCAGGAGACACCCCATGACGTCCATCCATTCCCGGCGTGCGCCGCGCCGCCGCTTTTCTGCGCCTCGCGCTGGCGCGCCCTGGCCACGCAGCCTGCTGGCCGGGCTGCTAGCCCTGGGCCTGGCCGCCTGCGGCGGCGGTAATGACGACGATGGCCGGCAACCGCCCGCCGCCTTTGACTTCGAGCGCGCCGTGCAACAGCTCGCCAGCGCCAGCGTGCCCGCCGCGCAGATTGGCCTGCCCACCTCAGGCGCGCAGGTGGTGGCCGTGGATGCGCCGGCCCCGGTGCGCGGCGTGCAGCCGCCCGCGGCCGTGCAGGCCAGCGTGCACATTGCGGCGGCGCGGGCCGGCGACCCGGCCATCCACATGGCGCTGCTGCTGCCCAAGGCCTGGAATGGCAAGGTCGTGATGCTCGGCGGCGGCGGTTACAACGGCTCGATCCCGAATCTGCACAGCTACTCGGCCGCGCCCGCCGACCGGGGCCCGTTCCCGCTGCTGAACCAGGGCTATGCGGTGTTTGCCAGCGACTCGGGCCACCGCGCCAACGCCGCTGGCAGCCGCGACGGCAGCTTCGGCGTCAACGATGCGGCGCTGGAGAACTTCTCCTACGCGGCGCTGAAGAAGGTCAGCGACACGGCCAATGCGCTGCTCACCGGCTTTTATGGCCGCGCGCCCACGCAGCGCTATTTCATCGGCGGCTCCACCGGCGGGCGCGAGGCCCTGGCCGTGGCGCAGAAGTGGCCGGCCGACTGGGACGGCGTCGTGGCCTGGTACCCGGCCTGGAATGCGGCCAGCCTGGATTTGCAATTCGGCCGCATCAGCCGCGCCTTTGCCCAGCCCGATGCCTACCCCAGCCTGGCGCAGCGCAAGCGCCTGCGCCTGGCGGCCCTGGCCCAGTGCGACGAGCTCGACGGTCTGAAGGACGGCATCATCAGCCACGTGGCGGCCTGCAATGCGGCCTTCGACCCGACCACGGCGCAGTACCAGGGCCAGCCGCTGCGCTGCGCCTCGGGCGGCAACGAGGGCGATGATTGCCTCTCGGATGCCATGATCGCCGCGCTGAAGGTCTACGACAGCCCGATCTCCTTTGCCGCCTTTGCCACCCCGCAAGGCAGCGGCGAGACCCAGTACCCGGGCTTCAACATCTGGGGCTCGGAGCTGGGCGAGGAGGGCAGCAGCCCGGTGCAGCCGGTGGTCAATCTGCTGGCCATGAACACCACGCCGCCGGCCAGCCCCGCGCCGCTGACGGCGCCGTACTGGGCGGTGTTCTGGGATCAGTGGGTGCGCCACTTCGTCACGCGCGATGCCGGTTTCGACTCCCTCTCGCTGGATCCGCAAGCCCCCGGCCCCTGGGCCGATCGCATCAATGCGCTGATGCGGCTGCAGGATGTCAACAGCACCGACCTGGGCGCCTTCGAGCGCAAGGGCGGCAAGCTGCTCATGGCCCACGGCAGCGCCGACGTGCTGGTCAGCACCCGCGCCACGGCGCAGTACTACCAGCGCCTGCAAAGCACCATGGGCGCCGAGACCGTGCGGCGCTTTGCGCGCTACTACGAGGTGCCCGGCTACGGCCATGCGGCCAGCGCCACCTTCAATGCCAGCTGGGATGCGCTGGGCGCGCTGGACCGCTGGGTCACCCAGGGCCAGGCCCCCAGCGCCGAGGTCATCACCGACACGGTGGGCAAACCCGGCCGCACCCGCCCGCTGTGCGATTACCCCAGCTGGCCGCGCTACAAGGGCCAGGGCGATGCAGACCGCGCCGAGAGCTTTGCCTGCGTGACGCAGTAAGCGCCCGGCAGTGCCCGGTAGCGCCCGGTCAAGCGGGCCGGGCCAGAAAGGGCCGGGGGCCGGGGCCTGCGGCCAGGCCACACCAGCCATCCATCAGGCCATCCATCAGGCCGGCTCGGTGGCCTGGTCTGCCTGCGCGGCCTGGGGCGCCTGCCCGGCCTGGGCCGGCTTCATGCTGCCGGTGCGGCTGGCGCGCGCGTGCCAGGACAGCGCCTCGTCCAGCAGCATCGGCGTGTGCTTGCCGACGCTGCCATGCAGCGCGCGATCGAAGTAGTCCTGCAGCAGCGGCTGGTAATCGGGCGCGGCGCAGTGGCCGATGATGGCCTGGGCGCGCTCCTTGGGCGAGAGGCCGCGCAGGTCGGCCAGGCCGCGCTCGGTCACCAGGATTTGCACGTCGTGCTCGGTGTGGTCCACGTGCGAGACGGCTGGCACGATGCACGAGAGCTCGCCGCCCTTGGCCGTGGCGTTGGCCATGAAGATCGACAGATAGGCATTGCGCGCAAAGTCGCCCGAGCCGCCGATGCCGTTCATGATCGACGAGCCATAAACGTGCGTGGAGTTGACGTTGCCGTAGATGTCGGCCTCGATCATGGCGTTCATGGCAATCACGCCCAGGCGGCGGATCAGCTCGGGGTGGTTGCTCATCTCCTGCGGGCGCAGCACGATCTTGTCGCGGTAGAAGTCGATGTGGTCGACGAACTCGCGCTCGCCCTCGGGGCTGAGCGACAGCGCCGTGGCCGAGGCGTGCACCAGCTTGCCCGAGCGCAGCATGTGCAGCATGCCGTCCTGCAGCACCTCGGTGTAGGCCGTCAGCTGCTCGAACGGGCCGTCGTTCAGGCCAGCCAGCACGGCATTGGCGATGTTGCCCACGCCCGATTGCAGCGGCAGCAGGTTCTTGGGCAGGCGGCCGAGCTTGACCTCATGCTTGAAGAACTCGATCAAATGCCCGGCAATCTGCTGCGAGGCCGCATCGGCGGGCTTGAAGGCCGAGCTGCGGTCGGACTTGTTGGTCGGCACCACGGCAATGACCTTGTTCGGGTCGCAGCGCAGGTATTGCTCGCCGATGCGGTCCTGCGGGTGCAGCAGCGGGATGGGCACGCGGTTGGGCGGCACCTGGGTGCCGTAGTAGATGTCGTGCATGCCCGCCAGCGCCAGCGGCTGGTATTCGTTGACTTCCAGGATGACCAGATCGGCCAGATCCAGCCAGGTCTTGTTGTTGCCCACCGAGGTCGAAGGGATCAGCCGGCCATCGGGCAGGATGCCGGCGACCTCGATCACCGCCACGTCGAGCTTGCCAAAGAAGCCAAACCAGACGTACTGCGCCACGTGCGAGAGGTGCATGTCGATGTACTGAATGCTGCCCTCGTTGATGCGCTTGCGCCCGATCGGGTCGGACTGGTAGGGCAGGCGCGTGTGGATGCCGTTGACCTTGGCCAGCGCGCCATCGATCTCCGGCGCCGTGGAAGCGCCGGTCCACAGGTCGATCTTGAAGTTCTTGCCCTGGGCGTAGAGTCGCTCGATGCGCTCGGCCAGCGCCAGCGGCACGGCCTTGGGCGCGCCCGAGCCGGTAAAGCCGCTCATGCCCACGTTGGCCCCTTCGGGAATCAGCTCGGCGGCCTGCTGGGCCGACATGATCTTGCTGTGCAAGGCGGGACATTGGATGCGATCAAAGGCTGGCACGGGGTTCTCCATCAAAACATCATGAACAGGGCTGGCGACAGGGATGCGCCGCCCATGGGTGAAAACCCTGATTTATAAGCCCTGTTCACGCCGCCGAGAGCGATCGCGTTGGCGACGGCCGCGCCGCGCCACAGCCGCTACGCTGCGCGGCCATGAGCCATACCGCCCCCTCTTCCACACCCACTGCCGCCCCCGATACCACCCCCAACACCGCGCCCTACGTGCCCGAGCTGCGCCGCTACCAGGCCTGGCTGGCGCAGCGCCACGGCCTGCACTTTGACGACTACGACGCGCTGTGGCGCTGGTCCACCAGCGAGCTCGAAGCCTTCTGGCAAAGCATCTGGGACTACTTCGACGTGCAATCGCCCACGCCGCACCAGCGGGTGCTGGCCGAGAACGTCATGCCCGGCGCGCGCTGGTTCGAAGGCGCGCAGGTCAACATGGTGCAGCAGATGCTGCGCCACGTGCAGCCGGCCCACGCCGCCGGCCTGCCGGCCATCATTGCCGACAACGAGCTGGGCCAGGTCACCACGCTGAGCTGGCCCGAGCTGCGCCGCCAGGTGGCGGCGCTGGCGCTGCACATGCAGGCGCTGGGCGTGCAGCCGGGCGAGCGCGTGGCCGCCTACCTGCCCAACATCGCGCAAACCATCGTCGCCTTCATGGCCACGGCCAGCATCGGCGCCGTCTGGAGCGTGTGCGCGCCGGACATGGGCGTCAACGCCGTGCTGGACCGCTTTCGGCAGATCGAGCCCGTGCTGCTGCTGACCGTGGACGGCGTGGTCTACGGCGGCAAACAGCTCGAACGCAGGCAGATCAGCGAGCAGCTGCGCGCCGCACTGCCCAGCGTGCGCCACGCCATCGTCGTGGGCAACCTCGATGCCGACGTGCAATGGGCGGGCTATGCCAACTTCGCCGAGCTCACCGCGCGCGACGATGCGGCCGTGCACGACTTTGCGCCGCGCTGGCTGCCCTTCGACCACCCGCTGTGGATCGTCTACTCCAGCGGCACCACCGGCCTGCCCAAACCCATCGTGCACGGCCACGGCGGCATGATGCTGGTGCAGCTGCAACTGGGCGCACTGCACAACGACCTGGGCTGCAGCTACGCGCCCAACAGCTTTGGCGAGCGCTACCACTGGTACAGCTCCACCGGCTGGGTGATGTGGAACGCCCAGGTCGCCGGGCTGCTGCGCGGCACCACATTGGTGATCTACGACGGCAGCCCCAGCGGCCCGCGCGAGCAGCCGGACATGGGCGTGCTCTGGCGCTTTGCCGCGCGCCACCAGGTCACCTTCTTCGGCGTTGGCGCAGCCTTCTACGGCCTGTGCGCCAAGGCCGGCCTGCGGCCGCAGCAATGCGGCGACCTGCGCCGCATCCGCGCCCTGGGCAGCACCGGCTCGCCACTGAGCGAGGAGGTGCAGAACTGGGGCAGCGCCTTCATGCGCGAGGCCGGCGTGGCCGGCGAGAGCGGCCAGGGCATCTGGTGGTGCAACGTCTCCGGCGGCACCGACTTTGCCGGCGCCTTCCTGGGCAGCCACCGCGACCTGCCGCAAACCCCAGGCCGGCTGCAATGCCGCATGCTGGGCGCGGCCGTGCAGGCCTGGGACGAAGCCGGCCAGGCCGTCATCGACCAGGTTGGCGAGCTGGTCTGCACCCAGCCCATCCCCTCCATGCCGCTGTACCTGTACAACGACGCCGACGGCAGCCGCTACCACCACAGCTACTTCGATACCTACCCCGCCGGCAAAGGCCGCAACCCCCACGGCGGTGACCTGCCGCCACAGGCCGGCGCCGTCTGGCGCCACGGCGACTGGATCAGCATCGGCGCCGATGGCAGCTGCGTCATCTACGGCCGCTCCGACGCCACCATCAACCGCCACGGCCTGCGCATGGGCACCAGCGAGCTCTACAGCGCCGTCGAAGCCCTGCCCGAAGTGCTGGACTCGCTGGTCGTCGACCTCGAATACCTGGGCCGGCCCAGCCACATGCCGCTGTTCGTCGTGCTGCGCCCCGGCCTGGAGCTGGACGACGCGCTGCGCCAGCGCATCGCCCAAGCCATCCGCCAGGCCCTCTCGCCGCGCTTCGTGCCCGACGCCATCGTGCAAGTGGCGCAAGTGCCGCGCACCCTCAGCGGCAAAAAGCAGGAATTGCCCATCAAAAAACTGCTGCTGGGCCAGCCGGCCGAAAAAGTCATCCACCGCGAAGCCATGGCCAACCCGGAATGCCTGGACTGGTACCTGGCCTACGCCCAACAGCATTGCCAGGCCCAGGCCGCACAGCAGCCGCCACAGGCTTGAAGCCACGCCAGAGCAGCAGCCCTATGGCGCCGCGGCGCAAGGCAATGCGATCAGCAAAGCCGATGCCGCCCAAGCAAAAGCCCAGCTTCGATCAAAGCTGGGCTTTCTTATTGGCGCATGGCGTCATCACCAAACGTCTTCGTTGTACTGGTCATAAATCACCACGCCCGGATAGTTCTCGCGCACGAATTCACCGATCTGGATGATCTCATCGGTAAACCGGCGATCCGGATCATCGCCAAAACCAATGGCCAGCTCCTTGTTGTAGGAGAGAAAGTTCTCGGGCAGGGCAGTTTTCTTCTTCAGGATTTTCTGCAGCGCCTGCAGGCTGAGCGTCATCGAGTCCTGCTCGCGGATTTCAAACTCCACCCGCCAGCCTTCTTTTTCCAGCACCACCAACGTCACCTCCGGAAAGCTCAACTGCTCGGTAGAAACGGCATATTCCCCAATCCAAGGAAATTTCTGCCTCAGCTCACGCATGAGCGAGTCATTGTCGATGCGATCCGATGGGTCGTACAAAAGGGCGAAAAGATTGAACATGGTGGATCCAGATGCACTGACATCAAGATGACTTTATAGGCCCTTTCTCTGTTGAACTGACGTAAACAGCAAACAAGGTCCGGATTTATTAGAGAAACTTTGATTGATAAGGTTACATAATAGGGTTTTCTACCAGCCGGAGCATGAGATGCGCGCCTATTCGCAAGACTTGCGAGACCGAGTGCTGGCAGCGCTGGAGCGCGGAGAGCGCGGAGAGCGCCATTGCCCGTCGTTATGAAGTCAGCCGCATGTGGATATATCGCGTGCGTGCTCGCTTCGAGAAAGAAGGTGAGCGCAGCAGTCGGCAGCAAGGCGGCAAGCGTATCTCCCGGCTGGCGCCCG
>NZ_NSJB01000019.1 GCF_002285265.1 Vandammella animalimorsus
AAACAAACCCCCCACTTCCGAATTTGGAAGAGGGGGGTTTTGGGGATAAGAGCCTGACGATGACCTACTTTCACACGGGAATCCGCACTATCATTGGCGCTGGTCCGTTTCACTGTCCTGTTCGGGATGGGAAGGAGTGGTTCCAGACTGCTATTGTCATCAGGCATAACTGGTGGTGTTGCTGAGCTGTGCTCAACGACACGAAACATAGAGTCGAATCATGGTATTTTGATTGCGTTGGCTACGCATCAGCGGTTTGCTGCTGTGCTTTGTCGATCGTTGTGGGATCGATTTGTCAAAGTTATAGGGTCAAGCCTCACGGGCAATTAGTACTGGTTAGCTCAATGCATTGCTGCACTTGCACACCCAGCCTATCAACGTCGTGGTCTTCAACGACCCTTTAGGGGGCTCAAGGCCCCGGCAGATCTCATCTTGGGATGAGTTTCCCGCTTAGATGCTTTCAGCGGTTATCTCGTCCACACTTAGCTACCCGGCGATGCCACTGGCGTGACAACCGGTACACCAGAGGTGTGTCCACTCCGGTCCTCTCGTACTAGGAGCAGGTTCCCTCAAATCTGCAGCGCCCACGGAAGATAGGGACCAAACTGTCTCACGACGTTTTAAACCCAGCTCACGTACCTCTTTAAATGGCGAACAGCCATACCCTTGGGACCGACTTCAGCCCCAGGATGAGATGAGCCGACATCGAGGTGCCAAACACCGCCGTCGATATGAACTCTTGGGCGGTATCAGCCTGTTATCCCCAGAGTACCTTTTATCCGTTGAGCGATGGCCCTTCCATACAGAACCACCGGATCACTTAGTCCTAGTTTCCTACCTGTTCGACTTGTCAGTCTCACAGTCAAGCACGCTTATGCCTATGCACTATTAGCACGATGTCCGACCGTACCTAGCGTACCTTCGAACTCCTCCGTTACGCTTTGGGAGGAGACCGCCCCAGTCAAACTGCCTACCATGCACTGTCCCCCGCCCTGATTCAAGGGCGCAGGTTAGAACCTCAAACACACCAGGGTGGTATTTCAAGGACGGCTCCATGAGAACTAGCATCCTCACTTCAAAGCCTCCCACCTATCCTACACAGATCTGTTCAAAGTCCCATACAAAGCTACAGTAAAGGTTCATGGGGTCTTTCCGTCTTTCCGCGGGGAGATTGCATCATCACAAACATTTCAACTTCGCTGAGTCTCTGGAGGAGACAGTGTGGCCATCGTTACGCCATTCGTGCAGGTCGGAACTTACCCGACAAGGAATTTCGCTACCTTAGGACCGTTATAGTTACGGCCGCCGTTTACTGGGACTTCAATCAAGAGCTTGCACCCCATCATTTAATCTTCCAGCACCGGGCAGGCGTCACACCCTATACGTCCACTTTCGTGTTTGCAGAGTGCTGTGTTTTTAATAAACAGTCGCAGCCACCTATTTTTTGCAACCCATTCATGCTCAGATGTTCTCATCACACTAATAGGGCACACCTTCTCCCGAAGTTACGGTGTCAATTTGCCGAGTTCCTTCTCCAGAGTTCTCTCAAGCGCCTTAGAATACTCATCTCGCGCACCAGTGTCGGTTTGCGGTACGGTCGCCTATAGCTGAAGCTTAGTGGCTTTTCCTGGAACCCCGTTCAGTGACTTCGTGAGCAAGCTCACTCGATCGACAGCCTCGGTATATGTGTGCCGGATTTGCCTAACACACGCCTACTTCTGCCTAAACCAACTATTCCAACAGTTGGATCACCTATTAAGATTCGTCCCCACATCGCACTATAGGTCGGTGCAGGAATATTAACCTGCTTCCCATCAGCTACGCATCTCTGCCTCGCCTTAGGGGCCGACTCACCCTACGCCGATGAACGTTGCGTAGGAAACCTTGCGCTTACGGCGAGGAGGCTTTTCACCCCCTTTAACGCTACTCATGTCAGCATTCGCACTTCTGATACCTCCAGCAGCCTTTACAAGCCACCTTCTCAGGCCTACAGAACGCTCTCCTACCACGCACAGTAAACTGTGCATCCGCAGCTTCGGTAACTGGCTTGAGCCCCGTTACATCTTCCGCGCAGGACGACTCGATCAGTGAGCTATTACGCTTTCTTTAAATGATGGCTGCTTCTAAGCCAACATCCTGACTGTCTATGCCTTCCCACCTCGTTTCCCACTTAGCCAATTTTAGGGACCTTAGCTGGCGGTCTGGGTTGTTTCCCTCTCGTGTCCGGACGTTAGCACCCGGTGCACTGTCTCCCAAGCTGTACTCTGCGGTATTCGGAGTTTGCCTTGGTTTGGTAAGTCGCCATGACCCCCTAGCCAAAACAGTGCTCTACCCCCGCAGGTAATACTTGAGGCACTACCTAAATAGTTTTCGGAGAGAACCAGCTATTTCCGAGTTTGTTTAGCCTTTCACCCCTATCCACAGCTCATCCGCTAATTTTGCAACATTAGTCGGTTCGGTCCTCCAGTACCTGTTACGGCACCTTCAACCTGGCCATGGATAGATCACTCGGTTTCGGGTCTACACCCAGCGACTAGACGCCCTATTCGGACTCGATTTCTCTTCGGCTCCCCTATTCGGTTAACCTTGCCACTGAATGTAAGTCGCTGACCCATTATACAAAAGGTACGCCGTCACCCCGAAGGGCTCCGACTTTTTGTAAGCATGCGGTTTCAGGATCTATTTCACTCCCCTCCCGGGGTTCTTTTCGCCTTTCCCTCACGGTACTGGTTCACTATCGGTCGATTACGAGTATTTAGCCTTGGAGGATGGTCCCCCCATATTCAGACAGGATTTCACGTGTCCCGCCCTACTTGTCTCTAGCCTAGTACCACACAGAATTTTCACATACGGGGCTATCACCCACTGTGGCCGGAGTTTCCAATCCGTTCTGTTGTCTTCTGCGCTATCACTAGAAGGCTGATCCGATTTCGCTCGCCACTACTTTCGGAATCTCGGTTGATGTCTTTTCCTCTGGGTACTTAGATGTTTCAGTTCTCCAGGTTCGCCTCGTTGACCTATGAATTCAGTCAACGATACCCTAACGGGTGGGTTTCCCCATTCAGAAATCTTCGGATCAATGCTCATTTGCCAGCTCCCCGAAGCTTATCGCAGGCTATCACGTCTTTCATCGCCTGTAATCGCCAAGGCATCCACCACATGCTCTTATTCACTTGACCCTATAACTTTGACTTCTGCTTTCGCAAAAACCTTCGTCACAGAACAAGCAAACTTGCTTACGCGTTTGCCGTAATTCACGCTTGTCTTGTTGGACCACCCAGAGAACCCAGATGATCCAGAGAACAATCGTCAATTACTGAACAATTCAAATTGCTTTGAATGTTCGTTGTTGACGCAATCAAAATCATTGCTGATGGCACGATGCAGATTTCTCTGCTTTCCATCAGCAACGCTGATTCGACTCTATGATTTTTTAAAGAACAGCCAATTCATCGATCTGTATCGACAAACAACAAAAAAGCCTTTCAGAACCCAAGGCCCTCAAAGCCGTTTTGGTGTTTAGCGAAACCGCGCACTTTATCACAAATCCAATGCAAAAAACATCGATTCAAATAAAGTTTTGGTGGAGGATGACGGGATCGAACCGACGACCCCCTGCTTGCAAAGCAGGTGCTCTCCCAGCTGAGCTAATCCCCCAATAGATTCAATCCATTGGATTTCATCCACCCCATCTTTCGATAGGATTTTGGTGGGTCTAGTTGGGCTCGAACCAACGACCCCCGCCTTATCAAGACGGTGCTCTAACCAGCTGAGCTACAGACCCATCATCGAATACCTTTTCGATATCCGATTTCCATTCCAACAACCGATAAGTGTGGACGCTTGGCAGAAACTGCTTTTTCCAGAAAGGAGGTGATCCAGCCGCACCTTCCGGTACGGCTACCTTGTTACGACTTCACCCCAGTCACGAGCCCTGCCGTGGTAAGCGCCCTCCTTACGGTTAAGCTACCTACTTCTGGCAGAACCCGCTCCCATGGTGTGACGGGCGGTGTGTACAAGACCCGGGAACGTATTCACCGTGACATGCTGATCCACGATTACTAGCGATTCCGACTTCACGCAGTCGAGTTGCAGACTGCGATCCGGACTACGACCGGCTTTATGGGATTGGCTCCCCCTCGCGGGTTGGCTGCCCTTTGTACCGGCCATTGTATGACGTGTGTAGCCCCACCTATAAGGGCCATGAGGACTTGACGTCATCCCCACCTTCCTCCGGTTTATCACCGGCAGTCTCATTAGAGTGCCCAACTAAATGATGGCAACTAATGACAAGGGTTGCGCTCGTTGCGGGACTTAACCCAACATCTCACGACACGAGCTGACGACAGCCATGCAGCACCTGTGTTACGGCTCTCTTTCGAGCACCAAGCCATCTCTGGCAAGTTCCGTACATGTCAAAGGTGGGTAAGGTTTTTCGCGTTGCATCGAATTAAACCACATCATCCACCGCTTGTGCGGGTCCCCGTCAATTCCTTTGAGTTTTAGTCTTGCGACCGTACTCCCCAGGCGGTCAACTTCACGCGTTAGCTTCGTTACTGAAGAAATGAATCCCCAACAACCAGTTGACATCGTTTAGGGCGTGGACTACCAGGGTATCTAATCCTGTTTGCTCCCCACGCTTTCGTGCATGAGCGTCAGTGCAGGCCCAGGGGATTGCCTTCGCCATCGGTGTTCCTCCGCATATCTACGCATTTCACTGCTACACGCGGAATTCCATCCCCCTCTGCCGCACTCCAGCAATGCAGTCACTAATGCAGTTCCCAGGTTGAGCCCGGGGATTTCACATCGGTCTTGCATCGCCGCCTGCGCACGCTTTACGCCCAGTAATTCCGATTAACGCTCGCACCCTACGTATTACCGCGGCTGCTGGCACGTAGTTAGCCGGTGCTTATTCTTGCAGTACCGTCATGATCCCCAGGTATTAACCAGAGATTTTTCGTTCTGCACAAAAGCAGTTTACAACCCGAAGGCCTTCGTCCTGCACGCGGCATTGCTGGATCAGGCTTGCGCCCATTGTCCAAAATTCCCCACTGCTGCCTCCCGTAGGAGTCTGGGCCGTGTCTCAGTCCCAGTGTGGCTGGTCGTCCTCTCAGACCAGCTACAGATCGCAGGCTTGGTAGGCCTTTACCCCACCAACTACCTAATCTGCCATCGGCCACTCCAATCGCGCAAGGCCCGAAGGTCCCCTGCTTTCATCCGTAGATCTTATGCGGTATTAATCCGGCTTTCGCCGAGCTATCCCCCACAATTGGGCATGTTCCGATGTATTACTCACCCGTTCGCCACTCGTCATCAGGTGCAAGCACCCATGTTACCGTTCGACTTGCATGTGTAAAGCATGCCGCCAGCGTTCAATCTGAGCCAGGATCAAACTCTTTAGTTCGATCTCTATCAACTCACTCACTTAAGCGGAATTGAAGTTCTCCTGTAAGCCTATAAAAAGCCTACACACTTCGATTCTGTGCTGTGAGCGCTTGGCATCTCTGCCACGCTTTGCTTGCGCAAAGCTTTTGCAGCAGCCTCTATTTCCAAACGCCCACGCTTATCGGCTGTATGTTTTTAATGAACCTTCTTTGCTCATCCAGCGATCTGGATTTGCATCGTTTCGCAATCAGCGAAGCCCTCTACTATAACACAAAATTTCAAGCATTCAAGAAAAATTTGAATTTTTTGAAATCTCGCTTCGAAGACCCTTCGCAACCAGCGAAGCCCTCCATTATAACACAAAAAATCTCAACTCAAAAAAGTTTGAAATTTTTGCATTCAGACCATCCAGAGGATGAGCCTTGAAGGAAACCTCGCATTCTAGCAGAAGTTCTGAAGCAGTCAAACAACTTTTTCTTCAACCCCTGCCAGCGCAACCACCAAACTAGGCAGAAGCAGCAAGCGAAGGCGTGACTATAACACAGGTTTTGAACC
>NZ_NSJB01000002.1 GCF_002285265.1 Vandammella animalimorsus
GAGCCAAAGTCAGGGTAAAGGTGGTGTTTGCGGGGCATCTGTGCCAAGGAAAAAAATGACTTGGCAGAAAGTGTGCCGCAGCTATCCAACAAAAATGCCGTTCACTGGGTTAAGTGAACGGCATTAGCCCTTCGGGGCGGTTTTTTTCTGGCGCTGGCTGGGTTGGTTGGGCGGGGCCCCGCCTGGGGCAGGCGTCAGCATGGCAGGGCGGGCGCTTTTATTTTGGAATGCAGTTGTTGCTCTTTCTACCCAGATTCTCCCAAGAGGGCAGAGGAGCCGGGGGGAGAAGAGATGCGCCCCACGCTGTCTTGCACCATGCCGCGCGCAAGCGTCCTGCCGGCGCACACCCTCGCCCCAGCCCTCTCTCGCAAGCGGGAGAGGGCGTACGTGCGCGAGGCGGAGGGGGCGCGGGCGCTTGGGCAGGCTTTTGGGCAAGTTCTCGCGCTATGCGCCTTTCACGCTGCACAGGCTGTACGCCACACCCGGGAACGCCCGCAGCACCTGCTTGTCCTGGGTCATCAGCGGGCAGCCCAAGGCCTGGGCCAGGGCGACGAATTCGCAGTCGTATGCCGTGCAGCCGCTTTGCTGTGCCAAGGCCAGCACAGCGGCGGAATCCACGGCTTGCTCGCCCAGCGCCATCAGGGCCTGGGCTTCCTGCTGGATTTGGATCGCGTCGGCCAGGCTCAACTGCTGGCGGCGCACGTAGCTGCTCAAGATGTTGCGCAGCTCGCTGCGCCAAAGCGGTGGGGCGTGCCATTGGGGGTGCTGGCGCAGCAGGGCTTCGGCCTGCTGGCTGAATTGGCCGGGCAGGTAGAGGTAGGCCAGCACGTTGCTGTCCACCACGATCATGCGCGGCCTTCCTGGCGCAGAGCGGCAATGTCGTCGGCGGCGAAGTCCTGCCCGGCCAGGCGCTGGCGCAAGGCGCGGGCGCGTTGCAGGCGCTCTTCGGCGCTGGCGCTGGCGGGCATGAGCACGGTTTGCAGGCAGACGACGGCCTCGTTGTTGAGGCTGCGGCGATGCGCCTGTGCTGCGGCCTTGAGGCGTTCGTAGATTTCGTCGGGGATGTTTTTCAGCGTCAAGGTGGCGGGCATGGCGGTACTGGCGGGGGAGTCAATCTGGTTGCATTGTGGTTGCCCTTGCCATGATCGTCAAACTTTCGGGGCCAGCGCGGGGGCGCAAAGCCACGGATCAGGGAAACCACGCCTTCACGCGCTGGATGCTCCCGTCCATCATGGCTGGGCTTGGCCGGGTTGGCGCGGCGCTGTTGGAGCGTTTGCGGGCAATGGCAGAGCGCGCCACTCGGTCAAGCGCGCGGTGCGTGAAGGGGGGCAGGGTCATTCCTACAATGCCCCTCTTCACGGCGAAATCGCCCGGGCGGGCTTGGTGCCCGGTGCCGCTGTGACAGCAGAAAAGAAATACAGACAGACCCCGAACCTTTTGAAAGGTCAACCCCATGATGAACGTCTCCAGGCGCCAGTTCATGCAAGTGACTGGCTCAACCCTGGCAGGCTCCAGTCTGGCGCTGATGGGCTTTTCGCCCTCTGAAGCGCTGGCGGAGGTGCGCCAGTACAAGCTTGCGGCCGCGCAGGTCACGCGCCAGACCTGTACCTATTGCTCGGTGGGCTGCGGCATTTTGATGTACTCGCTCAGCGATGGCGTGCGCAATGCCAAGCGCGCCGTGATCCACGTCGAGGGCGACCCCGATCACCCGGTCAACCGCGGCACGCTGTGCCCCAAGGGCGCGGGTTTGCTGGATTTCATCAACAGCCCCAACCGCCTGCTCAAGCCCCAGTACCGCGCCCCTGGCGCGAGCGAGTGGACGGATCTGTCCTGGGATGAGGCGATGGATCGCATCGCCCGCCTGATGAAAGACGACCGCGATGCCAACTTCGTCACGCACACGGATGATGGCAAGGTGGTCAACCGCTGGCTGACCACGGGCATGCTGGCCGCCTCGGCCTCCACCAGCGAAACGGGCTACATCACCCACAAGGTGATGCGCAATTTCGGCCTTCTTGCATTCGACAACCAGGCACGTGTCTGACACGGCCCGACGGTGGCAGGTCTTGCCCCGACGTTTGGCCGTGGCGCGATGACGAACCATTGGGTCGACATCAAGAATGCGGATGTGATTTTGATCATGGGCGGCAATGCCGCCGAGGCCCACCCCTGCGGGTTCAAGTGGGTGACCGAAGCCAAGGAGCACAACGGCGCCTATTTCATGGTGGTCGATCCGCGCTTCAACCGCTCGGCATCGGTGGCCGATTACTACGCGCCAATCCGCTCGGGCACGGACATCACCTTCCTGGGCGGGGTCATCAACTACCTGCTGAGCAACGACAAGATCCACAAGGAGTACGTGCACAACTACACGGACTTCAGCTTTGTCGTGCGCGATGACTTCGAGTTCGTCGATGGCATCTACTCGGGCTACAACGAAGAGACGCGCACCTACGACAAAACCTCGTGGGATTACGAGCGCGGCGCCGATGGCTACGCCGTGGTGGATCCGACGCTGCAACACCCGCGCTGCGTCTATCAGCTTTTGAAGAAGCACTACAGCCGCTATACGCCGGAGATGGTCGAGCGCATCTGCGGCACGCCCAGGGAGAAATTCCTGCACGTGGCCGAGAAGCTCGCCAGCACGGCGGTGCCGGGCCGCGCGGCCACCATCATGTACGCGCTGGGCTGGACGCAGCACTCCATCGGCGCGCAGATGCTGCGCACCGGCGCGATGATGCAATTGCTGCTGGGCAACATCGGCGTGGCCGGCGGCGGCATGAATGCGCTGCGCGGGCACTCCAACATCCAGGGCCTGACCGATCTGGGCCTGCTCTCGGCCAGCCTGCCGGGCTATCTGAGCCTGCCGCGCGAGCATGAGCAGGACTACGCCGGCTACATCGCCGCGCGGGCGCACAAACCGCTGCGCCCCGGGCAGGTCAGCTACTGGCAGAACTATTCCAAGTTCCACGTCAGCCTGATGAAGGCCTGGTACGGCAAGAACGCCACGGCGGAGAACAACTGGGGCTACGACTACCTGCCCAAGCTGGACAAGGAGTACGACATGCTCCAGTACTTCCAGCTCATGAACGAGGGCAAGGTCAACGGCTATCTGGCGCAGGGCTTCAACCCGCTGGCGGCGCTGTCGGACAAGAACCGCGTGCGCAATGGCCTGTCCAAACTCAAGTTCTTGGTGGTCATGGATCCGCTGGCCACGGACACCTCCGAGTTCTGGAAGAACCACGGCGAGTTCAACGACGTGGACGAAAAAGCCATCCAGACCGAGGTGTTCCGCCTGCCCACAACCTGCTTTGCCGAGGACGAGGGCGAGATCGTCAGCTCCAGCCGCGTGCTGCAATGGCACTGGAAGGCCGCCGAGCCGCCCGGCCAGGCGCGCACCGACATCCACATCATGTCGGAGCTGTTTTTGCGCATGCGCGAGCTGTACCGCAAGGAAGGCGGGGCCTACCCCGACCCGATCCTGCACCTGGACTGGCCCTATGCCCAACAGCACGAGGCCACGGCGCAGGAGACGGCCATGGAACTCAATGGCCGCGCGCTGGTGGATCTGACCGACCCGAAAGACCCCGGCAAGGTGCTGCGCAAGGCAGGCCAGCAAATCTCCGGCTTTGGCGAGCTGCGCGACGACGGCAGCACCGCCTGCGGCTGCTGGATTTTTGCCGGCTCCTGGACGGAGGAGGGCAACATGATGGCCCGCCGCGACAACTCCGACCCCACCGGCATCGGCAACACGCTGAACTGGGCCTGGGCCTGGCCGGCCAACCGCCGCGTGCTCTACAACCGCGCCTCCTGCGATCCGCAAGGCAGGCCATTCAACCCGCACCGCCAGCTCGTGCACTGGAATGGCAGGCGCTGGACGGGCGCGGACGTGCCGGACTTCGTTGCCACCTCCGCGCCCGAGGCGGGCGCTGGCCCCTTCATCATGAATGCCGAGGGCGTGGCGCGCTTCTTCTCGCGCAAGCTGCTCAACGAAGGCCCCTTCCCCGAGCATTACGAGCCGTTCGACACGCCGCTGGGCTACAACCCGCTGCACCCGAACAACCCCAAGGCCACCAGCTCGCCGGCGGCGCGGGTCTTCACGCCCATCTGGGAAACCTTCGGCAAGCCCGAGGAATTCCCCCACGTGGGCACGACCTACCGCCTCACCGAGCACTTCCACTACTGGACGCGCCACACGGTTCTCAACTCCATCAGCCAGCCCGAGCAATTCGTGGAGATTGGCGAGGCGCTGGCCGCCTCCATCGGCGTCAAGGCCGGCGATCGCGTCCGGGTCAGCTCCAAGCGCGGCTACATCAAGGCCGTGGCGGTGGTGACCAAGCGCATCAAGGCCATGCAGATCGATGGCAAAACCATCCACCACGTGGGCATTCCCATCCACTGGGGCTTCAAGGGCGTGGCCAAGCCGGGCTTCATCGCCAATACCCTGACCCCCTTCGTCGGTGATGGCAACACCAACACCCCCGAGTTCAAGACCTTCCTGGTGAAGGTCGAGAAGATCTGAAGGAGTCCACATGGCATTGCAATCCCTGGACATCAAACAGCGCTCGGCCACCACCACGCCCTCGCCCCAGGTGCGCGAGCCGCGCTCGGGCGAAGTGGCCAAGCTCATCGACGTCTCCAAGTGCATTGGCTGCAAGGCTTGCCAAACCGCCTGCTCGGAATGGAACGACCTGCGCGACGAGATCGGCCACAACCATGGCGTGTACGACAACCCCATGGACCTGACGGCCGACTCGTGGACGGTGATGCGTTTTACCGAGTACGAGAACGAGGCCTCTGGCAACCTGGAGTGGCTGATCCGCAAGGACGGCTGCATGCACTGCGAGGACCCCGGCTGCCTCAAGGCCTGCCCCTCGCCCGGAGCCATCGTGCAGTACACCAACGGCATCGTGGACTTCCACGAGGAAAACTGCATCGGCTGCGGCTACTGCGTCACTGGCTGCCCCTTCAACGTGCCGCGCATCTCCAAGAAGGACAACAAAGCCTACAAGTGCACCCTGTGCTCTGACCGCGTGGCCGTGGGCCGCGAGCCGGCCTGCGTCAAGACCTGCCCCACCGGCGCCATCATGTTCGGCACCAAAAAGGCCATGAAAGAGCAGGCCGAGCGCCGCATCGATGACCTGAAAAACCGCGGCTACGCCAACGCGGGCCTGTACGACCCGGCCGGCGTGGGCGGCACCCACGTCATGTACGTGCTGCACCACGCCGACAAGCCCTCGCTGTACGCCGGCCTGCCCGATGCGCCGCAAATCAGCCCCGTGGTGCGCTTGTGGAAAGGCGTGACCAAGCCGCTGGCCCTGGCCGGCATTGCCCTGGCCGCGCTGGGCGGCTTCTTCCACTACACCCGCGTAGGCCCCAACAAGCCCACCGAGCAGGATGAGGAGGAGGCCGACGCCCAGGCCCTGGCGCGCCGCCAGGCCGCAGGCATCGCCACCGAGCACGCGCACAGTGAACAGCACGCACAAGCCCAGCTGGAGGAGGCCCGCCATGACTGAACACCATCGCCCCACGCCCATCGACTTCGCCGTGGACGCCGAGGGCCGCCCGGCCATCCAGCGCTACACCGCCAACGAGCGCAGCAACCACTGGCTCACCGCCATCAGCTTCGTGCTGCTGGCGCTCTCGGGCCTGGCGCTGTTTCACCCCTCCATGTTCTGGCTCACCAACCTGTTTGGCGGCGGCCCGTGGACGCGCATCCTCCACCCCTTCATCGGCGTGGTGATGTTCCTCTCGTTTACCGTGCTGGCGTTGCGCTTTTGGCATCACAACTTTCTGGACAAGAACGACATCCAGTGGCTCAAGCAGCCCGGCGACATGCTGGCCAACCAGGAGCACAAGCTGCCGCCCGTGGGCAAGTACAACGCTGGCCAAAAGATCCTGTTCTGGGTGCTGCTGGGCAGCATGCTGGGCCTGCTGCTCACAGGCATCGTCATGTGGCGCGCCTACTTCAGCCACCTGTTCGGCATCGACATCATTCGCGTCGCCTCGCTGCTGCACGCCTTCTTTGGCTTCGTGATGATCTTCTCCATCGTGTTCCACGTCTATGCGGCCTTCTGGGTCAAGGGCTCCATCAAGGCCATGACGCGCGGCACCGTCAGCTACGCCTGGGCCAAGCGCAACCACCGCCTCTGGCACGACGAAATCGTCGCCCGCGAGCAGCGCCTGGCCGCCCAACGCCAGCAGCGCACCAGCAGTTGATGCACTAGGCCCCTTGGCAACGCACCGTTGCACTGAGGGGCCATCGCTTCACAGACGAACGCGCACACGCCGGGCTCGCCCGGCGTTTCATTTGCCACTTTGCGCCACCACCCCAACACGCCATGCAACGCATTCTTCAACCCGGTGAAATCGAAGCCCTGGACCGCACGCGCATGCCCCATGCGCGCCTGCCCCAGCCCGCCAGCCTGTTTCGCGAGCGCGCCGCCCGGCTGCTGCAACAGGCCGAGGGCAGCCCCATTGGCGATTACCTGCGCGTCATGGCGCGCATCGTGCAGGCCCAGGCCGAGCTGGCCGGCCACATTCAGACCGAGGCCTGGGCGCGCGAAGCCATCGCCCAGGCCCAAAGCCATGCCATGCCGCTGTGCAACCCGAGGGCCGAGCTGGACGCCGCATGGCACGGCGCGCTGGCGCAGCTGCTGGCGCGGCTGGCGCCCGAACAGGGCCTGCCCGCGCCCATGCAGCAGGCCCTGCACGCCCTGGGCCAGCACAAGCCCGAGGCGCTACAGGCCCTGGCCGCGCGCATCCTGGACGAGCGCATGCAGGCCGGCGACCTGCTGGCCGCGCCCATCGTCATGGCCGCGCTGCAGCTGCACTACGCCCACAAGGCCAGCCAGCTGCAGGAAAGCGACGTGCCCTACACCCAGCCCATGACCATCTGCCCCGTCTGCGGCTCCCAGCCCGTGGCCAGCGTGCTGCGCATCGGCGGCGCCGAAGGCGGCCTGCGCTTTCTGCACTGCAGCCTGTGCTGCACCGAATGGCACATGGTGCGCGTCAAGTGCAGCCACTGCGAATCCACGGGCGGCATCCGCTACCAGGGCGTGGTCAGCCAGGATGAGCCCCATGGCGACACCGCCCAGGCCAGCCCCGACGTCAGCAAGGAAGTCGTGCTGGCCGAAACCTGCGACCACTGCCACAGCTACCGCAAGATCGTCAACCAGGAAAAAGACCCATACGCCGAGCCCATGGCCGACGACCTGGCCAGCATGAGGCTGGATTTGCTCATGGGCCAGACCGACTACGCCCGCGCCAGCGCCAACCCGCTGCTGGCGCTGGGGCCGCGGTAAGAGCCTGTTCTGACGGGCCGGGCCGCCGCCGCTGGGCGCGGCGGCAGGCCAGGCTGCCCCACATCACCACAGGTGGCGCATGGCCTGCTGCTCGTGGCGGATGCGCATGGCCAGGATGGCGAGGTACAGCGGCAGGCCCACCAGCATCACCGCCCAGGCATGGCACAGCAGGCCCACGCCAATCAGCTCGGGGATGATGTTCAGAAAGTAATTGGGGTGGCGCACATGGCGAAACAGCCAGTTGCGATTCATCTTGTGCTGCGGGTGGATGTAGAGCTTGACCGTCCACACGCTGCCCAGCGCGTGGATCACATAAAACAGCATGGCCAGCGCAAACGCCAGCACGGCCGTGCCAATGGCCGAGACCGCATCGAACGCCGCGCCGCGCACGTAGGACTCGGCCAGCGCCGCAAAGTAATAGACCACGTGCGCGGCCGACAGCAGCTTGGAATTGCGCTCCCCATACTGCCTGGCGCCTTCGGCGATCAGGCGTTTTTCGTTCTTGATGGAAATGGACAGCGACACCAGGCGAATGGCAAACACCAAGGCAAAAACAGCAGCAATCATCTTTCTTTCAATAACTAGGGGCCCAAAAACAACAAAGCCCCGCGCAGCGATGCCACGCGGGGGCGCGATTGTGCCATGCCTGTGGCAATCGTAAAAAATCGTCAACTGCCGCGCGATACCGCATCTCCCACGCTGCCCAGGCCGCCCCAGCGCGCCGCGGCGCTCAGCACCGCACGCACGGCGGCCGTGGCGGTGTTGGCATGCACGGCTGCGCCAAAGCGCGTGCCGGGCTGGCCGGGCCAGGCGGCCTCGATGACGGCCAGCGACTGGGCCTGGGCGCCGTGGCCCAGGCTTTTTTGCTCGAAGCTGTCGATGCGCAGCGGCAAGCCCAGCGCGGCCACGGCGGCCTCCACCGGGCCGCTGCCCACGCCGCGCCGGGTGTGCGGCTGCCCGTGCGCCCCTTGCAGGCGCAGCTCGATGCCTTGCTGGCCGCCCTCGGCGTCGAACAGGCGGTGGCCGAGGTAGCCGCCATCGGCATGCAGATAAGTGGCTTCAAACAATTGCCACAGTTGCGCGCTGGAGAGTTCGGTTTCGCTGGCGTCGGCCGCCTGCTGCACGATGGCGCTGAATTCCACCTGCATGCGCCGGGGCATGACCACGCCGTGATCGCGTTGCAGCAAAAAGGCGATGCCGCCTTTGCCCGATTGGCTGTTGACGCGCACGATGCTGTCGTAGGTGCGGCCCAGGTCTTGCGGATCGATGGGCAGGTAGGGCACGCGCCAGGGCGCATCGGGGCGCTGGGCGGCAAAGCCTTTGGCGATGGCGTCCTGGTGCGAGCCGGAAAAGGCGGTGAAGACCAGATCGCCCACGTAAGGGTGGCGCGGGTGAATGGGCAAGGCCGTGCATTGTTCGGCCACGCGGGCCACGGCGGCGATGTCGGAAAAATCCAGCCCGGGGGCGATGCCCTGGGTGTAGAGGTTGAGCGCCAGCGTGACCAGATCAACGTTGCCGCTGCGCTCGCCATTGCCGAACAAACAGCCCTCCACGCGCTGCGCGCCCGCCAGCAAGGCCAGCTCCGCACAGGCCACGCCGGTGCCGCGGTCGTTGTGCGGGTGCACCGACAGCGTGATGTGCTCGCGCCGCTCCAGGCGGCGGTGCATCCATTCGATCTGATCGGCAAAGACGTTGGGCGTCGCCACCTCCACCGTGGTGGGCAGGTTGACGATCATGGGCCGCTGCGCCCCGGCATCCCAGGCGCGGATGGCGGCGTTGCACACGGCCAGGGAGACGTCCAGCTCGGCCATGCAAAAAGTCTCGGGCGAGTATTGCAGCACCCATTGCGTGTGCGGCTGCTGCTCGGTCAGGCGGCGCAGCAAGGCGATGTGGCGCTCGACCAGCGCGATGATGTGCGGCACATCCATGCCGAACACGATTTCGCGCCACACCGGGGCGATGGCGTTGTACAGGTGCACGATGACGCGGCGCGCGCCCTGCACGCTGCGCACGGTCTGCTCGATCAAATCCTCGCGCAACTGGCACATCACCATGGGCGTGACGTCCTCGGGGATCAGGCCCTGCTCCACCAGATGGCGCACGATCTCGAAATCGGTTTGCGAGGCGGCGGGAAAGCCGATTTCAATCTCCTTGAAGCCAATGCGCACCAGCTCGTGAAACAGTTGCAGCTTGCGCTGGCGGTTCATCGGCTCGAACAGCGCCTGGTTGCCATCGCGCAAATCGGTGGACAGCCAGGCGGGGGCCTGCGTCAGCGTGCGCGAAGGCCATTGGCGCTCGGGCAAATCAATCGGGGCAAAAGCCGGGTATTTGGCGGCGGGGCAGGTCAGCATGGGCATGCGGCGTGCAGTGGTTTGTTCATCAAGAGCAGGCACTGTAGGCAGCGGCCGCCTGGCCATCTACAGAAAAACAGACAGATTCTTTTGCAAAATGGACATCCGTCTTGATCCATTGAGCCATGGGATACACCGCCCCCACCCCCGAGCGCGCCGCGCATGCGCTCGATCTGCACCTGCACGAGCACAGCCCGCTGCCCGCCACCTGCGTGGCCGTTCGCTACCCTGCCGGCCACAGCGTGCCCGAGCACCAGCATACCTGCGGGCATGTGCTGTATGCCGCTGAAGGCGTGCTGCGGGTGCAGACCCCCGCTGGCCACTGGCTGGTGCCGCCCACGGCCGCCGTCTGGCTGCGCCCGGGCGTGCCCCACCGCCTGCACACGCCCGTGGCCGTGCGCGCCTATGGCGTCTTCATTCACCCCGCGCATGGGCAAGCCATGCCCGCGCACGACGGCGTGCTGCACGCCTCGGCCCTGCTGCGCGAACTCATCGCCGCCCTGGCCCTGCTCGATCCAGCCCAGCCGCCCACGCCGCGCGCGCAGTTGCTGGGCCAATTGCTGGTGACCGAACTCAGCGCCAGGCCTGATGGCGACGCGGCTGCGCCCGGCCCGCCCTCTCATCGACCCTTTCACCTGCCCTGGCCCACCGATGCCAGGCTGGCGCGCGTCTGCGCGCAATTGCTGGCGCAGCCCGGCGACACCCGCGAGGCCGCTGCCTGGGCCGCGCAATCGGCCATGAGCGCCAAGACCTTCCAGCGGCGCTTTCTCCAGCACACCGGCCTGGGCTTTGGCCAATGGCGCCAGCAAATGCGCCTGCTGCACTCGCTGCCCCTGCTGCTGGGCGGCGCCCCCATCACCCAGGCCGCGCTGCAATCGGGCTATGGCAGCCCCAGCGCCTACACCGTGGCCTTCGGAAAACACTTTGGCTGCACGCCATCGGAGTTCATCGCTGGCAAACGGTGATGTACGCTGGGTTCAGGAGACGAAAGCCTTCACAAACAAAAGCCTTATGCCAGCCCCTTGACCGAGATGGCATGCAAGCCGTGAGCTGCGAACATGGCTGTTGCCACTTCGAGGACGATTCACGACGCAGAATGCCCAAATCCGCCGACACACACAACACTGTGGATTTGTGCAGACCTTCAAAGCGGCTGACACATCACTTCTCAACGCACAATCGCCACCTCATCGCCCATCAGCCCAAACTCTGCCATGCCCGCCCACACCCCGCCCGAATTGCGCCTGCCCGCGCTGGACAAGCTGCTGGCCGCGCCGCCCATGCAGGCGCTGGTCGCCGCCTGGGGCACGGCCGCCTGCACCGAGGCGGCGCGCGCCTGTCTCGATGCTTTGCGCCCGGCCATGCGCGCCGGGCAACTGGCCGCAGCGCAAATCACGCCCGACGCCCTGGCCGCGCAGGCCCGGCAGCATTTGCAGGCCCGTTTCGCGCCGCGCCTGCAGGCTGTTTTCAACCTCACGGGCACGGTGCTGCACACCAACCTGGGCCGCGCCCTGTTGCCCGATGAGGCCGTGCAGGCCGTGGTGCGCGCGCTGACCGCGCCGGCCAATCTGGAATACGACATCGCCAGCGGCGGCCGGGGCGACCGCGACGACTTGATCGCCCCGCTGCTGTGCGAGCTGACCGGGGCCGAGGCCGCCACCGTCGTCAACAACAACGCCGCCGCCGTGCTGCTGACGCTGCATGCGCTGGCCGCGCGCCGGGAGGTCATCGTCTCGCGCGGGGAGCTGGTGGAAATCGGCGGGGCCTTTCGCATCCCCGACATCATGTCCCGCGCGGGCGCGAAGCTGGTGGAGGTGGGCACCACCAACCGCACCCACGCGCACGACTACGCCAACGCCATCGGCCCTCGCACCGCCTTGCTGATGAAAGTACACACCAGCAACTACGCCGTGCAGGGCTTTACCAAGGCTGTGGGCGAGGCCGAAGCCGCCGCCATCGCGCGCCAGCACGGCCTGCCCCTGGCCGTGGACCTGGGCAGCGGCACGCTGGCGGACATGGCGCAATGGGGCCTGCCGCCCGAGCCCACGGTGCGCCAGACCATCGCCGCCGAGGCCGACGTCGTCACCTTCAGCGGCGACAAGCTGCTGGGCGGCCCGCAGGCCGGGCTGATCGTGGGCCGCAAGGACTTGATCGCCAAGATCAAGAAAAACCCGCTCAAGCGCGCTCTGCGCGTGGGCAAGCTCACCCTGGCCGCGCTGGAGCCGGTGCTGCAGCTCTACCGCATGCCCGACTTGCTGCCCCAGCGCCTGACCACGCTGCGCCTGCTCACCCGCAACCAGGCCGAAATCGCCCGCCAGGCCCAGGCGCTGCAACCGCTGCTGCAAGCCGCGCTGGGCGATGCCTGGGCCGTGCAGGCCGAGCCGGTGTTCAGCCAAATCGGCAGCGGCGCCCTGCCCGTGGACACCCTGCCCAGCTACGCCCTGGCCGTGCGCCCGGCCGCGAAAAAAGGCCGCGGTCGCCAGCTGCTGCGCCTGGAAGAAGCGCTGCGCCAACTGCCCCGCCCCGTCATCGGCCGCATCGCCCAGGATGCGCTGTGGCTGGACTTGCGGTGCCTCTGCGCGCAGGAGGAAGCCGCATTCACCGCCCAGCTCGCCGCATTGGCGCAGATACTTTCGGAAAAATAAATCCCAAATGAAAAATGCCATTGACTGGCATTTTTCATTTGAGGCATTCCAAACAAAACGCACGCACTGCGCGGAAAAATCCAACCATCAATGCAGGGCCAGACCGTTTTTGCCAATGGTCATTTTGTCCGGATCAATGCCCAGGCTTTTCAAATTGCTGCGCGCCTGGTTGGCAGCCGCTTGCAGCGCGACAGGGTCCTTGCCCGCTTCTTCCTGAATGACGATTTGCACCAGGGCAAGCCAGAGCAGGTTTTCGGCAAGGCGTTGCTTGTCGGCATCGCTCATGGCGAGCATGTCCTTATCCTTGCTCATCACGGTTTCGAGCTGATTGACCAAATTGCCGGTTTCCACGCCCATGTCTTGCGCCTTGCGAATGGTGCCATAGTTGATGACCAGCCAGAACGCCATGGCCTGGGCGACGCTGTCTTTGCTGCCACCTTTTTTGCGCAGGGTTTCGCGGATGGTGGGGATGAAATTCCAGCTTTGCATGCGGCGGATTTTGGCTTCGGCTGCCGCATCCAGAGTGCCGGTTTTCTTGGCATGGTCCAGCAAGTTGGCAATGAAGGCTTCTTCGGTTTGCTGGCTGACACTTTGCGAATATTGGTATTGATAGGCTTTCGGGTTTTTCTGGCCCTGCTCTTTGGCGCCCGATTTTTTGCTTCTTCTGCCAGAGCTGTTGCCGAAAACGCGGTTGTGATTGTCAAACGTGTTTTGCAGTTGCAAGCGGCTGTTGACATCGTAGGTGAGAAAGTCAGAGCTATAGCCACCCCAATCCGGGGTACTCCAATCGATATCGGCGCGGGCATTGTGCGCAAGGCAAAGGGCAAGCGCGCTGGCAGCAGCAAGAATGAAGGCCTTGCTGCGGCGGGCAAAAAAGATTGTGCTCATGTTTCTCCTCTTTGGTGGTTGGACGAATCTGCGTCAATCGCGACAACGCAATGCAAAAAGCACGCATGGCAGATTGACAATTTGGCAAGAAAGCGGGCAGTGCAAAATACGCGCCATTGGTGATTGGCCTTGAAACGCCGGTTTTTTACCATGAGTCACGGCAACTGCCAAAACGAGCACCCCACTCCCGCGCAGGCATGCCGCCTGAGCACCCACTCTTTCACATTCAGGCCCACACCATGATCATCGGCACCGCAGGCCACATCGACCACGGCAAGACCGCGCTGGTGCGCGCCCTCACCGGCGTGGACACCGACCGGCTGCCGGAGGAAAAAGCGCGCGGCATTTCCATCGAGCTGAGCTACGCCTACCTGCCCGTACCCGGCACGCAGCAGGTGCTGGGCTTCATCGACGTGCCCGGGCATGAGAAATTCGTCCACACCATGGCCGCCGGGGCCGTGGGCATTGACCATGCGCTGCTGGTCATCGCCGCCGACGACGGCCCCATGCCGCAAACGCGCGAGCACCTGGCCATCCTCGAGCTGCTGGGCGTGCGCCAGGGCTGCGTGGCGCTGAACAAGGCCGATCGCGCCACGCCAGCGCGGCTAGCCGCCGTGCAGGCCGAGGTCGCCGCGCTGCTGCAGGGCACGCCGCTGGCGGGCGCGCCCGTATTTGCCACCAATGCGCTGGATGCGGCGGATGCCGGGCTGGCGGCGCTGCGCGCGCATTTGCTGGATGCCGCGCAGCGCTTCCCCGCCCGGCCCAGCCAGGGGCTGTTCCGCCTGGCGGTGGATCGCAGCTTCACCCTGCCGGGGCAGGGCACCATCGTCACCGGCACCGTGTTTGGCGGCAGCGTGCGCGTGGGCGATGTGCTGCGCCACAGCCCCAGCGGCCAGAGCGTGCGCGTGCGCAGCATCCACGCCCAGAACCAGCCGGCCCAGGCTGGGCACAGCGGCCAGCGCGTGGCCCTCAATCTGGCGGGCATTGAGCGCACGGCCATTGCCCGGGGCGACTGGATGGCCGAGCCGCAAGCGCTGCAAGCCACGCGCCGGCTGGACGTGCAATTGCGCGTGCTGGCCAGCCAGCCCCAGCCCATCAACCCATCGGGCCAGACTGAAGCCAGCGCCGCCAAGCCCATCGGCCCCTGGACCAGCGTGCACCTGCACTTGGGCACGGCCCATCGCACGGCCCACGTCGTGCCGCTGGAGGGCTCGCACATCGCCTGCGGCCAGCAGGCGCGCGCGCAGCTCGTGCTGGATGAGGAGGTCTTCGTCACCGCAGGCGATCGCTTCATCCTGCGCAATGCCCAGGCCAGCCAAACCATTGCGGGCGGCCAGGTGCTCGACCCCAACGCCCCCGAGCGCAAGCGCCGCAGCCCCGAGCGCATGGCCTATCTGGATGCCGTGCAGACCGCCATCGACACCGGCGACATCGCCCCCCTCATCGGGCAAGCTCCCTGGGGCATGGGCCGCGCACAACTGGCGCGCCTGCTGGGGCAACCCGCCCGCAGCCTGCCCGCGCCGCCGGGCTGCATCGCCCTGGGCGCGGATGAGGCCGAACAACTGCTGCTGGCCCCGCAGCACTGGGCCGCCCTGCAGGCCAAGGTGTGCGAGGCGCTGGCGCGCTTTCACGAGCGCACGCCCGACGAGCCGGGCGTGAACGCCGCCCGGCTGCGCCGCATGGCCCTGCCCAACCTGCCGCCTGCTGCGCTGCAAAGCCCGGATACGCTGTGGCGCGGCCTGCTCGCCGCTCTGCTGGAGCAAGGCCTGCTCGCGCAGACCGGCCCCTGGCTGCACCTGCCCAGCCACCGCGTGCAACTGAGCGCGCAGGAGGAGCAGCGCGCCGCCCAACTGCTGCCCGCCATCGCCGCCGGGCGTTTTGATCCGCCCTGGGTGCGCGATCTGGCCCAGGCCCACCAGCTGCCCGAGGAGGAAGTGCGCCAACTGCTGCGCAAGCTGGCGCGCCAGGGGCGGCTGCACCAGGTCGTCAAGGATTTGTTCTACAGCCCCGAAGCCATCGACGCCCTGCTGGCCATCGCCGCCGAACTGGCCCGCCAAAGCCCGCAGCAGGCCGTGCAGGCGCGCCACTTCCGCGACGCCACCGCCCTGGGCCGCAAGCGCGCCATCCAGGTGCTGGAATACTTCGACCGCAGCGGCCACACCCGCCGCATCCGCGATGCGCACGTGATGCGCACGTGATGCGCTGATGCAGCATCGCTCCATCAAAGGCACACCCAAAGGCACATATTGGGCTGCGCTGTGCGGCACTGAAGCCCGCAACAACCATCGGCCCGGTTTTCAGCCGTTGGCCGCGCCATAAAATTTGCCGCATGCCAAACACCCCCGCAGCGCCCGTATCGCCTTTTCACACGTTTGCCCACTCCCTTCGCGCCCTGCTGCCCGGCCTGACCGTGGCCGTGGTGGTGGCGCTGGCCGCCACCTTCGTGGCCGAGCATTACGGCGGCCCCAAGTTTCTGTATGCGCTCTTGATTGGCATTTCGCTGCATTTCCTCTCCGAGCATGGCCGCTGCCAGGCGGGCATCGAGTTCGCGGCCAAGAAGCTGGTGCGCTTTGGCGTGGCGCTGCTGGGCGCGCGCATTGCCCTGGCCGACGTGAGCGCGCTGGGCGGCTGGGGCGTGGCGGCGCTGGCGGGCGCAGTGGTGCTGACCATTGGCTTTGGCCTGCTCATGGCGCGGCTGCTGGCGCAGCCTGCGGTGTTCGGCCTGATCTCCGGAGGGGCCACGGGCATTTGCGGCATTTCGGCGGCCATGGCCATCTCGGCCACGCTGCCGCAGACCGAGGACAACGAGCGCTATACGCTGATGACGGCCATTGGCGTGGCGGCGCTGTCCACCGTGGTGATGGTGCTGTACCCGCTGCTGGTGCAGTGGGCGGGCTGGCCGGTGCCGCTGGCGGGGCTGTTTCTGGGCGGCGCCATCCACGACGTGGCGCAGGTGGTGGGCGCGGGCAACATCGTCTCGCCCGAGGTGGCGCAGGCGGCCACGCTGGCCAAGATGATGCGCGTGGCCATGCTGGTGCCGGTGGTGCTGGCGCTGGCGCTGATCTTCCGCGATGAAGTGGCGGCCTTTGCACGCGCCGGGGGCAGGCAGGCCAGCCGCCCGCCGCTGCTGCCGCTGTTTTTGCTGGTGTTCGTGGCGCTGGTGGTGGTCAACAGCCTGGGCTGGATTGCCGCCCCCGTGCAGGCGGCGGCGGGCAGCGCCTCGCAATGGGCGCTGGTGATTTCGATTGCGGCGCTGGGGGTGAAGACCTCGTTCCAGAAAATCCTGGCGCTGGGCTGGCGGCCGGTGGCGCTGCTGGTGAGCGAGACGCTGTTCGTGGCGCTGTTCATGCTGGCAGTGGTGGCGCTGCTGGCGCGTTGAGGGCCGCTCCATACTCAGCCAGACATGTCGGAAGGCAACGGCCCCAAGCCACCGCGCTGGCGGCATGGCAAGGCCCTGAAAACGCCACAGACCGTCAACAATCCACACTCTTTCCTCTCCCGCAGACTTTGAGCCAGCTCCAAGAGGTGTTACGCTCGGCGCTGGAGCTTGTCATCAAGTTCTTCGTGAGCCTGCGGCCAGCGCCACAACACCCTTTAACAACAACTCCAAACCCGTCTGAGAGAGAGCCATGCCAACCAACCACTACCATCGTCCAGCCTACACGGTTCGCCTGTTGGCGACGCTGGGCGCCTTCTCCGGCCTGTGCGCCGGTACGGCTGCCTGGGCCATCACCCCTCCGGGCACGCCCCCCACTTTCTACTGCGATGCCAATCGCCCAGCCGATGCCGATACCGTAGAGGGCCAGTTCAACACCCGCACCGCCGACGGCAGCGCTGATGCAGCCGACCGAGGCAACCAGCCGCGCTGGGAATACGGTAGCCAAGTGGACGTAGGCACAGGCAGGGGCACCCCGCCCACGCCGGATGCGCTGCCCGACCAGACCTGGAAATTCTTTACCGGTCATGAGCTGGATCGCTACCTTACGCCAGGCACTCAAGCTCCGTACAACACCTACCCTGGCATTGCCGTAGGCCATTACCCAGCCATTGGCACACCCCAGCTTGAGCAGTATAGTGTGCACTACTTTCGCTACCGCTTCAAGCTCGACGGCTCGGTAGACCCTGCCAGCTACGCCATCACCATCCCCGCAGGGGTGTTCGCGCCAGGGCAGCCTCATCTGCGCGTGGACGACTACATTCAAGGCGTTTACGTCAACGGCGCCAAGGTGGCTGTTGCACCGACGCTGCCTCAAGTCCTGGGCGGGGCCGCTATGCCCAACCAATGGAAGGCTGGGGAGAATGAGTTGGTGCTGGCCATCCAGAACACCAGCGTTGGCGGCGCCGTATGGCTGAGCCTGCAAAAAGTGGAGCAATCCGCCTGTAATGTTCTGCCGCCCGATACCACGCTGAGCCAGCCAGCAGACGTGACGAGCGACGAGCTGCCGACCTTCAGCGGCTCAACCAGCAACGCTCCAGCTGGCGCAACCGTGACCGTGGTCATCAAGCGCGCCGATGGCTCCACCGCCGCCACATTGACCACCACCACCGATGCCAGCGGCAATTACACCGTGGCCGCCACGGACAAACTGCCCGCTGGCACTTACACCATCGAGGCCAATGTCGATGGTGATACCACGCCAGCCAACCAGACGCTGACCGTGACTGCGGCCCCTGTAGCGCCCGCCCCCGACACCACGCTGAACCCACCAGCGAACGTGACAGCCGACGAGCTGCCGACCTTCAGCGGCACGACCAGCAATGCAGCTGCCGGCACAACCGTAACCGTGGTCATCAAGCGCCCTGACGGCACCACCGCCGCCACGCTGACCACCACCACCGATGCCAGCGGCAATTACACCGTGGCAGCCACGGACAAACTGCCCGCTGGCACTTACACCATCGAGGCCAATGTCGATGGTGATACCACGCCGGCCAACCAGACGCTGACTGTGACTGCGGCCCCTGTAGCGCCCGCACCCGACACCACACTGCCACCCCCGGCTGCCGTGTCGCCTGATGAGCTGCCCACCTTCAGCGGCTCGACCAGCAACGCTCCAACTGGCGCAACCGTGACCGTGGTCATCAAGCGCCCTGACGGCACCATCGTCGAGACACTGACCACCACCACCGATGGCAGCGGCAATTACACCGTCACCGCCACCAACAAGCTGCCCGCTGGCACTTACACCATCGAGGCCAGCGTCGCTGGCGACACCACACCGGCTACGGCTTCGCTCGTGGTGCGTTCTGCACCGCAGATCAACGGCGCCGTGCCCGTGCCCACCCTGGGGCATGGAGCGCTGGGATTGCTCAGCCTGCTGTTGATGGGCGTGGCTGCTTGGCGTCGCAAGCGCTTCTGAGCGAGCGCGCCCCATGGGTTCAGGGCCTGGCGCATGCAGCTGGGCCTTGGAGCTGTGTATTTCCGGCCTGCAGGCTTTGCAACCTGCAGGCCGTATGTTCTGGAAGGCATACGCACCCGGTGGTGCGCCCGGGCTTCAAACCCGGTAGGGGGTGTCAGACGCTCCCTGGTAGGTTCGACTCCTGCTGCTTTCCGCCACCCATGCGCACTGTGCCGCTGCCGCGCTGGGGCATGGCCCGTGCCTTGTTGGCCGGGCTGTTTTTTTGCCTGCGCGGCGCCAATAGTGCGCTTTTGAACCGTCTCTGCCATGAATTCATCTGCTTCATCCCCCACCACGCCGCCGCGGCTGACCTCGCTCTCGCACGGCGGGGGCTGCGGTTGCAAGATCGCCCCGGGCGTGCTCAGCGACTTGCTGGCGCGCAGCCGCCTGCCGCTGCCGCAGCAGTTCCCGCAGTTGCTGGTGGGCACCGAGACGGCCGACGATGCCGCGGTCTATCAGATCAACGAGCGCCAGGCCATCGTCGCCACGACGGATTTCTTCATGCCCATCGTCGATGACCCCTACGACTTCGGCCGTATCGCGGCCACGAATGCGCTGTCGGACATCTACGCCATGGGCGCCACGCCGCTGTTTGCGCTGGCCATCGTCGGCATGCCCATCCATGTGCTGCCGCACGAGACCATCGCTCGCATCCTCGAAGGCGGCGAAGCCGTGTGCCGCGATGCCGGCATTGCGCTGGCCGGCGGCCATTCGATCGACTCGGTCGAGCCCATCTACGGGCTGGTGGGCATTGGCATCGTCGATCCGGCCCAGCTCAAGCGCAATGCCAGCGCACAGGCCGGCGATGTGCTGATTCTGGGCAAGCCGCTGGGGGTGGGCGTGCTCTCGGCGGCGCTGAAGAAGGGCCAGCTCGATGAACAAGGCTATGCCCGGATGCTGCACAGCACCACGCAGCTCAACCGCCCCGGCACGGCGCTGGCGGCGCTGCCGGGCGTGCACGCCATGACGGACGTGACGGGCTTTGGCCTGCTGGGCCATGCGCTGGAGCTGGCGCGCGGCGCGGGCCTGCAGGCCCAGCTGCAATGCGCGCAGCTGCCGCTGCTGCCGGGCGTGCGCGAGCTGGCGGCGCAGGGCATCGTCACCGGCGCCTCGGCGCGCAACTGGCAGTCCTACGGCGACAAGGTGCAATTGCCCGCGGGCTGTGACGAGGCCACGCGCGCGCTGCTGACCGACCCGCAGACCTCGGGCGGCCTGCTGGTGGCCTGCGCGCCCGAGGCCGCTGACCAAGTGCTGCGCCTGTTCACCCAGGCCGGCTTTGCCCAGGCCAGCGTCATTGGCCGCATGGCCGCGCTGCCGCCCGGGCAGGCGCCAGTGTGCGTGCAATGAAGCGGCCCCTACAATCGACCGCTGCCATTGACGACACAGAGGAGGAATCTGCATGAAGCTCATCAGCCACAGCTTTCAGGATGGCCAGGCCATCCCCGGCGAATTTGCCTTCGGCGTGCCCGACGCCAGCGCCCACGTGGCCTTGTCGGCCAACCGCAATCCGCACCTGGCCTGGAGTGAGGCGCCGGCGGGCACGCAGTCCTTCGTGCTGATCTGCCACGACCCGGACGTGCCCAGCCGTGGCGACGACGTGAACCAGGAAGGCCGCACCGTGCCGGCCGATCTGCCACGTGTGGATTTCTTTCACTGGCTGCTGCTGGACATCCCCGCCACAACCGGGGAAATCGCCGCCGGCGCGCAGTCAAACGGGGTCACGCCACGCGGCAAGAGCGGCCCCGAGGCGCCGGGCGGCATGCGCCACGGCATCAACGACTACACCGGCTGGTTTGCCGGCGACGCGCAGATGCAGGGCGATTACTACGGCTACGACGGCCCCTGCCCGCCGTGGAACGATGCGCTGCGGCACCGCTACGTTTTCACCATTTACGCGCTGGCGCAGCCGCAACTGCAGGTCGATGGCCCGCTGACGGGCGCCAATGTGCGCGCCGCACTGCAGCGCGCACAGGTGCTGGGCCAAGCCAACATCACGGGGCTGTACACGCTCAACCCTGCGGTCTCGCTGGCTTGAGCGCCCATTGCCAGAACATCTGGCTGAACCACAAAAAACCGCGCCGATCGCATGCACGATCGGCGCGGTTTTTGTTTGCATTGGGCGCAGGCGCTCAAAACCTGCTCGCGATCACAGCGCTGGTTCAGAACGCCGGCACGATGGCGCCCTTGTACTTGGTGTTGATGAATTCGCGCACTTGCTCGGTGCGCAGCGCATCAGTGAGTTTTTGCAGCGCGGCATCGTCTGCGCGGTCGGCGTGGGTGACGACGATGTTCACGTAGGGCGAGTCCGCGCCTTCAATGAGCAGCGCATCCTTGGCCGGCACCAGCTTGGCCTCCAGCGCGTAGTTGGTGTTGATCAGCGCCAGGTCCACGTCGTCCAGCGCGCGCGGCAGGATGGCCGCCTCCAGCTCGCGGAACTGCAGCTTCTTGGGGTTTTCGGCAATGTCGGCCACCGTCGAGGTGATGTTGGCGCTGTCCTTGAGCTTGATCACGCCGTGCTTGTCCAGCAGCAGCAGCGCACGGCCGGAGTTGGTCGGGTCATTGGGGATGGCGACGATGGCGCCTTCCTTGAGCTCGCCAATGGCCTTGATCTTCTTCGAGTAGGCGCCAAAGGGCTCGATGTGGATGCCGCCCTTGGGCAGTTGCACCAGCTGGGTCTTGCGGTCCTTGTTGAAGCTCTCCAGGTAGGGCAGGTGCTGGAAGAAGTTGGCGTCCAGCTGCTTTTCCTGCGTGGCCGTGTTGGGCAGCACGTAGTCGGTGAACTCCTTGACCTCCAGCTCGATGCCCTGCTCCTTCAGCTTGGGCGCGACGAAGTTCAGCAGCTCGGCATGGGGTACGGGCGTGGCGCCCACCACCAGCTTGGTCTGGGCCTGGGCATGCACGGCCGCAAAGGACAGGGCCGCAGCGGCCACCAGGGGAAGCAGTTTTTTCATCATGACGATTCCTTGCAAAACGGTTCTTGGGAAAGAGATGAGATGGAGATGAGGTGAGGTGCGCCCGACCAGCCATGCCAGCGCCGACGCAAGTGGCTTGAATGCCTGAGGGCCTGCCGGGGTTGACCTGCCTGGCGAGCGCCAAGGCCGCGAACAGCGCAGATTCTAGAAGCGCGCGCGCAGCACCCTTACGAATATTCTTTTCTTTGGATATGCCTGCCAGCCATATGGCCAGATGGCGATATGACCAAGTTCAGAGCCCGCCTTGGCGCAGCCAACCAAGCAATGCGGCGGGCACGGCCCATTGCCCGGCCAGGATGTGCGCCACCGGCACCCAATGCCATGGGGCGGGCGCATCGGCCTGCTCCGTGCTGCCGGGAAGCGACGGCAGCGCATTACCTGCGCCGGGCAATTGCAGCACGGCCGGGCGCAGCGTCAAATCGCGGTGCGTGAGCACGTGGCGAAATTGCCCCTGCCATTGCAGCGCCAGCCCGGCCCAGCCGCAATCGGCCTGAAAGCGCTCCAGCTGCGCCGGCTCCTCAAAGCTGGGAAAGCAGTACAGCTGCGCCCAGATGCCGCCAGAGGCGCCGCGCGCCGGACGTTTTTGCAGCAGCACGCGGCCCTGTGCATCGCGCACCACCAGCCACAGCCAGGTCAGTGCGCGGCGCTGCAGCTTGCGGGTCTTGACAGGGTAATGCAGCACGCGCTGCTGCAGGCGCGCGCGGCAGTCGGCCGCCAGCGGGCAGGCGTCGCAATCGGGCTTGCGCGGGGTGCAAACCATGGCGCCCAAATCCATCAGGCCCTGGGTGTAGGCGGGCATGGCGCGCTGCAGGTCTTGCCGGGGCAGCAATTGATGCGCCTGCTGCCACAGGCTGCGCACGGCCGCCGTGCTGGCCAGGTCGCCATCGAAGGCCAGCCAGCGCGCCATGACGCGCTGCACGTTGGCATCGAGGATGGATTGGCGCGCGCCAAAGCAAAAGGCGGCGATGGCATGGGCCGTGGAGCGGCCAATGCCCGGCAGGCTGGCCAGTTGCTGCGGATCGCGCGGAAACTGCCCGCCCCATTGCGCCACGACCTGCTGCGCGGCGCGGTGCAGGTTGCGCGCGCGGCTGTAATAGCCCAGACCGCTCCAGAGTTGCAGCACCTGGTCTTCGCTGGCCTGGGCCAGTTGCTGCACGTTGGGCAAGGTCTGCACGAAGCGCGGGTAGTAGCGCAGCACGGTTTGCACCTGGGTTTGCTGCAGCATGATTTCCGAGAGCCAGACGCGGTAAGGATCGCGCGTGCCCTGCCAGGGCAGGCCGTGGCGGCCGGCGCGCCGCTGCCAGGCAATCAGGCGCTCGCTGAAGGGGGCCAGGGCTGGGGTTGGGCTTGCAGGGGATGCCTGCGCCTGCTGGGCTGCGGCTGCCAGCTCAGCGGGCTTGATCGCGGCCAGCTCTGTGGCGGCCAATTCAGCCGCCGCCAATTCTGGAGCGGCCATCAGGCGCTGGCCGCAGCCGTGGCGCTGCTGCCCAGATCCATGCTGCGGGTGATGGAGTGCAGCGACAGCTCCAGCCGCTCGGCGCGGTCGTGCAGCTGCAGGGCAATCTCCTTGAGGTTGGCCGTGTCGTCCTGCAGCTCCTGCAGGCGCTCGGTCAGATCCAGGTCGGCCTGCTCGATGCGCTCGGCCGTTTCGCTGCGGTTGATGAAGCTGTGGCGCCGCTCCTTGAGCTGCACGTCCAACTGCGCCGTGGAGGCCTTGTTCCACAGCTCCAGCTCGTTGGAGGCAGCCTCGAACACCGAGCGCAGCCGCATCGAGATGGCCGAGACCAGTCGCTCGCTGAACTCGGTCGAGGAGAGCTTGAGCACGTTGGTGATCGAGAAGTGGTGCTTGTTGCCCTCGGCGATCTTTTCCAGATCCAAGGCGAACTGGCGCAGGTCCACCTCCTCGGGCGGCTGCAGCGCAAAGCCAAATTCGGTGTTCAGGCTGTTGTAGGAATCGACCAGCACGCGCTGCATCTGGTTGGCGATTTCCTGGCTGCTCTCGAGCACCTCGCGCAGGTTGGAGAAAGTCTCCATGAAGCGCTTTTGAAAGCCCAGCGTCAGCATCTTGCCCTGCAGCTCGCCAGAGAGCGCATTGAGCTCGCTCTTGATGGTCTTGGCGCTGAGCTGGTTGAAGGCCTGATTGAGCAGCTTGTTCTGCGCCGCGCGCAGGCCCAGGATCTTGTTGACGCTGCTGTCGAACTCCTTGCGCTCGCGCGCAATGCGCATGCGGATGCTGCGCCGCGCGCTGCTGTTCTTGCCCTGCAGGCTGGTGAGCTCCTGGATTTGCTCGGTCAGGTCGCGCAGGCGCACGTGCAGCAGCTGGCGCGCCTCGGCGCGGATGTCGGTCAGGCCGCGCATCAGCGCGCGGTTGAGAATCAGATGGCGCTGGCCCAGCAGGGTATCGACCAGCACCCATTCCAGGCGCCGGATGGCGCTGTCGCGCAGCAGCTTTTCGTCCTTGTTGATCTTGGCCACCAGGGCCTTTTGCGCCGAGACGGCCAGCACGTGGCTGGTGGGCACGCCCAGCGTTTCGGCCACGCTTTGGCGCTGGCGCTTGATTTGCTCTTCCTGCTCTTGCTTGCTGGTGAGCTCATCCCACAGCACGTCGATCTTGTTGAGCACCACCAGGCGCAGCCCGACCGAATCCACGTGGCGCGCCAGGTGCTCCTGCCAGATCTGGCGGTCCGAGCGCGTCACGCCGGTTTCCGCGCCCAGGATGAAGAGCACGGCCTGGGCCTGCGGCAGCAGGCTGACGGTCAGCTCGGGCTCGGCGCCGATGGCGTTCAGGCCCGGCGTGTCCAGAATCACCATGCCCTTTTTCAGCAGCGGGTGGGGGAAGTTGATCAGCGCGTGACGCCACTTGGGCACCTCAAGAATGCCCGAGGCGTTGACCGGTGGGTTGTCGTCCTCGTTTTCGTCGGACCAGAAGCCCAGGCGGCGCGCCTCCTCCTGATCAACCTGGGTGGTCTGCGTGACTTGCTCCAGCGCCTGCGCCACGCTGTCGCCCGAGTGCGGATCGAAGGGCACGTTCAGCCACGACGAGGGCTTGAGCTTCCAGTCCGCCAGGCTGGCGCTGAGCTTGCGCGTCTCGATGGGCAGCAGGCGCACGCCCGGCGGGTGGGCGTCGTCCCAGGTCAGCTCGGTGGGGCACATGGTGGTGCGCCCGGCGCTGGCGGGCATGATGCGCCGCCCGTAGCTGGAGAAGAACAGCGCGTTGATCATCTCCGACTTGCCGCGCGAGTACTCGGCCACGAAGGCCACCGTGATCTTGTCGTTGGCCGCCTGCGCCTGCAGCCGCGCCAGGCGCTCCATGGTGGCGTTGTTGCGCAGCCCCTTGCTCTCCAGCCAGTCCGAGAATTCCTGCAGCTCGCTGGAGAACTCGGCGCGCCATTGGCCGTACTGATCGAATCGCTGGTTGAAAGTCTGGCTGTCGACGCTCACGGTGTGCTCTTTTTGTATGGAATGAATCAGGAGAAGGTCTGCAAAGCCCCAGCCCAGTGGGCCAAGCAAAGGCAAGGGCCATGCGACCGTGCGCCAGGGCACATGACCGCATCATGGCCGCAGCATCGAAAACGCCCGGCATTGTCGCACTCATCGCCGCCTGGGCAAACCGGCTAGCCGCGCCATTGCGGCTGGCCGGCCGGGGCGCGCCGCTTCAGAGCCTGTTCACAATCTCAGCGCTCTTGCTGGCGGCGGTAGGCATTGGGGGAAACCCCCAGCCAGCGCGTGAAGGCGCGGGTAAAGCTCTTGGCGTTGTCAAAGCCCACCAGCGCCGCCACTTTCTTGATCGGATAGTCGGTGCGCGCCAGCAGCTGCATGGCGCGCTCGCGGCGCACCTCATCCTTGATGGCCTGCAGGCTGGTGCCGTCGTCCTGCAAAAAGCGGTGCAGGCTGCGCACCGAAACATGCAATTGGCGTGCCAGACTCTGGGCGGTGTGGGCGCTGCCCTCGGCATGGCTGAGCAGCTGGCGCACGCGCTGCTGCACCAGCCGGTCGCGCCGGTAGGGCTTGACCACCACCAGCAGCGCGCGCTGCAGCATCTGGTTGAGCGCGGCCTCGCCACGGCGCAGCGGCATGTCCAGGTAGCTGGCGTCAAAGCCAATGCTGGCGCAGGCCGCGCCATAGCCAATCGGCCCGGGGAACATGCGCGCCAGCTCGGCGGCATAGGCCGGCGCGGCAAAGGGCAGTTGCACGCCCGTCAGGGGGATTTGCGAATCGAGCAGCCAGCAGGAAAAGCCGTGGATATTGCGCAGCAGCGTCAGCAGGCCCAGGCGGCGCTGCGGCAGCGGCGCCTGCAGCAGCTCGTGCACGGAGATCGTCGCCTGCTTGCGCTGCACCTCCAGCTGCAGCTGCACGTCGCGCGTCAGCAGGCCATGGTGGCGGCACCAGCGCAGCAGCGCCACGCGCAGGTTCGGCGCGGAGATCGAGGCCCGCGCCAGCAGGCCATAGCTGCCCCAGCGCAGCGGCTGCGACAGCCAGCCCAGCGCCTCGTCGTCGAGCTCGCGCATGGCGTAGCTCGACAGGCGCTCCATCTGCAAGGCGGTGATGCAGCCACCGGGATCGCGCAACTCCGATGGCGTGATTTGTGCATGCTCCAGCGCCGCCTGCGGATCCTTGCCGTAGCGCCCGTAGGCCTGCAGGATCACCAGCACAAAATCCAGGGGCGTGGCCTTGGCGGGCTGCTGTATTGGGGTTTTCCTGGATGGGCCAGGCGTCATGGGCGCGGCGGCAGCGGCCATGGCTGGTGCAGTGGCAGGCTTTTTCATCGGCAGGCGCAGGTTCTCGGAACTGGGCGCATTCTGGCACTTTTTGTGCCCCAATCCAAACGCCCGGCCAGCCCCTGCCACAGTAAGATGCCGCGCGCGCCCCATGGGCCAGCAAGGGCCAGCAAGGGCCAGCAAGGGCCAGCAAGGGGCCGACAAGTGGCCAGCAAAGCCCAGGCCCCATCACGACAAGAGGAGACACACCATGGACAGTTACGCCCAAGGCAGCACCGCCACTGCCCTGATCGAGCAAACGATTGGCGATTTCTTCGACGCCATGGCGCAGCGCCACCCCGAGCGCGATGCGCTGGTCAGCCGCCACCAGGGCCTGCGCTACACCTACCGCGAGCTGCAGGCCAAGGTCAACCAGTTCGCCAGCGCCCTGCTGGGGCTGGGCCTGCAGCCGGGTGATCGCATCGGCATTTGGTCGCACAACAATGTGGAATGGGTGCTGATGCAACTGGCCACGGCCAAGGTGGGCCTGGTGCTGGTCAACATCAACCCGGCCTATCGCACGGCCGAGGCCGAATACGCGCTCAACAAGGTCGGCTGCAAGGCCCTGGTGGCCATGCCCAGCTTCAAGACCAGCGATTACCTGGGCATGCTGCGCGAGCTGGCGCCCGAGCTGGCGCAGTTGCCGCCAGGCCAGACAGGCCAGTTGGCCGCGCGCCGCCTGCCGTTTCTGCGCCATGTGTTCTGGATCGACGTGCCCGGCCAGGGCCAGGAGCAGCCGGGCATGCAGCGCTTTTCCGAGCTGCTGGCCACGGGCGATGCCAATGACCCGCAGGTTGCGCAGGTGCAGGCCGGCCTGAAGAACACCGACCCGATCAACATCCAGTTCACCAGCGGCACCACGGGCTTCCCCAAAGGGGCCACGCTGACGCACCGCAACATCCTCAACAACGGCTTTTTCATTGGCGAGTGCATGAAGCTCACGCCCGAAGACCGGCTGTGCATCCCCGTGCCGCTGTACCACTGCTTTGGCATGGTGCTGGGCAATCTGGCCTGCATCACGCACGGCAGCGCCATCGTCTATCCCAACGACGGCTTTGACGCCCTGACGGTGCTGGAGACCGTGCAGGCCGAAAAATGCACCGGCCTGCATGGCGTGCCCACCATGTTCATCGCCGAGCTGGACCACCCGCGCTTTGCCGAGTTCGACCTCTCCAGCCTGCGCACCGGCATCATGGCCGGCACGGCCTGCCCGATCGAAGTCATGCGCCGCGTGGTCGATCAAATGCACCTGTCGGAAATCACCATCGCCTACGGCATGACGGAAACCAGCCCGGTGAGCTGCCAGAGCGACACGGCCACGCCGCTGGAGCGCCGCGTGACCACCGTCGGCCAGGTGCAGCCGCACCTGGAGATCAAGATCGTCGATCCCGACACTGGCGAGACCGTGCCGCGCGGCCAGTCGGGCGAGTTCTGCACGCGCGGCTACTCCGTGATGCACGGCTACTGGGGCGATGAGGAAAAGACCCGCGAAGCCATCGACGCCGAGGGCTGGATGCACACGGGCGATTTGGCCACCATGGATGAGCAGGGCTACGTCAACATCGTCGGCCGCATCAAGGACATGGTGATCCGCGGCGGCGAGAACATCTACCCGCGCGAGATCGAGGAATTCCTCTACCGCCACCCCAAGGTGCAGGACGTGCAGGTCGTGGGCGTGCCCGACGAAAAATACGGCGAGGAGCTCTGCGCCTGGATCATCGCCAAGCCCGGCGCACTGGTGACGGAGGACGACATCCGCGAATTCTGCAAGGGCCAGATTGCGCACTACAAGGTGCCGCGCTACATCCGCTTCGTCGATGTCTTCCCGATGACGGTGACGGGCAAGATCCAGAAATTCGCCATCCGCGACGAGATGAAGAAACTGCTGGGCCTGAGCGAAGCCAAGACCGCCTGAAAACCCCGTTCAAAGCGCCCTGCGCAACACCCCAAACACCAGGCCCCGGCAAGGGGCCAGCACACAAGAACCCCCTATGGCCATCCTCACTTCCAAGATCAATCCCCGCTCCGCCGACTTCCAAGCCAGCGCCGATGCCATGCGCGCCCTGGTGGACGATTTGAACCAGCAGTTCGAGCGCATCGAACAAGGCGGCGGCCAGGCTGCGCGCGACAAGCACCAATCGCGCGGCAAGCTGCTGCCGCGCGACCGCGTGCAGGCCCTGCTCGACCCCGGCTCGCCCTTCCTCGAAGTGGCGCCGCTGGCCGCACTGAACATGTATAAGGACAAAGACGGCAAGGACGCCGCGCCCTGCGCCGGCGTGATCTGCGGCATCGGCCGCATCAACGGCGTGGAGTGCATGGTGGTGTGCAACGACGCCACCGTCAAAGGCGGCACCTACTACCCCATGACGGTGAAAAAACACCTGCGCGCGCAGGAAATCGCCATGCAAAACCGCCTGCCCTGCGTGTATTTGGTGGATTCGGGCGGCGCGAACCTGCCCAACCAGGACGACGTCTTCCCCGACCGCGACCACTTCGGCCGCATCTTCTACAACCAAGCCAACATGAGCGCCCAGGGCATCGCGCAGATCGCCGTCGTCATGGGCAGTTGCACGGCAGGCGGGGCCTACGTGCCCGCCATGAGCGATGAAACCATCATCGTCAAAAACCAGGGCACCATCTTCCTGGGTGGCCCGCCGCTGGTCAAAGCCGCCACGGGCGAAGTCGTCAGCGCCGAGGACTTAGGGGGAGGCGACGTGCACACGCGCCTCTCGGGCGTGGCCGACTACCTGGCGCAAAACGACATGCACGCCCTGGCCCTGGCGCGCGAAAAGGTCAAGAACCTGCAATGGAGCAAGGCCCCCTGCCCGGCCGACGCCCAGCCCAAGGCCCCGCGCTTTGCCGCCGAGGAGCTCTACGGCATCATCCCCACCGACACGCGCAAGCCCTTTGACGTGCGCGAGATCATCGCCCGCATCGTGGACGACAGCGAGCTGGACGAATTCAAGGCCCGCTTTGGCACCACGCTGGTCTGCGGCTTTGCCCGCATCGAGGGCATGATGGTGGGCATCATCGCCAACAACGGCATCCTGTTTTCCGAATCCGCGCAAAAAGGCGCGCACTTCATCGAGCTGTGCTGTCAGCGCAAGATCCCGCTGGTGTTTTTGCAGAACATCACCGGCTTCATGGTCGGGCGCAAGTACGAAAACGAAGGCATTGCCCGCCACGGCGCCAAGATGGTCACGGCCGTGGCCACGGCCAACGTGCCCAAGTTCACCATCATCATTGGCGGCAGCTTCGGCGCGGGCAACTACGGCATGTGCGGCCGCGCCTACTCGCCGCGCTTCCTGTGGATGTGGCCCAACGCCCGCATCAGCGTCATGGGCGGCGAGCAGGCCGCCAGCGTGCTGGCCACCGTCAAGCGCGATGGCATCGAGGCCAAAGGCGGCCAGTGGAGCGCCGAGGAAGAAGAAGCCTTCAAGGCGCCCATCCGCCAACAGTACGAGGAGCAAGGCCACCCCTACTACGCCAGCGCCCGCCTGTGGGATGACGGCGTGATCGACCCCATCGACACCCGCCGCGTGCTGGCTTTGGGGCTGTCGGCGGCGCGCAATGCGCCGGTGGAAGACGTGAAGTTTGGCGTGTTCCGCATGTAAGAGCCTGTCTTGCCCACTCGCGCCCATCTCGTGAACAGCTTCCAAACGGCAACTACCAGAAATTACCCGTTTAAAGTAAATTACCATTCATAGGTAATCTAAGGTAATTGGTATCTTTCATGCTATTTCCCCGCTCTGACTACGCCAAGGCGCTGGCCGATCAGCTGCTCAGCCCCTCGGGGCTGCACACCGGCGTGCGCTCGGGTGTGTTTCTGTCCAACATCCGGCGCGTTGGCAAAAGCACCTTCTTGCGCAACGAGTTGGTGCCAGAGCTGCGCCAGCGCGGCGCCATCGTCATCTATGTGGATTTGTGGGCCGACGTGAACCGCGCGCCCCTTGATTTGGTGCTGGAAGCCGTGCGCAAAGAGCTGCGCGCGCTGCAAACGCCTGGGGCAGACATGCTCAAGCGCCTCAAAGGCATGGGGCTGGGCGCAGCGGGCCTGTCTTTGAGCTTTCAACTCGACACGCTGGGCCGCCAAGGCGGCGCCACCCTGGCGCAGGCCATGCGCGAGCTGGTGCATCAGGCCCGGGCCGACGTGGTGCTGATCGTGGACGAAGTGCAGCAGGCCGCAGGCGCGGCGGGCAATGCCTTGATGGCCGCCCTCAAGGCCGCGCGCGATGAAGTCAATGGCGACCCCCAGGCGCCTGGCCACTTCCTGTTCGTCGGCACCGGCTCGCACCGCTCGCTGATGAACGACATGGCCACCAAGCCCTCACACCCGTTCAAGGGCGCGGTGACCGCAACCTTCGAGCCGCTGCCGCAAGCCTACGTGCAGTGGAAGCTCAACCAGCTGGCCGCCGATGGCGTGCGCCTGCCCTCGCCCGAGGCCGCCTGGCGCGGCTTTCAGACCCTGGGCCACCGCCCGGAAGAGCTCGAGCGTGCGCTGGGCCAATTCCAGGCCGCGCCACAAGGCAGCGACGCCGAGTTCGACCTCATCTGCGCCACCCTGGCCTCGACCGCAGCCGACATCGAATTTGCACGCGCCGGCGAAATTGGCGGCGAGCTGGGCGAGCTGGTATTCACCCGCATCGCCGACGGCCCGGAAGACGGCACGCGCGAGCTCTACGGCCAGGCCGCACTGGCCGACTACGCCGCTGCCCTGGGCATGGCCGTGGAAGTCAAGCAGGTACAAAACGCAGTGGATGCCTTGGTGGCCGCCAACCTGATTGCCCGCATCGGCCATGGCCGCTTCATCATCTCCGACCCCTACGTGCGCAGCATCTGGCGCCAGCGAAATGCCCTCACGCAGGCGCTGCGGGCGGGCCAGCCCATGCCCGTGCAAAGGGGCGGGCTGTGAGGGCGAGCCACGTGCTGACCCCCTGGCGCGTCGGCTGCGCTGCGCTCGATGGCGCTGGGTGCAGTGGCTTGGCAAGTTTCGTCTGCGAAGTCAGAATGTGTATCTATTTCAATTTTTCTACACATCATGCGCACCAATATCGACATTGACGACAAGGTGATGGCTGCGGCCATGAAGGGGGGCCAGTTCAAGACCAAGCGCGAGGCCGTGGAAGCCGGCCTGCGCCTGATCGCCCAACGCAACCACGCGCGCGAGGTGCTCAAGTGGCGCGGCAAGCTGCATTGGGACGACCAGCCCGACCCCGCCGCTGCCGCGACGCCACAAGCGCCCCAAGTGGCCGAGACCAAGGCCCGCTACCCGGCCAAGGCCGCCCGCAGCCATGCTCGTCGTTGACAGCAGCGTGTGGATCGACTTTTTCCGCGATGCGCCCGCGCCCGCAGTGGATGTGCTGGCGCAGTGCATGGAAAAAAGCGACATCGAAATCATCGTGCCCGACCTGGTGCTGTACGAAGTGCTGCGCGGCTTTCGCCACGAGCGCGACTACCGCAGCGCCCGCCGCCTGCTGGAAGGCTTCACGGTCGAAGCGGCCTTCAGCCCCGGCCTGGCCCGCCAGGCCGCCGAGCACTACCGCGCCATGGTGGCGCAGGGCTTCACGCTGCGCAGCCCCATTGACGTGATGATTGGCGCCTTCTGCATCGAGCGCGACTACCTGCTGCTGCACAACGACCGCGACTTCGAGGTCATGCACCACCTGCGCGGCCTGCGCGTGTGGCTGCACTGACGATGCGCTGAAAGCCCCCGCCATGTCTGCCTGCATCCGCCTCTTCACCCCCAGCGCTCACGCAACTGGGCCAATCCAGCCCATCGCTGGATCTGGCACCCAAGCTGCAACAGGAAAGCCAAGCATGAGCACCTACACCGCCACCGTCACCTGGCAACTTGGCCCACAGGAAGACTTTGAAGACTTTGCTAAAGGCCGCTACAGCCGCCGCCACCTCTGGCGCTTTGACGGCGGGCAGCCGGTGGCCGCCTCGTCCTCGCCGCACATCGTGCCCCTGCCCTGGTCGGACGCGCAGGCCGTGGACCCGGAAGAGGCCTTCGTTGCCTCGCTCGCCTCCTGCCACATGCTGTGGTTTCTCTCCATCGCCGCGCGCCAGGGCTTTGCCGTGCAGCGCTATGAAGACCGCGCCAGCGGCGTGATGGAGAAAAACGCCCAGGGCAAGCTCTGGGTGAGCGTCGTCACCCTGGCGCCCGCCGTGCGCTTCGCGGGCCGCCAGCCCAGCCGCGAGGAACTGCTGGCCCTGCACCACGCGGCCCATGAAGAATGCTTCATCGCCCAGTCGGTGAAAACCGAGGTGCGCTGCCAGCCCGTCTGGCCTTTGCCGGAAGGCGACGCGCCCCAGCCCGACTGATTTACCCCCCCTTTTTTCGCCACCCTCCATGACCCAAGCCATCCACATCGCCACCACCGGCCACGTTGCCACCGTCACCCTCTCGCGCCCGGACGTGCGCAACGCCTTCAATGACGAGGTGATTGCCCAGCTCACCCAGGCCTTCACGCAATTGGGCGCAGCGCCCGAGGTGCGCGCCATCGTGCTGGCCGCCGAAGGCAAGGCCTTTTGCGCTGGGGCCGATTTGAACTGGATGCGTCGCATGGCCGATTACACGCGCCAGGAGAATCTGGCCGACGCAGGCAAGCTGGCCGAGATGCTGCGCGTGATCTACACCTGCCCCAAGCCGACGATTGCCCGCGTGCAGGGCGACGTGTACGCCGGCGGCATGGGCCTGGTGGCCGCCTGCGACATGGCCGTGGCCGTGCAGGCCGCAGGCTTTTGCCTCTCCGAAGTCAAGCTGGGCCTGATCCCGGCCACCATCAGCCCCTACGTCATCCGCGCCATGGGGCCGCGCGCCTCGCACCGCTACTTCCTCACCGCCGAACGCTTCAGCGCGCAAGAGGCGCTGCGCTGCGGCTTCGTGCACGAAGTCGTGCCCGACGAAGCCGCGCTGGATGCCAAGCTGGCCGAGTTGCTGGGCGCGCTCACCAGCGCCAGCCCCAATGCCGTCAAGGAATGCAAGCAGCTGCTGCATGAGGTGGCCGAGCGCGACATCGACGCCGCACTGATCGCGCAGACCGTGCAAGGCATTGCCGACATCCGCGCCAGTGACGAGGGCAAGGAGGGCGTGCAGTCCTTCCTGCAAAAGCGCAAGCCGGCGTGGCTGCGGGCTCAGGCATGAAAAACGGCCTGGCCGGCCGTTTCTGTTCAGGGTTTGTTTTTGAGGTGTTTCATGTCAGCGGCGCACCACTTTGAAACTGCTCACGCGATCGCTTGCGTCATAAGTGATGACGTATTCCTCCGGGTCGATGCCCATGGGCGCCACGCCCAGGAAATAGCGGTCACTGTCCCGGGTTTTCAGATCCGGCTCTCCTAACAGTTCGTGAACCTGCGCCCGTGCCATTCCTCTGCGCAAATGATGCTTTTCCAGCGCCTCAATCTGCCCCGCACGCGGGTTGTCGGCACTTTGCGAGCCCTTTTGCGCGCGCCACAAGGCGGCATCAAAAGATGAAGACATATGACATCCCGTTAAAGAAAAAGTCCAAACCAACAGACTGAAGAAAAATATTCTCATGGTGATCTCGTTATCATTTGTGCATCACTATCAACATAACATTATTCAATAACGCCTATGATCTGGATACACATCACCCTTTGGAAGCGGCTTACCCCCGCCATCCTGTGGGTCATTGGCCTTGCCGGTTTGACCAATGACTACTTCATTGCTCCAAGCAAGTTCGCTTTTTTGTCTATCACAACCATCTCGCCATTCTTTACCGCATCCTGAACCAGATCTGCCAACTCCTGTGGACTCGCATTCGGATTTTCCATGGGAATGCGGCGCCCCACTTCATTGTTGTACAAGTCCATGGCTTCCGCATCTGACGTATCGGCTAACCCCTCATGCGCCGTAGCAAACTGCTTTGCAAACTCAATTCCGAATTCACGGGTCATCAGGGCATTCCAGTATGCATGACGAAACGCGTCTCCATGCCCATCGGTCTGGGTAGCGCGGGGATATCGATTATTGGCCTGCGCCAGAGCATCGTCTCGAATACTTTTGAACTCATACAACCCCACTAGACCGCGAGAAAATTGTAGTTTGTCGAGCAAAGCCCCCTCGGTTTTACTGAGGACTTGAGATGGTCCAAAGGGCACCTAGTTTGGTGAACATGTAACCATTTCATCCTGTTGAACCTGGTAATTCTGCAGCACGTCATCAAGAGAAGGTCGAGATTTTGCGAAAGAATTTTTATCTGCAGGATAAAAATCAGCGGTTTTGGCAGTTACAAAAGAACTACCCAATGAGCCAAGAGATGCAACCATTTTTACTCTCCAATCTAAAAGTCTGGTGAAGGGCAATTTTCATATAATTTGATAAAGATTCTGGTTGAAAAAAGAAAAATGCGCGTTTTTTGTGTCTGTCCAGTATTCGGTCTTGACCCTCTTTTGCTGTGTTCCATTCAACTTCATGGCCCAAAAAACCCAAAAAACGCGCACGCATGCATGTCGCCGCCGCACTTTTTTGCGTTGCGGCCAGGTTCGCGGGCTTGTGAATAAAATGGCCCGCCAGCGCTTATCCGGCAAGCAGCAAACACTGTAAATCAAGTCGCAACATATGCAGGAAAGTCCCTTTGCCGCCCGCTTCGTGCAATGGTTGCACGAGATGGGCATACACATCGGCCCGGACGCCGCGCGCGCCGTGGGGCAGGCCGTGGACCAGGGCGCGCAGGCGGCGGGCACCGCCATGCAACAACTGGACATGCCGGGCCTGCTGGCGCTGGCCGCCGCGCTGGGCTGGGCCAGCGGCTTTCGGCTGTATGCCGTCACTTTTCTGGTCGGCGGCATGGGCGCGGCGGGCTGGCTGGCGCTGCCGCCGGGGCTGGCCGTGCTGGCGCATCCGCTGGTGCTGGCCGTCAGCGGCTTCATGCTGCTGGTGGAATTTTTTGCGGACAAGGTGCCCTGGCTGGACAGCGCGTGGGATGGCCTCAACGCCTTCGTCCGCGTGCCTGCCGGCGCGCTGCTGGCCGCCGGTGTTTTCGGGGCAGACAGCGCCGTGATGGGCGTGGCCGCGGGGCTGCTGGGCGGCTCGCTGGCGGCCGCCTCGTTCGCCGCCAAGGCCACGGCGCGCGCGGCCATCAACACCAGCCCGGAGCCGTTTTCCAACTGGCTGGCCTCGCTGTTCGAGGACGGCCTGGTCATCGCCGTGGTCTGGCTGGCCACGCAATACCCGCTGGCCTTTGGCATCGCGCTGGCGGTGATGGTGCTGCTGGCCATTGCGCTGATCGCGCTGCTGTTCAAATTTTTCAAGGCGGTGTTGCGCCGCCTGCGCCGCCAGCCGCAAGAGGCGCCGGCAGCGCCTTGACACCCCCGGTTTTCCCCATTCAGACATTTGAGGAGACACACCATGTTCACCAAGATCCTGATCGCCAACCGCGGAGAAAGCCAGCCCTTGGGGCAGGCTTCAACAAGACGCCTGGCACGCGCAGCGTGCGCAGGCGATTTCGTCCAACGTGCTGTTTGAACAACGAGGAGAGCCCACCATGTTCAGCAAAATCCTGATCGCCAACCGCGGCGAAAGCCAGCCCCTGGGGCAGGCTTCAACAAAACGCCTGGCGCGCGCAGCGTGCGCAGGCGATTTCGCCCAACGCGCTGTTTGAACAACGAGGAGAGCCCACCATGTTCAGCAAAATCCTGATCGCCAATCGTGGCGAAAGCCAGTCCCTGGGGCAGGCTTCAACAAAACGCCTGGCACGCGCAGCGTGCGCAGGCGATTTCGCCCAACGCGCCGTTTGAACAACAAGGAGAGCCCACCATGTTCAGCAAAATCCTGATTGCCAACCGGGGCGAAATCGCCTGCCGCGTCGCCGCCACTGCCCACCGCCTGGGCGTGCAAACCGTGGCCGTGTATTCCGATGCCGATGCCAAGGCCAAGCACGTGCAGGTCTGCGACGAGGCCGTGCACGTGGGCGGCAACACGCCCAAGGAGAGCTACCTGCAATGGCAGCGCATCATCGATGCGGCCAAGGCCACGGGCGCGCAGGCCATCCACCCCGGCTACGGCTTTTTGAGCGAGAACGAGGAATTCGCCCAGGCTTGCGCCGACAACGGCCTGGTCTTCATCGGCCCGCCCGCCAGCGCCATCTCCGCCATGGGCCTGAAAGCCGAATCCAAACGCCTGATGGAAAAAGCGGGCGTGCCCTTGGTGCCCGGCTACCACGGCGCCGACCAGGACGAGGCCCTGCTGCAGCGCGAGGCCGATCGCATCGGCTACCCCGTGCTCATCAAGGCCAGCGCCGGCGGCGGCGGCAAGGGCATGCGCATCGTCGAGAAGGCCGAGGACTTCGCCGCCGCGCTGCAATCGTGCAAGCGCGAGGCGATCAACAGCTTTGGCGACGACAACGTGCTGGTCGAAAAATACGTGCAGCGCCCGCGCCACATCGAAATCCAGGTCTTTGCCGACACGCAAGGCAACGTGGTCTATCTGTTCGAGCGCGACTGCTCCGTGCAGCGCCGCCACCAGAAGGTGCTGGAAGAAGCGCCCGCCCCCGGCATGACCGACACCCTGCGCCAGCAAATGGGCCTGGCCGCCGTCAACGCCGCGCGCGCCGTGGGCTACGTGGGCGCAGGCACGGTGGAATTCATCGTCGAGCAGCCCGGCGGCTACGACAAGCCCGAGGAGATGAAGTTCTACTTCATGGAGATGAACACCCGCCTGCAGGTCGAGCACCCCGTCACCGAGGCCATCACCGGCACCGATCTGGTCGAATGGCAGTTGCGCGTGGCCGCTGGCGAGCCCCTGCCCAAGCGCCAGGAGGAGCTGCGCATCAACGGCCACGCCATCGAGGCGCGCATCAACGCCGAAAACCCTGACAACGACTTCCTGCCCGCCACCGGCACGCTTTCCATCTACCGCAAGCCCGCCTCCAGCAGCTTTGCCGTCAGCGAAGTGCGCGTGGACGACGGCGTGCGCGAGGGCGACGCCATCAGCCCGTTCTACGACTCCATGATCGCCAAGCTCATCGTGCACGGCGAAACGCGCGAGCAGGCCCTGGCGCGGCTGGATGAGGCGCTCTCGCAACTGCACATCGTCGGCCTGCCGGGCAACGTGCAATTCCTGCGCCGCGCCATCAAGACCGAATCCTTCGCGCAGGCCAGGCTCGACACCGCCCTGATCCAGCGCGAGGCCGCCCAGCTCTTTGGCCAAAGCGCCTGGCCCGTGGAATACACCGTGGCCGCCGCCGTGGCCGGCATGCTGCACCAGGAAGAAGCCAGCCCCGAGCGCGACCCCTTCGCCCAGCGCGACGGCTGGCGAGGCTGGGGCGTGGCCAAGCGCTTCTTCCTCTTTGCCAAGGGCGAAGCCAAGCTGGACGCCACCGTCAGCTACCTCAACGACGGCAGCCTGCACCTGAGCATCCGCCCGCACGGCGACTACAAGGCCGCGCCGCTGCGCGAAGGCATCGTGCAATTTGCCCCCGTGCCCGGCAGCGATGCGCTGGAAGTGCAATTTGCCGAGCGCAGCGCGCGCCTGTCCATCTACCGCAACGGCAGCGCCGTGGAAGTCTTTGCCGCGCGCGGCCACGACAGCATCACCTGGATCGACCCGCTGAGCCAAAGCGAAGGCGAAGGCGAAGGCGGCGGCCTGGCAGCGCCCATGCCCGGCAAAGTCGTCTCCTTCGCCGTGCAACCCGGCGACAAGGTCAAGAAAGGCCAGCCGCTGGCCGTGATGGAAGCCATGAAGATGGAGCACACCATCGTCGCCCCGCGCGACGGCGTGGTGGCCGAACTGCTGTTCGCCCCTGGCGACCAAGTCATGGACGGCGCCGAACTGCTGACCCTGGGCAGCGCCAGTTGAGCGCGCCTACCCAAGCCCCAGCACCATGACCCTGACACGCCGCCGCTGGTTGATCGCCCTGCTCCTGCTGGGCCTGTGCGCCGCCGCGCTCTGGTGGTGGGTGCGCGTGCCCGCATTCGATGCCGTGCAGGTGCGCCAAGGGCCGCTGCGGCAGACTGTGGTGGCCACCGGGCGTGTGGACAGCGCCGCGCGCCTGGCCGTTGGCAGCCAGGCCATTGGCACGGTTGCGCAGGTGCTGGTGCGCGAAGGCCAGCAGGTGGCCGCGGGCGAGTTGCTGCTGCGGCTGCGCGCGCACGAGGCCGATGCCCAGGTGCACAAGGCCCAGGCCGAGCTGGCCCAGGCCCAGCTGCAACTGCGCAATCTGCAGCTGGTCGATGCTCCGGTCAGCGCCCAGGCGCTGCAGCAGGCCCAGGCTGCGCTGCAGCTGGCGCGGCGCGAGCATGCGCGCACCCAGGCCCTGGTGGCGCAGGGCTTTCTGGCCCAGGCCCACCTGGATGCGGCCGGCAACGCGCTGGCCGCAGCGCAGGCGCAGCTGCGCAGCGCCCAGGCCCAGCACGCGGCGCGGCAGGCCGGGGGCACGCAGCAGGCGCTGGCCCAGGCGCGGCTGCAGCAGGCCCAGGCGCAGCTGCTACAGGCGCAGGCGCAGCGCCAGTGGCTGGACATCCGCGCGCCCGCAGACGCCTTGGTGCTGACGCGCCAGGTCGAGCCCGGCGACGTGGTGCAGGCCGGGCGCACGCTGCTGGAGCTGGCGCAGACGGGCCAGACCCGCATCGAGGCCAATGTCGATGAGAAAAACCTCGCCCTGCTGCAGCCAGGCATGGCCGCGCAGGCTGTGGCCGATGCCTATCCGGGCCAGGGCTTTGCCGCCGAGCTGCAGCACATTGCGCCGGGCATTGATGCGCAGCGCGGCACGGTCGGCCTGCGGCTGCACGTGCCGCAGCCGCCGCCCTTTCTGCGCCCGGACATGAGCGTTTCGGTCGAGCTGCTGGCCAGGCAGCGGCCCGACGCGCTGATCCTGCCGGCCGATGCCGTGCAGCACAGCGGCCAGGCGCACTGGGTCTGGCGCCTGCAGCAAGGCCGGGCCCAGCGCACGCCGGTGACGCTGGGCATCCAGGGCATCGGCCAGGTCGAGGTCAGCGCTGGCCTGCAGGCCGGCGATTGGGTGCTCTACCCCAGCGCGGCGCTGCGCCAAGGCCAGCGCGCCGCCGCGCGCGATCTGCCTGGCGAGCGCGCCACGCCATGAGCCGATCACCCGCCGCCGCCACGCCGCCGCAGTGGCCCTACCGCCAGCGCCTGCCCTTCGTCTGGATGGTGGCGCTGCGCTTTCTGCGCGAGGGGCGCGTGCAGACCGCGCTGGTGCTGGCGGGCATCACCATCGGCGTGGCGGTGGTCGTGTTCCTGGCCGAGCTGATCGGCGAGCTGCAGCGCAGCACCGTCGCGCGCGTGCTGGGCAACCAGGCGCACATCGTCATGCGCCCGCTGGAGGAGCGCAACGTGCGCGCCAGCGCGGGCGACGCCGCGGCCATCATCGAGCCGCGCCCGCAGCGCCTGCGCGCCATCGACCAGTGGCAGTCCATGCTGGCGCTGGCCGAGCAGATGCAGGGCGTGCGCGCAGTCTCGGCGCTGGTCAGCGGCCCGGCCTTTGCCGTGCGCGGTCGCGCCAGCAAATCAGTGGCCGTGCTGGGCATGCAGCCCCAGCGTTATCTGAACATCGTCAAGATGCACGAGTTCATGGTGCAGGGCCGCTTCGCGCTCAGCGGCAACCAGACCATCATCGGCACCGATCTGGCCCAGGATCTGGGCGCCAGCGTGGGCGACAGGATTTTTCTGCGCACGGCCGAAGGCCGCAGCGAAACCCTGCAAATCGTCGGCCTGTTCGACATCGGAGCGCGCGATTTGAACCGCCGCTGGGTGTTCACCACCATGACGCTGGCGCAGAACCTGCTGGATCTGGCCGGCGGCGCCTCCACCATTGAGATCGCCGTGCACGAGCTGTTTGCCGCCAAGCACATCGCCCAGCGGCTGGCCGCGCGCAGCGGCCTGCAGGCCGAGAGCTGGATGGACACCAACGCCCAGCTGCTCAAGGCGCTGCGCAGCCAGGCGGCCTCCAACCGCGTCATCAGCAGCTTCACGGTGCTGGTCGTGGCGCTGGGCATTGCCAGCGTGCTGGTGGTCTCGGCCGTGCAAAAGCAAAAGGAGATCGGCATCCTGCGCGCCATGGGCGCGGCGCAGCGGCAAATCCAGGCCATCTTTTTGCTGCAAGGCGGCCTGCTGGGGCTGGCCGGCTCGGCCCTGGGCCTGCTGCTGGCGCTGGCGCTGCTGCTGGGCCTGGGGCGCCTGGCGCCCGAGAGCATTTTTGCCGACGTGCGCCTGGGCCTGCCCACGGTGGCCGCCACCGTGGCCGGGGCCGTGCTGATCGGGCTGGCCGGCGCCTGGTGGCCGGCGCGGCGCGCCAGCCGCCTGGAGCCGGTGCAGGCCATCAAAACCTGAGCCGCCACCGCGCCGCACCGACTTGCCGACTGCCAACTGCCATGCCCGACGCCGCTTCACAAGCCCCATCTGCCGCCGCAACCGCAACCGCAGCCGCGCCCACGCCCGTGCTGGAGCTGCGCGGCGTGCGCAAGTCGCACAACATCGGCACGCCGGTGGAGGTTGAAATCCTGCACGGCATCGACCTGCGCATTGCCGCCGGTGAGTTCTGCGCCCTGGCCGGGGCCTCCGGCTCGGGCAAGAGCACCTTGCTGAACGTGATCGGCCTGCTCGAACCAGCCACCAGCGGCGACATCCTCATCGATGGCCGCAGCGCCAGCGGCCTGAGCGAGCGCCAGCGCACTGCGCTGCGCGGGCGCAGCATCGGCTTCGTGTTCCAGTTTCATCATCTGCTGCCGGCCTTCAGCGCACTGGAGAACGTGCTCATGCCCGCCAGCATCGCCCACGACAGGGCGCGCGAGCAGGACGTCGAGCGTGCGCTGCAATTGCTCGACCGCGTCGGGCTGCGCGCGCATGCGCACAAAAGGCCGCATGCGCTCTCGGGCGGGCAGCAGCAGCGCGTGGCCATTGCCCGGGCGCTGCTGCCCGCGCCGCGCCTGCTGCTGGCCGACGAGCCCACCGGCAACCTCGACAGCCAGACCGCGCGCGAAATTTTTGCGCTGCTGCGCGAGTTCAGCGCCGAGCAATCGGCCCAGCAGCGCAGCGCCTGCCTGATCGTCACCCACGACCCGCAGCTGGCCGGCAGCTGCGACCGCCAACTGCTGATGCAAGACGGCCGCCTGGCCCAGTCGTAGCCAGGGACAGCGCAAAATCCACTCGAAACGCACATGCACGCACGCCCACTGTGCGCGTGTGCGCGTGTGCGCAACCCGCCCGGCGCACCTGCTGCCGCGCGGTATCTTTGACGCCTTTGAAAACAACGGAAATCGAACCATGGACTTTCATCTCTGGCTGGCCTACTTTGCCGCTACCTGGCTGATCGCGCTGTCGCCCGGCTCGGGCGCGGTGCTGTCCATGAGCCACGGGCTGGCCTATGGCGTGCGCCAAGCCTCGGCCACCATCTGGGGCTTGCAGATTGGGCTGGCCTTCATCTTGCTGGTGGCCGGGGTGGGCGTGGGCGCGGTGTTGCTGGCCTCTGGCACGGCATTCTGGGTGGTGAAGGTGGCCGGTGCGCTCTACCTATGCTGGCTGGGCCTCAAGCAATGGCGCGCGCCAGCGCACGTGGGCAGCCCGCTGGACGCCGCAGGCACGGCGGGCGCCGCACATGCGCCGCACCTGCCCGCGCATCCGTCCGTACGCCAGCGCCTGCTGACCGGCGCGCTGACCAACGCCACCAACCCCAAAGGCATCGTTTTCATGGTGGCCGTACTGCCGCAGTTCATCGACCCCCAGCGCCCGCTGGTGCTGCAACTGCTGATCCTGCTGATCACCACGCTGGCGGTGGACGTGGTGGTGATGCACGGCTATGCGTTCCTGGCCTCGCGCCTGCGCGCGCTGCTGCGCACGCCGCATGCACGGCGCGTGCAAAACCGCGTCTTCGGCGGCGTGCTCATGGCCATGGGCGCCAGCTTGCTGGCCGTGGGGCGCACGGCCCAGGCGGCCTGAGCCAAGCAAAGCGCCGCCAGCGCCATGGGAATGGCCGGGCACTGGCGCGCTGGCCAGTCTGGCCCGGCTGGGCAGGCCCGTTCACTCGAAGCGCACGCGCACCGGCTGGGCGCCGGCCAAGCCCTCGTAGCGCAGCTCGGCGCTCTGCCCGGCCGCAGGCGGCAGCAGCGGCGAGAACGAGCCGACGCTGAGCACATCGCCCTGCTTGAGCTCAATGCCCTCTGCGCCCAGGGCCTGCACCAGCCAGAGCACGGCATTGAGCGGGTGCTCCAGCACATCGCTGCCCTTGCCTCGCCCGAGCTCTTTGCCCTGCGCATCGCTGAGGGTGACTTCCATGTCCCTGAGCTGTTGCAGCAGCGCGGTGCGGCCGGCCTCGTCCTGCGGCACGGCCAGCGGCTGGCCGGCCACGCCCAGGCGGGCGCCGACGTTGATGGCGCTCACGCCCGCGCCGTTGAGCTTGGGCGGGGCCTGCACCAGCAGGTCGGGCAGCTCCATGAAGGGGATGATCTGATCCATGGCCGCCAGCGCCTGCTCAGGCGTGCGCGCCTGCTTGAGCGCCGCCGGGTCGGCCACGCGCAGCAGTAGGTCGGCCTCGAACAGCGGCCGGGCGCCAAAGCGGGCCGGCACGGCCGCGCCATTGGGCAGCAGCATGCCTTCGTAGAGCTTGCCCCACACGGGCTGATCGGTGTTGAAGCGCTTTTGCACCGCCGGGTTGGTCAGTCCTGCCTTGTAGCCCACGACCTTGCCCAGCCGCTGCGCCAGCGCGGCATTGAACTTGGCGCGCGTACAGGCGCCATCGGCCGCGCTCAGATCGCCCGGCGGGTTGTCCACCGGGGTTTTTTCCAGATAGCCCGTCACCCAGGCCTGGATCTGCGCATCGTCCAGGCACTGCGCCTGTGCGCTGCCCACCGCCCCCAGCGCGGCTGCGGCCAGCCAGGCGGCGGCCGCGCGCCGCATCGTCGTCGTGTGCTTCATGGTGTCTCCTGTTGAGTCAAAGCGGCAAATTCTGCCGCCCGCCGCCAGCGGCCCGCAAGCCGGTCAAACCCCGAAGCCATCGTCGGCGGCAATGACGGCGCCGTTGACGAAATGGCTGGCGCCGCTGGCCAGCAGCACGATCAGCCCGTCCAGATCCTCGGGCTGGCCAACCTTTTTGCGCGGCAGCATCTGGATGAGCTTCTTGCCCGCCTCGGTCTGGAAGTGCGTGCGGTTGATCTCGGTCTCGATATAGCCCGGGCACAGCGCGTTGACGTTGATGCCAAAGCGGCCCCACTCCAGCGCCATGGCCCGGGTCATCTGCACCACGCCGGCCTTGCTGACGGCGTAGATGCCGATCATGGGCAGCACGCGCAGGCCGGCCATCGAGGCCACGTTGATGATGCGCGCGCCCTGCAGCGTGCCGCCGCCGGCCTGGGCGCGGGCGATCATCTGCCGCGCCACGCCCTGGGCGACGAAGAAGGCGCCCTTGAGGTTGGTGTCCAGCACGAAGTCCCAGTCCTGCGGCGTGACGTCCTGCAGCTTTTGCGTGGTGCTCACGCCCGAGTTGTTGACCAGGATGTCGATCGGCCCGGCCTGGGCCTGGGCATCGGCCAGCGCCGCCTCGATGCTGGCCGGATCGGTCACGTCCATGGCCGTGATGAAGGCGCGCCCGCCGGCCTGCGTGATGCGCTCTTGCACCGCCTGCAGCGCGTCGCGGCGGCGGCTGGCCAGCACGACGGTGGCGCCGGCGGCGGCCAGCGTCTGCGCAAAACGGCTGCCCAGCCCGCTGGACGCGCCCGTCACCAGGGCCACGCGGCCGGCCAAATCGATGGTGTATGCCATGTCGTTCTCCATGTGCCGCTGCCAGGGCCGGCACGCCCTGGCAGCACTGAGGTTGCTTGTATCATTGGCACCCGAACTGTGCCGCCCGCCGCCGGTCTCTGCACCCTGGCGGCGGTTGCGCATTGTCGGCGTCTGCCTGCCCCGATGTGCGTCACCAGCCGGACATGGTTCTCAGAACCTGTGCGCAATCTGCGCGCGAGTGGGCACGAGGCGGTTTGGGATGGGATGCAAAGCGTCAAACGGCGCAGACCGCCCCAATCCGCCCCCTCTTGCCTGCCGGGCCGAGAGTGCGCACAGGTTCCGCATACGCCCCCACAAGTCCGGCGCAGCCGGCCCGCCCCCACAGGAATCGAGCATGACCAACGAAGAAATCCTTGCCCAGTACGGCCCACGCGAATCGATGGAATACGACGTGGTGATCGTCGGCGGCGGGCCCGCCGGCCTGGCCACCGCGATCCGCCTCAAACAACTGGCGGCAGCCAAGGAGCAGGAGCTCAACGTCGTGGTGCTGGAGAAAGGCTCCGAGCCCGGCGCGCACATTCTCTCCGGCGCCGTGATGGACCCGATCGCGCTGAGCGAGCTGATCCCCGACTGGAAGGAAAAAGGCGCGCCGCTGAACCAGCCCGTCAGCGCCGACGAGGTGCTGCTGCTGAGCGAGACCGGCGCCACCAAGACCCCGGCCGCGCTGGTGCCGAACAACTTCCACAACGAAGGCAACTACGTCATCAGCCTGGGCAATGTGGTGCGCTGGCTGGCCCAGCAGGCCGAGGCCCTGGGCGTGGAGATCTTCCCCGGCTTTGCCGCCACCGAGGTGCTCTACGACGAGAATGGCGCCGTCAAGGGCATTGCCACGGGCAACATGGGCATCGGCAAGGATGGCCAGCCTACCGGCGAATTCCAGCTGGGCATGGAGCTGCACGCCAAGTACACCGTGTTTGCCGAAGGCGCGCGCGGCCAGCTCGGCCGCCAGCTGCTGGCGCGCTTTAACCTGCAGGAAGGCAAGGCGCCGCAGAGCTTTGGCATCGGCATCAAGGAGCTGTGGGAAATCCCCGCCGAGAAAGCCCAACCCGGCCTGGTGGTGCACACCGCCGGCTGGCCGATGGACAAGGACACCTTCGGCGGCGGCTTTCTCTACCACATGGAGGGCAACAAGGTCACGCTGGGCTTTGTCGTCGGGCTGGACTACAAAAACCCCTGGCTGAGCCCGTTCGAGGAAATGCAGCGCTGGAAAAAGCACCCGGCCATCCTCAAGCACATCGAGGGCGGCAAGCGCCTGGGCTATGGCGCGCGCGCCATCAACAACGGCGGCATCCCCAGCCTGCCCAAGACCATCTTCCCCGGCGGCGCACTGGTGGGCTGCAACGCCGGCTACCTCAACGCCAGCCGCATCAAGGGCAGCCACGCAGCCATCAAGAGCGGCATGCTGGTGGCCGATGCGCTGTTCGAGGCCATTGCCGCCGGCCGCCAGCGCGATGAGCTCAGCGCCTACCCCGAGGCATTCGAGAAAAGCTGGCTGTACCAGGAGCTCAAGGCCGCCAGCAACTTCAAGCCCTGGTTCAAGAAGGGCCGCACCATCGGCATGCTGATGGCCGGGGTGGAGCACTGGCTGCTGCCCAAGCTGGGCGTGAAGGTGCCGCCCTGGACGCTGAAGAACCCCGCGCCCGACCACAGCTTCCTCAAGCCGGCGGCCGAGTGCGCCAAGATCGACTACCCCAAGCCCGATGGCACGATCACGTTCGATCGCCTCTCCAGCGTGTTCATCAGCAACACCAACCACGGCGAGGACCAGCCCGCGCACCTGACGCTGAAGAACCCGAACGTGCCCATCGAGGTCAACCTGCGCAAGTTCGGCGGCCCCGAATCGCGCTACTGCCCCGCCGGCGTGTACGAGTTCGTGGACGACGCCGCCAGCGAGGACGGCAAGCGCCTGCAGATCAACGCGCAGAACTGCGTGCACTGCAAGACCTGCGACATCAAGGACCCGACGCAAAACATCGTCTGGGTGGCCCCGGAAGGCGGCGGCGGGCCCAACTACTCGGACATGTGAGCGCCCTGCGCGCAAGCAGCCTGCAGCCCGGCCCGCGCCGGGCTTTTTGCTGGCTGCGCTACCATGCGGGCCGAGCGCCTTGCCTGCACCAGGCAACCGCAGCAGGCAGCCGCATCAGGCAGCCGCGCCGGCCGCCTGACACCGCCATGCAAGGCGCCATCCACATCAAACACACGTAGGGAGTCCAACCGCCATGTTCGTCACACGCCGACCCACACGCCTTCTCTCTGCCGGCCTGCTCGCCAGCGCCGCGGCCCTGGCCGCGCTGGCCGCCCCCGGCAGCGCCGCAGCGCAGCAGACCTACAAATGCAAGGGGCCGGGCGGCAAGACCATCTACCAGCAAACCCCTTGCGCCGGCGCCACCTCCGGCGGGCACCTGATCGACGATGTCACGCGCCAGCGCCAGATCAACCGCCAGCAGCGCAAGGACGATGTCGCCCAGGAGCGCGTCGATCGCCTGCAGCTGCAGCGCGCCGAACTCGACAAGCTGCGCCCGCCGGCGGCCAGCGCCGCTGCCAACGGCAGCAGCGCCGCAGCGGCCACAACCAGCAGCGCCACAACCAGCAACGCCACGGCCGGCAGCACGGCGGCAGGCAGCACGGCGACCACGAGCGCCGCTGGCAGCACTGCCGCGGCCACTGCAAACAGCAGTGGCCGCAGCGCCACACCCCCGGTCGCCCCCCAGACCGCCCCCGCTGCCCAGCAATGATGGCTGGCTGGCAACGCCGCCAGGGCGGCTTTTGCCTGCACGCGCCCTGGCAATCAGCGCCTGTTCAAAGGCTTTTTTGATCTCTTGAATGCAAATCAGCGGCCCGCGCTGTAGCGGGCCAGCAATTGCTCGGCGTTGTGCTTGCGCTGGGCATTGAGCGCCTGCACGTGGGGGCGCTGCGCCATGCGCGCCAGATAGTCCTGCGCCTGCAGCTCGGCCAGCGCGTCCTGGCCGTAGATGGCGCGCGTGGCGCTGCTGATGAGCGGCAGGTGCACGATGGCGGCGCAATCGGCCCAGCTCAGCGCATCGCCGACCAGGAACGGGCGGGAAAAATCGGCCAGCTGCGCAAAGGCCGGCACGTTTTTCTTCAGCAGGCGCGCCGCCGTTTGCTGCACTTCGTCGCTGACGCGGCCGCCAAACAGCGCCTGCGGGTACAGGGTGCGCGCCACCAGCTCCAGGTGCAGCTCCATGTGGCGCACCAGCTCACGCACCTTGGCCGCCGCATACGCATCGGCCGGCAGCAGCGCCGGCTGCGGGTGGATGGCCTCGATGTATTCCAGCATCGGCACGGATTCGCTCACCGCCCCCTGGGGCGTGAGCAGGTAGGGCACCTTGCCCAGCGGGCTGGCGCTGCGGTCCACGTCCTCCAGCCAGACCAGCCGCTCCTCGAAGGGCACGGCCTTCTCCAGCAGGGCCAGCTTGACCAGGTTGTAGTAGTTGCTGGCGGCAAAGCCACAAAGGGTGAGCATGTCGTTCTCCTGTTGCTGTGATTGAGTGGGGTTGGGCCCTGGGCGCGGCGTGCCGGCCCAGGCGGATGCAGGGGCCGCGCGCTACATGCGCCAGGCGCGCCACAGCAGCAGTGGCACGTCGCCGCGGCCGATGGTGGGGCGGTGGTAGTAATTGGCATAGCCGCCGGCTTCGATCTTTTCCAGAATGCGCAGGCCGCCCTGCACCATGGCGCGCAGCTCCCAGCCCGAGCGCCCGCTCAGGCGCTGCACCAGCGGCAGCCCTTGCTGCATGCACTCGCGCGCCCATTGCACCAGCGAGGCCATCAAGTCGGCCAGGGGCTGTGGCGGCTGCGGCTGCTGGCAGGCCTGCTTTTGCATGGGGCGCGAGACGCCGTAGGCGCTGGCATCGCGCTCGGGCACGTACCAGCGCCCGCGCTCGATGTCGCGGCCCAGGTCCTGCCAGAAGTTGATCAGCTGCAAGGCCGTGCAAATGGCATCGCTTTGCTGCTGGGCCGCAGCGCTGTCCACCCCGTACAGGCGCAGCAGCAGGCGGCCGATGGGGTTGGCCGAGCGCGCGCAGTAATCCAGCAGCTCGGCGCGGTCGGCGTAGCCCTGGCCCGTGGCGGTTTTCTTCACATCCTGCTCGAAGGCATCGAGCAGGGCATCGAAAGGCGCCAGGGGCAGATCGAACTGCGTGCGGGCGTGTTGCACGGCAGCGAAGATGGGCTGCCAATGCGGCGGCGGCACGATCTCGCCATGCAGGCACAGCCGGTATTCGCGCAGCAGCTGCAGGCGCTCGGCCATGGGCAACTGCCCCTCATCGGCCAGGTCGTCGGCCGTGCGCGCGTAGTGGTAGATGGCCGCCACCGGCGCGCGCAAATGGGCCGGGCACAGCCAGCTGGCCACCGGGAAGTTCTCATAGTGCCCCACGGGCTGAAAGGCAATGGGTTGTCGCTCCATAGCGCCGTATTATTCGCCAGCCAAGCCATGGCCTGCGGCAATGCGCAAGACAGCCCGCCACCCATCGCCAGATCCCTTTTCTCCTGGGCCCGGCGGCCACAATCAAATTGAATACGAATAATTCTTATATGATTGCGCGCTTTGTTTTTCAGCCTTCGTTCGCGGCCCATTGCGCCCCATGCCTCAGCCCAGCCCACTCACCCCCGCCGCCGCCCGCCCTGCCCCAGGCGGTGCGCCACGCCGCTACCGCCTGGCCGTGCTGTCGCGCACGGTGGCGGCCGTGGGCCTGGGCTATGCCTTGTCGGCCTGCGCCGCCTCGCTCCTGGCGCTGCTGCTGCACTGGGCCGGCATGCCCCGGGTCGATGCCGTGCTGCTCTCGAACATGCTGGCTTTCGTGCTGTATGCCACGGCCCTGCTGTGGTCGTTCGCCTGCGCCAGCGCCTGGCGCACCTGGTGCGGGCTGGGCGCGCCGGCGCTGGCATCGGCACTGGCGCTGTGGGCCGTGCAAGGCCTGCGCGGCGGCGCATGAGGGCCGACGGCAAGCCCGAGGGGCTGCGCCAGGCCATGGCCTGGCTGCACACCTGGAGCGGCCTGCTGCTGGGCTGGCTGCTGTTTGCCATCTTCTTCACCGGCACGCTGAGCTATCTGCGCAGCGAGATCGACGATTGGATGCGCCCCGAGCTGCACCGCTCCTCGCCCGCCACGCCCGCCGCGCAGGTGGCCGGGCAGGCCTTGCAGACCCTGGCGCAGCTGGCGCCCCAGGCCAGCAGCTGGAGCATTGCGCTGCCCGGCGCGCGGCAGACGGCCGTGACCATCCAGTGGCGCGATGCCGCGTCTGGCCCTGGCCAGGGCCGCGCCGGGCTGCACACGCGCCAGCTCGATGCGGCCAGCGGCGCGCCCATCACGGCGCGCCAGACGCGCGGCGGCAATTTCCTCTACCGCTTCCATTTCGAGCTCTACGGCCTGCCGCGCAGCTGGGCGCGCTGGCCGGCGGGCATTGCTGCCATGGCCATGCTCGTGGCCATCGTCAGCGGCGTCATCACGCACAAGAAGATCTTCAGTGATTTCTTCACCTTCCGGCCCGGCAAGGGCCAGCGCTCCTGGCTGGATGCGCACAATGCCACAGCCGTGCTGGCCCTGCCCTTTCACTTCATGATCGCCTTGAGCGGGCTGCTGTTGCTGATGAACCTGCTCATGCCCTGGCCGCAGCAAGCCGTCTACCAGGGCGACAGCCGCGCCTACTTCGCCGACCTGATCGGCACAGCCGCAGCCCGCGGCCCAGGGCGCGGCATGGGCGGTGCGGGCAGCGCCAGCAGCGACACAGCCAACGCAGCAGCAGAGCCGCAGCAGGCCGCCGCTGCGCACGCAGCGGCGCTGCCCGCCATGCTGGCGCAGGCGCAGGCGCAATGGCCGGTGCACGGCGTGGGGCGCATCACCATCAGCGCGCCGCGCTCGGCCGATGCCGTGGTGGAGCTGCGCGAAGGCGGCGGCCAGCACCTGAGCGATCAGGGCAGCGCGCGGGTGCTGCGCTTCAGCGCCGCCAGCGGCGCGGCGCTGCAAAGCCCGCCGGCGGCTGCGCCCAGCTGGGTGCGCGCCAGCTACAACATCCTCGTCGCGCCCCACATGGGCCGCTTTGCCGAGCCGGCCGTGCGCTGGCTGCTGCTGCTGTCGGGGCTGATGGGCTGCTTCATGATCGGCAGCGGCCTGGTGCTGTGGGTGGTCAAGCGACTGCCGCAGCGCGCCAAGCTGGGCCGCACGCCATGGGGGCATCGGCTGGTCGAGGCTCTCAACGTCGGCGCCATCGCCGGCCTGCTGCTGGCCACGGCCAGCTACTGGTGGCTCAACCGCCTGCTGCCTGCGCACTGGGCCGATCGCGCGCTGTGGGAAATCCGCGGCTTTCTGCTGGTCTGGCTGCTGTGCGCACTGCACGCGGGGCTGCGCCAGCACCGCCGCGCCTGGCTGGAGCAAATGGCCGCCGCCACCGTGCTGCTGGGCCTGTTGCCCGTGCTCAACGCCCTGAGCGGCGGCGCGGCGCTGTGGAGCGCCTGGGCCAGCGGGCAGTGGGGCCTGGTCGGCTTCGAAGTCTTCGCTCTGCTGCTGGCCGGCTGCTGCGGCAGCATCTGGTTCTGGCTGGGCCGCCGCCAGGCGAGCGCCAAACAGCCGGCCCGGCACAAGAAGCCAGACGCCGGCGCGGCGCGGGCTGTGGCCGGATCTGGCGGAACTGTCGGAACTGGAGGCCCTGCCGCCGAGCCGGCCCTGGCGCTGCAGGAGCCCGCGCCATGAGCCTGTGGCATACGCTGCTGCTAGCGCTGGCGCTGGCCTTCAGCGGCTTGGCGCTGCTGGCCGCGACCATGGAGCGCCACCGGGCCGACTTCGCCCCCCTGCCCGCCCAGCCCCCGTGGCAGGCCGCGCTGCGCTGCGCCGGCTGCGGCCTGCTGGCCCTGGCGCTGGGCGCGGCCCTGCAGCGCTGGCCACCGGCGCTGGCCGTGCTGGCCTGGCTGCAACTGCTGAGCCTGGCCGCGCTGGCCCTGGGCCTGTTGCTGTGCTACCGGCCCCGGCGCGCCAGGCAAGGGCTTGCTGGCGGCCTGGCCGCATGCGGCGCACTGGGGCTGCTGCAGCTCTTTTGAGCAACAGGGGTTGTTGAGATTGGGTTTGCGAAGCGGTTTTTCGAGGCCACAGCCGCAGCTGCAAGGCCAAAAATGCGCGCAAGGCCTGGACGGCTTGCAAGCATTCTCAACGCAGCTGCTACGGCAGTTTTGACCGAAAACACCGCCGCAATGCTCCATCTCAACGGCCCCGAAATGACCCCGAAATGGCTCCGAGCGTGGCTGCCCTCTAAATCCTCCGCTGCGTGCAAACCCTTTGTGGCTCAGCGCGCCTTGCCGCCGGCGGGCTGCACCGTCGTCCATTGCGGCATGGGCACGTCGTTGGCGCGGTAGATGGTCTGCACGTTCTTGCGCATGGCCCAGGGGCGGATCTGGTGGTGCAGCGGCAGGTAGTAGTACTCGTCCTTGACGATTTGCAGCGCCTGGTTCAGTTGCGCATCGCGCTTGGCCTCATCGGTTTCCGTGCGCGCTGCGGCGATCACCGCATCGAGCTTGGCGTCCGACAGGCGGCCCATGTTGAAGTTGCCGGCGCTGCCGCCCTCGCGCGTGTGCGCCAGCGAGTCCAGCGTGTACAGCGCATCGAAGGTGGCCACGCCCCAGCCGTACAGATAGACGCTGGCATCGTGGCTGGCGACTTTCTTCGAGTAGGTGGCCATGGGCATGGTGCGCAGCTGCGTCTTGATGCCGATGCGCGCCCACATGGCGGTGACGGCCTGGCAGATGGCCTCGTCATTGATGTAGCGGTCGTTGGGGCAGTCCAGCTCCAGCGAGAAGCCCTCGGGGTAGCCCGCCTCGGCCAGCAGCTTGCGCGCGGCCTGCGGGTCGTAGGCGCTGGCGCGCTGCTCCAGCTGCTGCGACCAGCCGTGCACCATGGGCGCCACCATGGCCCCGGTGGGCACGGACAGGCCGCGCATGATGCGCTTGTGGATGGCATCGATGTCGATGGCCTGGTAGAGCGCCTGGCGCACGCGCCGATCCTTGAGCGGGTTGCGGTCCTTGACACTGCCGTAGAGCAGCTCATCGCGATGCAAATCCAGGCCGAAGAAAATCGTGCGGTACTCGGCCCCCTCCAGGATGCGGATGTCGGCATTGGCCGCCAGGCGCTGCAAGTCCTGCGGCGGCGGGTCGTTGATGAAGTCCACCTGATTGCTCAGCAGCGCGGCCGTGCGCGTGGCCGCCGAGGCAATGGGCGTGAACACCACTTCAGTCACATTGCCCTCGGGCCGGTCCCACCACTGCTCGTTGCGCGTCAGGCGCGTGCGCGTATCGGGCTGCCAGCTCTGCAGCACGAACGGCCCGGTGCCGTTGGCGTGGCGCGCGGCGTGGTTTTCCTTCTTGGCGGCAAAGTCCTGCGAGAGCACCGAGTTGTGCTCCTCCGCCCAGGCCTTGTTCATGATGCGCGCGCCGATCAGCTCGCGCAGCAGCAAGGGGCTGGGGCCCTTGAGATCGAGCTGCACCGTCATGCCGTCGATCTTCTCGACCTTAGCGATGCTGCGCACGTAGGCGCCCATGTTCGAGGGCGGCGTCATTGCGCGCTGCAGCGAGAACACCACGTCGTCGGCCGTCAGCGGCGCGCCATTGTGAAAGCGCACCCCTTCGCGCAGTTTGAACTGCACCTGCGTGGGGCTGAGAAACGTCCAGCTGCTGGCCAGCGCCGGCTCGATGCGGAACTCCTTGTCATAGCGCGTCAAACCCTCATACACCAGCTGCACGAAGGTGTTGGTCATCAGGTGGTTCTGTGCGTGGGGGTCAAAGGTCAGAATGTCATTGGCCGCCGCCCAGCGCAAAGTCTCGGCCTGCGCCGCGCCGGCAGCGCCACAGGCCAGCGCCAGGCCCAGGGCCGCAGCGCCCAGCGGTGTTTTCCAAGGCATGGCCAGGGGCCGGGGGGATTGGTTCATGGTCTCGTCCTTTCACGGTGTTCCGGGCGCGGCGCGCACAGGCCGCGCCACGCATGGCGGCGCATTGTCGCACTGGCGCCCAGAGCCTGCTGCGCACGGCGCCAGGCCAGGCCAAGACAGCCCAGTAAAACACCCAACAACCCCCGTGGCCGCGCCGGGGCGCTGCTATATTCGGACGCGGTCGGACAAGCCCGCTTTGCACGCATCTCAAGCGCTGGATTTCAACCGCTTGGGCCGCGCGCGGGCCACCCTGCGAGATCCGCAACAACGCAACAAGGAGAATGCAATTGATCAAGGAAGTCACTGGCGACATTTTGCTGAGCAAGGCCGAACTGCTGGCCCATGGCATCTCGGCGCAAGACCCGTTCGACAGCGGCCTGGCACTGGCGCTGCGTGAGCGCTGGCCCTCGCTGGTCAAGGACTACCGCCACCACACCCACTCGCACGCCATCGAGGCCGGCCAGATCTGGCCCTGGGTGGGCGTGCAGGAAGAAGGCGGCGTGCGCCGCATCGTCAACCTGGTGACGCAAAACACCATGGGCCAGGGCCCCAGCGCCAAGCCCGGCAAGGCCACGGTCGAGAACGTGCGCCACGCACTGCAGAACCTGGCCAAGTACGTCAAGCAGGAAAACATCCGCAGCCTGGCCCTGCCGCGCCTGGCCACCGGCGTGGGCGGCCTGGAGTGGGAAGACGTCAAGCCGCTGGTGCAGCAGTACCTGGGCGAGCTGGACATCCCGGTCGTGGTCTATACCACCTACCACAAGGGCGAGCAGGCCGACGAAGGTCTGTGAGCATCTGCCCGGGCCATGCAACCTGGCCCGGGCGCTGCAAAGAACAAAACGCCACCGCTGCAGCGGTGGCGTTTTTTTGCGCCTGCGCGCCAGCGCCAGGCAAGGCGCGATGCGCAGCGCCAAGCCAGTGAACGCGGGCTTTGAGGGACTCAGGCCGCCTTCAGCGCCTTGGCGTGGTGCGCGAAGTGATCGCCGATGAAGCTGGCGATGAAGTAATAGCTGTGGTCGTAGCCCGGCTGCATGCGCAGCGTCAGCGGGTGGCCCGCTTGCGCGCAGGCTGCCTGCAACAGCTCGGGCCGCAGTTGCCCGGCCAGAAACTCGTCGGCATCGCCCTGATCGACCAGCAGCGGCAGGCGCTCTTGCAACGCCGTGCCCACCAGCGCCACCGCATCGTGCTGCCGCCATGCGGCCTCATCATCGCCCAGATAGGCGCGCAAGGCCTTCTGCCCCCAGGGCACCTGGCTGGGCGCAACGATGGGGCTGAAGGCGCTCACGCTCTGGTAGCGGCCCGGATGGCGCAGCGCCAGCGTCAGCGCGCCATGCCCGCCCATGCTGTGGCCGCTGATGGCGCGCGCGCCGCTGGCCGGAAAATGCTGCTCGATCAGCGCGGGCAGCTCCTGCACCACATAGTCTTCCATGCGGAAATGCGCCGCCCAGGGCGCTTGCGTGGCGTTGACGTAAAAGCCCGCGCCCTGGCCCAGGTCGTAGCCCTCATCATTGGCCACCCCTTCGCCACGCGGCGAGGTATCGGGCGCCACCACGATCAGCCCATGCTGCGCCGCCCACTGCTGCGCCCCGGCCTTGGTGATGAAGTTCTGCTCCGTGCAGGTCAGGCCCGAGAGCCAGTACAGCACCGGGCACTTCTGCCCCGCCAGCGCCTGGGGCGGCACGTAGATGCCGAACTTCATCGGCGTGCCAGTGCTGGTGGCGTCGTGTTGCCAGACCTCCTGGCGGCCGCCAAAGCTGGCGTGGTGTTCGGTGCGTTGCATGGTTTTTTCCTCCAATGCTCAAACGGCCGCCAAGCGCAAAGGCACGTGCTTTGCGGCATATGAAAAATCGCGGTCCGTGGTCAATAGCAGCAGATCATGTTCGATGCACAGTTGCGCCAGCAGGGCATCGATCGTGCCCAGTTGCACGCCCGCCCTGCGGCAGGTGTTGCGCAACTGCGCGGCGGCGACATGGGTTTCGACAGAAGGCACAAGCAGGCGCAGCGCCTGAAATCGCTCGATGATTTGGGCTTGGTCTTTCGCCCCCGAGAAACCCTGCAAAAGCTCCTGCAAAATGATGGCGGCCATGCAAATGGTTTCTCCGCCGGTCAGCGCTTTTCTCAGGAAATCGACTTCGGGAGCAGCCACCTCTTGATTGCGGCGCAAGGCCAGAGACCAGACACTTGTGTCAACCAGCAGATTCATTTTTCATGCCGGCTTCGCTCTGCCTTGTAGCTGTAACCGTCGTCCCATTGCAGCTGGCCGAAAAGCTCGGTGATTTTCTGTTGCTCCCTGCGGGCAATGAACTCCTTCAGCGCAAGCGTCACCGCCGCCTTCTTCGTGGTTTCGCCACTGAGCAAAAGCGCACGCTCAATCAGGGATGGGTCAAGAGCCAGATTGGTCGCCATCATGCCTCCACACATCGTTCTGCACACTGGCAGGTAGGTTTGCAAATTCGCCGGCTGGGTTGAGGATCGCTGCCCAGCGCTTCGCAATGAATGTGCTGCGCCAGCCCACCCTGCAAGCAACGGCGACGAAGCACCTTCCATGGGCAAAGTCGCATGAATGGTAAGCCATTCAAGGCAAGCATGGCGGGGCCGGTTTGACGACCACGGCACGAGAAGCAAATTCGTCGCGCTGGCCCAGGCGCTGGGCTGCCCGCAGCTCACCCAGCGCAGGCAGGCACTGCGGGCGTTTTTGCATACGGCGCGCGTGGCGCTACGCCCCATGCTCTGCCAGCCATTCGTCCAGCAGCGCAAAGAAGCGCTCGATTTCCGCATGGCTGGTGTAGTGCAGGCAGCCGATGCGCAGCAGGCCGGTGTCTGCAATCCCCAGATGGCGCAGGATGTCCAGCGCGTAGAAGTTGCCACTGCCCACGGCCACGTTGCGCTGGCCGAACCATTGGCTGATGGCGTAGGGGTCGCAGATGACGCCGCTGCCATCGACGATGTTGAAGGCAAAGGTCGGGCTGCGCCCATGCGCGCTGTCGTGGCCGTACAGGCGCACGCCGGGGCGCTGGCGCAGCCCCTGCAGCACGGCTCGGCTGATGCCCAGCTCGTACTCGTGCACGCGCGCATAGCTGGCCTGAAGGCGCGCGCGGCGCGCGGCGGCGCTGCCGCCCGCCGCTGGCCCTGGCTGCTCCAGGGCTGCCAGCTGCGCCCAGTAATCGATCATGGCGATGAAGCCGGCCTGCGCCTCGAACGATTGCGTGCCCTGCTCCCAGCGGCCGGGCACGGCCTCGGCGGCGGGTTCGACCTTGTACGGGCGCAGGCTTTGCAGGTGCTCGCGCTTGCCATAGCACATGCCCAGGTGCGGGCCGCCGAGCTTGTAGGCCGAGGCGAAGAGGAAATCGCAATCGAGCGCACGCACATCGACCAGTTGGTGCACCGCGCCATGCACGGCATCGATGCTCACCCAGGCGCCCACCTGGCGCGCAGCCCGCACCAGCGTGGCCGCATCGGCAAAGCTGCCTGTGACGTTGGAGGCCAGCGCAAAGGCCAGCAGCCGCGTCCTGCCATCGACCAGGCCCGGCAGCGCGGCATAGTCCAGATCGCTGCCATCGGCGTTGAGCGGCACGAAGCGCACGGCCACGCCCTGCTCCTGGGCGGCGCGCTGCCATGACGAGACGTGGGAGAAATGGTCCATGCGGCTGAGCACGATGTTGTCGCCCGCCTGCCAGGTGCGCGCCACGGCGCGGCTGAGGTTGAACATCAGGCTGGTGGAGTTCAGGCCGAAGAACACCTCATCGGCCGCGCAGCCCAGCCAATCGGCCGCGGCGGCGCGGGCATCGCCCACCAGGGTGCTGGTGCGCAGGCCGGCATCGGCATAGCCGCCGAAATTGCTGTTGTAGCGCCCCAGGTAGCCCACCATGACGTCGAGCACCGCCTGCGGCACCTGGCTGCCGCCCGGGCCATCCAGAAACAGCGGCAACTGGCCGCCCGCATCGGCATGGTGCAGCGCCGGGAAATGGCTGCGGATGGTGTCGATGGGGTAAGTCATGGGCAACTCCGTGGTTCAAATAGGGCAATCTCAAGGGATGTGATGTACACACTTTTCGGGCTGATGCGTGCAACGCCAATCCTTCTTGGGCTTTAGTAGCGATTTTTTGCCCAAGCAGCGGTCTGTCACTAAATGCTTTCTATTTTTCTTCGAACCAGCAACGAATAAAACATGTGACACCCCCCACTCAAAAAGAAATGGAACTGACATTTTCAATCCGTTCATCCCCAAAGCGATTTCCACTGAGGCGCAAAGCGGATTCAACACCAGCGCCGCACCCGTTCCAGGTAATCGGCATACGGCTGGCCGAACTTGTGCAGCAGGATGCGCTCTTCGGGCTGGATCTGAAGGCGCTGCAGGCAGGCGATGAACAGCGGCACGGCCAGCAGGGCCAGCGGGTGCGCCAGCCACAGCGCCCAGCCGATCAGGCACAGCGCCATGCCCAGGTACATCGGGTTGCGACTGTGGGCGAAAACGCCGGTGGTGACAATGCGCGCCGCGGCCTGCGGCTGCAGCGGGTTGACGGTGGTGCGATGGCGGCGAAAGGCCAGCACGCCCAGTGCCGCCACCGACAGGCCGGCGGCCATCGACAGCCCGGCCAGCCAGGCTTTCATCGGTAGCGGCCAGGCCCATTGCGGCAGCGCCGCCGCCATGCCGTACATGGCCGCCGCAAACAGCCCGGCCAGCAGCGGCGGCGGGATTTTCAGCTCCAGCGCGCGCATGGCCCGCATCAGTAATGCACCACGCTGCGAATCGACTTGCCCTCGTGCATCAAGTCGAACGCGCGGTTGATGTCATCCAGCCCCATGGTGTGGGTGACGAACGGGGCCAGTTGAATCTCGCCCTTCATGGCCTGCTGCACCATGCCAGGCAGTTCGCTGCGGCCCTTGACGCCGCCAAAGGCCGTGCCCAGCCAGCGGCGACCGGTGACGAGCTGGAAGGGGCGCGTGCTGATCTCCTGCCCCGCGCCGGCCACGCCGATGATGACGCTCTGGCCCCAGCCGCGGTGCGCGCATTCCAGCGCGGCGCGCATCACCTGCACGTTGCCAATGCACTCGAAGCTGTGGTCCACGCCCCAGCCCGTCATGTCGATGATGACTTGCTGGATGGGCTTGTCGTGGTCCTTGGGGTTGACGCAGTCGGTGGCGCCGAAGGTGCGCGCCAGCTCGAACTTGGCCGGGTTGGTGTCGATGGCGATGATGCGCCCGGCCTTGGCGAGTTTTGCCCCCTGGATCACGGCCAGGCCGATGCCCCCTAAGCCAAACACGGCCACGGAATCGCCCTCTTGCACCTTGGCGGTGTTCTTCACCGCGCCCAGGCCAGTGGTCACGCCGCAGCCCAGCAGGCAGACCTGCTCGGGGTTGGCGGCCGGGTCGATCTTGGCCAGGCTGACCTCGGCCACCACGGTGTATTCGCTGAAGGTGCTGCACCCCATGTAGTGGTAAATCGGCTGGCCGTTGTAGCTAAAGCGCGTGCTGCCATCGGGCATGACGCCCTTGCCCTGCGTGGCGCGCACGGCCACGCAGAGGTTGGTCTTGCCGCTTTGGCAGAACAGGCATTCGCCGCATTCGGCGGTGTACAGCGGGATGACGTGGTCGCCCGGCTTGACGCTGGTCACACCCTCGCCCACATCGACGACGATGCCTGCGCCCTCGTGGCCGAGCACGGCGGGGAAGATGCCTTCCGGATCTTCGCCGCTCAGGGTGAAGGCGTCGGTGTGGCACACGCCGGTGTGGGTGATGCGGATGCGCACTTCGCCAGCCTTGGGCGGGGCCACGTCGATTTCGACGATTTCCAGCGGAGCGCCTGCCTTGAAGGCCACGGCGGCGCGGGATTTGAGGGTTTTGCCAGCGGTGTCGGCGGTGGCGCTCATGGCAGGTCTCCTTCGTGGGGTGGGTGGGGGGCTAACGCAGGTAGGAGCGCACCAGCGCCACGGCCTGGTCGATGGCCTGATGCTGGCGCGCGTGGGCCGCATCGCGCTCGGCATCGGGGCCGCAGTCGGCATGGCCGAAGGTCTCGCGCAAATGGCCTTGCAGCACCTCGGCCATCAGGCCGTTGACGGCGCCGCGCATGGCGGCCAGTTGCTGCAACACGGCGCCGCACTCGGCGCCTTCGGCAATGTTGCGCTCCAGCGCCTGGGCCTGGCCGCAAATGCGGCGCAGCCGGGTGATGGCGCGTTTTTTCTCTTCGGGGGAATGGGGCATGGCTTGGCGGCTTGCAAATGGCGCGTGGCCCAGCACCGGGCGCAGGCCACATACTGCGGGGCAGTATAGCGAATGGCCTGCAAAAAGCCATGCGCAATGGCTACCCGTGCAGGCAGGATAGAGCGGTTTCGATTCTGATGAAGACATTTCCTGCAAGCGCCGCTGGTTCTCGTCACACCCGCGAAGGCGGGTGTCCAGCCGCGACGCGCACAGGGATGGCGCTGCCGTGGGCCAATCCCCCCTCTCATGCACAGGGGGGCGCTGGATGCCCGCCTTCGCGGGCATGACCAGAGCGACTTGCGAGATGGCGATGCCAGTCAGCGACCAGGTCTTGGATTTGTCAACGTTCGAGCAGAACACGCTCTGGCGCAGGCAGAAAAAAACCCAACCGCAAGCGGTTGGGTTTTCAAAAGGTGGTTGAAGGCTGGCCTCAGAAGCTCGCCACCACCGACAGGCTGAACTTGCGGCCTGGCTGGCTGTAGGCGTCGATGGTCGGCAGATCGGCTGTCAGGCCGCGCACATCGCTCCAGCGCCAGTACTTGCGGTCCGTCAGGTTGTGCACCGCCGCGTTCAGGCGCACGTCGCCACGGGCATGGCGCAGCAGGCGCCATTGGCCGCTGAGGTCGAACGTGGTCGCCGCAGCCGGCAGGAAGGGGGCTGTGGGCGCGGCGCGCGGGTCGCTGGCGCGCGCCACGTCGCCGGCCTTCTTGGCCCAGCGGTGCGTCATGTCCAGGCGCACCATCCAGGCTGGCTGGGCATAGCGCACGCCCAGGTTCAGGCGTGCGGGCTGCACGCTGTCGATGGGCTGGTTGCCCTCCTTGTTGCGGCCACGGGCCATGCCGAAGGCCGCCGGGAAGGACAGCTCGCCGCCGGCTACCTGCGGCAGGCGGTATTCGCCGGCCAACTCGAAGCCGCTGATGCTGGCGCGGCCGGTGTTGATGGCCTGGAACACCAGCGGATCGCCGGGGCGGCCCGTGCCGGCCACGCGCTGGTTGTCAAGGATGAAGTCGCGGTAGCGACCGTGGAAGGCCGCGGCCTCCAAGCGCCAGCGCTCGCCCTGGCCCTTGACGCCCAGCTCCAGGTGCTGGGCCTTCTCGGGCTTCAGATTGGGGTTGGGCACGGTCATGTAATGGCCGATGGGGTTTTCAAAGAAGCGGTTGAGCTGATCGGCCCCCGGCGTGCGAAAGCCCGTGGCCCACTGGCCGTAGAGCGTCCAGTCCGGCGTCACGTCCAGCGTGGCCCCCAGACGCGGCGACAGGGCCGAGCCGCTGCGGTTGGCTGCCACGCCGGCGAAGCCCTTGGCGCTGGCGGCGATGCGGTAGCGGTCCCAGCGCAGGCCGGGGATCAGGCTCCAGCCGTTGCCGATGATCTCATCCTGTACGTACAGGCCGATGGCGGTCTCGGTCGTGTCCGGGAAGCGTTTGAGCGGGAAGGTCTCGCCCGCTGGCGGCGTCATGCCGGTCTGCAGGTTGTCGGCCTCGGTGCGCGCGCCATCCAGGCCATAGGCCAGCTTGTGCGCCAGAGCGCCGGTGCGCAGCAGCTTCTCGGCCTGCACGCTGGCCTGCAACAGGTTCTCATGGTCCAGCGTGTCGCGCACCTGGGCGGGCTGGCGTTCGCGCGTGTTCTCGAAATGCTCCAGCGAGCGCAGGCGTTGATAGGCCAGCGAGGTGCGCAGCGAATCGGCCACCGGGCTGTCCAGCTCGAACTGGCCCTGCCAGCTCAGGCGGCGGCGCTGGTTGTCGGTCTTGCCCGAGGCGGTCAGCGTGGTCACGCCGCGCGAGACGGAGCCGTATTGCGACAGCAGCTGCAAATCGTCGCGCTTGCTGACGTACTCGGCCGAGAAGGTGTGGCGCTGCGCCGCATTGGGCTGCCAGACCAGCTTGCCCAGCAGCGCCGCATCGCGCGTGTCCTCCGGGTTGGGCTTGGTGCGCAGCGCGCTGGCGCTGTCGTTGCTGCCACGGTTGTCCAGCGCATGGCCCTTGAGCGCGCTGCCCGAGAGCAGCCATTGCACACTCTCGCTGGCCTGGCCCGCCACCGTGGCGCTGGCGCGCACGGCGCGGCTGTCGCCCTCATAGCCCAGGCCGGCCTGGCCGCCCAGGCGCTTGCCACCCTCCAGGTAGCTGGCCGGGCTGCGGGTGAAGAACTGCACCACGCCGCCGATGCCGTCCGAGCCGTACAGCGCCGAGGACGGGCCCTTGATGATCTCCACACGCTCGACCAGGCCGAAGTCCACGTTGTCGCGGCTGGACGCGCCAAAGCTGTAGCCGCGCGGCATGCGCACGCCGTCCACCAGCATCAGCACGCGGTTGCCTTCCAGGCCGCGGATGTTGAAGCCGGCATTGCCGCTGCGCCCGTCGCGGCTGTTGATGGTCATGCGGTTGGAGCGCCGCTCCACCGTCACACCGGGCACGGTCTCGGCCAGCTCGCGGATATCGCCCAGCTGGCGCTCTTGCAGCGCCTGCTCCTCAACCACCTGGGCGCTGGCGGGCACTTCGCGCAGCGTGCGCTCGCTGCGCGTGCCGGTCACGACGACGGCGGGCAGTTCCTTGTCGTGCGCCTGTTGTTTTTCCTGCAGGGGTGCAGCGGCCGTTTGCGCCAGTGCGCCGCCGCCGAGCAGGCAGCATGCAGCGGCCAGGGCCAGCGGCGTGCAGCGCATGGCCCATGGGCCAAGGCCTTTGTGAGCTTGGTGTGGGGTCATTGGTGAATCCATTTAAAAAGAATGATGAAAATCGTTCCTATTCTATTTTTCTGTGTTACCAATGGTCAATGAATTGCATCCTGCGCAGCAGATGGCTGTGGCTGGAATGCTGACATTTGTTGCAAATTTGCCATAGCAGCGGCTCCAGCACCGCACATAAAAAACCCCGCAGAGTTTGCCCCTGCGGGGTTGAGACTTGCCGCTTGCCTGTGGCTGCAGCGCAGCAAGGGGCGGCAGGCCCAGTCATGCCGCATCCTGCGCGGCAGACAAGGCGGAGTCGCCAAGGGCTGCAAGCGGCGCCGAAGCCTTCGGCGCTGTGCCGCAGGCACAGCGCGGCGGCACGCCAGCGCTCAATCGGGCAGCACGGCGGTGACTTCGATTTCCACCTTGGCGCGGTCTTCCACCAGATCGGCCACCTGCACGGCCGTCATGGCGATGTTGAAGTTGCCGATCAACTCGCGGTAGGCCCGGCCGATTTCGGGGTAGGCGGCAACGTATTCCTTCTTGTCCTTGACGTACCAGGTCATGCGCACGATGTGCTGCGGGCCGGCGCCGGCCTCGGCCAGCACGTCCACGACGTTTTGCAGCGCCTGGCGCACCTGGCCGGCCAGATCGTCGGTGTGGAAGACGCCTTGGCCGTCCCAGCCGATCATGCCGGCAACGTAGATTTGCGTGCCGCGCACGGCCACGCCGTTGGCATAGCCTTTGGGGCGGGGCCAGCCTTGGGGGAGCAGGACTTGCATGGGGATTTCCTTTGTTTGTCAAGAAAGTTCAGGGCGCGCGACGCTGGCGGCCGCGCCAGCGGCTGGCGCTGGCTGCATGGGCGCTGGCGGCAGCGCTTGCAACGCGGCGCGCACGTCTTCGGGGATGGCGATGGCCTGGTGCGTATCCAGGTTGGTAAAGACCAGCACCTTGCGCGCCTGCACGCGCAACTGCGCGCCGGCGCGGCATTGCATGTGCAGGGTCAGGGATTTGCCGCCTGCGCGCTCAACCCACAGGCCAAGCTGCACGTCATCGCCCATGCGGCTGATGGCGCGGAAGTCGCACTCCAGCCGCGCGATGGGCAGGCCGATGCGGCGCGGCCCCAGCATGTGCGCGTAGCCAATGCCCAGGCCGTGGTCGAACCAGTCTTCCACCAATTGATTGAACAGCACCAGGTACTGCGGGAAGAAGACGATGCCAGCGGGGTCGCAGTGCGAGAAGCGGATGCGCAGCGGGCGCTCGAAGTGCATGGGCCGGGGCGCGTGCGCGGCGGCGGCGGTGGCGGCGGAAGTTGTGGGCGGCGTGGGCATGGCGGCGCTCCTGGTCAAACGCCGATGTAGCGCTGCCACAGCGCAGGCTCTTGCGCCAGTTGCGCCGAGCTGCCCTGCCAGACGGGCTGGCCGCGCTCGATGATGGTGTGGCTGTCGGCCAGCTCGATCAGGCGCTGCACGTATTTGTCGATCACCAAGATGGTCTGGCCCTGCGCGCGCAGCGCGGCCAGGCATTGCCAGATTTCCTCGCGGATCAGGGGCGCCAGGCCCTCGGTGGCCTCGTCCAGGATCAGCAAATGGGGGTTGGTCATCAGCGCGCGGCCAATGGCCAGCATTTGCTGCTCGCCGCCCGAGAGCTGGTTGCCCATGTTGTGCTGGCGCTCTTGCAGACGCGGGAACAGGTGGTAGACGCGCTCGAGCGTCCAGGGCTGCGCGCTTTGGCAGCGGTTGGCGGCAAAGGCTTGCAGGTTTTCGCGCACGCTGAGGTTGGGGAAGATTTGCCGCCCTTCGGGCACCACGGCCAGGCCCATGCGGGCGATGCGCTCGGGCGGCAGGCGCTCGATGCGCTCGCCGCGAAAGCGGATGCTGCCGCCAAAGGCGCGCGTCAGGCCCAGGATGGTGCGCACGGTGGTGGTCTTGCCCATGCCGTTGCGCCCCAGCAGCGTGGCCACGGTGTGTGGGGCAATGGCGCAGTGCATGCCAAACAGCACCTGGCTTTGGCCGTAGCCGGCTTGCACGTCTTGCAGTTCCAACAGGGCGCTCATGCGGTGCTCTCCATCGGGGCGGCGTTGGGGTGGGCGAGCGCATCCAGCTCATCGCCCAGATAGGCGCGTTGCACCTCGGGGTGGCAGCGGATGTCTTGCGGCGCGCCGGTGGCGATGACCTTGCCGAACACCAGCGCCGAAATCCGGTCGGCCACGCGAAACACCGCGTCCATGTCGTGCTCGACCAGCAAGATGGTGGCCTGCTGCTCTTTGAGCGCCAGCAGCAGCTGCACCATGCGCTCGGATTCCTCCGGCCCCATGCCGGCCATCGGCTCATCGAGCAGCAGCAGCTTGGGCGAGAGCGCCAGCGCCATGCCCACTTCGAGCTGGCGCTGCTCGCCGTGCGACAAGTCGCCCGCCAGGCGGGCCAGGCGCGCGCCCAGGCCGACGCGCTGGGCAATCTGCGCGGCCTGCTCGTAGCGCGAGCGCTCGGCGCGCGCGGCGCGCCAGAAGGCAAAGCTGCTGCCGCTGCGCGATTGCAGCGCCAGGGCCAGGTTGTCCAGCACCGGCAGGCGCTTGAAGATGCTGGTGATCTGGTAGGAGCGCACCAGCCCCAGGTGCACGCGCCGGTGCATGGGCTGTGCGGTGATGTCCTGCCCATCGAACAGGATGCGGCCGCTGCTGGGCGCCAGCGCCCCGGCGATCTGCGCGATCAGCGTGGTCTTGCCCGCGCCGTTGGGGCCAATCAGCGCGTGCAGCTCGCCGGTGCGCACTTGCAGCTGGGCGTGGTCGGTGGCCGTCAGCCCGCCAAAGCGCTTGACCAGATCGTCCACATGCAGCAAGGGCGGGGGATGGGAAGTCTGCGCCGCGCCCGTCATGCCGCCCTCCTGTAGGCCCATTGGCGCAGCCGCGCGGGCAGGCTGAGCACGCCGTTGGGCGCGGCCAGCACCACCGCCAGCAGCAGCGCGCCCAGATAGAACTGCCAGTGGATGGTGTAGCTCACCAGCACCTCCTCCAGCAGCAAGAACACCACGGCCCCGGCAAAGCCGCCGTACAGATAGCCCACGCCGCCCAAAATCACCATGATGAGCAGCATGCCCGACTGGCTCCACTGCATCAGCGCCGGGCTGACGAAGCTGGCCTGATTGGCCAGCAGCGCGCCGGCCAGCGCGGCCATGGCCCCGGCCAGCGTGAAGGCGGCCAGCTTGTAGCGGTAGGTGGCAAAGCCCAGCGCCTGCATGCGCGTTTCGTTCTCGCGGATGCCTTGCAGCACATGGCCAAAGCGCGCATTGAGCAGGCGCTGCACCAGCACGAAGGCCAGCGCCGAGAGGGCCAGCACGACGTAATAAAAATGCGTGTCCGAAGCCAAATCGATGCCCAGGCCCAGCTCCGAGCGCTGCATCAGCGACAGGCCATCCTCGCCGCCGTACTGCTTGAGCGAGACCATCAGATAAAACAGCATTTGCGCAAAGGCCAGCGTGATCATGATGAAGTACACGCCCTGCGTGCGCAGGCTGATGGCGCCAATGGCCAGGGCAAACAGCGCGCCCAGCGCCATCGCCAGCGGCCAGGTCAGCCAGGCCGAGGCCCAGCCCGCTTGCATCGCAATGCCCACGGTGTAGGCCCCGATGCCCAGAAAGGCCGCATGCCCCAGGCTGACCATGCCGCCATAGCCCAGGATCAGGTTCAGGCTGGTGGCCGCCAGCGTGAAGATCAGGATGCGGCTGGCCACGGCGATGTAAAAGTCTCCCTCCAGCGCCGTCAACACGCTCGGCAGCGCCAGCAGGCCCAGCAGCAGTGCAGCGCTGACCGCGCGCGGCAGGCGCTGGTCCAGCAAGCTGGTGACGGCAGGGGCGGCAAGGGCAGCGGGGGTGGTGGCAGAGGTGGCAGATGGGATGGTCATGGCATCAGCCTCGCGCGGGGAACAGGCCGCTGGGCTTGAAAAACAGCACCACGGCCATGAGCAGGTAAATCAGGATGGAGGCCACCGCCGGGCCGGCGTTGGCGGCCAGCTCGGCATCCATGAGCTGGCGAAACAGCAGCGGAATCAGCGTGCGCCCGGCCGTATCGACCAGGCCCACCAGCAAGGCCCCCAGCAGCGCGCCGCGGATGGAGCCAATGCCGCCGATGACGATGACCACAAAGGCCAGGATCAGAATGCTCTCGCCCATGCCCACCTGCACGGCCAGCAGCGGCCCGAGCATGCCGCCAGCGAGCGCGCACAGCCCAGCGGCAAAGGCGAACAAGGCGGTGAACAGCAGCCGCACGTTGGCCCCCATGGCCAGCGCCATCTCGCGGTTGGACGCGCCCGCGCGCACCTGCATGCCGATGCGCGTGCGCGTGATCAGCCAGTACATGCCCAGCGCCACCAGCAGCCCCACGCCGATGATGAACAGCCGGTAGGCCGGGTAGCTCAAGCCCGGCGCCAGCGTGACGGGGCCCGCCAGCGCCGCCGGCGGGTTGAGCTGGATGGGCTGCGGCCCCCAGAGCATGCGCACGGCCTCATTGGCCATGAGCATGATGGCGAAGGTGCCCATGACCTGCGAGAGATGATCGCGCCGGTAAAAGCGTTGCAGCACCGCGCGCTCCAGCAGCACGCCCACCAGCACGGTTGCGCCGATGCCGCCCAGCAGCCCGAGCCAGAACGAGCCGCTGGCCGCCGCGATGCTGGCGATCAGGTACGCGCCAATCATGTACAGCGAGCCATGCGCCAGGTTGATCATGTCCATGATGCCGAACACCAGCGTCAGGCCAGCGGCCAGCAGGAACAGCATCAGCCCGAATTGCAGGCCGTTGAGCAGTTGCTCCAGAACCAGGGTGGTTTGCATGGAAGAAAAGAAAAAAGGATGGGGGCGGACGCCCGCGGGGGCGTCGCACAGCGCCGGGGCAAGAACGCCATCGCATCAAGCCCGGCTGTTTTTGAACAGGCTTTGGGCAGACGCTTACTGCGGCATCTTGCAATCGCCCACGTAGGCATCGCGGTGGTTCTCGAAAGCCTTGCCGATCAGCTTGTTGGTGACCTTGCCGTCTTCGCCCTTGACCACTTCGCGCATGTAGTAGTGCTGGATCGGGAAGTGGTTGGTGTTGAAGCGGAAATCGCCGCGCACCGAGCTGAAGTTGGCCGCCTGCAAGGCTTTGCCGATGGCGGCCTTGTCCTTGAGGTTGCCGCCCGTGGCCTTGACGGCCGAGTCGATCAGCATGGCCGCGTCGTAGCCCTGCGAGGCGTACAGCGTGGGCGTGCGGCCGTATTCCTTGCGAAAGTCCTCGACGAAGCGCCGGTTGGCGGCGTTGTCCAGATCCCAGGCCCATTGCGAGGCGTTGTAAATGCCCACGGTGGCCTCGCCCACGGCGCTGATGACGTCCTCATCGGCGGAAAAGCCCGGGGCGAACAAGGCCATGCTGTCTTTCAGACCCGCGCCGTGGAACTGCTTGATGAAGTTGATGCCCAGCCCGCCGGGCAGGAAGAAGTACACCGCCTCGGCCCCGGAGGCGCGAATCTGCGAGAGCTCCGCGCCATAGTCCAGTTGCGACAGCGGGGTGTAGAGCTCCAGCGCCACCTCGCCCTTGTAGAAGCGCTTGAAACCGGCCAGCGCATCCTTGCCGCCGGGGTAGTTGGGGGCGATCAGCGCCACTTTCTTGACGCCCTTGTCCTGCACGGCCTGGCCTACGGCCTCGTGCTGGTTGTCGTTCTGGTAGGCGGCGCTGAAGAAATAGGGGTTGCACTGCCCTCCCGCCAGTTGCGAGGGGCTGGCGTTGGCGCTGACGTAGTAGGTCTTGTTGGCAAAAATGGCCGGGGCCACGGCCAGCATGATGTTGGAGAACACCACGCCGGTCATGAAGTCCACCTTCTCGCGCTTGAGCAGGCGGTCGGTGGTTTGCTTGGCCGCGTCGGGGCTTTGCTGGTCATCGACGATCACCACCTTGGCCGGCAGGCCGCCAATCTTGCCCTCGGTGTGCTTGAGCGCGAGCTGAAAGCCGTCGCGGATGTCGATGCCCAGCGTCGAGCCGGGGCCTGAAAGCGTGCTGAGCAGGCCGATCTTCACCTCCTCGGCGGCCGAGGCGGCCTGGGCCAGGCACAGCGCCGCCGCACCGGCCACGGCGGCCAGGGTGTGGGAGCGAAGGCTGGAAAAGCGGATGCTGGGGCGGGTGGTGCGGGTCATGCGGGTGTCTCCTTGAATGTCATGAATGGGGTGGAGCAAAGGGCCTGCTGCATTTGCAGGGCGAAAAAGTATCGCATCCGGATCAGGGCAATCGGGCGCTTGGGCCAGGCTTTGGCCCAGGCACTTTCACCCATGCTGCTCGCCCATGCGGCGCTTGAGCGCGCTGCGCTGGAGCTTGCCGGTGGTGGTGCGCGGCAGCGCGGCGATGAACTCCACGGCGCGCGGGTATTTGTAGGGCGCCACGGTCTGCTTGACGAATTCCTGCAAATCCACGACCAGTTCGGCATCGGCGGCCACGCCCTCCTTGACGACGACAAAGGCCTTGACGATCTGGCCGCGCTCCTCATCGGGCACACCGATGACGGCGCATTCGGCCACGGCCGGGTGCTGCATCAGCGCCTCCTCCACCTCGGGCGCGGCAATGTTGTAGCCCGCCGAGATGATCATGTCGTCGGTGCGCGCCTGGTAGAAGAAGTAGCCGTCCTCGTCCATCAGATAAGCGTCACCGGTGAGGTTCCAGCCATCTTGCACATAGGTTGTCTGGCGCTCGTCGCGCAGGTAGCGGCAGCCCGTGGGGCCTTTGACGGCCAGCTTGCCCACCGTGCCCGGCGGCAACTCGTTGCCCTCGTCGTCCTGCACGCGGGCGCGGTAGCCGGGCACGGGCTTGCCGGTCGCGCCCGGGCGGGCGTGGGCCTCGTCGGCGGAGATGAAGATGTGCAGCAGCTCGGTCGCGCCAATGCCGTCGATCAGCTCGATGCCGCTGGCCTGCTTCCACAGCGCGCGCGTGGAGGCGGGCAGCGCCTCGCCCGCGCTGACGCATTTGCGCAGCCGCGTCTGGGCCAGCCGCTCGCCCAGCGCGGCCATGGCGCGGTAGGAGGTCGGCGCGGTGAACACCACGGTCGCGCCGTATTCGACGATGGCATCGAGCAATTGCTGCGGCCCGGCCTTTTCCAGCAGCACGCTGCTGGCGCCAATGTCCATGGGAAACAGCACCAGCCCGCCCAGGCCAAAGGTAAAGCCCAGCGGCGGGCTGCCGATGAAAACATCGTCCTCGCTGGCGCGCAGCACGTGGCGCGGCCAGCACTTGCAGATGGCCATCACGTCGCGGTGGTAGTGCATGGTGGCCTTGGGCACGCCGGTGGTGCCGGAGGTAAAGCCCAGCAGGCACACGTCGTCGCTGGCCGTGTCCACGTTGGCGAAATCGGGCGCGGCCTGCTGCATGGCGCGGTGCAGGCAGGGCAGCTCGGCCCCGCTCGATGGCGCAGCCAGCGCGGTGTTGAAGTAACGCACCTGCGCAATTTGCGCCAGTTGCGGCGCGGAAGATGGCATCGCGCGCGCGGCCTCCAGCTCGCCGGCCAGGCGCGCATCGCACAGCGCGTGGCTGATCTGGCCGATGTCGATGATGGTGCGCAGCTCCTTGGCGCGCAGCAGCGGCATCACCGCCACGGCAATGCCGCCGGCCTTCATCACCGCAAACCAGCAGGCCACCATCCACGGCGTGTTGGGCGCAAACAGCAGCACGCGGTTGCCCGGCTGCAAGCCCATGTCCTGCACCAGCACGTTGGCGATGCGGTTGGCGTGGGCCTGCAAGTCGGCGTAGCTCCAACGCGTGCCGTCCGGCGCGCGCAGGCACAGGCGAGCGCCGCGCCCTTGGGCCACGTGGCGGTCGAGCAATTCAGTGGCGCAGTTGAGCTGCGCGGGAAATTGCAGCTCGGGCAGCTCGAACAGGTATTCGGGCTGCTGCTGCAGCGGCGGCAGGTTGTCGCGCGCAAAGGTGTCGGTATGGGCGCTGGGCATGTGGTTTGTCTCCTGCATGGGCGCTTTGCGCCTCTTTTTCATAGCAGCCGATAGGAAATCAAATGTCCCGTTTTCGGCAACATGGGCAATGGGTCGTGATGCACTTTGACGTGTCGATCAGCAACCCATGTCCACCGCTTCAGGTTTTGAGGGCCTTGAGCAGCTCGCGGCCGATGATGAGTTGCTGCACTTCGCTGGCGCCTTCGTAGATGCGCAGCGCGCGGATCTCGCGGTACAGCGACTCGACCGGCTGGCCGCTGACCACGCCCAGGCCGCCGAACATCTGCACCGCCGCGTCGATGACCTGCTGGGCGTTTTCGGTGGCGGTGAGCTTGGCCATGGCCGCTTCCTTTGTGACGCTGTGGCCGCCATCGCGCAGCCAGGCGGCGCGGTAGGTGAGCAAGGCGGCGCTGTCGATGGCGGTGGCCATTTGCGCCAGCTTGCTCTGGGTGATCTGGAAGTCGGCCAGCACGCCGCCGAACATCTGCCGTGAGGTGGCGCGCAGCAAGGCCTCTTGCAGGGCGCGGCGCGCAAAGCCCAGCGCGGCGGCGGCCACCGAGGTGCGAAACACATCCAGCGTGCGCATGGCGACCTTGAAGCCCTCGCCGGCCTCGCCCACGCGGCAACTGGCGGGGATGCGGCAGCCCTCGAACTTCAGCCGCGCCAGCGGGTGCGGGGCGATGACCTCGATGCGCTCGGCAATCGTCAGGCCGGGGGTGTCGGCATCGACGATGAAGGCGCTGATGCCGCGCGCGCCGGGCGCTTCGCCAGTGCGGGCGAAGACGACGTAGAAATCGGCAATGCCGCCGTTGGAGATCCAGGTTTTCTCGCCGTCGAGCACGTAGTCATCGCCCTGGCGGCGCGCGGCGCAGGCCATGGCGGCCACGTCCGAGCCGGCCTGCGGCTCGGACAGCGCAAAGGCCGCAATGGCCTGGCCCGCCGCCACGCGCGGCAGGTAGCGCGCACGCTGCTCGGGCGTGCCGTGCAGGCTGATGGCGCCGCTGCCCAGGCCCTGCATGGCAAAGGCGAAGTCGGCCAGGCCGCTGTGGCGCGCCAGCGTCTCGCGGATCAGGCAGATGGCGCGCGCGTCCATGCTCTGGGCCGCCTCGCCCACGGCATGGCGCAGCCAGCCCGCCTCGCCCAGGGCCTGGACGAGCTGGCGGCAATGCGCGTCCACATCGCTGCCGCTGCCGTGCGGCTCATAGGCGATAGGGGCAATGTGGGCGCTGGCCCAGGCATCGAGCTGCTGCGCCAGCTGGGCGTGGCGCGCTTCGAAAAACGGCCATTGCTGGTAGGAGGTGTCCAAACCGCGCTGCATGTCAATCTCCCTGGAACACGGGTTTTTGCTTGGCCACGAAGGCGTGGTAGGCGCGCGAGAAGTCCTCGGTCAGCATGCAAATGGCCTGGGCCTGGGCCTCGGCCTCGATGGCCTGGTCAATGGTCATGCTCCACTCCTGGTGCAGCATGGTTTTGGTGATGCCGTTGGCAAAGCTGGGGCCGGCGGCCAGCTCGGCGGCCAGTTGCCGGGCCTGCGCCAGCACCTCCTCGGGCGCGCACAGGCGGTTGAAGTAGCCCCAGCGCTCGGCCTCCTCGCCGCCGAGCACGCGGCCGGTGTAGAGCAGCTCGCTGGCGCGGCCCTGGCCGATGATGCGCGGCAGCATGGCGCAAGCGCCCATGTCGCAGCCGGCCAGGCCGACGCGGTTGAACAGGAACGCCACCTTGGCGCGCGCCGTGCCCAGGCGCAAGTCGGATGCCATGGAGATGATGGCCCCCGCGCCCGCGCACACGCCGTCGATGGCGGCCACGATGGGCTGCGGGCAGGCGCGCATGGCCTTGACCAGCGCGCCGGTCATGCGCGTGAACATCAGCAGCTCGGGGGCCTTGAGCTGCACCAGCGGGCCGATGATTTCATGCACGTCACCGCCCGAGCAGAAGTTGCCGCCCGCGCCGGTGACGACCACGGCCTTGATGTCGCTGGCCCATTGCAGCTGGTGAAACAGATCGCGCAGCTCGGCGTAGCTGTCGAAGGTCAGCGGGTTCTTGCGGTCGGGGCGGTTGAGGGTGATGGTGGCCACCGGGCCATCGGCCTGCCACAGAAAATGCTGGGCCTGGTAGCCCGCCATGGGCTTGCGGTTGCCGGCCTGCAAGGCCGGGTCGATGCGGGTTTGTGCGCTGTTCATGGGTTTGGCTGCTCCTGCAATGTCGTTGGGTGGATGGGTCAGGCCTGCGCGTCCTGCGCGGCCAGCAGCACGCGCAATTGGCCCAGTTGTTCGTAGAGCGCGTCCTTGTCGCGCTTGCCCAGGCCAGCCAGCAGCTCGGCCAGCAATTGCTCGTGGGCCTGGGCCATCTTGCGAAACTGCCGCCTGCCCTTGGGCGTGAGCCTGACGTAGAGCGAGCGGCGGTCCTGCGGGTCGGGGATGCGCTCGACCAGGCCGTCCTTGACGAGCTGGTCGGTCAGCCCGGTGACGCTGCCGCCGGTGACCATCAGATAGCGCGAGAGCGTGTTCATGCGCAGCCCCTGCGGGTGGCGGTCGAGCTGGGCCAGGTAGTCAAAGCGCGGCAGCGTGGTGTCGAACTGCTGGCGCAGCATCTGGCGGATGCGCTGCTCGATTTGCTCGGTCAGCGAGAACAGGCGCAGCCACAGCCGCGTGTCCAGGTGGTCGTCCTGCTGGGCGCGCGCCTCCAGGCCGATGTGCTCCTCGCCCAGCAATCGGCTCAGGCCAAAGCGGCTTTGCGCGCTGCCGCCAGCGGCGCTGTGGCTCATGGCATCACCTCCCCGCCGGCCACGGCGATGGCCTGGCCATTGACGGCGCCCGCGCCCGCGCCGCACAGCCAGGCCACGGCATCGGCCACTTCAGCGGGCTGCACCAGGCGGCCCTGCGGGTTGCTTTTGACGAACTCGGCCATGGCCTGCTCGGCGCTGCGGCCGGTTTTGGCGACGATGTTGTCGATGGCCTCACGCACGATGTCGGTGTCGGTGTAGCCGGGGCAAACGGCGTTGACGGTGATGCCCTTGCGCGCCAGCTCCAGCGCCAGCGCGCGCGTCAGACCGATGACGCCGTGCTTGGCCGCGCAGTAGGCGCTGACGTAGGCATAGCCGATTTGCCCGGCCGTGCTGGCCACGTTGACGATGCGGCCCCAGCCAGCGGCCAGCATGTCCGGCAGCGCCGCCTGGGTGCACAGCATGGTGCCGGTGAGGTTCACGGCCAGCATTTGCTGCCACAGCGCCAGCTCCATCTTGGCAAAGGGCGCGGTCTGCGCCTGCCCGGCGTTGTTGATGAGGGTATCGATGGGGCCAAAGCGCTGGCGCGCCTGGGCCAGCGCGGCCTGCAACTGCGCGGGCTCGCTGACGTCGGCGCTGACGGCCTGCATGGCCTCGGGCCATTCGGCGGCCGCGGCCTGCAAGGCATCCAGCCGCCGCCCCAGCAAGGTGACGCGAAACCCATCGGCCACCAAGCGGCGGGCGATGGCCGCGCCAATGCCGCTGCCGCCGCCCGTGACCAGGGCATGGCGCAGCGCGGGCGCGCTGGCCGCAGCAGGGGATGCGGGGAGTGCGGTGTTGCCCTGCACCATGCTCATTGCCCCTGCCCGTTGGATGCGGCATTGCCCGGCGCGCGCGCCTGGGCGGCGGCCAGCGCTGCCAACGCAGCCTGTTGGGCCGCTTGCTCGCGGGCGAAGTTGGCCTCCATCTGCGGCTTGCCCGAGCGGTACTGCGGCGGCCAGGTGATGGCGGTGTGGCCGATCTTGGCCGCCTCAGTCAGCGTCCAGGCCGGGTTGGCCAGGTGCGGGCGCGCCACGGCGCACAAATCGGCGCGGCCTGCGGCCAGGATGCTGTTGGCGTGATCGGCCTCGCTGATGGCGCCCACGGCGATGGTGGCAATGCCGGCCTCCTGGCGGATGCGGTCGGCAAACGGGGTCTGGAACATGCGGCCGTACACCGGCTTTTCCTGCTTGCTGACCTGGCCGGAGGAGACGTCGATCATGTCCGCGCCAGCGGCCTTGAAGGCTTTGGCGATCTCCACCGCATCGGCCGGCGTGGTGCCGCCCTCGACCCAGTCGTGCGCCGAGATGCGCACCGACATGGGCTTGTCCTCGGGCCAGGCGGCGCGCACCGCGGCAAACACCTCCAGCGGGTAGCGCAGGCGGTTTTCCAGGCTGCCGCCGTATTCGTCGGTGCGCTGGTTGGTCAGCGGGCTGATGAAGGAGGAGAGCAAATAACCGTGCGCGCAGTGCAGCTCCAGCCAGTCCGCGCCCGCCTCGTGGGCCGCTTGCGCAGCAGCCACGAACTGGGCCTTGATCTGCGCCATGTCCTCGGCGGTAACCGCCTTGGCCGTCTGGCTCACGCCGGGTAGGTATTGCTGCTCGGAGGCCGAGACGATGGGCCAGTTGCCCTCGACCAGCGGTTGGTCGATGCCCTCCCAGGCCAGGCGGGTCGAGGCCTTGGCCCCGGCGTGGCCGATCTGGATGCCGATCTTGGCATCCGTATAGCTGTGCACCCAGTCGATGATGCGTTTGAAGGCGCCCGTGTGCTCGGGCTTGTACAGGCCAGGGCAGCCGGGGGTGATGCGCCCTTCGGGGCTGACGCAGGTCATCTCCACCATCACCAGACCCGCGCCGCCCATGGCGCGCGCGCCCAGGTGCATGAGGTGGTAGTCGCCCACCAGGCCGTCGCGGGCCGAGTACTGCGCCATGGGCGAGACGACGATGCGGTTCTTCAGCGTCAGGCCGCGCACCTTGTAGGGCGTGAACATGGGCGGCGTGGGCTTGTCCTGCGCGGGCAGTTGCCGCTCTGCCGCATCGGCCGCGCGCTGGGCGAACCAGCGCTCGTAACCCTCCAGCCAGGCGGCATCGCGCAGGCGCAGGTTCTCGTGGCTGATGCGCTGGCTGCGCGTGAGCATGGAGTACATGAATTGCTCGGGCTCGAGCTGGTCGCAATAGCGCTGGCCGCAGACCTCGAACCACTCCATGGCGTTCCAGGCCGCGTTTTGCAGGCGCAGCGTCTCCACGCGGCGCGCCTCCTGATAAGCAGCCAGCACGGCAGGGATCTGCGCCGGGGCGTCGCCCAGCAGTTGGAACTGGCGCGTCAGCTCGATGGCATCCTCAATGGCCAGCTTGGTGCCCGAGCCAATGGCAAAGTGCGCCGTGTGCACCGCGTCGCCCATCAGCACCACGTGGCTGCCGCGCTCATTCTTGAGCCACCACTGCTCGCAGACCACGCGCTGGAAGTTGATCCAGGCCGAGCCGCGCAAATGCCGCGCATTGGTCATCAACTTGGCCCCACCCAGGTTTTCGGCAAACAGTTGCTCGCAAAAGGCGATGGACTGATCCTGATCGGCGCTGTCCAGCCCGTGGGCGCGCCAGGTTTCCTCGGTGGTTTCGACGATGAAGGTCGAGGTGTTCTCGTCGAACTTGTAGATGTGCGCCTGGAACCAGCCGTGCTCGGTGCGGCGGAAGTCGAAGGTGAAGGCGTCGTACACCTTGTTCGTGCCCAGCCAGATGTAGCGGTTGGGGCGGGTGACGATGTCGGGCTTGAAAACGTCCTCGTACTTCTTGCGAATCAGCGAATTGATGCCGTCGCTGGCGACGATCAGGTCGGCATCGGCGTAGTCCTCATCGGATTGCACCTCGGTCTCGAACACCAGCCGCACGCCCAGTTGCTCGCAGCGCTCTTGCAGGATGTTGAGCAGCTTCTTGCGCCCGATGCCCACAAAGCCATGCCCGCCCGAGCGGATGGTGCGGCCCTTGAACAGCAGCTCGATGTCGTCCCAGTGGTTGAAGGCCTGCTCGATCTCGGCGGCCGATTCGGCATCCCACTGGCGCATGTTGTCCATGGTCGCGTCGGAGAACACCACGCCCCAGCCAAAGGTGTCGTAGGGCTTGTTGCGCTCGACCACGATGACCTCGTGCGCCGCGTCGAGCTTTTTCATCAGCAAGCCGAAATACAGCCCGGCCGGGCCGCCGCCTATGCATACGATCTTCATGCCGCACCTCCTGTACGGCATTTATTTTTTGACTCAATTGTTTAGCTGTCAATTAAAAATTCGCAGCCAGACCCTGGGAATTTCCCCTGGGGCGGGCGGGGCGTGAATTCAGCGCCTGTTCACACCCTCAGTGCGGCGCGGCGTCGGGCTCTGGCATGGGGATGCGCTGCAGGCCCAGTTGCGGGTGCAGCGCAGCCAGGCGCTGCACGTGGGCCAGCAGCGAGTAGCGCGCCACCGGCCAGAGCGCGCGCGGCGCATCGGCGTAGGCGCTGGCCAGCCAGTCATCGACCGTGCCCTGCGGGGCCTGTTCGATGGCCTGCAGCACCTTGGCCTCGCGCTGCAGCCGGTGTGCGCGCAGCTGCGCAATCACCTGCGGCGCCTGGCCCAGCACGTGGCCGTGCGCGGGCAGGATGAACTCGATGCCCCAGCGCGCGCAGGCCTGCTGCAACAAATCCAGCGAATCGAGAAAGGCCTGCATGCTGCCATCCGGCGGCAGCACCACGGTGGTCGTGCCGCCGAGGATGTGGTCGCCGCTGAAGAGCAGGCCGTCTTCTTCGAGCACGAAGCACAGGTGGTTGGCCGTGTGCCCGGGCGTGTGCAGCGCATGCAGGGTGTGGCGCACGGCGCGGCCATCGCCCAGCTGGCCCTGCAGCACCAGGGTGTCGCCCGTGCCCAGCGGCTGCTCGGGCGCAAAGCGGCTGTCGCGGCGCGCATGCGGGCCCGAGGCCATGCCGCAGATGGCCGGCCGGCCGCCGCCGGCGGCTTGCACCAGCGCCTGCAGCGGCGCGGCGCCGGGCGAGTGGTCCGGGTGCGAGTGGCTGCAGACGATGTGCCGCACCTGCGCGCCGGTGTGCTGCACGATGCGCTGCAGGTGCTGGGCATCGTCGGGGCCGGGGTCGAGCACGATGTAGCCGGTGGCGGGCTCGCCGATCAGGTAGGTGTTGGTGCCCGGGCCGGTCATCAGGCCTGCATTGGGCGCGGTCAGGCGCTGGACGTGGCGCAGCAGGGCGCGTGGCTGGTCGTGGCGCCAGTCCAGCTCGTGCAGCAGCTGGCCGTCCGGGCAGACCAGATGCAGCTCGCCAAAGGCCGGCTCGTGCTCCATGTAGCGCACTTCGCGGCCGTCCAGCCAGCCGGCGCGCGGGCAGCTCACGGGCATGACCGGCCCCTGGCGGCAGGCGGCCAGCACGGCCTCGGCGCTGTCGAACTGTGCCAGGCGGCGCAGGCTGCGGATGGTCGGGTACACCAGCGGCAGCTGGCCTTGCTCGTGGCGCTGCAGGGCCAGCGCCGGGCTGATCCAGGTGGCGTCGAACTGCTCGACCTCGTCGGCCACGGCCTGCTGGCCCTGTGGCGCGCGCGCCAGCAGGAACGGCACGTCAAAGCGCATCGGGTAGTCGCGGTCGGTGATCCAGTGCGCAAAGGGGTAGATGGCATCGAGCGCCAGGCGCCAGCCCAGGCGCTGCAGCTGGGGCGCCAGCGGCTGTTGGCGGGCGATGCCGGCAGCGGTCAGCGCCTGGCTGTCGGGCATGCGCCCCTGGGCATCGCGCGCCAGCAGAATGCCCAGCTCTTCCAGGCACTCGCGCACGGCGGCGGCGGCCAGCTCGGCCTGGCGCGCATCCTGCTGCGGGCGCAGCTGGGCCAGCGCCGCTGCGGCGGCGTCGCCGGCGTCGATGCCGCCGCCGGGGAATACATAGACGCCGGGCACAAAGCGCGCCTGGTGCGAGCGGCGCGAGAGCAGCACCTCAAAGCCCTGGCCCTGCGGCGCATCGCGCACCAGGATCAGCGTGACGGCGGGGCGCGTGGGCGCGGGCGTGAAGGGCGGGTGCAGGTAATAGTCGGGACGGATCATGCGCAGCTCGGGAAGATGCCTGGCCCCCCGGGCGCGCTGACCGCCCGATCGGCAAATGCAAGCAGGTGCAAGCAGGTGCAAACAGATTCGGGTAGATGCGAGCGGCGCTGCGAGGGTGCGGGCCTGCTTTATAGCAGTAGCAGCAGGCCATCGCGCTGGCCGCTGGCCTGTGCCCCTGGCGCGCCCAGGCGCCCTGCCCTGGCACCCTGCCCCAGCACAGGCGTGGCGCGGCCAGACGGCACAAAGCCACCGCAGGCGGTGGCTTTGTCCTGTGTGGCTGAAGCAGGTTCTCAGCTTCTCAAGGCTTGCTGGTGACCGGGAACGGCCAGGCGGCCTTGGGCATCAGCGTGGTCTTGGCAGCGGGTTTGGTGGCCTTGGGGGCGGCCGCATTCTTGGCCGCCGGTTTCTTGGCGCTGGCAGCGGGCTTTTTGGCTGCCGGCTTGGCCGCGGGTTTCACGGCGGCGGTTTTCGCTGCGGGCTTTTTGACGGCCGTGGTTTTCTTGGTGGCAGCGGCTTTGGGGGCGGCCGCCTTGGCGCTGGTTTTCTTGGCTGCGGGTTTGCTGGCCGCGGTCTTCTTCACGGCGGGGGTTTTCTTGGCCGCGGGCTTTTTCGCTGCGGTTTTCTTTGCCGCTGCCGGGGCTTTCTTCACTGCGGCCTTGGTGGCTGCGGGCTTCTTGGCTGCGCTGGCCTTCTTGGCCGCTGGGGTTTTCGCTGCCGTGGTTTTCTTGGCGGCGGCGGTTTTCACTGCGGTGGTTTTTTGGGCCGGGGCTTTCTTGGCAGCGGTTTTGGTGGCCGTGGTCTTGCTGGCGGTCTTTTTGGCGGCTGCGCTCTTGCTGGCAGCAGCGCTGGCGGCTTTTACTGCGGGTTTGGCTGCCGCTTTTTTGGCCGCAGGCTTGCTTGCGGTGGCAGTTTTATTTGCCGCGGTTTTTTTCACCGCAGTTTTTTTCGCTGTTGCCATTGAATTCTCCTGGTGTCAAAGAAAAAGCCGATTGACCGCGACAAACCAAGGCCCGGCAGAGCCTGTCGCATTTGAAAATGGCTGGCATTGTGAGTGCAATAAAAATAAGCGTCCAGAGCGAGGCAAGTGTTTTGTTGTTTTTTTTTGTAATCGCGCCAGCGCCCGCATGTGGCATGCGGCTTTGCCAGCTGCCGCGCAGCTTGCTGCACACGCTCGGCCACTGCGCAGGATTGGCGCTGACCTGCAGAGTCCATCGGTGACAATAGCGCCTTCGCTTTTCCCGGGGGTGCAGCGCCTGCGCCCCACAGCCGTTTGCACAGATTCCATGCTCGATATTCTTTTGCTCCGCAAGGAGCTCGACCACGTCGTCGCCCGACTTGAAACCCGCAAAACGCCGCAGGCGTTTCTGGATGTCAGCGCCTTTGGCGCGCTGGAGGCCGAGCGCAAGCAGCTGCAGGCCCGCACCGAGGAGCTGCAGGCCCAGCGCAACAGCCTGTCCAAGCAGATCGGCCAGCTCAAGGCCAAGGGCGAAAGCGCCGAGGCCGTGATGGCCCAGGTGGCGGCCATCAAGACGGAGCTGGAGACTTGCTCCGAGCGCCTGGAGCACATCCAGGCGCAACTGCATGCGCTGCTGCAGGCCGTGCCCAATCTGCCGCACGAGAGCGTGCCCGTGGGCCAGAGCGAGGCCGACAACGTGGAGGTGCGCCGCTGGGGCACGCCGCGCGCTTTTGACTTCGACGCCAAGGACCACGTGGACGTGGGCGAGCCGCTGGGGCTGGACTTCGCGCTGGGCGCCAAGCTCAGCGGCGCGCGCTTTACCGTGATGCGCGGCCAGATCGCCCGCCTGCACCGCGCCCTGGCCGCCTTCATGCTGGACATGCAGACGCAGCAGCACGGCTACCAGGAGGCCTACGTGCCCTACATCGTCAACGCCGATTCGCTGCTGGGCACGGGCCAGCTGCCCAAGTTCGCCGGCGACCTGTTCGCGGCGCAAAAGGGCGGCCAGGAGGCCGAGCCCGAGCCGGACGAGACGGCCCTGTACCTGATCCCCACCAGCGAGGTGCCGCTGACCAACATCGTGCGCGACACCATCCTGGCCGAGGCCGAGCTGCCCCTGCGCCTGACCGCGCACACGCCCTGCTTTCGCTCCGAGGCCGGCAGCTACGGGCGCGACACGCGCGGGCTGATCCGCCAGCACCAATTCGACAAGGTGGAGATGGTGCAAATCACCCACCCGGAGAAAAGCTACGAGGCGCTCGAGGAGATGGTCGGCCATGCCGAGGCCGTGCTGCAGGCGCTGGATCTGCCCTACCGCGTGGTGCTGCTGTGCAGCGGCGACATGGGCTTTGGCGCGGCCAAGACCTACGACCTGGAAGTCTGGCTGCCGGCGCAGAACACCTACCGCGAGATCAGCTCAGTGAGCAATTGCGAAGCCTTTCAGGCGCGGCGCATGCAGGCGCGCTTCAAGAACGCGGCCGGCAAGAACGAGCTGGTGCACACCCTCAACGGCAGCGGCCTGGCCGTGGGCCGCACGCTGGTGGCCATCCTGGAAAACCACCAGAACGCCGATGGCAGCGTCACCATCCCCGCCGCGCTGCGCCCCTACATGGGCGGCGCCGAGCGCATCGGCTGACGGAAAGCCAGCGCGCCCTGCCCCCACCGCCCCATGCGCAAGCTCATCATCACCGCCGTTGGCCAGAAGATGCCCGCCTGGGCGCAGCAAGGCTACGAGGACTATGCCAAACGCTTTCCGGCCGACATGCGGCTGGAGCTGCGGGCCGTCAAGACCGAGCCGCGCAGCGGCGGCAAAAGCGCCGAGCAGCTGATGGCCGCCGAGGCCCAGCGCCTGCAGGCGCAATGGCCGGCGCAGGCGCACATCGTCGTGCTCGACGAGCGCGGCCAGGGCGGCGGCACGCGCCAGCTGGCCCAGCGCCTGGCCGCCTGGCGCGATCTGGGCCGCGACATCGTCTTCGTCATCGGCGGCCCCGATGGCCTGGCGCCCGAGCTGCGCCAGGCCGCCCACGAGCGCCTGCGCCTGTCGGAGCTGACGCTGCCGCACGCCATGGTGCGCGTGCTGCTGGCCGAGCAGCTCTACCGCGCCTGGTCGCTGCTGAACAACCACCCCTACCACCGCGAATGAGCATGACAGAGCACGGCAACGCCCACGGCAATGGCCAGGCCGCGCCCACCGCTGGCCCGCGCGCCATCTACCTGGCCTCGCAAAGCCCGCGCCGCAGCCAGCTGCTGCAGCAAATCGGCATCGCCCACACGCTGCTGCTGCCCGATGCGCAAGATACCGATCCGGGCGACACCGCCCAGGCGCTGGAAGCGCTGGAGGCCCCGCTGCCGGGCGAGCAGCCGCTGGAGTACGTGCAGCGCGTCACGCGGCTCAAGCTGCATGCGGCCATGCGCCGCGCCGCCCGCCGCCGGCTGCCGCCCGCGCCCATTCTGTGCGCCGACACCACCGTGGCCCTGGGCCAGCAAATCCTGGGCAAGCCCGCCGATCGCGCCCAGGCCCAGGCCATGCTGGAGCTGTTGTGCGACAGCCACCCGCACGAGGTGCTCACGGCCGTGGCCGTATCCCTGCCCGGCACGCGCACGCGGGGCGACTACGGCCAGGTGCAGCAGGCCGTGTCCATCTCCAAGGTGCGCTTCAACTGCCTGCGGCCCGAGTGGTTGCAGCAGTACCTGGATTCGGGCCAGTGGCAGGGCAAGGCCGGCGCCTACGGCATCCAGGGGCTGGCGGCCACGCTGATCGACCGCATCGAGGGCAGTTATTCGGGCATCATGGGCCTGCCGCTGTTCGAAACCCACTTGCTGTTGCAGCCCTGGCTGCGCCAGTCCTGAGCGCCCTGAGCCCAGGCCCCTTGCCATGAACCAGCCCAGCCCCCCGCCACTGCCCGACCCACACACGCCGCCCGCGCCCGCATCGCCCGCACAGCCCACGCCGCTGCCGGTGCAGGCCAGCGCCGAGGCCGCGCAGGACATCCTCATCAACTGGGCCCCGCAGGAGACGCGCGTGGCCGTCATCGAGCACGGCGCGGTGCAGGAGCTGCTGCTGGAGCGCACGCTCGAGCGCGGCCTGGTGGGCAACATCTACCTGGGCAAGGTCACGCGAGTGCTGCCGGGCATGCAATCGGCCTTTGTGGACATCGGCCTGGAGCGCGCGGCCTTTTTGCACGTGGCCGACGTCTGGCAGCGCCACAGCAGCGGCGAGGCCCCGGCCACGGTGCGCCGCCAGGAGGCGCCGCTTCCCATCGAGCGCCAGGTGTTCGAGGGCCAGTCGCTGGTGGTGCAGGTCATCAAGGACCCGATCGGCAAGAAGGGCGCGCGCCTGTCCACGCAGCTGAGCGTTGCCGGGCGCTCACTGGTGTTTTTGCCGCAGGACGACCACATCGGCGTATCGCAAAAAATCGCCCTGCCCGAGCGCGATGCGCTGCGCCAGCGCCTGCAGGCCCTGGTGCAGGCGCACACGCCGCCGGGGCGCAACACCGGCGGCTTCATCCTGCGCACCAACGGCGAGGACGCCAGCGACGCCGAGCTGATCGAGGACATCCGCTACCTGCGCACCACCTGGCAAAAAATCCGCGAGGCCGCGCTGTCACGGCCCGTCACCAGCCTGCTCTACCAAGAGCTGGACCTGCTGCGGCGCGTGCTGCGCGATCTGGTGGGCGAGCACACGCGCAGCGTCGCCATCGACTCGCGCGAGCAGTTTGCCGCGCTGCGCGCCTTTGCGCGCGACTTCATGCCCAGCGCCCTGGGGCGCCTGACGCTGTACCGCGGCGAGCGCCCGATTTTCGACCTCTACCAGATCGACGAGGAGATCGACCGCGCCCTGGGCCAGCGCGTGGCGCTCAAGTCCGGCGGCTACCTGGTGATCGACCAGACCGAGGCGCTGACCACCATCGACGTCAATACCGGCGGCTTCATCGGCACGCGCAGCTTCGACGAAACCATCTTCAAGACCAACCTGGAAGCGGCCCAGGCCATTGCGCGCCAGCTGCGGCTGCGCAACCTGGGCGGCATCATCGTCGTGGACTTCATCGACATGGTGCAGGACAAGCACCAAAGCGCCGTGCTGCAGGAGTTCCGCCGCCAGCTGGCGCGCGACCGCGTGCGCACCACGGTGTGCGAGTTCTCGCCGCTGGGCCTGGTGGAGATGACGCGCAAGCGCACGCGCGAATCGCTGGCGCACCTGCTCAGCCAGCCCTGCGCCTGCTGCGGCGGCACGGGCCGCACCAAGACGCCGCGCAGCGTCTGCTACGACATCCTGCGCGAAATCCTGCGCGAGGCGCGCCAGTTCAACCCGCGCGAGATCAAGGTGCTGGCCGCGCCCGAGGTCATCGAGCTGTTCCTCGACGAGGAAAGCGCGCACCTGGCCAGCCTGTCGGACTTCATCGACAAGCCCATCGCGCTGGTGGCCGAAAGCGGCCTGGCGCCCGATCGCTACGACATCGTGTTGGTATAAGCGCCTGCTTCAGGCCTGGAACATGCAACCTGCAGCAGGCTGCGCCTGAACGCTTTCACCATCCGGGCGACTGCTCGCCCGCCACGGCCTTACCGAATCAGCCTGCCATGAACGCATTTGACGCATACCGCATCCGCCCCGGCCACAGCCTGGCCGACATCGACCCCGATCAAACCCCTTATCCATTGGGCGGCAAGCAGGCCGAGCTGCAGCGCCTGGACGAGCTGGCGCTGCAGCTGGACGAACTGCAAAACCTGCTCTACGCCAACGGCCAGCGCAAGCTGCTGCTGATCCTGCAGGGCATGGACACCAGCGGCAAGGACGGCACCATCCGCTGGGTGTTCTCGCGCACCTCGCCGCTGGGCGTGCACGTGCACGCCTTCAAGGCCCCCAGCGCCCAGGAGCGCGCACGCGACTTCCTCTGGCGCTGCCACGCCGTCGTGCCCAGCGCCGGCGAGCTGACGGTCTGGAACCGCAGCCACTACGAGGACGTGCTGGTGCCCGTGGTGCGCGGCCAGATCGACGAGCGCGAGACGCAGCGCCGCTACGCGCACATCAACCATTTCGAGCAGCTGCTCAGCGAAACCGGCACGCGCGTGCTCAAGTGCCTGCTGCACATCAGCAAGGACGAGCAGCGCCGGCGCCTGCAAAAACGCCTGGACGACCCGGCCAAGCAGTGGAAGTTCGCCCGCGAGGACTTGCAGGCGCGCGCGCAGTGGGACGACTACCAGTGCGCCTACGACGCGCTGCTGCAGGCCACCTCCACCGCCCACGCGCCCTGGTGGGTCATCCCCGCCGACAATAAGCGCCAGCGCAACCTGCTGGTGGCCGACCTGCTGTGCCACGCGCTGCGCGACATGCAGCTGCGCCTGCCCGAGCCCGAACCCAGCCTGGCGCGCATCCGCCTGGAATAACATCGCCGGGCGCGGCGCGGCGCGGCGCGGCGCGGCTGCAGGCTGCGCGCCCCGAGAACCTGCCCTCCCTTCCCACCCATCTTCACCGAGCACCGCACATGAGATTTCAAGGATCCGAAAACTACGTCGCCACGCAGGATTTGATGCTGGCCGTCAATGCCGCCATTGCCCTGCAGCGCCCGCTGCTGGTCAAGGGCGAGCCCGGCACCGGCAAGACCATGCTGGCCGAGGAAGTGGCCCAGGCCCTGGGGCTGAACCTGCTGCAATGGCACATCAAGTCCACCACCAAGGCGCAGCAGGGCCTGTACGAGTACGACGCCGTCAGCCGTCTGCGCGATTCGCAGCTGGGCGACGACCGCGTCAAGGACATCCACAACTACATCGTCAAGGGCGTGCTCTGGCAGGCCTTCACGGCCGAGCAGCCCACGGCCCTGCTGATCGACGAGATCGACAAGGCCGACATCGAATTCCCCAACGACCTGCTGCGCGAGCTCGACCGCATGGAGTTCCACGTCTATGAAACGCGCGAGCTCATCCGCGCGCGCCAGCGGCCCATCGTGTTCATCACCTCCAACAACGAGAAGGAGCTGCCCGATGCCTTCCTGCGCCGCTGCTTCTTTCACTACATCAAGTTCCCCGACGCACAGACCATGCAGGAGATCGTCAAGGTGCACTTCCCCCAGCTCAAGGGCGAACTGCTCACCGCGGCGCTCAAGAGCTTCTACGAAATCCGCAGCGTGCCCGGGCTGAAGAAAAAGCCCTCGACCAGCGAGCTGATCGACTGGCTCAAGCTGCTGCTGGCCGAGGACATCCCGGCCGAGGCCCTGCGCAGCCAGGACGACAAAATCGCCCTGCCGCCGCTGCTGGGCGCGCTGCTCAAGAACGAGCAGGACGTGACCCTGTTCGAGAAGCTGGTGTTCATGAACCAGCGCAACCGCTGAGCCTGCGCCCATCGGCCCAGCCCCCCAGCCCCCCCAGCCGCAACCGACCGCAGGCCCGCCATGCACCCAGCACCTTGCCCCCCGCCCCACCGCCGCGCCACGCTGCGGCGCCTGGCCGCTGCCGCGAGCATGGCGGCGGCGCTGGCCTGGCTGAGCGCCTGTGGCGACGGCTACAGCGTCGAAGGCGGCCTGGTCTGGCGGCCGCGGCCCAGCGACGACGACGCGCGCGTGATCGTGACCGTCACCAAAAGCCAGCTCGACACCTGGCGCCAGCAACAGCCGCTGCACAGCCAGCAGCAGCCGCTGGCGCGCCTGAGCCCGCAGGCCCAGCAGGCGCTGGCGCGGCTGCGCCTGAGCGCGCCGCGCCAGTGCGAGGCCGGCGCCACCGTGTATGAGCTGCGCCTGGCCGACGCCAGCGGCGCGCAGCGCTACCGCTCGGCCAACTGGGCCTGCGGGCCCGATGCCCAGCAGGGCCTGAGCGGCTACATCGCCACCGAGGACTTGCAGCGCCTGGGCGAGCTGCTGGCAGCCACGCCCCAAACCCAAGACCACCCATGACCTGGATCAGCCCCACCACCTTGCACGCCGACGGCCTGCGCCTGGAGCCGCTGCAACTGCACCATGAAGACGGCCTGCGCGCCGCCGCCTGCGACGGGCGGCTGTGGGAGCTGCGCGTGAGCAGCGTGCCCGAGCCGGAAAACGTGCGCGCCTACATCGAAACCGCCTTGCAGATGCAGCAAAACGGCCAGCGCCTGCCCTTTGCCGTGATCGACGCGGCCAGCGGCGACGTGCTGGGCAGCACCAGCTACCACGACATCCTGCCGGCCGTGCAGCGGCTGGAGATTGGCTACACCTGGTACGCCAAGCGCGCGCAGCGCACGCACGTCAACACCACCTGCAAGCTGCTGCTGCTCACCCATGCGTTCGAGACGCTGGGCGCGCGCGTGGTGGGCTGGCGCACGGACAACTTCAACCACGCCAGCCAGCGCGCCATCGAGCGCCTGGGCGCAAAAAAAGACGGCGTGATCCGCGGCCACGCGCTGCGCCGCGACGGCACCATCCGCGACACCGTGATGTACAGCCTCACCCAGGGCGAATGGCCCGAGACCCGCGCCCACCTGCAATACCTGCTGGCCCAGGGCCAGCGCTGAGCCCCTGCCCCACTACCGCCTACCGCCCGGCCACCGCACCATGCTGATCGACTTCTTCTACACCCTGCGCGCGGGCAAGCTGCCCGTTTCGGTCAAGGAATTTCTCGCCCTGCTCGAAGCGCTCGAGCGCGGCGTGATCGGCCCCAAGGCCGAGCAGCCCACCAGCATGGAGGACTTCTACCACCTGGCGCGCACCATCCTCGTCAAGGACGAAAAGCACTACGACAAGTTCGACCGCGCCTTTGCCGCCTACTTCAAGGGCGTGGAGATGCTCACCGACTACCGCCGCGAGATCCCCGAGGACTGGCTGCGGCAACTGCTCGAGCGCGAGCTCAGCCCCGAGCAAAAGGCCGCCATCGAGGCCATGGAGTGGGACGAGCTGATGCAAACGCTGAAAAAGCGCCTGGAGGAGCAAAAGGGGCGGCACGAGGGCGGCAACAAGTGGATCGGCACCGGCGGCACCAGCCCCTTCGGCCACGGCGGCTACAACCCGCGCGGCATCCGCATCGGCGGCAAGGGCGGCGGCAAGAGCGCCGTCAAGGTCTGGGACGCGCGCATGTACCGCGACTACGACGACAGCCAGGAGCTGGGCACGCGCAACATCAAGGTCGCGCTCAAGCGCCTGCGCAAGTTCGCGCGCACCAGCGCCGAGCTGGAGCTTGACCTGCCCGGCACCATCAGCGCCACCGCCGCCAACGCCGGCTGGCTGGACATCAAGATGGTGCCCGAGCGGCACAACAGCGTGAAGGTGCTGCTGCTGATGGACGTGGGCGGCACCATGGACGAGCACATCCAGCGCGTCGAGGAGCTGTTCTCAGCGGCCAAGAGCGAGTTCAAGCACCTGGAGTTTTATTACTTCCACAACTGCGTCTACGACTTCGTGTGGAAGAACAACCGCCGCCGCTTCACCGAGAAGTTCGACACCTGGGACATCATCCGCAAGTACAACAAGGACTACAAGCTCATCTTCGTGGGCGACGCCACCATGAGCCCCTACGAAATCCTGCAACCGGGCGGCAGCGTCGAATACCACAACGCCGAGGCCGGCGCCGAGTGGCTGCAGCGCCTGACGGGTGCCTTCCCCCAGCACGCCTGGATCAACCCCGAGCCGCAAGGCGTCTGGGGCTACCGCCAAAGCATCGACCTGATCGGCCAGCTCATGGGCGGTCGCATGTACCCGCTGACCCTCAAAGGCCTGGAAGACGCCATGCGCATGCTGTCCAAATAGCGCAAACGCGGCCAGGCCAGAGCGCCTGCCTCTGCGGCCTGGCAGGCACTCAGCCCTCGCTGGCGTAGCTCTCCAGGCCGATGCGCACCACCACCGCCACCTGCTCGCCCACGGCCTGCTTGAACTCCGCCTCGGCCTGCGCCACCGAGCGCTTGAAGGCCGCCAGCCACAGCAGCCCATCGGCCGTGAACACCACGCGCACCGCGCGCCCATCGGCAGGGTCGCGCTCGCGCCGCACCAGGCCCCAGGCCTCGCACTGGTCGATCAAGTCGGCCATGGCCTGCTTGCTCATGCCCGCGCGCTGCGCCAGCGTGGTGATGCGGTCGCCGCGCAGCGACAAATGCCGCGTGACGTGGATGTGCGCCGCGCTGACCTTGTTGCGCGCCGCCAGGTTCGACAGCACCAGCGGCACCTCCACATCGTGCGCCATCAGGTACAGCACGCGCTCATCGAAGCGCCGCATCGCATGGCCCAGCAGGCGGCCCAGATGCGTCTGGCGCCAGGCGTCCTCGGGCGGCGTCACGCCGCTGACGGTGATGGCCTCCTCCTGGGCCTGGGGGTGAGCGGACGGGGCGATTCGATCAAGCATGCGCCGATGATACGAAGCTTTGCCGCGCCGCCAGCCCGCCCCGGCGCAGGGCTGTGAAGGCCAGCAAAGGCCAGCGCAGGCCAGCACGCCGCCGCCCTTGCCGCGCCGCATAATGCGCGCCATGACAGACAAACAGCGCATCGTAGTGGGCCTCTCCGGCGGCGTGGATTCGGCCGTCACCGCCTGGCTGCTCAAGCAGCAGGGCCACGAAGTGGTCGGCATCTTCATGAAGAACTGGGAAGATGACGACGACAGCGAATACTGCTCCAGCCGGCAGGACTTTCTGGACGCTGCCGCCGTGGCCGACGTCATCGGCATCGAGATCGAGCACGTCAACTTCGCCGCCGATTACAAAGACCGCGTGTTTGCCGAGTTTTTGCGCGAATACCAGGCCGGCCGCACGCCCAACCCCGACGTGCTGTGCAACGCCGAGATCAAGTTCAAGGCCTTTCTCGACCACGCCATGCGCCTGGGCGCGGAAAAAATCGCCACCGGCCACTACGCGCGCGTGCGCCTGAACGCCGCCACGCAGCGCCACGAGCTGCTCAAGGGGCTGGACCCGGCCAAGGACCAAAGCTACTTCCTGCACCGCCTCACCCAGGCGCAGCTGAGCAAAGCCCTGTTCCCCGTGGGCGAGCTGCACAAGACCGAGGTGCGCCGCATCGCCGCCGAGATCGGCCTGCCCAACGCCAAGAAAAAGGATTCGACCGGCATCTGCTTCATCGGCGAGCGGCCGTTTCGTGAGTTCTTGAACCGCTACCTGGCCAACCAGCCCGGCCCCATCAAGGACGAGCGCGGCCGCAAGATCGGCCAGCACGTGGGCCTGAGCTTCTACACCCTGGGCCAGCGCCAGGGGCTGGGCATTGGCGGCATCAAGGAAAAAGGCGCGCAGCGCGGTGGCGGCACGCACGCCCCCTGGTTCGTGGCGCGCAAGGACATGGTCAGCAACACCTTGTACGCCGTGCAGGGCCACGAGCACCCCTGGCTGCTCTCGCACGGGCTGAGCTTCGACGACGCCAGCTGGATCGCCGGCCAAGCCCCGCCCGCCGGCCCCTGCGCCGCCAAAACCCGCTACCGCCAGCAAGACGCCACCTGCGAGCTGCACGCCGGCGATGCCCCCGGCCGCTGGCGCCTGCGCTTTGCCCAGCCGCAATGGGCCGTCACCCCCGGCCAAAGCGCCGTGCTGTACGACGGCGAAGTCTGCCTGGGCGGCGGCATCATTACCCAGGCCGAGGCCACAGCGACAGTGGCTTGCAAACACTCTGATTGACCCCCGCACCCCGCTGCCTTGCCATGCGCCCCCTGTCCTGGAACGAAATCAAATCCCGCGCGCTGGCCTTCAGCCGCCGCTGGGCCGACGCCGCCAACGAAGACTCCGAAGCCAAGCCCTTTTGGCTCGACTTTTTCGAATGCTTTGGCATCACCAACAAGCGCGTCGCCACCTTTGAGCTCAACGTCAAAAAACACGGCGGCACCATCGGCTTCGTCGATCTGTTCTGGCCCGGCATGCTGCTGGTGGAGCAGAAATCGCGCGGCAAAGACCTGGACCAGGCCTTCGCCCAGGCCACCGACTACCTGGCCGGCATTGCCGAGCGCGACCTGCCCCAGATCATCATCGTCAGCGACTTTGCGCGCTTTCGCGTGTACGAGCTGGCCAGCGGCCAGAGCGGCCAGTACACCGAGTTCGCCCTGTCCGAGCTGCACGAGTATGTGCGCCTGTTTGGCTTCATCGCGGGCTACAAGGCCCAGCGCATCGAGCCGCAAAACCCCGTCAACATCAAGGCGGCCGAGCGCATGGGCCGCCTGCACGACGCACTCAAAAGCGCCGGCTACGGCGGCCACGCGCTGGAGGTGCTGCTCGTGCGCCTGCTGTTTTGCCTGTTTGCCGACGACACCGCCATCTTCCAGCCCGCGCAGGCCTTTCGCTGCTTCGTGGAAGAGCGCACCGCCGTGGATGGCAGCGACCTGGGAGCGCGGCTGGCGCAACTGTTCCAAGTGCTCAACACCCCGGAGCCCCGGCGCAGCAAGAACCTGGACGAGCAACTGGCCGCCTTCCCCTACATCAACGGCCGCCTGTTCGAAGAAAGCCTGCCCATTGCCGACTTCGACCGCCCCACCCGCAACGCCTTGCTCGACGCCTGCGCGCTGGACTGGTCCGCCATCAGCCCGGCCATTTTCGGCAGCCTGTTTCAGTCCATCATGGACGAAAAGGCCCGCCGCCACCTGGGCGCGCACTACACCTCGGAAGAAAACATCCTCAAGCTCATCGGCCCACTGTTTCTCGATGAGCTGCGCGCCGAATTCGCCAAGGTCAAGCGCCAGCGCAACAAGCTGCTGGACTTTCATAAAAAGCTGCGCACCCTGCGCTTTTTCGACCCCGCCTGCGGCTGCGGCAACTTCCTGGTCATCAGCTACCGCGAGCTGCGCCTGCTGGAGCTTCAAGTCCTGCGCGCCGCCGCCGCCCTGGCCGGCCACGCCGGCCAGCAAAGCCTGGACGTGCACCAGCTCATCGGCGTGAACGTCGATCAGTTCTACGGCATCGAGATCGAGGAGTTTCCCGCCCAGATCGCCCAAGTGGCCCTGTGGCTGATGGACCACCAGATGAACCTGCGCGCCAGCGAGGAGTTTGGCCTGTACTTCGCCCGCATCCCGCTGGTCACCGGCCCGCACATCGTGCACGGCAACGCCCTCACGCTGGATTGGAATGAAGTGCTGCCCGCCAGCCAATGCAGCTATGTGCTGGGCAATCCGCCCTTCGTTGGCGCCAAGTTCATGAGCGACGCCCAGCGCGCCGACACCCGCGCCGTGTTCGCCGGCATCGACAACGCAGGCCTGCTCGACCTTGTGGCCGCCTGGTACGTCAAGGCCACGAAATACATGCAAGGCGCATTAGACATAACCACAGCAATCAGCAATCAGCAATCAGCAATCAGCAATCAGCAATCAGCAATCAGCAATCAGCAATCAGCAATCAGCAATCAGCAATCAGCAATCAGCAATCAGCAATCAGCAATCAGCAATCAGCAATCAAGCCCGCTGCGCCTTCGTTTCCACCAACAGCATCACCCAGGGCGAACAAGTGGGCGCCCTGTGGAGCTGGCTGCTGGCGCAAGGCGTGCACATCCACTTTGCGCACCGCACCTTTGCCTGGAGCAACGAAGCGCGCGGCAAGGCCGCCGTGCACTGCGTCATCATCGGCTTCGGCCTGCACGACCTGCCGGGCAAAGTCATCTACGAATACGCTGACATCAAGGGCGAACCCACCGCCGTGCCTGCCAGCAACATCAATCCCTACCTGGTGGACGCGCCCAACGTGGTGCTGCCCCGGCGCAGCAAGCCGATGGGGGATGTACCGCAAATCGGCATTGGCAACAAACCCATCGACGATGGCAACTACCTTTTCAGCACCGAAGAGCGCGATGCCTTCATCGCCCTGGAGCCAGCCAGTGCGAAATGGTTTCACCGCTGGCTGGGCGCGGACGAGTTTTTGAACGGCTACGAACGCTGGTGCCTGTGGCTGGGCGACACCCCGCCCGCTGCACTGCGCGCCATGCCCGAAGCCATGAAGCGCGTGCAAGCCGTCAAGAAGTTCAGAAGCGCCAGCAAAAGCCCGCCCACGCAAAAGCTGGCGGCTACGCCCACTCGGTTTCATGTGGAGAACATGCCCACCACGCCATATTTGGTACTGCCCGAAGTTTCTTCAGAGCGACGGCAGTTCGTGCCCTTCGGCTTTGAGCAGCCCAGCACCTTTTGCAGCAATCTGGTCAAGATGGCCGCTGACGCCACGCTTTTCCACTTCGGCATCCTCTCCAGCACCATGCACAACGCTTGGGTGCGCGCGGTCTGCGGCCGCTTAAAAAGCGACTTTCGCTACTCCGCCGCCATCGTCTACAACAACTTCCCATGGCCCTTCACACCTGCCGCTGAACCGCCCGATGCTCAAGTGCAAAAAGCGCAAGCCGCCATCGAAGCCGCCGCGCAAGCCGTGCTCGATGCCCGCGCCGCCCACCCTGGCAGCAGCCTGGCCGACCTGTACGACCCCTTGACCATGCCCGCCAACTTGCGCAAGGCCCATCAAAAGCTGGACGCCGCCGTGGACAAGGCCTACCAACTGGCCGGTGGCCGTAAAACCTATGCAAGCGATGCCGAGCGCGTGGCCTTTTTGTTCACGCTGTACCAGAGGCACACCAGCCTGCTGGCCAGCGCCCCGGCCGCCAAAACACCGCGCCGCCCACGCAAGGCGGCTGCGGCATAAGCGCCTGTGCAAAATGCCTGCGCACAGGTTGCTGCGCGGCAGTTTGCGACATTCGATCAAACCGGCAGCGCCGTGGTGTGCTTGACGCGGTCGAGCACGAAGCTGGTCTTGCAGTCCTGCACGCTGGGGTGCTTGAGCAGCGTGTCCATGACGAAGCGCGAGTAGTGCGCCATGTCGCGCACGACCACGCGCAGCAGGTAGTCCATTTCGCCGGTCAGTGAGCAGCATTCGACGACTTCAGGCCAGGTCTGCACGGCGGCGCGAAAGCTGTCCATGGGGTTGCGCTTGTGCGTGGCGGTGAGCTTTTCCAGCCGCACGTTCAGATAGGCCGTCAGCCCCAGACCGACGCGCTCGGGCCTGAGCAGGGCGGCGTAGTGGTCGATGACACCGGCTTCCTCCAGCCGCCGCACGCGCCGCAGCGTGGCCGAGGGCGACAGGCCCACGGCGGCGGCCAGTTCGTCGTAGGTGGCGCGGCCGTTGTGCTGCAGCGCACGCAGCACGCGCAGGTCGATGGAATCCAATTGAAAGCGTGCGTCTTCCATTTTTTTCTTGCAGTTTTCCTGTGAATTGGCGCAGTTTACGCCCGATGCTTGCAGGAATTTTGCATGGGCGCGCCCCTATGATTGGCGGTCGATTTTCTTTTCGCGGCGCATCCGAACCGCCGCAGCATCGCCCCCACTGATCCAGGAGACACCCCATGGCCGATTTGTTCGACAACCCCGCCGGTCTTGACGGCTTTGAATTCGTCGAGTTCGCCTCGCCCACGCCCGGCGTGCTGGAGCCGCTGTTCGAGAAGATGGGCTTTACCGAGGTGGCGCGCCACCGCTCCAAGGATGTGTCGCTGTACCGCCAGGGCGGCATCAACTTCATCATCAACCGCGAACCCAAGAGCCTGGCGGGCTACTTCGCCGCCGAGCACGGCCCTTCGGCCTGCGGCCTGGCGTTTCGCGTGCGCGATGCGCACAAGGCCTACGAGCAGCTGCTGGAAAAAGGCGCTCAGCCCATTCACATCGCCACCGGGCCGATGGAGCTGAACCTGCCGGCCATCAAGGGCATTGGCGGCATGCCGATCTACCTGATCGACCGCTACGAGGAAGGCAAGACGATTTACGACATCGACTTCCAGTGGCTCGATGGCGTGGATCGCAACCCTGTGGGCCACGGTTTTCAGGTGGTCGATCACCTCACGCACAACGTCTATCGCGGCCGCATGGCCTATTGGGCCGATTTTTACGAGCGCCTGTTCAACTTCCGCGAGATCCGCTATTTCGACATCTCGGGCGAGTACACCGGCCTGACCTCCAAGGCCATGACCGCGCCGGACGGCAAGATCCGCATCCCGCTCAATGAGGAGGCCAAGCAAGGCGGCGGCCAGATCGAAGAGTTTCTGATGAAGTTCAACGGCGAGGGCATCCAGCATATCGCGCTGCTGTGCGACAACCTGGTGGAGGCCATCGACAAGCTGCAAATGGCCGGCATCCCGCTGCTGACCGCGCCCAACGACATTTACTACCAGAACCTGGAAAAGCGCCTGCCCGGCCATGGCCAGCCCGTGCCCGAGCTGCAGGCGCGCGGCATTTTGCTCGACGGCACGACCGAGGGCGGCCAGCCGCGCCTGCTGCTGCAGATCTTCTCCGAGACCCTGCTGGGCCCGGTGTTCTTCGAGTTCATCGAGCGCCAGGGCGACTACCGCGAGGGCTTTGGCGAGGGCAACTTCAAGGCCTTGTTCGAATCGCTGGAGCGCGACCAGATCAACCGCGGCGTGCTGCAAACTGAAAAGGCCTGAAGGCCAGGGGGGGACTACGCCATGCAACGCCTGACCGATGCCCAGCGCGAGCACGCCCTGGCCAGCCTGCCCGCCTGGGGCTATGCGCCCGAGCGCGGCGGCCTGATCCAGCGCCGCTTCACTTTTGCCAACTTCACCCAGGCCTTTGCCTTCATGACCGAAGTGGCGCTGCACGCGGAGAAAAGCGACCACCACCCGGAGTGGTTCAACGTCTACAACCGCGTGGAGATCACCCTGACCACGCACGACGCCGAGGGCCTGAGCGAGCGCGACATCGCGCTGGCGCGCCGCATCGACGCCATCGCCGCCCGCTTCGCGCCAGCGCCATGACCGCGCAGCGTGCGCGGGCAGCGGCCTGCGCACGCTGACACAAGTCGGCGCAAGCTGGCAAAAGTCGGCACCAGATTCGACAAAGCCCAGGCAGGCGCCTTGGGCGCGCCATGCCTGCCAAAACAACCAGGAGACGCCGCATGAACGCCGCACCCGAAAAAACCAAGCACGGCCTGGCCGCCGGGCTGGAGGCCGCGCCGGAAAACCCGGACTGGACCATCGACCAGGGCTGGGAGCGCTACAGCGCCGAAGAACACGGCGTCTGGAAAACCCTGTTCGAGCGCCAGAGCAAGCTCTTGCCCGGCCGCGCCTGCCGCGCCTTCGTCGAAGGCATGCAGCAATTGCCGATGCGCGCCGACGAAATCCCGGACTTCCGCCGCGTCTCCGACGTGCTGATGAAGCACACCGGCTGGCAGGTCGTGGCCGTGCCCGGCCTGGTGCCCGACGACGTGTTCTTCGACCACCTGGCCAACCGCCGCTTTCCCGCCGGGCAATTCATCCGCAAGCCGCACGAGCTGGACTATCTGGAAGAGCCGGACGTGTTCCACGACGTCTTCGGCCACGTGCCCATGCTGATGAACCCGGCCCTGGCCGATTTCATCCAGGCCTACGGCCAAGGCGGCATGCGCGCCAAGGAGCTGGGCGTGCTGGACAAGCTCGCGCGGGTCTACTGGTACACGGTGGAATTTGGCCTGCTGCAGGAAGACGGCGGCCTGCGCATCTACGGCGCGGGCATTGCCTCCTCGCGCACCGAAAGCCTGTTCTGCCTGGAAGACCCCTCGCCCAACCGCATCCGCTTCGATCTGGAGCGCGTCATGCGCACCCGCTACCGCATCGACGACTTCCAGGAAAGCTACTTCGTGATCCGCGACCTGGATGAGCTGCTGGAGCTGGCGCAGATCGACTTCGCGCCCATTTACCAGCGCGTCGGCCAGGCCGGCGATCTGCAGCCAGGCGAGGTGCTCGAGAGCGACCAGCTCTTCACCCGCGGCAGCGGCGACTACCACCGCGCCCGCCGCGCCGCAGCCAACGCCAGCACCGATGCGGATACCGATGCCGCTGCCAGAACCTGAGCCCCTTGTTGGAACCCCTGCCATGAGCCATCCCGCACGCACGATTCTCATCACCGGCGCCAGCGGCAACCTGGGCCGCGCCGTCGCCCAGCACTTCCTCTCCAACGGCGAGCGCCTGATCCTGCTCGACCACAGCCCGCAGGCGCTGCAACAGCACTTTGGCGACTGGCCCAAGGCGCAGGCGCTGTGCCTGGACTGCGACCTGCTCGACCCCGCCGCGCTGGCCGCCGCGCTGGCGCGCGCGCGCCAGCACTTCGGCCCGATCGAAGTGCTGTGCAACCTGGCCGGCGGCTTCGACATGGGCCCGCCCGTGCACGCCACGCCGCTGGAGGCCTGGCAGCGCCAGTACCAGCTCAACCTGCTGACCGCGCTGCACGCCTGCCAGGCCGTGGTGCCGGACATGCTGGCGCTGGGCCGCGGCAAGATCGTCAACATCGGCGCGCTGGCCGCCGCGCACAAAGGCGCTGCGCACATGGCCGCCTACACCGCCGCCAAGGCCGCCGTGATCCGCATGACCGAAAGCATGGCCGCCGAGCTGCGCGAGCAAGGCATCAACGTCAACTGCGTGCTGCCCAGCATCATCGACACCCCGCAAAACCGCACCGCCATGCCCGATGCCGACCCGGCCCGCTGGGTCGCGCCCGAGCAACTGGCCGAGATCATCGGCTTTCTCTGCTCCGAGGCCGCCCGCCCCATCCACGGCGCCGCGCTGCCGGTCAGCGGCCTGAGCTGAGCTGGCTGACAAACCAGATCAACTGCCACACCGCGCAGCGCCGGCGCGCACAGCCGGCATGCGACAATGCCGCCGCCCTGGCCGGCCCATATCGCATTGCTGCATGGCCTGGCGCTTGGCCTTTCCCTTCCACATCTTCCCGCCCCGCTGGCACAGAGGGCGCGCCCGCCGGGCGCCTGCCACACCTGCCGGGCGCTTGCGGCGCGCACCGTCCACCATGAGCTGGTTTGAAGCCATTGTTCTCGGGCTCTTGCAGGGGCTGACCGAATTCCTGCCCATTTCCTCCAGCGCGCACCTGCGCATCTTCGGGCCGCTGCTGCCCTCGGGCGGCGACCCGGGCGCGGCCTTCACGGCCATCACCCAGCTGGGCACGGAGGCGGCGGTGCTGCTGTATTTCCGCAAGGATTTGTGGCGCATCGCCCAGTCCTGGCTGCGCACGCTGGGCCAGCCGCTGGCGCGGCTCGATGCCGATGCCCGCATGGGCTGGTTCATCATCGTCGGCACCGTGCCCATCGTCGTGCTGGGGCTGCTGTTTCAGGATGCGATCGAATCAACGCTGCGCAATCTCTACATCACGGCCAGCATGCTGATCGGCTTTGCGCTGGTGCTGGCCTGGGCCGATTGGATCGGCCGCAAGACCAGGCCGCTGCAGGCGCTGACGGCGCGCCACGCGCTGCTGTTTGGCCTGGCGCAGGCGCTGGCGCTGATCCCGGGCGTGTCGCGCTCGGGCGGCACCATCACTGGCGGCCTGCTGCTGGGCTACACCCGCGAGGCCGCGGCGCGCTATTCCTTTTTGCTGGCCATTCCGGCGGTGATTGCCTCGGGCTTTTACCAGCTGCTCAAGAGCTGGGGCAGCAACGCCGTGCCCGCCGGGCCCACGGCGCTGGCCACGCTGGTGGCCTTTGCCAGCGGCTATGCGGTGATCGTGGTGTTCCTCAAATGGGTCTCGCACCACAGCTATCTGCCCTTTGTGATCTACCGCCTGGCACTGGGCCTGCTGGTGCTGGCGCTGCTGGGGCTGGGCGTGCTGCAGCCTTGAGCGGCTGCGGCGGCACGGGCGGCGGCGAAGGCCCCGCCAGCTCAGCGCCGCGACCGGCGCTGGCCGGTCAGCCGCCGGGCATTGGCCGTGGCGCGGCGGTGCACGGGCTGGATGCCACTGAGCGCCGTATCCAGGCCCGCCTCGCGCAGGCGTTGCTGCGCCCCGCGGGCCAGTTGCTCCCAGGCGCCCGGCTGCATCCAGCCGCCCAGCGCCATCTGCCACCAGGCCTGGGCGCACCACAGCGCCCATTGCTGCTGCGCGGCCAGCGCCTGGGTCGCCATGGCTTGCCAGGATTGCGCAAAGGCTTGGACTTTCTCGGCCCCCATGCGCTGGAACTCACGCCGATCGCGCGCGCTGGGCTGCGGCCCGGCCGTGAGCATGCGACCCACGCGCACGGCCACGACCTGCGGCGCCGCCTGCATCAGCTCGCCGCTCTTGCGCGCCAGTTTCGCGCGCTTGCCCGCCGTCATGGCTGGCTCCCGGCAGCGGGCACGAGCAGGCCGCGCTGCACCGCTGGGCGCTCGTTGAAAGCGGCCAGCACGCGCTGCACGTGCTTGAACTCGTCAAAGCCCACCAGCTCGGCAGCGCCATAGCCCACCACCAGATTGCGCACCCAGGGGAAGATGGCGATGTCGGCGATCGAATAGGCGGCTTCACCCCGGCCCAGCAGCCAGTCGCGCTCCTGCAGCTGCTGGTCCAGCACGCCCAGCAGGCGGCGCGATTCCTTGGCGTAGCGCTCGCGCGGGCGCGCATCCTCGATCTCGCGGCCGGCGTATTTGTAGAAGAAGCCCAGCTGGCCAAACATCGGCCCCAGGCCGCCCATTTGCCACATCAGCCATTGCAGCGCCTGGTAGCGCTGCGCGCCGTCCTGCGGCAGCAGCCGGCCGGTTTTCTCGGCCAGGTAGAGGAGGATGGCGCCGCTCTCGAACAGCGCCAGCGGCTGGCCGCCCGGGCCATCGGGGTCGAGGATGGCGGGGATTTTGTTGTTCGGGTTCAGCGAGAGGAATTCGGCCGTGAACTGATCATTGGCTGTGATGTCGATGCGATGCGCCTCGTAGGGCAGGCCCAGCTCCTCCAGCGCGATGGACGCCTTGGCGCCATTGGGCGTTGTCAGTGAGTACAGCTGAATGCGCTCGGGGTGGCGCGCCGGCCATTTGCGGGTGATGAGAAAGTCCTGCAGCGGCTTGCCCTGGGCTTGGCCGGCAGTGTTGGGGGGCTGGGTCATCGCAACTCTCCTGCAATGCGGGGTGAAAAAGAGGCGCGCCATCATGCCAAAGCCGCCAAGCCCTTGCGAAGGGTGGCGCCAATCAGCACGCCGTAGGCGCTTGCTTGCACGCGAGCCTGTCAGCCTCAATCGAACTTCACGCGCGGATCGACCCAGACATAGCACAGGTCGCTGATGAGCTTGGTCAGCAGCCCGATCAGCGTGAACAAGTACAGCGTGCCCAGCACCACCGGGTAATCGCGGCGGATGATGCTTTCATAGCCCAGCAGGCCCAGCCCATCGAGGGTGAACAGCGTCTCGATCAGCAGCGAGCCGGCAAAGAACGCGCCGATGAACGCCGCCGGAAAGCCCGTAATGATGGGGATCAGCGCATTGCGAAACACATGGCGCCACAGCACCTGGCGCGGCGCCAGGCCCTTGGCGCGGGCCGTGAGCACGTACTGCTTGCGGATTTCCTCCAGCACGGCGTTCTTGGTCAGCAGCGTGGTCACGGCAAAGCTGCCAGCAACCATCGAGATCACGGGCAGGGTGACGTGCCACAGGTAATCGAGCACGCGCTCGCCCCAGCCCATGTCCTCCCAGCCCGGCGAGCTCAGCCCGCGCAGCGGAAACCATTCGAGCTGGCCGCCGAACACCACCAGCAAGATCACCCCCAGCACAAAGCCCGGCACGGCATAGCCCAGCAGCACCAGCAAGGTGGTGACGAAATCGAAGCGGCTGCCCGCGCGCACGGCCTTGGCCACGCCCAGCGGCACGGCCACCAGATAGCTGATGAAAAAGCTCCACAGCCCCAGGCTGATGGACACGGGCAGCTTCTCGCGGATCAGCTGCCACACATCCTTGTTGTGCATGAAGCTGCGCCCCAGATCCAGGCGCGCGAACTGCCCCAGCATCTGCAAAAAGCGCTCGTGCGCCGGCTTGTCGAAGCCATACAGCGCCTTGATCTCTTGCAGCCGGCGCGCATCCACGCCCTCGTTGCCCCGGTAGTGCAGGCCTGCGCCCTCGATTCCGCCCGGCCCGGCGCGCGACTCGGCCAGGTACTGCTCCACCGGCCCGCCCGGCACGAACTGCACCACGATGAAAGTCAGCAGCAACACCCCCAGCAAGGTGGGCAGCATCAGCAGCAAGCGCTTGACGATGTAGGCAAACATGGCGAGGGGCTTTCAAGGAGAAGCGTCGCGCCGGATTATCGGGCAGGGCCACAGAGCCACAGAGCCACAGAGCCGCCCTAGCGCCCGGCCGCCGATTGGGCCTGGGCCCGCTGGCGCAGTTGTTGCAGCAGCGCTGGCCAGCCGGCTTCCTTGGGCGGGGCCGTCTCTTGCGTCGCGCCGGCGGTGCTGGCGGCGCTGGTCGATGCCCCGGGCTGCGCCTCTTGCGCTGGCGGGCTGTTGACATCCTCAAACAGGCCTGTGTCGGCCAGGCCTTGCAGCTCTTGCGCGCGCAGGGCGGTTTCGCGCAGCGTGCAGTCGTTGGCCAGCAGGCGGGTGATGGTGCCGCCATTGGGGTCGAGCAGAAACTCGCAATGCGCATCGCGGTATTGCAGCCAAAGCCGCTGCGCGTGCTTGAGCTGCTCCTTGCGCGGCGCGCTCAGCTGCGCGCGCAGCGCCTGGTAGTGGGTGTTGAGGCGACCGTCCTGCACCGCCAGCTCCTTGGCCATGCAGTCGATGATCTCGGCATTGACGGCATCGGCGCGCTCCAGGCAGCGGCCGTAGTCCTCGGTGTACAGCGGCAGCTGCACCTCCTGTGCATCCTGCGCCTGCTGCGGCTCAGGCTCTGGCTGCTGCGCCAGCGTCAGCAACGGGCCAGCCAGCAGCGCCAGCACGGCGGGGCGCCAACGGCGCGCTTGGGGGGCAAGCCCTTTGGGGCGCTGGCAGTTCAGGGGCTTCATTGGCATGGGCAATCCTTGTTCAAGACGATCGCGTGGTTATATCCCTGCGCCGCCCAGCCTGGCTGCAAGCAAACGTAAAGCCCCTGCAGGCCGGGGTCTGCAGGGGCTGGGCTGAAGGTTTGGGGGCTTGGGGGCGCTGGCGGCGCGGCCGTCAAAGCCAAAAGCCTTGCTGCTGCGCAATGGCCAGGCCTTGCGCGCCATCCTCGATCAGATACCAGGGCGTGGCCGCCGGCAGCGCCGCCATGGCCTGGCGGTAGCGCGCAGCCGTGGGCGCTTCGCCGGTGACGTCGCGGATCAGGATGGCCGCCACCTGCTGCGGATGGCGGCTGGCGGCTTGGGCGTAGATCTCCGGGTCGGCCTCGCCCGAGTCGCCGACCAGCACGAAGCGCCGCCCGGGAAAACGCGCCATCAAACGCTGCAAATGCGCCAGCTTGTGCCGCTGGCCATCCTGCGCGTCTGGGATCAGGCGGTTCCAGGCGGTCGATTCGCGCAGCTGCAGGCAGCCGCCCGGAAAGCCATAGCCCTGCAAGAAGTCCTGCAGGGGCTCCAGCAGCTGCACCGGGCTGGATGACAGGTAGTGCAGCTGCACATTGCGCCCGGCCTGGGTGCCGGCGGCCTGCATCTGGCCCAGCCAGGCGGCCATGCCCGGCACGGCCTCGAAGGGGGCGAGAAAGGTGTTGCGCAGCAACTGGCGCGTGTCGCGCACCTGGGAGATCTTGATGGTGTCGTCGATGTCGCTGACGATGGACAGGCCCTGTGCGGCCACGGGCCAGAGCCTGCCCCGGCTCTGGCTGCGGCCCGCCACGGTGTAGGCCAGCGGCTGCGCCGGGGCGCGGTCCCAGGCCGGACTCCAGAGCGCGCCAGGCAAGCTGATCTGCGTAGAGCTGCGGCCTGCGCGGTCGGTGCGATTCACAGGCAGTGGGCCTTGCCCATTCAGCTCAATCGACAGGCGCTTGCCGCGCTCGGAATCCTTGAGAAACCAGCGCGCACGGGTTTCGAACAGTGCGCGCTCGCGCGCGCTGAGCTGGCCCAGCTCAATGCCCAGATAGCGCGCAAACAGGCTGCGAGCGCCTGGCCGGCGCTCGTTTTCGTAGACCCACAGCTCGATGTCGGCCAACAGCTGGCCATCGTCGCCCTGCCACAGCAGCCCGGGCAGCGCCAGCACCTGCTCATCGCGCTTGAGCGGCGATGCCTGGGCGCCGCCCAGGCCCAATGCCGCGCTCGCTGCGCTCAACAGGGCCAACAGGCCGCGCCGCCGCAGCCCTGGTGCGGCGGCGCTGTCTTCGCCCGCGCTCACGCAGCGGGCGACACCACTTGCAACGGGCCGTGGTCGTCGCAGTGGTCGCCGTGCGGGTGGTGCAGGTGGCCATCGACCAGATAGTCCACGTGGTCGCCGTGGGGCACGGCCTCATGCCCACAGCCCGGGCCATGCACGTGGCCGGGCTCATGGCCCTGGCAACGGTGCTGCGGGGTACACGCATCGGGATTGGTGGCCGATACGGCAATCACATGCTCGTCCACGTGGTCGCCATGCGGATGGTGCAGGTGCCCGTCGTGCAGGTAATCGACATGGCCTTCGTGCATCACGGCCGTGTGGCCGCAGTGCGGGCCATGCTGGTGGGCGTGGTCGTGGTGGTGCGGCTGGTTGCAAGTGGGTGCAGTCATGGACGGCTCCTTTCAGTGGTGAATCAAACAGGGTGAGGAAATCAACGCGCTGCGGCCCCTGCCCATAGGGCTCTTTGGCGCACTAGGCCAGCTCCGCAGCGTGGTGCAGGATGTTGCGCAGCAGCTCGTGCACGTGCTCGTCGGCCAGCGCGTAGAAGATGTGCTTGGCCTCGCGCCGCCGCGCCAACAAGCCTGCGGCATGCAGGGTCTGCAGTCGCGCAGACACGCTGCTGAGCTTGCCGCCTTCGCAGGCCACCAGCTCGGAGACGCACATCTCCCGCTCGGCCAGCCACAGCAGCAGGCGCAGCCGCGCTGGATCGCTGAGCGCATGGCACATGGCTGCGGCCAGCTCCAGCTGCCGGGGCGGGTACTGCAGCGCCGGCGGCAGGGCTTCATCGTGCTGGCAAGGGCTGGTCATGGCGGTGCAGGGCTGATTCATTCCATCAATTTTTGTAATGTTAGAACGTGACCCTGGGCAGGTCAATCGCAGCGGCCAATACCCATGAAGCTCGCATGCCTGCAAGCGCTGGCTCAAAGTCAAAGTCCGCGCCGCCCGCTGGCTCTTGGGTGCCTGGGCACATGCCTTGCGATACATTCGGGCCGCCGCATCGAACGCCCCCGCCCAGCATGATTTCCATCTACCAGCTCAAGCCCAAGTTCCAGAACCTGCTGCGCCCCGTGGTGGCACGCCTGCACCGCGCGGGCGTGAGCGCCAACCAGGTCACGCTGCTGGCTGCGGCCGTGTCGGTGCTGCTGGGGCTGGCGCTGGCGCTCAACTCAGGGCGCAGCGGCTGGTTTGCGCTGCTGCCGCTGTGGATGTTTTTGCGCATGGCGCTCAACGCCATCGACGGCATGCTGGCGCGCGAGTTCGGCCACCAGTCGGCGCTGGGCGCTTATCTGAATGAGCTGTGCGATGTGCTGGCCGATGCGGCGCTGTTCCTGCCCTTTGCCCTGTTGCCCGGCGTGGCCGGCACGCCCGCGGCCCTGCTGGTGTACCTGGTGGTGCTGGGCGCGGCCGTGGTTGAGCTGGCCGGCGTGCTGGGCCTGATGGTGGGCGCCAGCCGCCGCTACGACGGCCCCATGGGCAAGAGCGACCGAGCCTTCGTCTTCGGCGCGCTGGCGCTGCTGGTGGCCCTGGGCTGGTGGAGCGTCGCGTGGGTGAGCGCCATCTTGGCTGCGGTGCTGGCCTTGCTGATCTGGACTGGCATCAACCGCGTGCGCCACGGCCTGGCCGAGGCCGCCCAGCGCCCGGCAAACTAGCGAGAACGCCCTGCGCAGCAGCCCCGCCGCTGGCCGCCTTGGCACCTGCGCCTACATACAATAGCGGGCATGAATCTCTCTGCCCTGACCGCCCTCTCGCCCCTGGATGGGCGCTACGAAAAAAAACTGGCTGCGCTGCGCCCCATTGCCAGCGAATACGGCTACATGCACCGCCGGGTGCAGGTGGAAATCACCTGGTTCATCGCCCTGTCCGAAGCGGGCTTTGCCGAGTTTCCCGCACTCAGCGCCGATGACAAGGCCTATCTGCTGCAACTGGTCGAGCAGTTCAGCCAGGCCGATGCCCAGGCCATCAAAGACATCGAAAAGACCACCAACCACGACGTCAAGGCCGTGGAGTACTGGATCAAGGAGCGCCTCAAGGGCCGGCCCGCGCTGGAGCGCGCCGCCGAGTTCGTGCACTTTGCCTGCACCAGCGAGGACATCAACAACACCAGCCACGCACTGCAACTGCAGGCCGCGCGCGATCAGGTTGTGTTGCCCAGCCTGCAGCAGGTCATCGTGCGGCTGCGCGAGCTGGCGCTGGCCCATGCCGACGTGCCCATGCTCAGCCGCACGCACGGCCAGACGGCCAGCCCGACCACGGTGGGCAAGGAGCTGGCCAACGTGGTCGCACGCCTGCAGCGCGCCGCCGCCGCCATTGCCCAGGTGCCGCTGCGCGCCAAGATGAACGGCGCCGTGGGCAACTACAACGCCCACCTCTCGGCCTGGCCCGAGTTCGACTGGGAGGCCTTCAGCCGCCAGGTGATCGAGGCGCCCGCCCCGGCGGGCCTGGGGCTGGTGTTCCAGCCCTACAGCATCCAGATCGAGCCGCACGACTACATGGCCGAGCTGTTCGACGCCGTGGCGCGCGCCAACACCATCCTGATCGACCTCAGCCGCGACATCTGGGGCTACATCAGCCTGGGCTACTTCAAACAAAAGCTCAAGGAGGGCGAGATCGGCTCCTCCACCATGCCGCACAAGGTCAACCCCATCGACTTCGAGAACGCCGAAGGCAATCTGGGTCTGGCCAACGCCCTGTTGCGCCACCTGGCCGAGAAGCTGCCCGTCAGCCGCTGGCAGCGCGACCTGACCGACAGCACCGTGCTGCGCAACCTGGGCGTGGCCCTGGGCTATGCCGCGCTGGCCTACAACGCCCTGCTGGCGGGGCTGAACAAGCTCGAACTCAATGCCGAGGCCGTCGCCCAGGATCTGGACAACGCCTGGGAGGTGTTGGCCGAGCCCATCCAGACCGTCATGCGCCGCTACGGCGTGGCCGGCGCCTACGAGGCGCTCAAGGCCGTCACGCGCGGCAAGAGCGTGGCCGCCAGCGACCTGCACGGCCTGATTCAAAGCCTGGACATCCCCGCCGAGGCCAAGGCCAGGCTGCTGGCCCTGACCCCGGCCACCTACACCGGCAAGGCCCAGGAGCTGGCGCGGCGCATCTGAGAAGCCTGCACTCAGCAATGCCTCTGCGCCCATCGCAGCGCTGCGATTCATGTAGAGCATCCCTTGTGGTTTAATTCGCACCTCGATTTCGAAGGGGAGTATCCCTGCAGCCATGCTGCAGCCCGCTTGTGGTTTGCCCTGGGCAGCGCCAACGCTGCCCGACGGCACGCCGCCCCGACCGGGCTGCCCAGGCGCCAGCGGCGCTGCGCCGCCTGCACAGCGCGCCACATGCGCTCAACACCCATCCGTCAATACGGGCTGCGCACACTGCCGCCCCGGGTGCGGTGCTGGCCAGCGGGCTGGCCGTACGCCACGCGTACCGGCCGCGGCCGCGCCAGGGGAGAGACTTTCGAGCCCATCAACCGCAACTGCCCATAGGTAATGCATGGAACTCGCCCTCCCCTTGGAATTTGAAGTCGGCTCCTTCATCGTGCTGACGCTGATCCTGGTCGCCGACCTGCTGCTGATCATCAAGCGCCCCCACATCCCCTCGATGCGCGAGGCCTCGCTGTGGGTGGTGTTCTACGTCACGCTGGCGCTGATCTTCGGCGGCCTGATGTGGATCTTCGCCGACAAGGAGCACGCCACCCAATTCATCGCCGGCTGGCTGACCGAATACTCACTGTCCATCGACAACCTGTTCGTCTTCGTGCTGCTGATGGCGCAGTTCCGCGTGCCGCGCCAGTACCAGCAGGAAGTGCTGATGGTGGGCATCATCCTGGCGCTGGTGCTGCGCGGCATTTTCATCCTGCTGGGCGCGGCGCTGATCCAGAACTTCAGCTGGGTCTTCTACATCTTCGGCGCCTTCCTGGTCTACACCGCCTACAAGCAGGCCTTCCCCGGCCAGGACGATGACGATGAAAACCTGGAGCCCGCCATCGTGCGCTTTGCCCGCAAGCACATGGAGATCGCCCCCGACTACGACGGCGCCAAGGTGCGCACCACCTTCAATGGCCGCCGCATGTGGACGCCCATGCTGATGGTATTCATCGCCATTGGCTTTACCGATCTGATCTTCGCCATCGACTCCATCCCGGCCATCTTCGGCATCACGCAAAGCCCGTTCATCGTCTTCACCGCCAACGTCTTTGCGCTGATGGGCCTGCGCCAGCTGTACTTCCTGCTCGGCGGCCTGCTCGACCGCCTGAAGTACCTGCACTATGGCATTGCCTTCATCCTGGCCTTCATTGGCGTCAAGCTGGTGTTCCACGCCATGCACGTCAATGAGCTGTCCTTCATCAACGGCGGTCAGCCCATCGACTGGGTGCCGCACATCTCGACCGGGGTGTCGCTGGGCGTGATCGTGGCCTCGATGGTGGTGGCCACGGTGGCCAGCCTGGCCTCCAAGGACAAAGCCGCGCACCACTGAGCACCGCAGGCCCAGGCCGGGCGGCGGCCCGCCCGCGCCGCCCGGCGCACGCGCCCGCAGCCACTTGGTTTGCGGGCGCTTTTTCGTGGGCCGCTCACAAGGCCCGGGGCGCTACAATCCGCCTTTTGGAGAAAACCCCATGCGACTTCTTGGCAAAGCGCTCACCTTCGACGACGTTCTGCTGGTGCCAGCGTTCTCGCAAATCCTGCCCAAAGACGTTTCTTTGGCCACCCAGTTCTCCCGCAACATCCGCCTGAATCTGCCGCTGGTCTCGGCCGCCATGGACACCGTGACCGAAGCGCGCCTGGCCATTGCCATCGCCCAGGAAGGCGGCATGGGCATCGTGCACAAAAACCTCTCGGCGCAAGAGCAGGCCAGCCAAATCCTCAAGGTCAAGCGCCATGAATCGGGCGTGGTGCGCGAGCCCGTGACCATCACGCCCGAGCAGTCCATCCGCCACGTCATCGACCTGTCCGAAGAGCTGGGCATTTCCGGCTTCCCCGTGGTCGAAGGGCGCAAAGTCGTGGGCATCGTCACCAGCCGCGACCTGCGCTTTGAAAACCGCTTCGACCTGCCCGTGCGCGACATCATGACGCCGCGCGAGCGCCTCATCACCGTGCCCGAAGGCACCTCGCTGCAAGAGGCCAAGGCGCTGCTGAACAAGCACAAGATCGAGCGCCTGCTGGTGGTCAACGACGCCTTTGAGCTCAAGGGCCTGATCACCGTCAAGGACATCACCAAGCAAACCACCTTCCCCAACGCCGCGCGCGATGCCGACGGCCGCCTGCGCGTGGGCGCCGCCGTGGGCGTGGGCGCGGGCACCGAGGAGCGCGTCGAAGCCCTGGTCAAGGCCGGGGTGGACGCCATCGTGGTGGACACCGCCCACGGCCACAGCAAGGGCGTGATCGAGCGCGTGCGCTGGGTCAAGCAAAACTACCCGCAGGTGGATGTGATCGGCGGCAACATCGCCACCGGCGAGGCCGCGTGCGCGCTGGTCGAAGCAGGCGCGGATGCCGTCAAGGTCGGCATCGGCCCTGGCTCCATCTGCACCACCCGCGTCGTCGCCGGCGTGGGCGTGCCGCAAATCACCGCCATCGACAACGTCGCCAAGGCCCTGCACGGCACAGGCGTGCCGCTGATCGCCGATGGCGGCGTGCGCTACTCGGGCGACATCGCCAAGGCCATTGCCGCCGGCGCCAGCACCGTGATGATGGGCAGCATCTTCGCCGGCACGGAAGAAGCGCCCGGCGAGATCGTGCTGTTCCAGGGCCGCAGCTACAAAAGCTACCGTGGCATGGGCAGCATCGGCGCCATGCAGCAAGGCAGCGCCGATCGCTACTTCCAGGAAAGCAGCACCGGCAACGCCAACGCCGACAAGCTCGTGCCCGAGGGCATCGAAGGCCGCGTGCCCTACAAAGGCTCGCTGGTGGCCATCATCTACCAGATGGCCGGCGGCGTGCGCGCTGCCATGGGCTATTGCGGCTGCGCCACGATCGAGGACATGCGCGATCGCGCCGAGTTCGTGCAAATCACCTCGGCGGGCTTTCGCGAAAGCCACGTGCACGACGTGCAAATCACCAAGGAAGCGCCCAACTACCGCGCTGGCTGACAACCACTGGGCCACTGGGCGCAGCAGCTCGGCGCGCAAGCGGCAAGCACTCGCCGCCCTGTGCGCCGCCCTGACGCCAGCACCCTTGCCCGACGCGCGCGCTGCGTCGGGCACTGCACTGTTCTGTGCGCACCTGTGGGTGCGCCCTCTGCTCACATTGCCATGGATCAGCATCACCACAGCAGCACGCAGCCCCAGGCATCGCCGCACCGCAAATGGGCCTTCGCCGGATGGATCGCCGCCCTGGCATGGCTGGCCACCTCCGTGGCCTGTCTGATGTACGTGCTCTATGGCAACCCCCATGCCGGCCTCTGGAAGCACTGGGCCGCCATCACCTGGCAACTGGGCCAGGTGCTGGCCATTGCCTGCTTCACCCTGGGCATGTGGCAATTCAAAAAGCACCGCCACTGGCAGCAGCGCCACGATGGCGCCGCGCCCGACCAGCCCCTTGCTTGAGATTGCTGCCAGCCTTGTTCAGTGGCGACAAGGCCGCCGCGCACGCTCTGCACAGGCAGGGCTGCACAGGGCCGCACATGGCTGCAGGGCCGCACTGCTCAAGCCTTTTGTCCACCCACTGCACCATGTGCCCAAGCCAAAAAATAAGCCTTGAAGCGCCATAGCGCTCCAAGGCCCCCAGGGGATCTCCCCCCCGCACAAGCCGCCTGGGCGGCCTGTCATGCACATTCAGACGGGCTGCCCCAAAGAGGCAAACTCATCGCAATACAGCCGGCGCCCATCCAGCGCGGATGGGCGCCAAAGCCGTTTTACGCAGACTTTCTGCCGGCAAAGCGACGGCCCAGGCCCACGATGCCCAGCGCCGCCAGCAGCAACGCCCAGGGCGCGCCCACCGGCACGGGCGTCACGCCAGCGCCAATCAAGCCGGCAGCGGTCACCGTCAGCGTGACTTTCGCCACAGCGCATGGCGCGTTACCAGGGAAGACGCAAATCTCGTAGCTGTACTCGTACGCGCCTGCAGGCGTGCCTGGCGGCACCACCACAGTGCCATCCTCCTTCAAGCTCAGATCGCCACCCGCAGGGCCAGACAGCTTCTTCCAGGAAGCAGGCTTGAGCTTGGCATTGACACCGGCCTGCATCGGCACGCCATTGATCAAATCATTGGCGAAGATCGACACCGTATTGCTGCCAGCCGCAATGCTGCCCAAGTGGTTGTCCACAGCCAGAATCGGCGCAGGCTTGACCTTCAGGGTGACCGTCGCCGCATCGCAAGGCGTTCCAGCAGGATGCGCGCAGATTTCATAGGTGTAGGTGTAATCGCCCGCTGGCGCATCGGCCGGCACGCTCACTGTGCCATCCGCGTTCAGCGTCAGCTTGCCGCCGGCAGGGTTGCCCGCACCGGCCTTCCAGCTGCCCGCTTTCAGCTCTGCGTTCTTGCCAGAGCCGGTAAACACGGCCGCAGCGCCATCAACGGTGTCGTTGGCAAACACCGAGGCCGTGCTGCTGCCTGCAACCACTTCGCCAAAGGTGTTGTCTTCCGCCTTCACCACAGGCACCGCTGGCGCAGGCGACTTCACCTTCAACTTCACCTGCGCTGTGTCGCAAGGCTTGTTGCCCGGCTGCGCGCAGATTTCGTAGCTGTAGGTGTAATCGCCCGCTGGTGCATTAGCGGGCACGGTGACCACGCCAGTGGCGTCATTCAACGTCAGGCTACCGCCTGCTGGCGCAAAAACCAGAGTCCAGGAGCCGGCCTTGAATGCGGCATTGCTGGCATCCGCTGCCGCGCCGTTGACGGTGTCATTGCCATAAATGGAGGGCGCCAGCGGCGTCGCCGTCGTCGCTGCGCTGACCTCGCCAAAGTCGTTGTCCACGGCATCCACCACAACGACTTTGAGCGTGACTTCTGCCGGGTCGCACTTCTCAGGCAGTACGCCCGTCTTGGTGCAAAGCTGGTAGCTGTACTTGTAATCGCCATGCGGCGTGCCAACGGGCACGGTGACCTGACCGGTGCCGTAGTCGAAGATCAAGGCGCCTGCGGGGCCGCTGATCTTCGTCCAGGAGCCTGCCTGCAATTGCGCGTTCGGGCTTGTCCCCGTCACCACGGCCTGCACGCCGGCGACCTTGTCGTTCGCGACGACGGAAGGGGCCAGGGGCGCGGCGCTGGGGCCGACGGCGCCGAAGGCGTCGTCCTCGGCCACGATCGGTTCCTCGGTCACTTTGATGACGGCCTGGGCCTTGTCACAGGCGCTGCCGGCTGGCGTGACCGCAGGCGCAACGCAGATCTGGTATTCGTAGGTGTAGGTGCCCGGGGTGGTGCCCTGTGCAACGGTGACTTTGCCCGTGGCGGGGTCCAGCGTGATGCTGCCAGCCGAAGGGCCTGCGCCGCCGCCAGCGGGCTGCCAGGAGTTGGGGGTCACGGTGGCGTTTTGCTCGGGGCCGCTCAGCGCGATAGGCTGCAAATAGGCCGTGTCATTGGCCAGCACGGAGGTGGGCGATTCCTGCTCCGCGCCGTTGGGCACGTTCATGAATGGCGTGCTGCCATCACCATCGTTTTTTGCAGTAATAGAGGTCATGCACGAGGCGCCGTCGGAGGCATTGGCCGCCGTGGCATTCATCACCGCGCCGATCACCGTCCACTTGGTGGCGCTGCCCGGGTCGGCATCCACTTCGTAGACCTTGCCGTTCTGGGAGTACAGGAACAGCTTGCCATCGCGGCGGAAGGCGGTCGATGCCATGTAGTTCGTGGCCTCGTCCATGCCGGTGATTTCCTTGCGCGAGACATAGACCTTCTTGGCCGCCAAGTCCACCCGGTAGCGGTGCAAATACCATTTACCGCCCGCCTTGTCGCCCATGCCGTAGAGCACGGGCTGGGCATTGGTGCTTTCCTTGGGGCTGACGGCGAAGTCCGTAATCATGCGATGGGCTGGCGCCACAGCTTCAAAACCATCGGCCAGCCATGCCGCTTCAGTTTCCTCTAGGCGATCGAGCTTTTGGGCCTGCACAGCCGGACCGTCGGGCTGGGCCTCATGCAGGTTAGGGATCAGGTACACATCGCTGGTAATCCCATTGACCATGAAGTAGTTACCGAGCCGGTCAAACGATGCGGCCGCGCCAAACACATTGCCCGAAGTCGGCAGCCCGGCGATGCGCAGGCTGTGCTTGAGCACGTCTGTGCCCGTGGCGCTGGGGCTCATCACCACCGGTTCCACCTGTCCTGCGGCATTCTTGCCCAAGCGGTACAGACCCGCACGCAATTGGTTGTTGTCCGGATCAATCTCCAATACCCGCTTCGGCGCGTACAGGTAGTTATCGCGCGGGTTGTAGGCCAGTGCATTGAGATCGCGATGGCTGTAAGCCGAACCGGCATCCACCGTGCCAATGGCCGTGCCATTGCCCCAGGCAGCGCCGCCCACCATGTCGTAAGTGAAGAAATTGGTCGGGGCACTGGCATTGGAGCGGCCGACGTACATCTCCGTCCCGCAAGTCCAAGGCCCAGGCGCCGTCTGCGCCGATGCAGCGCCTGCTGCAGCCAAACAAGCCAGCAGCAACCCATGCCGCTTCGCAATCAAACCATGTGTCACACAAGCTCCTTTGTTAGAGACAAATCTTCACAATTATGTAATAAAAACGTCACCAACTCGGCGAGTTGCCTGACGATTTGTCGCCTGGCGAGTGCGCTGCCCCACTGCCTCACCGGCGCCCCGCCTGCCCTCCCCTCTGCCAGCGACTGAATGCCACAGCACATGGGCGAAAATAGCGCCTTTGCCTCAAGTGCAACAAGGGATGACGGCATGGGCGCCAACACCACGGCCCTGCATCACATGCGCCGCTTGGCCCAAGCGCCTTTTCGAAAGCCCTGCGCCAATGGCTCAGTGGAAAAGAAGCGGGCGGCGGCGGCATGCCAGAAACCAAAGCGTAGCCGGGCCAGCAGCCCGGCAAGGCTTTGCGATGCCGCCAATGGCTCCATGCCGCTTCACCCCGCCCCATTGCGCTTGATGGCCCGCCTCACCCCCACGCCACGACCAGGCCACCTGCAAGCAGCCCGCCCAACCACCATGCAACACGACAAAATCCTCATCCTCGACTTCGGTTCGCAAGTCACCCAGCTCATCGCCCGCCGCATCCGCGAAGCCAACGTCTATTGCGAAGTGCACCCCTGCGATGTGGACAGCGACTGGCTGCGCGACTACGCCGCCGATGGGCGCCTCAAGGGCATCGTCCTCTCCGGCAGCCACGCCAGCGTCTATGAAGTGGATGACCGCGCGCCAGACGCCGCGTTTGAACTGGGCATCCCGGTGCTTGGCATCTGCTACGGCATGCAAACCATGGCGCAACAATTGGGCGGGCAGGTGCAGGGCAGCAATACCCGCGAATTCGGCTATGCCGAAGTGCGCGCCCACGGTCACACCGCGCTGCTCAAGGACATTCAGGACTTCCACACCCCCGAGGGGCACGGCATGCTGAAAGTGTGGATGAGCCACGGCGACAAGGTGACTGCCTTGCCCGAGGGCTTCAAGCTGATGGCCAGCACCCCGAGCTGCCCGATCGCCGGCATGGCGGATGAGGCGCGGCGTTTCTATGGCGTGCAGTTCCACCCGGAAGTGACCCACACTGTGCAGGGCCGCGCCATGCTGGAGCGCTTCGTGCTCGACATCTGTGCCGCCAAGCCGGACTGGATCATGCGTGACCACATCGAAGAAGCGGTGGAAAAAATCCGCGCGCGAGTGGGCGATGAAGAAGTCATTTTGGGCCTTTCCGGCGGCGTCGATTCCTCCGTGGCCGCCGCGCTGATTCACCGCGCCATTGGCGATCAGCTCACCTGCGTGTTCGTCGATCATGGCCTCTTGCGCCTCAACGAAGGCGACATGGTGATGGACATGTTCGCTGGCAAACTGCACGCCAAAGTGGTGCGCGTCGATGCCAGCCAGTTGTTCCTGGATGCGCTCAAGGGTGTGTCCGACCCCGAACAAAAGCGCAAGATCATCGGCAAGCTGTTCGTCGATGTGTTCAAGGCCGAGGCGGAAAAACTCAAGGCCAGCGGCGCAGGTCACAAGGGCGCAACCTTCCTCGCCCAAGGCACGATTTATCCGGACGTGATCGAATCCGGCGGCGCCAAGAGCAAGAAAGCCGTGGTCATCAAAAGCCACCACAACGTCGGTGGCCTGCCCGAGCAACTCGGCCTGAAACTGCTGGAGCCGCTGCGCGACCTGTTCAAAGACGAAGTGCGCGAACTGGGCGTGGCGCTCGGGCTGCCGCACGACATGGTCTACCGCCACCCCTTCCCCGGCCCCGGACTTGGCGTGCGCATCCTGGGCGAAATCAAAAAGGAATACGCCGACCTGCTGCGCCAGGCCGACGCCATCTTTATTGAAGAACTGCGCTCCACCATCGAACCCAACAGCGGTAAAAGCTGGTACGACCTCACATCCCAAGCCTTCGCCGTGTTCCTGCCGGTGAAATCCGTCGGCGTGATGGGCGATGGCCGCACCTACGACTACGTCGTCGCGCTCCGCGCCGTACAAACCAGCGACTTCATGACCGCCGACTGGGCGGAACTGCCGTATGCGCTGCTGAAAAAAGTGTCATCGCGCATCATCAACGAAGTGCGCGGGATTAACCGGGTGACCTATGACGTGAGCAGCAAACCGCCTGCGACGATTGAGTGGGAGTGAATACACGTCTGGCAACACACGGCACGACAAAGCAACAAATACCATCCAATCCCGCGTCAATGCGAAATTTGAATTTTTAACGGAATTGACGCGATCGAGCAATAACCAACAACCAGAGATGACGACATCATCGATTTACCCAGGAGATTTAGAATTTGATTAAAGTCAAATTAACTGATCAAGATGAAGGCAGTGTAATTGCGGGATACGAAAATGTGACACCTGAGACTCGTCGCCGAATGCTAGCTGTGCGGAAACGCAATACACCCCCTGAGCTTCGCGTACGCCGAGTGCTTCACGCCATTGGTTACCGATACAGACTGCATCGCAAAGACTTGCCTGGCACACCTGATATTGTTTTGCCACGGCACCGAAAGATAGTGCTTGTTCATGGATGTTTTTGGCATGGGCATGAGAACTGCAAAAAATCAAAACTCCCCACCAATAATGCTAAAATCTGGGCAACAAAGATTAAAGGCAATCGCTTACGGGATCAGAGAAACATAGCCGCACTCAATACGTTGGGCTGGGAAGTTCTAATTATTTGGGAGTGTGAGACACGGGACCCCCTTTGTCTTGAAGCACTTTTAAGGGATTTTTTTGATAATCATTAAACGAACACCCGGAAGTTAAATCAACAAGCCATTCAATCTTATACCTTTACTCGAGAATTTACTTTACCTTATCACTTTCCTTGAGTAGTCAAAATATTTTCTTGGGTCTTTACGCCCGTCTTTTTGGGCTGCTAGAGAAAGCTTTGCCCATCCCTTGATGATGCGATCGTCACTGAAGGCCATGGAAGCACGATTCCACTTGCGTTTCAAGATGCCACACAGCACTTCGCCATGCAACTTAGTAAATGCGGGTGGAACAGCTTCGCCTATCATTTCACGCACATTCGTGTGGCCAAGTTTCTTGAGAGTATCACCCCACTTAAAATCGATCGGGAAAGTTTGCAGGAGCGCGCATTCCAGCGGGCTGAGCAACCGGTTTTGCGTTGGATGGATCGTGTAGTCGCTGCCGATGTGCCCGCTCGCCGTAGTAACGGTAGCTGCCGGACGATCGGCATGCATGCGACGGTAGCTGCTCTTGAATCCTTTGACCAATCTGTAACTACCATCATTCTCTTGCACGATGGGACGAAGAAGTGGCTCCGAACATTTCGGACAGGTGACGGACTCAGGCAAGACCTTGACCGGCCCACAGTGACGGCAGATGTCGTTGTCCCATGCGCTGCGGCCCGATCCACTGGGAATAGCCGCCACCATGGCATAGGTGCGCTTATCCCAAACAGGCACGGAGTGAAAGCCTCCATACTCCTGCGCATTGGCGGTTTCAGGCTTTGCCGCATCCAAAGCTGGTAGCGCGAAAGCTGCGAGTGCATCTGCCAGTGAAATCGGGGAGGCATTACCGACATCGGGAGCATGCGTAGCACATGGAAATGGCGCCCGACCAATGCTCAATAGGGATTTCAGATCTGGCAGATCCTTACGCACGAAAGTTAGGAATGCTCTGTGCCGCGACTGCGGTACGCCAAAGTCGCATAAGTCCGCAACCAACGGGAACGCAACATAATGCTTAGCCAGCGAAGAGATGAGGTAGTTTGCTGCCGAGACTGGCTTCTTGTCTTTTGGGTGATGCACCTTGCGCGTGAAAAATGCCGGAACGTTCTCGACCACTATGAGAGACGGCATCAGCTTCAGTGCAACCTTGGCGATTATCGTCACCAGAAGGTTGCGCGCGTCCTTCGAGCCTGCGTCAGCGTCATCGTGACTGCCCTTCCCCGAGCGGGCAGAACTCATGCCCTGGCAAGGTGGACAAGCGCAAAGCAGGGCCGGATGCACTTGTCCTGCACGTGCGCGGTATTTCTTAATAACAGTCTGCCACGTTTTGCGCAGGTCACCTGGGACGCCTTCAGCACCAGGGTGATTGAGTAGGCAGACATCAAGACGGCGGGGGTCCAGTTCGGCCATCACGTCAAAGCGAAAGCCCGCCTCACGATAGCCGATGTCGCCGGCACCGCAGTTGGAAAACAGGCTCACGGCGCGCAATTTGCTCATGCCTGCTTCCCCTGCCGCTTCTCAGCGCCAAGGTCATGCACCTCCAAGAACTGCTCGTGCACTTTCTTTGCACGGCTCAAGAAGTCCTGCCAAGACATGCGATTGATCTTTTTCTCCTTCGTTAAACCGAGATACGCGTGTCGTTTGCTACTGTCCTTCAAGCTCTCGCCGTCGGCGACCAAGTCAATTTGCCAGCCCCTGTAAAACTCTGCCACCGTTTCCCTGTTTTCCTGAAAGAATGCGTCGAATGCGTCAACGTAGTTGACCAATCGAGCAAAGTCGGAGTCGTCAAATTTGTGGTCCGCTTTCTTGATTTCGACTATGTGCAAGAGGCCGTCAATGCTTACCAGCGTGAAGTCAGGGCGCTTGGCCTCTTGGTCAATTGCCAGAACTACGTCAGTTTTGTGAGTGCGCTTCCAGAATTGCTCGAACGCATGCTTGAAATTCTTCAAACTCTGGTTCTTCGTGATCACGATCCACGACGGCTCAATGAGCCAGGGTGCCTGCGCGATGAGTTTCTGGAATTGGTTTTCGTCCGTCGACTCGTCGATGATCTGTTGCAGGTCCTGGATCACCCGCACGCGCTGGGCTGCGATCTGAGCATAGGAGGCCAGCTCAGCGATCTGAGCTTTGTCGAAGATGTCCAGCATCTGCTCAATCGACGCTTCGCCCTTAGTCACATGATTAGTGAAGTCGTGGAATGCCTCCATCAGTGCCTGATGCGGAGCGACCGACAGGATGATCTGAGAAAGGTCTTCGACGTACACATCGTCGCTCAATTCATCCTCGGCGGCGAAGCCGCCGAACTTCTTCGCCAAGTCAACGGCAACGCGAGCGACCTGCTTGTCCCCAAATCGCTGACGCGCTTTGTCTTCAATGCCAGACTTGCGAAGGAACTCGTCGCGTACACGCACTCGGCGCGGTTCACGCGAGATGCGGGCGATCTTTTTGATGAGCTCCGCACCCCAGCGTCGCAGCAATTCGCCGTAGTCGGATGACCACAATATGTCTTGGCGGTCGGTCCTTACGAGGTCGTCACCGTTGTCGAGATCCAGCCACTCCGCTTCAACTTGACCGACCAAGTAGGAGCGCATCGCGAACTCTCCGGTGAAACCGGCAGGCTGATTGAAGTCCCGTGTTACGCCCACAATCTTGCCACGGGCATAGATACGAACTCCCATCATCTCTTCGTTCTTGTAGGCCTCCTTGGCCATGCCTAACCAGCCCGACACTGGTAATGTGGTGCCGTCGTCAGCGATGACGGGGTCTTCCTTGGTTAGGTCGACTCTCGAGCCCGGCAATAACGGTATGTCCAAGGGGGTTACCTCAAGCGGCTTGGCTTCATTGGCAGTCGTGTCGACAACCATGATTTTGAAGTCCGGCTTAGCAAACGTGAATCGTACCGCTAATTGGCGCAAGAAAGTCTCCTTGTCGGGAACACGCTTGGCCAGAAAGGAGGTTAATCTGATACGAGTCCCTGACGTTGGGCTCCAGCCACGGTCTTCGCTGCCAACCTCAAGGGGTACGGCCTCGTCGTCGTCGGTGACGATCTTGTCGAAGTCCATGAAGAAGTGCGTGATGGCGTAGCCGTCCTTGGTCTTGGGGCCCCCGGCAGACCAAACTTCAATGCGGCGGCAAATCCCAAAAGGCGCCAACTTGCCGATGCCCTTGCGACCCATTACTGGCCGCTTTTTCTCGCGCGACCTGCTCCCGTCCTCGTTTTTGCGCGTACGGCGGTCGGCTCCGACGCGCAGGTAAAAATCAATCGCCTCCTCTGGTGTCATGCCGTGACCGTCGTCCTCAACATCAATCACGTAACCGAGGTCTCGCAGCTTTCCGCCGGCCTGAGAGGCTAATTGAAGGTTGAGCGGAAGACGCACGGTGACAGCTTCTGCGTCGGCGTCGTATCCATTGGCGATTAGCTCAGCGACCACCGCACTCACTTTGTCGTATAGCTTGACACCCAGCTTGTCAACAGTGAGACGCGAGATGCGCAAATGGTAGGGAGATGTTCTGGAGTCTGTTTTATCTTCGGTGACAGCTTGTTCATTAAGCTTGTTGTTTCTTACTGCTTCTGCATTTTGCAAGGTTGCAGCCATAGCATCTCCAATTTGAAGTAGTCTGAATGAAGGCCGTAATTTTCTCATTTGCCACGCACGTGTGTGGGCCGCGAGGTACTGTCTCATCCTCTTCAATGGGACAGGAAGATGTCCTGTGAGGAGAGTGAGCGTCTTTTCTGTAAACAAGCCATTGAATTTTTATTTAACAGTGATTCATTCATAACCGTTTCCAAGCTCCACCACCGACAACGGCGCACTCCCCTCCGCCTTGTTATTGATGGTCACGTAAGCGTTTTGCCCCGCGCCGCAGGTGCCGGTGATGATACGGGCGAGGTGGGCGCGGGTTTTGGGGTCGGGGTCTTGCAGGCGGTTGAGCGGGGCGTATTGCGCCTTGGTGTTGTCGGGTCGGGATGCCACTGAAACTGCTGCTTGGCTGCGTCGAGATTGGCTGTGGCGAGAAGCAATCCAGGGCGCAGCGATACGAAGCGGTTTTTCCACACCGACGCGGTGAAACAGATCAGCGATCTGGACGGGGCTGGCATCACCTCACGGCTTGGGCGATACGGCCTGCAAGGCCAGCGTCAAGCGTGCTCGGCTGGCGGCGCCCAGCTTTTGCAGGCCCAGTGCGTGCGCCATTGCGGTGTATCTCGATTCGCCTTGGGCGCCGCGTGCGATCACGGCGCGGGCCAGTGAAGCCAGTTCTTGCAGGCTGATCTCGTCGGCTGCGCGCACGCTGTCTTCTTCGGCGGGCGCCCGGAAAGGCGCTTCCGCTGCGGGGTCCAGATGGTCGGGCCAGTAGAAGGTGCCGACTTCTTCATCGCTTGTCCGGTGGCGGGCGCGCGCGATTTGGAAAACGCGCTCCCGGATGCGGCCGCCGGTGCGCAGCCAGCCGTGGGCGCGGGCGATGCGGCGAGCCAGCAGGGTGTCGAGCACCGGCCCTTCATGCTCGATGACGTGGGCGATCATGGCCGACAGGGTGTCGTTGTATTCACTGTCGAAAAAGCGTTCGGGATCGGCACCAGCGACGGCTTCAGCGGGATGAGTGACCCGATAACGCGCGGTTTGCGCTGGCGTTATTGATTCGGCCTCGGCATTGGCTTCGGCTGCTGCTGCTGCGCCGATCTGGCGGGCAAAGACTTCCTCGGCCTGCGGTGCGGTCACGGTGGCGGGGGCTTGCGCTGCGTTCGGGGTCGCCTCGGTTGGGAGCGGCGCTTTCTCGTCTGGCGTCGCCACCGGGGCCATGGCCTGTGCGATGGCCGCTTGCGCCAGGCGTTCGGCTTCGGCTTCGCGTTCGGCCTGTTGGGCGCGCCGCTCGCGCTGGGCCGCGAGCACGGCTTGCAGCCGGGCATCCAGTCTGTCGAGGGTGCCAGCGGGGTCGATCCACCAGTCGGTGGACCAGACGCGCAGGATTTCCCAGCCCAAACCGCGCAGGACCTGCTCACGCAGTTTGTCGCGATCGCGCGCCGTGGCGCTGCGGTGGTAAGTGGCGCCGTCGCATTCCACGCCGGCCAGGTAACGGCCAGGTGCGTCGGGATCGACGATGCCCAGATCAATGCGGAACGAAGATGCGCCAATCTGCGGCTGGACTTGCCAGCCGCGCTGGGCCAGGGCCGTGGCTACGGCCTGTTCAAAGGGGCTGTCGAAGCCGCCAAGGCTGCCGCTGTTTGCGGTCGCCAGCGCACGAGCGCCGTATTCGGCGAATTCCAGGAAGTGCTTGAGATCGCGTACGCCGATGGCCTGGGTGCGTGCCAGATCCATCTGCTCGGCGCGGAAGCTGGCGAACACGCGCAGCTCGTGCCGTGCGCGGGTGATGGCGACGTTGAGCCGCCGCTCGCCGCCCTGGCGGTTGAGTGGGCCGAAGTGCATGGCCAGTTGGCCGGCGGGGTCCGGGCCATAGGTGATGGAGAAGTAGATGAGGTCGCGCTCATCGCCTTGCACGCTTTCCAGGTTCTTGACGAACAGGGGTTCCAGTTCGCTCTCGGCGAAGTAGGGCTCCAGTCGCGGGTCTTTCCGCCGGGCTTCGTCGAGCATGTCCTCGATCAGTTTCTGCTGTTCGGCGTTGAACGTGACCACCCCGATCGTGAGGCCGCTTTCGCGGAATCCGGGCGTGGTCAGGCGGGCGACGATGTCCGCAACCAGCGCCTTGGCTTCGGCCGGGTTGGTTCGCGCGCCGCCTTTTTGGTAGGCGCCGGTGACCCGTTGCAGGCTGACAGCGCGATCATGGGTGACGGGGGAAGGAAAGGTGACCAGCTCCCCCCCGTAGTAGGCGTGGTTGGAGAACGCGATCAGGCTTTCATGGCGGCTGCGGTAGTGCCAGTTCAGGTCGCGGGTTGGCAGGTTGGCGCCAATGCACTCGTCGAGGATGCTCTCCAGATCCGCCTCGACGTCGCCGTCGTCAAGGCCGGATTCGGCGCGGTCGAAGAACGAGGTGGGCGGCAACTGTTTGGGGTCGCCGACCATCACCACCTGACGGCCGCGGGCGATGGCGCCGATCGCGTCCCAGACCGGGATCTGCGAGGCTTCGTCGAAGATCACCAGATCGAAGGCGTTGGCCCCTGCCTGGAGGTACTGGGCAATGGACAGCGGGCTCATCAGCAAGCAGGGCGTGAGTCTGGTCAGGGCTTCGGGAATCTGGGCCAGCAACTCCCGCAAAGGCAGATGCGCGCGCTTCTTGCCAATCTCGCGCCGCAAAACGCCCCATTCGGAGTTGCGGCTGACGTTGTCCGGCGAGGGCAGTTCGGCGCACAGGCGGGCGCGCAGCCAGTCCCGGGTCAGGGCGGTGAAGCGCTCGTCGAGCGCGCGGAAGTCACGGATGCGCTGTTCGTGTTCGGCGCTGACGAACCCGCGGATGACCGGCTCGTGATCGACCACGGCGTTGAGCCACCAGCGGGCGTAGTTGGTTTCAAAGGTGCGGCGGGCCTGGCCGGGCTGGACATGGCCTTGTTCGATCCCCTGCACCAGCGCGGCCAGTCCCAATGCCAGTGCTTCACTGCGCGCCTGACGCCAGGCGCACCAGCTGCGCAGGCTGTGTTCTGCGCGCAGGATGGATTGGCTTTGCTCGATAAGTCCGTCGAATGACAGGGCGTGCCAGCGTATCTGGGCGGTCTCGGCAAGGCCGCCGATGGCCGCGAACGCCTCCTGCCGGGCAAGCAGCTGCGTCCGGCACTCCACATACCGCGCACCAGCCAGCGCGATGCGCCCGCCTGGCGCCAGCAAGGCATTGGCATCGCCCAACAGGGCATGCAGCGGCGCCTTGCAGGCGGCAATCTGTTCGGGCGTGGCGGCCAGGCGCGCCAGCGCGGCGGCCAGATCCTCGTGGAGCTGGCTGGCCTGTGCAAGTTCGTCCAGATGGGTGCCCAGCCCTTTCCACAGGCCGGCGGTGGATTCACGCAAGTCGTCCAGGGCAGCCAGTGCCTGTTCGGTTTCGGCGCGTTGGCAAAGCGTCTGGTGATCGCGCGCGAGGGTGGAGCCGCAAGCGCCTTCTTCGACCCAGGCATGGGTTGCATCCAGAGGGCCTTGCTGGAGGTGTTTGCGCCGGTCGCTCAAGAAATCCAATGCGGCGCGCAGGTGATCGGTTTGCGTGGCGTGGCCGGCCCACAGGCCGTCGGTCGCCGTTTCCAGCGCGGCATGGGCGGCAATGGCCTGCTCTAATTGGCGCAGTCGGCGCGCCCGCTGCAAATCGGCTTGCAGGGCTGCCCCGCATTGGCCGTCCGCGATGGCGTCGAAGCCGTCGTCTTCCCACGCTCGGCCTTCGCGCACGGCGGCCAGGGCGATCTGCCAGCGCAGGGCCGTGCGCATCTTGTCTTGCTGGGTATCCAGCCCGGCCCAAACGCAGGCGCATTCCTGCGCGGGGGTCATGGCTTGCACCTGTTGGCGCAAGGCGCGGATGGCGTTCCAATGCTGTAGATCGTTGCGGACGTCGGGCTGCGCTTGCCCCTTGATGGCGCCAGACAGTTGCGCCGTGACCTTGCGTTTGCCCAGCCAGGACTTGGGCCAGAACGCCTGCTCGGCCTGCTCCCAGCGGCGCTGTAGCTCGGCGACGTCGAGCTGTTCGATCGATGCCTCATACGGAGCCGACAGCGCTGCGTGGTGTTGCGTGATCCGGGCCAGCAGCTCCAGCCCCTGTTGCATTTGCACGACCGTGCGAGCTGCCCAAGGCTCGCCGAGCTGGGCATGGATCTGCCGGTGCTCGGTAAGCGCTGCCAGGCCGTCGGTGCAGGCGGCCACGACGGAGGCGGGCCACAGCTCAGAGAGCTGTGCATTCAGCTCGGCATGGCGGCGCAGCAGTGCGGCGCCCTTTTGCAGACCTTGGCACAGCGCATGTGCATCGGGGCGCAGGACGAAGCGCCAGTCGTGCCCGGCTGCCGATGGCAGGCGTTGGGCCAGGATCAGCAGCGCTTCGCAGGTCTGGGCCGTCAGCGCTGGCGCAGGCAGCCCGATGGCCTGGACGAATGCCTCGGCGGATTCGATCGTCGCCTGGGCGGCGGGAAGAACCTCGCGCGCGGCGGTGAGCAGTTGTTGCTGCCAGGTGGGCGACCAGTCGCCCTGGCCGATGAGGGCCAAGGGGTGTTGCGCCAGCGTGGCATGGCCGATGGCTTGCGCATTGACTTCCAGCCGGTCCACGGCGTGGCACAACTGCTCGATGCCGGCATGATCGTGCTGATCGGCCGTGGGCCAAGCCATTTCGAGCGCCGGGACATCGTGTCCGGTGCTGACCGTGCCGATCGCGTCGAACAGGCTCAAACCATTTCGGCGGCGCCGATGCAGGCATTCGACGTAGATGTTCAGCGCATCGCGCAACTGCTTGAGCTTGTCGGCTTCTGCGCGCCACTGTTCGGCGTCGGCCTGGCCGCTGCTGGACCAGGCTGATTGCAGCTGGGCCAGCACGTCGCGCTTGCGGGCCTTGCTGGAATGCAGCTCCAGGCAGAACTCGCCCAGGCCGATTTCGCGCAAGCGCCGGTAGACCACGTCCAGCGCCGCAATCTTTTCGGACACGAAGAGCACGCGCCGTCCCTGCGCCAGGGATTGGGCGATCAGGTTGGCGATGGTCTGGCTTTTGCCGGTGCCGGGCGGGCCGATCAGGACGAAGTCCTTGCCCTGCGAGGCCGCCAGCACGGCCGACAACTGTGAGGAGTCGGCCGGCAAGGGGCAGAACACCTGCTTGGGGTCGAAGTGCCGGTCCAGTTCGCGCACCTGCGGGAACGGCGCGCCAGGCGGGTAAGGGTCGCGCGGGGTGTCCAGCAGGTGGCGCACGACCGGGTTTTCGCGCAACTGCTCGCTGCGCTCGGCCAGGTCTTTCCACATCAGGTACTTGGCAAACGAGAACATGGACAAGACCACGTCCTCGGTCACTTCCCAACCCTTGATGTCCTTGATGGCGTGGCCAACGGCTTTCCAGACCGCAGCGACATCCAGCCCGTTCTCGTCTCGCGGCAACTCGCCTTCGAGGCTACCTAGGTTCAGTTCAAAGTCCTGGCGCAGCATCTCGATCAGGGTCGGATTGAAGCGGGGCTCATCGTCATGCAGGCTGAGCGTGAAGCCCGAGCGGGCGCTTTGGCGTTGCAGGCTGACCGGCACCAAGATCAAGGGGGCGCGATAGCGCTGACCGTCGCGGTCCTCGCGCGTCCAGGACAAAAAGCCCAGGGCGAGATAAAGCGTGTTGGCGCCGCCTTCCTGCAAATTCGTGCGGGCGCTGCGAAATAGCTCGGTCAGCCGTGTGTCGAGTTCGGCTTCGGCAACGCCGATGAAAACCTCGCGTTTTTGCAAGGCTTCCAGCGCATGCGCGCGGCGCAGGTTTTCGCGCTCGCGGGATTCGTAGATGGCCTGATCGCGCGGATCGGCGCCGTCCATCAGATCCGGGCGCGGCCGCAGCTTCAGCGGTTGGCCGCTGGCCAGCAGGTCTTCCAGCGCGCCGGGGTCTGGCGCCTCCAGCTTGAGCGCTTTCTTGCCGCCCTTGAAGTTCAGCAGATTGTTGCGAAGCGAAAGGTCCAGCAGCTTGCGTTGCCAGCGCAGCAGCCGGTCCTGCGGGTCGAGCAGGCTGGCATCTTCCGCATGGGCCGGCGCACTGTCGGGCAGCTCAGGCGCGTCTTCAAACATTGGCAAGGCAGGCGTGGGCGAGGCTGACACTTCAGCGTCCGACGCTGCCGCTGCCGCCGCTTCCGCGCTGGCCAATGGCTTGATGCGCTGTAGCCGCGCCCGGCGAATGTCCACGGCCAGCCGGAACGCCGCATCCTGGGATTCGTCCACCTGCTGCGCGCCGCGTTCGGTGGCATAGCTGAAGGGGACAGCGGGGCGCTGCGTGATCAGGGTGGTTTCAAACAGCACCAGCTCCTTGAGCCTGAGGCGCTTGCGCAAGGCGGTCACGTCGTCAACGACGGTGGTGGAGAATTCCTCGGCTTGCAGCCAGACGCCGGCAAAGGCATGGCCTTCGGTGAAGACCAGCAGCGGATTCAGTCCTGCCTGCTCAAGCGCAGCGCAGAACAGCAGCGCGAGGTCGAAACAGGTGCCAAGGCCGGAGCTTTCGATCTGGCTGGGGCTGCGCACCTTCTGGCCGGACTGTTCGAAACTGGCGGGCGGCAAGGCATAGTCCAACTGCATGCCAGCCGTGGCCCCCCAGAGGGCCGAAGCCAGCTCCCAGGCGCGCTTGGCGCCGCCGGCATAGCCGTCCAGCGCAGGGTTGCGGCCGTGCTGGCGCAGCACCTCGGCGCTGCGCTTGAGCAGCCGATCCACCGCCGGGTCGTTGGGCTGCACAAACGCGGCAACCAGGTCAGGCAGATGCGAGAGGCCGCCCCATTGGTTGCGCGGCAGCAATTCCAGACGGCTCTCGTGCCGTGCAAGAGCCGGGGCGGACGCTTGCGCGCCCACGGCGCACAGTGTCAGCGAAACCGTGGCCGTCTCTGCTTCCGTCAGCCGTGCCAGTAGTCCGCCGTCCAGGCTCAGGTCCAAATCGCGGATTGGATAGCGCGAATGCGCCGCCAGCGCATCGATCCGCCAACGACGTGGCTTCAAAAAGGGCGGCTCGGAAGTCAGGATGAGTTCGATCTGCTCATGCGTCTGGTCGGTTTCGTTGATCAGCGAGAGATCCCGGATCAACGGGACTGCATTCTGAAAATCCGCCAGATTCAATTTGGCGATCAGGGTCACGTCGATCTTCAACTCTGCCGCGATGTCCGAACTTTCCGGTTGTACCTGATCCATGGAATCCCCTTAAGCGCCTGTCGTAACACGAATTACGACATGTTACGTCATTGGCGGGTATTGGCTATGGTTGCCAAAAGCGTCAACGTGCAATGCTCAAACTGAAATGGGTCACTTCACACAAGGAAGACAAATGAAAGGCATGGATCGGTCGTTAGAGCAAATTTGATTGAGAAGATTACATAACGGGTTTTTTCTTTCAGCTGGAGCCTGAAATGCGAGCCTATTCGCAAGACCTTCGAGACCGAGTGCTGGGAGCGCTGGATCGTGGAGAGCGCCCCAGCGCCATTGCCCGTCGACTTATGAAGTCAGCCGCATGTGGGTATATCGGGTGCGTGATCGCTTCGAGAAAGAAGGCGAGCGCAGCAGCAGGCAGCAAGGCGGCAAGCGCATCTCCCGACTGGCGCCAATGGAGGGCACGATCCGCGACTGGATCAAGGCCGAGCCCGATCTGAGCTTGGTGCAAATGTGCGAGCGTTTGGGTGAGCATGGCATCAGCATCAAATGCTCGGCGCTGTGGCACCAGCTCAACAAATGGCGGCTGAGCTTCAAAAAAACGCTGCACGCCAGCGAGCAGGAACGTGAAGACGTGCAGCAAGCACGGGCGAGCTGGATACGGCAGCAGGCCCGGCTCGATGCCCGGCATCTGGTGTTTCTGGACGAGACCTGGAGCAGCACCTGCATGACGCCGCTGCGCGGACGTGCTCCGCGCGGTCAGCGTTGCGTGGCCAGCGCCCCGCATGGGCACTGGAAAACCAGCACCTTCATTGCCGCCCTGCGCTGTGATGCGCTGACGGCCCCTATGGTGACCGATGGCCCCATCAATGGCGCCTTGTTTCTGGAGTGGGTCAAAACCTTTCTGTGCCCGACGCTGCGCCCTGGCGACATCGTCATTGCCGACAACCTCTCCAGTCACAAAGTGGCGGGCGTGCGAGAAGCCATCGAAGGTGTTGGCGCCAGCATTCGCTATCTGCCGCCGTACTCGCCGGATCTGAACCCCATTGAAAAGCTGTTTGCCAAGTTCAAGGCCCTGCTGCGCAGGGCGGGTGAGCGCACGGTGGATGCGCTGTGGCAGCGCATGGGGCAACTGGTTGATCTGTTCTCGGCGCAAGAGTGCGCCAATTACTTCAGATCAGCTGGGTATGTAATGAATTAAATCAAAAACTTTCTGGGAGGCGATTTCGTTATGCAAAATCTTGCTCCTCAGTAGTCTCTAGATATACTGGGCACTACTTTTCTGAAGGTATGCCTATGACTGCAACCACCACACCTATGTCGCTCAAGCTCCCCAGCGACGCCCGCGAACGACTTCGCGCCATTGCCACACAAAAAAAGCGCCCAGCCCATGCGCTGGTACGCGAAGTAGTAATGAAGTACATCGAATTTGAAGAGGAGCAGGCACGGCACAACCGTGAAGCCGATGAGGCGTGGAGGCACTACCAAGACACGGGCATCTACTACGACGGTGAAGACTGCATTGCTTGGCTGCGCTCCCTGTCTACTGCAACCCCGCTCCCTCAGCCTCAAGCCCGATGCGAAAAATAAGACTCACGGAGGCAGCGCAGAAAGATCTTGAGCGGGTCGTGGAATTTCTTGCAACGAGAAGCCCACAAGCCGCAGCGAGGGCACAGCTTGCTCTTGCTGACCAGCTTGAAAAAATTAAGGAGAACCCTACTATCTACCGCCCTGTGCCATCGATGCCGAGACAGCGAGAGGCAGTGCTCGCGTTCGGCTCATACGGCTATGTCATCCGCTACTTGTTCGATAGTGACTCCGACATGGTGTATGTCTTGCGTGTATGGCATCAACTGGAAGACAGGGAGTGATATCACAAGCCTTGTGGTCACCTGGGTCGCCCCAGTCCGCCACAAAGCACAAGCTGTGCTACGGCCCTACCGGCGCAGGCGGGGCGCACAGGGGCAGGCTGTCGCTGACGAAGCAGTCCGGGCAGGGCTGCTGCAGTGCCTGCCGCTGCTCGGGGGTGAGGGGCTGCAGTTGCAGCAGGGGCAGCACGGTACTGAGCTGGTGGCTGTCCAGCCGGCTGTCTTCGCTGGCGTGCAGTTGCAGTTGCTGCAGTTGCCCGCCATGTTGGAGTTCAACGCGGCCGCCGGCGTTGACGATGCACAGCCGCTCGACCTGCTGGGCATTGACCACGACCTCGCCGGAGGCGTCTGCATGCTGGCTGCAGCGGGCCTGGGCTGCGGCGGGCATGGGCGCGGGCTCGGCCGGTTGGGCGGCTTCGGGGGCGGCGCTGGGGGTGGTGTTGGGGGCAGGGTTGGCTGGGCCGGCCTCGGGCTGGGCGTCTTCGGGGCGGCATGGGATGTGCGAGACCAGCTGCAGCTGCCCGACCTGGCCGCGCTGCCAGTGGATGCCCTGGGCCTCGACATGCAGGGCGGGCATTGGCACCTCGGTGCGGAGAGTCAGGTCGGCGCCGCGCAGGCGGCGGATGTGGGCGGGCAGGTGCAGCTTCAGAATGCCGACAGGTTGACCGGCCATGGGGCTGTGCGCCTGCAGATAGAGGCGCTCGCCCTGGCGCCAGCTGCGCAGTTGCACGGCGCGGCCAATGAGGCGGGCGTAGGCGCCAGGCCCTTTGCCGAAGCTGACTTCGGTTTGTCTCGCCCAGGCAGGCTGGGTGTGTGCGCCCAGCAGTACCACTTCATTCGCGCCATCGAGCAGGGCCTCGTCCAGCAATTGCCGCGAGGATTCATGCGCCGCGAACTGGCCCGACAGCAGCATGGCGCCCCAGAACAGGCCCAGCGCCAGCAAAAACAGGCCGATGGAGATGCTGCGCCTCATGCCAGCTCCCGCTCATGCAGCGCGCGCCAGGCCGCCAGCCACAGCAGGGCCGGCGTGCCCAGCCAGAACAGGGCCACAACCAGCTGCTGCAGCGCGCTGGCCTGCTGCGCCTGCAGGCTGCCGGGCAGCAGCTGGGCCAGCTCCAGCCGGCTCAACTGCACGCCGTCGCCCACGGCATCGAGCAGCCCGGTGGCCATGAACAGCGCCAAGCCCAGCAACACCGTCTTGATGGCGGGCGCGCGGCGAAACCACAGGCTGCCCAGCACGGCAAAGCCGCACAGGCCGGCAAACATCAGCGCCACGCCCAGGCGGTCGGCCACGGCGTCGTACAGGCCCGCACGATCCGGGTGGGGCGCCATGCGCAATGGGTGAAACAGCGCCCATTGCTGCGGCCTGGGCATGGTGAGGGAGCCGCGCTGCGCCTCGCTCAGCGACTGAAAGTGCGCCACGGCCAGCTGGTATTCCAGCGCTGCGCCCAGGCCGTTGAGCGCGCCAATGACCAAGGTATAGGCCAGCGGATAGGCCAGCAGCAGCGTCAGCGCCGCCAGCAGCCATTTCTCGAACACCGAGGCCGGTCGCATCAGCAGCAGCAAGGCGGCGCCAGGCTGGCGCAGGCCCTGGAAGTACAGCCCGGCAAACACCGGCCCGGACAGCAGCAACCCGGCGGCGTAAAGCTCAGCCTGGCCACTGGTCTGCAAGGCGTTGTGGCTGTAGCTGTTGCCCACCGCCAGGGCCAGCAGCAGCGCATACAGCAAGGCCCCGGCCAGCGCGAAGCCGGCCCAGCCGCGCCAGCGCTCGGCCCATTGCACACGCGCCAGCCGCACAAAGCGCGGCAGGCTGAAGAAGGGCGATGGCGCAGCAGGCGCGTTCATGGTGCATCCTCCTGGGCGGGGGGCGCTTGCAGCGCCGCCAGCACGCCCGCTTCGTTCAGGCTGATGGCCTTGTAAAGCAGCTCCAGCGGCACGGGCGCGGCCGGCTCGCCAGGCCGGCGCGCGGCCAGCCAGACGGTGTGCCCGCCCATGGCCTCCTGGTGGATGGGCGGCGGCCCCGGCGGCAGCGCCTGCCCTGCCGGCGCCAGGCCCAGACGCAGCCGCTGGCCCAGCTCGGCCATGCTGGCGTCGAGCAGCAAGCGCCCCTGGCCCAGAAACCAGATGTGCTGCAGCACCTGCTCCAGATCGTGCGCCTGGTGGGTGCTGACCAGCACCGTGCGCCCGGCCTGCTCGGGCTGCATCAACAGCTCTTTGAAGCGGCTGCGGCCGAGGATGTCCAGCCCGTTGGTAGGCTCATCCAGCAGCAGCAGCGGTGTGCGCACGGCCAGCGCAAAGGCCAGCGCGGCCTTTTTCTTTTGCCCCAGGCTCATGCCGCCAAAGCGCTGCGCGCCGGGCACCTGCAATGCCTGCAGGCAGTGCGCGAACAGCGCCGCGTCAAACTGCGGGTAAAAGCCGCCGTGCGTGCGCTGCAGCTGCTGCGGCGTGAGATCGGGCAGGTGAAACTCCTCGGGCAGGATGTAGACCTGCTGCAGGAACTGCGGCCGACGCTGGCGCGGCACCTGGCCCAGCACGCGAATCTGACCGGCCTGCGGCCCCAGCAGCCCGGCCAGCAATTTCAGCAGCGTGGATTTGCCACTGCCGTTGTGCCCGAACAACCCATACACGCCGGGCCGGTCGATCTGCGCCTGCAGGCCATCGAACAGCGCGCGCGGCCCATAGCCAAAGCGCAGCCCTTGCATTTGCAGCAAGGCGGCAGCGGCTGGGCGATCCGGGGTGGTAGGCATGGTGGGCACGGCAGGTGTGGCGGGCATGGCAGGCGCATCATAAAGAAAATGGCGCGGGCCCAGCCCCTGCATACCCCAGCCCAAGCCGCAGCCGTCACCGTGGGGCATGCAGGCGGCGGCGCTCCAAGGCCAGCATCAGGCCGTACAGCAGTGCGCCGGCCAGCAGGCCGGCGGCGGCCACCCACAGCGCCAGGGCGAAGCCTTGCTGTTGCGATGCAGCGCCGTGCAGCAGCCGCACCACCAGCGGCGGGCCGGCGATTTGCCCCAGGCCGTACAGGGCCGTCAGGCTGCCCATGAAGGCCGTGGCCTGGGCCGGGCGCAGGCGACGCGCTTCCTGCATGCCAAACAGGGTGATGGCGGTAAAGGGCAGGCCCAGCAGCGCGCTGCCCAGCACGAAGCCCGTGGCGTTGGGCAGCAGCAGGGGCAGTACCACGCCGGCGGCCTGCAGCAGATGGCACAGCAGCAGCAGCCAGCGCCGATCCACCCGCGCCGGGATCAGGCCGGTGCTGGCCGCGCCCAGGGCCACGCAGGCGCCAAAGATGGGCCAGAACCAGGCAATCCAGCGCGAGCCGGGGATCACGCCTTGGGCGATGACGGGCAGGTAGGTGGCGGTGATGATGTAGCCAAAGCCGGCCAGGCCGTAGGCCAGCGCCAGCAGCAGGGGCTGGGCCGTCCACGCGGCGGGCTGGGCCGATGCGCTTGCCGGGGCCGATGGGGCTGTGGATGGGGCGGGCGTAACAGCAGGTGCAGGTGCTGAGGCGGCATCAGCGTCAGCGGCGCTGGCTGCGCGCTGCAAGGCCCCGCTGCGCCAGACCACGCGCAGCACCCAGGCGGCCATGGCCGCAGCCGCCAGGGCCTGCACGGCCCAGGTCAGCAGCGCCGGCCTGGCTTGCAGCGCCCAGGCCATCAGGCCCGAGGCCAGGATGCCGATGCCAGGCCCGCTGTAAACGATGCCGCCGAGCTGCCCGGCCCGGCGCATGGCCAGTTGCTCCAGGCACCAGCCGGAGGTGTGCACGAAGGCCACGGCCGAGGCCGCCCCGGCCAGCAGCCGCACGCCGGGCCAGAGCCAGGCCAGCGGCAGCGCCATGAGCAGCAGCAAGACGGCCGTGGCCGCCAGGCCCGCCAGCAGCAGCCAGGGGCCCCAGGCCCGCAGGCGCTGCGGCTGGCGCAGCAGCCAGGGCAAGGCCATGCAGGCCAGCGCGCCCAGCAGATAGCCCAGGTAGTTCAGGGTCGCCAGCCAGCTGCCCTGGCGCAGATCAATCAGGCCATCGCGCACCATCAGCGGCAGCATGGGGGTGAAGGCAAAGCGCCCCAGGCCCATGGCGATGGCCAGCGCCAACAGGCCGGCCAAGGCCACGGCCAGCGCGCCGGGGCGTGTGGCGGCGGTGTGTTCACTCATCGGTTCATCGGTTCATCGGTTCATCGGTTCATCGGTTCATGCGCGCAGGCGCTCTGGCTCTGCCGCTGCGCCCTGGGCCTGGGCGTCCCACTCGTGCCAGAGCTGCTGCCAGCGCTGGCGCGCCTTGTGCACGGCGGCGTGCTTGACGTGGCCGAAGCCGCGAATCTCCTCGGGCACGCTGGCGATCTGACGCGCCAGCGCCCAGCGCGGCGCATCGGCCGGCAGCCCTTGCAGGCCTTGGCGCAGGCGCTCAAGCATGGCGCGGTACTCCTCGATCAGCGCGCGCTCCATGCGGCGTTCCTCGGTCTTGCCGAAGATGTCCCAGACCGTGCCGCGCAACGCCTTGCCGCGCGCCAGCAGCGCCAGGGCCCAGTGCATCCAGGGGCCGAACTGGGTCTTGATGGGCTGGCCCTGGGCGTTCTTGCGCGCCAGCAGCGGCGGCGCCAGGTGGTATTGCAGGCGGTAGTCGCCTTCGAACTGGGCCTGCAGCTGGGCGCGGAACTGGCCGTCGGTGTACAGCCGCGCCACCTCGTATTCGTCCTTGTAGGCCATGAGCTTGAACAGGTTGCGCGCCACAGCCTCGGCCAGCGCCGTCTGGCCGGTGGCGGCCTCGACGTCCTGCATGTGCTGCACTTGCGCCGCGTAGCGCTGCGCATAGGCGGCATTCTGGTAGGCGATGAGGTGCTGCACGCGCAGCGCCACCAGGCTGGCCAGGTCTTCGGGGCCGGGCCTGGGCTGGCGCACCAGCTCGATGACTTGCGCCGGGGGCGCGGCCAGGGCCTGCATGGCCGCCGGATCGGCCGCGGCGCGGCGGCCCCACTCGAAGGCCTGCTGGTTTTTCTGCACCTGCACGCCGTTGAGCTCGATGGCGCGCAGCAGCGCCGCGCGCGACAGCGGGATGCGCCCTTGCTGCCAGGCAAAGCCCAGCAGCAGCGGGTTGGTGAAGATGCTGTCGCCCAGCAGGCGCGTGGCCAGGGCCTGGGCGTCGAGCGCGCCCAGGCCCTGCGGGCCCACGGCGCGCTGCAGCGCCGCCTCGGCCGAGGCGGCGGGAAAGCGCCAGTTCGGATCGTGCACGAACAGCGCGGTGGGCGTGCCGTGCAGGTTCAGCGCCACGTAGGTGCGGCCCTCTTGCATGGTGGCCAGGGTGGCGGCGCTGGTGGCGACGATGGCGTCGCAGCCGATGACCAGATCGGCCTTGGCGGCATCGACCTTGGTGCTGAACAGCGCCTCGGGCCGCGCGGCGATCTGGATGTGGCTCCAGGTCGAGCCGCCCTTTTGCGCCAGCCCGCCGGCATCCTGGGTGATGACGCCCTTGCCTTCCAGGTGCGCGGCCATGCCCAGCAGCTGGCCGATGGTGATGACGCCGGTGCCGCCCACGCCGGCCACGACGATGCCCCAGGCGCTCTCGATCTGGGGCAGCGCCGGCTCGGGCAGCGGTGGCAGATCCTCAGGCGCAGGCAGGGCCGGCCGGACTGCGCCAGCGGCGTTGGCAGCGGCGGCGGCAGCAGCGCCCGTGGCGCGCTTGAGCTGGCCGCCGTGCACCGTGACCATGCTGGGGCAAAAGCCCTTGAGGCAGGAGAAATCCTTGTTGCAGGTGCTTTGGTTGATGCGGCGCTTGCGCCCCAGCGGCGTGGCCAGCGGCTCGACCGAGAGGCAGTTCGACTGCAGCGAGCAATCGCCGCAGCCCTCGCAGACCAGCTCGTTGATGAACACGCGCTGCGGCGGCTCGGCCAGCTTGCCGCGCTTGCGGCGGCGGCGTTTTTCGGTGGCGCAGGTCTGGTCGTAGATCAGCACCGTCGTGCCCTTGACCTCGCGCAGCGCGCGCTGCACGGCATCGAGCTCGTCGCGGTGGTGCAGCTGCACGCCCGGCGCCAGCGGCGCGCCCTGGTACTTGGCCGGCTCGTCGGTGACGATGACCACCTGGGCCGCGCCCTCGGCGATGACGCTGGCCATGATCTGCAGCACCGAATGGCCCTCGGGGCGCTCGCCCACCTGCTGGCCGCCGGTCATGGCCACGGCGTCGTTGTAGAGGATTTTGTAGGTGATGTTCACCCCGGCGGCAATGCTCTGGCGGATGGCCAGCAGCCCGCTGTGAAAGTAGGTGCCATCGCCCAGGTTGGCAAAGACGTGCGCCTCGTTGGTGAAGGGCTGCTGGCCCACCCAGGTCACGCCCTCGCCGCCCATTTGCGTGAAGGTGGCCGTGCGCCGGTCGGGCATCCAGTTGGCCATGTAGTGGCAGCCGATGCCGGCCAGCGCGCGCGAGCCTTCGGGCACGCGGGTGCTGGTGTTGTGCGGGCAGCCGCTGCAAAACCAGGGGATGCGCTCGCCGGTCTTGACCTCCAGCGCCGCCAGCGCCTGCTCGCGCGCATCCAGCGCGGCCAGGCGCTGCTGCAGGTGCGCGCGCCAGTCCTCGGGCACGCCCAGCGCCAGCAGGCGCCGCGCAATGGCGCGCGCCACCAGCGCCGGGTTCAGGTCGGCATGGGCGCGCAGCAGCGTGCTGCGCGCCGGGTTGGGCTGGGCCCATTCGCCGCCCAGCTCGGCGCTGGCGTCCTCGCCGGCGTCGAACTTGCCCAGCACGCGCGGGCGCTGCGCCGCGCTCCAGTGGTAGAGCTGCTCCTTGAGCTGGTATTCGATGAGCTGGCGCTTTTCCTCGACCACCAGCACCTCCTGCAGGCCGCGCGCAAAATCCTGCGTGGCCTGCGGCTCCAGCGGCCAGACCACGCCCACCTTGTGCACGCGGATGCCCAGGCGCTGGCAGGCGGCCTCGTCCAGGCCCAGGTCCTGCAGCGCCTGGCGCGTGTCGTTGTAGGCCTTGCCGCTGGCGATCAGGCCAAAGCGGTCCTGCGCGCCGGCGATGACGTTGTGGTTCAGGCCGTTGGCGCGGATGTAGGCCAGCGCCGCATACCACTTGGTGTTCATGAGCCGCTCTTCCTGCGCCAGCGGCGCGTCGGGCCAGCGGATGTGCACGCCGCCGGGCGGCATCTCGAAATCGCCGGGCAGCGCAATCTGCACGCGCTGCGCGTCGATGCAGACCGAGGCCGAGGACTCGACCACCTCCTGGATGGTCTTCATGCCCGACCAGAGGCCGGCGTAGCGGCTCAGCGCCAGCGCGTGCAGGCCCATGTCCAGGATGTCCTGCACGCTGCTGGGGAAGAACACCGGCAGGCCGCAGGCCTTGAAGATGTGATCGCTCTGGTGCGCGGCGGTGGAGCTTTTGGCCACGTGGTCGTCGCCCGCCAGCGCCAGCACGCCGCCGTGGCGCGCCGTGCCGGCCATGTTGGCGTGCTTGAACACGTCCGAGCAGCGATCCACGCCCGGGCCCTTGCCGTACCAGATGCCGAATACGCCGTCGTACTTCTTGTGCTCGGGCTGCAAGTCCAGCTGCTGCGTGCCCCAGACGGCGGTGGCGGCCAATTCCTCATTGACGCCGGGCTGGAACACGATGTGCTGGCGCGCCAGGTGCGCGCGCGCGCCCTGCAGCGCCTGGTCGTAACCGCCCAGCGGGCTGCCACGGTAGCCGCTGATGAAACCGGCCGTGTTCAGCCCGGCGGCGGCATCGCGCGCGCGCTGCAGCATCGGCAGGCGCACCAGCGCCTGCACGCCGCTCATGAAGGCCGTGCCGTGCTCCAGCGTGTATTTGTCGTCGATGGAAACCTGCCGCAGCGCAGCCTGCAGCGCCGGGGAAATGGGGGCGTTCATCGTCGTATCTCCTGTTGGTATTGGGCCTGTCATCACCATCCTCGCGCCGCCCTCATCCCCAGGATCGGGCGCTGTTGGCGGCGATTGTGATGACAGGCCCTTGTTGTCGTGATCGCGGGCGCACAGTGTACGGGCCATGGCCCGCAGGCTTGATCCCTTGGGGCACAATGCGGGCAAGGTCTGCGCAGCCCGCTGCCGAGCTTTTCCATGGCGGGGCTGCGCTGCTTTGTGTTCACTTCCCCCCTCTTGCCACCATGACCGACGCCACCGCCATCGCCCCGCACGACAAGGCCCGCATCCTCGCGCAGGCCCTGCCCTACATCCGCAAGTTCCACGGCAAGACCATGGTCATCAAATACGGCGGCAACGCCATGACCGAGCCGCAGCTGCAGGCAGCCTTTGCCGAAGACGTGGTGCTGCTCAAGCTGGTGGGCATCAACCCCGTGGTGGTGCACGGCGGCGGCCCGCAGATCGAGTCGGCCCTCAAGCGCCTGGGCAAGACCGGCCATTTCATCCAGGGCATGCGCGTGACCGATGCCGAGACCATGGAAGTCGTCGAATGGGTGCTGGCCGGCGAGGTGCAGCAAGACATCGTCGGCCTGATCAACCAGGCCGGCGGCAAGGCCGTGGGCCTGACCGGGCGCGACGGCGCCTTCATCCGCGCGCAAAAGCTGCGCATGGCCGACCACAAGGACCCGAGCATCCTGCACGACGTGGGCCAGGTCGGCGAGATCCTCAGCATCGACCCCAGCGTGGTCAAGGCGCTGCAGGACGATGCCTTCATCCCCGTCATCAGCCCCATCGGCTACGGCGACCAGAACGAGAGCTACAACATCAACGCAGACCTGGTGGCCAGCAAGCTGGCCGAGGTGCTCAAGGCCGAGAAGCTGATGCTGCTGACCAATACGCCGGGCGTGCTCGACCAGCAAGGCAAGCTGCTGACCAATCTCTCGGCGCGCGAGATCGACGCGCTGTTTGCCGACGGCACCATCTCCGGCGGCATGCTGCCCAAGATCGCCGGCGCGCTCGATGCAGCCAAGAGCGGCGTGAACTCCGTGCACATCGTCGATGGCCGCGTGCCGCACGCCATGCTGCTGGAGATCCTCACCGACACGCCCTACGGCACCATGATCCGCGCCCATTGAGAGGCGCCCGAGCGAGCGCGGCCCGCGAACGCCAAACGCCGAGTAACTGGCGATCCCCACGCCACACAGAACCAGGAGCCCTTGATGCCCATCCACAGCCCCGAATTCATTGAGCGCTGCGCCAGCTTCAGCGATTTGTTCGAGCAGCTCGGCCTGCCCAGCTCCCCCGTGCAGATCGCCGACTTCATCACCGAGCACCACCCGCTGCCCGATGAGGTGCTGCTGGCCGATGCGCCGTTCTGGAGCACGGCGCAGGCGCAGTTCCTGCGAGAGCAAAAGCAGCTCGACGAGCCGCCCTGGGCGATCCTGATCGACCAATTGAGCGCCGCGCTGCGCGACTAGAGCGTGTTATGCACTTTGCGCTCCCCCGCCCCCATCAAGGCTCGCGCGGCGCGCCGCCCAGAGCCTTGTACAGCGTCAGCAGGTTATTGAGCTGGGCCTGGCGGTTGGCCGAGAGGGCCAGTTCGGCGCTGCGGCGCGCCTCTTGCGCGTCCAGCCAGACTTGCAGCGCCACCGCGCCGTTGCGGTAGCGCGCCTCGCTGAGCGACTCGACCTGCAGCGCCGCATCGCGCTGCTGCTGCAGCCAATGGCGCTGCTGCTGCAACTGCTGGCGCGCGGCCAGCGCGTCCTCCACCTCCTGCAGGGCCTGCAGCAAAGTCTTTTGGAAGCCCACGGCCGCAGCTTCATAGTTGGCGTGCGCCACCTCGCTGTTCAGGCGCATTTCGCGCTGGCGCAAAAACGGCAGCGCCAGGCTGGCGCCCAGCGTGCCCACCGGGTTGGACAGCCACTGGCCCAGCGACTGGGCGCTGCTGCCCAGACCGGCCGTCAGGCTGATGCTGGGGTAGTAGCTGGCGCGCAGCGCGTCGCCATCGGCCAGCGTGGCGCGCAGCCGGGCCTCGGCGGCCTGCACGTCAGGGCGGCGCGCCAGCACCTGGACCGGCAGCTGCAGCGGCAGCTCGGGCAGCTCGCCTGCGGGCAGGGCCTGGGGCTCGCCATCGGGCAGCAGCGCAGCCAGGGCATCGCCCGTGGGCGGCTGGCCCAGCAGCACGGCCAGCGCATGGCGCGTGCTGGCGCGCGCCTGCTGCAAGGCCGCCAGTGCGGCCTGCTGCGCGGCCACGCTGCGCGCGGCCTGCTGGCGCTCCAGGCCGGAGACGCCGCCAGCCTCATACTGCGCCTGCACCAGCGCCTGGGTGCGCCGGGCGTACTCCAGGCTGCGCGCGCTGCTGGCAATCTGCTCGTTCTGGTGCGCCAGCTGCCAGTACAGCGTGGCCACGCTGGCCACCAGCACCAGGGCCGTGCTGCGCCGATCCTGCTGCGTGGCGCTGTGGCGCCACTGCGCCGCATCGCGCTGGCTGGCCAGCTTGCCCCACCAATCCAGCTCATAGCTCAGGTTCAGGCCCAGGCTGTGGCTTTGGCCGCTGCGCGCGGCGTCGAAGTCGCGGCTGGCGCCGACTGAGGCGCTGGCGCCCAGGCTGGGGCGGGCCTTGTCCTGCGCCAGCCCCAGGGCCAGTTGGGCTTGGCGGATGTTCCAGGCCGCCAGCGCCATGTCGGGGCTGTGCTGCAGGGCCTGGGCAATCAAATGGTTGAGCTGCGCATCGCCCAGCGCTGTCCACCACTGTGCGGCCTGGGCCGGCTCGACCGCGGCATCAGCCGGCGCAGCTGCGCGCTGGCCGCTCCAGTTGCCAGGCACGGCCAGCGGCGGCGGGGTGTAGGCCGTTTGCAGATTGGCGCAGCCTGCCAGCGTCAGCGCCAGAGCGCAGGCCGCGCCCAGCACAGCGCGGCGGCGGCGGGGACGAGACAGGGGGAAGTTCATCACACACATGTCCTTGCGATTCACGTTGCGACTCCTTGCACAGTGTGAACAACCCCTAGTTGCGCGACAGCGCGTCGATGGGGTTGAGGCGCGCCGCGCTGCGCGCCGGCAGAAAGCCAAACACGATGCCGATCAGCGATGAGCAGGCAAAGGCCCAGACCATGGCCTGCACCGAGAAGACCAGCTGAAAGTCGCGGATCAAGCGCGCGAACAGCTCGCCAAAGGCCAGCGCGCAGCCAATGCCCAGCAGGCCGCCGAGCACGCACACCAGCACGGCCTCGATCAGGAATTGCTGCTGGATGTCGCTCTGGCGCGCGCCCACGGCCATGCGCACGCCGATCTCGCTGGTGCGCTCGGTGACCGAGACCAGCATGATGTTCATCACGCCGATGCCGCCCACCAGCAACGAGATCACGGCGATCGAGGCCACCAGCAAGGTCATGGTGCGCGTGGTGCTCTCGATGGTCTGGCGGATGGTGTCGGAGTTCATCAGGAAGAAGTCCTGGCGGCCGTGGCGCTGCGTGAGCAGTTGCGTGATGCCGGCCTCGGCCGCCTGCGAGGAGGCATCGTCGCGCACGCGCACGGTGATGGTGTTGACGTGGCTTTGCCCCGAGATGCGCCCCATGACCGTGGTGTAGGGCACGTAGACGGTGACGCTGCCCGAGTCCGGGTTGAAGCCCGCCGCCTGCGGCTGCAGCACGCCCACGATGCGCACCGGCACGCGGCCCAGCAGCAGCACCTGGCCGATGGGGTCGCGACCATCGGCAAAAAAAGTCTTGCGCGTGTTGTCGTCGATCACCGCCTCCTGCGTGCGCGCATGCACGGCCTCGCGCCCAAACCAGCGTCCGGCCGCCAGCCGCAAGCCGCGCACCTGGAAGAACTGCTCGCCCACGCCGCGCACCTGGCCGCTGGACTCGACGTTGCCATGGCGCACGGTGGCCGCGCTGTTGACGCTGGGCGTGACGCTGTCCACATAGCCTTGCTGCGCCAGCGCATCGGCATCGGCCGCCACCAGCGTGCGGATGCGGCTGGCCTGGCGATCGCCAAAGCCGCTGCCAGGGCGGATGTCGATGGTGTTGGTGCCGATGGAGGCGATGTTCTGCAGCACGGCGCGGCGCGAGCCCTCGCCCAGCGCCACCACCGAGACCACCGAGGCAATGCCGATGATGATGCCCAGCATGGTCAAAAAGGTGCGCAGCCGGTGCGCATTCATGGCCCGCAGTGCCATGTGCAGGGCTTCGCCCAGGCGGCCCAGCGCGGCCAGCGGCGCCGGGCGCGCTGCAGCGCGGGCCGTGGCAGGGGCAGCGGGGGCGGCCGCAGCTTCGCCCTCGCCCTCGCCCTGCCCCGCTGCGCCGCTGCGTTGCGGCGCATTGGGCCGGTCGCTGACGATTTGCCCGTCGTGGATTTCGATGATGCGCTGCGCGTGGCGCGCCACCTGCATGTCGTGCGTGACGATGATGATGGTGTGGCCCTCATCGTGCAGCTGCGCCAGGATGCGCATGACCTCCTCGCCCGAGGCCGAGTCCAGCGCGCCGGTGGGCTCGTCGGCCAGGATCACCTGGCCGCCATTCATCAGCGCCCGCGCAATGGACACGCGCTGCTGCTGCCCGCCCGAGAGCTTGCCCGGCGGGTGCGCCGTGCGCTGGCCCAGGCCCAGGCGTTCGAGCAGCTGGTGCGCGCGCGCCTGGCGCTGCGCCGCCGGGGCGCCGGCGTAAATGGCCGGCACCTGCACGTTGTCCAGCGCGTTCAAATCGCCCAGCAGGTGGTAGCGCTGGAAGATGAAGCCGAAGTATTCGCGCCGCAGCTGCGCCAGCGCATCGGCATCGAGCTGCGCCGTCTCGCGCCCGTTGATGCGGTACACGCCGCGCGTGGGCTGGTCCAGGCAGCCCAGGATGTTCATCAGCGTGGACTTGCCCGAGCCGGACTGGCCGACGATGGCCACCATCTCCCCGGCGCGGATGTCCAGGTCGATGTCCTTGAGCACGGCGATCGTGCCCTCCCCGGCGGGGAATTCGCGCCGCAGCTGGCGCAGTTGCAGCAAGGGCGCGCCGGCGCTGGGCGCGGCCTGGGGGCGCGGGTTGGCAGCGTGCACCGGGCCAGCCCTCCTCACAGGCGCATGCCGCGCGGGCCGCTGGGGCGCATGGCCGCCGAGGGGCCCGAGGCATCGGCCACCACCACGCGCTCGCCCTCCTGCAGGCCGGCGGTGATCTCGGCCGTGATCTGGTTGTTCAGCCCGACCTGCACGCGCCGCGGGCTGCTTTTGCCATCGGCGCCGACCACGCGCACCGCATAGCTGCCATCGGCCGCGCGCTCGCCCAGCGCCGCAGCCGGCACGGTCAGCACGTCCTGCACCGCCGCCTGCACGATGTAGACCTGCGCCGTCATGGCAATGCGCAGGCGGTGCTCGGGGTTGGGCACGTCAAACAGGCCGTTGTAGTAGATGGCCGCCGTCGTGCTGGCATTGCTGGCGCTGGCGGCGGTGCTGGCGCTGCTGATCGACTCGGGCGCGGGCTCGACGGTGCGCAGCGTGGCCTCGTAGCGGCGGTCGGGCTCGCCCAGGATGGTGAAGTACACCGGCTGGCCGGGCCGCACGCGCGTGACGTCGGCCTCGGAAATCTCGGCCTTGATGGTCATGGTGTCCAGCTGCGCGAGCACGACGATGGTCGGCGCCGACTGGTTGGCGTTGACGGTCTGCCCCTCCTTGGTGACGATGGCCACGACCTGGCCATCCATGGGCGCGACGATGCGGGTGTAGCCCAGGTTCAGCCGCGCGGTGTCGGCGCTGATCTCGGCCTGGGCCACGCGCGCCTTTTGCGACTCGATGTTGGCCTGCGCCACTTTGTAGGCCAGCTCGGCCGCTTCCAGGTCGGCGTGCGAATTGGCATCGGCCGCGCGCAGGCGGCGCTGGCGCTCGTAGGTGGACTTGGCCTGCACCAGCGTGGCGCGCTGCGCGGCCAGATCGGCGCGCGCCGTGGTCAGGGCCGCCTCGGCATTGCGCAAGGCGTTTTGCTGCGTCAGCGAGTCGATCTCGGCAATCAACTCACCGGCCTTGACGTTCTGCCCCAGCTGCACCGCCAGGTGCTTGACCTGGCCAGAGACCTGCGCGCCCACATTCACCTGCTGCAAGGCTTCGAGCTTGCCCGAGGCCAGCACCGTCTGCTCGATGCTGCCGCGCGCCACCGCCGCGGTGACGTACTGCGGGGCGGCGCTGGCCGCCAGCCGCTGCTGGCGCACGGCCCAGCCCAGCCCTACCAGTAGTAGCAGCATCAGCAGCCACAGCCACCAGCGCCTGTTCTTTTTTTGCATGGTCGTGGTTTCAATCGTGGCAGCGGCGGCCGTGCAGGCGCAGCCGCCGCTGTGTTCTTGGACGTTTTGGGGATTTTTGCTGCTTGCCCTGCGCAGCGGCGCCATTGTGGCGCGCCCACGGCGCACGGCATTTGAGCGCCGGGTAAACCGCAGGTAAAGCGCCCAGGGCGGCTCGGCCCTGCGCGAGAGACTTGTTCAGCGTTGCCCTAACCCCAATGCCGCCCTTGGTCAAAGCGCCACACCATGCCGCGCGCCATTACCATGCCGCAGGCCGGCGCGCCCGTCCGAAGATCCAGGCCAGTGCAGCCTTTTCCATCAACGATTTGTGGAGACCACCGCCATGTCCCTGTACCCCCACATCATGGTGCCCATCGACGGCACGGACACATCGCTGTGCGCCATAGCCCACGCCAAGGCCATTGCCAAGGCCTTCGGCAGCACGGTGCTGGTGCTGTACGTGGTGGACCCTTACCCATTCACCGGCATCGGCACGGATCTGGCCTATGGCCAGGCGCAGTACGTGGCCGAATCCAGCGAGCAAGGCCAGCAGGCCCTGCAGCAGGCGCGCGCCGAACTCGAAGCCGAAGGCCTGGCCGTGCAGACCCTGTCGCTGGAAGGCTCGATCGTGCAAAACACCATCTCCGATGTCGTCAAGGAGCGCGGCATCTCGCTGATCATCATGGCCTCGCACGGGCGCTCCGGGCTGGAGAAATTCCTGCTGGGCAGCACCACCGACCGCGTGCTCGGCTCGGTGCAAGTGCCGGTGATGGTGGTGCGCAAGAGCGCCGATGAGCCAACCGCCCCAGCCAGCGAGGCAGCGCCCGTGCCCATGCCGCCTTGTTAGGAACTTCCCCCCCGCGAGAGCGCAAAGTGCACAACATGCTCTGCTCACCCCGGCAACCGCGCCGGGGCGTTGAGCGGACTTTCAAGGCCATCCCTGTCAAGGTCTGGGCGCGCTGCCCAAATTGCAGGCAGCCCAGCCCCCGCCATAGGGCCATCCCAAAACCGCCGACATCTTGTCCACAGCCTTATCCCCGGTCGATGGGGATGAACTGCAGGCCATTGTCCGGCGCAAGCCAGGCGCAGCCGCCAAGCCTTTGAGCCGGCGCTCAGCGCCCGCGGCCCAGCAGGCGCTTGACGCCCATCACCACCGCCACGATCAGCAGGCCGGCCACCAGGCCCACCAGGCCATTGCCCAGGGTGTTGACCCACAGGCTTTCGGGGTTGCCCGTCCACTGCTGCGCCAGGCGCTCGATGGCGTGGTGCACAGACTTCAGGCCATGCACGAGAATGCCGCCGCCGACCAGGAACATGGCCGCCATGCCGACGGCGGAGAGGGTTTTCATCAGCCAGGGCGCGGCCCAGAGAATGGCCTTGCCCAGCGCCTGGCGCCAGGCTTGGCGCCGGCTGGCCAGCCACAGCCCCAGGTCATCGAGCTTGACGATGCCCGCCACCAGCCCATAGACCAGCACCGTCATGGCCAGCGCCAGCACCGACAGCACCAGGGCCTGCTCGGCAAAGGCCCGGCCTTCGACCACGCCCAGCACGATGGCCACGATCTCGGCCGAGAGAATGAAATCCGTGCGGATCGCGCCCTTGATCTTGGCCGCCTCGTCCAAGGGCGGCTCGGCTTGACCCTGGGCATGCGCGTCGGCGTCGCGGTGCAGCCAGCGGTGCAGGATTTTCTCCGCCCCCTCGAAACACAGAAAAGCGCCGCCGAGCATCAGCAGCGGCGTGATCAGCTGCGGCAAAAAGGCGCTGATGAGCAGCGCCGCCGGCACCAGAATCAGCTTGTTGATCAGCGAGCCCTTGGCCACGGCCCAGACCACTGGCAGCTCGCGCTCGGAGGCCACGCCCGTGACCTGCTGTGCATTCAGCGCCAGATCGTCGCCCAGCACGCCGGCGGACTTCTGCGCCGCCACCTTGGTGAGCACGGCCACGTCATCGGCCATGGCCGCGCCCTTGCGCGCCGCCACCTTGGTCATCACAGCCACGTCGTCCAGCACCGTGGCAATGTCGTCGAGCAAGGCCAGCAATCCCGCAAACGCCATGAAACCCCTCCCCAAAAGCCCGCGCGCATTGGCGCAGGCGGCGTGAAAAACCCGTTATGGTAGCGGTTTGATCAGGAGAGAGCGCATGGGCAACCGATTGAGCACCATCACCACCCGCACCGGCGACGACGGCAGCACCGGCCTGGGCGACAACACCCGCCTGTCCAAGGCCAGCGCGCGCATCCATGCCATTGGCGAGGTGGACGAGCTCAACTGCCACATCGGCCTGCTGCTGTGTGAGGAGCTACCCGACGACGTGCGCCAGCTGCTGCAGGCCGTGCAGCATCAGCTGTTCAATCTGGGCGGTGAGCTGTCCATGCCGGGCTACCAGCTGCTGCAGGACGAGGCGCTGGCCGCGCTGGATGCGGCCTTGCCGCAGTACAACGCCCAGCTGCCGCGCCTGAAGGAATTCATCCTGCCAGCAGGCAGCCGCGCTGCTGCCCAGGCCCATGTATGCCGCACCGTGGCGCGCCGCGCCGAACGCGCCGTGGTGGCGCTGGAAGCAGGCGGCGAGACGCTCAACCCCGGCCCGCGGCGCTATCTGAACCGGCTCTCCGATCTGCTGTTCGTGCTGGCTCGCCACCTCAACCACAACCATGGCGCGGGCGAGGTGTATTGGCAAAGCCAGCGCCTGCAACAGCAGTCCTGAAGAACGGTCTGCACGAATCGCAGCGCCTGGCGCTGCGATGCCAAGCTCAGCGATTCAGGATCGCCATGGTCAGGCGTGAGATGCAGGCCATCTTGCCGGCCTCATCGACGATCTCGATGTGCCAGACGTGGGTGCTGCGGCCAATGTGGATGGGTCGCGCCGTGCCGGTGACCCAGCCCGAGGTGACGGCCCGCAGGTGGTTGGCATTGATCTCCAGCCCCACCACGTTGCAGCCCTCGGGCGAGGCGTAGTAAGCGGCCTGCGAGCCCAGGGTCTCAGCCAGCACCACGCTGCAGCCGCCATGCAGCAGGCCAAAGGGCTGCTTGGTGCGCTCGTCCACGGGCATGCGCGCCTGGATGAAGTCATCGCCCAGCGCCAGCACCTCGATGCCCAGATGGGACACGGCCGTATGGGCGGCGGATTGGTTGAGCAGTTCGACGGAGATGGGCTTTTTCCAGATCGGCATGGCACAGGGTCAGGGCGGGCAAAAAACGGGGCGATTCTAGGGCCTGGCTAAGGCCTGTGATGCGTCTTGCGCCCCGCGCGCAGCCGCCCGCCTGACCGCGCCGTGCGCTTTCATGGCGCTGGCTTCATGGCTGCGTGACAAAGCCCTGATCGCTCAATTTCATCTGCTCGACATCGAGGCCAAAGCTTTTGAGCGCCTGGCGCGCATCGTCGCTCACGGCCTGGACGGAGTAGCCCTGCGCGCCCTGCTTGGCCTGCTCGTAGCCGTGCTGGGCCAGGGTGGCAAACCAGTACAGCGCCTCGGCCACGCGCTGTTTTTGCGCATCGTTCATGCTCTGGATGTCGGCCACGCCTGCCATGCGCTGCTGGATTTGCCGGTGCACGGCGGCGTTTTGCGCATCCGTGGTGTTGGCGCCCTGCACGATGCCGTAGTGCACCATCAGCCAGGTGGTCAGCGCGGTGCCCAGGTCGTGCATGGCGTAGCCCTGCTTTTTCAGCTCGGGCTCCAGCAAGGCCACCAGGTCGATCTTGCCGAAGGCGTCGCGCAGCGCCTGCTCGCCCTGCGCATCCAGTGCGCCACGGCTTTTGCCCAGATTCACCAAATGGCCGATGACCTCATCGCGCACCTGCGCGCTCAATGCCGGCGTGTAGGTGTAGCCCGTGTTGCTGGCCGGTGCCGCCGCCGGCGGGGGCGTGGGCGACGAGAGCGCGCCGCCCACGGCGCGCAAGGCGTCCTGCGCAGCGGCGTCGAATACGCCCGCAAAGCCCCAGCTGGCGGCGGGCTGGGCCAGCCCCACGGCCAGCGCCAGCGCGCCCAGGGCGCGGCGCTTGTTGGCCCAGAAAGAGCGCGCCTGAACGGCCAGGCGCCCCCACGTCGTGCATTGGATCGGCATCAATCAATCTCCCTTGGTGCGGCATGGCGTTGCAATGGTTTGTCCCGAGGCTGCCGCCGCCATGCCCTGGCGCCCCCGGCCCCCGGAAGCCGGGGCCTGCGCAGTATAGGGACGGCGGCCGGCGTCGCCGAAGCGGGCCATGCTTCCAAATGCAACGCGGCCACGGCCGCCTGGCCTTGCCCGGCCCCTGCGCCGCCCCTGGCAGGCACAGGCGCAGCCGCGCCGCAGCAAGAGGGCCGCGCCATGCCCGCCTACAACGCCCCGGCATCGCACTGCGCCAATGCCTGACCAGCAGGCGCGCAACATTTGCTTTCACTTGAACGCTTGAGCGCCTGCGCTGCCATAGCCACGAAAAAGAGCACAGCGCGCATGGACGCCGTGCTCCTGATCAAGTTTGGGCTCAGAGGCCTTGTTCTTCGGTGTGCGCCCGATCAGTCTTTCAGGCCAGCGGCGGCGCGCAGGGCCTGGGCCTTGTCGGTGGCCTCCCAGGTGAACTCCGGCTCGTCGCGGCCGAAGTGGCCGTAGGCGGCGGTTTTCTCGTAGATGGGGCGGCGCAAATCGAGCATTTCGATGATGCCGCGCGGGCGCAGGTCGAAGTGCTCTTGCACCAGACGGGCGATTTGCTCGTCCGGGATCACGCCCGTGCCTTCGGTGTAGACCGTGACGTTGATGGGCTTGGCCACGCCGATGGCGTAAGACACCTGGATTTGCGCCTGGCGCGCCAGCCCGGCGGCAACGATGTTCTTGGCCACGTAGCGCGCGGCGTAGGCGGCAGAGCGGTCCACCTTGGTGGGGTCCTTGCCGCTGAAGGCGCCGCCGCCGTGCGGGCAGGCGCCGCCGTAGGTATCGACGATGATCTTGCGACCCGTCAGCCCGCAATCGCCCTGCGGCCCGCCGATGACAAAGCGGCCCGTGGGGTTGACCAGGTATTTCGTGTCCTTGAGCCACTCCTTGGGCAGCACGGGCTTGATGATTTCCTCGATCACGGCCTCGATGAAGCTGTCCTTGAGCTTGGTGGCCGTCTCGCTCTGGTCGGGGCTGTGCTGGGTGGAGAGCACCACGGTGTCGATGCTGTGGGGCTTGCCGTCCACATAGCGCATGGTCACCTGGCTCTTGGCGTCGGGGCGCAAGAAGGGCAGGCGGCCATCGCGGCGCAGCTGGCTTTGGCGCTCGACCAGGCGGTGCGCGTAGTAGATGGGCGCGGGCATAAGCTCGGGCGTTTCATCGCAGGCGTAGCCAAACATCAGGCCCTGGTCGCCCGCGCCGATGTTGAGTTCGTCGTCGCTGGCCTTGTCCACACCCTGGGCGATTTCCTGGCTTTGCTTGTCGTAGGCCACCAGCACGGCGCAGCCTTTGTAGTCGATGCCGTACTCGGTGTTGTCGTAGCCGATGCGCTTGATGGTGTCGCGCGCGATCTGGATGTAATCGACGCTGGCGCCGGAGGTGATTTCGCCGGCCAGCACCACCAGGCCGGTGTTGGTCAGCGTCTCGGCGGCCACGCGGCTCATGGGATCCTGGGCGAGCAGCGCATCTAAAATAGCGTCCGAAATCTGGTCGGCGACCTTATCGGGATGGCCTTCAGAGACCGATTCCGAAGTAAACAGAAAATCGTTGGCCATAAAAAAACTCCTTTCGTTGGCAGTGGTTCTGATAGGCGTTTGCCTGAAACCACCCTCGGCAAAGGAGTCCGGGCGAACGCTTTAGCAGCATTGTTTTCAGTCGCCCTGCAAGTTGCTCTTTAACTCAGCGACCGATCCCAAAAAGGGATCCAAGCAGGCGATTGTAGCCCCGTCTTTCATGTTCTTTCTCCTGCGCACGCTCTCCTGGCTGCCCGCCCGCCTTTTGCAGGCCCTGGGCTGGCTGCTGGGCTGGCTGGTCTTTCTGGCTTCGCCAACGTACCGGCGGCGTTTCATCGACAACGCCGCGCAGGCTGGCTACCGCTTCGCCCAGGTGCGCGCCGCCGTCGGCCATGCCGGGCGCATGGTGGCCGAGCTGCCCAAGGTCTGGCACGGCCCGCCTGTGCCCGTGGCCCTCGATGCGCAGGCCCAGCGCCTGCTCGACGAGATCTGGCCCATGCCGCAGGGCGTGTTGTTCATCACCCCACACATGGGCTGCTTCGAGCTGTCCTCACAGACCGTGGCGCAATACTGGGCGCAGCGCTGGGGCACGGCGCGCGGGCCGCTGACGGTGCTGTACCGCCCGGCGCGCCAGGCCTTTCTGGCGCGCATGCTGCAGACCGTGCGCAATCGCCACGGCCAGCAGGCCGTGCCCACCGACATGAGTGGCGTGCGCGCGCTGCTGCGCCGCCTGCGCCAGGGCGGTGCCGTCGGCCTGCTGCCCGATCAGGTGCCGCCCTGGGGCATGGGCGAATGGGCCGATGTGTTCGGCAAGCCGGCCTACACCATGACCATGGCCGCGCGCCTGATCCAGCAGACCAGGCCCATCGTGGTCATCGCGCGTTGCGAGCGCCTGCCCTGGGGCGCAGGCTACCGCCTGTACCTGGAGCCGCTGGATTTGGACGCCAGCGCCAGCCAGGCCGCGCTGGTGCAGCAGATCAACCGCGCCGTCGAGGCGCAGATCCGCGCCTGCCCCGAGCAGTACATGTGGGGCTATGCCCGCTACAAGGCCCCGCGCGGCATGCCCGCCGATGCCGTGCAGCCCCAATCGCTGGAGGATTTGCAAGCGTGAGCGCCCGCCCATCTCGCCAGGGGCTGTGCTGATGCGCTGGCTCCATGCCTTGAGCGGCCATGCCGTCATCGCCCTGATGCACGTGCTCTCGCGCCTGCCCCTGCCGGTGCTGCGCGCCATGGGCCATGGCCTGGGCCGCATGCTGTACTGGCTGGCCAGGCCGCGCCGCCGGGTGACGCTGACCAATCTGCGGCTGTGCTTTCCCGAGCAAAGCGAAGCCACCCGGCGCCAGTGGGCCAAGGAGTGCTTCGTGTACTTCTGCCAGACTTGGCTGGACCGCAGCTGGCTGTGGCTGGCCCCGCCCGAGCGGCTGCGCCAGCGCATCCGGCTCGTGGGCGCCGTGCACGAGCTGGACGACCCGCGCCCGCTGATCCTGCTGGCGCCACACTTCTATGGCCTGGATGCGGCGGGCATGGCCGTCGCGCTGGGTAGTACCCGGCTGGCCGCCAGCATCTACACCAAGCAGCCCAATGCCGTGCTCGATGCCTGGATCAAGCAGCGCCGCGCCCGCTTCGGCCAGGTGCTGCTGCTCAACCGCGCGCAAGGGCTGCGCCCCATCGTGCAAACCCTGCGCCAGGGCGGCTGCCTGTTTTTGCTGCCGGACATGAACTTCGGCCCGCGCGAATCCATTTTTGTGCCCTTTTTCGGTGTGCCTGCGGCCACCGTGGCCTCGCTGTCGCGCTTTGCCCGCATCGGGCAATCGCGCGTTGTGCCGCTGCTGGCGCGCGTCACCCCCGGCGGCTATGAGATCGAGATGCTGCCGCACTGGCAGGACTTCCCGACCGATGACGCCGTGGCCGACACCGTGCGCATGAACCGCGAGGTCGAGGCCTGGATACGCACCATGCCCTCGCAGTACTTCTGGGTGCACAAGCGCTTCAAGTCGCGGCCGCCGGGCGAGCCGCCGATCTATTGAATGGAATGCAGGCGCGGCAAATTTCAGGGCAGGCGATCAAGGGCTGCCCGCGAAATGGTCGAACGATGCGGCCGTCACGGCCATGGGCTGGCCCTGGCCGTCGAGCACCTGCAGGGCCGGGCCCGCTTCAGGGCGCGGCGTGATCTGGCCGATGCGCTGCACGCCCATGCCCAGCTCCTGCCCCAGCTCGCTCAGGTAAGAGCGAAACCCCGGGTGGGCGGTGAACAGCAGCTCGTAGTCGTCGCCGCCGGCCAGCGCGAACGCAATCCTTTGCGCCTCGGGCCAGGCGGCCAGCTCCGGCGCGGCCCACAGCCTGGGCGCCGTCTCCAGCAGGCTGGCGCCACGGATGCAGGCGCCAACCCCCGAGGCCGCCAGCAAATGCTGCGCATCGCCGTACAGGCCATCGCTCAAGTCCATCGCGCTGCTGGCCACGCCACGCAAATGCCGCGCCAGCTCCAGCCGCGGGCTGGGGGCCTCCAGGCGCTGCAGCAAATGCGCCCGCAGCGCCGCATTGCCACACTGCCAATGGCCCTGCAGCAGTTGCAGGGCGGCGCGCGCCTCGCCAATGGCGCCGCTGACGTACACATCGTGCCCAACGCGCGCGCCGCTGCGCAGCAAGGCCTGCCCCGGCGGCACCTGGCCAAAGGCGGTGATGGTGATGGACAGGGGCCCACGCGTGGTATCGCCGCCCACCAGCGGGCAATCGCACTGCTGCGCCAGGGCCAGCAGGCCCTGCGCAAAGGCCTGCAGCCAGGCCTCGTCCACAGCCGGCAAGGTCAGCGCCAGCGTAAAGCCCAGCGGCGTGGCCGCACAGGCGGCCAGATCGCTCAGGTTCACGGCCAGGGCCTTGTGCCCCAGCCGCGCGGCATCGGTATCGGCAAAAAAGTGCCGCCCAGCCACCAGCGTATCGCTGGAGACCAGCAGCTGCGCCCCCGCCGCCGGCTGCAGCAGCGCGCAGTCATCGCCAATGCCCGCCAGCACGGCCGGCGTATGCAGCGCCTGCGCCGGCTGCCGGAAATAGCGCGCAATCAGATCGAACTCGCCCATGGCCGCCCCCGCCCGCACGGCCCGCCTCAATGCAGCAGGCGCGACTTGCGCGCCGGCGCCATGATCACCAAATCCTTGGCCACCGCGCCGGCCGGCGCACCGGCATCGAGCGCGAACTCGGCAATCGGGCACTCGAACACCTGGCCTTGCTCGTCCACGCACAGATAGTGGCCTCGCATGCTGCCCTGGGGCGTTGCCAGCTGGCACATGCTGGTGTATTCGAAAGACTGGCCGGGCTCCAGAAACGGCTGGCCGCCGACCACGCCCAGGCCGCGCACCTGCTCGACCTGGCCATGCCCATTGCGAATCCACCAATGCCGGGCAATCAACTGCCCGGCGCGCGCACCATGGTTGTGAATCCGAATCGTGTAGGCAAAGCGGTACACGGCCTGCGCCGGATCGGACTCGCGCGGCAAATACTCGCAGCGCACCTGAACGTCAAAAAAGTTTTCCTGCATGGGCCGCGATGGTAGCGCCTTGGTGCCAAAACGCATCCCCTGCCCCCAATGGCCCGGCCAGGGCGCAGCGCAATCTTTGCGACAATCGGCGCATGAACTGCACCGCCAGCCCCACCCACCGCATTGCCCCCTCCATCCTCTCGGCCGACTTCGCCCGCCTGGGCGAGGAAGTGCGCGACGTCATCGCCGCCGGCGCCGACTGGATCCACTTTGACGTGATGGACAACCATTACGTGCCCAACCTCACCTTCGGCCCAATGATCTGCCAGGCGCTGCGCCCGCACGCCAAGCAGGCCGACGGCACGCCCGTGCCCATCGACGTGCACCTGATGATCGCCCCGGTCGACGCCCTGGCCGCGGAGTTCGCCGCCGCCGGCGCCGACTACATCAGCTTTCACCCCGAGGCCAGCGAGCACGTGCACCGCAGCATCCAGGCCATCCGCGCCAAGGGCTGCAAAGCCGGGCTGGTGTTCAACCCGGCCACGCCGCTGGACGTGCTCGACTGGGTCATCGACGATCTGGACCTGATCCTCATCATGAGCGTCAACCCCGGCTTTGGCGGCCAGAGCTTCATCGACTCGGCCCTGCGCAAGCTCGAACAGGCGCGCCGGCGCATCGACGCCTGCGGCAAGGACATCCGCCTGGAAATCGACGGCGGCGTCAAGCCCGAGAACATCCGCCGCATCGCCGACGCCGGCGCCGACACCTTCGTGGCCGGCAGCGCCATCTTCAATGCCCCCAGCTATGCGGACGTGATCGCACGCATGCGCCAGGCGCTGGCTTGAAAGCCGCTGCAGCGGCATTCCTCTGCTAGAATCGCGCGCTTGCGCCGCATGCAACCAGTTCCAGGAGAGGTGGCAGAGTGGTCGAATGTACCTGACTCGAAATCAGGCGTAGGTGCAAGCCTACCGAGGGTTCGAATCCCTCCCTCTCCGCCAAAAACAAAGCCAAGTGATTGATTTCACTTGGCTTTTTTCTTTGGCGCGCAGCTTGATGGTGACGGGGCGGCCTGCCCAGGCTTGCCCCCACGGGGCGCTCAGGCCGCAGTCTGCGCCAGCTCCTGGGTGGTGCGCACGAACTCCTGCAGCTTGCGCTGGGCGTTGCCGCTGTCGATGGCCTGGCGGGCCAGGTCGATGCCCTGGGCGATGTCGCCGGCCACGTTGGCGGCATACAGCGCTGCGGCGGTGTTGAGCAGCACGATGTCGCGCGCCGGGCCGCTCTGGCCTTGCAGCACCTCGCACAGCATGCGCTGCGATTGCTCGGGGGTGTCGGCGCGCAGGGCGCGGGTGCTGGCCATGGGCAGGCCGAAGTCCTCGGGGTGGATTTCGTATTCGCGCACCTGGCCGTCCTTGAGCTCGCCGACCATGGTGGCCGCGCCCAGGCTGATTTCGTCCAGCCCGTCCTTGCCGTAGACGACCAGCGCGTGCTCGGCGCCCAGGCGCTGCAGCGTGCGCACCTGGATGCCCACCAGGTCGGCGTGGAACACGCCCATCAGGATGTTGGGCGCGCCAGCCGGGTTGGTCAGCGGCCCAAGGATGTTGAAGATGCTGCGCACGCCCATTTCCCGGCGGATCTGGGCCACGTTCTTCATGGCCGGGTGGTGGTTGGGGGCGAACATGAAGCCGATGCCGGTGCGCTCGATCGAGGCGGCGATTTGCGCCGGGCCAAGCTGGATGTTGGCGCCCAGGGCTTCCATCACGTCGGCGCTGCCGCTTTTGCTGGAGACGCTGCGCCCGCCGTGCTTGCTGATCTTGGCGCCGGCGGCGGCGGCCACGAACAGGCTGCAGGTGGAGATGTTGAAGGTGTGCGCCCCATCGCCGCCAGTGCCCACGATGTCCACCAGGTGCCGGGTGTCCTTGACCTGCACCTTGAGCGAGAGCTCGCGCATGACGGAGGCCGCGGCCGTGATCTCGCCAATGGTTTCCTTCTTCACGCGCAGGCCGGTGATGATGGCCGCTGTCATCAGCGGCGAGATCTCGCCCTGCATGATCAGCCGCATCAGGTGCAGCATTTCGTCGTGAAAGATCTCACGGTGCTCGATCGTGCGTTGCAGGGCTTCCTGGGGCGTGATGGGCATGGCTGGGCCTCTGAGACAAAGGCGGCAAATATACACCTGCCCATGGCCGTGGCCCGATGGGCGCGAATGAACCAAAATGCGGCACTTGCTATCGAAGGCCGCCATGAACAGCATCTCCCCCCGCGCGCAGGCGCGCAGCGCCATTTCTCCTCTTCCCGCCGGCAGCGCGCCGGCTGCCCGGCAGCGCCAGCGGCCCGGCCAGGCCGCACGGGCCTTGTTCCTGGCCCCATGCCTGGCCGTGTGCCTGGCGGCGCTGGGCGGCCTGCCCGCCAGCGATGCCAACGCGCAGGCGCTGCCATCGCTGGGCGAGGCCGATGGCTTCAGCGTCGGTGATGAGCGCCGCATCGGCGACCAGATCGCGCGCCAGCTCTACCGCGACCCGGACTACATCGACGACCCAGTGTTGCAGGAGTACGTGCAGGACATCTGGCTGGCCCTGATGCAGGCCGCGCGCAAGAAAGGCGCGCTGGACGATGCGCTGGGCGAGCAGTTTGCCTGGCGCGTGCTGCTGGGCAAGGACCGCAGCGTCAACGCCTTTGCCCTGCCCGGCGGCTACTTCGGCCTACACCTGGGGCTGATCAATGCCGTGGACAGCCGCGACGAGCTGGCCTCGGTCATGGCGCATGAGCTCTCGCACGTCTCGCAGCGCCACATTGCGCGCCTGCACGCGCAGAACGCCCGGCAAACGCCACTGCTGATTGCCAGCATGGTGCTGGGGGCCCTGGCGGCCAGCAAGAATCCGGACGCGGCCCAGGCCGTGGTGGCAGGCGGCCAGGCGCTGGCCATGCAAAACAGCCTGAGTTTCAGCCGCTCGATGGAGCAGGAGGCCGACCGCATCGGCCTGGGCCTGATGGCCCCGGCCGGCTTTGACCCGGCGGGCTTCATCGGCATGTTCGACAAGCTCAGCCAGGCCAACCGCTTCAATGACAACGGCGCCTACCCTTACCTGCGCACCCACCCGCTGACCTCGCAGCGCCAGTCCGACTTGCAGGCGCGCCTGCCCCAAGGCCAGCCACGCCACGCCCGGCCAGCCACGAGCATGGCCCATGCCATGGTGGTGGCGCGCTCGCGCGTGCTGTCGCTGGGCAAGGTGGATTTTCTGCGCTCGGCCGTGCAAAGCGCCCAGCCCCTGGCGCGCACCACAGCGCCCCCGCGCAGCGCGGACGAAGCGGGCGCCGCCGCTGCAGACGCCGGGCGGCTGTACGCCGGCGCGCTGGCCGCCGCGCAGCTGCGCGATGCCGATCAGGCCAAGGCCCTGGCCGATGCGCTGTCCGCACGCAGTGCAGGCGATGCCGCCGCGCACCGGCTGGCGCAGCTGCTGCAGCTGGAGCTGGCGCTGAGCCTGCGCGATGCCGCCTGGGCGCGCGCCGCCCTGGCGGGCATCGACAGCCGCCAACGCAAGCGCCCGGAGCTGTTTTTGCGCACCGCTTATTGGACAGGGGCAGAGACAGGGGCTGGCGCCGAGCAGGCCGGCGCGGCGGCCGCGCCCAGCGCCCAGGCCGCGCAGGCCCGCGACGAGCTGGCCGGGCAATGGCAGGGCTGGCTGCAGGAGCACCCGGACGATGCCGGCGCATGGCAGCAGCTCGCGCGCATCTGGGCCGCGCAGCAGCAGCCCCTGCGCGCCATCCGCGCCGAGGCCGAGGCCCAGGCCGCGCGGCTGGATTACCCCGCCGCCATCGACCGCCTCAAGGCCGGGCAGCACATGGTGCGCCAGCTGGGGGCCCAGGCCGACCACGTCGATGCCTCCATCCTGCAAAGCCGCCTGGCGGCCATCGAGCAACTGCACAAGGCATCGGAAGACGCGCTCAAGCGGCTCAAGTGAGCGCGCGGCGGCCCAGCGCAGCCAGGCTGCGGGCAGGCCCAGTTCCAGTATGATCGCCCGCCGCAGGCGCCACGGCTTGAGCGCCTGTGCCAAGTCTCGGCACGAATGGGCAAGAAGCGGTTTGGGATGGCTGCAAGGCGCAACGCACAGGGCGAGGCTTTGCACGCTGCCACAGACCACGCCAACCCGCTGTGTTGCCAGCCACCCCCAGATCGACGGGCGCCGCCATGTCGCAAGACCTCAATGCCATCTGCCTCATCATCCCCGCCTACAACCCCGACACCAAGCTGTTGGGCTTGATCGACGCCTTGCGGGCCATGGGCTTTGGCCACATCGTGGTGGTCGATGATGGCTCGGGGCCGCAAAGCCAGGGCGTGTTTGCGCAGCTGGGCGCGCCGGTGCAGCTGCTGGCGCACCCGGTCAACCGCGGCAAGGGGGCGGCGCTCAAGACCGCTTTTGCGCACGTGGCGCAAGCGCACGCCCAGGGCGGCGAGGCGGCGGCCTGCCGCTACGTCATCACGCTCGATGCCGATGGCCAGCACCTGCCAGAGGACGTGCTGCGCATGGCCCAGGCCGCGCTGGCGCAAGAGCAGGCCGCCGTGCTGCTGGGCGCGCGCACCATGCCGCCAGACGCGCCGCTGCGCAGCCGCATCGGCAACGCCCTGACGCGCTGGGTGTTCGGCAAGCTGGCCGGGCAGCGGATTTCGGACACGCAAACGGGCCTGCGCGGCTTTCCCATCGGCTTGCTCGCGCAGCTGCAGCAACTGCAGGGCGAGCGCTACGAATACGAAATGCACATGCTGGCCCACCTGGTCAAGCAACAGGTGCCGCTGCGCGAGCTGCCCATTGAGGCGGTGTATATCGAGGACAACGCCAGCTCGCACTTCAACCCGCTGACCGATTCGCTGCGCATTTACTGGGTACTGCTCAAGGATTTGCTGCTCGGGGCCTGCTCCTTCGCGCTGGATGTGTTGCTGTTCATGCTGCTGCTGCGGCTGAGCCAGCAGGTGTTTTTCTCGGTGGTCGTGGCGCGCATCCTCTCGGCGCTGTTCAACTTTGCCGGCAACCGCTTTTTCGTCTTCCGCGGCCAGCACGTGCAGCCGCTGCTGCCGCAGTTGCTGGCCTATGCGGCCCTGGCCGGCGCGCTGATGCTGGCCTCGGCCAGCCTGGTGCACTGGCTGGTGCACGGCTGGCAGCTGCCCCCGCTGCCGGCCAAGCTGGGGGTGGATGCGCTGCTGTACGCCATCTCCTTCACGCTGCGGCGCAGCTGGCTGTTTCGCGTGCAGCGCAACGCGCCGTAGCGGCCCATAGCCCCTGCGCCATCGACACTAATCCCACCTTGCCATGGCCCGCGACAAAACCCTCTACACCTGCAACCAGTGCGGCGGCACCAGCGCCCGCTGGATGGGGCGCTGCCCGGCCTGCAATGCCTGGAACAGCCTGCAGGAGACGGCCGCCCCCGCCACCGCGCCGCGCGCCGAGAGCAAGAACCGCCTCTCGGCGGCGGCGCACTACGCCGGCACGGCCGCCGTGCAGCCCATCACGCCCCTGTCGCAGATCGAGGCGCAGGAGGTGGCGCGCACGCCCAGCGGCATCGGCGAGCTCGACCGGGTGCTGGGCGGCGGCGTGGTCGAGGGCTCGGTGGTGCTCATCGGCGGTGACCCGGGCATCGGCAAATCGACCCTGCTGCTGCAGGCGCTGGACCGGCTGCAGCGCCAGGGCCTGCCGACGCTGTACGTCAGCGGCGAGGAAAGCGGCGCGCAGGTGGCGCTGCGCGCGCGGCGCCTGGGCCTGCCCGACAGCCAGGTGCCCATCCTGACCGAAATCCAGCTGGAGAACATCCTGGCCTCGATCCAGGCGCACCAGCCGGCCGTGGCCGTGATCGACTCCATCCAGACCGTGTACTCCGACCAGCTCAGCTCCGCGCCCGGCTCGGTGGCGCAGGTGCGCGAATGCGCCGCGCACCTCACGCGCCTGGCCAAGAGCACCGGCATCGCGGTGGTGCTGGTCGGCCACGTCACCAAGGAGGGCACGATCGCCGGGCCGCGCGTGCTGGAGCATATGGTCGATACCGTGCTGTACTTCGAGGGCGACACGCACAGCAGCTTTCGCATGGTGCGGGCCATCAAGAACCGCTTTGGCGCCGTCAACGAAATCGGCGTGTTCGCCATGACCGAGACGGGCCTGAAGGGCGTCTCCAACCCCAGCGCGATCTTTCTGAGCCAGCACAGCGAGCCCGTGCCCGGCAGCTGCGTGCTGGTCACGCTGGAGGGCACGCGCCCATTGCTGGTGGAAATCCAGGCCCTGGTGGACACCGCCGGCCCCAGCGCGCGGCGCCTGTCGGTGGGGCTGGACCGCGAGCGCCTGGCCATGCTGCTGGCAGTGCTGCATCGCCACGCCGGCGTGGCCACCTACGACCAGGACGTGTTCGTCAACGCCGTGGGCGGCGTGCGCATCACTGAGCCGGCCGCCGATCTGGCCGTGCTGCTGGCGCTGCACTCCTCGCTGCGCTCGCAGCCGCTGCCCAAGGGCTTTTTTGCCTTTGGCGAGGTCGGTCTGGCCGGCGAGGTGCGACCGGCCGCGCGCGGCCAGGAGCGCCTGCGTGAGGCGGCCAAGCTGGGCTTTGACGTGGCCATCGTGCCCAAGGCCAACGCGCCCAAAAAGCCCATCGCCGGCCTGCAGGTGCATGCCGTCGACCGCATCGAGCAGGCGCTGGACTGCATCCGGCGCTGACCACCGGGCAACGCCAAAGGGGCATATTGGCCCAGGCTGCGGCAAAACGGCATAGGGCATTGCCCCAGTGCCCAAAGGCATGGCGCGGCCTAGCATCGGCCCTGTTGTTCCATGCGCCGCATGCAATGACAGGGCCTGTGCGCGGCGGCATTGCCATGCCGCCACAGGGTTGCAGCACATATCGCTGAAGGAGGAGAAACCCATGTTCAAGAAGCTTTCCATCCTGGCCGCCATCTGGTTCTGGCTGGTCAGCGCAGCCACCGCCGCGGTGGACGTCAACAAGGCCGATGCCCAGGAGCTGACGCAGATCAAGGGCATCGGCGCGGCAACGGCCGAGCGCATCATCGAAGAGCGCGCCAAGGGCCAGTTCAAGGACTGGGACGATTTCATCACCCGCGTCAAGGGCGTTGGCGCAGCCAAGGCGAAAAGCCTCTCCGAAGGCGGCCTGACCATTGGCGGCGCGGGCTACGCCCCGGCGGCAGCGCCCAAGCCCAAGGGCAAGGCCAAGGCGGCGCCAGAGCCCCAAGCCAGCACAGCGCCAGCGGCCAAGCCCGCAGCGCCCGCACCAGCCGCGCCCAACCAGAACAGGAAATGACCCTGCAGGCCTGACCGGCTGGCTCAACCATCCCCGCCGCGCCAAGCAAACCCATGGCGCTGCGGGGTTTTTTGCCGTGCCGGCGCACGAAGTCGGCGCACGAACAGGGCGCACACGGCAGACCTTGCCTTGCGGCACAATCGCGCCTTTTGCCCACGGCCTTCGCACTGCCTTCATGACCCAGCCCGACACCGCCCCGCCCAGCGCCGACGCTGGCGACGACACGCCCCGCCCCGCCGCCGGCGATGCCACCGCACCGCCGGCGCACTTCAAGCGCATTCGCAGCTTTGTGCTGCGCGCCGGGCGCACCACCGTGGCCCAGCAAAAAGCCATCGATGCGCTGGGCGCGCGCTATGTGCTGCCCTACCGGCCCCAGGCGCTGGACTTCGCCCAGGCCTTTGGCCGTCATGCGCCCGTGGTCATGGAAATCGGCTTCGGCATGGGCGATGCCACGGCCGGCATTGCCCAGGCCCGGCCCGAGGAGAACTTTCTGTGCTGCGAAGTGCACACCCCTGGCGTGGGCGCACTGCTCAAGCGCATGCAGGACGGCGGCATCGACAACATCCGCATCGTGCAGCACGACGCCGTGGAGGTGCTGCAGCACATGGTGCCGCCCGCCAGCCTGGCCGGGGTGCACATCTTCTTCCCGGATCCGTGGCACAAGAAGCGCCACCACAAGCGCCGCCTGATCCAGCCCGATTTCGTGGCCGCTCTGGTGCCGCGCCTGGCCCCTGGCGGCTACATCCACTGCGCTACCGACTGGGAGGAATACGCCCACCAGATGCGAGATGTGCTGCAGGCCCATGCCGAGCTGGTCAATCTGGGCCAATTGCCCGAAGGCTTTGCCCAGCGCCCCTGGTACCGCCCGGTGACCAAGTTCGAGCAGCGCGGCCTGCGCCTGGGCCACGGCGTCTGGGATGTGCTGTTCCAGCGCCCCCAGTCAGGGCAGGCTTGACTGCCCTGCGCTCAGGCGGCCCGCGCTGGGCCGCGCATCACCAAACGTCTTCGTTGTACTGGTCATAAATGACCACGCCCGGATAGTTCTCGCGCACGAACTCGCCAATGTGGATGATCTCGTCGGTAAACCGGCGCTCCGGGTCATCGCCAAAGCCAATGGCCAGCTCCTTGTTGTAGGACAGGAAGTTCTCGGGCAAGGCGGTTTTCTTCTTCAGGATTTTTTGCAGCCTGCTCAGGCTGAGCGTCATATCCTCTTGCGCTCTGATATTGAAGCGCACCCGCCAGCCGTCCTTTTCCAGAATGACCCGCGTGATGGCCGGGAACTCCAGTGTTTCTGTGAAAACCCTGTACTCCTTGATCCACGGGAATCTCTGCTTGAGATCGTCAATGAGCGAATCGTTGTCAACGCTGCCTGTTGGGTCGTACAAAAGGGCGAACAGATTGAACATGGTGCGCTTTCAAGGTTTCAGCCATTGAGCCAGTGACATCGGGCAGGCGACCGCCATGTGCGCAGCCTGCACGAGGCTGGCATTGTCCAGAATCCGGGCAAGGCCTGCAAACACCTTGATGCGCACCCCGGCCCGAGGATGGCAGACCACACAACGCAAACCGCCCGCCATGACGGGCCGGGCATCGGCACAATCATGGCGGGCGGCAAAGCCAAGACCCTTGCAGGGCAAGCTCTTAGAAGTTGAGCGCGCGCTTGTCCACGGCCAGCGCCGCTTCCTTGGTCACCTCGGACAGCGTGGGGTGGGCATGGCAGATGCGGGCGATGTCCTCGGCGCTGGCCTTGAACTCCATGGCCATCACGGCCTCGGCAATCAGCTCGCTGGCCTGCGGGCCGACGATGTGCACGCCCAGGATCTCGTCGCTCTTGGCGTCGGCGATGATCTTCACCAGGCCGGTGGTATCGCCCAGCGCGCGGGCGCGGCCATTGGCCAGGAACGGGAAGCTGCCAGCCTTGTAGGCCACGCCATCGGCCTTGAGCTGCTGCTCGGTCTTGCCCACCCAGGAGATTTCCGGGCTGGTGTAGATCACGTAGGGGATGGTGTCGAAGTTCACATGGCCGTGCTGACCGGCGATGCGCTCGGCCACGGCCACGCCTTCTTCCTCGGCCTTGTGCGCCAGCATGGGGCCGCGCACCACGTCGCCCACGGCCCAGATGCCGGGCACGCTGGTGCGGCAATCGCCATCGACGACGATGGCGCCGCGCTCATCGAGCTGCACACCCACGGCCTCGGGCTTGAGCCCCTCGGTGTGGGGCACGCGGCCGATGGAGACGATGAGTTTGTCCACTTTCAGACTCTGGGCCAGGCCTTTGGCGTCGGTGTATTGGATGGTCGCGCCGCTCTTGCTGGTTTTGACTTCTTCGACTTTCACGCCCAGTTCGATCTTCAGACCTTGCTTGTCGAAGGCCTTTTTGGCTTCTTTGGCGATGGCTTCGTCGGCGGCGGGCAAGAAGGCGGGCATGCCTTCGAGCACGGTGACGTCCGCGCCCAGGCGACGCCAGACGCTGCCCAGCTCCAGACCGATGACGCCCGAGCCGATCACGCCGAGCTTTTTGGGCACGCTGGCAATGTCCAGCGCGCCATCGTTGGAGAGCACGATGTTTTCGTCAAACGGCACGCCAGGCAGCGCGCGCGGGCTGGAGCCGGTGGCGATGATGATTTGCTTGCCCGTCAGGGCTTCGGGCTTGTCGCCGCTGACCTGGATTTCAAAGCCGCCTTCAACGGCTTTGGTGAAGGAGGCCAGACCGTTGAAGAAGCTGACCTTGTTTTTCTTGAACAGGTAGAGGATGCCCTCGTTGTTCTGCTTCACAACCTCGGCCTTGCGCGCCAGCATGCGCGCCACGTCCATGCTCAGCTTGCCGGTGCTGATGCCGTGCTCGGCAAAGTGCTCGCGCGCGTGCTCGAAATGCTCGCTGGACTGCAGCAGCGCCTTGGAGGGGATGCAGCCGACGTTGGTGCAGGTGCCGCCAGGGGCGGGCTTGCCGTCCTGGGTTTTCCAGGCATCGACGCAGGCCACGCTCATGCCCAGCTGGGCAGCGCGAATGGCCGCGATGTAGCCGCCGGGGCCGGCGCCGATGACGATGAGATCAAAAGAGGTGGTGCTCATGGTGTGAATTTGGGGGGGATGGGCTCGGGGAAGTGGATTTTGACGATCTGGCCGTTTTTCTCAAACACCATCGCCGTGTTGGTTTGCCAGGCAATGCGGCAGGCGTTTTCGTAGGCACGTTGCAGGGCGCGCTCAATGCCAGCACGATCCATGGGCGGGGATGTGCGGGTCACTTCAGACGTCGCTTGGGCAGAATCGAAAGTCATGGCTAGCCGCTTGAATCTAGAACGGTGTATGGCGTCTGGGAAGTATCAATCAGCATCCAGTGATCGACCAGCGATTTGTAGATGCGCTCGAAATGCTCCTTGCCTGCATGAAAGCGGCGCTCGATGGTATCGGCAGGAATGCTGTGCCCGCCTTGCTTCACACGTTGCGCCACACGTTCAATGGCCAGGGCAGCCGATGGCAGTTGCAAAAAAACCAGCTCTACGCGATAGCCCATGGCTTGCCATTGGGGAATCAGGCGCGCATACATTCTGCCGCTGAGCGTGGTTTCCACCGCAAAGCCTTCGCGCTTTTGCACGCATTGCTGGATGTGTTGCAGCATCAATTTACCGGCTGCAACGGCTGCTAGTTCAGGCGCAAAAGGCGACAGGCCTGCCGCGATCAAGTCGGCATTGATGTAGGTGGGGCAAGACGCTTCCGCGGGCAGATATTCTTTGGCAAACGTCGTTTTCCCAGCCCCATTGGGGCCAGCCAGGATGATGATCTTGGGTGTGTTGCCTGCCACAACTGAACCGGGCATCCAGAGCCGGCACCAAGGCCTGGCTCTGGATGCAGTGCCATCACAGATCGAACAGCAAGCGTGCCGGGTCTTCCAGCGCGTCCTTCATGGCCACCAGCGACAGCACAGCTTCGCGGCCGTCGATGATGCGGTGGTCGTAGGACAGGGCCAGGTAGTTCATCGGGCGCACCACGACCTGGCCGTTTTCGACCACGGCGCGCTCCTTGGTGGCATGGATACCCAGGATGGCCGATTGCGGCGGGTTGATGATGGGGGTGGACATCATCGAGCCGAACACGCCGCCATTGCTGATGGAGAAGGTGCCGCCGGTCATTTCCTCAATGCTGAGCTTGCCTTCCTTGGCCTTGGCGCCGAACTCGGCGATCTTCTTCTCGATGTCGGCAAAGGAGAGCTGGTCGGCGTCGCGCAGGATGGGCACGACCAGGCCGCGCGGCGATCCCACGGCGATACCGATATCGAAGTAGCCGTGGTAGATGATGTCGTTGCCATCCACGCTGGCGTTGACGATGGGGTATTGCTTGAGCGCATGCACCGCAGCCTTGACGAAGAAGCTCATGAAGCCCAGGCGCACACCGTGCTGCTTCTCAAACTTGTCCTGGTACTTCTTGCGCAGCTCCATGACCGGGGCCATGTTCACTTCGTTGAAGGTGGTCAGGATGGCGTTGGTGGCCTGCGATTGCAGCAGGCGCTCGGCCACGCGGGCGCGCAGGCGGCTCATGGGCACGCGCTGTTCGGGGCGCTCGCCAGCGACGGCCTGGGCCACGGGCGCGGCGGCGGGCTTGGCCGCTGCCTTGGCAGCAGGGCTGGCGGCCAGCGCGTCGCCCTTGGTGACGCGGCCATCCTTGCCGGTGCCGGTCACGCTGGCGGCGTTGATGCCTTTTTCCGACAGGATCTTGGCAGCGGCGGGCATGGCCACGCCGGCCTTGCTGGCCGAAGCTGGCGCTGCGGCCGCAGCAGCAGGCGCCGGGGCTGCCGCTGCAGGTGCAGAGGCCTCTTGAGCAGCAGCGGGCGCAGCGGCGGCCTGGGCAGCGGTGTCGATGCGGGCGATGAGTTGGTCGGAGGTGACGGTGGCGCCGTCGCCTTCGACGATTTCGGTCAGCACGCCGGCCGAGGGCGCAGGCACTTCGAGCACGACTTTGTCGGTTTCGATTTCGATCAGGATTTCATCGGCGGCGACGGCCTCGCCGGCCTTTTTCTTCCATTGCAGCAGCGTGGCCTCGGAGACGGACTCGGACAACTGCGGGACTTTGACTTCGATGACGGCCATGGGAATGTCTCTTGTGGGGTTCGGAGGCGAAAGGGGATGGGGAGATGAGAAGCGAAGAATAAGCCAAGGCTGCCGGCCTGTGCAGGGCGGCAGCCTTGGCTGTGTGTCATTTGGTCAGCACGAAGCCCTTGAGCTTGGCAAACGCGGCGTTGACCAGGGCCTTTTGCTGCTCCTGGTGCAGGTGGGCGTAGCCCACGGCCGGCGAGGCCGAGGCGGCGCGGCCGGCGTAGCCGAGCTTCTGGCCATCGAGCATGTTCTCGTGGATGTAGTGCTGCACGAAGAACCAGGCGCCCTGGTTCTGCGGCTCGTCCTGGCACCAGACGATTTCCTTGGCGTTGGGAAAGCGCTTGACCTCGGCGCCAAAGGCCTTGTGCGGGAAGGGGTAGAGCTGCTCGACACGGATGATGGCCACGTCGTCGCTGCCCAGTTCCTCGCGCTTTTTCACCAGGTCGTAGTACACCTTGCCCGAGCAGGCAATCAGGCGCTTGACCTTGGCGGCCTTGGCCAGCACGGCCTCGCTCTGCTCGCCGATGACGGTGCGGAAGCTGCCGTCGGTGAACTCGGAGATCGGCGAGGTCGCGTCCTTGTTGCGCAGCAGGCTCTTGGGCGTGAAGATCACCAGCGGGATGCGCAGCGGGCGCAGGATCTGGCGGCGCAGCAGGTGGAAGATCTGGCTGGCCGTGGTGGGCTGCACGATCTGCATGTTGGTGTCGGCCGAGAGCTGCATGAAGCGCTCAATGCGCGCCGAGCTGTGCTCGGGGCCCTGGCCCTCGTAGCCGTGCGGCAGCATCAGCGTCAGGCCGTTCAGGCGCCCCCACTTGACCTCGCCCGAAGCGATGAACTGGTCCACCACCACCTGCGCGCCGTTGAGGAAGTCGCCAAACTGCGCCTCCCAGATCACCAGCGAATGCGGGTCGTTGGAGGCATAGCCGTACTCGAAGCCCAGCACGGCCTCTTCCGAGAGGATGGAGTCGATGACCACGAACGGCGCCTGGTTCTCGGCGATGTGCTGCAGCGGGATGTACACGCCCTCGTGGTAGTTCTCGCGCTGCTGGTCGTGAATCACCGAGTGGCGATGGCTGAAGGTGCCGCGGCCGCTGTCCTCGCCCGAGAGGCGGATCGGGTAGCCGCTGGCCACCAGCGAGGCAAAGGCCATGGCCTCGCCCATGCCCCAGTCCACGGGCATTTCGCCCCGGCCCATGGCGGCGCGGTCGTTGTAGACCTTTTTCACCAGCTGGTGCGGGTTGACGTGCTCGGGCAGCGTGGTCAGGCGCTCGGCCAGGCGCTTCCATTCAGCCAGCGGGATGGCGGTGTCGGCCTCGTCGGTCCACTTGCGGTTCAGGTAGGGCGACCAATCCACGGCGTACTGGCGCTTGAAGTTGGTCAGCACCGGGTCGATGGTGTGCTTGCCCGCATCCATGGCGGCGCGGTAGGCCTTGACCATCTCGTCCGGGCCCTCGGCAGGCAGCACGCCCTGGGCGATCAGGCGCTCGCCATAGAGCTTGCGCGTGCCCGGGTGCTCGGCGATCTTGCGGTACATCAGCGGCTGGGTGAGCATGGGGGTGTCCTGCTCGTTGTGGCCCAGCTTGCGAAAGCAGATGATGTCCACCACCACGTCGCGGCCGAAGGTCATGCGGTATTCCAGCGCCAGCTGCGTGGCCAGCACCACGGCCTCGGGGTCGTCGGCGTTGACGTGCAGCACCGGGGCCTCGACCATCTTCACCACGTCGGTGCAGTAAAAGGTCGAGCGCGTGTCGCGCGGGTCGCTGGTGGTAAAGCCGATCTGGTTGTTGATGACGAAGTGCACCGTGCCGCCGGTGGTGTAGCCGCGCGTTTGCGACATGGCCAGCGTCTCCTGCACCACGCCCTGGCCGGCGATGGCCGCATCGCCGTGCACCAGCACGGGCAGCACCTGCTTGCCCTGCGGGTCGCCGCGGCGGTCCATGCGCGAGCGCACCGAGCCCTCCACCACGGGGTTGACGATCTCCAGGTGCGAGGGGTTGAAGGCCAGCGTCAGGTGGATCGGGCCGCCGGAGGTGGGCACGTCCGAGCTGAAGCCCTGGTGGTACTTCACGTCACCGGCGGGCAGGTCCTCGGGGGCGGTGTGCTCGAACTCGGCGAACAAGTCCTTGGGCATCTTGCCCAGGGTGTTGACCAGCACGTTCAGGCGGCCGCGGTGGGCCATGCCGATGACCACCTCCTGCACGCCAGCCACGCCGGCGGCGTCGATCAGCGCATCCATGGCGACGATGAAGCTCTCGCCGCCTTCAAGTGAGAAGCGCTTCTGGCCAACGTACTTGGTGTGCAGGTAGCGCTCCAGGCCCTCGGCAGCCGTCAGGCGGCCGAGCACGTGGATTTTTTCCTCGGCGCTCAGCTGCGGGTTGGTGCGCGCGCTTTCGAGCTTTTCCTGCCACCAGCGCTTTTGCGCCTGGTCGGTCAGGTACATGTACTCGGCGCCAATGGTGGTGGTGTAAGTCTCGCGCAGCGCGTTGAGCAACTCGCGCAGCGTCATGGTGTCCTTGCCGAAGAAGGTGTTGCTGGTGTTGAACACCGTCTCCAGGTCGGCGTCGCTCAGGTCGTAGAAGGCCGGGTCGAGCTCGGGGATGTGCGGGCGCGGGTTGCGCTTGAGCGGGTCCAGATCGGCCCAGCGCTGGCCGACGTTGCGGTAGGCGGCGATGAGCTGCTGCACGGCCGTGCGCTTGCGGCCCAGCTCGGTGTCGGCGCCGCTGGCCACCACCACCTGGGTGTGGCCCTGGCGGGCGCGCTCGGCAAAGGCGTTGATGACCGGCAGGTGCGGCACGTCGCGGGTGAGCGAGCCGTCGGCGGCCGGCTGGTTCTGCAGCGACTCGAAATAGCTGCGCCAGCCATCGGGAACGCTGGTCGGGTCGGCCAGGTAGTTCTCGTACATCTCCTCGACGTAAGGAGCATTGCTGCCAAACAAGTGGGTATTGCCCTGATATTGGGTGTACAGGGTCGATGAATCGCTCATGATCCGCAGGACCTCCGCACTTCTGCGAAGTGCATTAGCTGGTTTGAGAAACCTTCCGCGACACGGCTTGACCGGTTGGCGGATGCGACAGTGGCGTTGGAAGGCGCCGAAAAAAACCCCGACATTGTGCCACTGCTGCCCGCCGCAGGGCGCAGCCGTGCGACTTTTGCCCCCGCCGGCGGACATGCCAAGCCGCCCGGGCGCAGCCAAACCACAACAGGCAGCGGCTGGCGCCAGGCTTTTGCCCACTGCCTGCACAGGGCGCGGCGGGTGCGTATACAGTGGCGCTCTTCTTTTCCTGTGCATTGGCGTGCGTGTGCGCGCCGCATGCGCATCGATACCTGCCCTCCTGCCCCGCCATGGACAAGCCCACCCTGCACAGCCGCGCCTTTCTGGCCATTCTGATCGCCGTGACGATTGCCTTTTTCGTGCTGCTGCGGCCGTTCTACAGCGCGATCTTCTGGGCCGCCACGCTGGCCGTGCTGTTCTGGCCCGTGCACCAGCGCATCCTGGGGCGCATGCCCACGCGGCGCAACCTGGCCTCGCTGCTGACGCTGCTGGTGTGCCTGCTGGTGGTCATCCTGCCGCTGCTGGGGGTGCTGACCTCGCTGGTGCAGGAGGTGCTGGCCTTCTACGGGCGCATCAACCGCGAGGGCAACGACTTCCAGCATTACTACCAGCAGATCGTCGCCGCCGTGCCCCAGCGCGTCTGGGATCTGCTCTCTCGGCTGGGGCTGGACAGCTTTGCCGACATCCAGCCCAAGCTGATGGCGGCAGCCAACCAGCTCGCGCGCGTGCTCTCGGCCCAGGCCGTGAACTTCGGCCAGAACACCCTGCAGTTCGGCCTGGCCTTCACGCTGATGCTGTACCTGCTGTTCTTCTTCTTCCGCGATGGCGCGGGGCTGATGGCGCTGGTGCGCCACGCCATCCCGATGGACAAGCGCTACTCCCGCCAGCTGAGCAGCAAGTTCAGCGCCGTGGTCAAGGCCACCATCAAGGGCAACATCGTCGTGGCGGCCGTGCAGGGCGTGCTCGGCGGGCTGCTGTTCTGGGCCATGGGCATCCAGGGCCCCATCCTCTGGGGCGTGGTCATGGGCGTGCTCTCGCTGCTGCCGGCCGTGGGCGCGGGCCTGGTCTGGGGGCCGGTGGCCATCTACCTGCTGGCCACGGGCGCGCTGCTCAAGGGCGGCATCATGATTGCCGTGGGCGTGGGCGTCATCGGCCTGGTGGACAACCTGCTGCGCCCCATCCTGGTGGGCAAGGAGACCAAGATGCCCGACTACCTGGTGCTGCTCTCGACGCTGGGGGGCATCTCGCTGTTTGGCATCACCGGCTTCGTTGCCGGCCCGGTCATCGCCGCGCTGTTCATGTCCATCTGGGCCATCTTCATCACCAAGAAGGAAGAAGGCAGCCTGGGGCGCTGAGCCCTGGTTCAAACAATCGGGAGAGCCGCCATGAGCGCCATCAGTCAACGCATCGACGCCATTGTTCGTCAGGCCCTGGCCCAGCCCCTGAAAGAGCGGGGCTTCGAGCGCCAGGGGCGCAGCTTTCGCCGCGCCGAAGGCGGGGGGCGCATCGCCGTGCTGCAGGTGCAGGGCAGCAAATGGAACTACGGCGACAGAGGCCGCTTCACCGTCAACCTGGGCATCTGGCAGCCCATGCTGGGCCAGCCGCTGCTGCAGCGGCCCAAGGAATACGAATGCCAAACGCGCCAGCGCATCGGCTTCTTGCTGCCCGAATACCGCCAGGACCATTGGTGGCGGCTGGACGCACATACCGACGACGCAGCCATAGCCCAGACACTGCGCCAGGCCGTGCTGGAGCATGGCCTGCCCTGGTTCGAAGCCCAACGGCCGCCCGCAGTGACGCAGCTGGCCGAAGGCTGGCTCACCCGGCTGCGCCGCTGGCTGCAGCAGCGCATGCAGCGCGGCCAGCGCGGCGACTGAAATCAAGCATCTGCGGCCTCTTCATTGGCCGCGCTGGCGCGCTCGCGCGGCGGCGCCGGGGCCAGGTAGCCCACCACCACGCACAGCAGGCCATAGCCCATGAACGAGGCAATGCCCCACAGATTGCCCAGGTGCTGGCGATCGAGCAGCACCAGCTTGAGCAGCACCGCGCCCATGACCAGCAGGCCCAGCGTCCACAGCGGCCGCGAGCGCCGGCGCGAGCCCTGCACCCAGGCGGCCACCGCCAGCGCCCCCCACAGCAGCGTCAGCACCGTCTGCGCCAGCGCGCTGTGCAGCAGGGCCGGCAGCGCCCAGGGCACGCCGGCCCAGTGGTGCACAGCCGCCAGGGCGGACTTGCTCAGCCACAGCAGCGCCAGCAAAGCCGCCAGCCCATAGGGCTGCCCGCTGCCCTGCCCTGCCAACCAAGGCCAGGGCGGCGCGGTCTTGGCACCCTGCAGCGGCCACCACAGCCGCAGCGCCAGGCCCAGGCTGGCCAGCAGCGCCAAATCCTGCGGATTGAGCACCGGCAACCACGGCAGCGGCGCGGGCCGGCCCGGCAGCAGCAGGCCGGGCAAGGCCACCAGGCCCAGCGCCCACAGCGTGCAGCGCGCCAGCACCCGCGGCCAGTGGCGCGCCGCATCTGAGGCCGCACCTGGCGCGGCAGCGGCCCTGGCGGGCGCGGCGGATACAGCAAGCGCCTCAGGCGCAGCGCCATAGCCCAGCCATTGCGGCGCGCGCATTTGCAGCAGCGCCAGGCCCAGCGCCGGCGCCGCCAGCAGCGGCAGCGCCCAGCCCTGCAGCAGCGCAGCGTCCGGCCCCAGCCAGTCCTCGCAGGCCTGCCACAGCCACAGCGTGGCCGCCAGCAGGGCATGCAGCCACCAGGCGGTATTGGCCTGTGCGTGCCAGGCCCGCACCGCGCGCCCCTGGGCTGGCTCGCCCATGCGGGCCGGGCGCGCGGGCCCCAGCCAGTGCAGCACGGCGCGGCTGCTGGCCAGGTACATCGCCAGCGCCAGAGCCATCCACAACGAATGCGGGTGGTACCAATGGCCCGGATCCAGCAGCCAATGCAGCATGGGCCCGGCCAGGCCCAGCAGCAGCGCCGTGCGCGCCAGCACTGGCAACGGCAGGCTCCAGCGGTACACAGCCGCCGCCGCGCAACCCAGCAGGGCCAACAGCATCAGGCGCCAGGCCTCGGCCGCGGCCCCGCTGCTGTGCAGCGCAATCTCGCGCAGGCCCGCGCCCAGCAGCTCCAGCACGCCCAGGATCAGCAGGCCCAGCGCCCAGCGGTCGTGCAGGGGGCGCTGACGCCAGCGGGCCAGGCACCAGGCCGCGGCCAGCAGCGTCAGCGCCAGGAACGCCGTGGTCGCAAACCAGGGGTTGAGCACTGGCCAGGCCGGTTGAACAACGGCCGTGGCTTGCCCGTTGCCGATCCCACCATTGCGCGCCTGCTGCAGCACCAGCCAGGCCAGCACGTGCAGCGTCAGGCCCAGGCCTTGCAGCAGCGGTTGGCGCTGGCGCAGGCCCTGCCAGAGCAAGGCCAGCGCCAGGCTGGCCCAGGCCACGCTGGTGGCCTGGGCCGAGAACGCCAGCGGCACGGTGAGCGCGGCAAAACCCGCGCCCAGCACGGCCCAGTCGCGCACCAGCGGCCGCAGCCGCGCCTGGTGGCGCAGGCCATAGGCCAGCGCGCCGTACAACAGGCTGGCGGCCAGCGCCACCGCAGCCAGCGGGCGGCGCTGGCCTTCGAGCAGCACCGCCTGCAGCGCCAAGGCCGCCAGCGGCGCGCCGTACACCAGCACGGCGTCGATCCAGCGCCAGCGCTGCTGCGCCGGGCCGTGGCCCCGCCAGGCAGACCAGGCCGGCAAAAGCAGGTACAGCGCGAAGAACAGCGCCAAAAACGCCTGCGCGCTGGCCTGATGAGGCAAGGGCCAAGGCTGCGCCCTCAGCCACAAACCAAAGAAACCGAACGTGAAGCCCAAGCCCAGCAATTGCAGCGGCTGCCAGGCGCGCCCCAGGCAGATGGCAAAAATCGCCGCATTCAAGGCCGCGTAGTAGCTGAACAAGGCCACGTGGCCGCCGCCGCTGCCAAGCCACAGCGGCGCCAGAAAACCGCCAAGCACGCCAAACATCGCCAGCGCCAGCGCGTCCTGGCGCAAGGCCAGCCAGACCGTCAGCGCCAGCGTGGCCAGCGTGCCCGCCAGCGCCGCGCCGGCAGGCAGCAGGCCATAGAGGCGGTAGGCTGCAAACCAGGTCAGCAGCAAGATGCCCAAAGCGCCGCCTTGCACGCTCAGCGCAAAACCGCGCCGCGCTTGACGCTGGCGCCAACCAAACCACAGGCCGGCCACCGCCGCCGCCTGCACGCCCAGCAAACGGGCCCACATCGGCAGCTGCACCCATTGCTGCTCATGGGCGTAGCGCAGCAGCGCGGCCACGCCGGCAAACAGCACCAGCATGCCCACCTTGACGGGGACATTGCCCGTGCTGAACCAGTGCCTTAGCCAGGCCATGACCCCGCCGGTCGCCGTGCCGCCGGGCGGCTGACTGTGCTCGCGCCGATGGCGGGGCGGCAAATCGCTCCACAGCGCCTCTTCGGCCTGCGCATCGCGCAGCGGGGCCGCATCGGCGCTGGCCTGCCCCAACGGCGCAGCCGCCGGGGGCGAAGGCTCGCGAGCAACCGCTGCCGCCCACAGCCTGGCCTGAGCGGCCAGGCTGCCTTGCTGTTCGTCCCCTGCCTGCTGCGCCGTGGCGCTGGCTGCCGGCGGGGCTGCGGCGTGGGCCATCGGGGCGGCAACGGTGACAGTGGCTGTGGCTGGCTCACGCGTCGCCACAGGCGCAGCAGCCACGGGGCCAGCGCCTGCGGCCAAGGATTGCTGCAGCTGCTGGATCTGGCGCTGCTGCTGCTGGCTGCGCTGCTCCAGCGCACGCACCTGGCGGCGCAGCCTGTGCAGGCTCAGGCCGATGAACAACAGCACCAGGGGCAAGGCCATGAGCAAGCCCCCGAAAAACAGCTCTATCCATGGATCCATCGGGCCTCCCCCCTGATCGACTGCTTTGTGATTGGCGCCCGCCAGTGTAGGGCCTGCATGCGCAGCCCCGGCCAACGCGGCATACTCGGCAACCTTGCCCTCTTGAGCACACCCACGCCATGAACGACTCCAACACCATGCCCAGCCTGTACCGCGACCTGCCCACGCAGGAGGCCATCGACCAGGCCTACAACCCCTCGCTGGGGCTGGATCTGGGGGCCATCGTGCAGCATTTCGAGACGCAGTCCGAGCGCGCGCGCCAGCGCTGGCGCTACATCCCGGACGTGCCCTACGGCCCCACGCGCGAGGAAAAGCTCGACATCTTCCCCGCCGACCGCCCCGATGCGCCCGTGCTGCTGTTCATCCACGGCGGCTACTGGCGCTCGCGCTGCGCCCGCGACTTCAGCGCCATCGCCCAGGGCCCGCGCGAGCTGGGCATGACGGTGGTGCTGATCGACTACGCCCTGTGCCCCAAGGTCACGCTCGATGAAATCAGCCGCCAGGCGCGCGCCAGCCTGGTCTGGGTGCGGCGCCACATCGCGCAGTACAACGGCGACCCAGGGCGCATCACGCTGGCCGGCCATTCGGCCGGCGCGCACCTGGCCGCCATGTGCCTGCAAACGCCCTGGCAGCGCGACTACGGCCTACCCCAGGACCTGGCGCGCGCCGCGCTGCTCATCAGCGGCATCTACGACATTGCCCCGCTGCGCTACAGCTACCTGCAGCCGGCCATCCAGCTCGACAGCGGCATCATCGCGCGCAACTCGCCCATGTTTGGCGTGCAGCCCAGCCAGGCCCAGGCCCTGCTGACCTGGGGCGCAGACGAAAGCAGCGAGTTCGCCCGCCAGTCGCAGGACTTCCTGGCCCAATGGCACGGCGCTGGCAACCAAGGCAGCGCACTGGCCCTGCCCGGCGCCAACCACTACACCGCGCTCGACGGGCTGGGCCGCGCCGACAGCGCCCTGTGCCAATGGCTGGCGCAGCATGGGTGAGAACCAGTTTTGAGAACCCGTTCCAGGCCGGCGCAAAAAAATTTTCACATTTCGCCAGACGGGCCAAAAAACACCCCTATAATCTCGGCTTTCGCTGATGCGCTCTCAAGCCGAGAGGCGTTGGCCAATGCGGGAATAGCTCAGTTGGTAGAGCGCAACCTTGCCAAGGTTGAGGTCGCCGGTTCGAGACCGGTTTCCCGCTCCAGATTCAAGCAGTCGCCAGCGGCGGCTGCCCAATGAAAAGGGCCTGCAAAGGCCCTTTTTTCATGCGCGCGCCAATGCACAGGCTCTGCGCCCGCCCTGACCTGCCCAGGCACGGACGCCCTCCCCCAACACCCCATAGAATCGCGCCTTTGGCTGTCAGAACTTGCAAGTTTGGCTGTCAGATCTGGCACTTTTGGTTGTCAGATCTGGCGCTAACAGATTCTCAGTGCCAGCACGCCGCCGCAGCGTCAGGCGGCGCCATGCCCCCATTCCCGCCCCATTGCCATGAGTCCATCGACCCCCGCCCAACCCGGCCTCGCCTCCCTGTCCAAATCCTTTGAACCCGCCGCCATCGAGGCCCAATGGGGCCCCGCGTGGGAGGCCGCAGGCTTAGGCGCGGCGGGCTTTCGCGGCACGGGCGCGCCCAGCGCCGAGGCCGCGGCCAAGGGCGAGAACTTCGCCATCCAGTTGCCGCCGCCCAATGTGACGGGCACGCTGCACATGGGCCATGCCTTCAACCAGACCATCATGGACAGCCTCACGCGCTACCACCGCATGCGGGGCTTCAACACGGCCTGGATTCCGGGCACCGACCACGCCGGCATTGCCACGCAAATCGTGGTGGAGCGCCAATTGCAGGCGCAAGGCATCAGCCGCTACGACATGGGCGCGACGCTGCCCGAGGCGCGCAAGAACTTCGTCGCCAAGGTGTGGGAGTGGAAAGAGCAGTCGGGCAACACCATCACCGAGCAAATGCGCCGCATGGGCGACACGGTGGACTGGAGCCGCGAGTACTTCACGATGGATGACAAGCTCTCCAAAGTGGTGACGGAAACCTTTGTGCGCCTGTACGAGCAAGGCCTGATCTACCGTGGCAAGCGCCTGGTGAACTGGGACCCGGTGCTCAAAAGCGCGGTGAGCGACCTGGAGGTGGAAAGCGTCGAATCCGACGGCAAGATGCACTACATCTGCTACCCCTTCGTCGATGGGCCACAGATGATTAACGGCCAGCTTGAGCGCGGCATGACCATTGCCACCACGCGCCCCGAGACCATGATGGCCGATGGCGCGCTGGCCGTGCACCCCGAGGACGAGCGCTACAAGCACCTGGTGGGCAAGTGGGTGGAGCTGCCGCTGAACAACCGCAACATCCCCATCATTGCCGATGATTTCGTCGATCGCGAGTTCGGCTCGGGCTGCGTGAAGATCACTGGCGCGCACGACTTCAACGACTACGCCTGCGCCTTGCGGCACGACCTGCCGCTGATCACCATCTTCACGCTGGATGCGCACATCAACGACAACGGCCCTGCACCCTATCGCGGGCTGGACCGCTACGAAGCGCGCAAGCAGTTCCTGGCCGACTTGCAGGCCGGCGGCTACGTGATCGACATCAAGCCGCACAAATACATGCTGCCCATTTGCGCGCGCACCGGCTCGGTGGTGGAGCCCATGCTCACCGACCAATGGTTCATCGCCATGACCAAGGTGGGCGAGGGCGAGACCAAATCCATCGCGCAAAAGGCCATCGACGCCGTGCAAAGCGGCCAGGTGCGCTTTGTGCCCGAGAACTGGGTCAACACCTACAACCAGTGGATGAACAACATCCAGGACTGGACCATCAGCCGCCAGCTCTGGTGGGGCCACCAAATCCCCGCATGGTACGGCGAGGACGGCAGCGTGTACGTGGCCCGCAACGAGCAGGAGGCCCGCGACAAGGCCGCTGCCGCAGGCTACACCGGCGCATTGGAGCGCGACCCCGACGTGCTGGACACCTGGTACTCGTCAGCGCTCGTGCCCTTCTCGACCATGGGCTGGCCCGAGGCCCAGAGCACGGACGGCAGCAGCAATGCCACCGCCGACTACAACCTCTACCTGCCCAGCAGCGTGCTGGTCACCGGCTACGACATCATCTTCTTCTGGGTCGCGCGCATGATCATGATGACGACCCACTTCACCGGCCGCGTGCCCTTCAAAGACGTGTACATCCACGGCCTGGTGCGCGACGCGCAGGGCAAGAAGATGAGCAAATCGGAAGGCAACGTGCTCGACCCCGTGGACTTGATCGACGGCATCGCACTCGAACCGCTGCTCAAAAAACGCACCACCGGCCTGCGCAAGCCCGAAACCGCGCCGCAGGTGGAAAAAGCCACGCGCAAAGAATTCCCCGATGGCATCCCTGCCTACGGCGCGGACGCGCTGCGCTTCACCTTCGCGGCGCTGGCGAGCCTGGGCCGCAACATCAACTTCGACAGCAAGCGCTGCGAGGGCTACCGCAACTTCTGCAACAAGCTCTGGAACGCCAGCCGCTTCGTGCTGATGAACTGCGAAGGCTTTGATTGCAGCGACGAGGGCACGGCCCAGCACCGCAGCGCCGCCGATCGCTGGATCGTCAGCCGCCTGCAAAAGACCGAGGCCGCCGTGGCCCAAGGCTTTGCCGACTACCGCCTGGACAACGTCGCCACCGCCATTTACGACTTCGTCTGGAACGAGTACTGCGACTGGTACCTGGAAATCGCCAAAGTGCAAATCCAGACCGGCAGCCCCGATCAGCAACGCGCCACGCGCCGCACCCTGCTGCGCGTGCTCGAAGCCGTGCTGCGCCTGGCGCACCCCGTCATCCCGTTCGTGACCGAGGCGCTGTGGCAAGTCGTGGCCCCGCTGGCGGGCAAGACCGTGCCGCCCGGCGGCAGCATCGCCACCGCGCCCTACCCACAGGCGCAGGCCGAAAACATCGACGAAGCGGCAGAAAGCCAAGTCGCCCAGCTCAAAGCCCTGGTGGACGCCTGCCGCACCCTGCGCGGCGAAATGAACATCTCCCCCGCCCAGCGCCTGCCGCTGTATGCCGTGGCCGATTCGGCTGCCGCCAGCCAGCAACTGCACGCCGTGGCGCCCGTGCTCAAAGCCCTGGCCAAGCTCAGCGAAGTCAAGGTCTTTGCCAGCGAGGCCGAGTGGGCGCAAGCCGCTGCCGCCGCGCCCGTGGCCGTGGTGGGCGATGCGCGCCTGTGCCTGTTCGTCGAAATCGACGTGGCCGCCGAAAAAGCCCGCCTGAACAAGGAAATCGCCCGCCTTGAAGGCGAGGTGAAAAAAGCCGAAGGCAAGCTCGCCAACGAAGCCTTCGTCGCCAAGGCCCCGCCTGCCGTCATCGAGCAGGAAAAGCAGCGCGTGGCCGACTTCGGCGCCACGTTGGCGCGCCTGCGCGAGCAGTTACAGAAGCTGGAGAAGCTGGCGTAACTTGGCTGACGCCCCAACGCCATGCCCCTGCACATTGCCACCCCTTGCAGGCCTGGCCCGCGCTGAGCGCGGCTGCGGGCCGCAAGGCCTGGCACGCCGATCTGCATGCATCGCCACAATGAAGGCCCACTGCCGCTTGCACTGCCAACGCAGCAGCTTCAAGGCCTGCGTGGCGCAGCCTCAAACTGCCATGCGGCTGGCACGCGCCCAGCAAACCAACCCGTAGAGATGACACCGCCGCGCGCCCTGGTGCTGGACACCAACATCGTGCTGGACATGCTGCTGTTTGGCGACCCGAGAGCGACCGCCGCGCAGGCGCAGCTGTGGGCTGCGCTGGCCCAACCCACGCCGCGCCTGCACTGGATCGCCACCACGGCCATGCGCGCCGAGCTCGCGCACGTGCTGACCTATGCCCACCTGCAGCCGCGCATGGCCCATTACCAGCGAACGGCGGCAGACATCCTGGCGCAATTCGACGCTGCGGTCACCCTGGTCAATGCCGCCGCCGAAACCGCCGTGCGCTGCCGCGATGGGGACGACCAGAAATTCATCGACCTGGCCATTGCCCACCGCGCCGTGCTGCTGAGCAAGGACCGCCAAGTGCTCAAGCTGCGCAACCGCCTGGCGCGGCTGGACGTGCTGGCCGCAGCGGCACTGCCGCAGCTTTGATAGCCTGCCCACATCAACCGCCACAGCCCCCACAACCGCCGCCGCAGCCACCGCCATCGCTGCCTGAGGAGCCACTGCCGGCAATGCCGCCGCAGCCCGCGCCGCCTTGCCCGCCCTGGGCTGCGGGCGGCTGCATGAATGCCCCTTGCAGCGGCGCTGCCGCCGCCATGCCCTCCAGCGCCACCCCGCCCAGCAGGGCCAGCGCCCATGGCAGATGCGCTTGCCGCGCCTGCTCTGGATCGTCGCTGCGCTCCAACTGCGCCAGGCGTTCGCGCTGGGCTTGCAGCACGGCCTGGCCTTCGAGGGTCAAGCGCGAGGGGCGCAAATGCCGCCACCACAGCAGCGGCGCCACCAGCAGCAACAGCAGCAGCGCCAACAAGAAGCCCACCGGGCGCTGCAGCTGCCAGCCGCTGAACACCCGCAGTGCGCCCACCAGCGCCAGGGCCGCGTAGCCCAGCGCCAGCAGCTTGGCATCCCAAGGCCGATACCACTGCCGGCGCTGCGGCGCCTGCAACCAGCCCTGCTGCCACAGGCGCTGTTGCAGATCGCGAATTTCCGGCTTGAGCTGCAGCACGGCCTGCGCCCCGCTCTCGCCGTTGAGCAGCGCGGCATCCACCTTGCGCTGCAGCGCATCGGGCGCCACCAGCGGCGCGCCGCGCTGCCAGGCGCCCTCGTGCCAATGCACATGGCCAGCCTGCCACAGCTCGGCGGCCACAGTGTGCGCCACCCGGTACGGCCCGCCGGCCAGAAAGGCCAGCTCATACAGCTGCGGCGCACGCGCCGGCAAGGCCTTGTGCCGCGCCGGGCGCAGCCGCCAATGCAAATGCCGTGCATACCAGAGCAAGGCCAGCATGGCCAGGCCATACAGCAACAAAAACAGCGCACCGGGCATGCGCTGCTGCGGCTGCGCCACCGTCAGCTGTGCGCAGCCAGCCATCCAGGCAGCCAGGCCCAGCGCCCATGCGGCGCGCCCACTCCAGCCATCTCCCCAGCCGCTGCCGCCGCTCTCGTACTCCTGCTGTTGCCTGGGCTGGCTGCGTGTGGGCCACCAGCGCGGTTTGGGGATGCGCCAATGAGGTCGCTGCGCCGCTGTGGGCCCAGGCTGCCAGCGCTGCGCGGGCGCGGGCCAGATGTCCGGCGGCGGGGCAGCGCCAAAGGCCTGGGCATAGGCCTGCAGCGTGCGCGCGTAGTTGCCCCGATGGCGCTGGCTCTCGCACGCGCCGCCTCGGTTGGGCACATGGTGCATGGTGACCTGCAGCACCTGCGGGCAGAACTGCTCGAAATAGGTCTGGCTGTCGAGCAGGTGCTCATGCCAGACGGCATCGACGACCTCGCTGGGGCATTGCGCGCCCTGGTGCGTGACCAGCAGCCACATGAAGCGCCGGTACTCCTGCACCGCACGCGCGGTATAGGCCGCATCCCAGCCATGGCGCTGGCGCAGCCGCAGCTCCAGATGGCGCGCAAAGCCCTCGTCCTGCGGCCGCCAGCCCTGCAGCCGCTGCCACAGGGCATCTGCCGGCCCGGCCTGGGCCTTGGTGTGATCGTTCATGCCTGCTCCTTTGCTGAGCTTTTGTGCAAAAAAACCGCTGGCGCGGCAAGTCACAGCACGGCTTCCAGCCCCTTGCGATCGAGCAGATTGAGCAGCTTGAGCGATGGGCCACTGGGCTGTTTATCGCCTTGTTCCCATTTCCTCACGGTTGAGACACTGGTGTTGAGCACACTGGCCAGCACCGCCTGGCTGAGCTTGAGCTGAGCGCGCAGCGCGCGAATCTGGGCGCTGTCGTAAGTCGGCACGGGCTCGATGCAAAGTGCCTCGAACTGGCCCATCTTGCGCTTGTCAATGAAGCCCAGGCGATGCAGATCGGCTGCTGTCTCATGCACTGCATCAAGGATCGGACTCTTGGCGCGAGGTTTGGTGGGGGTCTTGACGTTCATGGCAAATCTCCTGCAAGAAACCGTCCTCGACGGCTTTGTTCAACTGCGCGGGCGTGCGCGCCAGCAACTGGCTGGCCAGAGCCTGCAAGGCCTCCAGCTCCACAGCGGAAATGTTGGCACGCGCACTCTTCTCGAAGCCGAACACGAAGAACCAACGATTGCCCAGCCGAGTCGCCACGAGTGTTCTGGCGCCACCGCTTTTGCCACGGCCGGGCAGGGCCACGCGCTTTTTGACCACACCGCCACCCAGATCGGCATCCACCAGACCACAGCGCATTTCTTCGACAGCCGCGCAAAGCGCCGGGTCGGTCAATGCCGTTTTACGCATCCAACGGCTGAAATAGCGGGTCTTAAAGACTCGTGACATTGAAATATTGTGCCACCTAGTGGCATATTTTCCGAAAACTCCCATGCACTCATGACCGGACGGCCTTTGAATGCTCGCGCCTGCTCCTTGACTGTTCTATTGCCCGATGGGGGCTGACGGCAGTCCCATAATATGGCGCATGCCACAGCGCTGGAAACCCAATGTCACCGTCGCGGCCGTGATCGAGCGGCAAGGGCGCTTTCTGCTGGTCGAAGAGCACACTGCCGAGGGCCTGCGTCTGAATACGCCTGCCGGCCACCTGGACCCGGGCGAGAGCCTGCCGGCTGCCTGCCGCCGTGAAGTCCTTGAAGAGACGGCCTACGATTTCGAGCCCACCGCGCTGGTGGGCATTTATCTGCACCGCACCGCGCCAGATGCGCCGCAGGACATCACCTACCTGCGCTTTTGCTTTTGCGGCACGCTGGGCGCGCACCATGCCGCTCAGCCGCTGGACCAAGGCATCGTGCGCGCGCTGTGGCTGAGCCCACAGGAAATCCGAGCCAGCCGCGCGCTGCACCGCTCGGCGCTGGTGCTGCAAAGCATCGACGACTACCTGGCCGGCCAGCGCGGCGCGCTGGATTTGCTGCACGCCCACGTCCATCACCACCACTTGGAGGGGGGAGGGCAATAGCCCGCCCCCTGGCCTGCCAGCCATTGCGGCTGGCCTTTTGCTTTTTTCACCCCATCGCTATGCACCACCGCCCCGATTTCGATGCCACGCCCTACATCCAGCGCCGCCAGCGCCTGGCCGCCAGCCTGCCGCCGGGCAGCGTTGCGCTGATCCCCACGGCCCGGGAGTGCATTCGCAACCGCGACTCGCATTTCCCATACCGGCACGACAGCTACTTTTATTACCTGAGCGGCTTCACCGAGCCCGATGCCCTGCTGGTGCTGCACGCCGATGGCCAGAGCCTGCTGCTGTGCCAGCCCAAGGATCTGGAGCGCGAAATCTGGGACGGCTACCGCCTGGGCCCAGAGGCTGCCATCTCCACCCTGGGCGTGGATGAGGCCGACAGCATCGAGCAGCTGGACGCGCGCCTGCCCGCGCTGCTGGAAAACAAAAGCGCCATTTACTACCCCTTTGCCACACATGCAGGGCTGGCCGCGCAGGTCGAGCGCTGGCTCGAGCGCGTGCGCGCCCGCGCCCGTTATGGCGCGCAAGTGCCCACGGCGCAGCACGACCTGTGCGAACTGCTCGATGAGATGCGCTTGGTCAAGGACGCGCACGAAATCGCCACCATCGGCCGCGCCTGCCAAATCAGCGCCCAGGCCCACATCCGCGCCATGCAATGCTCGGCCCGGCTGCTGGCCGCTGGCGCCGATGCGCGCGAATACCACCTGGAGGCCGAGCTGCTGCACAGCTTCCGCCACCATGGCGCGCAAGGCCCAGCCTACAGCAGCATCGTCGCCGCTGGCTCCAACGCCTGCGTGCTGCACTACCGCGCCAGCGATGCGCCGCTGCGCCCGGGCGAGCTGGTGCTGATCGACGCCGGCTGCGAACTCGACGGCTACGCCAGCGACATCACCCGCACCTTCCCGGCCAATGGCCGCTTCAGCGGCGCGCAGCGCGCGCTGTACGAGCTGGTGCTGGCCAGTGAAGAAGCCGCCATCGCCGCGGCCCGCCCTGGCGCGCGCTTTACCGACCCGCACGACGCCGCTGTGCGCGTGCTCACCCAGGGCATGCTGGATCTGGGCCTGCTCGACGCTCAGCGCGTGGGCAGCCTGGACGATGCCATCGAGCAGCGCGCCTACTTCCAGTTCTACATGCACCGTACCGGCCACTGGATGGGCATGGACGTGCACGACTGTGGCAGCTACAACGAGCCCAGCGAGCGCGGTCAGCTGCACGAGCGGCGCGATGCGCTCTCGGGCGAGCTCATCCGCGAGCGCCCCTCCCGCATCCTGCGCCCCGGCATGGTGCTGACCATCGAGCCGGGCATCTACGTGCGCCCCGCCCCCGGCGTGCCCGAAGCCTTCCACCACATCGGCATCCGCATCGAGGACGACGCCCTCATCACTGCCGAGGGCAACACCCTGCTGACGCGCGATGCGCCGGTGCAGCCCGACGAGATCGAAGCGCTAATGCGCGCCTGATGTGCCGCTGTTGCACGCCCGATGCAGAAGAGCCCGTACAAGACCATGAAGCATGCCTGCCCGGGCGCTGCGCCCCCTGAACTGAAACCGACCCCATCCCCCCTGCCATGAACGCCAACCAAACCCTGTTCGAACGCGCCCAACGCAGCATCCCCGGCGGCGTCAACTCACCCGTGCGCGCCTTCAAGGCCGTCGGCGGCACACCCGCCTTCATCGAACGCGCCCAGGGCGCTTACCTCTGGGATGCTGGCGGCCAGCGCTACATCGACTACATCGGCTCCTGGGGGCCGATGATCCTGGGCCACGGCCACCCCGAGGTGCTGGAGGCCGTGGCCCGCGCCGCGCGCGAAGGCCTGTCCTTCGGCGCGCCGACCGAGCGCGAGATCGAGCTGGCCGAGCAAATCCTGCAGCTCATGCCCAGCATGGAGATGGTGCGCCTGGTCAACTCCGGCACCGAGGCCAGCATGAGCGCCATCCGCCTGGCGCGCGGGGCCACCGGGCGCCACAAAATCATCAAGTTCGAGGGCTGCTACCACGGCCACGCCGACGCCCTGCTGGTCAAGGCCGGCTCGGGCCTGGCCACCTTCGGCCACGCCACCAGCGCCGGCGTGCCGCCGGAGGTGGTGCGCGACACCCTGGTGCTGGAGTACAACAACGTCGCCCAGCTCGAAGAAGCCTTTGCCCGCTTTGGCACCGAGATCGCCTGCGTCATCATGGAGCCCATTGCCGGCAACATGAACTTCGTGCGCGCCAGCCTGCCCTTCATGCAGGCCGCGCGCCAACTCACGCGCCAGGCCGGCGCGCTGCTCATCATCGACGAGGTCATGACCGGCTTTCGCGTCGCGCTGGGCGGCGCGCAAAGCCTGTATGCCGCGCAGCTGCCGGGCTTTGCGCCCGATCTGACGGTGCTGGGCAAAGTCATCGGCGGCGGCATGCCGCTGGCCGCATTTGGCGGGCCGCGCGCCATCATGGAGCAGCTCGCGCCGCTGGGCCCGGTCTACCAGGCCGGCACGCTCTCGGGCAACCCCGTGGCCACCGCCTGCGGCCTGGCCACGCTGCGTCTGATCCAGCAGCCGGGCTTTCACGCCGCGCTGGGCGCGCGCGCGCGCGCCCTGGTCGATGGCCTGCAACAGGCCGCCAGCGCCGCCGGCATCGCCTTGAGCGTGGACAGCGAAGGCGGCCTGTTTGGCTTCTTCCTGCTGCCGCAGCTGCCGCAGAACTACCAGCAGGTCATGCGCAGCGACGGCGCACGCTTCAACCAGCTGTTCCACGGCCTGCTGGCGCGCGGCGTGTACCTGGCCCCAGCCCTGTATGAGGCCGGCTTCGTCAGCGCCGCGCACAGCGCCCAGGACATCGAAGACACCTTGGCCGCCGCGCGCGAGGTCTTTCAGGAAATGGCGCGAACTGCCGCATAGGCCAAGGGCAGCAACGCATCGTGGGCGTTGAGCGAAACTTGTCAGCCATGACCGCAGGGAATGCAAACAGGGCAAGCCCCTATTGCCCAAATCCCAGCGATTGGGCTGCAAGTGTGTCAAAGGCTGGGTTTCGTGCTCAATGCATCGAAAGGCCATCAACCCCTACAGGAGTTTTCCATGACCAATGAAGAAATGAAGGCCTACTTGCAGTCCATCATCGCCCAAACGCCCTTTGCCGCACATCTACAGGCAGAGGTTGTATCCATCGAACCCGGCAAGGTGGAGTTGAGCGTGCCCATCGTTCCAGAAAGGACAAGCCAGCATCATGGTTTTGTGCATGGCGCCGTGATCGGGTTTGTTGCAGACAGTGCTTGCGCCTGGGCCGCAGGTGCGGTGGCTGGCGATGTGGTGACTTCGGAATACAAACTCAATCTCCTGGCTCCCGCGATCGGCGAGCGACTCATTGGCGTTAGCTCAGTCATCAAGGCCTCCTCGCGCACAGTGGTCACGCAGGCCGAGGTATTTGCCGAACGGGGCAATGAGCGCAAGCTTGTTGCATTCGCCCTGGCCACCATTGCCAAGGTGGACGGAAAATGAATCCGCCCGATTGCCCAGAAGGCTTCAAGCCGCTGTTTCGCACCAGCCCGTTCCTGGACGCAAGCGGCCCCTATTTCTACAAGCCTCTCGAAGAAGGCTTCATTGTTGGACTGCGCGTGGGTGCAAAGCACCTCAACACATCAGGCACAGCACATGGCGGGCTATTGGCCACCTTGGCAGACGTGGCGCTTGGATATGTGACGGCCATGTCGCAGCAGCCTCCCGTCCGCATGACGACGACCAATCTGGGGTTGGATTATGTCGGGGTGGCCCATGAAGGCGACTGGCTGCAGGCCCATGTCTCGGTGGTCAAGCTCGGCAGCCGTTTGGCCTTTGCCAATGCGCTGATCGCCGCCAACGAGGCGCCGGTCGCCACGGCCAGAGCCACGTTCCTGGTAATCGGCAGCGCCCCATGAAAGACCATTTCCCAAACCACGCCGCCAAGCCCCGTAATGGTTGAAAATCACAGCATTAACCGTTTCAGTCTTTATGGCGCCAACCCTGCTGCAATTAGCGTTCAAGTTCGTGAGACACCACTCACAGCGCCACGGAATTTGAAAAATTAGAAAATGACGTCATACTGAAAGCAAGATTTGATTTCCAAATCGAATTCAACTCCAGAAAGGAAATGCCATGAACATGGACATCATCGAAGGCAAGTGGGAGCAACTCAAAGGCAAGGCCAAGGAAAAATGGGGCAAGCTGACCAATGACGACTGGACCGTCATCGAAGGCAAGCGAGATCAAATGGCCGGCCTGATCCAGGAGCGCTACGGTCGCACCAAGGAAGAAGCAGAAAAAGAAGTCGAAGACTGGTTCAACAGCAATTGATCGGCCGATCATCATCGGATTAATCGCCCGTCATCGCCAAAACCCACGACATGAAAAATCCACCCGATCGGGTGGATTTTTCATGGGCGACCCATTCATTTTGAGCGCCAAGGCATATTTTGGCATTTCAGAACCGAAAATCGTACAGGATTTTCCAGGGAAAGGCCCCCTCTGCCGAGCGCCAAAATTCGCCACACTGTCACCCCCGCGAAAGCGCCAGGCCCGCGCAGCCCGCCGCCAACGCCCATTGCATGCACACTGCATGTTTGCGCCCCGCGCGGGCGAGGCCCTTACCCCGCCCGCGCGATGCGGCCTTGTTGCGTTCACCATCTTTCTTCCAAGCATGACCTCTGCCCTTCCCCCCGCAGCCCGCTGGCAATTCTGGATCGACCGCGGCGGCACTTTCACCGACATCGTGGCCAAGCGCCCCGACGGCAGCCTCATCACCCACAAGCTGCTGAGCGAAAACCCCGAGCAGTACCGGGACGCCGCCGTGGCCGGCATCCGCCAGCTGCTGGGCCTGGCCCCTGGCGAGCCCATCACGCCCGAGCGGGTCGAGTGCGTGAAGATGGGCACCACCGTGGCCACCAATGCGCTGCTGGAGCGCAAGGGCGAGCCCACGCTGCTGGTGACCACGCGCGGCTTTCGCGACGGCCTGCGCATTGCCTATCAGAACCGCCCGCGCCTGTTTGATCGCCACATCGTGCTGCCCGAGCTGCTCTACAGCGCCGTGGTCGAGGCCGACGAGCGCGTCAGCGCCCAAGGCGAAATCGTCACGCCGCTGGACGAGGCGCAGCTGCGCCAGGCCCTGCAGGCGCAGGCCAGCCAGGGGCTGCGCTCGGTGGCCATCGTGTTCATGCACGGCTGGCGCTTCACCGCCCACGAGCAGGCCGCCGCGCGCATCGCCCGCGAAGTGGGCTTTGCACAAATCAGCGCCAGCCATGCCACCAGCCCGATGATGAAGTACGTCAGCCGGGGCGACACCACGGTGGTCGATGCCTACCTCTCACCCATCCTGCGCCGTTACGTGGATCAGGTGGCCGGCGAGATGCCGGGCGTGAAGCTGTTTTTCATGCAGTCGAGCGGCGGCCTGACCGATGCGCGCGCCTTCCAGGGCAAGGACGCCATCCTCAGCGGCCCGGCCGGCGGCATCGTGGGCATGGCGCGCACTGCGCAGCTGGCCTTTGCGCACGAGCGAGCCAATCCGCCGCCCGAAGCCGCAGCAGAGGCGCCCAGCGAGGCAATGCGCGCCGATCACCCCCGGGTCATCGGCTTCGACATGGGCGGCACCAGCACCGACGTGAGCCACTACGCCGGCCAGTTCGAGCGCGAGTTTGAAACCCAGGTGGCCGGCGTGCGCATGCGCGCGCCCATGATGAGCATCCACACCGTGGCCGCTGGCGGCGGCTCCATCCTGCAGTTTGACGGCACGCGCTTTCGCGTCGGCCCGCAAAGCGCCGGCGCCAACCCCGGCCCGGCCAGCTACCGGCGCGGCGGCCCGCTGGCCGTGACCGACGCCAACGTCATGGTCGGCAAGCTGCAGCCGGCCTATTTCCCCAAAGTGTTCGGCCCCGACGCCAGCCAGGCGCTCGATGGCGAGGTGGTGCGTGCGCGCTTTGCCGACATTGCCCAGCAAGTCGGCGCTGGCGCTGCGGGCGAGCAGCGCAGCCCCGAGGACGTGGCGCACGGCTTCATCCAGATCGCCGTGCAGCAAATGGCCGGCGCCATCAAGAAAATCAGCGTGGTGCGCGGCTACGACGTGACGCACTACACCCTGCAATGCTTTGGCGGCGCAGGCGGCCAGCACGCCTGCCTGGTGGCCGATGCGCTGGGCATGTCGCGCGTGCTCGTGCACCCGCTGGCCGGCGTGCTCTCGGCCTACGGCATGGGCCTGGCCGACCAGAGCGTGATGCGCGAGACCGCTGTAGAACTGCCACTTTCCGCTGCGGCCCTGCCCCAGGTGCGCCAGCGCCTGGCCGAGCTGACCCAGGCCGCCAGGGATGAGCTGCTGCGACAAGGCGTGGGCCAGGGCGCCATCGGCGTGCACCACCGGCTGCACCTGCGCTACGAGGGCACGGACTCGGCCCTGATCGTGCCCTTTGGATCCGATGACGGCTCCAATGACGACGCCGATGAAGCCGCCGATGACGGCGCGGCGCTGGCGGCCATCGGGCAGGCCTTCGATGCCGCCTACCTGCAGCGCTTTGGCTTTTTGATGCATGGCAAGGCGCTGGTGGTGGAGGCCGTCTCGGTCGAGGCCGTGGCCGCCGGCGACGCCCCGGCCGAGCGCGCCCAGCCCCTGCACCCCGCGCGCGAGGCGCCCCGGCGCGAGACCGTGCGCATCTACACCACCGGCCTGGACGGCCAGCCCAGCTGGCACGAGGCCGCCCTGGTCGTGCGCGAGGACATGCGCGCCGGCGACGTGCTGCAAGGCCCGGCCATCATTGCCGAGCAAAACGCCACCACTGTGCTGGAACCCGGCTGGCGCGCCCGCCTGACGGCGCTGGATCACCTGGTGCTGGAGCGCACTGCGCCGCGCGCCGCGCAGTTTGCCGCCGGCACGCAGGTTGACCCCGTGCTGCTGGAAGTGTTCAACCACCTGTTCATGAACATTGCCGAGCAAATGGGCCTGCAGCTGCAGAACACGGCCTACTCCGTCAACATCAAGGAGCGCCTGGACTTCAGTTGCGCACTGTTCGATGCGCAAGGCCAGCTCATCGCCAACGCCCCGCACATGCCCGTGCATCTGGGCTCCATGGGCGAGAGCATCAAGACCGTCATCCGCGACAACGCCGGCCGCATGCGCCCTGGCGACGTCTACGCGCTCAACGACCCCTACCACGGCGGCACGCACCTGCCGGACGTGACCGTCATCACCCCCGTGTACCTCGATGGCGCCAGCCAGCCGCTGTTCTACGTGGGCAGCCGCGGCCACCATGCCGACATCGGCGGCATCTCGCCGGGCTCCATGCCGCCGTTTTCCACCCGCATCGAAGAAGAAGGCGTGCAGATCAGCAACTTCAAGCTGGTCGATGCCGGCCGGCTGCGCGAGGCCGAGCTGATCGCGCTGCTGCAAAGCGGCCCCTACCCCAGCCGCAACCCGCAGCAAAACCTGGCCGACCTGAAAGCGCAGATCGCCGCCAACGAAAAAGGCGTGCAGGAGCTGCGCAAGATGGTCGAGCAATTCGGCCTGGACGTGGTGCGCGCCTACATGGGCCACGTGCAGGACAACGCCGAAGAAAGCGTGCGCCGCGCCATCGCGCGCCTGGCCGCGCGCATGCAGGGCGGGCAATTCACCCTGCCGCTGGACAACGGCGCGCACATCCAGGTGGACGTGCGCATCGATGGCGCCGCCCGCAGCGCCCGCGTGGACTTCAGCGGCACCAGCGCCCAGCAAAGCAACAACTTCAACGCCCCCACGGCCGTGTGCATGGCCGCCGTGCTGTACGTGTTCCGCATGCTGGTGGACGACGACATCCCGCTCAATGCCGGCTGCCTCAAGCCCATCGAGGTCATCATTCCCGAAGGCTCGATGCTCAGGCCCGCGCCGCCTGCCAGCGTCGTGGCCGGCAACGTGGAAACCTCCACCTGCATCACCAACGCCCTGATCGGCGCCCTGGGGCTGATGGGCGCCAGCCAGTGCACGATCAACAACTTCACCTTCGGCAACGCACAGCACCAGTATTACGAAACCATCTCCGGCGGCTCCGGCGCAGGCGGCGTGTTCGATGAGCGCGGCCAGCTGGTGGGCGGCTTTGACGGCGCCAGCGTGGTGCAAACGCACATGACCAATTCGCGCATGACCGATCCCGAGGTGCTGGAGTGGCGCTTTCCCGTGCGGCTGGAGAGCTACGCCATCCGCCCCGATTCAGGCGGCGCGGGCCGCTGGCGCGGCGGCAATGGCGGCGTGCGCCGCCTGCGCTTCTTGCAACCCATGACGGCCAGCATCCTCAGCAACGGCCGCGTGCACGGCGCCTTCGGCATGGCCGGCGGCGCAGCGGGCGCCGTGGGCATCAACCGCATCGTGCGCGCGGATGGCCAGGTGCAGGAGCTGGGCCACATCGGCAGCGCCGACATGCAGCCCGGCGACGTCTTCGAGATCCACACCCCAGGCGGCGGCGGCTTCGGCAGCAGCCCAGGGTGAGGGCAGGCAGCCAGAACCTGCTCAGGCCTGCGCCTCTTGCTGGGTGGCGCAGGCCGGGCAGCTGATCTGGCCGGTGCGCTTGTGGTAGAGCACGGTCACGCCGGCGGCCACTTCGGCGCCGCACTGGTCGCACAGCGTGGCCTCGGAGAGCGTCTCGTGGTCAAAGCCCTCGATCGAGAAGATCTGGTCGCCGATGCGCTTGGGCCACTCCTTGTCCTTGACGATGTCCCAGCGGTAGTACTCCTCAAAGCGCGTCCAGCGCTCGATCTGTGACTCGCTCAGGCCGTGCTCGCGCAGGGTTTCGACCATCAGACGCTGGCGGTGGTCGAACAGCGAGTGCGGGATGATCATCCAGTGGTGCATGTTGCGCGGGTTCTCGCCCCAATAGACCTTCTGGCCGGTCATCAGCTGCTGGATGAAGCTGTATTGCTTGCTGGCGGCGCGGTCCATGGTCACGCCGTGAAAGAACGGCGAGAGCAGCGGATCGGCATAGACCTTGGCATAGAAGGCGTCGAAGATCTTGCGCGCCAGCTTGCCGTTGTCCAGCTCCTGCCACAGCTGCGGGTCGGTCGGCGGCGGGGTGACCAGCTCGGGCAAGTCCTTGTAGTCCAGGTTGAAGGGGCCGCGCACCTCGAACTCCAGGCCGAACTCGGCGCCGGGCGCAAAGTAATCGGGCACCACATCGCCCTGCTGCAGCACCCAGCGCGCCTCGGGCACGGGCGTTTGCTGCGGGTCGCTGGTGAGCATGAGCACCGGCTCGTCCTCCGGCGCCGCGCCATTGACCAGGCGCAGGCTTTGGCCGGCGCGGTAGTCCAGCCCCGTCATGGGCTCGAACTGGATGCGCAGCGAGCCCGTGCCGTGGCCATCGACCTCCACCAGCATGCAGCGCGTGACCATGTCCTGCGCCTGCTTGCGCTCGAGCTGCATGGAGCCGGTGGCCACGCACTTGCAGGGCAGGAAGTAGCCGCGCTCACGCAGGCGGTCGGGCAGGCCGCGCTGGGCTTTCTCGGGGATCTCCCCGGTCACGCAGCGCGTCATGCAGGTGTGGCAGGAGCCACCCTTGCAGGAAAACGGCGTGGCAATGCCAACGCGCAGCATGGCGTCGAGCACGGTTTCATGCTCGAAAGGGCGGATGGTCTGGCCCTCGAATTGGATTTCTATGGTCATGGTCTCGTGGGAAGGGTTCAGGGCGTAGGGGTTGTCGGCAATGCAACGAATTGTTGCACGCCCGCCTGCGCCTGCCAAGCCACTGTGCGGCCTCGGCAGGGGCCCCGCCTACAATGCGCGGCTTGGCCTGTCGCATCTTGCCCCACAAGGAAAACCCACGTGCCCCCCGTTTCTGCCAGCGCGCCCGGCGTGCGCAGCGCTGCCCTGCCCCCCCCACGCGTCAGCCGGCTGCTGCAAGGCATGCAGCTGCTCACCGGGCTGGTGTTCGCCCCGGTGCTGTTCCTGCTGTGCCAGCGCCTGCCCGTGCAACTGGGCTGGGAGAACGGCCCGCTGGAGATGGCGCAGAACGTGCTTTTGGGCCTGGCGGCGCTGCTCTCGGCCGGCATGGCCTGGCGGCGCCGTGCGCACGCGCAGCGCTTTGTCTGGTGGGCGCTGGCCCTGCTCTGGCTGGTGCTGCTGGGGCGCGAGATGTCCTGGGGCGGCGTGTTCTGGCCGCCAGTGCGCGTGGAGACCATCATCGGCCCGTACTACAGCTCCCAGGTGCTGCCCTACAAGGGCTGGCTCAAGCTGCTGGATCTGGCGGCCGTGCTGGCGCTGGCGCTGCTGCTCTACCGCGCCCAGCCCCGGCAGCTGCTGCGCCAGGCCTGGCAGCAGCGCGTCTGGGCGCCCTGGGCCTTTGGCCTGTGCTGCCTGCTCTACACCGTCATCGCCACCATGGCCGATGGCAAGCCCGGCACCGTGGGCCACAGCTGGACGAATGCGCAAGTCATCGAGGAAGGCTTCGAGACCGTGGCCTATTATTTTTTGCTGCGCGCGCAGTTGTGGACGTTCTGGCGCTGGCTCAAGCCGCCCGCGCCACCTTCGCCACCTTCGCCACCTTCGCCACCTGCACAGCCTGCGCCGCCCGCACAGGCCTGAGCCTTCGTCAATCGGCCGCCATGGCAGAGGCCGGCAAAATCAGTCTGGCCTGCGCGCCCGGCCCGTCTGCGGCATTGGCAATCTCGATCTCGCCCTGGTGGATGCGCATGACTTCGCGCACGAAGGCCAGGCCCAGGCCGGTGCTTTTCTGCCCCGTGTCCGGGCGCGGCAGCGAATAAAACCGCTCGAACAAATGCCCCAGCGCGTAGTCGGGGATGCCCGCGCCCTGGTCGCGCACGGTGATGGCCTGCATGCGCGGCTGCGGCTGTGGCTGACCGGGCCCAGGCGGCCAGGGCTCGATGGCGATGGCGATGCGCCCGCCGGGCGGGGAGAACGCCAGCGCGTTGTCCAGCACATTGCCCAGCGCCTGCTGCAGCAGAAACTGATCGCCATGCACCGCCAGCGCCTGCGCCGCGCCCTGGCAATGCACGTGCACATCCAGCCCCTTGTGCTGCAGGCGCGTGGCGCGCGAGGCCACGACCTGCTGCACCCATTGGCGCGTGGGCACGGTGCGGGCGCTGGCCGGGGCCTGCAACTGCTCCACGCGGGCCAGCGCCAGCAGGCGGTCGATGATGCGCTGCAGGCGCTCGGACTGCTCCAGGATGGTCTGGGCAAACTGGCGCTGGTCAGGCTCCGGCGCGCCCGGCAGCAGCTCAGCGGCGGCGCGAATGGCCGTCAGCGGGCTTTTCATCTCGTGCGTCAGGCTTTGCACGTAGTGCTCCACATACTGCTTGCCATCGAGCTTGTGGCGCATGTGTTCCAGCGCCCGGGCCAGCTCCGTCAGATGTCGCCCGCCCGAGGTGGGCAGCTGGGCGCGCTGGCCTTCGGCCACGCGGCGCGCGTAGTCGCGCAGCCGGTGGATGGAGTGCGACAGCCAGGCCGTGAACAGCACGCCGATCGCCCCCGAGGCCAGCAGCAGCAGCAGGCCCAGCTGGCGCACCCGCTGGCGAGCGTTGTGCGCGTACTGGGCCACGCTGTGCGAGGGCTTACCCAGGCTGAGCACCCCCACCAGGTTGCCCTGGTCGATGATGGGCGCGGCCACGTACATGACGGAGCTGTTTTCATCGCCGGGCCTGTCGCGCGTGCTGCGCGCGCCGTAGTGCCCGCGCAGCGCCAGGTACACGTCGCGCCAGCGGCTGAAGTCGCGCCCCACGGCTTCGGACTCTGAGTCGAACAGCACGATGCCGCGCGTGTCCGTGATGTACAGGCGCAGGTCCATGTGGTTCTTGAGGTTGCCGTGGATGTTGGCCTCAGGCTGGCGCGACTTGGCAGCCTGCAGCGCGCGCTGCAGCTGCTCGTGCTGCAGGCGGCCCTGCGCCAGCTGCGGCGCGAGGATTTCGGCCAATAGATTGGCGCTGTCCACCAGCGTATCCTCCGTGCCCTGGCGCACGCCGGGCTCGACCTCGCGGCTGAAAAAGCCCAGGATGAACCAGGCCGCCAGGCCGACGATCAGGAAGTAGCCGATGAACAGCCGGATCGCAAAGCTCATGCGCGCAGGCTGTAGCCCAGGCCACGGTGGGTTTCGATGGGGTCGGCGTCGGCCTGCACGGCGCGCAGCTTGGCGCGCAGCGTCTTGATGTGGGCATCGACGGTGCGCTCCAGGCTTTCCTGCGCATCGCTCCAGACCTGCTCCATCAGCACGGCGCGGCTGAACACGCGCCCGGGCCGGGCCAGCAGCAGGGCCAGCAGGCGGTATTCATAGCGCGTCAGGCTCAGCCACTGGCCATGAAAGGCAATGCGCAGCCCAGGCTCGTCGTGCAGGAATGGCCCGCGCGCCTGGCCCTGCTGGCCCTGATGCGCTGCGTCCCCAGCCTGGGACTGCTGCGGCTGGGCCGCCGCGCCCGCGCCGCCCTTGCGCGTGCGCCGCAGGATGGCGCGCACCCGCGAGGCCACCTCGCGCGGGCTGAAGGGCTTGGAGACGTAATCATCCGCGCCGATCTCCAGGCCCACGATGCGATCGACCTCATCGCTGCGCGCCGTGAGAAACAGCACCGGCAGCTCGCCATGCTGGCGGATCGTGCGGCACAGGTCAAAGCCGCTCATGTCCGGCAGGCCCACGTCCAGCACTGCCAGCGCAAACGGTGGCGGCTGTGACGGTTGTGGCGCAGTCCCCAGTTGCAAGGCCTGCAGCGCCGCCGCGCCCAGCGCCACCCACTCGGTGGCAAAGCCCTCGGCCTGCAGCGCATAGGCCAGCGTCTGCGCAATGGCCGGCTCGTCCTCCACGATCAGAATGCGCTCGCTCATGGCTCAAGGATGTTCAAGATTGCCCCAAAAGCGCTGTACTCAGAAAAAGGAATAAAAGCAGCGAAACGGCACCTTGCGCTCGGCCCAGAACTCCGCCGCATCGCGAAACACGTCCAGCAGCTGCTCGCGCATTTCCTTGTCGAACTTGCTGCTGATGGGGATGTGCTCAAGCACGACGACAAAGCCCGGCTGGGCGCCGGCCTGCCGCAGCGTGTCGGTCAGGCAATCGAACAGGGCATCCAGGTTGCGCCCGAAATAACCCGGCAGCAGAAACTGCTCGCCCAACTCTTGCAGGATGCGCTGCTTGGTGGTGGCTTCGCTGAGCTGCGCATAAAGAAAATGCTGCCCCCAGCACTGGGCCACGGCCTGCAAATCCGTGGGCTGATAGGCGCGGATGGACTGCACGATGTTGGCCGGTACGGTTTTCTCAATGTGTGCGGCCAAGTCGCGCAGCTGCGCATCCACCTGGGGCCTGGCCGACGGGGGGCAGGATGAGGGCAACACAGACTCGTTGGAAGGCATAGGCAAAGGGGTGATGCATGGCGCAAGCCAGCGGGCCTGTCATTGGGGCCACTGGCTTTTGGCTGGCGTGCATTGTGGCGGAGAAAACTGCCCGGATGTGTAAAAAACACCCCGCCGATGGCGCAAAGCCAAGGCAGGGTTTGCACGCACGCCCATGTGCGGCCCTCTCTACAATACGGCCCCTTTTGCCAGCGTGCGCCGCACAGCGCACCGCCTGCGTGTTGCCGCCAACGTGTCGTTCTGCGCCATGCCTGCTTCTCACACCCCCGCCCATCCAGCCTACACCCGCGCCCAGGCCCTGCCCGCGCTGCTGCAGCAGCGCATCGTCATCCTCGATGGCGCCATGGGCACCATGATTCAGCGCTTCAAGCTGGAAGAGGCGCAATACCGCGGCCAAGGCTATGACGGTCCGGGCGCCGCTGGCGCGCGCTTTGCCGACTTCCCGCGCGACGTCAAGGGCAACAACGAGCTGCTCTCGCTGACGCGGCCAGACGTCATCTCCAGCATTCACGAAAGCTACCTGGCCGCCGGCGCCGACCTGATCGAAACCAACACCTTCGGCGCCACCGCCGTGGCCCAGGAGGACTACGGCATGGCCGATCTGGCGCGGGAGATGAACCTGCGTTCGGCCCAGTTGGCGCGCGCGGCCTGCGACAAGTTCAGCACCCCCCAACGGCCGCGCTACGTGGCCGGCGCGCTCGGCCCCACGCCCAAGACCGCCAGCATCAGCCCGGACGTGAACGACCCCGGCGCGCGCAACGTCGATTTCGAGACCCTGCGCCAGAGCTACCTGGAGCAGACCCTGGCGCTGATCGAGGGCGGCGCCGACGTCATCCTGGTAGAGACCATCTTCGACACCCTCAACGCCAAGGCCGCGCTGTTTGCCGTGCAACAGGCCTTCGAGCAAAGCGGCCAATGCCTGCCCATCCTCATCAGCGGCACCGTCACCGATGCCTCCGGGCGCATCCTCTCCGGGCAGACCGTCACCGCCTTCTGGCACAGCGTGCGCCACGCCCAGCCGCTGGCCGTAGGGCTGAACTGCGCGCTGGGCGCGGCGCTGATGCGGCCCTACATCCAAGAGCTGGCCAGCGTCGCCAAGGACACTTTCATCAGCTGCTACCCCAACGCCGGCCTGCCCAACCCCATGAGCGAAACCGGCTTTGACGAAACCCCCGAAGTCACCAGCCGCCTGGTGCACGAATTCGCTGCCGAAGGCCTGGTCAACATCGTCGGCGGCTGCTGCGGCACCACCCCCGACCACATCGCCGCCATCGCCCAGGCTGTGGCCCAGGAGCCCAGCCGCGCCTTGCAATCCGCCGGCCGCTTCGTCCGCTATCGGGAAGAGGGCAACGATCCCGCCTGACTGAATCTGAATCGCACGGCGCGCTGAATACCCCTATCCCGCTTGGCCAGGCACAGAAGCTGCGCCCGGCCGCCTTGCCCCACAACTGCCCCGCCCCACCATGTCATACCTCTGGACCAAAGCCTTTCACATCGTCTTCGTCAGCGCCTGGTTTGCCGGCCTGTTCTACCTGCCGCGCATCCTCGTGAATCTGGCGCAGGTGCCGCCGGAATCACACGCCGAGCGCCAGCGCCTCATCGGCATGGCGCAGCGCCTGCTGCGTTTTGCCGCGCTGCTGGCCATCCCCGCCATCGCCCTGGGCCTGTGGCTGTGGCTGGCCGAGGGCATAGGCCGCGGCCCAGGCAACGGCTGGCTGCACGCCAAGCTGGCGCTGGTCGCCCTGGCCCTGGGCTACCACCATGGCTGCGGCGTGCTGCTGCGCAAGATGGTGCAGGGCCAAAGCCGGCGCTCGCACACCTGGTACCGCTGGTTCAACGAAGTCTCTGTGCTGCTGTTTGCCGCCATCGTGGTGCTGGTGGTGGTCAAGCCATTCTGAGAGCCTGGGCACAATCTCTGCACGGTCGGCAACTAGGGCCTAACGCACCACCGCGCCGCGCGCATCTGCGGATTGGGGCGGGCCATCGTGCAGCAAGGCCGCCAGCCCGCTGGTGCGGCGGGTGCGCTGTGCCATGGCCTGCTGCCAGATGCCTTTGCCGGGGCTGAGGTAGCTCAGCCGCTGGCGCGCGCGCGTCAGGCCGGTGTAGAGCAGCTCGCGCGTCAGCAGCGGGCTGGCATGGCCAGGCAGGGCCAGCAGCACGTGCTCGAACTCCGAGCCCTGGCTTTTGTGCACCGTCATGGCAAATGCCGTCTGCACATGCTGCAGGCGGCTGGTGGCCACGGATCGGATGGCCGCCGCGCCGGCGCTGGCTCGCGCGGCCTGCACGCCGGCCTGGGGCGGCATCGCCTGACCGTCGGCCAGGTACACGCGCAGCGCCGCGCCCGGCTGCGGCCCTGGCAGCGCCATGCCAATGTCGCCATTGAAGACGCCCAGATGGGCATCGTTGCGCGTGACCATGACGACGCGCCCGGCAAACCAGCCCTGCGCCTTGACCGGCAGGCCGGCGCTGCGCAGCAGCTCCAGCACCAGCGCGTTCATGCCGTCCACGCCCCAGGCGCCGGCGCGCGTGGCGCACAGGATGCGAAAACGCCCCAGCGCCTGCAGGAGCTGGGCCACCCAGCGCTGGTGCGCGGCCTCATCGCCCACGGGGGGCGCGGCGTGCAGCAGCCTGGCCAGTGCCGCGTAGCCGGGCGCGGCTTCGGCCTGCTCCTGCTCGGGCCAGATCACGCGCCGGGCATCGGCCAGTGCGGCCTCTTCCTGCCAGTGCACGCTGCGCTGCGCCTCGGGCTGGGCCTGTAGTGCGGCCATGACCTGCGCCATGGCTTGCGCATCGCCTTGCTGCACGGCCTGCGCCAGCTGGCCAATGCTGCCGCCAAAGCGGCGGCTCTCGCGCAGCATGGCAATGGTTTGCGCCAGCGGCGGCGCAGCCGCTGTGGCCAGCAGCATCGGCGGCAACGCCTGGCCCGTGGTGCGGGCGATGTGTTCGGCCGTGGCCTGGCTGTAGCGGCCGCTGGCCGCATCGCGGCACAGGTCGCCCAGCACGGCCCCGGCCTCCACCGAGTCGAGCTGGTCCTTGTCGCCCAGCAGCACCAGATGGGCCTGCTCGGGCAGGGCCTGCAGCAAGGCGGCCATCATCTGCAAGTCCACCATCGAGGCTTCATCGACGATCAGCCAATCGAGCGCCAGCCGGTTGGCCGCATGGTGGCGCAACCGGCGCGTGCCCGGCTGCGCGCCCAGCAGGGAGTGCAGCGTGCGCGCTGCCGGAATGGCCGCCAGCGCCTGGCGCAGCGGCGCAGCGACCTGCGCATCGCTGAACACGGTGTGCAAGGCCGCCTGCAGGGATTCGCTCAGCCGCGCAGCGGCCTTGCCCGTGGGGGCGGCCAGCCGGATGCGCAGCGCCGCCGGCTGCGGCGCCATGGCCAGCACTGCGGCCATCAGCCGCGCGGCGGTGTAGGTCTTGCCCGTGCCCGGGCCGCCGGTGATGACGCTCACGCGCTGGCGCAAAGCCAGGGCGCAGGCGATCTGCTGCCAGTCCAACCCCGGCGCAGCCGCAGCGCCCGGAAACAAGCGCCCTAGCACCTGCGCCAGCTGCGCCTGCCAGGCCGCGTGGGCCGGGCCATCCTCAGCCACCGCCGCGCCGCCCGCACCCCCCCCATCCGCATGCCTAAGGGCCAGCGGCCAAGGCCAGGGGCGCGCCCGCGCCAGCAATGCGCTGGCCACGCCGCATTCGTAGTCGTGGTAGCGGCGCAGGTACAGGCGCAGCGGCCGCTGGCCCTGCATGTGCAGCACCAGCGGCGGCGCGGTGTCGGCAGCGGCCTTCGATTCGCTGGCTGCGGCGGCCTGCACCAGCGCATCGGCCTGCACGCGCTCGATCAAGGGGCTGTCCAGCACCGCCAGCCAATGGGCGGCATCGGCGGGCAGCTGCGCGCGCAGCTGCTGCAGCGCCTGGTGGGCCGCCTGGGCCTGGGCTTCATCGCCTGCTGCGGCAGACCAATCCAGCCAGCCCGGCACGGCCTGGGCCAGGCCGTCGAGCTGCAGGCAGCTGTGGCCGCGCCCTTCCAGCGCGCACAACAGGGCCACGACGTAGGGCAGGCTGGCATGGCAGGCGCTGTCCTGCTCCAACACCCATTGCGCAAACGCCGCGTCCAGCCGGCGCAGCCAGCCGGCCTCGGCCCATTGCCACAACTGGGCCAGGCTGGCGGGGTGGGCGGGGCGGGGCAAATCACTGGGGCTGGACATGGCGCGGCATCGGGCAAAAGAGGGGGCGGCGGAAACGGGCTCAGGCATCGCGCTCATGCGCGTCCAGCCAGGCCAGCGCCTGGCGGTATTCGGCCATGCGGGCATGGTCCGCGGGCTGGGGATCGGGAATGCGCGCCCAGTCCATGTTGTCCAGAATGTCGGCGCGCTTGACGGCGCACGCAATCGGATCGGCCGCAGCGCGCTGCGTCGCCGCCAGGCGCGACTCCCACTCAGGCCGCGTGAGCACGCGCACGGCCTGCACCACCTGCGGCGCAAACCCTCGCTGCAGCAAATCCTGCTCCGTCAGCGACGTCTGCTCCAGCACGTCGTGCAACACCGCCGCCATGCGCTGCTCGGCGCTGGCGCCAGCGCCCAGCCGCGCCATCACCCGCAGCGGGTGCAGCACATAGGGCGAGCCATCGCTGTCGCACTGCCCGGCATGGGCCTGCACAGCCAGGACAATGGCCTGCTCCAGGGGGCCCAGAGAACTCAGGGGCGCCACGTCATCAAGAACACCATGGGGCTCTTCGCCGTGGCCCCCACCACTGTTGCAATCACTCATCAATGCCCAGCCACTTGAGATAAAGAGGCCTGCGACATTCAGGCCAGCGCGCATTGTGCGTCAAGGCCGTGGCACCAAAGCGCATGCAAAACCTTGCCTCACCGACGGAGTTGGGGCGACTTTTTCTGCCCCTGCTGCGCCGCGTGTTGCGCCGCCTGTTGCAGGTAGCTTTGTCTGAACAGCAGGCCGGCAAAGTAGACATGCTCTTCCATCAACTGTTGTGCGCGGTGCGCATCGCGCTCCAACACTGCGGCCACGATGCGGTGATGGTCGTCATGTGAACGGCGCAGGATGCCCAAATCCAGCTCCCAGCGCATGACCCGCGACGAGGCCTGCGGCACCGCATTGTTGATGTGCTCAATGTATTTCTGCACCTGGGGGCTGCGCGCTGCCTTTGCCAACAGGCGATGCAAGTCCATGTTCATCTGCTGGTAACTCAGCTCCTGCTGCGGCGTCAAACGGCCTTTGGCAAGCAAGCCATCGCCCACAACCAAGCATTGCCGAAGCTGCTGCGCCATCTCCGTGCTGACCCCGTTGAGCGCCGCTTTTCTGCATGCCGCAGCCTCCAGCGCAGCGCGCGCCTCATAGGCGCTCATGATCTCCTCCAGGTTGAATTCCTTGATCGTATAGCCCCGGTTGGGCCGGTGCTCTATCAGACCTTCTGCGCTGAGCATTTGCAGGGCACTGCGCACAGGAGTGCGCGACACCCCGAGCTGCTGCGCCACGGGAATTTCTTCAAGCCGTGCGCCCGGCGGGAGCTTGCCCTGTGAAATCCAGTCACGCAGCTGCTGGGTGATTTGTTCCGATAAGGTGGGCATATGTATACAAAATTGGATTATCAATGGAAATTCAAGGGTATTCACTAAGGTGAGATGGTGACTATGTATACACAATTGCCATCGAAACATTGATCCGGCATGGTGCCGCAGTCTTTCTGAAACCCGGCAAACGGGCCATTGACGCCCAATGCCAGCCTAGTTGCAATCGCATGAGCATGTCCCGTCTTTTCATTGTGGCCGGAGGTGCCAAAGGCATTGGCGCTGCCATTGGCACGCTACTGGCGGCGCGAGGCCATCGCGTGGCCATTGCTGACATTGACACAGACAATGCCGCCCGCACCGCCCAGTCAATGGGCACCGACCATGCGGCCTACCACGTCGATGTCAGCGATGAAGCCAGCGTCACCCGCTTGTTCGACGCCGTACAAAAGCAGCAAGGCCGTATCAGCGGGCTGATTTGTGCGGCCGGCCTGCTCATCTTGCCCAATGGGCAAAGATCCCCCATTGAAGAACTTGAGTTGGAAGATTGGGAACGTTCCTTTGCTGTGAACACACGCGGGGCATTTCTGTGCAGCCGGGAATTCTTGCGCCGCTTCAGTGCCATGCCTACGGCGCACGGCCGAGTCGTCTTTCTAGGCTCTGTCGCAGCCCAGCTTGGCGGTTACCGCTCCAGCGCGGCATACATCGCCGCCAAGGCCGGGCTGATGGGCTACGCCAAGGCCTATGCCCGCGAAGTCGCCCATCTGGGCATTACCGCCAATTGCATCGCCCCTGGCCTGATCGACACCGACATGCTGCGCAACACCATCGCCAGCAGTGGCGATCTTGACAAAGCCGCCAACAGCATTCCGCTGGGCCGCATCGGCAGCGTTGAGGACGTGGCCGCCGCCGCAGCCTATTTGGTATCGGAAGAGGCCAGCTATCTCACCGGCAGCGTCATCGACGTCAACGGCGGCTACAGGATGCAATGACAATGAACAAGCTGATTCACTGCCTGGCCAGGCTGCTCATGGCCTTGGCCGGCCTGGCACTCATGCTGATGATGCTTCATGTCACGCTGGATGTTGCCGGAAAGTATCTCTACAAGCGCCCCGTGCCTGGCACGGCCGAGGTCGTGGCCGCCTACTACATGATCTCGGTGGTTTTTCTGCCGCTGGCCTGCATTGAGCTGGATGGGCGCTCCATCGTCGTGGAAATGTTGTACGACCGCTTGCCTGGCCAATGGCAGAAGCCCTTGGATTTCATTGCCAGTGTCATTTCGCTGGCGTTCTTCGCATTTTTGACCTGGCTGGGCATTGGCTTGGCGCAAGAGGCCTGGCAGGTGCAAGAGTACGTCGATGGCCTGTGGCGCATCGTCGTCTGGCCCAGCCGTTTTCTCATCCCCATCGGCATGGGCGCTGCCACGCTGGCCCTGCTGCTGCGCCTGGTGCAACAACTGCGCCCAGGCCATGGCAGCCAAGCCTGTGCCAGTCAGCCCTCCGGCCGAAAAACCGCGCAGTGAGGCCCAACCATGGACTTGGATCGCTCAACCGTTGGCCTGATTGGCGTCGTGGTGACGCTGCTGCTGGTATTTGTCCGGGTGCCTATTGGCGTGGCCATGGGCGCGGTGGGCGTGTGCGGCATTGCGGCCTTGACGTCCTGGAATGCCGCCATAGGCATCTCCAAAGCCATCCCCTACGAAATCATTGGCGACTGGAACCTATCGGCCGTGCCCATGTTTTTGCTGATGGGCTACATCGCCACCGCCGCGGGCCTGACCCAGGGCCTGTTTGCCGCCACGCGCATCTTCTTTGGCAGGGTGCCTGGCGCGATGGCCTCTTCCACGGTGATTGCCAGTGCCTTGTTTTCATCTGCGGCAGGATCGAGTGTGGCCACTGCAGCGGCCTTCTCGCGCATTTCCGTACCGGAAATGCTCAATGCCCGTTACGACCCGGCGCTGGCCACTGGCACCGTGGCTGCTGCCGGCACACTGGGTTCGATGATTCCGCCCAGCGTGCTGATGATCGTCTACGGCATCCTTGCCGACGTTTCGATTGCGCAGATGTTCATGGCCGGCTTGGTGCCCGGTTTGCTCACGGCGTTCATGTTCATTGCCTACGTGACGCTGCGCGTGCTGCGAAATCCATCCCTGGCGCCACCGGATCCAACACGCTACGACGCAGCGGCCAAACGCCGGGCATTGCTGGACGTCTGGCCATTGCCAGTGCTCATTCTCGGCGTGCTTGGCGGCATCTTCAGCGGCTTATTCACCGCTACTGAAGCCGGCGCCATCGGTGCGGCTCTGGCCTGCGTGATTGCGGCTCTTAAGCGAGCCATGCACTGGCATGTGATGCGACAGGCACTGCGCGATACGGCTGAGGGCACGGCATCGATTTTCATCATCGTGGTCGGCGCGGCCATCTTCTCGCGCTTCATGTCCTTCAGCCAATTGCCTGGCGCCATGGCGCAATGGATGCTGTCCATGACGGACAGCACGCTGGCCATGATTTTGGCCATCAGCCTGATCTATCTGCTGCTGGGCACCGTGCTGGAAGGCATTTCATTGATGCTGCTGACCATCCCCTTGCTGCTGCCACTGCTGGAAGCCGCAGACGTGCACATGGTCTGGTTTGGCATCCTGGTCATCAAATTGCTGGAAATCGGCCTATGCACCCCGCCTGTGGGCATGAACGTCTACGTCATCAAGAGCGCCCTGGGCCAGCGCGTGCCGCTGGGCACGATTTTCCGTGGCGTTGGCGGATTCATTCTTGTGGATTTGTGCACGCTAGGCCTGCTCATTGCCTTCCCGCAGATTGCATTGTGGCTGCCCACCAGCCTGGGCACTGCAACTTGACTTTGCCAACCCACTCAGGAGAACGTCCATGCCACCACGCCGCGCTCGCCACACCTTGCTGACATTGGCCATTGCCCTCTGGGCCACCACCAACAGCCATGCGCAACAGGTCCAAAACATCACCGCCACCAACTGGATGGCCACCAGTCATGTGCTCAATCGGGAGAACTACCAGAAGTGGGCACAGGACGTCGCCAAGGCATCGGGCGAGCGCATGAAGATCGAAGTGCATTCCTCAGGATCCCTGGTGCCTGCACGCACGACCATGCAAGGCGTGCGCGACGGCGTGGCGGCCGTAGGCATCGTCTACCCGCCCTACACGCCTTCGGAGTTCCCGCTCAACAACGTCCTTAACGATTTGGTGTTCGTCTCCGACGACGACATGGCCGCAGCCTTTGCCTATACCGAGCTCAACCTCAAGAACGCTGCATTGCAAGCCGAATGGCGCAAGAACGGCGGGCTGTTTCTCGGCGGTTACTCCACTCCCGTCTACAACCTGCTGTGCAGCCGCAAAACCATCCGCGACGTCAACGATGCCCAGGGGCTGAAAATCCGCACTGCAGGCGGCGCGCAAAACGCCTGGATCAAAGCGCTGGGCGCAATTCCGGTGTCCGTTCCTTCATCGGACATCTACACAGGCCTGGAGCGCGGCTCCATCGATTGCACGATGAGCGATCCATCCAATCTGGGCACGAGCTACAGGTTCTGGGAAGTGGCCAAAACCGTCACACGCCTGCCCATGGGCGTCGTGGTTGGCGCCAACTACGTCTTCAACACCAAGGACTGGAAGTCCTATAGCGACGAGCAGCGGCGCATTTTGATCGACACCATTGCCTGGGGGATTGCGCGCTCCCAGGTGGGATACCACAACGAAGTGGAAATTGCGCTGAAGGGCGCGCGCGAGCGCGGCCTGGACATGGTCGAACCGTCTGCGGCCCTCAACGAAAAGCTGGCGCAATTCAAACGCGATCTGGCCAAGAATTTGCCGCAGCAGGCCATGCAGGAGCGAAAGGTCGCAGACCCCACGGCGCTGATCCAGGACTACTTGAGTGCAGAGCAGAAATGGAAGCAGCTGTTGCAAGGCATCGACCGAAGCAGCGCAGAAGCCGTGCACAAGGTACTGAGCGACAACCTGTACCAGCAACTCGACCCCGCCAGCTACGGTCTGTGAGCCCTCGCCATGCCTGAGCAGCACAACTCGCCCGGCGCGGCGCCGATCGCTCTTGTGACGGGAGGGGCCCGCGGCATGGGGCTGGCCACGGTCGAGCGGCTTTGCGACGATGGTTTTCACGTCATTTGGCTGGATCGTGATCCTCAAGCCGTGGCCGCTGCAAAGGCACAGCTGGCGCATCACAAGCGCCATAGCCCTTGCGTGCTCGACCTGGGCGATGAAGCTGCCATGCGCGCATGGGTGCGCTCCCTGCCGCCCATCCAGGCCCTGGTCAACAATGCGGGCCTGTTCACCGAACGCAGCTTCGAGCAGGTCAGCGCCCAAGACTTCGAGCAAGCCTATCGCATCAACCTGATGGCCGCAGCCATATTGACTCAGGAAGTCGCCCGGCGCATGCCCGATGGCGGACGCATCGTGAACATTGCCTCGCGGGCCTATCTCGGGGCGCGCCACCACCCACACTACGTCGCCGCCAAGGCCGCACTGGTGGGATACACGCGCGCCTGTGCCATGGAGCTGGCGCACCGCGACATTCTGGTCAATGCCATCGCCCCTGGCCTGATCGACACCCCTATGCTGCGTGCGCTATCACCCGAGCGTTTGGCCCAGCAATTGGCCCTTCAGCCCACGGGAAAGGCAGGCCGCCCGCAGGACATCGCACAGGCCGTTGCATTTTTGGTCTCGCCACGCACTCGCTTCATCACTGGCCAGGTGCTGATCGTTGACGGCGGCAAGTCGCTGGGCGGGAGCCTGGCATGAAGGGTGCAATCTCGCCAAGCGACTGGGATGTCATCGTTGTTGGCTCGGGTGCAGGCGGCATGGCCGCAGCCATTGCCGCCAAGCGGCATGGGCTCTCGGTACTGCTGCTGGAGAAACACCACCAGATTGGCGGCAGCACTGCTTTGTCGGGCGGCGCCATCTGGGCTCCGCTGAACGATCACAGCGCCCAGGCCGGCCACCCCGATGACCCACAAGCGGTGCGCCAATACCTGGATCAGGTCGTGCAGCGCGCGGCCGAGCCCGCCTTGCGCGAAGCATTTCTGCAGGCCGCGCCCCAGGCCATGCGTGCCCTGCAACAAGCCGGCCTGCGATTGAAGGCCCGCACTTATTGCCCCGATTACTACCCAGACCTGCCAGGCGCCGGAATGGGCGGTCGCACGCTGGACCCAGCCGAATTCGACGCAAGGCAGCTGGGCCGACGATTCACCGAGCTGCGCGACCCATTGGCCCAGTTCATGGTGCTCGGCGGCATGATGGTCACCCTGGCGGACGCCAAAAACCTGCTGTCCGCAACCCGCTCATGGACGGCGTTCAAGGCCTGCCTGCCCTTGCTGCTGCGCTATGCCAAAGACCGTCTGCAAGGCCACCATCGCGGCACTCGCCTGGTGCTGGGCAATGCCCTGGCCGGACAGCTGTTTGCCATGCTTCTCAAACACCAGGTCGACTATCGCTTGAATACCAAGGTGCTGGAGTTGCAGCGCAGCCCGGACAGCACCCGCATTGACCACGTCCTGGCGCAATGTGATGGCCAAGCCATCGCACTGCATGCCCGTCGCGGTATTGTTCTGGCCACTGGCGGCTTTGCTTGGCACGGCGCTTTGCGCACCGAGCACTACCCACAGCCCAATGGGCCTTATTCCATGGCGCCGGAGCAAAACACGGGCGATGGCATCACCATGGCATTGGCCAGTGGCGCAGCCTGGGGCCGCTGCGCCGCCGGGCCCGCCCTGTGGGCGCCCGTGTCGCTCTGGCAGCTGGCCGATGGCCAGGTCATTCGCTACCCACATCTGGTCTGGGACCGCGCCAAACCGGGCCTGATGGCCGTCAACAGTGCGGGCAGGCGCTTCGTCAACGAAGCGACAAGCTACCATGAGTTCGTCCGCGCCATGTATGCCAGCCCTGAGCCTGCCATCCCCGCCTACCTGATTTGCGACCACCACTTCATGGAACGCTGGGGCCTGGGATTGGCGCTGCCTGGCGGACGCCCGCGCCGGCACCTCATCACCCAAGGCTATCTGTACCAAGCGCCATCCCTGGCAGAGCTGGCCCGCATGCTGGGGCTGCCGCCAGCAGCGCTGCAAGCCAGCGCCGCGCGCTTCGATGGCTACGCCCAGTCGGGCCATGACCCAGAGTTCGGCAAAGGCGCCAACGCCTACAACCGCTACCTGGGCGATCCGGCCCAGCAACCCAATGCCTGCCTTGGCCCACTGCGCACAGCACCCTTTTATGCCGTCAAGGTCTTTCCCGGCGACATCGGCACCGCACAGGGCCTGGCCATCAATGGCCAGGCCCAGGTTCTGGACACGCAAGGCCAGCCCCTGCAGGGGCTGTACGCTGCCGGCAACGACGCCGGCTCCGTGTTCGGCGGCGAATATCCCGCCGCAGGCATCACATTGGGGCCCGCCATGACCTTTGGTTGGCTGGCGGCACAGCACATGGCCCGTCACCCCCCTGGCCCAACCCCCGCCTGACTCCACTTCAAGCCCTCAACCATCCAACCCATGCAAATCTTCTTCTCGCCCTATTCGCCCTTTGTGCGCAAATGCCTGATCACGGCCTGGGAGCTGGGCCTGCACGAGCGCGTCGAGCTGCTGCCATCCAATGCCCATCCCGTGCAGCGCTCGCAGGCGCTGGTGGCGATCAACCCCTTGGGCAAGGTGCCGACCTTTTATACCGATGAGCAGCAGGTGCTCTACGACAGCCGCGTGATCTGCGAATACCTCGATGCGCTGGCCCAGGGGGAGATCTTCCCGCGCCAGCTGGGGCCGCGCATGCAGGCCCTGACGCTGCAGGCCCTGGGCGACGGCATGCTCGAAGCCTGCCTGCTGGCCCGTTACGAGGAGGTGGCGCGGCCTGCGGCCTATCAGTGGGCCGACTGGCGCGCCGCGCAGCTGGACAAGGTGCGCAGCGGCCTGGCCCACCTGGAGCCCCAGGTGGCGCAGCTGGCGCAGCGCGTGGACATCGGCACGATCACGCTGGCCTGCGTGCTGTGGTATCTGGATCTGCGGTTTGCCGCATACGGCTGGCGCGAGCAATACCCCGAGCTGGCGGCCTGGTACGCCGCCTTCAGCCAGCGCGGCTCCATGCGCCATGAGTGGGCGCTGGCACCCGGTGGCTGAGCCTGCGCCGCCGGTCATCAAAACGCCGGCAGGCGCCGCGCCACCGGCTGCGATTTGACGATGGCCGAGTGGGTTTCGGCCAGGTGGGCGATGCGCTCGAGGATGTGGTCCAGGTGTTCGATAGAGCGCAGGTGCAGGCGGGCGATGAAGCCGTCTTCGCCGGTGACTTTGTCGCATTCAACCAGCTCGGGGATGGTTTGCAGCAGTTTTTCCACTGCCTTGAGCTGGCCGGGCAAGGGCTTGATGCGCACCATGGCCTGCAGCGTGTAGCCCAGCGCGCGCGGCTCGACCTGCACGGTGAAGGCGCGGATCACGCCGCGCTCTTGCAGCTTGCGCAGCCGCTCGGCTGTGGCCGGGGCGGACAGGCCCACTTGTTCGGCCAGGGTTTTGATGGGCAGGCGCGCATCGGTTTGCAGCAGGTGGAGCAGTTGGCGGTCGGTGTCGTCGAGCATCATCGGTTTTTCTGTGGTTTTGCCTTTTTTTCGAATGATTATCTTGCAATTTGCCTTTGATGATGACTGTTGAATGGGCGGCATGACCGATACATTGCCTGGCTTTGCACAGACGCATTCACACGGCAACAGGCAGAACAGGCAGCAAGGCGGCAAGGCAGATGAACAACGCAGAGACGGGGCAGACGGCGCCATGGCGCGGCGGGCTGGAGATGGCGGCGGCGATGACGATCTCCGGCACCATTGGCTGGATGGTGGTGTCCTCGGGCCGGCCGGTGGCGGAGGTGGTGTTCTGGCGCTGCCTGTTTGGCGCGCTGACGCTGCTGCCGGTGTGCCTGGCGCTGGGGCAGTTGCGCCGCGCGGCCTGGCCGGGGGCGCGGCAGCTGGCGCTGGCGGCCTGCGCTGGCGTGGCCATCGTGCTCAATTGGCTGTTGCTGTTTGGCGCCTATGGGCGCACGTCGATTTCGGTGGCGACGGTGGTCTACAACACGCAGCCGTTCATGCTGGTGGCCCTGGGCGCGCTGCTGCTGGGCGAGCGGCCGGGGCTGGCGCGCTGGCTGTGGCTGCTGCTGTCCTTTGGCGGGGTGGCGCTGGTGGCGCAGGCGCGGCCCGGCGGGGCCGGCGGCGCTTATCTGTCCGGGGTGGGCATGGCACTGGGCGCGGCTTTTTTCTATGCGCTGGCGGCCTTCATCGCCAAGCGGCTGCGCGGCATGCCGCCACAGTTGCTCAGCCTGATGCACACCGTGGTGGGCGTGGCGCTGCTGTGGCCCGCCATGCCGCAGGCCGGGGCCGTGGCGGCAGGCAGCTGGCCCTGGCTGGTGGCCCTGGGCGTGGTGCACACGGGGCTGATGTACATCCTGCTGTATGGGGCCATTCAGCGCCTGCCCACGTATTTGACCGGGGCGCTGTCGTTCCTCTACCCGCTGGTGGCGCTGGCGGTCGATGTCTGGGCCTTTGGCCAGTGGCCCGGCCCTCTGCAGTGGCTGGGCGGGGCGCTGGTTTTGCTGGGGGCGGCGGGCATGGTGCTGGGCTGGCGCTGGCCCTGGCGACGTTGGGCTGCACGCCAAGGTCCAATCACTAATCAGGCCTCGCCCTCGTCCTCGCGGTAGTGGCGCTGGTCTTGGGCCTGCTCGGCCTGGGCGCGGCGGGCGCGGTCGATCCACTGGAACAGCTCGCGGTAGGCCTTGCCTTTGCGCGGCGCCTTGCCCTGAGAGGTCTCGGCGGCGGTGGCCGCTGGGCTTTCCTTGCGGGCCTGGCGGATCAGGCTGCGCAGTTGCTGCACGTCACCGGCCGGGTAGTGCTGCAGCCATTGGGTGAGGGCCTGGTCGTCGGCCAGCAGGCGCTCGCGCCATTGCTCGGCTTCGTGCAGGGCTTGCTTTTCTTCGGCGCTGCCGCTTTTCTGGATGTCCAGCGCGGCGCGGATGGCGTCGATCTCGGCGCCCTCCAGCCGGCGCATGAGCTTGCCCACGTACTGCATCTGGCGACGCCGGCCTTCGAAGTCGCTGATGCGCCGCGCCTGCTGCAGGGCCTCGCTCAGCGCATCGGGCAGCGCCAGCCGGGTAAACAGCTCGCTGCGCAGCCCCAGCAGGGCTTCGCCCAGGGCCTGCAGCTCATGGCTTTCGCGCTTTTTGTCGCTTTTGCTGACTTCGCGGCCTTTGAGTTCGGCCTTGAATTGCTGGTCTTCTTCGCTGCCGGCGGCAACGAATTGGCCGCGCACGAAGTAGCCGCGGGGGGATTTTCTCTGCATGGGTCGGGATGGGCGCCAGGCCCTTGTTTTTGGTTTCTAGGGCTTGGGCGCGGTGGGGAAATGGAATCGGCCGCCTCCTGGGCGGCCGCAAGTATCATACCGGCCATCATGAAGCCAGTCTCCCGAAACCGCTCTTCCCGCGCGCGCGCCGCGGCCCGCCAGGCGCAGCCCGCGCAGCTTTTTTCCTACACCCGCGAGCAATTCCAGGCCTTGGCGCACCAGGCGCTGGCCGAGGCCAAGAAGATCGGCGCCACGGCCGCGGCGGCCGAGGTCTCCGAGGGCGCTGGCCTGTCGGTCAGCGTGCGCCAGGGCGAGCTGGAGACGGTGGAGCGCAACCGCGACAAGTCGCTGGGCATCACGGTGTTCATCGGCCAGCGCCGCGGCAATGCCAGCACCTGCGATTTCTCCCCCGCGGCCGTGGCGCAGACGGTGCAGGCCGCCTACGACATTGCCCGCCACACGGCCGAAGACCCGCACGCGGGCCTGGCCGATGCGGCCGACATTGCCGCGCCGGGCACGCACCTGGAGCTGGATCTGTGCCACCCCTGGATGATCGACAGCGAGGCCGCCGCCGCGCTGGCGCTGCGCTGCGAGCAGGCCGCTTTCCAGACCAGCCGCCAAATCACCAACAGCGAGGGCGCCAGCGTCTCGGCCCAGCATGGGCATTTTTATGCCGCGCACACCAATGGCTTCGAGGGCGGCTACGCCAGCTCGCGCCACAGCCTGTCGGTGGCGCCGATTGCGGGCAAGGGCGCGAACATGCAGCGCGATTACTGGTACAGCTCGATGCGCGATGCGCGGCGCCTGGCCTCGCCCGAGCGCATTGGCCGCTATGCGGCCGAGCGCGCGCTCTCGCGCCTGGGCAGCCGCCGCATTGCCACGCGGCAATGCCCGGTGCTGTTCGAGGCGCCGCTGGCTGCCGGCCTGCTGGGGGCCTTCACGCAGGCCATCAGCGGCGCGGCGCTGTACCGCCAGAGCAGTTTCTTGCCCGATTCGCTGGGCCAGCAGGTCTTCCCCGAGCACATCGAGATCGAGGAAAACCCCTTTCTGCTCGGCGGCAAGGGCAGCGCGCCCTTCGATGCCGAGGGCGTGCGCGTGGCGCCGCGCCACGTGGTGCGCGATGGCCGCGTGCAGGGCTATTTCCTCAGCAGCTACACGGCGCGCAAGCTGGGCATGCGCAGCACCGGCAATGCCGGCGGCTCGCACAATCTGTGGCTGAACTCGACGCAGACGCAGTCCTGCGACGATCTGCCGGCCATGCTGCAAAAGCTGGGCACCGGGCTGTTCGTCATCGAGCTGATGGGCCAGGGCGTCAACGGCGTGACTGGCGATTATTCGCGCGGCGCCAGCGGCTTCTGGGTCGAGAACGGCCAGATCGCCTTCCCCGTGCAGGAAATCACCATCGCGGGCAACCTCAAGGACATGTTCATGGGCATCGAGGCTGTGGGCGCCGATGCCTACACCTACGGGGCCAAGACTTGCGGCTCGGTGCTGATCAACCGCATGACGGTGGCCGGCGGCTGAGCGCCCCTGAAATGCCCCAAACGCCAGCGCCGCGCCGCATCAAGCCATGCGCGGCAGGCGTCGCATCACGATGGGCACCAGCAGCAGCGTGCACAGCGCCAAGCCCCACAGCGGCCACAGGCCGGCGCGGCCGGCCCAGCGCGCGTAAGGGGTGATGCTGGCGGCCTCGCCGGCCTGGCCCACGCCGCGCACCTGGCCGCTGAGCACCTGCACGCTGGCGCGCTCGACCCTGGCCTGCACCTGGCCGCGGTGGTCGATGATGGCCGTGGCGCCGGTATTGGTGGCGCGCACCATGGGGCGTTCGAGCTCCAGCGCGCGCATGCGGCTGATGTGCAGGTGCTGGTCGATCACCACGCCATCGCCAAACCAGCCGATGTTGCTGAAGTTGACCAGCACGGTGGGGGCCTGGGCGGGCTCGGCAAAGCGCCGCGCCAGCTCCTCGCCGAACAAGTCCTCATAGCAGATGTTGGGCGCGAAGCGCTCGCCCTGCCAGGCAAACGAGGACTGCACCGGCAGGCCGCGGCTGAAGCTGTCCAGCGGGATGTCCATCAAGTCGTTGAACCACTGGAACATCGGCGGCACGAACTCGCCAAACGGCACCAGGTGCGACTTGCTGTAGACGTAATCGGGCTCGCCAGGGCGGATGCCCGCCACCGAGTTGGTGTAGCCCGAGGCCGCATCGCCCAGCGGCAGCCCGGTGAGCAAGGCCTGCTGGCCGCTGCGGTAGGGCGCGGTGACGACCTCCAGGTAGCTGCTGGGCAAATCCCGCTCCAGCACCGGGATGGCGGTCTCCGGCGCGATGACCAGCGACTCCTTGCGCTCCAGAAACTGGCGCCCGTACCAGTTGAGCGAATCCATGACGCCGGTGCTGGGGTCGAATTTCTCGGCAATCGGGATATTGCCCTGCAGCAGCGCCAGCGTCACCGGCGGGCGCTGGGCCAGCGCCGCATCGGCCTGGGCCCATCGCGCCGCCTGCCACTGGCCGCCGTAATGCAGGCCCGCGGCCAGCGCCCCCAGCCACAGCAGCGGCGAGAGCAGCCGCGGCGCAGACACCGGCAGGCGCGCCACATGGATGAAGCGCCCGAAGATGTAGCCGGGCACGGCCGCCAGCGCCAGGCCCAGCAGGGCCGCGGCCAGCGCCGCCACGGCGCCGATGCCGTACACGCCCACCCAGCGCGCCAGCGGCGCCAGCGGGCCATCGACATGGGCATAGCCGATGGCCCCCCAGGGAAAGCCCGTCAGCCACTGGCCGCGGGCCAGCTCGGCCAGCGTCCAGCAGGCGGCAAACACCACGGCGCTGCCCAGATAGCCATGCACGCGCGCATACCAATACAGCACGGCGGCCGCGCCGTAATACAGCGCCAGCGCCCCGGCCAGCGCCGCCACGCCGGCCACGGCCAGCGGCGCAGGCAGGCCGCCGAAGACGTGCATCGAGGTGTACAGCCAGGCGAACACCGCCGCCAGCCAGCAGCCGGCAAACCACCAGCCGCGCCAGGCGGCCTGCCAGGGACTGCGGCTGCCATCGAGAAACAGAAAGAAGCCGCCCAGGGCCAGCAGCTGGGCCCACCAATTGGGCTGGCCTTGGGCATCGGCCAGGGCCCAGGCCTGCAAAGCGCCCAGCGGGGGCAGGAAGAAAAAGGCCGCCAGGCGGTCGGGTCGGAGCAGGCGCAGCATGGAGGGTGCAAAAGAAGATGGGGAGTGCCACTGCGGCAGGATGCGATGCGCGCAATGGTAGCGGGCCCGGCGGGGCCGCCATTACATATCGTCACAATACTGCAAACCGCGCGCTGGGCAAGCGCAGGGCTGTTGCAGGGCGGCGTGCGATCGACGCCGTGCGCGGGCCTTTGCCCTGCTGGGCCGTGCCGGGCTGGCCAGGCCACAGCGCCGCAGCGCCGGTGTAGCGGCGCTCAGCCTTGCGCCGCCGGGCGCGTGACGCGGAACCAGCGGATCGCGCCGCCCTTGGCGTGCAGCACGTCGAAATGCAGGCCGGCCAGCGTCACGCTCTCGCCGCGCGCCGGCACATGACCCAGCACGTGCGCCACCAGCCCGCCGATGGTTTCGAGCTCGTCCTGCGTGTCGGCCTCGGGCAGCGTGACTTCGAAGTACTCCTGCACCTTGCCGATGGGCGTGTCGCCGCGCACGCGCCAGCTGCCGTTGGCCAGCGCGTAGATTTCGCCCAGGTCTTCGGGCTCGTCGAACTCGTCCTCGATCTCGCCGACGATTTCTTCGAGCACGTCCTCGATGGTGATCAGCCCGGAGGTGCGGCCGAACTCATCGACCAGGATGGCCATGTGGTTGCGGTGCAGGCGGAACTCGCGCAGCAGGTCGTTGAGGCGCTTGGTCTCGGGCAGCAGCAGCGGCGCGCGCAACAGCGAGCGGATGTTCAGCTCGGGCGCGCGCTGCAGCTTGAGCAGGTTCTTGGCCAGCAGCACGCCGATGATGTTCTCGCGCGAGCCTTCGTAGACCGGAAAGCGCGAGTGCGCGGTGCGGATCACCGTGGCCAGCAGCTCTTCATAGGGCGCATCCACGTCCAGCATGTCCATGCGCGAGGCAGCAACCATGGCATCGGCGGCGGTCATGGACTCCATGCGGATGACGCGCTCGAGCATGATGCGCACCTCGGGCTTGATGGTGTCCTGCTCCTCTGCAGCGGCGATGGTGTCGATCAGGGCCTGCGGCGTGGCCGGCGGCGGATAGAGCAATTGGGCGATGCGCTGGCGCAAGCTGCGCTTTTCTTCTTTTTCGTTGGCGCGCGCGGGGGCGTGGTCGGACGTCACGAAAGCAATGCGCCCGCAAGGGGCGATGGTTGGACACGGGCGCAAGCATAGCCGAAGTCGCCCAGGCACTGCCTGGCTTGGCCGGGCTGGGCCAGGCTGCTGCCCCCGCACCCGGCAGCGCCGCAGTTCAGGCCAATGCAAAACGGCCCCGGCTGTGCCATGGGCTGCCGGGGCCGTCGCGCTTGCTGCGGCTGATGCGCCGTCAATCCTGCTTCTGCGCTGGCGGGGCGTCTGGCTGCTGCTCAGGCGGCGCTGGCCTGGCCTCGGGCTTGCGGTGCATGCCCATGCCCCAGAGGTTGTCCAAAAAGGACTGGAACTGATAGGCCTGCACCTTCATGCGGTAGTCGATCTCGCCGATCTGGTCCTCGAACGCCTCCGTCAGGCGCGAGTTCAGATTGGGCTTGGGCAGCTTCAGATAGGCCTCCGATTCGCTGCCTTCGCGGTGCACCGTGGCGCCGGCATTGCGCGCGATCTTCAGCATGGGCGCGTTTTCACTGAGCGCATGGATGTACATGGTCTCCACCCCCTCATTGCGCGCATGCATCATGGCGCGGTCGTAGAGCTTGGCGCCCAGGCTGCGCCCGCGGTACTTGCTCAGCACCGACACGCCAAATTCCGCCGCGCGCGGCTTGCCCGGCGTGGGCGGGTCAAACGCCAGGTGGGCCATGGCGATCAGCTCCAGCTTGCGGTTGTGGATGCCGTAGATCTCATCGCGCTGGAAGTCCAACCCCTCCACATAGCGGCGAACCTGCGCATCCGAGGCCGGATAGCCAAAGCGCAAATAGCGGTCGCGCTCGGTCAGGCTCAGCAAATGCTCCAGGATTTGCTCGCGGTGCGTCGGCCCCAGCGCGCGAATCGGAATGTGCAGGGGCTGCAGCGCACGCCGCTCCTTGGCATCGCCAGGCGCCGCCGAAGAAGGGGGGGACTGTTTCGTGTCGATCATGGGCTGGTACACAAAGGTCGGTGGGTGAATGGATGAGGCGGCGCAGTTCTGAAAACCTGTTCACGCCGTCTTTCCCAAGGAGCCTTTTGCAACACATTGCAAAGAATGACCGGGAAAACCCTCTATACAAAGAACATCGAATGCACTATATGGCGCATGCCCAATCAATGCAACGAAGCGCTTTTTGGTTGACAGGGCAACGCGGTTGCTTGCGCCGCCCGCTGCCGACATGGGCCAAATGGCATATCAGGCCGCAGCCGAGCGCAAAAGGGCGGCAAGGCTGGCACACATTGCCGCGGCGTATGCCTCTGCAGATTGGGGCGGTCTGTTTCGTTACAAACCCTCGCGCTGCCGCTTGACACCACTTGGCATTGCCTGGCATCGCTGCGGTTTGCGCCTTGCAGCCCATCCCGGGCCGCAGTGCGCACTTTGTCGCTGAATTCGTGCAGGCCTTTCCCGAGCAGCCAGTCTGCACGAACCCTGTGGCTGGCGATAGCGCTGCGCCTGGCGCGGCAGCAAAAAAGTGTCACGCAGCAGACTGCCCGGGCCGTGCAGCCAGGGCCGCGCTGCTGCGGCGTCTATGGCTGCAGCGTCACATGCACCATGCCCGGCATATTGTCCCGGGCCCAGGGCCAGGCCCGCAGCCATTGCAGGTACCAGGCAGGCCAGGCGCGGTAGTGGCTGTAGCCGATCCAGCGCACTTCCGCCCCAGGGCCCAGCCATTGCCTGATCTGCGCCGGCACGGCGCTGGCCCCTATGCCCCAGCGCATGGCCGGCACCCGATAATGGCTGGTTTTCCAAAGCCCGCCGGGGCTTTGCGTGAGGGCTGCCACCCAGGGCGGCACCACGTCGAACATGAGCTGCAGGGGCGCGGCGCCGCCGCCAAAGCGCGCGGCCACGGCCTGCAGCAGGTGCTGCACCTGCTGCTCGCTGAAGTACATCAGCATGCCCTGGGCGCTGATGAAGACGGGCCGCTGCGCATCGACCTGCTCCATCCAGGCTGGGTCGCGGGCGTCGCCGCGCCAGTGCTGCAGGCGCGGCGCAGCCGGCGAGCCGGGGACGATGAAATGCTCGCGCAGGGCAATGGCCTCGGGCGTGTCGATGGCCAGCCAGCGCGCCTGGCCGTTGTCCAGCCGCAGGCACTGCGTCTCCAGGCCGCAGCCGAGCTCGACCACCGTGCCTGCCGGGTGCTCGTCCAGCCAGTCGCCGATGACGGCGTCAAAAGCCTGGGCCCGCGCCGCGTGTGAGGAATCGGGCGGGCCGAAGTGCCGCTCGAACGGGTAGTCGATGGCCGCATAGATGCGCTCGGCGTGCGGATCGCGGAAAAAGGCATCGCCGCGCAACGATTCGCTGGCACGGTTGTGCAGCGTCCACAGCATGGTTTCGGGCACGGCCTTGAGGTGAACGCGCATGGGCATCGTGGGGCTACTCTCGCAAATGACAAGCCAGCCGCGCTGGCGACGCAATGCGCCAGCGCGGCTGGCTTGCGCCGCAGCATACCCAGGGCCGCGCCAGCCGGGCAATGCGGCCTTACCCGCAGATGCGCGCCATCACTGCGGCCTTTGCATGCTGCAGCGGTGCGGCATCTGGGCCTGCTCGGGCGTGAGGGTGCGCACGACCTCGAAGCCATAGCCCGAGCCCTCGACGTCGAACGGCACGGCCTCGCTGCCGGCCTTCTGCATGCGCCCGACCACCAGCGGCTGCTGGAACTGGTGATCGGCCGCGCGCATTTGGCCGGCCTGGCCGGCCAGCTCCACCTGCAGGCCTTCCAGGGCCTGGGCCACGGCCGCTGGCTCGGTGCTGCCGGCCTTTTCCATCGCGGCGGCCAGCGCCTCGATCAGCAGCTGCATGCGCATGTGCACGTAGTCGTCGGCGGGCTTGGGGAAGCGCTCGCGGAAGGACTGATAGAACGCGCGGCTGGCCTGGCCCGGCTTGTTGGGCAGCCAGTCGGCCACGGCAATGACCTTGCCGATGCCGGCATCGCCAATGGCCGCTGGCGCGCCCAGCGCATTGCCGTAGAAGGTGTAGAAGCTGCCGTCAAAGCCCACCTCGCCGGCGGCCTTGATGAACAGCGTCAAGTCGTTGCCCCAGTTGCCGGTGATCACGGCCTGCGCGCCGCTGGCCTTGATCTTGGCGCCGTAGGGTGCGAAGTCCTTGATGCGGCCCACGGGGTGGTATTCCTCGGCGACGATCTCGATGTCCGGGCGGCGCTGGCCCAGCTGGCGGCGCGCCTCGCGCAGCACGGCGTGGCCAAAGCTGTAGTCCTGGCCGAACAGATAGACCTTCTTGATGGCGGTGTCGGCCTGCAGCACCTCCATCAGCGCATTCATGCGCATGTCGGCATGGGCATCGAAGCGAAAGTGCCAGAAGCTGCACTTCTCATTGGTCAGCGCCGGATCGACGGCCGAGTAATTGAGAAACAGCATGCGCTGCTGCGGGGTGCGCTGGTTGTTTTTTTCCACCGCGTTGAGGATGGCCTCGGCCGTGGCCGAGGAGTTGCCCTGCAGCACGTACTGCGCGCCGGCATCGCGCGCCGATTGCAGCGCCGCCAGCGCCTCGTCGCTCTGGCCCTTGCTGTCAAAGCGCAGCAACTGCAGCGGGCGCTGGCCGCCTTGCGCCGCGGGCAAGGCCACGCCGCCGCGGGCATTGACGCGCTCGACCGCCCAGGCCAGGTTGCGGAACACCGCCTCGCCGGTATTGGCAAACGGGCCCGAGAGGCTTTCGACCAGGGCCAGGCGGATGGGCTCGCCCTTGGGCTCGGCGGCAGTGGCCGCCTGCGCCCAGGCAGGCCATGCCGCACAGGCCGCCAGCAGGCCGCCCAGCAGCCAGCGGCGGGAGGGGGTTTTCGGGGTGGGAGTCGGGTGTGTCATTGCGTGTCCTTTGGCAAAGCATTCGTCGGGATAAGGCATTATCCTTGGGCGTTTTTGCTCATTTGAAAGCATTCAATGTGCATTGTCGCAATAAAGAAGAGGTGCATTTGCCAACTTTTTCAATGAGTTAAAGAAATTTGCTGCAATCAGCGCCTTCTTGCGCTGAAATCCCCAGCTTAGGCCAGCCTTCCCAACCATGCCGCCACGCATTGGCAAAACTGCAGATGCACTGGGCCGATCCGCGGCGCCTTGAGCAGATTCTTAGAACCTGTCCTCAAAATCGCCTCGCACAGCGCTCGCCCCAGGTTGGGATGGGCTGCAAGGCGCAGCGGCACGCGGCGCTGCGATTCATGGAGACCTTCCCAAGGGCGCGGCATAAAATCCGGCCCGTGCCCGGCGCCGCCCAGGCTTTTTTTGTTTCGTCTGACCACCCACTATGAGCCACGCATCCTCCCCCGCCGCTGCCAGCATCGAATTGCTGGCCAAGGACCTCAATGAAAACGGCGGTGTGTTCTGCCCCAGCCCGGTGGCCGGCATGCCGCTGTGGAACCACCACCCGCGCGTTTTTCTGGACATCGCCCACACCGGCCAGGCGCGCTGCCCGTACTGCGGCACGCACTACCACCTCAAGGCGGGCGAAGTGTTTCGCGGCCATTGAGCCGCGCCCCGCAGGCCCGAAGCGGCCCAAGGCCCGCTTCGGGCGGCGGCTTGTCGAGCCCGCCCGGGCGCTTGCCCGCCGCCATCGCGCCCTGCCCCGCCCCTATCCTATCCAGGCCTTGCCGTGTCCACCCGCATGCCCCCCTTTTGGCCCCAGCGCCTGAGCAGTGCATCGGCGCTGCTGATCCCTGCGCTGGCGCTGTGGCTGCCCTCGGGCTATTCCTGGGGCGCGGCGCTTTTGCTGCTGGGCGCGCTGTGCAGCCTGCGGCATTGGCCGCGCATGCCGGTCGATGCGCCCACGCGCTGGCTGGCCGCAGCCGTGGTGCTGATGGGCCTGGTGTGGATCTTTCTCTCCGACCCGGCCGAGGGCCTGGGCCGCTGGGATCGGCCGATCAAATTCCTGCTGGCCCTGCCCTGCCTGTTGTTTGCCGCCGCCTACCCGGCCAGTCCGCGCGCCTTGTTCTGGGGCGTGCTGCTGGGCTGCCTGGGCGCGGGCGGCATTGCCCTCTGGCAAGTGTTCGTGCTCGATTACTGGCGCGCCACAGGCACGACCAATGCCATCCAATACGGCAATCTGGCCTTGCAGCTGGCGGTGATGCTGGCGGCGCTGAGCTGCGGCACGCTGTTCACGCGCGGCCGCTGGGCCAGGCCGCAGCAGCGCGGCCTGATGGCATTGGCCCTGCTGGCGATGTTGGCCGGTTGCATGGCCTCGGTGCTGTCGCTCTCGCGCGGCGGCTGGCTGGCCTTGCTGCTGGCGCTGCCGCTGGCCCTGGCGCTGGCCAAAAATGCCCGCCCGGCGCTGGCGCTGGGCCTGGGCGGCGCCTTTCTGGCGTCGATGACCATGGTGGCAGTGGCCAAGCCGCAGATGCTCAACGAGCGCTGGCAGCGCACCGTGGGCGAGGTGGCCCAATTCGAGGCCCAGCACGGGGCCGACAGCTCCATCGGCCAGCGCCTGGAGCACTGGCGCCTGGCCTGGGACATGGGCCTGGAAAAACCCCTGCTGGGCTGGTCGGTGCCCGGCTACATGCAGGAGAAGCTGCTGCGCGTGCAGGCCGGGCAATACCGCCCCGCCATCCTGCAATACCAGCATGTGCACAACGAAGTGCTGGACGTGTTCGTCAAGACCGGGCTGGTGGGCGTGGCGGTGCTGGGCTTTTTCTATCTGGTGCCGCTGTGCGTGTTCTGGCCGCGGCGCAGCCACCGGCCGCGCCATGACGGCGGCTGCGGGCCACGCCTGCAGGCGCTGCAGGCCCAGCAGCGGGCCCTGGAGCTGGCCGGGCTGAGCCTGCCGGTGATGTTTGCCGGCTACGGCATCACGCAGGTGTTTTATGCCCACAACAGCGGCATCATGTTCTACCTGTTCATGACCATCGCGGTCTGGAGCTGTCTGCGCGGCGTGCGCCAGCAGATCGCCCAGCTCACCGCCAGCGCGCCGGCCGCACCGGCTGTCACGCCGTGACCGCGCCGCGCCGCCCCAGCCCTGGCGAGCGCCCGCGCGTGCTGCATTTCGTCACCGGCGGCTTTTCCGGCGCCACGCAGGTGGCCATCGACCTGGTGCGCGCGCACCTGCACAGCGGCCAGTTCGAGCCCCGGCTGGTGCTGCGCCGCAAGCGCCAGACGCCGCCGGACAAGGTGGCCGCGCTGCGCGCGCAAGGCCTGCCGGTGGACGTGGTCAGCGGCTGGAGCCACTGGGCCACGATCTGGCAGCTGCGGCGCATCTGCCTGCAGTGGCAGCCCGACATCCTGGTGGCGCACGGCTTCAGCGAACACCTGTGGGGCCGCTACGCCGGGCTGTGGGCCCAGGTGCCGCTGCTGGTGCACGTGGAGCACAACAGCCGCGAGCGCTACACCCCCTGGCGGCTGGCCCAGGCGCGCTGGCTGGCGCGGCGCACGGCCTGCATCATCGGCTGCTCCCAAGGGGTGCGCGACAGCCTGCTGGCGCTGGGCTTCGCGCCGGAGAAAACCATCGCCATCCCCAACGGCATTGCGCTGCAGCCCTATGCCCAGGCCGATGCCCTGCCGCTGGCGCAGCGCAGCCCCGGGCTGGTGATGGTGGCGCGCTTTGCCCGGCAAAAAGACCACGCCACCTTGCTGCACGCCCTGGCCGTGCTGCGCCAGCGCGGCCTGCAGCCCACACTGTGGCTGGCCGGCGGCGGCAGCCAGCGCCTGCAGCGCCGCGCCCGGGCCCTGGTGCAACAACTGGGCCTGGGCGGGCAGGTGCAGCTGCTGGGCCGCTGCGACGACGTGCCCGGCCTGCTGATGGGCCAGCGCATTTGCGTGCTTTCCAGCCACTACGAAGGCATGCCGCTGGCGCTGATCGAAGGCATGGCCGCCGGCTGCGCCGTGGTTGGCTCGCGCGTGCCGGGCATTCAGGAAGTCATCGCGCACGAGCGCAATGGCCTGCTGGCCGCCCCCGGCGACCCGCAGGCGCTGGCCGATGCGCTCGAGCGCCTGCTGCGCGAGCCGGCCTGGGCCGCCAATCTGGCCGCGCAAGGCCGCCGCGATGCCCAGGCGCTCTACAGCCAGCAGCGCATGCAGGCCGCCTACGAGGCGCAGTTCCTGCAGCTGCTCACCCAAGGCAGGCCCGCACCATGAGAGAGCGCCCCTGGCTGAGTGTGCTGGTGCCTGTCTACAACGTGCAGGACTACCTGGGCGAGTGCATCGCATCGCTGATGCAGCAGCTCAAGGGCGTGCCCGGCGTGCAGGTGCTGCTGCTCGACGATGCCTCCAGCGACGGCTCGGCCGCGCTGGCCCGGCAGCTGCAGGCGCGCTGGCCCGGCGCGCTGCAACTGCTGCACCACCCGCACAACCAGGGTCTGAGCGCGGCGCGCAACAGCCTGCTGGCCGCCAGCAGCGGCGCCTACATCTGGTTTCTCGACTCCGACGACTTCCTGCAGCCCGGCGCCATCGCCAGCCTGCGCCAGACCATCCAAAGCCACGCCCCGGATCTGGTGCTGTGCGACTTCAGCCTGTGGCGCGCCCAGCCGCGCCTGAAGCACCGCCTGCGCGGCGAAGCGCACCGGCGCAGCTTCCACGGCCCGGCGCGCACCCTGCTGCGCGATCGCACGGCCTTGCTGCAAGGCATGCTGCTGGGCAGGCAAATGCACGCCTGGTCCAAGATCGCCCGCCGCGAGCTGTGGCAGGGCCTGCAGTTCCCGCCCGGGGCCTATTTCGAGGACATGGCCACCATGCCCCGGCTGCTGCTGCGCGCGCGCAGCGCCATCCACCTGCCCGAGCCCTGGGTCGCCTACCGCCAGCGCGCCGGCAGCATCCTCTCGGGCATGAATGCCGCCAAGGCCGCCGACTTGTCGCGCGCGCTGCGCCCCTTTGTGCAGGACTGGCGCCACTGCGCCCAGGCCGAGCCGCAGCTGGCCAGCGACGCCATGCGCTTTGCCATCGCCCACCTGGCGGCGCGCAACTACCTGGGCGCGCTGCGCGCCCTGCAGCACGCCGCTCTGCCGCCTGCCCAGGCCCAGGCGCTGGCTGGGCAATTCGCGCAGGACTACCTGGCCTGCAGCCCGCTGCCGCCTGCTGCCCTGCTGCGCGGCTACCTGCGCCGCGGCTGGCTGCTGCGCTACGCGCGCACACGCCAGGCCGCGCTGGCCGCTGCTGCCGCGGCACAAGACAACGCACAGACTGCCGCATGAGCGCCCCTGCCCCCGCCACGCCGCCCATCGGCCCGTCAACCAACCCGCCGGCCAACCCGCCAGCCCTGGGCTGGCGCGTGCGCGGCGAGCTGCTGCTGGCGCGCCTGCTCAAGCGCTGGTACGGCTGGCGCCGCCCGGCGCTGCCGCCCTGGCAGGCGCCGCCGGCCCAGCTCTGGCAGATCGGCGCGCCCGCACCGGCAGCGCCAACGCCAGCGCCGATCCCGCGCATCCTCTGGACCTATTGGGACAGCGCCGCCCCGCCGCCCTTGATCGAGTGCTGCCTGGCCAGCTGGCGCCAGCACCACCCGCACTGGCGCATCGAAGTGCTGGACCTGGCCCGCGCGCGCGCGCTGCTGCCCCATTTGCCTGCGGCGCTGCTGGCCGACTCGCCCCAGAAACTGGCCGACTGGCTGCGCCTGGCGCTGCTGCAGCGCCATGGCGGCATCTGGCTGGACGCCAGCACCATCCTCACCGCGCCGCTGGACTGGGTGCTGCAGGCCCAGCAGGCGCACGGCAGCGAATACCTGGGCTTTTACCTGCAGCGCTTTACCACCTCGGCCCAATACCCGGTGGTGGAAAACTGGTTCATGGCCGCCGCGCCGGGCAGCGCCTTCGTTCATGCCTGGCAGCGCGAGTTCGACGCCGAAGTCGTGCCGCGCGGCAACAGCGGCTACCTGCAGCACCTGCAGGCCCTGGGCCTGCTGCAGGCGCTGCAGCAAGCCATCGACGCGCCAGAGTACCTGAGCATGCACCTGGCCGCGCAGCGCGTACTGCAGCGCGGCGATGCCCGCTACCGCCTGACGCTGTGGCCGGCCGAGGCCAGCGCCTTCGCCTACCACGTGCAGGCCGGCTGGCAGCGCGCGCGCCTGAAAAAGCGCCTGTTCTTCATGCAGGCCGGCGCGGCCGTGGCGCCGCTGATCAAGCTGCGAGGGCCCGACCGGCGCAAGCTCGACCACTACCTGGCCGCCGGCCTGTACCTGCCAGGCAGCCTGGCCGGCCGCTATTTGATGGGCCAGCCTGCCAGCCCCAGGCCCGATGGCCCCACGCCCGACGACGACGCCCATGCCCGCTGACGCCCTGACCGCACTGCCCTCTGCCGCCCCAGGCGCTACCGCTGCCGCTGCCGCCGATACCCTCTGGGCCAGCGCACTGCTGCCGGGCCTGATCGGCTGCGCCCTGCTGCTGGCGCTGGGCGCGGCGGCGCTGGCGCTGTGGCTGCACCGCCATGCCCGCCTCCAGCCCCTGCCGACGCCGGCCGTGCGGCGCTGGCAGGCCGGCCCCGAGTCGACGGCCGATGCTGCGACCCGGGGCCTGCCAGCGCCCATCCCGCGCGTGATCTGGACCTACTGGCACGACGCCCAGCCCCCGCTGGTGGTGCAGCGCTGCATCGACGGCTGGCGCCGCCTGAACCCGCAGCACACCGTGCACCTGCTGCATGCCGGCAATGTGCGCCAGTTCCTGCCCGATCTGCCCCAGGCGCTGGCGCAGCTGAACATTGCCAAGCAGACCGACTGGATGCGCCTGGCGCTGCTGCAGCGCCACGGCGGCATCTGGCTGGATGCCTCCATCATCCTCACGCGCCCGCTGGACGACTGGCTGCCGGCGCTGCAACAGGCGCAGCGCGCCGATTTCGTCGGCTTTTACCTGGACGGCTACACCACCGCGCAGCACTTCCCGGTGATCGAAAGCTGGTTTCTGGCCGCTGCGGCCGGCAACCCCTTCATCGCGCAGTGGCTGGCGCGCTTTCATGCCGCCGTGGTCGAGCAGGGCACGGCCAACTACCTGCAGGCGCTGCGCCAGCAGGGGTGCTTTGCCCAGTACACGCAAAACATTGGCGAGCCCAGCTACCACACCATCCACGTGGTGGCGCAAGAGGTGCTGCACCAGGGCGTGGCCCAGCCCCCGGCGCAGCCCTGGCGGCTGGCGCTGCTGCGCGCCGAGGACAGCGCCTACTGGCTGCACCTGCAGGCGCGCTGGAAGCGCCGCCCGCTCTACGCCCGCCTGCTGTGGGCGCGCGGCGATGCCAGCTGCTGGCCCGCGCTGGTCAAGCTGCGCGGCGGCGAGCGCAGCAAGCTCGAGCCCTGGCTGCGCCGCAGGCGCTGGCGCGCCGGCAGCCTGGCCGGGCGCTTCCTGGCCGATTGAAAGCCCGCGCCGAGGCAACGGGCGTGGGGCCTGCACGTGGTGCCTGGGGCCGCCGCAGGCACAAAAAAACACTGCCGCAGCGCGCGCCCTGTGCAAAGGGCTTGCGCGCTGCGGCAGTGCTGGCGGGCCAGCTGCGGGCCTGGCAAGGCGGCCCGCAGTGCATGGCGCGGCACAGCGCAAATGGCCGATCAGGCGATCGAAGCCTGGTAGATGGATTCGATCGAATCCTCCAGCGCCTGGTTGAACTGGTCATCGCTTTGCTGCGCCGACAGGCCTTCGGTCAGTGCGCGGCTGAAGCTGGCGATCACGCCGGGGTTGCGCGCCAGCTTGGCATTGGCCTCCTGGCGGCTGTAACCGCCCGAGAGCGCCACGACCTTGAGCACGCTGGGGTGCGCCACCAGCTCGTCGAAGAAGCCGTCCACCGTGGGCAGCGTCAGCTTGAGCATCACCGGCGTGGCAGCGGGGATCTTGTCCAGGCGCTGCAGCAGGCCTTGCTTGAGCTCGACCTCGATGGCCTGCTTGTCGGCCGCCTTGATGTCCACCTCCGGCTCGATGATGGGCACCAGGCCCGCGGCCAGCACCTGCTGGGCCAGCTCGAACTGCTGGTCCAGCACTGCGGCAATGCCCGCCGGGTTGTTGGCCTTGATGACCGAGCGCTCCTTGGTGCCGAAGACGCCCTTGGCCTTGGCGCGCGCCAGCAGCTCGGCCAGGCCGGGGATGGGCTTCATCAGCTGCACGCCATCGGCCTCATCCTGCAGGCCCTTGTCGATCTTCAGAAAGGGCACAACGCGCTTGTCTTCCCACAGGTAGCTGGCTGCATTCTTGCCGTTGAAGTCGCGCTCGAGCGTCATCTCGAACAGGATCGCGCCCAGCACACGCTGGCCATCGAAGGCCGGGCTGCTGACGATGCGGGTGCGCATCTGGTGGACCAGATCGAACATCTGCGCCTCGCCGCTGTAGGCCGACTCCTCGATGCCGTAGAGCTTGAGCGCCTTGGGCGTGCTGCCGCCGCTTTGATCCAGAGCGGCGATGAAGCCCTGGCCGCTGGCGATGCGCTGCTGTTGTTCGGCTGTGGACATGGGTGCGTTTCTCCTTTGGTGCGAATGAATGACGACGGGGCAGGCCCTGGGCGACTCATCCAGCCATGACGCTGCGTTGTGCTCGCGCAATGTGTGCTGGCGCCTGCGGCCGACCACTGCAAAATCCAGCGCGCATTCTACCGGCCAGGCTGCACCGGCCAGCGCCTGTGCCCAGCCAGGGCGCGTGCTGGCCGTGGGGTAAAAAAAGCCGCCCTGGCGGGCGGCGTCTGTCGGCTCGGCTCAGGCGGCGGCGCTGCAAGGCCTGCGCGCCTGCTCACGGCCTCAAGGGCGCTGCGGTTGCACCCACTCGGTGCCCACGGTCTCGTCCAGCACGTACACATACGGGCTGGCAACCCCCGGGCGGCCGCCCCTGGCCGGATAGCGGTGGATGCGCAGCAGGCTGCGTACGCCTGGCTCATGGGTGAAGCCTTCGATGGGCTCATGAAACAGTTCCCACGGCCCGGACGACTGGCGCAGGCCCTGGGCGTCGAACTCGACGCGGCGCACCTCCAGGCACTGGCGCGTGCGGCCGGCCTCGCTGCAAGGCCGGGTGCGCGGGGCCACTTCCAGGAAGATGGTCTGCGGGGCTGCGCCATGGCGCGTGGCATGGGTGGGCGCGCCCTCGAGCTGCCACTGGCTGCCATTGGCAAACTCCAGCCGCAGCTGCGGCGCGTACGCCGGGCCGCTGATGCGCCAGCTGCGCACCTGCGGCAAGGCTGCCCCCAGCTGCTGCTCCAGCGTCATCAAGCGCTGGTCGGCGCAGGCCTTCTTGGTCTGCATGGGCACATCCACACGCAGCTGATCGGGCCCTGCCAAATAGGTGGCGCTCAGCAGATTGCACAGGCCGCTGACGCCCAGGTATTGGCCGTCAAAGCGCAGTTGCACCGGCGCGCGCAAGGCGCGCTGGCCCCGGCTGAACCAGGCGCCATCACGCCCGGTGACCGTGCGCAGCTGCCAGTGGAACGCCGTCAGCGCGTCCATGGCCTGCGCTGGCGCTGCGCCATGCGCCAGCGGCGCGCCAACATGGCCTGATGAACCGGCCTGGGCGAACAGATCGCGCTGCGGCGGCTGGGCCGGCTGGGCTGGCCCATTGCCGGGCGCGCCGGGCGCGCCAGCGACCCCGGCGCCAGTGGCGCAGGCAGTCAACATGCCGCAGCACAGTGCGGCCAACATGGCATGGAATCCGTATCGCATCCAACAGCCCTTTCCTCGTTCAAGCTTGCTCGTGATGGGCGGGCATGTACGCCAGCGCGCCCTGCGCGCCAGCGCCGCCGCCACAAAGGGTTGGCATCATAGCAAGGCCCCGGGCGCTGGCTGTGCCCGCCTGCGCATACACTGCGGCCTTTGCCTAATCTGCCCATACACCGCTGCCGCCATGTCCGACATCCTGGAAAAAATCATTGCCGTCAAGCATGAAGAGATCGCCGCCGCGCAAAAGCGCATGCCCTTGAGCGCCGTGCGCGCCGATGCCGAAAGCCGCGTGCTGACGCGCGACTTCGAGGGCGCGCTGCGCGCCAAGATCGCCCAGGGCCAGGCCGGCGTCATTGCCGAGATCAAGAAGGCCAGCCCCAGCAAGGGCCTGCTGCGCGCCGATGCGCAGTTCATCCCTGCGGACATCGCGCAAAGCTACGCCCAGGGCGATGGGCGCACCAGCGCCGCCTGCCTGTCGGTGCTGACCGATCGGCAGTTCTTCCAGGGCAGCGTGGACTATCTGAAACAGGCCCGCGCCAGCGTCGATCTGCCGGTGCTGCGCAAGGATTTCATGGTCGCGCCCTACCACATCTACGAATCGCGGGCCATGGGCGCCGATGCCGTGCTGCTCATCGCCGCGGCGCTGGACGATAGATTGATGGCCGAGCTCGAAGCCATTGCGCTGTCGCTGGACATGGCGGTGCTGGTGGAGGTGCACGACGCCCATGAGCTCGAGCGCGCGCTGCGCCTGAAAACCCCGCTGCTGGGCATCAACAACCGCAATCTGCGCACTTTCGAGACCCGCCTGCAGACCACGCTGGAGCTGCAAAAGCACCTCCCGCCCGAGCGCCTGCTGGTGACCGAATCGGGCATTGCCACGGCGGCGGATGTGCAGCTGCTGCGCGAGGCCGGGGTGCACGCCTTCCTGGTGGGCGAGGCCTTCATGCGCGCGCCCGAGCCCGGCCTGGCCCTGGCGCAGTTGTTTGATTGAAGGGGCCGCAGGCGGGGCCGGGCGTTTCAGACGCTTTCAGTCGGAGGTTGGCCGCTGCGGATCGCCGGGCTCGGGCAGCGCATCGGCCTGCATGGCCAGGCGCTGGCGGCGGGTGAACTCCTGGTAGGTGTCGATGCCGCGCAGCTGCAGGATGTAGTTGCGCACCGCCGCCTCGACCAGCACGGCGATGTTGCGCCCGGCCATGACCTGGATGATGGCCTTGCGCACCGGCACGCCCAGGATGGATTCGGTCAGCGGCTCGTGCGGCAGGCGCTCGTAGTCGCGCTCCATGGTTTCGCGGCGCACCAGATGCACGATCAGCCGCAGCCGCATGCGGCGGCGCACCGCGGTTTCGCCAAAGATGGCGCGAATGTCGAGCAGGCCGATGCCGCGTACTTCCAGCAGGTTCTGCAGCAGCTGCGGGCACTTGCCCTCCAGCGCGTTCTGGTTGATCTGCACCACGTCGACGATGTCGTCGGCCACCAGGCCGTGGCCGCGTGTGATCAGCTCCAGCCCCAGCTCGCTCTTGCCCAGGCCGGATTCGCCAGTAATGAGCACGCCCACGCCCAGGATGTCCATGAACACGCCGTGCAAGGTGGTGCTGGCCGCAAACAGCTTGAAGAGGTAGCTGCGCAGCACGTCGATGACGTAGGCCGAGGATTCGGCCGTGGCGAACATGGGGATTTGCGCCGTCTCGCACATCTCCAGCAGGGCCTGCGGCGCCTGCTGGCCATCGGCCAGGATCAGCACGGGCGGCTCCAGCTGCGTGATGCGCGCCACGCGGCGCACGCAATCGGCCTCGGTGGCATTGGTCAGATAGCGCACCTCGGACTCGCCCAGCACCTGGGCGCGAAACGGATGGATGTAGTTCAGATAGCCGACCAGGTCGGCACTGGCGCGCGCCGAGCGCAGCGCGCGCTCATCGAAGCGCCGCGCATAGGCGCTGCGCCCCGCAATCCAGCGCCATTGCAAGGCCTGCGCGAATTCATCGAACAGGGCCTGGGCGCTGACGGTGTTGAGCATGTGGGCGCGGGCCTCTTATTGCACCTCGGCCGGCAGCTGGCTGGAGTGCCAGTTGGCCACCAGGCTGTGCAGCTGCTGCGCATCGCTGGCATGGATCATGGCCTCGCGCAGATCCACATCGCTGAGCAACTCGGCAATTTCCGAGAGGATTTCCAGGTGCTTTTCGGTGGCCGCCTCGGGCACCAGCAAGAAGATCAGCAGGCTGACCGGTTGCTCGTCGGGCGCGTCAAAACCGATGGGCTGCGCCAACTGGAAAATGGCCGCCATCGGCGCATGCAAGCCCTTGATGCGGCCATGCGGAATGGCCACGCGGTGCCCAAGGCCAGTGGAGCCCAGGCGCTCGCGCGCGAACAGGCTGTCGGTGACGACGGCGCGCGAGAGGCCATGCAGGGTTTCAAACAGCAGGCCAGCTTCTTCGAAAGCACGTTTCTTGCTCGTGACTTCGACATGCACCAGCACGCGCTCGAGAGGCAGGATGGAGGCTAGACGGTTCATAAGTGGGGGGGGATTATGCCTATACAGCCCAGCGGCCCTTCAATCTCTCGGTATTTCCCCTAATTGGACTTGACATTCACCATGCATTGACAGTCAAGCCCAGTGTTTGATATTGGGGGGCAGCCAACATGCCCCACCAACACGCCCCATCAAACACCAAGCCCGCCAGGGCAAAGCGCCAGGGCGGGTTTGTCGTTGGATCAGTTCTGCTCAAGTGCTTTCAAAGTGCCTTCAAGCAGAAATGGTCTTCTTGTGGGCCTGATGGTCATGCTCCTTGAGCTTGTCCTTGAAGCGCACCACTTGGCGGTCGAGCTTGTCCACCATTTCATCGACGGCTGCGTACAAATCCTCATGCGCGGTCTTGATGTGGATGTCGCCGCCCTTGAGCAGCATGGTGCATTCGGCCGTCTGGCGCCCTTGCTTTTCCTTGGTGTTCTCCAGCCCCAGCACCACCCTCACATCGATCAACTGGTCGAAGCGCTTGGCCACGCGCGCGAGCTTGCTTGTGACGAATTCACGCAATGCAGGCGTGACTTCCAGATGGTGTCCGCTAATGGTCAGGTTCATAAGACTTGCTCCTTTCGTGATGATCGGCGCCAGCGCATTTTGCCCACTGAGCGTCAATGCACCGGCAGGCAAAAGCCCAAGCTGGCTTTTTGCTCAGCGCCTCGCGCGGGCTGGGCGCCCGGCCCGCACAAAAGCCTGAAGATGCACTATGCGCCGCCGCTGCGTTTTCCGCAATAGAGGCTCACCCGCAGAGTCTGCCAAACCGCACCATGCAGGGTGCATCACTGCAGCGCGCGCGCAGTGCCTGGCAGGCCAGGCGCTGTGGCGCAACTGCGTAATGCCCTTCATCGCGCCATGCGATCAAAAGCCATCGAGCGGCAGCTCGGTGACGCTGTGCGCACCATTGACGATGGCGTCGCGCAAGGCCTTGGTGCGCGGCAGGATGTGCTCGGCGTAGAAGTGCGCGGTGGTGATCTTGGCGTCGCAGAAGGCCTGATCCTGGCCCTTGGCGCGCTCGGCCTGCGCGGCCAGCAGGGCGCGGCCCAGGTTCCAGCCTGCCACCAGGTTGCCAGCCAACATCAGGTAGGGCACGGAGCCGGCGTAGGCGGCGTTGGGGTTTTCGCGGCTGTTGGCAACGATGAAGTCCACCACGTCCAGATAGGCTTGGCGGGCAGCGGCCAGCTCACGCGCCACGGCCTGGGCTGGCTCCGTGCCCAGCGCAGCGAGCTCCTGCTCGGTCTTGGCAATGCGCTCGGCAATGGCTTTGGCGACCTGGCCGCCGTCACGGCCGGTCTTGCGCCCAACCAGGTCGTTGGCCTGGATGGCGGTCGTGCCTTCGTAGATGGTCAGGATCTTGCAGTCGCGGTAGTGCTGGGCCGCGCCCGTTTCCTCGATGAAGCCCATGCCGCCGTGCACCTGCACGCCCAGCGCCGTGACTTCCTGGCTGATCTCAGTGCTGTAACCCTTGACCAGCGGCACCATGAATTCGTAGAAGGCCTGGTTTTCCTGGCGCACCTGGGCGTCCGGGTGGCGGTGCGCAGCGTCGTAGGCGGCCGCGGCCGTCAGCGCCGTGGCGCGCGTGCCTTCGGTCAGGGCGCGCATGGTCATCAGCATGCGGCGCACATCCGGGTGGTGGATGATGGGCGCGCTGCCCTTGACCGAGCCATCGACCGGGCGGCTTTGCACGCGCTCGCGCGCATAGGCCACCGCCTGCTGGTAGGCGCGCTCGGAGACGGCAATGCCCTGCACGCCCACGGCATAGCGGGCGGCGTTCATCATGATGAACATGTACTCCAGGCCGCGGTTTTCCTCGCCCACCAGGTAGCCGATGGCCCCGCCGTGGTCGCCAAATTGCAGCACGGCCGTGGGGCTGGCCTTGATGCCCAGCTTGTGCTCGATGCTCACGCAGTGCACGTCGTTGCGCTCACCCAGCGAGCCATCGGCATTGACCAGGAACTTGGGCACCACGAACAGGCTGATGCCCTTGACGCCCTCGGGCGCGCCGGCCACGCGGGCCAGCACCAGGTGCACGATGTTCTCGGCCATGTCGTGCTCACCGTAGGTGATGAAGATCTTGGTGCCAAAGACCTTGTAGCTGCCGTCGGGCTGCGGCTCGGCGCGCGAGCGCACCAGCGCCAGGTCGGAGCCGGCCTGCGGCTCGGTCAGGTTCATGGTGCCGGTCCACTGGCCAGAGATGAGCTTTTCCAGGTAGGTGGCCTTGAGCGCATCGCTGCCGGCGGTCAGCAGCGCCTCGATGGCGCCATCGGTCAGCAGCGGGCACAGCGCGAAGCTGAGGTTGGCGCTGTTGAGGATTTCCTGGCAGGCCGCGCCAATGGTCTTGGGCAGGCCCTGGCCGCCGAATTCGGCATCGTGCTGCAGGCCCTGCCAGCCACCCTCGGCGTACTGCGCGAAGGCCTGCTTGAAGCCCGGCGAGGTGGTGACCTGACCATCCTTCCAGCTCGAAGGCTGGGTGTCGCCCACGACGTTCAGCGGGGCCACGACGTCCTCATTGAACTTGGCGCATTCCTGCAGCACGGCCTGGGCCGTGTCCAGGCCGGCTTCCTCGAAGCCGGGCAGCTGGGCCACGGCCTCGATGTTGGCCAGGTGCTCGATGTTGAACAGCAAATCTTTGACTGGGGCTTTGTAGCTCATGGAAATACCTCGACGGCAGGGCGCGGCACGCACTGCGGCCGCGCCTCACATGGAAAGAAAAGAAAAAATGGCATCGCCAGGGATGCCATTCATTGGGTTTGGGCGGCTGGCCTGCATCCTGGGGCCCGCCATGGCAAGGCCCTGCCAGAGCCGCCCGCACCCGGGAGGATTACAGCTTCTCGATCAGCTCGGGCACGGCGGTGAACAAATCGCCCACCAGGCCGTAATCGGCCACGGAGAAGATCGGCGCTTCCTCGTCCTTGTTCACGGCGACGATGACCTTGGAGTCCTTCATGCCAGCCAAGTGCTGGATGGCGCCGCTGATGCCCAGCGCGATGTACAGCTCGGGCGCGACGATCTTGCCGGTCTGGCCGACCTGCAGGTCGTTGGGCGCGTAGCCGGCATCGACTGCGGCGCGGCTGGCGCCGATGGCTGCGCCCAGCTTGTCGGCCAGCGGGGTGATGACTTCCTTGAACTTCTCCTCGCTGCCCAGCGCGCGGCCGCCGGAGACGATGATCTTGGCTGCCGTCAGATCGGGGCGGTCGCTCTTGCTCACTTCGCGGCTGACGAAGCGGCTCTTGCCCGAGTCGGCCACGGCGGCGACGCTGTCCACTGCGGCAGAGCCGCCGCTGGCGGCCGCGGCGTCAAAGCCGGTGGCGCGCACGGTGATGACCTTCTTGGCATCGCCGCTTTGCACGGTGGCGATGGCGTTGCCGGCGTAGATCGGGCGCTCGAAGGTGTCGGCGCTGACGACCTTGGTGATGTCGGAGATCTGCGCCACGTCCAGCTTGGCGGCCACGCGCGGCGCGGCGTTCTTGCCGCTGGAGGTGGCAGGAAACAGGATGTGGCTGTAGGCATCGGCCACGGCCAACACCTGCGCGGCCAGGTTTTCGGCCAGGCCATTTTCCAGCGCTGCGCCGTCGGCGTGCAGCACCTTGCTCACGCCGGCGATCTGCGCGGCGGCCTTGGCGGCCTCGCCCGCGTTGTGGCCAGCGACCAGCACATGCACCTCACCGCCGATGGCGGCGGCCGCAGCGACGGTGTTGAGCGTTGCCGCCTTCAGGCTGGCGTTGTCGTGTTCGGCAATTACGAGTGTCGTCATGGTGTCTTGTCTCCCGTCGATCAGATGACCTTGGCTTCGTTCTTGAGCTTGTCGACCAGCGTGGCCACGTCCGGCACTTTGATGCCGGCGCTGCGCTTGGGCGGCTCACTGACCTTGAGGGTCTTCAGGCGCGGCGCCACATCCACGCCCAGGTCGGCGGGCTTGATGGTCTCCAGCGGCTTTTTCTTGGCCTTCATGATGTTGGGCAGCGTCACGTAGCGCGGCTCGTTCAGGCGCAGGTCGGTGGTGACCACCGCCGGCAGGTTCACGGCAACGGTCTCCAGGCCGCTGTCGACCTCGCGGGTGACGGTGGCCTTGCCATCGGCCAGCTCGACCTTGGAGGCGAAGGTCGCCTGCGGCAGATCGGCCAGCGCGGCCAGCATTTGGCCAGTCTGGTTGGAGTCGTCATCGATGGCCTGCTTGCCCATGATGACCAGGCCCGGCTGCTCCTTGTCCACCAGCGCCTTGAGCAGCTTGGCCACGGCCAGCGGCTGCACCTCGTCGGCGGTCTCGACCAGAATGGCGCGATCAGCGCCAATGGCCAGGGCCGTGCGCAGGGTTTCCTGCGCCTGGGTCACGCCGATGGAAACGGCGACGACCTCGCTGACAGCGCCTTTTTCCTTCAGGCGCACGGCCTCTTCCACTGCGATTTCATCGAAGGGGTTCATGCTGTGCTTGACATTGGCAATGTCCACACCGCTGTTGTCGGACTTCACGCGCACCTTGATGTCTTTATCGACCACGCGCTTGACGGGTACCAGGACCTTGGTCATTTCGTTGTCTCTCCTAATGGGGAAGCCCTGCCTTGGCGAGAGGATTTCGGCTTCAGGTTTTGAAAAATCGCAACGCGAGGCATTCTAGGGCCTGTTCGCGGCTGCGCCGGCCAAACGCGCCGCTGGCTGCGGCGCGATCGTGAAAAGGCTTTTGAAGCCTCTGCCTTCACAAGTCCTGCCAGCGCGGCGGGCGCTTTTGCGCGAAAGCCTGCGCGCCCTCTTGCGCGGCCGCGTCCATCATGTTGATGGCCATGGTCTGGGCGGCAAGCTGGTAGGCCGCCTCCAGCCCCATTTCCTGCTGGGCGTAGAGCAGCTCCTTGCCGCGCGCGATGGAGATGCGCGGCTTGGCGACGATGGCATCGACCAGGGCCTGCACCGCTGCATCGAGCTGCTCGGCCGGCACGACGCGGTTGAGCAGCCCGGCCTGCAGAGCCTGCTGCGCCGAGAGGAATTCGCCCGTGAGCAGCATTTCCATGGCTTTCTTCAGCGGCACGTTGCGCACCAGCGGCACGCTGGGCGTGGAGCAAAACAGGCCGTACTGGATGCCGCTGACGGCAAAGCGCGCGCTGTCGCTGGCCACGGCCAGATCGCACTGCGCCACCAGCTGGCAGCCGGCGGCCGTGGCAATGCCATCGACCTTGGCGATGACCGGCACCGGCAGGCGGTGGATGGCCAGCATGAAGCGACTGCACTGCGCAAACAGCGCCTGGTACCAGGCCAGCTGCGGGTGGGCGGCCATGTCCTTGAGGTTGTGACCGGCGCAAAAGGCCTTGCCGTTGCCGGCGATGACCACGGCGCGCAGCTGCGCATCTGCGGCCAACGTCTGAAACTGTGCGATCAGCGCCTCCAGCATCTGGCCGCCCAGCGCGTTGAAACGGCCCGGGTCGTTGAGCGTGAGCTGCACCACGCCATGGGGCTGGCGCTCGACCAGCAGCAAGTCCTCTGAAGCCATGCGGTCCTCTCCTTCCATGCGCGCGCCGTCCTGACTACAGCCCGGCCAGCACGCGCACGTGCGCCTCGACGCAGCGCGCCAGCGCATCGGGCACGTAGCCGCCCTCCAGGCTGGAGACGATGCGCCCCTTGGCGTGGCGCTGGGCCACTTCGACGAGCTTTTGCGTGATCCAGCTGTAATCGCTCTCGTTGAGCATCAGCTGGCCCATGTCGTCCTCGTGGTGGGCGTCAAAGCCGGCGCTGATGAACACCATCTCGGGCTGGAAGGCCTCCAGCCGCGGCAGCCACAGCATGTCGATGATCTCGCGCACGTCCATGCCCTTGGTGTAGGCCGGCACGGGCACGTTGAGCATGTTCTCGCCCTTGGCCGTCTCGCCGCTGTGCGGGTAGAACGGGTGCTGAAAAAAGCCCACCATCAGGGCCTTGGGCTCCCTGGCCAGGATGTCCTCGGTGCCGTTGCCATGGTGCACGTCGAAATCCACCACCGCCACGCGCTTGAGCTGGCAGCGGTGCAGCGCGTACATCGCGCCCACGGCCACGTTGTTGAAAAAGCAAAAGCCCATGGCCTTGTCGTGCTCGGCATGGTGGCCGGGCGGGCGCACGGCGCAAAAGGCGTTGTTCAGCTTGCCCTCGACCACCAGCTCGGTGGCGGCCACCACCGCGCCGGCTGCGCGCAGCGCCGCATTCCAGGTGTGGGGGCAGAGCATGGTGTCCGTGTCGATCTGCGAGTAGCCGTCGCCGCCGGCCAGCAGCTCTTCCTGCATCAGCAGATCCAGCCCGCGCATGGCCGCCACGTGCATGCGGCTGTGCGCCAGCTCCAGGTCGTAGATGGATGCCTTGGGCGCATCGTGGCGCTGCAGCGCATCGAGCACGCCGCTCATCAGCAGCCGGTCCTCGATGGCGTCCAGCCGGGCCGCGCATTCCGGGTGCACCGGCCCCATGTCGTGCAACCAGCAATCGCGGTGGGTGAAATATCCTGTGGCCATTGCATTGTCTCCGCTGTTTCTTTTGTTTACCATCGTGCGCTTTGATGACAAATCGCCGCCGCACCGGGATGCGGCGGCGGCCCTGTCGCAAGCCCCCTGCCCCATCCGATGGCGCACTTACTTTAACGTCAAAAATGCCCTACCAAGACCAAGTCGCCGCCGTGCTGGAGCAGCTCAACACGCTCATCGTCGGCAAGCCTGCCCAGGTGCTCGATGGCGTGACCTGCCTGCTGGCCGGCGGGCACCTGCTGATCGAGGACGTGCCCGGCGTGGGCAAGACCACGCTGGCACACGGCCTGGCCGGCAGCTTCGGCCTGCAGTTCGCGCGCGTGCAGTTCACCGCCGACCTGATGCCCAGCGACCTGACCGGCGTCTCGGTCTATGACCGCGCGCAGGAGGGCTTTGTCTTCCACCCGGGGCCGATCTTTTCGCAAATCCTGCTGGCCGATGAAATCAACCGCGCCAGCCCAAAGTCGCAAAGCGCGCTGCTCGAAGCCATGGAGGAGCAGCAGGTCTCTGCCGAAGGCGCCACCCGGCCCCTGCCCCAGCCCTTCTTCGTCATCGCCACGCAAAACCCGCGCGAGCAGCTGGGCACCTACCCGCTGCCCGAGTCGCAGCTGGACCGCTTTCTGATGCGCATCTCGCTGGGCTACCCCGACCGCCAGGCCGAGCGCCAGCTGCTGCAGGCCAATGGCCACCGCCAGCAGGTGCGCCAGCTGCGCCCGCTGGTGGATGCGCAGGACCTGCTGGCCATGCAGCAGGCCGTGCTGCAGGTGCATGCCGCCCCGGCGCTGCTGGACTATGTGCTGGATCTGGTCGAGGCCAGCCGCTCGGGGCAATGGTTCGTGCAGGGGCTGAGCCCGCGCGCGGCCATTGCCCTGCTGCGCGTGGCCAAGGCCCGCGCCTGGATCCTGGGGCATGCGCACGTCTCGCCCGACGACGTGCAGGCCACGCTGGTGCAGACCATTGCGCACCGCCTGGTGCCCGTCTCGCAGGCCGGTCGCAGCGCCGCCGAGCAAGTGCAGGCCATGCTGCAGGCCGTGCCGTTGCGTTAAGGCCTGCGATGCCCGCGCCACGCCTGCTGCCCGGCTCGCTGCGCCAGCGCCTTAACGCCTGGATCGAGCGCCGCCTGCCGCGCACGATGCACTGGCAGCTCTCGCAGCGCAACCTGTACGTGCTGCCCAGCGGCGCCGGCTGGATGCTGGGCCTGACGGCCGCGCTGCTGCTGATTGCCGCCATCAACTACCAGATCAACCTGGGCTTTTTGTTCACCTTCATGCTCGCGGGCGTGGGCTTTGTCAGCGTGCTGGTGGCGCATGGCAATCTGCGCGGCCTGCAACTGCACTGCCAGGAGCCCCCGCCCTGGTTTGCGCACCAGCCCGCGCGCCTGCCGCTGGTGCTGCAGCACCCGGGCAAGGGCACGCGCTTTGCGATCGCGCTGCACGCGCAAGGCCAGCCCGAGGACCACGCCAGCGTGGTGGACGTGCCCGCCGGGCAGCCACTGGCCGTGCCGCTGAGCCTGCCGCCGCTGCCGCGCGGGCAGCACCCCTGCCCGGCGCTGAGCATCCAGACGCGCTACCCCATCGGCGCCTTCCGGGTCTGGTCGATCTGGCGCCCTGCCGCCAGCTTGCTGGTCTATCCCGCGCCCGAGCCCAACGCCCCGGCGCTGCCGGCGCAGCACAGCGCCGGGCAGGCAGGCCTGGCCTCGGCGCGCACGCCCTCGTTCGAGATGGAGGGCTTTCGCAGCTACCAGCGCGGCGACCCGATCAAATCCATCCTGTGGAAGAAAACCGCCACGGCCCTGGCCACCGGCAGCGGTGACTGGGTGCGCCGCGACCAGACCGAGCAGCAGGCCAGCCAGCTGTGGCTGGACCACGCCGCCACCGGCCTGCAGCAGCCCGAGGCCATCCTCAGCCGCCTGTGCGCCTGGGTGCTGGCCGCCCATGCGCAGCAGCTCGTCTACGGCCTGCGCCTGCCGCAGCAGCAAATCCCGCCGGGCCAGGGCCCGCAGCACATGCACCAGTGCCTCAAGGCGCTGGCGCTGAGTTGAACGCCGCCCGCGGGCGCCGCCGCGCCAGGCCCGCATCCGGAACGACACGATGAAGCACCGCCTCTCCCGCTGGCTCGACGCCCAGCCCCGCCAGACGCGCGACACCCTGTTCCTGCTGGCCGTGCTCAGCCTGCTGGCGCTGCAAATGGCGCGCGCGCTGCCCACCTGGGCCGGCGTGTTCGCGCTGGGCCTGCTGGCCTGGCGCTTTGCCCTGGCGCTGCGCCAGCGCCCCCTGCCCAAGCGCTGGCAGCTGGCGCTGCTGCTGGCCCTGGCGCTGCTGGGCGCGGGCTGGGAAGTGCTCACGCAGCAGTCAATCTCTGGCGCGGCGCTAACGCTGCTGCTCACGCTGCTGGCCCTGAAAACGCTGGAGATGCACACCCGGCGCGACGCCCTGGTGCTGTTCTTCCTGGGTTTTTTCTGCATCGTCACCACGTTCTTGTTCAACCAGACCCTGCCCGTGGCCCTGTTGATGGTGCTGGTGTTCTGGGGCCTGCTGACGGCGCTGGTCAACGCCCACAAGCCCGTGGGCCGGCCGCCGCTGCGCGATGCGGCGCGCAGCGCGGCGCTGCTGGTGCTCATCGGCCTGCCGCTGATTGGCACGCTGTATGTGCTGTTTCCGCGCTTTGCGCCGCTGTGGGGCATCCCCAATGCACCCGGCCAGGGCCGCACCGGGCTGTCCGAATCCATGCAGGTGGGCACCATCAGCCAGCTGGCGCAAAGCCGCGAAATCGCATTGCGGCTGCGCTTTGCGCCCGGCTCGCCCATCCCCAGCCAGGGGCAGATGTACTTTCGCGGCCCGGTGCTCTCGCACTTGCAGGGCCGCCACTGGACGGCGCGCGGCGACCTGCCCGTGCAACCCCAGGCCGAGCCGGGCACGGCCTACAACCCCTTCGAGCCCACCGGCCAGGCCGTGCGCTACGAGACCGTGCTGGAACCGCACGGCCAGCGCTGGCTGCTGCCGCTGGAATGGCTGCCCCAAGTCCAGCCACAGGCTGGCGGGCTGCGCAGCGCCCTGAGCCACGAGCTGGTCTGGAACAGCCATCGCCCGCTCAACAGCGCCACGCGCTACCAGGCCAGCAGCCATCTGGGCGGGCAGTTCGCGCGGCTGGCCAAGCCCAGCCAACTGCACCAGTACCTGCAACTGCCGCAGGATGGCAACCCGCGCACGCGCGCCTGGGCCGCGCAGCTGCGCCAGCAGCACCCGCGCCATGCGGGCCCCGCGCAGACGCTGGCGGTCGATCAGGCCCTCATCGCGCAGGTGCTGCAGCAGCTGCGGCAAGAGCAGTTCCACTACACCCTGCAGCCGCCGCTGTACGGCCAGGACACGGCCGACGAGTTCTGGTTCGTGCACCGCCGCGGCTTTTGCGAGCACATCGCCTCGGCCTTCGCCATCCTGATGCGCGCGGCCGACATCCCGGCGCGCATCGTTACCGGCTACCAGGGCGGCGAGCCCAACCCCATCGACGGCGTCTGGACCGTGCGCCAGTCCGACGCCCACGCCTGGGTCGAGGTCTGGCTGCCCGAGCAGGGCTGGACGCGCATCGACCCCACCGGCGCCATCGCGCCCGAGCGCATTGAGCTGTCGCAGTCGCAGGCCCTGGACAGCGCCGGCGCCGACGAGCGCGCGCGCGGCTTTGGCGCCGGCGCGCGCTGGCTGCTGCGCCTGCAGGCCCTGGGCGATGCCATCGACTACCGCTGGACGCAATGGGTGCTCAACTACGACCAAGGCCGCCAGCAATCGCTGCTGCAAACCCTGGGCCTGCAACGGCTGAATTGGTCGCAACTGGCCTTGCTCACCGTCGTCCTGGTGCTGGCCATCGGCCTGGGCTACCTGGGCCTGCCGCAACTGCTGCGCAGGCGGCAAGACCCCTGGCAGCGCCTGATGGCGCAAACCCGCCAACGCCTGGCCCAGGCCGGGCTGCACCTGCCCGAGCACCTGCCGCCGCGCCGCATGGCCCAGCAAATGCAGGAATTTTTTGGCGCCCAGGACACTGCCGATGCCGCACAATGGCTGCTGCTGATGGATGCGCAGCGCTATGCTGCCCAACCTCCGGCGTCCCTGGCCGAACTGGAACGCCGCTGGCGCCAGCTGCGCTGGCCCGCCCCGCCCCCACCGTGATTGCCCCCATCCCCGTGTCTGCTCCCTTGCCTGCCCGACTTCGCGCCCCCGCATTGCCTGCCCGCGCCCGCTGGCGCCATGCGCTGGCCTGCACCGCCCTGGCCTGCCTCACATGGCTGGGCGCAGCAGGCGCGCCAGCCCAGGCCCAGGGCGCAGCGCAAGACAGCGCCTGGGCCACGCAGCTGCACGACCTGGCCGGCAGCTTTGCCGCCGATCAGGACATCTCCGCCGAATGGGCCTGGAAGGTGCTCTCGCAGGCGCGGCACAACGGCCGCGTCAAGCGGCTCATGACGCCCTCCACCCCCAAAGCCCCCACAGTGCGCGATTGGCAGGCCTACCGCGAGCGCCTGCTCACCGCTGCGCGCATCGAGGCTGGCGTGGCCTTCTGGCGCCGCCACCAGCGGCAGCTGCAAGAGATCGAGGCTCGCAGCGGCGTGCCCGCCAGCGTCATCGTCGGCATCATCGGCATCGAAACCACCTACGGCCAGAACATGGGCAGCATCCGCGTGCTCGACGCCCTGGCCACACTGGCCTTCGACTACCCCAGCAGCCACCCGCGCGCGCTGGAGCGCGGCCAGTTCTTCCGCAAGGAGCTGGAGCAATTCCTGCGCCTGTGCCACGGCAACGACCTGGACCCGCTGACCCTGCAGGGCAGCTTCGCCGGCGCCATGGGCGTGCCGCAGTTCATGCCCTCGAGCTGGCTGCTCTACGGCCGCGACGGCAACGAGGACGGCGCGGTCGATCTGATCGGCAGCCCGCAGGACGCCATCGCCTCAGTCGCCAACTACCTGCTGGCCCACGGCTGGCGCGCGCATCAGCCAGCCTATCTGGGCGTGGCCCTGCAGGCCCGGCCCGAGCAGCTGCGCGCCCTGCTCGCGCCCGACATCCTGCCCACCTTCGACCAGGCCACGCTGCAGCAGCTGGGCGCGCTGCCGCTGCCCGCGGGCACGCAGTACGACGGCCTGATGGCGCTGGTCGAGCTGAAAAACGGCGCCCGCCCGCCCGAATACATCCTGGGCACGGAAAACTTCTACGCCATCACGCGCTACAACCAGTCCAGCTACTACGCCCTGGCCGTGCTGCAACTGGGCGAGGCCGTGCAGCAGCGCATGCAACAGCTGCAACCTCAGCGCCCGCCCGCCCCCAAGGCGAAGCCCTGAGTACCTGTTCGCGCCGCGCTCACCCCCAGGATCGGACCACTTGCTGCGCCCGTAGAACTTTCAACCTATCCCAGCCTGGGGCGCACGCCAGCCACAGCGAATGTGCATACAGGCCGTGACGCTTTGCGGCCGCCCGCATGGCTGCGGCACACACAGCGCCCGCCTTTACCAGATCAGGGGCGGTTTTCGGCCAAAATAGCGCATTTGCCCGTTTTTCGGGCGATTCTGGCTGTGCCCGGCCCGGGCCATGCCCGCTGCGCCCTTCATGGAGAGACCAGGTGATTGTTTTCAAAGCCCCTCAGGACAAGGTACTGTCGGTCCTGCAATCCATTGCCGGCATCGTCGAGCGCAGGCACACCCTGCCAATCCTGGCCAATGTGCTGCTGCGCAAGAATGGCAACACCCTGCAGCTGACCACCAGCGATCTGGAGGTGCAGATCCGCACCACGGCCGACCTGGGCGGTGATGCCGCAGCCGATTTCGCCACCACCATCGGCGCGCGCAAGCTCATCGAGATTCTGCGCACCTTCCAGCCCGATCAGGTCGTGACGCTGGAGGCCTCGCAGGATCGCTTCATTCTCAAGGGCGGCAAGAGCCGCTTCACGCTGCAATCGCTGCCGGCCAGCGACTTCCCGCTGGTGCAAGAGTCGCCCAACTTCGGCCCGGCGTTTTCCATCCCGCAGGCGGTGCTCAAGAACCTGCTGGGCCAGGTGTCCTTTGCCATGGCGGTGCAGGACATTCGCTACTACCTCAACGGCATTTTGTTCGTGGCCGAGGGCCGCACGCTCAGCCTGGTGGCCACCGACGGCCACCGCCTGGCTTTTGCCAGCGCCACGCTGGACACCGACGTGCCCAAGCAAGAAGTCATCCTGCCGCGCAAGACCGTGCTGGAGCTGCAACGCCTGCTGCGCGACGTCAAGGCCCCGGCCGCCCCGGCGGGCGAGGGCAAGGACGATGCCGGCCCGATGATCCAATTCCAGTTCGCCAACAACCAGGCCAAGCTCAGCTTCAACGGGCTGGAGTTCGTCACCAAGCTGGTCGAGGGCAAGTTCCCGGACTACAACCGCGTCATCCCCGTGGGCTACGGCAATGTCGTCACGCTGGGGCGCCAGGCCCTGCAGGCCAGCCTGCAGCGCATGACCATCATGACCAGCGACAAGTTCAAGGGCGTACGCCTGAACTTCGAGCCCGGCATGCTGCGCATCAGCTCGGCCAACGCCGAGCAGGAGGAGGCGCAGGACGAGCTGGAAATCGACTACGGCGGAGGCAAGGTCGAGTCCGGCTTCAACGTCAGCTACCTGCTGGACGTGCTCTCCAACATGCAGCAGGACATGGTCAGCATCGCCTTCGAGGACGGCAACAGCTCGGCGCTCATCAGTATCCCGGGCGATGCCAACTTCAAGTACGTGGTGATGCCGATGCGCATTTGAGGGCTTGTGCAAGCCACCGCCACATTGCTGCTGCACCACACCCATGGTGCAGCAGGCGTTTTGGGCCCACCGCCGCGTGCCTGCCGCCAGAGAAAGGAATTTTCATGACCGACGCCAAGCGCCCCGATCCCGCCGACACACTCGAAGGCGTGCTGCCCCCGGCCCCGCCCTCGGACTACGACGCCGGCGCGATCCAGATCCTCGAAGGGCTGGAGGCCGTGCGCAAGCGCCCGGGCATGTACATCGGCGACACCTCCGATGGCACCGGCCTGCACCACCTGGTGTTCGAGGTGGTGGACAACTCCATCGACGAGGCCCTGGCGGGCCACTGCGACGACATCCTCATCACCATCCACGGCGATGGCTCGCTGAGCGTGCAGGACAACGGCCGCGGCATCCCCACGGCCATCAAGATGGACGACAAGCACGAGCCCAAGCGCTCGGCCACCGAGATCGCGCTGACCGAGCTGCACGCCGGCGGCAAGTTCAACCAGAACAGCTACAAGGTCTCCGGCGGCCTGCACGGCGTGGGCGTGAGCTGCGTGAACGCGCTGTCCTCCTCGCTGACCGTCACCGTGTGCCGCGAGGGCCTGCAGCACGAGCTGACGTTCTCGCGCGGCAAGCTGCTCGATCGCCAGATCGAAGTCGTCGATGGCGTGCCCGTTTCGCCCATGCGCATCATCGGCCCGGCCGAGCAGCGCGGCACGCGCGTGCACTTTTTGCCCGACACCGACATCTTTCAGCAGAACAACGAATTCCAGTACGAAGTGCTGGCCAAGCGCCTGCGCGAGCTGAGCTTTCTGAACAACGGCGTGCGCATCCGCCTGCTGGACGAGCGCACCGGCCAGGAGGACGACTTCGCCGGCAGCGGCGGCGTGCAGGGCTTTGTGGAGTTCATCAGCAAAGGCAAGCAGGTGCTGCACCCCACCACCTTCTACGCCAGCGGCAGCCGCCCGGCCGACAGCTACGGCGGCATCCCCGGCACGGAAATCGGCGTGGAAGTGGCCATGCAGTGGAACAGCAGCTACAACGAAACCGTGCTGTGCTTCACCAACAACATCCCGCAGCGTGACGGCGGCACGCACCTGACGGGCCTGCGCGCGGCCATGACCCGCGTCATCAACAAATACATCGAGGAAAACGGCCTGGCCAAGAAGGACAAGGTCGAAGTCAGCGGCGAGGACATGCGCGAGGGCCTGTGCTGCGTGCTCTCGGTCAAGGTGCCTGAGCCCAAGTTCAGCAGCCAGACCAAGGACAAGCTCGTCTCCAGCGAAGTGCGCGCCCCGGTGGAAGACATCGTGGCCCGCGCGCTGACCGACTTCCTGCTGGAAAAACCGAACGACGCCAAGCTCATCTGCGGCAAGATCGTCGAGGCCGCCAAGGCCCGCGAAGCCGCGCGCAAGGCCCGCGAGATGACGCGCCGCAAGGGCGTGCTCGACGGCATGGGCCTGCCGGGCAAGCTGGCCGATTGCCAGGAGAAAGACCCCGCCCTGTGCGAGATCTACATCGTCGAGGGCGACAGCGCTGGCGGCAGCGCCAAGCAAGGGCGCGACCGCAAGTTCCAGGCCATCCTGCCGCTGCGCGGCAAGATCCTCAACGTCGAGAAAGCGCGCTACGAAAAGCTGCTCTCCAGCAACGAAATCCTCACCCTCATCACCGCCCTGGGCACCGGCATTGGCCGCACCGTGGGCGATGACGGCAAGAGCGGCGCCGACGACTTCGACGCCGCCAAGCTGCGCTACCACCGCATCATCATCATGACCGATGCCGACGTGGACGGCGCGCACATCCGCACCCTGCTGCTGACCTTCTTCTACCGCCAGATGCCCGAGCTGGTCGAGCGCGGCCACATCTACATCGCCCAGCCGCCGCTGTACAAAGTCAAGGCCGGCAAGGAGGAGCTCTACCTCAAGGACGCCCAGGCGCTGGACCAGTTCCTCACCCGCATCGCGCTGCGCGACGCGCGCATCCTGCCGCGCGAAGGCGCCCAGCCCATCGAGGGCGAAGCGCTGGAAAAACTGGCCGCCACCTACCAGAAAGCCCAGGGCGCCATCCTGCGCCTGTCCACCTACATGGACGGCCAGGCCCTGCAAGCCCTGGCCGACGGCGTGCCGCTGCGCGCCGACACCTTGGAGGACATGCAGCACACCGCCGCCGCGCTGCAACAGCATTTGAGCGATCGCACCCGCGTCACCGAGCAGGCGCAGGTCGAGGCCCTGATCGACCCGCGCACCGAAAAACCCGTGCTGCGCATCAGCCGCCGCCACCACGGCAACATCAAAAGCAGCCTCATCCCGCAGGACTTTGCCAAAAGCGCCGACTACCACACCCTGGCCCAGGCCGCCCAGGCCCTCAGCGGCATGCTGGGCGAAGGCGCCAAGGTGCAACGCGGCGAGGGCGAGCGCATGAAAGAGCAGGAGGTGACCAGCTTCCACCAGGCCATGCAATGGCTGCTGGCCGAGGCCGAGCGCACCACCAGCCGCCAGCGCTACAAGGGCCTGGGCGAAATGAACGCCGAGCAGCTCTGGGAAACCACCATGGACCCGGCCGTGCGCCGCCTGCTGCGCGTGCAAATCCAGGACGCCATCGAGGCCGACCGCATCTTCACCATGCTCATGGGCGACGAGGTGGAGCCGCGCCGCGACTTCATCGAAGCCAACGCCCTGCGCGCGGCCAATATCGACGTGTGATCGGCTCAAGCACCGCCAGCTGGCTCCTGACCGGTGCGGTGGATGCGGTATTGCGCCAGTGGCCTGCCGTGTTGCAGGTGCTCGTCGACGATGTGGGCGATGGCGTCCTCGTCCAGGCGGCCGTACCAGATGCCCTCCGGGTAGACGATCATCAGCGGGCCGTGGTTGCAGGGGTATTGGCAGCTGGTTTGCAGCGCCATGACGCCGCGCTGCAGCTTGCCGCAGGCGCGCAGTCGCTCGGTCAGCTGCGGCCACAGCGCCGCCGCGCCCAGTGCGGTGCAGCGTGGGCCCAGGCACAGCAGCGCGTGGCGTTGGTGCGGCGGGATGGTGGACCAGGCCGCCGGGTCGTGCTGCCAGCGCTCGGGCGTGGTCTGGGTCACGTCGGGCAGGGCCTGGGCCTGGGCGATCTGGCGCGCCAGCAGCTCAGGCAAGGCCGCTTGCTGCCAGATGCCGGGCGCAAAGACGATGGGCGGCAACGCCGCCAGGGCCTCTGACTCACTGGCCTGCTGGTGGCGCCAGCGCTGGGCGACTTTTTCCAGCCAGCGCAGCAAGGCGTTCTCGCCCGGCAGAAAGAGCGGCTGCACGATGATCTGGCGGCAGGGCAGGCATTGCCCCAGCGCTTCGGGCAGCGAGGGGCTGGCGCGGTCGGCAAAGGCGATGACGATGCGGGCCTCGGGCAGCAGCGCACGCAGTGGTTCGGCCAGGGCCTGGAGTTGCTCGCGCGCGGCCGCGCCGCTGCCGCCGCGGCCGAGCACGATGACGCCCAGCGGGCGCGGGTCATGGTCATGGCTGGCAGCGCAGGCAACGCGGGCATGGCTGGCGGCCTGCGGCTCAGCATCGATCGGGGGCATGGGCGGGCGGTTCTGTTCGGTCATCGGATGGGGCGCCAGGCAGGGCGCCTGGCAAGGCACCTGGCAAGTCATCGGGCAGGAATTCGATCAGCGGCTTGCCGGTGCGCGGGTTGGGCCGCACCTGGGCGGGCACGCCATAGACGCGGGCGATGGTGGCCGCGTCCAGCACCTCGGCCGGCCGGCCCTGGGCGGCGATGGCGCCGCCTTGCAGCAGGTAGATGCGGTCGCAGTAGTGCGCGGCCAGTTGCAGGTCGTGCAGCGCAGCCAGGGTGCTCAGCCGCAGGCTGCGCAGCAGGTTCATGAGCTCGAACTGGTGGCGCACGTCCAGGTGGTTGGTGGGCTCGTCCAGCACCAGCAGGCGCGGTTGCTGGGCCAGCGCGCGCGCCAGCAGCACGCGCTGCTGCTCGCCGCCGGAGAGGGTGTCAAAGCGCCGCTGCGCCAGTGCCTGGGCGCCCACGCGCGCCAGAGCCTGGGCCACGATGTGCAGGTCCTGGGCGCTGTCGCGCGCCAGCGGGCGCTGGTGCGGGATGCGGCCCATGAGCACCACTTCGTGCACGCTCAGCGCAAAGGGCGGGCTGCCCTGCTGGGCCAGCACGGCCATGGCCTGGGCGGCGCGGCGCGGCGTTTGCTGCCACAGGTCACTGCCGTCCAGCAGCACCTGGCCGCGGCTGGGCGGCAGGGTGCGGTAGATCATGCGCAGCAGCGTGGATTTGCCGCTGCCGTTGGGGCCGAGCAAGCCGACCATCTCGCCGCTATGCACCTGCAGGCTGACCTCGCGCACGATGTGGCGCGCGGCGGCCTGCCAGCTCAGGCGCTGCGCGCTCAGCTCCATGGCGCCCCCTGTGCGCGGCGGCCATCGCGCTGCAGCATCCAGACGAAGAAGGGCCCGCCCAGCAGCGCGGTGATGACGCCGGCGGGCACTTCGGTGGGCGCAAAGGCCAGCCGCGCAAAAGCATCGACCCAGATGAGAAACAACGCGCCCAGCAGCGCCGCCACGGGCAGCACGCGGCGGTGCTCGGCGCCCACGAGCATGCGCGTGATGTGCGGCACGACCAGGCCGACGAAGCCGATCGGGCCGCTGACGGCCACCATCACGCCGGTCAGCAGCGAGACGGCCACGAACAGCCGACGCCGCAGCGCCGTGGTGTCGATGCCCAGCGTGGCCGCGGTTTCGTCGCCGGTGAGCAAGGCGTTCAAGGCCTTGGCCTGCAGCGCCAGCCACAGCGTGCCCAGCAGCAGCACCAGGCTGGGCAGGCCCAGCTCGTGCCATTGCGTGCCCGCCAGGCTGCCCAGCGTCCAGGCCATGACGGCGCCGGCCAGGTCGCGCTGGTCGGAGGTGAGCACGATCAGGCTGCTCAGGCCGGCCAGGCAGTAGCCGATGGCCACGCCGCCGAGCACCAGCCGCGTGGCCGAGAGCCGCCCTTGGGCATGGGCCAGCGCGTACACAGCCACGCAGGCGGCCAGCGCGCCGCCAAAGGCGCCCAGCGGCAGCGCCAGGCCACCGGCTGCGCCCAGCAGGCCCAGCGCCAGCACGCCCACTGCGCCCAGCGAAGCGCCCGAGGACACGCCCAGCAGATAAGGGTCGGCCAGAGGGTTGCGCACCATGGCCTGCATGCTCACGCCGACCACGGCCAGCCCGGCGCCGACCACGCCGGCCAGCAGCACGCGCGGCATGCGCAGCTGCCAGACGATTTGCCGCTGCGCCTCGCTCCAGGCGCCGCGCGGCAGCTGCAGGCCCAGCGCGCGGCCTGTTTCGTGCGCGGCGATGGCCCAGGCATCGGGCGCGGCAATGGGCACCGGGCCGAGCGTGACGGCCAGCGTCAGCGAGACGGGCAGCAGCGCGGCCAGCAACAGCAACCAGCTGCTCCAGGCGCGGGGGCGCAGGCGGTGCAAAGCCATGGCCATCAAGGCCCAAACCGCTGGGGGTGCAGCGCCTGGGCCAGGGTGCGCACGCGCGCGACGTTGCGCGGCCCGGGCGTGGCCTCGGCGTAGTCGAGCACGATGAAGCGTTTGTGGCGGATGGCCGTGACGTGCTGCAGCTCGGGCTTGGCCAGCAGAAAGTCGATCTTGCCCTGGGCGTCGGGCTGGTCGTAGTCGATGACGACGATCCAGTCCGGGTTGCGCTGCACCACGTCCTCCCAGTTGGCCTTGGGCCAGTTGGCCGGGATGTCGGCAAACAGGTTGCGCCCGCCGGCGGCCTCGATCATGGCCTGGGGCATGCCGTAGCGGCCGGCGGTCTGCGGCACGTCCTGGCCGCTGTCGTAGACGAACACCAGCGGGCGCTGCGCCACGCCCTGCACGGCCGCGACGGTGGCGGCCAGCTCCTGGCGCTGGGCCTGCACCAGCGCCTGGGCCTGGGCCTCGATGCGGAAGATGCGCCCCAGGTTGAGCATGTCGGCAAAGGTGTCCTCCAGCGAGACGCGCTCGCGCGCGACCTTGCGGATGCACGATTCGGTGAGCACGTAGCTGGCAATGTCCAGCTCGGCCAGCAGCTGCGGCGTGACGCCGCCATCGCGAAAGCCGTAGCTCCAGCCGCCGAAGACGAAGTCGGCCTCGGAGGCGACGATGCGCTCCAGGTTCATGCCGCGCGGCGAGAGGTTGGGCACCTGCGCCAGCGCGGCCTGGAACTGGGGCGCCACGCGCTTGCTGTCGCGCAGGCCGCTGTAGCCCACCAGGCGGTCGCCCAGGCCGAGGAACAAAAACATCTCGGTGAGGTTGACGTCGTGCGTCACCGCGCGCTGCGGCACCTTGTCGTAGGTCACGCTCTGGCCGCAGACCGGCACGGTCACTGGCGCCACGGCCGTGGGCGGCTCGGCGCTGGCTTGCGCGCCAGCCGGCGCGCTGGCCTGCACCTTGCTCTGCTCTTTTGCCTGTGCTGGCCCCTGCGCTGGCCCCTGCGCCGCGCCGTCTGGCTGCTGGCCGCAAGCGGCCAGCGCCAGCGCGCCCAGCAGCGCCAGGGTGCGCGCGGCGCGCCGGGCGCACCCTGGCCTGGGTTTTGCAGCCGAAGGCGACATCAGAACATCCATTCGGCCGTCAGATCGAAGCGGCGCGCGCCGCCGAGGAGGGCCTGCGAGCCGGAGATGGCGCGGTTGGTGTACTGCTTGTCGGCCAGGTTGCGCGCCTGCAGGCGCACGGTTGCGCCGGGCCGCAGTTGCCAGGCCAGCGCGGCATCCCAGACGGTGTGGCCGGGCGTGCGCACGGTGTTGGTGTTGTTGGCAAAGCGCGCGCCCACGTAGCGCGCCCCCAGCGAGAGCTGCCACTGCCCATGCCACTGGCCCAGCCGCAGGTGGCTCCAGAGGTTGGCGTTCTGGCGCGGCACGTTGGCCGGTTGATTGCCGCTGAGGTCAGCGCCGTTGGAGGCCCGCAGCTCGTCAAAGCGCGCGTCCACCCAGGCCCAGTTGCCCTCGAGCTGCCAGCGCGGGTGCGGCCGCAGCACGGCCTGCAGCTCCAGGCCCTTGGCGCTTTGCCGCCCGCCCTGCACCGACAGGCGCGGGTTGTCGGCATCGCGCGTGATGATGTCCTTCTTCTGGATGCGGTAGGCCGCCGCCGTCCACTCGCCCAGGCCCTGGCCGAATTGCTGCTTCAGGCCCACCTCCAGTTGGCGCGCCGTGCTGAGCTTGAAGTCGCGACTGGCCAGGTTCAGCGTCAGCATGCTGGTGATGGGGTCGTGCCCCTGCGAGAACTGGCCGTACAGGCTGGCGCCGGCGCCAAGCTGGTGCGTCAGGCCCAGGCGCCAAGCCGTGCCGCCCAGGGTCTTGTCAAACGGCGTGCCGCGCACGCGCTCATAGCGCGAATAGCGCGAGACGTCGCGGCGCAGCCCGGCCAGCACCAGCCAGCGCGGCTGCACCTGCCAGGCGTCCTCCAGGTAGAAGGCATGGGCCGTGGTGCGGGTGTCGAACTTGGGCAGCGTGGGGTCGGGGCTGTGCCACAAGCCATGTTGCGGCCAGCGGGCCGGCACCGTGGAACTGCCGCCATAGGGCGCGTTGTTGGTGTGCGTGAAGTCGGTGCGCGAAACCTCCCAGCCGGCCACGGCGCGGTGCGCGCCCAGCTCCAGAACGGCCTCCAGGCGGTTGCCCAGCTGGCCCATGTCGTGGCCGATTTCCAGGTAACTGCTGCGCGCCACCGTGTCCGTCTGCGGCTCGTAGCGGTAGCTCTCGATGTTCTTCCAGTGGCGGTGCGCGCTGAAGCGGTACAGCTCGTTGCGCAGCGTCAGCCAGTCCTGGGCCTGCCACTGCGCACGGGCGCGCAGGCGGCGGTCCTCGTAGCGCACGATGCTGTCCTCGCTGTTGTAGTTGCGCTGCTCCAGGCCCGGAACGATGCGCCCATCGTGCACCGGGCTGCCGAAGTAGCGCTCGGGCTTGTCCATGCTCAGATCGGCCAGCAAATCGACCTGCCAACGCGCATCGGGCTGCCAGCGCAGCGCGCTCATCAGCTTGCCGCCGCTGCTGCGGCCCAGCTCGCGCTGGCCCGTGGCGCGGTGGCCGTACACATCCAGGCGGTAGCTGAACTGCTCGCCCACCGGGCCGGTGGCGCCCAGGCCGGCGCGCACCGCGCCATGCTGGCCCGCGCCCAGCAGCAGCTCCTGGCCGGGCGTGCGGCTGGGCTGCTTGCGCACCGCGTTGATCGTGCCGCCCACGGTGCCGCCGCCATAGACGGTGGCGGCCGGGCCGCGCAGCACCTCGATGCGCTCATAGCCCCAGCTGTCGCTGGGATAAGTCACCGTGCCCGCCGCCACGCCCAGGCGCAAGCCATCCTCGGCCAGGCCCACGCTGTTGACGCCGCTGAAGCCGCGCGTGGTGAAGGCCATGCCGCCATTGCCCGGCGCGCCCTGCGGCGTCATGCCCGGCGTGCGCGCCACGATGTCGGCCAGCGCATGGTCGCCGCGCTGGCGCCAGGTTTGCTCATCCTGCGAAGCCAGGCTGGCAGGCAGCTGCTGGGCGTTCAGGCCCGTGCGGCTGCCCGATTGCGACGGCTGGGCCAGGCCCAAAGCGCTGGCGGGCGGCTGGGCCTGCACCTCGACGGTGGGCAAGGCCTGCTGCGCCCAGGCCGCGCAACAGGCGCTGCCCAGCACGGCGGCTGCGGCCAGACGCGCGCGCGCAGGCGCAAAGCGCCCCCCAAGGGTTGGCCAGAGAAAGAGAAGGGAAAACGGTGTGTGAGTGCGATCGATCATGACAAAGCCAGAGCAGACCGCCTGCCTCGCATGCCGCACGCCGACAGGCGCTGCCGCGACCGCCACCGGGCCAAAGGGCGCATGCACGCGCGCCACTGGCCGCCGCCTGGCTGGCCGCCCTTGCACAGGGCCTGTCTGAGCGCCTCGGCTGCATCCCCGCAGACGGTGGTTGGGCGCAATGCCCTGCGCCATCCCAAGGGTGGGCTGCGCGGGGCGCTTGGGAGCCTGTTCAAAGCCTCTACACGGCGGCCAAGAGAGCGGATTTGGGCGGTCTGCGGCCGTGGCAAAGCCTCGCCATAGCAAGGGCTATGGCTGTGTTTTGCGCCTTGCAGCCCATTCCAAACCGCTTCTTGCACGCTCGCGCGAGACTTTGAACAGGTTCTCACAGGCCGGTATCCGGGCTTGCAAGCGTGCGCCCCCTGCATGCACGGCACACAGGGGGCGCATTGCCTGGGCCTGGCCTTCCCAACGCCTTCGCGCACCGCAGAATGCGGCCACGTGGGGCGCCAGTGGCTGGCCCGCCCATCCTTGTTGGCAAGGGCGGCGGGCCGCGGCAACCGTGGCGGGCCTTTCAGGCCAGCCACGGATTTTCAAAATCAGGCAATGGCAGGCAAGCCAGAGCGCTTGGCGCAGCCAAGGCAGAGGGCTTGCCCACGGTCACTTGCTGACCGTTGCGGGGGCAGCCAGGGATTCGCACCCTGTTCCCGTTTAACCGGCGCGCTCACGCGCGCCGGCACCTGCTGGATTTGCCCTGCCATGCAGGGCGGGCGCGAGTATAGCCGCAGCGCCTGCTTGGCCCAGCCGCGCGCGCCCTATGAAACGCGGCCAGGGCCTGCTCAAAATCTTGGCTCAAGCCGCGCAAAGGCTGTGAACAGACCCTCAGAACTGCGCCAGCAGGTCGGACCAATCGGCCCGGCGGCCGGCATTGAGAAAGCGCTGCGGGTCTTGCTGCTGGCCGTTGTGCAGCACCTCGAAATGCAGGTGCGCGCCGGTGGAGCGCCCGGTGCTGCCGACCTCGGCGATGGTCTCGCCACGGCGCACCACGTCGCCGCGCTGCGCCAGCAATTTGGAGGCGTGGGCATAGCGGGTCACCAGGCCGTTGCCGTGGTCGATCTCCAGCAGGTTGCCGTAGGCGTGGTGGTATTCGTGCGTGATGACGATGCCGCCTGCGGCGGCCAGGATCGGCGTGCCGGTCGGGGCCTGGAAATCCAGCCCCATGTGCTGGGCCTTGCGCCCGTTGAAGGGGTCGATGCGCAGGCCAAAGCCCGAGCCCACCACGCGCCCGGGCACCGGCGCCTGGGTGGGGATCATGCGCTGGGCCAGATAGCGGGAAAAGAGCTGCGCCTCCACCGCCGTGAGGAAATCGGCCTGCGCCGTCAGGCGGGTGTCGAGCAGCTGCAGCAGCTGGCGCAGCTCCTGGGCCTGCAGCGGCACATCGCCCACCAGCGGGCCGCCCGCGCCGCCATCGAAAGCGCCCAGCAGCGCCGCCGGCTCGGCCGGCCCAGGCGCGGGCAGGCCGGCCAAGTCGGCCACGCGCTCGGACAGCCCCTGCAACTGCAGCAGCCTGGCCTGCATCTGGCCCAGCTGGCGCGCCATGTCGTCGATGTTCTGGCGCATCAGCGCCCGCTCGGCGGCAAAGGCCTCGCTGGCCTGGCTGGCCACGCCGAGGAAGCGGTCGATGCTGCCGGCCTGCTCGCGCCAGCTGCCTTTGTGCAGCTGATGCTGCAGCAGCAACAGGCCCGCAGCCCCGGCCAGCAGCAACGCGGCCAGGCCCAGCGCCAGCGCGGTCAGCGAGAAATTCAGGCAGTAGCTGCGCCGCAAACGGGCGTCGGTAATAATCAATTGCATGGGTGCAAACCGCCAAAAAACAAGCCGAGCCAAGCCGCAGCGCCTGGCTGCGGCGCGCCTGCCCGGCAAGCAAGGAAATTACGAAAACGGGGGCGGCCATGCCTGAGCAGACCGCCCGCCCAGGGCCTCGCGCCCTGCCCCCCCGGCATGAAGCCCAGGCCGCAGGCCAGCGCGTGGCGGGCACGCACATTGGCGCCCTGGTGCAGCGCTCACCGCTGCTGGCGCAATTGACGCAGCAGGCCGAGCTGTCACGTCGCCTGCTGCAATGCATTGCGCCCCATCTGCCCGCGCCGCTGCGCGCCGCCGTGCAGGCGGGGCCGGTGCTGGGCCAGGAATGGTGCCTGATTGTGCCAAACCCGGCCGCCGCCGCCAAATTGCGCCACCTCAGCCCGCTGTTGCTCGACGCGCTGGCCCAGCCAGGGCCAGCCTTGCAGGAGGGCATGCCCCGCATCGAGAAAATCCGCGTGCGCGTCAGCAAATTGCCCGCACCCGATGCGGCCGCCGGGCCTGGGCAGCCGGTGTGAACAGGTTCTCAGGCAGAGCTTTCTGCGCCCTGCTCCTCTTGCGCCCAGTGCACTTGCACGTATTGCTCCAGCCAATCATGCAGCGGCTGCAGCCATTGCCTGGCCCAGCTTTCAAAGGCGCCGCTGGCCTGCAGCGCGGCAAAGTCGGGCCAGACGCGGGCCAGGGCCGGCTGGCGTTGGGCCGAGCCGGTGCGCTGGTGGCCGCCGTCGTAGGCCTGGCGGGCGGCGCTGCGCGCGGCGCGCTGGGCTTCGGGCTCGGGCGCTGACTGGCTTTGGGCCTTGTGCAGCGCATTCCACCAGGCCAGGGCGGTATCGAAATCCAGCGGCAGGGGCTGCGGCCCCGCCAGGGCTTGCGCGGCCATGGCCAGCACGTCGTTCAGCCAGGCCTGGGCCTGGCCGGCGGGGATGGGGGCGATGTCCAGCACGCCATCCAGCGCCAGCACCCGCATGGCCGGGCCGCGCCCGCCTGCCTTGGCATCGGTTGAATCGCCTGGGGCGCTCGCGCCGGGCGCATCGGGCGCACAGGCGGCCAACAGGCACGATTGCAGCCAGGGCCGCAGCAGGAGGTGCAGGAGCAGGTCGCCCGATGAGGTTTGCAGCTGGCCGGGCTGCACGTGCAGCACCAGCGCATCGCCAGCGGCATTGCGGCGCCAGGGCGGTGCCCAGTCCTCGATCCAGGGCTGCTGCTGCGGCTGTGCTGGCCCGGCTGGCTCGGGCGGCCAGCGCAGGCGCGGCGCCGGGGTCTGGGCCTGGGGCCAGTCGCGCACGCTGGCTTGCCAGGCCTGCAGCAGCCATTGCCATTGCGCCAGCCATTGCTGTTGCAGTTGCTCGGCCCAGGCGCCCAGCGGCATGTCGCCCTGGCGCTGGATGCGCTCCAACTCGTGCAGCAGCGCCTGCTGCAGTGCCTCGGGCTGGGGGGGCGGGGCCTGCTCGATCAGGGGCCGCAGCCGCTGCAGCAGGTGCTCGAAGATGTGCCAGCGCTGCAGGCCGTCGATGGCCAGCGGCTCGCAATCGTCGGCCCGTTCGTCCAGCGGCGCAAAGCGGGTTTGCAGCCGGATGGCAAACCACTGCGGCACGGGGTGTCGCCAGATGGCCGCCAGCTCGGCCACCGACCAGGGGCGCGCAGTGACTGCCGGCGTGGCGACCGGCGCTGTGATCGGCGCTGTAGTCGGCGCAGCAGGCGGGCCGCCCTGGGCTTGCAGCAGGCGCAGGCCCAGGTCCTCGGCCTGCGGCTGCGCTGCGGGCTGGGGGTGCCATTCCCAGGCCCAGCTGGGCAGCGGCTGATCGGCCTGGGCCTGGGACTGGGGCTGAGGCTGGTCTTGCGCCTGGCTGGGGGGTGGCTGCAGAAAGTAGCGCGGGTTGAAGGGCTGCAGCGGGTGTTCGGTGGTGCGCTCGGCCACGGCCTGGGCGCTCCAGCGGGCGCTGAGGTAGTCGCGCAGCTGCGCCACCAGCACCGAGGGCGGGCGCGGGGTGTTGTCGCGCACGCTTTTGCCGACCCAGCTGATGAGCAGTTGCTGGCGCGCCGAGAGCAGCGCCTCCAGCATGAGCTGGCGATCGTCCTGCGTGCGGCTGCGGTCGCCCGGGCGCTGCTGGCCGGGCAGGCGCATCAGGTCCATGGCGTTGGGCGTGGCGCGGCGCGGGTACACGCCTTCGTCCATGCCCAGCAGGCAGACGATGCGAAACGGGATGGCGCGCATGGGCAGCAGGGTGCAGAAGGTCACGCCGCCGGCGTGAAAGCGCTGCTGCGGCTCGGGCCCCTGCAGCCGCGCCAGCCAGGCGTGGCGCGCCACGGGCAGCGCCAGCGGCTGTTCGCAGCCGGCCTGCAGGCAGGCGTCCAGCCATTGCTGCAGCGCCTGCTCCAGCAGTTGCAGCGCGGCCTGGTCGGCTTCGCTGGCGGGCTGGAAGAAGTCGGCCAGCAGCGCGCGCCAGCGCTGGCCCCATTGCAGCGGCGTGGCGCTGTGGCCCAGTTCATGCTGCCAGTGCTGCAGGCGCTGCACCAGATGGGCCAGCGCGCCCACGTGGCCGGCGGCCAGGCCGCCGATTTCCTCATAGGGCGCAAGGCCCCCCCAGCCTTGCTGGCTGGCATAGCCCAGCAGCATGCGCTGCAGGCCAAACCAGGCGCTGTTTTGCACGCCCATGTGCGCCAGCCCGAGCTGCTGGCGGTGTGCCCCGTCCAGCCCCCAGCGGATGCCGCTGCCCTGCATCCAGGCCTGCAGCGTGGCCACGCCTTCATCGTCCAGGCCCAGACGCTGCGCCACGGCCGGCACGGCCAGCAGGTCGCTGAGCTGCGACAGGCTCGCGCGCTGCTGCGGCAGTTGCGACAGCCACTCTACGGCCTGCACCAGCGGGCTGACGGCCTGCGCGCCCAGGTCGGCAATGGCAAAGGGGATGTGGCGCGCATCCTGCGGGCCGTATTGGCCGAATACGGCGCGGATCAGGGGCGCGTACTGGGCGATGTCGGGCACCATGACGACGATCTCGCGCGGCGCCACGGGCGGTTGGCCCTGGCCGGCGGCATCCGGCACATCGCCCGGTGCCGCGCCGCCGGGCAGCATGAGTTCGAGCAAATGGGTGTGCAGGGCCTCCAGCTCGCGCACCGGGCTGTGCGCGATCTGAAAGCAGATGCTGCGGTCCTGCGGCGCCAGCGCCGCAGTGCGCAGCGGCTCGCTCAATGGCAGCAGGTCGCGGATGTGCTCTTGCACCTGGCGCAGCATGCTGGGGGCGGCTTCTGTGCCAACCTCTGCTCCAACCTCTGCGCCAGCTTCGGTATCGGCCTCGGTGTCGTAGAGGTCGATGCGCGGCAGGCCCTGGCCCTGCTGCTGCGCCAGGGCCTGCTGTTCGTAGTGTTCGAGCAGGCGCACGAAATCGCGCACCTGCCGGCCCCAGGTGGTCAGCAACGGGTTGGCATGGGCGTGCATGGCGCTGAGCTCAATGGCCGCCAGTTGCTGCTCTGGCCTGCGCTGGTCTGCCCTCTGGCGCAGCAGGCGGGCAAACAGCTCGCGCCCTGGCACGGCATCGCTCCAGTACATCTGGCAGGGGTTGGGCACGGCCAGCAGCACCTGGGCATGCCGGCCCAGGGCGGTGAGCAGCTCCAGCACTGGCACATGCAGGTGCGATGCGCCAAAGAGCATGATGCGGCGCGGCAGCGGCTGGGCCGGGCTGCCCTGCGCCAATTGCGCCAGCGCGCGCTGGTGCAGGCGCGGGCGGATGACCTGCTGCTGGGCCGCATCCAGGCTGTGCAGCAGCGCGTGCCACAGCGCTGCTTGCCAACGCTGCGCGGGCGGCAGCGGCTGCTGGGCCTGGCCGCCCAGGAAGGGGGCCAGCTGCTCGCGCCCCTGGGCCCAGTCCTGCAGCCAATCGGGCCGGTAGACCTGGTACTGGTCGAACAAATCGGCAATGCGCAAGGCCAGCTGGTACAGCGCGTGCTGGGCCAGCTCCGGCGCGGGCGGCGCGGCAAGGCCACCATCGTCGCCCTCCTGCGCCTGGCCGGCCAGCGCCCGCTGCGCGGCCTGCAGGCTTTGGCGCAGCGGCTGCCAGATCGGCTCGTCGGCGGGCTCGGCAAGGGGTTCGGCGGGGGGCTCGGCATGCGGCGCGCACGCCTGGCCCAGCAGCGCCGGCAGGATGCGCATCAGCCGCCAGAGCATGTCGGCCTTGTCCAGCGGCGTGTGCTGCGGCACCTGCTGCGGGCCCAGGATGCGCCGGTACATGCGCCAGGCAAAGCGGCTGGGCAGCTCCATCTGCACGGCGGCGCTGATGCCCAGCTCGCGCGCCAGCGCCATCTTCAGCCATTCGCCCATGCCCTGGCTTTGCACCAGCACCACCTCCTGCTCCAGCGCCTGCAGCGGATGCTGGCGCATCCAGGCCGCCAGGGCCTGGGCCAGCGCCTCGGTGCGGTTGCTGTGCAGGCTGACGATGCCGGGGGCGATGGGTGCGGTGGAGTCGGAGCTTTGGAGCACGGGCAGGCGGGGCAGGAAGAGGGCCGTCGGGGCAATGGGCGCGAATGATGGGCGCGAATATATCGGGGAACGGCCTGGCCGCGCGGCATGGCCTTCAGACCCAGCGCTGCCGCCCCCGTGGGCGGGCGGTGCGGGCCGCTATCATGGCGGCCCTTTGCGTGTGCCGCACCTGCGGCCACGCCTTTGTTGCCAAAACCTGCCCCATGTCTGCTGGACTCAATCTTGCCCAAACCCAGGCCGTGCACCACATCCACGGGCCTTCGCTGGTGCTGGCCGGCGCGGGCTCGGGCAAGACGCGCGTCATCACGCACAAGATCGCCCACCTGATCCAAAGCGGGCTGGCGCCCAGCCGCATTGCCGCCATCACCTTCACCAACAAGGCCGCCGCCGAGATGCGCGAGCGCGCCCGTGGCCTGATCGGCAAGGCCGCGCGCGAGGTGCTGATCTGCACCTTCCACGCGCTGGGCGTGCGCATGGTGCGCGAGGACGGCGCGCTGCTGGGGCTCAAGCCGCAGTTCAGCATCCTCGACAGCGACGACGTGCTGTCCATCCTCAAGGAATGCGGCGGCACCACCGACAGCGCGCTGGCGCGCCAGTGGCAATGGACCATCAGCCGCTGGAAGAACGAGGGCCTGAACGCCGAGCAGGCCCAGCAGGCCGCGCAGGACGAGGCCGAGAAAGTGGCCGCCGCCGTCATGGCGCGCTACCAGGAGCGCCTGAGCGCCTACCAGAGCGTGGACTTTGACGACCTGGTGGGCCTGCCGCTGGCGCTGCTGCGCCAGCACCCGCAAGTGCGCGAGAAATGGCAGACGCGCCTGGGCCACGTGCTGGTGGACGAATACCAGGACACCAACGCCACGCAGTACGAGCTGCTCAAGCTGCTGGTGGGCCAGCGCGGGCACTTCACCGCCGTGGGCGACGACGACCAGTCCATCTACGGCTGGCGCGGCGCCACGCTGGAGAATCTGAAGAAACTGCCGGTGGACTTTCCCGCGCTGTGCGTCATCAAGCTGGAGCAGAACTACCGCTCCACCAGCGCCATCCTGCGCGCGGCCAACCACGTCATCGGCCCCAACCCCAAGCTGTTTCCCAAGACGCTGTACTCCGAGCTGGGCGAGGGCGAACCCGTGCGCGTGATCGACTGCGACTCCGAGGAGCACGAGGCCGAGCGCATCGTCGCGCGGCTGCAAAGCCTGCGCGCGGCCAACCCCCTGCCCGAGTGGCGCGACTTCGCCATCCTCTACCGCGCCAACCACCAGGCCAAGCCGCTGGAGAAGGCGCTGCGCAAGGCCAGCATCCCCTACAAGGTCTCGGGCGGCACCAGCTTTTTCGACCGCGCCGAAATCAAGGACCTGTGCGCCTGGTTCCGGCTCTGGAGCAACGAGGACGACGACCCGGCCTTCGTGCGCGCCATCACCGCGCCGCGCCGCGGCATCGGCCACCAAAGCCTGGCGCAGCTGGGCGAGTTCGCCGGGCAGATCAAGACCAGCCTGCACGAGGCGCTGTTCAACCCCATGCTGCCCGCGCGCATCAGCGCGCGCGCGCTGGGCGGCCTGCAGGAGTTCGGCCGCCAGCTCGGCGAGCTGCAATACCGCGCGCGCCACGCCGTCGGGCGCGAGGCCGCGCGCCAGTTCCTGCGCGACTGGCTGGAGGAAATCCGCTTCGAGAACTACCTGCTGGACCAATCCGACACCCCCGCCGCCGCCGCCAGCCGCTGGGCCAATGTGCAGGAATTTTGCGACTGGATGGCCCAGCGCGCCGGCGGCGAGCTGGACGCGCCGGACATGGCCAGCGGCGCTGGCGGCCTGGCCAGCCCGGCCAAAAGCCTGCTCGAAGTGGCCCAGACCATCGCCCTGCTCTCGACCCTGACCGAGCAGGAAAAGGAGCAAAACGTCGTCACCCTCTCCACGCTGCACGCCGCCAAGGGCCTGGAGTGGCCGCACGTGGTCATGGCCGGCGTCAACGAAGGCGTGCTGCCCTTCCAGCAAGGCGAGGACAGCCCCGCCGACCCGCGCCGCCTGGAAGAAGAGCGCCGCCTGATGTACGTGGGCATCACCCGCGCGCAGCGCACCCTGGCCGTGAGCTGGGCGCGGCGGCGCAAGAAAGGGCGCGACTGGGTGCCCGCCCAGCCCAGCCGCTTCATCGCCGAGATGCAGCTCGAGCCCGGCACCGCCCGCGAAGACCCGCGCGCCAAGCTGCGCGCGCTGCGCGAGGAGTTCGCCCGCAAGGCTGCCGCCCCCAAGTAAGCGGCCGATCTGCCCTCGCGCAGAGACCGCAAACAGCTTCCTACAATCGCGCCCATGCCGCCCGCCGCCCCGCCATCGCCCGCCACCACAGCTACGCCAAGCACCAACGCCAGCCGCATCTGGGCCCTGGTGCCCAGCGCCGGCATCGGCCAGCGCGCCAGCGCCGGCGCCCCGGGCCAGACGCCACATGCCGCGCCGCAGGCCAAGCAATACCGCCGCCTGCTGGGCCAAAGCCTGCTGGCGCACACGCTGCAGGCCCTGCTGCAGGTGCCCGCCATCGAGCGCATTGCCGTGGTCATCGCGCCGGGCGATACGCAGTTTGAGCAACTGTCCGAGCACGCCCTGCCGCGCGTGCAGGCCCATGCCGTGGGCGGCGCCAGCCGCGCCGAATCGGTGCGCAACGGCCTGGCCGTGCTGCAACAGGCCTACGGCGCGCAGCCGCAGGACTGGGTGCTGGTGCACGATGCGGCGCGCTGCCTGCTCACGCCCGCGCTGGTGCAGCGCCTGCTCGATGCCTGCCTGGGCGATGCCGTCGGCGGCCTGCTGGCCCTGCCGCTGCCCGATACCCTCAAGCAACAGGCCCAGGCGCCAGCCGACATGGCCCAGGCCGGCGCAGCGCGCAGCGCGCAGACCGTGCCGCGCAGCGGCAAATGGCTGGCGCAGACGCCGCAGCTGTTTCGCCTGCAACTGCTCGGCCAGGCGCTGGCGCGCCCCGATCTGGACGCCATCACCGACGAGGCCAGCGCCATCGAGGCCCTGGGCCAGCAGCCGCTGCTGGTGCCCTCCAGCGCGCACAACATCAAGATCACCTACCCCGAGGACTTTGCCCTGGCCGAGGCCCTGCTGCGCGCGCGCCAGCAAGAGCAGGCCGGCCCCGCCGCGATCACAGCGACCACAACGATCGCCGCGCCCGCCGCACCCGCCGCCGTGCAGCCCTAGCCGCCCAAGCCGTCAGCCAGCCCCCCGCACCCTGCCCATGAACGCCCCATCCACGCCCACCGCCAGCCCCGCCAACAGCGCCGACAACACCAACGCCGCCAACGCCACGCCTGCGCCCTTGCCGCCGGCCCTGCCCGCCTTGCGCATCGGCCAGGGCTGGGACACCCACGCCCTGGTGCCGGGCCGCGCGCTGATCCTCGGCGGCGTGCCCATCGCCCACAGCAAGGGCCTGCTGGGCCACTCCGACGCGGACGTGCTGCTGCACGCGCTGACCGACGCGCTGCTGGGCGGCGCGGGCCTGGGCGACATCGGCCGGCACTTCCCGGACACCGACCCGGCCTTCCGCGGCGCGGACTCGACCGTGTTGCTGCAAGAGGCCTACCGCCGCGTGCAGCAGCAGGGCTGGCGCATCGTCAACATCGACAGCACCATCATCGCCCAGGCCCCCAAGCTGGCGCCGCACATCGAGGCCATGCGCCAGCACATCGCCGCCGCGCTGGGCCTGCAGGCGGCGCAGGTCAACATCAAGGCCAAGACGGCCGAGAAGCTCGGCCCCGTGGGCCAGGGCCAGGCCATGCAGGCCCAGGCGGTGGTGCTGCTGGCCGCGGCGGCGGCCTGAAGCGGGCAGCGGGCACCGAAGGCGCTGTCATCATGCTCGGCCACATTGCCCCGGTCTTTCTCATCCTGGCGCTGGGCGTGCTGCTGCGGCGGCTGCCGCAAACGCCGGCGGCGCTGTTTCCGGCGCTGGAGTGGTTCAGCTTTTACGTGGCCTTCCCGGCGCTGCTGCTATTGCGCACCGCACAGCTGGAGCTGCACTGGCAGGCCGTGCAACAGCTGGCGCTGCTGGTGCTGGGCCCCAGCGCGCTGGTGCTGCTGCTGTGCCTGCTGGGCCTGCGCCTGGCGCGGCAACTGCCCGATGCGGCGCGCTCCTCGGTGGTGCAGGGCGCCATCCGGCCCAGCACCTATTTCGGCCTGGCGGTGGCGGGCTTCGTCTTCCCGGCCGATGTGGCCGCGCTGGTGATGCTGGCGCTGGCCATCGCGCTGCCCGCCGTGAATGTGGTGGCCATCGTCGCGCTGACCTGGTGGAGCGGGCAGCGCACCACGGCCCGGCGCATTGCCGCCGGCCTGCTGCGCAACCCCATCATCCTGGCCACGCTGGCCGGCCTGCTCTACAACGCCGGCGGCTGGCCACTGCCACAGGCAGCGGCCCAGACCTTGCTGTTTCTGGGCAATGCCGCCATGGCGCTGGGGCTGGTGTGCGTGGGCGGCGGGCTGGACTTTCGCCTGCAGGGCGCACGGCCCTGGGCCGTGGCCAGCACCAACATGGCCAAGCTGCTGGCGCTGCCGGCCATCACCTGGCTGGCCTGCCAGGCCCTGCAGGCCAGCGCCGCCAGCACACTGGCGGCGTGCTTTTACGCGGCGCTGCCCACGGCCCCCAATGCCTACATCATGGCGCGGCAAATGGGCGGCGATGCGCGCCTGATGGCCACGCTCATCACCACGCAAACCCTGCTGGCCCTGATCAGCCTGCCGCTGTGGCTGGCCTGGCTGCAGGGCCCCGGCCAGTGATAAGCTGGCCCGCCCACGGCCCTGGCATTGCGCCCTGGCCGTCACTTGATGGATTGACGGAGAACCGCACCCATGTACCGTTTCATTGCCCGCTCCAGCGCCCCGCTGCAGTATCTGGACGCCGATGCCAAGCGCCTGCTGAAGATCATCGGCAAGGACGATGCCGCCACCGGCATCATCACGCTGGCGCAGATCCCCGCCGCCCAGCAGGCCATCGAGCGCGCCATCGCCCAGGAGGAAGCCGCCGGCAGCGACGCGCCCCAGGCCGAGCAGGCAGCGCCCGCGCCCGATGACGAGCAGCCGCAAGACCGCGTGGCGCTGCGCCACCGCGCCCTGCCGCTGCTGCAACTGCTGGCCGCCGCCGCCAGCGCGCAAGAGGATGTGATCTGGGAGCATTGAGCGTCTGCGCACGCCCCGCGCCTGTGCCCCCCACGCTTGTGCGGGGGATACGATCCACAAGCTCAGGCCGCCGCCGCTGCGGCCTGCAGGCTGACCACGTACAGCCTGCGCTTGGCCCGGGTGGCGGCGATGTAGAGGCGCCGCTGGCGGTCCTCCATGCCTTCCTGGTTGGCCGGCACCTCGCCCGAATCGACGATCACCACCAGCTCGAACTCCAGCCCGGCACAGGCCTGCAGGCTCATGAGCTTGACCGTATCGGCCGCTGGGTCGAACTCGCCCGTGCCGCGGCGCATCTGGTGCGGGATGTGCTGGTAGCGCAGCGCGCCGTGGCACACATCGAGCTGGAAGCGGTTGTCGCACAGCACCGCCATCTGCCCCCAGGCGATGCCCGCCTCGCGGCGCGCCTGCAGCAGCAGCTCGGCCGCCTTGCGCCCCTGGGCGCGCAGGCTGGGGGCCGGGAACAACAGCACCGAATCGCCCGAGCGCCCGCTGCTGCGCGGCTTCAGGCGCGGAATGCCCTGCGGCCCGGCCTCAATGGGCGCGGCCAGCGTGCCGGCCATGTGCAGCGCGGCATTGAAAATGGGCTCGGGGTTGCGCTGGTTCAGCGTCAGCTGCTGCACCTGGCGCGCCTCGATGCCATGCAGGTGCAGCTGCACCAGCCCGGTGCGCTTGCGCTTGAGGATGCTTTGCGTGTCGTCGAAATACAGCACCAGGTGATTGGTCGCCGGCGTGGGCAGATGCGTGAGCACGCTCAGCCAGCTGGCCGGAAAATCGTGCGCCTCATCGACCAGCACCGCCGCATACTGCCCAGCCGGAATGGCGCCATTGGAGAGCGCGCGCAGCACGCGCTCGACGATGTTCTTGATCTGCGCCGAGGCCGGCATGCTGCGCGGCGGCAGCTCCAGGTGATAGGCAATCAGCTGCTCGCGGCACCAGCGGTGGAAATGCCGCACCACCACCTGCTGCGGCGACAGGCCCTGGCGCATGAGCTCATACTGCAGCCAGACTGCCAGCGGCTCGTTGTAGCACAGCACCAGGATCGGCTCATGGATGCCACGCGCCGCGTACTGCTGCACCAGATAGCCCAGGTGGGCGCGCAACATGCTGGTCTTGCCCGAGCCGGCCACGCCATGCACGATGTGGTGGCCCGCATCCGGGCCGCTGGCATCGGGCATGTCCTGCAGCAGCGACGGGCTTTGCGATGCGAGCGAATCCAGCGCCGCGCCGGCATGCTGCCTGCGCGGCGCCTGCGCCTTGCGCAACCAGGCAGGCAGCAAGGCCAGCGGGCCGGGGCGCGGCAGCCTGGCCATCGCCCGCCCCAGCAAGGACACGGGCCCTTTGGACACGGGCCCTTGGCCGTCCTCATCATCGGGCGGAGAAACCGGTGTCATGGCCAGAGTCGAACAAAGTGCGTGGGGACAAACGAAAAGCGGCACAAGCGCCGCAATGTGAGTGGGGGAGTTCGCAAACGGTGCAAAGCCCAGGGCCTGCGTATTTTATGGAAGCGATGCCAGGCCAGGCATGGCCCGTGCGCGGCTGGCCCTACCCATGCCAGGGGCTGCCCCCTTGACGCGCAGCGCCGCAGCCGCATTCAGTGCACCCACACCGCCGCACAGGCAAAGAAAAAGCCCACATGCGTGGCATGTGGGCTTGTGGTTTGGTGCCGGTTGTCGGATTCGAACTGACGACCTACCGCTTACAAGGCGGGTGCTCTACCAGCTGAGCTAAACCGGCCAAGCGCGCATTGTAGCGTGCTTTTTTGCGCAGCTGGCCACGCCGCCGCCTGCCGCCGGATCAGCGCCGGCGGCGTTTGCTTTGCTGGCGTTGCTGCTCGGCCTGTTCCTTGCGCAGCTGGCGCTCGGCGTCCAGGCGCTCGCCCGTGGCCTGCCAGGCTTGGAATTCGGCGGGCGTCTCGATGGTCACGCGGCCGATGGCGCCGCTGCGAAAGTCCTGCAGGATGATTTCGGCCGTTTTCTGCGCGTTGACGCGCCCGCCGGGCAGCAAGGCGCCGCGCTGGCGGCCGATGGCCTCCAACAGCGCGTGGTCGGGCAGCTGGGCCAGCGCATCGGCGCTGGGCGCAACGGCGTAGCGCGCCAGCAGCAGCGCGGCGTAATGGCGTTGCAGGTAGGCCAGCAGCTCCAGCGCCACCAGCTCATCGTCAAAGGCGTTGCGCCCAATGGAGCCGGCCGCCGCCAGGTTGTAGCCGCTTTGCGCCACGATGATGCGCGGCCACAGCACGCCAGGGGTGTCGAACAGGTAAAAGCCGTCTTGCAGGGCAAAGCGCTGCTCGCGCCGCGTCACGCCCGGCTCGTTGGCGGCCTTGGCCGCGCGCTTGCCCACCATGGTGTTGATGAGCGTGGATTTGCCCACGTTGGGGATGCCGCAAATCAGCACGCGCATGGGCTTGTCCATGCTGCCGCGCCCAGGCGCCAGCGCCTGGCAGGCCTCAATCAGCGCGCGCGCCGGCGCGCTGTGGTGGCTGTCCATGGCCACGGCGCGGGTCTGCTGTTGCTGGCCATACCACTGCAGCCATTGCTGCGTGCGCTCAGGGTCGGCCAGGTCGGCCTTGTTGAGCACTTTGAGGTTGGGCTTGTGCTGCAGCAGCTCGCGCAGCATGGGGTTGGCGCTGGAGGCCGGCAGCCGCGCATCGACCATCTCGATGACCACGTCGATGGTCTTGACCCGCTCGCCAATGGCCTTACGGGTCAGGTGCATGTGGCCGGGAAACCATTGGATGCTCATGGGCGCTCGCTGCTGCAACAGGTGGTGTGGGGTGGACGGCGCGCGGGCTCAATGCCGCGCCGCGCGCGCCGCCAGGGCCTTCTGCACTTCCACCTCGCCTTGCTCATGGCCGCCGCTGGGCACGCGCTCGCCGGCGCGCTCGAGCACCTGCGCCAGGCGCTGGGCCAGCTGGCTATCCACGTCCTCGCCCAGGCCGAGGTGGATGCCCTGCGTGAGGGTGATGTGCGCCGCCTCGAAGCTGCCTGCGCCGGCGCACAGGATGGCGCGCGTGGGCGCATCCTCGTGCGCCAGCACCAGCATGGCCGGCACCACGGCCTCGGGGCTGAGCTGGGCCAGCACGTCCTCGGGCAGCAGGCCGGCCGTCATGCGCGTGGCTGCCGTGGGCGCCAGCGCATTGACCCGGATGCCGTGCTTGGCCCCTTCCAGCGCCAGGGTTTGCATCAGCCCGACTTGCGCCAGCTTGGCCGCGCCGTAGTTGGACTGGCCGAAGTTGCCATACAGCCCGGTGGAGGAGGTCGTCATCACGATGCGACCATATTGCTGCGCCACCATGTGCGGCCAGACGGCCTTGGCGCAGTGCACCGCGCCCATCAAATGCACGTCCAGCACCAGCCGGAAGTCGGCCAGGTCCATCTTGGCAAAGGTCTTGTCGCGCAAAATGCCGGCGTTGTTGACCAGCACATCGACACGGCCCCAGGCCTGCATGGCCTGCTCCACCATGGCCTGCACGGCCTCGAAATCCGTCACGGAGGCGCCATTGGCCAGCGCCTGCCCGCCTGCGGCGACGATCTCATCGACCACCTGCTGCGCGGCCGAGCCGCTGCCGCCCACGCCATGCACGTCACCGCCCAGGTCGTTGACCAGCACCTTGGCGCCACGCCGCGCCAGCGCCAGCGCATGCGCACGCCCCAGGCCGCCACCCGCGCCCGTCACAATCGCCACGCGCCCTGCAAAATCCAATGCCATTGCTGTTCCTTCGTCCGTATCATTCAGCGCCTGAGTGCCTGAAATTCAGTGCCTGAGCGCCAGAGAGGCCTGCTCAAAGGCCCTGAATCAAAACGGGCGCGATCATACCCACAACCACTGCCATTGCCATGTCCGACCACGCCGCTGCGCCCCCGCCCGAAGACGCCCCTGCCGCCATCCTGCCTGCGGCCAGCATGATCGTGCTGCGCCCCGGGCCTGGCGGCGGTTTCGAGGTGCTGCTGACCGAGCGCGCCGCCGGGGTGCGCAACTTTGCCGGCGCGCTGGTGTTCCCCGGCGGCAAGGTGGAGCCGGGCGACGAGGCCATTGCCGAGCACAGCGGCTTTGCCGCGCACTGGCCCGAACTGGCGCCGCGCCTGCCGGGCGGCGACCGCGATGCCACGCACATCGCCCGGCTGTACGGCGCGGCACTGCGCGAGACGCTGGAGGAAGTGGGCCTGCTGCACACCCCGGCGGCCCAGCCTGCCAGCGCCCAGGCCGTGGCCAGCGCCCGCCAGGCCCTGGCCCAGGGCATGGCCTGGCGCGAGGCGCTGGCGCAGCACGGCCTGCAGGCCTGCGTGCGGGATCTGCAGCCGCTCTCGCGTTGGATCACTCCCACCACGCCCAACATGAGCCTCAAGCGCTTTGACACCTGGTTTTTCATCGCCGAGCTGATGCCCGGCCAAAGCCCCGAAGCCGATGGCCACGAGGCCCAGAGCCTGCACTGGGCCACGCCGGGCGATTTTCTGCAGCGCCACCAGCGGCGTGAAATCCTGCTGGCCCCGCCGCAGATCATGACCCTGGCCCACCTGGGCCGCTTTGCCAGCGCGGCCGATCTGCTGGCCTATGCGCGGGCGCAAACGCCTTATTGCATCGCCCCCGTCAGCGTGGACGAGGCCGGCCAGCGCATGATCTGCCTGCCGGGCGACCCGCTGCACCCCCAGCGGCAGCGCCAAATGCCCGGCACCACCCGCCTGGTGCTGCGGGGCCGGCATTTTGAGCCGCTGAGCGAATTCGACGTGGCCTGAGCCGCACAGCCCTTGCGGCGCGCAGTGGTTCTTCGGCTTGGCCTGTGGCGTCAGGCTAGGGCAGGTCAGGGGCATCGGCCGCCGCCGCGCCGCCATCCTGCCGATCCAGCACGTCGATGGCCGCGCGCAGGCGCTGCCAGGCCAGGGTTTGCTGCTCATGCAAGGCATTCCACAGCGTGTCCTCGGCCATCACGCTGTGCTCGCCCGGCGTTTCCAGCCGCAAGCTGGCGCCGCCCTCCATGGCGTTGACGCCGCGCATGTAGTCGCCGTTGAAATAAAAATCCGCCAGCGCCCGCATGATCTGCTCGCCGCGTTGCCAATCGGCCTGCGCCGCCTGCAGCCGCGGCAGCAGCTGCGTCCATTCACGAAACAGGGCTTGCGCCTGGTCGATGCGCGCCTGCAGCGCGCTGAGCTCGGCAGCGTCAAGGCCGCCGGGCAAATGGGACAAGCGGGGCGAGGGGATGTCGGTCATGGCAGTTTCGGCAAAGGCTGTGGCCCCGGGCATTGCCCGAGTGCAGGGCGGCAGCGATCAGGCCGCACTTGGGCGCTGAATGTACACGGCGCAACGCGCCCCCGCGCGGCCCCCCCGGCCCGATCAGGCAAAAAAAAAGCCCACCGCAATGCATGCGGTGGGCTGCACCATGGCTGGCGCGGCTGGCGGGGATCGAACCCACGACCCTTGGCTTCGGAGGCCAATACTCTATCCACTGAGCTACAGCCGCACGGGCATTTTTGACAATGCCACGCTTGTGCTTCTCCTCCTGCGAGGGGGTGAGATGCTCTTTTGACAAAAGCATCCCGGGAGGTTGAAAGCGCTTCTCTGCAAAGCGGGCGATTATGGCACGACTGGCGCGCAGCGCCGCCTGTGCCAGCGCCCGCGCCAGGCAGGCCGAATATAATGATTGGTTGTTATTGATAACCTTCTGTTGCTGGCCAGGAGGCAGGCTGCATGCAGCCCCGCCCCTTCGCGGCCGCGCGCAGCGACACACTCTCAGCCTGGCCTGCTATGACATTGGGACAGATTTTGCTGGCCACGCTGTTGGCTGGCGTGGGCAGCGTATGGCTTGCGGCCCTGTTGATCCGGCTGGGCGTCATGGCCCAGGGCGCGCGCGTACAAGGCCACCATTTGCTGAGTTTTGCCGCCGGCTCGCTGCTGGCCACGGCCTTCGTGCATCTGCTGCCCGAGGCCATGGAAAGCCCATCGGCCGATTTGCACACCTTGTTCACGGTACTGCTGCTCGGGCTGGTGGCATTCTTCCTGCTGGACAAGGCCGAGCTCTGGCACCACGGGCACGAGCACCACGCCCACGCCGGGCACCACACCGGGCACCACGCCGGGCATGAGGCCCACCCCCCCCATTCTTCGCATTCGCATCCACACCCGCCGCCCGGGGCCGCACGCCAGCGCCAGCCCGGCGGCTGGTCGATCCTGGCTGGCGACAGCGTGCATTGCTTTGGCGATGGGGTGCTGATCGCCTCGGCCTTTCTGGTCGATTGGCGCGTGGGCCTGCTGGCGGCCTTTTCGGTGCTGGCGCACGAGGTGCCGCACCACATTGGCGATCTGATCGTGCTGGCCGAGCACAGCGAAGGCCCGGCGGCGCAGCGCCAGCAGGCCGCGCGCACCAAGGTCTCCGTCGCCGGCGCCATGACGGCCCTGGGCGGCCTGCTGGGCTATTGGCTGCTGGGGCAGCTCGATGCGCAATGGCTGCCCTATCTGCTGGTGGTGGCGGCCAGCAGCTTCATTTACGTGGCCCTGGCCGATCTGGTGCCGCAATTGCAGCTGCAGCTGACGGCGCGGCAGACGACGCTGCAGGTCAGCTGGCTGCTGGCGGGCATGCTGCTGGTGGCCGTGGTCAGCCACGTGCTGCATGCCGGGCATGAGCATGGCGCACATGGCCGACACGATCACGCCGGCCACCGCCACGCGCACGAAGAGCCGCCCGCCGAGCTGGGCAGCTTTCGCCAGCACCCGCTGCACCTCGATCGCCTGCGCCCGCCGCCGGGCTCGAAGTAGGCCAAGCGGGTAGACTTCGCACTTTTGTTTTGTGCGCCGCAGGCGCCCTTCGCACACGCTGCGCCGTGCGCCCTGGGCGCGCTGCGCGGGCCCCGTATTGCACTCAGGTCTTGCCATGTCCATCCCCTCGCTGAACGAACCCACCTTGCTGCCCAACCTCGTGCAGGCCATCAACTGGAACCGCGTGCAGGACGAGAAGGATCTGGAGGTCTGGAATCGCCTGACCTCCAACTTCTGGCTGCCCGAGAAGGTGCCACTGTCCAACGACATTCCATCCTGGGCCACGCTGTCGCCGCAGGAGCAGCAGCTGACCATCCGCGTGTTCACCGGGCTGACGCTGCTCGATACGGTGCAGAACACGGTCGGGGCGCTGAGCCTGATTCCTGACGCCGTCACGCCGCACGAGGAGGCGGTCTACACCAACATCAGCTTCATGGAGGCCGTGCACGCCAAGTCCTACAGCTCGATCTTCTCGACGCTGTGCTCGATGAGCGACGTGGACGAGGCCTTCCGCTGGAGCCTGGAGAACGAATACCTGCAAAAAAAGGCCAAGATCGTCATCGGCCACTACCGTGGCGACGACCCGCTGATGCGCAAGGTCGCCAGCGTGTTCCTGGAGTCCTTTTTGTTCTACAGCGGCTTTTACCTGCCGATGTACTGGAGCAGCCGCGCCAAGCTCACCAACACGGCCGACCTGATCCGCCTGATCATCCGCGACGAGGCCGTGCACGGCTACTACATCGGCTACAAATTCCAGCAAGGCTATGCCCAGGCTGGCGCGGCGCGCCAGCAGGAGGTCAAGGACTATGCCTATGAGCTGCTGCACGACCTGTACGACAACGAGGTCAAGTACACCGAGGACCTGTACGACGGCGTGGGCTGGACCGAGGACGTGAAGAAATTCCTGCACTACAACGCCAACAAGGCGCTGATGAACCTGGGCTTTGAGGCGCTGTTTCCCAGCAGCATGACCGACGTGAACCCGGCCATCATGGCCAGCCTGAACCCCGGCTCGGACGAAAACCACGACTTCTTCAGCGGCAGCGGCTCCAGCTACGTGATGGGCAAGGCCGAGGCCACCGAGGACGACGACTGGGCCTTTTGACTGGGCCTTCTGAACGACTGCGCTTTTTGATCCACCCCGCCAGCGCCCCGCCATGAACGACCACAGCACGCACGAACTCATGCAGACCATCGGCGCCCAGGCGCGCCGCGCCAGCGCCCGCATGGCCACCGCCAGCGCCCGCGACAAGGCCCTGGCCCTGCAGACCCTGGCCGACCTGCTGCGCCAGCAGGCGCCGGCCCTGCTGGCGGCCAACGAGCAGGACGTGCAGCGCGCGCGCGGCAACGGCCTGGCCGGGCCGCTGCTCGATCGCCTGACGCTCAGCGACAGCATCATCGCCACGGCCGCGCAGGGCTGCGAGCAACTGGCGGCCATGCCCGAGCTGATCGGCGAGATCACCGGCCTGCGCCAACAGCCCAGCGGCATCCGCGTGGGTCAGATGCGCGTGCCCCTGGGCGTGTTCGGCATGATTTATGAAAGCCGCCCCAACGTCACCATCGAGGCCGCCAGCCTGGCCATCAAAAGCGGCAATGCCTGCATTCTGCGCGGCGGCTCCGAGGCCATCGACTCCAACAAGGCCCTGGCCGCGCTGGTGCGCCAGGCCCTGGCTGCCGCCGGCCTGCCCGAGGACGGCGTGCAGCTGGTGCCCACCACGGACCGCGCCGCCGTGGGCGCGCTCATCACCATGGCGCAGTTCGTCGACGTCATCATCCCGCGCGGCGGTCGGGGTCTGATCGAGCGCATCAGCGCCGAGGCGCGCGTGCCGGTCATCAAGCACCTGGACGGCATCTGCCACACCTACGTCGATGACCCCTGCGACATCGAGCAGGCCGTGCGCGTGGCCGACAACGCCAAGACGCAGAAATACAGCCCCTGCAACGCCACCGAAACCCTGCTGGTGGCGCGCGGCGTGGCGCAGGAGTTTCTGCCGCGCATCGCCGCCGTCTATGCCGCCAAGGGCGTGCAAATGCGCGTCACGCCCGAGGCCGAGCCCCTGGTGCGGCAGGCCGCGCCGGCGGCCCAGGTGGCGCCGGCCAGCGAGGCCGACTGGCGCACCGAGCACCTGGCGCCCATCATCGGCATCAAGATCGTCGCCGGGCTGGACGAGGCCATCGCCCACATCAACGAATACGGCAGCCACCACACCGACGCCATCCTCACGCGCGACCATGTGCACGCGCAGCGCTTTCTGCGCGAGGTCGATTCGGCCAGCGTCATCGTCAACGCCAGCACGCGCTTTGCCGATGGCTTCGAGTTCGGCCTGGGCGCCGAAATCGGCATCAGCACCGACAAATTCCACGCCCGCGGCCCGGTCGGCGTCGAGGGGCTGACCTCGCTCAAATACGTGGTGCTGGGCGCTGGCGAAATCCGCCAGTAGCCGCCCGCCAACCCGCCAACCGACCTGTGCCAGGGGTCGCCACGCCAGCCGCGGCGGCCCCGGCGAGGCGCCTCACAGGTTCTAAAATTCGCCCATGCTGAAAATCAAACAAGAACTGCTGGCCGGCCTGGCCCAGGCACTGGCCGAGCTGGCGCCGGACGCGGCCGTCCAACCCAGCTTCGAACAACCCCGCCAGCCCGAGCACGGCGACCTGGCCATCACCGCGGCCATGCAACTGGCCAAACCCCTGAAGCAAAACCCGCGCGCCCTGGGCGAGCAGCTCAAGGCCGCGCTGCAGGCCCAGCCGGCCTACCAGCAATGGGTCGAGAGCCTGGAGCTGGCCGGGCCGGGCTTTCTGAACCTGCGCCTGAAGCCTGCGGCCAAGCAAGCCATCGTGCGCGAAGTGCTGGAAGCTGGCGATGCCTTTGGCCTGCAGCCTGCAGCGGCCGGCCAGGCCGAGAAAGTCGTGGTCGAATTCGTCAGCGCCAACCCCACCGGCCCGCTGCATGTGGGCCACGGCCGCCAGGCAGCGCTGGGCGATGCCATTTGCAACCTGCTGGCCAGCCAGGGTTGGGACGTCACGCGCGAGTTCTATTACAACGACGCCGGCGTGCAGATCGACACCCTGACCCAGAGCGTGCAACTGCGCGCCCAGGGCATCAAGCCGGGCGACGCCGCCTGGCCCGAAGCCGCCTACAACGGCGACTACATCCAGGACATCGCCGACGACTTTCTGGCCCAAAAAACCGTCCGCGCCGACGACCGCGAATTCACCGCCAACGGCAACCCGCAGGACGCGGGCAACGTGCGCCAGTTCGCCGTGGCCTATCTGCGCAACGAGCAGGACAAGGACTTGCAGGCCTTCCGCCTGAAGTTCGACCACTACTACCTGGAAAGCAGCCTGTACGCCGACGGCCGCGTGGCGCGCACCGTGCAGCGCCTGATCGACCAAGGCCACACCTATGAAGAAGGCGGCGCGCTGTGGCTGCGCACCACCGATTTCGGTGACGACAAAGACCGCGTCATGCGCAAGCAGGACGGCGGCTACACCTACTTCGTGCCCGACGTGGCCTACCACCAGGCCAAGTGGGAGCGCGGTTTCAGCAAAGCCATCAACATCCAGGGCACCGACCACCACGGCACCATCGCCCGCGTGCGCGCCGGCCTGCAAGGGCTAGAGGCCGGTATCCCCAAAGGCTACCCCGACTACGTGCTGCACACCATGGTGCGCGTGGTGCGCGGTGGCGAGGAGGTCAAGATCAGCAAGCGCGCCGGCAGCTACGTCACGCTGCGCGACCTGATCGAGTGGACCAGCGCCGATGCCGTGCGCTTCTTCCTGCTCAGCCGCAAGCCCGACACCGAATACACCTTCGACGTCGACCTGGCCGTGCAGCAAAACAACGACAACCCGGTGTACTACGTGCAGTACGCGCACGCGCGCATCTGCTCCGTGCTGCAGGCCTGGGGCGGCGACGCGGCCACGCTGGCCCAGGCCGATCTGGCCCCGCTGGACACCCCAGCTGCCCAGGCGCTGATGCTGCAGCTGGCCAAATACCCCGACATGCTCACCTCCGCCGCGCGCGGCTTTGCGCCGCACGACGTCAGCTTCTACCTGCGCGAGCTGGCCGCCAGCTACCACAGCTACTACGACGCCGAGCGCATCCTGGTCGATGACCAAGCAGTTAAACTGGCCCGCCTGGCGCTGATCGCCGCCACCGCCCAAGTGCTGCGCAACGGCCTGGGCATGCTGGGCGTAAGCGCCCCGCAGCGCATGTGATTCAGCCCATGTGATTTAGGGCCCACCTGACACACAACGGCGTCAACTCCACTTGCACAGCTATGGCTATGGCAAACACCCCCCTGCGGCACGGCGGCCGCACCCCACAGCGCGGCGGCACCATCGCCGGGATCCTCATCGGCCTGCTCATCGGCTTTGCCATCGCCATTGCCGTGGCGCTGATGGTCTCGAAAATGCCGGTGCCCTTCATCAACACCCAGGCCAACACCCGCCCCTCCTCGCTGGACGCGACCGAGCAGGAACGCAACCGCAGCTGGAACCCCAACGCCTCGCTGGCCGGCAGCCGCCCCAGCGGCGGCAGCTCGCCGCCAACGCAGGCCCCATCGCGCACCCTGCCCCCGCCACCGCGCGAGGAAATCAAACCCCCGGTGGAGCCAGAGCCGCCCTCTGAAGTCGTGGCCGTCGCCCCCGTGGCCCAGCCCGGCGCCGACCCCCTGGGCGAACTGGCCGCCCGCGTCGGCAGCCGCCCAGCCCCGGCCACAGCACAGCCCGCGCCAGCGCCTGCCACGGCTGCCCCTGCGGCAGACAGCTACCAATACTTCGTACAGGCTGGCGCATTCCGCGCCCAGGCCGACGCCGACGCCCAACGCGCCCGCCTGGCCATGAACGGCTGGGACGCGCGCATCACCAGCCGCGAAAGCCAGGGCCAGACCATCTACCGCGTGCGCGTAGGCCCCTTCGGCAAAAGCCAGGACGCCGCCAACATCAAGCGCCAATTCGACCAACAAGGCATCGACGCCGCCGTAGTGCGCCAGCCGCGTTGAAGGCCCTGATTCAACGTCTCGGCACAAGCTATAACGCGAGCGGGCTCTGCTGTGCTTGGTATCGGCTTACCTGCGCGCCAGCGGCCCGCGCTTCAGCCATGCGCCGCATCCGGCTGGCCTGCGCCTTGCACGATGCGCGCAAACCACTCCTCCAGCGTGAACACGCGCTGCACGTCCACCAGCTCGCCCCCGGCCTGCGCAATGCCATCGAGCAACTGCGGCACCTGGCTCTTGCCCACTTGCGCCTGCCAGATGCCGGGGCCGCTGGCAACAAAGCCCTCCAGCGGGCGCTCGCCGCTGTAGCGCACCACCATGTCGCCGTGGGTCAGCAACTCCGTCATGGGGGTGTCCGCCCGCAGGCGGCCCTGGTGAATCAGCAAAATGCGGCTGGCCAGCCGCTCCACGTCGTTGAGGATGTGCGAGCAAAAGAACAGCGTGCCGCCGCGCTGGCGGTAGGCGTTCACCTCATCGGCCACCAGCTTGCGGCCCACCGGGTCCAGGCCCGACATGGGCTCGTCCAGCACCAGCAGGCGCGGCTCCAGCGCCAGCGCGTGCGCCAGCGCGGTGCGCTGCGTCATGCCTTTGGAGAGGTTGCGCACCCGCTTGTGCGCCGCGTAGCCAATGCCCATGCGCTCGAGCCACTGCATGGCGCGCGCCTGGGCGGCCGCGCCGCGCAGGCCCAGGTGAATGCCCAGGCCCATGCTCACCACCTCCAGCGGGGTCAGGTAGTCGTACAGATACGGGTTTTCCGGCACGTAGCCCACGCCCCGGCGCGCGCGCTCGTCGGCGGCCGGGCGGCCCATGAGCGTGATGCGGCCCTGGTCGGGGCGCAGCATGCCCATCAGCATCTTCATGCTGGTGCTCTTGCCCGCTCCGTTGGGGCCGACGAAGCCAATGGCCTCGCCAGGCTGCACGGCAAAGCCGATGTCCTGCACCGCCTGCACGGGCCGACCCTTGAGCCGGAAGCTCTTGCTCACGCCATCGAACTCAACCAGTGCGCTCACTTCTTGTCCTCCCCGCCGTTCTTCATGCCGGCTGCCCCATGCGCGGCGCCTGCCAGTTGCGGCACGCCTTGCGCATCCAGTTCATAGCCCATGCCCAGCGGATCGCGCGGCAGGGCCGTCAGCAAGCCCCCGCCTAGCAGCTGTTCCAGCTGCGCAGGCGGCATGCCATGCCGCTGGCGGTAGGCGCTGACCGCCTGCCGCAAGGCCTGCAGGCCACGCAGGCGCTCAATGCGTGCGTCCATCAGGCGCAGGCTGCGCTCGTCGCTGGTGATGGTTTTGAGCCGCTCAATCATCTCAATGCCCTGCGCCGGGTCGTCCCCGCGCTCCAGCCACTTGGCCGCCATGGCACGCAGGGCCGAGGCGTTGGGTTCGCCTGTACGAAGGGCCGCGCGCTCGGCCCACTGCGCGGCCTGGGCGTAGTCACGCTCGAAATAGCTGGTGTTGAAGGCATAGAAAAACGCCGGCCACATGTCCCAGGGCCGGGCATCGGCCGCGCGGCGCAGCACCACTTGCGCTTGTTCCGTGTAACCCTGCCAGGGCAGCAGCGCGGCGGCCATGTAGTAGTTGTCTTCATGGCGCGGGTTCATCAACGAAGCATCTTCGGCCAGCGCGGCCTGCACGCGCAGTGTTTCGTGGTCGGTCACTTCAGTGCCCACAGTGATGCTGCGTATCACGGCCAAGTCGGCCGCCAGGTGGCGGTCGCCCCCGGCTTGCAGCACTTGCAGCAGCACGGGCATGCGCACGCGCAGGCCTTCGGCCATTTGCGCGCGGGGCCGAGCCTCCAGCTGGCGCAGGGCCAACGCGTACACCGCCACGGCCAGCGCGGCCACGGCCAGCGTCATCCAGCGGCGTCGGCTCATAGCAGCTCGCGCCGCGCCAGCTTTCGGCCGGCCAAGGCCAGCAGGGCAGCGCCATAGGCGGCGGCCATCAGCACGGCCCAGCCAATCATCGGCCAGTCGGGCGGCAGGCCGTACAGGGCCAGGTCTCGCCAGTCCAGGCGCGACAAATCGGGCAGCACCCACTTGCCAGCTTGAATCACCGGCAGCAGCCAGCGTACTTGGTCAGGGTCGGCGTTTTGTGAGTGCAGCAGAAAATCCAGCGTGATGCCCAGCGAGCGCGCCGCCAGCGCGAACAGGCAGCCCATGATGAGCGGCAGAAAAGGCGTGGTCGATAGGCTGCACAGCCACAGCGCGAACGCAGTGATGACCAGCAAATCCAGCCACAGCCCCGCCAACGTCAGCACGTAGGGCCAGCCCAGGGCCACAGGCGTGGGTTGCGCATAGGTGCTCGGCAGCACGTGCATCACCACACCCAACGCACCGCCTAGAATCAGCACGCCCAGCGCCAGCAGCGCGGCCACGGCAGCAAAGCGGCTGAGCAGGTAGGCCTCGCGCGAGATGGGGTAGGCCAGCACGAAGTACAGCGACTTGCGCTCCATGTCCTTGCCCAGCAGCTCCTGCACCCAGAACAAGGCCATCAGCATCAGCACCAGGCGCGTGCCGGACAGGCCCACGTCCAGCGCCACCGTGGCGGGTTGGCGGGCCGAGAAATTGGCCGCCAGCCATGCAGCCAGCAGCACCAGCGCGGCCATCACCAGCAGCCAGCGCACACTGTGTGCACGCATGCCCGACAGCCAAGCAGAGTAAACAAGTTTCCACATAGAGTTAAATTATGCGTGGGAAACACGTTCACGACACGCCGCACAAACTACAGCACCGCGTCTACACGGCAGGCGTTTGAAGCACACGCCTGACAAGGTTGCAGGCTATTCGGCACAGTTTCCGCTGCGAGCCTTATTTGACTGCATTGGCTGAGGCCAACGTCAGAAAGGCGCGGGCATCGGATGTTGCCACACGATCGGCTGCCTTGCGCTGGTACTCGCTGTACTGCGGAATGGCAATGGCCGCCAAAATACCAATGATGGCCACCACGACCATCAGCTCGATCAGGGTAAAGCCGCTTTGTTGCACTCGCATGGCGAAAACTTTCGTATCGGTGGTCGTAGAGATAACAAACAAGGAAGGCGCAAACTACTAGCGTTTCGCACTCAGAAGCAGCGCACCCACCCTCTGCCTAGCCCGCACACAGCCTAAGAGAATAGCAATCTGTAGACTCCGCGCAGTCGGGCTACAGCAACCAAATCAGCGAACGACTAGTCAGAAGCCGCTGTGGCTGACACCCAATAAGAACACAACAATCTGCTCAGGCATTTGCAAAAAAACGCACCCCTTACGGGGTGCGCTAGCCTTAAAAACACCCCCGGCTTGAAGCCCGGGACGCAAGCGGCGTGATCAACGACCGCAGGCGTTAGGTTTTGTCATGTCAGGGTCAGCCGTGGTGGGCGCGGTGGTGCCTGTGGTAGGGTCACCACACTGAGCCACACGACCGCCTTCGCTAAAACCGGTGTAGTTGTTGCGCCCCTTCTTGTTGGAAGTAGCCACTGCCACGGCCGTGTCGGTCTGAATCCACTTCAAGTGGACGTTGGCAGACACCGGCGATTCGAAGCCACTTTGCATGTAGCAAGTGCTATCAGCAGCAGGCTTAGCGTAAACATGCTTGTCACCGTTTGCGCCAGCCTCAGTTGCGCCGCTTCCCACTGCGCAATCAGCAAAAGCACCCATGGAGAAAGCGGAAGCCACAGCAGCCAAGGCGAGTTTAGTAGTGAGTTTCATGGTAAAGATTCCTTTTCAATGATCAACGAGAAGAGTGGCAGACCGATTACTTATTAGAGTTGGCCATAGCCGAGGTCAGGAAGTTCTTAGCGTCAGCTTGCGCTGCGCGATCATGACCCTTCTTCTGATACTCGCTGTATTGGGGAATGGCGATAGCAGCCAGAATACCAATGATGGCAACCACGACCATCAGTTCGATCAGAGTAAAACCCTTTTGCAGAGATGCTTTCATATATCTTGCTCCTATGGAAAACTGAATATTGAACCCCTCGTTCAACGCCGATGATGGATGCAAGCGGCGTGCCAGGGTGTGGCACCCCAGGGAAAGCCCTGATTTGTCAGTTTTCTGTCAGAGCATTGACACATGTGGCAAGGGTTGCTTGCAATTTGTGTCGCTCGCTGACGATTTGAGCTGGCGAGACAAATTTTGTCGGTTTGTAGATGAGAAAAAGCGGCATGCCTGATCTGACATGCCGCTTTCTGATAGGTGGGATATATATGGATATGGCGAGTAGGGGGCTGTAGATGTCAATCTCGCTGCCTCGGCCTGGCAGAGCGTTGTGGGTTCAGGGTGAGTTCAAGATGCCGGAGGCAGCAAACGGAACACCATCTCAATGGCAGCCATGCGGATGCGGTCGCCGTCCTTGAGCTGGATGGGCTTGTTGGCGCCAATGGGCTGGTCGTTGACGAAGGCTTCTTGCGCGCCTTCGAGCTTGGTCAGGGTGTAGTGGTTGGGCCGGTGCGTGAAGGACAGCACGCCCACGGCGGGCGAACCGATGGTGGTGACGATTTTGTTGAGCATCAGGCGGCGGCCGGCGTTGACGCCAGTGGCGATGTCGATGGCCGCTGGCAGGCTGCGCGCTATGAGGGCCGATGCGGGCTGGGTTTCCTCGAAGTGGTTGGCCGTCAGCGTGGGGGTGATGCTCTGGCCCGTGCCCCAGCTGTCTTCCATCTGCAGTTGCACGCTGATGCGGTAGGGGCCGATGACGATGCGGTCACCCAACTGCAGATCCTGGCGCACCTTGGCAGTGATGGGGTCGCCATTGACGTAGGTGCCGTTGGTGCTGCCCACGTCCTCGATGTCCAGTTGCGCGCCATTGATGCGCACGATGGCGTGCTTGCCACTGACGGTGGAGTCTTCCAGCACCAGGTCGTTGTGCTGGCGGCGGCCGATGTGTGTCAGCGGGGCGACCAGGGCGTGCTCTCGCATCACCTGGTCTTCCTTGGTGACGATGAGCTTGTAGGCCATGGGGGAGAGCGCAGAGGTAAGCCGTTTCACACGTGGGCCTCGTAATCAAAGAGAGAGGATTGCAACCGCATGCCACCGGATAAAGCGGGTGCCGCTGCAGCGGGCCTGCACCTTGGGTGTCGGTACCAGCCATGTAGCTGCATCATAGCGGAAGTTGCTCGCTTGCTGTTTTCTGCATAAGCCAAAAAGCCTTGCTGGATAAGGGCTTGCGCGCATTTTGCGGGTGCACATGTTGCTTTCGTGCCGAAGGTTCTGGGTGCTGCAGCGACAATTCAAGAAACATTTGATTGATATTTACCCGATTCAAATCTGGGGGCATTGATGCCGCGTCTGGGCATATAGACATGCAAACTGACCAAAAAATTAGCTCATTTTCAGGATCGCTCCTCTACACTGGCGAGCCATTGGCACACACCCATTTTTGTTTCGTCCGTTTACGCAAAGGAATCACACCATGAACGCAAGTACCGCCAATTCAGAGAAGGCCAAGGCGCTGCAGGCGGCGCTGGCGCAGATCGAAAAGCAGTTCGGCAAGGGCACCATCATGCGCCTGGGCGAGGAAGAAGCCGCGCAGGACATTCAGGTTGTCTCCACCGGCTCGCTGGGCCTGGATGTGGCGCTAGGCGTGGGCGGGCTGCCGCGCGGGCGCGTGATCGAGATTTACGGGCCCGAGTCCTCGGGCAAGACCACGCTGACGCTGCAGGTCATTGCGGAGATGCAAAAGCTCGGCGGCACCTGCGCCTTCGTCGATGCCGAGCACGCGCTGGATGTGCAGTACGCGGGCAAGCTGGGCGTGCAGGTCAAGGATTTGCTCATTTCCCAGCCGGACACGGGCGAGCAGGCGCTGGAGGTGGTGGACAGCCTGGTGCGCTCGGGCGCGGTCGATCTGGTGGTGGTCGATTCGGTGGCCGCGCTGACGCCCAGGGCCGAGATTGAGGGCGACATGGGCGATGCGCTGCCGGGCCTGCAGGCGCGGCTGATGAGCCAGGCGCTGCGCAAGCTCACGGCCACCATCAAGAAGACCAATTGCATGGTGATTTTCATCAACCAGATCCGCATGAAGATCGGCGTGATGTTCGGCAGCCCCGAGACCACCACCGGCGGCAATGCGCTGAAGTTCTACGCCAGCGTGCGCCTGGACATCCGCCGCACCGGCGCCATCAAGAAGGGCGATGAGGTCATCGGCAACGAAACCAAGGTCAAGGTGGTGAAGAACAAGGTCTCGCCGCCGTTCAAGACGGCGCAGTTCGACATCATGTTCGGCAGCGGCATCTCGCGCGAGGGCGAGATCATCGACATGGGCGTGCTGGGCCGCATCGTGGACAAATCCGGCGCCTGGTATTCCTACAACGGCGAGAAGATCGGCCAGGGGCGCGACAACGCCAAAGCCTTCCTGAAAGAGAACCCGGAGCTGGCGCGCGAGATCGAGAACAAGATCCGAGGCAATCTGGGCGTCGTGGCGGCCAACATGGGCACGGCCGAGCTGCCCGATGGCGTGGACGAAGACGGCGTGCTGCAGGACGAGTGATGCCCAAGCCCACGACGCGGCGCGCCACGCAAGGCCCAGCGGCCCAGCCCAGGCCCGTGGCCGACTGGCTGCACCAGGCCGAGCCCGACGCGCGTGCGCCGCAGTCGCCTGAGGCCGCAGCGCCGCAGCGCACCGCACGCAACGCAAGCGCAGCCAACGCCGAAGCCAGGCCTGCCATGGCCCAGGCCGCGCCCGCCGAAGCCAGCCCCACAGACGGCCGAGCCAAACGGCGCACTGCGCCGTCGCTGGGCGCACGCGCCTTGCGCGCCCTGGCGCGGCGCGAATACGGCACGCAAGAGCTGCGCCGCAAGCTGGCCCCCCATGCCGAGCACGCCGCAGAGCTCGATGCGCTGCTGCAATCGCTGCAGGCCAAGGGTTTGCTCAGCGATGCGCGCGCGGCGGCCTCCATGGCGCGGCAAAAGGCATCGCGCTATGGCAGCGCCCGCATTCAGCGCGATCTGCTGGCCAAGGGCCTGGAGCGGGAGCTGGTGCAAAGCACGCTGGCGGATTTGCAACAGGATGAATGGCAGCGCGCGCAGGCCATCTGGCAGGCCAGATTCGGCGCACAGGACATGAGCGCGCTGGATGCGCCGCAGCGCCAGAAGCTGCGCGCCAAGCAGGCCCGCTTCATGCTGGCGCGGGGTTTTCCCATGGACATGGTGCGCAAGCTGCTGGATCGGCACGATTCAGGCCAGTTCCAATAGCCACTGCCGTACACTGCGCAGCAGCCGCTGCGAGAAGGTCTGCACGAATCGCAGCGGCCGACTTCAACACAACTTGCACCGAGGGGACTTTCCATGCGCACTCGCCTTTTTCCCATCGCCCTGGCATTGGCCGCGGCCGCTGCTGCCACTGCCTGCGGCGAAAAAAATGCCATGCCCGCAGAATGCCAGGCCTATCTGGACAAAACCCAGGCCTGCATGGGCAAGCTCGGCAATGACCCGCAACTGGCCGCGATGCAAAAGCAACTGCAGCAGCAAATGGAAGAGCAGAAAAAACAGCTCAATGAAGAGCTCAAGAAGATGAGCAAGAAGGAGCTGGAGAACATGCGCCAGTCCTGCCAACAGCTCAACAGCCAGCTCAGCACCATGTTCAACCAGCTCGGTTGCTGAGAACCTGCCCTGAGCACCTGCCCTGAAAACCCGTTCTGGGCACGTCAGACCCACACAAACCCAAGCCCGGCATGAACGCGATGCCGGGCTTTTTTTCAGGGCCAGCGCCTGCTCACGCCCTCGGCGCGGTAAAGCGCTGCACGATGACTTCGTTGAAGAAGCGTCGATCCAGCCACAGCCAGACCAGAATCGGCACCAGGGTGGGCACGATCAGGGTGCCCAGCTGGAAGCCGTACACAATGGCCTCGACCTGCCAGGGGCTCACGCGCAGCAGTGCGTAGTCGATCTGCGCGGCCACGATGATCTCCTTGAGGATGTAGAACACCACCGTGAAGGCCTGGAACGGCAACAGCAGGCAATAGCCCGCCAGGGCCTTGCGCCACAGCCCGGGCTGGCGCGCGGCCAGCAGCAAAGCCAGAAAAATGGCCAGGCCATAGGCATAGCGCGAGGGGTCGGCCTCCAGCAAAACCTGCGCGTGGCGGCCCTGCGATTCGGGCACAGGCACGGCAATGCCGGTCTCCACCAGCACATGCCCTGCCCCGCCATCGCCTTGCTCGGCCTGGGCATGGCCGATGACCTGCGCCTTGCTCACCCAGACCGGCGCGCCCAGCTCCAGGGCCGTGGCGGCCATGAGGCTGACGGGGTAGGACGTCCAGGGTTTGACGAACATCCACACGGCGATGAGCACGGCCATCCAGGCAAATGCCTTGGCCGCAAACACGGGCATGCGCACCGGCTTGCTGCGCACCGCTGGCTGGGCCGCAGGCGGCGCAATTGCAGGCGCCGGCGCGACTGCCGCAGCGGGCGCTGGCGGCCGGGCCGGGCGCGCCGAGCGCTCGGGCAAGGTGGCTGCCGAGGAGGTGGAAATCTGCGTGGCCGCTGGCGCTGACGCAGCGGCCGCTGGCGGGGGCGGGGGTGTGGTGGTCTCAGGCATGGACGAGCTCACCGGGGTTGCCGCCGCCGCCCGGCGGCGGGGTGGTGCTGCCCACGTCATCGCCGGCATCATCCGCCGGGCGCTGCAGGCTGCGCACCCACAGCAGCCAGACGATGAGCACGTCGATCATGATCAGCGCCTGCCACAGGTACTCGTGCGCGAACTTGAACACCGCCTCATCCCACTGCCCCAGGTAGAACAGGCTGATGACGCGCACCACATTGACCGCCTGAACGGCCACAAAGCCCAGCACGATGCCCACCAGCTTGGCGCGCCAGCTCGAAGGGTAGGCCATGATGGCGGAGAACAGCACGATGCAGGCCTCAACGCCGTTGCAGCCAGGCTCGATGGAAACGCCAAAGCCTGTGCTGGGGTTCCACAGCACCTTGCCGGAGGCCATGGCGGTGGCGTCGAAGGTCGTGACCAGGTAGGCGCACATCTGCGCCAGCAGCGAAGTCCAGGGCAAAACCACGGTCTGCTGCACGCTGTTGAGCATGTTCAGGCCGAACAGCAACAGCTGCAACAGGACGAAGATCAAAAAGAAACGCTTCATGGTGTGAGGGCTGCGCCACTGGCTGCCTGCCAGCGGGCGGAGATTGCGGCAAAAAGAGCGCCGCCATCCTAGCGCAAGATGCCGGGCCAGGCCATCAGGCCCGGCCCCATGCCTGCCAATGAAAAACCGGCCCAGGGGCCGGTTGGTTCAGCGGGGCCGAGGCGATCAATCCATGACCTTCTCGACTACCCCTTAACTACTTCGATTCAATAGCCGCCGTCCTGGCTGCCGCCACGCGGGCCGTTGCCGTAGGGGCTGCGCAGGCCGCCTTCGCGGCGATTGCCGCCAAAGCCATTGCGCGGCGGGCGCGGCTCCAGCGGGCGGGCCTCATTGACAACCACGCTGCGCCCGCCCATGGATTGGCCATTCATGGCGTTGATGGCGGCCTGGGCTTCGGCGTCGCTGCCCATTTCCACAAAGCCAAAGCCTTTGGAGCGGCCTGTGTCGCGCTCCATCATCACCTTGGCGCTGACGACTGTGCCGTATGGGCTGAAAGTCTGCTCGAGCTCCTCATCGCGAACAGAATACGGCAGATTGCCAACGTAAAGCTTGTTGCCCATTACGGACTCCTTCAAAAGATTTTCTCAAGCGATGGGGCCCCGGAGCCGCATGAGCGAACATCTCTTGAACTGCGCACGAAACCATCAAACACCGCATACCGATTCAGGCTTTGCAGCCCGCAGCCATTATCACTGACAAACACTTGAAAGCCCCTGGCCGCGGCACTGCACCAATCAGGAAAAACACTGCTTTTTCGCGCTTGCAGCGGGTTTTTTGGTAACCATGCGTATCCACGGCGGCCAGTTAAAAATTGATTGCCAATTGCCGCTGCGATCGGCGCAGTCAATGCGCCTGCGATTTCACCGCGCGCCGCAGCCTGGCGGGCAGGTGCAAAGCTGCTATAGTCGCCCTTCGATGCGCTGATTTGCAACGCTTGCGGGCGCTTTACAAATACTGCTAAAGACATGGCCCGTGCAATGTGAGCGCATCCCAACGACAGCCGGCTTGTTTTTAGCAAGCCGGCTTTTTGTTTTCTTGCACCATGACCTTCATCGCCCAGCCGCAGTCCATGGCGTTTGCCCGGCCGCTGCCGCTCCAGAGCGGGCAGCGCCTGGAGCGCTACACCCTGGCTTATGAGACCTACGGCCAGCTCAACGCCCAGCGCAGCAATGCGGTGCTGATCTGCCATGCGCTCAATGCCTCGCACCATGTGGCGGGCATGTATGAGGGCCAGCCCAAGAGCGCGGGCTGGTGGGACAACATGATCGGCCCGGGCAAGCCCGTCGATACCAACCGCTTTTTCGTCATCGGCATCAACAACCTGGGCTCGTGCTTTGGCTCAACCGGGCCGATGCACACCAACCCGGCCACGGGCAAGGCCTGGGGCGCGGATTTTCCCGTCGTCACGGTGGAGGACTGGGTCGATGCACAGGCGCGCCTGCTCGACGCGCTGGGCATCGAGCAGCTGGCCGCCGTCATGGGCGGCAGCCTGGGGGGCATGCAGGCGCTGTCGTGGACGCTGCAATACCCGCAGCGCATGCGCCACGCGGTGGTGATTGCCAGCGCGCCGAACCTGACGGCCGAGAACATCGCCTTCAACGAGGTGGCGCGCCGCGCCATCGTCACCGACCCGGACTTCCACGGCGGGCATTTCTACGAGCACGGCGTCGTGCCGCGGCGCGGGCTGCGCATTGCGCGCATGGTCGGGCACATCACCTATCTGTCCGACGACGTGATGAACCAGAAATTCGGCCGCCAGCTGCGCGATGGGCTGGACGTGCGCTACAGCACGCAGGACATCGAGTTCCAGATCGAGAGCTACCTGCGCCACCAGGCCGACAAGTTCAGCGAATACTTTGACGCCAACACCTATTTGCTCATCACCCGCGCGCTGGACTATTTCGATCCGGCGCGCGCCTTCGATGGCCAGCTCAGCGCCGCGCTGGCGCGCGCGCAGGCCAAGTTTCTGGTCATCAGCTTCACCACCGACTGGCGCTTTTCGCCAGCGCGCAGCCGCGAGATCGTGCAGGCCCTGCTGGACAACCAGCGCGACGTGAGCTACGCCAAGATCAACGCGCCGCACGGCCACGACGCCTTTTTGCTCGACGATGCGCGCTACCACAGCCTGGTGGCGGCCTATTTCAACCGCATCGCCGGCGAGCTCGCGCAGGAGGGGCAGCCATGAGCGACAACCACACCATGGCCGCCATTGCCGCGCTGGTGCCGGCCGGCTCGCGCGTGCTGGACCTGGGCTGCGGCGACGGCGCGCTGCTCGAATACCTGCAGAAAGAGCGCGGCTGCAGCGGCTACGGCGTCGAACTCGACGACGCCAAGCTGCTGGCCTGCGCGCGCCGCGGCGTGAATGTGCTGCAGATGAACCTGGATCGCGGCCTGTCCATCTTCGCCGACGACAGCTTCGACGTGGTGCTGCAGATCGACACCTTCCAGCACCTGCACAATGCCGAGACCATGCTGCAGGAGACCGTGCGCGTGGGCCGCGCCGGCATCATCGCCTTCCCCAACTTCGCGCACTGGGCCAACCGCCTCTCGGTGCTGCGCGGGCGCATGCCGGTGACGCGGCGCATGCCCTACCAGTGGTACGACACGCCCAACATCCGCGTGGGCACGTTCAAGGATTTCGAGATCCTGGCGCGCAAGCACCAGCTGCGCATCCGCGACGCCTTCGGCCTGCGCGCCGGCCAGCCGGTGCGCACGCTGGTCAACCTGCGCGCCACCACCGCCGTGTTCCACCTGGAACGCTGAATGCGCCCGCACCGGGCCGCACAAGACCCAGCCAACGCCCATGCCCCGCCTGGCCGCCAATCTGAGCTTTCTGTACCAGGAACTGCCCTTCGAGGCGCGCCTGGCCGCTGCCGCGCAGGATGGCTTTGGCGGGGTGGAGTTTTTGTCCCCCTACGAATGGGAGCCCGGCTGGCTGGCCGAGCAACTGCGCGCGCATGGGCTGCAGCAGGTGCTGTTCAACGCCCCGGCCGGCGGCGGCACACTGGCGGCGGTGCGCAGCGCCTGGGCCGAAGGCTGGCGCGGCACGGCCAGCCTGCCGGGCGCGCAGCGCCAGTTCGAATACGGCATCGAGCTGGCGCTGGACTACGCCCAGGCGCTGGGCTGCAGCCGCATCCACGTCATGTCCGGCGCGCACCCGGCCCAGCTCGCGCATGGCGGCAGCCTGCGCCAGCAATGGCTGCGCCGGCTGGGCTGGGCCGCCGAGCGCGCCGCCAGGCGGCACAGCCCCGGCGCGGCGCCCATCGTGCTGCTGATCGAGGCCATCAACCAGCAGGACATGCCCGGCTACTGGCTGCACACCCAGCAGCAGGCGCTGGCGGCGCTGCAAGAGATCGGCCACCCCCACCTGGGCCTGCAGCTGGACCTCTACCACTGCCAGATGACCGAGGGCGATGCCCAGGCCCAGCTGCTGCGCGGCCTGGGCAGCGGCCTGCTGCGCCATGTGCAAATCGCCGCCGTGCCCGGCCGCTGCGAGCCCGATGCCGGCGCCGTCGACGGGCCGGCGCTGCTGCGCCAGCTCGACGCCGCGGGCTACGGCGGCTGGGTCGGGCTGGAATACCGCCCGCGCAGCAGCACGCGCGCCGGGCTGGGCTGGGCCGCGCCGTGGCTGCGGCCCGGCGGCAGCGGCGCAGCGGGGCCGCAGCCATGACGGCAGGGCGCGCCAGGCCCGCACCGCCGGGGCCACCAACGCCCGCCGCGCCGCGCATGCCTGCGGCGCCTGCGGCCTCGCACGCCATGCAGGTCGAGCTGGTGGCAGTGCTGGTGGCCGTGGCCGACGGCCAGCCGCGCATCATGACCACCGGGCACGGCCAGTCGCTGCCCTGCGGGCCATTCACCGTCACGCACCGCTCGCTGCAACAGGGCATGCGCGCCTGGATCGAATCCGAAACCCTGCACCCCATCGGCTACATCGAGCAGCTCTACACCTTTGCCGACCTGGGCCGACTGCAGGCCCAGGCCGACGCGGCCAGCGGCATGGCCGCCGCCGCGCCCGATGCCCGGCACGTGGCCATCAGCTACCTGGGGCTGACGCGCGAGCTGGCCACGCAGGCCGGCTCGCTCAACGCCGCGGCCGAGCACGCCGCCTGGCGCAACTGGTACGACTACTTCCCCTGGGAGGACTGCCGCAGCGAGTGGGCGCTGGCGCTGCAGCAGCGCATCGCCGCCGCGCTGCATGCCTGGTGCGCCAGCGCGCCCGATGGCCCCGCGCGGCAGGCGCGCCAGCAGCGCGTGGACAGCGCCTTTGGCCTGGGGCCCATGCCGTGGAACGAGGATTTCGTGCTGCAACGCTACGAGTTGCTCTACGAGGCCGGCCTGGTGGCCGAGGCGCAGCGCAGCAGCCTGGTGCAGGCCGACTCCGCGCCGCTGCCGGGCCTGGCGATGCGCTTTGACCACCGGCGCATTCTGGCCACCGGCATGGCGCGGCTGCGCGCCAAGCTCAAGTACCGGCCCGTGGTGTTCGAGCTCATGCCCGAGCACTTCACGCTGCTGCAACTGCAGCAGGCGGCCGAGGCCATCACCGGCCGCTGGCTGCACAAGCAGAACTTCCGCCGCCTGGTCGAGCAGCAGCAACTGATTGAGGAAACCGGCGCCATGGCGCTGGGCCATGCCGGGCGGCCGGCCAAGCTGTTTCGCTTCCGCAGCGGCGTCACGCTCGAGCGCGCCATTGCGGGCACCAAGCTGCCCGTGGCCTCCGGCCTGCCCTGAGCGCCTGCCAGGCCCGTCAGTCCATCAGGCCGGCAGCGGGCTGGCCGCGTCGAGTTGGTGCGGCTTTTCCTTGGTGTCGGCGATGAACTGCGGCATCAGCGAGCCCACGACCATCGCCACGGCCGCGCCGACCACGCCCGCCAGCTGCTGGGGCACCAGCTCGCCAAAGGCCGCCAGGGCGGCGATCAGGGCATTGGCGCCCCAGGTCTCGGGGTAGCTGGCCGCCAGCAGGCCCGACAGCGCAATCGCCCCCCAGACCAGGATGCCGAATACCACCGACAGCACCGCCCCCTGCGTGGTGGCGCGCTGCCAGTACAGGCCAAAGACCAGCGGCACGAAAGCGCCCACCAGCGGCAGCTGGTAGGCCTCGGCCACCAGCTCGTAAATGGACTTGCCCTCCATGGTCAGCGCATAGACCAGCACCATGACGGTGAACACCGGCACGCTCAGGCGCATGGCCTTGAGGGTTTGCGCATCGCTCATGCCCGGCTTGATGTTGCGCAGGATGTTTTCCACGAAAGTGGTCGAAGGCGCCAGCAGCGTGGAGGCCGTGGTCGAGGTAATGGCCGAGAGCAGCGCGCCAAAGAACGCCACCTGCAGCAGCATCGGCATGTGCTCAAGCACCAGCGTGGGCAGCACGTACTGCACGTCCTTGTCGATGATGGCCTGCACATTGGGAAGAATCAGCACCGCCGCCGTGGCGATGAACATGGGCACGAAGCCGAAGACGATGTAGAAAGTGCCGCCGATGATGGGCCCGCGCACGGCCGCATCGGCATTGTTGGCGGCCATGACGCGCTGGAACACGTCCTGCTGCGGAATGGAGCCCAGCATCATGGTGATGAGCGAGGCAATGAAGAACAGCCAGCCGCGCCCGTCGCCCCAATCGGGGAACATCTTGAACTTGCCCTCGCTGGCGGCGTAGTCGATCACGCGCGCTGCGCCGCCGGCCAGATCGGCGGCGTACCAGGCCACGGCCAGCAGGCCCAGCACGATGACGATCATCTGGATGGTGTCGGTCAGCGCCACCGACCACATGCCGCCGTACATGGTGTAGACCAGCACCACGGCTGTGCCAATCACCATGCCCCAGAAGAAGCTGATCGCGCCCGCCGAGAGCATGTTGAACACCAGCCCCAGCGCCGTGATCTGCGCCGCCACCCAGCCCAGATAGCTGAAGATGATGATCAGCGAGCACACCACCTCGATGCCCTTGCCGAAACGCTGGCGGTAGTAATCGGCCAGCGTCAGCAGGGTTTTCTGGTAGAGCTTGCGGGCGAAGAACATGCCCACCAGCACCAGGCACAGGCCGGCGCCGAACGGGTCTTTCACCACGGCGGCCAGGCCGCCATCGACGAACTCGGCCGACACGCCCAGCACCAGCTCCGAGCCGAACCAGGTGGCAAAGGTCACGATGGCCACCATGCTCAGGGGCAGGTGGCGCCCGGCCAGGGCGTAATCCGTGGTGTTGTTCACGCGCCGCGCCGCCCACAGGCCGATGCCGACCGAGACCAGCAGATACAGGACGATGAAGGTGATCAGCATGGCGCAGCACTCCCAGGCGATTCACGAACCTGCGCGGCAGCGCCACCCAACGGCGACCGCGCAAGACAGCAAAAAGGCCGGCTGCGCCCTCTGACCCGCCCCTTATGGCGCCGGCCCAGCCGCCCCGACCATCCCCACCCATCCCTGCCCGGCCCTGCGCCTGGCAGGGATGGAATACTGCGCACGGGCCGCTCGGCCCGTGCGCAGAGGGCGGCATTATCGAGCAATTTGTTTATTTGGCGCAGACAAAAATTCACCTTGGGCAGGCCGGGCCGCACGGCCCAAGGCCCAACCAAGCCAAAGACAGGTTCGGTTCTAATGACAAGCCATCACTGAACCACCGGAAAACCGCCATGCACATCTTCACCGCCGAAGCCACCGCCGCCGCCCTGCCCTTTGAACAGCTGGTGCCCGCGCTGCGCGCGGCCTTTTGTGGGCCGATCACCGTGCCGCAGCGCCACATCCACCCCATCGGCGAGCCGGCCCAGGGCACGACGCTGATCATGCCCGCCTGGGATCTGCAGGCCGGCTTCATGGGCATCAAGATCGTCAACGTCTTCCCCGCCAACGCCCAGCGCGGCCTGCCCGGGCTGCACGCCAATTACCTGCTCTACGACGCCCACACCGGCGTGCCGCTGGCGCTGATGGATGGCGATGTCATCACCGCGCGGCGCACGGCAGCGGCAGCGGCGCTGGGCGCGGCCTTTCTGGCGCGCGAGGACGCCGCGCACCTGCTGGTGCTGGGCGCGGGCCGCGTGGCCAGCATGCTGCCGGCAGCCTTTGCCGCCGTGCGCCCGATTGCCCGCGTCAGCGTCTGGAACCACCGCCCCGAGGGCGCGCAGCGCCTGGCCGCGCAGTGGCGCGAGCAGGGCTGGGACGCCCAGGCCGTGACTGAGCTGGCCCAAGCCGTGCCTGCGGCCGACATCGTCAGCTGCGCCACGCTGTCGCAGGCGGCGCTGGTTCAGCCGCAATGGCTGGCGCCGGGCGCACACCTGGACTTGATCGGCAGCTTCACGCCCGCCATGCAAGAGGCCGCACCGGGCTGCCTGGCGCAGGCGCGGGTGTTCGTCGATACCGACGAGGCGCTGCAAAAAGCCGGCGACCTGCTGCGCGCCATCGAGGCTGGCGTCTGGCGGCGCGAGGCCCTGCAGGGCGATTTGTTCCAGCTCTGCCGCGGCAGCTGCACGGGCCGCGCCAGCGCCAGCGAGCGCACCGTCTTCAAGGCCGTGGGCAATGCGCTCGAAGACCTGGCCGCCGCGCAGCTGGTCTGGGCGGCGCGACCAGCGGCAACCGGCGCGTGAGCGCCTCGACCGTGGCGGGGCGTCGGCTGCGCCTCATCGCCGCCCCTTGCCGCCGCCCAGCAGGCCGCCGAGCACGCCGCGCAGCAGCTCACGGCCCATGCGGTTGGCCTGCGAGCGCACCGAGGACTTGATGACCGATTGCACCAGGCCATCCTTTTTGCCGCCGCGCGGGCCGGTGCTGCCGAACAGGAATTCATTGACCATGCCGGCCACGCCGCCGCCTTGCTGGGCCGCGGCCTCGGCGGCCTGCTGGGCCTGCTCGGCGCGCTGCTTGAGCACTTCGTAGGCCGATTCGCGGTCCACGGCCTGCTCATAGACGCCGGCGACCAGCGATTGCGCCATGAGCTGCTGGCGCTGCGCCGCCGTGATGGGGCCCAGCAGGCTGCCCGGCGGCACAACGAAGGCGCGCTCGGTGATGCCTGGGCTGCCCTTGGCGTCGAGCAGGCTCACCAGCGCCTCGCCCACGGCCAGCTCGGTGATGGCTTTCTCGATGTCCAGCCCCGGCTTGGCGCGCATGGTCTGGGCCGTGGCGCGCACGGCCTTTTGATCGCGCGGCGTGAAGGCGCGCAGCGCGTGCTGCACGCGGTTGCCCAGCTGCGCCAGCACGCTGTCGGGGATGTCGGCCGGGTTTTGCGTCACGAAGTACACGCCCACGCCCTTGGAGCGAATCAGCCGCACCACCAGCTCGATGCGCTCGAGCAGCACCTTGGGCGCGTCGTTGAACAGCAGATGCGCCTCGTCGAAGAAGAACACCAGCTTGGGCTTGTCGGCATCGCCCACCTCGGGCAGGTGCTCGAACAGCTCCGAGAGCATCCACAGCAAAAAGGTCGCATACAGGCGCGGCGCGTTCATCAGCTGCTCGGCCGCCAGAACGTTCACGTAGCCATGGCCGTTGGCATCGGTCTGCATGAAGTCGGCAATGTCCAGCATGGGCTCGCCGAAGAACTGGTCGGCGCCCTGCTCCTCGATCTGCAGCAGCGCGCGCTGGATGGCACCCACGCTGGCGGCGCTGATATTGCCGTAAGTGGTGCGGTACTGCGCGGCGTTGTCGCTGACGTGCTGCAGCATGGCGCGCAGGTCCTTCAAATCCAGCAGCAGCAAGCCGGCCTCGTCGGCCACGCGAAAGGCAATGCTCAAAATGCCGCTTTGCGTCTCGTTCAGGCCCAACATGCGCGCCAGCAACAGCGGCCCCATGTCCGAGATCGTCGCCCGCACCGGGTGGCCGCTGCGGCCGAACACGTCCCAGAACATCACGGGCGCGGCCTGGGGCTGGGGCGGCGCAATGCCGCGCTGCGCCAGGATGGCGGCCATTTTCTCGCCCACCTGGCCCGGCTGGCTGATGCCCGACAGATCGCCTTTGACATCGGCCATGAACACCGGCACGCCGATTTGCGAGAACTGCTCGGCCAGCGCCTGCAGCGTGACGGTCTTGCCCGTGCCCGTGGCGCCGGTGATCAGGCCATGGCGGTTGGCCAGTGCAGGCAGCAGCAGGCAGTCGGTCTGGGCATTCTTGGCAATCAAGAGCGGCTCGCTCATGCGGTACTCCAACAGTGGATGGAAAGGGCCGGCCAATTGTATGTATGCAGGCCTGGCGCAAGGTGCAACAGAAAAAAACCAGCCTGCGCAACCCTTTGCAGCGCGCTTGAACGTATAAAGCCGGATCGAGCAGGTCTTGGCAGGCCCAGAGCGTCTGGAATGCCTGCCGACGATGCCTTTTGACCAACAACCCCTAAGGAGTGAGACACCATGCCTACCCCCACCACATCGCACCTCACACGGCTGGGCCTGCCGGCCTGCATGCTGGGCCTGGCCGTCAGCGCCGCCGCTGCGCCAGCCGATGAAATCCAGAGCACGGCGCAAGAGCGCGAGTCGCTGGCCGTGACGATTTACAACGATGCGCTGGCGCTGGTGCGCGACACGCGGCGCGTCACGCTCGCCCAGGGCAGCAACCGCGTGGCGCTGCGCGAGGTCTCAGCCAAGATCATGCCGGAGACGGCCAGCCTGCGCGCCAGCGATGGCAGCGCGCTGGCGCTGCTGGAGCAGAACTTCGACTACGACCTGCTCAGCGACCAATCGCTGCTGAACAAGTACATCGGGCGCAGCGTGCAGGTCATCCGCACCCATCCGGCCACGGGGCAGGAGCAGCGCGAGAGCGCCACCGTGCTGTCCAACAACGGCATGCCCGTGCTGCAGTACGCCGACCGGGTCGAGACCGGCCTGCCGGCCAACGCCCGCCTGGCCTTCGACGGCGTGCCCGCGCAGCTGCGTGACCAGCCCACGCTGGTGCTGACGCTGCAGGCGCCGCAGGCCGGCGCGCAGCTGCTGGATCTGTCCTACCTCACGCAGGGCATTGGCTGGCGGGCCGACTACGTGGCCACGCTGTCGCACGATGAGAACAGCCTGGGCCTATCGGGCTGGGTGACGCTGGACAACCAAAGTGGCGTGGCCTACGAGAACGCGCAGCTGCAACTGGTGGCCGGCGACGTGGGCCGCGCGCCGCCCGAGCGGTACCGCGCCAAGAACCTGGAGATGATGGCAGCGCCAGTCATGGCCGCCCCCGCGCCGATGCAGCAGGAGGCCCTGTTCGAATACCACCTCTACACCCTGCCGCGCCCGACGACGATTGCCAGCCAGCAGACCAAGCAGGTCGCGCTGCTTTCGGCCAACGGCGTACCGCTGCGCAAGGAATACCGCCTGCAGGGCGAGCCGCACTGGTACTCGGTGCATGGCAGCGACACCCACTACAGCCCCGAGCTGGGCGAGCCGCGCAAGGTGGATGTGTTCGTCGAGTTCGACAACAAGGGCGGCGAGCTGGGCGTGCCCCTGCCCAAGGGCGTGGTGCGCGTGTACAAGGCCGACAGCAAGGGCCGCGCGCTGTTCATCGGCGAGGACCGCATCGACCACAAGGCCAAGGACGAGCAGGTGCGCCTGAAGCTGGGCAGCGCCTTCGACCTGAACGGCACCTGGAAGCGCCTGTCGGTGGACAAGCTCAGCGACAAGCTCTACGAAATCCGCGTGCAGATCGAGCTGCGCAACGCCAAGGAAGTGCCAGCCACCATCAAGGTGGTCGAGCCCATCGGCGGCCACTGGACCATGCAAAAGGAAAGCCACCCGCACAGCAAGGCCGCAAGCGGCCTGGCGCAATGGAACGTGGAGGTGCCCGCCGGCGGCAAGACGGTGCTGGACTACACCGTGCGCATGCAGTACTGATGCGCCTGGATGGGCGCGCCCCGCGCCGGCCACTGCGGCCGGGGTCGTTAGGGCGGCGTGTTCTGCTCGAACGTCGACAAATCCAAAACCTGGCCGCTGACTGGCATCGCCATCTCGCAGGTCGCTCTCGTCATGCCCGCGAAGGCGGGCATCCAGCGCCACCCTTGCGCATGAGAAGGGAATTGGCAAACGGCAGGGCCGCCCCTGTCGGCGTCGCAACTGGACACCCGCCTTCGCGGGTGTGGCGAGAGAAGGCGGCGCTTGCAGGAAATGTCTGCATGAGAATCAAAACCGCCCTAGCAGGCTCTTACAGAATGTCCAGCAGCGCCTCCACCGGCCTGGCCAGGCGCGTGCCCTTGGCGGTGACGACGAAGGGGCGGTTGAGCAGCACCGGGTGCGCGGCCATGGCGTCGAGCAGCGCCGCGTCATCGGCCTGGGCCAGTTGCAGCTCTTCATACAGCGCCTCCTTGGTGCGCACGGCTTCGCGCACCGTCAGGCCGCTGGCGGCAATCAGCTGCGCCAGTTGCGGGCGCGTCAGCGGGGTCTTGAGGTATTCCACCACCTGCGGCTGCAGGCCATGCGCCTGCAGCATCTCCAGCGCCTTGCGCGAGGTGCTGCAGCGGCTGTTGTGGTAGATGGTGGCCGCAGCGGCGGCGCTGGCGTTGGTGTCGGGAGTTGGGGTCGTCGTCATGGGCAAGCTCAATACAGGGAATCCACCGCACTGGGCGGCCTGCCGGGCGCTGCGGGCTGCGCAATCGGCCCCAGCGGGGTGACGCCGGTGCGGATGGCGTCGCTCAGCAGGCTGCCTGCGCCATCCCAGAAGATCTGCACCCCCAGGCACAGCAGGATGAAGGCCGAGAGGCGCAAGAACACCACGGTGCCCGTCTCGCCCAGCAGGCGCAGCAAATACTCCGCGTAGCGGTAGCTCAGGAAGATCAGCATGGCGATGCCCGCCAGGCCCAGCACCGCGCCGGCCGTGCGCACGGCCGCCAGCGCGATGGACGGCGAGGCCAGGCTGACCCCGACGGTGATCGCCGCAGAGATGGTGCCCGGCCCGCAGGTGATGGGAAACGAGAGCGGGAAAAACGCCTGCGAGCGCACCATCTCGGGCGTGTAGTTCTCGGCGATCTTGGCCGCGCGGGGCGACTCGGCGCTGTTGGTGGTCAACAGCCGCCAGCCGATGTTGGTCACGATCAGGCCGCCGGCCGTGCGCACGATGTCCAGCGAGATGCCGAACACGTCCAGCACCAGCGAGCCCAGCAGCGTGGCGCCCACCATCAGCAAGAAGACGTTGCGGGCAATGCGGCGCGCCAGCTCCTGGCGCATCTTGTCGGAGGCGCCTTCGGTCAGCGACAGAAAGATCGGCGCCGTGCTGGTCGGGTTGGCAATGGGCAGCAGCGTGGCCAGCGCCAGCAAGGCGCTGGTGCCAAAGGCAACGAGATAGCTGGCAATGTCCATGGCGAAAACGTGCGGGGGCGTTCGGCTGCGGCGGCGGCAAGAGGCCGGCGGATCAGGCCAGCCCCAGCATCAGCTTGAGGTTTTGCACCGCCGCGCCGCTGGCGCCCTTGCCCAGGTTGTCCAGCCGCGCCACGCACACGGCCTGGCGGTGCTGCGGGTTGCCGAACACGCGGATTTCCAGCCGGTTCGTGTCCTTCAGCGCCAGGGCGTCGAGCTTGCCGCTGTCGGTGGCCGGCTCGGCCGTGACCCATTCGCTGCCCGCGTAGTGCGCGGCGTAGATTTCGGCCAGGCGCTCGGGCGTGGGCTGGCCGGGCAGCATGTCCAGGTGCAGCGGCAACTCCACCAGCATGCCTTGCGGGAAGTTGGCCACGGCGGGCATGAAGATGGGCCGGCGCGTGAGGCGGCCGTATTGCATGATTTCCGGGATGTGCTTGTGCGCCAGGCCCAGCGCGTACAGCTCATAGGCGGGGGCCTGGCCGGCCTCGTAGGCTTCGATCATCTGGCGGCCGCCGCCGCTGTAGCCGCTGACGGCGGGCAGGGCCACGGGGTGGCCGGGCGGCAGCACGCCGGCCTCCACCAGCGGGCGCAGCAGCGCGATGGCGCCGGTGGCGTAGCAGCCGGGGTTGGCCACGCGCTGGGCCTGCTGCACGGCGGCGCGCTGCGCCGGCGACAGTTCCGGGAAGCCGTAGGTCCAGCCCTCGGCCACGCGGTGCGCGGTGCTGGCGTCGATGATGCGCGGCTTGTGGCCGGGCAGCGCGTCGATCATGGCCACGGATTCGCGCGCCGCGTCGTCGTGCAGGCACAGGATGACCAGATCCACCCCGGCCATGATGGCGCGCTTGGCCTCGGGGTCCTTGCGCAGCGCCGGGTCGATGCTGACCAGCTCCACGCCCGCCATGCCCTGCAGGCGCTCGCGGATTTGCAGGCCGGTGGTGCCGGCCTCGCCATCGATGAAGATCTTGGCCATGGGCTTTTCCTCTCTTTTTGAACAGGCCCTGGGGGAAGGGCCGCCGGGGTGAACAAGGGCGGCATGGCGCCATGCCATGGCCCGCCACAATGCCCCAGGTACACAAAAACACAGCGCCGCCCAATTGGCGGGCGCAGGCCCGGCCAATGGCCCCGGCTCTGCGTTGCGCGCCCGCCAGCGGGCGGCGTACAATGCGCGCGCCCGGCGCTCATGCCCGGCCGGCACAGCCTCTGGCTGCTGCGCATCGGGCGGGCATGATACATGAGCATGTTGCACATTGGCGCTCTGCTGCGCACATGCTTTTTCGCCACTCCCATCCCCGGCACTTGCTGGTCGGCCTGGCTGGGCCGCGGCGGGGTGCAGCATGGCTGCTGCGCACTGGCCGCATTCTTTCCACCTCCCCTCCCTAAGAGATCTCTCATGAAGATTCACGAGTACCAAGGCAAGGAAATCTTGCGCAAGTTCGGGGTGCCTGTGCCCCGTGGCATTCCCGCATTCACCGTGCAAGAGGCCGTCGAGGCCGCGCAAAAGCTCGGCGGCCCGGTGTGGGTGGTCAAGGCGCAAATCCACGCTGGCGGTCGCGGCAAGGGCGGCGGCGTGAAGGTGGCCAAGACCTTGGACGACGTGAAAACCCTGGCTGGCCAGATCCTGGGCATGCAACTGGTCACGCACCAGACCGGCGCCGAAGGCCAGAAGGTGCGCCGCCTCTATATTGAGGAAGGCGCAGACATCCAGCAGGAGTACTACCTCTCGGTCGTGACCGACCGCGCCAGCCAGAAGGTGGCCTTCATCGCCTCCAGCGAAGGCGGCATGGACATCGAGGAAGTGGCGCACAAGACGCCCGAGAAGATCGTCAAGGTCTTCGTCGATCCGCTCGCTGGCATGAGCGATGCGCAGGCCCAGGAGCTGGCCAAGGGCGTGGGCATGCCCGAGGACTCCGTGCCCCAGTTCGTGGACGTGTGCAAAAAGCTCTACCAGTGCTACATGGACACCGACGCCAGCCTGGTCGAGATCAACCCGCTCAACCGCGACAGCAAGGGCCACATCATCGCGCTGGACGCCAAGTTCAACTTCGACTCCAACGCCCTGTTCCGCCATGAGGAAATCGTCGCCCTGCGCGACCTGGACGAGGAAGACCCGGCCGAGGTCGAGGCTTCCAAGTTCGACCTGGCCTACATCAGCCTGGACGGCAACATCGGCTGCCTGGTCAACGGCGCGGGCCTGGCCATGGCCACCATGGACACCATCAAGCTCTTCGGCGGCGAGCCGGCCAACTTCCTGGACGTGGGCGGCGGCGCCACCCCCGAGAAGGTGACTGAGGCCTTCAAGATCATGCTGCAAAACCCCAAGGTCAAGGCCATCCTGGTCAACATCTTCGGCGGCATCATGAAGTGCGACACCATCGCCACCGGCGTCATCACCGCCAGCAAGGCCGTGAACCTGCAAGTGCCGCTGGTCGTGCGCATGAAGGGCACCAACGAAGAGCTGGGCAAGAAGATGCTGGCCGACAGCGGCCTGCCCATCATCAGCGCCGACACCATGGCCGAAGCGGCCGAAAAAGTCGTGGCCGCCGTCAAGAAGTAAGGAATTGCCATGTCGATCTACATCAACAAAGACACCAAAGTCATCACCCAGGGCATCACCGGCAAGACCGGCCAGTTCCACACCGAAAAGTGCATCGAGTACGCCAACGGCAAGAACTGCTTCGTCGCCGGCGTGAACCCCAAGAAGGCCGGCGAGAAGATTTTTGACGTGCCCATCTACGCCTCCGTCAAGGAAGCGGCCAAGGAAACCGGCGCCACCGTGAGCGTGATCTACGTGCCGCCCGCCGGCGCGGCCGCCGCCATTTGGGAAGCCGTGGAAGCCGACCTGGACCTGGCCATCTGCATCACCGAAGGCATCCCCGTCAAGGACATGCTGGAAGTGCGCAACCGCATGAAGGCCAAGGAGGCCGCTGGCGGCAAGAAAACCCTGCTGCTGGGCCCCAACTGCCCCGGCCTGATCACGCCCGACGAGATCAAGATCGGCATCATGCCCGGCCACATCCACAAGAAAGGCCGCGTGGGCGTGGTCTCGCGCTCGGGCACGCTGACCTATGAAGCCGTGGCGCAGCTCACCGAGCTGGGCATCGGCCAGTCCAGCGCCGTGGGCATTGGCGGCGACCCGATCAACGGCCTGAAGCACATCGACGTGATGAAAGCCTTCAACGACGATCCGGATACCGACGCCGTGATCATGATTGGCGAGATCGGCGGCCCCGACGAAGCCGAAGCCGCCCGCTGGTGCAAGGAGCACATGAAAAAGCCCGTGGTCGGCTTCATCGCTGGCGTGACCGCCCCTCCGGGCAAGCGCATGGGCCACGCCGGCGCGCTGATCTCCGGCGGCGAGGACACGGCCGAGGCCAAGCTGGCCGTGATGGAAGAGTGCGGCTTCAAGGTCACGCGCAACCCATCGGAAATGGGCAAGCTGCTCAAGAGCCTGCTCTAACACCCGCTCAAGCCATGCCGCCTGCCGACACGCTGGCGGCATGGCACGCACAAAAAAAACCTGCACAGACCCAGGCCTGCGCAGGTTTTTTTGTGGGCTCGCATGAAATTTGGCCATCGCGCCCGGCAAGCACAAAAAAAGATGGTATAGTGCGCGCTTGCCTTGAGGGGCACAGGATTTCAAATGCTTTGGGCGGTTAGCTCAGCGGTAGAGCACTGCCTTCACACGGCAGGGGTCACTGGTTCGAACCCAGTATCGCCCACCAAAGCCCAAAGGGGTTGGACGAAAGTCCAACCCCTTTTTTATTGCCTTTGCCGCGAGCAGGACAGACTTGCCCCTTCAAAAACCGTGCGGTGCAAAGCAGCGCCCGTTGGGCTGCCCTGCCCTCGGGCGCATGACGGCGGGATTGGGCGGGCATTCAAGCCCGCCGCGCCGGCTACTTATTACGTGCGCTTCCCAGCCGTGCGGGCCTTGCTGCGCGGCGCTGCGGGTTTCTTGCCGGCCTTGCTGGTCTGGTCGCCCGGCGATGCGGGCTTGCGCTGCGGCGCGGCCTGGGTCGTCTGGGGCGTGGTGGCCAGGCCCAGCAGATAGTGCATCAGCAGGCCCACGGGGCGGCCTGTGGCGCCCTTGGCGTTGCCGCTTTTCCAGGCCGTGCCGGCAATGTCCAGGTGCGCCCAGGGCCAGTCGCCGGCGAACTTTTGCAGGAACTTGGCCGCCGTCACGGCCCCGGCTTCGCGCCCGGCGACGTTGGCCATGTCGGCAAAGGGGCTCTTGAGGCCCTGGCCGTAGTCGTCGTCCAGCGGCATGCGCCAGCCCAGGTCCTGGGCGGCCTCGCCGGCCTGCAGCAGGGCCTGGGCCAGCGCGTCGTCGCTGGCGAACACGCCGCTGCGCACGCCGCCCAGCGCGATCACGCAGGCGCCGGTAAGGGTGGCGATGTCGATCACCGCGCTGGGCTTGAAGCGCGCCGCATAGCTCAGCGCATCGCACAGGATCAGCCGGCCTTCGGCGTCGGTGTTGAGCACCTCGATGGTCTGCCCGCTCATGCTGGTGACCACGTCGCCGGGCTTGATGGCCTTACCGCCTGGCATGTTCTCGGTGGCCGGCACCAGGCCGACGACGTTGATGCGCGGCTGCAGCCGCGCCAGGGCCTGGAAGACGCCCAGCACGCTGGCGGCGCCGCACATGTCGAATTTCATTTCGTCCATGCCGGCGGCGGGCTTGATGGAGATGCCGCCGGTGTCGAAGGTCACGCCCTTGCCCACCAGCACCACCGGCGGCTGCGTCTTGGGCGCGCCCTGGTAGTGCAGCTCGATGAATTGCGGCGGCTGGGCCGAGCCCTGCGCCACGGCCAGGAAGGCGCCCATCTTCAGGCGTTCGAGCTCGCGCTGCGCATGCACCCTGACGCTGATGCCCTTGGCCTTGGCCAGCTCGCGCGCGGTCTGCGCCAGGCGCGCGGGCGTGGCGTGGTTGGCCGGCAGATTGCCCAGCTCGCGCGCCAGCGCGATGCCTGCGGCCACGCCCAGCGCCTGCTCGAACGCGGCCTGGGCGCGCGCCTTGCTGGGCACGCCGAGCACGATTTTCTGCAGCGGCACTTCAGGCTCGCTGGGCTTGGTCTGGCGGTAGCAGTAGGCCGCCGCGCTCAGGGCCCGCGCCAGGGCCTGCACGGCGGCATCGTCCTGCGCGGCATCGCCCAGCGCCAGCACCACGGCTTTTTTCACGCCTTTTTGGCGCAGCTGCGCCGCCGCGCCTTCAATGGCCTTGCACAGCTGCGCGGGCGCGGCCTGGGCCGCGCCCAGCAGCAGGACTTTGCGCGCAGCGACTTGTGCGACACTGTAGAGCGCCAGTTGGCTGCCCACCTTGGCCGGGTCGAAGTCGCCGCTTTGCTGCGCCTGCTGCAGCAATTGCTCCAGCGCCGCCGCGCCTTCGCCCTCCGCAGTGGCCTGGGTCTTTGGCTTTTGCGGCTGCCCAGCCTCGGCCTGGGGCACCAGCACCAGCAGCAGGTCGGCCTTTTCCTGGGCTGCGCTTTGCAGGTTCAGGCTCTTCAATTCCAGCGTCATCGCCATGGCGTGTCTTTCTCCAATCGTTGCCTTGTTCGAGAGTTTTCTCATTCCGTCCTGAGCCATGCTGTTCGATGCCGCCTTGCGCAAGGATTTGTCGCGCACTTTCCTGGGGACGCTGACGGTGCTGTTGACCGTGGTCGTCACGCTGATGCTGATCCGCACGCTGGGCCAGGCCAGCAAGGGCTCGGTCAGTCCGTCCGACATTATGCTGGTGATGGGCTACACCGTTTTGGGCTACATGCCCATCGTGCTCAGCCTGAGCCTGTTCGTGGCCATCATCGGCACGCTGGCGCGCATGTACCAGGACAGCGAGATGGTGATCTGGTTCGCCAGCGGCCAGGGGCTGGCCGGTTTTCTCGCGCCGCTGCTGCGCTTTGCCTGGCCGCTGCTGCTGGCCATTGCCGTGCTGGCGCTGCTGGGCTGGCCCTGGTCGCAGGCGCGCATCCTGGATTTGCGCCACCAGTTCCAGCAGCGCAGCGATCTGGACCGCATCGCGCCCGGTGAGTTTCAGATTTCCTCCAGCGGCGAGAGCGTGTTCTTCGTCGATCGCGACAGCAGCTCGCTGGAGCAGGCGCGGCAGATTTTCTTCGCCCAACAGAGCGAGGAGCACAGCGCCGTGACCACGGCGCGCCACGCCAGCCTGGTGCAAGGCCAGGGCCAGAGCCGCATCGTGCTGGAGACCGGCCAGCGCGCCGAGCAGCTGCGCGGCCAGCGCCCGGCGCTGCGCGTGGCCGAGTTCGCGCAGTACGAGGCGCTGCTGCAGCGCGACCCGATCGGCACGGCGCAGGCCACGATCCGCTCCACCCCCACGCTGGAGCTGCTGGCGCGCATCCGCGGCGCGGCCCCGCCCGTCTCGCTGGCCGGGCCCGACGCCCCGCCGCCCAGCGCGCGCGAGGCCCAGCAGCTGCGCCGCGCCTACACGGCCGAGCTGGTCTGGCGCGCCGGCCTGGTGCTGGCAGCCGTCAACTACGTGCTGCTGGCGCTGGCGCTGACCAGCAGCAACCCGCGCTCGGGCCGCATGGGCCACATCGTCACGGCGCTGCTGGTGTTCGTGGTCTATTTCAACCTGCTCACGCTGGGGCAGAACTGGGTGGCGCGCGGCAGCGTGCCCGGCGGCGTCTGGCTGCTGGGGCTGCACGGCGGCGTGCTGCTGATCGGCGCTTTCTGGCTCTGGGCACGCAATGCGCAGTGGTCGGTGCAGCAACTGTGGCGCCGCCGGGAGGCCCTGGCATGAAGATCGTCACCCGCATGCTGCAAAAGGAAGTCATCGCCACCGTGGCGATGACCACCGCCGCCTTTCTGGCGCTGCTGCTGTTCTTTGACCTGATCAGCGAAAGCCGCTTCGTCAGCCGCAGCGGCGTGCAAAGCAGCTACGGCATGCTGCAGGCGCTCACGCACATGGCGTTCTCCGCGCCGATGCACGTCTATGAGCTGCTGCCCATCTGCGTGCTGATCGGCACCGTGTTCGTGATGGCGCGCTACGCCAAGACCTCGCAGTTCACCATCCTGCGCACCGGCGGCCTGGGGCCGGGCCAGGCGCTGCGCATCCTGCTGGGCGTGGGCCTGCTGTTCACCGTCGTGACCTTCGTCATGGGCGACTACATCGCCCCCTGGGCCGAGCGCTCGGCGCAGCTGCTGCGCGCGCAGCACCTGGGCGGGCGCATCGTCGCCGGCGGCGGCGCGGGCGCCTGGCTGCGCGAGCGCCATGGCGAGGGCTCGCGCATCGTCAGCGTCACCGCGCTGCAGGCCGATGGCCAACAGATGCAGGGCATCCGCATCTTCGAGTTCGCCGCCGATGGCCGCCTCAGCCGCCAGATCCACGCCGATAGCGCCCAGGTGCGCCCCGGCCTCTGGCAACTGCAGCAGGCGCAGGAGGAAACCCTGCCCGCGCAAACCGGCACGCCGGCACTGCAGGCCGATGGCAGCCTGGACGCCACGCTCACCCCCATACAGGTGCAACGGCACGACGAGCTGGCCTGGCCCACCGGCATCACCGGCGCCATGGTCAACGCCGCCATCCTCAAGTCCGACGGCATGTCCACCATGCAGCTGCTGGACTACGTGCGCCACCTGCGCGCCAACGACCAATCCACCCAGCGCTTTGAGCTGGAGCTGTGGCGCAAGGTGTTCTACCCGCTGGGCTGCCTGGTGATGGTGGTGCTGGCCCTGCCCTTTGCCTACCTGCACTTTCGCTCCGGCGGCATCGTCGGCTACATGTTCATCGGCATCCTGGTGGGCATCAGCTACCTGATGCTCAACGTGGTGCTGGGCTACATGGGCAATCTGCGCGGCTGGCCGCCGCTGCCCACGGCCGCCGCCCCGGCCGTGGCCTACACCCTGCTGGCGCTGGGGGTGTTCACATGGATGGTGCGCCAGCGCTGAGCTCCCCGCCGGGCGCAGCGGCCGTGCGCGGCTGGTGCCCGGGCGCCTGGCAGCCCATGGCCAGCGGCGACGGGCTGGTGCTGCGCGTGCGCCCGCCGCTGGGCCGGCTGAGCGCGCGCCAAAGCCTGCGCCTGGCGCGCCTGGCCCAGGCGCACGGCACGGGCGTGATCGAGCTCTCGCGCCGCGCCAACCTGCAGCTGCGCGGCCTGCAGGCCGCGCGCCACCCCGCCGTGCTGCGCGCGCTGGCCGCCTCCGGCCTGCTCGATGCCGATGCGCGCCAGGAGCGCCTGCGCAACCTCGTCATCGACCCGCTGTGGCAGCCCGGCGATGGCCTGCTGGCCATGGCCCAGGCCCTGCAGCAGGCGCTGGCGCACAGCCCCGGCCTGGATGGGCTGCCGGCCAAGTTCGGCTTTGCCATCGGCCATGCCACAGTTGGTGACAAGGCCGGCTCGGCCCCGCTGCCGGGCGACCTGCAACTGCTGCGCCTGCCGCCCACGCCCGGCCAACGCGAGGCCACCTGGCAGCTGCAAATCGACGGCCAGCCCTGGGCGCTGGCCGCGCCCGATGCCGCTGCCGCACTGGCCAGCGCCCTGGCGCTGGCGCAATGGTGCGCAGCCCAGGCCCAGCAGCGCCGCGCCCAGGGCCAGCACCCCGGCCGCATGGCCGGCCTGCTGGCGCACTGGCAGGCCCGCCACGGCCAGCGCCTGCCGCCCTGGCCGCTGCCGCCGGCAGTGCAGTTGCCGCCGCCCTCGGCACTGAATACCGCACCAGGCAAGGCACAGGCCAGCGCCCCTTCTGCCCCGCCCGAGGCGGGCTGGCTGCCCGGCCACGGCCTTTTGCTGGCCGCGCCGCTGGGGCGCATTGACGCGCCGGCGCTGGCGCGCCTGGCCCAGGCCCTGCCCCGGCTGGCGGCCACCGGCGCGAGTGCGCCCATGCTGCGCATCACCCCCTGGCGCATGCTGCTGATCGAGGCCGCGCAGCCGCCCAGCGCGCACTGGCTGCACCTGGCCGGGCTGGATGACGCCCGCCACTGGATCGGCCATGCCGACGATGCCCGCCTGCGCGTCTCGGCCTGCGCCGGCGCGCCGGGCTGCCGGCAGGCCCTGGCCCCCACCCAGCCACTGGCGCTGGCGCTGGCGCCGCAGGTGCCGCCGGGCCGGCACCTGCACGTCAGCGGCTGCGCCAAGGACTGCGCCCGCCCCGGGCAGGCCACGCTCACGCTGCGCGCCGTGCCCGGCGCAGGCCAGAGCCGCTTTGCCCTGCTGCCCCAGGGGGCCACACAAGCGCCCGGCCAGCCGATGGATGCCGCGGCGCTGCGCGACAATAGCGCCCTGTTTTTCCAGCAAGATTTCGAGCCAGGGCCCCCATGCCGCACATCTACGAAACCGACGGCGCCGCCATCTACCGGCAGTCCTTTGCCATCATCCGCAGCGAGGCGCAGCTGAGCCGCTTCGACGCCGACGAAGAGCCCGTGGTGGTGCGCATGGTGCACGCCGCCGGCCTGGTCGAGCTGGCCGAGCACGTGCAGTTCTCCCCCGGCATGGCGCGCGCCGCGCGGCAGGCGCTGCAGGCCGGCGCGCCCATCCTGTGCGATGCGCGCATGGTCAGCGAGGGCATCACGCGCGCGCGCCTGCCGGCGGTCAACCGCATCGTCTGCACGCTGCACGAGCCCGGCGTGGCCGAGCTGGCCCAGCGCCTGGGCACCACGCGCAGCGCCGCGGCGCTGGAGCTGTGGCGGCCGCAGCTGGCCGGCGCGGTGGTGGCCATCGGCAATGCGCCCACGGCCTTGTTCCATCTGCTGAACATGCTGCAGCAGCCCGACTGCCCGCGCCCGGCGGCCATCATCGGCTGCCCGGTGGGCTTCGTCGGTGCGGCCGAATCCAAGCAGGCGCTGCTGCAAGAGCTGCCCGCGCCCGCGCTGGTGGTGCGCGGCCGGCTGGGCGGCTCGGCCGTCACCGTGGCCGCCATCAACGCCCTGGCCAGCCATGCAGAGTAAGCCACTGCCTGCCGCCGCGCCGGGCGTGGTCTGCGTCGGCCTGGGCCCGGGCGACCCGGAGCTGATGAGCGTCAAGGCCCAGCGCCTGGTGTGCCAGGCCCGGCACGTGGCCTACTTCCGCAAAAAGGGCCGCCCCGGCCAGGCGCGCCAGATCGTGCAGGGCCTGCTGGCGCCCGGCGTGCAGGAGTACCCGATGGAGTACCCCGTCACCACCGAAATCGCGCTGCACAGCCCGGCCTACACGCAGGCACTGGCCAGCTTTTACGACCACTGGTGCCAGCGCCTGGCGCAGCTGGCGCGCGATGCGCAGGTGGTGGTGCTGTGCGAGGGCGACCCGTTCTTCTACGGCTCCTTCATGCACCTGTACACGCGGCTGCGCGCGCGCGGCGACGTGGCGCTGCAAGTCGTGCCCGGCATCCCCGGCATGGTGGGCTGCTGGCACGCCACGGGCCAGCCCATGACCTGGGGCGATGACGCCCTGGCCGTGCTGGCCGGCACCCTGCCCGAGGACGAGCTGGCGCGGCGCATGCACAGCGCCGAGGCGCTGGTGGTGATGAAGGTCGGCCGCAACCTGCCGCGCATCCGCCGCGCGCTGGCGCGCGCCGGCCGCCTGAACGACGCCTGGCTGGTGCAGCACGGCACCATGGCCAATCAGCAGGTGGCGCGGCTGAGCGAGGTGCCCGGCGACGCCTGCCCCTACTTCGCCATCGTGCTGGTGCACGGCCAGGGCCGCCGGCCGGAGGCCGCGCCATGCTGAACAACGCCAACGCCAACGCCAACGCCAACACCGGCAACGGCGCGGCAGCCGCTGCGGCGGGCCGCCTGTACATCGTCGGCCTGGGCCCGGGCGATGCCGCCCACGCCACGGGCGCGGCGCTGCAGGCGCTGCAGGCCGCCAGCGACGTGCTGGGCTACCAGCCCTATGTAGCGCGGGCGCGCCAGCTGCTGCAGGCCAGGCCCGGCGCGCAGGAGCCGGCCTGGCACGCCAGCGACAACCGCGAAGAGTTGGCCCGCGCGCGCCACGCGCTGGCGCTGGCCGCGCAGGGGCGGCAGGTGGCCGTGGTGTCCTCGGGCGATCCGGGCGTGTTCGCCATGGCCGCGGCGGTGTTCGAGGCCATCGAATGCGCCGCCGCGCCCGAGCGCGCGCAGTGGCTGGCGCTGCACATCGAGGTGCTGCCCGGCATCACCGCCATGCTGGCCGCCGCCGCGCGCGCCGGCGCGCCGCTGGGCCACGATTTTTGCTGCATCAACCTGTCGGACAACCTCAAGCCCTGGGCCGTGATCGAGCAGCGCGTGCGCCTGGCATTGCAGGCGGACTTCGCGCTGGCGCTGTACAACCCGCGCTCGCGCAGCCGCCCCGAAGGCTTTGTGCGGCTGCTGCAGCTGCTGCGCGCGCACTGCGAGCCCGAGCGCCTGCTGATCTTCGCGCGCGCTGTGTGCACGCCCGATGAGCAATTGCTGTGCTGCCCATTGCAGCAGGCCGAGCCGGAGATGGCCGACATGCGCACCGTGGTGCTGGTGGGCAATAGCCTCACGCGCCGCATCGGCACAGCGCAGCGGCACTGGATCTACACGCCGCGCCACTACCCAGGCGCGCCCGACTCGACCGCCGATCAGCCCCCCGCCCCAGTCGCAGGCAGCGCGCCATGAGCCAGCCAGTGCAGCACCGCCTCCACCCGCTCGGTGCGCGCGCGCTCGGGCAGTGCCGGGCGCTGCACCATCACCACCGGCAGGCCCAGCGCGCGCGCCGCATCGAGCTTGCCGCGCGTGGCATCGCCGCCGGCGTTCTTGGCCACCACCCAGCCGATGCCGTGCGCGCGCAGCAGCTGCACATCCTGCTCGGCGCTGAACGGCCCGCGCCCCAGCACCACCTGGGTGTGCGGCAGCGGCAGACTGCCCGGCTGCGGGGCATCGACCAGGCGCAGCAAATAAAAATGCTGCGGCTTGGCCGCAAAGGCCGCCAGCTGCTTGCGGCCAATGGCCAGGAAGACACGCGCGGCCGCGGCGGGCAGGGCCTGCGCGGCGGCGGCCATGTCCGGCACCTCGATCCAGGCATCGCCCGGCTGCGGCCGCCAGGGCGCGCGCTCCAGCGCCAGCAGCGGCGTGCCCGTGGCGGCGCAGGCCGCGCAGGCATTGCGGCTCATCTGCGCGGCGAATGGGTGCGTGGCATCGACCACATGGCTGATGCCCTGGGCGCGGATGAATTGCGCCAGCCCCTCTGGCCCGCCAAAGCCGCCGCAGCGCGTGGGCAGCGGCTGGGCCAGCGGCGCGCGCGTGGCGCCCGCGTAAGAAAACAGCGCCGCAATGCCGCTGGCGTGCAGCCGCTGCGCCAGCGCACTGGCGCCGCTGGTGCCGCCCAGCAGGAGCACATGCATCATGGCCGATTCCATTGACTCTCCTTGGTTGACTTTGGTGGGCCTGCACGAGGACGGCCTGCCAGGCCTGTGCCCGGCCGCGCAACAGGCGCTGGCCCAGGCCCAGACCGTCTTTGGCGCGCCGCGCCACCTCGCACTGGCCCAGGTGGCGCTGCAGCCGGCCGGGCGCGGCCGGCCCTGGCCCGTGCCCTTCGCCCTCGACGAGCTGCTGGCGCTGCGCGGCCGGCAACAAGTCGTGGCGCTGGTCTCGGGCGACCCATTCTGGTTCGGCGCCGGCGGCAGCCTGGCCGAGCACCTGGCGCCGCACGAATGGCGCAGCCTGGGCCAAAGCCCGACATTTTCGCTGGTGGCCGCGCAGCTGGGCTGGCGACTGGAGCACACCGATTGCCTGGGCCTGCACGCCAGCGCGCACCAGCAACTGCTGCCGCTGCTGGCGCCGGGCCGCCAATGCATTGCGCTGCTGCGCGACGGCGCGGCGGCGCTGGCGCTGGCGCAATGGCTGCAGGCCGAGGGCTGGGGCGCCAGCCCCTACTGGGTGCTGCAAGCCCTGGGCGGGCCCCAGGCGCGCTGCCGCCACTGGCCTGCGGCGCAGCAGGCCATCGCCGCCCTGCAGGCCGAGCCGGCCCAGGCCCCGGTGGCCGTGGCGCTACGCGCCACCGGCGGCCGCGCCCTGCCCGCCGCGCCCGGCCGCAGTGAGGACTGGTTCGCCCACGACGGCCAGATCAGCAAGGCCCCGGTGCGCGCGCTGACGCTGGCCGCGCTGGCGCCGGTGCGCGGCGCGCACCTGTGGGACATCGGCGGCGGCTCGGGCGCGGTGGCGGTGGAGTGGTGCCTGGCCGGCGGCAGCGCCACCAGCATCGAGGCCCTGCCCGCGCGTGCGGCCAACATCCGCGCCAATGCCCAGCGCTTTGGCCTGCAGCAGCGCCTGCAGGTGCTGCAGGGCAAGGCGCCCGATGCCCTGCAGCCGCAGGACGGCGCGCCGCCCTTGCCCACGCCGCAGGCGGTGTTCGTTGGCGGGGGCTTCGATGCCGCGCTGTTCGCCTGGCTGCAGGCGCAGCTGCCGCCCAGCTGCCGCCTGGTGGTCAACGCCGTGACGCTGCAGACCCAGGCCCTGCTGACGCAGCTGCACGGCCAGCACGGCGGGCAATTGCTGAAAATCGACATCGCCAGCGCCGCCCCGCTGGGGCGCATGCACGGCTGGCAGGCCGCGCGCACGCTGCTGCAATGGTGCTGGCAGCGCGGCGGCTGAACCTCTCGATCAAGGCGCCATCACAGCAGCGCGCTGGGCTTTTCGCCGCGCTCGTAGACCACGTGGGCGCGGCCGACGATCAGCGGGTCGAGCTTGCCGATTTGCTCCAGGCTCTTGCCGGTGTAGGGCAGCTTGTGCAGCACGTAGCGCATGGCGTTCAGGCGCGCGCGCTTTTTGCAGTCGCTCTTGACCACTGTCCAGGGGCTGTCGGCGGTGTCGGTCTCGAAGAACATGGCTTCCTTGGCGCGGGTGTAGTCGTTCCACTTGTCCAGGCTGGCCTTGTCGATGGGGCTGAGCTTCCACTGCTTGAGCGGGTGGCCCTCGCGCTCCTTGAAGCGGCGGCGCTGCTCGGCCTGGCTGACGCTGAACCAGAACTTGATCAGGTGCACGCCGCTGCTGACCAGATGGCGCTCGAACTCGGGCGCCTGGCGCATGAAGTCCTGGTATTCCTTCTCGCTGCAAAAGCCCATGACGCGCTCGACGCCGGCGCGGTTGTACCAGCTGCGGTCAAACAGCACGATCTCGCCAGCGGTGGGCAGGTGCTGCACGTAGCGCTGGAAGTACCACTGGCCGCGCTCGGTGTCGGTGGGCTTTTCCAGCGCCACCACGCGCGCGCCGCGCGGGTTGAGGTGCTCCATGAAGCGCTTGATGGTGCCGCCCTTGCCGGCGGCGTCGCGGCCTTCGAACAGGATGACCACGCGCTGGCCGGTTTCCTTGACCCAGGCCTGCAGCTTGAGCAGCTCGACCTGCAGCTTGAACTTTTCCTTCTCGTAGACGCTGCGGCGCAGCAGGTTCTTGTAGGGGTAGGCGCCATCGCGCCAGCCTGCGGAGAGCTCCTCATCCGGGTTGGGCCTGTCGCTCGCGCCCTTGCCGCTCTTGGCCAGCAGGGCCTTGCGCAGGGCCTCGCGGTCGTCCTGCGAGGCGCCGTCAATCAGTGCGCGCAGCGCATGGGCGCGCTGCTCGTTGGGGGCGCTGCCGCCGATGATGGTGGCAGCGGCCTCGGCCAGCTCGACATGGCGCGCCTGCGCGGCCTTGCCGGCCACGTGCTCTGCCGTGGCCTTGCGGCTGCTGGTGGGGGCCACGTCGCCCAGGCTGGCCTTGCGGGCGGCGGGTTTCTTGTTGGGGCGGGTCGCGGTGCGCTGGGCCGCAGCGGCTTTGGAGGTCTCGGCCATGGAAACTGCTCTCGGAGTAGGTAATGAAATGGATGGAAACGGCGTGGTGAAGGCGGCGGCACACGCAGGCACGCGGGCAGCGCCAACGCGCATTATCCCGCCGCCCAGGGCTTGGCAAGGCCTGCCCTGGCTGTGGCGGATCAAACGAAGTGCTGGGTGCCCAGGGCCTGCGGCCCTGGCTGCGGCGCGGGCAGCGCATCCAGATGCGCCACGTCGCCCCAGGCCAGCAGGCGCAGGCCCTGGGGCGTGCACAGCAGGCGGTGGATGGAGGTGTTTTCGATGCTCCAGCTGCGCGCGGCCTGCAGATCCAGCCCGGTGGCCTGGCGGTACAGCACATCGAGCACCCCGCCATGCGTGACCAGCGCGATGTGCTGGCCGGCATGGGCGGCGGCCAGGCGGGCGACGCAGGCCCAGGCGCGCTGTGCGAACTGGCGCAGCGATTCGCCCTGCGGTGGCTGGTAGTCGGGCTCGCGGCTCTGGAAGGCGCGGGCGCGCTGCGGGTCTTGCGCGCAGATTTGCGCCACGCTCAGGCCTTGCAGCTGGCCAAAGCAGCGCTCGCGCAGGCCGGCCTCGGCCTGCAGCGGTTTGCCCAGCCGCGCCTGCAGGGCCTGGGCCGTCTGCCAGGCGCGCGCCAGATCGCTGCTGTAGATGCAGGCGATGTCGGTCTCATCGGCCAGCGCCTGCGCCATGGCCTGTGCCTGGCGCAGGCCATGGGCGTTGAGTGCGATGTCGATGTGGCCCTGGATGCGCCCGTCCTGGTTCCAGGCCGTCTGGCCGTGGCGGATCAAGGTCAGGCGGGTGCCGCGCTGCCCGCCGGGCAAGTCAAAATCATCGGCGGCAGCGCTGGCCTGCTCGGGCGCGGTCACGGCGCCAGCTCGCGGCGGATGCGGCGCGGCCCTTGGGGCGGCGTGGGAAAGCCATCGAGCGCGGCATCGAACAGCGAGCGGAAGATGGCCTCGTCGTCGCGCCAGATGTCGTCGTAGCGCGCGCTGCTTTCATAGACCACGCGGCCCTGGGCATCACGCAGCAGCAGGCGCACTTCGCGCAGGTAGAGCGTGGGCGGGCGCTCGCGCCAGCTGCCGTAGTAGCCATGGCCGCCCCACAGCGGGCCGGGCCACCAGCCCCAGGGGTCGGGCCAGGCCGGGCCGTAGTGGGGCCAGTCGGGCAGGTAGCGCTGCGATTGCGCGCCCAGCTCCAGGCGCAGCGCACCGTGTGCGTCGTCGCGCTGCAGGCCCACACGCGCCAGCGCCTCTGTGGCCTGGCGCTCGATCATGCGGCGGTAGGGGGTGTCCTGCTGCTGCGAGGGCAGGCGCTCGATGCGGTAGCTGGCCGGCTGGGGCATGGCCGCCAGCGTGGAATAGGCGCGCACTTGCTGATCGATCACGCGCGTGCTGGCGCAGCCGCCCAGCGCCAGGGCGGCCGCTGCCAGCACGGCCGCAGCCAGTGCTGCGCCGGCGCGCCGGGGGGCCGCCGGGGCGGGGCGGCGCAAGGGGTGTTCCGTACGAAGATTCAAGAAGAACATGCCGTCCAGGCCTCCGCATGGGGCGCCGCTGGGGCTGCAGGGGCGACGCTGACGCGGATGCCCAGCGTGTCGCCCGCGGCCGCAGGGGCAAAGGATTCGGTGAAGGTGTCGGGGTCAAAAGCGATGTCGCCCTCGGGGCTGGCCACGCCGGTGGCCCTGGCATGGCGGAAGTCGTGCAGCTTGGGGTCCATCATGTGCGTGGTCACGACGTGCTGCATGGCGCGGAACATGCTCTCCAGGCGGCCGGGGTATTGCCGATCCCAGTCGCGCAGCATGTCGCCCACGATCTGGCGCTGCAGGTTGTCCTGGCTGCCGCAGAGGTTGCAGGGGATGATGGGGAACTGCTGGTACTCGGCCCACTGGCGCGTGTCTTTTTCCGGGATGTAGGCCAGCGGGCGGATCACCACGTGCTTGCCATCGTCGCTGACCAGCTTGGGCGGCATGCCCTTCATGCGCCCGCCGAAGAACATGTTCAGCATCAGCGTCTGCAGGATGTCGTCGCGGTGGTGGCCCAGCGCGATCTTGGTGCAGCCCAGGCGCTCGGCCACGCTGTAGAGGATGGCGCGGCGCAGACGGCTGCACAGGCCGCAGGTGGTCTTGCCCTCGGGGATGACGCGCTTGACCACGCTGTAGGTGTCCTGCGTCTCGATGTGGAAATCCACCCCCTGGGCGCGCAGGTACTCGGGCAGCACGTGGTCGGGAAAGCCCGGCTGCTTCTGGTCCAGGTTCACGGCCACCAGCGAAAAGCGCACCGGCGCGCGCTTTTGCAGGCGGCGCAGGATGTCCAGCAGGGTGTAGCTGTCCTTGCCGCCGGACATGCAGACCATGACCTTGTCGCCCTCCTCGATCATGTTGAAGTCCAGGATGGCGCGGCCCACCTCGCGGCACAGGCGCTTTTCCAGCTTGATGGCTTCGCGCCGCGCCTTGTCGGCGGCCTTGGCGCTGCTCACGGGTTGTTCGGCAATCGTGTTCATGGGGGCGGTGCGCAAATGAAAGCGCCACCTGGGCGGCGGCAATGCGCCGATTCTACCCAGAGCGCACTGAAAGGCCTGCCCCTTGGGTCTGCCCAGCGGCTGGGCAGACGGTTTCAGAGCCTGTTCAGAAGTTCACCGACATGGCCGGAATGTCCACCTTGATGGCCGGCTTGCCCAGCGCCGCGATGGTGGCGGCGGCAAAGCGCTCGCTCCAGGTCTTGTCGCGCAGCAAGGAGGCGCCGGCCGTGGCGGCAATGGCCAGCACCTTGTCGGCAATCAGCACCTTGCCGCTGGCGCGCATGGGCTCACAGTCGAGCTCGACGAACTGCGCGTCCAGCCACTGCCGCGCCTCCTGGGGCGAAAGCTCCTGATGCGCCGGCAGGCGGAACTCCTGGCCAGCGGCCAAAACGACGTTGACTTCTCTTTGCACAGTCTGTCTCCTTTCATGGGTGGCAGCGCGCCGCAGCGGCGGCGCTGAACAAACTGCCAAGTGTAGGCGAGCTTGGCTGCCGTGCAGCACTGGCGCAGACCGGGGAAAACCCATAGCGCCCCATGCCCCGCGCGCCACCGCAGGCAACGCCCCGCGATGGTCCCGCGCTGGCCGCAGCGCGCCGCCACAGGGCCTACACTGCGCGCTCTGCCGCACCGCCCGCTGCCCCCATTCGCGATGACGCCCGCCCCCTGCCCCCCCGATGCCGCCCCGACCCGCCTGGCGCTGGGCATTGGCCTGCGCGCCGGCGCCCAGGCCGCGGCCCTGCATGCGCTGTGGCAGCAGGCGCAGGCGCTGCTGCCCGCGCTCACGCCCGCTGCCGTGCAGGCCGTGGCGGCGCTGCCGCACCGGGTGGCGCACCCGGCGCTGGCGCAATGGCTGGCCGAGTGCGGCCTGGGCCGGGCGCACACCGTGGCCGTGCCGCCCCAGATGCTGGCGGCCCAGCCCACGCACACGGCCTCGCCGCAATCGCTGGCGCGCTATGGCTGCGGCAGCGTGGCCGAGGCCTGCGCGCTGTGGGCCGCCGCCAGCGCAGGAGGCCACGCCAGCCTGCTGCTGCCGCGCCTGGTGGCCGCCTGCGGCAGCGCCACCCTGGCCGTGGCCACCCCATCGAGCTTGCAAGGACTTTGCCCATGACCGTGCATTTCATCGGCGCCGGCCCCGGCGCTGCCGACCTGATCACCGTGCGCGGGCGCGAGCTGCTGGCGCGCTGCCCGGTGTGCCTGTATGCCGGCTCGCTGGTGCCCGGCGCGCTGCTGGCGCACTGCCCGCCGGGCGCGCGCATCGTCAACACCGCGCCGCTGAGCCTGGATGAGATCGTCGCCGAGATGGCCGCCGCCCACGCCCGCGGGCAGGACGTGGCGCGCCTGCACTCGGGCGATCTGTCCGTCTGGTCGGCCATGGGCGAGCAGCTGCGCCGCCTGCGCGCGCTGGGCATCGACTACAGCCTCACCCCCGGCGTGCCGGCCTTTGCCGCCGCCGCCGCCGCACTGCAGGCCGAGCTGACCCTGCCCGGCCTGTGCCAGTCGGTGGTGCTCACGCGCACCCCTGGCCGCGCCAGCGCCATGCCCGAGGGCGAGCGCCTGGCCGCCTTTGCCGCCACGGGCGCGGTGCTGGCCATCCACCTGTCCATCCACGTGGCGCAGCAGGTGCAGGACGAACTGCTGCCGCACTACGGCGCCGACTGCCCGGCGGCCATCGTCTGGCGCGCCAGCTGGCCGGACGAGACCATCGTGCGCAGCACCGTCGGCCAGCTGGCGCAGGCCGTGGCCAGCCACATGGAGCGCACTGCGCTGATCCTGGTCGGGCGCAGCCTGCAGGCCGAGCACTTTGCCGAAAGCCGCCTGTACGCCGCCGACTACGACCGCCGCTACCGCCCGGTGGGCGATGCGCCGCGCTTTGCGCACGACGCGCAGGCGCTGGACACGGCCACCGACCGCCCCCGCCGCTGAACTGCCGCACGGAGCAACGTCCATGACCGCCCAAACCGCCCCACCCCAGCCCATGGACCTGCCCGCGCTGGAGCTGACGCTCATCGGCATCGGCACCGGCAACCCCGGGCACCTGACGCGCCAGGCCGAGGCGGCCATGCGCGCGGCCGATCTGATCCTGTTGCCGCACAAGGGCCAGGACAAGGCCGAGCTGGCCGCCGTGCGCCAGGCGCTGTGCGATGCCGTGCTCGGCGCCGATGCCGCCCGGGCCTGCATCGCCGGCTTCGACATGCCGCTGCGCCGCAGCGAGGGCGGCGATTACCTGAACCAGGTCGATGAGTGGCATGCCGCCATCACCCAACGCTGGCAGGCGGCCATTGCCCAGGCGCTGGCGCGGCAGCCGGCGCTGCGCCAGGCCAAGGCCGCGCTGCAGGTGGCGCTGCTGGTCTGGGGCGATCCGGCGCTGTACGACAGCACTCTGCGCATTGCCGCGCGGCTGCGCCCTGCGCCGCAGCGCGTGCAGGTCGTGGCCGGCATCACCGCCATGCAGGCGCTGACGGCCGCGCACGCGCTGGCGCTCAACGACATCGGCCAGCCTTTTCTGGTCACCACCGGGCGGCAATTGCGCGAGCACGGCTGGCCCCAGGGCGTGGACACGCTGGTGGTGATGCTCGATGGCCAGTGCAGTTTCGAGGCCTTGCCCGCCGAGCTGGCGCAGCAGCTGCACATCTGGTGGGGCGCCTACCTGGGCATGCCCCAGCAATTGCTCGACAGCGGCCCGCTGCCCCAGGCCGGGCCGCGCATCGTGCAAACCCGCGCCGCCGCACGGGCGCAGCACGGCTGGATCATGGACACCTATCTGCTGCGCCGCCAGCCGCAGGGCTGAGCGCCCGTCCGGCTGCAAAGGCCCGCCCCAACGCAACAGCGGCCCATGGCTTTGCGCCATGGGCCGCTGGTTTTTCATGCCGGGCGGCGGGCCTTTTGCTCAGGCCTTTGCACAGGCCCTTGACAAGCCCTTATTTGGATTGGAGCTTGGCTTTCTCTGGCGCCGCCGCCGCAGCCTGCTGCCCGGGCGCGGCCTCGTCCGCATCGCGCTGGGCCACCTTGACCGGCAGGCCCTTGAGCTGGTTGATGGCCTGCTGCAGCTGGAAGTCCTCGGGCGAGCCGAACTGCGGCAGGCGGCGCAGGGGCTTGCCGTCGTTGTCCTGCGTTTCCTTCTCCAGGCGCTTGAGGGCCTGCTCGCGCTCCTTTTCCTTGCGCGCGGCTTCTTCCGGGTCGTCCTCGTTGCCCAGGTGCTTGTGCAGATCGGCCTCGCGCACGCGCAGCGAGGCATAGGGGCTGCCCTCGGCGGTTTCGTCCAGCTCGATGTCCGGCGCAATGCCCTTGGCCTGGATGGAGCGGCCCAGCGGCGTGTAGTACAGCGCCGTGGTGAGCTTGATGCCCGAGTCCGGGCCGAGCTGGCGCACGGTCTGCACCGAGCCTTTGCCAAAGGTCTGGCTGCCCATGATGGTGGCGCGCTTGTGGTCCTGCAGCGCGCCGGCGACGATTTCGCTGGCCGAGGCCGAGCCTTCGTTGACCAGCACCACCAGCGGCACTTTCTTCACGCCCGAGGGCAGGCGCTTGAGCGGGTCGTTGCCGCCGATGGGAAAGCGCCTGGGCATGTAGTCGGCCGGGCTGGTGGTGAAGGTGGCCTTGCTCTCGGCCAGCTGGCCGTTGGTGGTGACCACGGTCACATCCGGCGGCAGGAAGGCGGCCGAGACGGCGATGGCCGCATCAAGCAGGCCGCCCGGGTCGTTGCGCAGATCCAGCACCAGGCCCTTGAGCTGGGGCTCCTTGGCGTAGAGCTCGGCGAGCTTGTTGACGAAGTCGTCCACGGTGCGATCCTGGAACTGCGACAGGCGCAGCCAGGCGTAGCCCGGCTCGATGATCTCGCCCTTGACCGAGCGCGTCTTGATCTCCTCACGGGTGATGGTGACGGTGAAGGTGCGGCTCTCGTCCTTGCGGAAAATGGTCAGCACCACCTGGGTGTTGGGCTCGCCGCGCATGCGCTTGACGGCCTCGGTCAGGCTCAGGCCCTTGACGGCCGTGTCGTCGATCTTGGTGATCAGGTCGTTGGTCATCAGGCCGGCGCGGTCGGCTGGCGAGCCCTCGATGGGCGAGACGACGCGGATCAGCCCGTCCTCCTGCGAGATTTCGATGCCCACGCCCACGAAGCGGCCGGTCGTGCCTTCGCGAAATTCCTTGAAGCTGGACTTGTCGAAATACTGCGAGTGCGGATCCAGGCTGGCCACCATGCCGGAGATGGCGTCCGTGATGAGCTTCTTGTCATCGACCGGCTCGACGTAATCCGTCTTGATCAGGCCATACACGGCCGCCAGTTGCTGGATTTCCTCCAGCGGCAGCGGCGCCACAGCATTGCGCGCCAGCGGCTGCAGCGAGAAGGTGGCCAGCGCGCCGGTGAGTATCCCGACGCCCACCCACGCTGCGGTTTGCATTTTTTGTCTCATAACACCGATTTCCAGAATTTGCTCATCTCAGTCCCACGGCCTGCGGCGTTCACTGCAGGGGCTTCTCGCCCGAGGGCTCCAGGTAATAGCGGCGCAGTGGCTTGAGCTGCTCATCGAGCTCATAGACCAGCGGCGTGCCATTGGGGATGTTGAGCGAGACGATGTCCTGATCGGAGATGCCGTCCAGGTACTTGACCAGCGCGCGCAGCGAGTTGCCATGCGCGGCAATCACCAGGCGCTTTCCGGCGCGGATGTCCGGCGCGATGTGCGACTCCCAGTATGGCAGCACGCGCGCCACCGTGTCCTTGAGGCACTCGGTCAGCGGAATCTGCTCGGGCGCCAGCGCGCTGTAGCGGCGGTCGCCGCGCTCGCTGCGCGCATCGCCCGCTTCCAGCGGCGGCGGCGGCGTGTCGTAGCTGCGGCGCCAGATCAACACCTGCTCATCGCCGTATTGCCGGGCCATGTCGGCCTTGTTCAGCCCCTGCAGGCCGCCATAGTGGCGCTCGTTCAGGCGCCAGGATTTTTCTACCGGCAGCCAGGTCGCATCCATCGCATCCAGGCAATGCCACAGCGTGTGGATGGCGCGCTTGAGCACGCTGGTGTAGGCCTTGTCGAACTCCAGGCCCGCCGCCTGCAGGCGCCGCCCGGCCTCCTGGGCCTGGGCGATGCCCGTGGCCGTCAAGTCCACGTCGGTCCAGCCGGTGAAGCGGTTTTCGAGGTTCCAGGTGGATTCGCCGTGGCGGATCAGTACGAGCTTGTGCATGGGGCAGGGCTATGGAGATGCGGTAGAGAAAACGCTGCGATGCCAGCGCGCCAGGCGAGCGGCCATCGGCCATGGGCCATCGCCGCGCGCCAGCAAAACAAAAAGCCCGCCATTTTAAAACCTGTTGCCCCATCGCGCTTGCCCTGCTGCGGCAGGGCCAGAACGGCACACCGCAGGGCAGCGCGGTGCGGGCCGCCCATGCCGCACGGCGGCGAAATACTAGAATGCGCGCTTTTGCGTTTTCTTGTTCCCTGATCGCCCGGCCGGCAACGGCGCGGCGAGCTGTTTTCTTGACGAGTTGCTGCCGTGAGTTTCTTTCTGGATAACTGGTATTTGTTCGTGCTGGCCATTGGCTCCGGCGCCATGCTGTTTTTGCCTGCGCTGGCCCGCCAGGGCACGGCCAGCATCACACCGGCGCAGGCGGTACAGAAAATGAATGCCGAAAAGGCCGTGGTGATCGACGTGCGCAGCAGCGACGAATACGCCAGCGGCCACGTCAAGGGCGCCAGGCACATCACCGCTGACGCGCTGGAGCAGCAGCTGCCGCAGGCCGTGAAGAACAAGGCCGCGCCCGTGCTGTTCATCTGCGCCAGCGGCCCGCGCGCCCAGCGCGCACTGCTGCAGGCCAAAAAGCTCGGCTACGAGAACGGCTTCGTCATCGCCGGCGGCACCAAGGCCTGGCGCGATGCCGGGCTGCCACTGGCCACCGGCGCCAAGGCCGGTTAAGCCCTGCTTGCCGCCGCGCCCCTTTGCCTGAACCGATTCGCTCCACACGCCATTCATCGCCCTATGCAAACCGTCACCATGTACACCACGGCCGTCTGCCCCTACTGCCTGCGCGCCAAGCAGCTGCTCAAGGCACGCGGCGTGCAGGCCATCGAGGAAATCCGCGTCGATCTGGACCCCGGCCTGCGCACGCAAATGATGGAGCGCACCGGCCGCCGCACCGTGCCGCAGATCTACATCGGCAGCACCCACGTGGGCGGCTACGACGATCTGGCCGCGCTGGACGCGCAGGGCCAGCTGCTGCCGCTGCTGGGCTGAGCCGCGCGCCAATTGCCTGCATAATGCGCGGGCCTTGGCGCCCAGGCGGGGCCGCAGCGCCTTGCCTGTTCCGATTGCACCGATCCACATTGAAAGAGCCCAGCATGGCTGAAGAAACCAACAACCAACCCGTGTTCCAGATCCAGCGCGTCTACCTCAAGGACTTGTCGCTGGAGCAGCCCAATTCGCCCGCCATCCTGCTGGAGCAGGCCCAACCCAGCGTGGACATCCAGCTGGCCGTGGCCGCCAACAACATCGACGAAGGCATCTTCGAGATCGTCGTCACCGGCACGGTGCACACCAAGGTCAACGACAAGACCCTGTTCCTGGTCGAGGCCAAGCAAGCGGGCATCTTCGAGATCCGCAACATCCCGCAGGAGCAAATGGGCGCCGTGGTTGGCGTGGCCTGCCCGCAAATCGTCTACCCCTATCTGCGCGGCAACATTGCCGATCTGATCAACCGCGCCGGCTTCCCGCCCGTGCACCTGGCCGAGATCAACTTCCAGGCCATGTACGAGCAGCAGCAGGCACAGCAGGCCGGCGCCACCAACGGCGGCGACCCGGCCCCCGTGCAGTAAGGCTCGGCGCAGGCGCGCCAGCACACACCGGCACGCCTGCGGCTTGCCACCACAAGCAGGGGCCTTTGCAGGCCCCTTTTTTTGCGGCCATCAGCAGGCTGCCAACGCACAGGGGAAGGAGAGACAGCATGCTGGAACCACAGGCCTTGCGCATTCTGATCATCGGCGGTGGCGCCTGGGGCACGGCCGTGGCCCTGGCCGCAGCCCGGCACCCGGCGGGCCATGCCGTCTGCCTTTGGCTGCGCGATGCGGCCCAGGCCGCGCAGCTGCGCGCGCAAGGCTGCAACGCCCGCTACCTGCCAGGCATCGCACTGCCGCCGGCGCTGCGCATCGCCAGCGGCGAGCAGGCGCTGCAGACCGAGATCGCCCAGGCGCAGCTGGTCGTGCTGGGCACGCCGGTGGCCGCGCTGCAGGCCATGCTGGGCCAGCTCGCGCCCGCGCTGCGGCCTGACACGCCGCTGGTCTGGCTGTGCAAGGGCTTTGCCCCCACGCCGCAGCAGGCCTGGCACGGCCAGCTGCCCCATGAGCTGCAACAGCGCATCCTGCCGCAGGCGCTGTGCGGCGCGCTCAGCGGCCCCAGCTTCGCGCAGGAGGTGGCGCGCGGCCAGCCCACGGCCCTGGTCGCGGCCTCGGCCCATCAGGCCGTGCGCCAGGCGCTGATGCAGGCCTTCCACGCCCATGCGCTGCGCCTGTACAGCAACGACGATCTGGTGGGCGTGGAAGTCGGCGGCGCGGTCAAGAACGTGCTGGCCATCGCCACGGGCATTTGCGACGGCCTGGAGCTGGGCCTGAACGCGCGCGCGGCCCTGATCACGCGCGGCCTGGCCGAGATGACGCGCCTGGGCGTGGCCATGGGCGCGCGCGCGGCCACCTTCACCGGCCTGTCGGGCATGGGCGATCTGGTGCTCACCGCCACCGGCAACCTGTCGCGCAACCGCAAGGTCGGGCTGCTGCTGGCGCAGGGCCAGCGCCTGCCCGACATCCTCACCACGCTGGGCCATGTGGCCGAAGGCGTGCACTGCGCCCAGGCGGTCGTGGCGCGCGCTGCGCAGCTGGGGGTGCACATGCCCATCAGCGAGGCTGTGGTGCGCCTGCTCGAGGGCCGGCAGCAGGCCGCGCACGCCGTGCAAAGCCTGCTGCAGCGCGACCCGGCCGCCGAGGCCGGCCACGAGGACGCCGCCCCTTGAGGGCCGGCAACACCCCCCAGCGCCCATGCCCAGCCCCGACACCCTGCTGCAATTCTTCGGCCTGGCCGTGCTGCTGGCCCTCAGCCCCGGCCCGGACAACCTGTTCGTGCTGATGCAGTCCATCCAGCACGGCTGGCGCACCGGCCTGCTGGTGGTGCTGGGGCTGTGCCTGGGCGTGTGCGGCCATACCCTGGCCGTGGCCATGGGCCTGGCGGCGCTGCTGGCCGCCTCGCCGCAGCTGCTGACGCTGCTCAAGCTGCTGGGCGCGGCTTATCTGCTTTGGCTGGCCTGGGGCGCCTGGCATGCGCCCGTGGCAGCGCGAGCGCCCGATGCGATGCTGCCCCACCAAACGCAGCCTGCCGCAGCGCACGCCCCTGATGCCAAGCCCCATTCACGCCAGGCGCTGCGCTGCATTGGCCGAGGCCTGGTGATGAACCTGAGCAACCCCAAGGTGCTGTTGTTCTTCCTGGCCTTTTTGCCGCAGTTCACCCAGCCGGCGCGCGGGCCCATGGGCACGCAAATCATGGCGCTGGGCGCGGTGTTTGCCTTGAGCACGCTGCTGGTGTTTGGCGCCATCGCCTTTTTCTCCGGCAGCTTTGGCCAGGCGCTGCAGCGCTCGGCGCGCATGCAGCGCGTGCTCAACCGCAGCGCCAGCATCGTCTTCGCCGCCCTGGCGCTGCGCCTGCTGATTGCACAGGTGCAGTAAGAATCTGTTCGCCTGCCATCGCGCCACGCGCCATTGCACAAAACACAACACGCCGCCCTGGCGGAAACCAGGCCGGCGTGTGTGCGTCGCCCTTCAAGGCAGGCGCTCAGAGCCTTCTCACCGAAACTCGAACACCCCCGGCGCCTTGATCGGATCGACGCTGACCTCGATCGTGCTCTTGGGCGGGAACTGCCCTTGCAGCAGCGCCTTGGACAGCGGGTTTTCGATGCGCTGCTGGATCGCGCGCTTGAGCGGCCGCGCGCCGAACACCGGGTCGAACCCCACCTTGGCCAGCTCGGCCAGGGCCGCGTCCGAGACTTGCAGCTGCAGCTCCATCTTCTCCAGCCGCTTTTGCAGCGTGGCCAGTTGGATCTTGGCGATCTCGCCAATGTGCTTGGCATCCAGGCCGTGGAAGACCACCGTCTCGTCGATGCGGTTGAGGAACTCGGGGCGGAAGTGGTTTTTCAGCTCCTCCCACACTGCGTCCTTGACCTCTTCATACGGCTTGCCCGCCATCTCCTGGATGCGGTGCGAGCCAATGTTGCTGGTCATGATGATGACGGTGTTCTTGAAGTCCACGGTGCGGCCCTGGCCGTCGGTCAGGCGGCCGTCGTCCAGCACTTGCAGCAGCACGTTGAACACGTCCGGGTGGGCTTTTTCCACCTCGTCGAGCAGCACCACGCTGTAGGGCTTGCGGCGCACGGCCTCGGTGAGATACCCGCCCTCGTCATAGCCCACGTAGCCGGGCGGCGCGCCGATGAGCCGGGCCACGGAGTGTTTCTCCATGAACTCGCTCATGTCGATGCGGATGAGGTGCTCTTCGCTGTCGAACAAAAAGCCCGCCAGCGCCTTGCTCAGCTCGGTCTTGCCTACGCCGGTGGGGCCAAGGAACAAAAAGCTGCCCAGCGGCCGGTTCGGGTCACTCAGGCCCGAGCGCGAGCGGCGGATGGCGTCGGCCACGGCGTCCACGGCCTCGCTCTGGCCCACCACGCGCTGGTGCAGGGCGTCTTCCATGTGCAGCAGCTTCTCGCGCTCGCCCTGCATCATCTTGCTGACGGGGATGCCGGTGGCGCGGCTGACGACTTCGGCGATTTCCTCCGCGCCCACTTGGGTGCGCAGCAACTGCGGCGCGGCTTTTTCGCGCGCGCCTTCGCTGGCCTGGGCGTCCTTCAACTGCTTTTCCAGCGCGGGCAGCTTGCCGTATTGCAGCTCGGCCACTTTGTTGAAGTCGCCCTTGCGGGTGAATTCCTCGATCTGGAACTTGAGCTGGTCGATCTCCTTGCGCAGTTGCTCGCCGCCCTGGGCGCTGGCTTTCTCGCTTTTCCAGATCTTTTCCAGGTCGGCGTACTCTTTTTCCAGCTTGGCCAGGTCGTCCTCGATGAGTTGCAGGCGCTTTTTGGAAGCCTCGTCGGTTTCCTTCTTCATGGCCTCGCGCTCGATCTTCAGTTGAATGATGCGGCGGTCGAGCTTGTCCATGGCCTCGGGCTTGGAGTCGATCTCGATCTTGATCTTGGCCGCGGCCTCGTCGATCAGGTCAATGGCCTTGTCGGGCAGGAAGCGGTCAGTGATGTAGCGCGCGCTCAGCTCGGCCGCGGCCACGATGGCCGGGTCGGTGATGTCCACGCCGTGGTGCACCTCGTACTTCTCTTGCAGGCCGCGCAGGATGGCGATGGTGGCTTCCACCGTCGGCTCTTCCACCAGCACTTTCTGGAAGCGCCGCTCCAGCGCCGCGTCTTTTTCGATGTACTTGCGGTACTCGTCCAGCGTGGTCGCGCCAATGCAGTGCAGCTCGCCACGCGAGAGCGCGGGCTTGAGCATGTTGCCCGCGTCCATCGCGCCCTCGGCCTTGCCCGCGCCCACCATGGTGTGGATTTCGTCGATGAACAGGATGATGCGGCCCTCGTCCTGCGCCACTTCTTTCAGCACGGACTTGAGGCGCTCTTCAAATTCGCCCCGGTACTTGGCCCCGGCCAAAAGGCCGGCCATGTCCAGCACCAGCACGCGCTTGTCCTTGAGCGTGTCGGGCACTTCACCGGCCACGATGCGCTGCGCCAGCCCTTCGACGATGGCGGTCTTGCCCACGCCCGGCTCGCCAATCAGCACCGGATTGTTCTTGCTGCGCCGTTGCAGCACCTGGATGGCGCGGCGGATTTCGTCGTCGCGGCCAATCACCGGGTCGAGCTTGCCCTGGCGCGCGCGCTCGGTCAGATCCAGCGTGTATTTCTTCAGCGCCTCGCGCTGGCTTTCGCCCTCGGCGCTGTCCATGGTCTGGCCGCCGCGCACGGCGTCGATGGCGGCTTCCAGGCTCTTGCGGCTCAGGCCGCTTTCCTTGGCGATGCGCGCGGCCTCGCCTTTGCCGGATTTCTCATCGGCCAGCGCCAGCAGGAACATCTCGCTGGGGATGAACTGGTCGCCGCGCTTGATGGCCTCCTTCTCCGTGGCCTGCAACAGCTTCATCAGATCAGGGCTGGGCTGCACCTGCTCCTGGCCCTGCACCTGCGGCAGGCGCTTGATGGCCGCTTCCGCCTCTTGCGCCAGCCGCGCCGTGTTCACGCCCGCGCGCTGCAACAGCGACTTGGGGCCGTCCTCCTGGCGCAGCATGGCCGCCAGCAAATGCTCGGGCTGGATGTAGGCATGGTCGTTGCCCAAAGCCAGCGACTGCGCATCGCCCAGCGCTTCCTGGAATTTGGTGGTGAGTTTGTCGAATCGCATGTCGAAAATCCCTCTGCAATGGTGTTGACTGCATCGCACATAAGGCTGGCCCGCCAAGCATTCAAGAGGTCCGGCGGGCTTTTTGCCATGCTTGCGCACAGCTTCAGACACTTGCAGGGGTTTCTACTGCGCCGCAGCAGCGGGCTGTGTCTTGCGGCACAAGAACTCGATCAGCGTCTGCTGAGTCTTGGTCTGATAGCGCGATGGCAGGTGCAGCAAATACAGGTTCGAGCGCAGAAAAGCCAAGTCCCGCCGGGGTATGGGCAATTGGCGCAACTGGCCAGACGCGATTTCATCGGCCACCATGTATGCGGGCACCAAGCCAGCACCCAAGCCTTGCAGGATGGCATCGCGCAGAAAGAAAAAGTTGGCCGACGTCAAGCGCGTGCGGATGCTCGCGCTCTGGCCTGCCAGCTTGAGTTTTTCGCCTGTCAGCTCCGAAGTAATCAGCGGCAGGCACCGCAGCTGCGACAGCGTGCGCACGGCGCCATAGCCCTTTAGCAGGCTGGGGGCAGCACACGCCACATACTCCACAGCGCCCAGGTTATGCGCCACCAGGTTGCTGGGGGCATCGCCCATGACGCGGATCGAAAAATCCACCGCGCCTTTGATGAGGTCCTCAATGGCATTGTCAAAAATCACCTCCAGGGTCACCTGCGGGTATAGGTGCATGAACTCCATCAGCCACGCCGCCATGGTGTGCTGACCGTAGCCACTGGGCACGCTCAGGCGTACCGTGCCACCCAGGTTGTTGCCCAGGTTCTGCAGTGACTCTTCGGCCGCCATCAGCTCATGGCGAATCTTCTTGCCATGGGCATACAGCTGCCGCCCCAGCGCCGTGGCCTCCAGTTGGCGCGTGCTGCGCTTGAGCAGCTCAACCCCCAAGCTTTTCTCGAAATGGTTCAGCCGCTTGCTGATGTTGGCACGGCTCATGCCCAGCTTGCGCGCCGCGCGGCTGAGGTTGCCACTGTCAATGATGTCCACCAGCAAGTTCAGGCCATTCGCATCCATTGTCAACCTTTAGTTGATAAATATGTTGAATATTAATTGCAATTGTCAAGATTGAGTGTCTAGTCAACAATGGCCTCCATCACAAGAAGGCCCCATGGATCGAAGGGCCGCTGCCGATGGAGACAAGAGCACATGCCTGCAAGCCTTCCCCCAGCTGCGTTGCCCCTGGCAGGGGTTCAGGTACTTGACCTGTCCCGCGTACTGGCTGGGCCCATGTGCGCCATGGCCCTGGCCGATCTGGGGGCAGACGTGATCAAGGTCGAGCATCCGGCGCGAGGCGACGACACCCGCGATTGGGGCGTGCGCATCGGCACGCACAACACCTCTTACTTCAACAGCTTCAACCGCAACAAACGCTCCATCACCCTGAATCTGCAAAGCCCGCAAGGTTCGCAGATCGCCAGGGATCTGGCTGCGCGTTGTGACGTCGTGATCCAGAACTTCAAGGTCGGTGGCGCCGAAAAGCTGGGCCTGGGCTACGAGCAGCTCAAGGCCCTGAATCCACGGCTGGTGTACTGCTCCATCTCGGGCTATGCGCGCTTCACGCCCGATGCCCAGCGACCCGGCTACGACCTGGTGGTCCAGGGTGAGGCTGGGGTCATGGCCACCAATGGTGAACATGGCCAGGGCCCGTTGAAATTCGGTGTGGCGGCCGTGGACATGTTCACGGGCATGTATTGCGCGCAAACCATTTTGGCGGCCTTGTACGCCCGCCAATCCAGCGGTCAGGGGCGTCACGTGCAAATGGCGCTGTACGACTGCGGCCTGATGATCACCTCCTACTACGGCATGGAGGCCTTGCTCAAGGGCGGTGACCCGCCAAAGTTCGGCAACTCCCATCCTTCCATCGTGCCCTACGGAGTGTTCGAAGCCGCCGATGGCCCATTGGTCATCACCGTGGGCAACAACGGGCAATTCCAACGCTTTTGCCAGGATGTGATCCAGCGCCCCGAATGGGCCAGCGATGCCCGCTTTGCCACCAATACGGGCCGCTCAGCCCATCGCGAACTACTGCTGCCACAAATCTGCCAGACATTGCGCAGCTTCACGCGCGCCGAATTGCTGCAGCGGCTGACACGGGCCGAGATCCCGTGTGGCGAGGTGCTGGGCATGCTGCAAGCGCTGCAGTCCGAACGCACGGCCCAAGCCGGTCTTCTGCACCACTACGAAGACCCCGAAGCCGGCATGCAGGCCGTGCTGGCGCCGCCCTATGCCATGGACGGTCAGCGCGCACCTGTGCGCCACCCACCCCCGCACCTTGGCGAGCACACCGACAGCGTGCTGCAGGAGTTGCTCAAGCTGGACGCATCGGCCATGGCCGCACTGCGGGAAAACGGTGTCGTTTGACACCCATATTGACCAACAAGGAGACATCGCATGCACCCCTCATCCATTCGTCGCCGCCAATTGCTGGCCTGGGGCGCCATCGCCCCAATGTTCGGCTGGGCCCATGGCAGCCTGGCGCAAACGGCCTGGCCTAGCAAGATCATCAAGATCATCGTGGCCTTCCCTGCCGGCGGCCCAACCGACACGGTGGCCCGCATCATGGCGCACAAGCTGGGCGAGCGCCTGGGCCAACAGATCATCATCGAAAACAAGCCCGGCGCGTCGGGCTCGATCGGCACCACCGCACTCATCAAAAGCCCGGCCGATGGCCACCACCTGTCCATGTTCGGCATGCCTGCATTGCTGGCCCCGCTGATGTACAAGAACGACGCATACGATGTGGCGCGGGACTGTGCTGCCGTGGCCGCCATCTACGACCTGCCCATGGCCATCATCATCAACCCGGCAGTCATTGAGGGCGTGGACGATCTGCCCGGGCTGATCCGCTTCATCAAGGCCAGCAAGCAGCCGCTGAGCTTCACCAGCGCAGGCACAGGCAGCTTTGGGCACCTGGCCATGGAGCAGCTCAAAGGCATGGGCCAATTCGAGCTGATGCACGTGCCCTACCGCGGCAGCGCTCCGGCCGTGGCCGACTTGCTGGGCGGCCAGGTCGGGATCATGTTTGCAGATGTGGTTGCCGCCCTGCAATACATCCGCAACGGCAAGCTCAAGGCCATCGCCCTGAGCTCTCCCAATGCCAAGGCGCTGCTGCCAGGCACGAGCACCATCTCCGAGCAGGGCTTCCCTGGATTCGACTTCGACTCCTGGGGCGGCCTGATTGCCCCCTTGGGCACCCCCCAGGCCATCATCGACCGGATTGCCAACGAAACCAGTCAGATCGTGCGCCAGGACGAAGAGCTGCGGCAAAAGCTGCTGTCCGTGGGCGCCATCGCCTCCTTTCAAGACGGCAAACAGATGCACGAGCGCCTGAAAAAAGACTTCGCCCGCTGGAGCGCCATCGTCAAGCAAAAAGGCATCAGCGCTGCTTGAGTGTGAACAGGCTCCGAGAGCTTCATCCGCCCTCTTGCAACCCAGTCAAGACTGGACTGGGGCCGCCGCCCAGGCTGACGAACACAGTGGCGCGCGCTTGCCGCAAGAAAGGATTCGCCCATGGGCGATTGCGCCCAGTGGCTGGACGTCGCCACCCAGGCCAGCGGCCGGGCAAGGGCTGACGACGCCCCACGCCTGGCACCGCCTGTGCGCTCACTGCTTGAGCAATGGGCACTGCGAGTCGGCCAGCGGCAAAAAGGCCTTGTCGCCGGGGATGGTGGCCAGCAGCTTGTAGTAGTCCCACGGCGCCTTGGATTCGTTGGGCTTCTTGACCTCGAACAAATACATATCGTGCACCATGCGGCCATCGGCGCGGATCTGACCGTTGCTGGCGAAGAAGTCGTTGATGGGCGTGGCTTTCATGCGCTGCATCACGGCCTGGGCCTGGTCCGTGCCCGTGGCCTCAACGGCCTTGAGGTAGTGCATCAGCGATGAGTACACGCCGGCCTGGCTCATGTTGGGCATGCGCTTGACGCGCTCGAAAAAGCGCTGTGACCAGGCCCGCGTGGCATCGTTCATGTCCCAATAAAAGCCTTCGGTGAGCACCAGGCCCTGGGCCTGCTCAAGGCCCAGGGCATGCACATCGTTGATGAACAGCAGCAGGCTGGCCATGGTGATGCGGCCGTCTTGCGTCAGGCCAAATTCGGCTGCCGATTTGATGGCATTGACGGTGTCGGCCCCGGCGTTGGCCAGGCCCACGACATTGGCGCCGCTGGCCTGCGCCTGCAGCAGGTAGGAGGCAAAGTCGCTGGTGGCCAGCGGGTGCCGCGCCGCGCCCAGCACCTGCCCGCCATGGGCCTTGACCACTTTGGCGGCGGAGGCCTCCAGGCTGTGGCCGAAGGTGTAATCGGAAGAGAGGAAAAACCAGCGGCTGTCGCCGCGCCGCGTCAGCGCCTGGGCCGTGGCATTGGCCACGGCATAGGTGTCGTAGGCGTAGTGCACCGAGGTGGGCGCGCACAGGTCGTTGCTCAGGCGCTCGGAGCCCGGGCCGGAGAACAGCGTGATGCGGTTTTTCTGCCGCGCCACCTCCAGCACGGCAATGGCCGGGGCCGAGCCGGTCACGTCGGCCATCATGTCGAGCTGGTGCTGATCGAACCATTCGCGCGCCTTGTTGGCGGCGATGTCGGCCTTGTTCTGGTGATCGGCAAAGAGCAGCTCGATCTTCTTGCCGCGCACCTGGCCGCCAAAGTCCTCAATGGCCATTTGCGCGGCCACGACGCTGCCGCGCCCGGTGATGTCGGAGAACAGACCGCTCATGTCCGTCAACAGACCGATGCGCACCACGTCATCGGAAATTTGCGCGGCCGCGCCGTGCGCCACCAGGGCCAGCGCAGCAGCCAGGCCGGCGGCGGCCCGGCGGGCCCTGGGGATGAGAAAACAGTTGTTGGGCAATGGCATGGCGCTCTCCTGTGTTGTGCGTGACGATCAACCCACAAAACCCTCTGCGGCGGCATGCCTGCATGCCCGGGCCGCAAGGGCCTTTTGGAGCATGCCAGAGCAGCGCCTTGCGCGCTGCCCCCATGCGACACGGCCTGGTCTGCGCGCAAGGCAGCGGGCCAGGCCGTGTGCTCTCTTTGTGCGCTCTTACTGCACGATGCGTAGCGCGCGCACGTCGATTTCCGGCGCCTGCAGGGTGTCTTTCTCGACCTCGCCGATGATTTCCACGACGGTGCCGGCATCGAAGGGCGTGGCCGGCAGCAGGTGCTGGTCGATCTCCACCCGGATTTCGGCCTTGCCGTCGGAGAAGATGTATTCGTCGCCTTTGACCTGGCGCACGATCTTGCCGCGCAGCGTGACGTGCTGATCGTCCACGGGCTTGTCCAGGATGGCCTGCACGCTGGTGGCGGCGGGCTGCGCGCCGGGGCCGGCGTATTGGGCCAGGGCCGGGGCGGCCAGCACGGCGGCGGTGAGCATCAGGGCGGCGGTGATTTTTTTCATGAGAGGGTTCCCTTTCATTCAAGCTGGGGTGGCTGCAAGTTCAGCCCAAGGGCATGGCTTTGCCATGGGCTTGGCTGCAGATTAGCCAGCGCGGCTTAAATGCGGGATGAATCAGCGGGCCGCCAGCCGCGCCAATCGCCAACCACCAGCCGCTTCAAGGCTGGCGCGGCCTGACTTGTGCGGCGGCCTGTTTGGCGCGCTGGCGGGCCGTGTCCAGATCGTCGTGCCAGGCCAGGGCCACGCCCATGCGGCGCTTGGCAAAGCCCTCGGGCTTGCCGAACAGGCGCAGGCTGGTTTGCGGCACGGCCAGGGCCTGGGCCACGCCGTCGAAGACCAGGCCGGCGGCGTCCACGCCGCCGTAGATCACGGCGCTGGCGCCGGGCGATTGCAGCGCCGTGTCCACCGGCAGGCCGAGGATGGCCCTCGCGTGCAGCTCGAACTCGCTTTGGCGCTGCGTGGCCATGGTGACCATGCCGGTGTCGTGCGGCCTGGGGCTGACTTCGCTGAACCAGACCTGCTCGCCCTTGACGAACAGCTCAACGCCAAACAGGCCCAGCCCGCCCAGCTCGTCGGTGATGGTCTTGGCGATGTGCCGCGCCTGCTCGCGCGCGGCGGCCTGCATGGGCTGCGGTTGCCAGCTTTCGACGTAGTCGCCGTTGCGCTGGATGTGGCCTATGGGTTCGCAAAAGTGCGTTTGCACCTGGCCGTCGCGGCCTTGTGCGCGCACGGTCAGCTGGGTGATTTCGTAGTCGAAGTCGATGAAGCCTTCGACGATGACGCGGCCGTGGCCCACGCGCGCGCCGGTCATGGCGCAGTCCCAGGCGGCGGCCACATCCTGCGGGCCGTCGATTTTGCTCTGGCCCTTGCCGGAGCTACTCATGACGGGCTTGACGATGCAGGGGTAGCCGATGGGCGGCTGGCCGTCTGCGCCGTCGATGGCGGCCTGCAGCGCCGGCAGCGAATCGCAGAAGCGGTAGGCGCTGGTGGGCAGGCCCAGGGTTTCGGCGGCCAGGCGGCGGATGCCCTCGCGGTCCATGGTCAGGCGCGCGGCGCGCGCCGTGGGGATGACGCGCACCAGGCCTTGGGCCTCCAGGCGTTCGAGCTCGGCGGTGGCGATGGCTTCGATCTCGGGCACGACCAGCTGGGGCTTTTGCGCCTCGATCAGCGCGCGCAGCGCGGCCGCGTCGCTCATGGCGATGGTGTGCGCGTGGTGCGCCACCTGCTGCGCGGGCGCGCCGTCGTAGCGGTCCACGGCGATGGTTTCGACGCCCAGGCGCTGCAGCTCGATGACGACTTCCTTGCCCAGCTCGCCGCTGCCCAGCAGCATGACGCGGGTGGCATGCGGGGTGTTGGGGGTGCCCAGTGTGTCCATGGCGGGTGTCCTTGTCGTGAGGCGGCGCGCGCGCAGCCCGTGTGCCGTGGCTGCGCGCGCGGGGTGTGATGGGTGGTTCTTAGCCGCGCGGCGCAGTGGATGCGGCAGGCGGGGCGGCGGGCGCAGCAGCGGCTGCCTCGGCAGCGTCCAGCTTCAGGCCCTTGGGCAGCGGAAAGCGCATGGTCTCCTGCACGCCGTCCATCTTGCGCACGGCGATGATGCCCAGCTGGCGCAGGCGCTCGATCACGCCCTGCACCAGCAGCTCGGGCGCGGAGGCGCCGGCCGTCAGGCCCACGGTGTGCTTGCCCTGCAGCCATTCGGGGCGGATTTCGCTGGCGTCATCGACCATGTAGCCGGGCGTGCCGAGCTTTTCGGCCAGATCGCGCAGGCGGTTGCTGTTGGAGCTGGTGGGGCTGCCCACGACGATGAGCACGTCCACCTGGCGGCTGAGCTGCTTGACCGCGTCCTGGCGGTTCTGCGTGGCATAGCAGATGTCCTGCTGCTTGGGCTGGCGGATCTGCGGAAAGCGCGCCTTGACGGCGGCGGTGATCTCGGCGGCGTCGTCCACCGACAGCGTGGTCTGCGTCACCACGGCCAGGCGCTCGGTCTGCGCTGGCTGCACGCGCGCCACGTCGGCCACGTCCTCGACCAGGTGGATGCCCTCGCTGAGCTGGCCCATGGTGCCCTCGACCTCGGGGTGGCCCTTGTGGCCGATCATGATGAATTCGTAGCCCTCCTTGGCCAGCTTGGCAACCTCAACGTGCACCTTGGTCACCAGCGGGCAGGTGGCGTCGAAGACCTGAAAGCCCCTCTCGCGCGCCTCGTTCTGCACGGCCTTGCTCACGCCATGGGCGCTGAACACCAGCGTCGCGCCCGGCGGCACCTCGGCCAGGTCCTCAATGAAGATCGCGCCCTTCTGGCGCAGCGTGTTGACCACGTGCGTGTTGTGCACGATCTCGTGGCGCACGTAGATGGGCGCGCCAAACTTCTGCAGGGCCCGCTCGACGATGTCGATGGCGCGGTCCACGCCGGCGCAAAAGCCGCGCGGCTCGGCCAGCACGATGCTGCGCTGCTCGCCCATGTCACAGCACCCCGATCAAGAGCACCTCGAAGGTCACGGGCTGGCCGGCCAGGGGGTGGTTGAAGTCAAACAGCACGGCGCCGTCCTCGCGCACCTGCAGCACCGTGCCGGCGTAGCTGCCCAGGCCGCTGGGGGTGGGGAACTGCACCACATCGCCCAGGCGGTAGTCCTCGTCTGGGTCGCCCAACTCTTCGAGCAGCTTGCGCGCCACCCATTGCTGCATCTGCGGGTTCTTCTCGCCAAAGGCCTCGCCGGCGGGCAGCTCGTAGGTGGCGCGCTCGCCCTCGTGCATGCCCAGCAGGCGCGTCTCCAGCGCCGGCGACAGCTCGCCAGAGCCCAGGGTCAGCGTCGAGGGCTGGCCGTCAAAGGTGTTGATGATGTCGCCCTGCGGCCCGGCCAGGCGGTAGTGCAGGGTCAGAAAGGCGCCGGGCCGCACCTGGGGCGCGGCCGCATTGGAAGAAGGGGTAGAGGCCGGCATGGCTGGCAGTCGTCGATGGGCTTTGAATACACTCGGGGCGATTCTAGAGCGTGTGATGCACTTTTCGCCCCCCGCGAGAGCACCCCGGCGTGTGCAGTGCAAGGCGCCGTTGCCGCCGCAGCGCGGGGGGCGAAAAGTGCATAACACGCTCTATTACCCGAGCCATGCCCATGTCCTTCAAAGATGTACCGCCCGAGGCCCGCCCGCGCGAGAAACTGCTGGCGCGGGGCGCGGCCGCGCTGTCGGACACCGAGCTGCTGGCCATCGTGCTGCGCACCGGCACGGCCGGGCGCGGCGTGCTGGCGCTGGCCGGCGACCTGCTGCAACTGCCGCAGGCCACAGGCATCGGCGGCCTGGCCGGCCTGCTGCAGGCGCGGCGCGAAGACCTGCAGCGCATCAAAGGCCTGGGCCCGGCCAAGCAGGCCGAGTTGCTGGCCATCATGGAGCTGGCGCGGCGCGCGCTGGCGCAGCAGCTGGCGCTGGGCGATGCGCTGCAAGCGCCCGCCGCCGTGCGCCAGTACCTGCAAGCGCAGCTGGCGCACCGGCCCCAGGAAGTCTTTGCCGTGCTGTTTCTCGACAGCCAGTTGCGGCTGATCGCTTTTGAGGAGCTGTTCCAAGGCACGCTGACCGCCGCCAGCGTCTTCCCGCGCGAGATCGCACGGCGCGCGCTGCTGTGCAATGCGCACAGCCTGATCCTGGCGCACAACCACCCCAGCGGCACGCCCACGCCCTCGGCCGCCGACATCGAGAGCACGCGGCGCGTGCGCGAGGCGCTGGCGCTGTTGGACTTGCAGCTGCTGGACCACATCATCGTCGCGCAGGGCCAGAGCCTGTCGCTGGCCGAACAGGGGCTGCTGTGAGCGCCCAAGGCAAAAAGCCCGGCGCGGCATCGGCAACGCAAGCAGCCCAGCAAGCGCCGCAGGCCGCGCCCAAGCCTGCGCGGGGCGCGGCGTTGAGCGTGCATGCGCTTTCCGATCTGCGCCAGATCTCGGCCCTGCTGCGCCTGCAGCGCGAGGCCGCGCAACAGCAGGCGCTGCGCGAGCAGCAGCGCCGCGAAGCCGCCGAGCGCGAGCGCGACCTGTTTCGCCACAGCGTGGGCGCGGTGCAGCCGCTCAAGCACGCGCCGCGCGTGCACCAGGCGCCGCCGCCTGCGCCGCCGCTGCCGTTGCAGCTGCAGCGCGACGAACAGCGCGCGCTGCTCGAATCGCTCAGCGATGAGTTCGACGTTGCCTCACTGCTGGACACCGACGAGGCGCTGAGCTATCGCCAGCCCGGCGTGGCCCCCGAGGTGGCGCGCAAGCTGCGCCTGGGGCACTGGAGCATCCAGGCCACGCTGGATTTGCACGGCCTGCGCCTGGACGAGGCGCGCGAGGCGCTGGGCCAGTTCATCCGCCAGGCGCACCGCCAAGGCCTGCGCTGCGTGCGCGTGGTGCATGGCAAGGGCCACGGCTCGCCCGGGCGCATCCCCGTGCTCAAGAGCCGCGTGCAGCGCTGGCTGGTGCAGAAAAGCGAGGTCATGGCCTTCGTGCAGGCCCGCGCCAGCGAAGGCGGCGCCGGCGCCGTGGTGGTGGTGCTCGACCGCGCGCGGCGCAGCCCCTGCTGATGCACTGACAGCGCCTTCCCCAGGGAAGGGCTGCACGCACCCAGCCGCCGGGGCTGGCGCTGCGATGGGCGCAGGCTTTTCAAGGGATTTCCCCAGGTCACAAAGCCTGGGCAGCGCCTGCTGATCGGGCACCATTCGCGCCTGTCCACACCATTGACCACACCACTGACGCAAGGAGATTGTCATGCGCCGCTTCGCACCGATTCGCCTGGCCACGGCCGCCGTGCTGGCCAGCGCCGCCCTGGGCCTGGGCGCCCAGGCCGGCACCGTCACCGTCATCACGCCCTTTCCCAAGGAGCTGACCGGGGCCTACAAGGCCGCTTTCGAGAAGGCCCACCCGGACATCAAGCTGGAAATCCTCAACAAAAACACCGTGGCCGGCATTGCCTACGTGCGCGAATCGGCCGCAGGCAAGCGCCCCGATGTGTTCTGGGCCAGCGCGCCCGATGCCTTCGAGGTGCTGGCGCAGGGCGAGCTGCTGGAGCAGATCGAGGGCATCGCCAATGCAGACGTGCCGGCCACTATCGGCAGCTTCCCGGTCAACGACCCCAAGGGCCTGTTTCTCGGCCAGGCGCTGGCCGGCTACGGCATCATGTACAACCAGCGCGTGCTCAAGGCCAGAAAGCTCGATGCGCCCAAGACCTGGGCCGACCTGCTGGGGCCGCAGTGGTTCGGCCTGGTGGGGCTGACCTCGCCCTCGCGCTCGGGTACCACGCACCTGACGGTGGAGACCATCTTGCAGGGCCAGGGCTGGCAGCAGGGCTGGAACACCATGCTGCGCATGAGCGGCAATGCCGCGGCGCTGACCGACCGCTCCTTCGGCGTGCCCGATGGCATCAACAACGGCCAGTTCGGCGCCGGGCCGGTGATCGACTTCTTTGGTCTGTCGAGCAAGTATTCCAAGTTCCCGGTGGAGTTCGTCTACCCCGAGGAAACAGCCATCGTGCCGGCCAACATCGGCCTGATCGCCGGCGCGGCCAATGCCGAGGAAGGCAAGAAGTTCATCGCCTACGCGCTGAGCCAGCAAGGCCAGCAGCTGCTGCTCAAGCCGGAGATCTCGCGCCTGCCGGTGCTGCCGTATGACAAGCTCACCGGCGTGCCCGAGGGCTACCCCAACCCGCAGCAGATTGCCGCGCGCAGCAAGGTGCAGTTCGACGTCAATCTCTCCAAGAGCCGCTACTTCATCGTGCAGTCGCTGTTCGACCAGACCATCACCTTCCGCCTGGACGACTTGCGCAGCGCCACCAAGGCCATCCACGAGGCCGAGGCCAGGCTACAGAAAGCGCCCAGCGAGCAGGGCCAGAAACTGCTCGACGAGGCCAAGCAGCTGGCCTTCTCGCCCGTCATCAGCGCCGAGCAGGCCGCAGACAAGGAGCTGCAGGCGCTGTTTGCCGCCGACAAGAAGGACGCGCAGGTCAACCAGCAGCTGTCCAAACTGCAGGGCGAGTGGAACAGCCAGGCCAAGGCCAATTACGAAAAAGCCACGGAGCTGGCCAAGCAGGCAGGCCGCTGAGAGCCTGTTCAAAATCTCGGCGCGAGTGGGCAAGAAGCGGTTTGGGGTGGGCTGCAAGGCGCAAAACGCAGCCATAGCTGGGCTATGGCGAGGCTTTGCAACGCGGCAGAGCGCCCAAATCCGCTCTCTTGACCGCCGTGCAAAGATTTTGAACAGGCTCTGAGAGGCCCAGAGCGGCTTGAGCCATGCCTGGGGCGCTGGCTGCCTGCGCCCCAGGCATGGCCGCATGAACCCACTGTGCGCAGGCCTTGCCCGCCGCGCACCTTTTTCACTTCCTTCTGCCTATGTCTTCTACCGCATCGGCCCCTTGGCCCAAGGGGGTAGCGCTGGCGGCCTTGCTGGTGCTGGCCTTTCTGGGCCTGTTTCTGGTGGTGCCCGTGGGCACGGTGTTCTACACCGCGTTCGTCGATGGCAATGGCGTGCCCACGCTGGGGCATTTCAGCGCCTTCATGCAGCAGCCGCTGCTCAAGGAATCTTTTTTCAACAGCCTGTACGTGGCGCTGGCGGCCACGCTGGTGGCCTCGCTGATTGCCGTGCCGCTGGCCTATCTGACGGTGCGCTTTCGCTTCCGCGGCGCGCTGGCCATTCAAACGCTGGGCGTGCTGCCGCTGATCATGCCGCCCTTCGTCGGCGCGGTGGCCATGCAGCTGATCTTCGGGCGCGCGGGCTCGCTGAACCTGTTGCTCGATGAACACCTTGGCTTGACCATCCCCGTGATGGAGGGGCTCACGGGCATCGTCTTCGTGGAGTCGCTGCACTACTTTCCCTTCATCCTGATGAACCTGACCATGGCGCTGCGCAACATCGACGGCGCGATGGAGGAGGCGGCCGTGAACCTGGGCGCCAAGGGCTGGCGCCTGTTCTGGCGCGTGATCTTCCCGCTGGGGCTGCCGGGCTACATCGCCGGGGCCTCGCTGGTGTTCGTGAAGGTGTTCGACGACCTGGGCACGCCGCTGGTCATGGGCGTGACCAACATGCTGGCGCCGCAGGCCTATCTGCGCATCACCCAAGTGGGGCTGGACGACCCGCTGGGCTACGTCATCAGCGTCATCATGATTGCCTTTTCCATCCTGGCGCTGTGGCTCTCGGCGCGGGTCATGAAGGGGCGCGACTACTCCACGCTGCAAAAGGGCGGCAGCGCCATCGAGCAGCGCCGGCTCACGCGCTGGCAAAGCGCGCTGGCCTATGCCTGGATCGCGCTGGTGCTGCTGCTGGTGCTCTCGCCGCACCTGGGCGTGCTGCTGCTGTCGCTGGCCACGGTGTGGAGCTATGCGCCGCTGCCCGATGGCTACACGCTGGCGCACTACGCGGCGGTGTTCAGCGAATCCAAGGGCATGATCGGCAACACCTTGCTGTACTGCGGCCTGGCCGCCGGGCTGGACGTGGTGCTGGGCACGGCCATCGCCTACATCATGTTGCGCAGCAAGCTGCCGGCGCGCCAGTGGCTCGATTGGATCGCCTCGGCCGCGCTGGCCGTGCCCGGCATCGTGCTGGCCATTGGCTACATGCGCACCTTCCGCAACGTGGAGATCCCCTTCACCGACGTTGGCCTGACCAGCACCTGGCTGCTGATCATGATCGCCTACGCCGTGCGCCGCCTGCCGTATGCGCTGCGCTCGTGCGTGGCGGCGCTGCAGCAGGTGCACATCTCGCTGGAGGAGGCCGCCGCCAGCGTGGGCGCCAGCCGCATGCGCACCGTGCAGCGCGTGGTCGTGCCGCTGATGGCCGGGGGCATTCTGGCCGGCTTCGTCACCAGCTTCATCACCGCCGCCGTGGAGCTCTCGGCCACCATCATGCTGGTCACCAAGGACAGCGACGCGCCCATGAGCTACGGCATTTACCTGTACATGCAAAGCGCCTCGGGCCGCGGCCCTGGCGCCGCCCTGGGCGTGCTGGCCGTGCTGGCCGTGGCCGTGGGCACGTATGCATCGCACCTCATCGTCGAGCGGGCCTCCTCGCGCTTTCGGCCCGCGCAAAACCAAGAGAGCTGAGCCATGAAAAAAGTCAGCGTCGAGTGCCGCAACATCCGCCTTGCCTATGGCAAGACCGAAGTGCTCAAGGACATCAACCTGCACATCGAGGCCGGGGAGTTCTTCGCCCTGCTCGGGCCCTCGGGCTCGGGCAAATCCACGCTGCTGCGGCTGATTGCCGGCTTCAACCAGCACCAAAGCGGCCAGCTGCTGGTCGATGGCCAGGACATCAGCCGCGTGCCGCCGCACAAGCGCAACATCGGCATGGTGTTCCAGAGCTACGCGCTGTGGCCGCACATGACGGTGTGGGACAACGTGGCCTTTGGCCTGGTCGAGCGCCGCGCCAGCCGCGACGAAATCCGCCGCAAGGTCGCCGCCGCGCTGGAGACCGTGGGCCTGCAGCACCTGGCCAAGCGCCGCCCCAATGAGCTCTCGGGCGGGCAGCAGCAGCGCGTGGCGCTGGCGCGCACCATCGTCATCGAGCCGCAGGTGCTGCTGCTGGACGAACCCTTGTCCAATCTGGACAAAAACCTGCGCGTGCAAATGCGCCAGGAGCTGCTGTCGCTGCAGCGGCGCCTGGGCATCACCACCATCTTCGTCACCCACGATCAGGAGGAGGCCATGACCACCGCCGACCGCATGGCCGTGATGGACCAGGGCGTGGTGCAGCAAGTGGGCAGCCCGGCGGCGCTGTACGACTACCCGGTCAACCGCTTCGTGGCCGATTTCGTCGGCACCATGAACGTGCTGCCCGGCCAGGTGCGCCAGCGCAGCGCCGGGCGCATCGTGCTGGGCATCGACGGCCTGGGCGAGCTGGCCCTGCCCGCCAGCGCCGAGACCAGCAGCGGCCAGGACGCGCTGGTGCTGAGCTTTCGCCCGCACACCGTGCGCATCCAGGCCGAGGGCAGCGATGGCGATGCCGACTGCATCTGGATTGCCGGCGTGGTCGAGCGCAGCGAGTTCCTGGGCGAATTCACCCGCTACGAAGTGCGCGTGGGCGAGCAGCTCACCGTCACGGCCGACCAATCGCACCGCGCCGGCGCCAGCCCCTTCGCCCCCGGAGAGGCCGTGCGCATGGGGCTGGAGCCCTCGCAAATCCGGCTGCTGCCGGTGTAAGCGTCTGTTCAAGCAACATCCGCTTCACGGCCCTGCAGCGCGGGGCCGCGGCCGTCACAGCAGCACCAGGTTGTCGCGGTGCACCATCTCGGGCTCGGCCACGTAGCCCAGCAGGGCCTCGATGGCTTCGGAGGGCTGGCGGCAGAGCTTGCGCGCCTCCTGGTCGCTGTAGTTGGCCAGGCCGCGCGCCACGTGCTGGCCTTGCTCGTCCTCGATGGCGATGACCTCGCCGCGCGTGAAGCGGCCCTTGACCTGCACCATGCCCACTGGCAGCAGGCTTTTGCCCTCGTGGCGCAGCTTGCGCGCCGCGCCCGCGTCGATGACCACGCTGCCATGCCATTGCAGGTGGTCGGCAATCCACTGCTTGCGCGCCTGCAGCTTGTGCATGGGCGCGTACAGCAGCGAGCCGATGCCATGCTCGCCAGCCATCAGGCGCGGCAGGATGTCCGGCTCGCGGCCCCAGGCGATGATGGTCGAGGCGCCCGAGCGCGCCGCGCGCTTGGCCGCCAGGATTTTGGTGAGCATGCCGCCGGTGCCAATGGCGCTGCCGGCGCCGCCGGCCATGGCCTCCAGCGCCGGATCGCCGGCCTGGGCCAGCTGCACCTTGGTGGCCTCGGGGTGCTTGCGCGGATCGGCGGTGTAAAAGCCGTTCTGGTCGGTGAGGATGATGAGCAGGTCGGCCACCACCAAATTGGCCACCAGCGCGCCCAGCGTGTCGTTGTCGCCAAAGCGGATTTCGTCGTTGACGACCGTGTCGTTCTCGTTGATGACCGGCACGATGCCGCGCTTGAGCAGCGTCAGCAGCGTCACGCGCGCGTTCAGGTAGCGCTCGCGGTCGGCCATGTCCGCGTGCGTGAGCAGCACCTGGGCGCTGCCCAGCTGGTATTGGCGCAGCATGGTCTCGTACATCTGCACCAGGCCCATCTGGCCCACGGCGGCGGCGGCCTGCAGCTCGTGCAGCTCGCGCGGGCGCTTGCTCATGCCCATGCGCTTCATGCCCTCGGCAATGGCGCCGCTGGAGACCATGATGACCTCGCGCCGCTCCTGCCCGGGCGCGCCGTGCACGATGTGGCTGAGCTGGCGCGCCCATTCGCTGATGGCCTCGGCATCCAGGCCCTGGCCCTGGTTGGTCACCAGGCTGGAGCCGACCTTGACGACGATGCGCCGGGCGCGGCGCACGCTGTCCCACGGGGAAGAGGAGGTCTCGGCAGAAGAGGCCATGGCGAGAGAGGGCAGAAGAAGCAAAAGCCGGAAATTGTGGCACAAAGCCCGCTGCCGAATGGTCGCCGATTGACCGCCGATTGGCCGGTGATTGGCCGGTGATCGACCGCCGATCTGCCGACCCCATGCACCTCAACCCACCAGGCGTTGCCGGCGCCGCAGACCGCGCCCCACACGCTGGCACAGCCACTTGGGTGGAACGCGCTACGCCTCGCTGGCCAGAATGGCCGCGCCCGCCGCCGCCAGCGCAGCGGGCGTGCGCTGGGGCAGCGCCACCGCCTGCGCGCTGTCAAAACGCGTGAAGTTGCGCCGGGTGGAGCGCTCGTAGCCCGGGTCGTAGTGCTGCGCCAGCAGCGCGCGCACCACGGCCTCAATCTGGCCTGCGCGCACCTGGGCCTGCCAGGCCTCGACGGTGGCGCGCCCGCGCAGCGCGGTGAGCGTCTGCAGGCGGCTGCAGAAGAATTCCGGGTCCTGCACGAAGAAGGGGTAGTCCTCCAGCAACAGGGCCACGCGCTCGTCCTCTGCCAGCTGCACGTGCAGGCAATCGCTGGCGCGCATGGCCTGCACCAGCGCATCAGGCAGGGTGCAGTTGCCCACTTTCTTGCTTTCGGCCTCCACGTACACGGGCCGCGCGGCGTCAAAGCCGCGCAGCGCCTGCCAGATGCGCATCTCGAACTGCTTTTGCGAAGGCTGGGGCTGGCCCGGGATCAGCCCCAGCACCGAGGCGCGGTGGCTGGCCAGCGCCTCCAGATCCAGCACCTGCGCGCCCTGCGCGGCCAGGGCCTGCAGCAGCCGCGTCTTGCCCGAGCCGGTGGGGCCGCACAGCACGCGGTAGCGCAGGCGCGCCGCGTGCTGCGGCAAATCGGCCAGCATGGCCTGGCGAAAGGCCTTGTAGCCGCCCTCGATGCGCTGCACGTGAAAGCCGATCTGCCCCAGCACCAGCGCCAGCGCGCCGCTGCGCTGGCCGCCGCGCCAGCAGTACACCAGCGGCCGCCAGTGCTTGGGCAGCGCCTGCACATGCTGCTCGATGTGGCGCGCGATGTTGGCCGCCGCCAGGCCCGCGCCCAGCTTGCGCGCCTCGAACGCGCCGACCTGCTTGAACACCGTGCCCACGCGGGCGCGCTGCTCGTCGTCCAGCGAGGGCCAGTTCACCGCGCCGGGCAGGCGATCGTGGGCAAACTCGCTGGGGCTGCGCGCATCGATGATGGCGCTGAACTCGCCCAGGCGGGCCAGCGCCTGGGCGGCGGAAATTTCTTGAACACTCATGGATGGGGCAGAACAGACCAGGCCGGGGCGGGCCACAGCGGCGCAGCCGTTGCGGCCAATGCGGCCAGGGGTTGTTGGGATACGGTTTGCGAAGCGGTTTTTCGCAGTCAAAGCCGCAGATGCGAGGCGAAAATGCACGCAGGCTTGTGTACCGTGCTGGCGTTCTCAACGCAGCAAATGCGCAAGTTTGACCGAAACCAGCGCCGCCATACTGCATTTCGACCGCCGCCCAGTGGCGCCAGCCTGCTGCGCCACGGCCCTGATCCCCAACCGGCAAACAACAAACATGAAGCATACGACGAGCGACCCGCGCCACCGACGGGCCGCAGCCTTCGACCCGGCACGCCGGCGCACGCTGCGCTGGGCCACCGCCGCAGCGGCCGCCCCTGCGCTGCTGGCCGCGCTGGCCGCCTGCGGGCGGCGGCGCGCCAAGGCGCAGCCCGTGCCCGCCGGCGCCGCCGTGCTGGCGCTGGGCGATTCGCTCACCCAGGGCGTGGGCGCCAGCGCCGAGCAGGCCTTCCCTGCCCTGCTGGCGCAGGCCACGGGCTGGCAGGTCGTCAACGCTGGCGTCTCGGGCGACACCAGCGCCCAGGCACTGGCCCGCCTGCCCGTGCTGCTGCAGCAGCACCGCCCGCAGCTGGTCATCGTCGGCATTGGCGGCAATGATTTTCTGCGCCGCCAGTCCACCAGCCAGACCAAGCAGAACATCACGCGCATCGTCCAGGCCTGCCTGGATGCTGGCGCGCAGGTGCTGCTGGTGGCCATCCCCGGCCTGGGGCTGCTGGCCACGGCCGGCCTGCTCAGCGACCACGCCATGTACGAGGAAATCGCCGACGAACTGGGCGTGCCGCTGCTGGCCGATGCCTGGGCGCAGGTGCTCTCCGAGCCGCAGCTGCGCTCGGACCAGATCCACGCCAATGCCCAGGGCTACGCCGTGTTCGCCGACAAATTGCTCGCCGGCCTGCGCGCCCAGGGGCTGCTGCGTTGAACAGGCTCTGAAACCACCGGCCATGCACACCACCATCACCCTAGGTCCCCTGGTCTTCCCAGCGCAATTGCTGCTGCTGGCCCTGTGCGTTGCCACCGGCCTGGCATGGGCGCGCTGGCGCAGTCGCGCCCGCCCGCGCCAGGAGCAGCAGGCCCTCTCGCGCACGCTGCACCAGGCCCTGTGGATGGGCCTGCTGGCGGCGCGGCTGGGCTTTGTGCTGCAGTACCACCAGGCCTACCTGGCACACCCCTGGAGCGTGATCGACATCCGCGATGGCGGCTGGTCGCCCTGGGCGGGGCTGATGGCCGCCTGGTTCTACGCCATGCTGGCCACCGCCCAGACGCGCCAACGCCAGCGCCAGCTCATCGCGCCCATGGCGGCGGCCAGCCTGCTGTGGGTCGGCGGCCAGGCCGCGCTGCTGTGGCAGGCCCCCGGGCTGGGCAGCCTGCCGGCGCTCACCGCCCCATCGCTGCAAGGGCCGATGCAATCGCTGCAATGCCTGCAGGGCCGGCCGGCCGTGGTCAACCTCTGGGCCACCTGGTGCCCGCATTGCCGCAACGAAATGCCGCTGCTGGCCCAGGCCCAGGCCGAGCACCCGCAGGTGCAGTTCGTCTTCGTCAACCAGGGCGAAACCGCCCAGACCATCGCCCGATTCCTGCGCAACCACCGCCTGCCCATAGACCCCGTCTGGCTGGACGCCAAAGGCGAGCTGGCGCGCCACTACGGCCAGCCGGGCCTGCCGCTGACGCTGTTTTTCGACGCCAACGGCCAACTGGCCAGCAGCCGCGTCGGTGCCCTGTCCGCCGCCAGCCTGCAGCAGCGCATCCAGGCGCTGCGCCACAACGCCCCGCCGGGCCAGGGCAGGCCCGCGCAAGGCAAGGACTGCTGATGCCCCAGCCCACCGCGCCGCGCTTCATTGAGCACCGCAGCGAGCGGCTGCACCTGCTGGTGCGCGGCGCCGAGCACGCGCCGCAGGCGCCACGCTGCATGGGCGGCACCGGGCACTGCGTGCAGGCCGGGCTGTACGTCACGCTGCTGGTGCACGGCAGCCTGCAACTGCGTTGCGGCGACTGCGCCAGCGCGCCGCGCAGCGGCGGCATGCAGGTGCTGGCTGTGCGCGAGCCCCTGCCCTGGAGCGCACAGGGCCAAGCCTGCGCGCTGTGCGCCGTGGGCGTGAGCATGCTGCGCGCCGATCTGCGCGCGCGGGCGCTGGAGGGCTGGTTTGACGGCCTGTTCGCCCCACACCAGACGCTGCGCCAGGTGCAGGTGGCGGCCGAGCCGCGCTGCCTGGCATTGGCGCAAGACATTCTGGGCAGCGACCCGCGCCAGCCTTTGGCGCTGATGCGGCTGGAGGCCGCCGCGCAAACCATCTTCCTGCGCGGCATTGCGGCGCTGCAGCAAGCGCGCGCGCCTGCGCAGCACGAGCGCCTGTTGCACCTGGCCGATGCGCTGGAGGCGGATCTGGCCCGCGCCTGGACGCTGGAGGACATGGCGCGCCTGGCCGGCATGAGCGCGCGCAGCCTGAGCGCGGCCTTCCGCCGCGAGCTGGGCGACACCCCCTTTGGCTGGCTGCGCCAGCGCCGCCTGCTGCGCGGCCGGCACATGGTGCTGGACGAGGGCCTGCCCATCGCGCTGGCGGCCGAGCGCCTGGGCTTCAGCAGCGCGGCGCACTTCAGCACCGCCTTTCGCGCCCATTTCGGCCAGACGCCCAGCCAGATGCGCCGCCGGCCGCCGGGGTGAGCGCGGCGAGCCGGTGCGCGGGCTTCAGAACCTGTTCAGGATCTCGGCGCGAGCGGGCAAGAAGCGGTTTGGGATGGGATGCAAGGCGCAAAACGAAGCCATAGCTCGGGCTATGGCGAGGCTTTGCAACGCAAGCAGGCCACCCAAATCCGCTTGCTTGCCCGCCGTGCGAAGACTTTGAACAGGCGCTCAGAACTCAAACCCCACGCTCAGCGCGATCTGCCGGGCGTCGCCGGCGGCCAGGCCGTACTGGTTGTTGGCCGAGGGGTAGTAGACCTTGTCGAACAGGTTCTTGACGTTGAGCTGGAGCTTCATGGGGCGGCCGCCCACGGGCAGCGTGTAGGTGGCGAAGGCGTCGGCGACGGTGTAGGCGGGCAGCCAGAAGGCGTTGGCCGTGTCGCCGGGGCGCCGGCCGATGTAGCGCGCCCGCGCGCCCAGGCGCAGCTGGCCGGCGCCGACCTGCCCGGCGTTGTAGGTGGCCGCGGCGGAGGCCGTCACCCGCGCCACGTTGCTCAGGCGGTTGCCGGCGAATTCGGGGTCTTTGGTGACCTTGGCGTCCAGCCAGGCCAGGCTGCCGATCAGGCTCCAGCGGCGGCCCACTTCGCCGGCCACATCCAGCTCGATGCCGCGCGAGCGCGCCGCGCCGGCGGTGCGCCAGTCCTGGCGGCGCGTGGCGTCGTTGTACTGCTTGACCAGCACGTTTTTCTTGTCGATGTCGAAGAGGGCCAGCGAGCCGGTCAGGCCGCCGGGCACGTCGAGCTTGGCGCCGATTTCCCAGGAGACGCCTTTTTCCGGCGCGATGGAGGAGTCGATCACCATGCCGCTGGCGTGCGGCGCGATGGAGGAGACGGGCTTGACCGAGCGGCTGTAGCTGGCGTAGAGCGATTTGGTGCTGTCGAGCCTGTAGACCAGCCCCAGGCGCGGCAGCCAGACGCCGTCGCGCGTGTTGGTGTTGATCTTGAAGGGCCGCCCGCGCCCGGCCAGTTGCGACCAGTGCAGGTAGCGCAGGCCGCCCACGACGATCCATTGCGGGCCAAAGTGCATGGCGTCCTGGAAGAACAGCGACTGGTTGCGCAGGCGGTCGGTCTGGTCGCTGTCGGAGGGCACGACGCGGTCAGAAGGCTGAACCCGGCCGTACACGGGGTTGCGGTAGTCGAACTCGTGCGTGCGGGCCGCGCGGATCATGTCGGCGCGGTAGATGCGCCGGTTTTCAAGGTCCAGGCCGAACTGCATGTCGTGGCGCACGCCGCCGAGCCGGGCGCTGCCGTCCACGTAGGCCGTGCCGTAGGCGTCGGTGCTCAGCGCGCCGCGCGTGCCGTCGGCGCGGCGCGTGAGCAGGCCCCGGGCAGTGTCCACGGCCTGGATGCGCAGCTGGTTGGCGTCGTAGGTTTCGCGGTTGTAGCTGAGGCTGATGTGGCCCGACCAGCCCGGGGCGATGCGGTGGTCGATGGAGCTTTGCAGCAGGTGGCTGTTGCCCCACATCTGGTTGAACGGCTCGTCCAGGCGGCGGCGGATGGGCAGCGCCAGCGGCTTTTTCGTCGCCGGATCGATGACCACGGTGCGGTCAAACGGCACGTCGTAATCGCGAAACTCGTACCACAGCACGGCCTGCGTGTCGCGCCCGTACCAGGCCAGCGAGGGGGCGACGAGCGTGTCGCGCCGCTTGCCGAAGTTGCGCCAGTAGTCCTCGTTGGCGTGGTCCACGATCAGGCGCCAGGCCAGGCCCTTGTCGCCAATGGGGCCGGTGCTGTCCAGCGTCAGCCCGCCGCCGTGGCGGCCGTGGCCGTAGGTCGAGCCGCTCAGCGCCACGGTGGTGCGCCGCTCGGTCTGCGGCTTCTTGCTCACCACGTTGACCACGCCGCCCGGGTCCATGATGCCGTAGAACATGGACGAGGGCCCCTTGAGCACCACCACGCTCTCGGCGGCGGCGTTCATGCCGCGCCCCTGCACCAGCGGCATGCCGTTGTGCATGATGGAGCCGTCGCGGTTGCCGCCAAAGCCGCGCTTCATGATGGTGTCCTGCGTGCCCGCCAGCGTGTTGCCCTGGGTGATGCCGCTGACGTTCATCAGCGCATCGTCCATGTGGCGCGGGCGCTGGTCGCGCAGCACCTGCGCCGCCACGGCGTTGGTGACCTGCGGCACCTCCAGCGCCGGCGCCAGCGAGCGCAGGGTGGAGGCATCGGGCGTGGGCTGGTAGTGGCTCTCCAGCTCCACCGGCACGGGCGCGGCGCGGCCCACCACCGTCACGGCGGCCAGCTCGCCGGCCTCGGCGGCCTCGGCGGCCTCGGCGGCGGCGCTGGCTGCTGCCGCCGGGCCCTTGCCGGGCGCCGCGCCCACCGGCTGGGCCTGGGCCAGCAGCGGCAGGCCCAGGGCGGCACAGGCCAGGCCCTGCCAGATGGCGCGCGTCAGGCGCCGCGCCGGCAGGCCGTGCGCCAGCGCGCAAGAGCAAGGGGGGCAAGAAAGGGTGAAAAGAGGCGGCATGGCAGTCATCCAGGCAATCAACGCAATGAAAAACCACTGGCACGCAACCGGCGGCCCGCGCCACCCGCTCCGGGGCAAGGGCCGCGCCGGCCAGTTGGCGCGAAACCGGCAATTTTGCAACTGAAAACCATTTGCGTTCGTTTCCGTGAGCTTGCCGCCTGCCGGCCTGGCCGCGCAAACATGCCGCCAAATGCAAATCATTCGCTATTGCGTGAAAGTGCGCAGGCAGTCGGCGGCCTAGATTCCTCCCGCAAAGGCCCGCACACATCCGGCGGCCCAGGCCAGCGGCCCCTGCCCCGGCCAATGCCCGGGTCAATGCCGGCAGGCGCCACACACGGCGCGGCGGTTCGTGCAGGCCTGTTGCAGCACATCGCACAGCATGGAGGCATCGCAATGACAGCGCAGCTTGTTTCGCGGCCGTGGCAGCGCCGCGTTTTCTCTTCTCTTTCTTCCGCGCCAGCCCGCCCGCCCCGGTGGGTGCCTGGCGCGCTGGCGGCGGCCGTGCTGTGGGCGCTGGCAGCGTGGCCGGCCGGGGCAGCGCCGGCCAAGGCCGCGCCCGATGCGGCACAGCCCGCGCCGGCCGGCCCTGGCCGCCAGCCCGTGGCCGAGCTGCCCACCGTCACCGTGCGCGGCGATGCGCCCGATGCGCCTGGCGGGGCCGCCGCCGATGCGGGGCGCAGCGGCAAGCTGGCGCGGCGCGCGCTGGGCGCGACCAAGACCGACACGCCGCTGCTGCACGTGCCGCAGTCGGTGTCCGTCATCACCGAAACGGCGCTGCGCGACAGCGGCGCCACCAGCCTCGACCAGGCGCTGGCCTACCACCCCGGCCTGTACGCGCCGGTGGGCGGCGGCAACGATTCCAGCCGCTACGACTTCGTCAGCCTGCGCGGGCAAAGCTACAACGGCGCAATGTTTTTCGACGGCATGCGTGCCAGCTTCGGCGTGGGCAACCTGAGCCTGCCGCAGTTCGACCCCTGGCTGATCGAGCGCGTAGAGGTGCTGCGCGGCCCGGCCTCGGCGCTGTACGGGCAGGGCCTGCCCGGCGGCCTGGTCAACTTGCGCGCCAAGCGCCCGGGCACCCAGGCGCACCGCGCGGCCGGGCTGACGCTGGGCAGCCACGGCCAGCGCGCCCTGCGGCTGGATGCGGGCGGCCAGGCGGGCCAGGGCGCGCTGGACTGGCGGCTGGCGGCGCTGGCGCGCGCGGCGGGCAACCGGATCGCGCACGTGCGCGAGCAGCGCGTGGCGCTGGCGCCCTCGCTGCGCTGGCGCATCGCGCCGGGCACGGCGCTGACGCTGCTGGCCAGCCACCAGCGCGACCCCAAGGGCGGCTACTACCACAGCGCGCTGCCGCTGCAGGGCACGCTCACGCCGCTGCCCGGTGGCGGCCACATCCCGCGCCGCTTCTTCGTGGGCGAGCCGGGCTTTGACCGCTTCGCGCGCCGCCAAAGCACGGCCGGCTACGACTTCGAGCACGCCCTGGGCCAGGGGTGGCAGTTGCGCCACACGCTGCGCGCCATCGATTCCCAGGCCGAGGTGCAGGCGCTCTCGGCCACCGCGCTGGTGCCACCGGCCACGCTGATGCGCTCGGCCATGGCCGTGCATTCGCGCACCCGCGCGCTGCTGAGCGACACCACCGTGCAAGGCCGGGTGCAAACCGGCGCCGCGCAGCACCGCCTGCTGCTGGGGCTGGACGCCATGCGCAGCCGCACGCACCAGCGCCTGGGCATGAACCTGCAAGGGCTGCCGCCCATCGACATCTGGCAGCCCGGCTACGGCCAGGCTATCGCCGTGCCCGAGGGGCCGGGCAGCGCCATGCTCTGGGCCGACACGCGCGACCGCGCCAGCCAGATCGGCCTGTACGCGCAAGACCAGATCGACTGGGGGCGCTGGCGCCTGACCCTGGGCGGGCGCTACGACATCGCCCGCAGCCGCAGCGCGCGCGAAGGCCGGCTGATGGGCGTGCTGCCCACCGACGCGGCCAGCCGCCAGCGCGACCGCGCCTTCTCCGGCCGCGCCGCGCTGGGCTACCAATTGGGCGATGCGCTGGCCGCCTACCTCAGCCACGGCAGCGCTTTCCTGCCGCAAACCGGGCTGGATGCGCGTGGCCAGGGCTACCGCCCGCTGACGGCCCGGCAGTGGGAGGCGGGCCTCAAATACGCGCCGCCGCAAGGCGGGCTGCAACTGGCCGCCGCCATCTTCCAGATCCAGCAGAAAAACGCCCTCACGCCCGACCCCGAACCCAGCCACGTCTGCCCCGGCCTGGCCGGCCCCGGCGCCTGCATGGTGCAAACCGGCCGCCAGCGCACCCGCGGGCTGGAGCTGGAGGCCCAGGCCGAGCTGGGCCGCGCCAGCTTCGTGCACGCCAGCCTCACCCTGCTGGACGCGCGCATCACCGCCAGCAACGGCCCCGAGCAGGGCCAGCGCCCCGTCAACATCCCGGCGCGCACGGCCTCGTTCTGGCTCGACCACGCCCTCAGCCCCCAATGGCGCATGAGCCTGGGCCTGCGCCACACCGGCAGCACCCGCGCCGACCCCGCCAACACCGTGCACGTGCCCGGCCACACCCTGATGGATGCCGCGCTGCGCTACCGCTTTGGCCATGGCGGCAGCCACGACGGCGCCAGCGCCGAGCGCCCCAGCCTCACGCTGCGCGCCAGCAACCTGGCCGACCGCCGCTACGTCAGCTGCGCCAGCGCCAGCTACTGCAACTGGGGCCGGGGCCGCACCCTCAGCCTTGAACTGCACTACCCCTGGTAAGCCGCATGCCGCACGCCAAACCCCGCCCCCAAGCCGCCGCCCCGGCTCCTGCTCCTGCCCCCGCGACGGGCCAGGACGCCGCCCTGGCCCGCCAAGTACAGCAGCGCATGGACTTCAGCCACTGGCCCGCGCTCATCGTGCGCATGCCCAGCGCGGATCAGGCCCCCGTCCTGTTCGGCATGCTCGAAGCCGCGCTGCAACGCGGCCAGCCCTTCGCCCTGGTGGCCGACATGGCCGAATACCTCGGCGGCCCGCCCGAGACGCCCGCGCAGCGCAAAAGCGCCGCGCTCTGGCTCAAGCAGCACCGCCAGGCCTTTTTCAGCCTGTGCCGTGGCAACGTTTACGTGCTGGCCGACGCGCGCACCCGCGCCGCCTTGCTGGCCTCGGGCCGCCAGCAGGCCAGCGCCAGCGGCCTGCCCATCGAAGCCGCCGCCACGCTGGAGGAGGCGCTGGCGCTGGCACGCGGCTTGCTGGGCAAGGCAGGCCCACCATCTCAGAAATGCCCAGGAAACAAAAAATAACCAAAAGTGAACAAAAAACGTTCATTTTCGAAATAAATATCCGAATAAATAAGTAGATATTTGAAAAATAATGGCCCATATGCCATGTCTGTGCGTATGATGGGCCGAAAAGTGAGGGATGGCAGAAGCCCAAATCGAAGAACGCTGCGAGGGCCTGTTGGATGGCCCGATCATGCGGATGTTGTGCGCGGACTGGGGAGGTTTGCCGCACCAGCAGGCCATGGTGGTGCCAGGCGGCATTGCCATGGCCTGTGCCTTGCATCCGATTAAAAAAAGCCATGCGTTCAGCCCTTCTGCCCAAACCATGCACAGGCCAGGCCATGAAAAAGGCTTTTCAGGCCAGGTGATTCATTGGGCTGTGGGGCAAAAAAATAGCCGCATACCGGCGGATTTTCTTTTTGAGGCGCTCTGAAAAACCCCTCCTTGATGGGTGCAGGCCTGCATGGGCTGTGTTGCACTTGGGGCTCTTGCAGTGGCGCCTTTTTCGTTCAGCGATTGGCTGCTGCTGCAAGCGCCCATGACCGGCAGGCATTGCGGTTGCACCATCCCCCATCGTGGTTCGGGCAAGGAGATCAAGCCATGGCACAGGAAGGCAAATTGCGGCTGGGCGCGCTCACGGCGCTGGTGGTTGGCTCCATGATCGGGGGCGGCATCTTTTCCATCCCGCAGAACATGGCCGCCGGCGCTGCGGCGGGCGCGGTGCTGATTGGCTGGGGGGTGACGGCCATTGGCATGCTGATGCTGGCTTTCGTGTTTCAGACCCTGGCCAATCGCAAGCCGGAGCTGGACAACGGGGTGTACGCCTATGCCAAGGCGGGGTTTGGCAATTACCTGGGCTTTTCATCGGCCTGGGGCTATTGGATCAGCGCCTGGCTGGGCAACGTCAGCTATCTGGTGCTGCTGTTTGGCACGCTGGGCTATTTCTTCCCGGTATTTGGCGAGGGCAATAACCGCGCGGCCATCGCAGGCGCCTCGCTGGTGCTGTGGTTTGTGCATGCCCTGGTGCTGCGCGGCATCAAGGAGGCGGCCTTCATCAACCTGGTCACCACCATCACCAAGGTGGTGCCGCTGCTGACTTTCATCGCCCTGGTGGGCCTGGCCTTCAAGATGGATGTGTTCACGGCCGATTTCTGGGGCCGGGGCAATGCCGAGCTGGGCAGCGTGCTGACGCAGGTCAAGAGCATGATGCTGGTGACGGTGTGGGTGTTCATCGGCATCGAGGGCGCGAGCGTCTACTCGGCCCGCGCGCAAGTGCGCAGCGACGTGGGCAAGGCCACGGTGCTGGGCTTTGCGGGCGTGCTGCTGCTGCTGGTGATGGTCAACGTGCTCTCGGCCGGGGTGATGAGCCAGCCGGAGCTGGCCAAGCTGAAAAACCCGTCCATGGCCTATGTGCTCTCGCACGTGGTGGGCGACTGGGGCGCGGCCTTCATTTCCATCGGCCTGATCATTTCCCTGGCCGGCGCGCTGCTGTCCTGGACTTTGCTCAGCGGCGAGATTCTCTATTCGGCCGCCAAGGATCAGACCGTGCCGGCATTTTTCCGCAGGGAAAACCGCAATGGCGTGCCGGCCAATGCGCTGTGGGTATCCAATGGCGCCATCCAGGCTTTTCTCATTCTCGCGCTGCTGTACGGCAAGTCTTATCTCGACCTGATTTATCTGGCCACGTCGATGATTCTGATTCCGTACTTTTTCTCTGCCATTTACGCCGTCATGATTGCGGCGCGCGGCGATGGCTATGGCGCGGGGGATGACTCCCAGCGCCACCGGGACATGCTCATCGGCGCACTGGCCGTGGCCTACAGCGTGTGGCTGCTGTATGCGGCAGGCCTGAAGTATTTGCTGTTGTCCGCGCTGTTGTATGCCCCGGGCGCCATCGTCTATGCCAAGGCACGCCTTGAAAATGGCAAGCCAATATTCAACGATATTGAAAAAATGTATTTTGCGGCGGCCTTGGCCGGGGCGGCATATGCAGGCTATGGGCTTTATAGGGGCACCTTGACGATCTGAATTGTTCTGTTTCAGGTGTTTTCAGCACCAGGGTATTTTCAATCGTCCATCGAGCGCCAGCGCCACCCATGAGGACGACGCGCCACCGATTTTTTATGAAAAGGGAGAGCCACCATGCAATCGACGGGCCCACTGGGCGTTTTCTCTGAAGTTGGCAAGCTGCGCCGCGTCATGGTGTGCTCCCCAGGGCTGGCGCACACCCGCCTGACGCCGGACAACTGCGATGAGCTGCTGTTCGATGACGTGCTGTGGGTCAGCCAGGCCAAGCGCGACCACTTCGATTTCGTCACCAAGATGCGCGAGCATGGCGTGCAGGTGCTGGAGATGCACAACCTGCTGACCGAGGCCATCAGCCAGCCCGAGGCCCTGCGCTGGGTGCTCGATCGCAAGATCACGGCCAATACCGTGGGCGCCACCGTCATGCACGAGCTGCGCGCCTGGCTGGAGGGGCTGGAGCCGCGCCGCCTGGCCGAGTTCCTGATCGGCGGCGTCAGCGTCAACGATTTGCCCAAGGAGTTCGACCCCGACGGCATGGCCTTCATCAAGGCGGCCAAGGGGCATGGCGGCTTTGCCATTGCGCCGCTGCCCAACACCCAGTTCACCCGCGACACGAGCTGCTGGATCTACGGCGGGGTGACGCTCAACCCCATGTACTGGCCCGCGCGCCAGCAGGAGACGCTGCTGGCCGCGGCCATCTACAAGTTCCATCCGATGTTTGCCGGCCAGGTCAAGGTCTGGTGGGGCGACCCGGATCAATCCTTTGGCAATGCCACGCTGGAGGGCGGCGATGTCTTTCCCATCGGCAAGGGCGTGGTGCTCATCGGCATGGGCGAGCGCAGCTCCATCCAGGGCATTTCGCAAGTGGCGCGGCAGTTGTTCGAGCAGGGCGCGGCCGAGCGCGTCATCGTCGCCGCGCTGCCCAAGACGCGCTCGGCCATGCACCTGGACACGGTCTTCACCTTCTGCGATCGGGATCTGGTCAGCGCCTTCCCCGGCGTGGTGGATCGCATTGCCTCGTTCAGCCTGCGCCCCAGCGACAGCCACCCCAGCGGGCTGGAGGTGCGCCAGGAGCGCAAGCCCTTCGTGGACGTGGTGGCCCAGGCGCTGGGCCTGAAGAAGCTGCGGGTCGTGCACACCGGCGGCGACGACTACGCGGCCGAGCGCGAGCAATGGGACGATGGCAACAACGTCATCGCGCTGGAGCCCGGCGTGGTCGTGGGCTACGACCGCAACACCTACACCAACACCTTGCTGCGCAAGGCCGGGGTGGAGGTCATCACCATCAGCTCGGCCGAGCTGGGCCGCGGCCGTGGCGGCGGGCGCTGCATGACCTGCCCCATCGTGCGCGACGCCGTGGACTACTGAGCCGCCCGAAGAAAGGACTGCACGATGGCCTACAACCTGCACAACCGCCACCTGCTCAGCCTGCTGCACCACAGCGCAGTGGATTTGCGCTACCTGCTGGATCTGGCCCGCGACCTCAAGCGGGCCAAGTACAGCGGCACGGAGATGCAGCACCTGCGCGGCAAGAACATCGCGCTGATCTTCGAGAAAACCTCCACCCGCACCCGCTGCGCCTTCGAGGTCGCCGCCTACGACCAGGGCGCCAACGTCACCTACATCGACCCCAGCTCCTCGCAGATCGGCCACAAGGAGACCATGAAGGACACGGCCCGCGTGCTCGGGCGCATGTACGACGGCATCGAGTACCGCGGCTTTCACCAGGAAGTCGTGCAGGAGCTGGCCCAATACGCCGGCGTGCCCATCTTCAACGGCCTGACCGACGAATACCACCCCACGCAGATGCTGGCCGACGTGCTGACCATGCGCGAGCACAGCGACAAGCCGCTGCACGCCATCAGCTACGCCTACCTGGGCGATGCGCGCAACAACATGGGCAACTCGCTGCTGCTGGTGGGCGCCAAGCTGGGCATGGACGTGCGCATTGCCGCGCCCAAGGCCCTGCAGCCCAGCCAGGAGCTGGTCGAGCAATGCCGCGCCTTTGCCGCCGAAAGCGGCGCGCGCCTGCTGCTGACCGAAGACCCGCGCCAGGCCGTGCAGGGCGTGGACTTCATCCACACCGACGTGTGGGTCTCCATGGGCGAGCCCATCGAAGCCTGGAACGAGCGCATCGAGCTGCTGCTGCCCTACCAGGTCAACCTGGAGATGATCAAGGCCAGCGGCAACCCGCGCGTCAAATTCATGCACTGCCTGCCCGCCTTCCACAACAGCGACACCAAAGTGGGCCAGCAAATCGCCGCGCAATACCCCAACCTGGCCAACGGCATCGAGGTCACCGAGGAGGTCTTCGAATCGCCCTACAACATCGCTTTCGACCAGGCCGAAAACCGCATGCACACCATCAAGGCCGTGCTGGTGGCGGCCCTGGGCGGCCTGTGACCTTCTGGTAAACAGGCCCGCGCGCAAGCCAGCGCACGGCACAGCACACAGCACAAAAGGAGACCCAGCCCATGCGCATCGTCATCGCCCTGGGCGGCAACGCGCTGCTCCAGCGCGGCCAGCCCATGACCGCAGAAAACCAGCGCGAGAACGTGCGCCAGGCCGTGGCGCAAATCGCCAAAATCCACGCCGGCAATGAGCTCGTCATCGCCCACGGCAACGGCCCGCAGGTGGGCTTGTTGGCCCTTCAGGGCGCCGCCTACACCGAGGTGGACGCCTACCCGCTGGACGTGCTGGGCGCCCAGACCGAAGGCATGATCGGCTACGTGATCGAACAGGAGCTGGGCAATCTGCTGCCCAAGCAGGTGCCGCTGGCCACCATCCTGACCCAGGTCGAGGTGGACCTGGCCGACCCGGCCTTCCAGCACCCCACCAAGCCCATCGGCCCCATCTACGAAGCGGCCCAGGCGCAGCAACTGGCGGCCGAAAAAGGCTGGCACATTGCGCCAGACGGCCCGCATTACCGCCGCGTCGTGCCCAGCCCGCGCCCGCAGCGCATCTTTGAAATCCGCCCCGTGCAATGGCTGCTGCAACAGGGCACGGTGGTGATCTGCGCCGGCGGCGGCGGCATCCCCACCTGCTGCGACCAGCAAGGGCGCCTGCGCGGCGTCGAAGCCGTGATCGACAAGGACCTGTGCTCGGCCCTGCTGGCGCAGCAGCTGCAGGCCGAGCTGCTGGTCATCGCCACCGATGTGGATGCGGCCTATATCGACTGGGGCCAGCCCGGCAGCAAGGCCATCGCCCAGGCCCACCCCGAAGCGCTGCGCAAGCTGCCCTTCCCGGCTGGCTCCATGGGCCCGAAGATCGAGGCGGCCTGCGAATTTGCCGAGCACACCGGCCACGCCGCCGTCATCGGCGCGCTGCAGGACATCGAAGCCATCGTGCGCGGCCAGGCCGGCACCCGCGTCAGCACCGCCGCGTCCGGCATCCAGTACCGCTGAGCGCCCGCCCCCACATCAGGCGCATCAGGCGCATCAGGCGCAAGGCGGCGCGCGTCAAACCCGCATGGCCCATGTCATGCCATGCGCCATGCGGGCTGGCTGGCAAAGACTGCGTCATCAGCTTTGGCGCTGGATGTAGACGGTGTGCGTCTGCGTGTATTCGTACACGCCGTGCTTGCCGTCGGCGCCGCCGATGCCGGATTTTTTCACCCCGGCGTGAAAGCCTTGCATGGCCTCGAAGTTCTCGCGGTTGACGTAGGTCTCGCCAAACTCCAGCTCGGTGCTGGCGCGCAGCGCGGCGTCCAGGCTGCGGGTGTAGATGGAGGAGGTCAGGCCGTAGGTGGTGTCGTTGGCCTTGTCGATGGCTTCGTCCAGCGAATCGACCACGGCCACAGGCACGACGGGGCCGAAGATTTCCTTTTGCATGATTTCCCAATCGTGCTGGCAGTTCACCAGCACGGTGGGCTGGAAGAAGAAGCCGCCATCGCGGTCGTCGGCCTGGCCGCCGGTGGCCACTTGCGCGCCGGCATCGACGGCGCGTTGCAGCATGGCGGCGACTTTGTCGCGCCCGGCCTGGTTGATGAGCGGGCCCATGTCCAGGGTTTCGTCCTGCAAGGGGTTGCCCCAGCGCGCGGCGGCAACCTGGGCGACGAGCTTTTCCGTAAAGGCTTCGGCCACGCTGCGCTGCACGTAGACGCGCTCGGCGCAGTTGCAGACCTGGCCGGTGTTGATGACGCGCGAGGCGGCGATGGCGCGGGCGGCCAGGTCCAGGTCGGCATCTTCCAGCACGATGGCCGGGGCCTTGCCGCCCAGCTCCAAATTGAGCTTGGTGATGTTGGGCGCAGCGGCGGCCATGATGGCCGAGCCGGTGTCCACGCTGCCGGTGAAGCTGATCATGTCCACGCCCGCATGGCCCGCCAGCACGCGCCCGGCATTGCCGCCGCGGCCATAGATCTGGTTGTAAACGCCTGCGGGCAAATCCACTTGCGAGAGGATGTCGGCAAAGATGGCGGCGTTGTTGGGCGTTTCCTCGCTGGGCTTGATGACGATGGTGTTGCCCGTCAGCAAGGCCGGGCCCATCTTGCGGGCGATGAGGAAGAAGGGGAAGTTCCACGGCAGGATGCCGCCGACCACGCCAATGGCCTGGCGCATCAGCATGATGGTTTCGCCCGGGCGGTCGCTGGGGATGATTTCGCCTTCGATGCGGCGCGCCCATTCGGCCATGTAGTCCAGGTAATCGGCGGTGAATTGCGCCTCCACGCGCGCCAGCGGCAACACCTTGCCCTGTTCTTCGGAAAGCGTGCGGGCGATTTCCTCGGCGCGGGCGCGGATGCCGGCGGCGATCTTGCGCAGATAGCCCGCGCGCTCGATGGCGGGGCGGCGCGCCCAGGCGCGTTGCGCAGCGCGCGCGGCGGCGATGGCTTCATCGACTTGCGCGGCGGGTGTGTCGGGGATGGAAGAAATCGTCTGGCGGTTGGACGGGTTGATGACGGCGATTTCATCGGCCTGGCCAGCGGCGACGAAGCGGCCGTTGATGTAGTTTTGATGCATGGTGTCTCCTTGGGTGCTGGGGAAAAGCTCTGCGCCGCGCGCCAACGTGGGCGCCATGCGCCGCAAACCGGCGATTGTGCGGCAGCCGCAGCCGCCCAAGACGCATCCGGCCTTGGTGTTTCCCCGGCCCACGCGGGCGCAGCGGCCCACCCCATTTGCCGCCTACCACTGGTAGCGCAGGCTGGCCTGGGCGCTGCGGCCCTGGCTCCAGTAGCAGACGGTGGGGCCGTAGCAGCTGGCCACGTGGGCGCGGTTGGCCAGGTTTTTCACGCTGAGCGCGAAGTGGTAGCCCGCGAGCGCGGCGTGGGCCTGGCCCAGGTCGTAGTCCAGCCCGGCGTCCAGCAGGGTGTGGGCGGGGATGTGCTGGCCGGGCCGCCCGTGCCAGGCGCGCTGGCCGGTGTGGCGCGCGCCGCCGTACAGCGTCAGCCCGGCCAGCGGGCCTTGGGCGATGCGCCAGTCCAGCCACAGCGCGGCCTGGTGGCGGGGCACGTCGGGCACGGCGCTGCCGGCTTCGCCGGGGATGTGCGAATGGGTGATGCGGGCATGGGTGTAGGCGTAAGAGGCGTTCAGGTGCATTTGCTTACCGAGCTGGGCGCGCGCCTCCAGCTCCAGTCCGCGCGTGCTGCTGCGGCCTTGCTGTACCTGGCAGGCGCGGTCGCAGATGGGGGATTCGGCCGGGTCGGGGTCGCGCGTGAGCGCCTTGTGCTGGCGCAGCGCGAACAGGCTGGCCGAGACGGTGAGGTTGCGATCCTCGGGCTGGTAGCGCAGGCCCAGCTCCCATTGCTGCGAGCGGCTGGGCTGGAACAGGCGGCCGTGCCGGTCTTGCCCGGCCACGGGCTCGAAGCCTTGGGCGTAGGCGAGGTAGGGCGCCCAACCATTGCCCATGAGCCAGTTCAGCCCTAGGCGGCCGGTGGTGGCGCGGTAGTGGGATGAAGGGGCGCCGGATTGCCCCAGCCGCAGCCGGTCGTGCCGCAGGCCGAGGGTGGCGACCCATTGGCCCATATGCATCTGGTCTTGCAGATAGACGCCGCTCTGGCTGGCGGTGGGCTGGGTGGCGTAGCGTCGTGTGGGCAGTTGCCAGGGCTGGCCATAAATGGGCTGGAACAAATCCAGCGGGGCGGCGCGCCCGCCGGAGAGGCGCTCGAAGTCGCTGCGCTCGCGCCGCGTGTCCCATCCCAGCAGAAGCTGGTGGCGCACCGGGCCCCAGTCGAAGCGGCCGGAGAGCTGGGTGTCGCTGGTCAGGGCGCGCGTGTCCTCGCGGGTCTGGCCCACGCTGCGGCCCACGTGGCGCAGGTCGGCGTGGATGCCGCCAAAGTCCTGGTTGACCGAGCGCATGTGGTTGTCGGTGCGGGCGTGGCGCAGGCGGTGGCGCAGCGCCCAGCGCTCGCTCAGGCGCGTGTGCAGCACGTAGCCCAGGTGGCGGGTGCGGCCGCTGAAGTGGTCGTAATCGGGCTCGCCCAGAAAGCGCCCCAGCGGGATGCGGCCGTGCGGATTGGGCCAGACGGTGCCCTCGGGCGGCAGCCAGGCCGGGCCGGCGCCGCCGCCGGGCGCGTCGGCGTGGCGCAGCATGGCGTGCAGGGTGAAGCGGGTGCGCCCGCCGGGGCCGTCCGGGCGCAGCGTGAGGCTGGGCACCAGCGCCCAGCGCCGCTCGCGCACGTGCTCCATCTGGTTGCCATCGCGGCTGCCCAGGCCGGCCAGGCGCCACAGCCAGCGCCCATCGCCCCACTGGCCGCCCACGTCCAGCCGCGCCTGGCGCAGGCCGTGGCTGCCCGCGTCCAGGGCGATTTGGCGGCGCTGGCGCGCGTCGGGCAGCTTGCTGTACATGGCCAGCAGGCCGGTGGGCACGTTGGCGCCGTAGAGCACGGAAGACGGCCCCTTGAGCACCTCCACCCGCTCCAGCAGCCAGGCGTCGATGCGCGAATCGCCATAGCCCAGGCCGTAGGGCAGGCGCATGCCGTCCAGGTATTTGTAGGGGATGTGGCCACGGATCATCACCCAGTCGGCGCGCACGTCGCCATCGCCGTACTGGGCCAGAAAGCCGGGCGTGTAGCGCAGGCTCTCCAGCAGCGAATGGCTGCCCTGGGCCTGCATCAGCGCGCTGTTGACGGTGCTGACGGCCTGCGGCGTCTCCAGCAGCGGCGCGGCCTGCTTCAGGCCGCTGGCATTGATGTCCTGAAAGTCCAGCCAATCGCCCTGCGGGGCGGCGAAGACCTCGACCGTGGGCAGCTCGGGCGCGGCGCTGGAGGAGGGGGCAGCCTGCGCTGCTGCGGTTTTCGCTGTGGCATTGGGGGCCGGGCGATCAGAAGCCGCCGGGGCGGTGGCTTGCGCTTGCGCTGCCGTGTGCGCGGCGGCCAGCAGGCACAGCCATGCCAACCGCGCGCCTAAGGTGCGGGCCGCTGTGCCGCGATGAGCCTGGTTCATGGAAATGCGCTCCTTTGGAATGTGAATGAAAATGCGCATTCTTTTTACGAATGGTGAAAGCGGCTACCGCGCCGAGGGCAAGGCATGCGGCGCGCGCGTCAATCCCCAGGCCCAGACGTTTCCCATGACCAGTTTTCACTGCATCCAGGCCCACAGCGGCGGCCGCCAGGCGGGCGAGCTGAGCCTGCACACGCACGAGGAAGGGCTGCTGTTCATGCTCACCGGCGGGCTGATCCACGTCGAAACCGAGCGCCAAGCCTGGTGCGCCAGCCCCGGCCACCTGGGCTGGATCGCCCCCGGCGTGCCGCACCGCGCGCAGTGGCACGGCGTGGCGGGCGGCATCTTTTTGTACCTGCACCCGCGCCACTGCGCCCCCTTGCCCGCCGAAGGCGCTACCGTGCGGCTGACGCCGCTGGCCGAGGCGCTGATGCGCCGCCTGCTGGCGCTGCGCCGGGGTTGCGCGGCGGCGGATTGGGCCCCGGATTCCGCCTCAGATGCAACCCTTGAAGCCGTGCCCGGGCAGGATGCCACCGGCGGCGCGCGCATCGCCGCCCTCATCGAGCTGCTGCTGGGCGAGCTGCAAGACGGCCTGCCCGCCGCCTTGCCCGGCCTGCCGCTGCCGCGCTCGGCCGCCTTGCAGGCATTGGCGCAGGCCTTTCTGGCCGCGCCCGACAGCGCGGACGATCTGCCGCAATGGGCGCGACGCGCCCGGATGTCGGCCAGCACCTTGCAGCGCCGCTTCAAGGCCGAAACCGGCCTGAGCCCCAGCCACTGGCGCCAGCGCGCCCGCCTGATGCGCGCGCAGGAGCTGCTGGCCGGCGGCGCCAGCGTCACGGCGGCGGCCATGCACGTGGGCTACGGCAACGTCAGCGCCTTCATCGAAGCCTTCGCCCGCCACTTCGGCGCCACGCCCGGCCAGTACCTGCAAGCCGGCGCAGCAGCTGCCGAGTAACAAAGCGATGGTTCAGAGCGCAACAAGGGCTTGTGCGCAGCCAATGGAAGCGGCTGGCGCAGGTTTTGGGAGAACAGAGCGCAAAGAACGGGGAGAGAACGGCCTGGATGTGCGGCCCATGCGCATAGGCTCCGGCTCGCGCAAAACGGCCCGCAAGCCCGCGCTGTGTGCGAAGCGCGCAAAGAAAAACGCCCAGCCGGAACGGTTGGGCGTTTGTGTTTGGTGGTGTAGTTCCCTACAAGAGCAGGCCTTTCTGCCGCAAGGGCGCTGCCATCGTCGGCGCAGCTCTACGTTGATCGCGCATCCAAGGGCAAATGCGGCACTACCGCGCATTTGCTCGCTGCCGTAGGTACCACACGGTCGGTGGCTCAATCCCGGCCCGAGAGTCGAACAGGCGCGCCATCGCACCATGAAGGAACGGAAGTTGGCGCCGAAATGACGCATGCCATTCGCCACATGGCTAGAGCGTGTTTCCGTTTGATCGCCAAAATATTTCATTAAACGAATAAACGGAACACACTTCCACCCATGCTTGCCGACACCCACACCCGGCGCGTCCAATCCTTACTTTTAATCATTTGGCCATTTTGGCGGACATCAGCCGGAGTGGGTGGCCAGCCTGATTGCGGAGTTTCGATGCAGTTACTGGTAGCTATTTGCCCTTCGAAACAGCGGGCAGGATAGCAATACTCGGCAGGCAATGCACTTGCATTGACGAAGTAAGGCAACTGCATTACCATGCAAGGCGTCCACCTCTTTGACCGGAGAGCGCTATGCCCGCTACCCTGGAAGTCCAATCCACGTTGACCGACCGCTACCAGACCACGGTGCCGGAAACCGTGCGTCGTGCCCTCAAGCTCGGCAAGCGCGACAAGATCCAATACGCCATCCGCCCCAGCGGAGAGGTGGTGCTGACCCGCGCCGAGACGTCCGAGGGAGACGACCCGGTGCTCGGACAGTTTCTGGACTTCCTGGCCCAGGACATTGCCAACCATCCCGAGCGCCTGCAATTTGTGGAGGCCTGCCTCGTCCAGCATTTGCAGTCCCTGGTCGGCGGCGTCGAAGTCGATCTCGATGCTGTCCTGTCAGCAGACGATGAATGAGCACGGGCAAGCCCGCACCTTTGGTCGTTCATGGTTGGACGGTCTTTGCCCATCCGCTGTTCCTTGCACAGATTGAGGCGCTGGCACAACAGGTCGAGGTCTTGAAGCAAAAGGACCCGATCGGGTACGTGAGAAAGAACGCCAGCAAGCGATTGGCGGCCATCACGAAGCTGGCCTTCGATGTCGTCCCGCAAGATCCGGCCCGACCGGAGTATCGCCAAGGCAGCACCCTTGGCGACGATCACAAGCACTGGTTCCGCGCAAAGTTCTTCCAGCAGTGCCGGTTGTTCTTTCGCTATCACGCGCCTAGCAAGCTGATCGTGTTCGCGTGGGTCAACGACGAGGACACCAAGCGCTCCTACGAGAGCAGCGACGATGCCTATCGGGTGTTCCGCAAGATGCTGGAAAGCGGCCATCCTCCGGGTGACTGGAACCAGTTGCTGGCCCAGGCCCAGGCTGAGGGGCAGCGCTTGCAGCAGTTCGCCGCTGGCGTTACGCCATAAGGCTTGGTTTCTGCGGTGAGGGGGAAATATGCTGTTGATCAGGCACCAGATGTCCGAGCATTCCCCAGTTGTCCCCCGTATTTCTTGAAGCCCCGTGCTATTGCTTGGCCTGATCCTATTCATCCTGCTCGTGTATTTTTGGCTTGCCTAAATCCAACGACGCAGGAAGACATTCCGGTATCGCCGCGTGCCCCTCACCCCCGCTGACAGCGAAACGGCTGCGCAAAACCAGGTGCAAGTGCGCATCGGCCACCCCAAGCCCCAGTGGGTAGTGAAAGAGGTGTTGCGCATCAAAGCCCTGATGGGTAAGCAAGCCGGATGCCGTACGGTGGCGCAGACGTTCAATCGATTACACGCACCGCAAAGCGTGGGAAAAACCTACGTCAATGAGGTCATCCAGACGCATCAGTTGGAGTTGCTGAACCTCACACGCGATCTGCGCAGCCAAACACCCAAAGCATTGCCCACCCATGCCGTCTGGGCCATGGACGTGACCCATGTTGCCGCGTGGGGCAAACCGCAAGCATGCCTGGGCATTCTTGATCACGGCTCACGGCTGTGCGTTCGGCTCACCACGCTGATCAACAAACGCAGCTGGACGCTGCTGGGGCATCTGTGCCTGGCCATTGGCCAATATGGCAAGCCCCGAGCGGTGCGCACGGACAACGAAGCCATCTTCAACAGCTTCGTGTTCACCACATTCCTGAAACTGGTGGGTATTTGCAAGCAAACCACGCTTGTTTGTGCGCCCTGGTGCAATGGACGGATAGAGCGATTTTTCGGCACTATCAAGCCTTGGCTGCGGCAGCTGGTTCATCAAAGCGCAGCGGATGTGCAAAACGCTTTAATGGAAGCCGCCTGGTTTTACAACCACATGCGCCCGCACCAGAACCTCAAGGGCCTGACACCCAAGGAGGCCTGGGATGGGCTGGTACCAGAAGATCTCCATCAGGGTGCACGGGACACGCTGCTTGTGCAAACCCTGGATGGTGTGCTTTGTGGGTACTGGATCAGGCGTTAAAGCGTACGAGCTGCTTTACTGACTGTCCGCTGGGTTTGTGCATGGCGCAAGAGGGATCAACGCGCCTGTTTGGGCAGGAGCGAGCAAGAAACAGTGCGAAAAGAGAAGAAATCACACGTGCGGATGCTGTGATGGTGCGCTCAACTGCGAGTTTCAGCCCTGTTTTGTGAAAAAACGGGGTTGAAAGCAGGTGAAGAAGTGTCGGCGGACAGCGGACGGGACAGATAAACCCAAAGGTAAGCGTAGAAATGATGCCATAACCAAATCCAGAGCAACCGGCTGCCAAAAATATCAGCCCCATTTTTCCCAGCAATTTTTATCGTTTCTCAAGAACCCCTCCTCTATTTCCATTTCAAAAATATTTTCCAAAGAAAGATCTAGGCCAATTGCAACCCCTAGCGGTATTATTCTTATATTTTCTTTGGCGACATTTTCCGGATCTCTAGAAAAGCACTCCCATTGGTTTTCTTCCCAGCGTACAATTTGCAGCGCCTTTCCTGTTCGAAGGTATTCAATATCCGTGACAACAGTGCTGTCTTCTGGCGCGGAAAAAGGCCATTCATGAAACCACCACTTCCAGGGTAAATTTGAATTATTTTCAGGGAGGAGGCTCATGTCTGGGATGTCTAGAGTGAACTGATCCAATGGTGGAATTATTTGCTTGGCGCATAGGGTGAATTTATCTCGATCTTTATAGTAATCGACGGCCCCCAGCATTAATGATTCAGACCATTCTTGATGGACTTTTCTTAAAGAAAATCCTTTGAGTTCAAATTTATTTTCTGAGGGCCTTGAGTTTAACAAGAAGTCGGCGTAATTATCGACTATTTTCATGGCCTCTGTGTTATTGTAGAAATATCCACCTGCAAAAATTAACTCAAACCCCAGCTTATCACTTAATCCTATCGTGTAACAAAACCTTGGGGCTTGAGACTGTATTACGCAGTACTGATACCATCCATATTTTTCAATTTTTTTCCTTATGGCGTTAAGAATTTCTTTGCGATTGATCATTTGTGAAGTTTGATGTGACAAGGTTTGCAAACAACTGCATGATTTTCAGAGTTGGTGGGGCCGCCATCAGCATTTCGAAAAATATGATGTCCGTGTGCATCTTCCGGTTTTATATATTTTCCGCGCTGCATACATTTATTATCTTATCCCTCAAGCTTTTTGTTTCTCCTTTACTCCAAACTCTTTTTTTATCTCTTTGCGCTGGAGCAACCGGGCCTTTGCCTTTGGCCGGTTTAGGAATAGCCTTATTAAACTTATTCCCCAACCAATTAAGCGGATTGGCACAGCTCAGCGCACAATTTTGGGCATTGTCGGTTAGCGTATTGGGCCAACAATCGACTTCTCCGGTCAGCGCGTCCATGATGGATGAGCTGACCGTGCAACGAACCACACATCTGAAGTAGCTCCAGACGATGGGCGCTATCGGTACTTCTCCCGTGGGGTCAATGTAGCCCAGCGGGTCGCTATTGGCATATTCGTAGGTGTTCAGCCCCCAAAAGATGCCCAGTGGGTCTGACTGGATGTACCTTCCCCTTGCCGGACTGTAGTCCCTGAAGAAGTTCTGGTGAAGGCCTGTTTCCTTGTCCCAGTACTGCCCCGGGAACCTGAGGTTGATCTGGGTGCTGTTGCCCGCTTCGAGGCCTGTGTGGCCGAATGCCTGGCTGTAACCCCTCCAGGTCTTGTTGCCGCTCTTGTCGGTCGCCAGGATGGGCGTGCCCAGGTGGTCGGTGGTGATGTAGTGGTAGCGCGTTTGGCTGCTCGTGAGGCTGCCGTTGTGGATGTCCGCTTGCCAAACGGCATCGGTGCTCCACAGCTCTTCTTCGGCATCGAGCGCGTTCGGGTTGAATCCATACGCTTTGGTGATCTGCCCTGCTTCGTTGGCTTCGGCCAGCAGGGCGCTGTCGCTGTTGAGGTAGTAGATGGTTTGGCTGTTTGGCCCTTCGGTGACGGTCTTGGCAATTCTGCGCCCTGTTCCCATCAACGGCGGCAAGCCATTGCGCGCGCGGTGAAGGCAATGAGCGCCTCACGCCCTTCATGACACGCAGCAGCAAGCACGTGCTTATGCTCTGGAGCCCCCATTGAAACGAACATAGCCTATTGATGCAAAAGGATTTTTACGTGTGCCAATGCGCAGAGGTTGGGAGAGCTGCAGAGCAAAGAACGGGGAGAGCGAGTCAGATTCGTGGCCCATGCACATAGGCCCTGGCTCGCGCAGCAATGGCCCGCAAGCCCATGCGGTGTGCGAAGCGCGCAAAGAAAAACGCCCAACCGAGAACGATTGGGCGTTTGTGTTTGGTGGCTCGGGGCGGAATCGAACCACCGACACGCGGATTTTCAATCCGCTGCTCTACCAACTGAGCTACCGAGCCAAGCTTCAAATTCTATCACTGTTTTTTTGCAGCAGCGGCCAGGCAGCGATATTTTTGCTTGCCGCGCCCGATGCCCGATGGGCTGCTGCTCATCACGATACGCTGCTGTTGCGCCGCTTGCCCAGCTCCACGCCGAGCTGGCGCAGCTTGCGGTAGAGGTGGGTGCGCTCCAGGCCGGTTTTTTCCGCCACGCGCGTCATCGAGCCGCCTTCGCGCGCCAGGTGGAATTCGAAGTAGGCTTTTTCGAAGTGGTCCCGGGCTTCGCGCAGCGGGCGGTCCAGGTCGAAATCCTGGTGTTGCTCGGGCAGGGTTTTCTCGGGCGGGATGGCGCGGATGATGTGGGCATCGGGGGGCAGGGCCGCGGCGGCGGACAGGGCGGCATTGGCCTGGGCGAGCTTGTCCGTGCCGCTGGCGGCTGCGCCGGCCTGGCCGGGCGGGTTTTTCTCCAGCGCCTGGTTGACCGCCTTGAGCAGTTTTTGCAGGGTGATGGGTTTTTCCAGGAACGAGAACGCGCCGATGCGCGTGGCTTCGACGGCGGTGTCGATGGTGGCGTGGCCGCTCATCATGATGACGGGCATGTCGAGCTGCCCGGCCAAAGACCATTCCTTGAGCAGGCTGACGCCGTCCGTGTCGGGCATCCAGATGTCCAGCAGCACCAGGTCGTATTTGCTTTGGCCGCATGCGGTGCGGGCCTGGCCGGCGTTTTCGGCCAGGTCGACGTGATGGCCTTCGTCGTTGAGTATTTCGGAGAGCAGGTCCCTGATGCCCAGCTCGTCATCCACAACCAATATGTTTGCCATTTTCTTCGGTAACCGTTTGTTTTCGAGTTTTCGCTGCGAGTGTCTCACGCGGGATGCGCTTGCGTCGCTGGCTCGAACGACAGCGATATGCGCGCGCCCACGACCTCCCCCTGCTCGTTTTGCACATTGCCTAAATCAATCAGTGCGTGGTGCTCGTCGGCGATCTTCTTGACGACCGCCAGCCCCAGGCCCGTGCCCTTGGCCTTGGTGGTGACGTAGGGCTCAAAAACGCGCTGGAGCATGCTGTCCGGAAAGCCGGTGCCGTTGTCCTCCACACACAAGCGCACTCGCCGCGCCGCCTCACTCCAATGGGTACTTACCATGATTTGTGCCGGCAATTCTGCACGATTCTCTTGCGCTTGCAGGCTTGCATCCTGCGCATTCTGTAAGAGATTGTGGATGACTTGGCGCAGTTGCATCGCATCGCCCAGGATGGGCGGGCAGCCCGGCTCGAGCTGGGCCACGATGCCGAAGCTGGCGTTTTCCGTGCCGTAGAGCTGCAGCACGTCCTGCACCAGCGCATTGAGGTCCAGCACTTCGAGGCGCGCCGTGGGCAGGCGCGCATAGTCGCGAAATTCGTTGACCAGGCGCTGCATGGCATCGACCTGGTCGACGATGGTTTGCACGGATTTGTGCAGGATGCCTTCTTCCTTTTCGGGCAGCTTGCCCGTCAGGCGCATTTGCAGGCGCTCGGCCGAGAGCTGGATGGGGGTGAGCGGGTTCTTGATCTCGTGGGCCAGGCGGCGCGCCACTTCGCCCCAGGCTTCGGCGCGCTGGGCCGAGACCACGTCGGAGATGTCGTCGATCACCACCAGCCGGTTGCCATCGGGCAGCAGTGCGCCACGGGCCACGATGCTGAGCGCGAATTCCTTGGCCGCCGCGGGCGCCGCGCCCTGCGGCGGCGCGTACAGCTCGTAGGTGTGCTGCCAGTGGCCCACATCGCGCTCACCGGCCAGAAAGCTGTCAAAGCGCTGGCGCACGGCCTGGGCGAATTCGTGCAGATCGGGCACCTCGGCCAGCTCGCGCCCGGCATAGGCGGCCAGTGGCGCGCGCAGCACGCGGGTCGCCCCCGGGTTGGCCGAGACGATGCGGCCTTGCGCATCGAGCACCAGCACGCCGGCCGTCAGGTTGTCCAGGATGGTTTGCAGCTGCTCGCGCGAGGCGTCAAGCGCGGCCAGGCTTTTTTGCTCGGAGGCGCGCGCCGTGGCCAGCTGGTGGGTCATCAGCGCAAAGGCGCGCGTGAGGCCGCCGAGCTCGTCGTTGCGCGGCAGGGCCACTTTGGGGTTGAGGTTGCCCGCGGCCACTTCCTTGACGCCATCGGCCAGGATGAGCACGGGCCGCAGGATTTGGTTGCCCAGCAGCACGGCCAGCACGATGGCGCCAAACACGGCCAGAAACAGGCTCAGCGTGAGCGTGCCGATGTACATGCGCCGCAGCCCGTGGCGGCCCTGCGCGCGCTGCTGGTATTCGTCATTGGCCTGGCGCACGGCAAAGGCATCGGCCACCAGCGCCTGGGGCACCGGCACGGTGATTTGCAGAAAGCGCACGTCGTCCGTGCCCAGCTGCAGCGTGCCGCCAATACCGCGCACCAGCACCAGGGTCTGCACCTGCACCGGCGCCTGGCCGTCGCTCTGGGCCTGCTCCAGGCCTTCGAGCGCGGCCCATTCGCGCTGCTCGCGCGCCAGGCGAAAGGCCTGGGCCGAAGGCCGATGCGGCAGCGCCGAGCCGGGCGCGCCGGTGCTGACGTCCACCTCGCCATTGGCGCGCCAGAGCACCACGTCGTCGGCATCGAATTGCTCGCGGATCTGCTCCAGCGCAATGGCCAGCGAGGCCGGGCGCACCTGTTCGAGCTGGTTGGCCGAGTAGCGCGCGCGCGCCGTAGTGTTGACGACCCAGGCATCCAAGGTGGTGCTGGCCATGCCCGCGCCGGCGCTCAGCGCGCTTTCCACGCGCACGTCGAACCAGTTCTCGATGGAGCGCGAGACGAACTGGTAGGAAATCACATACACCAGCACGCCAGGCAAGATGCCCACCACGCAAAACAGCGCCGCCAGCTTGATGAGCAGGCGGCTGCCGAACTTGTTTTGCTGCAAGCGCCGGTACAGGCGCCAGCCGCCCCAGGCCAGGATGAGCAGCAGCAAGGCCGCCACCACGCCATTGAAGCCCAGCAGCCAGGGGTAGTACTGCTCGTAGAGGCCGTGGCTGTCGGTGGCCAGGGCCAGCACGAACAGCAAGACCAGGGCAATGGCCATGATCACGGCCAGGATCACGCCCAGCGTCCAGCGCAGGCGGCGGCTTTTCTTGGCCGAGGAAGTGGATGCTGTCATTGTTCGTGACTCCCGCTGCGGCGCGCGGCCAGGCTGCGCGCCGCCATGCATGCCTTACTGCGCGGCGCGCTTGTGCAGCAGCGCATAGAAAAAGCCATCGTGGCTGCCCAGCGCGTCCGGCCCCGGGTCTGGCGCCTGCCCCGGCTCCTTCGGCGCAGTCGGCAGCAGTTGCAGCATGGGGGCCAGTAACTCGGCATCGGCCTGCGCGCGCATGAAGCGCTCGATCTGCCCCTGGCCCTCGCAATGGAACACCGAGCAGGTGCAGTACAGCAGCCGCCCGCCGGGGCGCAGCAAGGGCCAGAGGCGCTGCAGCAGCAGGGCCTGGCGCTGCGCCAGCTCGGTCAAGTCCTCGGCGCGGCGCAGCCAGCGGATGTCGGCATGCCGGCGCACGATGCCCGAGGCCGAGCACGGCGCATCCAGCAGCAGCAAATCCAGCTGGCGATCGCCCAGCAGCGATTGGCGCCAGCGCTGCGGCGCGCTGGCGTCGGCCACCACCACCTGCGCCTGCGGCAATTGCAGGCGCTGCAGGTTGTCCGTGATGCGCTGGCAGCGCGCCGCATCCACATCCATGGCCAGCAGCTGCATGGGCATGCCGTGCACCGCCGCCCACTCCAGCAGATGCGCCGTCTTGCCGCCTGGCGCGGCACAGGCATCGAGCACCAGCCAGGGCGCTGCCGCGCTGGCAGGCGGCGCAAACCCTTCCAGCAACATGGGCGCGGCGCGCTGCGCGGCCGCATCCTGCACCGAGAACCAGCCCTGGGCAAAGCCCGGCAGCTGGCGCACATCCACGGCCTGCTCCAACTCCAGCCCGGCCTGCGCCACCGCTCGGGCCTGGATGCCGGCCTGCTGCAGCCGCTGGGCATAGTCCTGGCGAGACAACAGGCTTTCGTTGACGCGCAGCGTCAGGGGCGCGCGCTGCTGATTGGCCTGCAGCACGGCCCGCCAATGCGCCGGGTGGTCCTGGCGCAGCTGGCGCACCCACCAGGCCGGGTGATTCCAGCGGGCTTGCTCATCGCCTTGCAGCGCGGCCTCCAGCTGTGCGCGCTCGCGCAGAAAGCGCCGCAGACAGGCATTGACGAAGCCGGCCTGCGCCGCCAGGGCACGCTGGCCGCGCATGGCCTGCACCGTTTGGTTGACCACCGTATGCGGGGCATAGGCCGCCTCCTGCGGGGCCAGCAGCAAGGCCAGCGCCACCCCCAACCGGGCCTGCACCGCGCGGCTGGGGGCACGCCGCGCCAGCCGCGCGATCAGCCCCTGCGCCCGCCCCCAGTGCCGCAGCGCGGTGTAGAGCAGCGCCTGCGCGCCAGGCCGGCTGGCCGTGGCAGGCCAGCCGGCCACCACCTCACGCGCCGACTGGCCCTGCACAACCTGCATCAGCCCCTGGGCCGCAAGATCGATTTGTTCCGCCAGCGGCGGCTCACAACGTGGGGGGGGCGAGGCAACAGTCAGCATGGCCGCATCATAAAAGCACCGGCGCGGCCGCCGGCTGGCATCGCCCCCGCATGCAGCTGCTTGGCATGGGCATGGCCACAGACGCGACAACGCCCGCTGTTTGCGGGCGTTGTCGTGGATTGCGCGCAAATGCGAGCTCAAGGAGCCGCTATGCCGCGCCTTCAAAGCCCCGCAGGGGAGCTTGGGGGCTTTGCGTCAGGACTCGTCGGGGCTGCTGCCGCCTTCTTCGCCAGCAGCTGGCTCGTCGGCGCTGCTTTGCTCAGCGGCGGCTTCCTGCTCGGCGATGGCGCGGCGCTCGGCCTCGTCCATGGCGTCCTTGGCCTTGCGCGCCTGGTGGTAGGCCAGGCCGGTGCCGGCGGGGATCAGGCGGCCGACGATGACGTTTTCCTTCAGGCCGCGCAGCTCGTCGCGCTTGCCCATGATGGCCGCCTCGGTCAGCACGCGCGTGGTCTCCTGGAAGGACGCGGCGGAGATGAACGAGTCGGTGGACAGCGAGGCCTTGGTGATGCCCAGCAGCAAGTTGGTGTAGGTCGCAGGGATCTTGCCTTCCTTTTGCAGCGCCTCATTGGTGTTGAGGATTTCGCTGCGCTCGACCTGCTCGCCCTGGATGTAGTTGGACTCGCCCGGGTTCTCGACCACCACGCGGCGCAGCATCTGGCGCACGATGACCTCGATGTGCTTGTCGTTGATGGGCACGCCCTGCAGGCGGTAGACGTCCTGCACCTCGTCGACGATGTAGCGCGAGAGCTCCTCGATGCCCAGCAGGCGCAGGATGTCCTGCGGGTCGGCCGGGCCGTCGACGACCAGCTCGCCCTTGTTGACCACCTGGCCTTCGTGCACCAGCACGTTCTTTTCCTTGGGGATCAGCTCTTCCCAGACGCCGCCTTCGGGGTCGGTGATCTGCAGGCGGATCTTGCCCTTGGTCTCTTTGCCAAAGGACACCGTGCCGGTGATTTCCGCCAGCGTGCCCTTGTCCTTGGGCGTGCGCGCCTCGAACAGCTCGGCCACGCGCGGCAGACCGCCGGTAATGTCGCGGGTCTTCTGGCCTTCGATGGGGATGCGCGCCAGCACCTCGCCGGGGCCGACTTCCTGGCCATCGCGCACCTGGATCAGCGCGCCAACCTGGAAGCCGATGGCCACGGAGTGGTCGGTGCCGGGGATCTTGACCTCATTGCCCTGGGCGTCGAGCAGCTTGACCTGCGGACGCACGACCTTGCTGGAGCCACGGCGCTTGGGGTCAATGACCACCAGCGTGGACAGGCCGGTCACGTCGTCGACCTGCTTGGCCACGGTCAGGCCTTCCTCGACGCCATCGAATTTCACCTGGCCGGCGAACTCGGTGATGATCGGGCGCGTCAGCGGATCCCAGTTGGCCAGGATGGTGCCGGCCTTGACCTGCTGATCGGGCTTGACGGTCAGCGTCGCGCCATAGGGCACCTTGTGGCGCTCGCGCTCGCGGCCGTGCTCGTCGTGGATGACGATCTCGCCCGAGCGTGCAATCACCACCAGGTCGCCCTTGGTGTTGGTGACGTAGCGCATGGTGGCGTTGAAGCCGATGATGCCGTTGGACTTGGCTTCCACGCTGGAGGCAATGGCCGCGCGGTTGACCGCGCCACCGATGTGGAAGGTGCGCATGGTCAGCTGCGTGCCCGGCTCGCCGATGGACTGCGCGGCAATCACGCCCACGGCCTCGCCCAGGTTGATCAGGCCGCCACGGCCCAGGTCGCGGCCATAGCACTTGGCGCACAGGCCGTAGCGCGTGTCGCAGGTCAGCGAGGTGCGCACCTTGACTTCGTCCACGCCGGCGGCTTCCAGGTCGTCGAGCTGGTCTTCCTCCAGCAGCGTGCCGGCGGCCACCAGCACCTGGCGCGTCTCGGGGTGCAGCACGTCCTCGGCCGCAGTACGGCCCAGAATGCGGTCGCGCAGCGACTCGATGACTTCACCGCCCTCAACCACGGCGCGCATGTAGGTGCCGTTGGTGGTGCCGCAATCTTCCTCGGTGATGACCAAGTCCTGCGTCACGTCCACCAGACGGCGCGTGAGGTAACCGGAGTTGGCGGTCTTGAGCGCCGTGTCGGCCAGACCTTTACGCGCACCGTGCGTGGAGATGAAGTACTGCAGCACGTTCAGCCCTTCGCGGAAGTTCGCGGTAATGGGCGTCTCGATGATGGAGCCGTCGGGCTTGGCCATCAGACCGCGCATGCCGGCCAGCTGGCGGATCTGCGCGGCCGAGCCACGCGCGCCGGAGTCGGCCATCATGTAGATGGCGTTGAAGGATTCCTGCTCCACCTCTTTGCCGTGGCGGTCGATGGTCTTTTCCTTGGCCAGCTGTTGCATCATGACCTTGGAGACTTCGTCACCGGCCTTGCCCCAGATGTCCACCACCTTGTTGTAGCGCTCGCCAGCAGTGACCAAACCGGAGGTGTACTGCTGCTCGATCTCCTTGACCTCGGCTTCGGCGCGGCTGACGATGCTGTGCTTTTGCGGCGGCACCAGCATGTCCTCGATGGCGATCGAAATGCCCGCGCGCGTGGCCAGCCGGAAGCCGTTTTGCAGCAGCTTGTCGGCAAACACCACGGTGTCCTTCAAACCGCACTTGCGGAACGCCGCGTTGATGAGCTTGGAGATTTCCTTTTTCTTCAGCGCCTTGTTGATGACTTCGAACGGCAGGCCCTTGGGCAAGATTTCCGACAGCAGGGCGCGGCCCACGGTGGTATCGCGCACCTTGGTGTTGGCTTCGAGCTCGCCCGTGGTCTTGTTTTTGACCCATTCGGTCAGGCGCACGCCCACCTTGGCGTTGAGCTCGACCACGCCCGCATCCAGCGCACGCTGCACTTCGCCGATATCGGCAAACACCATGCCTTCGCCCTTGCCGTTGATTTTTTCACGGGTGGCGAAGTACAGGCCCAGCACCACGTCCTGCGAGGGCACGATGGAGGGCTCGCCCGAGGCTGGGAACAGCACATTGTTGGATGCGAGCATGAGCACGCGCGCTTCCATCTGCGCTTCCACCGACAGCGGCACGTGCACAGCCATCTGGTCGCCGTCGAAGTCGGCGTTGAAGGCCGCGCACACCAGCGGGTGCAGCTGGATGGCCTTGCCTTCGATCAGGATGGGCTCGAAGGCCTGGATGCCCAGGCGGTGCAGCGTGGGCGCGCGGTTGAGCAGCACCGGGTGCTCGCGGATGACTTCTTCCAGAATGTCCCACACCACGGGCGAGCCGCTTTCCACTTCCTTCTTGGCGGCCTTGATGGTGGTGGCGATGCCGCGCTGCTCCAGCTGGGCAAAGATGAAGGGCTTGAACAGCTCGAGCGCCATCAGCTTGGGCAGGCCGCACTGATGCAGCTTGAGCGTAGGGCCCACGGTAATCACCGAGCGGCCGGAGTAGTCCACGCGCTTGCCCAACAGGTTCTGACGGAAGCGACCGCCCTTGCCCTTGATCATGTCGGCCAGGGACTTGAGCGCGCGCTTGTTGGCGCCCGTCATGGCCTTGCCACGGCGGCCATTGTCCAGCAGCGAATCGACCGATTCCTGCAGCATGCGCTTTTCGTTGCGCGCAATGATCTCCGGCGCCTTGAGCTCCAGCAGGCGGCGCAGGCGGTTGTTGCGGTTGATGACGCGGCGATACAGGTCGTTCAGATCGGAGGTGGCAAAGCGCCCGCCATCGAGCGGCACCAGCGGGCGCAGATCGGGCGGCAGCACCGGCAGCACTTCCATCACCATCCAGCCGGGCTTGATGCCGGACTTGCGGAACGACTCCAGCACCTTCAGGCGCTTGGAGTTTTTCTTGACCTTGGCCTCGGAGCCAGTCATGTCGCCGCGCAGGCGCTCAATCTCGGCCTCGATGTCGATGCCATCGAGCAGCTCCTTGATGCCTTCGGCGCCCATGCGGGCCTCGAACTCATCGCCGTACTCCTCGCGCTTGGCGTCGTATTCGTCCTCGCTCATGATGCTGAACTTCTTCAGCGGCGTCATGCCCGGCTCGGTCACGACATAGGCCTCGAAGTACAGCACGCGCTCGATGTCGCGCAGCGTCATGTCCAGCACCAGGCCCAGGCGGCTGGGCAGGGACTTGAGGAACCAGATGTGCGCGCAGGGCGCGGCCAGGTCGATGTGGCCCATGCGCTCGCGGCGCACCTTGGTCTGGGTGACTTCCACGCCGCACTTCTCGCAGATCACGCCGCGGTGCTTGAGGCGCTTGTACTTGCCGCACAGGCACTCGTAGTCCTTGATCGGGCCAAAGATCTTGGCGCAGAACAGGCCGTCGCGCTCGGGCTTGAAGGTGCGGTAGTTGATGGTCTCGGGCTTTTTCACTTCGCCAAAGGACCAGGAGCGGATCTTCTCGGGCGAGGCCAGGCCCACCTTGATGGCGTCAAAGTGGTCGTCGGGCGTGAATTGCTTGAACAGGTCGAGTAAGGATTGCATGGTGTGAACTCCCTTGGCTCATCAGTTGCGTTCGAGCTCGATGTCGAGGCCCAGCGAACGGATTTCCTTGACCAGCACGTTGAAGGATTCGGGCATGCCCGCCTCGATGGCGTGCTCGCCCTTGACGATGGACTCATAGACCTTGGTGCGGCCGGTCACGTCGTCGGATTTGACGGTGAGCATCTCCTGCAGCACGTAGGAGGCGCCGTAGGCCTCCAGCGCCCAGACTTCCATCTCCCCGAAACGCTGACCGCCGAACTGCGCCTTGCCGCCCAGCGGCTGCTGTGTGACCAGCGAGTACGGGCCGGTGGAGCGCGCGTGCATCTTGTCGTCCACCAGGTGGTGCAGCTTCAGGAAGTGCATGTAGCCGATGGTGGTCGGGCGCTCGAAGCGCTCGCCGGTGCGGCCGTCGTACAGATAGGCCTGGGTGCGCGTGGCGGTCAGGCCCTTGGCCTTGGCCACATCGTCCGGGTAGGCCAGCTGCAGCATGTTCTGGATGTCCTGCTCGTCGGCGCCGTCGAACACCGGCGTGGCAAAGGGCACGCCGCTCTTGAGGTTGCGCGCCATCTCGATGATTTGCTCATCGCTGAAGGCGTCCAGGTCCTCCTGGCGGCCGGCCTGGTTGTAGACCTTGGCCAGGAAGGCGCGGATCTCCTTGACCTGCTTGCCCTTTTCCACTTCCAGCAAGGCGGCGATGCGCTCGCCCAGGCCCTTGGCGGCCCAGCCCAGGTGCACTTCCAGCACCTGGCCCACGTTCATGCGCGAGGGCACGCCCAGCGGGTTGAGCACGATGTCGGCGGTGGTGCCGTCGGCCAGGTAGGGCATGTCCTCGATCGGCACGATCTTGGAGACCACGCCCTTGTTGCCGTGGCGGCCAGCCATCTTGTCGCCCGGCTGCAGGCGGCGCTTGACGGCCAGATAGACCTTGACCATCTTGAGCACGCCCGGCGGCAGCTCATCGCCCTGCGTGAGCTTGCGGCGCTTTTCCTCGAACGAGAGGTCGAAGCTGTGGCGCGTGGCCTCGATGGCGTTCTTCATGCTCTCGAGCTGCGCGGCCACGGCCTCGTCGGCCGGGCGGATGTCGAACCAGTGGTACTTGTCCACCGAATCCAGATAGGCCGCCTCGATCTTGCTGCCCTTGGCCAGCTTTTGCGGGCCGCCGTTGGCGACCTTGCCCAGCAGCAGCTTGCGCACGCGGTCGAAGGCGTCGGCCTCGACGATGCGCAGCTGGTCGTTCAGGTCCAGGCGGTAGCGCTTGAGCTCGTCCTCGATGATTTGCTGGGCGCGCTTGTCGCGCTCGATGCCTTCGCGGGTGAAGACCTGCACGTCGATCACCGTGCCCTGCGAGCCCTGATCCACGCGCAGCGAGGTGTCCTTCACGTCGGAGGCCTTCTCGCCGAAGATGGCGCGCAGCAGTTTTTCTTCCGGCGTGAGCGTGGTCTCGCCCTTGGGCGTGACCTTGCCCACCAGCACGTCGCCGGGCTGCACCTCGGCGCCCACGTAGATGATGCCCGAGTCGTCCAGGCGATTGAGCTGCTGCTCGGACAGGTTGGGGATGTCGCGCGTGATTTCCTCGGCGCCCAGCTTGGTGTCGCGCGCCATCACAACCAGCTCCTCGATGTGAATGGAGGTGTAGCGGTCGTCGGCCACGACGCGCTCGGACAGCATCACCGAGTCCTCGAAGTTGTAGCCGTTCCAGGGCATGAAGGCGATCAGCATGTTCTGCCCCAGGGCCAGCTCGCCCAGGTCGGTCGAGCCGCCATCGGCAATCACATCGCCCTTGGCCAGGCGGTCGCCCTTCTTGACGATGGGGCGCTGGTGGATGTTGGTGTTCTGGTTGCTGCGCTGGTACTTGATGAGGTTGTAGATGTCCACGCCCACTTCACCGGCGATGGCCTCGTCATCGTTGGCGCGGATCACGATGCGCGTGGCATCGACGTAATCGACCACGCCGCCGCGCTTGGCGGTGACCACGGTGCCCGAGTCCACGGCTGAGACGCGCTCGATGCCCGTGCCCACGAAAGGCTTTTCCGGGCGCAGCACCGGCACGGCCTGGCGCTGCATGTTGGCGCCCATCAGCGCGCGGTTGGCGTCGTCGTGCTCCAGGAAGGGCACGAGCGAGGCCGCCACCGAGACGATCTGCGCCGGCGAGACGTCCATGTACTGCACGCGGCTGGGGCTGACGAGGATGGATTCGCCCTTCTCGCGCGCCGACACCAGATCGCCGGTGAGGTTGCCGTCCTTGTCCAGCTCGGCGTTGGCCTGGGCGATGATGTAGTCGCCTTCCTTGATGGCCGAGAGGTAATCGATTTCATCGGTGACCTTGCCATCGACCACGCGGCGGTACGGCGTTTCGATGAAGCCGTACTCGTTCAGGCGCGCGTACAGCGCCAGCGAATTGATCAGGCCGATGTTCGGGCCTTCGGGCGTTTCGATCGGGCAGACGCGGCCGTAGTGCGTGACGTGCACGTCGCGCACCTCGAAGCCGGCGCGCTCGCGCGTCAGACCGCCCGGGCCCAGGGCCGAGACGCGGCGCTTGTGCGTGATCTCCGACAGCGGGTTGGTCTGGTCCATGAACTGCGACAGCTGCGAGGCGCCGAAGAACTCCTTGAGCGCGGCCGAGATTGGCTTGGAGTTGATCAAATCGTGCGGCATCAGCGGCTCTTGCTCGGCCTGGCCCAGGCGCTCCTTGACGGCTTTCTCGATGCGCGCCAGGCCGGTGCGGTACTGGTTTTCGGCCAGCTCGCCCACGCCGCGCACGCGACGGTTGCCCAGGTGATCAATGTCGTCGACCTCGCCAATGCCGTTGCGCAGATCGACCAGGATCTTCACCACCGAGAGGATGTCTTCGTTGGACAGCACCATGGCGCCGCTCGGGTCGGGGTTGCCGATCTTGGCATTGAACTTCATGCGGCCCACGCGCGAGAGGTCGTAGGTGTCCGGGTTGAAGAACAGGCGATGAAACAGCGCCTGCACGGCGTCCTCGGTGGGCGGCTCGCCAGGACGCATCATGCGGTAGATGGCCACGCGCGCCTGGTATTCGTCCGGGGTCTCGTCAGTGCGCAGCGTCTGCGAGATGAAGCTGCCGCGGTTGAGCTCGTTGGTGTAGATGCAGGGCAGTTGCTTGACGCCTGCGCTGCGCAGCTTCTTGAGCAGGGCCTCGGTCAGCTCCTCGTTGACCTTGGCGATGATCTCGCCGGTGTCCGGATCGACGATGTTCTTGGCCACGACGCGGCCCAGCAGGAAGTCCTCGGGCACGGAGATTTCCTTCAGCCCGGCCTGCTCCAGCTCGCGGATGTGGCGCGCCGTGATGCGCTTGTCCTTGGCGACGATCACATTGCCCTTGGCGTCCGTGATGTCAAAGCGCGCCTGCTCGCCCTTGAGGCGCTCGGGCACCAGCTCCATGCGCGCGCCGTTGTCCATCAGGCTGAAGTTGTCGTTGTCGAAGAAGTTCGCCAGGATGGCCTCGGGCGTCAGGCCGATGGCCTTGAGCAGAATCGTCACCGGCATCTTGCGGCGGCGGTCGACGCGGAAGTACAGCAGATCCTTGGGGTCGAACTCGAAGTCCAGCCAGGAGCCGCGGTAGGGAATCACGCGCGCCGAGAACAGCAGCTTGCCCGAGCTGTGGGTCTTACCCTTGTCGTGCTCGAAGAACACGCCCGGGCTGCGGTGCAGCTGGCTGACGATGACGCGCTCGGTGCCGTTGATGATGAACGAGCCCTTGTCGGTCATCAGCGGCACTTCGCCCATGTAGACCTCTTGCTCCTTCACTTCCTTGACGACCTTGTTCTGCGCCGTGGAGGAGTCGCGGTCGTAGATGATCAGCTGCAGGCGCGCGCGCACGGCCGAGGCAAAGGTCAGCCCGCGAGTCTGGCACTCGCGCACGTCGAAGGCCGGCTTGGCCAGGTTGTATTCGATGAACTTCATCTCGACAAAGCCGTTGTGCGAGACGATGGGGAACGCCGAGTTGAACGCTGCCTGCAGGCCTTCATCCAGGCGCTTCTTGGGCGGCACCTCCGCCTGCAGGAATGCCGTATAGGCATCCTTTTGCATCTGCAGCAAATAGGGAATGCTCAAAACGCTGTCGCGGCGCCCGAAGCTTTTGCGGATACGTTTGCGTTCAGTAAAGGAATAGGCCATGAGATCTCCGGTCTGAAGGGTTCAGGGGGATTCTTCGACGGTTGTACTTGCAAGCGCAGCTCCAGCGCGCAGGGCCCCGGTGCCGGGGGGGCGCAAAAGACGTGGCGCTCAAGTCTTGGCGGTTGGCCACTACCAACCATGGCTGACGGCGGTGCGTTGCACACCGCCCGACCAAGGTGCCTTGCTGTGTCGTGAATTCAGAAAGCACACCAAAGCATTCCGCGCGGAACGCTTTCGTCTGCACTCTGCAGCACGCGGGTTGGGTTGGGCAGGCTTGCAGGCCTGCCCAGCCCAAAACGACAAGAGCCAGGCGCTGCACTGGTGCGCGCCTGGCTGTCGTCGCCCTGAAGCGATTACTTCAGTTCGGCCTTGGCGCCGGCTTCTTCCAGCTTCTTCAGAGCGGCTTCTGCGTCGGCCTTGGGCATGCCTTCCTTGACGGTCTTGGGCGCGCCATCGACCAGGTCCTTGGCTTCCTTCAGGCCCAGACCCGTGATTTCGCGCACGGCCTTGATCACGGAGACCTTGTTGCTGCCAGCGTCCTTGAGCTCCAGGTTGAACTCGGTCTTCTCTTCTGCAGCAGCAGCGGCGCCACCGCCACCAGCGGCGGCAGGAGCAGCCATTGCAGCGGCGCTCACGCCAAACTTCTCTTCGATCGCCTTGACCAGGTCGTTCAGTTCCAGCACGGTCATGCTGTCCAGAGCCGTCAGGAATGCGTCTTTATCGAATGCCATTTTGAAATCCTCTTTGCAATTGATTCAGTTCATTGGGTTGCCAGCCTAGCGCCTGTGATGGTTGCGGCGCCCGATCGGAGCAAAACCGAGCGGCAAGGCCTGGCAGGGGTCATCAGGCGGCAGCTTCTTCGCCTTTTTTCTCGGCCAGTGCCGCCAGCACGCGCGCTGTGCGCGAGACGGGCGATTGCATCAGGCCCAGCAGCTGCGACAGCAGCACTTCCTTGGTGGGGATGCTTGCCAATTGCTTGACGGCATCGGCATCCAAAGGCTTGCCTTCATAGGCACCACCACGGATCACCAGCTTGTCATTGGTCTTGGCGAAATCGGCCACCACCTTGGCGGCGGCAACGGCGTCTTCCGAAAAACCATAGATCAGCGGCCCCGTGAGCTGGTCAGACACCACCTCAAACGCACTGCCGGCCACGGCGCGACGTGCCAGGGTGTTCTTCAACACGCTCAAGGTCACGTTCTGCTCGCGGGCCTTGATGCGCAGCTGTGTCAGATCAGCCACCGTGATGCCGCGGTACTCCGCCATCACCAGCGTCTGGGATTTGGCGGCGAGGTCAGCCACCTGTGCGACGACTGCCTCTTTTTGACTGCGATTCAGACTCAAGGTCCTCTCCTTTCAATGCAATGCTGCCCTGCCCGGCGCGCCAGGCATTGCGGCATTGCGCCCAGTTAAGCGACCAACTGCCAGAGAATATCGGTGTGTTTCTCCACAGTGGGCACCATCTACGCTGGCCCACCCTGCGGCCATGTGGCACGACAGGCGGCTTAAGCGGGGCCAGGCCCCACACCAGCGGTCTCGGATGACCTGCCAGCACTCTCGGCAACGAGAAGCGCCGGCAGCCCACCTGAACCAGCGCCTTCAAAGGCTGCAACGCCACTGAAGATGCTGGAATTTTCTTGCCCGGCCCAGCTCGCCATGTGCAAGCAAGCCCCCCGGGCAGATCTCGCCCAAGAATCAGGCGGAGATGGTTTGCGTATCGACGCGCACGCCGATGCCCATGGTCGAGGACACGGCCACCTTGCGCAGGTACACGCCCTTGGCGCCAGCGGGCTTGGCCTTGTTCAGCGCCTCGATCAGCGCCTGCAGGTTTTGCTGCAGCTTCTCGCTGTCGAACGAGCGGCGACCGATGGTGCCGTGGATGATGCCGGCCTTGTCCACACGGAACTGCACCTGACCTGCCTTGGCATTCTTCACGGCCGTGGCCACATCGGGCGTCACGGTGCCAACCTTGGGGTTGGGCATCAGGCCGCGCGGACCCAGGATCTGGCCCAGCGCACCGACAACGCGCATGGCATCCGGAGCGGCGATCACCACGTCATAGGGAATGTTGCCGGTCTTGAACTCGGCAGCCAGCTCGTCCATGCCCACCACGTCGGCACCAGCGGCCTTGGCCTCCTCGGCCTTGGCGCCCTGGGCAAACACGGCCACGCGCGCGGTCTTGCCAGTGCCATTGGGCAGCACCACGGCGCCACGCACCACCTGGTCGGATTTCTTGGCATCCACGCCCAGCTGCACGGCCACGTCGATGGATTCGTCAAACTTGGCGGTGGCCGCCTCCTTCACCAATGCAATGGCGTCAGCCCAGGGGTAGAGCTTGTTGGAGTCGACCTTGCCCTGCAGGGCCTTTTGTTTCTTGGTCAGCTTGACCATCTCACACCCCCTCCACAGTCACACCCATCGAGCGCGCAGAACCAGCGATGATGCGCACTGCCGCATCCAGATCGGCCGCGTTGAGGTCGGCCATCTTGGTCTTGGCAATCTCTTCGAGCTGTGCGCGGGTGATCTTGCCGACCTTTTGCTTGTTGGGGTTGGACGAGCCCTTGTCCAGCTTGATGGCCTTCTTGATCAAGGTCGTCGCAGGCGGCGTCTTGATGATGAAGGTAAAGCTCTTGTCCGCGTAAGCGGTAATCACCACCGGCAGCGGCAAGCCAGGCTCCATGCCCTGGGTTTGCGCATTGAACGCCTTGGTGAACTCCATGATGTTCAGACCACGCTGACCCAGCGCGGGGCCGATGGGAGGCGAAGGATTGGCCTTGCCCGCCGGCACTTGCAGCTTGATGAAGCCGACAATTTTCTTTGCCATGCAAAACTCCTGTTCGGGTCCAGCGCCTGCTGCGCCAGGCAATGCGCCTGACGCCATCGGCTCCCCGATTGATTGAAAAATCGCGCGCAAACTGCACTGCCAATGCAGCAAAATCTGCGGCGAACTGCGGATTATATGTGCAGCCGTAAAATTCTGCAAGCCGCCCATCCTGAATGGGGACAGGGCATGTCAACAAGCCCTTCAGCCCGGGGCCAGGCAGCCGCGCTGCTCCTCAACAGGTGCAGCGGCAGCAAAAAGCCCGGCATTGCCGGGCTTGTCTCACGAGAGCCTGTTCAAGCTCTGCGCTGTGCAATCTATCGGATTGGCCCGGTCTGCGGCCGTGGCAAAGCCTCGCCAAGGCCATCGCAGACCTGTGGGCTGCGCTTGCGCCTTGCGCAACCCATCCCCAACCGCTTATTGCCCACTCGCACCGAGCTTTTGAACAGGTTCTGAGGCATTCCGCCTGGGAAATCACGTCTTCTCGACCTGGGCGAATTCCAGCTCCACAGGAGTTGAGCGACCAAAGATCATCACCGAGACGCGCAGGCGGTTGCGCTCGTAGTTGACCTCTTCGACGCTGCCATTGAAGTCGGCAAACGGCCCCTCCTTGACGCGCACCAGCTCGCCGACCATGAACTCCACCTTGTGGCGCGGCTTCTCGCCATCGCCTTGCATGCGTTCAAGGATTTTCTGCACTTCGCGATCCGAGATCGGCGTGGGCTTGTTGCGCCCGCCACCGACGAAGCCGGTGACCTTGCTGGTCTGCTTGACCAAGTGCCAGCTCTCGTCGTCCATCACCATTTCGACGAAGACGTAGTTCGGATACAGCTTGTGCTCGGTCGTGCGGCGCTGGCCATTCTTGACCTCGACCACCTCTTCGGTGGGCACCAGGATGCGGCCAAACTTGTGCTCCATGCCCGCTCGCGCCACGCGTTCGCGGATGTTGCGCTCCACCGCCTTCTCCATGCCGGAGTAGGCCTGCACGATGTACCAGCGCTGGGCGCTGGCCTCCGGCGCCGCTGATGCCTGCGCCGGCTGCGGCGCGCTCTTGTCCATCTCGCTCATCAGTCCCTCCAGCCCAGCAGCAGATCAAAAATCACCCAGCCCACCGTCACATCGGTCAGCCAGAGGAAGGTGGCCATGATCACGGCAAAGGCAAACACATAGCCAGTCATCTGCATGGCCTCCTTGCGGGTCGGCCAGACCACTTTCTTCAGCTCGTTCCAGGAGTCCTTGACGTAGCCAACGAAGTCGCGCCCCGGGTTGGACCACAGGAACACCAGCGCCGCCAGCACAAAGGCCACCATCAGTGCCAACCACTGCACCCAGCCGCCTTGCGCCTCGAACATGTAAAAGGCCACGATGCCCCCCACCACCAGCAGGGCGCTGACAAGCAATTTGGCCACACTGGCGCCGGATCCGACGGTTTCCACCTGCGATGACACAGCCATCTCTCACTCCTTGGGCATCAACGGGCAAGCCCGAAAACGCCATAGACTCATACACGAAACCCGCCATCACAGGGCGGGTTCTTCAAATCAAGCACAGCGCAAACGATGTGGCCAGATGGCAGGGGCAGTAGGAATCGAACCTACAACCTTCGGTTTTGGAGACCGACGCTCTGCCAATTGAGCTATACCCCTAGACCTATTTCCGCTCTCCAGTCTGGCTGGAGAGCGAGAAATTCACCGTTTGCGGCAACGCCGCCTCATCAGGCAATGATCTTGGCCACCACGCCGGCGCCGACGGTGCGACCGCCTTCGCGGATCGCAAAGCGCAGGCCCTCTTCCATGGCGATCGGGGCGATCAGCTTGACGGTGATGCTGACGTTGTCGCCAGGCATGACCATTTCCTTGCCCTCGGGCAGTTCGATGGAGCCGGTCACGTCGGTGGTGCGGAAGTAGAACTGCG
>NZ_NSJB01000020.1 GCF_002285265.1 Vandammella animalimorsus
TCAGCCTGGCGAGCATCAGCCCGGGATTGCTGCCCAAGCACTTGCTGCGGTTACGCCAGCGTCTGGGTGAGCAACTGCTGCCCAAACAACGACGGGGGCGACAATGCCCCCGTGTTGTGAAGAAGCCTCCTGCTCGCTATCCGCTCAAGCAGGTTCGTGCTGTTAAGTGAACGGCATTTCCCCGAAGGGCGGTTTTCACTCAGGGCCGGGTGCATGCCCGGCGGGGTTCAGGGCCGGGGGGGGCGGGGCCGTAGGTTCAGGTCCATGCCGGCTTTTCCCTGGCCCCGGCCGCTCAGGCGGCCTTGCGCAAGCGCCGCGCGCCCAGGCCGGCGACGGCCAGGCCCAGCAGCATCAGGCCCCAGTGGCCCAGCGTGGGCACGGCCGTCACGCCCATGGGGCCTGCGGTAATGGCCTTGGTGGCGGCCAGCGGGTCGCTAATCTCGCCATTGGCCGCGTTGTCCGCATCGCCCAGGCCGCCGTCGGTCAGGGTGATGCTGGTCACGCTGCCGCTGGCGCTGATGCCCGGGTGCGCGTAGAAGCTGTCTGCCGTGGCGCTGCTGCTGGCGCGGCCGTACTTGAGCGCGCCATCCACCGCGCCGGGCCATTGCACGCTCATCGTCACCTCGCTGCCCACATCGCAGCCCGTGAGCTTGAAGCGGAAGGCCCCATGCGGCAGGCTTTGCCCGCTGGGCGGCGCGGCCGGCGCGGCGATGAAGGCGGTGCTGCCCGCGTCAAAGCGGCAGTTGGCCCCGCCGCCGGTGAAGGTGGCCACCGCCGGGGCACCCGCGCCGCTGGGCGGCACCGTCGTGCCCTCGAAGCGGCGGCGCACGTCCTTGAACGCGGCCGTCACGCTTTTGGCGCTGGTCACGTTCGTCAGCGTGCAGGTCGCCCCCGTGCAGTCGCCGCTGAAGCCGTCAAACACAAAGCCCGCGTTGGCCGTGACCGTGCAGGTGGCATTGCCGCCATTGGGCACGGGGTTGGGCGTGCAGCTCACCGTGCCGCCGCCTGTGGGGTTGACGGTGGTGGTGATGGCGTGGGTCGTGGCCGTGGCGGTGAAGTTGGCCGTCACGCTCTTGGGGCTGCTCACGTTCGTCAGTGCGCAGGTCGTGCCGGTGCAATCGCCGCTGAAGCTGGTGAAGGTGTAGCCCGTGTTGGCCGTGACCGTGCAGGTGGCATTGCCGCCATTGGGCACGGGGTTGGGCGCGCAGCTCACCGTGCCGCCAGCGGGCGGGTTGGCCGTGGCGGTGATGGCGTGGGTCGTGGCCGTGGCGGTGAATTTGGCCGTCACGCTCTTGGCGCTGGTCACGTTCGTCAGCGTGCAAGTCGCCCCCGTGCAGTCGCCGCTGAAGCCGTCAAACGCAAAGCCCGTGTTGGCCGTGGCTGTGCAAGTGGCATCGCTGCCGTTGGGCACGGGGTTGGGCGTGCAGCTCACCGTGCCGCCAGCGGCCGGGTTGGCTGTGGCGGTGATGGCGTGGGTCGTGCCCTTGGCGGTGAATTTGGCCGTCACGTGCTGGGCGCTGGTCACGTTCGTCAGCGCGCAGGTCGAGTTCGTGCCCGAGCAATCGCCGCTGAAGCTGTCAAACACAAAGCCCTTTTTGGCCGAGGCCTTGCAGATGGCGATGCCGCCGTTGGGCACGGGGTTGGGCGAGCAGCCCACCGTGCCGCTGCCTTTGGGGCTGATGGCGGTGGTGATGGCGTGGGTCGTGGTGAAGTTGGCCGTCACGCTCTTGGGGCTAGTCACGTTCGTCAGCGTGCAGGTCGTCCCCGTGCAGTCGCCGCTGAAGGCGCTGAAGGTGTAACCCGCGTTGGCCGTGGCTGTGCAGGTGGCATTGCCGCCCTCGAACACCGAACTGGGCGAGCAGGTCACCGTGCCGCTGCCTGCGGGGCTGATGGCGGTGGTGATGGCGTGGGTAGCAGGCGGAATCAGCCGCACCACATCGGAGCGCATCACCGTGCCATCTCGCATGCTGAACCAACCGCCCACCAGCAGCTTGCCACTGTCTTGCAGCAAAAAGGAGGAGATGCCACGGCTATAGGTGATGACTCCGTCCACGGCGGGTGCGTTGAACTGGTTGTCCAGCGTGCCGTCGGCGTTCAGCAGGGCCAGGTGTTCGCGGGCCTGACCGTGCACCTGGGTGAAGTTCCCCCCGATCAGGATTTGCCCGTTGGGCAGCTCTTGTACGGCCTGCACCTGTTCACTACCACCCTGGATGCGGGGGTTGGCAAAGCTGGTGTCCAGCGTGCCATCGGCATTCAGACGCAGCAGCCTTTCGTAGGGCTTGTGCTCTACGTAAGTGAAGCCGCCCCCCACCAGAATCTTGCCGCTGGCCAGGCGGTGCAGCATCGTCACACCTGACGCAACATAGGCCAGCCCATCGTTGGCCAGGCTGCCATCGGGGTTGAGCCGGTACAGCTGCCCGTTGTTCGCCCCCGCCAGAATTTGGCCGTTGGGCAAAAGCAGCAGGCCCCCCGCCAAAAAGTGGTCGGGCAGGGTGTTTTGAAAGCTGGCATCGCGACTGCCATCAGCGTTCAGCCGGGCCAGGCCGTGCGCGGGCGCCCCGTCCACCTGGCCGAAATTGCCAGCGATCAGAATTTTTCCATCGGCCTGCACGGCCAGATGCTTCACCAGTTGGTTATGCGGCAGCAGTGCGCTGATGGTCGGGGAGGTGAAGCTGGTGTCGCGCGTGCCATCCGGGTTCAGGCGCACGACCCGCGATGCGGGCTCGCCAACGGGAAATTCGGTGAATCCGCCGGCCGCCAGCAGCTTGCCATCGGCCTGCAAGGCCAGGGCGAAAACCGGGCCGCCCTTGCCATCTAGCCGCTGTTCATCGGCGCCGCTGTTCACATTCAGGCGGACGAGCTCGGTGAGGAAGGTCGCCCACAGCTTGCCGTCGTGCTGCACCATGGCATGGGTGGAGCCTTGATCGGCCTTGAACGAAGCATCCAACTTCCAGTGCTGGGCCTGGGCGGTGGCGGCTGCGCCCAGGGCCAGCGCGGCGCCGGCGGCCCAGCGAGCCAGGCGCCTCAGGCACTCAAACTTTCGGGGGGGAGGGGGGAAAAGCTGCGGCAAGGGCCGCGCCGCCTGGCTGGGGTGCATGTGCAAGACCTCCTATGAAAAAAATGACCGGCGGGGAAAAACCTGCCCAAGAGACAGGTTTTTGCAAATCATGTAACGAGCTGAATCCATTGTAGGGCGCAGCCATGCGCTTGCCAACGGCTAACGTTGCTGGGCCGGTAGCCGGTGTTGCGCCTTTGCCCAGCCGCAGGCTGGGCTGCCCTGCAAGGGACTGCAATACAGTTTTGATGGCCAGCCTTGGGCAGGGGGGCGCGATGGCCTGGTTTTCTTGCAAGGCGGGGTTGGGGTTGCAAAGTGAGCCGTCTGCCTGAGCGCCTGTCAGGGGCCGGGAGATGGAGCAGGCCGCTCAGGCCCTACAGCGCCAGGGGTGCAGGTGGCAGCGGTGCGCTGGCGCATGCAATGATTCGAAGCCGCAAGACAAGGAAGGTGAGTCTGTCGCAAACCGAGGCTTGCAGCACAGCGGATCGGGGCCACGACGCAAGGCAGACTGGGGGCGGAGTTTGCGGGGGCGACTCAACAACACCATCAACCACACACGATCAATGACGCGATAAGGCGCGGATAAAAAAGGCGCCCCTCGGGGCAAATGCCGTTCACTTAACAGCACGAACCTGCTTGAGCGGATAGCGAGCAGGAGGCTTCTTCACAACACGGGGGCATTGTCGCCCCCGTCGTTGTTTGGGCAGCAGTTGCTCACCCAGACGCTGGCGTAACCGCAGCAAGTGCTTGGGCAGCAATCCCGGGCTGATGCTCGCCAGGCTGA
>NZ_NSJB01000021.1 GCF_002285265.1 Vandammella animalimorsus
TGCCTGCCGAGCGGGTGGTCTGGCTGGTCATTGCCCTGGCGATGTACCGCCACCAATCCATGGCGCAAGTCGTTGCCGACCTGGATCTGGCTCTACCCGATGAGATCAACCCCGACATCGCCAAGAGCGCCTTGACCCAGGCTCGCCAGCGCCTGGGGCAGGAGCCTTTGTCGCAGCTGTTTGGCATGAGTGCCGCGGTCTGGGATCAGCGTCATCAGCAAGGCAGAAGCTGGCGGGGACTGGCCCGCTACGCTGTCGATGGCAGCACGCTCAGAACGGCGGACACCCAGGACAACCGTGAGCACTTCGGCGCGCAAGAGTACGCCTCGGGCGTTGTGGCCAGCTACCCTCAGTTGCGCCTGCTGACCTTGACCTCGCTGAGCACCCACCTGGTGCGCGATGCCGTCTTTGGCGAGTATGGCAAGAACGAGATGCGCCATGCCAAAGACCTGCTGGCAGCCATCCCGGATCACTCCCTGACCGTCTTTGACAAGGGCTTTCTCAGTGCCGAGCTCTTGCTGCAAGTGCAAAGTGCCGGGACAGCCCGTCATTGGCTGATTCCTGCCAGGAGCAACAGCCGCTGGCAGCGCCTGGGAGATGATCCATCGGACTATCTGGTGCAGATGAAGGTCTCGCCGCAAGCGCGCAAGGCCAACCCGCTGTTGCCCGAGTTTTGGCAGGCCCGTGCCATCGAGACGGTCTCTGCCAGAGGCCAGCGTCGAATACTGCTGACATCTTTGCTCGACGCCAAGCGCTGGCCCGCCCAGGAGATAGCGCAGCAGTATGAGCAGCGTTGGCGCATCGAGACCAGCTACCGAGAACTCAAGCAGGAGTTGCTTGGCAGTGGGCTGACGCTGCGCAGCGGCACGCCGCAAACCGTGATGCAGGAGGTCTGGGGTGCTTTGCTCGCTTACAACCTGATTCGGCTGGAGATGGCCGAAGTGGCCAGGCAAGAGGGTGTGGCGCCGACGGACTTGAGCTTCACGGTGGCGTTGAACTACATGCGCTACGAGTGGCTCAGCCTGGCGAGCATCAGCCCGGGATTGCTGCCCAAGCACTTGCTGCGGTTACGCCAGCGTCTGGGTGAGCAACTGCTGCCCAAACAACGACGGGGGCGACAATGCCCCCGTGTTGTGAAGAAGCC
>NZ_NSJB01000022.1 GCF_002285265.1 Vandammella animalimorsus
TCTTCCATGGCGATCGGGGCGATCAGCTTGACGGTGATGCTGACGTTGTCGCCAGGCATGACCATTTCCTTGCCCTCGGGCAGTTCGATGGAGCCGGTCACGTCGGTGGTGCGGAAGTAGAACTGCGGGCGGTAGTTGCTGAAGAAGGGGGTGTGGCGGCCGCCTTCGTCCTTGCTCAGCACGTAGACCTCGGCAGTGAAGTCGGTGTGCGGCTTGATGGTGCCGGGCTTGGCCAGCACTTGGCCGCGCTCGACTTCTTCACGCTTGGTGCCGCGCAGCAGCAGGCCGACGTTGTCGCCAGCCTGGCCCTGGTCGAGCAGCTTGCGGAACATTTCCACGCCGGTGACGGTGGTCTTTTGCAGGTCGCGGATACCGACGATTTCGATTTCTTCGCCAACCTTGATGACACCGCGCTCGACGCGGCCGGTGACCACGGTGCCGCGGCCGGAGATGGAGAACACGTCTTCCACGGGCATGAGGAAGGTGCCGTCCACGGCGCGCTCAGGCGTGGGGATGTAGCTGTCCAGGGCCTCGGCGAGCTTGAGGATGGCTTCTTCGCCGATGGGGCTTTGGTCGCCTTCCAGGGCCAGCTTGGCCGAGCCACGGATGATGGGGGTGTCGTCGCCGGGGAAGTCGTACTTGGAGAGCAGTTCGCGCACTTCCATTTCGACCAGCTCCAGCAGCTCTTCGTCGTCCACCATGTCGGCCTTGTTCAGGAAGACGATGATGTAGGGCACGCCCACCTGGCGCGAGAGCAGGATGTGCTCGCGGGTCTGGGGCATGGGGCCGTCAGCGGCAGAGCACACCAGGATGGCGCCGTCCATCTGGGCGGCACCGGTGATCATGTTCTTGACGTAGTCGGCGTGGCCCGGGCAGTCCACGTGGGCGTAGTGGCGGTTGGCCGTTTCGTATTCCACGTGCGAGGTGTTGATGGTGATGCCACGAGCTTTTTCTTCGGGCGCATTGTCGATCTGGTCGTAGCCTTTGGCTTCGCCGCCGAACTTCTTGGACAGCACGGTGGCGATCGCTGCGGTCAGCGTCGTCTTGCCATGGTCCACGTGACCAATCGTGCCCACGTTCACGTGGGGCTTGGTGCGCTCAAACTTACCTTTTGCCATTT
>NZ_NSJB01000003.1 GCF_002285265.1 Vandammella animalimorsus
GCCCGCCCCGCCCGCGCCCGTGCCACCCCCGCCAGCGCCACCGGCGCCGCCGGCTGCGCCCGCCGCGCCTGTGGCCCCCAGCGCGCCGGTGATCGAGCGCCACGAGGCCCGCAATGCCGCCGCCGTGCGCAATGCCGGCATCAGCTATCCGTCACAAAGTCAGCGCCTCAGAGAAGAAGGCGTGGTGCGCGTGCGCGTGCTGGTGGGCGCCAATGGCCGCATCAAGGAGGCCGTGCTGGCCAAGAGCAGCGGCTTCGACCGGCTCGACCGCGCCGCCATCGAAGGCCTGCTGCGCAATGGCCGCTTCACGCCCACCACCCGCAACGGCGTGCCCATCGACGACTGGTACATCCTGCCGGTGAGCTTCAAGCTCCAGCGCTGAGCGCCAGGGCGCGTCATTCCCCCAACACCTTTCACCACTGGTTTTGCTTTTTCCCTCAAGGAGTATTGATTCATGGGTTCCGAATTTGGATTGGTCAGCGCCTGGAACCAGGCCGATGCCGTCGGGCGCAGTGTCGCCGTGCTGCTGCTGCTGATGTCGGTGGCCACCTGGGTGGTCATCCTGGTCAAGGGCCTGGGCCTGATGCGCTACAAGCGCATGGTCAAGGCCAGCAAGGACTTCTGGCACAGCGAAAACCTCGATGCCGGCATCCAGAAGCTGGGCAGCCAGGCCGACAACCCCTTCCTGCTGCTCACGCTCGAAGGGCGCGACGCCGTCAACCACCACCGCAACACCCAGGCCCACCTGCACGACAGCCTGGACATCAGCGACTGGGTCACGCGCAACCTGCGCTACTGCATCGAAGGCTTTACCGCGCGGCTGCAGGCGGGCCTGTCCATCCTGGCCACCGTGGGCTCCATCGCGCCCTTCGTCGGGCTGTTTGGCACCGTCTGGGGCATCATCCACGCGCTTTTGGCCATCGGCGCCAGCGGCCAGGCCACCATGGACACCGTGGCCGGCCCCATTGGCGAGGCCCTGGTCATGACTGCCGCCGGCCTGGCCGTGGCCATCCCGGCCGTGATCGGCTACAACGCGCTGGTGCGCGGCAACAAGTCGCTGCTGCTGCAGGTCAACGGCTTCGCCCACGACCTGCACGCCTTCTACGTCACCGGCGCGCGCGTGGCCCACGGCAGCGAATCGGCCAAGGTGCTGCAGCTCAAGCGCAGGGGGTAAGCAGCCATGGCCTTCTCCAACCCCGAGCAGGATTCGGGCGACGTGCTCAGCGAAATCAACATGGTGCCGCTGATCGACATCATGCTGGTGCTGCTGATCATCTTCATCATCACCGTGCCGGTCATCAAGCACGCCGTGAACATCGAGCTGCCCCAGGCCAGCACCGAGCAGGAAAAGATCGAGCCCGAGACCATCAGCCTGAGCATCGACCAGGACGGCCAGTTCTTCATCGACAACAAGCCCATGACGGACGAGCAGCTGCTGGCGCACTTGCGCCAGGCCTCCACCAAGGAGCCCGAGCCCGCGCTGCACATCCAGGGCGACAAGAACGCCCGCTACGACCACGTCATGCGCGCCATGGCCATGGCGCACGAGGCCGGGCTGAGCAAGATCGGCTTCATCACCGAGCCGGAACAGGCCGCAGCGCCCTGAGGCGGCCTGCCCCCCGGCGCAGCGCACAAAAAACGGCTTGCGATCGGGCCCACTGCTGCCCGGCCCCATCGGGGCCTGGCAAGCAGGCCACAGGCCGCGCCAAACCATGCCCGCGCCAAGCCCCCCGGCTTTTCTTGGCCAGACGAGAGACAGCAAGCTGCAGCGCCGGGCGCGCATCCCGGGGCTGCGGCCCACCCCTGAGCAGGCGGCAGCGACCGGGCGCGGGCGCAATCGCCCGCAGCCGCGGCCAAGGTTGCATAAGTGACTGGAGCGACCAGGCCCGCGCGGTAGGATGCGCGGCATTTTTGCGCTGCGGCCTGGCACTGGCCGCGGCGCTTGCCGCACCACCTACGCCCAATTGCACACCATGAGCCTGCGCGACACCCTGGACTTTCTGCTCTACGACTGGATCGATGTTCAATCCCTGAACCAGCGCCCGCGCCACGCCGATCACTCGCGCGAGACCTACGACGCCGTGCTGCAGACCTGCGAGCGCATTGCGCGCGAGAAGTACGCGCCCTTCAACCGGCTGGTCGATACCGAGGAGCCGCACTTCGACGGCGAAAAAGTCATCCTGCCGCGCGCCACCTACGAGGCGCGCCAGGCCTATGCCGACTCGGGCATGCTCAGCGCCGCGCAGGACTACGACATCGGCGGCATGCAACTGCCCTTCGTGGTCGAGTCGGCGGCCAACACCTTTTTTGCCAAGGCCTCGATCAGCATCGGCTCGAACATGCTCACCAGCGGCAATGCCAATTTGCTGATGGCGCACGGCAGCGCCATGCAGCAACGGGTGTTCGCGCACAACGAGTTCAACGGCCGCTTCACCGGCACCATGTGCCTGTCCGAGCCGCAGGCCGGCTCCTCGCTGAGCGACGTGGCCACGCGCGCCGTGCCCGATGGCGCGGATTTCGAGGCCGACCCGCTGGGCCCGCGCTACCGCCTCAGCGGCAACAAGATGTGGATTTCCTCGGGCGACCACGAGCTGGCCGAGAACATCGTGCACCTGGTGCTGGCCAAGGTGCCAGGCCCGGACGGCAAGCTGGTGCCCGGCGTCAAGGGCATCTCGCTGTTCATCGTGCCCAAGCACCTGGTGGATAGCGACGGCCAGCGCACCGGCGAGCGCAACGACGTGGCTTTGGCCGGGCTGAACCACAAACTCGGCTGGCGCGGCACCACCAACACCTTGCTCAACTTCGGCGAGGGCAAATACCCGGTGCGCGGCAGCGCCGGGGCCATCGGCTATCGCGTCGGCGCCGTGGGCGATGGGCTGCGTTGCATGTTCCACATGATGAACGAAGCGCGCATCGCCATCGGCATGGCCGCCACCATGCTGGGCTACGCCGGCTACGAGGCCAGCCTGGAATACGCCAAGGCCCGCCCGCAGGGCCGGCCGCTGGGCGCAGCCGGCAAGGATGCGGCCAGCGCGCAAGTGCCCATCATCGAGCACGCCGACGTGCGCCGCATGCTGCTGGCGCAAAAGGCCTATTGCGAAGGCGCGCTGGCGCTGAACCTGATGGCCGCGCGCCTGGTGGACGAGCAGCACACCGGCGCGCCCGAGAGCGCCGCGCAGGCGCGGCTGCTGCTGGAAGTGCTGACCCCGATCGCCAAGAGCTGGCCCAGCGAATGGTGCCTGGAGGCCAACTCCCTGGCCATCCAAATCCACGGCGGCTATGGCTACACGCGCGACTTCCCCGTCGAGCAGTACTGGCGCGACAACCGCCTGAACATGATCCACGAGGGCACGCACGGCATCCAGGCCAACGACCTGCTCGGGCGCAAGGTGCGCATGGAAGGCGGCGCCGGGCTGGCGCTGCTGGGCCAGCGCATCGAGGCCACAGCCGCCGCTGCCCAGGAGAGCGAGGCGCTGGCGCCGCTGGCTGCGCAGCTGCGCGCGGCCTGGCAGCAGGTGCTGCACGCCACCGAGGCCGCCTGGCAATGGGCACAGCGCACTGGCGATGCCAGGCGCACGCTGGCCAACGCCGTGCCCTACATGCAGGGCTTTGGCCACACCGTGCTGACCTGGGTCTGGCTGGACCTGGCGTTGGCCACGCTGCGCGCCGATGCGGCCCTGCACAGCCCGGCCGCGCAGGGCCGCATGGCCTGCGCGCGCTACTTCTTCGCCTACGAGCTGCCCAAGATCGGCGCCTGGCTGGGCGTGGCCGCCGCCGGCGACATGACCTGCGCCGAGCTGGACGCCGCCGCGTTCTGACCCTCGCCAATGCCCGCCAAAGATCACCCCGAAATCACCCCAAAAGATCACTCCCCGAGGAGACCCCGACATGACCCGCACCATCCAACAACTGTTCGACCTCAGCGGCAAGACCGCGCTCGTCACCGGCGGCTCGCGCGGCCTGGGCCTGCAAATGGCCCAGGCGCTGGGCGAGGCCGGCGCCAAGGTGCTGATCAGCTCGCGCAAGGCCGCCGACCTGGAGGAAGCCGCCGCCGCGCTGCGCGCCCAGGGCATTGATGCGCAGTGGCTGGCCGCCGATGCCTCCAACCCCGAAGACCTGGGCCGTCTGGCCGCCCACGCCCAGCAGCAGCTGGGCCAGGTGGACATCCTGGTCAACAACGCCGGCGCCACCTGGGGCGCGCCCGCGCAGGAGCACCCGCTCGAGGCCTGGGACAAGGTCATGAACCTGAACGTGCGCGGCTACTTCCTGCTCAGCCAGCTCATCGCGCGCCAGAGCATGATCGCGCGGCGCAGCGGCAGCATCATCAACGTCGCCTCCATCGCCGGCCTGGGCGGCAACCCGGCGCAGATGACCACCATCGCCTACAACACCTCCAAGGGCGCGGTCGTCAACTTCACGCGTGCGCTGGCCACCGAATGGGGCGCGCTGGGCATCCGCGTCAACGCCATCTGCCCGGGCTTCTTCCCCAGCAAGATGACGGCCGGCACGCTCAAGGCCATGGGCGGGGCCGATGCCGTGGCCCGCCACGCACCGCTGCAGCGCCTGGGCGATGACGAGGACCTCAAGGGCATCACGCTGCTGTTTGCCTCCGACGCGGGCAAGCACATCACCGGCCAGCTGATGGCCGTGGACGGCGGCGTCAGCGCGCTGATCGGTGGTTGAGAGCCACACACGCCAAAGGCCATCCCCATGAGCACCGCATACGACCTGGCCCACGCCAGCCCCGCCCAGCAGGGCGCAGCCCAGAAGGCGCTGGACAACCTGGGCTTTACCGTGCCCTTCATCGAGCACCTGGGCATCGAGTTTCTCAGCTACGGCGAAGGCGCCTCGCACCTGCGCATTGCGCCGCTGCCCGAGCACATGAACGCCTACGGCATGGCGCACGGCGGCGTGGTCATGACGCTGCTGGACGTGACCATGGCCTTTGCCGCGCTGGAGCCCGATCGCCCCGGCCTGGGCGCCATCACGGTGGAGATGAAAAGCACCTTTTTGCGCCCCTCCACCGGCGTGCTCACCGCGCGCGGCCGGCTGATCCACCGCACCCGCACGCTGGTGTTCCTGGAGGCCACCGTCTTCAACGGCGAGGGCCAGCCCAGCGCCCAGGCCAGCGGCACCTTCGTGCTCAAGGAGCGCCCCGCCGCCGCGCCAGCCCCCAGCGCCGGCAGCGCCCACAGCGCAGAAGGCGCCGGTAGCGCAGGCAACGCTGGCAGCGGCAACACTGCCAGCCGCTGAGGCGCCACCTTTTCCCATCCCATCACATTCCATTCCCATCGCAAGGAGACCCCGCCATGCCAAGCAACCGCCAAATCCTGCTGGACAACCGCCCCCAGGGCGAGGCCACGGCCAGCAACTTCAAGCTGGTGACCAGCCCAACCCCTGAGCTGCAAGACGGCCAGGTGCTGGTGCGCCACCACTACCTCAGCCTGGATCCGTACATGCGCGGGCGCATGAACGACTCCAAGAGCTACGCGGCCTCGCAGCCGCTGGGCGAGGTGATGATCGGCGGCACCGTCGGCGAGATCGTGCAAAGCCGCAGCGACAAATACGCCGTGGGCGATCTGGTCGTGGGCATGGGCGGCTGGCAGGAATACAGCGTCGTCGATGCCGGCCAGAGCGGCATGCTGCGCAAGGTGCCGGCCGGGCCGGTGCCGCTGTCCGCTTACCTGGGCGCAGTGGGCATGCCCGGCGTGACGGCCTACTACGGCCTGGTGCACATCATCGACCCCAAGCCCGGCCAGACCGTGACCGTCACCGCCGCCTCCGGCGCCGTGGGCAGCGCCTACGCCGCGCTGGCCAAGGCGCGCGGCTGCCGCGTCGTGGGCATTGCCGGCGGGCCCGACAAATGCCGCTACGCCGAGCAGGAGCTGGGCTTTGACGTCTGCATCGACTACCGCGCCCACAACCAGGACGTGCGCTCGCTGGCCAAGGCCCTCAAGGACGCCTGCCCCGATGGCATCGACGGCCACTTCGAGAACGTCGGCGGCTGGATCCTGGACGCCGTGATGCTGCGCACCAACGCCTTCGCGCGCATTGCGCTGTGCGGCATGATCGCCGGCTACGACGGCCAGCCCCTGCCCATGCTCAACCCCGCGCTGATCCTGGTCAACCGCATGCGCGTCGAAGGCTTCATCGTCAGCGAGCACATGCACGTCTGGCCCGCCGCCCTCAAGGAGCTGGGCGAGCTGGTGGCCAGCGGCAAGCTGCGCCCGCGCGAATCCATCGCCCAGGGCATCGAGGCCGCGCCCGAAGCCTTCCTGGGCATGCTGCGCGGCAAGAACTTCGGCAAGCAACTGGTCAAGCTGATCTGAGCGCGCCTGCCAAGGCGCTGCGCACTTAAAGAAGGAGAACCGCCATGATCCGCGACTTCGATGGCAAGACCGCCGTGCTCACCGGCGCAGGCTCGGGCTTCGGGCTGGAATGCGCGCGCATTGCCGCCGCGCGCGGCATGCACCTGGTGCTGGTGGACGTGCAGCAGGACGCGCTGGAGCGCGCCGCCGCCGAGCTGCAGCCGCAACTGGCCGCGCGCGGGCGCCAACTGCTGGCCCAGCGCGTGGACGTCAGCGACGCCGCCGCCATGCAGGCCCTGGCCCAGCAGGTGCAGCAGGCGCTGGGCGCGCCGCACTTCGTGTTCAACAACGCCGGCGTCTCCGCCGCCGGCTTGGTGTGGGAGAACACGCCCCAGGAATGGGCCTGGGTCATGGGCGTGAACCTGATGGGCGTGGTGCACGGCGTGCACAGCTTCACCCCCATGATGCTGCAGGCCGCGCGCCAGGATCCAGCCTGGCGGGGCCACATCGTCAACACCGCCAGCATGGCCGGCTTGCTCACGCCGCCCAACATGGGGCTGTACAACGTCAGCAAGCACGCCGTCGTGGCCCTGACCGAAACGCTCTACCAGGACCTGCGCCTGGTCACCGAGCAAATCGGCGCCAGCGTGCTGTGCCCCTACTTCGTGCCCACCGGCATCGCCGACAGTGGCCGCAACCGCCCACAGGCGCTGGCCGGGCAAGCGCTGACTGCCAGCCAGCGCGTGGGCCAGGCCATGGGCAAAAAAGCCGTGCAATCGGGCAAGGTCAGCGCCGCCGACGTGGCGCACATGGTCTTTGACGCCATCGCCCAGGATCGCTTCTACATCTACAGCCATCCCCAGGCCCTGGGCCCGGTGCAGACCCGGCTCGAAGACATCATGCAGCAGCGCAATCCCAGCGACCCCTTTGCCCACAAGCCTGAAGTGGGCGAGCAGCTGCGCCAGCAGCTGCGGCAGTGAAAGCCTGCTCCAATCTCGGCGCAAGCGGGCCTGAAAGCCTGTGCCCACGGCTGCCGCCCACCGGGCGGCAGCGCCGCTACCTCACGCCCACACGAGACACGCCATGCCCGCCTTCGCCCTCACGCCCGCCACCGCTGCCCTGCTGACCATCCCGCCGCTGCTGTGGGCCGGCAATGCCGTGGCCGGGCGCATGCTGGCGCCGCTGGTGCCGCCCATCACGCTGAACCTGCTGCGCTGGGCGCTGGTGGCGCTGCTGCTGTTGCCGCTGGGCTGGCGGCTGTGGGCGCTGCGGGGCCAGGCCCTGGCCAGCCTGCGGCCGCTGCTGCTGATGGGGCTGCTGGGCATCGGCTGCTACAACGCCTTGCAGTACATGGCGCTGCGCAGCTCCAGCCCCATCAACATCACGCTGGTGGCCGCCAGCTCGCCCATCTGGATGATGCTGGTGGGCGCGCTGTTCTTTGCCGAGCGCCCCAGCTGGCGTCAGGGCCTGGCCACGCTGTTCTCGCTGGCCGGCGTGCTGCTGGTGCTCACGCGCGGCAGCTGGCAGCAGTTGGCGGCGCTGTCGCTGGTGCCCGGCGATTTGCTGATGCTGCTGGCCGCGCTGTGCTGGGCCGGCTACAGCTGGCTGCTGCTGCGCGCGCCCGTTGCCGCCGCGCTGCGCGGCGACTGGGCGGCCTTTTTGCTGGTGCAGGTGCTGCTGGGCATTGGCTGGTGCGCGCTGGCCGCCGGGCTGGAATGGCACAGCGGCGCGCAACCCATCCACTGGGGCCTGCCGCTGGCCGCAGGGCTGCTGTTCATCGCCCTGGGGCCGGGGCTGATCGCCTACCGCTGCTGGGGCATGGGCGTGCAGCGCGCCGGGCCGACGCTGGCGGCGCTGTTTTCCAACCTCACGCCGCTGTTTGCCGCGCTGATGTCGGCCCTGCTGCTGGGCGAGGCCCCCCAGCCCTACCACGGCGCCGCGTTTGCGCTGATCGTCACCGGCATCGTGATCTCGGCGCGGCGCTGAAAGCGCCTGCAAGCATCTGCAAGATGCCGGCGCGCCCCTTGCCCTGGATGCGCGCAGGGGCCGCCGCCCTCACCCCGTGTTGCGCAGCGCTGCGGCGATGCCGTTGATGCTGATGTGGATGGCCGTTTGCACGCGCTCGTCGGCCCCGCCGGCGCGCCAGCGTTCGAGCAGTTCGACCTGGATGTGGTGCAACGGGTCGATGTAGGGGAAGCGGTGGCGGATGGAGCGCGCCAGGCCGGGGTTGCCCGCCAGCCGCTGGCGCTGGCCGGTCAGCAGCTCCAGCGCGGCCACGGTGCGCTGCCATTCGGCGCTGATCTGGGCGAACACCGCCTGCGCCAGCGCGGCCTCGGGCACCAGGCGGCTGTAGCGCTCGGCCAGCACCAGGTCGCTCTTGGCCAGCACCATGTCCATGTTGGAGAGCAGGGTTTGCAGGAAGGGCCACTGGCTGGCCATCTCTTGCAGCAGGGCCTGGCGCTGGGCGGGCGTGGCCAGCGGCGGCAGGGGCTGGCCGCCGGGCGGCGTGGCCGGCTGGGCCTGGCCTTCTACAAAAGCCTGCACGGCGCTGCCAAAGCCATACCAGCCCGGCAGCGTCAGGCGGCTTTGGCCCCAGCCAAAACTCCAGGGGATGGCGCGCAAATCCTGCAGGCGCTGGCCGGGCTTGCGTGAGGCCGGGCGTGAGCCGATGTGCAGCTCGGCGATTTCGCGCACCGGCGTGGCGTTGAAGAAGTAGCGGGCGAAGTCGGGCGTCTCGAACACCAGCGCGCGATAGGCGCGCATGCTGGCCTCGGACAGCGCCTGCGCCACGGCCAGGTAGTGCGCGGGCACAGGCTGGCGTTGCGGCAGCAGCGTGGCCTCCAGGGTGGCGGCCACCAGGGTTTCCAGGTTGCGGCGGCCAATCTCGGCGTTGGCGTATTTGGAGGCGATGACCTCGCCCTGCTCGGTCAGGCGGATCTGGCCGCGCACGGTGCCCGGCGGCTGCGCCAGGATGGCGTCGTAGCTGGGGCCGCCGCCGCGCCCGACGGCGCCGCCGCGACCGTGGAACATGCGCAGCCGGATCTGCCCGCCGTGGCGCTCGCCAATGTCGGCAAAGCACTGCACCAATGCAGTGCCGGCCATGTACAGCTCCCAGTGGCTGGTGAAGATGCCGCCGTCCTTGTTGCTGTCGGAGTAGCCCAGCATGATGTCCTGCTCACCGCCCGAGCGCAGCATCATGGGCGCAATGCCGGGGCAGTCGTAGTAGCCCTGCATGATGGCCGGGGCCTGGCGCAAATCGGCAATGGTCTCGAACAGCGGCACGACGATCAGGCTGGCCTGCGCCTGCTCGCTCAGGCGGCCTTGCACCAGGCCGGCTTCCTTGAGCAGCAGCAGGGCTTCGAGCAGGTCGCTAACGCTCTCGGTGTGGCTGATGATGCAGTGGCCAATGGCCTGCGGGCCGTAGGCCTGCAGCATCTCGCGTGCGGTGTCGAAGATTTCCAGCTCGCTGCGCGCCAGGGGCGAGTAGGCGTGCTCGGGCACGCGCAGCGAGCGCGGCTCATCCAGCAGTTGCAGCAACAGCGCCTGGCGCTGGGCTTCGTCCAGCGCGCCGTAGTCGGGCGCCAGCCGCGCCACGCGCAGCAATTCGGTCAGCACGGCCTCGTGCTGGTCGGAGCTTTGGCGCAAATCCAGCGTGCTCAGGCAAAAGCCGAATACGTCCACCTTGCGCATCAGCGGCAGCAGGCGCTCGGGCATCAGGGCCTGGCCGTGGTGGGCGTGCAGCGAGTCGGCAATCACCTGCAAGTCGGCCAGCAGCTCGCCCGCATGCGCGTAGGCCGGGCGCGGCATTTGCATGGGCCGGGGCGCGGGCAGTGGCGCGCTGCCAGGCCCGGCATCGCCCAGTTGCGCCAGGGTGGCGGCCAGGCGCGCGTAGATGCCGCTGAGGGCGCGGCGGTAGGGCTCATCGGCGCGGTGCGGGCTGTCGTCGCCCGAGGCGTCCGCCAGGGCCTGCAAGGCGGCGCTGACAGGCACGCGCCGCTCGGACATGGACAGCTCCGCGCCCAGCGCATGCACCTGGGCCAGGTAGTGGCGCAGCGCCACGCCGCTTTGGCGCGCCAGCGCGTAGCGCAGCGTGTGCGCGGTGACGTTGGGGTTGCCGTCGCGGTCGCCGCCAATCCATTGGCCCATGCGGAAAAAGCTCGGTAGCGCCAGGCGCGGCGGCGCGGGCTGGCCGGGCAGCAGCAGGGCCTGCAGCTGGACGTACAGCTGCGGGACTTCCTCCAAAAAGGTGGCCTCGTAATAGCTCAGCGCGTTGTCGATCTCGTCGTGCACCGTCAGGCGCGAGTAGCGGTTCAGCCGCGTTTGCCACAGCTGGGTGATGCGCGCGCGCAGCGCCGCTTCGTTGGCCGCCAGCCGCGCTGGCAGGCGCGCGTCGGGCTGGCCCAGCGCCGCGTCGCGCTGCGCCTGCTGCTGCAGGCGGCCGCGCTCGGCCAGCAGCTGGGCGATGCGCTTTTCCGTATCCAGAATGCTTTTGCGCTGTACTTCGGTAGGGTGGGCGGTGAGCACCGGCGAGACATAGGCCTGCGCCAGCGTCGCCAGCACCTGCGGCGCATCGACGCCGGCTGCGCGCAGCCGCGCCAGCGCATCGGCCAGGCTGCCGCGCGGATGCTCGCCGCGGCGCTCGTGCACCTCGCGCCGGCGCAGAAAGTGCTGGTCCTCGGCCAGGTTGGCCAGGTGGCTGAAGTAGGTGAAGGCGCGCGCCACCGTGACGGTGTCGTCGTTGCTCAGGCTTTGCAACAGCGGCTGCAGGCCGCTGCTGGCCTGGCCTGCCTCAGCCTGGCTCGCCCGGCGGTCGGCCACGGCCAGCTGGCGGATGCGCTCGATCATCTCGAAGGCGGCATCGCCATCCTGCTCGCGGATCACCTCGCCCAGCAAACGCCCGAGCAGGCGGATGTCCTCGCGCAGCGGCTGCTCCTTGTCCTGCTCGTGCGTGTGCTGCTGGGCTGCGTCTGTGGGCTCTTTGGTGTGCATGGCGCTCAATCTCCCAGTCGAAAAGCAAAGTGCATATGGTAGGGCCCGGCTGGCAAACCGCGCGTCGCACGCGCTGGTGCGCTGTGCGCTATGCGTCAGCGCGCGCCAGGTGCCGCTCCAGCCTGCGCAGCCCCAGGGTGAGCAAGAAGGTCATCAGCCAATAGGCCAGGGCGATGGCCAGATAAGGCTCCCAATAGCGGCTGTAGGCGCCGGCCACGGTGCGCGCGGCGTAGGCCATCTCGGCCAGGCCGATGGCCGAGACCAGCGAGGTGTCCTTGAGCAAGGCAATCATGTTGTTGCCCAGCGGCGGCAGCATGCGTCTGAAGGCCTGCGGCAGCACGATGTAGCGCATGCTTTGGGCGGGCGTCATGCCCAGCGACAGCGCAGCCTGGCGCTGGCCGCGCGAGATCGATTGGATGCCGGCGCGAAACACTTCGGAGATGTAGGCGCCGGAGTTCAGCGTCAGCGCCACCACGCCCGAGAGCAGCGCGCCGTAGTCCTGCTTGAGCTGGCGTGCCAACTCGCCGCTGACCAGCAGACCGTCCTGCGGATGGATGAACACCGGCATCACGGCAAAGTGCATCAGCATGATTTGCACGAACAGCGGCGTGCCGCGAAAAAAGCTGACGTAGGCGGTGGACGGCCAGCGCAGCACATAGCGGCACAGGCCACGCCAGGGCGCATGGCGCGCCTGGGCCAGCCTGGCCAGCGCCAGCAGCAGGCCCAGCATGCAGCCCATGAGCACGCAGGCCAGCGTCATGCCCACGGTGATCAGGGCGCCGTGCCAGAACAGGGATTGGTATTCGACCAGGATGTCGGCGCGGAACCAGCCGAACCAGGCCGTGGCGTTGTCATTCATGGTGGGTGGGGGCCGGCGCGCCTGTGGCGGCCAGCTGGGCAAGCAAGATCGGTTGTTTTGATAAGTGCGGCGCAGGCCGAAAAACAGGCACCAGCCCAAGGCCGAGCGCAGCGATGGCCCGGGCAAAGCCCCCTTCTGCCAGCGCCTGTGACGGTGGCCGGCCAGGGCGGGCAGGCCCACACACAGTGGGCCTGCTTCGTTCATCAAATTTCGCTGCGGCTGTTTGAGCGCAGCGGCAAAGCCGCGCAGCGAGTTTCCGCAGCATCCGCCCTGGCAGGCCATCGGCACAGGTCGCCCCGGCGCGCAGCGCCGGGGTCGCGGGCAGCGGGGTCGCCTTCTTTTGCCTCCTTTTCTTGGCGAGACAAGAAAAGGAGGTGCGCCGCCGGGCGCACATCCCGGCCTCGGCACTCAACACCGGCGCAGACGGCAGCTACTGGGTGCCCCTGCGCAGGTTGGCGCTGCACGGCTGCAGCGCGAAACTGGCAGAGCGGCGGCTCACGCCCCGCCCTCACGGCATCACTGCGCGATGTAGTCCTTGTCGAACCACTTCTTGTAGAGGCGGTTGTAAGTGCCATCGGCGCGGATGGCGGCCAGGCCGGCGTCGATCTTGGCGCGCAATTCGTCATCGCCCTTGCGCACCACGATGCCGAAATACTCCTTGGGGAAGTTGGGGTCGTCCACCGTCTTCAGCCCTGGCGTCTGCGACACGCGGTAGGCGATCACGCCGTTGTCGCCAATGGCCGCATCCACGCCACCAGCGGCCAGCTCGGCAATGATCAGCGGCGTGCTCTCGAAGCGGCGCACGTTCGGGCTGGTCTTGCCCAGCTCGCGGCTGGCCACGTCGTCGCCAGTGGAGCCGCTGACCACCGCCACCTTCTTGCCGGCGATGTCCTTGAGCGAGGCGATGGCGCTGTCCTGCGGCACGGCAATGAGCTGCTTGGCATCGAAGTACGGGGCCGAGAAATCGAAGCTTTGCTTGCGCTTGTCGTTGATGGTCACGCCAGAGATCACCAAATCCACATCGCCGTTGTTGAGCGCGGCAAAGATGCTGGAAAACGGCGTGTTGACCAGGCGCACCTTGAGCTGCTGCTGCTGCGCAATGGCGTTGATGATGTCGATGTCGAAGCCGACGATTTGCTTTTCCTTGTTCTCAAAGGCAAACGGCGCGTAGGTCGCGCTGGAGCCCACCACCAGCTGGCGGGCCTGCTCGGCCTGGGCCGGCGCCTGGGCGGCAAACAGTGCCGAAGCGGTGAACATCAGTGCGGTCAGGGTACGTTGAAAGCGCATGATCTGTAAGCTTTGTTTGACAAATAAAGAGGGCGGCGAGTATGACACGAAGCAGGCCTTGCAACCGCGACCTGGCCGCCCTTGCGCAAGTTGCGCGAGAGAGGGCCTGCGTGCCCAGCGCACCGCGCGCCTCTACAGATTCGTACAGCCCTCCCCTTGAGCAAGATGGGCAAGTTCTGCGGCCTACACTTGCGCCTACCTTGAGAATCTGACCCAAGCCTTTACTTTGTTGCCATGAAGCCTGCCAGCACTGCCCCTTCGGCCCATGATGCCACCCCCGCCACCACCATCGAACTGGCCGTCAGCGGCATGAGCTGCGCGGCCTGTGTCGGGCGCGTCGAGCGCGCGCTGGGCGCCGTGCCCGGTGTGGAGCAAGCCTCGGTCAACCTGGCCACGCAACGCGCCACGGTGCGCGGCGCCGCCAGTGGCCAGGCGCTGCTGGCGGCCATCGAGCGGGCCGGCTATGCCGCGCGGCAATTGGACGGCCCGGCCGGGCTGGAGGATGCGCAAGCCCAGGCCGAGCAAGAGGCCGAGCGTGCGCAGCTGCAGCGCGACTGGCTGCTGGCCACGCTGCTGGCACTGCCAGTGTTCGTGCTGGAGATGGGCGCGCACATGGTGCCGGGCATGCACCACTGGATTGCGCAGCACATCGGCGAGCGCAACAGCTGGCTGCTGCAATGCGTGCTGACTACGCTGGTGCTGCTGGGGCCGGGGCGGCGCTTTTACCGCCAGGGCATCCCGGCGCTGCTGCGCGGCGCGCCGGACATGAACTCCCTGGTGGCCGTGGGCACGCTGGCGGCCTATGGCTATTCGCTGGTGGCCACCTTTGCGCCACACTGGCTGCCACAGGGCGCGAGCCATGTGTATTTCGAGGCGGCGGCGGTGATCGTGGCGCTGATTCTGCTGGGGCGGATGCTGGAGGCGCGCGCCAAGGGCCGCACCTCGGCGGCGATTGCGCGGCTGCTGCGCCTGCAGGCCAAGACGGCGCGCGTGCGCCGTGGCGAGCAATTCGTCGATCTGCCCATTGACCAGGTGCTCGCCGGCGACGTGCTGCAGGTGCACCCGGGCGAGCGCATTCCGGTCGATGGTCAATTGCTCGAAGGCCAGAGCTTTGTAGATGAGTCGATGATCTCGGGCGAGCCGGTGCCAGTGGCCAAAACGCCAGGCCAGCAGCTGGTGGGCGGCACCGTCAACCAAACAGGCGCCTTCACCATGCAGGCCACGGCCGTGGGCGAAGCCACGGTGCTGGCGCAGATCATCCGCATGGTGCAGCAAGCCCAGGCGGCCAAGCTGCCCATCCAGGCGCTGGTGGACAAGGTGACGCTGTGGTTCGTGCCAGCCATCATGCTGATCGCAGCGCTGACCTTTGGGGCCTGGCTGCTGCTGGGCCCGGCCCCGGCGCTGACGCTGGCGCTGGTCAATGCCGTGGCCGTGCTCATCATCGCCTGCCCCTGCGCCATGGGCCTGGCCACGCCCACTTCCATCATGGTCGGCACCGGTCGGGGGGCGGAGCTGGGCATCCTCTACCGCAAGGGCCAGGCGCTGCAGGCCTTGCACGAGGTGCGGGTGGTGGCGCTGGACAAGACCGGCACCCTGACCGAGGGGCGCCCCACGCTCACCGATCTGGAAACCACTGGCGGCTTCACGCCCGAGCAGGTGCTGGCCCATGTGGCGGCGGTCGAGGCGCGCTCGGAGCACCCGATTGCGCGCGCCATCGTGCAAGCGGCCGAGCAACAGGCGCTGACGCTGCCAGCGGTGCAGGCCTTCGAATCCGTCACCGGGCTGGGCGTGCGCGCCGAGGTGGGCGGGCAGCGCGTGGAGATCGGCGCCGACCGCTTCATGCAGCAGCTCGGGCTGGACTGCGGCGTGTTTGCCTCCACCGCCCAGCGCCTGGGCAGCGAGGGCAAGACGCCGCTGTACGCCGCGCTCGACGGACGCCTGGCGGCCATCATCGCCGTGGCCGATGCCATCAAGCCCAGCACGCCTGCGGCCATCGCCGCGCTGCACGCACAAGGGCTGAAGGTGGCCATGATCACCGGCGACAACGCCCGCACCGCCCAGGCCATCGCCCAGCGCCTGGGCATCGATGAGGTGGTGGCCGAGGTGCTGCCAGGCGGCAAGGTGCAGGCCGTGCAGGCGCTGCGCGCCGCGCATGGCCCGGTGGCCTTCGTCGGCGACGGCATCAACGACGCCCCGGCGCTGGCCGAGGCGCATGTGGGCCTGGCCATCGGCACCGGCACGGACGTGGCCATCGAATCGGCCGACGTGGTGCTGATCTCGGGCAATCTGCAGGCCGTGCCCAACGCCATCGCGCTCTCGCGCGCGACCATGCGCAACATCGGCCAGAACCTGTTCTGGGCCTTTGCCTACAACACTGCGCTGATCCCAGTGGCCGCTGGCCTGCTTTACCCGCTATGGGGCGTGCTGCTCTCGCCGGTGTTCGCCGCCGGCGCCATGGCCTTGTCCAGCCTGTTCGTGCTGGGCAATGCGCTGCGCCTGCGGCGCTTTGTGCCACCGCTGGCAGCTTAGAGCGTGTATGCACTTTGCGCGAATCGCAGCGCACGCCGCGCTTCGCGCAGGCCTTTGTTGACTCACGATTTCTTGTTCGTCTGCCGGCTGTGCGCTGCAGCCGGCGCGGGCAGCGTGCCCTGGTGCAGGATGCCGCGGTGGTAGAGCAGCGGCGCCAGGGCCTGTGGGCACTGGGCCGGGTCGGCGCCGGGCAGCTCGCGCGGCCAGGCGCCACGGTAGCCCACGCGCTCGACCTGGCCGATGAAAATGGTGTGGTCGCCCGCCAGGTGCTGGGCGTGGCGGCGGCATTCGAACCAGGCCAGCGCACCAGGCAACAGCGGCACGCCGCTGGCAGCGCGGACGGTTTGCAGGTTGCGAAAGCGATCCAGGCCCGGCGTGGCAAAGCGCTGCGCCAGCAGCAGCTGGTCGGCAGCCAGCACGTTGATGGCAAAGTGCTGACAGTGCAAAAAGTCCTGCAGGTGGCTGGAGGCGTTGAGCAAACTCCACAGCACCAGCGGCGGCTCCAGCGACACCGAGGCAAAGGAGCTGACCGTCAGGCCCGCAGGCTGGCCCTGGGCGTCTAGCGTGGTGACGATGGTCACGCCGCTGGCGAAGCTGCCCAGCGCATCACGGAAGTGGCGGGTGCTGAAATGGCTTTGCAGGTGCTCGGCGCTGTCGGGCATGGTCAGGGGCGCTCCCAAAGACGGCGGGGGGGGAAGTCAAAAAACGTGGTGCGAGCAGGGCCTCATCGCAGCAGGTTCAGCCCTGCTGCTGCGCCTGCACCAGCGCCTGCAGCGCCTGATCGAGCGCCTCGTCGCGCGTGAAGGGTTGCAGCTGCGCGGCCAGCGCATCCAGCGCGGCGGCCCCTTGGCGCTTGAGCTGCTGCACGGCCTGGCCGGCTTCGCGCCCGCTGGCGTAGGCCAGGCTTTGCAGCAGCGGCGCACCGCGGGCGGTGGTGAGCTTGAAGTAGAACTGGCCGTCGGCTTCGCGGTATTGCTTGATCTGCGGCGGGGCTTCGGCCGCGGCGGCATCCGGCGCGGCGGGCCGGGCCAGTGGCTGGCGCAGGTCGCACAGGCCCACGGCGCGCTTGAGCTCTGCCAGATAGGGCGCGGCCTGGGCGCGGGCTTTTTCGGCGCCGCGCTGCAAGATGGCCTCGATGCGCGCCGGGTCGGCCATCAGAGCATCGAACTGCGCGCGCATCGGAGCAATCTCGGCGTCGATCAGCTCAAAGAGTTGCTGCTTGGCCTCGCCCCAGGCAATGCCCTGGGCGAAGGCTTGGCGCATGGCCTCGGTTTGCTCGGCGCTGGCAAAGGCCTGGTAGATCTGGAAGATGGCCGAGCCTTCGCTGTCCTTGGGCTCGCCCGGCGCGCGCGAATCGGTGGCAATGCCCATGATGAGCTTGCGCAGTTGCTCGCGCGGCGTGAACAAGGCGATGGTGTTGCCGTAGCTCTTGCTCATCTTGCGCCCGTCCAGGCCGGGCAGCGTGGCCACGTGCTCGTCCACCAGCGCCTCGGGCGGCACCAGCAGCTCCTGCCCGTGGCCGTAGATGTGGTTGAAGCTGGCGGCCATGTCGCGCGCCATCTCGATGTGCTGCACCTGGTCGCGCCCCACGGGCACCTTGTGCGCCTTGAACATCATGATGTCGGCGGCCATCAGCACCGGGTACATGAACAGCCCGGCGGTGACGTCGGCGTCGGGGTCGGCGCCCGTCTCGGCATTCTTGTCCACCGCGGCCTTGTAGGCATGGGCGCGGTTGAGCAGGCCCTTGCCGGTGACGCAGGTCAGCAGCCAGGTCAGCTGCGGGATTTCGGGGATGTCGCTTTGGCGGTAGAAGGTCACCTGCTCGGGGTCCAGCCCGCAGGCGATCCAGGTGGCGGCGATCTCCAGCGTCGATTGCTGGGTCTGCACCGGGTTTTGCGACTTGATCAGGCTGTGCAGATCGGCCAGGAAGAAGAAATGCTCGGCGCCGGGCTGGGCCTGCGAGCGCACCGAGGGCCGAATGGCGCCTGCGTAATTGCCCAGGTGCGGGATGCCCGAGGGGGTGATGCCGGTGAGGAAACGGGTGGTCATGGATGGCAAGCGGAAAAGAGTGAGTGGCAGCAGGCAGCGCCCGCATCATGGCAGCGGCAGCCCCAGCCATTGCAGCGGCTGCAGCAGCACCTGCAGCCCGGCTTCAAGCAGCGGGTAGAGCCAGTAGCGATCGAGCAGGTTCAGCCACAACAGGCCCAGCACGATGAAAAAGCCCAGCGGCTCCAGCCGCGCCAGATAGTGGGCCGGGCGCGCGGGCAGCAGGCCCACGGCAATGCGCCCGCCATCGAGCGGCGGCAGCGGAAACAAATTCAGCGCCGCCAGCACCAGGTTGACCATGATGCCGGCCCAGGCCATGCGGGCGAAGAAGGGCTCGTACAGGCCCTGCTGACCCAGCCACAGCAGCACAGCCAGCAGCAGCGTCCACAGCACGGCCTGCAGCAAGTTGGACAGTGGCCCAGCCAGCGCCACCCAGACCATGTCGTAGCGCGGGTTGCGCAGCTTGCGCGTATTCACCGGCACTGGCTTGGCGTAGCCGAACATCAGCGCGCCCTGCGAGGCGAACAACAGCAGCAAGGGCAGCAGCACCGTGCCAAAGGGGTCGATGTGCTTGAAGGGGTTGAGCGTGACGCGCCCGAGCAAGGCCGCCGTGGGATCGCCCAGGCGCCGCGCCACATAGGCGTGCGCGGCCTCATGGATGGTGATGGCCAACAGCACCGGCAGCGCCATCACCGCTGCATTTTGGATGAAGGAGGAGAAATTCACGGCGCGCGATTCTCGCAGAAGATGCGCGCCATTGCCTGCTGCAGGGCGGTAAGCAAGCTTTGCCATGGACTGGCGTTTTTTCTGCCCGTGCTGGGGATTGGGATAAAATCCGCCCTCGGCCCTGTGTGGGCCTGTCCATTGGGTCGTGGCGATTTTTTCTATCAGTTGCGCGGGCTGCGGGCTTTGATCTCGCAGCTTTTTTTTGCACTGCAGCACCCATGGCAGGCCCCTGCCAAGCAGGATTCTTTGATCCAGACAACGCTTATCTTTTATGAAAATCGCACAAGAAATCCGCGCCGGCAACGTCATCATGCATGGCAAGGATCCGATGATCGTCCTCAAGACCGAATACGCACGCGGCGGGCGCGGCGCGGCAACGGTGCGCATGAAGCTCAAGGCGCTGCTGTCGAACATGGGCACCGAGGTGGTGTTCAAGGCCGACGACAAGATCGACAACGTCATCCTCGACAAGAAGGAGTGCACCTACTCCTACTTTGCCGACCCGATGTACGTGTGGATGGACAGCGAATACAACCAGTACGAGGTCGAGGCCGCCAACATGGGCGACGCCCTGAACTACCTGGAAGACGGCATGAGCGCCGAAGTGGTGTTCTACGACGGCAAGGCCATTTCGGTGGAACTGCCCACCAGCGTGGAGCGCGAGGTCACCTGGACCGAGCCGGGCGTCAAGGGCGATACCTCTGGCAAGGTGCTCAAGCCCTCGAAGATCGCCACTGGCTTTGAAGTGGCCGTGCCGCTGTTCGTCAACCAGGGCGATCGCATCGAGATCGACACGCGCACTGGCGAATACCGCAAGCGCGTCTAAGCCCTTTGCGCGCTTGTGCGGCGCGCGGCAGGCTGGCCGCGCACCCCTTTGAAACCCTTGGTAGCCGATAGATCGAGACCCTGGCGCTGATCGCCGCCAGAGGCCAGGTGTGCGTGTGCACCAAGCCCCTCACGACGGGGCCTGGCGCGCCGGCGGCAGAGAGTGCGTGGAGATGGCGTCATACAGCCCCGAGGCCGTGCGTGCAGCACCTGCCCAGCGCCCTGAAAGCCTGCCCCAGACGCTGCCCCGGCCCGCCCTGTGCGTCTTCCACCCCAGTGTGGGGGACTTTGGCCACGAGCGCCGCAGCCGCGGCGGCGGGCGCGCAGGGCGTTCCGTTTGATTCTTTTTTGCAGGACTTCCCTACCATGTCTGATCTATCCCTCCAGCAATTTCTGGGCCACATCGCCCAACGCAACCCCGGCCAGCCCGAGTTCCAGCAGGCGGCCACCGAAGTGTTCGAGAGCCTGTGGCCCTTCATCAGCAAGCACCCGCAATACGCCGAGCACAACCTGCTGGAGCGCCTGGCCGAGCCCGAGCGCGTCATCATGTTCCGCGTCTGCTGGGTGGACGACGCGGGCAAGGTGCAGGTCAACCGCGGCTACCGCATCCAGCACAGCATGGCCATCGGCCCCTACAAGGGCGGCCTGCGCTTTCACCCCTCGGTCAACCTCTCGGTGCTCAAATTCCTGGCCTTTGAGCAGACCTTCAAGAACGCGCTGACCACGCTGCCCATGGGCGGCGGCAAGGGCGGCTCGGACTTCGACCCCAAGGGCAAGAGCCAGGGCGAGATCATGCGTTTCTGCCAGGCCTTTGCCGCCGAGCTGTTCCGCCACGTCGGCGCCGACACCGACGTGCCCGCCGGCGACATCGGCGTGGGCGGGCGTGAGATCGGCTACATCGCCGGCTACATCAAAAAGCTCACCAACCGCGCCGACTGCGTGCTCACCGGCAAGCCGCTGAACCTGGGCGGCTCGCTGATCCGCCCCGAGGCCACCGGCTACGGCACCGTGTACTTTGCCGAGGCCATGCTCAACGAGGCGCGCAACTCCTTCCAGGGCATGAAAGTGGCCGTCTCCGGCTCGGGCAACGTGGCGCAGTACGCCATCGAAAAAGCCATGGCCCTGGGCGCCACCGTCGTCACCTGCTCGGACTCCAACGGCACCGTCTATGACCCCGCCGGCTTCTCGCCCGAAAAGCTCGCCATCCTGATGGACATCAAGAACGTGCAGTACGGCCGCGTCAAGGACTACGCCGCCAAGGTCGGCGCCGAGTACATCGAAGGCAAGCGCCCCTGGCACATCCCGGCCGAAGTCGCCCTGCCCTGCGCCACGCAAAACGAGCTGGACGAGAGTGACGCCAAGACGCTGATTGCCAACGGCGTGGTCTGCGTGGCCGAAGGCGCCAACATGCCCTGCACCATCGAAGCGGCCAAGGCGTTTGAAGCCGCTGGCGTGCTGTTCGCGCCCGGCAAGGCCAGCAACGCCGGCGGCGTGGCCACCTCCGGCCTGGAGATGAGCCAGAACGCCATGCGCCTGGCCTGGACGCGCCAGGAAGTGGACCAGCGCCTGTTTGGCATCATGCAAAGCATCCACCAGGCCTGCCTGCAATACGGCCGCCGCGCCGACGGCAAGGTCAGCTACATCGACGGCGCCAACATCGCCGGCTTCGTCAAGGTGGCCGACGCCATGCTGGCCCAGGGCGTGGTCTGAGCCCGCTCTGCCGCAGCGCGGCGCGCTGTGGCACAACAGGAGCCCCATACCGATGGCGGACATCCAGCACAACGGCCTGCTCGACAGGCCGTTTTTCATTCTCACCGGGCCCACGGCCAGCGGCAAATCCGCCCTGGCCCTGGCCCTGGCGCAGGCGCTGGCGCCCACGCAGCGGCTGGAGATCGTCAGCGTCGATTCGGCGCTGGTCTACCAGGGCATGGACATCGGCACGGCCAAGCCCACGCGGGCCGAGCGCGCCCAGGCGCCGCACCACCTGATCGACATCCGCGCGCCGCAGCACAGCTACAGCGTGGCCGAGTTCCTGCGCGATTGCCGCCAGTGCATCGACGAGATCCTGGCGCGCGGCGCCTTCCCGCTGCTGGTGGGCGGCACGCTGATGTACCTGCAGGCCCTGCTGCACGGCCTGGACGCCCTGCCCCCGGCCAATGCCGCCGTGCGCGCCGAGCTGGAGGCGCGCGCGCAGCGCCAGGGCTGGCCGGCGCTGCATGCCTGGCTGGCCCAGGTCGATCCGCCCACGGCCGCGCGCCTGGCGCCGCGCGACGCCCAGCGCATCCAGCGCGCGCTGGAGGTCTGGCAGCTCACTGGCCAGCCGCTGTCGCAGCTGCAGCAGCGCGCCGGGCAGGCGCAGCCCGCCCTGGCAGGCTGGATCGCGCAGCGCATGCTGTCGGTGGAGCCGGCCGAGCGCGCCTGGCTGCACCAGCGCATCACGCAACGCTTTGCGCAGATGCTGCAGGACGGTTTTCTGGACGAAGTGCGCGCGTTGCGCGCCAACCCGCTGCTGCACGCGCAGCTGCCAGCCATGCGCGCCGTGGGCTATCGCCAGGCCTGGCAGATGCTCGACGGCCAGCTGCCGGCCGACACCTGGGTGGCGCAGGCCGAAGCCGCCACGCGCCAGCTGGCCAAGCGGCAAATGACCTGGCTGCGCAGCATGCCCAGCCGCCAGGTGCTGCACAGCGACCAGCTCACCGCCGAGCAACTGCTGCTGCAAGCCCTGCCTCGCCTGCAGCGCGCCATCTCCAGCGCCGCCGATTTGCCATGATGGGGCCCGGTTTGGTTGAAATCACCGCCAACACAGGTGACAATCGCGCTCTTGCGCGCAGCGGCCTGTGCTGCTGCGCTGTTTTTGTGTCCTTTGATTTTTCATTGCCTTGGGTACTTCGATGCTGAACCTGAAAAAACTCTTGCTCGCCCCCGTCGTTGCTTCTTTGCTGGTGGCCCACGGCCACGCCCAGACCACTGGCGAGGCCGCCAAGGCCGGCGCCAGCGCAGGCACCATCGTCGTGGGCCTGGACGACAACTTCCCGCCCATGGGCTTTCGTGACGAGAAAAACGAGATCGTCGGCTTTGACATCGACATGGCCCGCGAAGTGGCCAAGCGCATGAACGTCAAGGCCGAGTTCCGCCCCATCGACTGGGGCGCCAAGGAGGCCGAGCTCAACAGCAAGCGCGTGGACGTGCTCTGGAACGGCCTGACCATCACCGAGGAGCGCAAAAAGCACATCGGCTTTACCGCCCCCTACATGGAAAACCACCAGATCATCGTCGTGGGCGCCAAGTCCGACATCACCAACAAGGCCGGCCTGGCCGGCAAGGTGGTGGGCGCGCAGGAAGGCAGCAGCGCCGTCGAGGCCATCAACAAGGAAGCGGACGTGGCCAAGAGCTTCAAGCAGCTCAAGACCTTTGCCGACAACATCACCGCGCTGATGGACTTGGGCACAGGCCGCCTCGATGCGGTGGTGGTCGATGAGGTCGTGGGCCGCTACTACGTGGCCAAGCGCGCCAATGATTTCCGCGTGCTGGAAGAGAACTTCGGCACCGAGGACTACGGCGTGGGCATGCGCAAGGGCGACGCCGAACTGCTGCAAAAGGTCGACGCCACGCTGGCCGAGATGAAGAAGGACGGCACGGCGCAGAAGATCTCCGAGAAGTGGTTCGGCGCCAACGTCATCAAGTAAGCCGCGCTGGCAGCGGCGGGCGCGCCACGTCCGATGCTCGCCCGCTGCCGCACACCCACCGCTTTTCGCGCCTTGCGCCGCCTGTTGGCGGCGCGGCGTGAAAAGCGGCTTCTTTTTGGGCCTGGCTGGCACCGCATGGCAGCGGCAGCCGGGCCCCTGCGGCCCCGCTGCCGCCCCCTCTTGCCCCTTTGTCATGAACTACGTCCTCTCGATGCTGCCGGCCCTGTGGGACGGCCTGCAGGTGACGCTGACGCTGTTTGCCATCACCCTGTCGCTGGCCATTCCGCTGGGACTGCTGCTGGCACTGGCGCGCGTCTCGCGCCTGGGGCCGCTGAGCGCATTGGTCAACGGCTACATCTGGCTGATGCGCGGCACGCCGCTGCTGCTGCAGATCTTTTTCATCTACTTCGCGTTGCCGGGCATGGGCATCACCCTGCCGGACTTTCCCACCGCCGTCGTGGCCTTCGTGCTGAACTACGCGGCCTATTTCGCCGAAATCTTTCGCTCGGGCATCCAGTCGGTCGATCGCGGCCAGTACGAGGGCGCCAAGGTGCTGGGGCTGAGCTACACCCAGACCATGCGCCGCATCGTGCTGCCGCAGATGGTGCGCCACATCCTGCCGCCGATGAGCAACGAGACCATCACCCTGGTCAAGGACACCTCGCTGATCTACGTGCTGGCGCTCAACGATCTGCTGCGCGCGGCGCGCCTGATCGTGCAGCGCGACTTCAACACCACTGCCTTCGTGGTGGCCGCCGTCTTCTACCTGCTGATGACCTTGGTGCTGACCTGGCTGTTCCAGCGCCTGGAGCGACACTATGCCCGCTACGACCAGTAAGCCCCAGCCCCAGACCATGATCCGCGCCCAGGGCCTGGGCAAATCCTTCGGCGCGCAGCGCGTGCTCGACGGCGTGTCGCTGGACCTGGCCCAAGGCGAGGTGGTGGCCGTCATCGGCCCCTCGGGCTCGGGCAAGAGCACGTTTTTGCGCTGCCTGAACCACCTCGAAACCATCGACGCGGGCAGCATCCACGTGGACGGCCAGGCCCTGGCCGAGACCGACGCGGCCACCGGCCAGGTGCGCTACGCGCCCGATGCGCAGCTGCGCCGCATCTGCCGCAAGATGGGCATGGTGTTCCAGAGCTTCAACCTGTTTCCGCACATGACGGTGCTGGAAAACATCATCGAGGCGCCCATGACCGTCAAGGGCCTGGCGCGCGATGCGGCCATCGCCCAGGCCGAGGCGCTGCTGACCAAGGTCGGCCTGCTGGCCAAGCGCGACAGCTACCCCGGCAGGCTCTCGGGCGGGCAAAAGCAGCGCGTGGCCATCGCCCGCGCGCTGGCCATGGAGCCGCAGATCATGCTGTTCGACGAACCCACTTCGGCGCTGGACCCGGAGCTCACCGTCGAAGTGCTGCGCACCATGCGCGCCCTGGCGCAGGAGCGCATGACCATGCTGGTGGTGACGCACGAAATGGGCTTTGCGCGCGAAGTGGCCGGCCGCGTGGTCTTCATGGACCAGGGCCAGATCCTGGAGAACGCCCCCTCGGCGCAATTCTTCGCCAACCCGCAGCACGAGCGCAGCCGGGCCTTTTTGTGCCAGATGCTGTAGGAATCTGTGCAAAGCCTTGGCTTTGAACAGATTCCTGCCCGCAGGCCCATTGCCCAGATTCACCCACCATCCCAAGGCTCAAAGCGCAGCTGCCGCAGCCGGGCGCGGTGCTGGGCATAGTCGGGCTGGATGCGCTCGACCCAGGCCCAAAAGCGCGGGCCGTGGTTCATCTCGTGCAGGTGCGCCAACTCGTGCACCAGCACGTAATCGAACAGCTGCGGCGCGCACTGCGCCAGCCGCCAATGCAGGCGGATGTCGCCGCGGGCGCTGGCGCTGCCCCAGCGGGTCTGGGCATTGGTCAGCGCCAGACGGCGGGGGGCCACCCCCAGCAGTGGCGCGAAATGCGCGCAGCGCTGTTGCAGTTGCGCCATGGCCTGCGCGCGCAGCCAGCGCTGGGCCGCCTGGGCGATGGCGCTGGCGCTGGCATCACGGCGCAGCGGCAGGTGCAACAGCTGCCCGGCCTGGCAAGCCTCATTGCCCTCTTGCCTGGCATGGCCCAACCAGGCGGCGCGCCCGGCAATGCGCGCGCCGCTGGCCAATGCCACAGGCTGGGCCAGCGGCTGCAGCAGTGCGCGCCGCCCAGCCAGGCCCAGGGCAATGCGCAGCAGCTGGCCTTGCCAGACCAGGCCGCAGCCCTCGGCCCAGACCGCCGCTGCGCCAGCGCCCAGAGGGCCGTCTTGCCCCATCTTCTGCAAGGCCTGCCATTGGCCGATGAGCCAGCGCGCCCGCCCTTGCAGGATGGCTTCGAGCTGCGCCGCCCCCAGCCAGTGCGGCGCGCGCACCTGCAAGCCCAGCGCGCTCACGCGCATGCCCACGCTGCGCCGCTTCGCGCCTTGCCAGTGGTAGGCCACGCGCAGCGTCTGGCCGCCATGCTGCAGCACGACGTGGCGGTTGGCCTGCGGGTGCCGCCACAGCGCGCTGGCCGCGCTCGCGGGCTGTTGCGACTGGGTTTGGGGCAGCGCCAGCTCAGCCTGCTGCATCGGACGCGCCCTGCCCAGTCGGAGCCTGGTCTTGGGCCGGATAGGCCTGCGGATCAATGCGGCGCATCTCGGTCTCGATCCATTGCTGCACCTCGGCCATGACCTGCGGCGCGCTCTTGCCCTCGGTACTGATGGGCGCTCCGATGGACACATCCACCGTGCCGGGGTACTTGACGATGGCGCGCGGCGCCCAGCAACGCGCCGAGGCCACGGCCACCGGCACCACCAGCGCGCCCGTGTCCACCGCCAGCCGCGCGCCGCTGGACTTGTAATCGCCGGCCTGGCCGCGCGGCACGCGCGTGCCTTCGGGGAACATGATGACCCAGTTGCCCAGCGCCATGACCCGCTGGCCCTGGGCCAGCACCTTGCGCAAGGAGCGGATGCCCTGCTCGCGGTCGATGTGCACCATGTCCATGCGGCCAATGCCCCAGCCGAAGAAAGGGATGGCCAGCAACTCCTTCTTGAAAACGTAGGACAGCACGACGTGGCGCAGCACCAGCGGCATCAAGAAGGTCTCGTAAGTGGACTGGTGCTTGGCCAGCACCACGACCTTGGGCGTCTGGCCCTGGGCCTTGTCGTAGGCCGGCAGGTGCTCCAGGCCGCGCACGCGGTGGTCGATGCCCAGCAGCCAGCGGGCGCTGCGCACGCACACGTCCAGCCAGGCCACGCCAATGCGGTAAATGGGCTCGCCGCGCACGAACAGCGCCACCGCCAGCAGCGCCAGGGCATAGGGCACCATGCTGGCGCCCATGAGCAGCAGGTGCAGCCAGGAGCGCAACGCGGCCCAGGCATAGGCCAGGCCGCGCGGGCGCGCGGGCAACAGGGGACGGTGTTCATTGGGGGGCGGCAAGGGGGCTGGCATGCGAGAGCTGGGTCAAAATTGACGGGCAAACGCTAGGGGTTGTTGAGATTTAGCGTTGCGGCAGTGTTTTCCGCAACCGCTGCGTTGAAAATGCTTGCAAGGCGTCCGGGCCTTGCGCGCGTTTCCGCCTTGCATCTGCGGCTTTTGTCTCGAAAAACCGCTTCGCAAACCCAATCTCAACAACCCCTAGCGCCTGCTCATCCGGTCTGAGAGTTTTGCAGGAACGGGGTGTGCTGCAGTGCGTGCAGCGCCGTGTCCACGATGCGCGGCGCGGTGCGGCCCAGATCGAGCTGATCCGGCCTGAGCAGCCACAGCTTGACCAAGCCGAACACCAGGGATTTGAGGTACACCGCCGCCAACGCGATGTCCAGCGTCTGCGGCAGGCGCTGCTGCTGCACGCACAGGCGCAGCGCGCTGTGGATTTGCTCGCGCCACATGTCCTGATAGCGATCCATCACGCCCAAAATGGCGGCATTGTCCTCGGTGTGCTCGCACTTGAGATAGAGAATGCGGCAAAACTTGTGGTGCTGCGCATTGTGCTCGATGCGCTCGAAGTTGTTCAGCAGCGCCTGGCGCAGGCTTTGCAGCATGTCCGGCGCCTGGTTGCGGATGTCCTCTGCCAGGCTGTGGCTGAGATCTTCAAAAATGTGCTGGAACAGCGCATCGAACAAGTCCTCCTTGTTCTTGAAGTGCCAGTACAGCGCGCCGCGCGTCACGCCGGCGCACTGTGCAATTTCATTGAGCGAGGCGCGCGAGACGCCGCGCTGGTCGAACACGTCCAGCGCGGCGCGCATCAGCTGGTCGCGGGTTTCCTGGGCCTGGGCTTTGGTTCTGCGCATGTCGGGAGTTTCAAAACGCGGGGGATCTGCGACCGCCCTGGCAGAGCCATGCTGCGAGGTCTTCGGGCCGTTGCGAGGCGGGATTATAAATTCATCCGTGTATGTATATTTTGAGCAAAGCCGTATTGGATGATTTAAACATCCATTCATGCATGTATATAATCGCACGCTCGCAAGGCTGGCTCACGACGGCCCACGGCGGGCCAAAGCCTTCCAGCGACCTGACAGCACAGGCCTTGCCGCAGCCCCACTCCATCGCACACGCCAACAAGAACAGGATTTGCACATGGCGACTTCTCTGACACAGTTTCATGCCGCTGTGCGGCGCGCATGCTGGGCGGCGCTGGCCGCCGCCGGTACTTTGGGCCTGAGCGCCTGCAGCGACAGCCAGGCCAATGACGCGCCAGCGCAGCAGCAACAGCAGCAGGCCAAGGGCGAGCAGCCACAGCAGGCCCCATTGCCCGAGGTGCGCGTGGTGACGGTGCGCTCGCAGTCGGTGGGCACCCGTGCCGAGCTGCCCGGTCGCCTGGCCGCGCACCGCGTGGCCGATGTGCGCCCGCGCGTGGGCGGCATCGTGCAAAAGCGTTTGTTCAAGGAGGGCAGCTACGTCAAGGCCGGGCAGGCGCTGTACCAGCTCGATGACGCGCCCTACGTGGCGGCGCTGGAGAGCGCCCGCGCGCAACTGGCCTCGGCCCAGGCGGCGCTGGCCAAGGCCAAGGCGGATTTGCAGCGTTACAAGCCGCTGGCGGCGGCCAATGCCATCAGCCAGCAGGAGTACGACTCGGCCGTGGCCACGCAACGCTCGGCCCAGGCCAGCGTGAAGGCGGCCCAGGCGGCAATCAAGTCGGCGCAGATCAATGTGAACTATTCGCGCATCACGGCGCCGATTTCGGGCTACATCGGCCAGTCCTACGTCTCCGAAGGGGCGCTGGTGACGGCCGGTGACGCCAACAAGCTGGCCACCATCCAGCAAACCCACCCGATGTACGTGAACGTGACGCAGTCGGCCAACGAGGTGATGCAGCTCAAGCAGGACGTTGCCGATGGCAAGCGCCAATTGGTCGATGGCGCGGTGCAGGTGGGCATCAAGTTTGAAAACGGCAAGGAGTACCCGCACAAGGGCCGCTTGCTGTTTGCCGATTTGACGGTCAATGAATCGACCGGCCAGGTCACGCTGCGCGCGGAAGTCCCCAACCCCGACAACGTGCTGCTGCCCGGCCTGTACGTGCGCGTGGGCCTGCCCCAGGGCGACATCGGCAATGCCTTTCTGGTGCCGCAGCAGGCCATCACGCGCGGCAAGCAGGATGTGGCGCTGATCGTCGATGCGCAAGGCCAGATGCAGCCGCGCATGGTGACGGTGGGCGGCCAGCAGGGCGCGTATTGGATCGTCACCGGCGGCCTCAACGAGGGCGACAAGGTGGTTGTCGATGGCGCCATGATTGCGGGCATGAGCGGCGCCCGGCAGGTGCAAACGCGCGAGTGGACGCCCCCTGGCGCGGCGGCGGCCTCTGGCACAGCCCCCGGCGCAGCCCCGGCTGGCGCAGATGCGGCGGCCAAGCCCGGCGCGACCGCGCAGTAAACAGGCCATAGCGCCCCGTCCAGAACCAGGAGCTTGCATGGCCCAGTTTTTCATCAATCGCCCCATTTTTGCGTGGGTGATTTCGATTTTCATCGTCATCGCCGGCGTGATCGGCATCCGCAACCTGCCGGTGTCGCAATACCCGGCCGTGGGCGCGCCCACCATCACCTTGTCGGCCGCCTATCCCGGCGCTTCGGCGCAGGTGATGGAGGACAGCGTGCTGGCCGTGATCGAGCGCAACATGAACGGCCTGGAAGGGCTGGATTACATGAGCACCAGCGCCACGGCGGACGGCACGGGCTCGGTCAGCCTGACCTTCACGCCCGAGACCGACGAAGACCTGGCGCAGGTGAGCGTGCAAAACAAGCTCTCCGAGGTCACGGCCCTGCTGCCCGCCACCGTGCAGCAAAACGGCGTGCGGGTGAGCAAGTCGCGCTCGAACTTTTTGATGGTGCTGATGATGTCCTCGCAAACCATGGGCAGCGAGGAGGTCTCCGACTACATCGAGCGCAACATCAAGCCAGCCATCCAGCGCATCGACGGCGTGGGCGAGGCGCGGCTGTTTGGCTCCGAGCGGGCCATGCGCGTCTGGGTCGATCCGGCCAAGCTGCAGAACTACAACCTCTCGTTTGCCAACGTGACGGCGGCCATCGGCGCGCAGAACGCGCAGATTTCCGCTGGCGCCATTGGCGAGCAGCCCGTGGCCCAGGGCCAGGCCATCACGGCCACCGTGTCCGTGGATGGGCAACTGCGCACGCCCGATCAGTTCGGCAACATCATCTTGCGCTCCACCACGGGCGGGGCCAATGTGTATTTGAAGGACGTGGCGCGCATCGAGCTGGGCAGCCAGAGTTATGGCTCATCCACCACCCTCAACGGCCAATCGGCCGTGGGCATGGCGGTGATGCTCTCGAGCAGCGGCAATGCCATGGCCACGGCCGAGGCGGTGCGCGCGAAGATGGCCGAGCTGCAAAAGTTCTTCCCCGCCGATCTGCAATGGTCGGCCCCGTATGACACCTCCACCTTCGTCAAGCTCTCCATCGAGGCGGTGGTCAAGACCTTGCTCGAAGCCATCGTGCTGGTGTTCATCGTGATGTTCATCTTCCTGCAGAACATCCGCTACACGCTGATTCCCACCATCGTCGTGCCCATCTCGCTGATGGGGGCGTTTGCGGGCATTTGGTATCTGGGCCTGTCCATCAACGTGCTGACCATGTTTGCCATGGTGCTGGTGATCGGCATCGTGGTGGACGACGCCATCGTGGTGGTGGAAAACGTCGAGCGCATCATGAGCGAGGAGGGGCTGCCGCCCCTGCAGGCCACGCGCAAGGCCATGGGCCAGATCTCCGGCGCGGTGATCGGCATCACGGCGGTGCTGATCTCGGTGTTCGTGCCGCTGGCCATGTTCAGCGGCGCCACGGGCAACATCTACCGCCAGTTCGCGCTGACCATGGCGCTGGCCATTGCCTTCTCGGCCTTTCTGGCGCTGTCGCTCACGCCGGCGCTGGCAGCCACCTTGCTCAAGCCCGTGGCCAAGGGCCACCACATGGAAAAACGCGGCTTTTTCGGTTGGTTCAACCGCAACTTCAGCAAGCTCAACCGCGGCTATGAAGGCGTGGTGGCGCGGCTGCTGCGCCGCTCGGCCAGCCTGATGGTGGTGTATTTGGCGCTGGCCGCTGGCGCGGCATGGATGTTCACGCGCCTGCCCACCTCCTTCCTGCCCGAGGAAGACCAGGGCTCTCTGATGATGATCGTGCAACTGCCCTCGGGCGCGACCAAGGAGCGCACCGACGCCACGCTGGCCGTGGCCAGCCAGATCGCCAACAAGCTGCCGGAAGTGCAAAGCTTTGTGGGCGTCTCCGGCTTCAGCTTCGCAGGCGCGGCGCAAAACACCGGCATGGGCTTTCTGACCCTGACGGACTGGCAGCAGCGCACCGCGCCGGGCAGCGACGCCGCCTCGGTGGCAGGCAAGTTCACCGGCGCGCTGATGGGCAGCGTCAGCGATGGCTTTGCGCTGGTCATCAACCCGCCGGCCATCTTCGAGCTGGGCAACAGCTCGGGCTTTGAGATGTACCTGCAAGACCGCAGCAACGCCGGCCACGAGGCCCTGCTGGCCAAGCGCAATGAGCTGCTGGGCAAACTGCGCCAGAACCCCATGTTCGACCCCAGCCAAACGCGCGCCTCCGGCCTGGAGGATGCGCCGCAGGTGAAGATCGAGATCAACCGCGAGGCCGCCGCCGCGCAGGGCATCGACTTCGCCAGCATCCGCAGCGTGCTGGCCACGGCGCTGGGCTCGTCCTACGTCAATGACTTCCCCAACAACGGCCGCTTGCAGCGCGTCATCGTGCAGGCCGAAGCCACGGCGCGCATGCAGCCCGAGGACATCCTGATGCTGACCGTGCCCAACAGCGCCGGCCAGGCCGTGCCGCTGAGCACCATCGCCAGCGCCAGTTGGCAAAAGGGCATGCAGCAAAGCGTGCGCTTTAACGGCTATCCGGCCATGAAGCTCGAAGGCGCGGCGCGGCCCGGCTCGGGCTATTCCTCGGGCGATTTGATGGCCGAGGTGCAGCGCCTGGTCGACGAAATGCCCGGCTTCAGCCTGGAGTGGGCCGGCCAATCGCGCGAGGAGGCCAAGGGCAGCACGCAAACCCTGCTGCTGTACGGCTTTGCCATCCTGGCCGTGTTCCTGGCGCTGGCCGCTTTGTATGAGAGCTGGTCCATCCCGCTGGCGGTGATCCTGGTGGTGCCGCTGGGCTTTCTGGGCGTGGTGCTGGGCGCGCTGGGGCGCAACTGGTTCAACGCCCAGCTCTTTGGCCTGCCAGGGGCCTACCTCAACGACATTTACTTCCAGGTCGGCCTGATCACGGTCATTGGCCTGTCGGCCAAGAACGCCATCCTCATCATCGAGTTCGCCAAGGACTTGCAGCAAGCCGGCCGCAGCGCGCTGGAGGCCGCGCTGGAAGCGGCGCACCTGCGCTTTAGGCCCATTTTGATGACCTCGCTGGCCTTCATCCTGGGCGTGGTGCCGCTGTACCTGGCCAGCGGCGCCAGCGCCGCCAGCCAGCGCGCCATCGGCACGCCCGTGCTGTGGGGCATGCTGGTGGGCACCTTGCTGTCGGTGTTCTTCGTGCCGATGTTCTACGTCGTCGTGCGCAAGCTCTTCAAGGGTGGCAAGCCGCGCGCCGGCACGGATGGGGGCCAGGCCGTGGTGGCCGATGCCGCCGCCACACAGCGCACGCCCCATGCCGCCTGACCGAGAGGAGAATGCCCCCATGAACCCAAACCGTCCCGCCCTGCCCCGCCCCCTGCAGCCCCGGCAGCGCCGCCTGCTGCAGCGCCCTGCGCTGGGCGCGCTGGCTGCGTTGGCCGTGGCCGCCGCGCTGCCCGGCTGCGCCATGATCCCCGCCTATGAGCAGCCCGCCGTGAGCGTGCCGCAGCACTTTGCCTACGACACGCCCGCGCCGCAGGATCAAGCACCCATCCAGGCCGCATCGCTGGGCTGGAAAGACTACTTTGCCGATGCCCGCCTGCACCGCCTGATCGAGCTGGCCCTGGCGCGCAACACCGATTTGCGCAAGGCCGCGCTCAACGCCGAGGCCGTGCGCCAGCAGTACATGATTGCGCGCGCCGAGCAACTGCCGGCCCTGGGCGCCAGCGCCGGCGGCTCGCGCGCGCGCGTGGCCCAGGACCTCAGCCCCAGCGGCGCGGCCTACGTGGCCTCGTCCTACAGCGTGGGCCTGGGCATCACGGCCTACGAAATCGACCTGTTCGGCAAACTGCGCAGCGCCAGCGAAGCGGCGTTGCAGGCTTATCTGGGCAGCGCCGCCAGCCGCGACAGCGCCCATCTGGCGCTGGTGGCCGCAGTGGCCAAGGCCTACTTCAACGAGCGCTACGCTCAGCAGGCCATGGCGCTGGCGCAAAGCGTGCTCACCACGCGCGAGCAAACCTACGAACTCACGCAGCTCAAGCACCGCTCAGGCGTGGTCTCCGCGCTGGACCTGCGCCAGCAGGAGGCGCTGATCGAATCGGCCAAGGCCGACTACGCCGGCGCCGTGCAGGCGCGCCAGCAGGCGCTCAACGCCCTGGCCATGCTCATCAACCAGCCGCTGCCCGAGGACCTGCCCGAAGGCCTGCCGCTGGCGCAGCAGTTCAAGATCGAGCGCCTGCCCGCCGGGCTGAGCTCCGAAGTGCTGCTGAACCGGCCCGACATCCGCGCCGCCGAATTCGCCCTCAAGCAGGCCAACGCCCAGATCGGCGCGGCGCGCGCAGCCTTCTTCCCCAGCATCCGCCTGACCAGCAGCGTGGGCACCGGCTCCAGCGAGCTCAGCGGCCTGTTCGGCGGCGGCAATCACACCTGGAGCTTTGCGCCCGCGATCACGCTGCCGATCTTCAACTGGGGCAGCCTGCAGGCCAACCTCGACGCCGCGCGCGTGCGCCAGCAGGTGCAAATCGTGCAGTACGAAGGCGCGGTGCAGGCCGCCTTCCAGGACGTGGCCAATGCCCTGGTGGCACGCGAACAGCTCCAGCAGCGCCACGCCGCCAACACCCGCCAAAGCCAGGCCTACGAGCAGGCCCTGCAACTGGTGCGCCTGCGCTACCAGCACGGCGTGGCCAGCGCGCTGGATCTGCTCGACGCCGAGCGCAGCAGCTACGCAGCCAACATGGCGCTGCTGGCCAACCAGCTCACGCAGCTGGAGAACCTGGCCGATCTCTACAAGGCCCTGGGCGGCGGGCTCAAGCCTTGATGAGCGCCCACGATCTTGGCGCGAGTGGCCTGGCGCAAGTGGCCTGGTTCTGACGAAGGGCCGAGCCCAGCAATGGCCCGGGCAGAGATCCCTTTTCTGCCTGCGCCTGTGCGCATCGGCAAAACGAAGGGGGCGCAGGCAGCAGGGTCTTTTTCTTTGGTCACTTTCTTTGTTCAAAAAAAAGAAAGTGACTGCGTCGCCGGATGCTCATCCCGGCCTCAGCCCTCAAAGCCGCCACACGGCCGCCACACACGGCCACTACCGGGCGCCATCTTCATGGGGCGCTCGCACTGGGCAGCAGGCCCGCCTGCATGAACGCAGGCGCTCAACGCCCCCGGCGGCCCGGGCCGCGGCCTGCCGCGCCTGGCCGGCCCTTGCCGCCACGGCGCCCGACCATGGCCCCCAGCCCATCGGCGCCGATGTAGCCCTGGGCGGATTTGGGCTTGCCGCGCGGCGCGCTGCCAGCGCTGCCAGCGCCGCGGCTGCGCGCCGACGGCGCCGGGCCCGAGGGCTTGTTGCGCCCTCGGCTGCGGTCGGCCGGCGCACTGCGGCCCGCGCCCCGCTGGCCCGGCGCGCTGGCCTGGGGCCGGGGCATGCCGGCCTCCTCCATCAGGCGCGCCACGTCGCGCTCGGGCAGCTCCAGCCACATGCCGCGGCGCAGGCCGCGCATCAGCACCACGCTGCCATAGCGCACGCGGATCAGGCGGCTGACGGCGTGGCCGACGGCCTCCATCATGCGGCGCACCTCGCGGTTGCGGCCTTCGCTGATGGTGACCTTGTACCACTGGTTGACGCCCTCGCCGCCGCCGTCCTGGATGCTGCCGAAGGCGGCCTGGCCGTCTTCGAGCATCACGCCCTCGAGCAGTTGCTGGCGCTCGCTGTCGCTCAAAGCGCCCAGGATGCGCACGGCGTATTCGCGCTCCAGCCCGTAGCGCGGGTGCATGAGCCGGTTGGCCAGGTCGCCCGAGTTGGTCAGCAGCAGCAGGCCTTCGGTGTTCAGATCCAGCCGGCCCACGGCCTGCCACTTGCCATGCGCCAGGTGCGGCAGCTTGCGGAATACGGTCGGGCGGTTTTGCGGGTCTTCGCGCGTGACCATCTCCCCGGCCACCTTGTGGTAGGCCAGCACCCGCACTGCGGGCGGGGCCACGCGCAGGCGCAGGGGCTTGCCGTTGATCTTGATCTGGTCGCCATGCTGCACGCGCTGGCCGACGTGCGCGGGCTGGTCATTGACGGTGATGCGCCCCTGGGCGATCAGCGCCTCCATCTCCAGGCGCGAGCCCACGCCGGCCTGCGCCAGCAGCTTGTGCAGCTTGGGCTGCTGGGCATCGGGCTGCAGCACGCGCTTGTGCGCCTGGCGCTCGGGCCGGCTGGATGGGGCGGCGGCTGGCGCGGCCTCGGGCGCTGCGCCCTGGCGCGGGCTGCGGCGCGGGCGGGGCGCAGAGGGCACAGCGGGGGCAGAAGCCGCTGGCGGCCCGCCCCGGCCTTTGCCGGGCTTGCGGCTTGCTGCGTTGCGGGAAGGTTTCTTGGCTTGCATGGTGGTGGCTTTCGCTGGGCTGGCCGCCCGGCACCGTTCGGGCCGGGCGGCGGGGTTCTGGGATGCGCCTGCAGAGGGCTTGCCCTCACGAGGGCTGCAGGCCCTGGGATGGTCCCGGTGGCTCGGGCTGCTCGGCGGGCGGCATGGCGCTCACTGCTTCGACGGCTTGGGCCATGTCTTGGGTTTCGGGCTGCTGCGCCTCGGTCTCGGTCTCGGTCTCGGGCTCGGTCTGGGCCTGTGGCTGTGTCTGTGGCGGCCATGGCTGCTGGGGCCCATCCTGGGGCGGCTGCTGGGCTGGCGCGGGCTCCAAGTCCTCGGCAGGGTCTTCTGACGCTTCTTCCCAAGCCGCTTCAAGCGGCGCTTGGGCCGTGTCTTCGCGCGCACCCTCACGCGTATCTTCGCGCACATCTTCGGCTGGCGGCGCAGCAGAGGCCTCGGCGGCTTCGAGCGCGCTGCCTTCGTTGCCCTCGCTGCCGCCAGCTGGCGCAGCCGCAGGGCCCAGGCCCAGCTGCTGCAGCGTGGCCTCGCTGACGGCATCAACCTCGGGCAAATCGCGCAGCGAGGCCAGGCCCAGGTCGTCCAGGAACTGGCCAGTGGTGGCAAACAGCGCCGGGCGGCCCACGGATTCGCGGTGGCCGATGACTTCGATCCAGCCGCGCTCCTCCAGCTGCTTGATGATCTGGCTGTTGACGGCCACGCCGCGGATTTCCTCGATGTCGCCGCGCGTGACGGGCTGGCGGTAGGCGATCACCGCCAGGATTTCCATCGCCGCGCGCGAGTAGCGCGGCGTGCGCTCGGGCTCAAGCCGGGCCAGAAACGGCAGCACATTCGCGCGGCTTTGAAAGCGCCAGCCGCTGGCGACCTGCACCAGCTCCAGCCCGCGGTGCGCCCAGTCGATTTGCAGCTGCTCAAGCCAGGCCTGGATTTGCTCGGCATCGGGCGGCTGCTCGAACAAGGCCTGCAGGCTGGGCATGGCCATCGGCGCCGGGGCGCACAGCAAGGCCGCCTCCAACACGGAGATCGGATCGACAGGGGGGGCTGGCACAGAGTTCATGAATCACGGCAAATGGGATGGAAGGCGCAGGCCAGGGCGCAGCGCCAGCCGCTGCGGCGCGCATCAGCGATTGTCGGCGAACTGGCCTGCGCCGGGCGACTCGGCCTCGATCCCCTCGGCGGCCTCGGCAACTTCAGGCCAGGGCAGCTGCAGCGCCTGCAGCAGCTGCTGCATGTCCTGCGGCGGCGGCGCGCAAAAGCGCAGCGGCTGGCCGTGCAGCGGGTGCGCCAGGGCCAGCTGCCAGGCATGCAGGGCCTGCCTGGCAATGGCCGGGTGGGGCTGGCCACCGTAGGTGGCATCGCCCACCAGGGGCCAGCCCAGGTGCTTGGCGTGCACGCGGATCTGGTGCGTGCGGCCGGTGTGCAGGGCGCAGTGCAGCAGCGCAAAGCCGCCCTGCCGCGCCAGCAGGCGCATGTCGGTCTGCGCGGGCTTGCCCGGGTGGCGCTGCAGATCGACCACGGCCATGCGCAGGCGCTGCTGCGGGTCGCGCCCGATGGGGGCATCGACGCGCAGCGTCTGCCCGGCCTCGGGCCAGGCGCGTGCGCCGGGGCCGGCATGGGCCACGGCCAGGTAACGGCGCGCCACGGCGCGCTGCGCAATCTGCGCCACCAGCGCCGTGGCCGCCGGCAGGCTTTTGGCCACGACCATCAGGCCGCTGGTGTCCTTGTCCAGCCGGTGCACGATGCCCGCGCGCGGCAGCGTGGCAAAGACCGGGGCATGGGCCAGCAGGCCATTGAGCAAGGTGCCGCGCCAGTGGCCTGCGGCCGGGTGCACGACCAGCCCGGCCGGTTTGTTGAGCACCAGCAGCGCCTGGTCTTCGTAGACGATGTCCAGCGCCATGGGCTCGGGCACGAAGGCCTGGCTTTGTTCCGTGGGCTGCAGCGCCACGCGCAGGCATTGGCCCACGGCCACTTTCTGCGCAGGCTTGAGGGCGACCGCGCCATCGAGCCAGACCTGGCCGCTGCGGATGAGCTGCTGCAAATGGCTGCGGGAGAACTCCGGCGCCAGCTCCAGCAGCGCCTTGTCCAGCCGCGCGCCATGCAGCGCGGCGGCCACGGGCTGCTCGCGCAGCTCGCCGCTCAGATCAAACTCGGGCTGCGCCGCGCCCTGCAAGGATTCCAGATCGCTCATACCAAGGCGCGAAATGCCGCAGTCCCCCGAGCGCCGATCGGACTGGGGCGCAGCACACAAGCCAGGCAAGCTTCAGCGCTTGGGCAGATAGCCAGCGGGGTTGACGGGCTTGCCCTGACGGCGCACTTCGAAGTGCAGCTTGACGCGATCGGCATCGGTATTGCCCATTTCGGCAATCTTCTGCCCGCGCGCAACGCGCTGGTCTTCCTTGACCAGCAGCACGCGGTTGTGCGCATAGGCCGTCAGGTATTCGTCGTTGTGTTTGAGGATGATGAGGTTGCCGTAGCCGCGCAGGCCCGCGCCGGCATAGACCACGTGGCCATCGGCGGCTGCGACGATGGGATCGCCGGCCTTGCCGCCGATGTCGTAGCCCTTGTTGGTGCTCTCGTTGAAGCCTGCCAGCAAGGGGCCGTTGGCCGGCCAGGCCAGCTGAATGCCGCCTGCCGGGGCCGCCGGCGGGGTGCCGGCCGTCACGGTGGGGATGGGGGTGTTGCTGCGCACGACCGGGGGCTCGGCGGCCGAGCCTGCCGGCGCGATGGGGCGCACCTCCACGCCGCCGCTGGGCGCGCCCGATGGGCTGGACGCACCGGCGGCGCCAGCCACGGCCACAGGCGCCACGGCCGAGCCGCCGCCTTGGCCCGCGCCCGCCGCTGGCGGCACGGCGCCCGGCGGCACTACGCGCAGCACCTGGCCGACTTCGATCACGTCGGCATTGACCAACTGGTTCCAGGCGGCAATGTCCTTCCAGCTCTGGCCGGTCTCCAGGCCGATGCGGATCAGCGTGTCGCCGGGCTTGACGGTGTAGTGGCCCGGCGGGGCCGGCACGAGGGGCGCCACGCTGCCCACCTCACCCATGCCGGCGCGGTCTTCGACAGGCGCCTGATTGAGCGAGACGCTGGAGCAGCCCGCCACCAGCAAACAGGCAGCGATCACGCTGCCCGTACCAAACCATGGTTTTTGCAATTGCATCATCGAATCTTCCCTAAGAACCTGTTCACGACCTCGGCGCGAGTGGGCAAGAAGCGGTTGAGGATGGGCTGCAAGGCACAAAACGCAGCCGGGCCCAGTGGCCCGGCGAGGATTTGCGGGAGCTGCAGACTGCACGCAGCCGCAGCCGCACGCAGGCACTGCGATCCATGCAGGACATCCTAATCAACGCCGGATTTTAATGGAACGAAGTGTACGGCCTCCAGGGCCTGTTGCCGCAGGCCGGCGGGCGTTTTGTCCAGCACCATCAGCACCTGGGCGCCGCCCTGGGCCACGGTGGGGGCGATGATGCGCCCGCCCATGGCCAGCTGCTCGACCCAGGCCTGCGGGATGGCCTGGCCGCCTGCGGCGCAGACGATGGCCGCATACGGCGCGCCGCTGGCATAGCCGGCCATGCCATCGCCAAAGAGCAGGTGCAAATTGGCCACGCGCATGGGCCGCAGGTTGTGGCGCGCGCGCTCGTGCAGACCGCGCAGGCGCTCGATGGAATAGACCTCGGCGGCGATCTGGCTGAGCACTGCCGCCTGGTAGCCGCAGCCCGTGCCCACCTCCAGCACGCGCCCGGCGATGCGCCCGCCGCCAGTTGCCGTGTCCAGCAGCAGCGAGAGCATGCGCGCCACGACCGAGGGCTTGGAGATGGTCTGCCCAAAGCCGATTGGCAGGCTGTTTTCGTCGTAGGCCTTGCCGCCCAGCGCGGAGTCGATGAAGGCATGGCGCGGCACCTGGCGCATGGCTTCGAGCACCAGCGGATGCATGCCCGGCAGCGCCTCCAGGCGCTTGACCATGCGCTCGCGCGCGCCCTGCTGGCTGGAGGCATCGAGCGCTGCCGCCGGCTGGGGGGGCTGGCGCCAGGCGGCCGCCGGCGTGGCCAGCGCAGGCTGCGCCATGCTGCTGCGCACGGCGGCGGCAGCGGCGGGCCGCGCCAATGCGCCGGGCGCGCCGGGCAAGCTGGCGCGCGCTGGCGGCACTGCGGGCGCTGGCAGCACCTGGGCCGGAAAGCGGGCTTTCTTCTGCATCACGCCCCCGTTTGCGGCCAGGCCGCAGCGCCAAAGCCAGGCACATTCAGCCGCGCCTGCCAGGCCTGCAGTTGCGCGTGGTCGCTCAAGTCCACCTGCAGCGGCGTGACGGCCACATGCCCCTGGGCCGTGGCGTGGAAGTCCGTGCCCTCGCTGGCATCGCTGGCCGCGCCGCAAGCGCCGATCCAGTACATGGTCTCGCCGCGCGGGTTTTGCTGGCGGATCACGCGCTCGGCGGCATGGCGCCGCCCCAGGCGGCACCAGCGCAGCGGCCGCAGCGAGTTCAGCGGCAGGTTGGGAATGTTGACGTTGAGCAGCCAGGGCGTCTGGCCGATGAGCTGTTGCGCGCGCAGCTGCGCCACCAGCAAGGCCGCAGCCTGGGCAGCGCTTTCCAGATGGGCCCAGCCCTTGTCCACCTGCGACAGCGCCATGGCCGGGATGCCGAACAGATAGCCTTCCATGGCCGCGCCCACGGTGCCCGAGTAGATGGTGTCATCGCCCATGTTGGCGCCGTTGTTGATGCCCGAGACGATCAGATCGGGCCGGTAGTCCAGCAGGCCGGTCAGCGCGATGTGCACGCAGTCGGCCGGCGTGCCATTGACGTAGCGAAAGCCCATGGGCGCCTGATGGACGTACAGCGGCGCATTGAGCGTCAGGGCATTGGATTTGGCGCTGTTGTTGTGCTCGGGCGCGACGACTTCGACGCGCACATCGGGCAGCGCGCTCAAGGCCTCGTGCAGCGCCACGATGCCTGGGGCCAGGTAGCCATCGTCATTGCAAAGCAGGATTTTCAGCATGCGCGAAGTGAGATCAAAAAAGGGCCTGCACACAGGCCGGTGGGCAGCGGCGGCGGCTCTTGGAAAGGCAAGGTTCAGGGCTCCAGCAGGCTTTCGATCTGCTCATCCCAGAACACCGTGTGCACCTGCCACTGCGCCTGCGGCTTGTAGAAGGTGCAGGCCACGCGCAGGCCGTGGTGCTGCAGCTTGAGCAGGTACAGGTGCTGCACCACGCTTTTGCCGCCCTGGCGGCTGCGCACCCATTCGTGGCCCAGGATCTTGCCGCCACCGGCCAGCAATTGGCGCAACTGCCCTTCCGTCTCGGCCGCCAGCTGCGCCAGCTCGCGCTCGGGCAGCGGCCAGTGCGGCGCCAGCAGCTCAAAGGCGGCGGCAATCTGCATCTGCGCCATGCGCTGCAGCGCAGCATCGCACAGCGCGCGCGTGTGCTGCGGCTTGTCCAGGCGCTGGGGTGGCGTGGCTGCGGGGGATGCGGCAGTCTTGTTGCCTGCCCGGGACGCTGCCTGCGCACCCTGCCGATCTGGCCCGCCTTGGGCCGGCTGCTGCGGCAGCAGTGGCGCGTCCATCAACGGCACCACGCTGTCGCCGGGCAGCAGCGGGGCCTCGAGGGACGGGGCGCTGCCTTGCGACTGCGCCCAGGCCAGCGCACTGGCGGCTGCGCCTGCGGCAAACAGCAGCGCCCAGCGCCGTGCCATACGGCCTGGCCGGGCCATCATTTGATGCGCCGCAGCGCCGGGCGCTTGCCGGCCGGGCCGGGGGCACTGGGCGGGGGCGGCTCGTCATCGCCAGGGCCATGCTCGCCACTGGGCGGCGCAGGCTGCGCTGGCGGCGGCACGGCGCGCAGCACCGGGCGCGGCGCGGCCGCTGGCGGAGTGGATGGCTGCTGGGGCGGCTGGGCAGCGGGCGCGGCGTCATCGGCCACGGCCTCGCCCTGACCTTGATCCCCTTGATCCAGCTCTGGGCCGCTGGACGCCAGCACGGTATCGGGCACGGCAAACGCCATGCCCTGGCCGTTTTCACGCGCATAAATGGCCATGACGCGGTGCACCGGCACGAGGATGTGGCGCAGCACGCCGCCAAAGCGCGCCTGAAATTCGATGTAGTCGTTGCCCAGTTGCAGCTTGGAGGTGGCGTCGTAGCTGATGTTGAGCACGATCTCGCCATTGCGCACGAACTCAGGCGGCACACGCACCGAGCCATCGACCTTGACGGCCAGAAAGGGTGTCAGCCCGTTGTCGGTGCACCATTCGTGCAGCGCGCGCAGCAGATAGGGCTGCGTCGAAGGCAGGGGGGTATCGTCGTCAGCAGAGCTCATGGCAGCAGCAACCAGTGGGCATGGCACCGCTGGCCGATGCAGCGGCGGGGAGAAGGCCTGGCGCGCAGCGCCGTTTTCACGTGCAGCGCAACAGGCAAAAAGGCGATGCGCCCCAGGGCAAGATCAAAGACTTGCGCCTTCAGCGGCGCATGACCTTTTCCGAGGGCGTCAAGGCCTCGATGTAGGCCGGGCGCGAGAACAGGCGCTCGGCGTACTTGAGCAGCGGCGCGGCATTGCGGCTGAGCTCGATGCCGTAGTGCTCCAGGCGCCACAGCAGCGGGGCGATGGCCACGTCCAGCATCGAGAAGTTCTCGCCCAGCATGTATTTGTTCTTGAGGAAGTTGGGCGCCAGCTGTGTCAGGCGATCGCGGATGTGAGCGCGCGCCTTGTCCTTGGCCTTGGCATCGCCGGACTCCAGCGTGCTCACGTGCACGAACAGCTCTTTCTCGAAATTGAGCAGGAACAGGCGCACGCGGGCCCGGTCCACGGGGTCGCCAGGCATCAGCTGCGGGTGCGGGAAGCGCTCGTCGATGTACTCATTGATGATGTTGGACTCATACAGGATCAGCTCGCGCTCGACCAGAATCGGCACCTGCCCGTAAGGGTTCATCACACCGATGTCGTCGGGCTTGTTGAACAAGTCCACGTCGCGAATTTCGAAGTCCATGCCCTTTTCAAACAGGACAAAACGGCAGCGGTGGGAGAACGGGCAGGTCGTGCCCGAATACAAGACCATCATTGGTAGGAATTCCTCAAAAAAATCAACGCCGAGCCAGCGCCGGATTGGCCGATCCATGCCAAGGCCAACCACCTGTGCGACCAACCCGCGCGGCGCCCCCGCAGGGCAACGCGGCATCATACAAAATTCACACTGGCGATTTCAAGCCAGGGCCAGCCCGCCTGCGACGGGCCGCGGCAGGGTTTGTGCCGTTGGCAGGCGCCCTGGCCCCAGGCGTTTTTGTAACAGGGCGCTTCAGCGCCCATGCCGTGCGGCGCTGCGCCCTGCGGCCAGGCGCAGGCAGCGGCCCGGGCCCCTGCGCATGCAGCCAAGTACCGGCTTCACAGCAGAAAACCTTCTCATTTGCAGCCATTGCGGGCAAAAACGCCATACATCCGGCGTTTTCGGATGCCGCGTCGGTGGCGTCTGGGCCGAGCGCAACCGGCTGCCGCACTCGCACAGGCTGTCAAACAAGATGTTTCCATTCTCATGCAACCGCCGCCAAGGCGGCGCACAACAATGGCGCCCATCGTCATTACAGAGAGGATATCTGCATGAGCTTCTTCAAGGAATTTCGCGAATTTGCCATCAAGGGCAACGTCATCGACCTGGCCGTGGGCGTCATCATCGGCGGGGCATTCGGCAAGATCGTCGACTCCGTGGTCGGTGATCTGATCATGCCCGTTGTCGGCCTGGCATTTGGCAAGCTGGATTTCTCCAACCTGTTCATCACCCTCGGCGAAGTTCCCCCCGGGACAGCTCCCTCGCTCGAAGCCTACCGCGCAGCCGGCGTGCCCGTGCTGGCGTACGGCAACTTCATCACCATTGCGCTGAACTTCCTGATCCTGGCCTTCATCATTTTCCTGATGATCAAGCAGATCAACCGCCTCAAGCGCAGCGCCCCACCAGAGCCCGCAGCCACGCCCGAGGACATCGTGCTGTTGCGCGAAATCCGCGACAGCCTGCGCCGCTGAACCCCAGGGTCCCAAGCCGGCACACAAAACAAAAGCGCTCTGCCAGGAGCGCTTTTTTCATGCCCGCGGCCGTGCTGCCCCGGAGCCAAGGACAAGCGCCTTACGCCGGGTTGTCGATCTCGATGAATTCGTGCTCCAGGCCCAACTGGCCGGCGATGTGGCCGGCCAGCGCCGGCATGCCATAACGCTCGGTGGCGTGGTGGCCAGCGGCGATGAAGCTCACGCCGCATTCGCGGGCCAGGTGCGCCTGGGGCTCGGAAATCTCGCCTGTGACAAAGGCATCCACGCCGGCATCAATGGCTTTTTGGAAATAGCCTTGAGCGCCGCCCGTGCACCAGGCCAGGGTGCGGATGCTGCACCCGGCGTTGATGCAAATGGGCGTGCGGCCCAGCCTGCGCTGCAACTGCTCGGCCAGGGCCTGGCCATTGGCATAGGGCGTGGCCAGCTCTGCGCGAAACACCAGTGATTTCTCGCGCAATGGCGCGCCCGCGCCCCAGCCCATGTGCAGGCCCAGCTGGGCGTTGTTGCCCCACTCTGGATGGGCATCGAGCGGCAGATGGTAGGCCAGCACGTTGATGTCGTGCGCCAGCAAGCGCTGCAGGCGCTGCTTCATCCAGCCGGTGACCGTGCCGTCCATGCCGCGCCAGAACAGGCCATGGTGCACGACGATGGCATCGGCGCCTGCGGCGATGGCCGCGTCGATGAAGGCCGCGCTGGCCGTCACGCCGCTGACGATCTTGCCAATTTGCGGCTTGCCCTCGACCTGCAGGCCATTGGGGCCATAGTCGTCGAAGGCATCGGGGTCGAGAACCTGGGCAAAGGCATCGAGCAGGCGGTCGCGGGAAACAGTCATGGGGCGCTTTCAATCATTCAAGCCAACAAGCAGCACACAGCGCGGGCAGCAACGCACGCTGCCAGGCCACGCAAGGCGCGCCAATCTACCACCGCTGCAGCTGCCAGCGACCCAGACGCGCAGCGCCAGCGCGCTGCATATGCTCATGCCGCATTGTTATTTGTTGCCCTGCAACAAAGCGGCTAAGCTGCGCGGCGCCCGATCAGGATCGAAAGGATTCGGGCCCAGCCACACACCAAGGAACTGACCATGCCCGAAAACCCAACGCCACCCCAAACCCAGGCCGCAGCCAGCGACCGCGCCGCCCACTGGAAGCTGCAAACCATTGCCGTGCACGGCGGCTACACGCCCGATCCCAGCACCAAATCGGTGGCCGTGCCCATCTATCAGACTGTGGCCTACGCCTTTGACAGCGCGCAGCATGGCGCGGACCTGTTCGACCTGAAGGTGCCAGGCAACATCTACACGCGCATCATGAACCCGACCACCGATGTGCTGGAAAAGCGCCTGGCGGCGCTCGAAGGCGGCGTGGGCGCGCTGGCGCTGGCCTCGGGCCAGGCGGCCATCACCTACGCCATCCAGACCATTGCCGAGGCCGGCGACAACATCGTTTCGGCCAGCGCGCTGTATGGCGGCACCTACAACCTGCTGGCCCACACCCTGCCGCAGCTGGGCATTGGCACGCGCTTTGGCGACACGGCCGATCTGCGCAGCTTCGAGGGCCTGTTCGACGCGCGCACCAAAGCCTTGTACGTCGAATCCATCGGCAACCCGCTGGGCAATGTGACCGACATCGCCGCGCTGGCCGATCTTGCACACCGCCACGGCGTGCCCTTGATCGTGGACAACACCGTGGCCACCCCCTATCTGCTGCGCCCCTTCGAGCACGGCGCCGACATCGTCGTGCACTCGCTGACCAAATACCTGGGCGGCCATGGCACCAGCCTGGGCGGGGCCATCATCGACTCCGGGCGCTTTCCCTGGGCCGAGCACAAGGAGCGCTTCAAGCGCCTGAACGAGCCGGATGTGAGCTACCACGGCGTGACCTACACCGAGGCGCTGGGCGCAGCAGCCTACATCGGCCGCGCGCGCGTCGTGCCGCTGCGCAACATGGGCGCCGCGCTCTCGCCATTCAACGCCTTTTTGATCCTGCAAGGCATTGAAACCCTGGGCCTGCGCATGGAGCGCATCTGCAGCAACACCCTGGCCGTGGCGCAATACCTGCAGCAGCACCCCAAGGTGCAATGGGTCGGCTACGCCGGCCTGCTCGGCCACCCCGACCACGCGCTGGCGCAGAAGTACCTGGGCGGCCAGGCCTCTGGCGTGATGACCTTCGGCGTGCGCGGCGGCCGCGCCGCGGGCGAGCGGTTTCTTGACGCGCTGCAGCTGTTCACGCGCCTGGTCAACATCGGTGACACCAAATCGCTGGCCACCCACCCGGCCAGCACCACGCACCGCCAGCTCTCGGCCCAGGAGCTGACCCAAACCGGCGTCAAGGAAGAAACCGTGCGCCTGTGCATCGGCATCGAGCACATCGACGACCTGATCGCCGATCTGGAGCAGGCGCTGCAGGCCGTTTGATGGCCCGCCGCAAGGCGCATCGCCCGGCGCCTTGCACGCCCCCCGGCGCTGTGCCGCTGCGGCCAGTCATCACAGCCAAGGGCCGACGGCTTGGCCCGGCCGCATCCTGCGGCATGATGCGCGCCTATGCCCGAAACTGCCCGCCCCCGCCCTGCGCTGCTGCGCGTCCTGTTGATTGCCATGGCCCTGGTGGCCTTTGCCACGGTGCTGCTGCGCACGGCCTGGATTTCCGACGACGCGGCCATCACGCTGCGCACCGTGCTCAACACCATCCATGGCTGGGGGCCGCGCTTCAACCTGGACGAGCGCGTGCAGGCCTACACGCATCCGCTGTGGTTTCTGGCCCTGAGCGCGCTGAGCCTGCTGTGGCGCGGCGATGTGTTTGCCGCCAACCATGCGCTGTCCATCGGCGTGTCGCTGGTCACGCTGGCGGCCTTGTTGTGGGCCTTGGCGCCGCGTGTGCCGCAGCTGCTGTTGGTGACGCTGGCGGTGCTGTTGTCGCAGGCTTTCATCGATTTCTCGACCTCGGGGCTGGAAAACCCGCTGGCGCATGCGCTGGTACTGCTGGCCTATGGCTGCGCTGCCCATGCGCTGCGCCAGGGCCCTGTCAGCGGCACATTCCGGCCCGCCCCCCTGGCCACCTGCGCAGGCCTGTTCATCGCCTGCGGCCTGGCCTATCTGACCCGCCCGGACCTGGCCGTGCTGCTGGCGCCGCTGGCGCTGTGGCTGTCCTGGCAGCTGCGCAGACAGCCCAAGGCCCTGCTGGCCGCCTGGGCCCTGGGCGCATTGCCCGTGCTGGCCTGGACGGCCTTCTCCCTGTATTACTACGGCTGGCCGTTGCCCAACACGGCCTACGCCAAGCTGGGCACTGGCATTGCCTGGGATGAGCGCGTGGCGCAAGGGCTGCGCTACCTAGCGCACAGCGCCCGCACCGACCCGCTGACGCTGCTGGTCATCGCCCTGGGGCTGGTTGCCGGCCTGCGCCCCCGCACAGGCGCGCCAGCGCGCGCACTGGCCTTGGGCATTGCGCTGTACCTGGCCTACGTGGTGTCGATCGGTGGCGACTTCATGGCCGGGCGCTTTCTGACCGTGCCCTTCTTCGCCGCATTGATCGCTCTGCTGGCCAGCGCGGCGCACACAGGCAACACGCCACAGCATCCCGCCTGGACGTTTGCGGGCGCTGCCCTGCTGCTGGCCTTGGGCCTGGGCGTGCCGCGCACGCCCACGGTATTGAGCGACGCCAGCTACCACGCGCCCGAGATCAGCCCCAGCGGCATTGCCAACGAGCGCGGCCACTACTATCGCGACACCGGCTGGCTGCGCGGCCAGTTGCGCGCGCCCGAGGCCGCGGCCTGGCGCGCCAGCGGCCAGCGGCAGGTGTATGCCATCTGTGGCGGCCTGGGCTTTACCTCCATCCACCAAGGCCCGCACGCGCACTTGATCGACACCTGCGCGCTGGCCGATCCGCTGCTGGCCCGGCTGCCAGCCAAGGCCAGCACGCCGTGGCGCATCGGGCATTTCTACCGCGTGCTGCCGGCCAACTACATCGCCAGCATCCGTCAGGATCAGAACCTGCTGAGCGACCCAGCCCTGCACAGCGCCTACGACACGCTGCGCACACTCACGCGCGCGCCGCTGAACGACCCACAGCGCCTGCGCCAGATCGTTCAGGCCAATCTGTTCGGGCTGGACATGGGCGATACCAGCGCCTACCGCCAGGGCCTGCTTCCCACCAGCAGCAGCGTGCACCGCGTGGCGCTGGGCGCGCTGCAGGCGCGCTTCGACCTCGGCAAACCCTTCTACACCCAGCACTATCAAATCTTCGAGCACGCGCTGGAGATCGAACTGCCCCGCCCCATGGCCTTGGATCAGCTGGAGCTCTCGCTGGACCCAGGCGATGCATACCACGTCAGCGCCTGGGTCGATGGCCAGTGGCAGGCCATCGGCCACGTGCCCCCGGCAGCGTCCGTGGTCATGACCAACCACGTACTGCCAATGCCGCATGGCCCCATCACCACTGAGCGGCTGCGCATCACCGGCAGTGGCGGCGATGGGCTGTACGTGCTGGGCCACGCCATTGCCAGCCTGCAGGGCCAGGTGCTGGCCGTTGATACGCCAGCGCGTTGATCGTTGATGTCCTTGGCCGGCGCGCGTTGCGCGTCTGCCGCCAGCAGATTGGCTCAGCCTTTGCTGGCCTGCCTCAAGATGCGCAGCGCCAGCCGCAGCGCGGTGCCGGGCGCGACCAGTTGGTTGACGGTGCCGGCGATGGCGATCTGGCGCTGCGGGCAGTGCAACGCCAGGGCGCCAGACAGGCCCAGGTGCCCGAGCAGCGGCGGCGCGCGGCGCAGCGGATCGAGCAGCCAGGGTAGCTTCAGCCGCTGCAGGCCGACGCCCGCCTGCATGGGGAAAAACACCGACAGAGGGCGAAACACCTGCAGCTCGCGCAGATCGCTTGCAGGAAACAGCTCGCCACCGAAGAAGGCCTGCACGAAGCGCAGCAGCTCGGGCGCGGTGGACACCATGCCGCCATCGGCGCGGAAGGAGGCCATGGCCAGCGGCCGGTGCAGTGGCCGGACGTGGTCATAGATGTCGCGCGGTGTGCGGTCGGCAGGGTCTTGGTAGAGGTAGGTGCGCGTCAGCCCCAGCGGCGCGCAGATGTGCTGCGCGTAGCAGTGCGCCAGGGGCTGGCCCGTCAGCTGCTCGATCAACAGGCCCAGCAGCTGGTAGTGGCTGTCAGAATAGCACGCACGCCCGGTCGCGCCAGTTGGACGGGCCGGGCCAATCTGGCGGCTGCGCGCCAGTGCCTCGGCGGCGCTCCAGCCAAAGTCCGGGCCGCGCCGCAGCTGGCGCAGCCAGCACCGGCCCTGGGCATCGGCCCCCTCAAAGTAGTCGGGCAGCCCGGCAGTGTGGGCCAGCAGCTGGCGTGGCGTGAGCGTTGCGGGCAGGCTTTGCAGCAGGGCCGCGTCCGGATGGCGCGCCAGATGCCGCGCCACCGGCTCGTCCAGCGCCAGTGCGCCCGCGCGGCGCAGCTGCATGATGAGCGCGGTGGTGAACAGCTTGGTCACGCTGGCGATGAAAAACGGCGTGTCCAAATCCAAGTCGCCCGCTGCAGCGCCATTGGTTTGACCTTGGTGGCTCAGGCAAAAGGCCGCGCCGAAAATCCGGCTGCCATCGACGGTTTTGGCCAGTGTGTGGGCCAGCCAGGTTTGCAAATCCTGGGCGCCGTGTCGACTCATGCCTGGGCCTTGTCTCGCTCTTGTATGGGTGGGTCGGGCGTTTGAACGGCGGGTCAAAAACCGTGCAAAAGCTCAGCCATGCGCGCGCCCCAGCAGCAGGTTTTCAAACGGGTGCTGGCGCTTGAAGCGGTAGGCGCCAAAGTCGCGCTCGTCGGTGGTGAGGATGCGGCCGTGGCCCAGGTGCTCGGCCAGCAGCACCAGCGAGGTATCGGCCAAATCCATGGGCAGGGCTTGGTAGCGCGCCATCAGTTGCGACAGGCGCGCGTTCTGGGTGGCGGGCCAGTGCCAGGTGGCGATGCTGCCGTCGGCCACTTCGTCCAGCAGCGCGCGGGCGGCGTCGGGGCCGATCCAGCGCATGAGCAGGTGCGTGGCCTCGGTCAGCACGGGCCAGGTGGTCACCCAGCCCTCGGCCTGCGTGCCCAGCGCCGCCACGGCGCGGCTGTGCCAGGCATCGCGCCGGTCCACCAGCGCATAGAAAAAGCCGGCGTCGGCAATGATCATGCGCGGCCTTTTGGGGCGGCTTTACCAGCGCTTTTGGCGGCGCTTTGGGTTGCCTTGGGCCCGCCCTCGCCCGCCGTGGCAGGTGTGGCTGGGTACGGCGGCTGGGCAGGTTCAGCCACTTGCCAAGCCGGCGCGGCGGCGGGCGGCGCGTATTTGCCGGCCCAGCCTTCGGCCAGGCGCGCCTTGTAGCGGCCGGCCACGTCGGCGCGGCCGCTGTCGCCCTGGCCGATGAACGCGCCCAGGTGCCGCAGCCCGCTGCGCTGCGCGCGCACGGTATCGTAGTAATGCTGCACGCTGGTGCGCAGCACCTCGCTCACGCCCATGCCGGTCACTTCGGCCAGATAGGCCACTTGCTGCTGGGCTTCTTCATCAAAACGGGCATTGACACGCATGGCGCACTCCTTGGTCAACGGCAAAACGGCTTGTCATGCATTGTATGACAAGCCGTTTGGTTTGTGCAGAGCCTGTGCGCAGAGATTGTCAAACCATCAGCCGCATCTTGCGCGCGGCTTCGGTCAGCTCATCGCGGAACTTGGGATGGGCAATGGCGATGAGCGACTTGGCGCGCTCGTGCGCGGTGCGGCCGCGCAGCTGGGCCACGCCGTATTCGGTGACCACGTAGTCGATGTCGTTCTTGCTGGTGGTCACGTGCGTGCCGGGGCTGAGCACCGGGGCGATGCGCGAGATGGTGTCGTCCTTGGCGGTGGAGGGCAGCACGATGAAAGCCTTGCCGCCGCGGCTGCGGTTGGCCGCGCGCACGAAGTCGGCCTGCCCGCCCGTGCCCGAGTACACCTTCACGCCCTGCGACTCGGAGCCGCACTGGCCCAGAAAGTCGATCTGCATGGTGGCGTTGATGGCAATCAGGTGGTCGTTCTGGCCGGCCAGGTAGGGGTCGTTGGTGAAATCGACCGGGTGCATTTCCAGCGCCGGGTTGCGGTGCATGAACTGGTAGAGCTTCTTGCTGCCCAGGCCGAAGGTGGCCACCATCTTGCCCGGCAGGTAGTTCTTGCGGCGGTTGTTGACCACGCCCGCTTCCACCAGCGTCATGATGCCGTCGCCGATCATCTCGGTGTGCACGCCCAGGTCTTTCTTGTCGGTCAGCTGCATGACCACGGCGTCAGGAATGGCGCCGTAGCCGATTTGCAGCGTGGCGCCGTCGGGGATCATCTCCGCCACGTACTTGCCAATGGCCTGCTGCACCGGGCCGATAGTGGGCAGGCCCACCTCGAACACCGGGTCTTCACTTTCCACCAGCGCCGCCACTTGCGAGATGTGCACGTGGCAGTTGCCGTTGGCAAAGGGCACGTTGGGGTTGACCTCCAGCACCACGGCGCGCGCCTTCTTGATGGCGGCCATGGTGTAGTCCGGCCCAAGGCTGAGGGAGAACCAGCCGTGCTCGTCCATGGGCGAGGCCAGGCTGAACACCACGTCGGCGGGCATCAGGCCGCGCTCGATCAGCGCCGGCATTTCAGAGAAGTACGAGGGCCGGTAATCCACCCAGCCCTCCTGCCCGCCGGGGCGCGACGCACCGCCGAAGAAGTAGGCCACGTGGCGCACGTGGCGCACGGTCTCGGGGTCGAAGTAGTCGTACTTGCGCACCGGCAGGATTTGCGAGACCGTCACGCCCTCGAACTCGCGCCGCTGCGCCGACAGCGCCTCCAGCAGCTTGGGCGGCTCGGCCACGCCGGTGGGCACGACGATGGTGTCGCCGTTCTTCACCACGCGCACGGCGTCTTCGGGGCTGCGGCGTTTTTCGCGGTAGAGGGTGTCAAAGCGCATGGGCTGTTCCTTTGGCTTGATGTCGAGAATGGTTCGCAAATTCAGCAAAGCGCGATCATGGCACAAACCATCGCCCACAGTGGCCGTACCCGATCAATAGCCGGGCTTGGATCCCTTGCGGCGCTGGGCGAACAGGCCCACGCCACGCGCACCCTGGCGGGCGAAACGCTCACGCCGCGCCTGCTTTGGGTCCACCAACAGCTCACGGTAGGCTTCGATGCGGTCGCCATCGCGCAGCACTTCATCGGGCTGCGTGCGGCGCCCCCAAATACCCCAGCGCCACTGGCCCTGCAGCGCCTGCCAGGTCTCCTCATCCAGCGAGCAGGGCCGCTGCTGCAACAGCAGCGCCACGGCCTGCGCCAGCGTCGTGCCCTGCGGCAGCTGCAGCAGGCGCTCTTCGATGCAGCGCGGCGCCAGGCACAGCGCCACCTCCACCTGCAGCATGGGCGGCGCGCTCGAGTCGCTGGCAGCAACTGGCGGGCGGGGGGCACTCATAGCGGCTTCGACTCGTGCAGGTCTTGCTCAAGCGGGCTTGCCATAGAGCTGCTCGGCGCGCTGCACAAAGGCCTGCACCAAGGTATTGGCGATCTTGTCAAACACCGGCCCGACCAGCAGACGCAAGGCGGCGGAGTCGAAGTCATAGCGCAGCACCAGGCCGACCTTGCAGGCCTGCGATTGCTCGGCGCTTTGCCCGCCGATGGGCTGGAAGGTCCACTCGCCCTGCAGCGTGGAAAACGGCCCGCGCACCAGCTGCATGCGCACCTGCTCCTGCCCCACATGCTCGTTGCGCGTGACAAACGACTGGCGCACCCGCGCAAATGCCATGCCCACCTCCGCCAGCATGCCGTGCTCGTCTTGCTCCAGCACGCGGGCCTGATCGCACCAGGGCAGAAATTGCGGGTAGCTCGCCACATCGGTGACCAGCGCAAACATTTGCGCGGGGCTGAACCAGACCAGCGCGGATTTCTCGACGTGTTTCATGGGCGCTCGCCAGCGAGCCAGGCCGGGGCAGCCAGGCCGCATTTGCATACAATGGCCGGTTTCGCAGGCGGCGCTGCGCCCGGCGCGGGCAAAGCGGCGATTCTAGCGCCGCCCTACCTGCCCAAGCCACGCACACCAAGCGGACGCGCCGCGCAGCGCCCTCGCACCCCATCCCAGCCCATGGCCAGCAAAGACAAAAAATCCCCCCCCAGCCGCATTGCCGAGAACAAGCGCGCCTTCTTCAACTACTTCATCGAAGAGCGCTACGAGGCAGGCATGGTGCTGTACGGCTGGGAGGTCAAGGCGCTGCGCAGCGGCAAGGCCCAGCTCACCGATGCCTACGTGGTCATCCGCGATGGCGAGCTGTTTCTCATCGGCGGGCAGATCAACCCGCTCAAGTCGGCCTCGACCCACGTGCGCCCCGAGCCCGATCGAACCAAAAAACTGCTGCTGCACAAGGACGAGATCAAGCGCCTGGTGGGCAAGGTCGAGCAAAAAGGCTACACGCTGGTGCCGCTGCACCTGTACTGGAAGAACGGCCGCGTCAAATGCGAAATTGCGCTGGCCAAGGGCAAGGCCGAATACGATAAGCGCAACACCATCAAGGAGCGTGAAGGCAAGCGCGAAGTCGAGCGCGCCATGAAGTCGCGCCAGCGCTGAGCCGGCTCGCACCATCTTCTTTGCGCCCGCCCATGCCCACAACCCCGACTAACCAGATTGGCAACACAGGCGCCAGCGGCCCCGCCCCGGCCGACTTGCTCAAACGCTGTCGCCGCGCGGCGCTGGCGATGCTGCTGGCCGCCAGCATGGGCGCTGGCGCGCAAACCGCCCCGGTGCGCACAAGCGCCGAGCCGGCAGGCGCCTTGCCCGCCGCGGGCTTCGTGCTCATCACGCCCGATGGGCAGGCCCATGTGCATCTGTCCCGCCCGCTGGCAGCGGGCGAGCGCCTGTGGGTGCAATGGCCCGATCGCGCAGGCCAGCCCAGCTGCTGCCGGCGGCTGGCTGCCGATGCGCTTCAGCCCGTGAGCGCATCAGCGCAGAGCGCTGGGGACGACAAACCGCAACACCCCGTGGTCATGGCGCTGGATGGCAGCACGCCCGCGCACTACCGTCTGCGCGTCACCGACGAACTCGCTGGGGACAGTTTTTTGGGCATGGCGCTGGCAGCGCCGCGCGTGCGCGCCCAAGGTGCCTACGCATTGCACGCCGCGCCAGACATCCGCGTGCGCATGTGCGCAGGGGCCGAGGGCCTGAACCTGCTGACGCAAGCCGGCCAACGGCGCCAGGCGCTTTACCTGGGCCTGGGCTATCCGATCGAGTCATCCCACCCCTGCACGCTGCAAGACGAAGACTTCATTCGCCGCGCAAGTCAGTAAGAACCTGTTCAAAGGCTGAGCGTGTGCTGGAAAGCGCCGCCTCAGCCGGGGGCGGGCACCAGGCGCGGGATGCGCGCACGGCAGTTGGGGTAGGCCTGCTGCACCGTCACCTCGATCAGGCGCGCGGCCGAAGGCCAGTCCTGCCAATAGTCGCCCACTTCGTCGATCACGCGCGCCGTGCCGTTGATGCGCACGCGCGTGGCGCTGGCAAAGTCGATGAACAGCATGCCGATGCGCGGGTTGGTCAGCAGGTTGCCGATGCTGTTGAAGAAGTTGTTGCCGGGGTAGTCGGGGAAGACGATGGTGCGCTCATCGGGCACGGCCAGCAGCGGCTCCGGGTCGTTCGGCGGGCTGTGCTGGCGGCCGCGGTAGCTGCAATCGCAATCGCCGCGGTCATTGGCGGTGGCAATGAAGAAAAAGGGCTGGGCCTTGAGAAACGCGATCAGGCGCGGGTTGAGCCGGTCGCGCACCGAGGCGGCCAGCCCGCGCGTGAGGCGCGCCACGCCATAGCGCTGATGGGCTTGCAGCTCGCCGGGGTGGAAGACGCCGAAGCCGGGGTCGTCGTGGATGGATTCGCTCATGGCGGATACCTTTGCGAAAGGCCTCAAGAAAAAACGGCGGGCAAGCTGCCCGCCATTTCGGCGCATTTTCGGCGCATGCCAGCCCGCCTGGGCCGCCGCGCGGCGCGCGCCCGCGAAACAGGCAGGCGTCGCGCCATCGGCCTGGGTTGCCGCGGTCAGAAAAAGCCCATCGCGTTGGCGTTGTAGCTCACCATCAGGCACTTGGTCTGCTGGTAGTGCTTGAGCGCCATCTTGTGGTTCTCGCGGCCGATGCCCGATTGCTTGTAGCCGCCGAAGGCCGCATGCGCCGGGTAGAGGTGGTAGCAGTTGGTGAACACCCGTCCGGCCTGAATGCCGCGGCCCATGCGGTAGGCGCGGGTGCCATCGCGCGTCCACACCCCGGCAGCCAGGCCGAAGATGGTGTCGTTGGCAATGGCCAGCGCCTCTTCCTCGTCCTTGAAGGTGGTCACAGCCGCCACCGGGCCAAAAATTTCCTCTTGGAACACGCGCATGTCATTCTTGCCCAGCAGCATGGTCGGCTGTATGTAAAAGCCCTTGTCGATGCTGCCGCCAAGACTCCCGCGCGCACCGCCGATCAGCACCTTGGCGCCTTCTTTCTGGCCCACATCGAAGTAGCCCAGGATCTTGTCCAGCTGCTGCTGCGAGGCCTGCGCGCCCACCATGGTGTTGGTATCGAGCGGGTGACCCAGCTTCATCGTCTGCACGCGCTTGACGGCCTTGTCAATGAACTTCTCGTAGATCGACTCCTGCACCAGGATGCGCGAGGGGCAGGTGCAGACCTCGCCCTGGTTGAGCGCGAACATCGACAGCCCCTCCAGCGCCTTGTCCAGAAAGGCGTCGTCGTGGTCCATCACGTCGGCAAAGAAGATGTTGGGGCTCTTGCCGCCCAGCTCCACGGTGCTGGGGATGAGGTTCTCCGCCGCGCACTTGAGGATGTGCTTGCCCACCGGGGTGGAGCCGGTGAAGGCCACCTTGGCGATGCGCTTGCTGGTGGCCAGGGCGTTGCCCGCCTCCTTGCCGAAGCCGTTGACCACGTTGACCACGCCCGGCGGCAGCAAGTCGCCAATCAGCTCCATCAGCAGCATGATGGAGGCGGGCGTCTGCTCGGCAGGCTTGAGCACCACGGTGCAGCCCGCGGCCAGCGCCACCGGCAGCTTCCAGGCTGCCATCAACAGCGGGAAGTTCCAAGGAATGATCTGCCCCACCACGCCCACCGGCTCGTTGAAGTGGTAGGCCACGGTGTCTTTGTCGATCTCGGAAATGCCGCCTTCCTGCGCGCGCAGGCAGCCGGCGAAGTAGCGGAAGTGGTCGATCGCCAGCGGCACGTCGGCGGCCATGGTCTCGCGCAGCGGTTTGCCATTGTCGATGGTCTCGGCCACGGACAGGCGCTGGAGGTTCTGCTCCATGCGGTCGGCAATGCGCAGCAAGGTGTTGGCGCGCTCCTGCGGCGAGGTCGCGGCCCACTTCGGGAAGGCCGCGTGCGCCGCGTCCAGCGCCAGCTCGATGTCCTGCGCGCCCGAGCGCGCCACCTTGCAAAACGGCTGGCCGGTGATGGGCGAGACGTTCTCGAAATACTCGCCCTTGACTGGCGGCACCCACTTGCCGCCGATGTAGTTGTCGTAGCTGGCGCGGTAGGGGAAGTCGGTGTCGATGCCCATGCGCTTGAGTTCCTTGGCGTCCATGCGTGTCTCCTTCTTTTGAAAAATGCGTGGATGGTGAAAAGCCCGCCTGCGCAGCCAATCGCACAAATCGCACAGGCAGTACAGCACCCAAGGCAATATCCATACCAATTGCAGCGCACTGCGGGTTTATCCCAGGGCCTGCCGCCTTCATCGGCCCGCCTGCGGCCCCAACGCCGCCCGCCAAGGCCCCATTGGCCGCCCGACATGCTGCTGGGGGTACTGGCACCACAAAGTACAAACAAGCAACCCTGTACCGTTTTGGCACAGCCCGATGCGCCAAAACGGCACAGCTGCGCAGTGGCCGCAGGGTCAAATGCCCGCGTGCTAGGATGCCAGCCGCCCCGCAAGACGACGGGGCGCAATCCATGGCCTGCCCCACACGCCACGCCTGACGTGCCGCAGCTGACGTGCCATCTGCCAGGCCATGCAGCACACAGACCCGACACCCAAGTCGGGCTTTCCCAAGGAGACACCACATGGGAGCAATGCCTTTTCACGCACAGCAGCACCGGGCACCCGTGGGCGCCGACGCACTGCTGCAGCAGGCGCGCCGCGCACTGCAAACCGGCGCCCTGCCGGCCGAAGAGCTGTTGCCGCCGGCGCTGGCCTACGTCTCGCGCTCGTGGCAGCGCAGCGTCCAGGCCGGGCTGGACGCCTTTGCCCGCAGCACCCCCGCGCCGCACCACAGCCGCTTCGAGCTGGCCCGCGCCACCGAACGCCAGCACGAGCTACTTACCCACGCCCGCCCGGTGATGGACTACCTCATGGGCCAAACGCGCGAGCATCGCGGCATGGTCATCCTGGCCGATGCCGATGGCCTGCTGCTGCACGCCCTGGGCGATCTGCACTTCCTGCAGCGCGCCGAGCGCGTCGCGCTGGCGCCCGGCGCCTCCTGGCATGAGGCGCACCGCGGCACCAACGCCATCGGCACCGCACTGGCCGAGGCCGCCCCCGTCATGGTGCACGGGGCCGAGCACTTCCTCGAATGCAACGGTTTTCTCTCCTGCGCGGCCGCGCCCGTGCGGGCGCCCGATGGGCAGGTGCTGGGCGTGCTGGACTTCTCCGGCGAGCGGCGCCCGGCCTCGCCCCACTTGCTCGGCATGGTCAGCACGGCCGCGCACATGATCGAAAACCGCCTGTTCCAGGCCCGCCACGGCCATCAGCTGCGCCTGCATCTGCACCCATTGCCCGAAGGCCTGGGCACCGCGGCCGAAGGCGTGCTGGCCATCTCCGAGCAAGGCCTGATCGCCGGCGCCAACGCCGCCGCCCTGCAACTGCTGGGCCTGCAGGCGGCCGGGCTGAGGCAGCTGCACCTGCAGCACCTCTTCCAGACCGACCTGGAGCAACTGCTGCGCAGCGCCCATGCCGCGCAGCCGCTGGTGCTGCAGCGCGCCGCCCCGGGCCAGCCCACCCGCCTGCATGCCCGCGCCTGGCTGGCCAGGCCTGCGCGCCGCCAAAGCACAGCTGCCACGCCCACCCAGCCCGGCACATCCACTCAGCCCAGTGCCCGGCCCAGCGCCCTGCCCGCCCCCTTGCAGGCGCTGGACACCGGTGATGCCCACTGGCGCGGCCTGCTGGAGCAGGCCGCCAAAGTCTGCAACCACCCCATCGCCCTGCTGCTGCAAGGCGAATCGGGCACCGGCAAGGAAGTGCTGGCCCGCGCCATCCACCAGGCCAGCGGCCGCGCCGCGCAGCCACTGGTGGCCGTCAACTGCGCCGCCCTGCCGGAAAACCTCATCGAAGCCGAGCTCTTCGGCTACGCCCCAGGCGCCTTCACCGGCGCGCGGCGCGAAGGCGCGCCCGGCCTGATCCGCCAGGCCCACGGCGGCACCTTGCTGCTGGACGAAATCGGCGACATGCCCCTGGCGCTGCAGGCGCGGCTGCTGCGCGTGCTGCAAGAGCGCCAGGTCACCCCGCTGGGCAGCGGCCAAAGCGTGGCGGTGGACTTCGCCCTGATCTGCGCCAGCCACCGCGACCTCAAAGCCGAAGTGGCCGCCGGGCGCCTGCGCGCCGACCTGTACTGGCGCATCAACGGCCTGAGCCTGCACCTGCCGCCGCTGCGCCAACGCAGCGACTGGCATGCCCTGGCCCAGCGCCTGCTGCAGCAACACGCCCGCGAACAAGGCCGCTGCGCCTGCCCCACACTGAGCGATGAACTCGAACGCGCCCTGCGCCACTACCCCTGGCCCGGCAACCTGCGCCAACTCGACAGCGTGCTGCGCACCGCCGCCGTACTGGCCGCAGACAGCCCGCACATCGACTGGCAACACCTGCCCGGCGACCTGCGGCAAGAACTGCAGCGCCCACCAGCGCCACACGCCCCATCCGGGCCACAGCCCAACGCCCCGCCCGCATCCGCCCCGCCCACAGCAGAGCCCCCAGGGCAGCCAGAGCAACCACAGCCGCACGCCGCCGGCACCATGCCACTGGCACAGCACACCCTGCTAACCCTGCAACGCGCCGTGGCCGACGCCGGCGGCAACATCTCCCAAGCCGCACGCAACCTGGGCATCAGCCGCAACACCTTGTACCGCCACCTCAAGCGCCAGCGCTGAACAGCCGCCGTTACAACATAAAGGCTGCTTTGCAAAGCTCGCATTTGGAGCGGATACACACGTCCGTTTGCAGTGCAGTTTCTGGCCTGTCGCTGCAGTTGCGCGTTGGATTGACGCCGCCTGGGCTGCGGCAGAGAATCCGCGCTCTTTGTGGCCAGGGCCGGGGCTGTTGCCTTGCACTCTGGCGTTTTGTTTGCCTTGTTTTTCTTGCCCGCCGATGATGGCCGCCTTGGCGCAGGCCGGTTGCGCCAGCGCGGTGGGCGATGACTTTTGCCATGACTTCTGCTGCCTGCATTGCCATTTCCGAATCTGCCTGCACTGCCGCCGCCGGCGCGGCGCTGCTGAGCCCCGATGAGATCCGCACGCGTTTTTCCAGCGCCATGTCGGCCATGTACCGCGATGAGGTGCCGCAGTACGGCGCCTTGCTGGAGCTGGTGGCCCAGGTCAATGCGCAATACCTGGAGCAGCACCCCGAGGAGCGCGCCGCGCTGGCCGCGCAGCAGGAGCTGGAACGCCTGAACCTGGAGCGCCATGGCGCCATCCGCCTGGGCACGGCGCAGGAGCTGGCCATGGCGCGGCGCATCTTTGCCGTCATGGGCATGCACCCGGTGGGTTACTACGATTTGTCGGTCGCGGGCGTGCCCGTACATTCCACGGCCTTTCGCCCCATCAGTGACGAGGCGCTGTGCAAGAACCCGTTTCGCATCTTCACCTCGCTGCTGCGCCTGGAGCTGATCGAGGATGCGGCGCTGCGCGAGCAGGCCGCGCAGATCCTGGCACAGCGGCGCATCTTCACGCCGCGCGCCATCGCGCTGCTGGAGCAGGCCGAGCGCGCCGGCGGGCTGGACCAGGCACAGGCCGATGAGTTCGTCGCCGAGGTGCTGCACACCTTCCGCTGGCACAGCGAGGCCACGGTGGATGCGGCCACCTACCAGCGCCTGCACGATGCGCACCGGCTGATTGCCGATGTGGTGTGCTTCAAGGGCCCGCACATCAACCACCTCACGCCACGCACACTGGACATCGATGCCGTGCAGCGCGCCATGCCAGAGCGCGGCATGGCTGCCAAGGATGTGGTCGAGGGCCCGCCTGCGCGCCAACACCCGATCTTGCTGCGCCAGACCAGCTTCAAGGCGCTGCAGGAGCCCATCCGTTTCGTGGGCGCCGATGCCCCGGCCAGCGCCGGCACGCACACGGCGCGCTTTGGCGAGATCGAGCAACGCGGCGCGGCGCTCACGCGCAAGGGCCGCCAGCTCTACGACGCGCTGCTGGCGCGCGTGCGCGAGATCGGCAACGTCGGCAGCTCCGACGCCGGCTATGCCCAGCGTCTGCAGGCCGTGTTCGCCCAGTTCCCCGACGATCTGCAGCAGCTGCGCCAGCAGGGGCTGGCGTTTTTCCGCTACCGCGTGCTCGATGCCGCCCAGCTGCAACGCCTGGCTCAGGCCAACGATGCGCCACTGGATCTGGAGCAGGCCATCGCCTGCGGCGCGGTGCAGGCTAGCCCCATCACGTATGAGGACTTCCTGCCCGTCAGCGCGGCGGGCATCTTCCAATCCAATCTGGGCGGCGCCGAGCAAAAAAGCTATGCCGCCAACGCCGCCCAGGCCGCGTTCGAGCAGGCGCTGCAGGCGCCGGTGCTCGACGAGATCGAGCTCTACGCCCGCGCCCAGGCCGACTCGCTGCAGCAGCTGCAGCAGCAGTTTGCGCAATGCCGCGCCGCCGCCGCGGCCTGCGCCTGACAGGCTGAGCCGCACACCATCGCCATGACCGACTTGCCCAAGCCAAGCCCAGCGCCGCAGCAGGCGCAGGATCGCCGCCGCAGCCACGGCCTGTGGGCTGCCAGCGCCCCGCCCGCACCGGTCACCAGCGCGCTTGAAGGCTTGGCCGAGGCCGACGTGGCCATCGTCGGCGCGGGCTACACCGGGCTGTCCGCCGCGCTGCATTTGAGCGAAGGCGGCGCGCGCGTGGTGTTGCTGGAGGCCCAGGAGATCGGCTTTGGCGCTGCCGGGCGCAACGTCGGCCTGGTCAACGCAGGCCTGTGGGTCATGCCCCAGCGCCTGCCCGAGCTGCTCGGCCCCATCTATGGCCCGCGCCTGCTGCAATTGCTGGGCCAGGCGCCGCAGTTGGTCTACGCGCTGGTGGACAAGCACGGCATGGACTGCGAGGCCGTGCACCGTGGCACGCTGCATTGCGCTGTCGGCGCCAGCGGGCTGGAGGAAATCCGCCAGCGCCACCAGCAGTGGCAGGCGCTGGGCGCGCCGGTGCAATTGCTCGATGCCCAGGCCACGGCCCAGGCCACGGGCACCACGCTCTACCAGGGCAGCCTGCTGGATTTGCGCGCCGGCACCATCCAGCCGCTGGCCTATGCGCGCGGCCTGGCGCGCGCGGCCATGGCCGCAGGCGCGCGCATCCACACGCACAGCCGCGTCAGCGCCGCTGAGGATGCGGGCAGCCACTGGCTGCTGCACACGGCCGCCGGGCGCGTGCGCGCGCCCTGGGTGATCGTGGCCACCGATGCCTACACCGGCGCGCTGTGGCCGCAGCTGCAGCGCGAGCAAATCCGCCTGCCCTACTTCAACCTGGCCACCCGGCCCTTGAGTGCGCAGCAGCGCGCGCGCATCCTGCCGCAGGGCCACGGCGCCTGGGATACGCGCCAGGTGCTGGCCTCACTGCGCTGCGATGCCGCCGGCCGCCTGGTGCTGGGCAGCGTGGGCGCGCTGCGCGGACTGGGCGCGCAGCTGCATCCGCACTGGGGGCACAAGGTGCTGGCGCGCTGGTTTCCGCAGCTGGGGCCGGTCGAGTTCGAACACGCCTGGTACGGCCAGATCGGCATGACCGGCGATGCCCTGCCGCGCTTTCACCAGCTGGCGCGCAACACCATCAGCTTCAGCGGCTACAACGGCCGCGGCATTGGCCCGGGCACCACGTTGGGGCGCGAGCTGGCGCGCCTGGTGCTGGGCCAGATCGACGCCACGCAACTGCCCGTGCCCGTCACCGAGCCGCAGCGGCCCGCGCTCAAGCCGCTGCGCGAAGCGGCCTACGAATACGGCGCGCTGGCCGCGCACGCCACCGACCGCCTGCGGCCGCCGGCTTCGGCCTGAAGCCCTTGCCAACAAGGCAAGGCATGGTTGCAACTTGCGGCGCGGCGCCAGCGCCTGTTCAGTTCAATCAGCGCCTTGCTGGGCTGCGCCGCCTGCGGCCACGCTGGCCAGCTGCACCGGCGCGTGCTCGGCGTCGCCAGCCAGAAACAGCGCCCGCGTCGGATAGGCGAACTGCGCGCCGTGCTCAGCCACGATGTCCATGATCTTGAGCATCACCTGCTCCTTGATGGCGTGAAAGCGCACCCATTCGGTCGTCTTGGTGAAGCAATAGACCATGAAGTCCAGGCTGGAGTCGCTGCAGGCATTGAAGTGCACGATGATGGTTTGCTCCGTGGCGATGTCCGGGTGGCTGTGCAGCATGGCGCGCACCGCATCGCAGATGGCGGCCATCTTGTGCTGGTCTTCGTAGCGGATGCCCATGGTCTCGTGGATGCGCCGGTGCAGCATGCGCGAAGGGTTCTCCACCACGATGCTGGTGAACAGTGAGTTGGGCACGTACAGCGGGCGCTTGTCGAAGGTGCGAATGCGCGTGATGCGCCAGCCGATGTCCTCCACCGTGCCCTCGATCTGGCGGTCGGGCGAGCGGATCCAGTCGCCCACGGTGAAGGGCTTGTCCAGATAAATCATCAGCCCGCCGAAGAAGTTGGCCAGCATGTCCTTGGCGGCAAAGCCAATGGCCATGCCGCCAATGCCGCCAAAGGCCAGCACGCCCGAGACCGAAAAGCCCAACGTCTGCAAGGCCACCAGCGCCGCGGTGATGACCACCGACAGCCGCAGCAGCTTGCCCACGGCATAGACCGTGGTCTTGTCCACCGGGCGCTTGTTGCGCTGGGCGTCGGTCAGGTTCGCCTCCATGTTGCGGATAAAGCGCAGCACGAACAGCGCCGCAATGGCAATCAGCAACACGCGCCGGACTGCATCCACATGCGCAAACAGCGCATTGCGCTCAATGGCATTGAGCAAGGCCACTGCGGCCGACAGCCCGATGACCCACACCATCAGCCGCAGCGGCAGGCGCGCCGCCTGCAGCAGCGCATCGTCCCAGATCGAGCGCGTATGGCTGGTGACGCGGCCAAAAAAATCCAGCACCCGCAGCAGCACGAAATTGCAGCACACCGTGGCAAACACAATGGCAAACAACTGCACGGCCCAGATGCTGGGGTCGCTGGAGACCTGAAGATAAGAAGCAAGCAAACGCATAGAGAAAAGGTTGAATCACAGTTCGCAATCACAGCCCGAAGGCGCGCCCTGGCGCGTGAGCGGCCCGGCTGCCAGCCAGGCGCAGCGGCCGCGCCCTGTGCCGCCGGGCGGGCGATATTAACCGCGCCATCCATCCATAAAATGCTGGCGCCCCATAGCAATCTGCCCGCCCCCATGCCTTCTTCCACCACAACCACTTTTCTCTCCGGCCTGGCGCTGTCGCTGTCGCTCATCATGGCCATTGGGCCGCAAAACGCCCACGTGCTGCGCATGGGGTTGCTGCGCCAGCACGTGCTGCTCACCGTGCTGATGAGCGTGGCCGCCGACTGCCTGCTGATCTTCATCGGCGTGTACGGGCTGGCGCAGTTCGGCCACATGCCCGACAAGGTGCATGGCGCGCTGGTCGGCGCCGGCGTGCTGTTCTTGCTGATGTACGGCTGGCAGGCGCTGCAGCGCTTTTGGCGCGCGCAGCGCACGGCGCGCCACCAGGATGCCGCCGCCCAGGCCATTGATGATCTGGTGCAGGCGCCCGCCGCGCCGCTCATGGGCCGGGGCCAGGCCACGGCCACGGCGCTGGCGTTTTCCTGCCTCAACCCCCATGCCTGGCTGGACACGGCCGTGCTCATCGGCTCGGCCTCGCTGGCCTATGGCAGCCAGGCCATGGTGTTCGGCCTTGGCGCCATGGCCGCATCGCTGCTGTGGTTCACCTGCCTGGGCGGCGCATCGGCCTGGCTGGGCCAGCGCATCAACACGCCACGGCTGTGGATCTGGCTCGATGGCCTGGTGGCCGTGATGATGTGGGGCCTGGCCTGGTTCCTGGCCCGCAGCCTGTTCAAGTCATAACCCAAAGGCACGCCATGCTCATTGCCCCAGCTACCGCCGCCGAATGCCCGCGCCGCGCCGCCGCGCCCGATGCCCGCCTGGCCGGCCTGCTTGAGCAGGCCAACCGGCCCGATGCCCCGCTGCAATCGGCCCAGCTCACGCCCGCACTGGCGCGCGATGGCCTGGCCGGGCTGACCCACTCCCTGTGCGCCCCCGGGCCAGACATCGCCCAGGTGCGCCAGGCCACGCTGCCCGGCGCCGATGGCCCCATCGCCCTGCGCCTGTACGACCCCGCGCCGGCTGAGGCCAGCCTGCCCATTTGCCTGTATCTGCACGGCGGCGGCCACATGGCCGGCAGCATCGCTGTGTACGACCCCATTTGCCGCCGCCTGGCCATGCAGGCGCAATGCCGCGTGCTCGCACTCGAATACCGCCTGGCCCCGGAGCACCCCTACCCGCAGGGCCTGAAAGACTGCGCACAGGCCCTGGCCGCCCTGCCCGCATGGCTGGCCGCGCAGGGCCTGGCACTGCCAGGGGGGTTGGCCGGTGGGCTGACCGTGGCCGGCGACTCGGCCGGAGGCGCACTCACTGCCAGCCTGGCCGCACTGGCCCAGCAGCGCGCCGAGCTGCGCTTTGCCCGCCAGATCCTGATCTACCCCAGCCTGGACTACACCATGGCCCTGCCCTCGATCGAGGAAAACGCCAGCGGCTACCTGCTGGATGCGCGGCGCATCCGCTGGTACTTCGAGCAGTATTTCCAGAGCGCGCAGCCACCACAGCGCCGCGCCGCCTCGCCCCTGCACATGCCCGCCACCGCCGCGCTGCCGCCCACGCTGCTGTTCACCGCCGGCTTCTGCCCCCTGCGCGACGAAGGCTATGCCTACGCCCAGCAGCTGCAGGCCCAGGGCGTGCCCTGCACGCACTGGCACCTGCCGGGCATGATCCACGCCTTCATGAACATGCAGGCCCTGGTGCCCGATGCCTGCGATGCGGTCTATCAGCGCATGGGCCAGTTCATGCGGGCTTGAGCGTGTCCGCCCAAAGCCTCGGATCGCCAGGCAATTTGCCGACTTCATGTGTCGCGCAGGGCGCAAAAACTCACAGCAGCGCCTAAACCCTTGATGAACGCGGGCTTCAATCCCGGTTTAAAGGAAGCGGCCTATCATCGGTCTTTCATGGCGATGGCCTTGGGAAGGTCTGCACAAAATCACCGTGCCGTGTGCCAGGCCTGGTCAGCGCCCTCATTCATCACACTTTGGAGGATTCCCGTATGAACCGTGCATTCCTGCTGGCGTTTTTGGTTGGTCTTGGCGCCACGGCCTGTGGTGGCGGCTCTGACAGCCCAGCTCCCGCGCCCGCCCCTGCTCCGGCACCGGCCCCCACGCCAGCGCCGACGCCCGCCCCTACGCCAGCGCCGACACCTGCGCCTGCGCCGGGCCCGCAGCAGCCTGTGGCCGCGCTGTTTGACTACTCCGGCACCTGGAGGGATCACGATGAGCGTTGTGAATGGAGCCGCGCCGGTTACTACAAATGGGATGTGGATGTGGTGACGAAGAAGTCCGCCACCTTCTTCGAGCGCCAGGAGCACACGCTGGCCTACAACAACCCGCAGTGCACGGGAGCTCCGCTGCACACCACCCCGAAAGAGGTGGAGTACCTGAGCGTGGTGGGCCAGGGCCAGCTGGCCGATGGCACGCGCGTGGACTTGATCGACGAGAAGCGCCAGCCCAATGGCCCGGTGGTCGAGAAGTGCGTGGCCGTCATCCAGGATGGCAAGCTGTTCTCCGAGTGCCATGACGCGCCCCGTGGCTACCCCACGTATGTGGAGCGCCATGAGTGGGACGTGCGCCTGCCCTGATGCTGATCGCCTGATGCCCTTGCCGGCCTGCGCCGGCGCAAGACATCGCAGTGGCCAAAGGCTGCTGCCCAGGCATGAAAAAAGCGGCTTGCCCATGGGCAAAGCCGCTTTTTTCATGCGCAGGCCCGCGCCATCTTTCACATATCAAGCCGTGCTGCGCTCGATGTCCGCGCCCAGGCCGCGCAGCTTGGCTTCGATGGCTTCGTAGCCCCTGTCGAGGTGGTGCAGCTCGCCCACGATGGTCTGGCCATCGGCCACCAGGCCGGCGATGACCAGGCAGGCCGAGGCGCGCAGGTCGGTGGAGCTGACGGCCGCGCCGCTGAGCTGGGCGCCGCCTTCGATGACGGCCACCTTGCCATCGGCCTGGATGTGCGCGCCCAGGCGCGCCAGTTCGCTGACGTGCATGAAGCGGTTCTCGAAGATGGTTTCGGTGATGGTCGAGGTGCCCTGCGCCACGCAGTTGAGCGCCATGAACTGCGCCTGCATGTCGGTCGGAAAGCCCGGGTATTCGGTGGTGCGAAAGCTTTGCGCCGTGAGCTTGCCCGACGCCGCGCCCGGGCTGCGCACGCGGATGCCCTGCGCCTGGCACTCGATGTCCACGCCCATGTCGCGCAGCTTGTCCAGCACCGCGCCCAGGTGCTCGCAGCGCGCGCCGCGCAAGAACACGTCGCCGCCGGTGGCGGCCACGGCGCACAGAAAGGTGCCCGCTTCGATGCGGTCGGCCACCACGCTGTGGCTGCAGCCCTGCAATTGCTCCACGCCCTGAATGCGCAAGGTGGCGGTGCCATGGCCTTCGATGCGCGCGCCCATGGCGATGAGCATCTCGGCCAGGTCGATGATTTCGGGCTCCAGCGCGGCATTGCTCAACACGGTCTCGCCCTCGGCCAGCACGGCGGCCATGAGCAGGTTTTCCGTGCCAGTGACGGTGACCATCTCGGTGGTGATGTGCGCGCCGCGCAGCCGCGACATGCCCTGGGGCAGACGCGCGACGATGTTGCCGTGCTCGACCGCGATCTCCGCACCCATGGCCTGCAGGCCGCGGATGTGCTGGTCCACCGGGCGCGAGCCGATGGCGCAGCCGCCGGGCAGGGCCACGGTGGCGCGGCCGGCGCGCGCCATCAGCGGCCCCAGCGCCAGGATGGAGGCGCGCATGCTGCGCACCAGCTCATAAGGGGCTTCGGGCTCGCCCAGCTGTTGCGCCCGCAAGCGCACCGTACCCTGGGCATCGTGCTCGGCCTGCACGCCCATGTGCTGCAGCAGCTGCAGCATGGTGCGCACGTCCTGCAAGCGCGGCACGTTGTGCAGCGTCACGGCCTCGCTGGTGAGCAAGGCGGCGCACAGCAGCGGCAGCGCCGCATTCTTGGCGCCGGAGATGGGCACTTCGCCTTGCAGGGCGCGACCGCCACGGATCAACAGTTGTTGCATGGTGTTTGTTCAATCGGCAGAGGTTATTGCGCGTCCTGCTGGGCTTGCCATTGCGCGGGCGTGAGCGTTTTCATCGACAGGGCGTGCACTTCATCGGTGTGCAGGCGCTGGCCCAAGGTGGCATAGACCAGACGCTGGCGCTGGATCAGACTCAAGCCTTCGAAGGCGGGTGAGACGATGGTGGCAAACCAATGGCGGCCATCGCCTTGCAGCTCGATGTGCTGGCATTCAAGGCCTTGCTGGATCAGCAATTGAAGTTCTTCGGCGGTCATGACAGGGCAATGTGTGTGTGGATGAACGTGGCGTGGGCAGCAGGCCGCTGGCGGCGCGCGGCCATCAATGGCGGATTTTGTAGCCGATCTTGAGCAGGTGCAGCGCCAACCAGCTGGCCAGCGCCCAGGCGCCGCCGGTGATGGCCAGGCTCAGCAGCGGCGAGAAATCGCTGTGGCCCAAAAAGCCGTAACGGAAACCGTCGATCATGTAGAAGAACGGGTTGAGGTGGCTGATGGCCTGCCACAGCGGCGGCAGCGAGCCGATGGAGTAGAACACGCCGGAGAGAAAGGTCATCGGCATGATGAGAAAGTTCTGGAACGCGGCGAGCTGATCGAACTTATCGGCCCACAGCCCGGCGATCAGGCCCAGCGTGCCCAGCAGGCCAGCGCCGATGATGGCAAACAGCAGCGCCCACAGCGGATGGGCCAGGCTCAAGGAGGCGAACAGCAGCGTCACCAGCATCACCCCCAACCCAACGGCCAGGCCGCGCAGGATGGAGGAGCCGACAAAGGCCACATACCAGGCGCGATGCGACAGCGGCGTGAGCAGCAAGAACACCAGATTGCCGGTGATCTTGCTCTGGATCAGCGAGGAGGAGCTGTTGGCAAACGCGTTTTGCAACACGCTCATCATCACCAGGCCAGGCACCAAAAAGCTGGTGTAGTTCAGCCCGCCATAGACGGTGACGCGGCCATCGAGCACGTGGCCGAAGATCATCAGATACAGCAGCGCCGTGAGCACCGGCGCGGCGATGGTCTGAAAGGCCACGCGCCAAAAGCGCTGGACTTCTTTGATCAGCAGCATCTGCCAGCCAAAGGAAGGTGGGGCGGGGGTCGGGGGCATGTTCGATGGAAAAGGCAAAGAGCAAGAGGGGCTGGGGTGGCGCCAGGCCTGGCGGCCAGCGCGGGCAGGATGGGGTCAGTGGCCGCTGCCGTCTGGCGACTCGCCCATGATGGAGACGAACACATCTTCCAGATCGGCGCGGCGGATTTCCATGTCCTGCAGCTGCACACCCGCTTCGCGCAGCTGCGCCAGCAGCCGCTCCACATCACCGGGCTCGCGCGCCGGAATCTGCACCACGCGGCCAGTCACGCGCGCCTGTGCCGCCAAGGCCTCGGGCAGCGGCTGATCGGTTTTGAACTGCAACACGCTTTGCGTGGCGGCCGCCAGCAAGGCGGTGGTGTCTTCCAGAGCGATGATGCGGCCGCGCTTGAGCATGGCAATGCGATGGCACAGGGCCTCGGCCTCCTCCAGGTAATGGGTGGTCAGCAGCACCGTATGGCCTTCGCGGTTGAGGCGGTCGATGAAGTGCCACAGCGTCTGGCGCAGCTCCACATCGACACCGGCGGTGGGCTCGTCCAGCACGATGATCGGCGGCTTGTGCACCAGCGCCTGCGCCACCAGCACGCGGCGCTTCATGCCGCCCGAGAGCTGGCGCATGTTGGCATCGGCCTTGTCGCTCAGCCCCAGGTGGTGCAACAGCTCGTCGATCCAGGCCTCATTGCGGCGCACGCCGAAATAGCCGGACTGAAAACGCAGCGTCTCGCGCACTGAGAAGAACGGGTCGAAGGCCAGCTCCTGCGGCACGATGCCCAGCCGGCGGCGCGCCTGGGCGTAGTCTTGCTGCACGTCAAAACCCTGCACCGTCACCGTGCCCGAGGTGGCCTTGGCCAGCCCGGCCAGAATGGCAATCAGCGAGGTCTTGCCCGCGCCGTTGGGCCCCAACAGGCCGAGAAATTCGCCTTCGCGGATCTCCAGGCTGACCTCATGCAAGGCCTGGAACGGGCCGCGCGGCGTGGGGTAGATCTTGCTGACGGACTGAAAGGAAACGGCGGCATGGGTCATGGTGGGCGCCGATTGTAGGTCAAGGCCTTGCCCTGCCGCCTTGCGCATCTGCGGCCAGGCACGGATCGGCCGGGGCAACCGATACAATGCCCCGCGCATGACATCCACAGGCCCAGCCGCCGCTGCCTGCTCCCCCATCTCTCCAGCCATTTTCGTGCCTGCCTCACCCGCTGCGCCATCCCGGCCCGCATCTCTGCCCACCGCTTCGCCCACCGCCCGGCCCAAGCGGCAGCGCACACGGTCATGGCTGAGTGGCGGCGCCAGCCACGTCCGCTACGACCATCGCCAGCGCCCTGCGCGGCTGGATGTGCGCTGCCCGCGCTGCGGCCGGCGCGCGCTGGCCGCGCCGCCGGCGGCCCTGCTCGATGCCATGCCCGATGCGCGCATCGCCACTGACGGCAATGCCTTGTGGGACCAACCGTTTGACCTGCGCTGCACCGCCTGCCTGTATCGCGCGCAAGGCGTGGCCTACGGCCAGTTGCCCCCGCTGTTTCACCAAATCAGCGTGGGCGGCCGCACCCTGTGGGCCTGGAACAGCGGGCACCTGGACATGATTGCCCAGGCCCTGCAAGGCCAGGACGTGCGCCGCCACCCCTATGGCTTTTTTGCCACCTACATCCAGCGTGGTTGGATGCAGTGGCGCAAAAAATTCATCCACGCCATTTCCCAACACCAACGAAAGCACAGCACATGAAAATCGCCATCCTCCCCGGTGACGGCATCGGCACCGAAATCGTCGCCGAAGCCGTCAAGGTGCTCCAGGCCCTGGGCCTGCCGCTCGAAATGGAGCAAGCCCTGGTCGGCGGCGCGGCCTACGCCGCGCACGGCCACCCGCTGCCCGAGGCCACGCTGAAGCTGGCCAAGCAAGCCGACGCCATCCTGTTCGGCGCCGTGGGCGACTTCCAGTACGACACGCTGGAGCGCCACCTGCGCCCCGAGCAAGCCATCCTGGGCCTGCGCAAGGAGCTGGGCCTGTTCGCCAACTTCCGCCCCGCCATCTGCTACGAGCAGCTCACCCACGCCTCCAGCCTCAAGCCCGAGCTGGTGGCCGGGCTGGACATCCTCATCATCCGCGAGCTCACCGGCGACATCTACTTCGGCCAGCCGCGCGGGCGCCGCACCGCCAGCGACGGGCACTTCCCCGGCAGCCAAGAAGCCTTCGACACCATGCGCTACTCGCGCCCGGAGATTGAGCGCATCGCCCACGTGGCCTTCCAGGCCGCACGCAAGCGCGGCAAGAAAGTGCTCTCGGTGGACAAGGCCAACGTGCTGGAGACCTTCCAGTTCTGGCGCGACGTGATGAGCGAAGTGCACCAGCAATACCCGGACGTGCAGCTTGAGCACATGTACGTGGACAACGCCGCCATGCAACTGGTCAAGGCGCCCAAGAACATCGACGTGCTCGTCACCGGCAACATGTTTGGCGACATCCTGAGCGACGAGGCCGCCATGCTCACCGGCTCCATCGGCATGCTGCCCAGCGCCAGCCTGAACGAGAAAAACCAGGGCCTGTACGAGCCCAGCCACGGCAGCGCGCCCGACATCGCCGGCAAGGGCATTGCCAACCCGCTGGCCACCATCCTCAGCGCCGCGATGATGCTGCGCTACTCGCTGAACCAGCCCGAAGCGGCCGAGCGCATCGAGGCCGCCGTCAAGAAAGTGCTGGCCAGCGGCCTGCGCACGGCCGACATCTACAGCGAAGGCACGAAAAAAGTCGGCACCGCCGAAATGGGCGACGCCGTGCGCGCCGCGCTGTAAGAGTCTATTCAAGGCACACACGCCAGCCGCAGCATCAGAACGCCATGAACAACGCCCTGCCCCCAGCGCCAGAGTCGCCCCAGCCCGCCGCCCAGGACCACACCACCAGCCCCGGCCCGGTCGGCCAGCTCTCGGCCAGCGAAGTGCTGGTGCAACTGCTGGCGCGGCTGGACAAGCCCTCGTTCTCGGTGCGCGAGCTCATGGCCTTGATGGGCGACAAGGGCCTGCTGATGCTTTGCGCGCTCATGACGCTGCCCTTCCTTTTCCCGGTCTCCATCCCGGGCGTGTCCACCGTGTTCGGCTGCGCCATCTTGCTCATTGCGCTGTCCATCAGCCTGGGCCGGCTGCCCTGGCTGCCGCCCTTCATCGCCGACCGCCAGCTCAGCGCCGAGCGGCTGCGCCCGGTGCTGCAACGCGGCCTGGGCGTGCTGCGCAGGCTGGATGCCATCCTCAAGCCGCTGCGCATGCACCGCCTCACCGGCGGGCCCATGCGCAACCTCAACGGCCTGGCCATCATGTTTGCCGCCGTGCTGCTGATGCTGCCGCTGAGCCTGGTGCCGTTCTCCAACACCCTGCCGGGCATCGCCATCTTGTTGCTGTCGCTGGGCGTAGCCCAGCGCGACGGCCTGCTGGTGCTGGGCGGCTACCTGGTCACGCTGGGCTCGGTGGTGTACTTCGCACTGCTGGCCTGGGCAGCCTGGAAGGCCGGCAGCCATTTCTTCATCTGAACGGAACGCGCCCGCGCGCCCCATACCCTGGCACAGGCACAAGCCAGCAAGGCGGCGCGCCCACACCCCAGGCCGTGATTCGCCCCCGCATCACGACTTGCCTCCAAAGCCCAGTGCAGGCAGAGCATTGTGCGGTCTGGGCGGGGACATCGGGCTGCCAGGGGCCAATGCCACCGCCTCCCGTCAAGCCTGGCGCTTGCCCGGCAAGGCTTTGCAGCACGCTCAATCGACCCGAGGCCATGCACGGGCAGCCCATGCGGGAGGGGGGTTGAGCAAGCTCTGCGCCAGGGATTGACCCTGCCATGCCCCCCAAAAAAAACTGCCCCGCAAAAGCGGGGCAGGCATGACGGGGAAAATGACTCACGCAAAAACGCGATCCATTTCAAATGACAGGCCCGAAGGCCATCAACATGCTTGCCGGGCAAGCCTCTGAAAGACAGGGCCTGTCATCTCCTTCCGCCGGCCAAAGCGCGATCAGTCGCGGCGCAAGCGCAGAGCGCCCATGACGGCTGCCACCAGGGCCAGCAGCATCAGGCCCCATGGGCCCATCACAGGCACCGGCGTGGGCGAGAGTGCAGCAGCCGAGGACAGCATGATGGTCAACCTGGCCGTTGTGGCAGCGTCATAGCTGGCATTGCCCGCCTGCTTGATCTCAAGCACGCATTCGCCAGCGGCCAGCATCGTGACTTCACCGCTGTTGGCATCGACCGTGCACACATCGGGCGTGACGCTGCTGTAGCTCAGGGGCTCACCCGAGGCCCCGCCCATGATGCCGCTCAACATGAACTTGCCGCCAAGCACAAAGGTTTGCGCAGGCTGGGCCGGGGACGTGATCGTCTGCGGCTGCTTGCCAATGACAATGGTTTGGCTGACCGGCGCTGCCGCGCTGTAGTTGTCGTTGCCAGCTTGGTTCGCCGCGATCGTGCAATCGCCAGCGGCCAGCATCGTGACTTCACCACTGTTGGCATCGACCGTGCACACAGTGGGTGTGGTGCTGCTGTAGGTGACAGGGTTTTTCGAGTCACCGCCCTTGACGCCACTCAGCGTGAACGTGCCATTGGGGCTGAAGGTCTGCTTCTGCTGGGCCGGGAAGGTGATGGCCTGCACCTGCTTGCCAATGGCAATGGTTTGGCTGACCTGCGCTGCTGCGCTGTAGTTGTCGTTGCCAGCTTGGTCCGCCGCGATCGTGCAATCGCCAGCGGCCAACATCGTGACCTTGCCTGCGGCATCGACCGTGCACACAGTGGGGGTGCTGCTGCTGTAGGTGACAGGATTTTTCGAGTCACCGCCCTTGACGCCACTCAGCGTGAACGTGCCATTGGGACTGAAGGTCTGCGCAGGCTGGGGCGGGAAGGTGATGACCTGTGGCTGCTTGCAGTATTCACTGCGGCTGAGATCCACCATGGTCTTGCCCAGATTGGTGCGCTGGTTTGCCAGCAACTGATCTGGCGCCCAGTTGCTGGAATCGCCAGTCAGAAAAACGCATGCGCCTTGGCCCTTGTTGTTTTGGGCCTTGGGAATGAACAGCCCATAGGCATTGGTCTCTGTGCCTGGATCCGGGGCGGTGGTGGTGCCGTGGTGCAAGTACAGCGCATTCTCTGCAGGCACTTTGGTGATCAGACGATAGTCATGGCCGCGCATGGGATCCACGGCTGTGAATGCGCTGCGGTACGGAGATTTGCCATTCAATGGCAGCGAAGCATTGCCGCCAGGGAAGCGGTAAGGCTGGGCACTGAGGTCCATGCTCCAGCCAGTGGCCTCGTTCACAATGCCAACCAGCTGCTTGAGATTGCGGTCCCATTCACAACAGCCATCGGAGAAGATGGCGAAGGTCAGATTCGGGTTGTTCAGCATGGCCTGCTTGAGCACAGGCAGATGTACGGCATCCATGGGCTGGTAAATCGTCATCAGCACGACCAGATCCTTGCCGGCAAACAGGCTGCCATCGATGGCCGTGGTCTGGCTCAACAGGCCTCGCTGGTCGTCCACAGTGGCGCCAGCGTTTTGCAGACTATCGCGCACGCCGTTGAGGTAATAGGCCCCGCCTCCACCAGGCTCATGGGTAGAAAGAAAAAGCACTTGCTGCGCATGCGCGGCAAGTGCGAAAAAGAAAATGGCACACAGGCTTGAGATTTTTTTTAGCATGAACAAGCGTCTTTCAGGGAATGCCAGATTGGCTCTGCAGTGAGAACGCGCCGAGGCAATGCACCCCTTCGCTCTCTGCAGGAAACAGCGGGAAACAGCGCCAGACAAAACCGATCGCAAGCGCCGGATTTGCAGCGCAACCTTGGTAGGCCGTGCAGGACTTGAACCTGCGACCAAGGGATTATGAGTCCCCTGCTCTAACCAACTGAGCTAACGGCCCGATCTGCGGCTATGCGCGCGCCCATGCGCACATAGCGCCCAGCCGACTGGCCCGCACCCGGCTGAACAAAGCGCGCGATTGTAACTGCGAACGCAGTGCCGCAACAGCCGCCACAGGACGGCCGTTGCAGGCGCAGGCGGCTATTTGGGGCGGCTGAGTGCGTTAGTCAGCAAGCGGGCGGTGATGTCGACGATGTGCACCATGCGCTCGTAAGGCATGCGCGTGGGGCCGATGACGCCCAGTGTGCCGACGATCTGGCCGTCCACTTCGTAGGGGGCGCTGACGATGGACAGCTCGGAGACGGGCACGGCCTGGCTTTCGCCGCCGATGTAGATCTTCACGCCCTGGGCCTGGCCGGTCACGTCCAGCAGTTGCAGGATCTGGGTTTTCTGCTCGAACAGGTCGAAGGCGCGGCGGATGCTGTCCATGTCCTTGGAGAAATCGCTCACGGCCAGCAGGTTGCGCTCGCCGGAGATGACCACGTCCTGCCCGGCTGGCTGGGCGCCGCTGGCCGGGTCGCCGATGGCCGCCTCCATCAGCGCCGCGATTTCGCCGCGCAGGCGGTTGATTTCGCTGCGCAGGCGCTCGCGCACCTGGTCGACGCTCAGGCCGCTGTAGTGGGCATTGAGGTAGTTGCTGGCCTCCAGCAGGTGCTCTTGCGCAATGTCGTCCCGAGTGTGTACGAGCTTGTTCTGCACATTGCCGTCGGGCGAGACCAGGATGACCAGCACGCGCTGCGCCGACAGGCGCAGGAATTCGATGTGGTGCAACACGGCGCTTTTCTGCGGCGCCACGACCACGCCGACGAATTGCGACAGGTTCGACAGCAGCTGCGCGGCGCTGGTGATGACGCGCTGGGGCTGGTCGGGGCTGAGCGCCGCAGGGGCGCAGCCATCGTGCAGCTGCTCGTGCCAGCGCTCGCGCTGCACGGTCATCATGCTGTCGACGAACAGGCGGTAGCCCTTGGGCGTGGGCACGCGCCCGGCCGAGGTGTGGGGGCTGGCGATCAGCCCGAGCTCTTCCAGGTCGGCCATGACGTTGCGGATCGTCGCCGCCGAGAGCTCCAGCCCGGAGGACTTGGCCAGCGTGCGCGAGCCCACGGGCTGGCCGTCCTCGATGTAGCGTTCGATCAGGGTGGTCAGCAGGACCTTGGCGCGCTCATCCAGCATGGCGGCATCTTCCTTGCAGTGCGCTTCAGCAGTCCTGCTGCCCCAGCCCCGCCTGGGCGCCCAGGGCCTGCAACTGCTGGCGCAATGCGGCCACTTCTTCCATCAGGTCGGTGGTCAGTGCGGCCAGCTGTGGGTCGGCGTCGAAGGCATGCTCCAGGTGGGCGATGCGCCGCGCGCGCACCAGCGTGGCGCTGGCAAAGCGCCATTGGCCTTCGCCAGCGACCGCCTCGGCCTGCAGCACACCGGCCTGCACGCGCGCCAGCACCCAGTCGGGGGCCATGCGGCAGCCGCTGGCGAACTGCTCCAGCGACAGCGCCGCATCGTCGAGCAGCTCGATCAGGTCTTCGGAAATCAACGTCACGGCAGTGGTCGTTCTCGTCATGGCGGGCTCCTTGTTCTTGTCTCAGGCGCGGCGCAGGTCAAAGCCAGGGTAGGCCTCGCGCAATGCGGCCCAGGCGGCCTGCTGCGCCTCGGTCACGGCGCCGGGCACGGCCAGGTCCAGCTCCAGATAAAGATCGCCCGCAGTGCCAGCGGCGTTGGCCGCCGGGATGCCGCGCCCTTTCAGGCGCAGCCTGCGGCCGCTGCTGGAGCCCGCAGGCACGCCCACCTCCACCGTCGCGCCATCGGGCGTGCGCACCTGCACGTTGGCGCCGAGCACGGCTTCCCAGGGCGCAACGCGCAGCTTTTGCGTCACGTCGCGGCCCTGCACCTGCCAGCGCGCGTCGCTGCGCAGCTGCACTTCCAGAAACAGGTCGCCGGCCGCGCCGCCGTTCAGGCCCGGGCTGCCCTGGCCGGCCAGGCGAATGAGCTGGCCGGGCTTGACGCCCTTGGGGATCTTGACTTCCAGAGTGCGTTCCTCGGGCACGGGCTGGCCCTGGGCATCCAGGCGCATGCCGCGCAGCGTCAGGGTGCGCATGGCGCCCTGGTAGGCGTCGGGCAGCTCAAGCTCGATGTGCGCGTGCTGATCCTGGCCGCGCAGCGGCCCGGCCGCCGCGCCTCGGGCCTGGCCCTGGCGGGCACGCGCGGCGCGGCCGAACAGTTCCTCGAAGAAGGCGCTGCGCGCGCCCTGCTCACCTGCGGCATCGAAGTTGCCAAAGCCCCCGAAACCGCCAAAGCCATCGAAGCCATCAAAGCCTTGTGCGCCCTCCTGGCCGGAAAAGTCAAACCCAGCATTCCAGCCCGGCGGCGGGCGCACATCGTCGCCCGAGCGCGCGCCTGCCGCCCAGGCCTGGGCCCCGACGGTGTCGTAGGCAGCGCGCTTTTCGGGGTCGGAGAGCACGGCATGGGCCTCGTTGACCTCGGCCATGCGCTGCGCCGCATCGGGCGCCTTGCTCACATCCGGGTGGTATTGGCGCGCCAGCTTGCGGTAGGCCTTCTTGATGTCATCGGCGCTGGCGCTTTTGTCCACACCGAGGATTTGGTAGTAGTCCTTGTATTCCATGCGTTGCTGTGCTGTGGTGCAAGCGGCGAGCGCCTGCTGTCATGCCCCCTCGTGATCGCCAGGTCTTCCCGCCGCTGGCGGCACATTGCCTTGCAAAGCGGCTGCCCGGGCATCACGTCACGCCCATCAAATGGGGGCGCGGCCGGGCTTGTCAAGCGGCGCGGGCATTGTGCCCAAAAAGAAAGGCTGCGCCCCAAAGCGCAGCCTGTGCATGTGCATGGCGCGCGCCTGCGGCGCGCGGCCGGTGGCGCTCAGCGCCCGGTGGTCAGCGAGCGCTTGACGCGGATTTCCTCGAACTTGGTGCCGCCGATCATGGCGATCTTGGCGCTGCTGGCCTCGCGCTCGAAACCGGCGGTCTCGTGGAATTTCAGCGCGCGCTCGTTCTGCACCGGCACCCAGGCGGTGACGTTGGTGCAACCTTCTTCGTGCAGGCCCTCGCGCGCGGCATCCCACAGCGCAGCGCCCACGCCCTTGTTCCAGTGGTTGGGGGAGATGTAGATGGCCCAGATTTCGCCGGTGGTGGGGCGGGTCTTCTCATCGCGCGAGCGATCGAAGCCGACGAAGCCGACGATCTTGTCGTTCTCGATGGCGACCTTGACCTGGGGCTCGCAATACTCGATGGCTTCGCGCCAGTAGGCGATGCGCTTTTCCAGGCTGATGGACTTCAGGTGCTCGTCCGGCACCAAGCCTTTGTAGGCGGCTTGCATGGCGGCAGTGTGGATCTGGGCGATGGCTTTGGCATCACGAAGCGTGGCGGCGCGGACCTGAATGGCAGACATAGCGAAATGCAAAAAAGAACGATCAGTGTGTGAAAAAACGGCGTATTCTGCACCCAAGGGCCGGCAAATATCAATAGCCTCAAGGGCTTGACAGACAAAATCCGATGACAATTGCGCCGCCCGCTTGCGCCTGCGCGGGATTTGCGCCAGCGCCGTTTTCGCGCTTGGGAAGGTCGGCTCGAATCCAGATCAGTGTGCGCTGCGACTCGTGCAGACACATCCCTCAAGCCGCCGCAGCCAACAAGGGCTTGGTCAGGTCCTGGTAGCTACCCGGCTGGTAGCCCGCTGCGGTCATGAAGCTGGCACTGGCCAGGGCATCGGCCGGGGCCATGGCGGCCATGGCAGCGATGAGCTGCTGCGCCTGGGCGGCGCTGCTGCTCAGTGCGCTGTCCAGTGCGCTGCTTGGCGTGCTGCCCGGTGCGCCGTCTGCTCCTTCCCAGGCCTGGGCATGCCATGGGATTTGGGCCAGGCCGTGCTGGGGCTGCCAAGCCTGGGGCTGCAGGTCTTCGAGCGTCCATGCGGCGTTGGCGGCGCTGGCGGGCTTGGGCAGGGCCTGGGCGGCGGCCAGCAGTGCGGCGATGTCGGCACGCGCTGCTGCGCTGGGCTGCGCGGTCAGGCCTTGGTCGGCGCTGCCGTGTTTGCTGCCTGTGCCGTCAACTGTGCCGCTGCCGGGGTTGATGCCGGTATCGGTGCCGGTATCGCCGCCCTGTGTGCTGCCGCTGTCTGGCGCCGCGCTGTCGATGGCCTGCTGGGCGATTTGCTATGCGCTCAGCGAGACACCGTCGCTGAAGCGGATTTCTTCGATGGCCATGGCGCCGGCGGCGAATTGGTCTTGCACGATGAGCAGGTCCTGGCCGCCCACGCCGTAGTGCAGGTGCAGGTCTTGGCTCACACGGCGCAGTTGCCAGCTGTCGCTGGAGGCCAGTCCCCGCAGTTCGATGATGTCGTGCGCGGCGCTGTCGCCCAGCACTTCGATGAGGCGGCCTTGCCCGTCGCCAGCTTGCAGGATGTAGAAGTCGCTGTCGCTGCCGCCGCGGATGCGATCATTGCCCGCGCCGCCATTGAGCACATCACCCGCACGGCTGCCGTGGAGCATGTCATCGCCAGAGCCGCCGAGCAGCCAGTCGCCTGTGGCGGCACCTTCACTGTCGATGTCGTCTTCCATCGCCATGGCATACAGCACGTCGTCGCCAGCGCCCCCTTTGAGCTTGTCGCGCCCGGCGCCGCCAACGAGCACATCGTGGTCATTGGCGCTTGCCCCTGGTTCGCGCACGTCAGGGCCGGCCAGAATGAAATCCCCGCCTGCACCGCCATCGATGAAGTCATTGCCCAAGCCGGCCAGGGCAATGTCGTGGCTCTCGCCCAGGCTGATGTGGTCTGAAAAGGCGCTGCCGTTGACATAGTCCCGCTTGTCGCCAGTGCTGATCTGCACTGGCCGGTCTGCCGCCTCAAATGTGTCGTAGTAACGGTCTCCGCCCAGCGTCACCACATGGCGCTCGGGCTCGCCCAGCTCGTCGCTCAGCTGCAGGCCCAGGCCCTGGCCCTTCCAATCGAGCACATGGGCCAGTTGCCGCCACTGCGTGCCGTCGAGCCGGTACACCCCCAGCGTGTGTCGCCCGGCTGCGCCTGCCTGCCCCTCTGGCCCTTGCGATTTGGTGTGCACACCGTTTGGCAGCACGTCGATACGGGTGCGGCCATCGGCGCTGTAATAGCTCGTGCTCTGGCTGTGATAGCGCTTGTAAACACCCGAAATTGCGCTGCCATCCACTTCCAGGTGCCCATCGCCATCGACGTCCACTATCGTGTCCACGCCCGAGTCATCGCTGCTGAGCACGTAGGTGTCGTGGCCTTGGCCGCCTTCAAGATGGTCGCTGCCGCCCTTGCCCTCCAGCCGGTCTGCCTCATCGCCGCCGTAGAGGCGGTCATCAAACCCCTGGCCCTGCAGGTTGGAGCCCCCGGCTGCGCCAAACACAATCTGGCGGCGGTGGCTGCCAAAGCCTTGCAACACTTCTTGCTCGCTGCCCATGTCGTAGTAGCGCAGTCGCTGTGGATCCCGCAGCACACTGCCATTGCCCTGCTGCAACTCCTGGGTTTGCGCAATCAGAAAAGCCGCGCGGTCTTGCAGCCAGCGCTCGGTCAAGCGACCGGTGCCAGATTGCGCGTCGTAAATCTGCAAATGGCTGGTATCCAGGCCCACTGCGGCAGTGTCCACACTGAGAGCCGACAGCGCCTGCAAGGCATTGCGCACATCCACATCACTGCGGGCCATGCGCACCAGCTGCTCCTGCTCCATGGGCAGCATGCGGGCTCCAATGCCTTCGCGCTGCTGCGCGCTTATCGGGCTGAAAAAAGCGTAGGCCGCATCCTGAAACTGCGCATGCTTGGTTTGCCACAGCAAGGCTTGGCCCTCATACGCACTGCGCATCATGTCCAGGAAATTGGCCGGCCCCACATCGGCCATCAGGTTCACCGCTGGGCTGATCGCTGGCGAAAACGCTGCCACATCCTTGACCAAGCCAAGCCAATTGTCATTGGCCAAGTTGATTTCGATCTGCGCCGCAATGGATCGCAGATAGGCATCGTTGCCAGGCAAAAGCCTTCTTGTCTGCACAAAAGCGATGAAGCGCGCCAGCTCGTACGCAGCCACAGCGCCAACCTCGAAGGAGCTGGCCTTCCATGCCGCCTCATAGGCCGCAGTGGCAAACAAAATATTCTTGAAGTCATCGAAGGAATCGAGCCGCTGGTTCTCTGGGCGGCTGGCCGCCTCCAGCCCATCGCGGGCGGGCTCGGCCAACAGACGCCAGCTTTCAAAAGGCTCTTCACCGCCCAGCAAATTAAATCCCAGCGTGCCCGACCAGCCGGTATTGAAGACCACGGCATCATCTGATTCTGACAGATGGTCTGCATAGAGGTTGATGCCAATGGAACTGGCATCGTCTCTGGCAATCTGCACAATCGTTGGCACCGTCCAAGGGTCGTATCCATCAACCGATCTCAGGCCACTCAGCGACAGATAAAGATTCAACGTCACGCCATTGGACGCTTTTTGCATTTCCTCTGCAGAAAAATGGCGCCCTAATCGCAAATAACCTTGATAGTCAGTAAAAGCTCTAATAAAAGTGCTGTGCAAGCCAGCACCACCATTAGCACTAATGGCCACATCCGTCCACAATTTTACACTTTTGAAGTCTTGCAAGTCCGGACCTGTGACTGTACCTGCATCAATGTGTGCTCCCAAGATTTCAGATAGCTTGGTATAAAAAGCAACCCAATTTCCATGCGAGGAGGGTTCATCAAACTCAGGTGGGGCGCTTTCACGCGCCATTTTCAAAGTATTTCTTTCAGAATCTGAAAAAACGTACTTCTGATATTTTTGACTCATGACTCACTCCTCTTCCTCTATCAAGATAGTTGACAAAAAATCACTGATTTGCGTACTAATGAGATGAATATACGGAACCTGACTGCCTTGCAGCCTAATTGTCGCTCCAGTTTGACCGCTCCGACTATCCCACACCACCCCTTCACACCCCTGAGCGCTGCCAGGAGCTTGCGAAATTCTTGCATTGATCAACCAGCCTACATCTTTTGAATACTTTATTCTTTCGCTTACAGAAATTGATTCTGGCATCTCAAACCAACACTTGAAGATAGCAGGCCTCTTCCACCTTGGATGCTCAGTTCCTCTTACCCCCCAAAAAACAAAACCCTGAGCAACCCCATCAGAATGCTTCAAATCAGCCAAAGAATCTACGCCAAAATTCGGATATAAATCAATAGGATATCGAGAATGGGGAATTTTTGAGACCCATCTCCAGTCCTCATTAAATTTTTTAATATTGTCGCGAAAAGACTGGGACGGATTTTTGTAAGAATTGACGGAAATTCCATTAACAAGAACGTTTAATAATTTTTCTTGATCTTCATCATAATGAAGAATTTTTACCTTAAATAATCTCGGATAAGCGCTTAGAGCCTTACTGTCTTTGCAGCGCCAAAATTCACCTTCATCCGCCCTGATCAATAAACCGGAGATGGTTTCCACAACATCTTTTCCCTGGTGCTGAAACACTCGAATCTTGCAAGGGTTTTTCGCCGCTGCCAGCCGAGCCTCCAATCTGGCATCCATACGCAGCTTGTACGAGGTAATAAAATACGCCATGCCGCCTACCCCAAACACCATCAAGGCCACCAGCAATTTTTTTTGCCATTCCGGAATTCGCAATCTTTCGAGCATACCTCAATAACCGAACCATGAAATGATTGCAGCCCTCAGCACCAAGTTAAAAACCAAAATCAATTTAAAACATAGAAATCAGAAATTATTCTTTGGACTCTATCCTTGATTCGCCTCCAGTCTTTCAAATACATCTTATGATACCTAACCTCAACAGCCGTCGCTGATGAGGGCATATACAAGTGATGTCGACAATAGGAAAGCCTTGTATTGCTATTAAAGCACTCTACAACATCGGAAATTTCCTCACCCACATCCATCTTATAATAATAATTTTTATTATCCATATATGAAAAATCATCACTAAGATCCTGCTCCGGAAAACACCACTCCAAATCAAATACCCGACTTTGATTTTTCTTGTAATAAAATTTATTCTCAGCCAACCCTGTAAAACAAGGAGAAGAAAGACGCTTCATCTTGCGGTGACGATCTGGATAATTACTCCCAGAAAATACATAAATTGTTGTCCCATCCTCGAATTCCCCAATCTTCATCCTATCGCCCTGCCCACTGATCAGATATTCAAAATTGGTTCTCAATATAAATCCATTGATGATGTGCTCCTGCGTTTTGGGGTTCTTGGCATCGTCGTAGGACAATAAAAAAGCCCATCTCTTAGGCACTTCCACGGTGACCCCACCCAGGTCGCCACGGTAGTTCGCCCCTTTCTGGGACAGCTTGATGGACACGGAGTAATTTTCCTCACCGAATGGCGTACTTTCTTTCAGGATTTTTTGCAAATCCCGTATTTCCTTCATGACCTGGCTTTGGCTGACTGCGACCGGCCTTTGCTGGTCTGACAAGGCTTTTTTGGCGCGGTCGACTGCGCCCAGCAAGGCGATGACAATGCCTACGCCAAGAATGACGGCAATTGCAATGCGCCTACGGTTTCCAAAGATGTAATGCATGCTGCTCAGGCTGTGGGATAAGCTTTTGGATCACGACGAAGGACGGGCATAAAGCCATTGTGTTGAGGCTCGCATCTTGTACGAGTCACTGACAGGAAATACCACCATGCTGCGATTCGTTACGCTTTATAGCCCACCACTGCAAGCGGGTACAGCGGGTTAATGTCAAACATCGTCAAAGCGCAATGCAGAATGCATTAATCACCACACAATTGGCTTGAATTGGCGCGCAAGACATGGCGCGCGATTGGGCAGCCGTGTGCATCCCTGGCCAGCGCATGCAGCTGCGCACCGGCATATTCGCTGGCAAGCTCCAACTCCAGGGCCGCCGGCTTGGCAAACTGTGGGAAGGCCTGCACAAATCGCAGCGCCGTGTGCATCTGCGGATTCGGGCGGTCTGCGGCGTTGCTCGTCCTCGCAATGGCGGGGGCCATTGCTGCGGCTCGCGCCTTGCAGCCCATCCCGAACCGCAGCGCCCACTTTGCCGCTGGATTCGTGCAGGCCTTCGCTTGAATTATTCGGCGCTTGCTCTACACTTTCGCGCTTTTTCCGCGCCCTGGCCGGCATGCAGGCGGCATCTGCTGCGGCCTGCCCGGGCGCTTGTTGTGTGCTCATGAAATCGCTGCTTTCGGATCTGGCCGTGCTCTGGCGCATGCGCTCGCTGCTGCGCGTGCTCACGCGGCGCGAGCTGGCCGCGCGCTTTGCCGGCTCGGCCGGCGGCATCGTCTGGGCCTGGGTGCAGCCGGTCTTGACGATCGCCTGCTATTTCATCGTCTTCGATCTGGTGTTTGCCATGCGCCTGGGCGAGCACGCGCCGGCCGAGCGCGTGGGCACGTTTCTGATCGTGGGCATGGTCGGCTGGATGGCCTTTGCCGAGATGACCCAGCGCGCCATGCACAGCCTGGTGGACGTGGGCGGATTGCTGCAGAAGAATCCGCTGCCGCCGGTGCTGTTCCCGACCCGCTCAGTGCTCACCAGCGCCCTGGTCTACATCCCCCTGTTCCTGCTGCTGGCGCTGGCCTACTGGCCGCAGCACGGGGGCAGCAGCGCGCTGCTGGCACTGCCCGTGCTGGTGGGGCTGCAGGTGCTGCTGGCCTGGATGCTGGGCTTTTTGCTGGCCATGCTGATGGCGGCGCTGCGCGATGTGGCGCAAATCGTGGCCTTTGCGTTCTCGATCGGCGTGTTTGCTGCGCCCATCCTGTTTCCGCTGACGATGTTCCCCGAGCGCTGGCGCTGGCTGCTCTGGCTCAATCCGATGACGCCTTTCGTGCTGGGCTACCAGCACATTCTGCTGGGCGGGCATTGGCCGCCCGTGAGCATCTGGGCCGCCGTGGCCGCAGGGTTGCTGCTGGCGGCCTGGCTGCTCGATACCGTGTTGCGCCGCAGCCGCGATCAATTGGTGGACTGGCTATGAGCGGCAGCAGCACTCCCCAGGCCCAACCCGGCAGCGGCCCCGTCGTGCTGCGCGCCAGCGGCATCGGCAAGGAGTACAAGCTCTACGACTCGCCGCGCCAGCGCCTCAAGGCCCTGCTCACCGGGCGCGCCTACCACCGCAGCCACTGGGCGCTGCGCGATGTCTCGTTCGAGCTGCGCCGCGGCCAGTGCATCGGCATCATCGGCGACAACGGCGCGGGCAAGAGCTCGCTGCTCAAGCTGCTGGCCGGCACGCTGCAGCCCTCGGCCGGGCAGATCGAGCGCCTGGGCCGCATCACCGCCATTCTGGAGCTGGGCGCGGGCTTCCACCCGGATTTCACCGGGCGCGACAACTTGTATTTCGGCGGCAGCATGATTGGCATCGGCCACGAGCAGATGCGCGCGCTGGAGCCCGAGATCATCGCCTTTGCCGGGCTGGGCGACGCGCTGCAGCGCCCGGTCAAGACCTATTCCTCGGGCATGGTGGTGCGCCTGGCCTTTGCGCTGATGACGGCCGTGCCGCCGGACGTGCTGATCGTCGACGAGGCGCTGGCCGTGGGCGATCAGGTGTTCCAGAAAAAATGCGTCGAGCGCATCATGGCCTTCAAGGAGCAAGGCTGCACCATCCTGTTTTGCTCGCACAGCCCCTACCACATCCGCACGCTGTGCGACCAGGCCATGTGGCTCGATGGCGGGCGCATCAAGGAGTTCGGCCCGACCGAGCCCGTGCTGGGCGCCTACGAGATGCACACCCGCCTGCGCCAACAGGCCGAGCAGGCCGAGCAAGCCGCGCCGGCCGGGCCCGCGCAGCCTGACACGGCCGATGCCCAGGCACAGCCCGCCCCCGCGGCAGCGCCTGCCAATGCCCAAGCCACGCCCGCCGAAACCAATGCCACCGACGCGCAGGCCGCCGCACCCAGCGCAGCGCCCGAAGCCAACGTGGCCCATCTGCTGTCGGTGGTGATGGCCCACACCGATCCGGGCGAGGAAATCCCGCTGCTGCAAAGCCGCGATCTGGTGGTCACCATCACGGCGCGCGGCCAGGGCGATGAGCGCCCCAACATCGGCTTCATGCTGGAGCAATCCAAGGGCGTGGGCATCACCTCGCTGGCCACGCACGAGGAAGGCGCCGCGCCGCGCCAGCTCGCCGATGGCAGCTGGCAATCGGTGCTGACCTTTCCCGATCTGCCCCTGCACAGCGGCCAGTACGTCATCAGCGCCTTCTTGTTCGATGCCAGCGGCCTGGTCGTCTACGACGAGTGGCTGCGCTTCAAGCACTTTCGCTTCGTCACGCCCACGTTGATGCCCGGGCTGGTCAAGCTGCCGCACCACTGGTCCTAAAGCGCAGCGCCTGCGGTTTTCCCTTTGCCCACCACTTCATTGCCATGATGCCCATCACTGACCCCGGCGCCGCGCAGCAGCTGCTGGCGCAAGGCCAGGCCGCGCTGCAGCGCGGCGATCTGCCCGCTGCTGCCCAGGCCCTGGGCGCCGCCCGCGGCCACGCCGACACGCGGCTTGCGGCCCACAATCTGATCGAGCAGCACCGGCTCGACGGCGCCTTTGGCGCCTGGACCGGGCTGGACTGCACGATCTCGCCGGCCGACGACATCTTCCATTTCTTCGCCGGCCACCCCACCTCCATCAACCCGCTGCGCGACTACTTTGCCGATGGCTGGCGCACGCTGGCCGAGCTGATGCTGCTGATGGAGGCTGCAGGCAAGCCGCTGCTGGGCACGCAGCACTTTCTGGAGTTCGCCAGCGGCCACGGGCGCTTTACGCGGCATCTGGTCAAGGCCCTGGGCGCGCCGCGCGTGACGGTCTCGGACGTGGTGCCCGATGCCGTGGCCTTCGCCCGCCAGACCTTTGGCGTGGCCGGTTTCGTCTCCAGCAACGACCCGCAGGCCCTGGCCTGGCCGCGCCAGTGGGACGTGGTGTTCGTGCTCTCGCTGTTCAGCCATCTGCCCGCCTCACGCTGGAGCCCCTGGTTGGCGCATTTGTATGCTGCCGTGCAGCCCGGCGGGCTGCTGATCTTCACGACCCACGGCGCCGAGGCGCTGCGCAAGCAAAACGTCCAGCTCGACGAGAGCGGCTTTCGCTTCTTTGCCTCCAGCGAATCGAACGCCATCGACGCCCAGGAATACGGCACGACCTTCACCTCCAGCCAGTTCGTACGCCAACAGATCGCCCAGCATCTGCCGGGCAGCCAGCTGCTGTGCCACCAGGAGGCCTGCTTCTGGAGCCACCAGGACGCCTTCGTGCTGCAAAAGCCGCAACCCGCAGGCTAAGTACTGAACAGCCATGCGCAGCGCCAGCCCGACCATGCCCGCCGCCGCAGGCTGCCACCACAGCCGCCGGCCTGCCAGGCCGTTGCTGCCCGTGCGCTGGCTCATGGCCCTGCTGCTGGCGCTGGCCCTGCTGGCCGGGCTGGGCCAGGCCCGCGCGGTCACGGCCCCTGAAGCCATCGCCGCCACGGCCCCCAGCCAGGCCATCCCGGCCGAGACGCAGCAACAGCAGGCCGGCCAGGCTTTTCTGGAAAGCGTGCAGCTCGATGCCCAGCGGCGCCTGACGCTCTCTGGCTGGGCCGGGCTCTACCACGGCAACGCCTTCATCACCCAGGCCACCGTCTGGGTTGGCGACACCGCCATCTACACCGGCCGCCTGGGCTACGCCCTCGACCGGCCCGGCGTGGCCCAGCACACCGGACGCGCTCTATGGCAAAGCAGTGGTTTTTCCCTGCCGGTGCGCATTCCGGCGCACATCGCCGCCGGCCCGGCGCGCCTGCGCATGCAGGTGCTGGCCACCGATGGCAGTCGCATTGATGTGGTGCCGCTGCACGGCAGCGAACAGATCGACATCCCCCCTGCGACGCAGGCCCCGGCCGCTGCGCGCTGGATGCTGGGCCTGGCCCTGGCGCTGCCCTTGCTGGCCTGGTGCCTGGGCCTGGAGCGCCCGCGCCGCGCCGCCGGCCTACCCCCCTCGCCAACGACACCCGCCCAAGCCAGCGCCGCGCTGGCCGCCGATGCAGCGGGCGCGCGCCGCTTCGGCCTGGCCCTGCTGGCATCGCTGGCGCTGTTGGTCGGCGCTGGCTGGACGGGCTCCTCACTGCCGCTGTTGCTGGAGCAGGCCAACCGCGCCGCGCCGCTGGTGGCGCACGATGCCCAGCTGCTCTACGGCCAGGCGCAGGCCGTGCGCTCGGACGAGTGGCTGGTGGTCACGCCACTGGCCATCAGCCAGGCGCACGCCACGCCGCGCTGGCCGGGCATCAACCCCCTGCACGGCTGGCCGGGGCAGAACATGCATGTGGTGGGCATGACGGGCGTGCCCATCGCCCACTGGGCGACCCTGGCGCGCCCGGCCACTTGGGGCTTCTTTGTGCTGCCGCTGCGTCAGGCCCTGGCCTGGGCCTGGTGGCTGCCATTCTTTCTGTGCTTTGCCACGCTGTGGTGGCTGCTGCGCCGCACGTTTGCCCTGCCCTGGCGGCAGGCTGCGCTGCTGGCCACCAGCGTCAGCGCCTCGGGCTATGCGGTGAGCTGGTCGGGCTGGCCTGCCTATGCCATTGGCCTGGCTGCGGCCGTTACCCTGGCGGCCCAACAGCTGCTGCGCAGCCGCGGCCCCATACAGGCCGGGCTGGCCGCCGTCGCCCTGGGCTGGGCCGGTGCGGCGCTGGTGCTGCTGCTTTACCCGGCCTGGCAGGTGCCGCTGGGCTATCTGATGGCACTGCTGGGCCTAGCTTGGGCCTGGCAACAACGCCAGCAATTGCCCATGCTGCAAGCGCCGCAGTGGCGGGCCCTGGGCCTGACCGCCGCTCTGGCCGCGCTGACGGCCGCCGCCTTGCTGCTGGCCTGGCTGAACGAAGGCGGCCCGGCCATCGAAGCCTTGCGCCAGACCATCTACCCCGGCGCGCGCTCCACCGACCTGGGCGGCTATGTCGACCCCTGGCATCTGCTCAAGGGCATGACCAATCTGGTGACGCTGCACACCTCGTCGCTGTGGTCCATCCCCAGCGACTCGGGCGGCTACATCTACGTACTGCCGCCGCTGGCGCTGGCCACGGCGCTGCGCTGCTGGGCGCTGCGGCGTGTGGATGCCATGGCCCTGGCGCTGTGGCTGTTCATCGCCTGGCTGCTGGCCTATATGTTCATCGGCCTGCCCGGCTGGCTGAGCAAGGCCTCGCTGTGGAGCCTGGCGCCGGCATTTCGCACCGACATCGCGCTGGGCCTGGCCCAGGCCCTGGTGCTGGCCTGGCTGCTGGCACCGGCCAATCAGCCCACCACCGGCCAGGCCTGGCAGCAGGCGCCGCGCTGGCTGGCGCTGCTGGCCGGCCTGGGCTTTGCCTGGCACACGCACCAACTGCTGGGCATGCAGCCCCTGCCCAGCCAGGACTGGCTGCTGCCCGGCAGCTGGTGGCTGATCTGCGCCCTGGCCGGCCTCATCGCCGCCTGGCTGGTGCGCGGCCAGATCATGCAGGCCGTGACCCTGCTTTGCCTGTGGGGGTTGGCCACGGCCTTGCCCTTCAACCCACTGGGCCTGGCGCCCAGCCATTTGCGCCCAGCGCCCGCCTTGCAGCAGGCCCTGAGCGATTGGCCTGCGGCTGCGCCGTCGTCTGGTCAGGCAAGCAGCACGGGCCCTCGACTGGCCGTGGTCAGCGAACCTGCCTGGGCCAACGCATTGGCCGCCAGCGGCGTGGCCGTGCTCAACACCACCTTCTATGAGCCGCCCTTGGCCCTGTGGCAGCGGCTGGATCCGCAGCAACAGCTGCGCGAGCAATACAACCGCTATCAGCACCTGCACATCGTGCTGCAACCCCAGCCCAGCGCCGCTGCCGGCTGGAGCGCCGCGGCACCGAACATGGATCGGGTCGAGCTGCGCCTGGATCCGCAGCGCTTCGATTTCCGCCTGCTGCCCATCGACGCCGTACTGGCCAACTGGCGCGATGCAGGGCAACTGCAGGCCAATCCCAGCCTGCAGGAGCGGGCCAGGCAAGCCAATGCCAGCCAAACCGCAGATGGCGCCCAGGACGATGGCTGGGTGCTGTTTGCCGTGCAATCTGGCCAATGAATCGCCGGCCCTTGCCGCGCCCAGGCCCCGGGCACGCCGCGCGCCCATCCAGCCAACCCTATCGGCGCAAAAAAACAGGCCACACTTTCGTGTGGCCTGTTGGCATTTGGTTGCGCGAGGAGGATTTGAACCTCCGACCTTTGGGTTATGAGCCCAACGAGCTACCAGGCTGCTCCATCGCGCGGTAAGCCGCTAGTATAGCACCGTTTTATTCTGCCGCTTGCTTTTCTGCAGAAATTTCTTCCTGCTCTTCGGGGCGGTCGACCAGCTCCATCAGCGCCATGGGGGCGTTGTCGCCCACGCGGAAGCCCATTTTCAGGATGCGCGTGTAGCCACCGGGACGGGCCTTGTAGCGAGGGCCCAGCTCGGTGAACAGCTTGGTGACGGCCTCGCGATCGCGCAGGCGACTGAATGCCAGGCGGCGGTTGGCCACCGAGTCGTTCTTGGCCAGGGTGATCAGGGGCTCGACCACGCGGCGCAATTCCTTGGCCTTGGGCAAGGTGGTCTTGATCAGCTCGTGGTGAATGAGCGAATTGCTCATGTTGCGCAGCATGGCCTGGCGGTGTGCGCTGGTGCGGTTCAGTTTACGAAGTCCGTTGCGGTGTCGCATAGTGTTTCCTTATCAAAATGGCTGCGGGCCGGATCAGGTACCCGCAGGTGCAACAAAAACAGGGGGTAGGTCAAGAGAGTCTGTCTGGCAAGCCCAAGGCTGTGAAGCCTGGCTGGGCGGCAAGCCCAGGAAAAGGGGTAAGCCCCTTCACCCAAGCATCCGTCGCTGCGCCCAAGGACATCACTCCAGACCAGCGGGCGGCCAGTTCTCCAGCTTCATGCCCAGGGTCAGGCCACGCGAGGCCAGCACTTCCTTGATCTCGTTGAGCGATTTGCGCCCCAGATTCGGGGTCTTGAGCAGCTCGTTGTCGGTGCGCTGGATCAGATCGCCGATGTAGTAGATGTTCTCGGCCTTGAGGCAGTTGGCCGAACGCACCGTCAGCTCCAGCTCGTCCACCGGACGCAGCAGGATCGGGTCGAAGGTCGCGGCGCTGCGCGAGGCAGCAGGCGCATCGAAGGCGGCCAGATCGCCATCGTCAAGCTGTGCAAACACGGCCAGTTGCTCCACGAGGATCTTGGCCGAGGTGCGCACCGCATCTTCGGCCGTGATCGCGCCATTGGTCTCGATTTCCATGACCAGCTTGTCCAGGTCGGTGCGCTGCTCCACACGGGCGTTTTCCACTGTGTAGTTGACGCGCAGCACCGGCGAGAACGAGGCGTCCAGCACGATGCGACCGATCGACTTGTTCGACTCATCGCCAAAGCGACGCACCGTACCGGGCACATAGCCGCGGCCTTTCTCGACCTTGATCTGCATGTCCAGCTTGGCGCCTTGCGACATGTGGGCAATGACGTGCTCGGGGTTCACGATCTCCACATCGTGCGGCGTCTGGATGTCCGCCGCCGTGACCACGCCTTCGCCGTCCTTGCGCAGGCTCAGCGTCACTTCATCGCGGTTGTGCAGCTTGAAGACCACGCCCTTGAGGTTCAGCAAGATGCCGACCACGTCCTCTTGGATGCCATCGATGCTGGAGAACTCGTGCAGCACGCCCGCGATCGTGACCTCGGTGGGTGCATAGCCAATCATCGACGACAGCAGGACCCGGCGCAGCGCGTTGCCCAAGGTGTGGCCATAGCCACGCTCGAACGGCTCGAGCTCGACCTTGGCTCGGTTGTGGCCGATTTGTTCCACGCTGATGGTCTTGGGCTTTAGCAAATTGGTCTGCATATTTACTTCCTGTCAATACCCCCGGCTCGTTACACCGGTAAGGCTGGTGAAGCGAATAAACCGCGAACGGAGTCGCGGTTCAAATGAGTGATTCCATTTCCCGATGAAGGCTGCACACGAAGTGTTGCTGTAGACATTGGCAGGCCAAGGCCGGCGGGTGCTCCAGCAGCAATGCTTGCATCGAGAAATGGAATGAATCAGGCCGGATCAACGCGAATACAGTTCGACGATCAGCGATTCGTTGATGTCTGCACCGAACTCATCACGATCGGGGGCTTTCTTGAAAGTGCCCTCTGCCTTGTCGACAGCCACTTCCACCCAGCCCGGGAAGCCCAGTTGCTGTGCCAGTTGCAGCGCTTCCTGCACACGGGCCTGGTTGCGCGACTTCTCACGCACAGCCACCACGTCACCGGCCTTGACTTGGTAGGAGGGAATGTTCACCGGCTGACCATTGACCAGGATCGCCTTGTGCGAAACCAGCTGGCGCGCCTCGGCACGGGTCGAGCCAAAGCCCATGCGGTAAACGACGTTGTCCAGGCGCGACTCCAGCAGCGACAGCAGGTTGGAGCCGGTGTTGCCACGGCGGCGGTCGGCCTCGGCGAAGTAGCGGCGGAATTGCTTTTCCAGCACGCCGTACATGCGGCGAACCTTCTGCTTTTCACGCAACTGCAGACCGTAGTCGGAAGTGCGCGCACCGGAAGTGCGGCCATGCTGACCGGGCTTGGTATCGAACTTGGCCTTGTCGGCGATGGAGCGACGAGCGCTCTTGAGGAACAGATCCGTGCCTTCACGGCGGGACAGTTTGGCCTTGGGCCCAATATAACGTGCCACTTGATTTCCTTTGATTCAGCTGCTGCATGGCCCACAGCCATGCAGGAGCCACACGCGCCTCATCGCGGCAACGGTGGCGGTGGTCTTGACGAAGAGATTAGATGCGACGGCGCTTTTGCGGACGGCAGCCGTTGTGCGGAATCGGGGTCACATCGGAGATCGATGTGATGCGAATGCCCAGGGCGCCCAAGGCGCGCACCGAAGATTCACGACCGGGGCCTGGCCCCTTGATTTCCACATCCAGGTTTTTGATGCCGTGTTCGATGGCGGCGCGGCCAGCCACCTCGGAAGCAACCTGGGCAGCGAACGGGGTCGACTTGCGCGAGCCCTTGAAGCCCTGGCCACCGGAGGAAGCCCACGACAGAGCGTTGCCCTGGCGATCGGTGATGGTGATGATGGTGTTGTTGAACGATGCATGAATGTGGGCAACACCATCCGCAATGTTCTTGCGGACTTTCTTGCGCACACGCTGCGACGCGGAAGAGCCTTTAGCCATTGTGTTCCTTCAATGCCAACTGGATAAATCGCGACCCATTCCATTGCCCATCCCAGAGAAACCGATGATGGGCATACCACCCCCATTGAGCAGCGCAGCTGCATACTGCACCACGCCTGCTCATGCGGCAGCAACTGAGGCCAGGAATGGATGGTCGAGGTAATTACTTGACGCCCTTGCGCGGACCCTTGCGGGTGCGTGCATTGGTACGGGTACGCTGGCCACGCATGGGCAGGCCACGGCGATGACGGAAGCCACGATAGCAGCCGATATCCATCAGGCGCTTGATGTTCATCGTGGTTTCACGGCGCAGGTCACCCTCGATCGTGAACTGGGCGATCTGGTCGCGAATCTTCTCCAGGTCGGCATCCGTCAGGTCCTTGACCTTCTTGGAATACTCGATGCCTGCGGCTTCGCAGATCTTGCGTGCGCGCGAGCGACCGATGCCATAGATTGCCGTCAAGCCGATTTCTGTGTGCTTGTGCGGCGGTACGTTGATACCAGCAATACGTGCCATAACCGTCCTCTAATTCCTCAACCCTGACGCTGCTTGTGGCGCAGGTCTGTGCAGATCACGCGCACCACACCATTGCGGCGAATGATCTTGCAATTTCTACACATCTTCTTCACAGAAGCGGAAACTTTCATTGCGAACTCCCAAAATCCAAAAAGCCAAGATTCTCAAAAATCAATCCGAGCATGCAGGCATTCAAGACAACAGTTCCTCAACGGGCCGTGAGCTTGAAATTGCCCTTCTTCAGCAGCGACTCGTACTGCTGCGACACCACATAGTTCTGCACCTGCGCCATGAAATCCATGGTCACGACGACCAGAATCAGCAACGAGGTACCGCCGAAGTAGAACGGCACGTTGTACTTCAGTGTCAGGAACTCGGGGAAGAGGCAGACGGCAGTGATATAGATCGCACCTGCCAGCGTCAAGCGGGCGAGGATTTTATCAATATATTTCGCTGTCTGCTCGCCTGGACGAATCCCGGGCACGAAAGCGCCACTCTTCTTCAGGTTGTCTGCCGTTTCACGGCTGTTGAACACCAGCGCCGTGTAGAAGAAACAGAAGAAGATGATCGCCGATGCCAGCAGCAGTACATAGATGGGCTGACCCGGCGTGAGCTTGGCCGCCGCATCGCGCAGGCCGCGCATGAACCAGTTCGACGACTCGCCACTGCTGAGCCAGCTCACCAGGGTGGCCGGCAGCAAAATGATCGAGGAGGCGAAGATCGGCGGGATCACCCCTGCCATGTTCAGCTTGAGCGGCAGGTGCGACGCCGGGCTGGCATACATCTTGTTGCCGACCTGACGGCGCGCATAGTTCACCAGGATCTTGCGCTGCGCCCGTTCAACAAAAACCACGAAATAGGTCACCAGCACCACCAGGGCCATGATGAACAGCAGCGTGACGATGTGCATCGCACCTGTGCGCACCAACTCCAGCGTGCCCGAAATGGCGCTGGGCAAGCCAGCGGCAATGCCAGCAAAGATCAGGATCGAGATCCCGTTGCCGACGCCTCGCTCAGTGATCTGCTCGCCCAGCCACATCATGAACAGCGTCCCCGCCGTCAGCGAGACCATCGTCGTGACCTTGAAGCTCAGACCTGGATTGAACACCAGGCCAGGCTGGCTCTCCAGCATCACGGCAATGCCCATGGACTGGAACAGCGCCAGCACCAGCGTGAAATAGCGCGTGTACTGCGTGATCTTGCGCCGCCCCGCTTCCCCATCCTTCTTCAGAGACACCAGTGCGGGCACCACATAGGTCATCAACTGAATGATGATCGATGCGGAGATGTAGGGCATGATCCCCAGCGCCAGCACCGAGAAACGCTCCAATGCACCACCGGAGAACATGTTGAAGAGGTCGAGGATGCCCTGCGAGCCCGAGAACATTTCCTCAAGCCGCGCAGGATTGATCCCAGGCACCGGCACATGCGTGCCGATGCGGTAGACCACCAGCGCCAGCAGCAAAAACACCAACCTGCGGCGCAGGTCGGCAAATTTGCCGGGTTTTGCCAATTGAGCGGAATTCGTTGCCAAGATCAAGCCCCATTCATGGTAGGTCAATGCAGTGCAAGCCGTGCCTTGTGGCCTCAGCCTGACTTTCTTGTGGAAACGCCAGAGCCACACCCCACAGACAGAGCCGGCCGCTGGCCGGCTCTGTCACTGTACGCTTGTCGCGCAAGATGTGCCAATTCAGGCCAGCGAGCCGCCGGCAGCCTCGATCGCAGCCTTTGCCCCTGCCGTGGCGCCAATGCCGGTCAGCTTGACAGCTCGGGTCAGCTCCCCGGACTTGACCACTTTGACCACCTTGGCGATGGAACGCACCAGACCTGCCTGCTTGAGCACCAGGATGTCGACCTCGGCAGCGCCCAGGCGCTCCAGTTCGGCAAGTGTGACCTCGGCATTGAACTTCAGCGTCGTGGACTTGAAGCCGCGCTTGGGCAGGCGGCGCTGCAGTGGCATCTGACCGCCTTCAAAACCGACCTTGTGATAGCCGCCGGCGCGGGACTTCTGCCCCTTGTGACCGCGGCCTGCTGTCTTGCCCAGGCCGGAGCCAATGCCGCGACCGACACGGCGCTTGGCATGCTTGGCTCCCGCTGCGGGCTTGATGGTATTGAGTTGCATCATCCACCCCTTAGAGGACTCGGACCAGATAGCTGATCTTGTTAATCATTCCACGCACTTCGGGCGTGTCCTTGAGTTCACTGACGCTGTTGAGCCTGCGCAGGCCCAGGCCGCGCACCGTGGCGCGGTGCGATTGATTCGTACCAATCGGACTGCGAACCAGTTGAACCTTGATGGTTTGGTTTGTAGACATCGTGTGCACCTCTCTCAGGCCAGCAGGTCTTCGACCGACAGGCCACGCTTGGCGGCGATTTCTGCCGGCGTCGTCGAGCGCTTGAGCGCATCCAGGGTGGCGCGAACCATGTTGTAGGGATTGCTCGAACCGTGGCTCTTGGCCACGATGTCGGTGATGCCGACCACTTCGAACACGGCGCGCATCGGACCGCCAGCGATGATGCCAGTGCCCTTCGGGGCCGGCGCGAGCATGACGCGCGCAGCACCGTGCTGACCATGCACGCCATGGTGCAGCGTGCCATTCTTCAGCGAGACCTTGATCATGCTGCGGCGCGCTTCTTCCATGGACTTCTGCACAGCCGAGGGCACTTCCTTGGACTTGCCCTTGCCCATGCCGATGCGGCCATCGCCGTCACCCACGACGGACAGCGCAGCAAAGCCCAGGATACGACCGCCCTTGACCACCTTGGTGGTGCGGTTGACGGAGATCATCTTCTCCTTCATGCCGTCATCACGGCTGTCGTCTTGCGTTTTTGCTTGGTTTTTGGTTGCCATTGCCATTCGCCTCAATCAGAACTGCAAGCCCGCTTCGCGCGCGGCTTCCGCCAGCGCCTTCACGCGGCCGTGATATGCAAAGCCAGCGCGATCGAACGCCACCTTCTCAACACCGGCGGCCTTGGCCTTCTCTGCAATGCGCTTGCCCACGGCGGTGGCGCCTTCGGCGCTACCGCCCTTGACGGAGCCGCGCAACTCTCCTTCGAGCGAAGATGCCGTGGCCAGAACCTTGGCGCCATCCTCGGAGATCACGGTGGCATAGATATGCTGGTTGGTACGATGCACCGTCAGGCGTGCAACGCCTTGCTTGGCAATGCGTACGCGGGTTTGACGGGCACGGCGCAAACGCTGTTCTTTCTTGTTCAACATCTTGCAGCCCCTTATTTCTTCTTGGTTTCCTTGATCGTGACCACCTCATCCGAATAGCGGATGCCCTTGCCCTTGTAGGGCTCGGGGGGGCGCACTTCACGCACGACGGCCGCGAACTGGCCCAGCACCTGCTTGTTCGCGCTCTTGAGCACGATCTCGGTGGGCGTGGGCGTTGCCGCCGTCACACCTTCGGGCAGATCGAATTCGACCGGATGCGAGAAACCCACGGCCAGGTTGAGCTTGTTGCCGCTGACTGCAGCCTTGAAGCCCACGCCCACCAGGTTGAGCTTGCGCTCGAAGCCCTTGGAGACACCGACCACCATGTTGTTGACCAGCTGGCGCAGCGTGCCTGCCAGAGCATCCGCCTGGCGCGACTCGTTGGCGGGGGCAAACGTCAGCACACCGCCGTCCTGGCTGATCTTGACCTGCGCGTTGTCGGCCACGGACAGCTGGCCGCCAGAGCCCTTGACGGCGATCTGACCGTCCTTGATCGTCACTTCGACGCCGGAGGGAATCACCACGGGTGTTTTTGCAACTCGAGACATTTCAATATTCCTCCAATTGCGCATCAGGCCACGAAGCACAGCACCTCGCCGCCGACACCGGCAGCACGGGCTTTGCGATCGGTCATCACACCCTTGGGCGTGGTCACGATGGCCACACCCAGGCCATTCATCACCTGCGGGATGGACTTGCTGGGCTTGTAGACACGCAAACCAGGCTTGCTCACGCGCTCGATGCGCTCGATCACCGGGCGACCTGCGTAGTACTTGAGATCGACGCGGATGTCGGCCTTGGCGCCATCGCGCACAACTTCGAAACCGTCGATGTAGCCTTCGTCCTTGAGCACCTGCAGGATGGCCTGCTTGAGCTTGGAGGAAGGAACCGTCACGGAAGGCTTGGAGACCATTTGCGCATTGCGGATGCGGGTCAACAAGTCGGCGATAGGATCACTCATGCTCATGATTCATTACTCCCGTCTGCTTACCAGCTTGCCTTGATGACACCGGGGATATCGCCCGACATGGCCAGCTCACGCACCTTGGCACGCGCCAGACCGAACTGGCGGAAGGTGCCACGCGGACGCCCCGTCATTTCGCAGCGGTTGCGCTGGCGTGTCGGGTTGGCGTTGCGCGGCAGCTTCTGCAGCGCCAGGCGGGCTTGGTAACGCTCTTCGTCGCTGCGCTTGGCATCGTCGACGATGGCCTTCAATTCGGCGCGCTTGGCAGCGTACTTAGCCACCAGCTTCGTGCGCTTGAGCTCTCTTTCAATCAATGCTTTTTTAGCCACACTGCACCTCAATTCTTGAACGGGAAACGGAACGCAGCCAACAGCGCCTTGGCTTCCTCGTCCGTCTTGGCTGTGGTCGTGATGCTGATGTTCAGGCCACGCAGCGCATCCACCTTGTCGTACTCGATCTCAGGGAAGATGATCTGCTCTTTGACGCCCACGTTGTAATTACCGCGACCGTCGAAAGACTTGCCCGAAATACCACGGAAGTCGCGCACGCGCGGCAACGCGATGGTCACGAAGCGATCGAGGAATTCGTACATGCGCACGCCACGCAGCGTCACCATGCAGCCGATGGGCTGACCTTCGCGGATCTTGAAGCCCGCAATGGCTTTGCGCGCCTTGGTCACCACGGGCTTCTGGCCGGCGATCTTGGTCAGATCGGCCACGGCGTTTTCCATGATCTTCTTGTCGGCGACTGCCTCGCCCACACCCATGTTCAGGGTGATCTTGGTGATGCGCGGCACTTCCATGACCGACTTGTAGCCAAATTGCTTGGTCAGGTCGCCGACGACTTTTTCACGATAGAACTGTTGCAGACGCGCCATTTATGCCACCTTGATCGCTTCACCGCTGGAGCGGAACACGCGCACGCGGCGCGCACCCTTGTCCGCCGACAAATCCACCTTGATCGCCACGCGATCGGCCTTGCCGGTCGCGGGGTTGTAGATCGCCACGTTGGACTGATGGATGGGCATGGTCTTGTCCACGATGCCACCCATCTCACCCTTCATCGGATTGGGGCGCACGTGCTTCTTGACCACGTTCACACCCTCGACGACCAGATAGTTCTCATCCTTGCGCGAGAGCACCACGCCGCGCTTACCCTTGTCGCGACCGGTCAACACGATGACTTCATCGCCCTTGCGAATCTTGTTCATGCCACACCTCAAATCACTTCGGGAGCCAGGGACACGATCTTCATGAAGCGCTCGCTGCGCAGCTCACGCGTGACCGGGCCAAAAATACGAGTGCCAATGGGCTCAAGCTTGGCATTGAGCAGCACGGCCGCATTGCCATCGAACTTGATCAGCGAGCCATCCTGGCGGCGAATGCCCTTGGCAGTGCGCACAACGACGGCGTTGTAGATTTCGCCCTTCTTGACGCGACCGCGCGGCGCAGCCTCTTTGACGCTCACCTTGATAATGTCGCCAACGCTGGCATAGCGGCGCTTGGAACCACCCAACACCTTGATGCACAGCACGGACTTGGCGCCCGTGTTGTCGGCAACCTCTAAACGAGATTCTGTCTGGATCATTTGATTTAATTCCCAACTTAACCTGCGCTCATGAACGCAGTCGCATACGGCAAGCCGTCATGCGCTATGCGCCACACAGTCAGTCTTGGACCCGTCGCCGCAGCCGATGCCATCAACGCGCAGGCAGCAAGAGCCCACACCCAAAAAGCATCGCCCACGTCGTTTGGGCAGATACCCGCCTCGGGCGCTACCAGCAGCAAACAGCACCATGCCAAGCACAGCACCCGCAGCAAGCAGCCAAAAGGCGAAGCTGGCGATTATCGCGCGCAATCCTCTTGCACGTCAAGACTTTTTGTGCAATCGGGCCCGGATGCGGCTTTGCCACGCCAGCTCCAAGCCTCGCAACTCCGCTTGCGTTGCCTTGAAGCAACAGGCAGCCTGCCTCAGGCCAGCCCCTGGTACTGCTGGCACAGCGGCTCGAACGGTGCGGCCGAGACGGGCTGGCCCAACTCTTCGCTGAGGATTTGCGCCACGCGCGCGCTGGCCTGCTGCGCCGCGCTGGCGTGCAGGAACAGCAGGCGGTTGCGCCGCGCCAGCACGTCTTCGACAGTGCGGGCGTATTCGTGCCGCGCGGCAAAGCGCACCATGGCTTCGGTCAGGCCGCTTTGCGGCGCCAGCTGGGCATCGGCGCCTGGCAGGGCCTGCACCCAGGCGGCCTCATCGCCATAGGCGGCCAGGCCCTGCACCTCGCCCAGCCCAGCGGCGGGCGCGGCCTGCGCCTGGCTGCGGTGGCCCACCAACGGCAGCTGGCGCGTTGCGCTGGGCGGCAGCTTGGCCGGCAACAGCTGTGCCAGCTGGCAATGGCGCAGCACGTCCTCGGCCATGGCGCGATAGGTGGTCCATTTGCCGCCCGTGACCGTCACCAAGCCGCTGCCGGCCACGTGCACCGTGTGCTCGCGGCTGATGCTCTTGGTGCCGCCGGCCTCGCCCAGGGGTTTGACCAATGGCCGCAGCCCGGCCCACATGCTCAGCACATCGCCAGGGCCTGGGGCCTGGGCCAGATAGCGGCGCGCTTCGTCCAGGATGAAGCCCACCTCCTGCTGCAAGGGGCGCGGCTCCAGCGGGGTGTCGGGCCGGGCCGAGTCGGTCGTGCCCAGGATGACCTTGCCCAGCCAGGGCACGGCAAACAGCACGCGGCCATCGCGCGTCTTGGGCACCAGCAGGGCGTGCTCGCCGGGCCAGAAGCGGCGATCGACCACCACGTGCGTGCCCTGGCTGGGGCTGACCATGGGCTGGGCAGCCTGTCCGTTCTGGGCTTCATCGAGGTTGCGCACGGCATCGACCCACACGCCCGTGGCATTGATCACGCAGCCGGCTTCGAGGCGCAGCGGCGCGCCCGTTTCCTCGTCCTGCGCCTGCGCGCCGCACACGCGCCCGGCGCTGTCCTTGAGCAAGCCGGTGACGCGGCAGTAATTGAGCAGCAGCGCGCCATGCAGCGCCGCCGTGCGCGCCAACGCCAGCGCCAGGCGCGCGTCGTCGAACTGGCCGTCCCAATACTGCACGCCGCCGCGCAGCTGCTGCGGGTTGACATTGCCCAGCAGCGCCTGCACCTGCGCACGCGACAGGAACTGCGTCGCCCCCAGGCCCTGGCCAGCGGCCAGCATGTCGTACACGCGCAGGCCGGCGCCGTAGAACGGCGTCTCCCACAGGCGGTACGAGGGCATAACGAAAGGCAGCGGCCGCGCCAGGTGCGGCGCATTGCGCAGCAAGATGGCGCGCTCCTGCAAGGCCTCGCGCACCAGCGCAATATTGCCCTGCGCCAGGTAGCGCACGCCGCCGTGCACCAGCTTGGTGGCGCGCGAGGAGGTGCCCTTGGCGAAGTCGTGCGCCTCCAGCAGCGCCACCGACAGCCCGCGCGCGGCCGCATCCAGCGCCACGCCCAGGCCGGTGGCGCCACCGCCGATGACCAGCACGTCAAAACGCCCGGCCGCGGCCAGGGCTTGCAGGATCTGCGCCCGGTCGGTCACGGCCGGGGCGGCGCAGTTGTGGGGGGCGGAAGCAGCGGAAGAAGCGGACTCGTTCATGGATCAGCAGCCCCGCGCAAGGCGGCGGGACGAGAAGCGATGGCAAAGCCGCTTATTGTGCCCCGGGATGGGCCGCGCCCTGCCCTGCCGCGGGCGCAGTCGCAAGCGCCGCAGCAGGTGCGGGCGCGGCAAACCACTGCGGCACGGCACCGGCCATGCGCGCGAAGACGGTGTGCACATCCAGCGCATCGGCGCCCAGCAGGGCCTGCAGCACCGTGCGATTCTCGAACAGGCCGTGCAGATAACAACCCAGCACATTGCCCGGGCCATTGGCCCAGGCCAGGCCAGGCAGCACCGTTTGCAGGCCGTGGCCGCCAGCCAGCATGGCCGCGTAGGCCTGGGTCTGGCCCTGGTGGATTTCATAGGCCGTCAGCTCCAGCCCGGCCAGCGCCTGCCAGGGGCCTTGCAGCGCGCCCAGGCGATAGCGCCCGTGGCGCACCTGTTTGTGCGGCTCGAACTGCGTCACCAGCGGCAGCAGGCCCAGGCCGGGCTGGTTGCCCTGCGCGTGCTGCGGGTCGATCAGGCTCTCGCCCAGCATCTGCAGGCCGCCGCAAATGCCCAGCACCGGCTTGCCTGCCTGGGCATGGGCGGCGATGGCCGCATCCAGCCCATGCTGGCGCAGCCAGAGCAAATCGGCCGCCGTGGCCTTGGAGCCCGGCAGCACGATCCAGTCCGCCCCGGTCAGCTCTGCCGCGCTGCGCGCCCAGACCAGGCGCACGCCGGCGGCCTGCTTGAGCGGCTGGAATTCATCGAGGTTGCTGCTGCGCGGATAGGCCACGATGGCCACGGTGCGCAAGCCTGCGCCCGCGCTGCCCGGCGTGCTGCTGACGCGGGCGTCGAACAGCCCGTCTTCCTCGGGCAGGCCGTGGCGCGGCCACATCGGGATGGTGGCCACCACCGGCACGCCAGTGCGCTGCTGCAATTGCTGCGGCGCAGGCGCCAGCAGGCGGGCATCGCCGCGGAACTTGTTGAGCACAAAGCCCTGGATCAACGCCCGGTCGGCCTCCTCCAGCAAGGCCCAGGTGCCGTACAAGTGCGCGAATGCGCCGCCGCGGTCGATGTCCGCCACCAGCAGGCAGTGCGCCTGGCAATGGCGCGCCACGCGCATGTTCACCACATCGCTGCGCGCCAGGTTGATTTCCGCCGGCGAGCCCGCGCCTTCGATCACCACCACCTCGTAGGCGGCGCGCAGCCCGTCCAGCGCCTGCGCGATCACCGGCCAGACGCGCGGGCCGCGCTCACGCCAGGGCAAGGCCGTCAGCTCGGGCTCGACCTGCCCCAGCAGCACCAACTGGCTGTGCGTGTCGGCCTCGGGCTTGAGCAGCACCGGGTTCATGTCCACCTGCGGCACCACGCCAGCGGCCAGCGCCTGAAAGTACTGTGCGCTGCCGATTTCGCCGTAGCCGCCGTCCGGCCTGGCCACCACGCGGGCGTTGTTGCTCATGTTCTGCGCCTTGAATGGCGCAACGCGAAAGCCCTGGCGGCGGTACCAGGCGCACAGCGCCGTGGCCAGCCAGCTCTTGCCGGCACCGCTGCTGGTGCCCAGCACCATCACGCACAGCGCGCTGCGCTGGCCCGGTTGCGGCACAGGCAGATTGGGAAGTTCGGAAGCAGACATGGGATTGAATGGACAAGCAAGAAAGCAGCCGGGGCGCAGCCAGCGCGCATTGTTGCAGGCCGCGGCCGCATCGGGCGCATCGGGCGTATCAGCCCCCGCCCGCGCCCAGGGCCTGCCAGGCGCGCGCCAGGGCCTGCTGGCTGGCCGGCGGCTGCACGCTCAGGCGCCAATGCCCGGGCAGCCCCATGGAGCCGGTGTCGCGCACCTTGATGCCTTGCGCCCGCAGCGCCTGCTGCCACGCGCCCAGCGCCTGCGGCGGGCCGGGCCGCACCACGAAGTAATTGGCCAGGCTGCCGGGCAGCACCTGCCAGCCCAGGGCGCGGCACAGCGCCAGCTGCGCGCGCTTCCAGTCGCGCAGCTGTGCGCGGCTGGCGGCCAGCCATTGCTGCACCGGCGCCTGCATCCAGGCCTGCAGCAAGGCCACGCCGTGCGCGCCCAGCGGCCAGGAGGGCGCCAGCGCATCGAGCTGCGCCAGCATGGCCTGCAAGGATTGGCGCGCCGCCGCATGGGCCAGTTGCGGCGCAATCGCATAGGCCGCGCGCACGCCCGTCAGGCCCAGCGCCTTGTTGGGCGAGAACAGCTGCCAGCAGGCCTTCTGGCGCAGCCGCGCGCCGGTCAACCAATCGGGCCAATCGGAACCGGGCGCACCGGGCGCACCGGGCGCGCCGTCACCCAGCTCATCATCGGGCAGCAGCATCAGGGGGGCATAGGCCGCATCCAGAAAGCGCCGCGCCGCCTGCAGCGAGCCGGCCTGGGCCATCCAGTGGGCCAGCCGCGCATCGGCTGCGCCCAGCGGGCTGGAGGGCATGCACAGCCATTGCAGATCGGCCTCGCCGGCGGCCTGCTGCGGCCCTGGGCCATCCTGCACGGGCCGGTGCGACACATGCCGCACTTGCAGCCCCAGGGCCTGGGCCTGCTGGGCATAGTCGCCATAGGCCGGGCGGGGCACGGCCACCGTGCAGCAGCCATTCAGCCGCGCCCAGACGTGGATGCGGTGGATCAGCTCGCTGGTGCTGGCGCCCAGCAGCAGCCGCTGCACCGGCACGCCATGCCAGGCGGCCAGCGCGGCGCGCAGCTCGGTGTAGTGCGGGTCCGGGTAGTGGCGCGCATCGGCCTGCTGCACCGCCTGCAAGGCCTGCGGGCAAGGGCCGCAGGCGTTGCTGTTGGTGGAAAAGTCCAGCGGCGCCAGGCCCTGCGCATCGGCCCCGCCATGCTGGCGGCCCAGGCCCAGATCCGGGGTTTGCCCGGTCGGCGGCATCACAACGCTCCTTTGACGCTGGCGCCGGCCGCCAGCGCCCACAGTCCACACAACGCGGCCAGCAGCCAGGCAGCCAGCAGCCACAGGCCCAGCGCGCGCCCGGCCAGGGCCTGGGCCAGCGCCACCTGCGCCGGCTGGGGCGCGGGCGCTTGCGGGTGCAGCACATAGGCCCCGGGCTTGCCCAGCCGGCAGCCCAGCAGCAAGGCCGCGGCGGCCATGGGCCAGCCGCCGTTGGGCGATGGGGTCTTGCGCGCCTGCGCGCCCAGTTGCCGCCAGGTCTGCCTGCGCCAGCCGCCCTGGGCCGGGTTGGCCAGCATCAGCAGCAGCGCCGTCAGGCGCGCGGGCAGCCAGGACAGCGCGTCATCGGCGCGCGCAGCCCATTTGCCAGCCCACTGCCAATCGCGCCCGCCGCGCTGGCCCGGGTAGCCCCACATGGCATCGGCGGTATTGGCAAAGCGGTACAGCGCCGCGCCGGGCAGGCCCAGCAGGGCGAACCAGAACAGCGGCGCAACCACCGAGTCGCTGAGGTTCTCCGCCAGGGTTTCGATGGCGCTCTCGCGCACCTGGGCCGCGTCGAGCTGGGCCGTCTCGCGGCTGACCAGCCGCGCCAGCTGCGCCCGCCCGGCGGGCAGCGATTGGCCCAGCGCCTGCTCCACGGCCTGCACCTCCTGGCTCAGCATGCGCCAGGCCAGCAGCGGCTTGAGCAGCGCGCCCAGCAGCAGCGTCAGCGCCAGGCTGGCCAGCAGCGGCGGCATGCGGCCCTGGGCCTGCCAGGCCGCCTGCAGCAATGCAGCTTGCAGCGCCCAGGCCAGCGCCGTCCACAGCAGCGCCAGCGCCAGCCAGGCCAGCGCGCCGCGCCGCAGCCGCTGGCGCGCCTGGGCCGCGCCCTGCGCGCGGCCGCCAAACAGCCAGGGCTGCAGCCGCTGCAGGCTGCGCCCCATCCAAACCACCGGGTGCCAGCGCACGGGCGGCTCGCCCAGCCAGCGGTCCACGAGCAGCGCCGCGCTCATGCCCAGCGCCAGCACCAGCGGCCAGGCGCCCGGGGGCCAATGCCATGCGTCCATCGTCTGCCCTGGCGTGTGCAAGCTCAGTCTTCGATGCCGCGCTGCGCCGGCACGCCGACCTGGTAGGCGTGCTTGACCAGCTGCATTTCCGTGACGGTGTCGGCCAGATCGATCAAGGCCTGCGGGCAGCGCCGGCCGGTGAGCACCACGTGCACCTGCGGCGGGCGCTCGCGCAGGGTTTGCAGCACCTCCTGCAGCGGCAGCCAGCCGTAGATCAGCGGGTAGGTGATTTCATCGAGCACGACCATGAAATATTCGCCGCCGAGGATGGCCTGGCGCGCCTTGGCCCAGCCCTCGCGCGCCAGCTCGGCCGAGTGATCCAGGTCGCGGCTCTTCCAGCTGAAGCCATCGCCCAGCCCTTCGACGGGCACGCCCAGCTGCTCGAAGCTGCGGTGCTCGCCAAAGCGCGCCGAAGGCACTTTGACGAACTGGTAGATCTGCACCGCCTTGCCGCGCCCATGCGCGCGCAGCGCCAGCCCGAAGGCTGCGGTGCTCTTGCCCTTGCCGTTGCCGGTGTTGATCAGCACCAGCCCGCGGCGCTCGCCCTGGGGCTTTTGCCGCACCCGGTCCACCGGGGGTTGCTCGATCTGGATGTCCATTGCATTGCTCCTTGTCTTGAGGGTTCAAAGCCGCGGCAAGGGCTGGGCCAGGGCCTTGATATCGATGGCCTGGCCGGCCGCCACCAGCAGCACGTGGCGGCAATGCTGCGCCAGGGCCTGGTTGAGCAGGCCCAGCTCATCGGCATAGGCGCGCACGGCCCGCCCCAGCGGCATCACGCCCCAGCCCATTTCATTGCTCACCAGCACCACCGGCCCGCGCGCCTGGGCCAGGGACTGCAGCAGCGCAGCCTTGGCCGTGGCCAGTGCGGCGCGGCGCTGGCGCAGCAGTGCGGCCTCGTCGGGTGATGCATCCAGCAATCCGCCCTGTGTCGCACCCTGTGCCGGGGCGGGCGCGGCGGGCTCGGCGGGCATCAACCAGTTGGTCAGCCACAGCGTCAGGCAGTCCACCAGCAGCAGGCGCTGCGGCGCGCTGTGCGCGGCAATGCTGGCGGCCAGTTGCAGCGGCTCTTCCAGCGTCTGCGCCGCCGGCAGGCGCTGGCGGCGCTGCTGGCGGTGGCGCGCGATGCGCGCGCGCATTTCCTCGTCCAGCGCCTGGGCCGTGGCAATCACCAGCACCTCGCGCCCGGGCTGCTCGGCCAGCCAGGCGGCGGCCAGTTGCTCGGCATGGCCGCTCTTGCCGCTTTTCTGGCCGCCCAGCAGCAGCACATGGGCCGGGCCAACGGCCTGCTGCGGCAGGGGCTCATGCGCCATGGCCAGTCCCTGCAGGCGCTGCTGCAGGCGCTGCCGCCTGCGCCGCGCCTGCTGCATCTGCTGCATCTGCGGCCCCTGGCCCGAGCAGGCGCAGCACGGCCTGCGGGCTGGAGGGAAACCAGGCATGAAAGTAACTGGCCGTGAGGCTGCCCAGGCGATAGACGGCCTCGCCCGCATCGGCGCGCGCTGCGGCCGTGGCGCGGCGGTGCGCCGGTCGCTGCGTGCGGCCCCAGGCCGGCAGCTCGGTCTGCAGTCGGCTGTAGTGGAAGGTGTGGCCGCGCAAAGGCGGCTGGCCCGCTGGGGCATCGGGCGGCAGCCACTGCTGCGGCCCCAGAGCGGCCAGGCGCTGCTGCATCACAGCCTGGGCCGGCAGCAGGCCCCACAGCGGCTGCCGCTGCCCATCGGCCTGCTGCAACTCGGTGCACAGCGCCACCATGCCGCCACATTCGGCCCAGATGGGCTTGCCCTGCGCCCAGTGCTCGTGCAGGGCCTGGCGCAGCCCGGCATTGGCGTGCAGGCGCGCAGCGTGCAGCTCGGGGTAGCCGCCGGGCAGCCACAGCGCATCGCAGGCCGGCAGGCCATCGCCGGCCAGCGGCGAGAACCACGCCAGCCGCGCGCCCAGCGCCTGCAGCAGCTCCAGATTGGCCGCGTAGATGAATGCAAACGCCGCATCACGGGCGATGGCCACGGTCTGCCCGCGCAGCGGCTGGCGCTGCAGCAGCGCCGGGGCGGCGGCCAGGGCCAGCGCGTGTTCGGGCGGCAGGGCATGGCCCCGCGGGCCACTGGCCGCGCCTGTGGCGTCAGCGCCGGATGCGGGAGCGGCTGCGCGCGGCTCTGGCCCTAGCGCAGGCACAGGCTCAGGCGGTGCAAAGACCGCCTGCCAGCGCTGCAAGGCGGCGCCATCCATTTGGCCCAGCGGCGTCTGGGCCAGCGCATCGGCGGCCAGATCCAGACGCGCCAGCGCATCGCGCAGCTCAGCGCTGGGCACCAGGCCCAGGTGGCGCTCGGGCAGCAGCGACAGCGGCTTGGCGCCCGCTGCGGCCTGCGGCGGTGGCATCTGTTGCAACGGTGGCGTCTGTGGCTGCACCTGCTGCAACTGCAAGGGTGGCAAGGCCCCGAGCCAATCGCCGCCGGGCTCCAGCGCCGCCTGCAGCAATTGCGCGTGGTGGGCGCTGGCCACGCCATTGCACAGCACCCCGGCCCAGCGCAGACCGCTGCGGTAATGCTTGAGGCCATGCACCAGCGCCGCGCAGGTCTGCGCCATGGCCCCGGCCTGCAGCACCGGCATGACGGCAATGCCCCATTGCTGCGCCAGATCGGCGGCGCTGGGCGTGCCATCGAACAGGCCCATCACGCCTTCGATGAGGATCAGGTCGGCCTGGCTGGCCGCCGCGTGCAGGCGCGCGGCCACGTCCTGCGGGCCGGTCATCCACAAATCCAGGTTCTGCACCGGCGCGCCGCTGGCCAGCTCGTGCCAGTGCGGGTCGAGAAAATCCGGCCCGCACTTGAACATCCGCACCCGCCGCCCCTGGCGGCTGTGCAGGCGCGCCAGCGCCGCCGTCACCAGGGTCTTACCCTGGCCCGAGGCCGCAGCCGCCACCAACAAGGCCGGGCAATGGGCCACGGCGGCGGGCCGGGCCTGCTGCGGGCCGGCGGCCTGGAGGCCCGCTGCGGGCTGCTGCTGCGCTGGCATGGTCTTGGTCATCTCCTGTAGGGGGCTTTCTGGTGCGGCGGCGATTGTAGGGCGCGCCAGCCGGCCTGCCGCGCCCTGCGCTGCCACGCCGATCGAACGTCTTGCCTGAAGTTGGCTACAAACGCAAAACGCAGCCATGGCAAGGCTTTGCAACGCCGCGGGCCGCCCCAATCTGCTCCATTGCTCGCCGCGCAGAGACATTGAGCAGGTCCTTACGGCCCCACTGTCACCACAAGCGCTTTCCCGCATTGCATCCGCATGGGCTCGCCGCTATGCTGCGCAGCCCGCAGCGGTGGCGCTGCCTGCGCGCGCGCCTTGCGCCTTGATCGGGCTTGATCGGCCTTTTGGACGCGCGCCCCTCATTCATTGCAACCGAAAGGAGACTTTTTCCATGACACAGAACACTTGCCGCCCCAGCCGTGGCCTGGCTCTGCGCGGCATTGCCTGCGCCAGCATGCTGGCCCTGGCCGCTGGCGGGGCCCAGGCTGCCGAGCCCAAGCTGACCGATGGCCTGGTCAAGATCGGCGTGCTCACCGACATGGCCGGCCCCTACTCCAGCATGGGCGGGCCGGGCTCGGTGGTGGCTGCGCGCATGGCGGTGGAGGACTGCCTCAAGGCCGAGTGCAAGGGCATGAAGATCGAGGTGGTCAGCGCCGACAACCAGAACAAGGCCGACATCGCCGCCTCGCGCGCGCGCGAGTGGCTGGATGTGCAGCAAGTCGATGCGCTGGTGGACTTGACCAACTCCGCCGGCGCGCTGGCGGTGCAGCAGATCATCAAGGAGCGCGGCGGCATTGCCATGTACTCCGGCCCGGCCACCACGCGCCTGACCAATGCCGACTGCGCGCGCAATGGCTTTCACTGGATGTTCGACACCTATTCGATCTCGGCCGCGCCCGTGGCGGCCATGACCCAGGCCGGCGCGAAGAAGTGGTTTTTCGTGACGGTGGACTACGCCTTCGGCCACTCGCTGGAAAAAGACGCCACCGAGGTGCTCAAGGCCAATGGCGGCGAGGTGGTCGGCTCGGTGCGCCACCCGCTCAATGCCAGCGATTTCTCCTCCTTCCTGCTGCAGGCGCAGTCCTCGGGCGCCGATGCCATCGCGCTGGCCAATGGCTCGCAGGACACGGTCAACGCCATGAAGGGCGTGCATGAGTTCGGCCTCTCGGGCGGCAAGCAGCAGGTCACGGCGCTGCTGGTGTTCCTCTCGGACGTGCGCGCCATGGGGCTGGAGACGGCCAAGGGCCTGAAATTCTCCGAGGGCTTTTACTGGGATCTGGACGACAAGACGCGCGAGTTCTCCAGCCGCTTCGAGCAGCAGTACCGCGGCAACAAGCCGACCATGGTGCACGCGGGCGTGTATTCGAGCACGCTGCACTATCTGAAATCGGTGGCCGCCGCCGGCACCGACGACTGGAAGGTCGTGGCCGAGAAGATGCGCGAGCTGCCCATCGAGGATGCGGTGATGCGCAATGCCTCGATCCGCGACGATGGCCGCGTGATCCACGACATGTATGTGTTCCAGGTCAAGACGCCCGAGGAATCCAAGGGCGAATGGGATTACTACAAGCTGGTGAGCACCATCCCCGCCGACAAAGCCTTCCAGCCGCTGGCCACTTCGAGCTGCCCGCTGGTGAAGAAGTAAGCGCCAGCTCGCCCGCAAGTAGCCTGCAGCTGGCCTGCGCCGCATTCGCGCGCAGGCCATCTGCAGGCCTTTGCTTGGAAACACGCCCCTGCCCGGCTTGCCCAACAGGCCCGGCGGGGGCGTGTGGCTTCATAGCTCCATAGAATCTGGCCTTTGTCCTTCGCGCCTGCCGAGCACACATGAACACCCTCTCCCACCGCGCCACCCAGACACGCCCGTTTTACGTCATGGAAGTGGCCAAGGCCGCGCAGCGCCTCATCGAGGAGCGCGGCAACACGCCACCGATGCGCTACTTGAACATCGGCGAGCCCGATTTCACCGCCCCGCCCCTCGTGCAGCAGGCGGCCATCGCGGCCATCGAGGCCGGCCACAGCCAATACACCGCCGCGCTGGGGCTGGATGCACTGCGCCAGGCCATCAGCGGCTGGTATGCCACGCGCTTTGGCGTGCAGGTCGCGCCCGAGCGCATCGTCATCACCGCCGGCGCCTCGGCCGCGCTGCACCTGGCCTGCCTGGCGCTGCTGCAAGAGGGCGACCAGGTGCTGCTGCCCGACCCCTGCTACCCCTGCAACCAGCAGTTCGTGCAGGTCGCCGGCGCGCAGCCGGTGTGCATCCCCGTCGATGCGTCCAGCCGCTTTCAGCTCACGGCCGAACAGGTCGCGGCGCACTGGGGGCCGCAGACCCGCGGCGTGCTGCTGGCCTCGCCCTCCAACCCCACCGGCACCTCGATGCCGTTTGCGCAGCTGCGCGCCATCCACGATTTCGTGCGCGCCCGCGGCGGCGTGAGCCTGGTCGATGAGATTTACCTGGGCCTGTCCTACGACAGCGAGTACGGCCAGACGGCCCTGGCCCTGGGCGAGGACATCATCAGCGTCAACAGCTTCAGCAAGTACTTCAACATGACCGGCTGGCGCCTGGGCTGGCTGGTGGTGCCGCCGGCGCTGGTGGCGCCCATCGAGCGGCTGGCGCAAAACCTGTTCATCTGCCCCAGCACCATTGCCCAACATGCGGCGCTGGCCTGCTTTCACCCCGACAGCATCGCCGAGTACGAGCGCCGCCGCGCCATCTTTCGTGAGCGGCTGCAGAGCTTCATCGCCCCGCTGCCCGGCCTGGGCCTGCAGGTGCCCGTGCAGCCCGACGGCGCGTTCTACGTCTGGGCCGATTGCCGCGAGGCGGCCCAGCGCCTGGGCGTGCAAGGCAGCTGGGACTTTGCCTTTGCGCTGCTGGAGCAGGCGCGCATCGCCGTGGCCCCCGGCAAGGACTTCGGCCAGCACGGCATGGAGCATTTCGTGCGCTTTTCCATCGCCACCTCCAACGACAACCTGCGCGAGGCCATGGCGCGCATGCAGCAATTGCTCGGGCGTTAAGGCAACGCGCTGCCCAGGCCGTTGGGCGCTGCGCCCCCCGGTGGCGCCCCAGGGCGGCGGGGCATCGGTTCTATAATCGCCATTTCCCCCATCCCCCCAGACATGACCAAATTCGTCTTCGTCACCGGCGGTGTGGTGTCGTCCCTGGGCAAGGGCGTCGCTGCCGCCTCGCTGGCTGCCATCCTGGAATCGCGCGGCCTCAAAGTCACCCTCATCAAGCTCGATCCGTACATCAACGTCGATCCGGGCACCATGAGCCCCTTCCAGCACGGCGAGGTGTTCGTCACCGACGACGGCGCCGAGACCGACCTGGATCTGGGCCATTACGAGCGCTTCATCGAAACGCGCATGAAGCAGGCCAACAACTTCACCACCGGCCGCATCTACCAGAGCGTGCTGGAGAAAGAGCGCCGCGGCGACTACCTGGGCAAGACGGTGCAGGTGATTCCGCACATCACGGGCGAGATTCAGGAATTCATCAAGCGCGGCGCGGGCATTGGCACGCCCGACGCGGTGGACGTGGCCATTGCCGAGGTCGGCGGCACGGTGGGCGACATCGAATCGCTGCCTTTCCTGGAGGCCGTGCGCCAGCTGGCGCTCAAGCTCGGGCCCAACAACAGCGCCTTCGTGCACCTGACCTATCTGCCGTGGATTGCCGCCGCCGGCGAGCTGAAAACCAAGCCCACGCAGCACACGGTGCAAAAGCTGCGCGAGATCGGCATCCAGCCCGACGTGCTGCTGTGCCGCGCCGACCGCGCCATTCCGCAGGACGAGCGCGACAAGATCAGCCTGTTCACCAACGTGCCGGCCTGGGGCGTGATCTCCATGCCCGACGTGGACACCATCTACAAAGTGCCGCGCCTGCTGCACGAGCAGGGCCTGGACGGCCTGATCTGCGACAAGCTGCGCCTGAACACGCCGCCGGCCAACCTCAAGCGCTGGGACGATCTGGTGCACGAGACCGAGCACCCGCAGGGCGAGGTGCGCGTGGCCATGGTGGGCAAGTACGTGGAGCTGAGCGACAGCTACAAGTCCGTCAACGAGGCGCTGCGCCACGCCGGCATGAAAAACCACGTGCGCGTGCGCATCGACCACATCGACTCCGAAACGCTGGAAGGCCCGGCAGGCGCCGCCGCGCAGAAGCTGGCCGCCTACGACGCCATCCTGGTGCCCGGCGGCTTTGGCGCGCGCGGGGTGGAAGGCAAGATCGCCACCGCCCGCTACGCGCGCGAGCACCAGGTGCCCTACCTGGGCATTTGCTTAGGCATGCAGGTGGCCACCATCGAATACGCGCGCCACGTGGCCGGCTTGCGCAAGGCCAACAGCACCGAGTTCGACCCGCACACGCCCGAGCCGGTGATCGCCCTCATCGACGAGTGGGAAGACCAGGACGGCAGCATCCAAAAGCGCGACGCCAGCAGCGACCTGGGCGGCACCATGCGCCTGGGCGCGCAAAGCTCCGACGTGCAGCCCGGCACACTGGCGCACCAGATCTACGGCGACGTGGTGACCGAGCGCCACCGCCACCGCTACGAGGCCAACACCCACTACCTGGACAAGCTGCGCGAAGCGGGCCTGGTGATCTCGGCGCTGACCCAGCGCGAGCACTTGACCGAAATCGTCGAGCTGCCGCAAAGCGTGCACCCCTGGTACATCGGCGTGCAATTCCACCCCGAGTTCAAGAGCACGCCCTGGAACGGCCACCCGCTGTTCAACGCCTTCATCAAGGCGGCGATCGACCGGCAAGCCAGCGGAAAAACCAGGCCGCCGCGCGCCTGAAGCGGCGCAGCCGCCCGCCAGCCACCATGACCCACCCAGCGCCGCCAGTGCAACAGCCCGTCACCGTGGACATTGACGATGACCTGCTGGCGCTGGCGCAAGACACCGCTGCACGCCAGCGCATCACGCTGGGCCAGGCGGTATCGCACTGGATGCGGCTGGGCGCACAAGCCGCCGCCGCGCACACCGCCGAACAAGCCCCTCACGAGCGCCATCCACCCGCTGCGGCGCACCCGCCGCGCACCTCACTCACCACGACGCCCCCACCCATGAACCTCTGCGGCTTTCCCATCGGCCTGGATCGGCCCTTCTTCCTCATCGCCGGCCCTTGCGTGGTCGAATCCGAACAGCTGCAAATGGACGTGGCCGGGCAGCTCAAGGAGATCACCGCGCAGCTGGGCATCCCCTTCATCTTCAAAAGCAGCTACGACAAGGCCAACCGCAGCAGCGGCGCGAGCTTTCGCGGCCCGGGCATGGAAAAGGGGCTGGAGATTCTGGCCAAGGTGAAGAAAGAGCTGCAGCTGCCCGTGCTCACCGACGTGCACACCGAGGCCGAAATCCCTCAAGTTGCCGCCGTGGTGGACGTGCTGCAAACCCCCGCCTTCCTGTGCCGCCAGACCGACTTCATCCGCGCCGTGGCGCAGTCGGGCAAGCCGGTGAACATCAAGAAAGGCCAGTTCCTTGGCCCGCACGACATGAAAAACGTCATCGACAAAGCCCGCGCCGCCGCGCGCGAAGCGGGCCTGCCCGAAGACAACTTCATGGCCTGCGAGCGCGGCGCCAGTTTTGGCTACAACAACCTCGTTTCCGACATGCGCAGCCTGGCCATCATGCGCGAGACCGGCGCGCCCGTGGTGTTCGACGCCACCCACAGCGTGCAACTGCCCGGCGGTCAAGGCACTTCAAGCGGCGGCCAGCGCGAAATGGTGCCCGTGCTCGCGCGCGCGGCCGTGGCCGTGGGCGTGGCCGGCCTGTTCATGGAAACGCACCCCGACCCGAACAAGGCCCTGTCCGACGGGCCCAACGCCGTGCCGCTCAAACACATGAAGGCGCTGCTGCAAACCCTGCTGGCGCTGGATGCGGTGACCAAGCGAAACGGTTTTCTGGAAAACGACTTCAGCGCATGAGCGAGCACGCCCCGCCCAGCCCACAGCAAGCCAGCCAGGCCATCCGGCAATGCCTGCCGCAGGCGCGTGCGGCCTGGCTGTTTGGCAGCGCCGCACATGGCGGCGCGCGCTTTGGCCCGGGCAGCGACATCGACATCGCCGTGCGCCTGCCGCAGCCCCTGGGCGGGCCCGCGCTGCTGCACGCCGCAGAGCAACTGGCGCAGCGCCTGGGCCATGAGGTGGACTTGCTCGACTTCGACCGCCTGCCCACCGTAATGCAGGTGCAAGTCATGCACACGGGCGAGCTGCTATTCAACGACAGCGGCGCAGAGCACCTGGACCACTGCAGCCGCATCCTGACCGAATACCAGCACATCCAGCGCTGGCGCCAGCCCATGGTGCAGCAGCTGCTGGCACAACTGCAGCAGGCCCAGCCATGAACGCCACCGCCTTGCAAGACGCCCTGGCCCAGAAGGCCGACCGCATGCAGCGCTGCATCGCGCGCGCCCGTGAGGAGCTGCGCCTGGCCGGGGCGCATTTCGCCAGTGATTTCACCCGGCAGGATGCCGCCATCCTGAACGTGCAACGCGCCTGCGAGCTGGCCATCGACATGGCCAATATGTTCATCGCCCACCACCAATGGGGCCTGCCGCGCAGCGCGCGCGAGGCCTTTGCGCTGCTGGGCGAGCACCAGTTGCTGCCAGGCGAGCAGGTGCAGGCGCTGCAGCACATGGTCGGCTTTCGCAACATCGCCGTGCACCAGTACGATGCGCTGGACATGGACATCGCCGCCGCCGTCATCGCCCACCGGCTCGATGCCCTGACCCAGCTGGCCGCCGTGCTGCTGCAGCGCAGCCTCGATAGCAGCGCCCCTGAAAGCCCCTGATCCATGCCGCCAGCGGCGGCCATCGCCATACCCCAGAGGAACACCCCCATGCCCTACGGCTACGTCATCGCCAACGTCCACGTCACCAACCCCGAGCAAATGGCCGAGTACCGCCAGTGGAGCACCCAGGCCGCCCAGGCGCACGGCGGCGAATTCATCGTGCGCGGCGGCCAGCAGCAGGTGCTTGAAGGCCAGGCCCACGCGCGCACCGTGGTGCTGCGCTTTCCCAGCTACGCGGCGGCGCAGGCGTTCTATGATTCGCCCGAATACCGCAAGGCGCGCCAGGTGCGCGAAGGCGCGGGCGTGTTCAACATGCTGTGCGTCGAAGGGCTGTGAGCCCCTGTCGCTCAAGGCCTTTGCGCGCCTGAAGCCCGCCGCAGCGCCCGTTTTTCATCTCCCATTGACCTGAGCAAAGGAAACCACCATGAGTGCCATTGTTGACATCGTCGGCCGCGAAATCCTCGACAGCCGCGGTAACCCCACCGTCGAGTGCGACGTGCTGCTGGAGTCGGGCGTGATGGGCCGCGCCGCCGTGCCCTCGGGCGCATCCACCGGCGCGCGCGAGGCCATCGAGCTGCGCGACGGCGACAAGGGCCGCTACCTGGGCAAGGGCGTGCTCAAGGCCGTGCAGCACATCAACACCGAAATCTCCGAGGCCGTGCTGGGCCTGGATGCGGCCGAGCAGGCCTTCCTCGATCGCACGCTGATCGACCTGGACGGCACGGACAACAAATCGCGCCTGGGCGCCAATGCGCTGCTGGCCGTGTCCATGGCCGTGGCCCGCGCCGCCGCCGAGGAAACCGGCCTGCCGCTGTACCGCTACTTTGGCGGCATGGGCGGCGTGACCCTGCCCGTGCCGATGATGAACGTCATCAACGGCGGCGCGCACGCCAACAACAGCCTGGATCTGCAGGAGTTCATGATCATCCCCAGTGGCGCGCAGAGCTTTCGCGAGGCGCTGCGCTGGGGCGCGGAGGTGTTCCATGCGCTGAAGAAAATCATCCACGACAAGGGCATGAGCACCGCCGTGGGCGATGAAGGCGGCTTTGCCCCCAGCGTGGAAAACCACGAGGCGGCCATCGGCCTGATCCTGCAATCCATCGAGGCGGCCGGCTACCGCCCCGGCGAGCAAATCGCCCTGGGCCTGGACTGCGCCTCCAGCGAGTTCTTCAAGGACGGCGTCTACACCCTCGAAGGTGAAGGCGGCCTCAAGCTCTCGGCGGCCGAGTGGACGGAAAAACTCTGCACCTGGTGCGAGAAATACCCCATCGTCAGCATCGAGGACGGCATGGCCGAGGGCGACTGGGACGGCTGGAAGCTGCTGACCGCGCGCCTGGGCAAAAAGGTGCAGCTGGTGGGCGATGACCTGTTCGTGACCAACACCAAGATCCTCAAGGAAGGCATCGACAAGGGCATTGCGAACTCCATCCTCATCAAGATCAACCAGATTGGCACGCTGACCGAGACTTTCGAGGCCATCGAAATGGCCAAGCGCGCGCGCTACACCGCCGTCATCAGCCACCGCAGCGGCGAGACCGAGGACTCCACAATCGCCGACATTGCCGTGGGCACCAACGCCGGCCAGATCAAGACCGGCTCCTTGAGCCGCAGCGACCGCATGGCCAAGTACAACCAGCTGCTGCGCATCGAGGAAGACCTGGGCGACGTGGCCGTCTACCCCGGCGCCTCGGCCTTCTACAACCTGCGCTGAGCGCTGGCGCGCCCCTGAACGCACTGCAAGACGGCCCTGCCATGCGACTGCCCCTGCGCCTGCGCCATCTGACCACCGTCGCGCTGCTGCTGCTGCTGGCCTGGCTGCAGTGGCAGCTCTGGACTGGGCGCGGCAGCTACCCCAACGTCGAGCTGATGCGCGAGGAAATTGCCGTGCAGCGCCACTCCAACGCGCTGATGCGGCAAGACAACGAGCGCCTGCTCAACGACATCGCCGACCTGCGCGAAGGCCGCGAGATGATGGAGGAAATCGCCCGCCAGGAGCTGGGCATGATCCGCCCCAACGAAGTCTTCGTGCAATACACCAAGCCCTGAGCGCCAAGCCCCGGGATTAGAGCCCGTTCTGCTCGAACGTTGACAAATCCAGGACCTGGCCGCGGACTGGCATCGCACATTGCACATCGCAATCTCGCGGGTCGCTCTCGTCATGCCCGCGAAGGCGGGCATCCAGCGCCCCCCTTGCGCACGAGCGGGGATTGGCCAACGGCAGCGCCGCCCCTGTCAGCGTCGCAGCTGGACACCCGCCTTCGCGGGTGTGACGCGAACCAGCGGCGCTTGCAGGAAATGTCTTTATAAGAACCGAAACCGCTCTAGACAGGCAGGCCCACGGCCATGACGCCCAGCATCGCCAATCCCCCCGCACTGCTGCGCCAGCTGCTCGATGCGGCCATTGCCGCTGCGCAACCGGCGCAGCAACTGGCGCGACACCTGCCGCCGCTGCCGCCAACCATCGCCGCTGGTGAGGGCCGGGTACTGGTGCTGGGCGCCGGCAAGGCCTCGGCCGCCATGGCTGCGGCGCTGGAGCAGGCCTGGCCCCAGGCGCCACTGGGCGGGCTGGTGGCAACGCGCTATGGCCACGCCGCGCCCTGCCGGCGCATCGAAATCGTGCAGGCCGCGCACCCCGTGCCCGATGCCGCTGGCCAGGCCGCCGCGCAGCGCATGCTGGCGCTGGCGCACAGCGCCGGCGCGCAGGATCTGGTGGTGTGCCTGTTCTCCGGCGGCGGCTCGGCGCTGCTGCCGCTGGCCCTGCCGGGGCTGACGCTGGCCGACAAGCAGGCCCTGAGCCAAGCCCTGCTGCGCAGCGGCGCCAGCATCCAGGAGATGAACTGCGTGCGCCGCCACCTCTCGGCCATCAAGGGCGGGCGGCTGGCGCTGGCCTGCGCGCCCGCGCCAGTGCTCAACCTGCTGATCTCCGACGTGCCCGGCGACGAGCCGGCCGACATCGCCTCCGGCCCCAGCGTGCCCGATGCCAGCAGCTGCGCCCAGGCGCTGGACATCCTGCAGCGCTACCACATCGCCGTGCCCGAGGCGGCGCGGCAGCTGCTGCAATCGGGCGCGGGCGAAAGCATCGCCCCGGGCGACGCGCGCCTGCCAGCCATCACCACGCGGCTGATCGCCACCCCGCAGCAGGCCTTGCAGGCCGCTGCCGCCGCTGCTCGCCAGGCCGGGCTGCACGCCTACATCCTGGGCGATGCGCTGGAGGGCCAGGCCGCCGAACTGGCCCGCGCCCTGGCCGGCATGGCCCGCTACGCCCAGCGCCATGCGCCGCAGCCCACCCTGCCCTGGCAGCGCCCCTGCGTGCTGCTCTCGGGCGGTGAAACCACCGTCACGCTGGCTGGCAACGGCGGTCCGGCTGCCGCGCCGCGCAGCGGCCGGGGCGGGCGCAACGCGCACTTCCTGCTGGCCCTGGCGCTGGCGCTGCGCGGCGCGCCAGGCATCCACGCGCTGGCGGCCGACACCGACGGCGTGGACGGCAGCGAAGCCATCGCCGGCGCCTGCATCGGCCCGGATACACTGCAGCGCGCCCGCCAGCAGGGGCTGAGCGCCCAGCAGGCGCTGGACGGGCACGACGCGCACCGCTTCTTCGAGGCCCTGGGCGACGCCATCGTCACCGGCCCCACGCGCACCAACGTCAACGACTTTCGCGCCATCCTGATCCTATGACGCACGCCGCCCCCCGCCGCACGAACGCGCCCCCCAACGCCCGCCACACCCAGGCCAAGATCGTGGCCACCATCGGCCCGGCCACCGACGACAAGGCCCGCATCCGCGCACTGCACGAAGCCGGCGCCGACGTGTTCCGCCTGAACTTCAGCCACGGCAGCCATGCCGACCACCAGCGCCGTCACGCCTGGATCCGCGAGATCGAGGCCGAAAGCGGCCGCCCCATCGCCATCCTGATGGACCTGCAAGGCCCCAAGCTGCGCATCGGCAGCTTTGCACAGGGCTCGGCGCTGCTGGAGCCAGGCCAGCCCTTCCGGCTGGACATGGACACGGCCACACCCGGCAGCGAGCAGCGCGTGGCCATGCCGCACCCGGAAATCTTCGCCGCGCTGCGCCCGGGCACGGAGCTGCTGCTCGACGACGGCCGGCTGCGCCTGCGCGTGGCGCACTGCGGCGCAGACTATGCGCACACCGTGGTGACCGTGGGCGGCGTGCTCAGCAACCGCAAGGGCGTGAACGTGCCCGGCGTGCTGCTGCCCATCTCCGCGCTGACCGACAAGGACTGCGCCGACCTGGAATTCGGCCTCTCGCTGGGCGTGGACTGGGTGGCCCTGTCCTTCGTGCAGCGCGCCAGCGACATCGCCGAGCTGCGCCAGCGCATCGCCGGGCGCGCGGCCATCGTCGCCAAGCTGGAAAAGCCTGCCGCCATCGACGCGCTGCAGAGCATCGTGGCCGAAACCGATGCCGTGATGGTCGCGCGCGGCGACCTGGGCGTGGAAATGCCCGCCGAGCAAGTGCCCGCCATCCAGCGCCAAATCATCCGCGCCTGCCGCCGCCAGGGCCGCCCGGTCATCGTCGCCACGCAAATGCTCGAATCCATGGTTGGCTCGCCCGTGCCCACGCGCGCCGAAGCCTCGGACGTGGCCACCGCCATCTACGAAGGCGCCGACGCCGTCATGCTCTCGGCCGAATCAGCCTCGGGCCACTACCCGCTGCAGGCCGTGCAGATGATGCAGCGCATCATCGAGCACAGCGAAGCCGACCCCACCTGGCGCGAAGGCCTGCAGGCCAGCCAATGCGCGCCCGAGCCCACCGTCGCTGACGCCATCGGCCTGGCCATGCGCCACGCCATCGCGCTGCTGCAGGCCCCGGCCACCGTGGCCTACACCAGCTCCGGCTACGCCGCGCTGCGCACCGCGCGCGAGCGCCCGGCCGCGCCCATCATCGGCCTGACCCCGCACCTGGCCACTGCACGGCGGCTGGCGCTGGTCTGGGGCGTGCACCCCATCATCACCCCCGAGCTGGCCGTGGGCACCAGCGTCGAGCACATGGCCGAGGTGGCCGAGCGCAGCGCCTGCGACGCCGGCTTTGCCGGCCCGGGCGACTACCTGGTGATCTCCGCCGGCCTGCCCTTTGCCACGCCCGGCACCACCAACCTGCTGAAAATCATCCGCATCGCCGCGCCCGCCACCGGCGGCGCAGCAGCACCATGAAAGCGCCATGAAGATCGACCTGGCCTGCCAGCTGCCCTGCAGCATGGCCCAAGCCGCCGCCCAGGCGCGGCGCCCCCGCCTGCTGCACCACGTGGCCCACCCGCTGGTGCGGTTTCGCCCCCAGCAGCCGCAGCAACTGCCGGACACCTGGCAGGAAGGTTGCTATGAGATGCGCATGTATTTATTCAAACTGATTCCGCTGGGGCGGCAAAGCATCGTGATTTCATTTCCGGAACACGGCGGCGGCTTTGCGCTGCGTGACAACGGCCATGGCAGCCTGGTGCGCCGCTGGGATCACCTCATCACCCTCACCCCCAACGGCGCCGGCACTTGCTACCGCGATCAGGTCACCATCGAGGCCGGCTGGCTGACTGGGCCGGTATGGCTGTTTGCCCAGCTGTTCTACCGCCACCGCCAGCGGCGCTGGCGGCAATTGGCAGCGCGGGATTTCAAGGGGATTTAGAGCGGTTTCGATTCTGATGAAGACATTTCCTGCAAGCGCCGCTGGTTCTCGTCACACCCGCGAAGGCGGGTGTCCAGTGGCGACGCGGACAGACGCGCTGCCGTTTGCCAATCCCCCACTCGTGTGCAAGGGGGACGCTGGATGCCCGCCTTCGCGGGCATGACGAGCGAGCGCGACCTGCGAGATTGCGGTGCCAGTCGGCGGCCCGGTCTTGGATTTGTCAATGTTCGAGCAGAGCGCGCTCTAAGAATCTGCTCAAAAGCACTCCACCGCGCTGCGGCCAGAAAACGAGGCCAGCGGCAGGCTCACAGACGTTGAGCGACGCGCCCCCGCGCGCTCACCGTTCACGCCTCGCAGGCCTGGGCCAGTGGCGGCTGCGCCCACACCGGTTGCAGATCGGGCGGCAGCGGCGGCAGGCGGCCCAGCTCCACGCCGCCGTCGGTGGCGGGTGGGCGGTGAAAGTCGCTGCCGCGCGAGGCCAGCAGGCCGTGGCTGCGAGCCATGGCGGCCAGCTCGGCGATCTGCGCGGCAGGCTGCGGGCCGGAGATGACTTCGATGGCCTGGCCGCCGCTGGCCTTGAAGTGCTGCAGCAGAGTTTGCAGGGCCGGCGGCGGCAAGTCGTAGGCCAGCGGATGCGCCAGCACGGCCAGGCCGCCGGCGGCGCGGATGGCGGCGATGGCCTGCTGCAGCGGCAGCCATTGCGTGGGCACGAAGCAGCGGCCCTGCTCGCCCAGATAGCGCTGGAAGACCTGCTGCTCGCTGCCGGCCTGGCCGCTGTGTACCAGGTAGCGCGCCAGGTGCGGCCGCGCCAGCTGGCTGGGCTGGCCGCCGGCCTGCGCCAGCGCGCCTTGCCAGACGCCGCGAAAGCCGGCCTGCTCCAGGCACTGCGCCATGCGCCAGGCGCGCTGCACGCGCAGTTGCTGGTTGGCCGCCAGCGCCTGCTGCAGCGCGGCGTGGTCAATGTCCATGCCCAGGCCGACGATGTGCAGGGTGCGGCCTTGATACAGCGCCGAGACTTCCACCCCGCTGACCCAGGCCAGCCCCAGCGCACGTGCGGCCTGCGCGGCCTGCCGTTGGCCGGCCAAGGTGTCATGGTCGGTCAGCGCCCACAGCGCCACGCCCTGTCGTTGTGCGCGCGCGGCCAGCTCGGCCGGAGCCAGCGTGCCGTCCGATGCGGTGGAGTGGCAGTGCAGATCGGCCGCCAGCGCGGCGGCATCGCCCTGCTCCGGCGCGCCGGGCCGAGGATCCGGCCGATGAGCTGGCCTATCAGCCGGCCGCTCAGTCTGCCTATCAGTCTGCGTAGGGGTTGGCATAGCCCAGCCGCTCGAGGATGCGCACTTCCTGCGCCTCCATGGCTTGTGCGTCGGCCTCGCTGGTTTCGTGGTCCCAGCCCTGGGCGTGCAGCACACCATGCACCACCATGTGCGCGTAGTGCGCCTCCAGCGTCTTGCCTTGCTGGAGCGCCTCTTGAGCGATGACAGGGGCGCACAGCACCAGATCGGCCATGACCAGCGGCTGCTGCGCGTAGTCGAAGGTCAGCACATTGGTGGCGTAGTCCTTGTGGCGGTAGCTGTGGTTGAGCGCGCGCCCTTCCTCGGCATCGACGATGCGCACGGTGATTTCGGCATCGCGCTCCAGCGCATGGCGTATCCAGCGCGCCACGCGATGGCGCGGCAGGGCCTGGCGGTGCTGGCGCGCCTGCTCGGTGGGTGCGAATTGCAATGACAGCGACAGTTGCGGCAAGGCCATGGCGTCACTCCTGCGGCGCGCCTGACGCGCCTGACTCGCCTGGCGCCCCTGCGGCGCGCTGGCAGCCCTGCAGCAGCGGCACGTCCACGGCGGCGCTGCCTGGGGCCTTGATGCTCAGGCCGCCAGCGCCATCGCCCTGCCCGGCGCGCCAGCGGTAGCTGGCCTGCTGCGCACCCTGGGCCTGGGCCACGTAGTGCGGCTGCAGCGTTTGCACCACGGGCTGCATGGCGATGCGCTGCCCGGCAAATTCCACAATGGCGCGGCCTGCCAGGCGGCCGCCCTGGTGTTCGTAGCGCACCTGCAGTTGCTGGCCATCGGCGCAGCGGTAGTTCACCTGCTGCACCTGCGATGGCCGCTGCGGCTGCGATGGCGGCTGCGCCGGCGCGGCCGCCGCGCGCGCCGCCGGGCGGGCAGCCTGCCCTGCCGGGCCTGTAGTGCAGGCAGCCAGCAGCGCAGCGCCCAGCCACAGCCCGGCCCAGGGCCATGCGGCGCGGCGCGCCTGCCTGACTGCTGCTGCGACTGCAACTGCGGCAGCAGTGTGTGCGGGTGTGGGGGGCGGTACGTCACGCATGGCCGGCCTGCTCCTGTGCACCATCGCTGGCCGCTGCCGTGGCTGCAGCGCGGGCCGGGCTGGCGGCCTTGGCCCCTGCCTTGCCCCCTGCCTTTCCCCCTGTTTGCGCGGCAGCGGGGCGCGGGGCCACGCGGTCGTAGGCATCGACGATGCGCGCCACCAGCGGGTGGCGCACCACGTCGCCGCTGTCGAACTGCGTGAAGGCAATGCCCTTGACGTTCTTGAGCACGCGCCGCGCATCGAGCAGGCCGCTGACCGCGCCCTTGGGCAGGTCGATCTGGCTGGCATCGCCGGTGATCACCGCCTTGGCGCCAAAGCCGATGCGGGTGAGGAACATCTTCATTTGCTCGGGCGTGGTGTTCTGCGCCTCGTCAAGGATGACGAAAGCGTTGTTGAGCGTGCGCCCGCGCATGAAGGCCAGCGGCGCGATCTCCAGCGCGTTGCGCTCGAAGGCCTTTTGCACGCGCTCAAAGCCCATCAGCTCATAGAGCGCGTCGTACAGCGGGCGCAGGTAGGGGTCGACCTTTTGCGTCAGATCGCCGGGCAGAAAGCCCAGGCGCTCGCCGGCCTCCACCGCCGGGCGCGTGAGCACGATGCGCTGCACGGCATTGCGCTCCAGCGCATCGACCGCGCAGGCCACGGCCAGATAGGTCTTGCCGGTGCCGGCAGGGCCAATGCCGAAGGTGATGTCGTGCTCGGCAATGTGGCTGAGGTAAACGCTCTGGTTGGGCGTGCGGGCGCGCAAGTCGCTGCGCCGCGTGGACAGCCGGGCCGCGCCATCCTCGCCCTCGTGCACGCTGGCCGCATCGCCGGCGAGCATCAGCTGCACGTGCTCGGCCGAGATGGCGCGGCCGGCCATCTCGTACAGCGCCTGCAGCACCTCCAGCGCCTTTTGGGCATTGCGCTTGGCCCCTTCGATCTTGAAGGCGCCCTCGCGGCGGCTGATGGCCGTTTGCGTGGCCGCCTCGATGGTGCGGATGTGGGACTCCATCGGCCCCACCAGATTGGCCAGGCGCTGATTGCTGGCCGGCACGAAAGCATGGCGCAAGACTGTGGACAAGTGCGGACTCTCCCAAAGTGAAAAAACTCCAGCCGGACTCTGCGGCACCCTCTGCCGTGCAAAGTAGACTGCGCCTGCATTATCGCGGCGGCCGCGGCTGCTGCGGCCCATCTCAAACAGGCTTGCCATGATCGGAAAACTCACTGGAACCCTGGCGGAGAAAAACCCGCCGCACATCCTCATCGACTGCCAAGGCGTGGGCTACGAGGTGCTGGTGTCGATGAACACCTTCTACCACCTGCCCGCGCCGGGCGAGCGCGTCAGCCTGGCCACGCAGCTGATCGTGCGCGAGGACGCCCATCTGCTCTACGGCTTTGGCAGCGCGCAGGAGCGCAGCTGCTTTCGCGAGCTCATCAAAGTCTCCGGCCTGGGGCCCAAGACGGCGCTGGCCGTGCTCAGCGGCCTGACGGTGCAGGAGCTGGCCGCGGCCATCGCCCAGCAGGAGCTCGGCCGCCTCACGCGCATCCCGGGCATCGGCAAGAAAACCGCCGAGCGCCTGCTGCTGGAGCTCAAGGGCAAGATTGGCGACGCCGCCGATGCCAGCCTGCCCGCAGCGGCCGGCCAGCAGGCCGCGCCGGAACACGCCGACATCCTGCAGGCCCTGCTGGCGTTGGGTTATTCCGACAAAGAGGCCCAACAATCGTTAAAAAATCTACCAAACGCGATAAGTGTAAGTGAAGGTATCAGGTTCGCCCTAAAATCGCTCTCGAAGTGAGTTTGCGCATCGCCACGGCGCCCCGCTCTGGCCATGCGGGCAGAGGCATACATCGTTTTCCAACTGGAGAGGCACATATGAAGAAACTGAACATCCATGCCGCGCTGGCAGCAGCCATCGGCCTGAGCGGCGCGCACTGCGCCAGCGCCCAGGAAGCCGCGTTTGCGCCGTCCTACTACGCCCACGAGCAGGCCCCGCAGGCCAATGCCACATTCACGCCCGCCATCACCAAGCAGGCCCGCATCGCCCCAGCCGCCAAGCTGATCGCGCTGGGCGCCATGGATGAGCGGGCCCTGATCACCAAGCTGGCCAGCGCCCCCATGGCCGGCGCGCACCAGGTGGGCACAGCCCGCGCCAGCGCCGCCACCGGCACCGCCAAGGCCACGGCCCAGCACCTGCAGTGGCAGGCCCTGCCCAGCGGCGCGCACGCCGCCGCGCTGCAATACCAGTCGGACAACGCCTTCGCGCTGCGCCTGGGCCTGCTGGTCGATGCCCTGCCGGCCACGGCCATCGTGCGCGTTTACGCGCCCGGCCAGGCCGAGGCCGCCATTGAAATCAGCGGCGCGCACATTCAGGAAACCCTGGCCCTGAACGCCCGCAACAGCGTCGGCGCCGCTGGCCTGACGCCCGAGCAAATCAACACCTACTGGCTGCCCACCATCGCTGGCGATGCCGCCGTGCTCGAAATCGAAGTGCCCGCCGGGCTGGATCCGGCCAGCGTGCAAGTGGCCATGCCCACGCTGTCGCACTTCTTTGAGTCGCCCGAAGTGGCCCTGGCCCAGATGGACAAGCTCGAGCGCATCGGCATGTCCGAAGGCTGCAACTACGACGCCACCTGCGCCACGGAAATCAGCGAAGTGCGCAAATCCGTAGGCCGCATGCTGATGACCGTGGACGGCAACAGCGGCTACTGCACCGGCACCCTGGTGGCCGACCAGGCGCGCTCGGGCACGCCTTACTTCATCACGGCCGAGCACTGCATCAGCACCCAGCCCGTGGCCTCCTCGCTGGAGACCGACTGGCGCTTCCACACCGAGACCTGCACGCCTGACAGCGGCGTTTCCAAGGAGCACAACCGCCTGTTTGGCATCGAGGCCGGCGCGCGCCTGGTCTATTCCGAGCGCCGCTTCGACACCACCTTGCTGGTGCTCAACGCGCTGCCGCGCGGCAATGTGCTGTTCTCCGGCTGGTGGGCCAACCGCGAGCTGAACCAATCGGTCTATGGCATCAGCCACCCCAGGGGTGATCTGCAAAAAGTCAGCTACGGGCGCATCAGCAGCTACGCCTCGTGCACGCCCTTCGATGCCGACGGCCTGACCTCCTGCCGCCCCGGCACGGCCGACTTCAGCGACTTCTTCAACGTCAACTACAGCTACGGCACCACCGAGCCCGGCAGCAGCGGCTCGGGCCTGTTCGCGCGCCATGCCGATGGCAACCACTACCTGATCGGCGTGCTCAGCTCGGGCAGCGCCTCGTGCAGCATGCGCGATGGCTCCAGCGTCTATGGCCGCTTCGACATGGCCTATGCCGATGGCCTGAAGTACTTCCTGGGCGAGAAAAACAGCACCTACCCCACGCTGCGCCCGATCTACCGCTTCTACAACCACGCCAGCGATTCGCACTTCTACACCCAAAGCCCTGAGCAGCGCGACATCGTGATCAACAACATGCCCGGCTTCACCTACGAGCATGAGCAGTTCATGGCCTACACCTACCAGGCCCCTGGCACAGTGCCGGTGCACCGCTTCTACAACCACGTGGTCGGCTCGCACTTCTACACCGCCAACGAGGCCGAAGCCCAGACCATGCGCACCCAGTTCGCCGACAGCCACATCTACGAAGGCGTGGCCTGGTTCGCCCGCACCACCCCGGGCGATGGCACCAGCCCGGTGATGCGCTACTTCAACACCCACCGTGGCACCTACTTCTACACCATGATCCCGGAGCAGCAACGCTTCATCGAGCTGAGCATGCCCTACTTCCGCAAAGATGGCGCGGCCTACTACGCCTGGCCCATGACCAGCCAGTAAGCAAGCCAAGGGGCAGCCCAGCGCCCCAACCCACAGGCCCCGCAAGGGGCCTGTTTTTTTGCGCTGGCGGCTTTGTCCATGGCGGCCCTTGCCCAGCCCTACAATGATTTGGAGCAGGCGCTCAGGCGCGCCGCAGCGCGCCGCAAGCCTTTGCAAACAACACCGAAGAGGGGCAAATCCATGGCACACAGGCTTTCACCGATTAGCACCCGCCTGCGCCGCAGCCGCGCCTGGCTGGCCGGGGCTTTGGGCGCGTTGGCAGCGCTGGGCGCGCAGGCCGCGCAGATCACCTCCATCACCCCCGCAGACGTGGCCAACCACCCCAGGCAGGTGCTGGTGACGCTGAGCGAGGCGGTCGTGCCCATCGGCCAGCCACAGGCCACGCCGCCGGTGACGCTGCAATGCGATGGCGCCCAGCCCAAGGGCCAGGGCCGCTGGCTGCACGAGCGCCAATGGGCCTACCAGTTCGAGCAGCCGCTGCCCGGCGGCATGCGCTGCCAGGTGGCGCGCAACCCGCAGTTTCGCGACCTGGGCGGCCAGCCCCTGGCCGAGCTGGCCGAACACCGCTTCAACACCGGCGGCCCCAGCATTGTGGACATCCACCCCTCGCACTGGGATGGCGTGATCGAGGAGGAGCAGTACTTTCTGCTCACGCTCAACAGCCCCGTCGATCCGGCCAGCCTGGCCAAGCACGCCTGGTGCCAGATCGAGGGCGTGGGCGAGCGCGTTGCGCTGCGCGTGCTGCCCGATCAAGAGCATCAGCAGATGCGCGAGCTGCTGCGCGAGCGCCGGCGCAGGCACGATGAGCACACCGGCCCAACCCTTGCCGTGGCCTGCCAGCGGCGCATGAGCCCCGGCGCCACCTTGACGCTGGTCTGGGACAAGGGCATGGCCGCCCCCAACGGCGTCACCACCGAAAAACGCGAGCACTACGACTACACCGTGCGCCCGCAATTTGCCGCCACCTTCAGGTGCACGCGCGAGAACGCCAGCAAGAAATGCATCCCCATGCTGCCCATGGATTTGCACTTCAATGACGACGTGCCCATGCAGTGGCTGCCGCACATCGTGCTGCGCGCCGGCGATCGGCAATGGCTGCCCAGCGTGGAGCTCGATGACGGCAGGCTCACGCCCGAGCAATGGCAGGCCCAGGCCAAGCAGCTCGAAGGCCGCCACATGAATTGGCTGCGCTTTGATGGGCCATTTCCTGAGAACACGCGCTTTGAGCTCGTGCTGCCCACCGGGCTGCAGGACGACTCCCAGCGCCTGCTGAGCAATGCCAGCGCCTTCCCACTGCAGGTGGCCACCGATGCCGCGCCGGCGCTGGCCAAGTTCGCCACCGGCGACTTTGCCATCATCGAGCGCTTTGCCGAGGGCTACCACCAGGCGCCGCTGCTGCCCATGACGCTGCGCAGGGTCGAGCAGGAGCTGCCGCTGCGGGTGCTGCGCCTGGACAGCGATGCCGAGATCATCGAATGGATGTACCGCACCGAGCAGCTGCGCCCGGGCGACTACGTGCATCGCCACTATGCGCAAAGCCTGGGCCTGTCGCCCCTGCCCACGCGCTCGAAAAAGCGCGACCCGGATGAGCGCGAGCCCAATTTCGTTCAGGCGCGCATGATCGGCCTGCTGGAGCACCAACCCCAGGCGCAAAGCCGCAGCATCGCCCCCAGCCCAGGCAATGCCGATCGCCAGGCCACGGAGGTCATCGGCATCCCGCTGGAGCCGGGCTTTCAGGTCGTCGAGCTGGCCTCGCCGCTGCTGGGCAGCGCGCTGCTCGACCCCAAGTTCGACGCGCCGCGCACGCTGTACGCGCGCACCACGGTGCTGGTGACCAACCTGGCCGTGCATTTCAAGCTCGGCGCGCACAACTCGCTGGCCTGGGTCACCTCGCTGGATACGGGCAAGCCCGTGGCCGGCGCGCGCGTGCAGGTCAACCAATGCGACGGCAGCGTGGTCGCCCAGGCCACCACCGATGCGCAAGGCCTGGCGCGCTTCGACGACGTGGCCGGCATGCCCGAGTGCGAGCGCGCCGAAGACCGCTACTGGCACCGCCACGCCTACCTGGTCAGCGCGCGCTCGCCCGACGGCAAGGACCTGGCGCTGGTCTGGAGCGACTGGCAGCGCGGCATCGAGCCCTGGCGCTTCCAGCACAGCTACAGCGACCACCTCCAGCCCCAGAACAAGACCAAGCTGCACACGGTGCTCGATCGCAACCTGCTGCGCGCCGGCGAAACCGTGTCCATGAAGCACTACGCCCGCGCCGAGGTGCCCAGCGGCCTGGCCACCCCGGCCGCCAACGCCCTGCCCGATACCTTGTTCGTGCGCCACCACGGCAGCCAGCGCGAGTTCGAGCAAAAGCTGCAATGGGAGCGCACCGCCGGCGGCGGCATGGTGGCCACCAGCAGCCTGAAGCTGCCGGCCATGGCGCCGCTGGGCCGCTACAGCATCAGCCTGCAACGCCAGGGCCCGAACCAGGTGAGTGCCACCACCGCCCAGTTCCGGGTCGAAGAGTTCCGCCTGCCGGTGCTGGAAGGGCGCATCACGCCCCTGGCCGCGGCCGAGGGCAAAGCGGCCGAGGGCGGGGCGCTGGAGATGGCCCTGCAGCTGTCCTACCTCAGCGGCGGCCATGCCTCGAACTGGCCGGTGAAGATCTCGGCCATGCTCGAGCCGCGCTGGTTGCAGTTCGACGACTACCACGACTATCAGTTCACGCCGCCGGCCCGGCCCAGCGAGCGGCCAGATGGCCACGGCCCACACGAGCAGGACGGGCCATCGTCCAGCGAACCGCGCCGCCTGCTGCTGGACAAACACCCGCTGACGCTGGACGCCCAGGGCCAGGGGCGCTTTACCGTGCCGGCCGCGCCCGCGCAGTATGCGGCGCAGCCGCACCAGCTGCGCATCGAGGCCAACTTTGAAGACCCCAGCGGCGAGACGCAGACCATCACCCGCCTGCAGCCCGTCTGGCCCAGCGATGTGCTGGTGGGCATCGCCACCGAGGAGTGGATCTCGGTCAAGAAACCGCTGAAGGTGCGCGCCATCGCGCTCTCGCCCCAGGGCCAGCCGCTGGCAGGCCAGGCCATCACCGTGCGCGCCCGCGCCCACACCACGCTGAGCACGCGCAAGCGCATGGTCGGCGGCTTCTACAAGTACGAGCACCACCACGAAACCCAGGATCTGGGCACCGTCTGCGAAGGCCGCAGCGACGCCCTGGGCCGCTTCGATTGCACGGCCGAGCTGACGCAGCCCGGCGAGATCGAGCTGGTGGCCAGCGTGCAGGACGCGCAGGCGCGCCCCTTCAGCGCCGCCACCAGCATCTGGGTCACGCGCGAGGGCGAGCAGTGGTTCGATGCCGACTCCTCCGACCGCATGGACGTGCTGCCCGAAAAACCCAGCTACCAGCCCGGCCAGACTGCGCGCTTTCAAGTGCGCATGCCCTATCGCCAGGCCCAGGCGCTGGTCACTGTTGAGCGCGAGGGCGTGCTGCACAGCCAGATCATCGAGCTCTCGGGCCAGGACCCGAGCTTCACGCTGCACATCGACCCGAGCTGGAGCCCCAACGTCTACGTCAGCGTGCTGGCGCTGCGCGGGCGGCTGCGCGAGGTGCCCTGGTACAGCTTCTTCACCTGGGGCTTTCGCTCGCCCATTCTGTGGTGGCGCGCCTGGCGCAGCGACACCGGCGAGGCCGTGCCGCCCACCGCGCTGGTGGACTTGAGCAAGCCCAGCCACCGCCTGGGCGTGGCGATGCTGCGCGTGGGCGAAGACGGCCACCGGCTGCGCGTGCAGGTCACGCCCGACAAGCCGCGCTACCAAAGCGGCGAGACCGCCACGCTGACGCTGCAGGCCCAGCTGCCCGATGGCAAGCCCGCAGCCCATGCCGAAGTGGCGCTGGCCGTGGTGGACAAGGCCTTGCTGGAGCTCTCGCCCAACCCCAGCTGGGCGCTGCTCAAGGCCATGATGGGCGAGCGCGCCTGGCGCGTGCAAACCGCCACCGCGCAGATGGAAGTGGCCGGCCGGCGCCACTACGGCCGCAAGGCCGTGCCCGCAGGCGGCGGCGGCGGCGAGGGCGAAGGCCAGCACGCCACGCGCGAGCTGTTCGACACCCTGCTGCTGTGGCAGCCGCGCATCGCGCTGGACGCCAACGGCCGCGCCAGCGTGCAGGTGCCGCTCAACGACAGCGTCACCACCTTCCACGCCCAGGCCATGGCCGATGCGGGCGTGCAGTTCTTCGGCGAGGGCAGCGCCGAGCTGCTGGCCACGCGCGATCTGCAAATCATCAGCGGCCTGCCGCCCGTGGTGCGCGAGGGCGACCGCTACGACGCGCGCCTCACGCTGCGCAACACCACCGACCAGCCGCTGACCGTGCAGGTCTCGGCGCGCCACGGCCAGCAGGAGCTGCCCGCCAGCAGCGTCAGCCTGGCCGCCGGCGCGGCGCAAACCGTGCAGTGGCAGGTCACCGCGCCCATGCTGGAAGGCGACCAGGCCCAGGCCAGCCTGGACTGGCAGCTGCAGGCCCAGGCCCAGCAAACGCCGGGCAATGACAAGGCCGCCCCGCAGGACAGCCTGCGCATCACGCAAACCCTGCTGCCGGCCGTGCCCGTGACGGTGCGCCAGGCCAGCCTGCGCCAGCTGGGCGCGGCCAGCGAGGCGCCGCTGCAACTGCAGGTGGCCATGCCCGAAGGCGCGCTGGAGGGGCGCGGCGGCATCGTGCTGCAGGCCCAGAGCCAGCTCGGCGGCGACCTGCTGCCCGGCCTGCAGCGCTGGTGGAAGCACTACCCCTATGCCTGCCTGGAGCAGCGCCACAGCAAGGCCATCGGCCTGCTCGACGAGCAGCTGTTCCAGTCCGTGCAGGCCGATCTGCCCAGCTTCCTGGACGACAACGGCCTGGCAGGCTACTTCCCGCCCAGCAGCCGCTACCCGGGCAGCGTGCCCCTGACGGCCCATTTGCTGCAGGTGGACGCCGTCATGCAGCAGCTGGGCATGCACCCCATGCGCATCGACGCCGACTCGCGCCAGCGCATGCTCAAGGCGCTGGAAGACTTCGTGCTGGGCAGGCTCGATCTCAAGGCCCCGCCCTACTACCCGAATGCACGGCATGAGCGCAGCGCCGAGCGCCTGATGGCCCTGGCCGCACTCAGCATGCACGGCGCGGCCCAGCCCAGCATGCTCGAACACCTGGAAATCACCCCCAGCGCCTGGCCCACCTACGCCGTGCTGGACTGGCTGCAAATCCTGCGCAACCTGCCCAGCCTGCCCCAGCGCGCCAAGCTGCAGGCCCAGGCCGAGCAAACCCTGCGCAACCGCCTGCAGCACACCGGCACGCAGCTGAGCCTGAGCCAGGACGGGCCGCACCGTGGCTGGTGGCTGATGCAAAGCCCCGACAGCGACGCCGCGCGCCTGCTGCTGCTCACCGCCGACCTGCCCGGCTGGAAGGACGACGCCGGCGCCCTGGCCAGCGCCCTGCTGGCGCGCCAGAGCAACGGCGCCTGGCGCACCACCACTGCCAATCTGTGGGGCCAGCTGGCGCTGCGGCGCTTCTCCAACCTGCACGAGAGCGAGCCCGTGGGCGGCGCGCTGCAAGCCCGCCTGGGCGGCGAGCAGCAGCAGCGCGACTGGCCCGCGCCCTCGACCAGCGAAGGCCAAGGCGCAGCGCACGGCGAAGGCAAGGGCATATCGCGCCTGCAAATGCAGTTTGCCTGGCCCGACGCCATCGCCCGCCTGGGCGATGCCCAGGCCGCCGCGCAGCTGGAAGTGGCGCAGCTGGGCACAGGCCGGCCCTGGCTGACCATCTCGGCGCTGGCGGCCATGCCGCTGACGGCCCCAGTGCACAGCGGCCTGCGCGTGGAAAAGCGCATCACCCCCGTGGTGCAGGCCACGCCCGGGCGCTGGAGCCCCGGCGACGTCTACCGCGTGCACCTGCTGCTCGACAGCGCCGCGCAGCTGAACATGACCGTGCTGACCGACCCCATCCCCGCCGGCAGCACCATCCTGGGCAGCGGCCTGGGGCGCGACTCGGCCATCGACAGCCAGGCCGGCGGCGACGAGGGCCACGATGACAGCTGGTGGCGCATCGCCTGGGTGGAGCGCAAGCACGACGCCATGCGCGTGTACTACCACGGCCTGCCCGCCGGGCAGACCCGCTACAGCTACACCGTGCGCCTGAACCAGCCCGGCCAGTTCCAGCTGCCGCCCACGCGCGCCGAAGCCCTGTACATGCCGCAGTTCTTCGGTGAAACCCCCAATGCCCAGTTCAGCGTGGCCGCGCCCGCGGCGCAGTAAGCGCCCGCAGCGCAGTCAACACAGTCAACGCGGCGCGGCGCGGCGCCTGCTGGCTGGCGGCCTGCTGCTGGCCGGCTTGGCGCTGACAGGCGCGGGCGCGCCGGCGCTGGCCGATGGCCTGCCCAGTTTTGAGCAGGTGCGGCAGGAATTCCATTCCTCCGAAACCTGGCTGCTGGACCGCCACGGCCAGCGCCTGCAGCGCCTGCGCACCGACTTCAGCGTGCGCCGGGGCGACTGGGTGGCGCTGCAGGCCGTCTCCCCCGCGCTGCTGCACGCCATCGTGCTGACCGAGGACAAGCGCTTTTACGAGCACAGCGGCGTGGACTGGGCCGCCGTGGGCGCGGCCGCCTGGGGCAATCTGTGGAACGAGCGCACGCGCGGCGCCTCCACCATCACCATGCAGCTGGCCGGCCTGCTCAACGAGGCGCTGCGCAGCCGCCCCGGCGGGCGCAGCTGGGGGCAGAAATGGCGCCAGCTGTGGTCGGCGCGCGATCTGGAGCAGGACTGGAGCAAGGCCCAGGTGCTGGAGGCCTATCTGAACCTGGTGCCCTTTCGCGGCGAGCTGCAGGGCATCGACGCGCTCTCGCGCAGCCTGTTCGACAAGGCCCCGCACGGCCTGGACCAGCGCGAGGCCGCCATTGCCGCCGCGCTGCTGCGCGCGCCCAACGCGCCCGTGGCGCGCGTGGCCGAGCGCGCCTGCCTGGTGCTGCAAGCGGCCCAATCGCCCTGGGGGCGCGACTGCAAGGCGCTGGCCTTCTACACCGAAGCGGCCCTGCGCCGCCGCCATTTCGAACCCGAGCAAGGCGATGCGCCGCACTTTGCCCGCTACGCGCTGCAGCAATACCAAGAGCAGCAAGCGCAGCAAGGGCCGCAAGATCAGCCACTGCCGGCCGAGCTCCCCAGCTCCCTGGACGCGGGGCTGCAGCGCCACGCCGCGCACACGCTGCGCCGGCAACTGCAGCAGCTGCAACACCAGAATGTGCGCGACGGCGCCGTGCTGGTGCTGGACAACGCCAGCGGCGAGGTGCTGGCCTGGGTCGGCTCCTCCGGGGCGCAGCTGAGCCAGGCCGCCGAAGTGGACGCCGTGCAGGCGCTGCGCCAGCCCGGCTCCACGCTCAAGCCCTTGCTCTACGCCCAGGCCATTGCGCAGCGCCGCCTGACGGCCGCCTCGCTGCTGGACGACTCGCCCGCGCGCATCCCCACCGCCTTCGGCCTGTACGTGCCGGAAAACTACGACCTGCGCTACCGCGGCTGGGTCTCGGTGCGCCAGGCGCTGGGCAGCTCGCTGAACATCCCGGCCGTGCGCGCGTTGGGCATGGTCACGCCCGAGGCCTTCGCCCAGCAGCTGCGCGCGCTGGGCTTTGCCCTGCCCGAGCCGGCCGGCTTTTACGGCCACAGCCTGGCGCTGGGCGGGGTGGACGTCAGCCTGCTGCAGCTGACCAACGCCTACCGCACCCTGGCCAATGGCGGCCTGCACGGCGCCGTGCGCAGCGCCCGCGCGCCAGCCAATGCGCCGCGCCCGGCCGACGATGCGCCACGCATCTGGGACGAGCGCGTGGCCTTCATCGTCGGCGACATGCTCTCGGACCGCCACGCCCGGCTGCTGACCTTCGGCACCGACAGCGCGCTGGCCACGCGCTTTTGGAGCGCCGTCAAGACCGGCACCAGCAAGGACATGCGCGACAACTGGGCCATCGGCTACACGCCGCGCTTTGCCATCGGCGTGTGGGTCGGCAATGCCGATGGCTCGCCCATGCACGACGTCAGCGGCATCTCCGGCGCGGCCCCGGTCTGGGCCAGCGTGGCTGCCTACCTGCACGCCCGCCACCCGGCCGCTGCGCCCCAGCAGCCTGCGGGCCTGGTGCGCCTGGGCGTGCAATACCAGCCAGAAAGCCCCGATGCCCCGCCCCCGATCGACAGCAGCCGCCAGGAATGGTTTCTGCCCGGCACCGAGCAGGCCCTCTTCACCCTGCCCGCGCCCACGGCCTCAGGCCATGCCGCCAGCGACAGCGCCGGCCACGCCACGGCTGCGCGCATCATCGAGCCGCAACCGGGCACCATCATCGCGCTGGATCCGGACATCCCGCCAGCCAACCAAATGCTGCGCCTGCAAACCCAGGCCGCGCAGGCGCAATGGTGGTTCAACGGCCAGCGCGTCACCGGCCTGGCCGATGCGCGCCGCTGGTACTGGCCCCCCATGCCCGGCCGGCACCACATCGAACTGCGCAGCGCCGATGGCCGCACCGTCTACGACCAGGTTCACATCGAAGTGCGCGGCGCCTGGCTCAAAACCGATGCGCCTTGAGCGCCTCAAACGCCGCAAAAGAAGAAAAGCCCCAGCAGCGAGAACGCCAACGGGACACTTGTCGCGCCTCAGTTCTCCGGCTCGAAACCTGAAGCAGACGGCGCATCCGGATGCAACCAGGCTGGCATGTCGCGCCGCTCATGCAGCACGCGCCAGACATCGACGTGATCTGATCGCGCGACGTAGAACACCCAATAGGGATAGCGCTTCAAAGGCCAGCTGCGCAGGCCGGGCAGGTCCAGCTCGTGCGCGTAACGCGGCGAGCCGGTGGCCGGATGGCGGGCGATCTGGGCATAGGCCTGCTCCAGCGCGTCAATGAAGCCCAGCGCAGCGGCCATGGCCTGTTCGCGCAGATAGTGCTCCAAGGCCTGGTCAACGTCCCGCCTGGCCTGGGCCCGGGGGATGACAGGCGGCAGGGCCTTCATCCCCGCGCACGCTGCACCTTGGCGCGCAGCGTGTCGAAATATGCGCCATCGGCAGGCGCGCCCGGCGCAGAAGCGGCGCCGGCCAGCAGCAGGCCGCGCAGTTGCTGGCGATCCTGATCGCGGCGGATCAGCTCGCGCACATACTCGCTGCTGGTGCCATAGCCACGCTGGCTGACCTGCTCATCGACAAAGGACTTCAGGCTTTCGGGCAGGGAGATGTTCATCGTGCTCATGGCGCCGCATGCTAGGCGCAATGGCAAATTTTGGCAAGGCAGGCGTGCGGGCCCGTCGGCAAGGCTTGACCAAGCCTGCTCACTCAGCCCCATCCAAGGGCTGCACCGAAAACGGCACGCGCTGGGCCACGGCGCACATCAGCTCATAGCCCACGGTCTGCGCGCAGGCGGCCACCTCGTCGATGGGCAGCAGCGCGCCGCCGTGCTCGGCGCTGGCCTGGCCCCAGAGCACGGCCTCGCTGCCAATGCCGCTGCCGCGCCCGGCCGCCAGCGGCGCGCTCAGATCAACGGCCAGCATGTCCATGCTGATGCGCCCCAGCGTGCGGCTGCGCACCCCGTCGATCAGCACCGGCGTGCCGGTGGGGCACAGGCGCGGGTAGCCATCGGCATAGCCGCAGGCCACGATGCCCAGCGTCATCGGCTGCGGCGCGGTAAAGCATGAGCCATAGCCCACCGTCGCCCCAGCCTGCAGCTGCTGCGTGGCGATGATGCGACTGCGCAGGCTCATGGCCGGCTGCAGGCCCCAGCTGGCGGCCGTGCCGGCCGGGTAATCGGGCGCACTGCCGTACAGCGCAATGCCGGCGCGCACCCAGTCCAGATGGGTTTGCGGCGCGCTGCCAAAGCGCAGCACGGCGGCGCTGTTGCAGATCGTGCGCTCGCCCGGCAAGCCCTGCGCGGCCTGCTCGAACAACGCCTGCTGCGCGGCGATGCCACCTGGGCCATCGGCATCGCTGAAGTGCATCATCAGCGAGATTTCATCGACCTGCGGCAAGGCGTTCAGCCGCGCCCAGGCGGCGCGAAAGCCCGCCGGGGCAAAGCCCAGCCGGTTCATGCCGCTGTTGAGTTTGAGGAACACTCGGTGGGGCGCATGCGTCTTGTGCGCGGCCAGCATGTCGATCTGCTCCTGGCAGTGCACGGTGTGCCACAGCGACAGGCGCGAGCACAGCTCCAGGTCGCGCGGCTCGAACACGCCTTCGAGCAGCAGGATGGGCCCGCGCCAGCCCAGCGCGCGCACGCGCTGCGCCTCCTGCAAATCCAGCAGCGCAAAGCCATCGGCGCCGCGCAGCGCCTCATAGACCCGCTCAATGCCATGCCCATAGGCATTGGCCTTGATCACCGCCCACAGCTTGGCATCGCCTGCGCGGGCGCGCACCGTAGCCAGGTTGTGCCGCAAGGCAGGAAGATGAACAGTGGCTTGGATGGGGCGCGGCATGGGCAAACAGCAGACAAAAGGGCCAAAACGGCGCGCGTATTGTGGCACCCGGAATACGCGTTCAACGCCTCGGTACGAGCAAGCACAGTCTCCAATCGCAGCAGCCTGCAAAAAAGTTTTTGACAACGTTTCGCGATTAGCCTGGCACGCCTACAATTCGCGCCCCCGCAGCTTGGCCCCTCTGGCACTGCGCGCTTTTTTTTGACTTTGCAGATTTTTTTGCACCATGACTTCACGACGCTTTCAACTGCAGGCCACTGCACTCGCTGCTCTGCTGTGCGCCACAGGCGCTGCTCAGGCCAAAACCTGGGTTCTGTCCTCCGACAAGGAAGGGCTGTCCAGCTACGACACAGGCATCAGCATCGTCAACTCCATCTACAGCACATTTGAAACTGCTGCTGGCGGCCCCGCAGAAACCGTTGACGGTCGCGGTCTGCTGCATGCCAGCGCAACCGAGGCCATGCCTGCCGACGTACCCGCCGATGTGGACATCGTGGTGGTCGCCTCCGTCCAACCCAATCAAACCGTCACGGGTGTGCAGCACGGCGTTGATGCCGCGCGCTTTGCCCAAGTCATGGATTGGGCCAAAACCCGCAGCGATCTGACCTTCGTCTTCCTCAACGACGGCTGCTGCCGCCCTTCGGACACTGGTAGCGTAGCGGGCTTTCTCAGCAACAGCCTGGGCCTGAGCGGCGCGGACGAGATCACCATAGTCGGCAGCGTGGCCCCCCAAGGCAATTCCGTCTATCTCAACACCAACTCGCCTTACAAAGACAGCTTCGCTGCCCTTGCCCCCCTGGCTGTCGAGGTCTATGGCAAATACGTCAACGTCCCTGCTCCCTACGCCGTCTATTTGGCCCCTGCCGCTGCCAATACCCCGCCCGCATCCATGCCAGCAGCAGCGGACAAAGTGCAGGCCTATGGCGTCGTCGTCCCCCGCGCAGCCACCAATGGCAGCGCTTGTGTGATCGCTTTTACCGACACCAGCCAATTTGCTCTGGCCTCCGCCCCGGCGCAAGCAGGCCAACTGGCCAATAGCATCATGGCTGCCGCGAAAGACTCTGCGGGCGCCTGCCAGGTGAAAACTGTGGCGACTGCCGATCTGGTGCCCTCCATCACCCTCTCTTCGCCCCTGCAAGTAGGCGGCAGCGGCACGCTCACCGTCAAGGTGGACAACCTCGGCCAAAGCGACAGCGCCGCTGGCGGCAAAGTCGTGGTCACTCTGCCAGCACAGGCGCAAGTGGATGACACTGCCTTGCCCACGGGCTGCAGCAAACCAGCGCCCTCGCAAGTGGAATGCACGCTGGGTGCCATCGCCGCACAAAGCCACAAAACATTCGCACTGCCCATCACCATCGTTGGCTCTGGCGCAGACAACACATTCAAGGCCCAAGTCATCGGCGGCTCCGCCCAAACCGGCGAACTGGCGCCCCAGTTGCAAAACAACGGCCCCATCGAGAGCAAAGTCACCATCGCCGCTCCCACAGCCACCATCAGCGGCCCGGCAAGCGCCCAACCCAACGCAGCCACCACCGTCACCGGCACCGCCACCGGCCTGGCCGATGGCACAGTCATCAATGTCACCGTCGATGGCACCACCGTGCAGGCCACAGTGAATGGTGGCCAGTTCTCCGCCAGCTTCCCCAATGGCTTCCCTGTAGGCCAGTACCCTGTGACCATCACCGGCCCCGGCGGCCAGAACCTGTCGCTGACTGCGCCGCACAGCATTGACGTCCAGGCGGCCCCTGCCTCGGCCACCATCAGCGGCCCAGCCACCGCCCAACCCGATGCAGCCACTACCATCACCGGCACCAGCAACGCCACTGACGGCACCATCATCCAAGTCACCGTCAACGGCACCACCGTGCCCGCTACCGTCAACGGCGGCCAATTCAGCGCCCTCTTCCCCAATGGCTTTCCCGCAGGCACCCACGCGGTGACCATCACGGGCGCCACGCTGACTGCACCGCACACCATCAATGTGACGGCTGCCCCCACAGCACCCAGCAACGCAGCACCCGTACCGGCGCTGAACGTTTGGGGCTTGGGTGCCCTGGCGGCCCTGTTGGGGGCGGCAGCCCTGCGCCGCCAGCGCAAGCGCAGCTAATTTCACGCCCCCATTGCTCTTCCAACCAGATCAGCGCAGGCAGCAATGCCTCGCACGCATGGTTTGGCGATTAAGCACGGGGCATGAATTGCATGAGTCACTTTGTGCGGCTACAGGCCACAGCACACACAGCGCCCTGCGGGGCGCTGTTTTTTTGCCGGGCCGCCAGGCTGGGCCATTGGCTTTGCCCCATGGCAGTAGTGATATAACCGACCGCTTTGCTGCCCGTGGCGCTGGCGCGCTGCAGGCATCCTCTGCCCCACTTGCGGCCGCTGCGCCTGCCTGTCATGAAACCTGGCTTTTCCACCATCATGTCCGCCCAGTTCTTCAGCTCTCTGGCGGACAATGCCCTGTTCGTGGTGGCGGTGGAGTTGCTGCGCCGCAGCGGCGCGCCCGAGTGGCAAAGCGCGGCGCTGGTGCCGATGTTTGCGCTGTTTTATGTGCTGCTGGCGCCGTTCGTGGGCGCCTTTGCCGATGCGCAGCCCAAGGGCCGGGTGATGTTCATCAGCAATGCCATCAAGGTCGTTGGCTGCCTGATGATGATTTCCGGCACGCCGCCGCTGCTGGCTTATGCCATCGTGGGCCTGGGGGCGGCGGCCTATTCGCCGGCCAAGTACGGCATCCTCACCGAGTTGCTGCCGCCTTCGCTGCTGGTCAAGGCCAATGGCTGGATCGAGGGGCTGACGATCGCCTCCATCATCCTGGGCGTGGTGCTGGGCGGCGCGCTGGTCAGCGATGCGGTCCATTCCTGGCTGCTGGCGCTGCAGCTGCCGGGGCTGGAGTCGGCCCTGCACAACCCGGTGCAGGCGGCCATGGCCTGCATCATCGTCATCTACGCGCTGGCGGCCTTCATCAATGTCTTCATCCCGCGCACCAGCGTGGCGCGCCGGCCGATGTGGAAGGGCTCGAACCTGGGCGTGCTGGGCAGCTTCCAGGCGATGATGCGTGACTTCGTCACCTCCAACAACCGCCTGTGGAACGACCGCCTGGGCCAGATCGCGCTGGCCACGACGACGCTGTTCTGGGGCGCCTCGGGCAATCTGCGCTACATCGTGCTGGCCTGGAGCGCCGTGGCCCTGGGCATGGGCACGACCGAGGCCTCGTCGCTGCTGGGCATCGTGGCGCTGGGCACGGCCGTGGGGGCCGTGGTGTCCTCGGCGCGGGTGCGGCTTGAGCGCGCCACCAGCGTGCTGCCCGTGGGCGCAGCCATGGGCGCGGTGGTGATGCTGATGCATTGGGTCGGCAGCCTGTATGGCCACTGGCACACGCCGGCGCACTGGAGCGGCCACCTGTACTGGGTGGTGCCCATCTTCGTGCTGGTGGGCCTGCTGGGCGGCTACATGGTGGTGCCGATGAATGCGCTGCTGCAGCACCGCGGCCACACGCTGATGGGCGCGGGCCGCTCCATCGCGGTGCAGAACTTCAACGAGCAGGCCTGCATCCTGGCGCTGGGCCTGCTGTATGTGCTGGCCACGCACCTGGGGCTGTCGGCCCCGGCGGCGATGACCGCCTTTGGCGCCGTGGTGCTGGGCATGACGCTGCTCATCATGGCCTGGCACCGGCGCAATCTGCGCACCGACGGCGCGCGCATCGCCCACGATCTGGAGATGATCCGCCAGGACCACCACCGCCTGGACTGACTGCTGCGCCGCCAGCCCCAAAGCCCCAAAGCCCCAAAGCTGCCATGCCCCAAGCCCCAAGCCCCCAGGCCGATGCCTGTGCCCCCGCGCTGGCACAGGCCATGATCCTGGCCGCCGGCCGCGGCCAGCGCATGCGCCCGCTGACCGACCACACCCCAAAGCCACTGCTGATGGTGCGCGGCCAGCCATTGCTGGCCTGGCACCTGGCGGCAATGGCCAGCGCAGGCATCGACTGCGTGCTCATCAACACCGGCTGGCTGGGCGAGCAAATCCCGGCGCGCCTGGGCAGCCATTTCGTGCCCGCCGATGCCGGCCATCCGGGCGCGCCTCAGCCCGCGCCGGCCGCCGTGCAGCTGCGCTACTCGCGCGAGGACCTAGACTTTGGCGGCGGCATCGAGACCGCCGGCGGCATCGCCCGTGCATTGCCCCAGCTGCAAGAGATGTTCTGGCTCATCGCCGGCGACGTGTATGCGCCGCAGTTTCGCTTCGATCCGCAGGCGCGCGCGCGCTTTGCCACCAGCGATGCGCTGGCGCACCTGTGGCTGGTGCCCAACCCGCCGCACCACCGGCGCGGCGACTTCCTGCTCGAGCGCGGGCTGGCGCGCCCATTGCCCGAGCCCGCCAGCGCCAGCGATGCGCAACCAGGCCCGCCGCATTGCCGGCACTACACCTACAGCACCATCGCGCTGCTCAAGCAGGCCTTGTTCGCCCCGCCCTGGTGCGAGCTGCCGCGCGGCAACCCCGAGGGCCAAGCGGCCGCGCTGGGGCCGCTGCTGCAGCGCGCCGCACGCGCCGGGCGCGTCAGCGCCAGCCTCTACCACGGCGACTGGACCGATGTGGGCACCCCGCAGCGCCTGGCGGCGCTGAACCAGCCGCCGACCTGAACACAGGCTGGCCGCGCACCCCTCCTCCAATTGGCATTTGGTAACGAGTCCAGCGCGGCGCAGCCGCCGTGGGCGCGCCACATTCGATTAGTATTGCCGCAGCGCATGGGCATCCGCCATGCATCGTCCGTCCAAGAAAAGGCCCTTGACCCATGTGGGATCGCATCAAGCAGCTCTGGAACAAAGCCCCCCGTCCGCCGCAAACCCTTCAGCTGCCGGAGCAGGAGCAGCGCAGGCTGCTCGCGCAAGCCCAGCAGGCCCTGGAGCAAGGCCAGTACGCCCAGGCCGAGCGCCAGGCCCATGAGCTGGCCGGCTCCAGCATCGACGAGCTGTCCGAGCAAGGCATGCGTCTGCTGGGGCTGGTGTACTTCCACCAGCAGCAATACCTGCAGGCCTGGCCCATCTTCCAGAAACTGGCCCAGCGCACCGGCAGCGTCAACGACTGGTTCAACGTCGTCACCTCGGCCACATTGGCCGGCGAAATCGCCCAGGGCGCCAGCGCCTTCGAAAGCGCCCTCAAGGCCCACGACAGCAGCGACGACAACCCCGCCCTGAGCGCCGCCAGCCTGCACCTGTACTACGCCTGCGCACTGCGCGACCGCGGCGAGCACGCCAAGGCCTTCGAGCACGTGCAGGTGCTGCGCGCCCTGTACGAAAAGCTGCCGCAGACCGACGCCCACACGCTGGAGCTGCGCAACTTCCCGCGGCTGGACGCCGTGCTCGACATGATGGCCGACGTACTGGCCCACTCCGGCGACATCCCCGAGGCCGAGGCCTGGCTGCGCAGCTTTGGCCAGCAGCTCAAGGGCGGCAACGTCCACAGGGACATCGCCCAGGCCATCGAACGCCTGCACCGCAACGCCCCGCCCGCCCCCGCCGCGCAAGCGGCAGAGGCAGACGCAGCGCCCGCCGCAGCCCCGGCACCGGAGCCAACCCCTGCCGCCAGCGCCCCCTCGGCCGATACCGGCGCCGCACAACAAAGCCTGCCCCTGGAGCGTCAGGACAAAGAACCGCGGCTGGACTAGGAGTTGTTGAGATTCAGTATTGCGGCGGTGTTCTCGGTCAAAACTGCGCAGCTGCAACGTTGAAAACGCTTGCAAGGCCGGAACACCTTGCAAGCGTTTTTGCCTTGCATCTGCGGCTTTTGCCTCGAAAAACCGCTTCGCAAACCCAATCTCCCCTCCCCTAAGAGCCCGTCTGCTCAGCGCAAGCGCCCGGTGCGCAGGTCGCACTGCATGGCCTGGCCGGCCTGGAAGTCGGCGATGCGCAGGCCCGAGTCGGGGTGGGTGGACAGCCAGTCCCAACCCGCGCTTGGCTTGCGGCCGGCTTGCCCCTGGCCCTGCGGTGCAGGCATGGGGGTTTCGGTGACGGCGGCAAACAGTCTGGCCAGCGGGCGGGTGTCCATCTTCTGGTGGCGCATCAGCGCCATGGAAAAGCAATCGGCCTCGCGCTCGTGCGCGCGGCTGTAGGCCAGCGTGGTCAGGCTGGTGCTGGCCAGCGCCACCCAGCCGGAGACATCGCTCAGCGCCATGCTCAGCACGGCATTGAGCACGGTCTGCTCGATCAGCGCGCGGCTGGAGTGGCGGTGCACGATGTGGCCGATCTCGTGCGCCAGCACGCCCAGCAGCGCGTCGTCGCCCAGCTTGTGCTTTTCGGCCAGGGCCACCATGTCATCGGTGAGCACCATCACGCCGCCGGGAAAGGCCAGCGCATTGGCGCCGATGAACTCGCTGGCGCGAAACTCCAGCCGCCACACTGGCTGATAGCCGCGGTAACGCCGCAGTGGCTCTGGGATATCGGCCAGCATGGCCTCAAAGCGCTGGCGCAGCGCCAGTTGGCGCGCCGCTGGCAGGCCGCTGGGCTTGAACACCCCGCCATCGAACTGGGCCAGTGCCTGCTGGCTGATCTCCAGCTCCCAGGCGATGGGCACGAAGCGCGCCAGTTGCGTGGCCAGCACCGGCGTGCCATAGCGAAACAGCAGCGCCAGCAGCAGCACGCTGGCGGCGGTAAAGCCCAGCAGCAGCTTCCAGCCCAGTTGCAGGCGCTCGGCCACCTTGCGCTTGCCGCCTGCGCGGCTGTAGGCCTCGTGCCACTGCGCGGCGCTTTGCACTTCCAGCGTGCCGTGCTCGCCCAGGGCCACGGTCAGGCGGTTTTGCGCCGTGCCGCGGCCATAGGTTTGCGGCCATTGCACCTGGCGGTGCGCCAGGCACAGGCCGTCGCCGGCCGCATCCAGGGGTTCGATGACCAATTGCGGGCCGCCGGCGGCCGGCTCGATCATGACCAGCACGCGCCGCCCGCGGCTGCTCAGGCCGTCATACCACAGCGCCTTGAGGGCGCGGCCAGGCTGGGCGTCGGTGGGCGCGCGATCTGCTTGCATGGTGTGAACAGGCCCCGGACCTTCAGGTGATGATGTCAAAACCGGCAAAGTCGGCGATGGCATCGGCCAGGGCGCCGCCTTCCTGCTGGATCACCAGCAGGCTCTTGATCTGCGAGACGCCGCCACGGATGTAGACGGTGGTGGAGTTCCACTTGGCGCGGTATTCGCGCACCCGGGCAAAGGGCCGGTAAAAGCCCAGCGTCAGCAGCGTCAGCAGCCAGTTCTGCAGGCGCAACCAGACGAAGCCCGGCACGCTCAAAGCGCAGCGAAAGCGCGCGATGTCGCTGATGCCGGTGCGGTTCCACACCAGCCGGTGCTGGGCCGCCTCGCGGTAGGCCAGCGCGGCCTGCACAGCAGTCAGCAGCGCCACCCAGCCAAACAAAAAGGCCAGCAGGATTTTCTCGAAGGATGGGGTCCAGCTCTCCAGCCGCTCCTCGTCGAATTGCTCGCAGGCCTGCGCCAGCGTGCTGTCTTGCGGCTGCCCGCCTTGCTGTTGTGCTGCTGGCGCTCGGGGCTGCTGCGCCTGCTCGGCCTGGCGCTGCATCTGCTGCAGGAACTCCTGCCATTGCTCCTCGGAGACGCCCTCGGGCCGCTCCATCTCGCGCAAGTCCTCATAGGTTTGCTGTTGCTGCAGCTGCACGGCGCACTGGTAGGCCTGCACCAGCCCGCTTTGCGCAAGCAAATAGCCCACGCCGCCGGCCATCACGGCCAGGCCCAGCAGGCCGATCAGCGTGCTGGCCAGCCAGATCTTGACGAAATCCCAGTAGCTGGCGCGGAACACGCCGCCTTCGATGCCCAGATAGCTGCGCTGCACCAGCAGGCGCTGGTAGTTGAACAGCACGCGCACCACGCACAGCCAGCTCACCAGCAGCGCCAGCGCAATCAGCGCCCAGCTGCCAGGGCTCAGGCCCAGCCAGGTCATGGGGCGGGTTTCCTCCAGCAGGCTGGGCGAGGTGAAGGTGGCGATCATGTCCAGCCCGACGTAGGCGAAAAACCAGCTGGCGGCCATCAAAAACACCGGCCAGCTGGCCCAGTAAATCTCCTTCCAGTTCGTGCCAAAGCGCAGCCGCAGGCCCCGCCAGCGCGTGGCCGTGACGCGAAAGCGCTTGGCGCTGCCCCACAGAAAGGGAATGGCCACGGCCGCGCTGCTCAGCGCCAGACCCACCAGCAGCAGGTTGTCGTGGCTGATGGCCCAGTCAAAGAGCTTGTACAGCCCCAGGAAGATGAAAAAGCCAATCACCATGCGCTTGATGCTGGCGTGAAACTCCAGCGGGCTGCGCGCGATCACGCTGTGGCTGAAGAAGTATTCGGCCGTGCGCTTGCGCGCCCAGGGCGTGTAGATGCCCAGCGTCAGGATCAGCAGCAGCACATTGACGAACCAGACACGGAAATACTGCGCGCCCGCGCCGGTGAACTTCAGCGGGTAGGCTTTGACGGGGATCTTGGATTTGTCGCCCCTGGCCACGGCCGGGCGCGCGGCCCTGGGCGGCGGCACGGCTCCATCGGGCGGTTGCGCTGGCGCGCTGGCGGCATCCTCATGCAGGCGCGACTGCGCCACCAGCTCCCAGTGCTCCGGGTCTGAATCAGGCCTGACAGGCGGCCCATTGCCGTGCAAATCGTTCTCGCTCATGCGCTTCCCCCAATCCCCCATGTACGCGCGCTTGTTGTCTTGCGCGGCCTGTTGCAAAAGGCAAAAGCCACGCCATGGCTGCAAACGCAAGCAAGTGTAACGTTTTGTCGCCCACTTCACGGCAAACGCAGGCCTGCGCCCGTGGCAGGCGCCTGTGGGCCCCCCTGCCCTGGCGCAGCCCAAGGCTTTTCAGAGGCCGCGCAGCGGCGCACAATCGCTGCTTTCGCGCGCACTCCAGCCGCGCCGCGCCCCGCTTGCCGCCCCTGCCGATCGTGAAATTCCGTGCCTACTGGCGCCGTGCCCGCCCGCTTTCAGGCCGCACCCGCACTGCGCGCAACAATCTGTGGTTGAGCCTGGTGCTGGCCTTCGTGGCCGGCGGGGCCAATGCCGGCGGCTTTCTGGCCGTGCAGCAATACACCTCGCACATGACAGGCATCGTGGCGCACATGGCCGACTCCATCGCGCTGGGCGCCTACCACGCGGCGCTCTCCGGCCTGGGCGGGCTGCTGTCCTTCATCATGGGCTCGGCCTGCACCGCCATCATGATCGGCTACGCCCGGCGCCACCGGCTCGAGAGCGAATACGCCATGCCGCTGCTGCTGGAGGCGGCGCTGCTGATGCTCTTTGGCGCGCTGGGCGCGCGCCTGCAGGCCCTGCCCTCGCTGCTGTTCATCCCCATGACGGTGGTGCTGCTGTGCTTCATCATGGGGCTGCAAAACGCCGTGGTCTCGCAACTGGGCGGCGCGCAGATCCGCACCACGCACGTCACCGGCATCGTCACCGACATGGGCATCGAGCTGGGCCGGCTGCTGTACTGGAACCGCACCGACCTGGGCGACGAGCAGCGCAAGGTGCGCGCCAACCGCCGCCACCTGGCCATGCTCGGCGCGCTGCTGCTGTGCTTCTTCGTCGGCGGCGTGGTGGGGGCCGTGGCCTTCAACACCATCGGCTACGTGTTCACGGCCGCGCTGGCGCTGATTCTGGTGACCCTGGCCAGCGCGCCGGTGCTGCTGGATCTGCGCATTGCCTGGCGACGCTGGCGCAGCGTGCGCCGCCGCCACCGCTGAGGACAATCCGCCCGGGCCGCGGCGCCCGCCTTGCCGCTGAGTTGGCGCAGCCCATCCCTGAGGCGGCGCGGCACAGGGCCGCTACAATCGCCCAGCCCATGCCGCGCCGCCATCGCGGCACACCCGGCCAGGCGCTCTGGGGCACAGCGCGCGATGCACCGGGGGGCTTGTTCAAACCTTGCTTGGCCGCTGCTTGCGTGCGCCATGCCTGCGCGATTTCCTATGCACACCACTGACCTGCTTCGCATTTGCAGCGCGGCCGCGCTTGCGGCCTTGCTCGCAGCCTGCTCCAGCACCTCGTCCGACCGCTCCGCCAACTGGTCGCCCGACCGGCTCTACACCGAGGCGCGCAGCGAAATGAATGCCGCGAACTTCGAGAAGGCCGTGCCGCTGCTCGAGCGCCTGGAAGGGCGCGCAGCGGGCACCACGCTGGCGCAGCAGGCGCAGATCGACAAGGCCTACGCCCAGTACCGCAATGGCGACAAGGCCGAGGCCATCGCCACGCTCGATCGCTTCTTGCAGCTGCACCCGACCAGCCCGGCGGCCGATTACGCGCTCTACCTCAAGGGCGTGGTCAACTTCAACGACAACCTCGGGCTGTTTTCCTGGCTGCACCGCCAGGATCTGTCCGAGCGCGACCAGCGCGCGGCCAAGGAATCCTTCGAAGCCTTCAAGGAACTGGTCGAGCGCCACCCCGATTCGCGCTACGCCCGCGATGCGCGCCAGCGCATGGTCTACATCGTCAATGCGCTGGCCGCGTACGAGGTGCACGTGGCGCGCTACTACTACTCGCGCGGCGCCTACGTGGCGGCCATCAACCGCGCCCAGCTGGCCATCCAGGACTACCAGGACGCCCCGGCGCTGGCCGAGGCGCTGCAGATCCTGGAGCGCTCCTACGACAAGCTGGGCATGACCGAGCTGCGCGACGACACGCGCCGCGTGATCGAGAGCTCCTTCCCGCAGGGCCTGCCCGGCGCGCAGCCGGCGCAGTCCAAATCCTGGTGGCGCTTCTGGCGCTGACCCCGCCAACCTGCTGAGCCGCTGACCACTACGAAAGGGCGCTGTCATGACACCTCTGCGAACCGCTTGCCGCACCTTGTTGCTGAGCGCCGCCCTGGCCCTGGGCGCTGGCGCGCCGGCCTGGGCCTGGATGAGCACCGATGGCGGCATGAGCCTGTCCATCGGCGCGGGCAATTACCTGCTCAGCAGCCAGGTGCTCAAAAACAGCTCTGGCGGCAGCAAAAAGGCCCAGGCCTCGCGCAAGGCCGCGCCCAAGCCCAGCGCCTACCGCTACCGCTACGCCCCGGCCGTCAGCCAGCAGGTGCGCGCAGAGTTCATGCAAGGCATGCGCCAGCGCATCAAACAATCCAGCGCGGGCGATGCCACCAGCCTGGCCATCGTCAACGCGCTGGCCGATTACGACGGCATTGCCTCCATGCGCGAGCAATTCAAGCGCATGGGCCACGACCCCGACAGCGTGGCCACGGCCATGGCCTTCTGGCTGCTGGGCAATTACCGCATCGTGCACGACATCGACATGGCCCAGATCGAGACCGCCGGCCTGCTCAAGCAGCTGCAAAGCGTGCTCAGCAGCGATTCAGGCATGCTCAAGCAAAGCGATGCCGACAAACAGCGCATGGCCGAGCTGCTGCTGTGGACGGCCATCGTGCAGCAAATCGCCTACAACCAGGCCGATGAAAAAAACGACGCCAGCGCCAAGGCCCAGGTCGCCAGCCAGGCGCGCGCCAGCCTGCAGCGCGTGGGCTTTGACGTCGATGCGCTGCAGCTGGACTCCAGCGGGCTGCGCCTGCGCTGACGCCCTGCCCCACCGCCGCCATCAACAGCCCCCAAAGCGCCATCAGCACTGCATGATGGCGTAGCCGTGCAGGCGCTCGTGCTCGGCCAGCGCAAAGCGGTCGGTCATGCCGGCGATGAAATCGGCCACGCTGCGCGCCGCGCCTGCGTCGCTGCCGGCCTGCTGGGCGCGGGCGGCAAACTCCGGCGGCATGCGCTCGGGCGCGGCCAAGTAGTGCTGGAACAAATCGGTGATGACCTGCTGGGCGCGCTCGGTGGTCTGCTGCACCTGCGGGTGGCGGTACAGGTGCTCAAACAGCGCCTGCTTGAGCTGCACGGCCTGGCGCTGCATGGCCTCACTGAAACGCAGCAGCGGCGGCAGCTGGCGCACGGCATCGGCGCTGGCCGGCCGGTGCTGGGCCAGGTGCGCGCCGGTGGTGTCGATGACGTCGTAGATCTGCGCGCTGAGCATGCGGCGGATGGTCTCGTACAGCCAGCGCCGGGGCTGCTGGCGCAACGCCGGAAACTCATCGGCGGCCTGGGCGTGGTGCTGGGCAAACAGCGCCACCTCCTGCAGTTGCTCGGCCTGCAACAGGCCCGAGCGGATGCCGTCGTCGATGTCGTGCGCGTTGTAGGCGATGGAGTCGGCCAGGTTGCACAGCTGCGCCTCCAGGCTGGGGCTGGGCCACTGCGCATCCAGAAAACGCCGCGCGATGCCGCCGGGCTCGCGCGCCTCGATGGCGCGGGCATTGCGCGCCGAGCAGTGCTTGAGGATGCCCTCGCGGGTTTCAAAGCACAGGTTCAGCCCATCGAACTGCGGATAGCGCTGCTCCAGCACATCGACCACGCGCAGGCTTTGCAGGTTGTGCTCAAAGCCGCCAAAGTCGCGCATGCAGGCGTGCAGCGCATCCTGCCCGGCATGGCCAAAGGGCGTGTGGCCCAGATCGTGCGCCAGCGCAATGGCCTCGACCAGATCCTCATCCAGCCCCAGCGGCCGGGCGATGGAGCGCGCCACCTGCGCCACCTCCAGCGAATGCGTCAGCCGCGTGCGGAACATATCGCCCTCGTGGTTGAGGAACACCTGCGTCTTGTAGACCAGGCGGCGAAAGGCCGAGGAATGCACGATGCGGTCGCGGTCGCGCTGAAAGTCGCTGCGCGTGGGTGCGGCCGCTTCGGCCACGCGCCGCCCGCGCGTGTGCGCGGGCTGGCAGGCATAAGGCGCGTGACGCGCGCTGGCGGGGGCGGAGCTCATGGGCGGGTGGTTTCTGCAAGGCATCACAAAGGGGTTTGGGCAACAGAGGGCAGTAAGCGCGCGGCGCATTGTGCCGTCTATCATGCGCTGCTGCGGCCACAGCGCCGCGCCCAAGAGCCGTGCAGGAGATGAACAACATGCGCATGCCCACCGCCGCGCCATTGGAGCGCTACTGGATCGTCAACCCGCACACCGTGGCCGAGGCCAATCTGCGCATGGGCGCGGCCTTGATCATGGTCATGGGCGGGAGCATCGGCGCGTTCTCGCTGCTCAAGATCGGCGGCTGGTTCAGCCTGCTGGCCCTGCCCTTTGCGGCCCTGGCGCTGCTGGCGGCACTGGTCTGGGGGCGGCTGTTTGCCTTTGCCTTTTTGCACCCCCAGCGCCGCCTGGCGCAGATCGACCAGCACGGCCTGCGTCTGGCGGTGGATCACAGCGTGCTGGCCGGCTTCTGGCCCCGCCAGCAACTGGGCCCGCCCATGCCCTGGCAGCAGCTGCAGGCCGTCTACGCCTACCAGACGCAGCGCATGGGCGAGCACGGCATGCTGTACTTCAGCCACCTGGCCGTGGTGTTCAAGGATGGCCAGACCCAGCGCTTTGACACCGACGTGCTGGGCCAGCACGCCGTCAGCGAAGACATTGCCGCCGCGGCCCAGGCCGTGCTGGCCGGCCAGCGCCCGCCCGCCGCGCCGGATGTGGCGCTGCACATCCGGCCGCTGGGCTGGCTGGTGGCGGCGCTCGGCCCGCTGTGCGTGCTGCTGCTGATCGCCCTGCTGGCCTTCAAGAGTGAGCTGCAGCCCATCCTGGGGCCCCACTTCAATCGCACCAGCGACTACGCCATGACGCTGCTGCTCCTGCTGATGTGCGCCCGCCTGGCGCCATCCTGGCAGGCGCAACAAGTGGAGCTGCCCGAGCGGCGGTAATGCGAGCAATGGTGCTTTGTGGCGCAAAGCAGCCGGTCTCGTGACGGCCGCGTGCAGCAGCGCCTGCCGAGCCGGCCACAGGCTTCAATGGCCCAATGACCAAGATTGGAGATTGACGTGCATGCGCATTGGCAGCGGATTCTGCGCTGCTGGCTTGGATAAGCCCAAGCATAAAAGCAAGTAGATATCCAAGAAAAAACCAATAACAAATCAATCAGTTAGGGATTTCTTCTTGGCTAACCCCTGGCTTTTCAATCCTTCTTGGCGCCTGGTTCTAGACAAGCTTGCTGCGCCGTCAGGCGCCATTGGGGGCGGGTCTTGCTGCCCGTGTTCACGATGATTGCATCGCGGCGCATGACCTGCAGCAGGTTCTTGATCTTGTTGGCCTTTTGCTGCTCGTCGAGCACCCCTGCGAGTTTGCCCAGCAACAAGTCATTGAGTTCCCCCCTGCTGGCCTGGCCGTATTTCTGCAAATACTCGATCACCAGCTGCTGGTAGTGGCGATCGTCCAGGCCGCGTTGATGGATGTACACGGCCCTTTGATCGGTCCAGTCCGCCACCTTGGATGAAATCAGGTAGTTCGGCGCTCGCCCTTCAATCAGGCCAGATTGTCTGAGCTCCGAGGCATCTTGCTTGCCGATCGGTTGCTTTTTCTGCACCTTGTCGAGCAGCAGAACCTGGCGCAACTCAAGATCGGCGCGCTTCATCAGCAACCGGGTGTATTTCGAATCCATCACCCGCCCCGGGATCGTCACCTCCACCCGTGGATGGCCTTGGGGACTCGTCTCGAATACGAAATCGGGCAAGGGAAAAAAGCGCTCACGTTGAGTCTGGAACATGCGGCGAATACCGCTGCCGACCTGATCGACCATGCGCAAGCGGATCATGCCGTCAATCAGCCATTGGTTGCGGTAGTGCTCAGGGGGAGACTGGTGCTCCAGCATCCACTCCACACTCGGGGGAATGAACTGCCCGAGATTGGTGAACACCAGCCTGTCGGGATGCTCTACGACGTTGACCTTGCCGCCAAGGCGGTAGTCCTGATGCGCGATGCAGTTGTGCAGAGCCTCCCGAATGACCCAGGCGTCGTATTGCTGCACCGCCACGGGAAACAGTGCGCCACCGGGCATCTCCTCGATCACATCGTTGCGAATCTGGCGAAAAATTCGCTCCGTGGCCAGCAAGAAAGGCATTCCGAAAGGGTGTGAAGGGCCTGCGGCATTGTCTGCGCCGCGCCGAATCCAGCTCAACTTGGCGTCCGCCGGGGCCAGGAAGTACGCCGCCTCATCCTTGCCAAGCAGCAGCAGTGCTGCCCGCGTGATGCGCCCAGCCTTGGTCAGGCGCGCCTTGTTCAACAGGGTCACCACATCCCAGCCCTGGACCTCGGCGCGAATGCGCTCATGCCGCTGTGTATCGGGCTCTGCCTTCAACAGGTATTCGGTAAAGCGCAAGCGTGCTGCGTCCAGCGCCTCCGGATCCAGATCTTCCAGCGTCGCATCAGGCACGATTTCGCCCGACCAATCGGTCTTTTGATCCAACAAGCCCCAAATGCGCGACTCCTTGTCGGGATGCTCACTCAGGCTGGTTTTGTGGCTGTCGATCCGGATGTGGCGCACACCGGCAAATGCCAACGGGGCCGAGCGCGGCGCCCAGATCTCCAGCACCACCACCCGACCTTGCGGGTGCTGCACTTCGTGAAACTCAAAATCCGGCTTCGGCCGTATTTTCTGCGTCAGCCACATGCCCAGCGATTGATTGCCCTCGCCCTTGGCGTTGAATGGGTCAAACGCTGTTCCTGTCACCTCATGCGTCTTGTCATCCACGCCCCACACCACGTAGGCCCGCTCGTGCTGCGCCAGCACTGCCGCATTGGCCAGGGCGGACACATACACGCCGATGTCCTGCGGCTCCTTCCAGTTCGACTTGAACTCCACCGTGCTGCTCTCCCTCGCCTGGGCGCGCAGCCGATTGACCAGCTCAATCAGATCGGTTTGCTCCACTATCACCAACTCCTGGCATCGGCCATCACGCGCCAGGCTGCGCCAGTGCCTGCAGCAGCAGGGCCTGCACGGTGGCGTCGTCCACCTTTTGCGTGATGGCCTTGCCCGGTTGCTGCAGCACGACAAAGCGCAGCGCCCCGGCCTGGGTTTTCTTGTCCACGCGCATCAGCTCCAGGTAGCGCTGGGCGCCGGCGGCGACATCGGCGGCCAGCGGCGGGGCCTGCACGGGCAGCCGGGCCTGTTGCAGCAGGGCCTGCAGGCGGGCGGCGAAGTCCTCTTGCACGGCCAGGCCCAGCCGTTGCGACAGCGCCGTGGCCAGCACCATGCCGGCGGCCACGGCGTGGCCGTGCAGCCATTGGCCGTAGCCCATGCCAGCCTCGATGGCGTGGCCGAAGGTGTGGCCGAAGTTGAGGATTTCGCGCAGCCCGGCCTCGGTTTCGTCGGCGCTGACCACGGCGGCCTTGATCTCGCAGCTGCGCCGGATGGCATGGCGCAGCGCATCGGTGCGGCGCGCCATCAGCTCGGGCATGTGCTCTTGCAGCCAGTCGAAGAACGCCATGTCGTAGATCGGGCCGTATTTGATGACTTCGGCCAGGCCGGCGCTGTATTCGGCCGCCGGCAGGGTTTGCAGCGTGTCCAGGTCGCAGACCACCAGGCGCGGCTGGTAGAAGGCGCCGATCATGTTCTTGCCCAGCGGGTGGTTGATGGCGGTTTTGCCGCCCACCGAGGAGTCGACCTGCGCCAGCAGCGTCGTGGGCACTTGCACGAAGGGCACGCCGCGCATGTAGCAGGCGGCGGCAAAGCCGGTCATGTCGCCGATCACGCCGCCGCCCAGCGCGTACAGCACGGTCTTGCGGTCTGCGCCCTGCGCCAGCAGCACATCGAAGATTTGGTTGAGCACCTGCCAGTTCTTGTGCACCTCGCCGTCGGGCAGCACGATGGTCTCGACCTTGGCGTAGTGCGGCTGCAGGCGCTGGCGCAGGGCCTGGGCCAGCAGCGGCGCCACGCGCTCGTTGCTGACGATGTAGGCGCTGCTGCCGGCCGGGAAATGCGCCTGGGCCTGCTGCCACAGGGCCTGGCCCTGGCCGATGAGGATGGGGTAGGAGCGCTCGCCCAGCGCGATCGGCACGAGGTCGATGGCGGCGTCCGCTGCGCTGGTCTGTGGGGTCGATGGGTTCATGTGCTTGGCGTGCCGCCCTGGGGCGGGCTGAAAAACAAGGGGACGAAAAACAAGCAGCGGCGCGGCCCCTCAACCGGGGCTGCCGCCGGGTGCGTGGCTGGCTGGCTGCGGGCGAATGCCCAGCGGGCGCAGATAGCGTTCGATGACCTGCAGGGTGCCGCGCAGGCCCAGGCCCTCGACCTGCACGGTGCAATCGGCCGTGTCCTGGTAGAGCGGCTGGCGCTGGGCGTGCAGCTCGCGCAGCCGCTGCAGCGGGTCGGCCACCTGCAGCAGCGGGCGCGTGCGATCCTGGCGCACGCGCTGCAGCAGCATCTCGGGCGGCGCGCTGAGGTAGATGGCGTGGCTGTGCTGGCGCAGCGCGGCGCGGTTCTCGGGCCGCAGCACGATGCCGCCGCCGGTGGAGATGACCAGGGGCTCGCTGCATTGCAGCTGCTCGGCCAGCACGCGGCTTTCAACGTCGCGAAAGGCCGCCTCGCCCATGCGCTCGAAGTATTCGGCGATGCGGCAGCCGATGTGCTGCTCGATGACGTGATCCAGATCGACGAAGGGGCGCCCGTAGTGCCGCGCCAGCTTGCGCCCGATGGTGGTCTTGCCGATGGCCGGCATGCCGATCAGCGCGATGTGCAATGCCATGCCTTGGCCTTCCCTGTTCAGGCCGCGGCGGCCTGCTGCGCCGCTGCCGGCAGCAGGCGCGCCACCAGTGCACCCTGGGCCGGCCCTTCGAGCGGGAACCACACGCGCAGCGGGTTGCCGGCGGCCACGTCGATCGACGCGCCGTCGGCGTTTTGCATGGTCTCCAGCTTGATGAGGCGGTTGCCGCTGGGGTGGATGATCTCCAGCGTGTCGCCCACGGCGAAGCGGTTTTTGGTTTCCACCTCCACCCAGCCATCGGCGCGCACGCCGCGCACTTCGCCCACGAACTGGCTGCGCTGGGCCACGGAGTGGCCGGTCTCATAGTTCTGGTAGCTGTGCGCCGGGCGGCGCTCAAGCAGGCCGCCGGTGTAGCCGCGGTTGGCCAGGCCCTCCAGCTCGGTGATCAGCTCGGGGTTGAAGGGGCGGCCGGCCACGGCATCGTCGATGGCGCGGCGGTACACCTGGGCGGTGCGCGCCACGTAGTACAGGCTTTTGGTGCGGCCCTCGATCTTGAGCGAATCGACGCCGATGCGCGTGAGGCGCTCGACGTGCTCGACGGCGCGCAAGTCCTTGCTGTTCATGATGTAGGTGCCGTGCTCGTCCTCCATGATGGGCATGAGCTCGCCAGGGCGGCCCACTTCCTCGATCAGATAGACCTGATCGGCCTTGGGGTGGCGGATGCCGTCGCCGCAGGCGGAAAAGGCCTTGTCGGCTTCTTCCTGCAGGCCCTGGAAGCTGAAGTCCCGGCCCAGTTGGTCGATGGCCAGCGCCTCGCCCGTGTTCGGGTCGACGGCGGCGGCGTGGGTCTTGTAATCCCAGCGGCAGGCGTTGGTGCAGGTGCCCTGGTTGGGGTCGCGGTGGTTGAAATAGCCCGAGAGCAGGCAGCGGCCCGAATAGGCAATGCACAGCGCGCCGTGCACGAAGACTTCGATCTCCATGTCCGGGCAGTCCTGGCGGATTTGCTCGATTTCTTTGAGGCTTAATTCGCGCGAGAGGATGATGCGCGAGACGCCCACCTTCTGCCAGAACTTCACCGAGGTGGAGTTGGTGGTGTTGGCCTGCACCGAGAGGTGGATGGGGATGTGCGGCCACTTCTCGTGCACCAGCATGATCAGGCCCGGGTCGGCCATGATGAGCGCATCGGGCTGGAGCGCAATCACCGGCTCGATGTCGCGCAAATACGTGCGCACCTTGTCGTTGTGCGCCAGCAGATTGCTGGTGACGAAGAATTTCTTGCCGCGCGCGTGGGCTTCCTCGATGCCTTGCTTCAGCTGCTCCAGGCGGAACTCGTTGTTGCGCGCGCGCAAGCTGTAGCGCGGCTGGCCAGCGTACACGGCATCGGCGCCAAAATCGTAGGCGGCTCGCATCTTTTCCAGCGAACCGGCCGGCAGCAGCAATTCAGGGCTGAATGTGGTGGTCATGGTGCAATCCCATACAGGCAGGCAGCGGCGCGGCGTACGACGTACGAGCGATCACGGCCGCAGCCAAGGCCGCGATTATCCCCGGCCAGGCCAGCGCCTGCCATGGGCGCGCCAGCGGGGCAGACAAAAAATTGCCGCACTTTGCCGAAGGCGGCCCAAAACACCCCTATAATCGCGAGCTTCGGCAAACAGGCGCGTAGCTCAGTTGGTTAGAGCACCACCTTGACATGGTGGGGGTCGTTGGTTCGAATCCAATCGCGCCTACCAATGCTGCAACAGCAGCATTGGCCAGGGCCATATGCCAGGCTGCGACGACCTCCTGATCAGGAGGTTTTTTTACGCCTGCCGCACCGCCCGCGCGCAGGCCACGGCCACAGGCTGCGCTGGCGCACCCCAGGAGGCATGCATGAAACAGCACATCGTCGTCTTCAGCGGCGCGGGCATCAGCGCCGAGAGCGGGCTGCGTACCTTCCGCGATTTCGACGGCTACTGGCACGAATACCGCATCGACGAAGTGGCCACCCCCGAAGGCTATGCCGCCAACCCCGCGCTGGTGCTGGAGTTCTACAACCTGCGCCGCCGCGAAGTGCGCGCCGCCCAGCCCAACGCCGCGCACCTGGCGCTGGCGCAACTGCAGCAGCGCTACGAGGTCACGGTCATCACGCAGAACATCGACGACCTGCACGAGCGCGCGGGCTCGGCGCGCGTCATCCACGTACACGGTGAGATCACCAAGGGCCAGAGCAGCCGCGACAGCCAGCTGGTCGTGCCACTGAGCAAGCCCGACATCACCCTGGGCGAGCTGGCGCCCGATGGCAGCCAGTTGCGCCCGCACGTGGTCTGGTTCGGCGAGGCCGTGCTGTGCCTGGACGAGGCGCTGCAGGCCATGGCCAGCGCCGACAAGGTGCTGGTCGTGGGCACCTCGCTGTCGGTCTTTCCCGTCGCCGCGCTGGTGCAGGAGGCCCCGCCCCATGCCGAGAAAATCCTCATCGCGCTGGACGTGCAGCAGGCGCCGCCGCACTACCAGTTCCGCCCTGGCCGCGCCACCGAGCTGGTGCCGCCGCTGGTGCAGCGCTGGCTGCAGCAGGCCGCCTGAACCTGGCCTGACGCCAGGTCGCTACCACCCCCACCAAGGCCGTCATCAAACCCATGCCAACCACCACATCGCCCCCGCTGGTCGTCGATCTGGACGGCACGCTGATCCTGACCGATTCGCTGCAAGAGCTGGCCCTGGCGCAGTGCAAAAGCAATCTGTGGCAGGCACTGCGCATCCCCGCCTGGCTGCGGCAGGGCAAGGCCCAGCTCAAGCAGGCCCTGGCCGAGCGCAACCGGCTGGACGCCGCCAGCCTGCCCTACCACCAGGAGCTGCTGCAATGGCTGCGCGCCGAGCAGGCCCAGGGCCGCACGCTGGTGCTGTGCACCGGGGCCGACCAGCGCGTGGCCCAGGCGGTGGCCGAACATCTGGGCCTGTTCAGCGCCGTCATCGCCAGCGATGGGCAGCACAACCTCACCGCCGCCCGCAAGGCCCAGGCCCTGGTGCAGCGCTACGGCGCGCAGGGCTTTGACTACGTGGGCAATTCGCGCGATGACCTGCCCGTCTGGCAGCAGGCGCGCCAGGCCATCGTCGCCAACGCGGCCCCTGCCGTGCAGCAGGCCGCGCAGCAACAAGGCAATGTGGCGCGCAGCTTCCCCGCGCCCGCGCGCGATGCGCGCAGCCTGCTGCGCATGCTGCGCCCGCACCAATGGCTCAAGAACCTGCTGCTGTTCGTGCCCCTGCTGGCCGCGCAGCAGTTCGGCAACGGCGCGGCCTGGGGGCAGCTGCTGCTGGCCTTTTTGTCCTTCAGCCTGTGCGCCTCGGCGGTGTACATCGGCAATGATTTGCTCGATCTGCAAAGCGATCGCCAACACCCGCGCAAATGCCAGCGCCCCTTCGCCAGCGGCCGCATCCCCTTGGCCTGGGGCGTGGCGCTGGCGCCGCTGCTGCTGGCCGCCAGCCTGGGGCTGGGGCTGCTGGTCGGCCCGGCCTTTCTGGGCTGGCTGGCGGCGTACTTTGCGCTGACCTGCTGGTATTCGCTGAGCCTCAAGCGCCTGGTGCTGCTCGATTGCCTGACGCTGGCCGGGCTGTACACGCTGCGCATCGTCGCCGGCGCGGCGGCCGTGGGCCTGGTGCTCTCGCACTGGCTGTTCGGCGTCTCGGGCTTCATGTTTCTCTCGCTGTCCTTTCTCAAGCGCTACACCGAGCTGCACATGCTGGCGCAGCGCGGCAGCGGCCAGGCCAGCGCCCACGGGCGCGGCTACCTGGCCCAGGATGCGCCGCTGGTGCAGGCGCTGGGCGTGGGCACGGGCTACGCCGCCGCCGTGCTGCTGGCCCTGTATCTGGACAGCAACACCGCGCGCACGATGTACCGCCTGCCCGAGGCCATCTTCCTGGCCATTGCCGTGCTGGTCTATTGGATCAGCTGGCTGTGGCTGCAGGCGCACCGCGGCCAGATGCACGACGACCCGGTGTTCTTCGCCATTAAGGACCGCACCAGCCTGCTGTGCGGCCTGGCCTTTGCCGCCACGCTGGCGCTGGGCATGCTGGGCCTGCCATGGGCATGAGCGCCAAGCAGCGCCAAGCCGCGCCGGCCACCGTGCCCGTCAGCGCCTGGGGGCAGCTGCAGGCGGCCGAGCACCAGCTGCTGGCGCCCGATGCGCTGGCCCCGCAGCAGCCCTGGCCGCAGGCGGCGCAAGGCGCCAGCGTGCTGCCGCACGGCATGGGGCGCAGCTATGGCGACGTCTGCCTCAACCCTGGCGGGGCGCTGTGGCTGGGCCGCGCGCTGGATCAATGGCTGGAATTTGACGCCCAGCAAGGCCTGCTGCGCTGCCAGGCCGGGGTGCAGCTGGGCGAGATCCAGCGCCTGCTGGCACCTCGCGGCTGGATGCTGCCCGTCACCCCCGGCACGCAGTTCGTCACCGTCGGCGGAGCCATCGCCAACGACGTGCACGGCAAAAACCACCACGTCATGGGCAGCTTTGGCGAGCACGTGCGCGCGCTGACGCTGCTGCGCAGCGACGGGCGTCGCATCGCCTGCGCCCCCGGCCAGCATGAGGACTGGCTGCACGCCACCATCGGCGGCCTGGGCTTGACCGGGCTGATCACCGAGGCCACGCTGCAACTGCGCCGCGTAGCCGGCCCCTGGCTGAAGGCGCAAAGCATTGCCTTCGAGCGCCTGGCCGATTTCTATCCGCTGGCCGAGCAGTCCGAGGCCGATTGGGAATACACCGTGGCCTGGATCGACTGCCTGCACCGGCAGGGGCGCGGCATCTTCATGCGCGCCAACCACTGCCAGGCGCACGAGGCCACGCCCGCGCACGCGCCCCGGCAGCCCCAGCGCAGCATGCCCGTCACGCCGCCGCTGTCGCTGGTCAACCCGCTGAGCCTGCGCGCCTTCAACTGGGCCTACTACCACCTGCAGCGCCGCAGCGCGCAGGCCACGGCAGGCCAGGCCGGCGGCGCCATCAGCCATTACCGGCCATTTTTCTACCCGCTCGATGGGCTGGCGCACTGGAACCGCATGTACGGGCCACGGGGCTTTTACCAGTACCAATGCGTGATCCCGTTCGCGCCCGCGCCGGGCTCGGCCGGGCCGGCCGGGGCCGATGCCATTGCCGCGCTGCTGGCACAGATTGCGCGCAGCGGCCAGGGCTCCTTCCTGGCCGTGCTCAAGACCTTTGGCCAGCGCCCAGCGCCCGGCATGCTCAGCTTCGCGCAGCCGGGCATCACGCTGGCGCTGGACTTTCCCAACCGGGGCCAGGCCACGCTGCGGCTGTTCGATGCGCTGGACGCCATCGTGCGCGCCGCCGGCGGGCGCCTGTACCCGGCCAAGGACGCGCGCATGCCCGCCGAGCTCTTCCAGGCCAGCTACCCGCAGCTGGCGCAGTTCCTGCCCTACCGCGACCCGGGCATCAGCTCGGCCATGTCGCGCCGCCTGCTGGGCGCATGAGCCAGGCGGCCCGCAGCCCCTGCAACGCCCGCATCCCCCCGCACCACCCACACCACACCATGAGCACAAGCCAATACATCGTCGTCATCGGCGCCACCTCCCACATTGCCCAGCAATGCTGCCGCCTCTGGGCCGAACAAGGCCCTTGTGAGTTCCTGCTGGTGGGCCGCGATGCGCAGCGCACCGAGCAGGTCGCGGCCGACCTGCGCGCGCGCGGCGCGGCCGTCAGCGCCCAGGTGCAAACGCTGGATTTCGACGACCCGGACGCCGCAGCGGCCCTGGCGCGCAGCGCACAGGCCCGCGGCCGCGTGGACATCGTGCTCATCGCCCACGGCGCGCTGCCCGATCAGGCCCAATGCCAGAGCGAGCTGCGCGCCGCGCAGCAGGCGCTGCACATCAACGGCCTGTCGCCCGCGCTGCTGGCCGAGGCCTTTGCCGGCCCCATGCAGCAGGCCAACCATGGCCGCCTGTGCATCATCGGCTCCGTGGCCGGGGATCGCGGGCGCAAGAGCAACTACGTCTATGGCGCGGCCAAGGGCCTGCTCGAACGCTACGCCCAGGGCCTGCAGCACCGCCTGGCCGGCACGGCCGTGCGCGTGACGCTGGCCAAGCCCGGCCCGACCGACACGCCGATGACGGCCCGCCTCAAGCAAGGCGGCGCGCGCCTGGCCAGCGCCCAGGCCGTGGCCCAGCGCATCGTGCGCGCCATCGAGGCCGGCCGCCCCGTGGTCTACGCCCCAGCCCAATGGGCGCTGATCATGCTGGTCATCCGCAACCTGCCGCGCCGGGTGTTTCACAAGCTCGATATTTGAGATGCGCCTGAGCCTGCTCTACAGCCTGTTTTGCGCCCTGGCCATTGCCGTCAACATCGGCACGCAGGAGGCCGTGGTGCGCCTGGGCCACTGGCTGCAGCAGCAGCTGGACATGGCCACGCCGCTGCCGGGCCTGATCCTGCTGTCCATCGCCGCGGGCACCGCCACGGGGCTGGTCGTCAAATACCTGCTGGACAAGCGCTACATCTTCCGCTTCCAGCCCCAAAGCGCCGCGCACGACGGCAAGACCTTTGTGCGCTACACCCTGATGGGGCTGGCCACCACGCTGATCTTCTGGGGCTTCGAATACGGCTTCTGGCTGATCTTCCAGAGCGCGACCATGCGCTACCTGGGCGGCGTCATCGGGCTGGTGCTGGGCTACGTCAGCAAATACCACCTGGACAAGCGGTTCGTTTTCAACCCTGCCGCAGCGGGATCGCAGGGCCGTTCGGCCTGAGTGCCTGGGCCTGAGTACCTGCCACGCACAGCCATGCCCGCCACCGACACTGCACCGCCGCCCCTGGCCTGGGACATCTTCTGCCGCGTCATCGACAACTACGGCGATGCCGGCGTCTGCTGGCGCCTGGCCTGCGACCTGGCCGGGCGCGGCGATGGCGTGCGGCTGTGGATCGACGAGCACAGCGCGCTGCGCTGGCTCAGCAGCGCGCCGGCCTCGCTCTGGGATGCGCCGCCGCCCTGGCAGCACCAGGGCGTGCGCATCCTGCCCTGGGCGCTGGCCGAAAGCCTGGCCCCTGGGCAACTGGCGACGCTGGCGGCGCTGGCGGCGCTCACGCCAGCTTCGCCCGCACAGCCAGCGCCGCGCCAAGTGCTGATCGAAGCCTTTGGCTGCGAGATCCCCGACGCCTACCTCAGCGCCCTGGCCCAGCTCGCTGGCGGCCAAGCCGGCCCTGCCAACGCCATTGGGCCGCGCCCCTGGCCGCTGTGGCTGAACCTCGAATACCTCTCGGCCGAACCCTACGTGGAGCGCATGCACCTGCTGCCCTCGCCGGTGATGTTCGGCCCGGCCGCAGGGCAGCGCAAGACCTTTTTCTACCCTGGGCTGACGCCGCGCACCGGCGGCCTGCTGCGCGAGCCGACTCTGGCGCAGCGCCGGGCGCGCTTCGATGCCACGGCCTGGCGCCGCGCCTTCCTGCAGGCGCAACCCGCCGCCGCACAGGCCTCCAAGCCGATCGACCACGCCACCCAGGCCAGTTGGATCAGCCTGTTCGCCTACGAACCCGCCTGCCTGCCGCAGTGGCTGCGCGCCTGGGCCCAGGCCGCGCAGCCCGTGCAGCTGCTGGCCGCGGCCGGGCGCTCGCAAGCCTGGCTGCGCCAGTGCTGGCAGCAGCTGGGCTGGGCCGGCGCGCAGCAGGGCGCGCTGACGGTGCACTGGCTGCCCTTCATGCCGCAGGCGCAGTTCGACGAGCTGCTGTGGGCTTGCGACCTGAACATCGTGCGCGGCGAGGATTCGCTGGTGCGCGCGCTGTGGGCCGCGCGCCCCTTTTTGTGGCACATCTACCCCCAGCACGACAACGCCCATCACGGCAAACTGCAGGCCTTCATGGACTGGCTGCAACCGCCTGAGCACTGGCGCGCCGCCTTGCTGCAACTCAACGGCATGGCCAGCGCCAACGCGCCGCCGCAGCCCTCGCCCAGCAGCGCCCTTCAAGGCACACAACAGGCAAGCTGGGCGCACTGGCAGGACTGCGCGCGCGCCGCCTGCAGCCGCCTGCAGGCCCAGCCCGACCTGGCCACGCAGCTGCGCGCCTGGGCCGCCACCGGTGCGCAGCAGCCCACGTAGAATGCCCGCCATGCTCCAATACCACACCCTCCCCGTCACCGCCTTTGCGCAAAATTGCAGCATCGTGTGGTGCGATGAAACCCGCGAGGCCGCCATCATCGACCCGGGCGGCGATCTGCCGCAAATCCGCGCCGCCATCGAGCAGCTGGGCCTGACGCCCAAGGCCATCTGGCTGACCCACGCCCACATCGACCACGCCGGCGGCGCGGGCGAGCTGGCGCAGGCGCTGGGCCTGCCCATCATTGGCCCGCACCCGCAAGACCAGTTCCTCATCGACAGCCTGCCCGCACAAAGCCAGGCCTATGGCTTTGCGCCAGCGCAGACCTTCACGCCCGCGCGCTGGCTGGGCGATGGCGATCAGGTGCAGATCGGCCAGCAGGTGCTCGACGTCTACCACACCCCCGGCCACACCCCCGGGCACGTGATCTTCCACGCCCCTGCCAGCGGCCTGGCCTTCGTCGGCGACGTGCTGTTTGCCGGCAGCATCGGGCGCACGGACTTTCCGCGCGGCAACCACCAGCAGCTCATCGACAGCATCGTGCACAAGCTCTGGCCGCTGGGCGACCAGACGCGCTTCGTGCCCGGCCACGGGCCCGAGAGCAGCTTTGCCCGCGAGCGCGCCAGCAACCCCTTCGTCGGCGGCACCTGAGCCCCGGCGCCACGGCGGCCCCCTGCCCTGCCGGGCCGGTGCGCCCGCCTCCCCTGCGCGCCACTGCCAACGCATTGCCCTGCATCCCGCATGCCCAGCCCCACACCGCCGCCGCCCGCCGCCGCGCCTGCCACGGCCGCCACGGCCGCGCCCGCCATGCACTGGTTGCAGGCGGCGCAGGTCTATCTTGAGCCGGCCTGCCTGCGCATGCTGCTGCTGGGCTTCTCGGCCGGGCTGCCCATGCTGCTGGTGTTCAACACGCTGGGCTTCAGGCTGCGCGAGGCCGGCATCGACCGCAGCACCATCGGCTTCATCAGCTGGGTGACGCTGGCCTACGGCTTCAAATGGGCCTGGTCGCCGCTGGTCGATCACCTGTCCATCCCCTGGCTGACGCGCCGCCTGGGGCAGCGGCGCAGCTGGCTGCTGCTGTCGCAGTGCTGCGTCATGCTGGCGCTGCTGGGCATGGCGCTGCTCGATCCGCGCCAGCAGCTGGGCGCGCTGACGCTGTGCGCCGTGGCGGTGGCCTTTGCCTCGGCCACGCAGGACATTGCGCTGGACGCCTACCGCATCGAAACCGGCGATACCCAGCGCCAGGCCGCCATGGCGGCGATGTACCAGGGCGGCTACCGCGTCGCGCTGATCTGGGCTGGCGCAGGCGCGCTCTGGCTGGCCGCGCGCGGCGAAAGCGCCGGCCAGACAGGCTACCAACAGGCGGCCTGGGCCTTTTCCTACATCGTCATGGCCGCCACCATGCTGGTGGGCATGATCGCCACGTTGCTGGCGCCTGAGCCGCAACGCCCGCCGGCAGCGCCCATGCGCGATCTGCGCCAATGGCTGGCGCAGGCCGTGGTCGCGCCCTTTGCCGACTTCATCGGCCGCTACGGCCGCCAGGCGCTGCTGATCCTGGCGCTGATCTCCGTCTACCGCATCAGCGACATCGTCATGGGCGTGATGGCCAGCGCCTTCTACGTGGACATGGGCTACACCAAGGACCAGATCGCCGCCGTCACCAAAATCTACGGCGTGCTCATGACGCTGCTGGGCGCCTTCGCCGGCGGCTGGGTGGCCATGCGCATCGGCGTGCTGCGCGTGCTGATGCTCGGGGCGCTGCTGTCCTCGGCCACCAATGTGCTGTTTGCCTGGCTGGCCCAGCAGCAAGGCCCGCACTTCATCGGCCTGGTGCTGGTGGTCTCGGCCGACAACCTGGCCGCGGGCCTGGCCTCCTCGGCCTTCATCGCCTACCTCTCCAGCCTGACCAACGTGCGCTACTCGGCCACGCAGTACGCGCTGTTCAGCTCCATGATGACGCTGCTGCCCAAGTGGCTGGGCGGCTTCTCGGGCCAGTTCGTCGATGCCCACGGCTACGCCCAGTTCTTCACGCTCACCGCCTGCCTGGGCCTGCCCGTGCTGCTGCTGATTGCCTGGATCGCCCGCCTCGACGCGCGCGCCGCGCCCCATCGGGATGGCGGCCCGGCGCAGCCAGGCAGCGCCTGACGCCCCCGTTTTTTGCCCCCGCCCCGATTGGCCCACCCCATGCGACAACTCTGGCACGACCTGAGCGCCTCGACCGCCACCGCCGGCTTTGTGGCCGTGCTGGTGGCCTTCACCAGCTCCACGGCCGTGATCTACCAGGCCGCGCAGGCGCTGGGCGGCACGCCGGGGCACATCACCTCGTGGATCTGGTCCATCAGCCTGGGCTGCGCCGTGGTGGCGCTGCTGCCCTCGCTGCTGCTGAGAAAGCCGGTGATGCCCGGCTGGTCCGTGCCGGGGGCGGTGGTCATCGCCACCACTGCCGCCTCGGGCGGCTTCACGCTGGCCCAGGGCGTGGGCGCGTTCATGATGAGCGCGGCGCTCATCGTGCTGGTGGGCGCCACGGGCTGGTTCGAGCGCATGATGGGCCGCATCCCGCTGGCCCTGGCCAACGCCCTGCTGGCGGGCGTGCTGGGGCGGTTTGCGCTCGATGGCTTTGGCGCGGCCCGCACCGCGCCGCTGCTGCTGACGCTGATGCTGCTGGCCTACCTGGCCGCGCGCCGCTGGCTGCCGCGCTACGCCGTCATCGTCACCTTGCTGGTGGGCATGGCCCAGGCCACGCTGGCCGGGCAGATGCAGTGGTCGGCCATTGGCCCGCTGCAGCTGGCGCGGCCCATCTTCGTCTGGCCCGAGTTCAGCCTCAGCGCCTTCATGAGCATGGCCTTGCCGCTGTTCATCGTCACCATGGCCTCGCAAAACCTGCCGGGCGTGGCCGTCATGCGCGCCACCGGGTACTTCATGCCCGTCTCGCGCCTGATCACGCTCACCGGCTTGGTGACGCTGGCGCTCTCGCCCTTTGGCTGCTTTTCGGTCAACCTCTCGTCCATCACCGCCGCCATCTGCATGGGGCCGGGCGCGCACGAGGACCCGGCCCGGCGCTACAGCGGCGCCGTGGTCTGTGGCCTGCTGTATTTGCTGGTGGGCTGCTTTGCCGGCATCATCACCGGCTTGCTGCTGGCCTTTCCGCAAGAGCTGGTGCTGGCCATTGCCGGCATCGCCCTGCTGGGCAGCATCGGCAGCGGCCTGGCCCAGGCCATGGCCGACGAAAGCCAGCGCGAAGCGGCGCTGATTTCCTTTCTGGTCACGCTCTCGGGCGTGAGCATCGCCGGCATTGGCTCGGCCTTCTGGGGGGTCGTGGCCGGCGCTGCCGCCTTGCTGATCCAGCGCTGGCGCGCAGCGCCCCCATCGCAGCCGTGAACACGCTCTAACTTAAGGAGAATCGCCACCATGGAGCATCCCACCCCCGAAAGCCAGCAATTGCTGCTGGCGCTTTGTCAGGCCCTGCGGCAAGACCCGGGCCTGATCGCGCCGGGCGCGGCCTGGCACAAGCTGATCGTGGTCGGCGTGCAGGGCAAGGGCCACAGCCGCATGTACGGCTACCGCTTTGACGCCCAGGGCGAGGACGAGGCCGTCTCCCCCGACGACGGGCACGCGCAAGACGCCTTGCGGCATTTGCAGCAGGCCATGCAGGCCGAGCACCCCGCAGGCCGCGCCTGGCAGGCCTGCCTGATTCGGCTGGGCAGCGACGGGCGCTTTGGCGTGGAGTTCGAATACGACAACGCGCAGCGCTGGGCCGTCACGCCGGCCAATTACCAGCAGCGCGTGCAGGAGTTTGCGCAAATGCCGGTGTGAGTGCCTGCTCAAACTCTCTGCACGGCGGGCAAGAGCGCAGATGTGAGCAGCCTCGTTGGCAACCCTCGAAGGGGCATCCAGCCTTGCTGCGGTTGCCGCCTTGTGCTCGGCCCCTGTAGGCCCCAATGCGATCTGCTTGCATAGTGCGCACAGGCCCTGAGTTTGAACTTCTCATGAAGTTGGTATCAAAAACCACCGCCGGGGACGCACAGCCCACCCGGCAAGCGGCACTGCCCAACTTGACGAGCACCGCTCTCTGGCCGTCTTTTGATGCCAAGATCGCCAATCTTGCCGACAACAGAACGTAAAAACCCGGCACGCCACGGCCGGGCCGATGCGCTGCCTGCAACGCGCCAGTCAGGGCCCGCGCACATCACCCATCTGAAAAGCCCAGCGCAGCTCACAGGGGCTTTGCCGGGTCTGTAGACTGTCGCCCGTCCAGAACCTCTACTCAGGAGTCACACCATGAAACTTATCCAAACCGCCGTTGCCGCCTCGCTGGCTTGCCTGTCGCTGTCGGCCATAGCCAGCGGCCATTCCGTCACCTACGCCTGCGAGGGCGGCAAGCAAGTGCAAGTGCGCTACCAGTTCAACAAGGCCGGCATCCCCACCCGCGCCGAAGCCCACATTCGGGGCGCCAAGCGCGTCATGGCCTACGACATGAACCGCTCGGACGACGTGGACACCTTCTTTGCCAACAAGTCCGGCTATCGCCTGTCCTCAGACTACATGGACGCCAAGAACTTCCGCAAGAGCAGCATCATGATCACGGCGCCCAATGATGAAATCCTGTTCAAGAGCTGCACGGCCCAGTCGGGTGCTTCATCGTCCGGGCGAAATGCAGGCGGCTCCCAAAACACCCTGCAAGTGGCCTATACCTGCAACAACGGCCGCCTCTCGGTGGCCTACCAGTTCAACTCCGCCGGCATCCCCGTCAGCGCCACGGCCCAGTTGCAAGGCAAGCGCCGCACCCTGAACTACGACCTGAACAACTCCAGCAACGTGGAGACTTTTTTCACGGCCCAGGGCTACCGCCTGGCCACCGATGGCATGACGCGCGACAACTTCCAGTCGCTGCCCATCATGGTCACGGCCCCGGGCAACAAAATCCTGCACAAGTCCTGCACGCCGAACTAAGCACGACAGCCTATGCCCAGCGCCCTGGCGTGACGGCATCGGCCTGCAGGCAGAAAAAACACCAAGAGGCCCCATCGGCCCTTGGTGTTTTTTCTGCGCCGCGCGCCATGACGTTGCCGTGGCCAATGGCGTGTTTTTTGCCGAGGCCCTATTGCAGCAGCTGCTCGATGCCCCGCAAGTCGAACGGGTGGCCATTGATGCTGGAGTGACCGCCCTGGTACTGCAAGACCGTGCGGATTTGGCCTGCCTCTTGCCGCACCAGGCCTTGCTGCACGAGCAGCTCCAGGTTCTCCTGGCCCTGCCAGTGCAGGGCCAGCGGCTGAGCAATCTCCAGCTGCACGCTGGCATGGAGCTTGGCCAGCAGGCTGTGCGGCAAGAAGCCCAGGTCAATGGCATGCAGCTGCGGCGCGCTGGCCTGGCCGCTCAGCGCCCATTGCCCTTCGGGCAACTGCCCCGCCAGGCGCTCAACCTTCAGGCGCAGGCCCTGCGCCAACAGCGCGGCCAGGCGCTCGCGCACCTGGCCTTGCTCGGCCAGCGGCAATTGCTCCCAGGCCGTCGAGGCCCCCATTTGCGCCAATAGCCAGCGCCAGCCCCAAGAACCTAAAGCCTCATAGCTAGGCAAGTGCAACTGCTCCACGGCGGCCTTGAGCTCCAGCGCGCTCAATGCCGGCTGATTGTTCGGCTGGCCGGCTGGCTGCTCGCCCCGCGCCTGCGGGCCATCGCCGGGCAGTTGCAGCCGCTGCAATTGCACCTGCAGCGGCAGGCGCAGCCATTGCCCGTCCTGGGCCTGGATGCCAAAGGCCAGCGCCAGGCCCTGCAATTGCCAGCCGCCCGCCTGCTGCCATTGCCCCAGGCTGTAGCGGCTTTGGCCCAGGTAGCTGTGCTGCAGGCCTGCGGCCCGCTGGTAGTCGTCACGCCCATGCAGTTGCTCGATGTGCAGCAGCTGCACGCCTTGGGCATTGCGCAGCGTCATGCCGCCCCATTGCAGGGCGCTGCGCAGGCTGCGCCCGTCAGGGCCGCGCTCGCCCTCCCAGTGCAAAGGCCGCATGTGCAGTGTTTGCGCCGCGCCCTGGGCATCCTCCCAAGGGCGTTGCCAGGCTGGGCCGGCCAGCCGCCAGTGCACGCTGCCGCCGTAGCCCAGCACGGCGTCGAGCACATAGGGCGGCGCATCGCCCAAACTGGGGCGCAATGCGGCCTGCCCCGCCGGGCTGAGCACTGGCGTGCTGCGCACAGCCACCCAGCCAGCGCGGTGCGGCGCGGCCAGCAGCGGCAGATGGCGGATGCGGTGCTCCAGCACGATGGTCTGGCCGCGCAGCCCTTGGCCGAAGAACCATTGCTGCTGCGGGGCGGTGGCCGTTGGGAGTACTGATGAGGTCGCGCCATGCTCCGGCGGCTCGATGCGCACGACGCTGCGCGCGCTGGAATGGAACAGGCCGCGCTCGTACTGGGTCAGCTGCGCCGAGACCCCCAGCGCGGCGCTGAACGCAGCGTGGGCCTGCTGCACATGCTGCTGCGTCTGCAGGCCCACATACCAGGCTGCGGCGCTGTAGCCCAGCCCCAGCAGCGCAACCAACAGCACCGCCGCCCCCACCATCTTCTTGCGCATAGGCCTGCCATTCCTCCATGTCTTTGCTGTGCGCGGCATTGTTTCACAGGCTTTGCCTGGCCAGCGCCATGGTGCCCGCTATAGTGCCGGCTTTTCAGCAAGGCACGGTCTGCACGAATCGCTGCGCCGCAAACCGCCCGGCTGCGGGGATGAGCGCGGCGCGAGGATTTGGATGACAGCCCACAGCCCCTCACAGCGCGCGCACCGGCCGGCACGGCCCGTGGCCAGCGCGCCATCTTCCAAGGAGTTTCATGTTCACCGGCATCATCACCGCCATTGGCCAAATCCAGCATGTCGAGGATCTGGGCAGCAGCCAGGCCCATGGCAAGCGCTTGAGCATCGCCTGCCCGCCGGGCTATCTGGACGACGTGGTGCTGGGCGACAGCATTGCCCTGAATGGCGCCTGCATGACCGTGACGGCGCTGGCGCTGGATGCACAGGCCTTCGTGGTCGAAGTCTCGGCAGAATCGCTGCGCCTGACTGCGGGGTTGGATCAAGTCGGCGAAGTCAATCTGGAAAAGGCCTTGCGCGCAGCCGACCGCCTGGGCGGGCACATCGTCAGCGGCCACGTGGATGGCATCGGCACCGTCAGCGCCCTGAACCCGGTGGGCGAAAGCCATGAGCTGCGCATCCTCGCCCCCAGGCAGCTGATGCCCTATCTGGCCGTCAAGGGCTCCGTCACGGTGCAAGGCGTCAGCCTCACGCTCAACAGCGTGCGCGATCTGCAGGAGGGCTGCGAGTTCAGCATCAACCTGATTGCCCACACCATGGCCCACACCACCCTCAAGCACCTGCGCCCGGGCAGCGCCGTGAACCTGGAGGTGGACCTGATCGCCCGCTACGTGGCCCGCATGCTGCAGACCGGCAGCGCCCTGCCAACCGGCCAGCCCCGCTAGAGCGGTTTCGATTCTGATGAAGACATTTCCTGCAAGCGCCGCCTTCTCTCGTTCTCGTCACACCCGCGAAGGCGGGTGTCCAATCGCGGCGCGCTGACAGACGGTGCTGCCGTTTGCCAATCCCCGCTCCGTGCGCAAGGGTGGCGCTGGATGGCCGCCTTCGCGGGCATGACGAGGCCTGCGAGATGGCGATGCCAGTGCGCGGCCAGGTCTTGGATTTGCCAACGTTCGAGCAGAACACGCTTTAGAGGCTGCGCCAACAAAAAGCCTGCTGGCATCACTGCACAGCAGGCTTTTTGCTTTGACAAGCGCCCGCTCGCATCGGCAGGCGGGCAGGCTTGCTTTGGTTTTGCGCAGGGTCTGTAATCAGGCCGCTGCGTCCGCACCGCCTTCGGCAGCCGGTGCGTCTTCTTCCACAGCCGGGGCGGCCGTGGCCGTGGCCAGCACGGGGTTGATGGCGGCCAGGCGCTTGACGGCGCTCACACCGCGGGGCAGTTTGATGTCGCGCAGGCGCAGCACGCCGTTCTTGCCCAGCTTGCTCAGGTTCACCAGGATGAATTCCGGCAGATCGGAAGGCATACAGCTCACGTCGATTTCCGTCGTGACGGTGCTCACCACCTGGCCTTCGACCTTGACGGCAGGGGACTCTTCAGCGCCTTCGTAGTGCACGGGCACTTTCATGTGCAGGCGGGTGCGCGCGTTGACGCGCTGGAAATCCACGTGCAGCACGAGCTGCTTGTAGGGGTGGTATTGCACATCGCGCAGCAGGACTTTCTCGGTCTTGCCGTCCAGCTCCAGATCCAGCACGCTGGAGTGGAACGCCTCTTTCTGCAGCGCAAACCACAGCGGGTTGTGATCGAGCTCGATCATCGTCGGCTCTTGATCGCCGCCGTAAATGATGCCGGGCGTACGGCCCGAATGACGCAGGCGGCGGCTCGCACCCGTGCCCTGCTTTTCACGTGCAAATGCAACTACTTGCATGTTTTCTCCTGATAGAGGCAGGTCGCGACCAACTCTGCCCCGGTTTGAGAGACTGCCCGCCAGGCACTGTGGCCCACAGGCAACCTCGAACAACGCACGGCCACAAAGCCATGCACGAAAAATCCCAGTCGCACCCTGGCACTGCCAGGCCCGACCTTCGGTATTCAGAACAGCCCGCCTTGCTCCTTGAACAGGCTCATCACCGAGTCGCCACGGGCAATGCGCTGGATGGTTTCGGCAATCAGCGGCGCCACCGTGAGCTGGCGAATCTTGCTGCAGGCGCGCGCCTGCTCGCTCAAGGGAATGGTGTTGGTGACCACCACCTCATCGAGCGCCGAGCCGGCGGCAATGCGTTCGATGGCCGGGCCCGAGAAGATCGGGTGCGTGCAGTAGGCATGCACGCTCTTGGCGCCACGCTCTTTGAGCACTTCGGCGGCTTTGACCAGCGTGCCGGCAGTGTCGATCATGTCGTCCATCACGACGCAGTTGCGGCCTTCGATCTCGCCGATGACGTTCATGACTTCGCTGACGTTGGCCTTGGGGCGGCGCTTGTCGATGATGGCCAGATCGCAGCCCAGCTCCTTGGCCAGTGCGCGCGCGCGCACCACCCCGCCCACGTCGGGCGAGACCACGATCAAATCCTCATAGCGCTTTTTGTTCAGATCGCTCAGCAGCACCGGCGAGGCGTAGATGTTGTCCACCGGGATGTCGAAAAAGCCCTGGATCTGATCGGCGTGCAAGTCCATGGTCAGCACGCGCGCCACGCCCACGGTCTGCAGCAGGTTGGCCACCACCTTGGCCGAGATCGGCACGCGGGTCGAACGCGGCCGGCGATCCTGGCGGGCATAGCCGAAATAGGGGATGACGGCGCTGATGCGCTCGGCCGATGCGCGCTTGAGCGCATCCACCATGATCAGCAGCTCCATCAGGCTGTCGTTGGTCGGCGCGCAGGTGGGCTGCACCACGAACACGTCGCGCGCACGCACGTTCTGCCGGATCTCGACCGTCACTTCCCCATCGGAGAAGCGCCCCACGTGCGCCGCGCCCAGCGATGTGCCCAGGTGCTCGGCAATCTCTTTGGCCAACGCGGGGTTGGCGTTGCCGGTGAACAGCATGAAGTCGGAGTGGTGGGAAACGCTCATAAGGCCGCCGCAATACTCAGCTTGAGGAGGAGACGAAGTTTTTTTCTGTCAGGGCCGGTGCCAGCAAACCCGCAGCAGCCGTCAGAAAAAACCATCAGCGCATTGGGGCACAGCCATATACAGCGCACCGCCAACGCGAGAAAACCCGTCAATCTAAAACAAAACGCCGCAAATGCGGCGTTATTCATCAGATCAAGCAATCAAACGATGGCAGGGGAGGAAGGATTCGAACCCTCGAATGCCGGAATCAAAATCCGGTGCCTTAACCAACTTGGCGACTCCCCTGCAAAGCCCATGCGCAACAGAGCACACAGACAAGAAACTATGCAGCACAGATCCAATCACTCAGCGGATGGCTTGGCAATCCATTGCAAAGCCTGACCGCCCAGCCTGAAGATGCGCCCCGCGCCGCTTCAAGCACATTGAGCAAATGCTCTTGGCTGCAATTCTGCGGCACTCTTGCGAACACTGCAGAACCAGAGCCCGTCATTCTAGCCTGAAATCCTTGCCCTGAAAGCCAATCGACGGCTTTTTTTATTTCGGGGCAGAGATTTTGTGCCACGGGCTGCAGGTCATTGCGACCAAATCCAAAAGGATCAGCACTGAAGCGCGAGATTGTAGCACGCTCGCTGGCCCTCTGAAGCGCTGGATGCGAAAAAATTGCCGCCGTGGCCACGCCGGCGGCAGGCTTGATGACGATGAAGCGCGCCGGCGGCAAGGCCTGCTCGCCCTGCAGGGGCGTGAGCTGCTCGCCAATGCCTTCGACCCAGGCGTTGCCGCCGCCCAGAAAGAACGGCACATCGGCGCCCAGCTGCAGGCCGATGTCCTGCAGCCGCTGCACCGGCCAGTGCAGGCCCCACAGGCGGTTCAGCGCCAGCAAGGTGCTGGCCGCATCGGATGAGCCCCCGCCCATGCCCGCCTGGGCCGGGATGTGCTTTTCCACCCGGATGTGCACGCCGCGGCGCTCGCCAGCGGCCTGCTGCAGGGCAGCGGCCGCGCGCACGATCAAATCGCGCTCCGGCAAGGGCTGGCCCAGGTCCTCACGGCTGATGCGCGGGCCTTCGGGGCGCAGCGCAAAACTCAGCCAGTCGCACCAGTCGATGAGCACGAAGGCCGATTGCAGCAGGTGGTAGCCATCCTCGCGGCGGCCCAGAATGTGCAAGAACAGGTTGAGCTTGGCCGGCGCGGGCACGCGCAGCAATTCGTCCGCGGCCGCCGGCGGCGCGGGCGCGTCACAGGCGGTCATCGGCATGGAGAATCACCCGCAGGCTCGCCCGCGGCAACGGTTGTTCGCGCAGCGCGTGAATGCGCCCTTGCCCGTAGCGCGACAGATCGACCTGCCAGCCCGGCTCCTGCCTGGCCTGGCCTGAGAGCCAGTCAAACAGCGCCGCAATGGGGATGGGCGCGCCGAACACCTGCGCCACCAGCGCATCGAGCGACTCGCTGGCGATTTGCTCCGAGCCCTTGTCCAGCAGGGCCTGCTGCGGGTTCCAGCGCAGGCGCGCAATGATGTTGCCCAGCGGGTTGTAGACCTCCAGCTCGCCTTGCTGCGGGCTGCCGCGCAAGGCGAATTCGGCGCTGAAGGACTGTGGGCGCTCTTCTTCGGTGTTCAGGGCGATGCGCCCGCGCCAGATGCCCTGGCGCAGCACGTAGGGGCGCGGCGCGGCGCAGGCGGCCAGCAGGCAGGCCGATACCAGCGCCGCCAGCCATGTGCGCCGGGTGCCGTGCGCCGCAGTCTGGGCCGCGGCCCTGTCGCAACCGGCCTTCATGGCGCCACCGCCGGCTCTTGCGGGCCAGGCGCCGGCTCGGCGGGCTCGGCAGGGCTGGGCGCCTCATGGCCGAGCACCAGCTCCAGCAGCGAGGGCCGGGCCTTTTGCCGCGCCTGTGCGGGATGGGCCTGCAACAAGGGGCTGCTCGCCCCGGCCAGGCGCCCGATGGTCTTGCGCAGCACCTCGTTGCGGGCGTTGCTTTGCAGGCCGCGCTCCCAAACGGCATTGGCCTCGCCCTGCCGCCCGAGCTGCCACAGCACTTCGCCCAGATGGGCGGCGATTTCCGCGTCCGCCTCGGTGGCGAAGGCCTTTTGCAACAGATCCAGGGCCTGCGCCAGATTGCCCTGGCGGTATTCCAGCCAGCCCAGGCTGTCGGTAATGTAGGGGCTGCCGGGCTCGAGCTCCAGCGCCTTGGTGATGAGGCGCCGCGCTTCGGCAAAGCGCACGCCCCGGTCTGCATAGGAGTAGCCCAGGGCATTGAGTGCATGGGCATGTTCGGGCGTGCGCGCCAGCAGGCTGCGCAGGCGCTTTTCCATCTCCTGCACACGGCCCAGGCGCTCGGCCATCAGCGCGTATTCGTAGAGCAGCTCGTCGTCATCGGGCTGCTGACGCAGCATGCTCTGCAGCAGGGCGTAGGCCTGCTGGTATTGGCCGCTGTCGCGCAGCAGCTGCACTTCGACGCGCGCCTTGAGCTGCTGGGTTTTCTCGTCCGGGGCGGCGATGGCGCGCACGACCTGGCGCGCCAGATCGAACTGCCCCTCCTCGGCCAGGATCTGCGCACGCTGGAGCTGCGCGCGCAGCAGCGTCTGGGGGTTGCCGACTTTTTCCAGCGCGCGCTGCGCCTGCTCATGCCGGCCCTGCAGATCGGCCATGTGCGCCCGCAGGATCTGCGCTTCATCCAGGCCACGCTGGCGCAGCGCCGGCCTGGGCACGGCGTCCAGCGTCTTGACGAAGACCACCAGCGATTGCTCGGCCGCGGCGAACTCCCCCTGCGCGGCCTGCAGCGCGGCCTTGGCGATCCAGGCCTCGGGCATCTGCGGCTGCTTGGCCAGCAGGCGCTCGAGCACCTGCAGCGCCTGGGTGTTTTCTTGCTGCGCCACCAACAGGCGCGCATAGGCCAGCAAAAAGGGCGTGCTCGCCGCATCCTGGCTGGCGTAATCCTTGAGCAGTGCCTGCGCGCTTTTTTCGCCATGGGCGGCCAGCTCCAGGGCCAAAAAACCCAGGCCGCTGGCCTGGGGGTTGACCGCATGCGCCTGGTTCAAGGTCTGCAGGGCCTGCGGCACATCCCCGGCCTGCAACTGCATGCGCCCCAGCGCTGCCAGGGCATCGGCCCGCCAGGGCGATTCGGGCTGGAGCTGGTCTTCCAGCGCGGCCTGCACCACCTGCAGGGCCTGGCGCTTGTCCGCCACGCGCTGATAGAGCAAGGCGATGGCCTGCAGGTTTTCGGCCATTTCATCGCCCTGCGACAGGCGCAATTCCTGCTTGAGATGCCACTGGGTTTGCGGCAGCTGGTTGAGCAGCACCAACACCTGCAGCACGGCCTTGTTGGCCTCGCGCGAATGCGGCAGCGTCCGGTGCCAGCTCTCGGCCGCGCGCAGCGCGCGGCGGCCATCGCCGAGCTGAAAGGCCGACTGGATGGCGCGCTGAAACAGCTCGTCCTGGCGCCGTGTCTGCGCGGCATGCAGCAGCAGCTCGTAGCTGGCCTGCCAATCACCGGCCTGCCCCAGCAACTCGCCCACCAGGGTTTCGTAAAAGCTTTGCGCCATGGCCCGCGAGCTGAGCAATGGCGGCTGGGGCTGCTCCTCCTGCACAGCCGTGTGCAGGCCCTGGGCCGGCGCATCGTGCACGGTGGCGGCCTGGCAACCGGCTGTGAGCACCGCTGCGGCCAGGCTGCTGGCCAGCAGGCCAGAGAGCCTGCCCACCTCCGTGCGGCGGGCCAACGGCACGGCCTTGGGCTGGCCGCTGCGGCCTGCACCGGGCCTGCGAACAGGCTCTGAACTTTGATCGTCTCTTTGCATGAGACGATAATAATTCAATTGCCCGCAGCGTCTGGTTTGGCCTGCGGGCTTTTGCACGCCATGCCAGAACTCCCCGAAGTCGAAGTCACCCGCCAGGGCATTGCCCCGGCCATTACCGGTCAGCGCATTGCCGCGCTGGTGCTGGGCAAGCCATTGCGCTGGCCGCTGGGCTGCGCGCCTGCGGCGCTGGCCGGCCGCACCGTGCAGGCCGTGCGCCGCCGGGGCAAGTACCTGCTGCTTGAGCTCGATGGCCCCGACCTGTTGCTGCTGCACCTGGGCATGTCCGGCAGCGTGCGCATCCTGCCGCTGGGCACGCCCGCCGGGCCGCACGATCACGCCGATCTGGTGTTCGGGCATGCGCTGCTGCGCCTGCACGATCCGCGCCGCTTTGGCGCGCTGGTGTATGCGCCCAGCGCGGATGCGCCCATCGTGCACAAGCTGCTGGGCCGCCTGGGGGTGGAGCCGCTGTCGGAGGACTTCACCGCCGCGCATCTGGCTGCCGCCCTGCGCGGGCGGCGCGTGAGCATCAAGCAGGCGCTGCTGGCGGGCCAGGCTGTGGTGGGCGTGGGCAATATCTACGCCAGCGAGGCCTTGTTCCTGGCCGGCATCGACCCGCACACGCCCGCCGGCCAGCTGCGCCGCCCCCGGCTGGAACGCCTGCACGGGGCCATCGTCCAGGTGCTCAACGAGGCCGTGCAGCGCGGCGGCAGCAGCCTGCGCGATTTCGTCGCCAGCGATGGCAGCCACGGCCACTTCCAGCTGGCCGCCCGCGTTTACGGCCGCCAGGGCCAGCCTTGCCCGCGCTGTGGCGCGGCCATCCGGCTCAGCACGCAGGGCCAGCGCAGCACCTACCACTGCCCGCGCTGTCAGCGCTGAACACGGAGCGCGGCCCTGCGCACCGGGGCAAAGCCCATGCGGTGCGCGCTGCAAGGGCCGTGTTGCTGCAAGGCCGCCAGGTGCAAGGCCGTGCCATAGCCCTTGTGCTGCGCAAAGCCGTATTGCGGCCACTGCCGGTGCGCCTGCATGCACCAGGCATCGCGGTGCACCTTGGCCAGGATGGAGGCCGCCGAGATGGCCTGCACCTTGGCATCGCCACCCACCACGGCCACGGCACTCATCGGCAGGGCCGGCGTGCGGTTGCCATCGACCAGCACCAGCTGCGGCGCGATGGCCAGGCCGGCCACGGCGCGCTGCATGGCCAGCATGGTGGCCTGCAGGATGTTCAGGCGCTCGATTTCCTCCACGCTGGCCTGGGCCACGCAGAACGCCAGGGCCTGGGCCTCGATGGCCTGGGCCAGTTGCTCGCGCCGGCGCGCGCTCAAGCGCTTGGAGTCGGCCAGGCCGGCAATGGGCCGGGCCGCATCGAGGATCACCGCCGCCGCAAAGACCGGGCCGGCCAGCGGCCCGCGCCCGGCCTCGTCCACCCCGGCCTGCAGCGCAGGCCCTTCGGGCTGCAGCGGCAGCTCGGCCTGGCCCTGGGCGGCTTCAGGCGTGCAGCAGTTGTTTGAGGACATGGGCGCTCAAGGCGGCGGTGTCGGCCTGCAACGATTGATGCAACGCCGTCAAGGCCTGCTGCAGCCGCTGCCAATCGGCATTGCGCTGCCGGCTGGCGTGCAGCCACTGGGCGCATGCCTGGGCCAGTGCGGCCGGGGTGGCCGCCTCTTGCAGCAGTTCGGGCACCAGCTCTTGCTGCAGCAGGATGTTGGGCAGGCCCACCCAGGGCTGCAGTTGCTTGCGGCGCATCAGCATCGCGCTCACCGGGTGCATGGCATAGCTGATGACCATGGGCTTTTTGAACAGCGCAGCCTCCAGCGTGGCCGTGCCGCTGGCGATCAGCGTCACGTCGCAAGCCTGCAGCGCCAGATGCGATTGACCGCTCAGCACGCGCAGCCGCCCCTGCAGCTGGCCCTGGCCTTGCACGATGGCCTGCACCCGCGCCAGCTGCGCCGGCACGCAAGGCAGGATCAGCTGCAGCCGGGGCTGCTCGGCCAGCAAGCGCTGCGCGGCGGCGAGAAAGCGCGGCAGCAGGTAGTCGATTTCCTTGCTGCGGCTGCCCGGCAGCAGCGCCAGCACCGGAGCGCCCGGCTCCAGTTGCAGCTGCTGGCGCGCCGCTGTGGTGGCCTGCTCGGCCTGCTGCGGCGATTGCAGGGCAATGGCCTGGGCCAGCGGGTGGCCGACGAAAGTGGCCTCGATGCCATGTTGGCGCAGCAGCGCAGGCTCGAAGGGGAATAGGCACAGCACATGGCTGGCGGCGCGGCGGATGGCGTGCACGCGCTCGGGGCGCCAGGCCCAGATCGATGGGCAGACGAAATGCACGGTGGGAATGCCCGCCGCGCGCAGGCGCTGCTCCAGGCCCAGGTTGAAATCCGGCGCGTCCACGCCCACGAACACATCCGGGCGCTGCGCCAGCAGGCTGTCGCCGAGCTGGCGGCGAATGCGCAGCAAGCCGGCCACGCGCTTGAGCACCTCCCAGCTGTAGCCGTGCACGGCCAGCCGCTCGGCCGGCCATTGCGCGTCAAAGCCCTGCGCCTGCATGTGCGGCCCGCCGATGCCCCAGCTGCGCAGGGCCGGCCACAGCGCCGGCACGTGCGCCTGCATGCCTTGCAGCAGCAGCGCGGCCAGCAAGTCGCCCGAGGCCTCGCCGGCCACCATGGCCAGGCGCAGCGGTGCGGCGGCAGGGTTGGGGCTCAACGCGCGATGCCCCGCTCGGCCTGCTGCAGGAACATCAGCATGCCCAGCAGCTCTTCCCAGCCATCGCCCTGCACGGCGCGGGTCTGCAAGTCCTGCAATTGCGCGCAGGCGTCCTGCAGGGTGCGGCCCTCGCGGAACACGATGCGATAGGCGGTTTTGAGCGCCGCAATCTGGTTGGCGTTGAACTGGCGCCGGCGCAGGCCCTCGATGTTCAGGCCGCGCACGGCAAACGGGTTGCCGCCTGCGAGCACGTAGGGCGGCACGTCCTGCGAGACGTGGCTGGAAAAACCGATCATGGCGTGCGCCCCGATGCGCGTGAACTGGTGCACGCCCGTCAGGCCGCCCAGAATGGCCCAGTCGCCCACGTGCACATGGCCGGCCAGCGCCACGCTGTTGGCCATGACGGTGTGGCTGCCGACCTGGCAGTCGTGCGCGATGTGCGCATAGGCCATGATCCAGTTCTCATCGCCCAGGCGGGTGACGCCGCCGCCCTGCACCGTGCCGGTGTTGATGGTGGTGAACTCGCGGATGGTGTTGCCATCGCCGATGTACAGCTCAGTGGGCTCGCCGGCGTATTTCTTGTCCTGCGGCGGGCCGCCGATGCTGGCGTGTGCGTGGATGGTGTTGCGCGCGCCGATGCGGGTGCGGCCATCGATGACGCAATGCGCGCCGATGTGTGTGTCGGCGCCGATGTGCACATGCTCGCCAACCACGGCGTAGGGGCCGATGCGCACGCTGGGGTGCAACTGGGCGCCCGGGTGCACGATGGCGCTGGGGTGGATCAAGGGGTCAGCCATAGGGGATTCGCGTTGCGGGCAGACAAAATGCGCGGCGCGGGCGTGCTGAGAATCTGTTCACGAGCCGCTGCGCGGCAGGCCATCACAGCGGCGCACACAACGCCATTCATGCCGCATGGCATTGCCAGGCCAGAGAAGAAGCTAAACGCCAAGTACCGGGCAGATGCAGGCCACTTGGCAGGCGGGCGCGCAAGGCCGCGCGCTGCCATGGGCCACGGCCATCAACCGCGCTCGACCGGGCGCATGGTACACATCAGGTCGGCCTCGGCCACGACCTGGCCATCGACCTTGGCCACGCCCTTGTACTTGTAGATGCCGCCGCGCACGCGGTCGATGCTGGCCTCCAGCACGAGCTGATCACCGGGCACCACCGGGCGCTTGAAGCGCGCGTTGTCGATGCCGACGAAGTAAAACACCTTGTCCTCGCCCGGCGCCTCGCCATAGGTCTCGAAGGACAGCAGCCCGGCCGCCTGGGCCAAGGCTTCGAGCACCAGCACCCCGGGCATGACGGGGTTCTTGGGAAAGTGGCCGTTGAAAAAGGGCTCGTTGACGGTCACGTTCTTGTACGCAACGATGCGCTCGCCCAGATGAATTTCCGTCACCCGATCCACCAGCAAGAAAGGGTAGCGGTGGGGCAGAAGTTCGAAGATCTTGTGAATGTTCATGATGGTCGTCATGCCGATGGTTGTGGCGGCTGCCCGCCCTGCAGGGCCGCCAGTTCTTTTTCCAGCGCCTTGATGCGCTCGCGCATTTTCTTGAGTTGGCGCAGCAGGGCCGCATTTTGTTCCCATTTTGCGTGGGGCTCGAACGGATACACCCCGGTATAGCGCCCCGGCTCGGTCAGCGAGCGCGAAATGACGGTCGCCCCCGAGACGTGGGTGTTGTCGGCCAGCTCGATATGGCCCACCACGCCCACACCACCGGCCAGGGTGCAGTTGGCCCCGATCTTGGTGCTGCCCGAGATGCCCACGCAAGCGGCCATGGCGGTGTTCTCCCCCACCTGCACGTTGTGCGCGATCTGAATCAGGTTGTCGAGCTTGACGCCGTTGGCAATCACGGTATCGCCCAGGGCGCCACGGTCGATGCAGGTGTTGGCGCCGATTTCCACATCATCGCCAATGCGCACCGCGCCAAGCTGCTCGATCTTGACCCAGACCTTGCCGCCAGCAGCGGCCGGGGCCTGCGCAAAGCCAAAGCCATCGCCGCCGATCACGGCACCGGACTGCACGATGCAGCGCGCACCGATCTCACAGTTGCGCTCGATCGTCACGCGCGCGCCGATGCGGCTGTGCGCACCAATGCGCACGCCCGGGCCGATCACCGTCAGCGGGCCGATGCTGGCCGTGGCATCGATCTGCGCCGAGGGATCGACCACCGCGCTGGGGTGGATGCCCGGCGCGGGCAGATCGCCCAGCCGCTGGCGCCACCATTGCGTCAGACGCGCGAAGTACAGATAGGGGTCGTCGGCCACGATGCAGGCCCCGCGCGCCTGGGCCTGCTCGGCATGGGCGGCCTGCACGATCACGCAAGCGGCCTGGCTGGCCTGCAGCAGCGGCAGCAGGCGCGGGTTGCTCAAAAAGCTGATCTGCGTCGGGCCGGCAGATTCCAGCGCCGCAATGGCCGTGATCGGCGTTGCGGCATCGCCATGCAACTGCCCGCCCAGTGCCGCGCAAATTTCTCCAAGCGTTGCCGCTGTCACACGTCGTTCCTGTCTGAAGAAGTCCCCGCGCTGCCCCTGGCCTGAGCCATTGGCACGAGCCTGCCGACACCAAGCCCCATGGGCTTGTCAGCGAGCGGGAAAAGATTGGGCGCCGATGTGCGCCTCAGAGCCTGTTCGCCGAAATTTTGAACAAGGCTCTTGGCTGGCCCATGCCTGGCAAGGCAGGCATGGGCGCAAAGCGCGCCACGACGGGCCCGCCTCAAAAAGCATCAGAAGGGGCGGTCTCACCCCACAAAGAGACGGCACGCTGCAGACGCCGCGACGGTCTCAATGTGGCAAAGCTGCCGCTGTGCCCAGCGCCGCGTGCACACGCCCACTTCTGCACAGCAGCAAGGCCACGAACTGCGCCGCCTGCCAGCGCTGCTGCCAAGCCCTGCCCTTCTATGGCCTTACCGCTCAGCGGCTGCCGTTGAGTGCGCGGATGACCTTGTCGGTGATGTCGTGCTGCGGGCTGACCCAGACGGCCTCCTGCAGGATCACGTCGTATTTCTCGCTTTCGGCCACTTGCTGCACCACGGCGTTGGCGCGTTCAAGCACCTTGGCCAGTTCCTCGGTCTTGCGTGCGGCCAGGTCCTCCTGGAATTCGCGGCGCTTGCGCTGGAATTCGCGATCCTGCTCCATCAACTGGCGCTGGCGCTGGGTGCGCTGGCTCTCCGAGAGGGTGGCGGCCTCGCGCTCGAAGCGCTCGGACGCGGCCTGCAGGCTGTTGCCCAGGTTGACGATTTCCTTCTCGCGGCGCGAGAACTCCTGCTCCAGGCGCTGCTGCGCGCTCTTGGCCATGTTGGCGTCACGCAGGATGCGGTCGGTGTTGACAAAGCCGGCCTTGAAGCTTTGCGCCATGGCAGGCGCACAGGCCAGGGCCGCTGCCAGAACGACGGCGGAAGAGAGTTTGGAGGTCAATGCTTTCATGACAGACGCTTTGAGGACAAGGGTTAAAAGGAAGTCCCGATCTGGAACTGGATTTCTTCGATTCTATCGCCAGCTTTCTTGCGGATCGGATGGGCGTAGGCAATGCGCAGCGGGCCCACGGGCGAAATCCAGCTCAGGCCCAGGCCGGTGGAGGCGCGCAGGTCGGAGAAGCTGACTTTCTCGTGCTCGCCAAACACGTTGCCGGCATCGACGAAGGCGAACACGCGCAGCGTGCGGTCGTTGCCGGCGCCCGGGAAGGGCGTGATGAACTCGACGTTCATGTTGACCTTCTTGGCGCCGCCCAGCGATGCCCCGATCAGGTCGCGCGGGCCCAGCGTGCCTTGCTCGAAGCCACGCACCGAGCCCAGACCGCCCGAATAGAAGTTCTTGAACACCGGGAAGGGCTGGCCGCTGAAGCCCTTGCCCCAGCCCAGCTCGCCGTTGAAGGCCAGCGTGTAGCGCTTGCTCAGCGGCAGGTATTGCTGGTACTGGTAGTTGCTCTTCAGGTAGCGCGTGTCGCCAGCGAAGGACCATTCGCTGTTGAAGCGCTGGTAACGCCCTTCGTTGGGCGCCAGCGCGCTGTCGCGGCTGTCGCGCGACCAGCCGATGGTGAAAGGCACCGAGGTGCTGCTGTAGCCAAAGGTGTCGGCGTAGTGCAGATAGGCCGCAGGGATGGCGGTGCCGGGCTTGATACGGTTGCGCTCCACGCCCAGGCCGAAGTAAACGGTGTCGATCTCACTGAAGGGCACGCCAAAGCGCAGTGCGCCGCCGTAGGTGACCAGCGAGTAATTGCCGCCCATGCGGTCGTAGGGTTTGTCGGTGCGGTAGTAGGCATCGAGCGTGCGCGACACACCCGACTGCGTGAAGTACGGATCGGTGGTGCTGAACACCAGCGTGCGGTTGTACTTGCTGGTGTTCAAGTCCACGCCCAGGTAATGGCCCGAGCCCATGAAGTTCTCCTGCTTGAGCGCAAAGGAGAACGAGAGCTTGTCGGCGCTGGAAAAGCCCGCGCCGATCTGCACCGAGCCGGTGGGCTTTTCGGCCACGGTGATCTGCAGATCGACCTGATCGGGCACGCCCGGCACCTCCTGGGTCTCGACTTCGACCTGGGTGAAATAGCCCAGCCGATCGACCCGGTCGCGCGAGAGGCGAATCTTCTCGCCGTCGTACCAGGAGGCCTCGTACTGGCGGAACTCGCGGCGGATGACCTCATCGCGCGTGCGCGTGTTGCCGGTGACGTTGATGCGCCGCACGTACACGCGCGCCTGCGGCTCCGAGCGCAGCACGATGGCCACGGTGTTGCGCTCGCGGTCCACCTCGGGCTGGGCCTGTACGCGGGCGAAGGCGTAGCCATAGTTGCCGAAATGCTCGGTGAAGGCCTCGCGGGTGTTGGTCACCTCCTCCTCGTTGAAGGGCTGGCCGGGGCGGATCTGCACCAGCGACTTGAACTCATCGTCGCGCCCCAGATAGTCGCCCTCCAGGCGCACGCCGGAGACGGCAAAGCGCTCGCCCTCGTGCACGTTGATGGTGATGGAGATGCTTTGCTTGTCCGGCGAGATCGCCACCTGCGTGGAGTCGATGCGGAAGTCCAGGTAGCCGCGCTGCAGGTAGTGCGAGCGCACGGTCTCCAGATCGGCGTTGAGCTTGGCGCGCGAGTAGCGGTTGGACTTGGTGTACCAGCTCAACCAGCCGCCCGTGTCCTGGTCCATCAGGCCCTTGAGGGTGGATTCGCTGAAGGCCTTGTTGCCGGTAAAGCGGATGTCGCCGATCTTGGCCACGCCGCCCTCGGTGACGGTGAACACCAGGTTGACGCGGTTGCGATCCACCGGCGTGACGGTGGTCACGACCTGCGCGCCGTAGTAACTGCGCGAGAGGTATTGGCGCACCAGCTCCTGCTCGGCGCGATCGGCCAGCGAGCGATCGAACGGCCGCCCTTCTGCCAGGCCCACGTCGCGCATGGCATTGACCAGCGCCTCGCGGTCGAATTCGCGCGTGCCGGCGAACTCCACGCTGCCGATCACCGGGCGCTCCTGCACCACGACCACCAGCACATTGCCATCGGCCTCGATGCGCACGTCATTGAACAGGCCCAGCGCAAACAGCGCGCGGATCGAGTCCGAGGCCTTGTCGTCCGTGTACTGGTCGCCCACGCGGATCGGCAGTGAGGCAAAGACCGTGCCCGGCTCGACGCGCTGCAACCCCTCGACGCGGATGTCGCGCACCATGAAAGGCTCGATGGCCCACAGCGGCAGGCTGCAGGCGCAGGCGGTCACGGCCGCTGCCGCGCGCATGGAAAAACGTTTTAACAAGTGGTTCATGGATTGCATCAATCGCGCGCCACGGCGCCTGGGCCGGGCGCGCCAACTAGGGCAGCAGCCGCGCCAAATCATTGAACAGGGCCAACGCCATCAACATGAAAAGGGCTGCAATGCCCAAGGCTTGCAGCCGCTCCTGCCAGAGCGCGGACACTGGCCTGCCAGTGACCGCCTCCCAAAGATAATATATCAGGTGCCCGCCATCGAGCATGGGCAGCGGCAGCAAATTCAGCACCCCCAGGCTGAGGCTGACCACCGCCAGGAATTGCAGGAATTGCGCCATGCCCAGGCGCGCCGATTGACCGGCATATTGGGCAATGCTGACAGGGCCGCTGAGGTTTTGCAGCGATGCCTGACCCAGCACCATGCGGCCAAACATGCGCAGCGTGAGCGCGGCCATCTCGCCACTGAGCTGCACGCCGCGCGCCAGCCCGTCCCAGGCGCCATAACGCACCCGCACCAGGGCCGTTGCAGGGCCGGGGCCCAGGTAGGCGCCCACTTCCGCCCAGCGCCGCTCGCCCTCCTGCCGCAGGCGCGGCTGCACCTGCAGCAGCAGCTGCTGGCCATTGCGCAGCACCGTCCAGCGCTGCACGGGCATGGCGGCCGCTGGCGCGCCGGGCAGGCCATCGCCCGCCTGGCCGGGTAGCGCATGCAGCAGGGCGATGAGCTGCTGCACATCGCCCATGGGCACGCCGTCCACGGCCTGCACGATGTCGCCCGGTTGCAGCCCGGCCTGCGCCGCCGGGCTGCCCGGCTGGATGCTGCCGAGCTGCGGCGGCGCCAGCGGCGCGAGCAGCCCGATGCGGCGCACCGCCTGGGCATCCAAATCCTGCAGCTGCAATGCCGACAGGGGCAGGCGCAGTTCCTGCTGGCCATCGCCACGCTGCACTTGCAGCCACACGTCCTGCTGCAGCAGCGCGGCGCGCTGCAGCGCCCAGCTCAGCTCGTCGAAAGACTGGATGGCCTGGGGCCGCCCGCCCTGCCCCACGCGCAGCTGCAGGACCCGATCGCCCTGGCGCAGGCCTGCCTGGGCCGCCAGCGAATCGGCCTCGGGCGTGGCCAGCAGCGCCTGCGGGGCCTGCACGCCCCACCAGTTGACGGCCGAAAAGCACAGCACCGCCAGCAGCAGATTGGCCAGCGGCCCGGCCAGCACGATGGCCATGCGCTGCGGCAGTGGCTGCCGGTTGAAGGCGCGCGCCAGCTCCTCTGGCGGCACGGGGCCTTCGCGCTCATCGAGCATGCGCACGTAGCCGCCCAGCGGCAGGGCCGAGAGTACGAACTCGGTCTCATTACCCGGGCGCCGCCAGCGCAGCAGCGGCCGCCCCATGCCGATGGAAAAGCGCAGCACCTTCACGCCGCAGGCGCGCGCCATGCGGTAGTGGCCATATTCGTGGATGGTCACCAGCAGGCCGATGGTGACGAGAAAGGCCAACAAAGTCAGCATGGCCGCGCCTGCAGGGTGTGCGCCATGGCTTCAGCCCAGGCGCGCCACGCTGGCCTGGGCCAGGCGCCGCGCCCGCTCGTCGAGCTCCAGCAAGGCCGGCAGCGAATCCACGGCCCCGGTGGCGCAGTGCTCCAGCGTGTGGGCGTTGACGGCATGGATGCGGTCAAAGCGCAATCGGCCTTGCAAGAAGGCTTCGACCGCCACCTCGTTGGCGGCATTGAGCACTGCCGTGCTGCCGGCCGGGCCCTGCAGCGCCTGCCAGGCCAGCGCCAGGCAAGGAAAGCGCCGCTGGTGCTGGGCTTCGTCAAAGGATTCGAACGTCAGCGCGCGCAGCGCCATGAAGTCCAGCCGCGCGCTGCCGGACTCCATGCGCTCGGGCCAGGACAGGCCGTAGGCAATGGGCACGCGCATGTCGGGCGTGCCCAACTGCGCGACGATGGAGCCATCGCGGTACTGCACCATGGAATGGATCACGCTTTGCGGGTGGATGAGCACCTGCAGCTGCTCGGGCGGCAGGTCAAACAGATAGCGCGCCTCGATCACCTCCAGCGCCTTGTTCATCATCGTGGCTGAGTCCACCGAAATCTTGCGCCCCATGCTCCAGTTGGGGTGGGCGCAGGCCTGCTCGGGGGTGACTTCGGCCAGCGTGGCCGGATCGCGCTGGCGAAACGGCCCGCCCGAGGCGGTGAGGATGATCTTCTCCACGCGCGCCGCCCAGGTCTCGGGCGACTCGGGCAGGGATTGGAAAATGGCCGAATGCTCGCTGTCGATGGGCAACAGCGTCGCCCCATGCGCGCGCACCTGCTGCATAAACCAGGCGCCGCCCACCACCAGCGCCTCTTTATTGGCCAGCAGCAGTTTCTTGCCGGCCTGCACGGCCGCCAGCGCCGGCGGCAGGCCGGCCACGCCGACGATGGCCGCCATCACGGCATCGACCTGCTCGTGCGCGGCCAGCTGCGCGATGGCCTGGCTGCCGGCCAGCACCTGCGTGCCGCTGACGCCCTGCTCGCGCAATTGCTGGCGCAGGGCCTGGGCCACGTGCTCCTGCGGCACGGCGGCGTAGCGCGGCTGAAATTGCACGCACTGCTGCACCAGGCGCTGCACGTTGCGCCCGGCCGTGAGGGCAAAGACTTCGAAACGCTCGGGGTGGCGCGCCAGCACATCCAGTGTGCTGACCCCGATCGAGCCGGTGGAGCCCAGCACGGTGATGCGCTGGCGCTCGGTCTGGGACGGAGCCTGGGGCTGAGCCATGAACTGCTGCACCATCACACGGCCCTCGCCAGCAAGGCCAGCACCAGCATGCCCATGGGCATGACGGGCAGCAGGCCGTCGATGCGGTCCAGCATGCCGCCATGGCCGGGCAGGATGGCGCTGCTGTCCTTCACGCCTGCGGCGCGCTTGATCAGCGATTCCAGCAGATCGCCCAGCACGCTCATGGCCGTCAGGGCCAGGCACACCCCGATCATCATGGTCAGGCCCTGCTGGCGCACCAGCCCGTAAAAGCTGCGCCCCCAGTCCGCGGCCAGCGAGCGATCCAGCCACAGCCACAGAAAGGCCAGCAGCACGACGCCGATCATGCCGCCAAAGACGCCCTCCCAGCTCTTGCCGGGGCTGACCGTCGGCGCCAGCTTGCGCGCCACCAGCTTCTGCCCAAAGGTGCGGCCGGCAAAGTAGGCGCCGATGTCGGCCATCCACACCAGCGCCATCAGCGACAGCAGGTAGTTGATGCCCAGCTGGTAGGCCCGCAGCACGGCCACCCAAACCACGGCAAACACCACGATGCCCAGCAGCAGCCGCAGCGCGCGCGGCAACGCCAGCCAGCCGGCCGTGCCTTCACGCAGCACGAATACCGCCCCCACCAGCCAAGCCATGGAAAAGAGCAGCCAGAACAGGCTGGGCTTGCTGACCTCTTGCACGCCGTTGAGCGCGGCCACCGTGCAGCCCAGCGCAAACACCAGCCCGACCACCTTCGCGGCCATGCCGCCAATGCCGTTGAGCCTGGCCCATTCCCAGGCCGTGATGCTCAGCACCGCCGTCACCAGCACCACGAAAGGCCAATCCCAGGGGGCGAACAGGCAGACCAGAATCACTGCCAGCAAGGCCAGGGCGGTGATGATTCTTTGCTTCAGCATCCAGGAATCCCCAATAGAAAAAGAAAGCTGCGGCGCAGCATGTTCAGCGTTCAGCGTTCGGCAATCAGGCTGCAGCCGTTGGCATGGCCAGGATCGGCAGCCACGGCCAACAGAGCCGCTCCCCATCTGCCACCCACTGGCACCGAGATTTTGAGCAGATTCTCAGCGCGCCACCTGCTCGCCCGTCTTGCCGAAACGGCGCTGGCGCTGTGCATAGTCGTGCAGCGCGGCATCCAGGTCCTGGGCGTCGAAATCGGGCCAGAGCACATCGGAAAAATACAGCTCCGTATAGGCCAGCTGCCACAGCAGAAAATTGCTGATGCGCAACTCGCCGCCGGTGCGGATGAGCAAGTCCGGATCGGGCACGTGCGCCAGCGCCAGCGCAGCCGACAGGCTGTCCGCATCGATGGGCTGGCCCTGCTGACGCAGGCGCTCGGCGGCCTGGGCGATGTCCCAGCGGCCGCCGTAGTTGAAGCACACGTTGAGGATCAGGCGCTCGTTGCCCGCGGTGTCCTGCTCGGCCTGCGCCAGGCTGGCGCGCACCTTCTCGCTCAGGCGGGAGCGATCGCCCACGCAATGCAGGCGCACGCCATTGGCCTTCAGGCTGGTGACTTCCTTGGCCAGCGCCGAGGCCATCAACCCCATCAGGCCATCGACCTCATCGGCAGGCCGGGCCCAGTTCTCAGAGGAAAAGGCAAACACCGTCAGCACCCGCACGCCACGCTGACCGCACAGGCCCACGCAACGGCGCAGCGCATCCACGCCTTTTTTGTGCCCCGCCAGGCGGGGCAGCATGCGCCGCTGGGCCCAGCGGCCATTGCCATCCATGACGATGGCAATGTGCTGGGGCAAGGCAGATGAGACTGAGGTCATCGACACTCCAAACAGCATGCAGGCAGCACGGCTTCAAGCAGGGGAACAACCAGAATGCGCCGCGCCCTGCCCTGCCTGCACGGCGCAGGCCCGACGCAACACGCAAGCCCTGCAGGATCGCTGCGCGGTCTCTCGGCAAAGCCTGCCCCCGCGCCATGCCCGCCATGCCGTCGATGGCGGGCACGAAAAGGAGCGAAACCGGCCTGCGCAAAGATCGTGAGCCCAGGCTCAGACTTCCATCACATCCTTTTCCTTGGCCTCGACCAAGGTGTCGATTTCCGCGATGAATTTGTCGGTGAGCTTTTGCACGTCGGCCTCGGAGCGCTTTTGCTCGTCCTCGGAGGCCTGCTTGTCCTTGACCAGCTTCTTGACTGCATCGTTGGCATCGCGGCGCAGGTTGCGCACGGCAATCTTGGCGTTCTCGCCCTCGCTGCGCACCAGCTTGGTCATTTCGCGGCGGCGCTCCTCGCTCATCGGCGGCATGGGCACGCGGATCAGCTCGCCCATGCTGGCCGGGTTCAGGCCCAGGTCGCTTTCGCGAATGGCTTTTTCAATCTTGGCGGCCATGTCCCGCTCCCAGGGCTGCACGCTGATGGTGCGCGCGTCGAGCAGGGCCACGTTGGCCACCTGGCTGATGGGCACTTGCTGGCCGTAGTACTCCACCTGCACGGTGTCGAGCAGGCCCGGGTTGGCGCGCCCGGTGCGGATCTTGGCCAGCTGGTTCTTGAAGGCAGCGATGGACTGCTCCATCTTGCCCTGGGTGGTTTTGCGAATATCGGCAATCGTCATGGCAATTCTCCTGGTTTCATGTCGGCGGCAAGTGGTCCAGGGCCTCAGAGCAGGCCCTCAGGCATAGACCAGCGTGCCCTCGTCCTCGCCGCGCACCACGCGCTGCAGGGCACCGGGCTTGACGATGGAAAAGACCTTGATGGGCAGCTTCTGGTCGCGGCACAGGGCGAACGCCGTGGCATCCATGATGCCCAGGTTCTTCACCATGGCCTCGTCGAAGCTGATGCGGCTGTAGCGCTGGGCCTGCGGATCCTTCAACGGGTCAGCGCTGTAGACGCCATCGACCTTGGTGGCCTTGAGCACCAATTGCGCGCCCACCTCGGCGCCGCGCAGCGCCGCGGCTGTGTCGGTGGTGAAGAACGGATTGCCCGTGCCTGCGGCAAAGACGACGATCTTGCCCTCTTCCAGATACTGCAGGGCCTTGGGGCGCACATAGGGCTCGGCCACCTGGTCGATCGAGATGGCGGACATGACGCGCGCGGGCACGCCCTTGCGGTCGATGGCATCGGCCAGCGCCAGCGAGTTCATCACCGTGGCCAACATGCCCATGTAGTCGGCCGTGGCGCGGTCCATGCCAGCGGCGCCGCCGGCCATGCCGCGAAAGATATTGCCGCCACCGATGACGATGGCCAGCTCAACCCCCATCTGGGCCACGGCGATGATCTCCTGCACCATCCGCTCGATGGTTTCCCGATTGATGCCAAAGGCATCATCGCCCATCAGGGCTTCGCCAGAGAGCTTGAGCAAAATGCGCGAATAGGCGGGGGTGGGGGCAGAGTCGGTCATCACGGGTGCGGCTGGTCAAATGTCACGGGGGCACTGGCTTGGCGATCTCCATTGATTGCGCAACAGCGCGGGCAGCGAGATCGCCAAGAGCCACCGGGCCGGGCTGCAGCAAAGCGCGCCCGCGCCCGGCTCAACTGGCGGCGGCGCGCCCCTCGAACAGGCCCATGCCACACCGCACGCCAGGCTCTCAGAGCATCAGCCCTTGGCCGCAGCCATCTGGGCAGCCACTTCGGCGGCGAAGTCGTCGACTTTCTTCTCGATGCCTTCGCCCACGACGTACAGCGTGAAGCCGTGCACCGTGGTGCCTTTTTCCTTAAGCATCTGGCCCACGTTCTGCTTGTCGTTCTTGACGAAAGGCTGGTCCAGCAGCGCCACTTCCTTGAGGTACTTGGCCACGGCGCCATCGACCATCTTGGCCACGATGTCAGCGGGCTTGCCCGACTCGGCCGCCTTGCCCTGGGCCACGCTGCGCTCTTTCTCGATCAGCTCGCCGGGCACGTCCGCGCCGGACAGCGCCACGGGCTTCATGGCCGCCACGTGCATGGCCACGTCCTTGGCGGCGGCTTCGTCGCCATCGAACTCGACGACCACGCCAATGCGCGTGCCGTGCAGGTAGTGCGCCAGCTGCTTGCCATTGGCAAAGCGGGCAAAGCGGCGCAGCGACATGTTCTCGCCGATCTTGCCGATCAGGCCCTTGCGCACTTCTTCCAGCGTGGGGCCAAAGCCGTCCTGGCTGTACTCCAGCGCGCCCAGCGCCTCCAGGTCAGCGGGGTTCTTTTCTGCCACCAGGCGGGCCGCCGCATTGGCGAACTCCAGGAAGCTGTCGTTCTTGCTGACGAAGTCCGTCTCGCAGTTGACCTCAACCATGGCGCCAGTCTGGCCCTGCATGGCCACGGCAATCACGCCTTCGGCCGTCACGCGCGATGCGGCCTTGCCGGCCTTGGTGCCGAGCTTGATGCGCAGCAGCTCTTCGGCCTTGGCCATGTCGCCATCGGCCTCGACCAGGGCCTTCTTGGCCTCCATCATGGGCGCATCGGTTTTTGCACGAAGCTCTGCCACCATACTTGCTGTCACTGCAGCCATCACGTTCTCCAATCCAAATCAGTACAAAAATCAAACTTCTGCCGCTGGCATACGAAAAAGGGGCACTCTGTGCGACGCCCCCTTTTGATCGATGCGCGCCGCCCTGGCGAGAGTGCCAGGCGGCATCGCGGCGCGGTGCGCGGGAGCTGCGGCTTACTCGGCCGCCTCCTGCACTTCGACGAATTCATCGCCTTGCTCGCCAGCGGCGAGCTTGACCACTTCCTCGACGGCGTTGTTGCGGCCCTCGATGATGGCGTCGGCGATGCCACGGGCGTACAAGGCCACGGCCTTGGCCGAGTCGTCGTTGCCGGGGATGACGTAGTCGATGCCTTCGGGGTTGTGGTTGGTGTCGACCACGCCGATCAGCGGGATGCCCAGCTTGTGCGCTTCAGACACGGCGATCTTGTGGTAGCCCACGTCGATGACGAAGATCGCATCGGGCAGCGCGCCCATGTCCTGAATGCCGCCGATGTCGCGCTCGAGCTTTTCGATCTCGCGCGAGAACATCAGCTGCTCTTTCTTGCTCATGGCCTCCAGGCCGGCTTCCTGCTGGGCCTTCATGTCCTTGAGGCGCTTGACCGAGGTCTTCAGGGTCTTGAAGTTGGTCAGCATGCCGCCCAGCCAGCGCTGATCCACGTAGGGCATGCCGGCGCGCTGGGCCTCCTGGGCGACGAACTCGCGCGACTGGCGCTTGGTGCCCACGAACAGGATGGTGCCGCGATTGGCCGCCAGCTGGCGCGCGAACTTCTGCGCCTCCTGGAACTTGGGCAGCGTGGCCTCCAGGTTGATGATGTGAATCTTGTTGCGATGGCCAAAGATGAAGGGGGCCATCTTGGGGTTCCAGAAACGGGTTTGGTGGCCGAAGTGCACGCCCGCCTCCAGCATTTCACGCATGGTGATCGACATAGCTGTCTTGTGCTTTCAAAGTCCGAAGGTTGATTTCCTAGACCGGCCCCGCACCAGCGAGCCGCGCTGCCATTGCCGAAAACACAATGGCAGCCAGCCCGCGCAGCACCCTGGATGAACCGGCCTGCTATTTGCCTTGCGCAATGCCAGCCTGCCAAAACCATTCAAGGTCATGACGCAGGCCGCATCAAGCAAAACCGGTGGATTTTAGCACAGCCGCCGCGCGCCGCAGCTTCGCGCCCAAAAGCCGGCGCTGGCCCCATGTTTTGTGGGAAAATCGCGTGTTTTGCGTGCGCTTGGCGGCCAGGCCGATCCACTGGATTGCCAACCGTGCAGAGACTTTGCACAGGCTCTCAGGCGCGGCACAGGCCGCGTTTTTGCTTTTTCACCCGGCATTTCTTCTTTTTGGGTTTCCCCATGATTCAGATCACCCTTCCCGATGGTTCGCAGCGCCAGTTCGAGCGCGCCGTCACCGTGGCCGAGGTGGCCGCCGCCATTGGCCCCGGCCTGGCCAAGAACACCGTGGCTGGCAAGGTCGATGGCCGCCTGGTGGATGCCAGCGATCTGATCGAGCGCGACGCCAGCGTGCACATCATCACCCCCAAGGATGAGGAAGGCGTGGAGATCATCCGCCACTCCTGCGCGCACCTGGTGGGCCATGCCGTCAAGCAGCTCTACCCATCGGCCAAGATGGTCATCGGCCCGGTGATCGACGAGGGGTTTTACTACGACATCTCCTACGAGCGTCCCTTCACGCCCGAGGACATGGCCGCCATCGAGCAGCGCATGAAGGAGTTGATCGCCAAGGACTACGACGTCATCAAGCGCATGACGCCGCGCGCCGAGGTCATCCGCATCTTTCAAGAGCGCGGCGAGGACTACAAGCTGCGCCTGATCGAGGACATGCCCGACGAACAGGCCATGGGCCTGTACTTCCACGAAGAATACGTGGACATGTGCCGCGGCCCGCACGTGCCCAACACGCGCTTTCTGAAGGCCTTCAAGCTCACCAAGCTGGCTGGCGCCTACTGGCGCGGCGACTCGCGCAACGAGCAGCTGCAGCGCATCTACGGCACGGCCTGGGCCGACAAGAAGCAGCTCGATGCCTACATCCAGCGCATCGAGGAGGCCGAAAAGCGCGACCACCGCCGCCTGGGCCGCGAGCTGGATCTGTTCCATCAGGACGAGCACTCGCCCGGCACCGTGTTCTGGCACCCCAAGGGCTGGATCATCTGGCAGCAAGTCGAGCAGTACATGCGCCGCGTCTACCAGGAAAACGGCTACCTCGAAGTCAAGGGCCCGCAAATCCTGGACAAGACCCTGTGGGAGAAGACCGGCCACTGGGACAAGTACCGCGAGAACATGTTCATCACCGAAAGCGAAAAGCGCGACTACGCGCTCAAGCCGATGAACTGCCCCGGCCACCTGCTGATCTTCAACCAAGGCATCAAGAGCTACCGCGACCTGCCGCTGCGCTATGGCGAATTCGGCCAATGCCACCGCAACGAGCCCTCGGGCGGCCTGCACGGCATCATGCGCGTGCGCGCCTTCACGCAGGACGACGGCCACATCTTCTGCACGCCCGACCAGTTGCAGGCCGAGGTGCAGCACTTCACCCAGGTGCTGCAGCGCGTCTACCGCGACTTCGGCTTCACCGACATCATCTACAAGGTCGCCACCCGGCCCGAGAAGCGCATCGGCACCGAAGAGAGCTGGGATCAGGCCGAGGCCGCGCTGATCGACAGCCTCAAGGCCACCGGCGTGCAATACCGCATCGCCGAGGGCGACGGCGCCTTCTACGGCCCCAAGCTCGAATACACGCTGCGCGATGCCCTGGGGCGCGAATGGCAGTGCGGCACCATCCAGGTCGACCCCTCGATGCCCGAGCGCCTGGACGCCCAATACGTCGGCGAGGACGGCGCGCGTCACCGCCCGCTGATGCTGCACCGCGCCATCGTCGGCAGCCTGGAGCGCTTCATTGGCATCCTCATCGAGCACTACGCCGGCGCCCTGCCCGTCTGGCTGGCGCCGCAGCAGGTCAGCGTGCTCAACATCACCGACGCCCAGGCCGACTACTGCCGCGAGCTTGTTGTAAAACTCCAAAAAGCCTTGCCGCACCAGCCCATCCGCGCCGAGTTGGATTTACGCAACGAAAAGATCACTTATAAAATACGCGAGCATGCCTTGCAGAAAGTGCCGTTCATCCTCGTGGCCGGCGACAAGGAAAAAGCCGCAGGCACCGTGGCAGTGCGCGGTCGCGGCAACCAGGATTTGGGGGTCATGCCGCTGGAGCAATTCATCGCGCTGATCAGCGAGAAAATTGCCGCCAAGCAATAGCACAGAAAGGGCCTTGCCGCCCGCCAATCCGCCCGGCCCTGCCGGGCGGCTTCTTGCAACCAACCATTTGAAGGTGAGAGCCATCGCTACTGAATACCGTGACCGTCGACACCGCGAAGAGCGCAAGCATCGACTCAACCGTGAAATCAATGCGCCCGAGCTGCGCGTGACCGGGCCAGACAACGAGCCCATCGGCGTCATCAGCCTGCAGGAAGCCCTGCGCATGGCCGGCGAGCTGGATGTCGATCTGGTCGAGATCGCGCCCACCGCCAATCCGCCCGTGGCCCGCCTGATCGACTACGGCAAGTTCAAGTACCAGGAACAAAAGCGCGCTGCCGAGGCCAAGGCCAAGCAGACCGTCATCGACATCAAGGAAGTCAAGTTCCGCCCTGGCACCGACGACGGCGACTACAACATCAAGCTGCGCAACATCCGCCGCTTTCTTGAAGACGGCGACAAAGTCAAGGTCACGCTGCGTTTTCGCGGCCGCGAAATCACCCACCAGAATCTGGGCCTGAACCTGCTCAACCGCCTGCGCGAGGAGCTGGGCGAGGCCATCGTCGTCGAGCAATTCCCCAAGCTCGAAGGGCGCCAGATGATCATGATGATCGCGCCGCAGAAGAAAAAAGCCAGCGGCGGCGGCAAGCCAAAGGCCACCGCCCAGCAGCCCCAGCTCAGCAGCGAAGCCGCCTCGGACTGATTCAAGCAGCGCCCCGGCCAGACCATCGCCCGCTCAAGGGCTGAGCCACAAGCGCCACCCACGCGCCGCACGCCATCACAGGCTGCGGCGCGTCGCCGTCTGCGCCGCGCCCTGCCGCCACATTCCCGATGCGCCAGGCGGGGCATGCCGATCGCTGGCGCACGCAGCCAGCGCTATCATGCAACTGGCGCGGGCTTGGCCACACGGCAGGCCCGCCGCCACATTCCCGAGGGGAGCCCCGCGCCAAGGGGCTGAGAAACTGTTGGCCAGCACGCCCGCAGCGCCTGCGGCATGCCCGGCAGCACAGTGACCCTTTGAACCTGATCCGGATCATGCCGGCGAAGGGACGGACACGCGCCCCGCACAGCGCCCACTGTCGTGCCCCCCTCGCAGGCCCAGTCCACACCGACGAGGAGCACACCATGACCGCCTTCACCGAACAACTGCGCCAGGCCAACCTCCAGACCTGGGAGCAGGCTGCCGAGCACCGCTTCGTCCAGGAGCTGTTTGCCGGCACCATCGACGATGCCGTCATGGCCCACTACCTGATCCAGGACCACCGCTTCCTCGACAGCTTTCTGACCTTGCTGGGCAGCGCCATCGCCACCGCCGACACCTTCGAAGCGCGGCTGCGCTTTGGCCGCTTTGCCGGCATGGTCTCGGGCGACGAAAACACCTACTTCCTGCGCGCCTTCGAAGCCCTGGGCGTGAGCGAGGCGCGCAGCCAGCAAGAGCCCGACACCGCCCCCACGCAGGGCTTTCAGGCCATCATGCGCGAGGCTGCCGCCACCCGAAACTACGCCGCCGTGCTGGCCGTGCTCAACGTCGCCGAATGGCTCTACCAGGACTGGGCCACGCGCGGCAACAAGCCCCTGCCCGAGCACTTCGTGCACGCCGAATGGGTCACGCTGCACAACAACCCCTTCTTCAACGACTTCGTGGCCTTCCTGCGCGCCGAGCTCGACCGCATCGGCCCGGCGCACAGCGACATCGCGCACGACTTCTTCCGCCGCGCCGTGGCGCTGGAGCTGGCCTTCTTCGACGAAGCCTACAACGCCTGAACAGGAAGCGCCCGCCCATGACGACCGTCTTCGAGCGCCTCAAGGCTGCCGCCCTGTCCGACTGGAACCGCTACGTCGACCACCCCTTCATCCGCCAGATGGAAGCGGGCACCCTGCCCCAGCCCGTGTTCCAGCAGTACCTGATCCAGGACTACCTGTTCCTGATCCAATACGCGCGCGCCCACGCCCTGGCCATCTACAAAAGCCGCACGCTGGAAGACATGCACATCGCGCAGGGCGGGCTCAATGCCATCCTGGGCGAAATGAACCTGCACGTGCGCCTGTGCGAGCGCTGGGGCCTGAGCCCAGCCCAGCTGCAGGCCGCGCCCGAGCACCAGGCCACCGTGGCCTACACCCGCTACGTGCTCGACTGCGGCCAAAGCGGCGACCTGCTGGACCTGAACGTGGCCCTGGCCCCATGCATGATCGGCTACGCCGAAATCGGCCGCCGCCTGGCCCCGGCCCTGGCCGCGCGGCCCGAGCACCCCTACCGCGAATGGATCAGCGAGTACTCCGGCCAAGCCTTTCAGCAAGCCGCCCAGGCCTGCATCGCCCACATGGACAAGCTCGCCGCCCACGCCATGACCGAGGCGCGCTTTGCCGAACTCACCGCCATCTTCGCCCAGGCCGCCCGCCTGGAGGCCGACTTCTGGCAGATGGGCTTCGAGCTGGCCGACCACAACGCCTGAGGGCCTGCCCTCACAGCCCTCGCGCCTGCGGGGCCGCCCATGCCAAGGGCGTCCCGCAAGCCGCCCTGCACTGGTTTCCCCCGATGGACTGGGCACCTGCTGGGCAATATTTTTCTTCTGCAAGCTCCACAGGCCCAGGTGCTGCTATCAGCGCCTGGGCTGGGGATCTCTTATTCGAAGTGCGCCGACCCAAAGGCCGATTCAGAACGAAGGCCAAGCCAGGCGCCCCAGTCTTCCAGGAGGAACCATGAGCACCCGCACACCCGCATTCCGTCCCTTTGCCGCCTTGGCCGGCGCCTGTGCGCTGGCCGTTTCACTGGGCGCTGCCAGCGCCGCATGGGCCAGCGAGCCCATCAAGCTGGGCATCGTGCAGCCCATGACCGGGCCGAACAAGCAGTACGGCGAGCAGATCGTCGCCGGTGCCATGACCGCCATCGAAACCATCAATGCCGCAGGCGGCGTCAAGGGGCGCAAGATCGAGCCCATCCTGATCGACGATGGCTGCGAGCCCAAGCAGGCCGTGCCGGCGGCCAACCAGGTGATCAAGTCCGGCGCCAAGTTCGCCGTGGCCCATGCCTGCTCGGGCACGGCCGTGCCCGCCGTCAATGTGTATGAGGAAGAGCGCATCGTGGGCATCACGCCCGGCGCCACCTCGCCGCTGGTGACCGACACCATCAAGCCGCATTTCTTCTTTCGCACCGGCGGGCGCGACGATCAGCAAGGCCCGTTTGCTGCGCGCTACATGCTCACGGCGATCAAGCCCGGCAAGATTGCCGTGCTGCACGACAAGCAGACCTATGGCTTTGGCGTGGCCAATGAAGTGCACAAGACGCTCAAGGAGCAAGGCGCCAACATCGTCATGTTCGAGAGCATCAACGCCGGCGACAACGACTACTCGGCCGTCATCACCAAGCTCAAGGCCCAGGGCGCGGACATGGTCTATTACGGCGGCTACCACGCCGAGCTGGGCCTGCTGCTGCGCCAGGCGCGCGAGCAGGGGCTGCAGGCGCAGTTCATGGCCCCCGATGGCGCAGCCAACCCCGATCTGGTGGCCATTGCCGGCCATGCCACCGATGGCCTGCTGGTGACCATGGGGGCCGATTTCACCAAGCGCCCGGAAAACGCGCAGATTCTTGCCGCCTTCCAGAAGGCCGGGCGCGAGCCCGAGGGCACCTTCCAGCTGCCGGCCTATGCCGCTGTGGAGGTGATTGCGCAAAGCATCGCCGCCGTCGGCGACGACCCCGTCAAGGTGGCCGATCACATGCACAGCAGCCGCTTCGACACGGCCGTGGGCGCGGTCGAGTACGACGCCAAGGGCGATCTCAAGACCTTCGAATTCGCCGTCTACCGCTGGGACGCCCAGGGCCGCCGCCAGCAGGTGCAGTGATGGTGCAATAAGGCCGCCACTGCGCCGTGCGCGTAGCGCGCATCAGGTGCGCGCCGCCTCGCGCAGGGTGACGAACTCCTCGGCGCTGGTGGGGTGAATGCCGATGGTGGCGTCGAACTGGGCCTTGGTGGCGCCGCATTGCAGGGCCACGGCAAAGCCTTGCACGATTTCGCCCGCGTCCTCGCCGACCATGTGCAGGCCCAGCACGCGGTCGCTGGCCTCGTCCACGATGAGCTTCACCAGAGTGCGCTCGGCGCTGCCGCTCAAGGTGTGCTTGAGCGGCTTGAAGTCGCTGCGGTAGACGCGAATGGCGCCGCCGCGCTGGCGCGCCTGCTCCTCCGTCAGGCCCACGGTTCCGATGGGCGGGTGGGTGAAAACGGCGGTGGGGATGTTCTCGTAGCTGAGCGTGCGCGCCGCCTGGCCGGGGGCGGGGCCGAACAAATGATCCACCAGCGCCATGGCTTCGGCCAGAGCCACGGGGGTCAAGGCCATGCGGCCCACCACGTCGCCCAAGGCATGAATGCTGGGCACGTTGGTGGCGTAGTGCCCATCGACCTCGATGTGGCCTTGTTTGCTTTGCTTCACGCCCACGCCATCCAGGTTCAGCCCGTCGACCAGCGGGCGGCGGCCGGTGGCGTAGAGCACGGCGTCGGCCTGCAACGCGCTGCCGTCGCTCAAGTGCACGCGGCGCTGCTCGCCCACGGCCTCGATGCGCTGGATGTCGGTCTGCACGCGGATGTCCACGCCATGCTGGCGCATCTGCGCGGCGGTGAAGTCGCGCACCTCGTCGTCAAAACCGCGCAGGATTTGCTCGCCACGGTAGAGCAGCGTGACCTGGGCCCCCAGGCCGTGGAAGATGCTGGCCATTTCGCAGCCGATGTAGCCGCCGCCGGCCACCACCAGCCGCCGGGGCAAGCTGGGCAGGTCGAACATGTCGTCAGACGTCAGCGCCAGTTCGGCCCCGGGCACCTCGGGCTTGAACGGGGTGCTGCCCGTGGCGATCAGGATGTGGCGGGCGCTGTGGCGGCGGGTGCTGCCGTCGGCGGCGCGCACCTGCACGGTGTGGGCGTCGATGAGCGAGCCATGGCCTTGCAGGCGGGTGACGCCGGCGCCGCTCATCAGTCCTTCGTAGATGCCGTTCAGGCGGGCGATCTCCTTGGCGCGCGCGGCCTTGAGCGCGGCCCAGTCCAGCGCGGGCGTGCCGGGCAGCTGCCAGCCGTAGCCGCGCGCTTCTTCAAAGCCCTGCGCGTAGTGCGCGGCGTAGCTGTAGAGCTTCTTGGGGATGCAGCCCAGGTTGACGCAGGTGCCGCCCATGCGGGCGCTCTCGGCCAGGGCCACGCGCGCGCCGCGCTGCGCGGCAAAGCGGGCCGCGCGCACGCCGCCGGAGCCGCCGCCGATGACGAAGAGGTCGAAGTCGTGGGCGTCTTGGGAATCTTTGGAATGGGTCATGGTGGTGGGAGTGGGGTGCGGCGCGCCTGGGGCGGCGCTGAGAACCTATTCAAAGCCTTTGCATGAGAGCAACAGGCGGTGGGCTTGAGTCGCCTCGCCTGCCCATGGGAAGGGCCTGCGCCAGCTTCACCGGGCAGGCCCTTGGCGGGCGCGGCGGGCTCAACCGCTCGCGCAAAGCCGCAAACAGCGGCGCAGCGGCTCAGATGTCGAACTTCACGCCCTGCGCCAGCGGCAGCTCGCGCGAGTAGTTGACGGTGTTGGTGGCGCGGCGCATATAGGCCTTCCAGGCGTCCGAGCCGGACTCGCGGCCGCCGCCGGTTTCCTTCTCGCCGCCGAAGGCGCCGCCGATTTCAGCGCCGCTGGTGCCGATGTTGACGTTGGCGATGCCGCAATCGGAGCCCGACGCCGACAGGAAGCGCTCGGCCTCGCGCAAGTCGGTGGTGAAGATGGCCGAGGACAGGCCCTGGGGCACGTCGTTCTGCAGCGCGATCGCCTCCTCCAGGCTGTCGTAGCCCAGCACGTAGAGGATGGGGGCAAAGGTCTCGTGGCGCACGGTCTCGCTCTGGGCCGGCATCTCGACGATGGCCGGGCGCACGTAATACGCGCCTGGGGCCTTGTCGGCATCGACGCGCTCGCCGCCGAACACCTGGCCGCCTTCAGCGCGCGCGCTGGCCAGGGCCTTCTCAAAGGCCTCGAAGCTGGCCTTGTCGATCAGCGGCCCGACCAGCACGCCCTCTTGCAGCGGGCTGCCGATGGGCAGCTTGGCATAGGCCGCCTTGAGGCGTTCGAGCAGCTGCTGCTTGACGCTGTGGTGCACGATCAGGCGGCGCGTGGTGGTGCAGCGCTGGCCAGCCGTGCCCGCTGCGGCAAAGGCAATGCCGCGCAGCGCCAGATCCAGATCGGCGCTGGGCGTGACGATCACGGCGTTGTTGCCGCCCAGCTCCAGCAGCACGCGGCCAAAGCGCTGGGCCACGCGCGGCCCGACCTCGCGACCCATGCGGGTGCTGCCCGTGGCCGAGACCAGCGCCACCTTGGGGCTGTCCACCACCACCTCGCCCAGCGTGCGGTCGCCCAGCACCAGCTGGTTCAGATGCGCCAGCGCAGCGCCGTCGCTGCGGTCAGCGCCAAAGCGCTTGAGCGCGCGCGCGAACAGGGCCTGCGTGGCCAGCGCCGTCAGCGGCGTTTTTTCAGAAGGCTTCCACACCACGGCATTGCCCGCCACCAGCGCCAGCGCCGCATTCCAGGCCCAGACGGCCACGGGGAAGTTGAAGGCCGTGATGACGCCCACCACGCCCAGCGGATGCCAAGTCTCCATCATGCGGTGGCCGGGCCGCTCGGAGGCGATCGTCAGCCCGTAGAGCTGGCGCGACAGGCCCACGGCAAAGTCGCAGATGTCGATCATCTCCTGCACCTCGCCCAGGCCTTCGGTGAGGATCTTGCCTGCCTCCAGCGCCACCAACTGGCCCAGCGCCTGCTTCTCGGCGCGCAGCTCCTCGCCCAGCAGGCGCACCAACTCGCCGCGCTGCGGCGCAGGCACATCGCGCCAGGCCAGATAGGCCGCATGCGCCTGGTCGATGCTCTGCTGCACCTGCGCGACCGTCTGCGTGTGCAGCTGGCCGATGACTGAGCCGTCGATCGGGCTGTGCACCGCCAGATTGCCGCCGGTGTACAGGGCCGGATCGACGCCCAACTGTTGCAACAGGGAACGGGTGAGTTCAGATGGCTTGGACATGGTGCGGGCAACCCTTTCGATGAGATCAAAAAAACGGCGAGCGCACACGGCGCGCGCCAGACAGTGCGGCTGTGCCGCAGGCAACTATACAGCGCCCAATACCTCTGCCCCTCATTGGAAACCCTGGCCCGCAGGCTGGCCACGGCAGGGCCATGGCGGGGCCATGAAAGCGGTGTGACACAGAAGGGGCGGGCGCAACGCGTTCTTGACGAATCTTGCGCCCGCAAGCGGCGACTTCGCAATCGCGCACCGCGCGCTGGCCGCCCTGCTTCAATCCACGCGCCCGCGAGGGCGCGACGCGAGCGAATCGACGATCTCGCGCATCAAGAACGAATTTCAACTCACGCGCCCGCAAAGACGCGACTGTGGCCGGTCAGCAGATAAGAGCCATCAATAGCTCAATCCACCCAGCCACAAGGCAAGCCATGCAAGGGACAAAGCCAAGCGCCCATTCACAAGATCCAAGCAAAGCGGCGGCCTGGCCAGCCGCCCCTTCTGCCTGCGCCTGTGTCGCGCCCGGGCCTGGGCGAGCAGGCCCGGCCGCGACACAAGGTCATCCCGTAGCGCAGCAAATGGGGCGCAAAGACCGCCATCAGGCCATTTGCGCCAAGCGCTGCTCCATCGCCGCGCGCGTGGCTTGGAGGGCCTCGGGCAGGCCTTGCTCCAGTTGCTTGAACAGCTCATCGTGCAGCGCGAACTCGGCCTGCCAGGCGGCGGCGTCGATGCTGGTGACGGTGGCGAATTGCGCGGCGTCAAAATCCAGCCCCGTCCAGTTGATTTCGCCGTATTGCGGGCTGATGCCGAAGTGGTTTTCCTGGCCCTGGGCCTGGCCTTCGATGCGGTCGATCATCCACTTGAGCACGCGCATGTTCTCGCCATAGCCGGGCCAGACGAATTGGCCATCGGCATTCTTGCGGAACCAGTTGACGCAGAAGATGGGCGGCAGCGCAAAGCCCTTGGCCTGCAGGCCCGCACCGGTATCCAGCCAGTGCTGGAAGTAGCCGCTCATGTTGTAGCCGCAAAACGGCAGCATGGCGAAGGGGTCGCGCCGCACCACGCCTTGCGCGCCAAAGGCGGCGGCGGTGGTTTCGCTGCCCATGGTGGCGGCCATGTAAACGCCTTCGGCCCAGTCGCGCGCCTGGGTGACCAGCGGCACGGTGGTGGAACGGCGCCCGCCAAAGAGGAAGGCGTCGATCTTCACGCCCGCGGGGTCGTCCCAGGCCTCGTCCAGCGCGGGGTTGTTGGTGGCGGCCACGGTAAAGCGGGCGTTGGGGTGGGCGGCTTTGCGCCCGGCCTTGCCGTCCTCGGGCGTCCAGTCCTTGCCTTGCCAGTCGATCAGGTGTGCGGGGATGTGGCCGCCCTGGTCTTTTTCCATGCCTTCCCACCACACGTCGCCATCGTCGGTCAGCGCCACGTTGGTGAAGATGACGTTTTTGTCCAGGCTTTTCATGCAGTTGGGGTTGGTGAGCATGTTGGTGCCCGGCGCCACGCCGAAGTAGCCCGCCTCGGGGTTGATGGCGCGCAGGCTGCCGTCAGCCTGGGGTTTGATCCAGGCGATGTCGTCCCCAATGGTGCTGACTTTCCAACCCTCAAAGCCCTTGGGCGGCACGAGCATGGAGAAGTTGGTCTTGCCGCAGGCGCTGGGGAAGGCAGCGGCCACGTGGTATTTCTTTCCTTGCGGTTTTTGCACGCCGAGGATGAGCATGTGTTCGGCCAGCCAGCCCTGGTCCTTGCCCATCTTGGAGGCGATGCGCAGCGCAAAGCACTTCTTTCCCAGCAGGGCGTTGCCGCCGTAGCCCGAGCCGTAGCTCCAGATCTCGCGCGTTTCGGGGTAGTGGACGATGTATTTCACATCGGGGTTGCAAGGCCAGGGGGTCTGGTCTTTTTCGCCTGCGGCCAGCGGCGCGCCCACGGTGTGCATGCAGGGCACGAATTCGCCGCTCTCGCCCAGCACGTCCAGCGCGCCCTGGCCCATGCGGGTCATCAGCTTCATGTTCACGGCCACGTAGGCGCTGTCGGTCAATTGCACGCCGATGTGGGCGATGGGGCTGCCCAGCGGCCCCATGGAGAAGGGCACAACGTACATGGTGCGCCCGGCCATGCAGCCGTCAAACAGCGGCTCCAGCGTGGCGCGCATCTCGGCCGGGGCCATCCAGTTGTTGGTGGGGCCGGCGTCCTCCTGGCGCTCGGAGCAGATGAAGGTGCGGTCTTCCACGCGGGCCACGTCCGAAGGGTCGGTGCGCGCCAGGAAGGAGTTGGCGCGCTTGGCGGGGTTGAGGCGGATGAAGGTGCCCGCTTCGACCAGCTCATCGCACAGGCGCTGGTACTCGGCATCGCTGCCATCGCACCAGTGGATGCGCGCGGGCTTGCACAGCGCGGCCATGTCGGCCACCCAGGCCAGCAGCTTGGCATGCCGCAGGCCGGCAGGCGCATTGAGCGCCGCCGCAGCGGGCGTCGGTGTAGAGGAATGCATGCTCGATCTCCTGAAGTAAAAAAACCGTCGTGCGGTACGGCCTGCAACGCCATGGGCCGCCAGCGCCGCCTGCCCTGCGCCGGGCAGGACAGGACAAAAACCGAGGATTTTAAAGAGCCTGACACAAAAAACCGAACGGGCAGGCCCAGCGCTGGCTGCGTCAATCGGTTGAACAGAGCCTGGCCCAGACCATGTGCATGTCCAGATTGCGCCGCCCCCAGGCAGTGCGCAGCAGCAGCCGCATCGGCCACGGGTAGCGGTGGCCGCAGGCCTGGCTCAAGCCTTGGTGCGCCAGCACCTGCAGGCCGAAGCTGGCCAGCTGCGAAACATCGCTGATGCCCCACTGGAATGCGGGCGGGTTCTGGCCCATTTTCTTCAGCGAGTCGTGCTGCCTTTGCCGCCCGACCAGCTTCTTGGGCAAGGCATCGAACACCAGCTGCGCCTGCGGCAGCTTGCGCGCCAGCCGGGCAAACCACGCTTGCAAGGTCTGGGCATCAAAGTACATGAACACGCCTTCGGCCACCAGCAGCACGGGCTGGCCGTGTGCGGCGGCCGTGTCCATCCAGGCCTCATCGAGCATGGAGGCGGGCAGGTACACATTGCCGGACTCGGGCAGCAGCTTGCGCCGCAGCGCAATGGCTGGCGGCAGATCCAGCTCGTACCAGGCGGTCACGTCTGGGCGGCCCAGGCGCTCGTAGCGCGCATCCAGCCCGGCGCCCAGATGCACCACCACCGCCTTGGGGTGCAGGGCGAGGAACTCGCGCACGTAGCCATCGAGCAGCACCGCCCGACCACAACAGCCGGCCTGCGAGGCCTTGGCACTGGCAAAGACGGAAAAATCGAAGTCGATCTGGCCCAGCATGCGCTGGGCCTGGGCATCGCGCAGCAGCGCATCGGGCCGCTCGCATTCGACGGCCTTGGCCCACAGCGGGATCAGCATGGTGGCCGAGAGCTCGCAGAGATCGGCGGGGGAGATTTTTGGGGCGCTCATGGCCTGCTCCTTTTCAAAACGGTGGCGGTGAAAGGCAGGGCAGTCTTGCGGCAGCTCCTGGCCCACTGCGCAGAGCAGCGGGACGGCAGGCATGGCAAGACAACATCGTGGAGCGACCCAAACCAGGCCATGGTGGTTGTGCGTGCCGGCGCTATTGTTCCCGATTTGTCGCGCTCGATGCGCAGCACTGCCCTGGGGCAATGCTGAACAAGTCCCCCGCGCACGGTGCGTCCCTGTCTGGGGCGGTCTGCTGCGTTACAAATCCTCGCAGTAGCATGAGCTATTGCTGTGGTTTGCGCCTTGCATTCCATCCCCACACAGGGCGCGCGCCGCACTGCGGAGACTTATTCAGCACTGCCCTGACGCGCTGCGGCGCGGCAAGCGCTGTGATACAAATGCAAGCTACTTTGAAAGGGCACTTGCCATGAAATTTTCTGCGCTGAAATTTGCCATGCTGTACAGCTCGCTGTTACTAGCCAGCGCCCCAACCTGGGCCGGCATCGACTGCGATCGGGCGCAGACGGGCCCGGAAATTGCCATCTGCTCCGACCCCAAACTCAAGGCCTTCGACGACTATCTGGCCCAGGCCTACAGCCGCATTCGCAGCGTCCTGCCCGAGGCACTGTTCGACGAGGTGCGCCGCAGCCAAAGGCAGTGGATCGCGCAGCGCGATGCGCAGTGCGGCGCGGACGTGCCCTGCCTGATGCGCGAGACCTACGAGCGCACGGCCGCCCTCAACGGCTTTGCCCAGCGCTATGCCGAGCAGCAGCGCGGCGCGGGCATGGGCGAGGCCGGCAGCGGCCGCAACCACCCAGCGCCTGGCATGGTCTCCAGCCCGGCATGGCCAGGGCCGGCCCCGGCACAGACGGCGCCGCAGACTGCGCCACAACCCGATGCCCCAAGCCCCATGACGGCGCAGCGCAGGCCCGCGCCCGATGCCGCAGAAACGCCCGGAAAAAGCCTCAGCCCCAAGCAGATCTACCAGGTGGGGGCGCAGTCCATCGTCGTCATCGCCGCCTACGCCAAGGGCAAGGACGGCGTCAGCCAGGGCAGCGGCGTGGTGATCGCCCAGGACGTGGTGGCCACCAACTGCCACGTGCTCGAAGGGGCCGACAACGCGGTCGTGATCTTCCAGGGCCAACCCCACGAGGCCGAGCTGGTCACGGGCAATCGCAAGATGGACTACTGCATTCTGCGCACGCGCGGCCTGCCGGCCCAGGTGGCGCGCATCGGCCGGCTCGACGAGCTCACGCCCGGGCAGCGCGTCTACAGCATCGGCTCGCCCCGCGGGCTGGAGCTGACCATTGCCGAGGGCCTGCTCTCGGCCGTGCGCAAGCAGGATGGCGTGCCCATGATCCAGACCTCGGCGGCCATCTCGCCGGGCTCCAGCGGCGGCGGCCTGTTCGACGAATACGGGCGCGTCATCGGCATCACCACCTTCTTGCTCAAGGACTCGCAAAACCTCAACTTCGCCCTGCCCGTGGAGCTGGCCGAAGTGCTGTTGCGCTGAAATACCTGCCGACTGTCGACGCGCTCGCAGTGAATAGGCAGGCAGCGCCTTGGGGCAGGCTTTGCCGCGCCGCAGGCCGCCCCAAGCCGCTGGCTTGCCCGCCGCGCCGCACACCAACGCCCCGCACCCCACGGCCCGCCGCATGACCATCGCCCTGTACCTGCTGACCGCCGCCCTGGCGCTGCTGACCCTGCTGCCGCTGCACCCGGCGCGGGTGTGGTGGGTGCGCATCTGGGATTTCCCGCGCCTGCAACTGGCGCTGCTGCTGGCGGCGCTGCTGCTGGCCCAAGCCCTGTGGCTGGACTTCTCCCGCTGGCACGCCTGGCTGGCCGTGGCCACGACCGCGCTGTGCGCCCTCTACCAAGTCTGGTGGATCCTGCCCTACACGCCACTGTGGCGCCATGAAGTGCGCTGGGCCGATGCCCACGAGCAAGGCCCGCGGCTGCGCATCATGGCCGCCAACGTGCTCACCCCCAACCGCAACGCCGACGCCGTGCTGGCCCTGGTGCGCCAGCACCGCCCCGACGTGCTGGTGACGCTGGAGACCGACGCCTGGTGGGAGCAGCAGCTGCAGCCGCTGCGCCAGCACTACCCGCACTACGTGGCCTGCCCGCAGGACAACCTCTACGGCATGCACCTGTACGCCCGCCTGCCGCTGGACGAGGTGCAGGTGCAATACCTGGTCGAGCCGCACGTGCCCTCCATCCACGCCAGCTTGCTGCTGCGCCCCGCCCAGGGCGCGCAGCCCGAGGTGCGGGTGCGCATGCACTTTCTGCACCCCGCGCCGCCCAGCCCGACGGAAAACGACGAATCCACCGAACGCGACGTGGAACTGCTGATGATCGCCAAAAGCCTGCAGGGCGAGCGCGGCCCGGTGATCGTGGCCGGCGACCTCAACGACGTGGCCTGGTCGCCCACGACGCGGCTGTTTCGCAAAATCAGCGGCCTGCTCGACGCGCGCGTGGGCCGGGGCATGATCAACAGCTTTCACGCCCGCTACTGGTTCGCCCGCTGGCCGCTGGACCACATCTTCCACAGCGACCACTTCGAGCTGGTGCGCGTGCAGCGCCTGCCCAGCATCGACTCGGACCACTTCCCGATCATGATCGAGCTGCAATACCACCCGGCCAACTCCGGCCAGCAAGAAGGCCTGCAAGCCAACGCCCAGGACCACCGCCAGGCCAGCCAAACCCTGGCCGAGCAAGGCGCCAGCGCCGCCGACGTGCCCGAGCCCCAGGCGCGCGGGCACTGAGCGCCTGCCGGCCATGACCAGCGCCAGGCTTGCCAGCCCACAGCCGCCCGGCCGCCACCATCCCGCCGCCACCCCAGACACCCACACCATGCCCAGCCGCACCAACCCACCCCTGCGCCATCTGCTGTACCTGCACGGCTTTCGCTCCTCGCCGCAATCGACCAAGGCCCAGCTCACGCGCGCCTGGTTCGCCCAGCACCACCCGCAGGTGCAAGTGCTCACGCCGCAGCTGCCGCCCTCGCCACAGGCCGCCGCGCAGCTCATGCTGGAGCTCACCAGCCACTGGCCCAGCGGCAGCCTGGCCGTGATGGGCTCCTCACTGGGCGGCTACTACGCCAGCTGGTTCGCCGTGCAGCGCCAATGCCCTGCCGTGCTGCTGAACCCAGCGGTAGAGCCAGCGCGCGACCTGGCGGCCTACATCGGCCAGGTCGCGCAATGGCACCAGCCCGAGGAATCTTTCGATTTCCGCCCCGAATACATCGACGAGCTGCGCGCCCTGGATACACGCCACGTACGCCCGCCCCCACCCACGCTGGTGCTGATGGCCAAGGGCGACGAAGTGCTGGACTGGCGCGAAATGCAAGCCCGCCACCCCGATGCCCAGCACATCGTGCTCGAAGGCGGCGACCACGCACTGAGCCAGCACTTCACCCCCCAACTGCCCGTGCTGGCACAGTTCCTGCTGTATCTGGGCCAAGCACCGGCCAGCGCAGGCTAAAGCGTGTTACGAAACACACCAGAAAAATATGGACAGATTCTTACTGACGATCAATGGCCTGATACTTTTCTTGACCGCCCTGTATGTCAACGAAACAAGCCATACCCACAGAGACAAAAGCCTGGCCTTTACTTTATTCTTCAACACATCCATCACATTCTTTTTATTTCTAATCATTCTTTTCATCATATCCATTTTTTCAAAAAATAAAAATAAATTTTCAACCCTCATGATTCACGTTTGCGCAATCATATTCTCATCCCTCATTGGAGTTCTTTCGACATCAGCCCGATTTTTACTCAAATGAAATTTTCACTAACCACCATTAGCCAATGATTGACTCAACGCTTGCACGCATGAGCCAATACGCCCAAAAATAAACTGACAGAAAAACTCAGCAGACAATGTCACTTTGAAATCCTGACCCGATGCAAGCAACCCATCCACCGGCCTCAAAAATTCTTGGAGCATCAAGGGATCTGCAAATGAAAAGAGCAAAAATACTATACGTAATATCTTTCATATTATTTCTTGTTGGCCAAGGCATGAATTTTGGACCAGCATTTCAACTACTCCACATCTTTTCCATTGCCTTGGTGATTTATTCTGGACTAATGGTGTACAAAGAATCCGAATCAGACCCCGGGGAGGCCCACTTATTCACACTCTCGTTCGCCCTTCTGCTAATTTACAGCATATACACTTCTATTTTTGGGTTTGTTTTCAACTTATTTATTGAAATATTTTTGTACATCGTCGGATTTTCAAATATATTCTTTTTATTTAGAGTCCTTTCCTTGAGGGTCAGGAAAATGAATAATAATTGATCTGAACCTAGAGGAAAAAAATTTTTCAATGCATGGCAACTTCTTGAGCTCTCAGAGAAACAGGTGCTGCCACCGTTTTGTTTTGAAGAGACACTTTCGGGTCAATCACAGCAATAACGATTTCTTCAAAGACTGCAAACACATCAACGACACCAAGTCTTTCTGGAGCTACGCAAAGCATCGAATGGCACAGTCCAGTGTGTAACTTGGGACAAGTTCGAGTTGCATCTCAAGAAAACCAAATCCCGCTCCAATCGCCTGCACCTTGACCTCTGCAATACGCTGCTTAAAATGCTCAGAGACGTCCCTTTGTAAAGCGTTTACCCCTTAAACCCAAAACGTTTACCCCTCAACAAAGTTTATGACAATATATTTCCTTTCCTTTTTATTATTCTTATCAGGCTGCACACTCAACAGGCTTGATGCAGGCCAAGAACCATGCGGAATCAAAAGTACCAATGAAGAAAATTCACTCAAAGATCCTCAAAATCATTCAAGAGATACCATCAAGTTGAATGACGTTGACGCTGAAGAATTATTGGCTCTAAAAATTTCTACGGAGAAGTTTTTTAAATCGAATGACACCTCGAACACATGGGATATAGATGACTGCCACTACCAAAAGAGTGGCGACAAATACTACGCATCCTGCGGCAGGAAAGGGGTTGACAAGTCCACCTGGACAGGCATACATGATGTTTTCATGATTTTTGACGAAAAATTTAATTTAATTGAGACGAATTAAAATTCCACAGAAATTATCCCACTCATCGCTTACCCAAACCTCACCGCCTACTCAAATCTCACTTGAGCACACCCAGAATTAAAATTTATAGCTGAGCAAAGCATCCCAGCACCTGCATACGCTATTTCTTCGTTCTCGCTCACTCTCATCCGTACAGGCGCATTCTCCATTACACCATCCTGGCCACCTTACCCATACCCTGGAGATCAACCGTGAAAAATATTATTTACTCCTTAACTTTCATCTTAAGCGGATGCGCCCTTCTCATTGAAGGCCCCAAAGACAGTGCCGGGGAAGGAAATTGGGTGAAGGTTGGCTCCTCAATTCTTGGCATAGTCAAGAAATATGAAATTACCAACGTGAAGCCAAACGACCCTAAAGAGTGGATTATTGAAGGCTTTCCATCGGGAGCATACACAGTTGGATTTAATTACTCAGAAAATCAATGCAAGAGTGAAATTTCTAGCTTATGGATTAATTTTTCAATTAGTTCGAAAGAAAAAATTATTGTTAATGAATCAGGATTTTTGGAGGAACAGGAATTCGGTTTTGGCCCTCCTGGGGATGAGCCTTATTACAGCCTCCTGGATGACACCAATAATGAGAGACTTATTGTTGGTTTGACCCCTGACGTCAAATACAATGTGAAATTTTTTTGGAAACAGGTAGGGAGCGAGGTAAATGATTGCTCAATGACTTTGAAATTTCTGATTTCAAAATTGCATTTTGGAGCTAAATAGAGGAGCCTTGTCTGCTGCCCGCCAATACATTTTCACCTGCATTCAACTCCATTTCTCACAAAATCAGGTGTTAACAATACGACCAGGACAGCAGCATCACCCACATCCAAAGACAGACAGGCGCTGACATCCAAGGCGGCACCGACTACCGCTACGACCCGCTCGACCGTCTCATCCAAGCCAGCCCCAGCCTCAGCCTGCAAGGGCTGGGCCTGCCCCACGAACACTACAGCTACGATGCCGTGCACAACCGCACCGCCAGCGCCCACCAGCCCGGGCCCTGGCAATACGCCAGCGGCAACCGCCTCACTCAATGGGGCCAACAGCAACAGAGCACCAGCTACCAATACAACCACAGCGGCCACATTACCCCAAAACCCAGGCAGAGACCAACAGCCCAGGCAATCCAGGCAACCCCAACGCCACAACCACCACCGGCTACCACTACGACGCCGCCCAGCGGCTGGTGCACATCGAACAAAACGGCCAGACCATCGCCCGCTACCACTACGACCCAAAAGGCCGGAGAATTGCCAAAACCACCGGCCAGGGCAGCGGGCAAACCACCACCTGGTACATCTACGCCGAAGAAGCACTGATTGCCGAAATCAACGAGCAAGGCCAAACCCAAAAAAGCTACGGCTTGGAACCGGACTGCCCCTGAAGCACGAAAATCAAATAAATGTGCGATTTAAATTTTCAAAGCTGTATGCTGGCTGCATGTGATCATGTAATGACCCACTGATTTCCTGCTCAGGTGTTACCTTCACTAGAGGAGACACCCAATGAGTGCAGTAATGGACGAAGAAATCAAACGTTGGACAGCGCGGCGCAAGTCGGCGCTGGTGCTTGAGATCATCCGGGACAAGACGACGGTGGCCGAGGCGAGCCGTCAGTTCGACCTGACTCCGGCAGAGGTTGAGGCTTGGGTAGAGGACGGCAAGCGAGGCATGGAGAATGCCTTGCGCGCCAAGCCCGAGGACGTTCGCCAGCAGTACGAGCGCCAGCTCAAGGAATTGTAGGAAGCCTATGGCGAAGCCATGCTGGAGCTGCGCGCCCGAAAAAAGCTGGCCGCCCTGCTGGGTACGGACGAGACCTGATGGTCACGATCCAGCAGGGGCTTCGGGAAGATGGTTTTGAAGTGTCGATGGTCAAGCTGTGTCGCTGGTTCGGCGTGGCCAGGCGCAGTGTGTACTACCGGCCAACCCAGGCGGCACCGAAGGTCAATCCAGCTTTAGCCGAGCCGATCAAGGCACTGATTGAGGCCGAGCCCTCGTTCGGTTATCGCACCGTGGCCGGTTTGCTTGGGATGAACAAGAACACAGTGCAGCGCATCTTCCAGCTCAAGGGCTGGCAGGTGCGCAAGCGTGCAGTGGGACGACGGCCACGTATCCAGGCGCTGCCTTCGGTCGCTACTGCCCCCGACCAGCGTTGGGCGACCGACCTGTGTCGGGTATGGGGAGGACGTGATGGCTGGCTGACGTTGGCACTTGTTATCGATTGCCATACCCGGCAATTGCTGGGCTGGCATCTCTCACGCAGCGGCAAGGCCAGTACCGCGGTGGCGGCATTGGAGCAGGCGCTGATTGCCCGCTATGGCGCGCTCGGGCGCGTGCCTGAGCCGTTCCTGCTGCGCTCGGACAACGGCCTGGTGTTTACCAGCCGCGATTACACGCGGCTGGTTCGCAGCTATGGCTTGCAGCAAGAGTTCATCACCCCGCATTGCCCGCAGCAAAAGGGCATGGTGGAACGCCTCATCCGCACCCTCAAAGAGCAATGCGTACACCGTCATCGCTTTGAGAGCCAGCAGCATGCCATGCGTGTGCTGGGCGACTGGATCCAGTTCTACAATCACCGACGCCCGCATCAGGCGCTCGGCATGAAAACACCCGCTCAAGCGTATGCTTTAGCAGCCTGACCTGTGCAGAAAGTGGTGGGTCATTACAATCAAGCAGGGTCGCAAAATACAGAATTTGAAGATGGCTGCAGAGCTATTACCAACGCTTAGTACAAGGCCGAAAAAACAATGGGATTCAGTGCCTTTTGCACCCCAGAACGAAAAGATCGGCGTCCCTGCAACGAAGAATTTCAAGATTATTGGAATCCTTCATAACCGCCCCCAATATTTACGAAAATTAATCATGAAAAAATTATTTTTAAGCCTTCTACTCTTTTTCTTGGGGGGCTGCTCGTCCGTCACGAAAGTCAACTATCAAGGGAGCAGTCTATGGCGCCCCATGAATTTCGGAATTCATTATGTATTGAAGAAGCCAGCTTTCTTGATAGAGGTGTTTGATGAAGAAAAATCTTATATCGCGCTTGTCCCTCCAAATACTAAGGACGCGTGGCATGTATCCCCAACTTCCATTGATGCATACTTAGCCAATCCTAAAGACTTGTCGTGGAACGGCGCAACAAATTCCGGCGGGGATAAAAAAGGAATTTTGGATTACATTAATAGATGGCATCCGGGATTTCCAAAAGAAGTTTTTGAAAAATTGAAAGATGCTCCGCTTTATGATTATTTTGATTTACTAAGAGACCATCCTGATCCATTTTTTAATCTCAATGCTTATTATTGCTGCAGAGCCGTTGGCATTGCCGATATTGACGCAATTATTGTTGCGCATGAGGCATATGCTGTAGACTATTTTAGTCCAATTTCATCCCCTGTAAACCATAGGAGGTACATGCGGTTTGCAAAATATAAAAATGAAAAAGATTTGATCGTCAATATTGACTCTGTGCTGGGGAAGAAGTTTCTCGAATATTTCGAAGAGGTCAATTAAAAAGAAAATTATGCCCAGTAAAAGCTTACGAGACCCAGGTATCCCACCCACTATCCACCGAAACTTTTCACCCGCCTTCATTCCCGTTTTTTCATAAACCGGAATGAAGCTTGCAGTTGAATAGGCCACAAACCCCAACACCAACGCCTACCACTACATCCACAGCGACCACCTGGGCACACCGCAAATCGCCACGGACAAAAACGGCAACCAGACCTGGGCGCAAGTGAGCGAAGCGTTTGGCAAGGCCACTGTCTCAGCCAACGCCAGCACCGAGATCAACATCCGTTTGCCTGGCCAGTACTACGACAAGGAAACGGGCACGCACTACAACTTCCATCGGCACTATGACCCGAGCACGGGGAGGTACTTGCAGAGTGATCCGATTGGGTTGCAGAGTGGATTTAATTTATACGTTTATGCGTCAGCAATGCCTTGAAAAGACTAGATATGTTAGATGATTCTTGCGATGAATGCTCCCCTGAAACGGATGAGCAATGTTGTGATCAATGGGAAAAAAGTGTTGCCAACAATATCAGAGTTGGAGCGCAACCCATTTGTTGCAATGGTCGCCTTGTTGCCTGTATGCGGAAAATATATATTCGAGAAATAAATACGAAGATGAAGCAAGTGCGCCATTGAACATGAGAGATATCATTTTAGAGACATGGAGCCCTGCAATGAAAAGCCTTGTGTTTATGTGGCGATTTGGCGAAAATATTGATTATAAGGAAGGGGAGTGTCAAGCATATAAGGCGCAGTTCATCTGTTTGCAAAAGAAGCTTTCTGGATGTACATCTCAAGCTTGCGTGGTGGTCATTACCGCAGAAATAAACTCAATGGAAAAGAGGGTTTCTCAAAAGCCACCAATGGGTTATTCTTGCGTGTTTTGATGGACTTAAAGATACGAGAAAAATTTTGATACTTGCAATGTTTGCTTCCGGATGCACAATCCACGATAACTTTAGTAGATGCAGTGTTAATTATATTGATGAGGTTATTGCACTAGAGTTACTCAACAAAGATCCTGGCAATCACAAAAAACACTCTATAGAAGATGTCTATATGCAGATTGATAGGGTTAACTGTGGCTACGTTGTATCTTATACATTCTTGCCACTAACTCCCGAAGGAACGCTTGTTTATATTTATGATAAAAATTTGCGGCTTGTGCATTCTTATTAATTCCAAACAAGACATCTTTACAGAGTGATCCGAGTGGTTTACAGAACGGAGTGAATAACTTTTCTTATACAGAAGGCAACCAAAATAAAAGAGTGGATTTTTATGGGTTGAGCAGCGAACCATGTGATGGGTGTGAGCCAAAAACTGATGAGGAATGTTGTTCATTTTGGCAAGGTTCTCTGGTAAAAGATTCCATCGCAGGAAATGTTGTTTGTTGCAATGGGCGTCCTGTCGCTTGCGGAAGAAGACCGCTTAGGCCGACAAGAGCAAACATAAAGGATGATGAATGCGTGATAGAGCACGAGAAATATCATTTTAGAGATCTTCAGCCTTGCGATACAGCAAAAGGCTGCATCTATATAGCGAGTTTTAGACATGACGTTGACCCAACAGAGAGGGAGTGTCTGCGCACACGCGGCTGGTCAAGAGTGTTTGAAAAGAAAGATTCGCGAATGCGCAAAAGTTGGAGATGTTGGATGCGTCATTTTGCCTCAGGCATCTATAAGTCAAAGCCAAAGACTTCAGCAAGATAGATATCGCTGTAAAGTCATTTAGTATTGTTGGTGCTTATGAAAATCTATCGTTTTGTTTTTTTGTTATTTTTGTCTGGTTGCGCACTCAATGACGCTGCAAATCAGGGGTTATGCAGGATTGAATGCATCGGAGAGAAAAAGGCATTTGAAATGCTAAACTCTATAAAATTAGGCGATATGCTTAGGTTCTCAAAAGAGAGTCATAAGGTAGCTATTGAAATATTACCTTGTGGATACAGGCTTGTTGTCGAGGGCAGAGATGAATTATCTCTTGAAAGGTTTGGGGAGTTTTTTTTCGATAAGGATTTTAATTTTATATATGGATTTAATTGATTGGAGGGGTTATGGGCTTGACGTGTTCTGACGGCGCATTATTTCGTCTGCTGGCATTTTTGTCTTTATTTTTTGTATTTTTGACAGGCTGCTCCAATAATAAATCAATCAAAAAACCCTGTGAGATGAAGATTGTACCCGAAGAGGTTATTCTTGAGAGGGCTGGTGATGGAAAAAATTCTTACGATAGGGATAAATGGGATGTTTATAATGACGTATTAGATTGTGGATATCGGATTATTCTAAGAAGAAAGGGAAATGAGTCTTCAGGTGTTAAGACAATTATATTGGACAAAGACCTTAACTTTGTTTACTCGTTTCGGTGATCTGAGTATTTTTATTTCAATTCTCGTCGGAGTGCTTCCGTTTGCCCCATTTTGGGTGCCGAGCGTCAGTGATTTCATACAGCAATCTTTCAATTTTCTGCCTGTTTTCTGTCAATTTGGTGCATAAAGGATTTCATACGCTTCAACACCCAATCCATTCCCCATGAAGAGCACGGACATCCCCCCACATGCCCACTGCTTTCCAGCCCCTCGCAGCAGCCCCAGCCGCCGATCTATGCCCTGGCTGCTAGCCCTGTCGCCCCTGCCCCCCTTGCCAGCGCAAGCGCAGCCGCATCTGTCGGGCACGGCCAGCCCCTGGGTAGCAGAAGTCGAACTGGGAGTGGGCCTGCAACTGAGCGCCAGCGCGCCCAGCGTGCGCCAGCCCAATGGCGAATACCGAGAAACCCACATCGACCTTCGCGTCAATACCCTGGGCGGGCTCATCGATATCGCGCGCAGCTGGAGCCAGGGGCGCTGGTGGCTCAACCCCGCCTGGGCGCCGCTGAACTTCGAGCTCGACCCGCTGGACGGCAGCGCCCGCCTCATCGAGCGCGCAGGCCTGATCTACGAGCGAAGCGGCAGCAACGAAATCTTCATCTCCAAAGCCAACAGCGACGCGCCCGCCTCCATCCGCAAGACCGCCAGTGCCTCTTGCAGCGGCCAGAGCGGGCCAGAGCGGGCAATAGCGCGGCCGGTCAGCCTGGCAAGCAGGCGACTGCCTGTCATTGGGCGCGCCGTGCAGAGTCCATAGAATCCAGCGCCAAAGGTTTCAGAGTCTGCTCCAAGTCTCTGGGGCCGGACGCACAAAAAAACATGCCGCCGCGCGTGCAGGCATGCGGAGACTTTGCATGATCGACAAGATCGTTCCATCCATTGAGGCGGCCCTGGCCGACGTGGCCGATGGCGCGACCATTCTGGTTGGCGGCTTTGGCACGGCCGGCGTGCCCGAGGCGCTGATCGACGGGCTGATCGCCCAGGGCGCGCGCGAGCTGACCATCGTCAACAACAACGCCGGCAATGGCGATTCTGGCCTGGCTGCGCTGCTCAAGGCCGGGCGGGTGCGCAAGATCATTTGCAGCTTCCCGCGCCAGGCCGATTCGCATGTGTTCGATGCGCTCTACCGAAGCGGCCGCATTGAGCTGGAGCTGGTGCCGCAAGGCAATCTGGCCGAGCGCATCCGCGCCGCAGGCGCGGGCATCGGCGCTTTTTTCTGCCCCACGGCCTACGGCACGCAGCTGGCCCAGGGCAAGGAGACGCGCGTCATCGATGGCCGGCACTATGTGCTTGAATACCCCATCCACGGCGATGTGGCGCTGATCCAGGCCGAGCGCGGCGACCGCTGGGGCAATCTGTGCTACCGCATGGCCGCGCGCAACTTCGGCCCGGTGATGGCCACCGCCGCGCGCACCACCATCGCCACCGTGCATGAGGTGGTGCCGCTGGGCGCGCTGGATCCGGAGAGCATCGTCACCCCCGGCATTTACGTCGATCGCGTCGTGCCCATCGCCCGCCGCGCCACGCGCCGCGCGGCGCACGGCGCCAGCGCCCCCACCCCCGCACAGCAGCAGGCCCGCCCATGAACCCAGTCGCATCCCCAAAGGCCGGCACGGCCACGCCCTGGCAGCGCCGCAGCAAGGACGAACTGGCGCGCCGCGTGGCGCAGGACATCCACGACGGCGCCTGCGTCAACCTGGGCATCGGCATGCCCACGCTGGTGGCCAACCACATTCCGCCGGGCCGCGAAGTCCTGCTGCACAGCGAGAACGGCATCCTCGGCATGGGCCCGGCGCCCGCGCCCGGGCAGGAGGATTACGACCTCATCAACGCCGGCAAGCAGCCCGTCAGCCTGCTGCCCGGCGGCTGCTTCTTTCACCACGCCGACAGCTTCGCCATGATGCGCGGCGGGCATCTGGACATTTGCGTGCTGGGCGCCTTTCAGGTCTCGGCCACTGGCGATCTGGCCAACTGGAGCACGGGCGAGCCCGGCGCCATCCCCGCCGTGGGCGGCGCCATGGACTTGGCCATCGGCGCGCGCCAGACCTGGGTGATGATGGATTTGTGCACCAAGGATGGCCAGAGCAAAGTCGTCGCCCAATGCACTTATCCGCTCACGGGCCTGGGCTGCGTCAAGCGCATCTACACCGACCTGGCCACGCTGGAGTGCACGCCCAGCGGCCTGCGCCTGATCGACACCGTGCCCGGGCTGAGCCCGCAGGCGCTGCAGGCCCTCATCGGCCTGCCGCTGCAGCCGCCGGCCTGAGCGCCTGTTCCACCACCCCCTTCCTTTCAGCAAGGAGCGCCCGCACCATGAGCCAGACCCAAGCCTTTCTCTGCGACGCCGTTCGCACCCCCATTGGCCGCTATGGCGGCAGCCTCTCGGGCGTGCGGCCCGACGATCTGGCCGCGCACGTGCTGCGCGCGCTGCTGCAGCGCAACCCCACGCTGGATGCCGCCGCCATCGACGACGTGCTGCTGGGCTGCGCCAACCAGGCCGGCGAGGACAACCGCAATGTCGCGCGCATGGCCGCGCTGCTGGCCGGCCTGCCCGAGGGCGTGCCCGGCGCCACGCTCAACCGCCTGTGCGGCTCCGGGCTGGACGCCATCGCCACCGCCGCGCGCGCCATCAAGGCCGGCGAGGCCCAGCTGATGCTCGCCGGCGGCGTCGAGAGCATGAGCCGCGCGCCCTTTGTCATGCCCAAGGCCGACAGCGCTTTTGCGCGCCACAACGCCGTGTACGACACCACCATCGGCTGGCGCTTCATCAACCCGGCCATGCGCGCCCAGTACGGCGTGGACTCCATGCCCGAGACCGCCGAGAACGTGGCAGATGAATACCGCATCGCCCGCGAAGACCAGGACCGCTTCGCCCTGGCCAGCCAGAGCAAGGCCCTCAAGGCCCAGGAGGCCGGCCTGTTCGACGCCGAAATCGCCCCCGTGACGCTGCCGCAAAAGAAAGGCGAGCCCATCGTCTTTGCGCGCGATGAGCACCCGCGCGCCACCACGCTGGAGGCCCTGGCGCGCCTGAAGGCCATCGTGCGCCCCGATGGCAGCATCACCGCCGGCAACGCCAGCGGCGTCAACGACGGCGCAGCCGCCGTCATCGTCGCCAGCGAGGCCGCTGCCGCTCGCCACGGCCTGACCCCGCGCGCGCGCATCGTCGCCAGCGCCGTGGCCGGCGTGGCCCCGCGCGTCATGGGCATCGGCCCGGCGCCGGCGGTGCAAAAGCTGCTGGCGCACACCGGCATCGGGCTGGATGCCATCGACCTGATCGAACTCAACGAAGCCTTTGCCGCCCAGGCCCTGGCCGTGCTGCGCCTGCTCTCGCTGCAAGGCGACGACCCGCGCGTCAACCCTTGCGGCGGCGCCATTGCGCTGGGCCACCCGCTGGGCGCCAGCGGCGCGCGCCTGGCCGGCACGGCCATGCACCAGCTGCAGCGCAGCGGCGGGCGCTACGCGCTGTGCACCATGTGCATCGGCGTCGGCCAGGGCATCGCCATGCTGCTGGAAAAAGTCTGAGCAACTAGAGCCATGGCTTGCCATGGCCAAACAAGCACACCTCTCAAGGAGACAAACACCATGAAACGCATTGCCACTACCACACGCCCCCTGCCCGCCCCCGCCCTGCCCCGCCGCCGCTGGCTGGGCCGCGCCGCACTGGCCCTGGCCGCCTGCGCCTGCCTGTGGGGCGCGCAGCCCGGCGCAGTGCAGGCGCAGGACTTTCCCGCCAAGGCCGTGACCATCGTCGTGCCCTTCCCCGCAGGCGGCACCACCGATTTGCTGGCGCGCATCCTCGGCCAGCACCTGAGCCAGCAATGGGGCCAGAGCGTGGTCATCGACAACAAGGGCGGCGCCGGCGGCAACATCGGCGCCCAGGCCGCCGCGCGCGCCGCAGCCGATGGCTACACGCTGCTGATGGGCACCGTAGGCACCCACGCCATCAACCAAAGCCTGTACAAGAAACTGCCTTACGACCCGGTCAAGGACTTCCAGCCCCTGAGCCGCGTGGCCCTGGTGCCCAACCTGCTGGTGGCGCACCCGCAGCAGCCCTACAAAACCGTGCAGGAGCTGCTGAGCTACGCCCGCGCCAACCCCGGCAAGGTGGACTTTGCCTCCTCGGGCAATGGCACCTCCATCCACCTCTCGGCCGAGCTGTTCAAGCAAATGACCGGCGTGGACATGCAGCACATCCCCTACAAGGGCAGCGCCCCGGCAGGCGCCGACCTGCTGGCCGGCCAGGTGCACATCATGTTCGACAACATGCCCTCGGCCATCCAGAACGTGCGCGCCGGCCGCCTGGTGCCGCTGGCCGTGACCACGGCCACGCGCTCGGCGCAGCTGCCCGATGTGCCCACCATCGCCGAGGCCGGCGTGCCCGGCTTCGAGGCCTACTCCTGGTTCGGCCTGTTCGCCCCGGCCGGCACGCCCGAGCCGGTGATGCAGCGCCTGAGCCAGGCCATCACCAAAGCCTTGAGCGACCCGCAAGTGGTGCAGAAATTCGCCGAGCAAGGCGCCGTCGCCCACCCCGAGACCCCGGCCGAATTCACCGCCTTCATCAGCGCCGAAGCCAAGAAATGGCAGGCCGTGGTCAAGGCCTCCGGCGCCAGCGTGGATTGAGCGCCCGCGCTGGCGCCGCAGCGCCCACCCGGCGCGCCTGCGGCGAATCGGCCGCCCATTCTCCGCAAATCATGCGGAGAATGGCTTGCACGAAACAGGTCGCCCGCGTGTAATGCGCGCATGGCATGTGCAACACCCACCTATATCTGGCAACACGCGCAATGGCCCCATTGGCGCTATGACCTGCAGGCGCTGAGCGGGCCGCTGGCCCAGGTCAGCCGCGCGCAAGGTCTGCTGCTGGGCCGGCTGGCCGATGCCGGTCTGGCGCTGCGCGCCCAGGCCAGCTTGGCCGCACTGACCGAGGACGTGGTCAGGACCAGCGCCATCGAGGGCGAAACCCTGAACGCGGCATCCGTGCGCTCGTCCATCGCCCGGCGTCTGGGCGTGGACATCGGCGCGCTGGCCCCCATCGATCGCAGCGCCGAGGGCGTGGTGGACATGGTGCTCGACGCCACCGCCCGCAGCGCCGAGCCCTTGAGCGCCCAGCGCCTGTACGGCTGGCATGCCGCCCTGTTCCCGACCGGTTACTCCGGCATGACGCCCATTGCCATTGGCCGCTGGCGCGATGATGCCGACGGCCCGATGCAAGTGGTCTCCGGCCCGCTGGGCCGGCGCCGGCTGCACTTTCAGGCACCGCCCGCACAGGCCTTGCCTGCCCAAATGCAATACTTTCTGGACTGGGCCAATGCCGATGGCCATGAACCGGCGCTGCTCAAGGCCGGCCTGGCCCATCTGTGGTTCGTGACCCTGCACCCCTTCGACGACGGCAACGGCCGCATCGCGCGCGCCGTCGGCGACTTGTTTCTGGCGCGCGCCGATGGCAGCCCGCAGCGCTTCTACAGCCTGTCAGCGCAACTGCAACGCGAGCGCAAGGATTACTACGCCATCCTGGAGCGTACGCAGCGCGGCGACCTCGACGTCACCGACTGGCTGGCCTGGTTCCTGACTGCGCTGGAGCGCGCCATCGCCCACGCACAGGCCACGCTCGATGCCGTGGTGGCCAAGGCCAACTTTTGGCGGCACTGGGCCGGCACGCCACTCAACGAGCGTCAGATCAAGGTGCTCAACCGGCTGCTCGATGGCTTCGAGGGCAAGCTCAGCAGCAGCAAGTGGGCCGCACTGGCCAAATGTTCGCCCGATACCGCATTGCGCGACATCACACAGCTGCTGGAGTTGGGCATGCTGCAGAAAACGCCGGGCGGCGGGCGCAGCACCGGCTACGCGCTGGCCTCCCCCTCGGAGCCTGTTCAAAGTCTCGGCACGGGTAGGTAACAAGTGGTTTGGGATGGGCCGCAAGGCGCCAAGCGCAGACGGACCTCGTGGCCCGGCGAGGCTTTGCGAGCGCGGCAGCCCCCCGAATCCACCTGGTTTTACCCGCCGTGCAAAGACCTTGGGCAGGCTTTCAGGGCATGGGCCAATCCAGCGCGCTGATCTCCTGCGCCAGCGCCAGCAGCTCGCTGGCGGCCTGCTGCACCAGCAGCGCGCCCTTGGCGGCGCTGGCGGCCAGGGCGTTGCCCGCTGCGCCCTGGCGGTTGTAGTCCTGCATCATCCAGCCCATCTTGGCGCTGTGGCCGTTGCCCAGGATGCGGTAGCGCTGCGCGCGTTGCTCGGCGCTGGTGCGAAAGTGCTGCGCCTGGGCCATGCACACCTGCTCGGGGTGCAGGTGCAGCATGATGGACGTTTCTTCCTCGCCGCCGTGGATGCCAAAGCGCGCCTCATGCGCGCTGGTCTGCGCCTGTGGCGCCTGGCTGCGCGGCAACTGGTACCAGCTGCTGCTGTAGGTCAGCAAGCCATGCGCCTGGCGCAGCTGGCGCGCCACGATGTCCATCACACTGGTCTGCCCGCCATGGCTGTTGAACAGCAGCAGGCGCTGCACGCCGCTGGCGGCCACGCCGGCACCAATGTCGTTCCACAGCGCCAGAATGGTGCTGGCCGACAGGCTCAGCGTGCCGGCAAAGGCGGCGTGTTCGGGGCTGAAGCCAATGGCCTGCAGCGGCAGGAACAGCACCGGCGGGCGCTGCGCCGGCGGCTGTTGCGCCCAGAGCTGCTGCGCCGCCTGCACAATACCGCGCGTGATCGCGGCATCGACGCCCAGCGGCAGGTGCGGGCCATGCTGCTCGGTCGCGCCCAGCGGCAGCACTGCCACGGTGCGCGCCAGCAGCGCCGTGCCGGCGCGGGCGCTGAAGTCGCGGGTGCTCAGGGCGTCCCACTGGCAGCTGGGCCAGGCGTCGGGCTCGGGGGCGGGCGGTGTGGCGGCGGACATGGCCGGCATTATCGGCCTTGCCAGCCCGCTCAAAGGCGCTCGGCACGGAACCTGGCGCGGCCTGTGCGCTCCAAGCGCGCCGGGCCCCTGCCCGGCGCCCTGCCCGACCCTTTGCCCGGCCCCTGCCCAATTCCTCGGCAGCGCCGCCCGGGCATGGCGCCATGCGTGAATATGAACAGTGAAGAATTGCAGTGAAAAACCACCATCCGATCGTGAATGAAGCATCCCCCCGCCCGCTGCGGGCCCAGGCCCTGACGGGGCAGGCCCGGCGGCAATGGCGCGCCGCGCTGCCGGCGCTGGCCTGGCTGGCCGCGTTGCTGCCCACAGCGCAGGCCCAGCAGCAGCCCATTGCGCCCAGCCAGGCGCCCGCGGCCTTGGAGCTGGCCGCCGCCGCGGCGCAGACCCCATCGCCGGCCCCGCTGGCGCTGCGCCTGAACGGCAGCAGTGCGGCAGCGGCCGAGGTGCGCACGCCGCACGTGCACGCCCGGCTGCTGGCCGATGCGCCCGAGGGCATTGCGCCGGGGCGCAGCTTCAGCCTGGGCCTGCTCATCGACCATGCGCCGCAATGGCATACCTACTGGCAAAACCCGGGCGATTCGGGCATGGCCACCGAGCTGCACTGGCAACTGCCCGATGGCTGGCAGGCCAGCGGCATCGCCTGGCCGGTGCCGCAAAAGCTGCGCATCGGCGAGCTGGCCAACTACGGCTACGAGCAACAAGTGCTGCTGCCGGTGCGCATTGAATTGCCCGCCCACTGGCAGCCCGGCGGCGCCAGCCAGGTGGAGATCGGCCTGGAGGCCAGCTGGCTGGTGTGCCGGCTCGAATGCATTCCCGAGCAGGGCAGCTTTCGCCTGAGCCTGCCGCTGGACGTGCCGCTGCAGGCGCATGCGGCGCAGTTTGCGCAGGCCCGCGCCGAATTGCCGCAGGCGCTGCCCGATGCCAGCGGCAGCGCCGCCGCGCAGGGCGAACGCCTGAGCCTGCGCGTGCAAGGGCTGCCCGCCGCGCTGCATGGCCAGCAGCTGGAGGTGTTTGCGCAGCAGCCGCAGGTCATCGCCCACGGCGCGCGCGCCGGGCAAGGCTGGCAGCAGCGCTGGGAGCAGGGCAGCTGGGTGGCCGAGCTGCCGCTCTCGCCCGATCGCGAAGACAGCCCGGCCACGCTCGATCTGCTGCTCACGCCGCTGGCGCGCAGCGAAGGCGGCCAGTGGGATCCGCAGGCGCACGACAGCGCCAGCGCCGGCCCCAAGGGCTGGGCCGTGCAAGTGCCCGTCACCGCCGGCTGGCGCAGCGCCGATGCGCTGGCCCTGCCCGCTGCCAGCACCCCGCCTGCCGCCTCCAGCGCCTCCGGCATGTCCGGGGATGGCGCAGGCCCGGGCGCTGGCACAGGCACAGGTACAGGCAGCAACGCCGCTGGCACGGCCACAACCCCGGCTGCGCCAGCCCCGTCGGCCGCGCTGGACTGGAGCCTGTCGCGCTGGGGCCTGATGCTGCTGCTGGCCATGCTCGGCGGTGCCGTGCTCAACCTCATGCCCTGCGTATTCCCGGTGCTGGCCATCAAAGCGCTGGCGCTGGCGCGCTACGGCAAGGACCGCACCGCCCAGCGCCAGAGCGCCTGGGCCTATGGCGCTGGCGTGGTGCTGTCCTTTGCCGCCATGGGCGCGCTGGTCATGGCGCTGCGCGCCGGCGGCGCGCAACTGGGCTGGGGCTTTCAACTGCAATCGCCCTGGTTCGTCGCCGCCTTGACGGTGCTGTTCACCGTCATGGGCCTGGCGCTGGCCGGCGTGATCGGCCTGCAGCTGTGGCTGCCCGCCGCCTGGCGCGGCGGGGCCACGCCGGGCGCGGCGCGCTCGCCCGTGCTCGAATCGCTGGGCGCGGGTGTGGTGGCGGTGCTGGTGGCCTCACCCTGCACCGGCCCCTTCATGGGCGCGGCGCTGGGCGCCACGCTGAGCCTGCCGGCCTGGGCGGCGCTGGCCATCTTCGTGGCCATCGGCGTGGGCATGGCCCTGCCCTTCATGGCGCTGGTGTGGTTCCCCGCGCTGCTCGATCGCCTGCCCCGGCCCGGCGCCTGGATGGAAACCTTCCGCACCGCCATGGCCTTCCCGATGTTTGCCACCGTCGTCTGGCTGCTGTGGGTGCTGGCCAGCCAGGTCGGCAGCAACGCCATGATCGCCTGGCTGTTCGCGCTGTGGGCGCTGTGCTTTGCGCTGTGGCTGCTGGGCAAGCGCCCGGCGCTGCAGCGCGGCCTGGCGCTGCAGGCGCTGTGGCTGCTGGCGCTGGCCGTGCCGCTGGCCGTGGCCGCCAGCGGCGGGCGCTACTTCAGCCAAAGCACGGCCGCCGCGCCCGAGGCCCAGGCGTTGGGCGCCCCAGCCGCCGCGCAGGGCTGGCAGCCCTGGTCGGCCCAGGCCCAGGCGCAGGCCCTGGCCGACGGCCAGCCGGTGTTCGTCGATTTCACCGCCAGCTGGTGCATCACCTGCCAATACAACAAGGCCACCACCCTGGCCGATGCCGAGGTGCTGGCCGACTTCCGCGCCGCCAATGTGCGCCTGCTGCGCGCGGACTGGTCGCGCCAGAGTCCGGAGATCACCGCCGAGCTGCAGAAACTGCAGCGCAACGGCGTGCCCACCTACGCGCTGCACGCGCCAGGCCAGCCGCCGCAAGTGCTGACCGAAATCCTCGACAAGCAGGCACTGCGCGCCCAGTTGCAGGCATTGCGCTGAGGACTTGGGCCTGTTGTTCAACCCGCAGCCTGCCACGGCCGCCAGCGCCGGCCAGGCCAGGCTTTGCGGGCGCGGCAGAGCGCCCAAATCCGCTTGATTGCCTGCTGCACCCAGGCCTTGATCAGGCTCTTAGAGCAGTTTCGATTCTTATGAAGACATTTCCTGCAAGCGCCGCCTTCTCTCGTTCTCGTCACACCCGCGAAGGCGGGTGTCCAGTTGCGACGCTGACAGGGGCGACGCTGACGGGGCGGCGCTGCCGTTGGCCAATCCCCTCTCGTGCGCAAGGGTGGTGCTGGATGCCCGCCTTCGCGGGCATGACGAGAGCGACTTGCGAGATGGCGATGCCAGCCAGCGGCCAGGTCTTGGATTTGTCAACGCTCAAGCAGAACACGCTCTAGGTCAGGCTGGTATCGACCACGCGCTTTTGCAGCGCCAGGTATTCCTGCGACTGCATTTCGTTCAGGCGCGAGACGGTGCGCGGGAACTCGTGCGCCAGCGGGCCTTGCAGATAAAGCTGCTCGGGCGCGACGGCGGCCGAGACCATCAGCTTGACGCTGCGGTCGTAGAGCACGTCCACCAGCCAGGTAAAGCGCCGCGCCTCCGAGGCCAGGTTGACCGACATCTGCGGGATGTCCGAGACCAGCACGGTGTGGAACTGGTTGGCGATCTCCAGATAGTCGTTCTGCGAGCGCGGGCCGCCGCACAGTTGCCTGAAGTCGAACCAGATCACGCCGCCAGCGCGGCGCTTGGCCGGGATGCTGCGCGACTCGATGCGCATCAGCGGCTCCTCGTCGGCGCTTTCGGCCAGTTGCTCGAAGGCTGCGGCCATGGCGGCGTCGGCCTCGGGGCCGTTGGGGCAGTGGTAGAGCTGCACGTGCTGCAGCGTGCGGCGGCGGTAGTCGGTGCCGTTGTCCACGTTGACCACTTCCATGCGCTCGTTGAGCAGGGCGATGGCCGGCAGGATGCGATCGCGGTGCAGGCCGTTGGGGTAGAGCTCATCGGGCCTGAAGTTGGACGTGGTGACAAAGCCCACGCCGTTGTCGAACAGCGCCAGCAGTAGCTTGTAGAGGATCATCGCGTCCGTGATGTCGGCCACGTGGAACTCATCAAAGCAGATCAGCTTGTAGCGCTTGGCAATGCGCGCGCCCAGCACGTCCAGCGGGTTTTGCGTGCCCTGCAGGGCGTGCAGCTCGCGGTGCACCTCGCGCATGAACTCATGAAAATGCAGCCGCACCTTGCGCTGAATCGGCACCTGCTGGAAAAAGCATTCCATCAAAAAACTCTTGCCGCGCCCCACGCCGCCGTACATGTACACGCCCTGCGGGATGTCGGGGCGGTTGAGCAGCTTCTTGAAGCGGTTCGAGCGCTTGCTCTTGTAGGCCGCCCACTCCTCGGCGCAGCGCTGCAGCGCCTGCACCGCGCGCAGCTGCGCCGGATCGGCCTGATAGCCCTTTTCCGCCAAACTGGCCTGATAGGCCTCTCGCACATCCATGCCTGTGTCACCTTCTGTTGTTGCGCCACGCCCTGCGGCCAAGCGGGCGATTGTCCCATAGCCCCGGCGCGCAGCCGCGCACGGCCCTGAGCCAGCCAGCGGCGACAATAGCCGCCTTGCACAGACCGCCACAGTCCCCACCCGCCGACACACTGCCGCCGCCCGCCCCATGCCCAGCCAAGACCCCTTCAGCCCCTGGCGCGCCGCAGGCGATGCCCACGACAACGCCGCCGCGCCGAGCGCCGCCCAGCGAGCGCCCGGCGCCAGGGTCTGGCCAGTGGGCGCGCTGTGCCTGGCCATTGGCGACGCACTGCAGGCGCGCTTTGGCGCCGTGGCCGTCGAAGGCGAAATCAGCGGCCTGAGCCGCGCCGCCAGCGGACACCTGTACTTCGCTCTCAAGGACGCCCAGGGCCAGCTGCGCTGCGCCATGTTCCGCCGCGCCGCGCAACTGGCCGCCTTCGAGCCGGCCGAGGGCGACCGCGTCATCGTGCAGGGGCGCGTCAGCGTCTACGGCCCGCGCGGCGACCTGCAGCTGGTGGTCGAGAGCATGCGCCGCGCCGGCCTGGGCAGCCTGTACGAGCAATTCCTGCAACTGAAGCAACGCCTGCAGCAAGAGGGCCTGTTCGACGCCGCGCGCAAGCGCCCGCTGGCGGCGCTGCCGCGCGGCCTGGCCATCGTCACCTCGCCCAACGCCGCCGCGCTGCACGACGCGCTCAGCGCGCTGCGCCGCCGCGCGCCGCACGTGCCCGTGCTGCTGGCGCCGGCCCTGGTGCAGGGCGCGGGCGCGCCGGCCTCGCTGCGCGCGGCGCTGGCCCAGCTCTACGAGGGCATCGCCCAGGGCCGGCTGCGCCGCGCCGATGGCCAGCCGCTGCACATCGACACCATCTTGCTGGTGCGCGGCGGCGGCTCCATCGAAGACCTCTGGGCCTTCAACGACGCCGAGCTGGCGCGGCTGATCGTGCAAAGCCCGGTGCCGCTGGTGGCCGGCATCGGCCACGAGACCGACTTCACCATCGCCGACTGGTGCGCCGACCTGCGCGCGCCCACGCCCACCGCCGCCGCCGAGCTGGCCGCCCTGCCCCGCCAGCAGCTGCTGCAAGCCTTGCGGCACAGCCACGACCGCCTGACCCAGGCGCTGGACCGCTACGGCATGGAGCAGCAGCGCCGCCTGCAATGGGCCGGCCACATGCTGGCGCGCCCCTCGGCGCTGCTGGCGCAGCACGCCGCGCAGCTGCAACGCAACGCCCAGCGCCTGCGCCACAGCGGCCAGCAACAGCTCGGGCGCCAGGCGCTGCGCCTGCAACAGCACGGCGCGCAATGGCCGCGCGCACTGCAGGCCAGCCTGCAGGCGCAGCAACAGCGCCTGGCCCAGGCCGCGCTGCGGCTGCGCATGCTCGACCCGCAACAGGCGCTCGAACGCGGCTACGCCATCCTCAGCACCGCGCAGGGCGAGATCGTGCGCGAACCCGCGCAACTGCAGCCCGGCCAAACCATCACCGCCCGGCTGGCCCAGGGCAGCGCCACGCTGCAGGTGCCACCGCACACGCCTCGCGCGTCGCCACACCCCCAGCCCAAACCCCCACCAGCGCCGCAGCAAAAGCTGCCGTTTTGAGAGCCTGCTCAAAGTCTCGGTCGAGTGGCAAGAAGCGATTTGGAATGGGCTGCAAGGCGCAAAACACCGCCATAGTCACAGCAATGGCGAGGCTTTTCGGGGCCACAGACCGCCCCACCCCGCTTTCATGCCGACCGTGCAGAGATTTTGAGCAAGGCTCTGTGCCTCAAAACCGCACTGGCTGCTGCAGGCGCAGCAGGCGCTGCTCTATGGGCGGGTGGCTGTCGAGCCAGCGCGCCAGGCGGCCATAGAAATCTTCGCTGGGGGCAATCCACAGGTGCGCAACGGCCAGGCTTTCCGCGCCGCTGCCCATCAGTTCCAGGTCTGCGAGGCGGTTGCGCGGCACGTCGTGGGGCAGGTTGTGCGCGCCGATCTTGCGCAGCGCGCCGGCCAGGCCACGGCTTTGGCGCGTCCATTCGACGGCCCGCGCATCGGCCAGGTATTCGCGCTGGCGCGAGATGCCCGCCTGCAACGCGCAGCCGGCCAGCCAGCCCAGCAGCCCGGCATAGCGCATCAGGCCGCCGAACAGGCGCGCCGCCCACAAGCCCGAATGCGCCAGCGTGCGACCATAGCCATAGACCATTTGCAGGCCGAAGACCATGGCCGCCAGCTGCATGTTCAGTGCGGTATCGCCTTCACGGATGTGGCTGAGCTCGTGCGCGACCATGCCTTGCAACTCATCGCGCTCGAGCTCGGCCAGCGCCTCGGCCGTGACCAGCACGGCCTGATCGCCGCGCCGCCAGCCAGCGGCCAGTGCGTTGATCTGCGCACTGCGATCCAGCACCATGATGGCCGGAGCGGGCATGCGCGCGGCCACGCACAGCTCCTGCACGACGTTGATGTAGACCTGCTCGCGCGGCTGCGCGGCATCGGCCATGCGCCCGCCCAGGCGCCGCGCCAGGGCCACGCCGCCGCCTTGCTGCAGATGGCTGTGCTCCAGCCACCAGCCTCCCAGGATCAGCAACAGCGCCATGCCTGTGTTGCTCCAGAAGAAACCACGCGGCCTGGCATCGAAATCCAGCAGCCATTGCAGCAGCCACAGCGGCAGGCTGAGCATGGCATGCACGCCCAGCGCCACCAGCGGCAGCACCAGCCAGAAGCCCAGGCGCAACCAGCCGCTGGTGCGGCGCGAGTGGCGTTGCTGGCGGCGAAATCCCATGGCCTTTGCCCTTCATCGCCCAGCGCAGGCGCTGTGCCTGCCCGGCCTGTGGATGGGAATGCGCAAGATGCTCAAAACCGCACCTTGGGCGCCTGGCGCTCTTGCTCGCTGCTGGTGGATTCGAGCATGGGCAGGCTGGCAAAGCGCGCCAGCGCCGCAATCAAATTGGAGGGGAAAGACTGCGTAGCGTTGTTGTAGGCCAGCACGGTGTCGTTGTAAGCCTGGCGGGCAAAGCCGATGCGGTTCTCGCTGCTGGCGATTTCTTCGCTCAGGCGACGCATTTCGCCATCGGCCTTGAGCTCGGGGTAGCCCTCGGCTACGGCCATCAGCCGGCCCAGGCCGGCGCCGAGCACGGCCTCCGCCCCGGCCAGCGCCTGCAGCGCGCTGCCGTCACCGGCGTGGGCGCGGGCCTGCCGCGCCGCGCTGATGGCTTGGTTGCGCGCCTCGGTGACGGCCTGCAGGGTCTCGCGCTCGTGCTGCATGTAGGCGCGCGCCACTTCGACCAGGTTGGGGATCAGGTCGTAGCGGCGCTTGAGTTGCACGTCGATCTGTGCGTAGGCGTTCTTGACCTCGTTGCGCAGCGCAATGAAGCGGTTGTAGGTGGCCACGGCCCAGACCAACAGCAGGGCCAGCAGGACGAGGATCACGATGGTGGTGGTGGACATGGCGCGGCCTCCTCAACAAATCCAGTGACAGACCTGCAGCCTGTGCGCAGGCAGACTGCAGAAAACGCAGCCCGATTATCACATGTGATCTATCACATGACTACCGGATTTGATGCTCTGGCGGGCCCGGCTGCCCGGCATCGCGGCGGGTTAGCAACATGCTGTCGCCGTAGCTGAAGAAGCGGTATTGCTGGGCGATGGCGTGCTGGTAGAGCGCACGCACGCGTTCGTAACCGGCAAAGGCGCTGACCAGCATCATCAGCGTGCTCTTGGGCAGGTGGAAGTTGGTCAGCAGCAGATCGACGACCTGGAATGCAAAGCCCGGGCGGATGAAGATTTGCGTCTCGCCCTCGGTCTGGCCGGTCTGCGCCCAGCTCTCCAGCGCGCGCACCGAGGTCGTGCCCACGGCCACGATGCGCCCGCCGCGGGCGCGGCAGGCGGCCATGGCCGCCAGGGTTTCGGGCGGGATGTGGTAGCGCTCGCTGTGCATGCGGTGCGCGTCCAGGTCTTCGGTCTTGACGGGCTGGAAGGTGCCCGCCCCAACGTGCAGCGTGATGGCCGTGCGCTCGATGCCAGCGGCCTGCAGCGCCGCCAGCGTGGCCTCATCGAAATGCAGGGCCGCCGTGGGCGCGGCCACGGCGCCAGGGGCGCGCGCGAACACGGTCTGGTAGCGCTGCGCGTCCTGCGCGGCGTGCGGGTCGTCGCCCTGGGCCTGCTGGCGCTCGATGTAGGGCGGCAGTGGCAAATGGCCCAGCCGCTCCATCAGATCCCAGGCGCTCTGGCCGGGCGGCGCCAAGAGGCGCAGGCGAAACAGCGGCCCCTGCTCGTCCGGGTAGCGGCCCAGCAATTGGGCATCGAAGCCGCCTTGCTCGCGCCCGCCGGCAAAGTGCAGCAGCGCGCCGACGGCGGGCTTTTTGCTCACGCGCAGGTGCACGGCCACTTCGTCGCCTGGCAGCACGCGCTCGACGAGGATTTCCAGCCGGCCGCCGCTGGCCTTGTGGCCAAACAACCGCGCCTTGACGACCTTGGTGTCGTTGAACACCAGCAGGTCACCGGCGCGCAGCAGGCCGGGCAATTGGTGGAACACACGATCGACCGGCGGCCAGCTGCGCCCATCGAGCAAACGCGCCGCGCTGCGCTGCGCTGCGGGGTGATGGGCGATGAGCTGCTCGGGCAGCGCGTAGTCGAAATCGGCCAGGGTGTAGGAAGGCATGGGCGGCAAAGGCGCCCATCGGGCGCGGCAGGTGGCACTTACTTGAGCTGCGGCAGCGCCTTGCCTGGGCAATGCCATGGCAAAGCTGCGGCGATGGGCGCAATAGGCGCGATAGGGGCGCGATGGGCGCAAGGCCGCCGATTGTAGGAGCGCCGCCAAGTCGCGCACGGCCGGCGCGCGTGGCATGGCCCCATGCAAAAGCCCCCGCAGCCAGTGCAGGCGGCGGGGGCTTTGTGGGGCCGGTGCGGGATGCTTCAGCGCTTGCGCTGCAGCAGCGCGATGGCTTCGCCCACGATGCCGCGGCGGAACAGCAGCACGCAGACGACAAAGATCAGGCCGGTGACGATGGTCACCGATTCGCCCAGCGAGCGGAACCATTCGATCTGGGTGAGCGAGGCGATCCACTCACCCCATTCGCCCACCTTGTTCTCGATGGCCACGACCACCACCGCGCCCACCAAGGGGCCGAGCATGGTGCCCATGCCGCCCACCAGCGTCATCAGCACGGCATGGCCGGACATGGCCCAGTGCACGTCGGTCAGCGTGGCAAAACCCAGCACCAGGGTCTTGAGCGCGCCGGCCAGGCCCGAGAGCGCGGCCGAGAGCACGAACACCAGCAGCTTGAAGCGGTTGGTGTCATAGCCCAGGGAGATGGCGCGCGGCTCGTTCTCCTTGATGCCGTGCAGCACGTGGCCAAAGGGCGAATGCACGATGCGCATGATGAACAAGAAGGCCACGGCCACGATGGCCAGGGTCACGTAGTACATGGTCAGGTCGCTGCTCAGGTCAAGCATGCCCAGCAGCTTGCCGCGCGGCACGCCCTGCAGGCCGTCCTCGCCGCCGGTGAACTTGGCCTGCAGCCAGACGAAGTACAACATCTGCGCCAGCGCCAGGGTGATCATCGTGAAGTAAATGCCCTGGCGCTTGATGGCCAGATAGCCCATGACCAGGCCGAGCAGCGCGCCAAAGGCCGTACCCAGCAGCAGACCCAGTTCGGGCGGCACGCCCCAGACTTTGAGCGAGTGGCCGGTGATGTAGGCCGCACCGCCCAGAAAAGCTGCGTGACCGAACGAGAGCATGCCGGTGTAGCCGAACAGCAGGTTGAAGGAGCAGGCAAACAGCGCGAAGCAAAACAGCTTCATCATGAAGATCGGATAAGCGCCGATGTGGGGCGCGGCGATCAGAGCCAGCAGCAGCGCCGCATAGCCGACGGCAACGAATGTCTTGTTCATAGTCTTGATTCCCGCCTTGTCATTGTTCCTTGCCAAACAAACCGGCAGGGCGCACCAGCAGCACGATGGCCATGATGACGAACACCACCGTGGACGAGGCTTCTGGATAGAACACACGGGTCAGGCCCTCGACCACGCCCAGCAGCAGGCCGGTGACGATGGAGCCCATGATGGAGCCCATGCCACCGATCACCACCACGGCGAAGACGGTGATGATGAGGTTCTGCCCCATCAATGGCGAGACCTGGTAGATCGGCGCAGCCAGTACGCCGGCAAAGGCCGCCAGTGCCACGCCGAAGCCGTAGGTCAGTGTGATCATCAGCGGCACGTTGATGCCGAAGGCCTCCACCAGGCGGGGGTTCTCGGTGCCGGCGCGCAGGTACGAGCCCAGGCGCGTCTTCTCAATCATGAACCAGGTGAACAGGCACACCGCCAGCGAGGCCACGACCACCCAAGCGCGGTACTTGGGCATGAACATGAAGCCCAGGTTCACGCCGCCCTTGAGCAAATCAGGCGTGCCGTAGCTCAGGCCGGAGACGCCATAGGCCGAACGGAACGCGCCCTCGATCAACAGCGTCAGCCCCAGTGTCAGCAACAGGCCATAGATGTGGTCGAGCTTGTAGATCCAGCGCAGAAAGAAGCGTTCGAGCACGATGCCAAACAGCCCCACCACCACGGGCGCGCCCACCAGCATCACCCAGTAGTTGATGCCCAGGTAGTTGGCGGCCATCCAGGCCACGACAGCGCCCATCATGAACAGCGCACCATGGGCAAAGTTGATGACGTTGAGCAGGCCAAAGATCACAGCCAGGCCAAGGCTGAGAATGGCGTAGAACGAACCATTGACCAGCCCCAGCAAAAGCTGGCTCAACAGGGCGGGCAGCGGTACTCCGAAAATGGTATCCATGGCAAAGATGCACTGGGTTGATCAGGCGCGAGACAATCGCTGGGGCCTGCTGCGCGGAGGCAATCAGCAGGCTAAGGCGCGCGCAAGCGCGCCACAAGAGCCAGGGCGCCGGGCAAGCCGGCGCCCCGCGCTACGGCGTCACTTCCAGAGCGCGCACTTGGTTTCTTCTTTCTTGAAGAACACCTCGCTGGCGGGCAGGGTCTTGACCACCTTCAGGTAATCCCACTCGCGCTTGGACTCGGCCGGCTTCTTCACCTCGACCAGGTACATGTCGTGCGCGTAGCGGCCATCGGGGCGGATCGTGCCCTTGGCATAGAAGTCGCTCAGCTCCTTGCCGCGCAGCACGGCGTTGACTTTTTCAGTCTCCAGCGTGCCTGCTTCCTCAACGGCCTTGAGGTAGTTCATCACAGCCGAGTAGTTGGCCGCGTGGATGGAAGTGGGCATGCGCTTGGCCTTTTCATAGAACTTCTGCGCCCAGGCGCGCGAGGCCTCGTCCTGATCCCAGTACCAGCTGGTGGTGAACTGCAGGCCCTTGGTGGACTCCAGCCCCATGCTGTGGATGTCGGTCAGGAACAGCAGCAAGCCAGCGAGCTTCATCGAGCCCGTGATGCCAAACTCGTTGGCAGCCTTGATGGTGTTGATGGTGTCGCCACCGGCATTGGCCATGCCCAGCACTTTGGCGCCAGAGGTCTGCGCCTGCAGCAGGAAGGAAGAGAAATCCGAAGCATTGAGCGGATGGCGCACATTGCCCTTGACCTCGCCGCCAGCGGCCTTGACGGTGGCGGCCGTGTCTTTTTCCAGCGCGTGGCCGAAGGCGTAATCGGCCGTCAGAAAGAACCAGCTCTTGCCGCCTTCTGCCACCACGGCCGAGCCCGTGCCACGCGCCAGGGCCATGGTGTCGTAGGCGTAGTGGATGGTGTAGGGCGCGCACTGCTCATTGGTGAAGGCCGTCGAGCCTGCGCCATTGACCAAATACAGCACGTTCTTTTCCTTGGTGATGGCGTTAACGGCCAAGCCTGCGCTGGAGTTGGTGCCGCCCAGAATCATCGACGCCTTTTGCGTGTCGATCCACTCGCGCACCTTGGCCGCAGCGATGTCGGCCTTGTTCTGGTGGTCGGCCGTGACCAGCTCGATGGGCTTGCCCAGCACCTTGCCGCCGAAATCGTCGATGGCCATCTGCGCTGCCAGCGCGCCGTTCTTGCCGTCCACGTCCGAGTACAGGCTGGACATGTCGGTGGCAAAGCCGATCACAACCTTGTCCTGCGCGTGGGCTGCAGTCACCAGGCCGGCGCCCAGCAGCGCCACGGCAGAGGCGGCAATGGCAGTCAATGGGGTTTTCATCATGATGGATCTCCTGTTCATCGCATGACAAAGTGGAAAAAACTGGGGGTGGGGTGGGCGCGCGCCATCACTTCCACAGCGCGCACTGGCTTTCTTCTTTCTTGAAGAAGACTTCGTTGCCCGGCAGGGTCTTGACGACCTTCAGATAGTCCCAGGGGCGTTGAGACTCCTGCGGCTTCTTGACCTCCACCAGGTACATGTCGTGCTCATAGCGGCCATCGGGGCGGATCCTGCCCTTGGCGTAGAAGTCGCTCAGCTCCTTGCCGCGCAGCACGGCGTTGACTTTTTCGGTCTCCAGCGTGCCTGCTTCCTCAACGGCTTTGAGGTAGTTCATCACGGCCGAGTAGTTGGCCGCGTGGATGGAGGTGGGCATGCGCTGGGTTTTTTCATAAAACCTCTGCGCCCAGGCGCGCGAGGCGTCGTCCTGATCCCAGTACCAGCTGGTGGTGAATTGCAGGCCCTGCGTGGTCTGCAGCCCGGCGCTGTGGATATCGGTAATGAACAGCAGCAAGCCAGCCAGCCTCATGCTCTTGGTGATGCCAAATTCGTTGGCTGCCTTGATGGTGTTGATGGTGTCGCTGCTGGCATTGGCCATGCCCAGAATCTTTGCGCCCGAGCTTTGCGCCTGCAGCAGGAAGGAGGAGAAATCCGAGGCGTTGAGCGGATGGCGCACGCTGCCCTTGACCTCGCCGCCGGCGGCCTTGACGGTGGCGGCCGTGTCTTTTTCCAGCGCGTGGCCGAAGGCGTAATCGGCCGTCAGGAAAAACCAGCTCTTGCCGCCGTCCTGCACGATGCCCGAGCCTGCGCCGCGCGCCAGCGCCATGGTGTCGTAGGCGTAATGGATGGTGTAGGGCGCGCATTGCTCGTTGGTCAGCACGGTGGAGCCCGCGCCATTGACCATGTACAGCACCTTCTTTTCCTTGGTGATGGCGTTGACGGCCAGCGCCGCGCTGGAGTTGGAGCCGCCCAGAATCATCGACGCCTGTTGCGTGTCGATCCACTCGCGCACCTTGGCCGCAGCGATGTCGGCCTTGTTCTGGTGATCGGCCGCGGCCAGCTCGATGGGCTTGCCCAGCACTTTGCCGCCAAAATCGTCGATGGCCATCTGCGCGGCCAGCGCGCCGTTCTTGCCGTCCAGATCGGCATACAGGCTGGACATGTCGGTGACGAAGCCGATGACGAGCTTGTCCTGCGCCTGGGCTGCGCCCATCGCGCCAGCAGCCACCAACAGGCTGCCCATTGCGGTCAATGCGCTCATTGCGGTTTTCATGGTGACGCCCTCCTTTGCAACGGTTCTTGCACGGTTGAAAAAACAGCGAAAAAGCCCAGGTGTTCCGTCAACAGCCACAGCGGCGGCGCGCCAATGCGCGCGCTCACACGCCCAGCAGCTCGTTGAGCAAATCCATCTTCTCCTGCAGCTGCGCGGCCTCGAAGTGCTCGATGACCTCGCCATGCTCGATGACGTAGAAGCGGTCGGCCAGCGGCGCGGCAAAGCGGAAGTTCTGCTCCACCATCACCACGGTATAGCCCTTGGCGCGCAAGGTGCTGATCATGCGCGCCAGCGCCTGCACGATCACCGGCGCCAGGCCTTCGGAGATTTCATCGAGCAGCAGCAGATTGGCGCCCGTGCGCAGGATGCGCCCCACGGCCAGCATCTGCTGCTCGCCGCCCGAGAGGCGCGTGCCTTGGCTGTGGCGGCGCTCCTGGAGGTTGGGGAACATGGCGTAGATCTCTTGCACGCTCATGCCCGCCTCCTGGCCCTTGCCCACGCTGCCGCCCAGCGCGCGCACGAAGCCCACGCCCAGCACGGGCGGCAGCAGCAGGTTTTCCTCAGCCGTCAGGCTGGAGAAGATGCCCCGCTCCTCAGGGCAGTAGCCAATGCCCAGGTGCGCGATGCGGTGCGTGGCCATGCCCACGGTCTCCACCCCGTTGACCTTGATGGAGCCGCTGCGCTTGCCGATCAGGCCGGTGATGGCCCGCAGGATCGAGGTGCGGCCCGCGCCGTTGCGGCCCAGCAGGGTAACGACCTCGCCGCGGCGCACCTGCAGGTTCACGCCGTGCAGCACGTGCGATTCGCCGTACCAGCCGTGCAGATTGTTGATTTCCAGGGCCAGCGGCGCCTGGCTTGCGCTGGTGCTCGTCATGTCAGTGCGCTCCTTGCAGTTGGCCTTCGCTCGTGCCCATGTAGGCCTCCATCACGCGCGGATCCTGCGAGACCTGCTCGTAGTTGCCCTCGGCCAGCAGCGCGCCGCGCTGCAGCACCGAAATGCGGTCGGCAATCGTCGAGACCACCTTCATGTTGTGCTCGACCATCAAGATGGTGCGGCCCTTGGAGACCTCCTTGATCAGCGCCGTGACGCGATCCACGTCTTCGTGGCCCATGCCCTGCGTGGGCTCGTCCAGCAGCATCAGCTCGGGCTCCATGGCGAGCGTGGTGGCGATCTCCAGCGCGCGCTTGCGGCCATACGGCAGGTTGACGGTGATCTCATCGGCCAGCTCGCGCAGCCCCACCTCGCCCAGCAATTGCAGCGCGCGGTCGTTGAGCTGATCGAGCGTGCGCTCGCTCTTCCAGAAGTGGTATTGCGTGCCCAACTGGCGCTGCAGCGCAATGCGCACGTTCTCCAACAAGGTCAGATGCGGGAACACGGCCGAGATCTGAAACGAGCGGATCACGCCGCGTCGCGCAATCTGCGCCGGCTTCTCGCCCGTGATGTCAATGCCGTTGAAAGTGATGGTGCCGCGCGTGGGCACGAGAAACTTCGTCAGCAGGTTGAAGCAGGTGGTCTTGCCGGCCCCATTGGGCCCGATCAGCGCATGGATATGACCGCGCTGGACCTGGAGGTTGACCTGGTCCACGGCGGTGAAGCCCTTGAACTCCTTGGTCAGATTCTGCGTTGCAAGAATGATGTCACTCATGGCCAAAAACGCGCCTGTGAAACGATGGTCGCCATTGCCCAAACAAGATTGTTGAACAAATCGTCAAAGCGTTTAAGCATACAGCCAATCAGACGCCATTGAAGCCAGCGCATATATGGGAAAACCCTTGGGATGCCTGCCCATGCCGGGCCGCAGCAAAGCCGCAGCCCGTGGCATGGGCGCTGCTTCTACAATCCAGCGCCCGATCCCTCGACAGCCTGTCCGCGCCTGCTGCCATGAACAACACCGCCGCCCCCTGCCCTGCCGACGCCAAGCCCGAGCTGGCCGGCCACACGCCGATGATGGCGCAATACCTCTCGCTCAAGGCCCAGCATCCGCACACGCTGCTGTTCTACCGCATGGGCGATTTTTACGAGATGTTCTATGAAGACGCGCACAAGGCCGCGCGTTTGCTGAACATCACGCTCACGCAGCGCGGCCAGTCCGCCGGGCAGCCCATCCCCATGGCCGGCGTGCCGTTCCACTCGGTCGAAACCTATCTGGCGCGGCTGATCAAGCTGGGCGAATCGGTGGCCATTTGCGAGCAGGTCGGCGACCCGGCCGCCAGCAAAGGGCCGGTCGAGCGCAAGGTGGTGCGCGTGGTCACGCCCGGCACGCTGACCGACAGCGCCTTGCTGCCCGACAAGCACGAGGCCGTGCTGCTGGCCATCAGCGAGGCCAGCGGCGCGCGCGCGCGCAGCCAGGCCGGCGGCGCCCAGTACGGCCTGGCCTGGATGAGCCTGACCCAGGGCATCGTGCACCTGGCGCAGTGCCCGGCGGCGGCACTCGACGCCTGGCTGGAGCGCATCGGCGCGGCCGAGGTGCTGCTCAGCGCCGGCGCAAGCAGCGCGCTGGAGGAGGCCTTGCGCCAGCGCCAGCAGGCCGGCGGCGGCGCTGGCGGCTGCGCGCTGCAAACCGTGCCGGCCTGGCAGTTCGACGCCACGCTGGGCGCCAACAAGCTCAAGGAGCTGCTGCAGGCGGCCAGCCTGCAGGCCTGGAGCGCCGAGGCCCTGCCGCTGGCGCACGCGGCCAGCGCCGCGCTGCTGCACTACGCCGCCCACACCCAGGGGCGCGAGGTGCCGCACCTGCAGCGCATCAGCGTGGAGCGCGACGACGCCGTGATCCACCTGCCGGCCACCACGCGCCGCAACCTGGAGCTGGTGCACACCCTGCGCGGCGAGGCCGGCCCCACGCTGCTGTCGCTGCTGGACAGCTGCGTCACCAGCCTGGGCAGCCGCCAGCTCAAGGCCTGGCTGCTGAACCCGCCGCGCGCGCGCGATGCGGCCGTGCAGCGCCTGGCGCACATCGGCGCGCTGCGCCAATGGCAGGGCGACGGCGCCCAGGCGCTGTGGCAGCACTACCGCCAGCAGCTGCAGGGCGTGGCCGACGTCGAGCGCATCGGCGCGCGCATCGCGCTGGAGCAGGCGCGCCCGCGCGAGCTGGTGGCCCTCAAGCACACGCTGCGCCAGGCCCAGGCGCTGGCCGAGGCCAGCGGCCATGCGGCGCTGCAGGATGTGCTGCAGGCCCTGACGCCCCCGGGCGAGGTCATCGCCCTGCTGCAGCAGGCCCTGCTGGAAGAGCCCGCCGCGCTGGTGCGCGATGGCAACGTCATCGCCCGCGGCTTCGATGCCACGCTCGATGAACTGCGCGACATCCAGAACAACGCCGACGGCTTTTTGCTGGCGCTGGAGGCGCGCGAGCGCGAGCGCACCGGCATCGCCAACCTGCGCGTGCAATACAACAAGGTGCACGGCTTTTACATCGAGGTCACGCAGGCCCAGCTGGAGAAGGTGCCCACCGAATACAAGCGCCGCCAGACGCTGAAGAACGCCGAGCGCTTCATCACGCCCGAGCTCAAGGCCTTCGAGGACAAGGCCCTCTCGGCGCAGGAGCGCGCGCTGGCGCGCGAGAAATGGCTCTACCAACAACTGCTGGCGCAACTGCAGCCGCACGTGCCGGCGCTGCAGCGCGTGGCGGCGGCGCTGGCGCAGCTCGATGCGCTCAGCGCGCTGGCCGAGCGCTCGGTCACGCTGAACTGGTGCGCGCCGCAATTTGCCATCGAGCCGTGCATCGACATCGAGCAAGGCCGCCACCCGGTGGTCGAGATGCGCCTGGCCGAAACCACGCAGGCGGCCTTCATCGCCAACGACACGCGCATGGGCGGGCGCACGCGCATGCAAATCATCACCGGCCCGAACATGGGCGGCAAATCGACCTACATGCGTCAGGTGGCGCTGATCGTGCTGCTGGCCAGCATGGGCAGCTACGTGCCGGCGCAAAGCTGCCGCCTCGGCCCCATCGACGCCATCCACACCCGCATCGGCGCGGCCGACGACCTGGCCAACGCGCAATCGACCTTCATGCTGGAGATGACCGAGGCCGCGCAAATCCTGCACAGCGCCACGGCGCATTCGCTGGTGCTGATGGACGAGATCGGGCGCGGCACCTCCACCTACGACGGCCTGGCGCTGGCCGGCAGCATCGCCAGCCACCTGCACGACAAGACGCGCGCCTTCACGCTGTTTGCCACGCATTACTTCGAGCTCACCGAGCTGCCCGCACAACTGCCGCACGCGGTGAACATGCACGTGGCCGCCGCCGAAAGCGGCAGCCGCATCGTGTTCCTGCACGAGCTGCAGCCCGGCCCGGCCAGCCGCAGCTACGGCATCCACGTGGCCAAGCTGGCGGGCATGCCCGCCGCGCTGCTGCACCAGGCGCGCGCCACGCTCGAGCGCCTGCAGGCCCAGCAACAGCCGCAACAGGCCCAGGCCGATTTGTTCAGCCCGCCGCCCGCGGCGCTCGAAGCTGCCGAGGCAGGCAGCGCCGGCAGCGCACAGGACGCCGCCGCCACCCAGGCCCTGGCCCAGCTGCAGACGCTGGACGTGGACGCCCTGACGCCACGCCAGGCGCTGGAGCAGCTCTATGCCCTCAAGGAGCTGTTGGCCCCCTGATGCGCCGCAGCGCAGGGCGCGCAGGAAACCCGCAGGCGGCGATGCTCAGCCGGCCTGCAGCTCCAGCCCGGCGTGCTCGCGCAGCGGGTGGAAGGTGATTTTCGGGAAGCGCTCCTGCGCCAGGCGCACGTCGTAGGGGCTGGTGCACATATAGGCCAGCGCGCCGGCGGCGTCGTGCGCCATGCGCAGCGGGTAGGCGTTTTCGAACTGGCGCAGCGCCTCCGGGGTTTCGGCCGTGATCCAGCGCGCGCTGGTGTACTGGCTGGGCTCCAGCCGCACTTCGGCGTCGTATTCGGTCTTCAGGCGGTGCTGCACCACTTCGAATTGCAACTGCCCCACCGCGCCCAGCAGCATATTGCCGCCCGCATCGGGTTTGAAGACCTGGATCGCCCCCTCCTCGCCCAATTGCAACAAGCCCTGCTGCAACTGCTTGGTGCGCAGCGGGTTTTTCAGCACCACGGTGGCGAACATTTCCGGCGCAAAAAACGGCAGGCCGGTGAATTGCAGATTCGCGCCGTCGGTGATGGTGTCGCCCAGCTGCACGCCGCCGTGGGTGGTGAAGCCGATGATGTCGCCCGCAAAGGCTTCTTCCACGGCCTCGCGGCGCTGGCTCATGAAGGTGACGACGCTGGTGGGGCGCAGCTCCTTGCCGGTGCGCTGCACTTTCATCTTCATGCCGGGCTTGTACTGGCCGCTAGCCACGCGCACGAAGGCGATGCGGTCGCGGTGGTTGGCGTCCATGTTGGCCTGCACCTTGAAGACCACGCCGGAAAAGGCCTTGTCCTCGGGGCGGATGGTGGTTTCCGTGGCCTCGCCACTCTTGGCGATCAGGCGGCTGATGCGCGGGCCGGGCGGGGGCGACATGTCCACCACGGCGTCCAGCACCTCCATCACGCCAAAGTTGTTCACGCCCGAGCCGAAGAACACGGGCGTGAGCTTGCCGGCCAGAAACGCCTCATGGTCCCACTCGGCCGATGCGCCCTGGGCCAGCTCCATGCTCTCCAGCGCATCGTCAAAGGTTTTGCCAAAGCGCGCACGCAGTTTGTCGGCCTCAGCCAAGGGGATGACTTCAAAATCCTGCGGGCGCTTTTCGGTGCCGGCCTGGAACACCGTCATGCTTTGCGTGCGCAGGTTGATGATGCCGCCAAAGCTCTTGCCCTGGCCCACGGGCCAGGTGATGGGGCAGCAGGGCATGCCCAGCTCGCGCTCCACTTCGTCGAGAATGTCCAGCGGGTCGCGCACCTCGCGGTCCATCTTGTTGACGAAGGTGATGATGGGCGTGTCGCGCTGGCGGCAGACTTCGATCAGGCGGCGCGTTTGCGCCTCCACGCCGTTGGCCGCGTCGATCACCATCAGCGCCGAATCCACGGCGGTGAGCACGCGGTAGGTGTCCTCGGAGAAGTCCTTGTGGCCGGGCGTGTCCAGCAGGTTGATGACGTGGTCGCGGTAGCTCATCTGCATCACGCTCGATGCCACCGAGATGCCGCGCTGCTTTTCGATCTCCATCCAGTCGGACGTGGCGTGGCGGCTGGCTTTGCGGCCCTTCACGGCCCCGGCGATCTGAATCGCGCCGGAGAACAGCAGCAGCTTTTCGGTCAGCGTGGTTTTACCCGCGTCCGGGTGGGAGATGATGGCAAAGGTGCGGCGGCGGCGGGTTTCTTTGGCGTAGGTCACGGCAGAAGGCTGGGGCAGGCAGGCCAGCGCGCCAAGGCTGGCGCTCAAGGCAAAACAAAAGCGCGCTATTTTAAGAACCTGTGCACAGCCCCCGCGCCCGGCTGGCTGGCAAGAGGCAGTGAAGCGGCGTCGATGGGCTGCAAGGCGAAAAACGCAGCCGCACCGGGTGGCCCGGCGAGGCTTTGCAGGCGCGGCAGACCGCCCAAATCCACTTGATTACCCGCCGTCCATGTAAAGCGTTCGACCAAGCTCAGAGCTTGGTCCAGGCCTGTGTGCGGCGGGCAACAAGTGGTTTGGGATGGACTGCAAGGCGCAAAACGCAGCCGGGCCGGGTGCCCGGCGAGGCTTTGCGGGCGTGACAGACCGCCAAAATTCGCTTCCATTGCACCGCCTCCTCACAGAGCCTTTGACCAAGCTCAGAGCTTGGTCAAGGCCTGGGTGCAGCGGGCAACAAGTGGTTTGGGATGGCTGCAAGGCGCAAAACGCAGCCGGGCCGGGTGCCCGGCGAGGCTTTGCGGGCGTGACAGACCGCCCAAATTCGCTTCCATTGCACCGCCTCCTCACAGAGCCTTTGACCAAGCTCAGAGCTTGGTCCAGGCCTGTGTGCGGCGGGCAACAAGTGGTTTAGGATGGCTGCAAGGCGCAAAACGCAGCCGGGCCGGGTGCCCGGCGAGGCTTTGCGGGCGTGACAGACCGCCAAAATTCGCTTCCATTGCACCGCCTCCTCACAGAGCCTTTGACCAAGCTCAGAGCTTGGTCAAGGCCTGGGTGCAGCGGGCAACAAGTGGTTTGGGATGGCTGCAAGGCGCAAAACGCAGCCGGGCCGGGTGCCCGGCGAGGCTTTGCGGGCGTGACAGACCGCCCAAATTCGCTTCCATTGCACCGCCTCCTCACAGAGCCTTTGACCAAGCTCTTAGGGTAATCCTGCCCATGACAAGCCCCATGACGCACAGCACAATACGCCCCCCAGCCGCGCTGCCCCCCAGCGTGGCATTTTGATGGCGGCCTGCTGCCTGCCTTTGGCGGCCCCGGCCACTGAGCTGTGCAGCCGCCTGCACGACACAACACTTCGACACTCACAAGGAGCTTCTCAGCATGATGCTTTCCTGGCGCACCCCCGTGCTGGCTGCGGCGGCCGCACTTTGCCTGGGCGGCGCGGCCCTGGCCGCGGACACGATCAAGATCGGCATTCCCCAGCCCATGACCGGGCCCAACACGCAGTACGGCGATCAGATTCAGGCCGGGGCCCTGACGGCCATCGAAACCATCAACGCCGCCGGCGGCGTGGTGGGCCGCAAGCTCGAGCCCATCCTGATCGACGACGGCTGCGAGCCCAAGCAGGCCGTGCCGGCGGCCAACCAGGTGGTGAACTCCGGGGCGCGCTACGCGGTGGCGCACGCCTGCTCGGGCACCACCATCCCGGCCGTGCCGATCTATGAGGAAGAGCAGATCGTCACCATCACGCCCGGCGCCACCAACCCGGCCGTGACCGACACCATCAAGCCGCATTTCTTCTTCCGCACCATTGGCCGCGACGACCAGCAAGGCCCGTTTGCCGCGCAGTACATCGCCGAGAAGCTCAAGCCCAAGAGCGTGGTGGTGCTGCACGACAAGCAGTCCTACGGCGCGGGCGTGGCCACGCAGGTGCGTGATGCGCTGCAAAAGCATGGCGTCAACATCAGCCTGTTCGAGAGCATCAACGTGGGCGACAGCGACTACTCGGCCATCATCACCAAGCTCAAGACCATGGCGCCGGATCTGGTCTATTTCGGCGGCTATCACCCGGAGCTGGGCCTGCTGCTGCGCCAGGCGCGCGAGCAAGGCCTGCAGGTGCAGTTCATGGGCCCGGAGGGCACGGCCAACCAGGATCTGGTGGCCATTGCCGGCCCGGCCATCGAGGGCCTGCTGGTGACGCTGCCGGCGGACTTCACCAAGCGCCCGGAAAACGCCGACATCGTCAAGGCCTTCCGCGATGCCAAGCGCGACCCGGACGGCGCCTTCCAGATGCCAGCCTATGCCGCCGTGGAGCTGCTGGCCACCGCCATCAAGGCCGTGGGCGACAACCCGGAGAAAGTGGCCGACTACCTGCACGCCGGCAGCTTCGACACCTCGATCGGCCGGGTCGAGTTCGATGCCAAGGGCGACCTGAAGAACTTCGAGTTTGCCGTCTACCAATGGGACAAGGCCGGCGGCAAAAAGCAGCTGTAAACAGACAGACGACGCCTTCTTAGTTCTGCCCGCAGCGCGCCTGCCAGGCGCCACCCGCCGCAGCGCGCGCCATCCTCCCACAAAGGGATTCCGAAGCCGGCGCCAGCCACACGCTGGGCGCCGGCTTCGTCAGGAGCCATTTCTACATGTCTGAACTTGCACAAATCGTCCAACAGATCTTCAACGGTCTGTCACTGGGGGCCATCTACGCCCTCATCGCCATCGGCTACACGATGGTCTACGGCATCATCGGCATGATCAACTTCGCGCACGGCGAGATCTACATGATCGGCGCCTACGTCGGGCTGGTCACGCTCACCGCTTTTGGCACGCAAAGCGGCCTGCCGCTGCCGCTCATCATTGCCGCCATGCTGCTGGTGGCCATGGTGGTGACCGCCGCCTACGGCTTTGCCGTCGAGCGCATCGCCTACCGGCCAGTGCGCGGCGGGCCGCGCCTGGTGGCGCTGATCTCGGCCATCGGCATGTCGATCTTCCTGCAGAACTGGGTTGCGCTGGGCCAGGGCGCGCGCGATCAGGCCGTGCCCACGCTGATCTCCGGCGCGGCCACGCTGGACATGGGCGGCTTCACCGTCACCCTGCCCTATTCGCGCATGCTCATCATCGGCATCACCGTGGCGCTGATGGTAGCGCTGACGCTGTTCATCAAGAACTCGCGCATGGGCCGCGCCTCGCGCGCCTGCTCGCAGGACATGAAGATGGCCAGCCTGCTGGGCATCGACACCAACCGCGTGATCTCCTTCACCTTCGTGCTGGGCGCGGTGCTGGCCGCCGTGGGCGGCGTGCTCATCGCCATCACCATCGGCAAGCTCAACCCCTTCATCGGCTTCATCGCCGGCATCAAGGCCTTTACCGCCGCGGTGCTGGGGGGCATCGGCTCCATCCCCGGCGCCATGCTCGGCGGCGTGATCCTGGGCCTGGCCGAGACCTTTGCCGCGGCCTACATCTCCTCGCAGTACAAGGACATCGTGGCCTTCAGCCTGCTGGTGCTGATTTTGCTGTTCCGCCCCACCGGCCTGCTGGGCAAACCTGAAGTGGAGAAGGTCTGATGTTGATGCGCGACGTTTTGAAAAATGCCTTCATCGCCGCCGCCATGACGGCGATCATCATTACCCCGATCTTCGGGCTGCAACTGGTGCGCCAGGGCTCCCAAACGCACTTGAATACGCAGTGGGGCCTGGTGGCTGCGGGCTGCGCCATCGTGTTCGTGCTGCAACTGCTCAAGCCCTCGCTGGCGCAGATCTTCAGCTACGCGCGTCTGCCCAGACTGCCGGCCATGCCGCGCAACGGGCAGAAGGTCTTGGGCCTGCTGCTGATCGCGCTGGCCATTGCCTGGCCGTTCTTCGGCACGCGCAGCCAGGTGGACATCGCCACGCTGGTGCTGATCTACGTCATGCTCGGCCTGGGCCTGAACATCGTCGTGGGCTTTGCCGGCCTGCTCGATCTGGGCTTCGTGGGCTTTTACGCCGTGGGCGCCTACACCTATGCCCTGCTCTTTCACTGGGCCGGCTGGTCGTTCTGGCAGGCCCTGCCGCTGTCGGGCGCGGCAGCAGCGCTGTTTGGCTACCTGCTGGGCTTTCCGGTGCTGCGCCTGCGCGGCGACTACCTGGCCATCGTCACGCTGGGCTTTGGCGAGATCATCCGCCTGCTGCTGATCAACCTGACCGAGTACACCGGCGGCCCGGACGGCATCTCCGGCATCCCCAAGCCCACCGTGTTCGGCTACGAGATGACGCGCCGCGCCAGCGAGGAAGGCGCGCAGACCTTCCACCAGATGATGGGCTGGACGTTCTCCAACCAGCACATGGTGATCTACCTGTACCTGATGGCGCTGATGCTGGCGCTGATCACGCTGTACGTCTCCAACCGGCTGATCCGCATGCCCATCGGCCGCGCCTGGGAGGCGCTGCGCGAGGACGAGATCGCCTGCCGCTCGCTGGGCCTGAACCCGACCAACATCAAGCTCTCGGCCTTCACGCTGGGGGCCATGTTCGCCGGCTTCGGCGGCGCCTTCTTCGCCGCGCGCCAGGGCCTGGTCAACCCCGAGTCCTTCACCTTCATCGAATCGGCGCTGATCCTGGCGGTGGTGGTGCTCGGCGGCATGGGCTCGCAGATCGGCGTGATCCTGGCGGCCATCGTACTGACCGTGCTGCCCGAGGTGGCGCGCGAATTTGCCGAGTACCGCATGCTGCTGTTCGGCCTGGTCATGGTGCTGATGATGATGTGGCGCCCGCAAGGGCTGCTGCCCACCAAGCGCCCCCACGTGGAGATCCAGCAATGACGACCGCACAGACCTTTTCCCATTCCGCCCCGGCCGCCATGGCCGGCGGTCAGGCGCCGCTGCTGAGCGTGCGCGAGCTGAGCATGCGCTTTGGCGGCCTGCTGGCCGTGGACAGCGTCTGCTTCGACGTTGCCCCCACCGAGATCTTCGCCATCATCGGCCCCAACGGCGCGGGCAAGACCACGGTGTTCAACTGCGTCGGCGGCTTCTACCGCCCCACCAGCGGGCAAATCCACATGGCCGGGCAGAACATTGCCGGCCTGCCCAGCCACAAGGTCGCGCGCCACGGCCTGGTGCGCACCTTCCAGAACGTGCGCCTGTTCAAGGAGCTGACCGCGCTGGAAAACCTGCTGGTGGCGCAGCACACCCAGGTCGAGAGCAACATGCTCAAGGGCCTGCTGAAGCTGCCCTCGTACCGCAAGGCCGAGCAGGACGCGCTCGAGCGCGCCGTCTGGTGGCTGGACTTCATGGGCATCCGCCAGTACGCCAACCGCGAGGCAGGCAATCTGGCCTACGGCCACCAGCGCCGCCTGGAAATCGCCCGCTGCATGATCACCAAGCCGAGGCTGCTGATGCTCGACGAACCGGCCGCGGGCCTGAACCCGCAGGAGAAGGTCGAGCTGCAGCACCTCATCGCCCAGCTGCGCGAGGACTTCAACGTCGCCGTGCTGCTGATCGAGCACGACATGAGCCTGGTGATGAACGTCTCCGAGCGCATCCTGGTCATGGAGCACGGCAAGCCCATCATCACCGACACCCCTGACGCCGTGCGCAACGATCCGCGCGTCATCAAGGCCTACCTGGGAGAAGAATGATGAGCCTGATCGTCGAAGAAACCATGACCGTCACCGCCCACGCCACGTACAGCGCCGCACCGCTCAAACCCATGCTGCAGCTGGAGGACATCCACACCCACTACGGCGCCATCCAGGCGCTCGATGGCGTCTGCATCCACGTCAACCAGGGCGAGATCGTCACCCTGATCGGCAGCAACGGCGCGGGCAAGACCACCATGCTCATGACCATCTGCGGCAACCCGCGCGCCACCAGCGGCCGCGTGCTGTTCGAAGGCCAGGACATCACCCGCCTGCCCACGCACAAAATCATGCAGGGCGGCATCGCCATCTCGCCCGAAGGGCGGCGCGTGTTCCCCGACCTGACCGTGGTGGAAAACCTCAAGATGGGCGGCTTCTTTCAGGACAACGACGCCATCGAGGCCGGCATCGAGCACGCCTTCGCGCTGTTCCCGCGCCTGAAAGAGCGCGCCCACCAGCGCGCGGGCACCATGTCCGGCGGCGAGCAGCAAATGCTGGCCATCGGCCGCGCGCTGATGAGCAAGCCGCGCCTGCTGCTGCTGGACGAGCCCACGCTCGGCCTGGCGCCGCTGATCATTGCGCAGATCTTCGAGATCATCCAGACCATCCGCGCCGAGGGCGTGACCGTGTTTCTCGTCGAGCAAAACGCCAACAAGGCCCTGCAGATCGCCGACCGCGGCTACGTGCTGGAGACCGGCAAGGTCGTGCTCGAAGACAGCGGCGCCAACCTGCTGGGCAACCCGGACATCCGCAAGGCCTACCTCGGCGCTTGAGCCACGGCAAGCCGCCGCGCGGCGCAACACGCATGGGCAGCCCACGGGCTGCCCATTTTCTTGATGCCGCACTCAGGCAAAGCACCCCGGCAAAGTGCCCAAACAAAGTATCCGAACAAAGCGCCCGGGCAAGCGCCTTGGCATGACGCCCTTGCAAAGGCCCGGCCTCTGGCCTGGCACCCCGCGCATCCATCGGCCCCGCTCAAAAAATTACACCCCATATAATTAGCCGGCATACAATACGCCGCATGATTAGCCTTGAGAAAAAATACCAGGCCCTGCTCGGCCAGGCCCAGCAGCGCGATCTGGCCGATGCGCAGAGCATGCGCCTGTGCTTCGAGCTACTCTCACTGAGCAGCGCCATCGACCGCGACTGCGCCGCCCGGTTGGCGCCGCACGGCCTGTCCGAAGGGCGCTTCGTGCTGCTGTTCCTGCTCGACGCTGCAGAGGGCGCAGCGCTGGCGCCCAATGCCCTGGCCGAGCAGGCCGGCATCAGCCGCGCCACCGTCACCGGCCTGCTCGACGGGCTGCAGCGCGAGGGCCTGATCGAACGCCAGCCCGACGCCCACGACCGCCGCGCACTGCGCATCGTGCTCACAGCCCAAGGGCGGCGCACGGCCCGCAAGGTGATCGCACAGCACAGCCAATGGATCGCCCAGCTGCTGGCCCCGCTCAACAGCGCCGAGCGCGGGCAGCTCCAGCGCCTGCTGGGCAAAATCGCCGCCGCCATGCAGGAGGCCGCCCCATGACCCAGGCCCCGGCGCGCAAGGGCGCCACCCGCGCCGCCGACATCCTGCCCGAGTTGCTGCAGGCGCTCTCGCGCGGCGAAGCCGCCAGCGCCACGCTGACCGAAGCCCTGGCCCTGGACCAGCGCCTGCTGGCCCGCAGCGCCTTGCCAGAGCTGAGTGCAGCCGCCCTGGCCCAGATCGACGCCGCCTGCCAGTTGGGCGTCCTCAAGCGCATGCAGGCGGTGGCCAGCTCGCTGCTGGCCGCGCTGGGCCCAGATGGCATTGCACGCTGCCAGCAGCACCCCAGCGATACCGTACGCGGCTGGGCCTGCTTCATGATCGGCGCCCAGCCCGGCCTGCCATTGCCGCAGCGGCTGACCGCCATCGCCCCACTGGCCGATGACCCGCACTTTGCCGTGCGCGAGTGGGCTTGGCTGGCCGTGCGGCCTCGGCTGACCGCCGAACTGGATACAGCCATCGCCGCACTGGCGCACTGGACGCAACAGCCCAGCGAAAACCTGCGCCGCTTCGCCAGCGAAGCCCTGCGCCCGCGCGGCGTCTGGTGCGCACACATCGCCGCCCTCAAACAAGCGCCGCAACGCGCCCTGCCCATCCTGCAGCCGCTGCGCGCCGATGGCTCGCGCTACGTGCAGGACTCGGTGGCCAACTGGCTCAACGATGCGGCCAAGGACCAGCCCGACTGGGTGCGCGCCCTGTGCCAGCAATGGCTGCAGCAATCGCCAGGCCCGGCCACGGCCCGCATCTGCCAGCGCGCCCAGCGCAGCCTGCCCGCACAAGCCCCATAGCGCCTGCTTTGCATAGCGTGAACAGGCCCTAACTGTTTGGATTTTTTGGAGGACAAGACCCATGACCCAGCAATACCTCGTCGAGCTTTACACCCCCAACGCCACATGGCTGGCCCTGCCTGCAGAACAAAGGCAAGCATTCATGAACCAGATCAATCAGGGCATGCAGGGCCTGGCTGGCGCAGGCATCGAGCTGTTGAGCCTGGCGCCCACCGCCAAGAATACCCCGCACGCCAGCGCGCACCGCTTCCTGGGCATTTGGCGCTTTGACAACGCCCAAGCCCGCGACGCCCTGCTGGCCGGCATTGAAGCCAGCGGCTGGTACCTGTATTTCGACCACCTCAACGCCGCCAGCGCCACAGGCGCACTGCAAGAGCATTTGCAGGATCTGCTGCACTGGCAAGGCGCGCCGCAACAACACGATGCAGCCCAGTGAAAAACCACCTATGGGCTTGGGCCGTCACAGGCGGCTGCATTGATCTGCCCAACGGGCTCATTGCGGTGGTGCGCATCCTGGATCGCTGACTTGGGGCTGTGGGCATTTGATGGACTACGCACCTGTCGCCAAAGTCGTTACGAATGGCTCTGCCCCAAGATGAGGTGGCCCGCAAGTCATAAAACATTCCAATCCGATTGACTGCCCACTCGCGCCGAGAATCTTGAGCAGGTGTTCATGCGCGCAAAAAAACCAGGCGACCCATACGGGCCGCCTGGTTTTCAATGGCGCTCAGCCCATCAGGCTACGCGGCGGCGCAGGCCGGCTGCAACCATCAAGGCCAGAGCCAGCAGCAGCACGCCACCCAGGCCCAGGGTCGGCACCGGCACTGTCGAGGGCGCTGGCGCCCCAAGTGTGGTGCGCGAGGGATTGTTGCCCGCGGCCGGATCGGTGCCGCCCTTGCTGTCGTTGTCAGCGCCAGTGCCGCCATGCACGTCCAGCGGGCTGGATGGAACCGGGAATGGGCTGGTTTTGCACACAATGCTCTCCCCCACGGCCAGCGTGGCCTGCGGCGAGTTGGGTGTGCAGCTCACGGTCACGCCCGAGGGCAGCGCCGAAGTGAAGCCACAAGTCGCATTCAGCGCCGCAGATGGCCCGTTGTTGGTACAGGTCAGTTCACACGTTGCCGATGTGCCAGAAACCGTGCAGGCAATGGCCGAGGTCATATCGCTTACCGCGCCCCGCTCGGCAAAGTTGTTGCCCGTCGAGCCGCCTGCCGTCAGGGTCGCAATGGTGATCACGCTGTTGTCGGTCGTGCCAGGCGCGCCGCCACCGCCATCAACGGCCCCGTTCGTGCCTGGGGTGTTGTAGGCGTTTTCGTAGCCCGTGGGCTGGCTCTCGGTGATGGTCACATCCGTTGCGCCGACCGGCAGGTCGTTGAAGCTGTAGCTGCCATCCGGCCCGGTCGTGACGCTGACCTCAACGGGCGCACCACCGCCCGGAGGCGTGTAGCGCAGCGTGACCGTCACGCCGTTGATGCCAGGGTCGGTGGCGTTGCCATCGTCGGCTGTGTTGCCATTGCCTTCGCGATAGACGCGGCCCGAGACCGAGGTGCTCTGGTGCTGCTCGGCAAAGTTGTTGCCCGTCGAGCCGCCTGCCGTCAGGGTCGCAATGGTGATCACGCTGTTGGTGGCGGTGCCGGGGTTGTCTCCGCCGTTGACCGCACCGTTGGTGCCTGGGGTGTTGTAGACGTTCAGGTAATTGGCGGGCTGGGTCTCGGTGATGGTCACATTGGTCGCGCCCACCGGCAGATTGCCAAACGTGTAGCTGCCGTCCGCTGCGGTCGTGGTGTTCAGCGTCACGGGCGCGCCGCCGCCGGGGGGCGTGTAGACCAAGGTGACGGTGACGCCGCCAATGCCCGGATCGGTGGCATTGCCATCGTCGCTGATGTTGCCATTGCTTTCGACATAGACACGACCAGAGACCAAAGTGGTCTGGCGCTGCTCGGCAAAGTTGTTGTTCTGCGAGCCGCCTGCCGCCAGCGTCGCAATGGTGATCACGCTGTCGGTGGCGGTGCCAGCGTTGTCGCCGCCATTGACCGCGCCGTTGGAGCCCGGGGTGTTGTAGACATTCTCGTAGCCCGAGGGCTGGCTCTCCGTGATGCTCACGTCGGTCGCGCCCACGGGCAGGCCGTTGAACACGTAGCTGCCGTTGGCCGTGGTCGTCTCGGTCAGCGTCACCTGGGCGCCGCCGCCGGGAGGCGTGTAGCGCAGGGTGACGGTGACGCCGCCAATGCCAGGGTCAGTGGCGTTGCCATCGTCGCTGGTGTTGCCATTGCCTTCGACATAGACGCGGCCCGTGACCGAGGTGAGCGCCTGCTCGGCAAAGTTGTTGCCTTGCGAGCCGCCGGCCAACAGCGTGGCAATGGTGATCACGCTGTTGTCGGTCGTGCCGGGCGCGCCGCCACCGCCATCAACGGCCCCGTTCGTGCCTGCAGTGTTGTAGGCATTCGCGAAGCCCGGGGGCTGACTCTCGGTGATGGTCACATTGGTGGCGCCCACCGGCAGGCCGCTGAAGGCATAGCTGCCGTCCGTTGCGGTCGTGGCGCTCAGCGTCACGGGAGCGCCGCCGCCCGGGGGCGTGTAGACCAAGGTGACGGTCACGCCGCCAAGACCTGGGTCGGTGGCATCGCCATCGTCGCTGGTGTTGCCATTGCCTTCGACATAGACGCGGCCCGTGACCGAGGTGAGCGCACGCTCGCCGAAGTCATAGCCGGTGGCATTGGCGTTGGGGTTGTTGCCATCGTTGGCCGGCAAATCAATGGCGCTGATGGTGTCGCCAGCGACCGCGCCGCCCGCCGTGCCGGCCTTGTTGCCGGTGGTTTCATAGCCTGCAGGCTGGGTTTCGAGCAGCGTGTATTGACCCGCTTCCAGGTCGCAGAACAGGTACTGCCCCACGGCCAGGCCGGCGGCCGGCACCGGGCACAGGCCGGGGCCGGCAGTGTCGGAGGCGCTGCCATCGGCCGGGTTGTAGAACTTGCCAGCGGCAATGTCGGCCGTGGCCGTCACTGCGCTGCGGTCGGCCATGCCAGCGCGCTGCAAGGTCACGGTCTGGCCGCCCAGGCCGGTGTCGCCGCCAGCCGGGTCAAAGCCGGCGCTGGCGCCATTGCCATCCGGGTCGGCGAAGACCGTGCCCTGGATGCTCGATGCAAACACCTTCACCTGCACGTTGTTGGAGGTCACGTCAAAGCGCGCGCCCGTGCCCTCCTGCACCGCCGTGCCCAGGCTGCCGTGGGCGCCGCTGAAGTTGTTGGCATACACGTCGTCATGGCGCGAGCCGGGCGTATTGAAGTCGAGCTGGAAGGCCCTGCTGGCTGCGCCCGAGGCAAAGTGCTCGGTGTCTTTCATCAAGAGCGCGGTGGCATCCGCTGGCACCGTCCAGTTCGCGCCGGCCTGGGTTGCCAGCACCCAGTTGGTGCTGCCGCTGTTGTGGGCGCAGCCGGCTGCCGCCGCGGGCACGCCTGGCGCGTACGCGGGCCAATTGCCAGTGACGGCGGTGATGTTGCTGGGGCACTTGGGGTTGCGGTTGATGGTGCCCGGCTCGTCGCTCGTGTAATAGACCGCGTAGCCCGTCGCCGCAGGCGCGCGCACCTGGGCGATGGGGCGAGTGCCGCTGAAGCGGGTGCCGCCGCGCGGCGGCTCGCCGTTGTAGGGCAGCACGTCGATCAGGCGGTGCTCATGCACCGTTTCGTTGCCCACGTTCTGGTAGCGCAGCTCCATGGTGAAGCCCGAGCCGATTTGCTTGAGGGCGTCGCCAATCACCGACTTTTGCACCACCAGGCCGTCGATGGCGCCCAGGCGCACGGTGCGCGTGGCTTGCCGCTCGGCCAGGCGCTGGGCCGCGGTCTGGTTGGCGCAGCTCAGTGCGCCGCCCGCGACGCTGGCTCCGGGGGCGCAGCCACGGATCTCAACCTGGTTGATCAGCGAGGCATTGGGGATGTTGCCCGGCGCATCGAGCATGATTTCCGCCTGGAACTCGATCACGGCGATGTCTGCCGCCGGGTTGCTGGCGTTCACGTTCGGCAGGCGGATCTGGAGGGTGGAGGCAGCGAAGGTGGCCGACTGGTCGTCCAGATGGAAATTGCCCGCCGGCACAGGCGCGCCGCCCCATTTGAGCGAGCCGCTGACAAAGCGCATGCCCGCCGGGATGGTGTCGGTCAGGATCAGGTCGTTCGGGATGGTCACATTCGGCTGGTTCGACACCAGGCGCGGCCACAGTTGGTAGGTCACGATCTGGCCCTTGGTCTTGGGCACGACCGGGTTGTCGGCCGCCGGGCCGCCAGCGGGGTCAACGCCCTCAATGCCTTTGCGGATGCTGACGGACTGCGTGGACAGGCGCAGGCGGTCGCTGTAGCTATCGTCGCAATAGCGGGCCGGGTCGGTGGCGCTGGCGGGATCGCAAGCGGCATTGTGCGAAGACAGCAGCGTGGCATTCGGGTCATTGCCCATGAAGGCACGGCTGGAATGCATCCAGTTGAGGGTGCCGGGCTCGAAGCCGGATGCGACCGAGCTTTGCTGCAAGCCGTAGTTGGGGATGATGCTGCCATCGGGCCAGGTAGCGCCATCATCCGGGTTCGCGGGCAGCGTGTTCAGGTGCACGAACATCTGGACGCGACCGCCTGCGGGAACGTTGGCATTGAGCAGGCGGGCCGAGTTGATGAACGGCACCAGCGCCGGGTTGGCCTCCAGCGCGCTCTGGGTGATCCAGCCGGAAGGCAGAATGCCGGTGGTCGCCACGCCGGCAGCGGCGGCGACGGCGCTCAGCGTGGAGTCGCCATCGTTGCAGCTCGCATCGCGCAGCATCGTTTCGTCGCCGTTGCCAAAGGCGGAGAAGCCGAACTGGACTTCTTCATCCTCAGGCTGCACACTGGCCGAGCTGACGCCACCCGCGGCGCCCGAGTCCCTGTAGAAGTGGGCGTAGCCGGGGCTGTAATCAGTGTTGCTGCTGATGGTGGGGAGCTTTTTCCAGCGGTAGGGGCTGTTGGCGCCTACGGCAGGATTGCTCGGCGGCGGCACCCAGATCCCGTGTACGGAGGGGTCGAACAGGTCGAGCCGCAGTTTGCGGTTGTCCCAGTGGTCGCACAGCGAAACCTGGACGGCACTGAGCCCGGTGTTGCTCCAGAGCAGGTAGGAATCGATGAAATCGCCCGGCCCGATCATGTCATTGCTCATGCGGTTGGAGGGCGCGTGGATCAGCGGCGCGGAGCGGCCCTTGCTCGTGGCGTAGAACAGCTTCTCGAAGGCGCCCGAACAAACGTTGATGTTGTTGGTCACCACCACGTTGTTGGCGGGCTCATCACTGCCGTTGGGTACGCCCGACAGGCCCGGGGCGGTGAACTCCGCGATCTCGTTCTTCGGCGAATACTGGCACCTGTTGCCGTTGTCGGTCACCGTGTCCTTGGGGACCCAGACGCGGATGTAGTGCAGCGCCGTGGCATTGGTCGCAGCCGCCCAGGGTGCCGTGATCTCGCCCGAAGTCAGCGGCGGATTGGTGGTGGAGGCGGTGACGGTGACCGTGTTGCCAGTCTGGCTATAGGCATAGGAGCCAGTGCCAGCATCCACCGGCGTGGTGCCCGGCACGCCGCCAGCGGGGAAGGTGTTGCCGTTGCGCTCGCGGTAGCTTTTCACCTCGTATACACAGGCGTCCGGCCCCAGGCCGCTGAGATCGTCGGTGTAGCTCCAGCCCTGTCTCAGCGATTCATGGCCTTTGGTTTCCGGGATGTTCAAGGCCACGGTGTAGATCAGCGCCACCCCCTTGCCGGTGGCGGGGGAGTTGCAACCAGCGGGCTTGTCCATGGCCCCGAGCCTGTCGATGAAGCGCTTGACCAAATCGATCTGCGGCTTGGCCACCACGGTCACGCCAGGCGCGGTACCGCTGGCGCCAGCGGCATCCTGATCGGACACGATCTTACCGGCGACGCTGCTCAGCACGCTGCCGTTCTGGGCCTGGCTGTTGGTGGTGACATCAAAGAACAGCGTGCCGGACTGGTTGGCAATAGGGCCATTGGGCGGATTGGCGCCGCTGCCGGCCAGCAGGCAGTCCACCGTGCGGCCATCGGCGCTGAGGGCACTGGTGGCATTGCGGCAGGCGGCCAAGCCGCCGCTGGTGGGGGCAAAGCGGAACGGCTCCGTGGCAGGCAGGCTCACCGTGATGCGGACGTTGTCCTGCGCCCCAGGCGGCGGCGAAATCTGGTAATCCACCTTGTAGCGCGCCTCGTCATTGGTACACAGCACGCCGTTGTTGACATCCGCATCCAATGCACAGCTGCCGGTGCCATCGTGCACCTTGGCAACAGCAACGCTCAGCCCGGCCAAAGCCTGGCTTGACCACGCGCTGCCCAGCACCAGCAGCGACAGCGCCGCCAACTGCTTTCTGTGACAGCGGAAAGAAGCGCTGAAACGCTTTCTGACTCCAATCCACATGATTAAAAAGCTCCCTTGCAAATGCAACTGGATTCGGCACCGTCAACCGTAGCAGAGCCGAAATGGCGGATAGTGTAGCCGTAACCTTATGAAACCTCTGCAAACTCTCAGGCCCTGTGTAAAACCTCGGAGCCAGCGAGCAACAAATGATTTTGGGATGGGCGGAAAAGCAGTGCAGGTTGCCAGCATGGGCAAAGCGGCGGACTCCATGAAAAAAGCCGCCTACGGGCCATACCTCCCATAGGCGGTTCAAGCTGCGATTGTGCCGGCCTCCTCTGGCAGCAGGCACAGGCCCTACGGCGCGTTAGCGCATGCGCCGCACCCCCAGAAAGGCCAGAGCGCTGGCCAGCAGCAGCAGCCCCAGCGGCGCATTGACCGGCACCGGCGTCGTCGAGGGCCCAACAATGAGCGAGGCCACCACCACCGTCACCGTCGCCTCGGCACAGTTCGGCGCCAGGGCATGACACACGCGATAGACCAAGGTGTAGCTGCCAACGCCCAGGGGCGATGCCATGCGGACACTGCCTGTGGCCGGATCCAGGCTCAGGTCGGGGTGGCTGCTGGAACGCTGCGTCAGCACCACCTGCGCCAGCTGCACAGGGTTACCGCCCAGCGTGTCATTGCCCAGCACGCTGGCCAATACCACACCCGTTGCCCCTTCGAACACGCGCACCTGATCGGGCTGGGCGACGATGTTGGTTGGCCCAGCGCTGCCGATGGTCACGGTCACCGTTGCCGTGTCACACGGAGCGCCGCCCGTGGCGCAGATGCGGTATTGCAGCGTATGCGCGCCCACTGGCAGGCCAGCTGCCGCCTGGACTGCGCCTGTGGCGGCATCGAGCGTCACCCCAGGATTGGAGCTGCTCACCTGGCTGAGCGTTACCGCGCCCAGGCTGGCCGGAGCGCCATTGACAGTGTCGTTGGCCAGCACATTGGCCACGGCCACGCCGCCTGCCACCGTGGCCGCGCCCGCATCGTCCACGGCATCAATGGCCGCTGCCGCCCCATTGACGCGCAGCACCTGACTGCCAACGAAATTGGCCACGTTGCTCAGATTCGTGATATTGGCCGTGCCATTGGTGTGGCTGCCGGGCACGTCCGAGGTCACGTCCACGGCCACTTGGCAGGTGCTCTCCGCACCGGCGGAGGCCGCAGCGGCCACGCTGGCGCCGCCGACCACGATGCTGCCCGCCCCGGCCGCGGCATTGACCGTCATGCCCGCTGGCAAGGCCCCCATGGCGCCGCCGGCCGGGCAGTTGGTCTGCACATTGGGCGTGGCCGCCACCTTCACGCCAGCGGGCAGGTTGTCGGTAAAGCCAATGCCGCTGACGTCTGAGGTGGTGCGGTTGTTGATGTTGAAGGTCAGCTTCGAGACCTGACCGGCATTGATGACTGCGGGTGCAAAGGCCTTGGTCAGATCCACCGCGCTTTGCGCGAAGCTGATCATGTATTCGACCTCAAATTGGGGCGCGCCCGCCGGCACGTTCCACTGCACGGCAATGCCGTTGTCGGTGGCTGCGCCGGTATCAACCTCGTTACTCAAATCGCCTGTACCGGTCTTGCAAGGAGCGCTGACGCTGGTGCCCGAGCAGATCTGGTAGCCCGCATTTGCATAATAGCCAGAGAAATAGCGATCCCACAGCGGCGTGTTCGAGCTTGGCGTATGCCATAGAGCCTCGAACTGGGCATCTCGCGTCACCCCGACCAGATCGGGCACGCCCGTAGTGTTCCAGGCGGCCGTGCGCACGATCCCTGGCCCGACATCATATCCAAGCAAATAGGTGTCGATATTCTGGTAGAGCTTGACGCTGGCGCCGCTGGCGGGCAGGCCCGAGAGCGACAGACGGCGCTTGATCCACAGCTCGGGGGCCACGTATTCGTCACGGACCGTCAGCGTGATGCCGGCATCGGCCGCCTCCGCTGGCTTGAGCACCGAGGTCACAGCCCAGGGCGAGGCGCTGGTGCCAGCGCCAGAGACCGCGCTTTGCGACACTTGCGTGAACTGGTAGCCCACATCGGTATTGGTATTGGAGTTGTGATAGACGCGCGTTTGCGCATCGCTACCCCGATCCACGCGCAAGAAGACGCTATTAAAGAGGCGTCCATTAGTGGGCGTATTGCCGGGCAAGTAAACCTGCCCCTCACCATTGAGCCAGACCTGAATCTGGCTGTTGCTGCCAATCATCCAACGCAGCCCGTCAGCGCCCTGGGGCTGCTGACCGCCAGTGGGATTGAGCTCCCTCTGAGTGTTGGCTCCGCCTGCCTGCACCGCGCAGGCCACTGCCAAGCTGGCTGCCCCCAGCAGCCATCCCTTGGCCCTGGCGGGCAGGCGCCGTCGCTTGACTTGACTCACTCTTCTCTGCATTTCCTTCACTCCTTGTTATTGCAATATGCGTGCGGCCCATGGCCTTGCCTGAGAGCTCGGGCAAAACCCACCCGGACACCACACGGGAAGCGGTAGTGGCTGAAAATTCTATGAAAGCCGAATATCAGCTACGGCAGGAATGCAGCAGTTCACAATCCATCAAGGACTGTTACGTAACAAAAAGCTGCAAGCATCACTTGTCGGATGTGCGCAGCGCTTGCCGGGCCAGGCAGCGCAAAAATTCAGGCGAGCGAAACCCGCCCCGCTTGCCTGTCGCGCGGGGGAGCAAAAGGATCGAAAAGGAATGAGCGCCTGGGCTACCAAGCCAGGCTGGACAGCGCGAAGCCCTGCGGGGCTTGCTTTTCGTCGCCGAAGCTCACCAACTCCCAGGCCTGCTCGTCGGCCAGCAGTGCGTGCAGCAGCTGGTTGTTCATGGCGTGGCCGGAGCGGTAGGCGCTGTAGGAAGCCAACAGGGGCTTGCCCAGGATGTAGAGGTCGCCGATGGCGTCCAGGATCTTGTGGCGCGCGAATTCGTCGTCGTAACGCAGGCCGTCCTGGTTCAGGACTTTGTAGTCGTCCATGACGATGGCGTTGTCGTAGCCGCCGCCCAGCGCCAGGCCGTTGGCGCGCAGCATTTCCACATCGCGCGTAAAGCCGAAGGTGCGCGCGCGGGCGATGTCGCGGGCGTAGTTGCCCTGGCCCATGTCGAAGCTCACGCATTGGCCGGTGGAGTCCACGGCCGGGTGGCTGAAGTCGATCTCGAAGCTCAGGCGGTAGCCGTGGTAGGGCTCCAGCCGGGCCCATTTGCGCTCGCCCAGTGACTCGGTGCGCACTTCGACGGGTTTGCGCACGCGCACGAATTGCTTGGGTGCGCCCTGCAAGGCGATGCCCGCCTTGCGCAACAGGTACACAAAGCCAGCGGCAGAGCCATCGAGGATGGGCACTTCCTCGGCCGTAAGGTCGATGTAGAGGTTATCGATGCCCAGCCCTGCGCAGGCGGACATGATGTGTTCGATTGTGCTGATGCGCGCACCCTCCCGGCCAATGGTGGAGGCCAGGCGCGTGTCGAACACGGCCTGGGCCGAAACCGGCACGGGCTCAGGCTCGGGCAGGTCGATGCGTGTGAAGACGATGCCCGTGCCCACTGGCGCGGGGCGCAGAGTCAGCTCGACCCGTTGGCCGCTGTGTAGTCCAACGCCCACGGCTCGGATCAGGGTCTGGATGGTTCTCTGGGCTAGCATGGGCGCGCATTCTATTGAAAAACGGTATTGGCCGCTGTGGGCCTGCCAGGGCCGTCCCCGGCTGCTGCCGGGGACGGCACTCCTTCACAAACCAAGCACGGGCTTTAGTCGGCCTGTTTGCGCAGGAAGGCGGGGATTTCCACGTCGTCCATGCCGCTGGAGGACATGGCATCCACGCGCGCGGCGGCGGCGCTGGCATCGCTGCCGCGTGAGGTGCGCCAAGCCGTGGGCACGGCCAGGTTGTTGAGCTGGCTGCTGCGCATGGGCACGGCCGCGCCGCCGGCCAGGCCGCCGCCGCGCACCATGCCTTGCATGCCTTGCAGCGGCAGGTTGTCCGTGCCGGTGCGCAGCGTGCTTTGCACCATGGTCAGGTTCTGACGGCGCTGCTGGTGGTTGACCAGGCCGGTGGCCACGACGGTCACGCGCAGCTCGTCACCCAGGCTGTCGTCGTAGGCTGCGCCGTAGATGACGTGGGCATCGTCGCTGGCATAGGCGTTGACGGTGCTCATGGCCAGCTTGGACTCGGACAGCTTGAGGCTGCCGCGCGCGGCCGTGACCAGCACCAGAATGCCCTTGGCGCCCGAGAGGTCGATGCCTTCGAGCAGCGGGCAGGCAATGGCCTGCTCGGCGGCGATGCGCGCGCGGTCCGGACCGGAGGCGCTGGCAGTGCCCATCATGGCCTTGCCCGGCTCGCTCATCACGGTCTTGACGTCGGCAAAGTCCACGTTGACGTGGCCGTGCTCGTTGATGATCTCGGCGATGCCGCCCACGGCGTTGCGCAGCACGTCGTTGGCAAAGCCAAAGGCCTCATCCTGCGTGATGTCGTCGCCATAGACGGTCAACAGCTTTTCATTGAGCACCACGATCAGCGAGTCCACATTGCGCTCGAGCTCGTCCAGGCCGGCATCGGCATTCTTCATGCGACGCGGGCCTTCCCAGTCGAAAGGTTTGGTGACCACGCCGACGGTGAGAATGCCCATCTCCTTGGCCACGCGCGCGATCACTGGCGCTGCCCCCGTGCCCGTGCCGCCGCCCATGCCTGCGGTGATGAAGAGCATGTTGGCCCCCTCGATGGCGCGGCGGATTTCCGACTCCGCCAGCACCGCAGCCTCCCGCCCCTGCTCGGGCTTGCTGCCCGCGCCCAGGCCGTTGGTGCCCAGCTGGATGATGCGCGCGGCCGAGCTGCGCGAGAGCGCCTGTGCATCGGTGTTGGCGCAGATGAATTCCACCCCCTGCACGTTGTTCTCGATCATGTGCTGCACGGCGTTGCCGCCACCGCCGCCCACGCCCAGTACCTTGATGCGTGTGCCTTGGGTGAACGATTCGTTGTCGATCATTTCGATGCTCATAGTGTTTCTCCTTGCGGGTTGGGGGATGGGGTGAAATCAAAACCAAAACAAAAATGAATGGGGCCGTGGCGATGCCTGAAAACGGCATCGCCGCGCCAGCGGTTGCAATCTGTAGGCAGCCGCCAGCGCCGGCGGCCGCGCTTGCGCAGGAACCAGCGCAACAGCTTGCGGGGGATGGGAATGGGTGGCGCCATGTCAGAAATTCCCCGCGATGAAGTCACGAATGCGCGCCAGCAGGTTCTTGACCGGCCCGCTCTTGGTGGCGACCTTGTAGCCGCGCGTGCGCTCGATGCGCGCGTCTTCGAGCAAGCCCATGACGGTGGCCGCGCGCGGCTGGGCAATCATGTCGGCCAGTGGGCCGTCGTAGTTGGGCACGCCCCGGCGCACGGGCTTGAGGAAGATGTCCTCGCCAAGCTCGACCATGCCGGGCATGACCGAGGAGCCGCCGGTGAGCACCACGCCCGAGGACAGCAGCTCCTCGTAGCCGGACTCGCGGATCACCTGCTGCACGATCGAGAAGATCTCCTCCACGCGCGGCTCAATCACGCCGGCCAGCGCCTGCTTGTTGATCAGCCGCGGGCCGCGGTCGCCCAAGCCAGGCACTTCGACCTGCGAATCCGGATCGGCCAGCATGGCCTTGGCGCAGCCGTTTTCGACCTTGATGTCCTCGGCGTCCTTGGTGGGGGTGCGCAGCGCCATGGCGATGTCGCTGGTGATCAGATCGCCCGCGATCGGGATCACGGCGGTGTGGCGAATCGAGCCGCCCGAGAAGATCGACACATCCGTGGTGCCCGCGCCGATGTCCACCAGCACCACGCCCAGCTCGCGCTCGTCGTCGGTGAGCACCGACAGGCTGGAAGCCAGCGGATTGAGCGCCAGCTGGTCAACTTCCAGCCCGCAGCGGCGCACGCACTTGATGATGTTTTCGGCCGCGCTTTGCGCGCCGGTGACGATGTGCACCTTGGCCTCCAGGCGCAGGCCGCTCATGCCGATGGGCTCCTTGACCTCCTGGCCGTCGATGACGAACTCCTGCGAGGCCACCAGCAGCAGGCGCTGGTCGGAAGGGATGTGCACCGCCTTGGCGGTTTCCAGCACACGGCTGATGTCGGCCTGCGAGACCTCCTTGTCCTTGATGGCCACCATGCCGCTGGAGTTGAAGCCGCGCACGTGGCTGCCGGTGATGCCGGTGTAGACGCGCTGGATCTTGCAGTCGGCCATCATCTCGGCCTCGCGCAGCGCCTGCTCGATGCTTTGCACCGTCGCCTCGATGTTGACCACCACGCCGCGCTTGAGCCCATTGCTGGGCGCAGCGCCAAACCCGGCCAAGCGCAGCTGGCCGCCCTCCTGCACCTCGGCCACCACCGCCATGACCTTGGCCGTGCCGATGTCCAGCCCCACGATGACGTCTCTGTATTCCTTAGCCATTTTCATCAGGCCTTTGCGGCCAGTGTCCATTTCGTGTCGGTTGATCCATTGCCCATGCCCCGGCCCCCTCACTTGCCCTGCGCACGCGTCTCGGGCTGTGTGGCCACGCCGCGCAGGCGGATGGCATAGCCGTTGCTGTGCCGCAGATCGGCATACTCCAGCGCGCCAGGCTTGACGCCCAGCGGTCCCAGGGCCTGCGGCAAGGTGTCGATGAAATCCAGCAGCCGGGCGCCGACCTGGGCCTGCTCGCCAGCGCCCAGCTCCAGCTGCGCGCCGTTATCCAGAAACAGCTGCCAGTTGCCGCGCGGCGTCAGGTACAACGCCACAGCCTGTGCGGTCTGCGTAGTCGGCTGGCGCTGTTGCAACAGCTGCGCCAGATAGCGATACATCGCCAGCACCTGCTGCGACTGCCCATCCGGGCCAGCCAGACGCGGCAGGTTCTCGTGCTCGACCTCGCCACGGTTGGCCTCAAACACTTCGCCAAAACTGTTGAGCATGGCCTGGGCGTCCGAGCCGTCCCACATCGCCACGGGCTGGTGCTCTTGCAGCACCACCTCCAGCGTGTTCGGAAAGCCCCGGCGCAGCTCGGCCTGCCGCACCCAGGGCATTTGCTCGAAGGCCTGCTTGGCCAGCGCCAGGTTCAGCGTGAACAGATTTCCCTGCAGCTGCGGCAGCACATTGGCGCGCAGGCTCACGGCGCTGCTGTGCTGCGGGTTGCCGTGCACCACCACCTGCGCAATGGCAAAGGCGGGGTTGCGCAGCAGCCAGGCCACCAGCGCCGCGCAGGCCAAGGCGAACACGCCCAGGAACACCAACGAAGCCGTGGCGTTCATCAGGCGCACGTCCACTGGTGGCAGCTGGGTGGCGCTCATACCGTGGCAGTCCTTTCGTCCAGCTGCTGGCGGGGCGCTGCGCCATCGCAGCGCGCCGCCAGCAGGATTTGCAGGCACAAGTCCTCATAGCTGATGCCTGCAGCGCGTGCGGCCATCGGCACCAACGAGTGACCAGTCATGCCAGGCGAGGTGTTGATCTCCAGCAAAAAGGGCTTGCCATCGCTCTCGCGGATCATCACGTCCACGCGCGACCAGCCGCGGCAGCCCAGCGACTGGTAGGCCTGCAGGCTCATGCGCTGGATCTGCTCTTCCAGCTGCGCAGGCAGGCCGCTGGGGCAGTAGTACTGCGTGGCCTCGCCGAAATACTTGTTCTCGTAGTCGTAGTTGCCGCCGGGCGCGACGATGCGGATCACCGGCAGCGCGCGCGCCTTCTGCCCGGGCAGCTGCAGCACGGCGCAGGTGGTTTCCTCGCCCTCGATGAACTGCTCGCACAGCACCTGCGCGTCGTAGCGCGCGGCCAGCGCATAGGCCTGCTCGCACTGCGCGTTGCTGACGACCTTGGTCAGGCCGATGGTCGAGCCCTCGCGCGCGGGCTTGACGATCATGGGCGCGCCCAGCTCTTCAAGCGCCTGGGCCACGGCAGCGGGCGAATCGGCCAGACGCCAGCCGGGCGTGGCCAGCCCCTCGGCCTGCCACAGGCGCTTGGTCAGCACCTTGTCCATGGCCATGGCCGATGCCGTCACGCCCGGGCCGGTATACGGGATGCCCAGCAGCTCCAGCAGGCCCTGGATGGTGCCGTCCTCGCCGCCGCGGCCGTGCAGCGCGATGAAGCAGCGCGCAAAGCCTTCCTGGCGCAAGTCCCACAGCGGGCGCTTGCCGGTATCGAAGGCGTGCGCGTCCACGCCATGCGCGCGCAGGGCCTTGAGCACGCCCTGGCCGGACATCAGCGAGACCTCGCGCTCGGCCGAGGTGCCGCCCATCAGCACCGCCACCTTGCCCAGATCGGCCACGCTCAGCTCCAAATCCTTGTTCATTGTTTTGACTCCACTTCAATGCCTTGCGCCGCCGCCCTGGCCCGCAAGCGCTGGGCCCACTCGTCGGCGGCCGCGCCAATGCTGCCCGCGCCCATGAAGACCACCACATCGCCATCGGCCAGCGTGGCCTCGATGGCCTCGCCCAGCGCCGCCGCCGATTCGACGAACACCGGCTCGACCTTGCCGGCCACGCGGATGGCGCGCGCCAGCGAGCGCCCATCGGCGGCGACGATGGGCGCCTCGCCCGCGGCGTACACCTCGGTGAGGAACACGCCATCGGCCGCGCCCAGGGCCTGCACGAAATCCTCGAAGCAATCGCGCGTGCGCGAATAGCGGTGCGGCTGAAAGGCCACCAGCAGGCGCCGCCCCGGGAAGGCGCCGCGCGCTGCGGCAATGGTGGCGGCCACCTCCACCGGGTGGTGGCCGTAGTCCTGCACCAGCTCGAACTCGCCGCCGCGCCCGCTGGGCAGCGCGCCGTACTGTTGAAAGCGCCGGCCCACGCCCTGGAACTGCGCCAGCGCCCGCTGCATGGCCGCATCGCCTGCGCCCAGCTGCGTGGCAATGGCAATGGCCGCCAGCGCATTGCGCACGTTGTGCTCGCCCGGCAGATTCAGGCAGACCGGCAAATCCGGCAGGGCGCGGGCCGTGCCGTGGCCGCGCTGCACGGTGAAGTGCATGCGCGTGCCCTCGGCGCGCAGATCGACGCCGCGCACCTGCGCGCCCTCGTCCAGGCCATAGGTGGTCACGGCGCAGTTGACCTGGGGCAGGATGGCGCGCACGCCTTCGTTGTCGCTGCACAGCACGGCCGTGCCGTAGAAGGGCATGCGGTGCAGAAAGTCCACGAAGGCCTGGTGCAGGCGGCCCAGGTCGTGGCCGTAGGTTTCCATGTGGTCGGCGTCGATGTTGGTGATGACGGCCATCACCGGCGTCAGGCACAGGAAGGAGGCGTCGGACTCATCGGCCTCGACCACGATGTAATCGCCCTGGCCCAGGCGGGCATTGGCGCCGGCGCTGTGCAGCCGCCCGCCGATGACGAAGGTCGGATCCAGCCCGGCCTCGATCAGGATGCTGGTGACCAGGCTGGTGGTGGTGGTCTTGCCGTGCGTGCCGGCCACGGCAATGCCCTGGCGCTGGCGCATCAGCTCGGCCAGCATCATGGCGCGCGGCACCACCGGGATGCCGCGCTGGCGCGCGGCCACGACTTCAGGGTTGTCGGCCTTGACGGCGGTGGAGGTGACCACGGCGTCGGCCTGCGCCACCTGCGCCGCATCGTGGCCAATGAAGGTGCGAATGCCCAGCGACTGCAGGCGGCGCACGGTGGCGCTGTCTTGCAGGTCGGAGCCGCTGACCAGGTAGCCCTGGTTGTGCAGCACCTCGGCGATCGGGCTCATGCCCGCGCCGCCGATGCCCACGAAGTGAATCTGGCGCACGGCGTGCTTCATTCGACCAGCTCCTCGCAAGCCTGCACGATCTGCTCGACCGCATCCATTTTCGCCAGCGCCTGGGCCTTGGCGGCGCGCGCGCGCAATTCATCGCGCGTCAGGCGCTGGATGAACTCGGCCAGGGCCTGGGGCGTGAGCGCGTTTTGCTGCACCAGCCAGGCCGCGTCCTCGGCCACCAGATAGTTGGCGTTGGCCGTCTGGTGGTCGTCCACCGCGTGCGGATAGGGCACGAAGCAGGCCGCCGCGCCCACGGCGGCGATCTCGGTGACGGTGCTGGCGCCGGCGCGGCACAGCACCAAGTCGGCCTCGGCATAGGCGCGCGCGGTGTTCTTGATGAAGGGCGTCAGCTCGGCCTCGACGCCCGCCTGGGCGTAATTGGCCTTGAGCGCTTCGAGCTGCTTGGCGCCGCTTTGGTGCGTGACCTGCGGGCGCTGCGGCGCGGGGATCAGCGCCAGCGCGCGCGGCACGATGTCGTTGAGCGCCTGCGCGCCCAGGCTGCCGCCGATCACCAGCAGGCGCAGCGGCCCTTCGCGCTGGGCAAAGCGCTTGCGCGGCGAGGCCTGCTGGGCGAACTCGGCGCGCAAGGGGTTGCCCACCCACTGCGCGCCGCGCAGCGCCTTGGGAAAAGCCGTGAACGTCAGGCGCGCCACGTGCGCCAGCAAGCGATTGGCCAGGCCGGGCACGGCGTTTTGCTCGTGCAGCACCAGCGGGATGCGGCGGCTGAGCGCGGCCAGGCCGCCGGGCACGCTGATGTAGCCGCCAAAGCCCAGCACCAACTGCGGCTGCAACTGCGCCATCAGGCGCCGCGCTTGCAGCCAGGCCGAGCCCAGCCGCCAGGGCAGCAGCAGCAAGGGCTTGACGCCCTTGCCGCGCACGCCGGCAAAGGCCACGGTGTGCAGCTCCACCCCGTAGCCGGGCACCAACTGGTGCTCCATGCCGCCGGTGCCGCCCAGCCAGGCCACCTGCCAGCCGCTGGCCTGCAGCGCCTGGGCCACGGCGATGCCCGGGAAGATGTGCCCGCCCGTGCCGCCGGCCATGATGAGTACTCTTTTACCCGCTGCACTCATGTTGCCCTCTCCCCCCGGCTTTGTGCGTCGAGTCTTCTGCCCTGCATCAAAAGCCTGTTTTCATAATCCACCCGCAGCACCACGGCCATGGCCACCAGGTTCAGCAGCACGGCCGAGCCGCCAAAGCTCATCAGCGGCAGCGTCAGCCCCTTGGTGGGCAGCGCGCCCAGGTTCACGCCGATGTTGATGACCGACTGAAAGCCAATCCACAGCCCGATGCCCTGCGCCACCAGGCCGGCAAAAATGCGGTCCAGCGCCACGGCCTGACGGCCGATGACCATGATGCGGCGCGTGAGCCAGAAGAACACGGCAATGAGCACCGCCACGCCCAGCAGGCCGAACTCCTCGCCGATCACGGCCAGGATGAAGTCGGTGTGCGCCTCGGGCAGCCAGTGCAGCTTCTCCACGCTGCCGCCCAGGCCCACGCCCCAGCCCTCGCCACGGCCAAAGGCGATCAGCGAGTGCGTGAGCTGGTAGCCGCGCCCGAGCCGGTGCTCCTCGGCCCAGGGGTCGAGGTAGGCAAAGATGCGGTCGCGCCGCCAGGGCGAAGTCCAGATGATGAACATGAAGGCCAGGCCCAGCACCAGCAGCATCAGCAAGAAGCCGCGCAGGTTCACCCCGCCCAGGAACAGAATGCCCACGGCAATCACCGCCACGACCACGAAGGCGCCCATGTCCGGCTCGGCCAGCAGCAAAAAGCCAATCAGCCCCACGGCCGCGCCAATGGGCGCCACCGCGCGGAAAAAGTCTTCGCGCACGTCCATGCGCCGCACCATGTAGTCGGCCGCGTAGATCACCACGGCCAGCTTGGCCAGCTCCGAGGGTTGAAAGCGCATCACGCCCAGCGGCAGCCAGCGCCGCGCGCCGTTGACGGAAATGCCCAGCCCCGGCACCAGCACCAGCGCCAGCAGCGCCAGCGTGCCCAGCAGCAGCCAGATGGCGCTGGCGCGCCAGGTTTGCATCGGGATCTGAAACACCGCGATGGCGGCCACCAGCGCCACGATCATGGAGACGGCGTGACGAATCAGGAAGAACTCGTTGCTGATGCCGCCAAAGCGCGGGTTGTCGGCCAGCGCGATCGAGGCCGAATACACCATCACCAGGCTCCAGGCCAGAATGCCCGCCAGCACGCCCAGCAAGGTCTGATCGACGCTTTGGATGGTCACGGGCCTGGGCGAGGTGGTGTAGCGGTACTCCAGCCCGGCCGAGCGCACCGGCAGCTCCAGCGCGCCGCCCGGCTCGCGCCCGCGCAGGCCCAGGCGCTCCAGCCAGCCGCTTGTCTTGTTCGGTGTGGCCATGCTCATGTCCAGGCCTCCAGGCTTTGCCCTGCCTCCAGCGCCAGCGCCTGCACGCTGTCGGCGAACACCTGGGCGCGGTGCGCGTAGTCGCGGAACATGTCCATGCTGGCGCAGGCCGGCGAGAGCAACACGGCATCGCCGGGCTGCGCCAGCGCCGCGGCCTGGGCCACGGCTTCGGGCAGGCCATCGGCGTGCACCAGCGGCACGCCGCAATCGTGCAGCGCCTGGGCAATGGCCGGCGCGTCCTGGCCGATGAGCAGCACCGCGCGCGCCGCCTGGCGCACCGGCTCGCGCAGCGGCGCGAAATCCTGCCCCTTGCCCAATCCGCCCAGAATCACCACCAGCCGGCGGCTGGCGCGGGCATCGGGCGCCAGGCCGCACAGCGCCGCAGCGGTGGCGCCCACGTTGGTGCCCTTGCTGTCGTCGATGTACTCCACGCCCTGCACCAGGCCCAGCGATTGCACGCGGTGCGGCTCGCCACGGTATTCGCGCAGGCCGTGCAGCATGGGCGCCAGGGCCGCGCCCGTGGCGCTGGCCAGCGCCAGCGCCGCCAGGGCGTTGGCCACGTTGTGCTGGCCGCGAATGCGCATCGCATCGGCGGGCATGAGCCGCTGCACGAACCATTCGCCCGCCTGGGCCTTGCGCCCCTGGCCGCTGCGGCCTGCGGGCGGCGCCTCGCCCACGGCCCGCGCCAGCCAAGGCATGCCGTGCTCCACGACCACGCCCCAATCGCCCCATTGCTGCGGCGCTTGCAGGCCAAAGTGCAGCACCTGGCGCTGCGCCGCAGCCCGCCCGCCCTTGGGCGATTTGATTGCAGGCGCGGGTGTCAGCTCGGGCAGCAAGGCCATCAAGGCGGCGTCGTCACGGTTCATGACGACCACGCCCTGCTGACCATAGACCTTGGCCTTGGCCTGCACATAGGCCTGTTGGCTGCCGTGCCAGTCCAGATGGTCCTGGCTGATGTTCAGGATCACACCGGCCGTGGGCTCGAAGCCGCTGCTGTAGTCCAGCTGGAAGCTCGACAGCTCCAGCACCCAGGTCTGTGGCAGCGCGCGCGCCAGGGCGTCGGGCCCGGGCTGCGCGGCTGCGGCGGGCGGCTGCGCCGCGGCGTCGGCGTCGGCGTCGGTGACATCAGTGTCGGTATCGGCATCGGCTTCTGACTCGGCGCCAGCGTCCATGCCCGCGCCAGCCTCCTGCTCGGCAGCGGGCGCTGCGGGCGCGGGCTGCGCCTGGCCTTGCTGCTCTTCTTCCTGTTGCGCTGCGGCCTCGGCCTGGGCCAGGCATTGCGCCAAGGTGTCGAGCAGCGAGGGGCCGATGTTGCCGGCCACGGCCACGCGCTGGCCGGCGCGCTCGAGCAGCTGGGCCGTCAACGACGTCACTGTGGTTTTGCCATTGGTGCCGGTGATGGCCAGCACCTGGGGTTGGTAGCGGTGCTGCTGGCGCAAGTGGCGCAGCGCCTGGGTGAACAGATCGAGCTCGCCGCCAAAGAACACGCCGCTGCGCGCTGCGGCCTCACGCACGGCGGCCACTTCGGCCGGGGCCAGGCCGGGCGAGCAGTACACGGCCGAGACCTCGACGTGGCCCACGCTGCTGCACAGCAGCTGGGCCTGCAGCGGCTGGCCGAAGCGGCACTCCACGCCCGGCAGCTGCTGCAGCGCCTGCTGGCCGGGCGGGGCCGCGCGCGTGTCGGCCACGCGCACGCGCTGGCCCTGGCTGGCGCACCAGCGCGCCATGGCCAGGCCAGAAACGCCCAGCCCCAGGATCAGCACCAGGGGCGAGGCAGTGGTTGTCGGCGTTGGCATGTGCACAGGCATGGCTTACCTCAGCTTCAGCGTGGCCAGGCCCGCCAGGCACAGGAACATGGTGATGATCCAAAAGCGCACCACGACCTGGGTTTCCTTCCAGCCCTTTTTCTCGAAGTGGTGGTGCAGCGGCGCCATCAGCAGCAGCCGGCGGCCCTGGCCGTAGCGGCGGCGCGTGTATTTGAACCAGCCCACCTGGGCGATGACCGACAGCGCCTCGGCCACGAAGATGCCGCCCATGATGGCCAGCACGAACTCCTGGCGCACGATCACGGCGATGGTGCCCAGCGCGCCGCCCAGCGCCAGCGCGCCCACGTCGCCCATGAAGACCTGCGCCGGGTGGGCGTTGAACCACAGAAAGGCCAGGCCCGCGCCGGACATGGCGGCGCAGAACACCAGCAGCTCGCCCGTGCCCGGAATGTGCGGAAACAGCAGATAGCGCGAGAACACGGCATTGCCGGTGACGTAGGCGAACACGCCCAGCGCCGAGCCGACCATCACCACCGGCATGATGGCCAGGCCGTCCAGGCCATCGGTGAAGTTCACCGCGTTGCTGGCGCCGACGATGACCAGAAAGCTCAGGATGACAAAGCCCAGCACGCCCAGCGGGTAGGCCACGCCCTTGAAAAACGGCACGGTCAGCTGAGTGTTGAGCTCAAAGCTGGGCGAGAAGCCCGAGGCCACCCAATCGGCAAACAGCGCCAGCACGCGCATGTTGCTGACCTCGGAAATGCTGAAGGCCAGATACAGCGCCGCCACCAGGCCGATGATGGTCTGCAGCAGAAACTTCTGGCGCGAGCGCATGCCCTCCGGATCCTTGTGGACCACCTTGCGCCAGTCATCGGCCCAGCCGATGGCGCCAAAGCCCAGCGTGACCCAGAGCACGACCCAGACGAAGCGGTTACTCAAATCGGCCCACAGCAGCGTGGACACGGCAATGGCAATCAGGATCAGCACGCCGCCCATGGTGGGCGTGCCGCTCTTGACCAGATGGGTTTGCACGCCGTATTCGCGCACCGGCTGGCCGATCTTGAGCGAGACCAGGTAGCGGATCACGCGCGGGCCGGCCACCCAGCCGATGACCAGCGCCGTCATGGCGCCCATCATGGCGCGGAAGGTCAGGTACTGCACCAGGCGCAAAAAGCTCAGCCCCTCCGGGCTCAGGCCCAGCAGCCATTGCGAGAGCCACAGCATCATAGGCTGGCCCTCCCGCTGGCTGCGCCATCGAGCGCCAGCACGGCCTGCACCACCTGCTCCATGGCCATGCAGCGCGAGCCCTTGACCAGCATGCTGGCGGGCAGGTGCGCCTGCTGCGCCGTCGTTTGCAGCAGCGCCTCGCGCGACTCGAAATGCCGCGCCTGCGCACCGAAGGCGCTGGCCGCGTGTGCGGCCAGCGCGCCCAGCGTCCACAGCCCGTCGATGCCACGGGCGCGGGCGTATTCACCCACCTCGGCATGAAACTGCGGCCCCTGTGCACCAACTTCTGCCATGTCGCCCAGCACCAACAGGCGCGGTGCGGGCAGCGCCGCCAGCGTGTCGATGGCCGCGCGCACCGAATCCGGGTTGGCGTTGTAGCTGTCATCAATCAGCCACTGCTGCGTGCCATCGTCGTGGCAGAAACGGTGCAGCACGCCCCTGCCCTGCACTGGGCGGAAATCCTGCAAACCCTGGGCGATGGCCGCCAACGGCACGCCAGCAGCCCAGGCCGCAGCGACGGCGGCCATGGCGTTGCGCACGTTGTGCCGCCCCAGCACACCAAGCTGCAGCTCCAGCGCCTGGCCTTCGATGTCCAGCTCCATGGCCCAGCCGGCCTCGCCCCACTGGGCGCGGCGCAACTGCACGGCGCTGCCGGGCGCGCCGAAATCCACGATGCGCCGGCCCTGCGCCAGCTCGCGCCACAGCGGCGCAAAGGCATCGTCGGCGGGAAACACGGCCACGCCATCGGCCGGCAACGCCGCCAGCACGGCGCCGTTTTCCTGCGCTACGGCCTCGACGCTGTGCATGAACTCCTGGTGCTCGCGCTGCGCGTTGTTGACCAGCGCCACCGTGGGCTGGGCCACGGCCGCCAGCGCGGCGATCTCGCCCGGATGGTTCATGCCCAGTTCGAACACCGCCATGCGGTGCGCCGCGCGCAGCCGCAGCACCATCAGCGGCAGGCCAATGTCGTTGTTCAGATTGCCCTGGGTGGCCAGCGCAGCCTGGCCATGCGCGGCGCTCAGGATGCTGGCGAGCATTTGCGTCACCGTGGTCTTGCCATTGCTGCCGGTGACGGCGATGACGGGCAGCGCCAGCTGGCTGCGCCACTGCCCAGCCAGCGCCAGCAGGGCCTGGCGCGTGTCGGCCACTTCCAGGCAGGGCAGCTGCGCTGCGGCGCGGCCGCGCTGCACCAGCGCCGCGGCCGCGCCGCTGGCCTGCGCCTGGGCCAGGAAGTCGTGGCCGTCGAAGCGCTCGCCGACCAGCGCGACGAACAAATCGCCCGCGCGCAGGCTGCGGCTGTCGGTGTGCACGCGCTCGATCGCCACCTGCTCCTGGCCGGGCGCGGCGCGCAGCTCGGGCGCCAGCCCTTGCTGGCCGAGCCACTCAGCGGCCTGTTGCAACTGCATCATCATGCGGCCACCCCAGATGGGGCCTGGCCCCGTTTGTCGTTCTCGTCATTGCCTTCTTCTTGCTTGTTCTTGGCGCTGCCCCAGCTGGCCAAGGCTTGCTGGGCTTCATCCAGATCGGAGAAGGGGTGACGCACCCCTTTGATCTCCTGATAGGCCTCGTGGCCCTTGCCGGCCAGCAGCAGGACGTCGTGCGCGGCCGCGGCGGCCACGGCGGCGGCAATGGCCGCGCGGCGCTCAGGCAACACCTTGGCCGCGGCGCGCTGCGCTGGCGTCAGCCCGGTTTCGATCTGCGCGATGATGGCCAGCGGATCTTCGCTGCGCGGGTTGTCGCTGGTGATCCACAGCGCATCGGCGGTCTGCGCAGCGGCCATGGCCATCAGCGGGCGCTTGCCTGCGTCGCGGTCGCCGCCGCAGCCAAACAGCACGCTCAGCCGGCCGCCACGCTGCGCCGCCACCGGGCGCAGCGCCTGCAGCACGGCGCGCAGCGCGTCGCTGGTGTGGGCATAGTCCACCACCACCAGCGGCTTGCCCGGCTGCGCCAGCATCTGCATGCGGCCGGGCACAGCCGGCACCTGGCGGCACAGCTGCGCGGCCTGCTCCAACTCCAGCCCCATGGCGCGCAGCATGCCAAGCAAGGCCATCAGGTTCTGCACGCTGTAAAGCCCGGTAACGCGCGCGCGCACTTGCGCCTGGCGCAGCGGCGCACTGGCTTCGCCCTGGGCTGCGCTCTGGGCGGCAGGGGCGTATTCGAGCACCTCGAAGCGCACGCTGTCGCCATCGAACTGCACACCCTGGGCACACAGGCGCGCCGTGGCCGCCGGCAGACCATCGGCCTGCACGGCGTAATCCCAAAGGGCCAGTCCAGGCCGCGCCAGCAGCGCCTGGCGCAGGCTTTGACCGTAAGCATCCTGGGTATTGAGCACCGCAGCCTGCAGGCCGGGCCAGTCGAACAGCAGGCGCTTGGCTGCGCCGTAGGCCTGCATGCTGCCGTGGTAGTCCAGGTGGTCCTGGGTGAAATTGGTGAAGGCGGCCACGCGGATGCGCGTGCCGGCCAGGCGCGCCTGCTCCAGCCCGATCGACGAGGCCTCGATGGCACAGGCGCTGGCGCCCTGGCGCTGCATGTCGTGCAGCGCCGCTTGCAGCAGCAACGGCCCGGGCGAAGTCAGGCCGGTGTCGCGCAAAGCCTGCGGCGGCATGCCCACGCCCAGCGTGCCAACGTAGCCGCAGGGGCGCCCGGCCAAACCGAGCACATGGGCCAGCCACCAGGCCAGCGTGGTTTTGCCGTTGGTGCCGGTGACGGCCACCACATCCAGCGCCTGACTGGGCTGACCGTGCCAGAGCGCGGCGATCTCGCCGCTGGCCTGGCGCAGTTGCGGGTACAGCGCCAGCGCAGGCAATGCCTGGGCCTGGGCTTGCCCGGCCGCGCGTGCGGCCAACCAGGCCTGTGCGGCCTGGGCATCGACCAGCAGCGCAGCAGCGCCAACGGCGCTGGCGGCCTCAATGTGCGCGGCCAGTTGCGCAGGGCGCGCCAGTGGGCGACCTTGGGCAGACTGGCTGGGCAGCGCGAAGAAAGCATCGCCGGGCTGCACGGCCCGGCTGTCGTCGCGCAGGCTGGCGCCGGGCGCCAAGTGCTGTTGCAGCCAGGCCAGCGCTTGGCTGGGCTGTTGCAGGATGGGCGGCTGGCTCATTGCAGCACCTCCTCGTCCACGCCGGTGGCAATGATCTGCGGCTTGACGTCCATGTCCGGCTGAACGCCCAGCAGGCGCAGGCTTTGCTGCACCACCTGGCTGAACACGGGCGCAGCCACAGCGCCGCCGTAATACTGGCCGGCGCTGGGCTCGTCGATCATCACCGCAACGATGATGCGCGGGTTCTCCATCGGCGCCATGCCGACGAACCAGGAGCGGTATTTGTTGGCCGCATAGTGGCGCCCGATCTGCTTGCGCGCCGTGCCGGACTTGCCGCCTACGGAGTAGCCCACGGTCTGCGCGCGCTGGCCCGAGCCGCCCGGCGCAGCCGCCAGCATCAGCATGTGGCGCACGGCCCGCGCCGTCTTGGAGGAAAACACCTGCACGCCCACGGGCGGCTGGCTGCGCTTGAGCAGCGTCGCTGGCAGCAGCACGCCATCGTTGGCGAACACGGTGTAGGAGCGCGCCATCTGCAGCAGGCTGGCCGATAGGCCGTAGCCGTAGGACATGGTGGCCTTCTCCACCGGGCGCCAGGTCTTCCAGGGCCGCAGATTGCCGCTGGCCACGCCAGGAAAGCCAATCTGCGGGCGCTCGCCAAAGCCAGTGGCGGCGAACACGTCCCACATGTAGCGCGACTCCATCATTTGCGCCAGTTTGGTGGTGCCCACGTTGCTGGACTTCTGGATGATGCCCTCCACGGTCAGCGTGCCGAAGTTGCGCACGTCCGAGAGCTTGGCGCCAGTGACGGTGATAAAGCCGGGGCTGGTGTTGATGGGCGTCTTGGGGCCGACCAGGCCAGCTTCGAGCGCCATGGCCACGGTGATGGGCTTCATCACCGAGCCGGGCTCGAACACATCGGTCAGGGCGCGGTTGCGCAGCTGCTCACCCGTGAGGTTGCGGCGCGCGGAAGGGTCGAAGCTGGGGTAGTTGGCCAGCGCCAAAATCTCGCCGCTGCGGGCGTCGAGCACGACCACGCTGCCGGCCTTGGCCTTGTGGGCGGCCACCTGCTCGGCCAGTTTCTGGCTGGCGAAGAACTGCACCTTGCTGTCGATGGACAGCTGCACGTCCTGGCCGTCCACCGGCGCGACCGTGTCGCCCACGCTCTCGACGATCTGCCCCAGGCGGTTGCGGATCACGCGGCGCGAGCCGGCCTTGCCGCCCAGCGTCTGGTTGTAGGCCAGCTCCACGCCTTCCTGGCCCTGGTCCTCGACGTTGGTGAAGCCAACGATGTGCGCCGCGGCCTCGCCCTCGGGGTATTGGCGCTTGTATTCCTTGCGCAGGTGGATGCCATTGATCTTCAGCGCCATGATCTGCTGCCCCAGCTCCCAGTCGAGCTGGCGGCGCAGCCAGACGAAGGTCTTGTCCTCATCGGACAGGCGCGCCTGCAAGTCCTTGAGCGGCATGTTCAGCAGCCGCGCCAACTGCGCCAGCTGCTTTTGCACCTCGGCCTCGCCCTGGCGCACGTCCTCGGGAATGGCCCAGATGCTGGCCGCAGGCACGCTGGAGGCCAGGATCAGGCCGTTGCGATCGACGATCTTGCCGCGATTGGCCGGCAAATCCAGCGTGCGTGCGTAGCGCACCTCACCCTGGCGCAGGAAGAAATCGTTGCCGAAGACCTGCACGTGTGCGGCGCGCGCCACCAGGCCCATGAAGGCCAGCGCCAACGTGACGACCACCACGCGGCTGCGCCAGACCGGCGCCTTGCTGGCCAGCAAGGGGCTGGTGGCGTAGGCCACGGGGCGGCTGGCGCGCACGCGCTTGTTGCTGCTGCCGGCCGGCTTCATGGCCTGCCCTCCTGCGCCGCAGCCGCCGGCGCGCCCTCGTGCTGCTGCGCCTGCGGCAGCAGCGCCTGGCGCTGTTGCTCGGCCAGGCGCGCGCTGCGCCCGGCCGGCTCGCGCACGTAGCGCGTCGTGGCCGGCATGGCAGGCGTCATCTTCAGCTCAGTGCGCGCAAACTGTTCCACGCGCGCGGCCGCAGCCTGGGCGCGCACGGCCACTTGCAGCGTTTCGGATTCGGTCTCCAGCTGGCGGGCCTGCACCACTTCGCGGTCCAGCTCGGAATACAGGCGGCGCGACTCGTACTGAACGCGCACCAGCGCCAGCGCAGAACCCACCACGAGCAGCAGCAGCACGAGATTCAGGCGCACGATCATGGCGCCTCCGTTCTTTCAGCCACGCGCATGATGGCGCTGCGCGCGCGCGGGTTGGCCTCCACCTCGGCCTGCGTGGGCTTGATGCGCGCCACGGCGCGCAGCAGCATCGGGCGCTCCTGGGCCAGTGGCATGCGCCGGTCGTAGTGCTGGCGCGAGTGCTGCTCAATGAAGCGCTTGACGATGCGATCCTCCAGCGAATGGAAGCTGATCACCACCAGCCGCCCACCGCTCTTGAGCACCCGCAGGCTGGCCGTCAGCGCTTGCTGCAGCTCTTCAAGCTCTGCATTGATGAAAATCCGTAAAGCCTGAAAGGTGCGCGTCGCGGGGTTCTGACCCGGCTCACGGCTTTTGACCGCACCAGCCACGAGTGCGGCGAGTTCTGCGGTGCCTGTGATAGGCCCCCGCTCCTGTCGGCGAGCAACAATCGCCTTTGCAACGCTGCCAGCATACCGCTCTTGCCCGTATTCACGAATCACCTCTGCAATCTCGCCTTGCTCGGCGTGTTCCAACCATTGCGCCACGGTCTGCCCACGGCTGCTGTCCATGCGCATGTCCAGCGGGCCGTCCATGCGGAAGCTAAAGCCCCGGCGCGCGTCGTCAATCTGCGGGGAGCTAACCCCCAGATCCATCAAAATGCCATCCACACTGGCGGGCTCCAACCCAGCCAGCTGGGCAAAGCCCTCGTGGCGAATCTGCAGGCGGCCATCGCCCAGCGACTGGGCGTGGGCGATGGCCTCGGGATCTTTGTCGAACACCACCAGGCGGTCCTCGGCCGCCATGCGCGCCAAGATGGCGCGGCTGTGCCCGCCACGCCCGAAAGTGCCATCGACCCAGCAGCGCGGCCCGGGCGCAGCCGGCCCACCCAGCAAGGCCTGCACCGCTTCGTGCAGCAGCACCGTGGTGTGGCCCAGCGCCGCTGCGGCCTGCTGCGCAGCGGCGCAGGCCTCGGGCGCGCCGGGGTCCGCTGGCGGGGGCATGGCAGTTGAAGGCAAGGTCTTGCTCACAGCGTGATGTCCTTGATCGCATCGGGCATGGCCTGCTGCTGCAGAGTCTCGGCCTCTTTGGCCTCATAGCTGGCCTTGTCCCACAGCTCGAACACATTGCCCAGGCCCAGCAGCACGGCCTCCTTGCTCAGGCCGACGGCTTGGCGCAGCTCGGGCGGCACCAGCAGGCGACCGGCGCCGTCCATCTCCACATCCATGGCATTGCCCACCAGGATGCGCTTCCACCAGCGCACCGACTCGGGCAGGGCCAGCACTTTTTCGCGGTACCTCTCCCACTCCGGGCGCGGGAAGATCATCAGGCAGCCATCGGGGTGACGGGTGATGGTCAGCCGCCCCTCGAACTGGTTCGCGATGGCGTCACGATGCCGGGTCGGCACAGAAAGCCGACCCTTGGCATCAATGGTCACCGACGAAATCCCCTGGAAAAGCATGATTGCTAGCCGCGCCGGGTATGCGCACCCTCACCCCAAAATGAACTGCCGTAACCCACTCTAGCCCACTTTATGACTGGATTACGTCACTTAATTACACTTTAACAGGATTTTCCGGCGCCGCCGTCTGGCGAACAATTACTTTCAATGGAATCAATAAGTTAGCCGCCACCCCCTGACGAGGATGGCGGCTTAAATCTTTTTAAAAAAGAACGAGTTAGAAGAGCATTAGAAAATCTTTATGAGATTTGTACTGCCCTTTGCGACCGTGCTCACAAGATGTAGCGGGAGAGGTCCTCGTCGCGGCTGAGATCGCCCAGCCGAGCATCGACGAAGGCGGTGTCAATAAGGATGTTCTGACCACTCAGGCGTGCGGCATCGAAACTGATTTCCTCCAACAGACGCTCCATCACCGTGGCCAGGCGGCGCGCGCCGATGTTTTCCGTGCGCTCGTTGACCTCGTAGGCGATTTGCGCAATGCGCTCGATGCCATCGGGTTGAAACTGCAGCTGCACGCCCTCGGTGGCCAACAACGCCTGGTACTGCTTGACGATGGAGGCCTGGGTATTGGCCAAAATGGCCACGAAGTCCTGCACCGACAGCGAATCGAGTTCAACTCGAATCGGGAAGCGCCCTTGCAACTCAGGAATCAAGTCGCTGGGCTTGCTCAGGTGGAAAGCGCCTGAGGCCACGAACAGCATGTGATCGGTCTTGATCAGGCCGTACTTGGTTTGCACCGTCGTGCCCTCGACCAGCGGCAGCAGGTCGCGCTGCACGCCCTGGCGCGACACATCAGTGCCGGAGGCCTCGCTGCGCACGGCCACCTTGTCGATCTCATCGATGAACACGATGCCGTTTTGCTCGGCGTTATTCAGGGCGCGGCTGCGCAACTCCTCCTCATTGACCAGGCCAGCGGCTTCTTCGTCGATCAGCAGCTTGCGCGCCTGGTCGATGCGCAGCTTGCGCTTTTTCCTGCGGCCCTGCTGCATCTGGCCCATCCAGTCGCGCAGGCTTTCGGCCATGTCCTGCATGCCGGCCGGGCCCAGGATTTCCAGCTGAGGCTTTTGCTCCAGCAATTCCAGCTCGATTTCCTTGTCGTCGAGCTGACCCTCGCGCAGCTTCTTGCGAAACACCTGGCGCGCCGTGCTGTCGGAGGCGGCGCTGTCGCCCGAAGCCGTGGGGATCAGCACATCAAGAATGCGGTCTTCGGCCGCATCCTCGGCGCGGGTGCGCAGGCGGCGCATTTCGCTTTCACGCTCGAGCTTGACGGCCACTTCCACCAAATCGCGCACGATGGAGTCCACGTCCTTGCCAACATAGCCCACCTCGGTGAACTTGGTGGCCTCGACCTTGATGAAAGGCGCATCGGCCAGCTTGGCCAGGCGCCGCGCCAGCTCGGTCTTGCCCACGCCGGTGGGGCCAATCATCAAGATATTTTTGGGCGTGATCTCTGCGCGCAGGCTCTCGGCTACCTGTTGACGACGCCAACGGTTGCGCATGGCGATGGCCACAGAGCGCTTAGCTGCTTGCTGGCCCACCACATGGCGGTCGAGCTCAGAGACGATTTCCTGGGGTGTCATCGAGGACATAAAAGCACTTTCTTCGGGTCTGGATCGTCGCCTGGCTGGCCCGGCGCGCAGGCCAGCCAGGCGGGGCGAAAAGGCATGGGCAGCGCAGCCAGGGCGCAGGCGGGCAGGGTCAAGATCAGTCCAGCACTTCGATGGTGTGGCTGAGGTTGGTGTAGATGCACAGCTCGCCGGCGATTTGCAACGATTGGCGCACGATCTGCTCGGCCGAAAGCTCCGAGTGTGCCAACAGCGCCTTGGCCGCCGAATGGGCAAAGGCGCCGCCCGAGCCGATGGCGACGATGCCTTGCTCGGGCTCGAGCACGTCGCCGTTGCCGGTGATGATCAGCGAGACGTCCTTGTCGGCCACGGCCAGCATGGCCTCCAGGCGGCGCAGCACGCGATCGGTGCGCCACTCCTTGGTCAACTCGATGGCGGCGCGGGCCAGATGGCCCTGGTGCTTTTCCAGCTTGGCCTCGAAGCGCTCAAACAGAGTGAAGGCATCGGCCGTGGCCCCGGCAAAGCCGGCCAGCACCTTGCCGTGGTAGAGCTTGCGCACCTTGCGCGCCGTGCCCTTGACCACGATGTTGCCCAGGGTCACCTGGCCATCGCCGCCGATGGCCACCTGCATCTTGCCTGCCGCATCGCGGCGGCGCACGCTCAGAATCGTCGTGCCATGAAATTGTTCTTGCATCGCCGCCACGTAGGGGCGGCCCGCAGAACTTCAAGGGCGCGGCGGCAAAGGCGTTTTGAGTCTGTTCAAAGTCTTGTTGACGCGAACAGACAAAAAGCGGTTTGGGATGGTCTGCAAAGCGCAAAACTGGCCAACAGCACGGGCTATTGGCCAGTTTTGAGCGCCAGCGGGCCGCCCGATTCAGCGGATGCGCGCGGCGCGAAAATTTTTTGAGGACAGGGCCTAGTTCTTGCGCGGCAGCACGCGCGCGTGTTCGTTGATACCGATGACGTTGAAGAACACCGCCACCAGCCGATGCAGGTTGCTGAACACCACGACGCGGCCTTCGCTTTGCTGCTGCGCCGCCCAATTCAGCACCGAGCCGGCGGCGCTGAAGTCCATGGCGATGAGCTTGCCGCAGTCGATGTCCAGCGGCGCGCCGGCCGGCAGCGCCGCCACGGCCTCGTCGAGCAAGGCCGTGGCATCGTCCTCGATGCGCCCCTGCAGGCGGGATTTCTGCATGTCCAGGTGCGAGGACTCCTCGCCGGCCATGGCCGTGACCTCGCCCGCGGCATCGGGCTGGGCCGAGCCATCGCGGTACTGGGCCTTGGGCGGATCCCAGGCCGGCGGCGACTCCTCATAGGTGATGGTGTAGTCCAGCGCCGCCAGCTCGAACTGCTCGGCTTCGTTCATCAGGCGGTGCAGCGCCAGGCGCAGCAGCCACCAGTCGCGCGCCACGCTGGCGTCGTTGGCCACCGTCTGCTCCTGCACCAGGTTGAGCAGCACGTCGCCGCCCGTGAACTGCACCACGCCCTGCAGGCTGGCCAGCTCGCCGATGAGCTGCACCAGCGAGGCCACGGCATCGGGGTGGATGCTCTTGAGCCGGCTCCAGTTGAACTGGTAGGGCGAGGCCGCGCGCTGGCGCAGGGCCGAGGCCGCAGCCACCGTCTGCACGCTCACCTCGGCCGAGCAAGTCCATGAGAAGGGGCGCTTGGCCTCGCGCTGCTGCGCCAGCTCCGTGCCCAGCTGCTCGGGCAGCGAGAACCACACCGGGGCAGAACGGTCAAAGCGCCGTGCGAAATCCAGCGCCACGGCATCGAAGCGGTCTTGCGCGCCCACGGCGCGATACAGGTCGAACAAGGCCATCCAAATGTCCACCTGCTCCTGCGGCGGGTCATTGACGTGCTTGCGAATCACATCGACCAGGATCTTTTCAGCTTCTGCAACGCGGTTGCTGGCAAACAGTATCGAGGCCTCTTCCAGATCTGCCTGATGCACAAATTCCTCCTGCAATTCAAAAAATGCCAACACCTCGTCCATGCGCTGCAGCTTGGCCGCCATCTCCCGGCAGGCCTGCTGCTGCGCCGGATCCTGCGGCAGCTGCGCTGCCTGCGGATCCTGCAAGTACCTGCGCGCCTGGCGCACCTGCCTGGCCACCATGTCGGCAAAGAACAGGCTGTCGCTGGCAAATAAAAACTCCGTCTCCTCCTCCTGCAGATCCGATGGCGCATGCGCCGCGCCCTGGCGCCGGCCCTGTTGCCACCATTGCTTGGAAATCTGCTCCTCGATCTCGTTGATCTTCTTGAGCGTGCCCAGGCGGCTGCCCAGCGTCGTGGTCGGCTGGGCGCGCGCCTCTTCCGCGGCGTTCTTGTTGGCCGCCAGCTTGGCCAGCACGCTGGGCGGCACCTGCGCCTGCGGCTGGCGCTTCTTGCGCGCATTGATGATCTTGCGCCAGTGCGCAAACTCCTCCTTGCGGATGAAGTCGTTGCGGCGCTTGCGCTCGATGCGCTCGCGCAATTCCTGCGCGTTGACGTCCTCCTCGGGGCTGGACTCGGCCTGGTTCAGGCTGTCGAGCTCCTTCCAATCCTTGGTCGGATTGCTCACGAACCTGACCATCTTGGACAAGAACCCCGTCGCCGGAGTCCCTCCTGCTGGCGGCGGCGTGCTCTGGGTGGTCATGGCCAGACCTCGAATGGGGGGAGTTCAGTCCCCGAACATTTTCTGCTTGAGCTCGCGGCGCTGCTGCGCTTCCAGCGACAGCGTGGCCGTCGGGCGGGCCAGCAGGCGGCCTATGCCAATGGGCTCGCCCGTTTCATCGCAGTAGCCGTATTCGCCGGCATCGATGCTGGCAATGGACTGCTCGATCTTCTTGAGCAGCTTGCGCTCGCGGTCGCGCGTGCGCAGCTCCAGCGCGTGCTCTTCCTCGATCGTGGCGCGATCGGCCGGGTCGGGCACCACGGAGACTTCTTCGCGCAGGTATTCGGTGGTGGCGCCGGCCTTGCGCAGCATGTCCTCCTTGAGCTGCACCAGCTTGTTGCGGAAGAACGCCAGCTGCACGGCATTCATGTAGTCCTTCTCCGGCATGGCCAGCACATCCTGGTCGGTGAGCATCTGCACATCGCCGGCGGCCTTGCCGGCCGCGCTCTTGCCGTTGGTTTGGGCCGGCTTGGCCCGCGCTGCTGATGTACGCGCAGTGGTTTTAGTTGCCATGATTTCTCAACCGCCTCTCTCTTCTAGCTCTGGTGCAGCATGCCGTGCGCCGGGTGGCCTGCCGGGGGGGGAGCGCCTGCCGGGTTCGGGCTGGGCGCAAGGCCGCCGCCATCCTGCAGGCACAGTCCCAAAGGCCGATGGCGCCCAGTGTGCTGCACTGGTCTCCATGATCTTCTTGCCCCAGCCTCGCCTGGCTGGCGCGGCTGGGAACGGGCGCGGATTGTAGCCACAATCGCCCGCACTGCGATGCCCTGGAATGTAGCGCATTGCCCCGCGCTTTATTGCGGCACCAGGCATTGCTCCAGGCCTTGCACCAGAATGTCGCGCGGCAGGTCGATGCCGATGAACACCATCTTGCTCTGGCGCGGCTCGCCCTCGGCCCAGGCCGGCCCCAGGTCGCTGCCCATGAGCTGGTGCACGCCCTGGAAGATCACCTTGCGCTGCGTGCCGGCCATGTCCAGCACGCCCTTGTAGCGCAGCATCTTGGGGCCATAGACGTTGACGATGGCGCCCAAAAAGTCCTCCAGCCGCGCCGGATCGAAAGGCCGCGTGGCGCGGTAGACAAAGCTCTTGACGTCGTCGTCATGGTGGTGGTGGCTGGGGTGGCTGCACTGCGCCCCATGGCTGTGCCCATGGCCATGCTCATGTCCATCGCAGCATGCGTGCCCGTCGTGCTCGTGGCTGTGCCCGTCGCAATGCTCATGGTGGCAGTGGTCGTCGTGATCGTGGTCGTGTGCATGCGCTGGCGCGCCCGCATCCAGCAGCGCTGGCTCCAGATCGAGCTTGGCGTTGAGGTTGAAGCCGCGCACATCCAGCACCTGCTCCAGCGGCACCTGGCCAAAGTGCGCCACGCAGATCTGCGCGCGCGGGTTCATGCGCTGCAGGCGCTGCACCAGCGCCTGGCGCTGCGGCGCATCAATCAAATCGGTCTTGCTCAGAAAGATGCGGTCGGCAAAGCCGACCTGGCGGCGCGCCTCCTGACGGTCGTCGAGCTGCTGCTGCGCGTGCTTGGCATCGACCAGGGTGATGACGCTGTCGATCAGGTACTGCTCGGCCACTTCGTCGTCCATGAAAAAGGTCTGGATCACCGGCCCGGGGTCGGCCACGCCCGTGGTTTCGATGATGACGCGATCGAACGCCAGCGCCCCGCTGCGCCGCTTGGCCGCCAGATCGCTGAGGGTGCTGCGCAAGTCTTCGCGGATCGTGCAGCAAATGCAGCCATTGCTCATCTGCACGATTTGCTCGTCCCCCTCGCGCACCAGGATTTCGTTGTCGATGTTCTCCTCGCCGAATTCATTCTCGATCACGGCAATGCGCTGGCCGTGCGACTCCTGCAGCACGCGATTGAGCAAGGTGGTTTTGCCCGCGCCGAGAAAGCCAGTCAGGATGGTGGTGGGGATCAACGCCATGGATACACAAGTCCTCGAAACAACGGCCGCCCGCGCAGGGGCGGCGGCCAAAAAACCAAAAAAACCAGTGTAGCGAGCCTGTCAAGCCCTTGGGCGCGCGCACTGAGCTGGCATTCATACCCAGCCCAGCGCGCGGCTGACGGCCTGGGCCTCGCGCTGCACGGCCTGGGCGATGGGGCCGTCCAGCCCTGCATCGAAGCCGCCGCTGGCGCCCAGCGCCGTGAGCACGGCCACGACCTTGCCGCCGTGGTCGCGAATGGGCGCGGCCACGGCGCTGATGCCTGGCAGATTGGTGTCGCGCACCGCCAGACATGGTGCCTGACCCAGCTGGGCGCGCAGCGCCTGCAGCGGACGGCTGGGCGCCAGCTGGCTGCGCTGTTGCGGCGTGCAGCGGCGCAGCTCGGCCTCGGCCATGCGGGCCATGGCCGCATCGTCCAGATGCGACAGGAACACCCTGCCCGTGGCCGACCACAGCAGCGACAGCACCGAGCCGGCGCGCACGTTCACGGTCACCGGCAGGCTGGGCTCCTCAAAACGCACGATGGTCGGGCCCTGGTTGCCCATCACGGCGATGAAGCAGGTCACGGCCAGCGTTTCGCGCAGGCGCAGCAAGGCCGGCTCGGCCAGGCGAATCGGGTCTGCCTGGCGCATGGCCGCCAGCCCGATGCGGATGGCCTGCGCGCCCAGGTAGTACTGCTGCGAGGCCGGATCCTGGGCCACCAGCTCGGCCTCGACCATGCTCATCAGATAGCGGTGCACCTTGGCCAGCGGCAGCTGCAAATGCTGCGACAGCGCCGTCAGGCTGGCGCGGCCATCGAGCTCGGCCAGGCCCTTGAGCACATCCATGCCAGTCTGCGCGGCCTGCACGCGCTGGCGCCGCTGGCGATCAGCCGGCGCAGCGGCCGTTGGATTGCGAGGGGTCGAAGAAGCTGGCATGGCAGGACAAAAGGGCCAAATCAACGCAAGGCGCAGGCCATTCTATCGGGGTAAACACGCAGGCGGGCATTACGCCTTGCGTATATGATTTACGCAAAGCATAAGAACCTGCCCCAAGCGCCGGCTGAGCCGCCTCCCCCCGTACAGCCCAGACACACCCTCCTCGCCAAGGCATTGCCGTGGCGGGGTTTTTTCGGCGCCGGCGCGGCGCTTCGGTCAGGCCTCGATGCTTGCCACACCTGCAAAGGCTGTGCCCCGCTTGCGGGCCAAGCGCCCTGCCGGCGCTCTTCCCCCACCACCTGCTTCACCACAAGGAAAAAAACACCATGAAAAAACTGCTTGCTGCCCTGTGCCTGGCCGCCCCCTTGCTTCAGCCGATGCCCTCGGCCGCCGCTGACTGGCCCAGCCAGTCGCTGCGCTGGCTGGTGCCCTACCCGGCCGGCGGCGGCTCGGACTTCCTGGCCCGCACCATCGGGCAAAGCCTCTCTAACCGCATCGACCAGGCCGTGGTGGTGGAGAACAAGCCCGGCGGCAACACGGGCATTGCCGCGTCCGAGGCCGCGCGCGCTGCGGCCGATGGCCACACCATGGTCTCGGCCGACAACGGCACGCTGGTGTTCAACCCCGCGCTCTACCAAAAGCTGGTCTATGACGTCAAGGGTCTGGCCCCGGTCACGCTGATGGGGCGCTTCCCAATGATTTTGGTGACCTCGCCCGAGCTGCCCGCCAAGGACCTGGCCGAGTTCACCGCGCTGGTCAAAAGCAGCGCCAATGGCTTCAACTACGCCTCGGCCGGCGCGGGCAGCCCGCACCACCTGGCCATGGAGCTGTTTCGCACCCAGGCCAAGCTGGACATGACGCACGCGCCCTACCGTGGCGCCGCCCCGGCCCTGTCGGACGTGGCCAGCGGCCAGGTGCCGGCGATGATGGTGGACCTGGCCGCCGGCGCGGGCTTCATCCGCAGCGGCAAGGTGCGCCCGCTGGCCGTGGCGCACTCGCAGCGCCTGGCCCAGCTGCCTGAGGTACCGACCTTCGCCGAGCTGGGCCTGCCAGGCGTGGAGGCCGCCGCGCTGGTTGGCCTGGCCGTGCCCGCGGCCACGCCCAAGGAGACCATCGCCGCGCTCAACCGCGCCGTGGTCGAGACCATCCGCGAGCCGCAGGTGGAGAAAAAGCTCATCGAGTTCGGCATCGAGCCGGTGGGCAACACGCCCGAGGAGTACGCCGCCTTGCTGGAAAGCGAGACCACGCGCTGGCACCGGCTGATCCGCGAGTTGGGCATCGCGCTGGACTGATGCGCAGTGGGCGCGGTGGCTGACCGCATGGCCGGCCACCGCGCCCCCGAGAACACGACAACGCCCCACGACCTCTGCCCCATGCCCAGCCCCTCCCACACCCAGGCGGCCGCAGGCTGCCCATTGAGCGGCGCCGCCAGCGCCGCCGCGCTGGCGCCCAATGGCTGCCCCGTCAGCGCCCAGGCCGCACAGTTCGACCCCTTCAGCGCCGCCTACCAGCAGCACCCGGCCGATTACGTGCGCTGGGCCCGCGAGCAAGAGCCCGTGTTCTGGAGCCCCCAGCTGGGCTACTGGGTGGTCACGCGCTATGCGGACGTCAAGGCCGTGTTCCGCGACAACCTGCTGTTCTCGCCGGCCAACGCGCTGGAGAAGATCACCCCGCCCACGCCCGAGGTCAGCGCCATCTTGCAGCGCTATGGCTACGCCATGAGCCGCACCATGGTCAACGAGGACGAGCCCGACCACATGGAGCGCCGCCGCCTGCTGCTCGACGCCTTCCTGCCCGAGCGGCTGATCCATTTCGAGCCCATGGTGCGCGCGCTGGCGCGCCAGTACATGGACCGCTTCATCGACAAGGGCCGCGCCGACCTGGTGGGCGAGATGTTCTATGAAATCCCGCTGGCCGTGGCGCTGAAGTTCCTGGGCGTGTCCGACGAGGGCGTGCAGCAGCTGCAGCAATTTGCCGCCGCGCACACGCTCAACACCTGGGGCCGGCCCACGCCGCAGGAGCAAATCGACATCGCCGAAAACGTCGGCCAGTTCTGGGCCACGGCGCAGCGCATCCTCGACGACATGCTGGCCCAGCCCGAAGGCCAGGGCCAGGGCTGGATGTACGAAACCATCGCCCAGCACCGCAAGCACCCGGACGTGGTGCCCATGTCCTACCTGCGCTCGATGATGATGGCCATCCTGGCCGCCGCGCACGAGACCACCTCCAACGCCACGGCCAACGCCTTCATGACGCTGCTCACGCAGCGCAGCGCCTGGCAGGCCCTGTGCGACAACCCGGCGCTGATCCCCAACGCCGTCGAGGAATGCCTGCGCGTGGCCGGCTCCATCATCGCCTGGCGGCGCGTGGCCACGGCCGATGCCGTCGTCGGCGGCGTGCCCATCCCCAAGGGCGGCAAACTGCTGCTGCTGCAGGCCTCGGCCAACTTCGACCCGCGCCACTTCGAAAACCCTGGCGAGGTCGATCTGTACCGCGAGGCCGCCGTCGAGCACCTGAGCTTTGGCTACGGCGCGCACCAGTGCATGGGCAAGAACATCGGCCGCATGCAAATGCGCGTCTTCCTCGAAGAGTTCGTTCGCCGCCTGCCGCACATGCGCCTGGTGCCCGGCCAGACGCCCAGCTACCTGCCCAACACCTCGTTTCGCGGCCCCGACGCGCTGTGGGTTCAGTGGGATCCGGCGCGCAACCCCGAGCGCCTGGCGCAAACCCTGCCCGAGCCCGCGCCGTTCTACATCGGCCCGCCCGCCAAGGACAGCATCGCCCGCCCCGTCGTGGTGCGCGAAAAGCACCAGGAAGGCCAGGGCCTGTGGCGCCTGGTGCTGGCCAGCGCCACGGGCGAGCCGCTGCCGGCCTGGAGCGCCGGCGCCCACGTGGACCTGATCGCCGGCGGCTTTCGCCGCAAATACTCGCTGTGCGGCCCGGCCGGCCCGAACGACCAGAACAACCCGAGCGGCGCGTGCGACACCCTGCAGGTCGTCGTGCAGCGCGAGGACGAAGGCCGCGGCGGCTCGCGCTTTTTCTGCGACACGCTGCAGCCGGGCAGCCAGCTGCAACTGTCCGGGCCGAAAAACCTGTTCCGGCTCGACGAGGGCGGCCAGCGCTTCGTGCTCATCGCCGGCGGCATCGGCATCACGCCCATGATGGCCATGGCCGACCGCCTCAAGGCCCTGGGCAAGCCCTACACCCTGCACTACGCCGCGCGCTCGCGCGCGCACATGGCGCTGCTGGCGCGGCTTGAGCGCGATCACGCTGCGGCGCTGCGGCTTTACGCCAAGGACCAGGGCCAGCGCATGGACCTGGCCGCGCTGCTGGCCGACGTGGACGCCGACACCCGCGTCTACGCCTGCGGCCCGGCGCGGCTGATCGAGGCGCTGGAAACCATGGCCGAGGACTGGCCCGAAGGCGTGCTGCATTTCGAGCATTTCCACACCGACAGCGCCGTGCTCGACCCCGCCAAGGAGCACGGCTTCACGGCCCACCTCAAGGATTCGGGCCTGGACATCCCCGTGGCCGCCGACCAGACCCTGCTGCAGGCCCTTCAGGCTGCGGGCTTCGACATCCCTTGCGACTGCGGCGAGGGCCTGTGCGGCACCTGCGAAGTGGCCGTTGCCCAAGGCCAGATCGACCACCGCGACAAGGTGCTGACCAAAACCGAACGCGCCGCCAACACCCGCATGATGGCCTGCTGCTCCCGCGCCGTGGGCGACAAGATCGTGCTGTCGTTGTGAGAGCCTGCCCACCCAGCCAAGCCCTGTGATGTCGAGGTGTGCGGCAACCAGTGGCGCGAAGCAGTGGGCGCAAAGCGCCCACCCAAGGGCCGAGCGCAGCGATGGCCCGGGCAGAGCCCCCCTTCTGCCTGCGCCTGTGCCGCTGGCCTGCCAGGGCGGGCAGGCCCACACACAGTGGGCCTGCTTCCAAAAATCAAATTTCGCTGCGGCTGTTTGAGCGTAGCGGCGCAGCCGCGCAGCGAGTTTCCGCAGCACCCGCCCTGGCAGGCCAGCGGCACAGGTCGCCCCGGCGCAAAGCGCCGGGGTCGCGGGCAGTGGGGTCGCCTTCTTTTGCCTCCTTTTCTTGGCGAGACAAGAAAAGGAGGTGCGCCGCCGGGCGCACATCCCGGCCCCGGCACGCAACGCCCGTGCAGGCCGCAGCTACTGGGCGCCATCCTCTTTGGCCTGTGCATGCCCCCAAAGCAGGCAACACGCCCATCACTCCAGCACCGCCAGCAAACCGCCCGCAGCCACGCTGCTGCCCTGCTGGGCGTGCAGGCGCAGCATGCCGGCGGCCGGGGCGGTGATTGGCGCTTCCATCTTCATGGCCTCCATCACGGCCACCACCTCGCCGGCCTGCACGGCCTGGCCATCGGCCACCAGCCAACGCAGCAAGGTGCCCGTCAGCGGGGCCAGCAGCATCCGGTCCTGTGCGGCCGTGGCCGGGGCTTCTGCCGCCTGCTGCAGCTGCTGCAGCGGCTGGCCGCTGGCGGCAGCCAGGCTTTGCGCGGCGGCCGCGCCCAGCCAGTGCGCTGGCAGGCCCAGCGCCACGCGCCGCCCGTCGATCTCGATAAAGCTGCGCTGCATCGCCGGCGCGGGCGGCTCGGGGCGTTCGGCCATGGGCCAGGGGGCCTTGAACTGGGTTTCGATCCAGCGCGTGTGCACAGCAAAGGGGCTGTGCTCGGCGGTGAAGTCCGGCTCCTGCAGCACCGCCTGGTGAAAGGGCAGCGTGCTGGCCACCCCCTCAATGCGAAACTCGCGCAGCGCGCGGCGCGCGCGCGCCAGCACCTGAGCGCGGCTGCTGCCGCTGACGATGAGCTTGGCAATCAGCGAATCGAACTGGCCCGGCACGGGCGAGCCGGCCTGCACCCCGGCATCGAGGCGCACGCCCGGGCCGCCCGGGGCCTCGAACATGGCGATGGTGCCCGGCGTGGGCAGGTAGCCGCGCGCCACATCCTCGGCGTTGATGCGAAATTCCATGCTGTGGCCACGCGGCTCGGGCGTGTGCGTAATGGCCAGCGGCAGGCCGTCGGCAATGCGCAACTGCTCCAGCACCAGGTCCAGGCCGGTGGTTTCCTCAGTCACCGGGTGCTCGACCTGCAAGCGAGTGTTGACCTCCAGGAAGGACAGCTGCCCGCCCTGGCCGAGCAAGAACTCCACCGTACCCGCGCCCACGTAGCCCGCGGCCTGGCAGATGGCCTGCGCGGCGCTGTGGATTTGCTGGCGCTGCGCATCGCTGAGGAAAGGCGCGGGCGCTTCCTCGACCAGCTTTTGGTTGCGCCGCTGCAGCGAGCAATCGCGCGTGCCCAGCACCACGACCTGGCCGTGCGCATCGGCCAGCACCTGGGCCTCGATGTGGCGCGGCTGGTGCAGGAATTGCTCGACGAAGCACTCGCCCCGGCCAAAGGCGGCCGTGGCCTCGCGCACGGCCGATTCGTACAGCTCGGCCACTTCCTCCATGCGCCAGGCGATCTTCAGGCCGCGCCCGCCGCCGCCAAAGGCCGCCTTGATGGCGATGGGCAGGCCGTGCTGGCGGGCAAAGTCCAGCACCTGCTGGGCGCTGTACACCGGGCCATCGCTGCCGGCGGCCAGCGGCGCGCCGACCTGGCGGGCGATGCGCCGCGCCGCGACCTTGTCGCCCAGCGCCTCGATGGTCTCGGGCCGCGGGCCGATCCACACCAGCCCGGCCTGCAGCACGGCGCGCGCAAATTCGGCGCGCTCGGACAAGAAGCCGTAGCCCGGGTGCACGGCATCGGCGCCACTGCGCCGCGCCACGTCCAGCAGCTGGTCAATGTTCAGATAGGTTTCGGCCGGACTCTGGCCGGGCAGCGCCCAGGCTTCGTCGGCCAGGCGCACGTGCAGCGCGTCGGCATCGGCGTCGGCATAAACGGCCACGGACTGCACGCCGTAGTCGGCGCAGGCGCGCGCCACGCGCACGGCGATCTCGCCTCGGTTGGCGATCAGGACCTTGCGAATCATCGCGGGGGTTCTTTCATGGTGGTGGTTATGGAGGTGGCAGCGTCGGCCTGCGCTGCGGGCAAGGCCGCGTCGCCCTGCGGCCAGCGGCCTATGGGGCGAAAGCGCAGCTGGACATCGGCGGGGATTTGCGCCGCCAGGTCCAGATGGTGGCTGGCCAGCACGGCCAGCACCGGGTAGCCGCCGGTGAGCGGATGATCGGCCAAAAACAGCACCGGCTGGCCGCTGGCGGGCACCTGCAGCGCGCCAGCCACGGTGGCCTCGCTGGGCAACTCTTGCCCGGCCCATTGCGGCGCGCGCTGCAAGGGCTTCGCCCCGGCCAGGCGCATGCCCACGCGGTTGGACTGCGGCGTGACCTGCCAGGGCTGGCCCTGCAGCAGCTGCAGGGCCTCGGGGCCGAACCAGTCGGCTCGCGGGCCGGGCAGCACGTCCAGCGCCACGGTCTGGCCGGGCTGCGGCAGCGCGCGGGCCGCCGCGCCCCAGGCCAGGCCATCGGCATCAACGGCTTGCAAGGGCCCCAGCGCGCCCGCTGGCAAGAGCGGCAGGCGCGCGCCGGCGGCCAGCGGCTCGGGGCCGATGCCAGCCAGCGTGTCGGTGGCGGCGCTGCCCAGCACCAGCGGCGCCTGCAGGCCGCCGCGCACGGCCACGTAGCAACGCGCGCCGGCGCGCGGGCTGCCAAGCTGCAGCTCATCGCCCACATTCAGGGCCAGCGCGCAGCCGGTGGCGGCCTGGCGGCTGCGGCCATCGGCGCTGCGGATGCGCAGCGGCACGTCGGCCCCGGTGACGGCCAGCACGGCAGGCCCGGTGGCCACCAGCGCCAGCTGGCCCAGCAGGTTTTCCAGCACGGGCGTGCCCGGCGGGTTGCCCACGCAGCGGTTGGCTGCGCGCATGGCCCAGCCATCGAGCGCGCCGCTGCGCCCCACGCCCAGGGCCGTCTGGCCCGAGCGACCGCCATCTTGCAGCAGCGTTTGCAGGCCGGGCGAGCGCACCTCCAGGCAGGCGCCAGGCTGGGGCGGCGGCGCAATCGGTGCTTGCTGCGCTGGCGCCGGGGGTGCCAGGGACGCAGCGGGCGGCGCGGGCGGCAAGCTGATGCTGGCGCCGGGGCGCTCCAGGTCGTGAAAGCGCACGCGCCAGCCGGGCTGGATCAGCGCCGGCTCGGGGCGCTGCAAATCCCACATCACGCAGGGCGTGCTGCCGATGAGCTGCCAGCCGCCCGGGCTGGCCTTGGGGTAGATGGCGCTGAAGTGCCCGGCCAGCGCCACGGCCCCGGCCGGCACGCGGGTGCGCGGCGTGGCGCGGCGCGGCACTTGCGCAAAGCAATCATGGCCGCCTGCCAGGTAGACGAAGCCCGGCGCAAAGCCGGCAAAGGCGGCCAGATAGTCGCAGCCGGTGTGGCGCTCGATGAGCTCGCGGCGGCTCAGCCCCAGCAGCTCGGCCAGGGCGTCCAGATCTTCGCCGTCGTAGCGCACCGGGATGGGCACGCAGCGCGCCGCACCCTCCTGCGCCCCTTGCAGCGGCTGCGCCCCGGGCGGCTGCGGCAGCGGCTGCAGCAACGGCTTTACGCGCGCCAGCAGCTGCGCCGCCGTGCATTGGTGCGGGTCGAACTCCAGCAACAGCGTGTGCGCCGCCGGCACCATCTCGCCCAGGCCGGGCAGCAGGCCCTGCGCCTGGGCGGCCTGCAGTCGCGCCAGCAGCGCCAGGGTCTGGGGCAGATCCTCCAGCTCCAGCAGCAGGGCCTGATCGCCCGCAGGCAGTGCGCGCCAGTGCATCACGCCGCGCCCCCGGCAATGGGCGCGGCCGCGGCTGCGGCAGCGTCGGCGGGCTTGGCAGCCAGCTCGCCAGGCAGCGGCGCGAACGGCTGCAGCGCCACGCCAGCGGCCTGCAGCTGTTGGCGCAGTTGCTGCGCCATGGCCACGGCCGCCGGGCTGTCGCCATGCACGCAGATGGAGTCGGCCTGCAGGCGGATGCGCTGGCCGTCGATGCTGGGCAGGCAGCCGGTGTGCACCCAATCGAGCATGCGCTGCGCCGCCTGCTGCGCATCGTGCAGCACCGCGCCGGGCGTGCCACGCGGCACCAGCGTGCCCTGCGCGGTGTAGGCGCGGTCGGCAAAGATTTCCGCCACGGTGCGCAGGCCGCGCGCCTGGGCCCAGCCCAGCAGCGGCGAGCCGGCCAGGCCCATCAGCACCAGTTGCGGGTCCACGGCCAGCATGGCCTCGATCACGTCCTCGGCCTGGCGCCGATCGTGCGCGATGGTGTTGTACAGCGCGCCGTGGGGCTTGACGTAGCGCACGCAGGTGCCTGCGGCGCGCGCCAGGCCCTGCAAGGCGCCGATCTGGTAGATCACGTCGGCCACCAGCTCGCGGCTGCTGGGGCTCATGTTGCGCCGCCCAAAACCCACCAGATCGGGGTAGGCCACGTGCGCGCCAATGGCCACGCCCTGGGCGGCGGCCAGGCGCAGCGTCTGCAAGATGCCGGCCGGGTCACCGGCGTGAAAACCGCAGGCCACATTGGCGCTGGTGACGATGCGCAGCATCTGCTCGTCATCGCCCATGCGCCAGGCGCCAAAGCCCTCGCCGAGGTCGCTGTTCAAGTCCATGCACTTCTCCTGTCGATATGATTGCGCGCTGCCATTGACTGCCGCCACTGACTGCGCCGCTACTGACCGCCCTGCCCCGATATGCCCCGCTCGACCACTTTGTCCAGCACGACCTCCGACCACCCCGCCGCGCCCAGCCTGACCGAGACCGTGGCCGACGTCATCCGCCAGCAGCTCATCTGCGGCCAGCTGCGCGCCGGGCAGCACCTGTCGGAGGCCGCCATGTGTGAGCAGCTGGACATCTCGCGCAACACGCTGCGCGAGGTGTTCCGCATCCTCACCAAGGAGGGGCTGCTGCACCACGCGCCCAATCGCGGCGTCTCGGTGGCGGTGCCGCGCATGGCCGACATCATCGACATCTACCGCGTGCGCCGCTTCATCGAGTGCCCGGCGCTGGCCCAGGCCTGGCCGCGCCACCCGGCGCACCAGCTGATGTGCCAGGCGTTGCAGCGGGCCCGCCAGGCGCGCGATGCCGGCGACTGGCAGGCCGCCGGCACGGCCAACATGGCCTTTCACGCTGCCATCGTGGCGCTGGCCGACAGCCAGCGGCTCTCGAGCCTGTTTGCCAACGTCGCCGCCGAATTGCGCCTGGCCTTTGGCCTGCTGGACGATGAGCAGTACCTGCACGCGCCCTACGTGGAGCAGAACGCGCAAATCCTGCAGCGCTTCGAGGACGGCCAGCCCGCCGCTGCGGCGCAGATGCTGCAGGAGTACCTGGTGCAATCCGAACGCATGGTGCTGGCCGTGTACGGGCGCTGCAGTCTTTGAAGCGATGCCAGCGCCGCATCGGCAGGCATTGGGGAATCTACGGGACAGAATGACAGACCAAAGCAGAGTAGGATGCACATTGTTGAACAATCTTGGCCATTAGATCAACAACCAGTCGGAATTTCAACCACGCACAGGCCGCCGGCGGCACGACACAGGCCTGTTTTTTGCCAACCCCCAGGGGGATAGCCCGCCGCCCCCCCTTGCCCAACCAGTCAGGAGCCTTGTCCATGCAACGCCGTTCCTTCATTGCCGCCGCTGCCGTGCTCAGCAGCGCCCTTGCAGCTCTTCCCGCCCAGGCCCAGACCAAGTGGGATCTGCCCTCGCCCTACCCGGCTTTCAACTTCCACTCGGAAAACATCGCCCAGTTCGCCAAGGACGTGGAAAGCGCCACTGGCGGGCAGCTGCGCATCACGCCGCACCCCGGCGCCTCGCTGTTCAAGGGCCCAGAGATCAAGCGCGCGCTGCAGGGCGGCCAGGTGCAGGCCGGTGAGTTCCTGCTCGTGGGCCACCAGAACGAGTGGCCGCTGTTTGGCGCCGATGGCCTGCCCTTCCTGGCCACCAGCTATGAGCAAGCCCAGCAGCTGTACCAGGCGCAAAAGCCGTTGCTGGAGAAAAAGCTCGGCGAGCAAGGCATGGTGCTGCTGTACGCCGTGCCCTGGCCGCCGCAGGGCCTGTTCTCGAAAAAGCCCATCGAATCGGCCGCCGAACTCAAGGGCATGAAGATGCGCGCCTACAGCCCGGCCACCTCGCGCATTGCCGAGCTGGTCGGCGCGCAGCCGGTGACCATCCAGGAGGCCGAGCTCTCGCAGGCCCTGGCCACCGGCGCGGTCGAGACGCTGATGACCTCGGGCTCCACCGGCACCGACAAAAAGCTCTACGAGAGCATGAAGTACTACTACGACGTGCAGGCCTGGCTGCCCAAGAACATCGTCGTGGCCAATGCACGCGCCTTCAAGGGCCTGGACGCCGCTGCGCAAGAGGCCGTGAAAAAGGCCGCCGCCGCCGCCGAGGAGCGCGGCTGGGCGCGCTCCAAGGAGGTCACGCAGCAATCCCTGGACAAGCTCAAGCAAGAAGGCATGCAAGTGCTCGAACCCAGCGCCCAGCTCAAGGCCGATCTGGCCAAGGTGGGCGAGACCATGCAGGCCGAGTGGCTCAAGAGCGCCGGCGCGGACGGCCAGACCCTGCTGGACGCCTACAAGAAAGGCCAGTAACCCAAGGCCTGAGCATCGCCCCCTCGCCCTCAATACAGCCAGTGAGAGGGCAATGCCCTTGGCAAAACGCTGCGCCTGATCGCCCGCGTCTGGCCTTGCCCTGCCGCCCGGGTGCGCCCACCAGATGCGCCCAGTCTGCCGGGCGCAGCGTTTTGCCCTCCTCCTCATTTCTTCCCACCCACACCCCCAAGCCAAGGCCATGCGCAAGACACTCGATGCCCTCTACGCCGCCAGCCTGTGGCTGGCTGGCCTGTCCATGATCGGCGTGCTGCTCATGGTGCTGCTGAGCATCGCCAGCCGCCTGCTGGGCTTTTCCGCCGCCGGCAGCGATGCCTATGCCGGCTACGCCATGGCCGGCGCCGGCTTTCTGGCCCTGGCCGGCACGCTCAAAAGCGGCGAGCACATCCGCGTCACGCTGGTGCTGGGCATGCTGCGCGGCCGCGCGCGGCGCGCGCTGGAAATTGCCGCGCTGGCCATCGCCAGCCTGCTCTCGGCCTTTCTGGCCTATTACTCCGCGCGGCTGGTGTGGCAGTCCTACCAGTTCAACGACATCTCCACCGCCAGCGACGCCACGCCGATGTGGATCCCGCAGCTGCTCATGGCCGCGGGCACGCTGGTGCTGAGCATCGCCTTCATCGACGAGCTGCTGCTGGCGCTGCGCGGCCAAAGCCGCCCAGCCAGCCTGCAGGAGGAGCGCCACCATGAGTGAAATCGCCGCCAGCATCACGCTGCTGACCGTGCTGTTTGCGCTGCTGGCCGGCGGCGTCTGGGTCGGGCTCACGCTCGCCGGCGTGGCCTGGTTCGGCATGCAGGTGCTCAGCGGCCGCCCCGCGGGCGACGCCATGGCGCTGACCATCTGGGGCTCATCGAGCAGCTGGACGCTCACCGCCTTGCCGCTGTTCGTCTGGATGGGCGAAATCCTCTACCGCACCAACCTCTCGGAAAACATGTTCCGCGGCCTGGCCCCCTGGGTCGAGCGCCTGCCCGGGCGGCTGCTGCACACCAACGTCATCGGCTGCACCATCTTCGCCTCGGTCTCGGGCTCCTCGGCCGCCACCTGCGCCACCGTCGGCAAGATGAACATCCCCGAGCTGCGCCGCCGTGGCTACCCGGAGATGCAAATCATCGGCTCGCTGGGCGGGCCGGCCACGCTCGGCCTGCTGATCCCGCCCTCGATCATCCTCATCGTCTATGGCGTGGCCGCCGACGTCTCCATCGCCCGGCTGTTCATGGCCGGCGTGCTGCCCGGCCTGCTGCTGGCGGCGCTGTTCTCCGGCTGGATCATGCTCTGGGCGCTGCGCCACCCAGGGCGCGTGCCGCGCGCCGATGGGCCCAGCAGCCTGGCGCACAAGCTGCGCCAATCGCGCCACCTCATCCCCGTGGTGCTGCTCATCCTCAGCGTCATCGCCAGCATCTACAGCGGCATCGCCACCGCCACCGAGGCCGCCGCCGTGGGCGTGCTCGGCGCGCTCATTCTCTCGGCCCTGCAGGGCGCGCTCAATTGGCGCACCTTCCGCGACGCCCTGCTGGGCGCCACGCGGCTGTACTGCATGATCGCGCTGATCCTGGCCGGCGCCTCCTTCATGACCCTGGCCATGGGCTACATCGGCCTGCCGCGCCAGCTGGCCGAGTACGTCGGCGGCCTGGGCCTGTCGCCAGGCATGCTGATCCTCGTGCTGGGCCTGTTCTACATCCTCATCGGCTGCTTTCTGGACGGCATCTCCACCATCGTGCTCACCATGGCCGTGGTGCTGCCCATCATCCAGGCCGCCGGCATCGACCCGCTGTGGTTCGGCATCTTCCTGGTCATCACCGTCGAAACCGCCCAGATCACCCCGCCCGTGGGCTTCAACCTGTTCGTGCTGCAAGGCATGACCGGCAAGCAAATCACCACCATCGGCAAGGCCTGCGCGCCCTACTTCCTGCTGATGGCGCTGGCCCTGACCATCCTCTGGTTCTTCCCGGCCATCGTCACCTGGCTGCCAGGCAGGATGTGAGCGCGCTCTTGACTTGAGCGCGCAAAATCGCAAGCATGCCTCTCATTTGCCTTCCACCTCACTGGGGATCTGAGATGAAAAAAGCATCGCTCGCATTGCTCTTTCTGCTGATTTCCAGCGCCGCGCAGCCTCAGACTGGCGCGCCCAACCACACTCGCTTTTTGACGCTCGAAGAAGCCATGGCCGAAGTGCCATACCACCCCATGGATGACGAGGAAAACATTCGACTTTCCAAGGAAATCTACAAGGACTACGACGCCATCCGGGCTGACCTTGGGGACGATTTCGGCGGGCTGTGGCTGGAATTCAACCCATACGGCAAGGTCTATCCCGTCATCGCAGTCGCCAACGGCAAAGCCATTGATCGAAAGTGGCTCAAGCACGGCGCCGTGGTCGTGCAGGTCGCGCGCAGCGTCAAGCAATTGACTGCGATGCAGGACGTCATCATGGATGCCATGGGCAGCAGCGACCCGCACGACGAGCTGGCCATTTACAGCAGCTACGTCGACGAGAAAAGCAACCGGGTCGCCATCCGCGCGCCGCTGCGGCATCGGGAAAAAATCATGGCGAACATCCAATCCCTGGGGGTCGATGCCTCGGTCATTCTGTTCGAGGAGCAGGCTCACCCCATCACCTTCTACGGCATCGAGCGAGCCGATTGAGCAAGAGCATCGCCCCAGGCCATCACCAACACACTAAACGCTGTGCACCACACGACAAAACCCCCGCCTGGCATGCGCCAGTGCGGGGGTTTTACATGGCCGGGCTGCCCCGGCCGTCACGATCTAGGCCGCCGCGCCAGCTGCGCGCGGCCCTGCCGATCACATGTGATCGATCATCACCTGGCCAAAGCCCGAGCAGCTGACCTGGGTGGCGCCTTCCATCAGGCGGGCGAAGTCGTAGGTGACTTTCTTGCTGGAGATGGCCTTACCCATGGCGCTGATGATGATGTCGGCGGCCTCGGTCCAGCCCATGTGGCGCAGCATCATTTCGGCGCTGAGGATTTCGCTGCCGGGGTTGACGTAGTCCTTGCCGGCGTACTTGGGCGCGGTGCCGTGCGTGGCCTCGAACATGGCCACGGTGTCCGAGAGGTTGGCGCCCGGGGCGATGCCGATGCCGCCGACCTGCGCGGCCAGCGCGTCGGAGATGTAGTCACCGTTGAGGTTGAGCGTGGCGATCACGCTGTACTCGGCCGGGCGCAGCAGGATTTGCTGCAGGAAGGCGTCGGCAATGCTGTCCTTGATGACGATGTCCTTGCCGGTCTTGGGGTTCTTGACCTTCAGCCATGGGCCGCCGTCGATCTCCTCGCCGCCAAACTCCTTCTTGGCCAGGGCATAGCCCCAGTCGCGGAAGCCCCCTTCGGTGAACTTCATGATGTTGCCCTTGTGCACCAGGGTGACGCTGGGCTTGTCGTTGTCGATGGCGTACTGGATGGCCTTGCGCACCAGGCGCTCGGTGCCCTCGCGCGAGACGGGCTTGACGCCGATGCCCGAGGTCTCGGGGAAGCGGATCTTGTTGACGCCAAAGTCGTCCTGCAGGATTTTGATGAGCTTCTTGGCCTTGTCGCTCTCGGCCTCGAACTCGATACCGGCGTAGATGTCTTCGCTGTTCTCACGGAAGATCACCATGTCGGTCTTGTGCGGCTCCTTCACGGGCGAGGGCACGCCGGCAAAGTACTGCACCGGGCGCAGGCAGACGTACAGATCGAGCTGCTGGCGCAGCGCCACGTTCAGGCTGCGGATGCCGCCGCCCACGGGCGTGGTCAGCGGGCCCTTGATGGAGACCACGTAGTCGCGCACGGCCTCCAGGGTTTCGTCGGGCAGCCAGACGTCCGGGCCATAGACCTTGGTGGATTTTTCGCCGGCGTACACCTCCATCCAGTGGATCTTGCGCTTGCCGCCGTAGGCCTTTGCCACGGCTGCGTCCACCACCTTGATCATCACCGGGGTGATGTCCATGCCGGTGCCGTCGCCCTCGATGTAGGGGATGATGGGGTTGTCCGGCACATTCAGCGAGTTGTCGGCATTGACGGTGATTTTCTGGCCCTCGGCAGGCACCTTGATGTGCTGGTAAGTCATGTGTGAACGTCTCCTGTGACCGCGCCCGATGCCGCAGGCCGCGCGCACACGCAAAAACAAAATCAAGCGCGGCGCGGCGGCGGTGGAACGCAAACGATGCGCAAGGGCCATGCCCTGCGCGAACAAAAAAGCGCCCCATTCTAGCGGTAAACCACCCCCCGGCCGGGCGGGCCAGGCTGGGGGGCGATGCTGCGCCTGGGCGCTGCGCTACACTGCCCGCGCCCGGCCGCCTGCGCCGCCCTGCCCCCCATCCATGCCATGAAAAAACCTCTGCTCTGGTTCCTCGCGCTGACCACGCTGGCGCTGCTGGCCTGGGGCGGCACGCGGGCCTGGCAGCGCGAGCAGGCCCGGGCCCAGGCCCTGCAGCAGGAGATGCAGCAGCGCCAGGCGCTGCGCGTGCGCCTGTTGCCCAGCGAGATCACCACCGTGCAGGCCCTGGCGCTGCCGCAGCAGGTGCCCGCCAGCGGCACGCTGCGGCCCGCGCAGCGCCTGAGCATCAAGGCCCAGGCCGGCGGCCGGGTGCAGCAACTGCAGCTGCGCGAGGGCCAGGCGGTGCGCGCCGGGCAGCGGCTGTTCGTCATCGCCGCGCCCGATGCCGCCGCGCGCGTGCAGCAGGCCCAGCAACAGGCGCGCGCCGCGCAGGCGCAGCTGAGCATGGCGCAGCGCACGGCCGACAGCGACCGCGCCCTGGCCGAGCAGGGCTTTGTCTCGCCCACGGCGCGGGCCAGCAGCGCCGCGCAGCTGCAGGCCGCGCGCGCCCAGCACCAGGCGGCGCTGGCGGCAGTCGAGGTGGCGCGCAAAGGCCTGGGCGACACCCAGGCGCACAGCCCCATCGACGGGCTGGTGGCGGCGCGCCACGTGCAACCGGGCGAGGTGGTCGCCCCTGGCCAGACGGTGCTGGAGATCGTCGCCCCGCAGGCCTTTGAGTGGCAGGCCGAGGTGGCCGCCGCCGATGCCCGCCACCTGGCCCCCGGCCAGCGCGCGCAACTGTGGATCGAGGGCAGCGCAGCGCCCTGGCAGGCCGAGCTGGAGCGCATCGGCCCGGCCACGCAGGCCGGCAGCCGCAATGTGGCGGTCTTTCTGCGCCTGCTGCCGCCCGGGGCGGGTGGTGAAGGCACGGGTGAAGGCGCAGGCAAAGCTGCAGGCCAAGCCGCGCCCGACGCGGCCCAAGGCGCTCAGGCGGGCGATGCCGCCCTGCTGCGCGATGGCCTGTTCGCCCACGGCCACATCCACACGGGCGCGCAGCAGGTGCTGGCCGTGCCGCAGACGGCCATCCGCACCGAGCGGCCCCAGCCCTATGTGCTGGTGCTGCAGGGCCAGCGCGTGCAGCTGCGCAGCGTCACGCTCGGCCCGCGCGCGCTGCTGGCCGGCCAGCCCTGGCAGGCCATCGAGGGCGTGGCCGCCGGCACGCCCATCCTCAGCGGCGCGGCCGGCCTGCTGGCCGATGGCACGCCGGTGCAGATCGAGGCCAGCGCCGATGTGGAGGCCGATGTCGAGGCCAATTTCCAGGCCGAGGCCGGGGCCGCTGCCAGCGCCGCTGCGCCCGGCCCCGCCGCCGCGCCGCCCCGGCCGTGACGCGCCATGTGGTTCACGCGCGTCAGCCTGCACAACCCGGTCATGGCCACCATGGTCATGCTGGCCTTCATCGTGCTGGGCGGCTTTTCCTACCAGCGGCTCAAGGTCGATCAGTTCCCCAGCATCGAGTTTCCGGTCGTGGTGGTGGTCACGCGCTACCCCGGCGCCTCGGCCGAGATCGTCGAGAGCGAGGTCACGGAAAAAATCGAGCAGGCCGTCAACACCATTGCCGGCATCAGCCAGCTGAGCTCGCGCAGTTACGACAGCGTCTCGGTGGTCATCGTGCAGTTCGCGCTGAGCATGGACGGGCGGCGCGCCACCGAGGACGTGCGCGAGAAGGTCGCTGGCATGCGCAGCCTGCTGCGCGAGGAGGTCGAGGACCCGGCCGTGCAGCGCTTTGACCCCGAGGACCGACCGATCTGGTCGCTGGCCGTGGTGGCCGATCCGGCAGCGGCCAGCACCGCAGCGGCTGTGCCAGCGGGGGCGAGCGCAGACAGCGCCGCCAGCGCCCATGCCGCGCTGGCGCTGCACGACCCTGTGGCCCTGACCAACTGGGCCGAGCAGGTGCTCAAGCGCCGGCTGGAAAACGTGCGCGGCGTGGGCGCGGTGCAGGTCGTGGGCGGCGTGCAGCGGCGCATCCACATCGAGCTGCAGCCGCAGGCCTTGCGCGCCTGGGGCATCAGCGCGCAGCAGGTGGCCGACGCCCTCGAAGGCGAAAACCTGGACTTGCCACTGGGCAGCCTGCGCTCGCCCGAGCGCGAGCGCCTGGTGCAGCTGCAGGCGCGCGTGGCCTGGCCGGCCGACTTTGGCGAGCTGATCGTCGCGCGCCGTGGCGACGCGCCCGTGTACCTGCGCCAGCTGGCCCAGGTGCGCGACGGCGCCGCCGAGCTCGATTCCCTGGCGCTGTTCAACGGCCAGCGCACGCTGCTGCTGAGCGTGCAAAAGGCCCAGGACGAGAACACCATCGAAGTGGTCGATGGCCTGAACGCCGCCGTGGCCGAGCTGCAGGCGCAGCTGCCCGCCGGGCTGCGCCTGCAGACCGTCAGCGACGATTCGCGCCCCATCCGCGTGGCCGTGGCCAGCGTGCAGCGCACGCTGCTCGAAGGCGCGCTGCTGACGGTGCTGATCGTCTATCTGTTTCTCAACTCCTGGCGCTCGACCATCATCACCGGCCTGACCCTGCCCATCGCGCTGGTGGGCACCTTCATGTTCATGGGCCTGCTGGGCTTTTCCATCAACATGCTCACGCTGATGGCGCTGAGCCTGTGCGTGGGCCTGCTGATCGACGATGCCATCGTGGTGCGCGAGAACATCGTGCGCCACCTACAAATGGGCAAGAGCGCCTACGACGCGGCGCTGCAGGGCACGCAGGAGATTGGCCTGGCGGTGCTGGCCACCACGCTGTGCATCGTGGCCGTGTTCCTGCCCATCGGCTTCATGGGCGGCATCATCGGCAAGTTCTTCCACGAGTTCGGCCTGACCATCGCCGCGGCGGTGCTGATCTCCATGTTCGTGGCCTTCACGCTCGACCCGATGCTCTCATCCGTCTGGCACGACCCGCAGGTCAGCCCCGCGCTGCGCCACAGCCTGCCGCCGCAGCGCCACGGCCCCGTCACCGGCCGCATTGCGCGGCTGTACCAGGCCACGCTGGGGCGGCTGACGCGCTGGTTTGCGCACGTCACCGAAGCGCTCTCGCAGCTCTACCAGGATGCGCTGCGCTGGGCGCTGGGCCACCGCCTGCTGACGCTGGCGCTGGCGGCGCTGGTGTTCGCGCTCAGCCTGTTCATGCTGCGGCTGCTGGGTACCGAGTTCGTGCCCGCCTCGGACTACTCCGAGGCCACCATTCAGTTCCACACCCCGATGGGCTCGTCCATCGAGCACACCCAGGCCAAGGCGCGCCAGGTGGACGCCATCGTGCGCGCCCTGCCCGAGGTGCGCTACACCGTCACCCGCATCAACAGCGGCAACGCGCCGGGCAAGCACCAGGCCAGCATGTACGTGCGGCTGGTCGAGCGCCAGCAGCGCACGCGCAGCGTCAACGACATGGCGCTGGCGCTGCGCCGCCAGCTGGCCGAGGTCGCCGGCATCCGCGTCACGCACGTGGGCCTGCTCGACCCCGTGGGCGGGCAAAAAGAGCTGGAGTTCTCCCTCAAGGGGCCCGATCTGGGTGAGCTCGGCCGCATCACCGCGCAGCTGCAGCGCCAGCTCGAAGGCATCCCCGGCCTGGTCGATCTGGATGCGCGCACCCAGCAGCGCGTGCCCATCGTCAGCGTGCAGGTGCAGCGCCAGGCCGCCTCCGCCCTGGGCCTGCACCTGCAGGACATTGCCGCGCCGCTGCGCGTGCTGCTGGCCGGCCAGAGCGTGGGCAACTGGCGCGCCCCCGACGGCCAGACCTACGACCTGCGCCTGGGCCTGGCGCCCCAGGCGCGCCAGCACCTGCAGGACCTGGCCCAGCTGCCGCTGAACGTGCGCAGCGCCAGCGCCCAAGCCGCCGCCAATGCCGGCGGCCCGCCCCAGGTCGTCACGCTCGGCCAGGTGGCGCAGCTGCACGAGGGCAGCTCGCCCAACGTCATCGACCGCCACAGCATGCAGCGCGAGGTGCGCATCACCGCCAACACCGCGCTGCGCTCGCTGGGCGAGGTCTCCGCCGACGTCGAGCGCGTGCTGCAGTCCACGCCCATGCCGCCGGGCTACGGCTACAGCTTCGGCGGCGCCTCCAAGGACATGGCCGAATCCTTCCAGTACGCGCTGATGGCCCTGGCGCTGGCCGTGGTCTTCATCTACATGGTGCTGGCCAGCCAGTTCCAGAGCTTTTTGCAGCCCATCACGCTGATGATGTCGCTGCCGCTGACGCTCATCGGCGTGGCCGCGGCCCTGCTGGTGTTCGGCTCGCGCATTTCCATGATCTCGGTCATCGGCATCGTCATGCTCATGGGCCTGGTGACCAAGAACGCCATCTTGCTGGTGGACTTCGCCAACCGCGCCCGCCAGCCGCACGACGACGAGGACGGCCAGCGCGTGCCCGGCCTGCCGCGCGATCAGGCCCTGCTCAAGGCCGCGCGCGTGCGCCTGCGCCCCATCCTGATGACCACGCTGGCCATGGTCTTCGGCATGCTGCCGCTGGCCCTGTCCAGCGGCGAAGGCTCCGAGGCCATGGGCCCGCTGGGCCAGTCGGTCATCGGCGGCGTCATCACCTCCTCGGTGCTCACGCTGGTGGTCGTGCCCGTGGTCTACGGCTACCTCGACGATCTGGGCGCCTGGTGCCAGCGCCTGTGGCAGCGCACGCATCTGTAAGAGCCCACGCGGTCGCACCTGATCGCCACAGCGCCGCAGGCCCCGGAGAGCCGGCCAACACGCTCTAAAATGCCGGGCTGTCCAGCGCCAGGCGGCCCGCGCCGCCCCAACGCCGCGCCACCACAGCACGCCCGGAGTACACGATGACCCTGCCCCTGAACCGCCTGCACGAATTCGCCCACCCCGATGAAGCCGCGCGCTTCAACATGATCGAGCAGCAGATCCGCCCCTGGAACGTGGACAACCCCGTGGTGCTGGCCACGCTGGCGCGTATCAAGCGCGAGCATTTCGTGCCCGAGCCCTACCGCGCCCTGGCCTTCATGGACATCAGCGTGCCGCTGCTGCCCGAGGCCCAGGCCCTGGCGCGCCCGGACTGCTGCATGCTGCCGCCCAAGATCGAGGCGCGCATGCTCAACACCCTGGACGTGCAGGCCCACGAGCGCGTGCTGGAGATCGGCGCTGGCTCGGGCTACATGGCCGCGCTGCTGGGCGCGCTGGGCCACGAGGTGGTGACGCTGGAGATCGCGCCGGACATGGCCGAGCTGGCCCGCGCCAATCTGCAGCAGCAGCGCAGCGCCAACGTGCAGGTGCTGCACGCCAATGGCGCGCAAAGCCTGCCCGCCGGCGGCTTCGACGTCATCGTGCTCAGCGGCTCCGTGGCCGAAGTGCCGCAGCAGCTGCTGGGCGCGCTCAACGAAGGCGGCCGCCTGCTGGCCTGCGTGGGCCAGGAGCCGGTGATGCGCATGCAGCTCATCCGCAAGGAGCAAGGCCGCCTGCACAGCAGCACGCCCTGGGACTTCAACCTGCCGCGCCTGCTGGGCTTTGCCGAGCCCAGCGGTTTCGAGTTCTAACGCTCTGACAGCCTGAAGCCGCCCCGGCCGGCATTCATTGCCCATGCGCCCACTTGCCCTGCTGAGCACAGGCCTTGGCGGCGCCTTGCTGCTGAGCGCAGCCGCCCTGCTGGCCTCGGCCCGGCAGGCCCAGCCGCCCCAGACGCTGCTGCTGGCGCCGATGCTGGAGCTGACCGACACCTGCGTGCTGCCGGGCAGCGCCCAGGCCACGGTGCCACACAGCCTGCAAGCGGCCTGCACCGGCGGCGCCGCGCCATCGGCCGCCGCGCTGGTGGCGCAGACCCTGGCCCAATTGCCCCAGCCGCAGCCCGGCACAGCCGCAGGCCAGCGCTACACGCTGGGCTACACGCTGCCCATCCCGCTGCTGCAGCTGTTCGCGCAGGACGCGCAAGGCCAGTGGCGCATCCAGCCCGAGCGCGTGCAGCGCTTCGTGCACACGCTGCGCGACGCGCCGCAGCCGGCCATCCTGTACCTGTTCTCCACCCACTTCAGCGCCCACGCCCCGCTGGAGCAGGCCCTGGCGCAGGACAGCGCCAACCTCGCCCACGCGCAGGACGGGCCGCTGCCTGTCAGCCAATACCTGGGCAGCGCGCTGTACCCCTGGTCGGTGGCGCGCACCGACAACGCGCTGAGCCATTACCGCGCCCAGGCCATCGACGCCGTCGCCCAGGCCCTGTGCGAAGCGGGCGAGCCGGCGCTGCGCAAGCTGCGCGGCATCACCCTGCTGGGCGAGGTGCACCAGCTCTTTCCGGACTTCGAGACCAACCCCGGCTACGCCCAGCCCTACCGCATCAGCGACTACAGCGACGCCTCCGTCGCCCAGTTCCGCCAGTTCCTGCAGCGGCGCTTTGGCAGCCTGCGCGCGCTCAACCGCGCCCTGCACTCGGCCTATACCGACTGGGCGCAGATCGATGCGCCGCGCAGCGATCTGCTGACCCTGCCGCGCGCGCAATGGGCCACGCAATGGCCCGCGCGCCTGCACAGCCACATCGACGCCTACGCCCACGGCCAGCTGCCCGTCAGCGGCTGGGCCTACCTGGCCGACGCGGCTGAGCACGCCCAAAGCCGCATCCTCGTCTATGCCAATGGCCAGCAGCTGGCGCGCCTGCCCATCGCCCAGGGCCGGCAGGACGTACTCGAAGCCCGGCCCGAGTTTGCCGGCCGCGCCGTCGGCTGGCAGACCCAGCTGGACTACCGCCACTGGCCCAGCGGCCCGCAGCGGCTGGACTTCTACCTGCACACCCCCGGCCAGCCGCTGCGCCACTTGGACACGCGCCACATCGAAGTCCACACCCGCCGCGGCCCCCGCCACGACAAAGACAGCGGCACTGGCAAAAGCAGTGGCAGCGAACGCGCACTGCCGCGCAGCATCCCGGCCGCAGCCACCCCGGCCACGCAGTTGCAGGCCTACGTGGATCTGCCCCTGGGCCAGCGCCACTACCTGCACAATCCGCTGGCCGAGCAATGGCACGCCTTTCGCCAGCAACAGGTGGCGCGTTACCTGCGCCATTTCGCTGCGCAGCTGCGCCAGCACCGCTGCCTGGCCGACACGCCGCTGTACCTGCACCAGATCGTGCCGCACACCAACCCCGGCTGGGATCCGCAGAAATTCGCCATCCAGCACAGCCTGCAGGCCCTGCCCGACCTGCAACTGGGCGTGAGTCTGTACGGCGAGCCGGGCATGCGCCGCGACTTCATCGACGGCCTGCTGCTGCAAGGCCATCGCGGCTATGGCATCACCGAGTTCCACCCCCTCAAGCCCATCGACGCCGGGCAAATGCACGAGACGCTGGAGCTGCACCGGCGCAGCGGCGCGGCGTTCTTCTCATTCTTCCTGGAGCCCGTCTGGCAGCAGCGGCCCGTCGAGCGCCGCGCCAACCCGTTCTCGCTCTCGCCGGCCAACCCTTTCAAAGGCTCGGACAGCGCCTTCGAGGCGTTGCGCAGCGTGCTGCAGCAGTGACTTCTGTCCGTTCAACAGCAAAACGCCCCTGCCATGTGCAAGGGCGTTGCTGCAGGGGCGTTGCTTTTACAGATGCGGTCAGGCTCGCGGGCCGCTGAACCCTCAATCCTTCCAGCAAAACTGCTCGTCCACATGCCGGGCCTTGCGCTGGGCCTGGTACTCGGCCCGGCGCTTGGGGTCGGCCAGGTGATCCTGCTCCTGCCTGGCCATGTCACGGATGTCTTGCAGGCCCTGGGCGAAGTTCTGCCGGCGATCGCCGGGCTTCGCGGGCAGCTGCTGCATCCACAGCGCGGCATAGGGGTGCTGCTGCGTCCAGGCGATGCTCTGGCGCAGCAGGCGCTGCTGCTTGTCCAGGTCGCAAAAGGCGTAGCTGTTGATGTAGGGGCCGGCCAGCGACAAGAAGCTGCGCGAGGCGTGGCCGGCTTGCGACAGACTGGGGTGGCTCACATCCAGCACCGCCTCCAGCGTCAGGTAGCGGTTCTTGGCCGCGTAGAACCAGAACACCGCCTCATCGCGCAGACCCACGTCGTACAGGCGAATGGCCAGCACCATCAAGGTCATGGGCGTCAGGCTGCCTGGCTCCTTGGCGATGGCATCGCGGGCGCGCTCGATGTCCTGGCGCGCGCTGGAGGCCAGCAACGCATCCAGCGGCGCAAACACCGCCACGCGCGGGCGACCGCCCTGCTGCGCGGCCGCCTCGTAATAGGGGCTGACGTAGATGTCGATGGTCTTGATGGGCGCGCGCGCTTGAGTCTGGGTCTTGGCCTGGGCCTGGGCTTGAGCCTGGGCCAGCGTGGCCGTGCACAAAGCGCAGGCCGCCAGAGCGGCGGCGGCGCGACGGAGGATGAGGAAGTGCCTGCGGTTCATGGCGGGCATTGTTGCCCTGCCGCCGGGTTTGTCAACCGGCCGCGCCGCGCGCGGCCTCGGCGCGCTGCTGGGCGATGGCCAGCAGGCCGTCGAAGATCAGGCTTTCGACCAGCTCGAAGGGGCGCGTCATGCTGGGCGCCATCTTCCAGCCTGCGCCGCCGGTCATGATGCACAGCGGCTCCTGGCCGGTGCGCTGCTGCAGGTGCTGGATCATGCGCTCGACCGCGCCGGCAATGGCGTAGGTGCCGCCGCTGGTGAGCGCATCGCTGGTGTTGGTCGGGAAGGGGCAGACCTCGCCCGTGGGCACGTGCAGCCCGGCCGTGCCCGATTCCAGCGCGCGCAGCATGATGCCGTGGCCGGGCAGGATCAGGCCGCCGAGAAAGTGGCCGCGCTCGTCAATGGCCTCGACCGTCACGGCCGTGCCGACCATGACCACGATCAGCGGCCTGCACTGGCCGCGCGCCAGCATGCGGTTGCGCGCGCCGATCATGGCCACCCAGCGGTCTGCGCCCAGGCGGCCTGGGTGGTCGTAGCCGTTGACCAGGCCGGCCATTTCGCGGCTGGCGTGCACCCAGGCGGGCTCCACGTCCCAGATTTCCAGCTGCTCCATGACGCGGTAGCGCACCGCATCGCCGGCCACGGCGCAGCCCAGCATCATGCTGGGCGCGGGCAGGCTGGCCCAGTGGTTTTCGGACAGACGGTCCACATGGTCGAGAAACTCCACGCCCTGCGCCAGCAGGCTGGCGCCCCAGCGCGCCTGGCTGTACAGCGCCCATTTGAGCCGGGTGTTGCCGATGTCGATTGCAAGAAAGGGCATGGGGAAAAACACAAACAGGCCAGCGCGGCCCAGGCAGGGCGCAGGCGCACGGGCCAGAAAAAGCCCGCCCAGGTGGCAGGCAGCAGCGGGCGCCGATCATAACCGCGCCCCGCAAACACGGGCCTTAGCAAAAACGCTACACTGCCCCCAGCCCCGCACGCGGCAGTTGCTGCCCGCCGCCCTGGCGGCGGGCTTGGCTTTTGCCCGGTGCGGGCCGTTTCTTTTCGTTATTCAAGGAGTGAACACCATGGGTCTGTTCAAATTCATCAAGGAAGCTGGCGAGAGGCTGTTTGGCGGTCAGGCGGCCAAGGCCGAAACCGCTGACAGCGGCAATGCGGCCCAGGGCACGCTCGACGCCACGGCGGCCAAGGCCATCGAGGCCTACATTGCCTCGCAAAAGCTCAACGTCAGCGATGTGCAGGTGGCGTTCGACAGCGCCTCGGGCAAGGTCACGGTCAAGGGTCAGGCACAGACGCAGCAGGATCTGGAGAAGGTCACGCTGTGCTGCGGCAACGTGGCCCAGGTCACGGAAGTGGACAACCAGATGACGGTGCTCAACCCCGAGCCCGAGGCGCAATACCACGACGTGGTCAAGGGCGATACGCTCTCGGCCATTGCCAAGAAGTACTACGGCGACGCCAACAAGTACCAGCAGATCTTCGAGGCCAACAAGCCCATGCTCAGCCACCCGGACAAGATTTATCCGGGCCAGAAGCTGCGCATCCCCCCTGCGCAGTAAGGCCGCAGCAAGGCACATCGCAGCCACTGCCAGGCTGCTTCAAGTCTTTTGCCTCAAGCCCTGCCAAGGCCTGTGCCTTGGCGGGGCTTTTTCATGTCTGCCCGGCAGCGCCGGGCTGCGGATCGGGCTTCGGATCAGGCCGCTGTTGGGCCAGCTGCGCGGCCAGCGCGGTGTATTCGTGCACGGGGATTTCCTCGGCGCGGCGCTGCAGGTCGAATGGCCCGTCAAAACCGCGCGCCTGCAGCCATTTGCCCAGGGTGTGGCGCACCAGCTTGCGCTTTTGGCTGAAGGCGGTCTTGACCAACTCCTCCAGCAGGGGCTGGGGCACGCGCGCCCAGTCGCTGCGCGGCACCATGCGCACTACGGCGCTGTCGACCTTGGGCGGCGGGTCAAAGGCCGCTGGCGGCACGTCCAGGATGCGCTCCATGGCATAGCGCCATTGCAGCATCACCGAGAGGCGGCCAAAAGCGGAGCTGCCGGGCTGGGCCAGCATGCGGTCGATGACTTCCTTTTGCAGCATGAAGTGCTGGTCCTGCACCACGTCGATGGCGCCCAGCAGGTGAAACAGCAGCGGCGAGGAGATGTTGTAGGGCAGGTTGCCGACCACGCGCAGCCGCGCTGGTTGCTGCGGCGCGCCCAGCTGCTGGGCCAGCGCGGTGAAGTCCACCTGCAGCACGTCGCTGGCCACGACATGCAGGCGCGGATTCAGGCGCAGGCGCGCGACCAGGTCGCGGTCCAGCTCGATGACGCTCAGGCGCGGCAGGCGCTCGAGCAGCGGCGCGGTCAGCGCGGCCATGCCCGGGCCGATCTCGACCACGGTCTGCTGTGGCTGCGGGTCGATGGCCGAGACGATGCGCGCGATGACGGCATCGTCGATCAGAAAGTGCTGGCCAAAGCGCTTGCGGGGGATGTGGCGCATGGCGCGCTCCTGTGGGGCAAAGTGTGGGGCAGGCAGGCCGCGGCGCTCAGTCGCGCACGGGCTCGTCGCGCATTTCGATGAAGGCGCGCGCGCGCAGGACGTCGATCCATTTGACGAAGGCCTCCTGCACTTTTTGCTCGCGCACTTGGCCGCGCACCATTTCGCGCAGCTCGCTTTGGCTGACCTTGCGCTGGCGGCGCTCGAGCAGCTGGATCAGGTGCAGGCCAAAGCGCGAGACCACCGGCTGGCTGATGTCGCCGGGCTGCAGCTCGTCGAGCACGGCCTGGAACTCGGGCACGAACATGCCCGGCCCGGCCCAGCCCAGGTCGCCGCCCTGGGCGGCGCTGCCGTCTTCGGAGTATTCGCGCGCCAGCACGGCAAAGTCCTCGCCGCCTTGCACGACGCGCTGGCGGATTTCCTGCAGCATCTGCCCGGCGCTTTGCGCGCTGCGGCCCGGCGCGGGCTTGATGAGGATGTGGCGCGCGTGGTTTTGCACCACCATGCCCGCGCCGCCGGCCTGGCGTTCGAGCACCTTGAGCAGGTGGTAGCCCGCGCCCGAGCGGATCGGCCCGGCCACGTCACCGATGGCGCGGCCTTCGGTGGCCTGCAGGAACAGCTCCGGGTACTGCGTCACCGGGCGCAGGCCCAGCTCACCGCCGCGGCTGGCCTCGCCCGCGTCGGAGAACTCGCGCGCGACCTCGGCAAAGTCGCGCCCCTGGGCCAGCTCGCTGGCGGCCTGCTCGATGCGCTGCTTGTACTGGGCCTGCTGCGCGGGCGTGGCCTTTTCGGGCACGATCACCAGCACATGGCCAAGGTTGATGGCATCGGGCAGTTGCTGGCCGGCGTCGATGGGGTGCTCGCGCAGGTAGCGGTCCAACTCCTGGTCGCTGACGCGCACGCGCGCCTCGACGGCGCGCTCGCGCACGCGCATGAGCATGATCTGGTTGCGCAGCTGGTTGCGAAACTGCGCCCGGCCAATGCCGGCTGCGGCCAGCTCCTGGTGCATGGCCGCCAGGCTGACGCCGTTTTGCTCGGCCACGTTCTGCTCGGCCTGGTCGAGCGTGTAGTCATCGACCTGCAGCTTGCTCTCCTTGGCCTCCTGCAATTGCAGGCGCTCGGCAATCAGCAGGTTGAGCACTTCCTGGCGCAGCACCGATTCGCTGGGCGCCTGGCCCTGCTGGGCCAGCACGGCGCGCGCGCGCTGCATGCGGTTTTGCAGCTCCACATGGGTGATGGGCTCGGAGTTGACCAGGGCCACGATGAAGTCGGCCTGGCGCTGGCCGCCCGATGCCTGGCCGGCCGAGGAGGCCACGGCGTTGGAGGCGGCATCGCGCAAATCATTGGCAAATGGCGCCGGCCCGCCCTGGCGGCGGTCAGTGCCGCGCCCAGTGCGGCCGGCACGGGCGCTGCCGGCGCTGCCAGTGCTGCCGGCGCTGCTGGCGGAGCTGTCGGCCATGCCGCCCATTTGCAGGCCGGTGCCGCTGGCCCCCGCAGTGCCCGGCATGCGCAGGCCCTGGGCCTGGGCGCTGGGCGGCAGCAGCAGGGCCGCCGCGCTCAGCCAGCACGCAGCAAAGCCCAGCAGCCTGGGCAAAAGGCGCGCCCTGGCGGGGGCAGGATGTGCGCGGCAAGGGGCGGGGCGCGGCAGGGGGCGGGGCTGGTTGGTCATCATCAACAGGCCATGGCAAGGGGGATGGGGGGAAAGACCGGGGCGGCGCATGCGGCGCTGCGCGGTGCGCTCAGCGCCGGCTGGCAGCGGCGGCTGCGGTCGCGGTGGCGGGCAGCGGCAGGCGGTGGCAGCGCGGCCCGGATCACTGGCCGTACTCGCTGAAGCGGCTCGCCGGCGGCAGGTTTTGCGGGCGGATTTCCTGGTAGTAGGGCACGTGATTGCGCAGCGAGTTTAACGGGTTGGAGCCCACGTTGATGCGCGAGATGCCAGCCAGCTCCAGCTGCAGCAGCAGGCGGGTGTTGGCGTTGCGCGCGCTGTTTTGCAGGCGCTCGACGACCACGCGGCCAATCCAGCAGCAGCCGTTGTATTCCACGCCCACCACGGTATCGACGAGCTTTTTGTCGCGCATGCTGTAGTTGAGCCGGCCCACGCTGTACCAGCGCCCGCCCTGGCCGGGCGCATCGCCCCACCAGGCCAGCGGCCATTGCCAGCCCAGCTCGGCGTGCTTGCTGGCATCGGCCTTCATGCGGTAGCCCATGCTCAGCACACGGTAATCGCCGGGCTTGTAGTGGCCGGTGAGCGTGTAGCGCGCCGTGCGGCGCTCGTCCAGGTTGTACTGGATGATGCCGCTGCTGGCCCAGCGCGGCGACCAGTTGATAGCGCCGCCCAGCAGGATGTCGGACCAGCGCGCGGTGTAGGGCGCCACGCCCGGCGCAGTCACGCGCTGGTCTTCAAAACGCAGCCGTTGGGCAATGCTCAACCGCGCCAGCTCGGCGCCATCGCCAGCGCCCAGAAAGCGCGAGCTCAGGCCCAGCGTCAGCACGTTGTCGTCGGCGATGCGGTCGTGGCCGACGAACGAATTGGGCGCATAGATGCTGGCGAAGGTGAAGTCCAGCTCGGCCGTGTCGTACATCGGCAGCATGCTTTGGTCGCGGTAGGGCGTGTAGGTGTAGAAGGCGCGCGGCTCCAGCGTCTGCAGCAGATCGCGCCCCAGCCAGCGCAGCTCGCGCTCGAACACCAGCCCCGCATCCAGGCTGTAGGTGGGCAGAGCCCGGCTGTGGCGACGCAGGCCGCCGCTCAGCGGCGCATCGAAGCGGTACTGGCTGGCGTGCAGCTGCACGGCCGGCGTGATGAAGCCCTGCGGCGCCACCCAGGGCCGGCTCAGGCGCGCCAGCGCGTAGCTGCGCTGGCCATCGGTGAGCTGGGCGGCAAAGTCGCGATCGGCGCGAAAGCGCGTGCTGTCGAACTCCAGGTGCAGATCCAGGCCGTGGCCCAGCGCCCAGGGCTGGTAGCGCAGGTTCAGCTGCGGCAGCATGTCGTAGGGCGGCAAGATGATGGCGTCCGCATCCTGCAGCGTCTGCCACTTGAGCGCGCGCAGCCGCAGCTGCCAATCGCCACGCTGCCAGCGGGCGTTGAGCTCGCTGGGCAGCAGGCGCTCGTTGAGGCCGTAGCCGCTGCGCGGAAAGTCGCGCCAGTAGTCGTTGTCGCTGACGCGGTTGAGCTGCGCGCCCAGCTGGATGTCGCCCAGCGGCGAATGCAGCGTGTGCCGGTGGCGCGCGGCCATGCTCCAGCGCTCGCGATCGCGCAGCCGGTCGCTGGGCATGTAGCGCGCCGCCAGCTCGCCGCTGAAGCTGCGCTCCAGATAGCGAAACTGCCCGCCCAGGTCGATGCCGCGGCGCGCCATCAGCGTCGGGCTCAGCGTGGCATCGCGGTTGGGGGCGATGTTCCAGTAAAAGGGCTGCGTGTACTGCAGGCCCGAGACGCTGTCCAGCCCCAGCGTGGGCGGCAGCAGGCCGCTCTTGCGCCGATCCGACAGCGGAAAGCTCAGGTACGGCACGGGCAGCACCGTCACGCCCATGAACTCCAGCGCCGCGCCCCGCGCCACGCCCACGTCGGCCACGCGGTCCAGCCGCAGCTCGCGCGCGCGGATGCGCCAGGCCGGGCGCCAATCGGGGTCGTACTCGCTGCGCTGGCAGGTGGTGTAGTCGCCCTCGTGCACCACGTAGCGCTCGCGGTCGAGGAAGTCCACGCGCCGCGCCTGGCCGTGGGCCCGGCTCTCGCGCAGCTGGTAGCGCACATCGTCGAAATGGCCCTGGTAGGTCTGCACGTTCAGCTGCAGGGCGCTGCCCTGGTAGCGGCCGCTGTCGGCCTCGATCTGCACCTGGCCGCTGGCCGTGGCCGTCTGGCTGGCCTGGTCGTAGTGCAGCTCATCGGCCTGAATCAGCGCATCGGCGCGCCGCAGCCGGGCATTGCCGCGCACGCGCACCGGCCCGCTCTGGCTGCCTTCGATGGACTGGCCGCTCAAATGCACCGGGCGGCGCGCGGCCTGCTCGGGCGGCACGCCCTCTTGCAACTGCACCGTGCCCTGCAATTGCAGCGGCGCGCGCAGCGGGCCATTCCAATCGCCCGCCCCGGCCGGCTGCGGCGGCGCGGCCTGCGCATGGGCCGCAGAGGCCAGCACCGCGGCAGCGGCAGACAAGGCACCGGCAGCGCCCCGCAGGCGCTGCCGCGCAGGCACGGCGGCGTGTGTCACAAAAATCCCCTGTATCCCGTGCGGGCCGCGGCCCGGCGTTGCAGCGTCAAAAACAAAGGCGCGAATATACCAGCAGGCCCTGCGCGCGCTTGGCACACATCGGCGCGGCATCGGCCGCTGCGGCGCATGCCCAGCCTCCCTACAATCGCCGCCCATGACTTGCACCAGCCCCCCCATCGCCTGGCCCGACCCGGCCCGCCAGGCCCTGTTCGAACAATGGCTGCAGCGCGCCGCCGCCGAGCACCAGTTGCTGCCCGCCAGCCTGCGGCACGCCTCGGCCGATGCCAGCTTCCGGCGCTATCTGCGCGTGCAGGACGCCGCCGGGCGCAGCCGCGTCATCATGGACGCGCCGCCGGACAAGGAGCCGCTGGCGCCCTTTCTGGCCAGCGCCGCGCTGCTGCGCGAGGCCGGCCTGGCCGTGCCCGAGCTGCTGGCCGTGGACGAAGCCGCCGGCTTTTTGCTGATGAACGACCTGGGCCAGCACACCGCCTTGCAGCACCTGGCGCCGGACTACGCCCCCGAGCGCGCCCGGCCGCTGATGCTGCAGGCGCTGGACTGGCTGGTGCAAATGCAAACCCGCGCCCGGCCCGATGCCCTGCCCGCCTACGACGCCGCCGCGCTGCAGCGCGAGCTGCAACTGTTTCCCGACTGGTACATCGCCGCGCACCGCCAGGTGCAGCTCAGCGATGCGCAGCGCCAGCAGCTGCAAGGCGTGTTCGACACCCTGGTGGCGCACAACCTGCAGGCGCCCAGCGTGTTCGTGCACCGCGACTACATGCTGCGCAACCTGATGGTGGCCCCGGCCGAGGCCGGCGCGCCCGCGCGCCTGAGCGGGCTGCTGGACTTTCAGGACGCGCTGCGCGGCCCGCTGACCTACGACCTGGCCAGCCTGCTGCGCGACGCCTTCCACAGCTGGGAGGAAGACTTCGTCATCGACCTGGCCGTGCGCTACTGGGAGCGCGCGCGCCAGGCCGGCCTGCTGGCCGCGCGCCCGGACTGGGCCAGCGACTTTGGCGAGTTCTACCGCGCCGTCGAATGGATGGGCCTGCAGCGCCACCTCAAGGTCGCCGGCATCTTCGCGCGGCTGACGCTGCGCGACGGCAAGCCCCAGTACCTGGCCGACACGCCGCGCTTCATCCACTACATCCGCAGCACCGCCAGCCGCTACCGCGAGCTGCGGCCGCTGCTGCGCCTGGTCGATGCCATCGAGCAAACGCCGCAGACCGAGGCCTTTTCCTTCGGCCGGATGTAAGACAGACCGCCCATGAGCGCCACCGCCCCACGCATCCACGTGCCCGAGCCGCTGACGCCCGGCGCCGAGCTGGCCCTGCCCGCGCGCGCCGTGCGCCACGTGCAGGTGCTGCGCATGCAGCCCGGGCAGACGCTGTGCCTGTTTCCCGGCGCCGATGCGGACAGCCACAGCGAATACCAGGCCACCATCACCGCCATGGGCCGCAGCCACGTGCAGGTGCGCATCGACGGCCAAACCCAGCGCCCGCGTGAGAACGCCCTGGCCCTGCACCTGGCCGTGGGCATGCCCAGCAACGAGCGCATGGACTGGCTGATAGAAAAAGCCACCGAGCTGGGCGTGGCCAGCATCCTGCCGGTGATGACCGAGCGCAGCGTGCTGCGCCTCAAGGGCGAGCGCGCCGACAAAAAGCGCGCCCACTGGCAAGGCATCGCCATTGCCGCCTGCGAGCAATGCGGCCGCAACCGCGTGCCCGCCATTGCCGAGCCCACCACGCTGGCCCAGCTGCTGCGCGACCCTGCCCTGCCCGGCACGCGCCTGCTGCTCAGCCTGGCGCCAGACGCCACGCCGCTGGCGCAATGGCTGGCGCAGCAACAGCTGCTGCCGCCGGCCGCCACCGCCGCCGCGCCGCCCCACACCAGCGGGCCGTGCAGCCTGTGCGTGCTCTCCGGCCCCGAAGGCGGCCTCAGCCCGGCCGAGGAACAACTGGCGCGCCAGCACCAATTCCAGCCCATCGGCCTGGGGCCCCGCACCCTGCGCGCCGACACCGCCCCGCTGACCCTGGCGGCCGTGCTGGCCTGCCTGGGCCAAGGCGCAGCGCCTGCGGCATTCTGAAATGCCGCCCAGAGCCACGCGCGCCAAGGCGCCGCCGGGGCAAGCAGGCAGCCGGCAAGCCATGGGCGCGACAGCGCCCTGACAAGGGCCGAGTCAAGCAATAGAGCGTGTTCTGCTCGAACGTTGACAAATCCAAGACCTGGCCGCTGACTGGCATCGCCATCTCGCAGGTCTCGTCATGCCCGCGAAGGCGGGCATCCAGCGCCACCCTTGCGCACGAGCGGGGATTGGCAAACGGCAGCGCCGTCTGTCAGGGGCGTGACTGGACACCCGCCTTCGCGGGTGTGACGAGAACGAGAGAAGGCGCGCTTGCAGGAAATGTCTTCATCAGAATCGAAACCGCTCTAGCGGCAATGACCACAATGGCCGCAAACCCGAAGGACAGGGCCTCTTGCGACCTGCGCCTGCGCCGCTGCCGGGCGGCGCGGCGGCTGCAGCGCGGTCAGTCGTAGCTGCGCGCGTCCTCGATGACCTTGCCGTCGTTGGGCAGGCTGCCCGGCGGCACCAGTTGCACCTCGCCGCGCAGCTTGGTGACTTCGCGGATGGTCTCGGCGATCTGGCCGGCCAGGCCGCCGGAGGTTTCGCTGGTTTCCACCAGCAGCTGCATCTGGTCGCTGGCCATGGCGCCGCTGACGACCAGGCGCGCCTTCTGCACCTGCGGGTAGCGCCGCGCGATTTCGGCCACCTGGGCCGGGTGCACGAACATGCCGCGCACCTTGGTGGTCTGGTCGGCGCGGCCCATCCAGCCCTTGATGCGGGTGTTGGTGCGGCCGGTGGGGCATTGGCCGGGCAGCACGGCAGAGAGGTCGCCGGTGCCAAAGCGGATCAGCGGGTAGTCCGGGTTCAGCGTGGTGACCACGACCTCGCCCACTTCGCCCTCGGGCACGGGCTCGCCGGTGCCGGGGCGCACGATTTCAACGATCACGCCTTCGTCGAGCACCAGGCCCTCGCGGGCCTCGGTTTCATAGGCGATCAGCCCCAGATCGGCCGTGGCATAGCACTGGTAGCCTTCGATGCCGTGCTGCTGCAACCATTCGCGCAGCGAGGGCGGGAAGGCTTCGCCCGAAACCAGGGCTTTTTTCAGGCTGCCGATGTCCAGCCCCATGGCCTGGGCTTTTTCCACCAGCAGTTTGAGGAAGCTGGGCGTGCCGGCATAGGCGGCCGGGCGCAGCTCGGCAATGGCCTGGGCCTGTTGCTCGGTCTGGCCGGTGCCGGCGGGAAAGACGGTGCAGCCCAGCGCATGGGCGCCGGTCTCCATCATGGAGCCCGCGGGCGTGAAGTGGTAGCTGAAGCTGTTGTGCACCAGCTCGCCGGCCTTCAGCCCGGCTGCGCGCAGCGCGCGCGCCATGCGCCAGTAATCGACCGCCACGCCCTCGGGCTCGTAGATCGGGCCGGGGCTGGCGAACACGCGCCGCATGGCCGGGCCGAAGCCGATGGCGCTGAAGCCGCCGAACAGGTCCTGCGCGCGCTGGGCCTTCTGGCGCTCGAGCAGCTCGTACTTGCGCGTCACCGGCAGCTGGGCCAGGGCCTGGCGGCTGGTGATGGCGCTGGCGTCCACGCCCTGCAGGGTTTGCGCGAAGGCGGCGCTGCGGCGCTGGGCGTTGGCCACCTGGGCGGCCAGGGCCGCCAGCAGGGCCTGCTCGCGCTCTTGCGGGGCGCGGGTTTCCAGGGAGTCCAGGGTGGGGCTGGTCATGCAGTCTCCAATCAAACGAGTCGGTGATGGCGCTGGCGCATCAGGCCAGCCAGCGCTTGCGCCGCTTGTAGCTCTTGATGTCGCGGAAGCTCTTGCGGCCTTCGCCGCCGATGCCCAGGTAGAACTCCTTGACGTCGGCGTTGTTGGCCAGCTCTTGCGCCGGGCCGTCCATGACGATGCGGCCCGATTCCATGATGTAGCCGTAGTCGGCGTACTTCAGGGCCATGTTGGTGTTCTGCTCCGCGAGCAGGAAGGTGACTTTTTCCTTGGTGTTGAGGTCCTTGACGATGTGGAAGACCTCTTCGACGATCTGCGGCGCCAGGCCCATGCTGGGCTCGTCGAGCAGCACGATGGAGGGGTTGGCCATCAGTGCGCGGCCGATGGCGCACATCTGCTGTTCGCCGCCGGAGGTGTAGGCCGCCTGGCTGGTGCGGCGCGTCTTCAGGCGGGGGAAGTAGGTGTAGACCTTCTCCAGGTTGCGCGCGATCTCGGCCTTGTCGGTGCGGGTGTAGCTGCCCGTCATCAGGTTTTCCTCGATGGTCAGGTGGGCAAAGCAGTGCCGCCCTTCCATGACCTGCACCACGCCGCGCTTGACCAGATCGGATGGCGAGAGGTTTTCGATGCGCTCGCCGCGCAGCTCGATGCTGCCCTTGGTGACCTCGCCGCGCTCGGCCTTGAGCAGGTTGGAGATGGCGCGCAGCGTGGTGGTCTTGCCCGCGCCGTTGCCGCCCATCAGGGCGACGATGCTGCTCTCGGGCAGGGCCAGCGACACGCCCTTGAGCACCAGGATCACGTGGTTGTAGATGACCTCGATGCCGTTGACATTGAGCACGATGGGGGCGGTGGTGGATGCGGCGTTGTTCATGTGAGAAAACCTCGTCGTCGAAATGGCCCCGCCGCCGCAGCGGCGGGGCGATGCGTGCCAGCGGCTGGGCAGGCGGCGCGGCTTCTCAGCAGCGCCCACTGCCAGCCATCAGGCCCGCTCAGCTGCAGTCGGATTCAGGGCGCACGGGCACCTTCTTCTCGTCGGCATAGCGCTTGGCGGTGGCGTCCACCAGCGGCTTGATGCGGGCCTCGTCGGCCTGGATCCAGTCGGTGGTGTAGCCCCAGGCCTTGCCGTCCCAGGTGTGGATGCGCGCCTGCATGTTGCCCATGTGGTCCTTGCAGCTGGTCTTGATCGGGCTGAGCACGCCCTTGAAGCCCAGCGCGTCGAGCTTGTCCTGCGTCAGGTTCAGGTTTTCCAGGCCCCAGCGCACTTGATCGCCGGTCATGACCTTGCCCGAGCCGAATTTCTCCTGTGCGGCGCGGATGCCTTCCACGCCGATCATGGCGCTGAACACGCCGCGCAGGTACAGCACGTCGCCCACTTCCTCTTTCGGGCCGGTGCCCTGGCCCTTGTCGTGCAGCGTGGCCAGGATTTCCTTGACGATGGGCGAGTTCTTGTCGGCCGAGTGCATCAGCGTCACGGCGTTGTAGCCCTTGGCGCCTGCGCCCACGTCCTTCACATCAGGCTCGGCGCCGGCCCACCACACGCCGTACATCTTCTCGCGCGGATAGCCAGTGGCCTGGGCTTCCTTCAGCGCGGTGGAGTTCATCACGCCCCAGCCCCACAACAGCACGTAGTCGGGGCGGTCGCGGCGCACCTGCAGCCAGGTGGACTTTTGCTCCACGCCCGGCGCGGTCACGGGCAGCATCTGCAGCGTAAAGCCCTGCTGCTTGGCCATTTCCTGCAGCAGCGGGATGGGCTCCTTGCCAAACGGGCTGTCGTGGTAGACCAGCGCGATCTTCTTGCCCTTGAGCTTGTCCATGCCGCCTTCCTTGTCGGCAATGGCCTTCATGATGACGTCAGCGGCCACCCAGTAAGTGCCGCCCAGCGGGAAGTTCCACTTGAACACCATGCCGTCCTGGCTTTCGCTGCGGCCATAGCCGGTGGTGATCAGCGGCACCTGGTCCACGGGGGCCTTCTCGGTCAGCGCGAAGGTCGCGCCGGTGGACCAGGGGTGCACCAGCGCGGCGCCGCCGCCCTTGGTTTTCAGGCGCTCATAGCACTCCACGCTGCGCGCCGTGTCGTAGCCGGTCTCGCACTCTTCGAAGGCGATCTTCACGCCGTTGACGCCGCCCTTGGCGTTGATGTACTTGTAGTAATCGACCATGCCGTTGGCGATCGGCGTGCCGTTGGCGGCGTAGGCGCCGGTGCGGTAGGTCAGCACCGGAATGAACTGCTCCTGCGCCATGGCGGCAGGCGCGGCCAGGGACGCGGCCACGGCAACCGCAGCGGTGATCAGGTTCAGGGAACGTTTCATGGTTGTCTCCTTTGAGGGGGGTGGAAAGAGTCGGGCGGGGCGCAGGCAGCGCCCGCCCAGGCAGCGCCAGGCATCAGTGCGGGAAGGGCCAGACGCGCAGTTTTTGCTTGGCCGTGGACCAGAGCTTGGCCAGGCCGTGCGGCTCGACGATGAGGAACCACACGATCAGCGCGCCGAAGATCATCAGCTCGGCGTGCGAGACCGCGGTGGTGGAGAACTCCACACCCACCAGGCCCGCCAGCACCGGCAGGATGCGCGTGAGCGCAATGGGCAGCACCACGATGAAGGCCGCGCCGAAGAAGCTGCCCATGATGGAGCCCATGCCGCCGATGATGACCATGAACAGCAGCTTGAGCGACATGGCCTCCAGCGAGAACGCCGCCGGCTCCCAGGCGCCCAGGTAGATGAAGGCCCACAGCGCGCCGGCCAGGCCGACGATGAAGCTGCTGACGGCAAAGGCGCTGAGCTTGGCGTACAGCGGGCGGATGCCGATCACGCTGGCGGCCACGTCCATGTCGCGGATGGCCATCCACTCGCGCCCCGTGGCGCTGCGCACCAGGTTCTTGGCCAGCATGGCCACGATGACCAGCACCACCAGGCAGAACAGGTACTTGGCCACGGGCGAATCCAGCGGCATGCCCAGCACCTTCAGGTTGGACACCGACACCGAGCCCGAGGGCGAATCCATGGTGAACCAGGTCACGCGCAGGAACATCCAGTCGGCAAAGAACTGCGCCGCCAGCGTGGCCACGGCCAGGTACAGCCCCTTGACGCGCAGGCTGGGCAGGCCAAACAGCACGCCAAACACCATGGCGGCAATGCCCCCGATGATCAGCGCCACCACCAGCGGCATGCCGGGAATGCGCATGTAGGCGTTGTAGGCCGCATATGCGCCCATGGCCATGAAGGCGCCCGAGCCCAGCGAGATCTGGCCGCAGTAGCCCACCAGGATGTTCACCCCCAGCGCCGCCAGCGACATGATGACGAAAGGCAGCAAGATGGACAGGAACAGGTAGTCACTGGCCAGCAGCGGCACGCCGATGAAGGCAAAGGCCAGGATCAGGCCGATGGCGATGCGATCCTGCCGGATCGGGAAGATCTGCTGATCGGCCCGGTAGCTGGTCTTGAACTGACCGTTTTCTCTGTAGAACATGCTTTATGACTCCTTGGATCCTGTGTGTCACACACGGTCGATGATCTTCTCGCCGAACAAGCCCTGCGGCCTGAACAGCAGGAACACCAGCGCCAGCACATAGGCGAACCAGATCTCGATGCCGCCGCCCACGTAGGGGCCCAGGTACACCTCGGAGAGCTTCTCGCCCACGCCGATGATCAGCCCGCCGATGATGGCGCCGGGCACCGAGGTCAAGCCCCCCAGGATCACCACCGGCAGCGCGCGCAGCGCCACCGTGGCCAGCGAGAACTGCACGCCCAGCTTGCTGCCCCAGATCATGCCGGCCACCAGGGCCACCATGCCGGCCACCGTCCAGACGATGACCCAGATGCGCGAGAGCGGAATGCCGATCGATTGCGCCGCCTGGTGGTCGTCGGCCACGGCGCGCAGCGCGCGGCCCGTGCCGGTTTTCTGGAAGAACAGCGTCAGCAGCGCCACCAGCGCAGCGGCAATCAGCGCGGCGATCAGGTCTTCCTTGTTGACCAGCACGCCGCCTTCGAACATGGACTCCAGCACGAACACCGGATCCTTGGGCATGCCGATGTGGATGGAATAGATCTCGCTGCCGAAGATGGTCTGGCCCACGCCCTCCAGAAAGTAGGTGATGCCCAGCGTGGCCATCAGCAGCGTGGCGCCTTCCTGGTTGACCAGGTGGCGCAGCACCAGGCGCTCGATGAACCAGGCCACCACGAACATGATCAGCGCGGCGATCACGAATGCGCCGATGTTGGCAAACCAGGGGTTGTCGATGCCCGTCCACTTGGGCAGCCACTCGGAAAAGCGCGCCATCGCCAGCGCGGCAAACAGCACCATCGCGCCCTGCGCGAAGTTGAACACGCCGCTGGCCTTGAAGATGAGCACAAAGCCCAGCGCCACCAGCGAATACAGCATGCCCGTCATCAGGCCGCCGAACAGGGTCTCAAGAAAAAATGCCATGATGGGTCTCCTTCGATTTCCTGCAGCCCCTGCTCAGTGCGACGTGCCCAGGTAGGCGCGGATCACGTCTTCGTTGTGCACGACTTCCGAAGGCGGGCCATCGCCGATCTTCTTGCCGTAATCAAGCACCACCACGCGGTCGGAGATGTCCATCACCACGCCCATGTCGTGCTCGATCAGCACGATGGTGGTGCCGAACTCCTCGTTCACGTCGATGATGAAGCGGCTCATGTCCTGCTTCTCTTCCAGGTTCATGCCGGCCATGGGCTCATCGAGCAGCAGCACCTGCGGCTCCATGGCCAGCGCGCGGCCCAGGTCCACGCGCTTTTGCAGGCCGTAGGGCAGCTGGCCCACGGGCGTCTTGCGGTAGGCCTGGATTTCCAGAAAGTCGATGATGTGCTCGACGAACTCGCGATGGCGGATCTCCTCGCGCTCGGCCGGGCCCCAGCGCAGCGCCTGCAAGAAGATGTTGCTTTTGATCTTCAGGTTGCGCCCGCTCATGATGTTGTCGATCACGCTCATGCCCTTGAACAGCGCCAGGTTCTGGAAGGTGCGCGCCACGCCCATCTCCGCCACCTGACGGCTGTTCATGTGGCTGAAGGTCTGGCCGCGGAAGGTGATGGAGCCCTCGCTGGGCGTGTACACGCCGTTGATGCAGTTGAGCATCGAGCTCTTGCCCGCGCCGTTGGGGCCGATGATGGAGCGGATCTCGTGCTCGCGCACATCGAAGCTGATGTCGGTCAGCGCCTTGACGCCGCCAAAGCGCAGGCTGATGTTCTTGATGTCCAGGATGACATCGCCGATTTTTCTGCTGCTCATGCTCAGGCCGCCTTTCTTGCCGCAGGGTAGGTTTTCGCCTCGAGGATCTGCAAGGTGGCGCTGACGCTGCCGGTGCGCCCGTCCTCGAACTTCACCTGGGTTTCAATGAACTGTTCCTTCTTGCCGCCGTACAGCGCGTCGATCAGCACGGCGTACTTCTCGGCCACGAAGTTGCGGCGAATCTTGCGCGTGCGCGTGAGCTCGTCGTCGTCCGGGTCCAGCTCCTTGTGCAGCACCAGAAAGCGCGTGACCTGCGTGGCCTCCATGCCCTCCTCGCTGGCCAGCTCCTGGTTCACCTTGGAGACGCACTCGGCAATCATCTCCAGCACCGGCTGCTTGCCCGCCAGGTCCACATAGCCGCCGTAGGGCAGGTTGCGCTTCTCGGCCCAGTTGCCCACGGCCTCGTAGTCGATGTTGATGAAGGCGCAGACCTCGTCGCGGTTGTGGCCAAAGCACACCGCCTCCTTGACCTGCGGGAAGAACTTGAGCTTGTTCTCGATGTAATTGGGCGCAAACATCGCGCCGCCGTTGAGCTTGCCCACGTCCTTGGCGCGGTCGATGATGCGCAGATGCCCCTCGGAGTCGAGCACGCCGGCGTCACCGGTGAGGAAGTAGCCCTCCTCGTTGATGACCTCGGCCGTGGCGTCCGGGCGCTTGTAGTACTCCTTGAGCACCGACACGCCCTTGACCAGCACCTCGCCGTTGTCGGCGATCTTCAACTCGATGCCCGGCGCCGCCTGGCCCACGCTGTTGAGCTTGACGTGGCCGTTCTTCTGGATGCAGACATAGGCGCAGGTCTCGGTCTGGCCGTAGAGCTGCTTGAGGTTCACGCCGATGGAGCGGAAGAACTTGAACAGCTCCGGCCCGATGGCCGCGCCGGCCGTGTAGGCCACGCGGATGCGCGAAAAACCCATCACATTGCGCAGCGGCCCATAGACGAAGAAGTTGCCCAGCGCGTACTTGAGGCGATCGAGCCCGCCCACGCTCTTGCCGTCCAGGATGTCGGCGCCCACGCGCTGCGCCACGCCCATGGCCTTGGCGTACATCCAGCGCTTGAGCGGCGAGGCATCCTCCATGCGGATCGAGACATTGGTCAGCAGCCCCTCGAACACGCGCGGCGGCGCAAAGTAATACGTCGGGCCGATCTCCTGCAGGTCGATCTGCACCGTCGCCGAGGACTCGGGGCAGTTGATCGTAAAGCCCGCCACCAGCCACTGCGCGATCGAGAACAGGTGATCGCCCACCCAGGCCGGCGGCAGGTAGGAGATCACGTTGTCGTCCTTGTTCAGCCCATCGACCTGCACCCCGCCCTGCGCGGCCGTGGCAAAGGAGCGGTGCGTCTGGCACACGCCCTTGGGCTTGCCCGTCGTGCCCGAGGTGTAGAGGATCACCGAAACATCATCGGGCTGGCCGGCCTGCACCTGCTGCTCGAACGCGCCTGGATGCTGCTGATCCCACTGGCGGCCCATCTCCAGCAATTGCTCGACGCTGACCAGGCAATCTTGCTGGTAGCTGCGCATGCCGCGCGGGTCGTCATACACGATGTACTGCAGCTGCGGGAAGGTCTCGCGGATCTCCAGCAGCTTGTCCACCTGCTCCTGGTCCTCGGCAAAGACTACGTGCACCTCGGCATCGGCCACGACATAGGCCATCTCCGAGGCCACCGCATCCTGGTACATCGGCACCGGCACCGCGCGCAGGCACTGCGCGGCCAGGAAGCTCATGTACGCATAGGGCCGGTTGCCCGACACCAGCGCCAGATTGCGCCCTTGGCTCAAGCCCAGCGCCGCAAAGCCGCAGGCCAGGTGGCGCACGTCGCGCGCCACCTCGCGCCAGCTCCAGGTCTGCCAAATGCCGTATTCCTTTTCCCGGATTGCCGGATCCTCGGGCCGTTGCTGGGCGTGCTGAAGCAGCAGCCGGGGAAATGTCGTCTCCATGTCCTGTGCCTTTCTCTGCAAGAACGGGTCTTTCAAGCGCCTGCACCACCTCACCGGCCCTGGGCGCAGGCTGCGCCAGCGGGCGCGCCGCCAGCCGGCCGGGATGAATGCAGGGCGGCATGATAGCCAGCACTTTGACGCTTTTCTGTCCTTTCAAAGACAATTCTGGGTAAACCCTAGGCAGGTGTTTCCCTGGTTTTTCCAGCGTGCAACTGCCCCTATGTTTCGCAGCATGAGAAGCCCCGCCCCAGAACGCCGCCTGCCCGCCGTCGTGCAGCAACGTCGCGCACCCACCGAGGACGAGCTCGCCGCCATCCCCTGGCTGGAGCGCCTCAAGCCCCAGGACCGGCGCTTTGCCGAAAAAGCCATCGAAGTGGGCCAGATCCCGCAGGGCGACTACATCTGCATTGCCGGCAAGCCCGTGCGCTACTGGCTGGGCGTGGTCGATGGCCTGTTCAAGATGAGCAACCACCGCATCGACGGCACCACCATCAGCTACGCCGGCATCCCCAAGAGCTGCTGGTTCGGCGAGGGCACGGCCCTCAAGCGCGAGCCCTACCGCTACAACATCCAGGCGCTGCGCAAAAGCACCATCGCCGCGCTGCCACTGGAGGCCTTCCACACCCTGCTGGATCGCTCCATCGAATTCAACCGCGTCATCATGGGCCAGCTCAACGAGCGCGTGGGCCAGTTCATCGCCGGGCGCGAGATGGACCGCCTCTCCAACCCCGACGCGCGCGTGGCGCGCTCACTGGCGGCGCTGGTCAACCCCGTGCTGGCCCCCAACGCCGACCGCAGCCTGCGCATCACCCAGCAAGAGCTGGCCTATCTGATTGGCCTATCGCGCCAGCGCGTGAACATGGCGCTGGTGCGGCTGCAGGCCCAGGGCCTGGTACAGCTCGAATACGGCGGCCTGCAAGTGCTCGAGCCCGCCACGCTGGCGCAGTACGAATAGCCCGGCGCGCCCGCAATCCATGCCATGATGGCCCGCGCCGCTGATGCCGGCCATCACCCATCCAACGAACCGAGGAGACACGCCATGCGCATTTCACGCCGCCACTTCAACCGCCGCTTCAGCCACTATGGCACGGCTGCCGCCATCGCCCTGGGCCTGGGCCTGGGCAGCAGCAGCGCGCTGGCGCAGTCGGACTACCCCAGCAAGCCGGTGCGCATCCTGGTGCCGTTTGCCGCCGGCGGCACGACCGACATCATTGCCCGCGCCATTGCCGAGCCGCTGGGCAAGCAGCTCGGGCAGGCCGTAGTGGTCGAGAACAAAGGCGGCGGCGGCGGCACCATCGGCGCGAGCGAGGCGGCGCGCGCCCCGGCCGATGGCTATTTGCTGAGCATTGCCACGGTGTCCACCACCGCATCCAATCCGGCCATCAACCCGAAGGTGGCCTACAACCCGCTGACCGATTTCACCCCCATCATCAACATCGCCGCCACGCCCAACATCATCGCGGTGCATCCCTCATTTCCGGCCAAGAGTTATGAGGAGTTCGTCAAGGCCGTGCAGGCCAAGCCCGATGGCTATGCCTATGCCTCATCGGGCACGGGCGGCATTGCCCACCTGCAGATGGAGCTGTTCAAGACCTTGACCAGCCTGTCCATGCAGCACATTCCCTACCGCGGCTCGGGCCCGGCGCTGGCCGATGTGGTGGCCGGCCAGGTGCCGATCCTGTTTGACAACCTGCCCTCGTCGATGCCCTTCATCACCAGCGAGCGGCTGCGCCCGCTGGCCATTGCCGCGCCCGAGCGCATTGCCGCGCTGCCGCAGGTGCCCACCTTCAAGGAGCTGGGCCTGGAGCCGGCCAACCGCATGGCCTATTACGGCATCGTCGGCCCCAAGGGCCTGCCCGCGCCCATCGTGCAGAAAATCCACGCCGCCACCGCCCAGGTGCTGCAAGACCCCACCGTGCGCAAGCGCATCGAGGACACGGGCGCGCAAATCGTCGCGAACAGCCCCGAGGAGTTTGCCGCGCAGATCAAGGCCGAGTACCAGGTCTATGTCGACGTGGTCAAGAAACAGAAGCTGACGCTGGAGTGAACGGCCACCGCGCCCACAGCAACCACAGCAACCACAGCAACCACAGCAACCACAGCAACCACAGCAACCACAGCGGCCGCGCTGCCCGATGCCGGCGCCGGGCAGCGGCTGCGCCGCGGCAAAGCTGGGTATATTCGGGCGCAATGCGCGCACCGCATGGGTGCGCGCCATCTTCTTGCCCGCCCCCTGCCGCCACGGCGCTGGGGCGTGGCCGCCTTCTTCCACCGGAACCCAACAGGAAACGATCTTCATGACGCTGTCCCGCCGCTGCTTCACCCGCCAGCTTGCCTCTGCGCTGGCTTGCTGCTGCACCCTGGGCCTGGGCGCTGGCCAGGCCATGGCCGAGCAGGCCGAATACCCCGTGCAGCCCATCGAGCTGCTGGTGCCCTTTGCCGCAGGCGGCACGACCGACATCATCGCCCGCGCCATTGCCGAGCCGCTGAGCAAGGCGCTGGGCCAGCCGGTGCAGGTGAGCAACGTCGATGGCGAAGGCGGCATCCTGGGCGCGCGGCAGGCCGCCCGCGCCGCGGCCGATGGTTATCGACTGAGCATCGCCACGGTGTCCACCACCGCCTCCAACCCGGCCATCAACCCCAAGGCGGGCTACCACCCGCTGACCGACTTCAGCCCCATCATCAACATCGCCGCCACGCCCAATTTGCTGTCGGTGCACCCGTCCTTCCCGGCCAAGAGCTATGCGGAGTTCGTCAAGGCCGTGCAGGCCAAGCCCGATGGCTACCGCTATGCCTCCTCGGGCACGGGCGGCATCGGCCATTTGCAGATGGAGCTGCTGCAATCGCTCAGCAGCCTGGCGCTGCAGCACGCCCCCTACGGCGGCGCCGGCCCGGCGCTCAACAGCGTGGTCACGGGCGAGGTGCCCATCCTGTTTGACAACCTGCCCTCCTCGCTGTTTTCCGTCACCAGCGGCAAGCTGCGCCCGCTGGCCATTGCCGCGCCCGAGCGCATTGCCGCGCTGCCGCAGGTGCCCACCTTCAAGGAGCTGGGCCTGGAGCCGGCCAACCGCATGGCCTATTACGGCATCGTCGGCCCAAAGGGCTTGCCCGCGCCCATCGTGCAGAAAATCCACGCCGCCACCGCCCAGGTGCTGCAAGACCCCACCGTGCGCAAGCGCATCGAGGACACGGGCGCGCAAATCGTCGCGGCCAGCCCCGAGGAGTTTGCCGCGCAGATCAAGGCCGAGTTCGAGGTCTATGAGGAGTTGGTCAAGCAGCGCAATCTGACGCTGCAATGAACGCCGGGCCGCACGGCGCAGCGCCCGACGACCAGGCGCTGATCGAGCGCTTTGCCGACAGCCTGTGGCTGCACGATGGCCTGTCGCACAACACGCTGTACGCCTACCGCAAGGACCTGGAGCTGTTTGCCGCCTGGCTGGCGCGCCAGCGCCCACCCGTGGCGCTGCAATCCGCCGGCGAGGCGCACATCCAGGGCTACTTCGGCGCCCAGCACGCCGGCACCCGGCCCAGCACGGCCAACCGCCGGCTCACGGTCTTCAAACGCTTTTTCCGCTGGCTGCTGCGCGAGGGCCTGCGCAGCGACGACCCCACGGCGCGCGTGCTGGCTGCGCGCCAGGGCCTGCGCATCCCCAAGAGCATGAGCGAGGCCCAGGTCGATGCCCTGCTGGCCGCGCCCGACACCGGCACGCCGCTGGGCCTGCGCGACAAGGCCATGCTGGAGCTGATGTACGCCAGCGGCCTGCGCGTGAGCGAGCTGGTGGCCCTCAAGACCCACCAGCTGCGCATGGCCGAGGCCGTCGTGCACATCAGCGGCAAGGGCGGCAAGGAGCGCCTGGTGCCCTTTGGCGCCGTGGCCCAGCAATGGCTGCAGCGCTACGCGCAGCAGGCGCGCGCGGCCATCCTGGGCGGCCAGCTCAGTGAGGACTTCTTCGTCACCGCGCGCGGCCAGGGCATGGGGCGGGCCATGTTCTGGGTGCTGGTGAAAAAGTACGCGCAGCAGGCCCAGATCACGCAGCCGCTGTCGCCGCACACGCTGCGCCACGCCTTTGCCACGCACCTGCTCAACCACGGCGCCGACCTGCGCGCCGTGCAAATGCTGCTGGGCCACAGCGACATCTCCACCACCACCATCTACACCCACGTGGCGCGCGAGCGCCTCAAGCAACTGCACGCCAGGCACCACCCGCGCGGTTGAATGCGCGCTTGAATGCCACGCTGCTGCGGCGCAGCGAATGTCACTGGTCGCGCGGCGCTGCATCCTCCGGGCCGGCGGCGGGGGCCTTGGCGGCAATCTCGGCGCGCAGGGCGCGCAACTTGGCCTTGACCAGGCGCGCATGCTGCGGGCCGATGCGCACCAGGATTTTCTGCCCGGCCGACAGGGCTTCGAGCTGCGCATCCTCGAACTCATAGCGCACCCAGGGCTGCAGCGAAGGCACCTGCCCACGCACCGGCATCAGGCGCACGCGCGGCGCCTGTGGCTCCGGGGCCTGCAGCAAGTGGTCGATGACGGCCACCAGCCGGTCATTGAAGTACGCCTGCGGATAGCCCAGCTCCTCATAGGCCTGCTGGAACAGCGGGTAGTGCTGGCGGTAGCTGCGCGCCAGCTCGGCCGCGTCCAGCCTTTGCAGCAGCGCCACGGCGGGGCCATAGCGGGCGTTGTTGGCCTGGGCGATGGCCGTGCCGCCCTCGGCGGCCAGCTCCTGCACCGTGAAGCGCTCGCCCGTGGGGTGCACCGGCCAGAGCATGGCCGAGGCGCGCGGCCGGCTGAGGTTGTCCACCGTGGCCACGAAGCGGCGCACGAAGCGGTCGCTGCGCACCAGCGCCTGCGCGGGCTGCGGCCCGGCCAGTGCCGCCAGCACGCCGGCCATGGCCGCGTCCGAGGCGTCCAGCGCGGGCAACGCAGCGCGGGCCTGGGCGAGGGCCTGGGCGTCTGCGCCTTCCTGCCCCGGCACCGACCAGGGCGCGATGGGATGGCGCGGCGCGGCCGGCGCGGCATCCAATGCATGCCCCAGCGCAGCGGCGCCATCGGCCCCGCCCGCCTGTGGCGCGCTGGCCTGGGCATCGCCCGCACTGTCGGGGGGCGCAGCCGCAGGCTGGGCCGGCTCAGCCGGGCGCTCGTCATCGCGCAGTTGCTGCGTCCACTGCCGGGCCTGCTGCGCGCCCTGCTCCAGGCTGCGGCGCACCGGCTCGGGCAGCGCCCCGGGCGTGCGCCAGGCCCACCACAACGTCGCGGCGGCCAGCAGCAACAGCGCCAGCGCGGCCCAGCCCCAGGGGAAGCGGCGGCGCGCCGCATGGATGCGGTCAGCGCCCGCGCGGACTCGTTGGCTCATGGCAAATCTCCCAAAGTATGTTCACCAGCTCGGTGCGGGCTGGGTTCGTGAGCAGGCTCTTATGAGCTTTGCGCCCGTGCGAAGTTCATCGCCTTCACATGGGCTCTGCTGCGGCAGCGGCCTGCTCGCCTTCCGCGCCCTCTGCGCCCTCTGCGCCCTCCTGGGGCTCGGCGGGCTCGTGCTGGCGCGCCAGCACGTAGATGGGGGCAAAGGCTTCGGCCTGCACAACTTCGATCAGGGTTTCCTTGGCCAGCTCCAGCAGCGCGATGAAGGTCACCACCAGCACGGGCACGCCCAGCTCGGGGCGGAACAAGGCCTCGAACGGCACGTAGGGCTTGCCCTGCAGATCGCGCAATACATGGCTCATGTATTCGCGCACGCTGAGTTTTTCGCGCGTGATGGTGTGGTGCGCCACCAGCTTGCTGCGCCGCACGATGGCCAGCCAGGCGCGGCGCAAATCTTCGGGCTCGACATGCGGCAGCACGGGCGCGAGCTCCAGGTCGAAATGCGCCTGCGTGGGCCAGAAGTCGCGCCCCTGCTGGGGCAGGGCATCGAGCGCGCGCGCGGCCAGCTTGGTTTTCTCGTATTCGAGCAGGCGCTGCACCAGCTTGGCGCGCGGGTCGGGCTCGTCCTCCTCCTGGGCGGCGGGCGGGCGCGGCAGCAGCATGCGCGATTTGATCTCGATCAGCATGGCCGCCATCAGCAGGTATTCGGCCGCCAGCTCCAGGTTGCGGCTGCGGATTTCCTGCACATAGCCCATGTACTGCTGGGTCAGCGGCCCCATGGGGATGTCGAGGATGTTGAAGTTCTGCCGCCGGATCAGGTACAGCAGCAAGTCCAGCGGCCCCTCGAAGGCCTCAAGAAAGATTTCCAGCGCATCGGGCGGGATGTAGAGGTCGGCGGGCAGCTCGAACAGCGGCTCGCCGTACAGGCGCGCCAGCGCCTCTCCCTGGTGCAGCTGGTGCGGCTGGGGCAGCGCCCCGTCTGGCGCGGGCGCATCAGCGGCGGGCGGCGCGGCAGCGGCCTCCATCACCGGCTCGGGGTTGCCGTTCACGCGGATTCAACCACCAGCGGGCGCGCAGCCTGCGCCCGCCTCAGCCCTGGCTGCCGGGGCCGGGCTGCTCTTCGGCAGCGGCCGGCTCGGCGTGATCGGAGTTCGTCTGGTAGACGTAGGGCTTTTGCGCCACCTGGCCAGCGCGGAACTGAGCCCACAGGCGCGGGTTGACGTCCTTGTCCCATAGCAGCTCGCGCCCGGCCTGCTGCTGCGCATCCAGATAGGGGCGCTCGGCCTTGAGCTGGTCGAGAAAACGGGTGGCGTCGGACTCGTAGTGGGGGCGTTGGAAGATTGACATAGACTTGGCTTGGCGGGGCAGACACAAGTTGCCGATTCTACGCCGCCCACCTTTGCCTTTGCCTTTCACTCTCTTTCGCCATGGCCCATTCCTTGCGCATCCTCCCCGCGCTGCGGCGCACGCTGCTGCTGGCCGCCCTGCCGCTGCTGCTGCAGGCCTGTGACCCCATCGCCCTGGACAAGCTCTCCATCGGCCAATCCACCGAGGCCGACGTGCGCGACGCCATGGGCGCGCCGCACCAGGTCTGGCACGAGGCCGACGGCAGCCGCACGCTGGAGTACAACCGCCAGCCCGCCGGCCACGTCAACTACATGCTGGTGATCGGCCCGGATGGGCGGCTGCAGGCCATCCGCCAGGTGCTCACCGCGCAGGAGTTCGCCAAGGTGCGCCCGGGCATGCACTACGACCAGGTGCGCCGCCTGCTGGGCAAGCCCGCCAAGGACGTCTGGTACCCGCTGCAGCAGGAGCACCACGTGGACTGGCGCTATCTGCAGGACGCCACCACCAAGGGCATGTTCACCGTCGTGCTCGACGCCCAGCGCGTGGTGCAGCGCGCCCACACCGGGCCGGACATGGACGAGGAATACCGCTCGGGCGGGCGGCGCTGAGCCCGGCACTGCCGCCTTGCCCACACCCCGAAAGGCGCGCCAACCGCTTGATTTACATGGCGTTTACCTGGTAGTCCACAAAATCTGTGGATAACTTTGTGGAAAAGCCCTGGGCAGCCGCAGCCAATGCTTGTCATTGCGTGCACGGCACTGGGTCGCACAAAAATTCAGCAAGCGCCAAAAAATCGAAAATATCATTTCAAATCAATTGCTTGCAGGCCAATATTGAAAACATGCGCTTTGCCCGCCATCGCCCACGGGCGCGGCGCAGCGGCCCACTTGACAGGCCCTGGCAATGTGCATAACTGCCTGCAGCGCGCCCTGGGGCCGCGCCTCGTGCGAAGGCGCTGCCACAGCTTCTACAATCGCCGCGCTAGATTCACCACCACAGGAGACCTCATGAAAATCCAAGGCAATGCATTCATCGTCACCGGCGGCGCCTCCGGCCTGGGCGAAGGCACGGCGCGCATGCTCGCCGAGCAGGGCGGCAAGGTCGTGATCGCCGACCTGCAGGTCGAGCGCGGCGAGGCCGTGGCCAAAGAAATCGGCGCGGTGTTCGTCAAGACCGACGTCACCAACGAGGCCGATGGCCAGGCCGCCGTGGCCGCAGCGCAAAAGCTGGGCAAGCTCTCTGGCCTGGTCAACTGCGCAGGCATCGCGCCGGCGCAGAAAACCGTGGGCAAGAAAGGCGCGCACGATCTGGCCACCTTCAGCAAGGTGGTGCAGATCAACCTGGTGGGCAGCTTCAACATGATCCGCCTGGCCGCTGCCGCCATGGTCGGCAACGAGCCCGAGGCCACCGGCGAGCGCGGCGTGCTGATCTCCACAGCCAGCGTGGCCGCCTACGACGGCCAGATCGGCCAGGCCGCCTACAGCGCCTCCAAGGGCGGCGTGGTGGGCATGACGCTGCCCATCGCCCGCGATCTGGCCCGCGATGGCATCCGCAACATGACCATTGCCCCCGGCATCTTCGGCACGCCCATGCTGTTTGGCATGCCCCAGGAGGTGCAGGACGCGCTGGCCGCCAGCGTGCCCTTCCCCAGCCGCCTGGGCACGCCGCAGGACTACGCCAAGCTGGCGCGCCACATCATCGAGAACGACATGCTCAACGGCGAGGTCATCCGCCTGGACGGCGCCATCCGTCTGGCACCCAAGTGAGGCCTCAGCAGTGAGCATCCGGGGCGCACGCAGAGCGCAGCGCCCCGCACGCCCGCTGCTTGCCATCGCACGCCACAGCCATGGCGGCCTGCCGCCGCGCCAGCCGGTTTCGGCTGGCGCGGCGGTTTGCGTTACGATACGTTGCTTCTCAACTTCCCGCCACGCCCCGGTGCGTGGTGCGGCCTGCAGGCCTGGGCCAGGCCCTGCACCTGCCCGCACCCGCGCCACAAGGCGTGGCGATTGCCTGATGGAACCTCCCAGTTGCCGCTGGCACATGCAGCCAGCCCGCACCGCCGCCTTCGCGCCCCTGCCCCCGCCCAGCCGCCGCACCCACGGCGCGGTTGAGCCCGCCCTGTACGGAGGCCCGGCATGGCGGTGCTGATTCTCGTGGGCCTGGTGGTGCTCAATGGCATGTTCGCCATGTCCGAGATCGCGCTGGTCACGGCGCGGCGCGCGCGCCTGCAGGCCATGGCCGACGAGGGCGACACCGGCGCGGCCCTGGCGCTCAAGCTCGGCCAGGACCCGACGCGCTTTCTCTCGGCCATCCAGATCGGCATCACCTCCATCGGCCTGCTCAACGGCATCGTCGGCGAGGCCGTGCTGGCCGCGCCGCTGGCGGCCTGGCTGGGCGCGCTGGGCATGCCCGCCACCACGGCCAGCATCGTCGCCACGGTGGTGGTCATCATCGGCGTGACCTACATCTCCATCGTCGTGGGCGAGCTGGTGCCCAAGCGCCTGGGGCAGATCGCGCCCGAATCGGTGGCGCGCATCGTGGCCTTCCCGATCCACTGGCTGGCGCTGCTGACGCGCCCCTTCGTCTGGCTGCTGGCCTTTTCCACCAACGCCTCGCTCAAGCTGCTGGGCGCGCGCCAGGCGGGCGATGACGGCGTGACCGCCGAGGAAATCCGCGCCGTGCTGGCCGAGGGCTCGCAGTCCGGCGTCATCGACCAGAGCGAGCACGACATCGTGCGCAATGTCTTTCGCCTCGACGACCGCGAGGTCGGCTCGCTGATGACGCCGCGCACGGACATCGTCTTCATCGACCTGCAGGCCTCGGACGAGGAAAACCTGCGCCGCATCACCGAATCCGGGCACACGCGCTTTCCGGTCTGCAACGGCGGGCTGGACCAAATCCTGGGCTACATCCACGCCAAGCAGGTACTGGCGCGCGTGACCAGCGGCCAGGGCCCGGACTTCGCGCGCGACCTGCACACCAGCCTGTACGTGCCCGAGACCCTGACCGGCATGGCCCTGCTGGAGCAGTTTCGCGCCAACAGCCTGCAAATGGCCTTCGTCGTCGATGAATACGGCGAGACCGGCGGCATCGTCACCTTGCAGGACGTGACCGAGGCCCTGACCGGCGAGTTCACCACGCGCAACGCCGACGACGCCTGGGCGCGCCAGCTCGGCGATGATGTCTGGTCGCTGTACGGCACCATCCCCAACGTGGAGCTCAAGGACCGCCTGGGCCTGAGCAGCGTGCCCGAGGAAGAGCGCGGCCACTACCACACCCTCAGCGGCATGTTCATGCTGCTGCTCGAGCGCATCCCCCAGGTGGGCGACACCATCGAATGGCAGGGCTGGCGCTTCGAGGTCGTGCAAATGGACGGCAAGATGGTCGAGCGCGTCACCGCCACGCGCCTGCCGCCCGGGCCGCCCCCTGCTGCGGCCAGCTGAAGGGCCCCGCCGCATGCGCCAAGAGCACAGCCCCCACGCCAGCCTGGCCCAGCACGAGGACGCCCAGGCGCCCGAGCTGCTGCGCATCGTCACCTACAACATCCACAAGGGCGTGCAGGGCCTGGGGCCGCTGAGCCGGCTGGAAATCGGCAACCTGGGCCTGGCCATCGAGCAGCTCGACGCCGACATCGTCTGCCTGCAGGAAGTGCGCAAGCACAATCTGCGCGGCCAGGCGCGCTTTGCCCACTGGCCGGCGCAGCCGCAGGCGCAGTACCTGGCGCCCGAGGGCTACGAGGCCGTCTACCACACCAATGCCATCACGCGCCACGGCGAGCACGGCAACGCCCTGCTGACGCGCTGGCCCGTGCTGCGCTCGCAGCAGCGCGACATCTCAGACCACCGGCTGGAGCAGCGCGGCATCCTGCACGCCGAGATCAACGTCGGCGGCCACATCGTGCACGTGCTGGTGGTGCACCTGGGCCTGATCCACATCAGCCGGCTGCGCCAGATCGCCATGATCCGCGAGTTCGTGCGCGAGCACATCCCGGCGCACGAGGCCGTGGTCGTGGCCGGCGACTTCAACGACTGGGGCGACCAGACCGGCCTGCTGCTGCGCGAGACCGGCTTCATCGAATACGACGCCCAGCGCGCCTTCACCTACCCCTCGCGCCTGCCGGTGGTGCAGCTCGATCGCATCTTCGTGCGCCGGCTCGTGCCGCAATCGATCTTCGTGCCACGCGGGCGCATCTGGTGGCGCATGTCCGACCACCTGCCGCTGGTGGCCAGCTTCCGCTTCGCGCAATAAAGGGCGGTGTGCGACGGGCAACCCAGGCCCGCGCAGCGCCCATCACATCCCCATCACTCCAGTGCATCGGGCCGCTGCGCCAACCCTGCACAGCCCTCAGCGCCGTCGGCGCGCGGGGCCAGCCACACGGGCAGCATGCGCCAGGCCATCAGGGCGAAGGCGGCGCACCACAGCGCGGCGGCCAGGCCCAGCCAGAGCGAAGCCGGCGCGGCCGCGTAGGCCAGCTGCCGGCACAGCGCGCCCAGCAGCAGGCAGGCCGCGCCCGCTGGCACCCAGGGGCGGCCTGCCTTGTCCAGGCCGCTGTGGGTGTAGCCAGCGATGACTATGACCACGAACACCGCCAGCCCCATGGCGCCCACGGCCAGCAGGTGCCAGCCCGCGCCCGGTGGCAGGCCCAGGCCCGCATCCAGCCCCAGGCCGGCCAGGCCCAGGCCGGCCAGGCCCAGCAGGCCGTAGCCCGCGGCCATGCAGGCATAGACCAGATACAGCAGCAGCGGCCAGCGCGTCAGCAAGGGCCGGCCCACGTGCCAGTCGCCCATCAGCGCCAGCATGGCGGCGCTGGCGGCCAGCGCCAGCCAGCCGCCCATGGCCGGCAGCGCCGCCCAGCCCCAGTGCTGCTGCGCCCATTGCGCCAGCGCGTACAGGCCGATGCACAGCAGCGCCATGTTGCGCCGCGGCGGGCGCGCCAGGTAGGGATCGGGCAAGGCGGCATGGGCGTCGGCCGTGGTGTCGGCCGTGGCGCCGGCCCGGGCAGCGGCATGGGCGTCGATCGCGTCGTTGACCACGCGCATGGAGATGCGGCTCATGGCGATGACGATCAAGGCCATCAGCACGCCCAGCAGCGCGTGCAGCCAGCGCATGGGGTACAGGCCGCGCAGCGCGTCGGCATAAAAGCCCGCCGCCGCCACGGCCATGAGGGCGATGGCCCACAGGAAGGAGAGGTGGCGCCGCTGCGCATCGCGCCACAGCGGCGGGGCCAGCAGCGCCGCCAGGCCCAGCAGCAGGCCCAGGTGCGCCAGGGCCGAGAGCGCCAGCGCCGCCTGCGGCCACCAGCCGCTGGCCCAGAAGGCCAGGCGCCCGGCCAGCCACAGCAGCGCCAGGCGGCGCACGGCGCGGGCGCTGGCCGGCCGGGTGTGGGTGAACTCAGGCACCGCCGTCAGCGCAAAGCCGGCGGTGGCGGCCAGGGCAAAGCCCAGCAGCAGCTCGTGCGCATGCCACACGAAGGGCCCGCCGGGCACGGCCGGCAGCGGCCAGCCCAGCAGCAAAAACAGGCCCCAGGCGGCCATCAGCCCCAGGGCAGAGAGCACGGCCAGGGCGAAAAAGGGCCTGAAGGGGCACAGCCACAGCGGGTGCGCCAGGCTGCCCAGGCGGGCCAGGCCGCGCCAGTGCAGACCGCGCCAGCCGGGCTCGGGGGGCGGGCGGCTCAGCATCCCAGCCTTTCGGGCGGCGCGGCCGCCACGGCCTGGCCGGTGGCAAACAGGCTGGCGTCATCGCTCAGAGCGCCAGATGCCGCCGCATCGCCCGGCCCGGCCTGGGCCGGCGCGGGCAGGCCAAAGGCGGCGCGCACGGCCGGCTGGGCCAGCAGCAAGGCGCTTTGGCGGTGCACCCAGGCTTCGCTGCGCTGGGCGGCGGGCAGGGGCAGATCCAGGCGCCAGCACACGCGCCCGGGCTGGCCGGCCATGACGAGCACGCTGTCGGCCAGGGCCACGGCCTCCATCACGTCGTGCGTGATCATCAGCACGGCCAGCGGGCGGCGCGCCCGCTCGGCCAGCAGCAGGCGGTGCATCTGGGTTTTCAGGCCGATGTCCAGCGCGGCGAAGGGCTCGTCCAGCAGCAGCAGATCGGGCGCCAGCACCAGCGCGCGCGCTAGGGCGGCGCGGCTTTGCATGCCGCCGGAGAGCTGGTGCGGGTACTGCGCCAGGGCCAGCGCGTCCAGGCCCAGCGCCATGCCCATTTGGCGCGCGGCCTGCAGGCGCTGCGCACGCGGCAGGCCGCGCGCCTTCAGGCCCAGGGCGATGTTGTCCTCGATGCGCTTCCAGGGCAGCAGGCGCGGCTGCTGAAACAGCATCACGCTGTGGGCAAAGCCGTTGTCGATGCGCCCGGTCTGCAGCGGCTCCAGGCCGGCGCACAGGCGCAGCAGCGTGGTCTTGCCGCAGCCCGAGGGGCCCAGCAGCGCCATGCAGCGCCCCGGCGGCAGGTGCAGCGACACGCCCTGCACGGCCAGGCGAGGGCCCCAGGCGTGGTCCACGCCGTGCAGGCGCAGACCGGGCGGCGGCGCGGCGGGCGCGGCCCCTGCGGCGGCGGGGTGAGCGGCGGGGTGAGCGGCGCTCATGGCGCGGGCTCCCGCCAGCGCTCGATCTCGCGCTTGATGGGCTCCAGCACCAGGTATTCCAGCGCCAGCAGCAACAGCACCACGGCGCCGATCCAGGCCAGCGTGGCGGGCATGTCCAGCTGCGCGCGGCTGGCCGCCAGCGCCGCGCCCACGCCGGTGCTGGAGGAGAGCAGCTCGGCCATGACCACCACGCGCCAGGCGCTGCCCAGGGCCACCACCCAGGCCGGAAACAGGTAGGAGAGCACGTGCGGCAAATACACGTCCCAGACGCGGTCGCGCCAGCGCAGGCCGTAGCCTTGCGCCAGCTCGCGCCAGTGCGCCTCCAGCGTGCGCGCGCCCTGCAGGGCGCTGGCGAACACCACGGGAAAGCAGGCGATGAAGACGGTGAACACCGGCGTGCCATCGCCGCTGCCAAACCACAGCATGGCCAGCACCAGCCAGGCAATGGGCGGCGTGCCCATGAGCACCGTGACCCAGGGCCGCGCCAGCAGCGCGGCGGTGGCGAAGCTGCCCGCGGCCACGCCCAGCAGGCTGCCCGCGCCCACGGCCAGCGCCAGCCCGGCCAACGCGCGCCGCGCGGTGATGGCCAGCTCGGCCCACAGCGGCCCGCCCTCGGCGGCCAGCGCGCGCAGGCTGTGCGCGGCCTGCAGCGGCGTGGGCAGCACCAGCGGGCCGTACAGCGCGGCCAGCGCCTCCCACGCGGCCAGGCCCAGCAGCAGGCTGGCGATGGCGCCCCAGCCGCTCCACAAATACCCGGGCAGCCGGGCCAGCCATTGGGCGAGCAGTTGCATCATAGGCCTTCACTATTTTTTTGAGAGCGGCTCGCGCTTGGTGGCCAAGCGCGAGCGCCTTGTTCATTCAACAGACGCTGTGCGCGGTCACGCGCCGCCATAAAAGCCCGCATCGGGCAGCTGGCCACCGATCAGGCCGGGCTGGCGCGCGTGCAGTTGCGTGAAGAAGAACTCCAGCTCGGGCCGGGCCTGGGCCGCGGGCACGACTTGGCCGGGCACGGCGCGGATGGCGTCGGCCACGCCCTCGGGCGTGAGCACGGGCACGCGCGCGGCCACGGCCTGGCCGCAGGCCTCGGGCTGGGCGTTGCACCATTGCTGGGCCTGGGCATAGGCCTGCGCGAAGCGCGCCAGCAGGGGCGCGTTGTCCACATGCCGGCCCATGGCGGCGATGCCGGCCTGTGGCATGCGCGGCGCGCGGCCGAAGGCGCGGCCCCATTCCTGCTGTATGTCCACGCTGCGGTGCAGCTCGGGGGCGATGGCGCTGACGGGCAGGCTGCGCGACTTGCGCAGCCCCACCGAGACGGCCGGCTCGGCCAGCAGGGCGTGATCGGCGCGGCGGGTGAGCAGCAGCTGCATGGCATCCAGCGGCGTGGCCGCATAGCGCAGGCCGATGCTGCCCGCGCCGCTGTCCACTGGCAGGCCCAGCTTGTCGGCCACGGTGCGCAGCACGATGTCGGGCATGTCACCACGAAAGGGCATGACCAGCTCCTGCCCTTTCAGGTCCGCCAGGCGCTGGATGGTTGGGTCGCGCGAGACGACGAACAGCAGGCCCCAGATGCTGATGTTCTGCAATTGCAGCTTCACGCCCCGGTTGTAGAGGTTGGCCGCCACGTTGCTGGGCATGGCGATGAAGTCGGCCCCGCCCTGCACGGCCAGGGCGCGCAGTTGGTCTGGATCTTTCCAGGCCGTGAACGTGACCTGCTCGGCCACGTCGCCGAGCAGGCCCGCCTCCACGATGCGGATCAGCGGGTTGCTGACCGAGGCGCTGGGCCCGGCCAGCTGCAGCTTGGGCAGCCTGGCTGGAAGTGGCTGGCCCTGGCCAGGCGCGGGGCTGGCCGTGGGGCCGGGCGTGGCACTGGTCTGAGCGCGCAGCCAGGGCGCGGCCAGGGCGGCGCCGGCGATGAGGCCGGTCTTGAACAGCAGGGTGCGTCGGGTCGTGGTCATGGCTTCAAGCGGGTCAGAAACGTGCGTTCCAGGAAAGGGCCAGGCTGCGCCCTGGCGCGGGCAGCTCGGTGCCGGGCAGGCCCTCGGTCAGGTGCGTGTGATAGCGCCTGTCGGTGAGGTTCTTGACCGCCAGGCGCAGGCTGTGGCCCGGGCGGTAGCGCCAGGTGGCGCCCAGGTCCAGCACGCTGTGGCCGGGGGTGGGGTTTTCCGTGCCGCGCGAAAAACGCGTGGCCACGCGGTCCTGGCGCGCCACGATGCGCGCCTGCGCGTCCAGGCGCCAGCCGGCAGCCAGCTCGCCCTCCCAGCCCAGGCTCAGGCTGTCGGCGGGCATCTGGTAGAGCGGCTCGTCCAGGTCGCGGTTGTCGCCGCGCACGCGCGAATAGGCCGCCCACAACCAATGGCCGCGCACTGGCTGCCAGCGCAGGTTGGCCTCCATGCCCTGGATTACCACGCTGCCCAGGTTGGCATTGCGCTTGCAAATGGCTGCGTAGGGCTGGCCACAGGCGGCCAGGGCCTGCGCGCCCGTCAGCGGCACGCCGGTGATGTAGTCGCTGATGCGGTTGCGGTAGAAGGACAGCGCATAGTCCAGCCGCGCGTCGCTGCCCTTGAGGCCGATCTCGAACTGCGTGGCCTTTTCCGGGCGGATCTGCGGGCTGCCGGCGTAGAAGGAGCCATCGCCGCGCAGGCCGGACTCGAAGCGCTCGCGCAAGTCCCCGGCGCGGAACGCGCGCGCAAGGTTGGCGTAGGGGCGCAGCAGCGGCGTCAGCTCGTACATCAGCCCCAGGCTGGCGCTGCTGGCGCCATCGCTGCGCGACAGCCCCTGCGTGAGTGCGCCATTGGCCATGGACGCGGCGCGGCCGCGCACGCGGTCGTGGCGCAGCCCGGCCAGCACGCGCCAGGCGCCAAATTGCATATCGTCCTGCACGTACAGGCCCAGCGCCTGCAAGCGCCCGTCCTCGAAAGGCACGTTGCGCGCAAAGCGCGTGAACGCCGGCGGCGCCGCCTGGTAGCGCTCGGGGCTGGCGCCCATGCGCCAGGCATTCAGGCCCAGCGACAGCAGGTGCTGCGGGTGCGCCAGCCATTCGGCCTTGGCGTCCAGGCCGTCGGTGGCGAAGTTCACCTCGTTGGTCACCACGTCGCGCCCCAGCCGGTTGCCAAAGGCGTAGATGGTGCGCTGCATCTCCTGCCGGTACAGGCGCAGATCCAGCCCCAGCGGCGCATCCGCGCTGCGCGCGCGGCTGTAGCCCAGCTCGTACAGGCGGCGCTGCTGGCGCGGCGAATGGATGGTGATGGAGGCCACGGGCGGCGCCGGGTGCGGCCGCGTCGAGCCGCGGTACCACACGTCGTCGTCGCGGTGCTGCTGCAAGGACAGGCGCAGCTGCTGGCGGCCGTCGATGCGCCAGCGGTACTGACCGATGAAGGCGCGCGAGTCGTAGCCCGTGCGCGGCTGCTTGCCATCGGGCGAGCGGTAGTCGCCCCGGTGCAGCAGCGCCGCGCCCAGCATCAGCGCATGGTCGCCGCCGCTGGCGTTGAGCAGCGCCATGGCCTCGGTGCCGCCGCTGGCGCTGTCCAGCCCCAGGCGGGCGCGCCCGCTCAGCGCCGGCTGCCCTGGCTCGGCAAAGCGCGCCTGCGGCAGGCGCACGTTGATGGCCCCGCCCAGCGCACCTGTGCCATACAGCACCGATGCCGGGCCCTTGAGCACCTCCACCTGCTCGGCCAGGCCCAGCGACATGAAGGAGGCCACCGCCCCGGCCGGCTGGGCCGAATTCAGGCGCATGCCATCGACCAGCAGCACCACGCTGTCCTTCTTCAACCCGCGGATGACCGGGTTCAGCCCCTGCGCGCTGTCGCCCGAGACGGCCAGCCCGGCCTGGCCGCGCAGCGCCTCGCCCAGATTGTGCGCCTGCTGGCGCGCCAGCTCCTCGGCCGTCAGCACCGTCAGCGCCGCGGGCGTCTCGGCCGCCTGCGCCTCATAGCCCTTGGCCGTGACCGTCACCGGCGCCAGCACCGTCGCTTCAGCGGCTTCAGCGGCTTCAGCGGTTTCAGGGGATGATGGCCCGGGCTGGGACGCCGCCGGCATTTGCGCCTGCGCCGCGCCCGCCAGACCCAGCGCCGCGCACACCAGGCACGCGGCCGCCACGGGGGTGTAGCTGTTCATGCAAGTTCCTCTGCTCAAAAAAACCGGGGGCGCTTTCGGCCTTGCAGCTGCCTGTACGAAGGTGTACGAAGATGTACGAAGGCCGCTGAACCGAATGCGAATCCACGCGAATTCTATCGATAATGATTCACATTAATTACAAATCCTTGCTCGCCCACCTGCCATCTGGCCATGAAAAAACCGCCGTGCAGCCAGCCACTGCACGGCGGTTTTTCAGTCACTGACAGCTGCTGGGCTCAAGCGCTCAGCGCAGCAGCGGCACGCCGGTTTTTTCCTGGATTTCCTCAAAGCTCACGCCATCGGCCAGCTCCACCAGCTTCAGCCCCTCGGGCGTGACGTCCATCACGCCCAGGTCGGTGATGATGCGATCGACCACGCCCACGCCGGTCAGCGGCAACGTGCATTCGGGCAGGATCTTCAGGTCGGTGCTGCCATCCTTTTTGCGCGCCACATGCTCCATCAGCACGATGACGCGCTCGACGCCGGCCACCAGGTCCATGGCGCCGCCCATGCCCTTGACCATCTTGCCCGGGATCATCCAGTTGGCCAGATCGCCCTTGCCGGTGACTTGCATCGCGCCCAGGATGGAGAGGTTGATCTTGCCGCCGCGGATCATGGCAAAGCTCTGGTCGCTGCCGAAGATGGACGAGCCCTTGAGCGTGGTGACGGTCTGCTTGCCGGCGTTGATCAGGTCGGCGTCAACCTGGTCTTCAGTCGGGAACGGGCCGATGCCCAGCATGCCGTTCTCGCTTTGCAGCCAGACCTCGATGTCGGCCGGCACGTGGTTGGCCACCAGCGTCGGGATGCCGATGCCCAGGTTGACGTAGAAGCCGTCTTGCAATTCCTTGGCAGCGCGCGCTGCCATTTGGTCTTTGGTCCATGCCATGGTCTTCAGCCTCCCGCCTTGGGTGTCACAGTGCGCTGCTCGATGCGCTTTTCCGGATTGGGGTTGTGCACGATGCGGTGCACGTAGATGCCGGGCAGGTGGATGTCGTCGGGCGCGATCTCGCCCACCTCGACGATCTTCTCCACCTCGACCACGGTGATCTTGCCGGCCGTGGCCACTGCCGGGTTGAAGTTGCGCGCCGTGTAGCGAAAGCGCAGGTTGCCGGCCTTGTCGGCCACGTCGGCCTTGACCAGCGCCACGTCGGCCACCAGCGATTGCTCCATCACGTAGGTCTGGCCGTTGAATTCGCGCGTTTCCTTGCCCTGGGCCACCAGCGTGCCCACGCCGGTCTTGGTGAAGAACGCCGGAATGCCCGCGCCGCCGGCGCGCAGCTTCTCGGCCAGCGTGCCCTGCGGGGTGAACTCCAGCTCCAGCTCGCCGGCCAGGTACTGGCGCTCGAACTCCTTGTTCTCGCCCACGTAGGACGAGATCATCTTCTTGATCTGGCGCGTCTGCAGCAGCTTGCCCAGGCCGAAACCATCGACGCCGGCGTTGTTGGAAATCACGGTCAGGTTCTTCACGCCGCTGTCGCGCAGCGCGTCGATCAGGGCCTCGGGAATGCCGCACAGGCCAAAGCCGCCCACGGCCAGCGTCTGGCCATCGGCAACAATGCCCTTCAATGCCTCGGCGGCCGAGGGGTAGAGCTTGTTCAAGATGTATCTCCTGTCTGGGTTGTCATCACGCAAGGCAAGGCGCAGCCAGTCTGGTTGCCTGCTGCCTTTTCCCACCTTGCGAGCGCGCTACGATACTACGTAAATTGATACGTAGTTTTGCGTAAATGACATCCCCTAATCCGCCTTGGAGCGAAGCCGCCGCGCCCCTGCAATGCGCGCAGGACTACCGCCTGGCCTTCGAGATGGCGCCCGTTGGGCTGGTGCTCTCGCGCCACCGGCGCATTGCCGACTGCAACGAGCAGCTGTGCGAGATCTTCCTGACCACGCGCGAATCGCTGCTGGGCCGCTCCTTCCAGGAGCTCTACCCCAGCGCCGAGGAGTTCGAGCGCCTGGGCCAGCGCATCGCCCCGATCCTCAACGCCAAGGGCTGGTACTCGGACAGCCGCATCATGAAGCGCGCCAACGGCCAGTTCTTCTGGTGCCACGTCAGCGGCCGCGCCTTCGACCGCAGCCAGCCGCACGCCGCCGGCATCTGGAGCTTCGAGGACATCAGCGCCCAGCGCCCCATGGCCGCCGGCGCGGCCCTGACCGGGCGCGAGCGCGAAGTGGCCGCGCGCGTGCTGGAGGGCAAGACCTCCAAGCTCATCGGCCGCGAGCTGGGCATCAGCCACCGCACGGTGGAGCTCTACCGCGCCCGGCTGATGCGCAAGTTCGGCGCCGCCACCACTGGCGAGCTGATCCAGAAAATGCTCAGCCAGTGAGGCGTAAAAAAAGCGCTGAAAGCGGCATCGCCTTCAGCGCCTTGAAGACAAGAGCCAGCGCCGACGAGATCGCGGGCAGGCTCTTTTTGAACCGTCTCTCAAGCCTTGGGGTCGAAAGCCAGCGACATGCCGCCGCCTTGCTCGGGCTCGGGCCAGCGCTGCGAGACGGTCTTGATCTTGGTGTAGAAGCGCGCCGCATCCGGGCCGTAGAGGTGGCCGTCGCCGAACTTGGAGCGACGCAGCCCGCCGAAGTTGAAGTAGGCCGCCGGCAGCGGCACGGGCACGTTCACACCGATCATGCCGGCCTCGACCTCGCTCATGAAGCGCTGCGCCGACTTGCCCTCACGCGTGAAGATCACCGCGCCGTTGCCGTATTCGTGGGCGTTGGTGATGGCAATGGCCTCCTCCAGCGTGGCCGGGCGCATCATGGCGCGCACCGGGCCGAACACTTCTTCGCGGTAGAGGTGCATGTCGGTGGTGACGCGATCGAACAGGGTCGGCCCGATGTAGTAGCCGCCCTCGCAGCCGGACACCTTCAGGCTGCGGCCGTCGGTCACCAGCTCGCCGCCCTCGGCGATGCAGCGCTCGATGGCCTGCAGCACGGCATCGCGCGATTGCGCCGAGACCACCGCGCCGTAGTCGGCCTGCGGATCGTCGTAGGGGCCGACCTTGAGCTGGCCGATCTTCTGCACCACCAGCGCGCGCAGGCGCTCGGCCGTCTCCTGCCCCACCGGCAGCAGCAGCGACACGGCCATGCAGCGCTGGCTGGCCGAGCCATAGCCCGCGGCCACGAAGGCGCTGGCGGCGGCCTCCAGATCGGCATCGGGCATGACCACCATGTGGTTCTTGCCGCCGGTGAACGCGGCCACGCGCTTGTTGTGCGAGGTGCCCTTTTGGTAGACGTACTCGCCCACCGCCGTGGAGCCCACGAAGCTCACGCCGGCAATGCCAGGGTGCTCCAGGATGGCATCGACCATCTCCTTGTCGCCCTGCACGACGTTGAACACCCCGTCAGGCAGGCCGGCCTCCTGCCACATGCGCGCGAACTCCAACGCCGCGCTGGGCACCTTCTCCGAAGGCTTCCAGACCACGGCATTGCCCACCGAGACGGCCATGGTCATCATCACCGCCGGCACCATGATGGGGAAGTTGAACGGCGTGATCGCCCCGACCACGCCAATGGGCACGCGCATGGAGAACACGTCGATCTCGCCGCCGACGTTGCTGGCGAACTCGCCCTTGGTGACATGCGGCGCATTGACGGCAAACTCGATGCCCTCGATGGCGCGGCCAATCTCCCCCTTGGCATCGGCCAGGGTCTTGCCGTGCTCGCGGCCGATGATCTCGGCCAACGCATCGGTGCGCGCAATCATCAGCTCGCGCAGCTTGAAAACCACCGCCTGGCGCGTGGCGTGCGAGGCGCGCGCCCAGCGCCGCCCGGCCTCCGTGGCCACGGCCACGGCGCGCTCCAGCGTGGCGCGGTCGGCGTAGTCGCAGCGCGCGATCTCCTGCCCCGTGGAGGGGTTGAACACCGCCCCGCTGCGCGCGCCGCTGCCCGGCTCGATCTGGCCTGCGATGAAATGTCCGATGTGTTGCGTCATGCCTGTCTCCTGAAAATCCGCACGAGCGCGCCGCCTCGCAGCGCGGCATCGCACAAAGTTGGAAAAAGAAAACCAGAGATTGCGCCACTGCCACTGGGCACTGCGCCTGCAACGGATTGTGCGCCCCTCAAGGGGCATTGCCGCCCACCCGGCCAGGGCGCAAGTCCGCTCGGGGACAGCCCCGCCGGCGCATCGCGGGCAGCGGCCCAGCAGCATCAAGGCGCCAGGCTGCGCGCCAGGCGAAAGCCATAGTAGTGCGAGCGCATGGCAGCGCTGTTTTCAAAGCGGTTGGCCGCACGCGCCGCACTGGCGCCGCCGCCCCAGGAGCCGCCGCGCAGCACCCGCAAGTCCTTCTGGCAATTGCCCGCCCGCCACGCACTGCCATCCTTGGGCGCGCCCCGGTAGCTGTCGGCCCAGCAATCCTGCACCCACTCCCAGACGTTGCCGCTCATGTCGTACAAACCAAAGGCATTCGGGGCCTTTTGCGCCACAGCCTGCTGCTGCCCATCGCTGTTGGCGTCGTACCAGCCCAGGGCCGGTAAATCGCTGCCGCCACAGTGGCTGTGGTGCTGCACGCCCGCGCGGCAGGCGTACTCCCACTCGGCCTCACTGGGCAAGCGCCAGCCCTCGCCCTGGGTTTGGTTCAGCCAGGCGATGAAATCCTGCGCATCCTGCCAGCTCACCCACACCACAGGGGCGTTGTCGCCATAGGCGTTGCTGCTCAAAAAATCTGGCGTCAGCAAATCATCGCGCCCCGCCGCGCGCGCATACCGCCTGAACTGGCCCAGCGTCACCGGCGTCCGGCCCAACTGGAAGGCCGGCACCACCACCTGCCGCCTGGGGCCCTCGTCCCCATGGGCATGCACATCGGGCTCACTGCAATCGGTGGCCTGCGCCGCAACACCGCGCAAGCCATCCACAGGCAGGCAAGAGCCCATGACGAAATGCCCCGCCGGGATGGCCTGCATCTCAATTGCCAGCGCGGCCCCGAGCTGGGCCAGCACCGGCTGGGCCAGCGCCCAGCACCCCAGCGCCAGGGCACTGGCCTTCCAGCCCCCCGCAGCAGGCCCGGCATGCCATCGGCGACGCATCACAGCCCCTGCGGCCCGGCCATCACACGCCACCGGCCAGGCGGCCTTGAGCGCAGGCCTGAAGCCCCTTGACTGCCCGCACGCGCGCCAGCGCCCGCTTGGCGGAAATTGCACCCATGCGCACCAGGGCAGCGCAAAAAAATGCTGCCCGCAGGGAACTTTCAGCGCCCGCAGATCCAAGTGCTGCGTGCTGCGTGCTGCGTGCTGCGTGCTGCGTGCTGCGTGCTGCGTGCTGCGTGCTGCGTGCTGCGTGCTGCGTGCTGCGTGCTGCGTGCTGCGTGCTGCGTGCTGCGTGCTGCGTGCTGCGTGCTGCGGCCAGTTGCCAATGATTCATAGGGCGCCGATTGTAGTCAGATGCAAGCAACTGCATAAATCTGCATCAAACCACCGGCAAGGTTGCGTGTGCGCTTGATTGCCATGCACTTTGCGGCGTGCACTGTCCCTCAGCGCGAACCGACTGCTATTTACAGTGCGGTCAGCTTGGCCACGCTCAGCAGCAGCAGTTTGGTGCCGTGGCGGGCGAAGTGGACTTTGGCCTTGCTGTCGGCGCCCTGGCCTTCGATGTGCAGCACCTGGCCCTGGCCGAACTTGGCGTGAAAGACTTGCTGGCCGACGTGCAAGCCGTGGCTTCCGGGGCTGCCGGGGTTGCTGGCCGCAGCGCCGGGGCCTGGGCGGTGGCGCGTGGCGGCAGGCGCCGTGGTTGACGCCGCCGCTGGCAGGGCGTCCCAAGGCGCGGGCTGGCGGGCCTGCTGCCAGCTGCCGCTGGGGCGCGCGCCCCAGCCCAGGCTGGCCTGGGGCGTGGCGCTGCGCGGCGGGGTGAGCCAGCGCACGGCGTGCTCGGGCAGCTCGTCGAGGAAGCGGCTGGGCGAGTTGTACTGTGTCTGGCCGTTGAGCATGCGCTCGCGCGCCAGGCTGAGGTACAGCCGCTTGCGCGCGCGGGTGATGGCCACGTACATCAGGCGGCGCTCTTCCTCCAGGCCGTCCTGGTCGCTCAGGCTGTTGTAGTGCGGGAACAGGCCTTCTTCCATGCCGGCGATGAACACGGCGTCGAACTCCAGCCCCTTGGAGGCGTGCACGGTCATGAGCTGCACGGCGTCCTGCCCGGCCTGGGCCTGGTTGTCGCCCGCTTCGAGCGCGGCGTGGCTGAGGAAGGCGGCCAGCGGCGTGAGCGCCTCGCCGGTGTCGGCGTCGTAAAAGGACAGCGCCTGGGCATCGAGCGCGGCCGGCTGCTGCTCCTGCTGCTCCTGCCAGGGCGGCGCGGCATCAAACTGCAGCGCCGCGTCGCCCTGCAGGCCCTGGCTGGCCGGGCTTTGGCGCAGCGGCTGGCCTTGCGCATCCTGCGGGCGGGCGCTGCCGGTCTGGCCTTCCTGCACGATGAAGCTCTCGGCGGCGTTGAGCAGTTCTTCGAGGTTTTCGACGCGGTCCACGCCGTCCTTCTCGCCCTGGTAGTGGGCGATCAGGCCGCTGCGCTCGAGCATCAGCGCGATCAGCTCGCGCAGCGTCAGGCTGGCGCTGTCCTGGCGCAGTTGCTCCAGCAGCTGCGCAAAGCCGCGCAGCTTGTCGCCGCTTTTGCCCGGCAGCAGCGCCACGGCGGCGTGCAGCGCCAGGCCCTGCGCACGCGCGGCGTCCTGCAGGGCTTCGAGGGTGCGCGCGCCAATGCCGCGCGCGGGGAAGTTGACCACGCGCAAAAAGCTGGTGTCGTCGCTGGGGTTCTCCAGCAGTCGCAGGTAGGCCAGCGCGTGCTTGATCTCGGCGCGCTCGAAAAAGCGCAGCCCGCCATAGATGCGGTAGGGCACGTTGGCCGCCAGCAGCGCCGATTCGAGCACGCGGCTTTGCGCATTGCTGCGGTACAGCAGCGCGATTTCGTGCCGGGCAAAGCCGTCGATCTGCATCAGCTGGCGCACTTCATCGACGATCCATTGCGCCTCGGCGCCGTCGCTGGGCGCTTCGTGGATGCGCAGCGGCTCGCCCGCGCCCTGGTCGGTGCGCAGGTTCTTGCCCAGGCGCTGGCGGTTGTGCGCAATCAGCGCATTGGCCGCGTCAAGGATGTGGCTGTAGGAGCGGTAGTTCTGCTCCAGCTTGATGGGTGCGGCCACGCCGAACTCGCGCACGAAGTCGCCCATGTTGCCCACGCGCGCACCGCGAAAGGCGTAGATGCTCTGGTCGTCATCGCCCACGGCCACGACGCTGCCGCCCTGCCCCTGGGCGGTGGCGCTGCTGCCGGGCAGGCTGGCGCCGGCGATCAGGCGCAGCCACTGGTATTGCAGGCGGTTGGTATCCTGAAACTCGTCGATCAGCACGTGACGAAAGCGCTGCTGGTAGTGCTGGCGCACGGCGGCGTTGTCGCGCAGCAGCTCATAGCTGCGCAGCATCAGCTCGCCAAAGTCCACCACGCCCTCGCGCTGGCACTGCTGCTCATACAGCGCGTACAGCTCCACGCGCTGGCGCGACTCGGCATCGCGCGCGGGCACGTCGCCGGCGCGCAGGCCCTCTTCCTTGCAGTGGTTGATGAAGGATTGCAGCTTCTTGGGCGGCTGCAGCTCGGCGTCCACGCCCTGCTCCTTGAGCAGGCGCTTGATGGCCGAGAGCTGGTCTTGCACGTCCAGGATCTGGAACTGGCGCGGCAGGCCCACGGTTTGCGCGTGGGCGCGCAGCATCCGGTTGCACAGGCCGTGGAAGGTGCCGATCCACATGCCGCGCACCGACACCGGCACCATGGCCGACAGGCGCGCGACCATCTCGCGCGCGGCCTTGTTGGTGAAAGTCACGGCCAGGATGCCGGCGGGCGAGACCTGGCCGGTCTGCAGCAGCCAGGCGATGCGCGTGGTCAGCACGCGCGTCTTGCCCGAGCCCGCGCCGGCCAGGATCAGCGCATTGCCGCCGGCAAAAGTCACGGCCGCGCGCTGCTCGGGGTTCAGGCCGGCCAGCAGCGGCGCATCGGGCGCGGGGCGGGGCGTTGAGAAATCCATCGGGGGCAAGCTCATGGCCGGCGATTGTATGGCCCCCCAGCCCAGCGCCGCCCTGCGCCCTGGCGGCCTGGAGGCCTGGCTGCGCAGCGCCTGTTGGCGCCATGCCGGCAGTGCGCCTGGGCCGGGCGGACATGGCCAAGAAAAGCGAATGCAATCTGTTCTTATTGGCTTTGCCATCCCCGTAGAATGCGCCGGCCATGGGCGCCATTGCCCAGCACTTCGGGAGCGTTTTTTTTCATGCTTGCACCATTTCTCATCATGCTGCGCGAGGGGCTGGAGGCGGCCCTGATCGTGGGCATCATCGCCAGCTACCTGCGCCAGACGGGGCGCGCGCAATGGCTGCCCGCCATCTGGGTGGGCGTGCTGCTGGCCGTGGCGCTGTCGCTGCTGGCCGGCGCTGCCGTGCTGCTGGCCGGGCGCGAGTTCCCGCAAAAGACGCAGGAGCTGTTCGAGGCCATCGTCGGTCTGGTGGCCGTGGGCGTGCTCTCCTACATGGTGCTGTGGATGCGGCGCGCGGCGCGCTCGCTCAAGGCCGAGCTTCATGCGGGCATCGACGCCGCGCTGGATGCCAGCCGGGGCCAGGGCGGCGCCTGGGCGCTGATCGGCATGGCGTTTTTCGCCGTCGCGCGCGAGGGGCTGGAATCGGTGTTCTTCCTGCTGGCCATCTTCCAGCAAAGCCCCGGCCCGGCCGCGCCGCTGGGCGCGCTGGCGGGCATTGCCGTGGCCGTGGCGCTGGGCCTGGGCATTTACTGGGGCGGCGTGCGGCTGAACCTGCACAAGTTCTTCCGCTACACCGGCATCTTCATCCTGTTCGTGGCCGCGGGCCTGCTGGCGGGCGTGCTGCGCAACCTGCACGAAGCGGGCGTGTGGAACCTGCTGCAAGCGCCGGTGTGGGATTTGAGCCGCACCCTGCCCAATGCCAGCGTGGCGGGCACCGTGCTCTCGGGCCTGCTGGGCTACCACGAATCGCCCACCTGGGGCGAGGCGCTGGCCTGGCTGCTCTACCTCGCGCCCGCGCTGGCGCTGTTCCTGCAGCCGGTGAAAGAGGCCCCGCCCCGCTCTGCCTGAACTGCTCTGCCTGAATCTCCCCCCACCAGCCCACTTTTTTCAAACCGCCCATGCAGCCCACCGCCGCCCCCCAAACCCCGGCCAGCGCCCCAGGCCCCGGCAAATTCATCCACGTCGCGCTGGCGCTCTCGGCCTTGCTGGTGGCGGCCGCCATCGCCGTGTTTTATTACGCCACGCGCACGGCCAAGGGGCCTGAGCGCGGCCACACGCACAAGGTCATCGTCAACGACGCCACCTGCGAGCCGGCCGACTTCACCCTGCCTGCGGGCGTGACCACGTTCGAAATCCACAACGCCTCGCGCCGCCCGCTGGAGTGGGAAATCCTCGACGGCGTGATGGTCGTGGCCGAGCGCGAGAACATCGCGCCGGGCTTTCACTCGCTGCTGACCGTCAAGCTGCGCCCGGGCACTTTTGCCATCACCTGCGGCCTGCTGTCCAACCCGCGCGGCAGCCTCACCGTCACGCCCACCGAATCGTCCGAGGCCGAGCGCCTGCGCCCGCCCATCGAAGCCTTCATCGGCCCGCTGTCGGAAAGCCGCGTGCACCTCATCATGCAATCGGGCGCGCTGCACAAGCAGGCCCTGGCCCTGGCCGAAGCCGTTGCGGCGGGCGATGTGGCCGCCGCGCGCGCGCACTGGCTGCAAGCGCGCGCGGCCTACAAGCGCATCGAGGGCGTGGCCGGGCGCTTTGCCGATCTGGAAGCGCGCATCGACCCGCTGGCCAGCTACCTGGCCCAGCGCGAGGACGACCCCGCCTTCACCGGCTTTCACCGCCTGGAAAAAGCCCTGTTCCAACAAGGCAGCACCGCTGGCCTGAGCAACGCAGCCCAGCAACTGGCCGCCGATGCCGATGCCCTCAAAACCCGCCTGCGCGAGCTGCAACAAAAGCCCGAGGACTTGAGCGACAGCGCCCTCTGGCTCATCCACCGCCTGCAAGAAGGCGCGCTGGCGCAAGGCGAGAACCCCTACGCCCAGACCGACCTGGCCGATGTGCGCGCCAACCTGGAGGGCATGGAAAAAATCGTCCTGCTCACCGACCCGCTGCTGCAAGGCGCGCGGCCCGAGCTGGCCGCCCAGGTGCAGCAACGCTTTGCCGCCGTGCGCGCCGCGCTGCAGGCCCACCAAGTGCAGGCGCAAGGTGCAGCAGATGCCGAAAAAAGCTGGCCGCCCTACGCCCAGATCACGCCCGAGCAGCGCGCCCAACTCAGCGCCCTGCTGGGCGAGCTGGCCGACGCCATCGCCCAGATCAACCCCGCGCTGGGGCTGGAGTAGCCCGGCCATCGCCAACGGGCACGCCAGCCAGCCCGCGCGCCCATTTTTCATACCCACGGATCCATGCCATGACACGCGAGACATCCCAGGCAAACCCCCACAACCCCACCCCAGGCAACGACCGCCCCGCCCTGCCGCGCCGCCAGGCGCTCAAGGGCCTGGGCCTGGCCGGGCTAGCCGGGCTGGGTTCGGCCGCCCTGGGCGGCTGCGCCCACCAGGCCGCCGCCAGCGCAGGCGCTGCGGCCAGCCCCAAAGGCTCGGGCAAAGTCACCGATGCGCCCGTCAGCCACCGCGCCTCGCCGCAAGACCGCGTGGCCTTCTTCGGCCCGCACCAGGCGGGCATCACCACCGCGCGCCCGGCCAACGGCATGATCGCCAGCTTTGCGGCCCTGGCCGAAACGCCCGATGAGCTCGAGCGCCTGCTGCGGCGCCTGACCGAGCGCGCCCTGTTTCTCACCCAGGGCGGCACGCCGCCCGAGCTGGACCCGCTGCTGCCGCCGGCCGATTCGGGCATCCTCGGCCCCGACATCGCGCCCGATGCGCTGACCATCACCGTCTCGTTGGGCAGCTCGCTGTTTGACGAGCGCCCCTGGCTGGCGCCGCACAAGCCCGTGCAATTGCAGCGCATGACGCGCTTTCCCAACGACGCGCTGGACGCCTCCCTCTGCCACGGCGACATCAGCCTGCAAATCTGCGCCAACACGCAGGACACCACCATCCACGCCCTGCGCGACATCATCAAACACTTGAGCGACCAGCTCGTGCCGCGCTGGAAGCAAGAGGGCAACGTCCCCGTCATCGCCCCCGGCCCCGACGGCAGCGTCGAGAGCGCGCGCAACTTCCTGGGCTTTCGCGACGGCTCGGCCAACCCCAATGCCGACGACGACGCGCTGATGCGCCGCATCGTCTGGGTGGACAGCCAGCGCCAGCAAGAGCCGGCCTGGGCGCACGGCGGCAGCTACCAGGCCGTGCGCATCATCCGCAACTTCGTCGAACGCTGGGACCGCACCCCGCTCAACGAACAAGAGCAAATCTTCGGCCGCACCAAAATGAGCGGCGCGCCGCTGGACCAGCGCCACGCCACCGAATTCCAGGTGCCCGACTACAGCAAAGACCCCGAGGGCGAGATCACCGCGCTGGACTCGCACATCCGCCTGGCCAACCCGCGCACGAGCGAATCGGACAAACACCTCATCCTGCGCCGCCCCTTCAACTACTCCAACGGCATCGCCAAGAACGGCCAGCTCGACCAGGGCCTGCTGTTCATCTGCTACCAGGCCGATCTGGAGCAAGGCTTCATCGCCGTGCAGCGCAAGCTCGACGGCGAGCCGCTGGAGGAATACATCAAGCCCGTCGGCGGCGGCTACTTCTTCACCCTGCCCGGCGTGCGAGGCGAAGGCGACTACCTGGGCAGCGCCCTCATCGCCGCCGTGCGCCAGGGCGCGCCAAAAGCCCGCTAAGGCCAGCCAACCCACCCTGGCCAAACCATTTTTCCCACCCCAACGGCTGCACGCCAGCCAGGAGACTTGACCATGACCTTCAAACACCTCATCGCCGCCGCCGCACTGGCCGCCCTGGCGGGCAACGCCTTCGCGCAAGCCAAGGCCGCCGCGCTCGACCTCGTGGCCCCCATTGCCGAATACAAGCTCTACGTCAGCGAGAACGTCGATCAGCTCGTCAAGGACACCGCCGCCTTCGTCGAAGCCGTCAAGGCCGGCGACATCGAAAAGGCCAAGGCCCTCTACGCCCCCACGCGCGTGAGCTATGAAAAAGTCGAGCCCATCGCCGAGCTGTTCAGCGATCTGGACGTGGCCATCGACTCGCGCGCCGACGACTACGAAGGCGCCGAGAAAGACCCCGCCTTCCCCGGCTTTCACCGCATCGAATACAGCCTCTGGGCCAAGAAAACCGCCGACGACGTCAAGCCCGTGGCCGACAAGCTGCTGGCCGACGTCAAGGAGCTGCAATCGCGCATCGCCAAGCTGACCTTCCCGCCCGAGATCGTCGTCGGCGGCGCGGCCGTGCTGATGGAAGAAGTGGCCGCCACCAAAATCTCCGGCGAAGAAAACCGCTACAGCAAGAAAGACCTGTGGGACTTCAAGGCCAACGTCGATGGCTCCTACAAAATCGTCGAGCTCGTGCGCCCGCTCATCGCCGAGAAGGAAAAACCCTTCCTGGCCGAAGTGGACAAGAACTTCAACACCGTTTTCGACATCCTGAAGAAATACGAGGCCAAGGACGGCAAGGGCTACGTCGATTACGACCAGCTCAGCGACAAAGACCGCACCGTCATGGCCGCCGCCATCAACAAGCTGGCCGAAGACCTCTCCACCCTGCGCGGCAAGCTGGGGCTGAACTAAAGCTTTGCAGGCGCCGCCAGCCCCCAGGCGGCCGCGCTTTCGCAGACTGCGAACAGATCGCGCACAATCGGCGTTTTTTCACCCCCGCCGCTGCCCGCTGGCGCTGTGCGCGCCGCGCGCTGGCAGTGCGCCTGCTTTGCCGCCCGCCCCCATGCCCAGCCCCGAATCCCGGCCGCCATTGCGCGCCCGCAGCGCCGTTGCGGCGCTGTGCCTGATGTGCCTGTTTGCCCTGTCGCTGGCTGCCTGCTCGCGCCCCGAGGCGCCGCCCCCGCCGGTGCGCGCCGTCAAGCTGTTGACGGTGGGCGAGACCGCGCAGCAGCCGCCCATTCAGTACGCCGGCGTGGTGGCCGCGCGCAGCGAAGCGGCGCTGGGCTTTCGCGTGGCCGGCAAGCTATTGGCGCGGCCGGTGGTGCAGGGCCAGGCTGTGCGCAAGGGCCAGCTGCTGGCGCAGTTGGATGCGACCGATTACGAGCTCTCGGCCGCGGCGGCGCAGGCCCAGTTGCGCGCGGCCACTACGGAGCGCGATCTGCAAGCGGCCGATTTGCAGCGCTACCGTGAGCTGCGCGCGCAGAACTTCATCAGCGCGGCCGAGCTGGACCGGCGCAGCGCGGCGCTGAAGGCGGCGCAGTCGCGCGTCGAGCAGGCCCGCGCCCAGCTCAGCGCACAGGGCAACCAGGCCGAGTACACGCGGCTGGTGGCCGATGCCGATGCCGTGGTCACCGCCACGCTGGCCGAGCCCGGCCAGGTCGTGGCCGCCGGCACGCCGGTGGTGCGCCTGGCCCTGGATGGCGCGCGCGAGGTGCGCTTTGCCGTGCCCGAGCAGCGCCTGGCGCAGGTCAAGGTGGGGCAGGAGGTGACGGTGCGCGCCTGGGCCGATCAGCAAACGCCGCAAGCGGCGCGGGTGCGCGAGATCGCCGCCAGCGCCGATCCGGCCACGCGCACCTTTGCCGTGAAGCTGGAGATCCTCGGCCAGGCGCAGCCGCCGCTGGGCGCGACCGTCACCGTCGATTGGCCGCGCGCGGCGCAGGCCCAGCCCAGCATCCGCCTGCCGGGCACGGCCATCTGGAGCGATGAGGCCGGGCGCAGCAGCGTCTGGGTCTATGAGCCGGGCAGCAGCACCGTGCAGCGCCGCCACGTCGAGCTGGGCGAGGCCGATGGCAATCAATGGATCGTGCGCAGCGGCCTGCAAGCTGGCGAGCAGCTGGTGGCCACGGGCGCACACGTGCTGCAAGAAGGCGAGAAGGTGCGCATCTTCGAAGCGCCGGGCAGCGGCGAGGCCAGCGCAGCGGAGCCGACGCGATGAGCGCCGCCCACAACCCGCCCGTCTCGCGCCACAACCTCTCCAAGTGGGCGCTGGAGCACCCGGCGCTGACGCGCTACCTGCTGGTGGTGCTGATGGTGCTGGGCTTTTTCGCCTACTTCCAGCTCGGCCAGGACGAGGACCCGCCGTTCACCTTCCGCGCCATGGTGATCCAGACGCACTGGCCCGGCGCCACGGCCGAGCAAGTGGCCGAGCAGGTCACCAGCCGCATCGAGCGCACGCTGCAGGAGGTGCCCTTTGCCGACAAGATCGACAGCTACTCCAAGCCCGGCCAGTCGCAAATCATCTTCCAGCTCGACGACAGCAGCCCGCCGGCGCAGGTGCAGCAGCTGTGGTACACGGTGCGCAAAAAAGTCGGCGACATGGCCTGGCAACTGCCCCAGGGCGTGCGCGGGCCGTTCTTCATCGACGACTTCGGCGATGTCTATGGCGTGATCTACGCGCTCTCCGGCCCGGGCTACAGCCCGGCCGAGCTCAAGGCCCAGGCCGAGCGCGTGCGCCAACAGCTGCTGCGCGTGCCGGATGTGGCCAAGGTCGAGCTGTTTGGCGTGCAGCAAGAGCGCCTGTACATCGAGGCGCCCCAGCAGCGCCTCTCGCAGCTGGGGCTGAACATGAACCAGGTGCTGGCGCAGCTGGGCCAGCAAAACGCCGTGGCCGCCGCCGGCAGCGTGCACGGCGATGGCGAGCAGGTGCGCGTGCGCGTGCAGGGCCAGTTCGGCGCGCTGGAGGATTTGCGCGCCATGCCCATCCAGGCCGCATCGGGCCAGCAGCTGCGCCTGGGCGACATCGCCCAGGTCTGGCGCGGCTATGAAGACCCGCCGGCCGTCAAGGTGCGCTTTGAGGGCCAGCCGGTGATTGCGCTGGGCATCTCCATGGCCAAGGGCGGCGACATCGTGGCGCTGGGCCAGGCCTTGCACGCCCAGGCCGAGGCCATCGGCCAGGCGCTGCCCGCCGGCATGGCGCTGCGCAACGTGCAGGATCAGCCCGAGGCCGTCACCAGCGCCGTGGGCGAGTTCGTCAAGGTGCTGATCGAGGCCGTGGCCATCGTGCTGGCGGTGAGCTTTCTCTCGCTGGGCCTGCACAAGCGCGCCGGCGCCGCGCCGCTGTGGCGGCGCTACACGCTGGACATGCGCCCCGGCCTGGTGGTGGCCATCACCATCCCGCTGGTGCTGTCGCTGACCTTTCTGGTCATGCTCTACTGGGGCATCGGCCTGCACAAGATCTCGCTGGGCTCGCTGATCATCGCGCTGGGCCTGCTGGTGGACGACGCCATCATCGCCGTGGAGATGATGGTGCGCAAAATGGAAGAGGGCTACGACAAGTTCCGCTCCGCGCTGTTCGCCTACGACATCACGGCCAAGCCCATGCTCACGGGCACGCTGATCACCGCCGCGGGCTTTCTGCCCATCGGCATTGCCCGCTCCACCACTGGCGAGTACACCTTCGCCATCTTCGGCGTCACCGTCGTGGCGCTGCTGCTGTCGTGGATCGTCTCGGTCTATTTCGTGCCCTACCTGGGCGTGCTGCTGCTCAAGCCGCCCGCGCCCGGCGCGCATGGCGAGGTCTACGACACGCCGTTCTACCAGCGCTTTCGCCGCCTGCTCGACTGGTGCCTGGTGCACCGCTGGCTGACCACCTTTGCCACTTTGGCGCTGTTCGCGCTGGGCCTGGTCGGCATGGCCAAGGTGCAGCAGCAGTTCTTCCCGGACTCCAACCGAGCGGAGATCATGGTCGATCTCTGGCTGCCAGAAGGCGCATCCTTTCAGGCCATCGAGGACGTGGCGCTGCGCGCCGAGCAAACCCTGGCCGCACAGCCGGGCGTGCGCAACGTCGCCACCTGGATCGGCTCGGGCACGCCGCGCTTTTACCTGCCGCTTGACCAGATCTTCCCGCAGAGCAACGTGGCGCAATTCATCGTGCAGCCGCACTCGCTGCAAGAGCGCGACGCGCTGCTGCGCAGCCTGCCGCAGACCCTGGCCGAGCACCTGCCCGAAGTGCGCGCGCGCATCAAGCTGCTGCCCATGGGCCCACCCGTGCCCTATCCGGTGCAGTTCAAGGTCATCGGCCCCGAGCCGGCCACGCTGCGCGCGCGCGCCGATGAGGTCAAGGCCATCATGAGCGCCCATGCGCACATGCGCGGCGTCAACGACAACTGGAACGAGCGCATCAAGACCTGGCGCCTCGATATCGACCAGGACAAGGCCCTGGCCCTGGGCGTGAACAGCCAGTCCATCGCGCGCGGCACGCAGATGATTCTCGAGGGCGAGACCATCGGCCAGTACCGCGAGGACGACCAGCTCATCCCCATCGTGCTGCGCCCGCCGCCGGCCGAGCGCGACAGCCTCACGGCGCTGGGCAATGCCTACATCAACACCAGCTTCGGCGGCGCCATCCCGCTGTCGCAGATCGCCACCGCGCGCATGGACTGGGAATGGGGCGTGCTCTGGCGCAGCAACCGGCAGTACGCCATCACCGTGCAGGGCGATGTCACCGCAGGCCAGCAAGGCGCCACCGTCACCAACGCGCTGCTGCCCGCGCTGCGCGCGCTGGAGCAGCAATGGCACGCCGATGGCCAGCAGGAATACCGCATCGAAGTGGCCGGCGCCATCGCCGAAAGCGCTAAGGGCTCGGCCTCCATCGCCGCCGGCGTGCCGCTGATGCTGTTCATCATCTTCACGCTGCTGGTCATCCAGCTGCGCAGCTTCTCGCGCGCGCTGCTGGTGTTCCTCACCGGCCCGCTGGGCATCGCCGGCATCGCCGCCGCGCTGCTGGCCACGGGGCGGCCCTTTGGCTTCGTCGCGCTGCTGGGCGTGATCGCGCTGATGGGCATGATCCAGCGCAACGCCGTGATCCTGATCGACCAGATCGAGCTCGAACGCGCCGCCGGCACCCCCGCCTGGGACGCCATCCTCAACGCCGCCACGCACCGCCTGCGCCCCATCGCCCTGACCGCCGCCGCCGCCGTGCTGGCCATGATCCCGCTCTCGCGCAGCGTGTTCTGGGGCCCCATGGCCACCGCCATCATGGGCGGCCTGATCGTGGCCACCGTGCTGACCCTGCTGGCCCTGCCCGCGCTGTACGCCCTGCTGTTTCGCGTGCGCCGCGAAACGCCCGCCGCCGCCGGCAGCGCCGCATAACATGGGCAAAGGCCATCACGGATAATGCCGGCCCGCAAAAAAACCGCCCCACATCGCCCACCGCCCCACAACCCGCCCTACCATGCAAGCGCACGAACTGGAACTGCTCGCCCCGGCGCGCGATGCCGATATTGGCATCGAGGCCATCAACCACGGCGCCGATGCGCTGATCGTGCAGGACATGGGCTTGCTGGCGTTGGATTTGCCGCCCATCCAACTGCACGCCAGCGCGCAGACCGACATCCGCTCGCCCGAGAAGGCGCGCTTTTTGCAGGACGTGGGCTTTCGCAAATCGTGCCCGCGCGCGAGCTGACGCTGGACTGCACGAAATTGAGTATCTACAATAACTTGACCTCAAAAAATCTGAAATACACCCAAAATCAAAGAAAGAAAATCCAATGGACCCCATTGATTTTTTGCACTGCGCCGATATTCATTTAAATGAATTCATAAATAGCAAGCGCCGCATTATCGATCAAACCAAAGATATTATAAGCAACATCAAAAAATATACCGAATTAATAAATGAAAATGACGACAATCACAAAGACTCTATTGATGAGTGCAAAAGGATTCATTCGAGATTAATAATAGAACACAATCGAAGCGTTTTAAATCTAACAATTGGAATAGACCTGACTTCAGAGTTGATTGATTTTTATCGCAATACCTCCATTACAAAAGTTCCAAATGCTGACGATATAAATAAATTCATCAAACAGAAGAATATTGACATTATTCACGATAATGTTGATGAACTGCACGAGAAAATAACAAAGCTAAGAAATTTTATTGATGAGGAGTATAATAGAATTTACAGCGAAGGCGATTTAAGCGGCCCTCAACAAATAAGCTGTATTTAAAAATTTGCAAACCCCAGCCAAACCCGACCAAATCCTGGAGGATTTGGTCATGAAACATTGTTCCGAGTGTGGCGGCGCCAGGCATTACCGTCTGGGCGACGGACACTTCAAGTGCCGAGCCTGTGGCAGGCGCTTGAGCTGGACATCGGTTTGGAATTCAGTGCGACTGCCTGCCAAAGTCAAGCATCGTTTGCTGGACGTGTTTGTCCTGGGAGTGCCTTGCTATCGACAGCGCTTTGGTGATGAAGCCAGCAGCGCTGCCCGTGAACGCTTCTACCGCCTGCTGCGTGCCTGTTGCGCTCAAGCCGAGCAGCTCAGAGAGCCCTTCGAGGGGGCGCCATCGAATGTGATGAAACCACCTTTGGCGGGGCCAGAAAGGGCAAACGCGGCTGGGGCGCGACCGGCAAGGTCATCGTGTTTGGGCTCATCAAACGCAATGGCTGCGTGAAAGCCATGCCCATCGCTGCTCATGATCGGGTTTCGGTCATGCAGCAAATTCAGGCCCACACTCGTGAGGGGGTCTTGTACTACACCGATGAGTGGCAGGCGTACGCCACACTCAAGCTGCGCGGTGAGCATGTGGTGATTCGCAAGGAGAAGGGGCGCCCTGTCGGGCGCGAGCACATCAATGGCATCGAAGGTTTTTGGAGCTACGCCAAAAACTGGCTGTGCCCTTACCGTGGCGTACCACGCCAATACTTTCACCTTTACCTGGCCGAAGTTTGCTAGAGAAACTTTGATTGATAAGGTTACATAATAGGGTTTTCTACCAGCCGGAGCATGAGATGCGCGCCTATTCGCAAGACTTGCGAGACCGAGTGCTGGCAGCGCTGGAGCGCGGAGAGCGCCCCAGCGCCATTGCCCGTCGTTATGAAGTCAGCCGCATGTGGATATATCGCGTGCGTGCTCGCTTCGAGAAAGAAGGTGAGCGCAGCAGTCGGCAGCAAGGCGGCAAGCGTATCTCCCGGCTGGCGCCCG
>NZ_NSJB01000004.1 GCF_002285265.1 Vandammella animalimorsus
CGGCGAGCGCACGGTGGATGCGCTGTGGCGGCGCATGGGGCAACTGGTTGATCTGTTCTCGGCTCAAGAGTGTGCCAATTACTTCAGATCAGCTGGATATGTAATTAATTAAATCGAAAATGCTCTATCGCTTCAACCACCGTGGACAAGACCTCAAACCCTTGCTGCACAAGCTTTTGAAGCACACTTCGATCCAGAACATCAAACCCATTCTGGTCCGAAAAAGCTAGGAATTACCCTTCCTGAATACAGGCCAAGCAGCATGCCCGACTGTCTACCGTAGCATCAGGGCGCTTTGCAGAGCAGAACGCCATCAGTGGGCATCAATCATTGAACTGGCCCTCGTGATAGGAGCCGCGGGACTCAAGACCGGCACCCTCTCCCACCATCACGGATAATGCCGGCCCGCAAAAAACCACCCCACCGCCCCACCGCCCCACGCCCCACCATGCAAGCGCACGAACTGGAACTGCTCGCCCCGGCGCGCGATGCCGATATTGGCATCGAGGCCATCAACCACGGCGCCGATGCCGTCTACATCGGCGGGCCGGCCTTTGGCGCGCGGGCCACGGCAAGCAATGCCATTGCCGACATCGAGCGACTGGTGCGGCACGCGCACCGCTATCGCGCGCGCATTTTCATCACGCTCAACACCATCTTGCGCGACGATGAGCTGGAGGCGGCGCGCCGCATGGCCTGGCAGGTGTACGAGGCGGGCGCCGATGCGCTGATCGTGCAGGACATGGGTCTGCTGGAGTTGGATTTGCCGCCCATCCAACTGCACGCCAGCACGCAGACCGACATCCGCACGCCCGAGAAGGCGCGCTTTTTGCAGGACGTGGGCTTTTCGCAAATCGTGCCCGCGCGCGAGCTGACGCTGGCGCAGATCGCCGCCATCCGCGACGCCATCGACCCGGCGCGCACCACGATTGAGTTCTTCATCCACGGCGCGCTGTGCGTGGCCTACAGCGGCCAGTGCTACATCAGCCACGCCCACACGGGCCGCAGCGCCAACCGGGGCGATTGCTCGCAGGCCTGCCGCCTGCCCTACCAGGTGCAAGACAGCCAGGGGCGCTTCATCGCCTACGACAAGCACGTGCTGTCGATGAAGGACAACAACCAATCGGCCAACCTGGGCGCGCTCATCGAGGCGGGCGTGCGCAGCTTCAAGATCGAGGGCCGCTACAAGGACATGGGCTATGTGAAAAACATCACCGCCCACTACCGCCGCCTGCTTGATGAGCAGATCGAGGCCAGCCAATCGGGCGCCCGGCCGCTGGCGCGCGCCTCCAGCGGGCGCACCACGTTTTTCTTCACGCCCGATCCGCAGCAGAACTTCAACCGCGCCTTCACCGATTACTTCGTCAACGGCCGCCAGCAGGACATTGGCGCGTTCGATTCGCCCAAAAACCCCGGCACGCCCATTGGCTGGGTGCTGGCCATCAACAAGGCTGCCGTCAATAAAGCCGCCAGCAAGGCCGCGCCCGCCGCCAGCGCAGGCCGCCAGGCCGCCAAAGCGGGCCGCCAGCGCCCGGCAGCGGCTGCTGCGCTTTCTGCCACGACCACTGCCAACGCCAGCGCCGCCGACAACTGGCTGGACGTGCAATTGAGCGACAGCGCCGCGCAGCTCTCCAACGGCGATGGCCTGTGCTATTACGACCTGCGCGGCGAGCTGGTGGGCATGGCCATCAACCGCGCCGAGCCAGCGCCCAGCGGCCGCCCCGGCCAGTGGCGCATCTGGCCCAAAGACCCGATCGCCAGCCTGAAAGACCTGCGCAAGGACTTGACGATCAACCGCAACCGCGACATGCACTGGCAGCGCATGCTCGAGCGCCCCTCCAGCCAGCGCCGCATCGGCCTGTGGGCCACGCTCAGCGAGCCGCAGCCGGGCCAGTTGCTGCTGCAATTGAGCGATGAGGACGGCTTTGCCGCCAGCGCCCAGGCGGCGCACCCGCAGCAGGCGCCACGCCAGCCGCAGACCCTGGCCGAGAGCGAGCGCGCCGCCGCCCAGCAGTTGCAGCGCTTTGGCAACACGATGTTCGAGCCGCTGGCTGTGCAGGCGCGGCTGCAACAGAGCTGGTTTTTGCCCGCCTCGCTGCTCAACCACCTGCGCCGCGACGCCCTGGCCGCGCTGGAGGCGGCGCGCGCCAGCGGCTACGTGCGCCCGCCGCGCGCCCAGCCTGTAGAGCCGCCCGCGCCCTTCCCCGAGGACACGCTGACGTATCTGGCCAACGTGCTCAACCACCAGGCGCACGCCTTCTACCTCAAGCACGGCGTGCAGGTGATCGACGCGGCCTACGAGGCCGACCAGGAGCTGGGCGAAGTCAGCCTGATGATCACCAAGCATTGCGTGCGCTATTCCATGAGCCTGTGCCCCAAGCAGGCCAAGGGGGTGATCGGCGTCAAGGGCACCATCAAGGCCGAGCCGCTGCACCTGATCAACGGCAAGGAAAGGCTCACCCTGCGCTTTGACTGCAAGCCCTGCGAAATGCACGTGGTGGGCAAGATCAAGCCCGGCGTGCTGGCTCAGCAACGCCAGGCCCAGCAGCAGGCGTTGGCCGAAGGCGTGCCCATGCGGTTCTATCGCCAACGCCCGGCCGGCACGCGGCATGTATAATCGCCGGTTTCCCTGGGCAGGGGCAGGCTTGCCGCGCCGGGGGGAAACCACAAGTGGCTGCAGGCAGATCGGCAACGATCACCAAGGGTCAGCGCGCGCGGGCTGCAGCGGCAAACGCCATTGCAACGGCGCGGGCGGCACGCCTGAACAGCCACAATGTCAAACAAGTCAGGAAACTGTTATGCCAAAGATGAAGAGCAAGAGCAGCGCGAAAAAGCGTTTTCGCGTTCGCCCGGGTGGGACCGTCAAGCGCGGCCAGGCGTTCAAGCGCCACATCCTCACCAAGAAGAGCACCAAGAACAAGCGCCAGCTGCGCGGCGCGGTGAATGTGCATGAAACCAACCTCGGCCACATGGCGCAAATGCTGCCATTTGCCGGTCTGTAATCAGAAGGAGTCACGCACATGCCTCGCGTCAAACGTGGTGTTACGGCACATGCCCGTCACAAGAAAATCCTGAAGCTGGCCAAAGGTTTCCGCGGTCGCCGCGGCAACGTCTTCCGCGTTGCCAAGCAAGCGGTGATGAAGGCTGGCCAATACGCCTACCGCGATCGCCGCAACAAAAAGCGCGTGTTCCGCCAGTTGTGGATCGCCCGTATCAATGCCGCTTCGCGCGAATTGGGCCTGACCTACAGCCAGTTCACCAACGGCCTGAAGAAGGCCCAGATCGAAATCGATCGCAAGATGCTGGCCGATCTGGCCGTGCATGACAAAGCCGCATTCGGCAGCCTGGTCGAGCAGGCCAAGGCCAAACTGGCGGCGTAATCGCTTCACCATACAAGGCAATTTGCCTTTTCCGCCGTCGGGCCGGGCTTTGCGAATCTGCATGCAGGTTCTCTGAGCGCCGGCCCTTTTTTCTTTTGCAGCGCGTGGCGCACCGCCTGCGTGTGATTCCATCCCTGCCGCCGGCAGCCTGCGCGGCATTGCGCCGGCACTGGCAGGCCCAGGTCGGCCGCTGCGGCCAAGCCCTTGGCCCCTGGGATTGGAATGCCAAGGCCAGCCCCGCGCCGCCCCATCCGCTGCCAGCCCCTGCGCTGCCAGCGCCTGATTTGAGAGCACGGATATGAGCACCGATCTGGCTGCCCTGGTCGAACAGGCCCAAGCCCAATTTGCACAATGCGCCACCCCGGCGGCGCTGGAAGATGCCAAAGCCCGCTTCCTGGGCAAGAGCGGCCAGATCACCGCGCTGATGAAAGGCATGGCCCAGCTCAGCGTGGAGGAGAAAAAGACCCAGGGCGCGGCCATCAACCAGGCCAAGCAGGCCATCGAAGCAGCGCTGAACGCGCGCCGTCAGGCCCTGGCCGATGCCGAGCTGCAGCGCCAGTTGCAGGCCGAGCGCCTGGACGTGAGCCTGCCCGGCCGCCGCCGCGAAACAGGCGGCCTGCACCCCGTGACCCTGGCCTGGGAGCGCATCGAGCAAATCTTCGGCTCCATGGGCTTTGACGTGGCCGATGGCCCCGAAATCGAAAACGACTGGTTCAACTTCACCGCGCTGGGCAACCCGCCCAACCACCCCGCGCGCTCCATGCAGGACACCTTCTACGTGGACATGCAGGGCGAGGACGGCCAGCCCTACTGCCTGCGCACCCACACCAGCCCGATGCAAATCCGCTACGCCACAGCCCATGCGCGCAAGCACGCCCAGGCCCTGGCGCGCGGCGAGGTGCAGGAAGTGCGCGTCATCGCCCCCGGGCGCACCTACCGCGTGGACAACGACGCCACGCACTCGCCCATGTTCCACCAGGTCGAGGGCCTGTGGCTGGGCGAGAACGTCAGCTTCAAGGACTTGAAGGCCACCTACCTGAACTTCTGCCGCGCCTTCTTCGAGGCCGATGACTTGGTGCTGCGCTTTCGCCCCAGCTACTTCCCCTTCACCGAGCCCAGCGCCGAGATCGACATCCAGTTCCAAAGCGGCCCACTGGCGGGCAAGTGGCTGGAAGTCTCCGGCTCCGGCCAGGTGCACCCGCAGGTGGTGCGCAACATGGGGCTGGATCCGGAGCGCTTCATCGGCTTTGCCTTTGGCTCGGGCATCGACCGCCTGGCCATGCTGCGCTATGGCGTGAACGACCTGCGGCTGTTCTTTGACGGCGATGTGCGCTTTTTGCAGCAGTTCCGCTGACCCCATCTGCCGGATCAACCGCATGAAACGCCCTGCCCTGTTCACTGCCACCCTGGCTTTGGCAATGGCGCTTGCAGGTGCAACAGCCAGCGCCGCCGCGCCCGGCTACGACACCGTGCGCCTGAGCGACATCGATTTCAGCTACAACGCGCCCGCCGAAGGCAAAGCCTGCTGCGGCACGCTGACTGTGCTGGGCAAGGCCACCAACACCAGTGATCAAGCGCTGGAAGACCCCACTTTCGAAGTGCAATTCTTCGATGCCCAGGACAAGCTCATCGATGCCTTCAGCGAGTCCACCTACGGACTCAACCTGCCGCCCGGCCAAGACATGATGGTGCGCCTGAGCGACCGCGCCCGTCACGAAGCCGGGCGCTACGCCAGCGCCCAAATCCGCCTGATTTCGGGTGCATTCACCGAAGCCGGCAGCGGCCCGCAAGCTCCGGCGTTTGCGCAAACCATCTGGATGCGGCTGCTGCTCAATTGGGGCCCCATGCTGCTGCTCATTGGCGTCTGGCTGTGGCTGATGCGGCGCTCCGGTGGTTCAACCTATTCCAGGGATCTGCTGGCCTCGGTGCAAGAACAAAACCAGCTGCTGGCGCGCCAAGCCGCCGCCCTCGAACGCCTTGCCGACCATGCGTCCGCGCGCGATGCGCGCGACGCCCAAACCTAAAGCACACACCATGCAATTCCCAGAATCCTGGCTGCGCGCCTTCTGCAACCCGCCTTTGAACACCGAGCAACTGGCCGAGACCCTGACCATGGGCGGCTTCGAGGTGGAGGAGATCCGCCCGGCCGCGCCGCCGTTTGGCGGCATCGTCATCGGCGAGATCAAGGAGGCCGTGCAACACCCGGATGCCGATCGCCTGCGCGTCTGCCAGGTGGACGTGGGCGCGGCGGGCGATGGCGCGCTGCTGAACATCGTCTGCGGCGCGCCCAATGCGCGCGTGGGCATCAAGGTGCCCTGCGCCATGGTGGGCGCCGAACTGCCGCCGGGCGAGGATGGCAAGCCCTTCAAGATCAAGGTCGGCAAGCTGCGCGGTGTGCAAAGCTTTGGCATGTTGTGCTCGGCGCGCGAGCTGGGCATTTCCGACGAGCACGGCGGCCTGCTGGAGCTGCCCACCGACGCCCCCTTGGGCCAGAACGTGCGCGAATACCTGCGCCTAGACGATGCGCTGCTGACCATCAAGCTCACGCCCAATCTGGCGCACGGCCTGAGCGTGTACGGCATCGCGCGCGAGCTGGCCGCGCTGACCGGCGCGCCGCTGCACACACCAGCCATCCCCGCCGTGCCCGCCACCATGAGCGAAACCCTGCCCGTGCAGGTGCAGGCTGCCGATCTGTGCGGGCGCTTCTCCGGCCGCATCGTCAAGGGCGTCAACCCCCAGGCCACCACCCCGGCGTGGATGGTCGAGCAACTCGCGCGCTGCGGCCAGCGCAGCGTCTCGCCGCTGGTGGACATCTCAAACTACGTCATGTTCGAGTACGGCCAGCCCAGCCACATCTTCGATCTGGACAAGATCGAGGGCAGCCTGCACGTGCGCTGGGCCCGCGCGGGCGAAAGCCTGGAGCTGCTCAATGGCAACACCGTCGCGCTGGATGAGCAGGTGGGCGTCATCGCCGATGAGCGCCAGGTCGAATCGCTGGCGGGCATCATGGGCGGCAACGCCACCGCCGTGGGCGATGCCACGCGCAACATCTACATCGAAGCGGCCTTCTGGCATCCCGAGGCCATCCAGGGCCGCTCGCGACGTTTCAACTTCGCCACCGATGCCGGCCACCGCTTCGAGCGCGGCGTGGACCCCAGCCGCACGGTAGAAATCATCGAGCGCATCACCGCCCTGGTGCTGGAGATCTGCGGTACGCCGCACACCCAGGTCGGCCCCATCGACGACCAGCGCCTGCGCCTGCCCGAGGCGCGCCCCATCGAGCTGCGCGTGGCGCGCGCCGCCAAGGTCATCGGCATGGCCATCAGCGCCCAGCAGTGCGAGGAGGTCTTTGCCCGCCTGGGCCTGCCCTGCGAGCGCGTGGCCCATGCCGAAGGGGAAGGCGAAGGCGAAGTGCTGCGCGTCACCCCCCCGCCCTACCGCTTTGACCTGGCCATCGAGGCCGATCTGATCGAGGAAGTCGCCCGCATCATCGGCTTCAACCAATTGCCCGATACCGCGCCGCTGGCGCCCATCGTCGCGCAAGCCCCCAGCGAAACCCAGCGCGGCCAATTCGCCGTGCGCCGCCTGCTGGCGGGCCTGGGCTATCAGGAAACCATCAACTTCAGCTTCGTGCAAGAGAGCTGGGAGCGCGACCTGGCCGGCAACGCCAACCCCATCGGCCTGCTCAACCCCATCGCCGCGCCCATGAGCGTGATGCGCTCCAGCCTGCTGGGCTCGCTGCTGAGCGTGCTCAAGTTCAACCTGGACCGCAAAGCCAGCCGCGTGCGCCTGTTTGAAGTCGGCCGCGTCTTTGCGCGCGATGCCAGCGTGCCCACCAGCGAGGCCAGCGTGCAAGGCGTGCACCAGCCCCTGCGCGTGGCCGGCATCGCCTATGGCGACGCCGCCGGCCGCCAATGGGGCCAGGCCGAGCGCCGCGTGGATTTCTACGACCTCAAGGGCGACGTGCAGGCCCTGCTGGCGCCCGCTCAGGCCGAATTCGTCCCCTGCGAGCACCCTGCGCTGCACCCCGGCCGCAGCGCCCAGGTGCTGCTGCACGGCCAGCCCATCGGCGTGCTGGGCGAGCTGCACCCCAAATGGCGCCAGCAGTGGGAGCTGCCGCACGCGCCCATGCTGTTCGAGCTGGATTGGCAGGCCGTGCTGGCGCGCCAGCTGCCCAAGGCCCAGCCCGTGCCCCGGCACCAGCTGATCGAGCGCGACATCGCCATCGTCGTGGCCGAGGCCACCGCCTATGCCCAGGTACACCAGGCCATCGTGCAGGCCAAGCTGCCCATCGCCCTGGCCCATGCCCTGCTGTTTGACATCTACCGCCCCGCCGCCAGCGCGGGCGCTGGTGAGCAGGCCGCGCCGGGCAGTCAGGGCGGCATTGGCCCGGGCGAGAAAAGCCTGGCCATGCGCCTGAGCTTTGACGGCGCCGGCGCAGCCCTGACCGATGCCGACATCGATGCCGCCGTCGCGGCTGTGGTACAAGCGCTGGAGCGCGCCGTGGCCGCGCGCCTGCGCCGCTGAAAGAGCCCATGCCATGACCGAGTTCCCCATCGACATCGCCAGCCTGGAGCCCAACTCGCTGACCAAGGCCCAGCTGGCCGATCTGCTCTACGAGCGCATCGGCCTGTCCAAGCGCGAATCCAAGGACATCGTCGACGCCTTCTTCGAGCTCATCGCCAGGCAACTGATCGCTGGCGACAGCGTACGCATCTCGGGCTTTGGCAACTTCCAGGTCCGCACCAAGGCCGCGCGCCCGGGGCGCAACCCTCGCACCGGCGAGGCCATCCCCATCGAAGCCCGCAGCGTGGTCACCTTCCACGCCAGCAACAAGCTCAAGGAAAAAGTCCAGCCCTGAGCGCCTGTTCGGACGCCTCTGCACGGCAGGGCGTCGAACAGACTCTTGCGGCGCTCTTGCGCCCCATGCAGGCTTGGCCCTGAATGGCCTGGGCCAGCCAGCGACTGGCGTTATGATGGCGCGCGCTGCCATGCCATGCCATGCCGTGCGCTGGCCTGTGCCCATCGGCACCAAAACGGCCAGGGCCGCCACGCACGGGCAGCGCGCGCCAGCCATCGCTGTGCACGCCATGGCCATTGTCTGCCTGCTATGAACACCCCCTTGCCACCCATCCCCGTCAAGCGCTACTTCACCATTGGCGAAGTGGCCGAGCTGTGCGACGTCAAACCCCATGTCCTGCGCTACTGGGAGCAGGAATTCACGCAGTTGCGCCCCATGAAGCGCCGCGGCAATCGGCGCTATTACCAGCACCACGAGGTGCTGATGATCCGCCGCATCCGCGAGCTGCTCTACGAACAGGGCTTCACCATCAGCGGCGCACGCTCGCGCCTGCAGAACTGGAGCCCCAGCAAGCCTCCGGCCGCCGAGGCTGCGCCCGCCGCCGAGCCCGCCGCAGCAGTCCATGAACCCGCCATGGGCAGCGCCATGGCGCCCCAGCAGCAAGGGCCCGGGCAGGCGCAAGCCAGCCTGTTCACAGCGCCTGCGGCCCACCCCGGCATGGCCGGGCCTGTCGCCAGCGCCAGTACCAACGCCAGCGCAGGCGGCCTGTCATGGGATGAAGTGCGCGAGGAGCTGTCAAAAATTCGCGCCATTTTGTCCAACTAGGCAAAAAACTAGGCTAGAATCTCGCGTTTTCGGCGTGTAGCGCAGCCAGGTAGCGCACTTGCATGGGGTGCAAGGGGTCGCGAGTTCGAATCCCGCCACGCCGACCATTCACACGCATTGCATCGTCAGCGCCTCAAGCCCTTCGGGGCGCCAGTCACTGACATGCCATGCACCAAGACCCTATCGTCTAGCGGTTAGGACATCGCCCTTTCACGGCGGTAACCGGGGTTCGAGTCCCCGTAGGGTCGCCAAAATTGGCTCGCTGCAGCCCAAGCCCATGGCACCAAGCTGCAGCGCCTGTTGGCACTACCAGGAGCGGTAGTTCAGTTGGTTAGAATACCGGCCTGTCACGCCGGGGGTCGCGGGTTCGAGCCCCGTCCGCTCCGCCACAACATGAAAACCCTTGCAACCTACCGGCTGCAAGGGTTTTTTTCTTGGCCGCTTTTCTTCGTACTTTTCCTGGCTCAGCTTCGGTAGATGGGCTCGAAGGCCTGCTGCTCGATCGCCTGCAGCGGTAGGGATTGGCCGGCCCAGAGCGCCAGCAACGGCCCGGGCAGCTCCAGCGTTTGCTCCAAGTGGTCACACAGGCGGGCGCATTCGGGCTCGTCCAGGCCATCATGGGCCTGGATGAACAGCACATAGGCGCGGCGGCGGGGGAATTCGCGCAGCTGCTTGCGCACCAGCCAGGCCGTGCGGATCGGGGCCGTCTCGCGCAGCTGGGCCCGCAGCTGCTGCAGCTCGAAATCGCCCAAATCGTGGCGGGAGATGCGCTCAAAGCAAGGGGTTTCATGCAACTCCTGCCAAGCGCGCGACTCGGCGGCCGTGGCCTCTTTCAGGCGCTGCCGCCAGAGTTTGAGCAGCGCCTCGTGTGCCGGCTCCTCTTGCAGGGCCTGCTGCAGCCATTGCACGGCGTGGTCGCTGGCCCACCACTGATACTGGGCATCGACCGCCCACAGCCGCTCGCACAGGGCCAGAGTGCGCGCATCGCGGGCGGGCAAGTTGGTGATCAGGGCCTGCAGGGCCTGGGCATGGTTCGGATCAGCGGCCACTGCCTGCTCAAACAACGGCGCCACTGCCGCCCTGGGGTTGAGTCGCTGCAACAGCAGGCCCAATTCCGTCAGCTCATCGGCATTGGCCTGCGCCTGCCGCGCCTGCAAGGCCTGCACGCGCTGGGCAAGGCGCGCCAGATGGTGGTGGTGGCTGCGCCAGCGTTGGTGGTGCTCACGGCGCCACTGCTGGTCCAGCAGCTCAATCCAGCGCCTTGGCTCACGCAGCAAGCCCATGGCCGGCTTGACCGACCAGGCCGGCAGCACCGCAGGCTTTTGCAGGGCCTCGATGCGCTCGCGCAGGCTGGGGTGGGTGTCGTCGGGCTGGGGGCGCTGCCGCAGCGCCTGGCGCAAGGCCGTTTGCGCAAACTCGGGCTGTGGCGGTGCGGCCAGCATGGTGCGCATGGCGCTATAAGGCCCGATGGGCGCGGGCTGAGCGGCGGCCTGGCTCCAGTGGGCGGGCCAGAAATGCCTTTCCAGCCAGATCGCTTTCACATCGAGTTCCACCAAAGCGGCTGCGGCCGTGCTGCGCCCGGTCAGGCTGGCGGCAATGCGGTCGGCCTCGTATTCGTCCTGCCTGGCCATGGCAAAGGTCTTGGCGCAAAAGCGCGGGAAGTACCAATCGAGAAACTGGTCGGTGGCCACGCCGGCAAAACTGAAGTTGCGCTCCAGGCTGGCGTGCAGACGCGCCCAGGACAGGCGGCTGCGATAAATCCATGCGGCAAAGCGCCCATGGTCGCCACGCAAGTGGCCGTATTCGTGCGCCAGCACGGCACACAGGCGCGGGGTATCCAACGCCATCAGCATGGGCAGGCCCACGGTCAACGTGTTGCGCGCCGCGCCGAACAGGCCAAACCGCGGCGTCTGCGTGATGCAGGCATTGAAATCGCCATCGAGCAGCACCTGATGGATGGGCGGGCCCTGCACTTTCTTGCGGATGCGCTCGAGCAGCTCGAACAGGCGCGGCGCGTCTTCGCGCGTCAGCTCCAGGCCCTGGGGCGGCGGCAGGCGCAGCCACAGTGCGCGCAGCCCGGCCCACAGCAGCGAGAGCGCCGCCACCAGCAACCAGACATACCCTCCATGAAATCGCCCCTTCCAGATCGCCGCCAACAATACTCCCAGCAAAATCAGGCCCACACAGACGAAACCCAGCACCCACAAATAACCCAAAGCGGCAAACCAAAACACAGAACGCCGATAGGCCCGCTCATCGCTGGCGCTGTCCTGCTCCGACAGGCGCACCAAATGAATGAAGTCCGAATATTTCATGGGTATCACACCCCCGCATGAGTGAAATGCAGAAGCTGCCTTGCAGCTGGTAGGTTTCATATCGTAACAACGCCCTGGCCATTCACTGCGCTGGGTGGATTGGCAGTGATGTCGCCACCCGCCCGCCCCTTGGCACGCGCTCGGCCTTGGCGCTATCCTTTGCGCCGCCCCGCACAAGAGGGCGGCATATTCAAAGGAGACATTCCCATGGCAAGGCATGCACCGGGCGGCCGCTGGCCGCTGTTACTGTTGACCGCCACCTGGCTGGCCGCTTGTGGCGGCTCGGACGATGGGGCCCCAGCGCCTGTGGCCCCCAGCTACCAGGCCGAGCTGCGACGCACGGCCATGGGCATCGCCCACATCAAGGCCGAGGACTGGCGCGGGCTGGGCTATGGCCTGGGCTATGCGCAGGCCCAGGACAACCTCTGCACCCTGGCCGATGCCTTTCTCACCTACCGCGGCGAGCGCTCGCGCCATCTGGGCGGCCAGGCGCTGGCGGTGAACAACAGCACCATCGGCCGGCCACGGAACATCGACTCGGACTTTTTCCATCGCCATCTGTTGCCTGACGATGCCGTGCAAACCATGGCCGCCGCGCAATCTACGGACATGCATGCGCTGGTGGACGGCTTTGCCACTGGCTACAACCGCTATGTGCGCGAAATCCAGGCCGGCGAGCACCGCAGCGCGCACGCCGCCTGCCGCGCGCAGCCCTGGGTGCAGGCCATCACCGCCCAAGACCTCTGGCGGCGCATGATGCAGGCCGGCCTGGCTGCCGGGCACAGCAATTTCGTGGCCGCCATCGCCAATGCCCAGCCCCCGGCCGCTGGCGGCGGCAAAGCCGCACCGGCCGACTGGCCCAAGCCAGGCCAGGTGCACACGCCCCGGCTGGAGGTGGGCGGCAGCGCGGGCGTGGGCAGCAACATGTACGGCTTTGGCAGCGCCGTCACCGGCGGCGATGGCCCGCTGCTGTTTGGCAACCCGCACTGGTACTGGAAGGGGGCCGACCGCTTCTACCAAACGCAGCTGACCATCCCCGGGCGCATCAACGTCAGCGGCGTGTCCTTCCTGGGCGTGCCGCTGGTGCTCATCGGCTTCAATGAGCACGTAGCCTGGAGCCACACCGTCTCCACCGCGCGGCGCTTTGGCCTGTTCCAGCTCAGCCTGGTCGAAGGCTCGCCCACCACCTACCTGGTCGATGGCCAGCCCGTGCCCATGCAGGCCACACCCATCAGCGTGCAAGTGCGCAACGACGATGGCAGCCTCAGCACCGTCACCCGCACGCTCTACAAAAGCCGCCACGGCCCGCTGGTCAACCTGGGCGCCATGCACCCCGCGCTGGGCTGGGGCAGCGCCAGCGCCTTCGCCATGCGCGACATCAACAGCGACAACCACCGCATCTTCCGCAACTGGCTGCGCTGGGGCCAGGCCACATCGCTGCAGGCCTTCATCGCCATCCAGAAGCAAGAATCCGCCGTGCCCTGGGTGAACACCGTGGCCGTGGGCCGCGGCAGCGACCAGGCCTGGTACGCCGACATCGGCGCCGTGCCCAACGTGCCCGACGCGCTGCTGGCCCAGTGCGCCACGCCCGCCAGCCAGGCCCTGGCCGCCGCGCTGCCGGGCGTGCCGGTGCTCAACGGCGCGCGCAGCGCCTGCAACTGGCAAAGCGATGCCGACTCGGCCCAGCCCGGCGCCCTGGGCCCGGCGCGCATGCCCAGCCTGCTGCGCAGCGACTACGTGGCCAACATGAACGACAGCCACTGGCTGGCCAACCCGGCCGCGCCGCTGAGCGGCTACCCCGCCATCTTCGGCCCCGCCGGCAGCAGCGCGCAAACGCTGCGCACCCGCCTGGGGCACATCATGGCGCAAGAGCGCCTGGCCGGCGCCGATGGCTACCCCGGCCGCCAGGCCAGCTCCGCCATCGTGCGGGACATGGTGCTCAACAGTCGCGTGCTGAGCGCCGAGCTGTTCAAGGAACCGGCGCTGGCGCTGGTGTGCACCGAGGCCAGCATCGAAGGCGTGGACGTGCGCGCCGCCTGCGCCGCCCTGCAAGCCTGGGACAACCACGGCCACGCAGACTCACGCGGCTCGCACCTGTGGGACGAATTCTGGGGCCGCGTGCAAGTGCCAGCCGCGCAGCTGTTTGCCGTGCCCTTCGATCCGCAGGACCCGCTGCACACCCCGCGCGGCCTGCAGGCCAGCGCCGCGCCCGCGCTGCGCAAGGCTTTCGCCGCCGCCGTGCAGGCCGTGGCCGCCAGCGGCGCCGCCATGGACGCGCCGCGCGGCCAGCTGCTGTACGCCAGCCGCGATGGCCAGCGCATTGCGCTGTACGGCGGCTGCGGCGGCCTGGGCTACTTCACCATCGCCTGCTCCGAGCTGCCCCTGGGCCAAGGCGGCTACGCCATGGACGGGCAACCGCACGGCAATACCTACATGCAAGTGGTGAACTTTGCCAGCAGCGGCGTGCAGGCGCACAGCTTCCTGACCTTCTCGCAATCGGACGACCCGGCCTCGCCGCATCACGGCGACTACACCCGCGCCTATGCCGCCAAGCAGTGGCACCGCGTGCCATTCACCGAAAGCGAAATCACAGGCCACAGCAGCTACCGAACGCAAACGCTGAGCCAATAGCGTGTGCAAGGGGGCCAGCCGCGCCCCAAGTTGCTGACCGCGCAAGCGCCACAGCCCCCCCCACGCCACAGCCCCAAAAAACGCCTTGCCATGCGCCCCAAGGAAAGGAGCATGGCAAGGCGTTCTGCCGACTGTGCGTGAGTTTTGACGACCCCTGGCCCCTTCAAGGGCCTTGCGTGATCTCCAGCTGCACGCGGCGGTTTCTTTGCCGGCCCTGCGGATCGTCGCTGCCATCGGGGTGCGCATTGGGCGCAATGGGCTGGCTCTCACCGTGGGCATGCACCTGGATCGGCTGGGCCAGCACGTCCTGCAGGGCGGCGGCCACGGTGTTGGCGCGCCGTTGCGACAGGGCCATGTTGTAGTCCTCGCTGCCCTTGCTGTCCGTGTGGCCGTGCACGCTCAGGCGCACGTCCTGGTAGGCCTGCAGCAGCTCGCGCACCTTGTCCAGCACGGGCTGCGCATCGGGGCGAATGTCGGATTTGTCGAAATCGAACAGCACGTCCGAGGGCAGCTCCAGCACGATGCGTTCCTGGCCTTGCTGCACGGCCTTGAGCTCGCCCAGCAGCTCTTGCGTGCGCTGCAGGTGCGCCGCGCTGGTTTTGCTGGGGCGCAAGGCGCTGGCCGCGGCCGCCTGGGCAGGCTGCAATTGGCCAGCTTGCGCCGTGGGTTGCCACTGTGTGGCGCGCGGTGCGGCCTGCAGATTGGCCGGTTGCGCCGGCTGCGCCTGCAACTGCGTGCGCCGGGGCGCGGCCTGCAGCCCCGAGGCCGCTGGCGGCTGTTGCGGCTGCAGGCCCGTCTCGGCCCTGGGCGGCGCTGGCTGCAGGCTGGCTTGCGCCACTGCGCTGCCGGCGCTCACGGCCAGGGCCAGCGGCCAGGCGCAAGCCGCCCATGTGCGCAGCGTGCGCATCGCACGCCTTTCACTCTGTCGTCTCAACATGGCATGCCCCTTGTTCGTCAAAACAGTGCCTGGCGCAGATTGGCCCACAACGACTGCATCAAGGCGCAGGCAACGCCATCACCAGGGCCGAGGCCCTGGTCGATGTGGCCGAGTGCCCATCGTTGATGACCAGCGTCAGCCCTTGCGCATCGGCCGGCAAAGCGCCCTGGAACACCAGCTCGCCCACCATGGCTTCGTTGTTGGCGATCAGCAGCTTGGGGTTGTCGGCCGAGCGCTGCAGCATGAGGCGGTCGCCCGCGGCGGTGCGCAGGAAGGTCTCGCCCCCGGCCAGCTCCGTGCCGCGCGGGCGGCGGCGGTTGCTGAAGGCGATGCTGACCTGCAGCCGGGTGCGGTCGGCCTCGCGCTGCACCGATTGCACCTGCACCAAGAGCCCGCCTTCGTTGCTGGCCTGCACCGGATAGCGCACATCGGCCGCCAGCTTCGCCGCATCGGCGCCCACGCTGTGCACCCGCAGCTGGGATTGGATCTCGGGCGGCACGGCGATGGGCAGCTTCAGCGCAGGCGCTCGGGTGTCCTGCTCGCCATTGCCTTCATTGACCACCAGCGTCAGCTGCTGGGTGCCCACGGGGATGGCGCCCAGAAAGGTCAGCTGCCCTTCCATGGAGGCGTTGTTGGCAATTGGCACATTGGTATCCTCGGCCGGGCGCTTGAGCAGCAGGCGAGTGCCGCCATCGGTGAGCAAGAAGGTGTCGCCACCGGCCAGCTGCGCGCCCTGCGGGCGGCGCTGGTTGGCAAAGGAGACGGCCACATCCAGCACCGTGTGGTCGGGTTGGGCGGCCATGCCCTTGACACGCAGATTCCAGCCGCCCTCGCTGCTGGCCTGCGCCTGCACGGCCGTCATCTGCGCCGCCGCGCTGGTCTGCGCCTGCGCTGCGGGCAGGCCCCAGGCCCACGCGCTGGCGGCCAACGCCAAACACATACAGGCCCGCGCGGCGGGCCTGGCAGTCAGCCTGAAGATGTCTGAAAACACGCGGTGGTTTTTCATGCAAGCTCCTGTCGTCATGGATCGGAATCGGCCCCTGGCCTCCAAGCCGGGCGGCCAGGCATGATGGCACATCCCCAAAATGGCGGGCAAGCCATGTGCACGCCTGCCGGGCTGGAGTGACGCGAGGGCGCATCAGCGCATGCACAGTTCAGCGGATGGTCACGCTGTTGATTTGCACCGGGCCAGTGCGCTGGCCTGTCGCGCCATCTTGCGCCTCGGCGCAATCGCCGACGATGCGCACATCCTGCGTATTGCGCCCGGTCACCACAACCGTCTCGCCCCGCAGCGCACGGCCTTGAATGTTGACGCTGTTGACGTTCACGGCAGCGTTGGCATCGCAATGCACCTGGATGCGCTCGGCCCGGTTGCCCGTGACTTCGATGCGGTTGCCGTGCTGTGGCTGGGCCTGTTGTGCCGGCATTTTCTGCTCCTGTTTCTGCGCTTGTTGCGGATGCCCAGATTGCGCCCAGCTGCCGCTGGCCATGGTCAGCATGGCCGCGGCTGCGGCGCAGGCGCCCAGGGCAATTCGGTGATGGCGGTGGTTCATGGCATGGCCCTCCTGAGGTGGAAGAAGTGGTGCTGCGCTCAGCGCCCGGCTCATGGCGCGGATGACTCTTGCCCGGGCTGCGCCGGTGTGGCCGGATCAGGCTGTGGTGGCGGTGGAGGCGCAGTGACGATCGAGCCCTGGCGCAGCCCTGGTATCGACACTTCGGCAGGCATGGGCGCAGCGCGATCGACCGGGTGCGCCTGCATGGCCGCAGCGCCCGGCATCGGGCTGGCGTGCACCGCTGCAGCGCCTCGGCCGGGCGGCTTGCCAGATGCAATGGCCGCGCCCATTTCCTGCGCAAAGCGCTCGGACAGCGCCAGCTCCTCGGCCGCCATTTGCGAGCCCAGACTTTGGATCAGGCGCGCCACATCACGCCCACTGCGCTGGCCTTGCGCCGCAGCAAATTGCTGGGTCAGGCGTGCATAGCCCAGCGCCTTGACCGAATCCTGAGGCACGCCCTGGCCCTTGTGGTACATGCGGCTGAGGCGCTCCATGGCTGCGGGATCGCCACGCACGGCCGCCATCAAATACCAACGATAGGCCTGGCCGATGTCGGCCATGGGCGAGCGTTCGTTGCGATAGGCATCGCCCACCAGCGCCATCAGCACCGGGTTCTGGCTTTGCAAGGCCTGGGCCTGCAGCTCGCGCAATTCGTTGTGAAACAGCGCGCCGCTGCAGCCCAGCCCGGGCTGGCCTTTGTCCAGCGCCTCCTGGCAGGCCTGCACATAGCGTGCGGCATTGCTGTGCGCGGCCGCCTGCGTCGTCGTCGGCGGCGGCGCTTCAAGCTGTGGCTGCGCCCAGCACCATGTGGCCGCCCCCATGCAGGCTGCGGCCAGTGCCAGGCCACGGCGCAGCCGTTTCGGTTGCGGCTGCGGCCTTGGCGGCGTGGGCGTTGTCTGGTGGTTGTTGATTTGCCATTGGCTCATGCTCAGCCCTCCTCATAACGCACCGGCTCAGCCTGCGTGCGGGCGCGCTGCGCGGCCTCCTCGGCCTGGCGCTGTGCAGCTTCCTGAGCCTGCGCAGCCTCGCGCTTGAACTCCTCATCCCATGGCATGGGCACGTTGAAGAACAGGGGCTCGAAATGCTCCCAGCGCGTGAGGTCGATCTGCGCGCCCAACTGCGGGAAATGCGCCGCATACACCTGGGCCACGGCCTGGGCCGTGGGCGCATCGAGCTGCTGCGTCACCTGCACGGGCTGCTGGTACTTTTGCAGCATCACCTGCGCCAGGCCGATGCGCACCTGCGGGCTCAGCGCCTCGAAGGCGTTGCGCATGTTCTCCACCACCACCGGATCGGGGTGGCCATTGGGGATGGTGCGCCAGTACGGGGTGTTGGTGACCTTGCCGACGATTTCCAGCACGCTCAAATCCACCAGGGTGCGAATGGCCGAATGCCGGCCCTGCATGTACTTGCCCTCGGTCTTGAAGCCAAAGGCGTCGCCGTAAAAGCCCAGGCTGGCATTGCGCTCGCTGGTCATGTCCAGCACCTTCACGACGTTGGAGGACTGCATGCGCGGCACCATTTGCTGCGTCTGGAAGTTGACCACGTTCAAGTCCAGCGCCAGCGCCGAATAAATCGCCACATTGGTGGCGTTGTAGCCCAGGGCCGTGCTGCCATGGCCCTTGCCGAATTCGACCGAGGCGTTGTTGGAGCGGCCCGCGCCCGACAGCGCGCGATCGAACTCGGTCAGCGCGCCGGTGATCAGGTAATCGGGCATGGTGACGCCGAACTGCCCGCCCAGCTGGGCCTGGGCCACCAGGTAATCCGGGTGGTAGGGCACGTACACCACCTTGGCGCCAATGCGGTTGAGCGCCGTGCGCACCATCTCGGTCACATCCCCGGGGATTTCGGCCCCGGCCAATGGGCTGGAGAGGTTGGTGGAATCCAGGATGGTGCGCGACTGCACATACAGCACCGGATCGCCGGACTTGTAGACATTGAGCATGTAGCCCAGGCGCTGCAGCGCCTGGGAGTACAGGTTCAGGTTGGCCTGCGGCAGCTCGCGCAGCTCCTGATAGGTGGCCAGCTGCTTTTGCGCATCGCGCATGGCGTGTTTGGGCGTCGAGCAGGCAGACAGCAGCGCCGTCGCTGCCAAAGCAGCGCACAGCCCGGCACGGCCGGGCCAATGGTTTTTCATTGTTGTATTCACGAAATTCTCTTCAATGGACAAACCGGCAGGCACCGGCGCAAAACGCACAGTGCCTGACCTGGGGGGATCGGATGGAATGCAGGCAGCCTGCCCCCATGCGGCAGGCCGCCGCGCCACTCACCGGCGGTTGTTCAGCACAGTGATGTTTTCCACGCCCTCGCCTTCTACATACAGCGTGACATTGCCCGAGACATTGCCCTGGATCACCGGGCTGGCCACGCGCACCGAGCCATCGGGGCCCTGCGTGACATCCGTGTAGTCCGTGCGGATCACGAGGTTGCTCTGGTTGGGCGGCAGTCGCAGCGTGCCGTCCTCGCCCACCATGGCCCTGGCATCGACCATGGAACGATCGGCCAGCGCCTTGGCCACGCGCGAGCGCGCCGCCACGCTGGGCGTGACGGTGTCCGTGACCTTGATCTCCTTGTCCTGCATGTCCTTGTACATGCTCATGGCCGTGCCGTACTGCACCATCTGCGCCTGCGCCAGGCCGGCGCTGCCCAGCCAGGCCAGGGCGGCACAGCTGCTTGCCACTGCGGTGCGATGGATTGCTGTTCGTCTGCGCATTGCTTGCTCCTCATTGAAAGACAAAGTTGTAGGCCGGCGCGATCAGCACGCTCTGGTTGATCACCCCGGTGGAGGGCACGGTATAGGTGTAGCCCGGGTTGGCCACATGCGGCACATTGGCCGCCACGCCCGCTGCCCCCACCAGCGCGCCGGCATTGATGACGCTGCCCGTGGTCGTGCCCGGCGCCGCGGCGCCCCGGTTGGCAACGATGTTCACCGAGCCCGTCATCACGCCGTGGTTGATGAGCGAATTGACCGTACCCCCGGCCGTGCTCGACTGGTTGCCGGCAATCAGCACGCGCCCGGCCAACAGCCCGTTGTTCACCACCGAGTTGCTCACCCCGCCCATGCTGGCCGAGCCGCGATTGCCCACGATGCTGACATCGGCGGCCATCATCCCGTTGTTGACCACGCTGTTGACCGTTCCGCTCGTGGAAGCCGTGCCATCGTTGCCGACGATGTTCACCCGGCCCGAGAGCTGCCCTTGGTTCTTCACGGCATTGGCCACGCCCGCCGAGCTGGCATTGGCCTTGTTGGCCGCCAGCACGATGCGGCCATTCAGCGACCCGCTGTTGTGCACCGAGTTGGCCAGCGCATTGCCGCTGGCCTGCCCCTGGTTGCCCACGATGGTGACGCTGCCCGACAGACTGCCGCCGCTGTTGTCCACGCTGTTGAGCACGCCGCCAGCGGCCGCCTGACCCCGGTTGTTGAGGATGGCAATCTGCCCGCCCAGGCGCCCATGGCGATTGCGCACCGAGTTGGCCAGTGCGGCATTGGCGCTGCCGCGGTTGCCACTGATGGTGATGGCGGCATTGCCCAGACTGCCGCTGTTGATCACCGAGGCATTCGCCCCACCCTGGGTGGCGCTGGCCTGGTTGTTGGCGATCGTGATGCGCGACTGGGCAATGCGCCCGCCTTGCTGGTTTTTCACGCTGGCCACCGCGCCACCCGTGCCGATGGAGGCGCGATTGCCCGTGATGCCGATCGAGCTGTGCGTCACGCTGGAGCCGCCATCGGCCTGCACGCTGCTGGCCTCGGCCCCGGCCGCATCCGCATGCACCTGCTGGGCCTGATTGCCCACCACATCAAAGCGGCTATTACTGGCCGTGCCATCGATGGTCACGCTGTGGACCAAGGCCTGCTGGCCCTGGCTGGAGCGCACGCCAGTGGCCTGGTTGCCGGCCACGCGCATCTCCAGCGCGCGCAGGCCTTGGGCCCTCTGGCCCAGCGCCACGCTGTTGACCGAAGCGCCGCCCTCCTGCGCATCGACGCGCTCGATTCGGTTGTCCTCCACCAGCAAGCTGCTGGCTGTCAGCGGGGCCTGGATGTCCAGCGTATTGAGGTTCACATCGGCAAAGCTCTGCCGCTCGTTCACACCGAACAGGCCGCGCGTGGTCTGAGCAAACGCGCTCACCGATGCCGCCTGGTTGTTGCGCACCAGAGCCTGGCTTTCCAGTAACCGGCCACGTTGGCTCAGCGCCAGCGTATTGGCCTGCACCAGCGCGCCATCGGCATGCACTTCCTCGGCCCGGTTGGCCTGCACCTGCACATGGCTGTCGTTCAGGCTGGCGCCCTGCTGCCCTTCCAGATACACGCTGTTGACTGCAGCAATGCCATGGCGCGACGACCCGTAGCCCAGCGTCTGCTGATGGTCGCCACGCGCATGGATGCCCTGGGCGCGGTTGTTCTCGATCGTCACCGGCGTGCGCACCAAACTGGCGCCCCGGTAGGCGGCCAGCGACTGCACCAGCGCCGTGCCGCCCATGCCGGAGACCAGCTCGGCGCGGTTGCCTGCAATCTGCAACTGCGAATCGGCATCGACGCTGCTGTGATCGTGCAGCAGCACCGCATTGAGCGCCGCCCGCGCACGGGTGTGGCTGCTGCTGATGGCCGTGCTGCTGGATTCGGCCTGCGTCTGCACCTCGGTGGCCGTATTGCCCTTCAGCCAGACCGGCGCATGCAAGGCGCTGCCCGAGCCATCGCCACGCTCCAGGCTGACGGAGTTGGCCGTGATGCTGCCGCCATCGGCATGCAACTGCCCGGCCGTATTGGCCTGCAGCGCCAGCTGCGGGCTGCGCCACTGAGAGCCAACCACCGCCAGGCTGTTGGCCAGCACCACCGCATCCTGCTGGGCCTTCCACAGCAGGCCGCCGGCCAACTGCTCCTGACCGCCTTGCGTGCTCAGGCCCTGAGCCTGGTTGCGCTCGATCAGCACCTGCCCATCCTGAAGGCTGGCCTGCTGATCGGCCAGCACGCTGTTGGCCATGGCCTGGCCGCCGCGCACGTCCAGGCCCCGCGCCTGGTTGGCCTGCTGCAGCACTTGCATGTTCTTGAGCACGGCCTGATCGGCCAGCACCACGCTGTTGGCCCCAGCGCGGCTGGAGCGCTCTGCCGCGCCCAGGACGCCGCCCAATGCAGACACACTGCCGCCATTGGTGCGCACCTGCTGCGCGCTGTTGTCCTGCTGCGTCAGGCCGCTGGCATCGAGCTGCGCCTGCAGCGCCCAGACGCTGTTGGCCAGCGCCACGCCGCCACGCGCCTGCACATCCTGCGCATCGTTGCCGGTCTGCGTGTGCTCGTTGCGGCCCGTCAGGCGGGAGCGATCCAGGTTAATGCTGTTGGCCAGGGCGCTGGCATGGTTGTCCACCGAGGCCAAGGCCCCCATCAGCACGGAGCCCTCGCCACCGAATGCGCCAATGCGCTGGGCCACATTGCCTTGCTGCACGGCGTGCCAATCGCGCACCTGACCGTCCATTTGCGTCAACGCCATGGAGTTGGCCAGGGCGCCGCCGCCAGCCCCAACGATCTGGCGGACCTCATTGCCTTGCTGGTGCAGGCGGCTATTGCTCAGCTGCGTCTGTGCCAATGCGATGCTGTTGGCCAGCGCCGCACCCTCGAGCTTGGCCTGCGCCAGCGCGCCATAGCCCAGCGCGGCCGAAGCTCCCGAGGCCAGAACCTCGCTGGCCGTATTGCCATGCTGATGAATGCGCACCTGCTTCAAGGCCGACTGGCTGGCTGTCAGCACATTGGCCAGGGCCGAGCCCCCCACACTGCGCACGCCATGCGCACGCTGCTGGGTGTTGCTGATTTCAGAATCCTCTACATCAGTGCTTTGCAGCAACACGCTGTTGGCGCTGGCGCGCCCCGGAATCTGCAGCGAGGCGCTGCCCAGAAAGGCATACAGCTCGGCGCCCTGGGCGTGGACATCGCCCACCTCATTGCCGGCCACCGTCACCTGCGAGCCCTGCAGGCGTTTGCGCTCGCCCTGGCCGGAAATCAAAATGCTGTTGGCGCTGGCTGCGCCGCCCAGGGTCGTCATCGGCCCGCTGAGGCGGTTGCCGCTGACCAGCAGTTGGCTTTGCCCCACGTCCATGGCCTCCAGACCAATGGTGTTGACCTGTGCCGTGGCGATCAGACGCAACACACCTGCCAAGCCAAACCCCAGGCTGCCGCCCAGGCCCACGGCCTCGACCTTGGCCGCGCTGCGGTTGCCCGATACCGTGATGGCGCTGGAGCGGATGCTGCTGCCAGGGTTGCCCTCCATGACCCAACCCAGGCCATGCAGCATGTTTTCCTGCGCCTGCACCGGCCATGCCGCCAGCGCACAGGCTGCAGCGCAGGCCGCGGCCACCACGGTCTTGTCCATTCGCACCATAAAAACTCCAGCGCCCAAAAAAACTCCGGGAACCTCTGGCGACAGACTGGCCCGGAACACGAGAACCAATCCGCGCCTGCGCCACCCTCACAAGCCGGAGGCGCAGGCGCGGATTGCATTCATGCCGTATCAGTTGATGTTGACGCTGTTGACGTTGGCCGTGCCGCCAATGGCGTAGATGTCCTCGGCGGTGTTGCCCGTCACGTTGATGACGGAGTCACTGACCTCGGAGCCGGTGATGTTGACGCTGTTGACGTTGGCAACGCCTTCCATTTCCAGCTCGAACACCTTGATGCCTGCGCTGCCGCCGCCAGCGATCACGTTCTTGGCCGAGTTGCCCGAGACGTTGATGGTGCTGTTCTTGATCGTCGAGCCGCTCGAGCCTGACGCGGAAAACAAGCCAGGAATACTGGCATTGCCAGACTGGGCCATGGCGCTGGACGCCAGTACCGAAGCGAGCAATGCACCCACACAAACCAGTTTGCGAGACATAGGGGTTCTCCTAAAAAGTTCAGAGCATTCGCCAAGACATGACCGACCATGTGGGCCCCATGGCCCTGACGCGACCGGCACAAGGCCTGACGGACAACTGAGTCGGGCAGTCTCACTGCCTGACCAGCGCTGCGAAATTTAAGAAAAACCCGCACGCCGCCGATGCGCAAAATGTTCGCGACTGTATGGAGTTGCAAGCGCCGCCACCGTGCCCCGCCCCAAGTGATCGGCACCTGCACTGCCCGCTTTCAATGGGGTTGCTGTTGGTTGCAATCCTTGATGGGCGCTTACCAAAAGCACATTTTTGCGACGCAGGCGGCGCAACAGTCTCACTATCATCGCCGCGCCCTTCACTGCGGCCCCCGCTGCGCCATGGCCTGCCTGGCGCCCTTGCCACAGGACTTCTCTCGCCCATGAATGCCCCGTATTCGCCAGCCCTCAGCGCACAGCGCTCTCCCAGCCCGCGCCACCTTGCCGCGGCCGGCGCGGCCTTGCTCGCCCTGGCGTTGAGCGCCTGCGATCTGCGCGGTGCGACGTCTGGCGCCATCGCCTACCCCGATGACACAGCCATTACCAAGGCCTTGCGCATCGACTGGGACAGCGACCCGGCAGGGCAGCAGGCCCAGGCCTTGCTGCACACCCTGGGCGGCCCCGGGGCCAGCGTGCGCTACCGCATCCACCGGGTGATTGCGCAGCCTGTGGGCTTTCTTGTGCAATACGATGCCGTTGTGCAGCTGCAGCAGGACGGGGCCCAGAGCCTGCAGCAGTTCCAGCGACAACTGGCCGCGCAATTGGCTCAGCAGGCTCAGCAAAGCGCAGCGAAGGGCAAGGGAGACAACGCCCCAGCCGCTCCAGGCCAACAAGCGCCGCAACCATCGGGCGATCCGGGCAAGGCCGAGCTGCAAAAAGCCATCGAGCAGCTGCGCATCACCCAGGCAGAGCAAGCCCAGGCTTTAGACAACATGCTGCAGAACATGCAACAGTGCTACCAAGAACGCCACAAGGGCGATGAGGTGGTGCTGATGGCGCGGCTGCGGGCCCACCTCTGGCCCGAGCGCAATCAGGGCTGGTATGCAGAAAAAATCGCCGCGCCGGACATGCAGATCGCCTGCCTGCCGCTTTAAAGACCTGTTCAAAATCCCGGTGCGGCGGGCAGCGATCGTGAACGTGCTCTCAAATGCCCGTCACCGCCACGGCCTTGCTGATCAGGTGCTCCTCCAGCGCCTCGTGGCCGCCTTCGGTGCCCAGGCCGGAGTCTTTCACGCCTCCGAAGGGCAGCTCTGCCGATGGCGTGGCCGGCTGGTTGATCCACAGCATGCCGACCTGGACTTGCTCGGCCAAGGTATGCACGTTCTTGAACGAGCGCGTGAAGGCGTAGGCCGCCAGTCCGTAGTCGAGCCGGTTGGCCTCGGCGATGGCCTCATCCAGGCTGGTGAAGGTGCGCAGACCGGCAATCGGGCCAAAGGGCTCTTCATTGAAGAGCAATGAGTCCATCGCTGGCTGCAGCACCAGGGTGGGGGCGAAGAAGTTGCCCGCCTCGCCCACGCGGCGCCCGCCAGTGACGACCTCGCCCCCCTTGGCCTGCACGTCGGCCACGATGCGCTCCATGGCCTGCACGCGGCGGGCGTTGGCCAATGGGCCGAGCTTGGTGTCCTCGGCCAGGCCATTGCCCAGCTTGAGGCTTTCGCAGTGGGCCACGAAGGCATCCTGGAAATCGCGCGCCAGCGACTCATGCACCAGAAAGCGCGTGGGCGCAATGCACACCTGGCCGGCGTTGCGGAACTTGGCCATGGCCACGGCCTTCACGGCCAGGGCCACGTCCGCATCCTCGGCCACGATCACCGGCGCGTGCCCGCCCAGCTCCATCACCACTTTTTTCATCTGCGCTCCAGCCTTGGCGGCCAGTTGCTTGCCCACGGGGGTGGAGCCGGTGAAGGTCACGAAGCGGATGACCGGGCTGGCAATCAGGTAGTCGGAAATCTGCGCCGGGTCGCCATACACCAGGCCGACCACGCCCTCGGGCAGGCCCGCGTCCACAAAGCATTGCAGCAGCGCCGCTGGCGAGGCCGGCGTTTCCTCGGGCGCCTTGCACAGGAACGAGCAGCCCGTGGCCAGGGCCGGGCCCAGCTTGCGCGTGACCTGGTTGAGCGGGAAGTTCCACGGCGTGAAGGCCGCCACCGGCCCAATGGGCTGCTTGAGCACCATTTGCTGGCTGGCCAGGTTGGCGCCGGGCACGATGCGGCCATAGACGCGCCGCCCCTCGTCAGCAAACCAATCGATCATGTTGGCGCAGGACAGCGCCTCGACGCGCGCCTCGGCCAGGGGCTTGCCCTGCTCCATGGTCATCAGCGCAGCGATGTGATCGGCCCGCTCGCGCAGCAAGGCCGCGGCCTGGCGCATGATCTTCTGGCGCTCCACGCTGGAGGTGGCGCGCCAGCGCTCAAAGCCGCGCTGGGCCGCCGCCAGGGCCTTGTCCAGATCGGCCTGGGCGGCATGGGCCACGCGGCCAATGGCCTGGCCCGTGGCCGGGTTCAGCACGTCCAGGGTGCGGCCATCGGCCGCGTCCTGCCATTGGTTGTCGATCAGCAAACGGGTGTCTGGGTATTGGGTGGCTTGGCTTGGGCTGGTGGCTGTCATCGCAATCTTCCGGTCGGGCAAAAGAAACTCTGGAAACTCTGCAAGGCCTGCGGCACGGGCCTTGCAAAAGCCTTGCAAAACGCAAGGCAGACGCATTTTTCCACCAAATCCATGGCCGCAACAACCTCCTATACCCCGGGCGCCGCGCCGAACCGGCGGATAATCAAGCCGCAAGCCTGCATCGGGCCGTCTGCCGCATGGATTGACGGTCAAGCCTTACACGCGGCGATTTTGAGGACAGGCGCTGAGTCCCATCCACCCACAAGGAGATTGCAATGAACCAAACCTTCAAAGTCCAGGGCATGACCTGCGAGCACTGCGTTCAGGCGGTGCAAAAAGCCATTCTGAAGACCGACAACACGGCCAAGGTACAGGTGGATTTGCCCACGGGGCTGGTGAGCATCGCCAGCTCCCAGCCGCGCAGCGCACTCGTTGCCGCCATCGAGGAAGCCGGCTACACAGTGGGCAGCCCTTGAGAGCTTGAGGGCTTGAGAGCCTGAGACATTGCCCGCTTATCCCGAGGTCGTGAACCGGCTCTTACAACTGCTGCTGATTGGCCATTAAAAAAGCGCTGCTTGAAGGCAGCGCTTTTTGATTCATGCACCACTGAGGCGAGAACTGAGGCGAAAAAGCGGCCTCACGCATTGCCGGGCAGGGCCGCTGGCTCTGTCAACTGGCCGTCTGCCTCGACCTGTTCCAGGCGATAGCCCACGCCATAAACGGCCGTGACCACATAGCCATTCTCTGGTTTCAAATGCAGTTTGTTGCGCAGGCGTGAAATATGGGTATCGAGCGAGCGCGATGGCATGGGGGTGAGCTGGCCCCAGACCATTTCCCGCACGTGATCGCGCGAGAGCAAGCGGCCGCAGTTCTGGAACATGAACAGCGCGAGATTGAATTCGCGGTGCTTGATGTCCACCGGCTCGCCGCGCACTTCCAGCGTGCGCTTTTCCGTGTCGAACCGGTACACGCCAAACTCGACGACATGCGCCATTTGGGTTTCAGGGTACGAGCGGCGCAGCAAGGCCTGAATGCGCGCCAGCAATTCGCCCATGCGCACGGGCTTGGTCATGAAGTCATCGGCGCCGCTGCTCAGGCCCTGCACCACGTCCTCCTCGCTGCCGCGGCGCGTGACGAACAAAATGGGCATGTTCGAGCCAATGCTCTGGCGCACGCTTTGCACGACCTGCGGCCCTTCCATATCGGGCAAATACCAATCGACCACCAGCAAATCCAGTGTGCGCGTGCGCAAATCTATGAGCAGGCTGGTGCCATCGGAATACAAATAGCAACTGTGGCCCAATTGCTCGATTGCCGCACGCATGAACTCCTGCACCAGGGGATCATCGTCCAAAACGCCAATTCGCATGTTGATGCTCTCACGCCTTCAATGGTTTAAAAATGCTCTGCATAAATCGCCTCATGGTGATTTGCGGGCCGGACAAGCAGCTTTTCGCAAACCATTGGCCATGGCACAGGCCATTACTGCAATTGGGGCCGCCATCTGCCATGCCAATGCAATAACACACCCTTGCTTGAGTCATCGATCCGTGCAAAGCATCCTTAATTGCTGCAAGCCTGCAGCTGCTTTTCGTCGCTGAACTTTACCTGAAAACCCAGCAGCCAAAATTGATATTTCCCCGGAGAGATTTTCACGAATATTTACAAGGATGTTACAAAACCCGGGCAGGTGCCTCGGTTATTGCTGCGACTGCATCCAAACCAGCAGCGCCAGCACCAACAGACCCAGCAAGACCGCCAGGGCAATCTTGACCCAGCTGTAGGGCTGCTCGCCGGCCAGAGTGCCGGTATAGCCATTGGCCACGATCTGGTAGGTCTTGGCCCCGTAGGTGTAGTGCACCAGCCAGACGGGCACCAGCACGTGCTTGAAAGTGCGCCCCTGGTACTGCGCATCGACCACCAGATTGCGGTGGGTGTCGCCCGGCACGCGGCTGGCGCACAGCGCGCGCAGCTGTTGCTGCATTTGCTGCTCGCCCAGCGTGGCCGCGCGGCGCAGATCCACCTGGTAGCGCTCCACCGTCCAGCCGCGCACGTACTCGGGCGAGTAGGGGCGCAAGTCGGTCAGGGTTGGGAAGGGCTCGATCTTGCGCAGCAGCCCGGCATGCACGCCCACGGTGCCCGGCACCAGTTCGTCGTCGAAGAAATGCTGCAACTGGCCCGAGGCCTGCACCCAGCGGATGTGCTGCACCTGCCGGGTTTGCAGATTGCCCTGGCTGTCGCGGTAGGTCTGGGTGGTGTAGTAGTAGTGGCCCGCATCGGCGCGCCAGCGCGCACTGGCGTGCGCATCGAAAGTCCAGTACGGCAGGTACACGCCCTTGAGCGTGTCGGTCAGCGCCGCCCGCTTGAGCTTGTTGGGCGCAAACCAGCGCGAGCCATACCACTTGCGCACGCGCTCGCGCATTTGTGCATCGCTGAGGCGAAAGGGCAGGATGCTTTGCGGCGTGATCGCATCCTGCAGCTGCTCGTGGGCGACGATGGCCGGCGAGCCGCAGAAATCGCAGCGCTGCGCCACCCGGCCATCGACGAACACCGAAATGGCATGGCAGTTGCGGCATTGCACTTCGCGCCGCTGGTTGCTCCAGCCGCGTTGGTTGGCCGGGTCGCGCAGGGCCTGCTCCAGATCCTGCTCGAGCACGCCGCCGGCCTCGCTGCCATCGCCGGCGCTCGGGTCGGGCGGGCGCCAGGCGGCGGTGGTGCCGCAATAGGGGCAGACCAGTGCCTGCCGGGCGGCATTCCATTCCAGATTGGCGCCGCATTCAGGGCAAGGGTGTTTGCCAATGGCGGTCGTGGGGGCTGCCGCCGCGCTGGCAGGCGCTGGGGGGGGAGCGTTTGTCATGCCGGTTCTCTCGCTGCCTGCCCTTGCAACAGCGCAGGCGAATGCGCAGCGCTTGTGCAATGGACGCCCGCAGGCTGATTGCGGGCGTGTGATGGGAAGGCCATCAGCCGCGCAGGAACTCCTCCAGCGCGCTGCGGGCGATGCGCCAGGCGCTGCCGATCTTGCGCGCCTTGAGATCGCCGGCCTCGATCGAGGCCATCACGTCCTCCACCGAGACGCCCAGCGCTTGCGCGGCCTGCTCGGGCGTGAGCACGTCCAACGCGCCGGCCCCCGCCACGCCCTGGGCGGTGCCAGCGGCCGCCATGCCAGCGGCCGGGGCCTGCTGGGGCTGCTGCATGCTTTTCATCATCTCCTGCGCCATGCCAAAGCCCATGGCCATTTGCGCCGGCATGGTGGCCGCGGCGCCAGCCTCGCCGCCCTGGCCCATGGCCTGGCCCATCTGGTATTTGACGTAGTCGTTGAGGTTGCCGATCACGCTCATGCTCGAACGCTTGTCAATGGCCTGCTCGACCTCCGGCGGCACCGAGACGTTTTCCAGAATGAAGCTGCTGACCTCCAGGCCGTACTTGTCGCGGATGGCCGGGTTGATGATGGGCAGCAGCGCATCGCCCAGCTCGGCATAGCGCTGGGCAATGTCCAGCACTGGCACATGGGCCTTGGCCAGCGCCTCGGTGAACACGCTGACGATGCGCGAGCGCATGGTGTCGTTGAACTCGTCGAGGCGGAAGTTCTGATCCGTGCCGGCCACTTCCTTGAGGAACCTGGGCGCATCGACGATGCGGAAATCGTAGGTGCCAAAGGCGCGCAGGCGCACCACGCCAAAGTCCTGGTCGCGCATCATCACCGGGTTGGAAGTGCCCCATTTGTTGCCGGTGAACAGGCGTGTGTTCAGGTAATACACATCGCACTTGAAGGGCGATTGAAAGCCGTACTTCCAGCCCAGGATGGTCGAGAGGATGGGGATGTTCTCGGTGGTCAGCGTGTGCTTGCCCGGGCCGAACAGGTCGGCGAACTGGCCGGCGGCGACGAACTGCACCATCTGCGACTCGCGCACGATGAGCTGCGCGCCGTTCTTGATTTCCTTGTCCTCGTCGGGCCAGCGAAACGACAGCGTGTCGCGCGAGTCATCGGTCCACTCGATGACTTCAATCAGCTGGTTGCGCACCAAGTTCCAAATCCGCTCCATAAAACGCCTCTGCTCTGTTTGATCGATAGGGGTCAGTCTTGGCTGCGCGCGGCCTGGCGCAGCCAGCCGCATTCTGCATGAAGTGCCCGCACGCCGGCCGGTAGCCTGCGCCCGGCACAGGCCATTCTGGCCGGCGCTCAGCCGGCCTTGAGCAGGCGCGCGGCCTCCAGCGCGAAGTAGCTCAGCACGCCGTCCGCGCCGGCGCGCTTGAAGGCCAGCAGGCTTTCGAGCATCACCGCATCGTGGGCCAGCCAGCCATTGGCCGCCGCCGCCTTGAGCATGGCGTACTCGCCGCTGACCTGGTAGGCGAAGGTCGGCACCTCGAAAGCCTGTTTGACGCGCCAGAGCACGTCCAAATAAGGCATGCCGGGCTTGACCATGACCATGTCCGCGCCTTCCTGGATGTCCAGCGCCACCTCGCGCAGGGCTTCGTTGGTGTTGGCCGGATCCATCTGGTAGGTCTTTTTGTCGCCCTTGCCCAGGTTGGCGGCCGAGCCCACCGCATCGCGAAACGGGCCATAGAAGGCGCTGGCGTACTTGGCGCTGTAGGCCATGATGCGCGTGTGCACGTGGCCGTGGGTCTCCAGCGCCTGGCGGATGGCGCCGATGCGCCCGTCCATCATGTCGCTGGGCGCGACGATGTCCACCCCGGCCTGGGCCTGCACCAGCGCCTGGCGCACCAGTTGCTGCACGGTGGCGTCGTTGTGAATGTAGCCGCGCTCGTCGGGCAGGCCGTCCTGGCCGTGGCTGGTGTAAGGGTCCAGCGCCACGTCGGTCATCACCCCCAGCTGCGGAAAACGCTGCTTGAGCGCGGCCACCACGCGCGGCACCAGGCCGTCGGGGTTGGCCGCTTCCTCGCCATCGGGGGTTTTCAGGCTGGCATCGATGACCGGAAACAGCGCCAGGCAGGGGATGCCCAGGGCCACGCACTCCTCGGCCACGCGCAGCAATTGATCCAGACTGAGCCGCTGCACCCCCGGCATCGACGGCACGGGCGTGCGCAGGCCCTGGCCTTCCTGCACGAATACGGGATAGATCAAGTCCTTGACGGTGAGCTGACTCTCGCGCACCAGATCGCGCGTGAAGGCGTCGTAGCGCAAGCGGCGCGGCCGGGTCAGCGGAAAGGAGAAATGGGCATGTGACATGGGCAGTCCAGAAAAGGCAAAAGCGCGCACCCATCACAACATGCTCTGCACCAGACGCAGGTACTCGCCCACAGTGCGGCATTGGCTGGCGCTTTGGGTGCTGATGTTGATGTTCAGCGCCAGGCATGTCTCGTCGTTGATGATGGTCATCTTCAGCCAATCGCGAATGGGCGTATGGGCATCGATGTCCCCGCGCGGGCATTCCAGCACCTGCGACACGATATGAAAGACCTGCAATTCAATCGACATGCCGCCATTGTGCATGGTTTTGCCCATCGGGCCGCCCCATGATGATGAGCGCCCAGGCGCGCCGCGTGCAGGCACCGCGCCCGGGATTTGAGGCGCATGGCCGAGATTGCTACACTGCGGCCCCTTTGCCTGCCAGCCCTGCATTCCGCCTGCTTTTCCGCCCATGCTCCAATTTTTCTTTCGGCGCCTTGCCTCGCTGCTGCTGTCCCTGGCGGGCGCATCGGTGCTGGTCATGTTCGTGCTGGAAGTGCTGCCGGGCAATGCCGCGCAGACCATGCTCGGGCCCGATGCCGCGCCCGAGGCCGTACAGGCGCTGTACGAGCAACTGGGGCTGGATCAGCCCGTGCTGCGGCGCTACGGCGACTGGATCGGCGGCCTGCTGCGCGGCGACATGGGCGAGAGCTACGCCTACGGCATTCCGGCCAGCGAGCTGATTCTGGAGAGCCTGAAGCTGACCCTGCCGCTGGCCCTGCTGGCCATCGCGCTGGCCATCGCCATGGCGCTGTGCGCCGGCATCTACGCCGCAGCGCGGCACAACCGCGCCGGCGACGTGCTCACCATGGGGCTGACGCAGATCGGCATCGCGGTGCCCAACTTCTGGCTGGCCATCTTGCTCATCATGCTGTTTGCCGTGCGGCTGCGCTGGTTCTCCGCCGGGGGCTTTCCCGGCTGGAGCAGCGAGTACGGCGGCGGTCCCTGGCCAGCGCTGAAGGCCTTGCTGCTGCCCGCGCTGGCCCTGGCCATGGTGCAGGCTGCCATGCTGGCGCGCATGACGCGCTCGGCCATGCTGGAGGTGCTGCGCGAGGACTACATCCGCACGGCCCAGGCCAAGGGCCTGGCGCGCTGGCAGGTGCTGCTGGGCCATGCGCTGCGCAATGCGCTGATCCCGGTGGTCACGGTCGCCGGCCTGCAATTTGCCAACCTGCTGGCCGGCACCATCGTGGTGGAAAACGTCTTCCAGCTGCCTGGCCTGGGGCGGCTGATCTTTCAGGCCATCGAAAACCGCGACATGGTGGTGGTGCGCAACTGCGTGCTGCTGCTCTCGGCCATGGTGATCGTGGTGAACTTCCTGGTCGATCTGGCCTACGCCTGGCTGGATCCGCGCATTCGCCACACGCGCACGCGCCGCGCGGCCCTGTCCGCCCCCGCCTGAATGAGCGCCGCCATGCCCACGCTGCCCGCCACCGCCGCCCACACGCTACGCACCGCCTGGCGCCAGCCATCGCTGCTGGTGGGCGGCCTGCTGACGCTGCTGCTGCTGTGCACGGCCCTGCTGTCGATGGTCTGGACGCCGCACCCGCCCGGCGAGCAATACACCGACCGGCGCCAGGCCGCGCCCAGCGCCGAGCACTGGCTGGGCACGGACGTCTACGGCCAGGACATGCTCTCGCAGCTGATGGTGGGCGCGCAAAGCTCCGTGCTGGTGGGCGTGGTGGCCGTGGGCATCGGCCTGCTGCTGGGCGTGGCCCTGGGCCTGCTGGCCGCCACGCGCAAAGGCTGGGTCGAGGAACTCATCATGCGCCTGGCCGACCTGACCTTTGCCTTCCCGGCCATCCTCACGGCCATCATGATGCGCGCCGTCTATGGCTCCGGCGTGGTGATCTCCATCATCGCCATCGGCATTGCCAGCGTGCCCATCTTCGCGCGCCTGACGCGCGCCTCGGCCAATGCCCTGCTCGAGCGCGACTTCGTGCTGGCCGCGCGCGCCTGCGGCCGCCGCCCCTGGGCCATCGCCTGGGAGCACGTGCTGCCCAACCTGCTGCCCATTCTGATCGTGCAGGCCACCATCCAATTTGCCATTGCCATCCTGGCCGAGGCCGCGCTGTCCTACCTCGGCCTGGGCACGCAATACCCCACCCCATCGTGGGGGCGCATGCTCAGCGAGGCCCAGTCCACGCTGTTCGACGCCCCCATGCTGGCCGTTTACCCCGGCGTGACCATCGCCCTGGCCGTGTTCGGGCTGAACCTGCTGGGCGATGGGCTGCGCGACCGACTTGACCCGCGGCTGACGGGCAGCCAGCGATGAGCCACGCCGCCGCAGCCAGCGCCATGACCAACGCTCCCCCCAGCGCCGTGCCCAGCGCCGCGCTGCTGGCCATCGAAGGCCTGCGCGTCAGCCTGGGCAGCGCGCCGCACAGCACCGCCGTGCTGCACGACATCCACCTGCAAGTGCAACCCGGCCAGACCCTGGGCCTGGTGGGCGAGTCGGGCAGCGGCAAATCCATGACGGCGCTGGCCATCATGGGCCTGCTGCCCACGCCCGCGCAATGCAGCGGCAGCATCCGCCTGCAAGGCCAGGAGCTGCTGGGGCTGTCGCAGCGGCAGCTGCAGCGCCTGCGCGGCAACCGCATGGCCATGGTGTTCCAAGAGCCCATGAGCGCCCTCAACCCCGTGCACGCCATTGGCCAGCAGGTGGCCGAGCCGCTGCGCCTGCACCAGGGCCTGGGCCGGCGCGCCGCGCTGCAGCAAGCCGCCGCCTTGCTCGAGCGCGTGGGCATTGCCCGCGCCGGCCAGCGCCTGGCCGACTACCCGCACCAATTCTCCGGCGGCCAGCGCCAGCGCATCACCATCGCCATGGCGCTGGCCTGCAAGCCCGCTTTGCTGATTGCCGACGAGCCCACCACGGCGCTGGACGGCATCGTGCAGCAGCAAATCCTGGACCTGCTCGACGAGCTGGTGTTGGAGCGCCACATGGGCCTGCTGCTGATCTCGCACGACCTGGCCGTGATCTCCGACTACTGCGACAGCGTGGCCGTGATGACCCAGGGCCAAATTGTCGAGTACGGCGCCACGGCCAGCGTCTTCGCGCAACCGCAGCACCCCTACACCCAGCAGTTGATGCAATCGCGCCAGCGCCTGATGGCCTTTTGTCAGATCGCAACGCCCGCCCCTGCCGCCGCACCCGGCGGCAATGGCGGCGGAAACGGCGGCAACGCCCACGGAGGCGCGGCATGAGCGCGCCCAGCACCTCGCGCTGCAACCTGCTGGAGGTGCGCGACCTCAGCCACCACTACCGCCAGCCGCGCCGCTGGCCGGCGCTGCCCTGGCCGGGCCGCAGCCCGGCCCAGCAGACTGGGCAAGGGCCGGTGCTGGAGCACATCAGCTTCTCGCTGCCACCGGGACACAGCCTGGGCATCGTTGGCGAATCGGGCGCTGGCAAATCCACGCTGGCGCGCATCGTCATGGCGCTGGAGCGCCCCAGCCGCGGCAGCGTGCGCCTGCTCGGGCGCGATCTGCACCAGATGCCGCCCGAGCAGCTGCGCCTGGCGCGCGCCGACTTCCAGATGGTCTTTCAGGACCCGTACAGCTCGCTGAACCCGCGCCAGCGCATCGAGCGCATCGTCACCGAGCCGCTGCGCGCCCTGGGCGAGCGCGAGCCGCTGCCCATGCGCCGCCGCGCCGAGCAAATGCTCGAACAGGTCGGCCTGCACAGCCGCGACCTGGACAAATACCCGCATGAATTCTCCGGCGGCCAGCGCCAGCGCATCGCCATCGCCCGCGCGCTGATGACGCGCCCGCGCCTGATCGTCGCCGACGAGCCGGTCTCCGCCCTGGACGTCAGCATCCAGGCCCAGGTGCTGGACCTGCTGCTGGAGCTGAAGAAAACCTACGGCATCTCCTTCCTGCTCATCAGCCACGACATGGCCGCCATCCACCACCTGTGCGAGGACATGCTGGTCATGCACCAAGGGCGCATCATCGAGCGCGGCAGCCCGGCGCAGCTGTTTCACGCCCCGCAGCAGCCCTACACCCAGGCCCTGATCGCCGCCATGCCGCAACTGGGTCAGGGCCGACGCCGCGAGCGCCTGGCGCAGCGAGAAGCAAGCGCGCCCCCGCCTGACACGCCACCATCCACGGTTCCCGGCAGCGATGGCGACGTGCCCCGATAACCAGGGCTCCACGCCGCTAGGCCACAACCGCACCGCATGCAAGACCACCTGCGCGCCCATCGCAAGGCCATTGCGCTGCTGGCCCGCCAGGGCCGGCTGGACATCCAGCGCGGCCCGGGCTACCAGATCAACCGTTTGTGCGAGCCGTTTGGCGCCGGCTTCAGCGATTTCTACGACTTTGGCCGCATTGCGCTGGGGCGCGGCTGCTTTGCGCTGCGCCAGAGTCTGACGCTGACCCAGAAGCCGCAGGACGTCGCGCATTTGTGCGGCATCAACATCGTGATCCGCGGGCGCTACCGGATTGCCTTCGCGGAGCCGGCCATTGAGGCCGAGGGCGCGCCCGGCCGGGTCTGGCTGCGCCGTGGGCGTTTTGGTCACATCGGCACCGAGCTGGGCGCGGGCCAGCGCTTTGCCATGCTGTCGCTGGACTTCAGCCCCGAGTTGCTGGCGCGCTTTGCCCAGACCGAGGCGCCCAGCCCGGTGCTGGCGTTTTTCCGGGACGAGCGGCCCGGCCCGGCGCAGGTGCGGCCCTTGCACCCGGCGCCGGCGCGGCTGCTGGGGCGGGCCGCGCAACTGCTGGACCTGCCGGCGGCGCGCGATGCCATCGATCTGCTGGAACTGGAGGGCGCGGCGCTCAGCCTGCTGGGGCTGCTGCTGCGCAGCGGCGACGGGCAGGCCGCCGGGCAGGCGCCGCTGGCCTGGCGCACCGAGACGGACCGGGCCATCGATGCCGCGCTGCACATCCTGGAGCAGGAGTGCGCGCAGAAGATCACCATTGCCCAGCTGGCGCGCCGGGTGGGGCTGAACGAATGCGATCTCAAACGCGCCTTTCGCCAGCGCACCGGCAAGACCATCGCCGTGTGGCTGCGCGAGCGGCGCATGGCGCTGGCCCTGGCCTTGCTGGAGGAGGGCTGCACGCTGGCGCAGGCGGCGGTGCGCAGCGGTTATGGCAGCCCGCGCTACTTCGTGCAGGTGTTTCAGCGCCACTTTGGCTACAGCCCCGTGCCAGCCGCGGGGCCTGAAAAATAAGAACATTGCAAATCAGGCACTTGCCCGATTTTTCCGAATTGCTCCTGATCTCAACAAGAACCATTCTCATCAAGTTTCCATAATGCGGCGTCTTGTTTGTTTTGTAAAAACCTGTTCAAGGTCTTGGCGCGCGCGGGCAAACAGTGGTTCGGGATAGGCTGCAAGGCGCAAAACGCAGCCATAGCCCCCGCTATGGCTGGGCTTTGCGGGCGCCGCAGAGCGCCCCAATCCGCTGTTCTGGCCGCCGTGCAGGGGCTTTGAACAAGTTTGAAGGAGTTCCTGCAAATGCCTGCCCGCCGCTTTGCGCCTTGCCCCTTGGCCGTGTGCCTGGCCTTTTCGTTTGCCCTGCCCGCCAGTGCGCAGCAGCCTGCGGCCCCGGAGGAGAAGGAAACGCCCAGCCTGCCGCCGGTCACGGTGACGGCGCGGGGCGTCCAGGAGCAGGCGCAGGATGCGCCGCTGTCGCTGGCGCTGATCGACGGCCTGAGCGCCGAGCGGCGCGCTTTTGTCTCGGTGGAAGACAGCCTGCACAGCGTGCCGGGGGTGGAGATCCACAGCGGCGGCTCGGGCAATACCTACCTGTGGATTCGCGGCACTGGCTCGCTGTCGCACACCTCGCTGGACGACACCTCGGTGGGCATTCGCATCGATGGCGCTTCGCAGGGCCTGGTGGGGCTGGATCGCAACCTGTACGACCTGCGCCAGATCGAGGTGGCCAAGGGGCCGCAGGGCACGCTGCACGGCCACCAGGCCGATGCCGGGGCCGTGCACATCCAGACCAACGACCCGGCGCCGCTGTTCGATGCGCAGGCCGGGGCCGGCGTGGGCAGCGACCGCTTGCGCCGCACCGAGGCCATGCTGAACGCGCCGCTGGGTGAGCGGCTGTTTTTGCGCCTCTCGGGCATGGCCCAGTGGCAGGACGACTACATCCACAACCGCCGCAGCGGCCAGCCGCTCAACACCCTGATAAACCAGGGCCTGCGCGCCAAGCTGCTGTGGCAGCGCGATGCGCGCACCGACGTGATGCTCACCGCCTACCGCGACCGGCGCCTGAACGATGTGCCGCTGGTGATCTTCCCGCCGCATGGCGGCAGGCCCGTGTTCGATGCCGGCAGCATGCCGCAGACCTCGCTGCGGCAGACCAGCGGCGTCCATCTGGATATCCGCCGCCGCTGGGCGGGGGCGCAGCTGCATGCGCTCACCGCCTGGTCGCAGCATCGCGGGCGGGTGCAGCGTTCCTACGTGCCGCTGGACAACCTGCCCTATCTGTTCGAGCGCCTGCGCGTGCCGGCGCCGATGCAGCCGATGCTCGGCGCGTTCTACGACAACCCGGCCAACAACCTGCAACGCATCGATGACGACATCCGCATGCTGGAGCAGGATGTGCGCCTGAGCTCGCTACCCGGCAGCGCCGTGCAATGGGTGGCCGGGGCCTATTTGCAGCGCCGCAACCGGGGCTTTGGCTACGACGCGCGGCGCGGCCTGCTGCCGCTGCCCGCGCCGATGCCGCCACTGAATGCCGATGTCTACAACGCCGATTTGCAGCGCGATTACCGCATCCGCACCCAGGCGCTGTATGGCGAATTGACCTATCCGCTGACGCCGCGGCTCAAAACCATCAGCGGCCTGCGCCTGTCGCACGAGCGCATGGACTACCGCGCCCACTGGCAACCCAATCCGGCCAGCCCCTTGGCGGCAGGGGGCGACAAGGTGCAGCAGCGGCGCTTGCGCGAAACCACCGTGACCGGGCGCCTGGGGCTGGCGCTTCGCCTGACAGCGCAGTGGCACGCTTATGCGCTGTACTCGCGCGGCCACAAGCCCGGCGGTTTTGGCGACTACGCCACCAACATCGCCTACGGCCAGCCGGACAACCCCTACCGCGCCGGGCGCATCGACGCGCTGGAGCTGGGCCTCAAGGGCGGCGCGGCCGATGGCCGCTGGGGCATGAGCGCCGCGCTGTTTCGCAATGCCGTGCGCGACGACAAGATCAGCGTTGCCCTTTATCCCAGCTTCATCACCGAGCCGTTCAACGTCGATACCCGTTCGCAGGGGCTGGAGCTGAGCGGCTTTGCCCGGCTGGGCGCGCGCTGGCGGGCCAATGCCGCAGCCAGCTTCATCGATGCCGAGGTCACGGCCGTGCCCGCGGTGCGGCAGAACCAGACCCGCACCGGCAACCGCGTGCCGCAGGTGCCGCGCGCCAGCGCCGCGCTGGGGCTGGAATACCGCCAGCCGCTGGCCCTGCCCGCCCTCGGCCAGGGGCAGTTCTTTGCCCGCGCCGACCTGCGCCACGTTGGCCGCCGCGCCGCCGGGCCGGACAACCGGCTGATGCTGGGCGGGCACACCCTGGCCGATGCCGCCATCGGCTGGAGCGGCCGCCATCTGGAATGGACGCTGTGGGGCAAGAACCTGGGCAACCGCCACTGGATGCGCTACGCCATGATGCCCGAGGGTTACACCGAGCCGCTGGGCCGCCCCGCGCCGGGCCGCGCGCTGGGGCTGAATGTGCGCTACAGCTTCTGACGACCCCGGAAGCTCGGCAATGACCCTGAGGGCTTCGGACGCGCCGCCCGCCGCGCGCAGCGCCTGGCTGCTGTTTGCCACGCTGTATGCCAGCCAGTACCTGGGCATCGGCTTCATCGGCCTGGCGCTGGCGGCGGTGCTGCGCGAGCAGGGCGCCTCGCTGGCGCAACTGGGCCTGCTCAACCTGCTGCTGCTGCCCATGTCGCTCAAGTTTCTCTGGGCGCCGCTGGTGGATCGGCATGGCCGCCGCAGCCACGGCACGGGGCGCTGGCCGGGGCGCGGCCACTACCGCAACTGGCTGCTGCCAATGCAGGCGCTGATGGCGCTGATGCTGGCGCTGGCGGCCTTCATGCCCCCGCAAGGCGGCTTGCAGGCGCTGCTGCTGGCGGCGCTGCTCGTGTATGCCGTGGCCACCGCCACGCAGGATCTGGCGCTCGATGGCATGGCCACGCTCACCTTCGCGCCTGCGCAGCGCCCGCTGATCAACAGCATCCAGGTCGGCGCCGGCATGCTGGGCAATATCGTCGGCGGCGCGCTGGTGCTGTGGCTGTACCCGTATATCGGCTGGCGCGGCTGCCTGTGGCTGCTGGCGGCGCTGGTGGTGTTTCCCTGGCTGCTGCTCTGGGCCTGGCGCGAGCCGCAGCCGCCCACCGACACCGTCAATGCCCAGGCTGGGCGCAGCCCGTGGCGGCAACTGCTCACCTTCTGGCAGGGGCAGCTGCCCTGGCTGGCGCTGGTGGCGCTTGGCGCCACGGCGTTTGCCGCCCTGGCGATGCTGACCCCGGCGCTGGTCGATGCGGGCTGGGAGCTGCCCCAAATCGGCAGCGCCATCCGCCTTTTCGGCGCGGTCGTGGGCCTGCTGGCGGCGCTGCTGGCCGCGTGGTGGCTGCGCCGCCTGGGCCGTGCGCAGGCCATCGCGCTGTCGGCACTGTTGCAGGCGCTGGCCTTGCTGGCGCTGCTGCCGGTACTGCTGGGGCGCAGCAGCCCGGCCTGGGTGCATGCCGCCATCGCCGCCTACTACCTGGCCTTCTCGCCGCTGTATGCCAGCCTGGGCACGGTGATGATGGACAAGGCGCGCGCCACTGGCGCGCCAGCCACCCTCTACACCCTGCAAAACGCCACCGCCATGCTGCTGGCCCTGCTGGGCAGCAGCGCCTGCCTGTGGCTGGCCCAGCGCATCGGCTATGCCGGCGCGCTGCTGCTGTGCATGGGCTGCCTGCTGCTGGCTGCCATGCTGGCATTGCGCTGGCCCGGCATCACCGCCACGGACGGCGCTTGCGGCCAGCCAGCCCCCGCCTGCCAACACGATTGCACCGCCTTGCCATGAAGACTGCCTTCCAGACTGACACCCCCGCCTCGGCCCGTACCCCGCTGGCCGACCAGGATCACAAACTCGACATCCTCGAACACATCAACGACGAACACCCCGAAGAAGTGCTGGCCATTGCCCAGGCCTACGGCGCTGCCGACGCCCGCAGCGCCCGGCTGGAAGACATTTTTCAGGAAGGCTGCCTGCTGGCCGTCACCTGCGCAGAGACGGCCAATGGCTCTTCGGCCAACGGTGCGACCGATAGTGCGGCGGCCCGCCCCCTGTTCGTGCCCTTTGCCCTCAAGGGCGATCTGGAAGAAAACGTGCTGTACCTGGCCTACGAAGCCCTGGCGCGGCAGGGCAAGCCGCTGTCTGGGCAGCACAAGCAGTTCTTCAGCGTGCTCGGCAGCGAGATGCTGACCCCGCACATGCTGCGCCTGCACCTGCAAAGCACCGTGCCCCTGCCCGAAGACGCGCCCGGCCATGCCTGGTTTTTCTCCCTCAAGACGCTGGAGCGCCTGCCCGCCAAACTCCCGGCGGCGCGCCAGCGCATGTCCCTGATCGGGCAATGGTTCAGCCGCCTGCTGCTGTGGTGGCTCAAGCGCGCGTCGCCTGCGCGGCGCGAGCAGGTGATGCTGTCCTTCACCAAGGACCAGCGCTACTACACCCTGCGCCGCGCCCGCAAAAGCAGCGCCGATGCGCCCTTTGCCGACCTGGCCGAGGTGGATGTCTTTTTGCACCGGAGCGCCGATGGCGCGCCCACCCCCGGCAGCCGCTGGGCCAGCGCCCTGCGCGCAGGCGACGTCATCTTCAGCCAGGCCCAGTACCACGAACACACCGAGCACCTGGCGCAGGGCCAGTGCGTATTGATTGGCGATGAAACCGCGCTGCCCACCGTGGCCGCATTGCTGGAAGACTGGCGCAACCCGCAGCCGCCGGTGGTCTTCTGCATCACCGCCGATGCGCTCGACCAGCCCTATCTGGCCGATGCGTCATTGCCAGCGGGCGCGCGCCTGCACCGCATCAGCGCCAGCGGCGACGTGGCCGCCGCCGTGATCGCCGAGCTGGAACGCCTGCCCGCCATCGACGCCGTCTGGGGCGCGCTGGAAAACAACGACGCCAAGGCCATCCGCCAGCACCTGCGCCACGCCCGCGGCCTGGCCGGCAGCCGCAACCGCGTCAAAGGCTATTGGCGGCGCAGTGGCAATGCGACCGGGTAGACGGCGCTTCAACTCCCGTCGCGTCCAGCGCGCCAAGCAGAGCGCTCTATGTGACATTGGCATCCTGGCGTCGCTCGCGCCGGCGCAGCAGCTGCCAGGCGCCCAGCAGCAAGGCCAGCACCGCCGCCAGCATGGCGGCGCGAAACACCGGCGGCAGGCGCGCGTCCAGAGCCAAGCGCCACCACGGCATATGGCTGAGATCCTCGTGGCTGTAAGCGAAATAAATGATCCAGCCCAGCGCCGCGAACACCAGGCCCAGCGCCAGCAGCCAGCCCAGCTCCAGCCGCACGGCAAACAGCGAGGAATGGCTGCTGAACTGCTCCCTGGACACCAGCAGCAGCCCCAGCAGCACCGCCAGCATGGCCATCTCGTACCAGGCAAAGCCATTGGGCAGCGACAGCCACAGCGCCAGGCCCGTGGCCAGCAGCGCCAGCCACCAGGCCGCATCCAGCCGCTCCAGCAGGGCCCGCGCCAGCACCAGCAGCAACAGGCCGCAGACGCTGCCCAGCAGCCGCGAGGCCTCGATCCAGAACTGCGGCACATGCCAGCGCTGCAGGGCCAGCGCCGCAGCCTGGTTGTCGGGCCTGGCGCCGGCGGCCAGCAGCACCGCCCCGGCGGCAAAGGCCAGCCCGCCCAGCACCAACGGCGCCGCCCAGGCGATGTTGCGCGCGATCTGCATGCCCGTGACGTGCAGGCGCCGGCGCGCGCGGCCCGGCCGGCTGTTCAACCGCATCCACAGCGCATAGCCGGTCAGCAGCAGCGCCGCCGCCACCAGCGGCAGCAGGTAGTACACAACGCGGTACAGCACCAGCGCCGCCGCCAGCGCCGTGGCCGGCAGGCCCGAGGCCGACAGGCCGGTGAACATCACCGCCTCGAACACCCCCAGCCCGCCGGGCACGTGGCTGAGGATGCCGGCCGTCAGCGCCAGCATGTACACCATCAGAAAGGCCCACCAGCTCAGCGGGCTGGGCGGCAGCAAAAACCACAGCGCCAGGCCGGCCAGCACGGTATCGGTGGCCGTGATCAGCAGCTGCCGCAGCGCCAGGCCCAGCGAGGGCAGTTGCACTTGCCAAGGCCCCAGGCGCAAGGTTTGCCACCGCGCGCAGCACCACAGAAACACCAGCGCCGCGGCCAGCACCAGCGCTGCCAGCGCCACGATGGCCGCCACCGGCAACTGCGTGTGCAGCGCCGCGCGCTGCGCGCCCACCAGCAGCGCCAGGGCCCCCAGCACGGTGATGCCGGCGCCGAAGGCCAGCGCGTTGAAGGCGATCAGCCGCGTGACTTGCAGCGCCGTCAGGCCCCACTGCGTGAACATGCGCATGCGCACGGCGCCGCCGGCCAGCACCCCCAGGCCCACGGTATTGCCCAGCGTGTAGGCCATGAAGGAGGTCACCAGCACGGCCGTGCGCGGCGGCGGCTGCGCTGGCGCCAGGTATTTCAGCGCCGAGAAGTCGTAACCGGTCATGACCAGGTAGCTGGCCGCGGCCGCCAGCGCCGCATAGCCCAGCGCCTGCGCGGGCGCCTGGCCCATCAGCTGCAGCACCTGCGCGGCATCGACCTCGGCCAGCGCATGGTGCAGGGCCCACACCACCAGCAGCGCCACCGCCGCCGTCAGCGCCAGCGACAGGCCACGGCGCAGCCGCGGGTGGTAGAGCACCCGCACGAACCCATCCAACAAAGAAGACGCCCAAGCCATGGAGATTCCCAACAATGCCGCTGGCTGCGGCCCGCCGCGCTGCGCGCCGCCAGCGGCGCATTATTCCCACGGCCATGGCGGCGCGCCGGCTTGCGGCCCGTGGTTTTGCAAGGGGTTACAGAAAAATGCCTGGTCAGGCTGGCCGCTACACTGTGCGCCGCCAGCCCCTGCCCCTGCCTGCCCATGCCTGCCATCTGGGTCATCCTCGTCTCGCTGCTGTATGCCGCCATGCTGTTTGCCGTGGCCTGGCTGGGCGATCGCCATGCCAGCCTGACGCAGCGCGATGGCGTGCGCCCGGTGATCTACAGCCTGGCGCTGGCGGTGTACTGCTCCTCATGGACGTTCTATGGCGCCGTGGGCACGGCCGCGCGCCACGGCCTGGGCTATCTGCCCATTTATCTGGGGCCGATGCTGCTGTTCCTGCTGGGCTGGCGCATGCTGGAGCGCCTGGCGCTGGTGGCCGGTCAGCACAACACCGTCTCCATCGCCGATTTCATCGCCTCGCGCTTTGGCCGCGCGCCGCGCCTGGCGGCGCTGGTGGCGCTGATTGCGCTGATTGCCGCCGTGCCTTACCTGGCCTTGCAGTACCAGGCCGTGGTCACCAGCCTGGGCGTGCTCACCGGGCTGGATGCGCGCGGGCAGCGCTGGGGCGACCCGGCCCTGTACGTGGCGGCCATCATGGCCTTGTTTGCCATTTTGTTCGGCACCCGCCAGGTCGATGCCAGCGAGCATCGCCCAGGCCTGATGCTGGCCGTGGCGCTGGAGTCGGTCATCAAGCTGCTGGCTCTGCTGGCCGTGGGCGTGTTGGCGCTGCGCTGGCTGGGCGCGCAGCCGCACAGCGCCGGCCAGGCCATCGCCCAGCTGATCCAGCGCGGCCCGCCCACCGGCTTTGTCGCCCAGACGCTGCTGGCCTTTGCCGCCATGCTGTGCCTGCCGCGCCAGTTCCACGTGGCCGTGGTGGAGTGCGGCGACGTCGCCGACATCCGCCGCGCGCGCTGGCTGTTTGGCGGCTACCTGCTGCTCATCAGCCTGATGGTGCTGCCCATTGCCGCAGCCGGGCAGGCCCTGTTCCACGCGGCAGGCGCGGTCACGCCCGACAGCTTCGTGCTGGCCCTGCCGCTGTCGCTGGGCCACGAGGCGCTGGCGCTGGTGGCCTACATCGGCGGCTTTTCGGCCGCCACCGGCATGGTCATCGTGGTCAGCGTGGCGCTGTCGAACATGGTCAGCAACGATCTGGTCATGCCCTGGCTGCTGCGCCGCCAGCCGCAGCGCCTGGCCGCAGGCGCGGACACCGCCGCCCTGGTGCTGTGGGTGCGCCGCGCCGCCATCGTGCTGCTGGCGCTGCTGGCCTATGGCTACTCGCGCGGCATGGACGGGCGCATGCCGCTGGCCAGCCTGGGCCTGATGGCCTTTGCCGCCGTGGCCCAGTTTGCCCCGGCGCTGGTGGCCGGGCTGTACTGGCCGGGCGCCAGCCGCCGCGGTGTCGAGGCCGGGCTGCTGGCCGGCTTTGCGCTGTGGGGCTATACGCTGCTGCTGCCCAGCCTGGCCGAGAGCGGCTGGCTGGATACGGCCTGGATCGAGCACGGCCCCTGGGGCCAGCAATGGCTGCGCCCCCACCAGCTGCTGGGCAGCAGCGTCGGCCTGGTGCTGGGCAGCGCCGACTGGGACGCCATCACCCACGGCACCTTCTGGTCGCTGCTGGCCAATGCCGCCACGCTGGTGCTGGTGTCGCTGCGCTGGCGCCCCAGCCTGACCGAGCAGATGCAGGCCCAGCCCTTTTTGGCGCCGCAGCACGCGCCGCGCCCTGGCGCAGGCCAGGCACAGCCGGCCGCCGATCAGCCCGGCGCGCCGCTGCAGGCCAGCCGGCTGCGCGTGCGCGATCTGCAGACCGTGGCCAGCCGCATCGTGGGCCAGCGCACCGCCGAGCGCGCCTTTGCCGAGCACGCGCGCCGCCATGCGCTGACGCTCAGCCCCGAGCTGCGCGCCGATGCCCGCTGGCTGCGCCTGACCGAGCTGCTGCTGGCCGGTGCCGTGGGCGCAGCCTCGGCGCGGCTGCTGCTCACGCGCGCGCTGCAGGGCTCGGGCATGGAGCTGGCAGCCATCGTCTCGGTGCTGGACGAGGCCGGCCAGGAGCTGCGCTTCAATCGCGACATCCTGCTGGCCACGCTGGAGCACATCGACCCTGGCGTGAGCGTGGTCGATGCCGAAATGCGCCTGGTGGCCTGGAACCGGCGCTACCAGCAGCTGTTCAACTACCCGGCCGGGATGCTGTATGTCGGGCGCAGCGTGGCCGATTTGATCGCCCACAACCTGCGCCACGACCCCCTGGGCCTGGCGCGCGAGCCGGCGCAGCATCTGCCCATCGAGGAGCAGGTGCAAAAGCGCATCGCCCTGATGCGCCAGGGGCGCGCCTACACCCTGGTGCGCGAGCTGCGCGACGGGCGCTTCATCGAAATGCGCGGCCACCCACTGCCCAACGGCGGCTACGTCACCAGCTACAGCGACATCAGCGCCTTCAAGCACGCCGAGCGCAAGCTGCGCGACGTCAACGAAACCCTGGAGCAGCGCGTGGCCCAGCGCAGCCGCGAGCTGGCCGCAGCGCACGAATCGCGCTCGCGCTACCTGACGGCCATCAGCCACGACGTGCTGCAGCCCATCCACGCCACAAGGCTGTTCGCCTCCGCGCTGCGCGAGGAGGCGCATCCGGCCCAGATGCGGCAACTGGCCGGGCAGATCGACGCTGCGCTGGGCGCTGCCGAAGACCTGCTCGATGGCGTGCTGGACATCTCGCGCCTGGATGCGGGCGCGCTGCAGCCGGACATCCAGGCCATCGACCTGCACGCCCTGCTGGGCGCGCTGCAGCAGCAATACGCCCCGCTGGCGGCCAAGCGGCAGCTTCAATGGCGGCTGCGCATCAGCGCCCGCCACGGCGCACCGCTTTGGGTGCGCAGCGACGCGCGGCTGCTGCGCCGCGTGCTGCAGAACTTTGCCGCCAACGCGCTGCGCTACACCCAACATGGCGGCGTGCTGATGACGGCCCGCCCGCGCGGCAGCGCGCTGCTGCTGCAGGTGTGGGACACCGGCCCCGGCATCCCGCCAGCGCATCTGGCGCGCATCTACGATGAGTTTCACCGCTACCAGCAGGTCTTCGACTGGGACGGGCGCGGCCTGGGTCTGGGCCTGTCAATCTGCCAGCGCATCGCCCGGCTGCTGCAGCACCCGCTGCAAGCGCGCTCGACCCTGGGGCGCGGCAGCATGTTCGCCATCACCGTGCCGCTGGTCGGCGACGTTGCGGCCCAACGCGGCCTGGGCAACACGAGCGCAGCCCAGCGCAGCGCCAGGCCTGCCCTTGCCACGCCCTTCAACCCCTTGCAGGGCATGCAGGTGCTGTGCCTGGACAACAGCCCGGACATCCTGCAAGGCATGCAGGCCCTGCTGGGCCGCTGGGGCATTGCCGTGCACACGGCGCTCAATCTGCAGCAGGCCCTGGACATTGCCGCAGGCACGGTGCTGGACTGTCTGTTGGTGGACTACCACCTGCACGAACGCCTTGATGGCCTGGCTGCGCTGCAGGCGCTGCACCAGGCCAGGCCCGGCACACCGGGGGCGCTGGTCACGGCCGATGGCAGTGACCAGCTCAAGGCCCGGGCCGCAGCCCATGGCGTGGTGGTGTTGAACAAGCCCATCAAGCCGGCCGCGCTGCGCGCCTTCTTGCTGGCGCAGCGCCGCACGGCTGGCTAAGAGCCTGTTCAAAATCTTTGCACGGCGGTCAAGAGAGCGGATTTGGGCGCTCTGCTGCGTTGCAAAGCCTCGCCATAGCCCCAGCTATGGCTGCGTTTTGCGCCTTGCAGCCCACCCCAAACCGCTTCTTGCCCACTCGCGCCGAGATTTTGAACAGGCTCTGAAAGCCCTGGCCTCTGGCTCAGCGCTCGCTCAGGCCCCAGCGCTGCGCCAAAGTCACGGCCTCGGTGCGGTTGCTGGCGCCGAGCTTGCGCAGAATCGCCGACATATGGGCTTTGACGGTGGCCTCCGACGTGCCCAACTCATGCGCAATCTGCTTGTTCAAGCGGCCAGCGGCGGCCATTTGCAAGACCTTGGTTTGCTGCGGCGTCAGCCCGGCCAGCGCGCTCGGGCCGGGCTGCGCCGCGCCGGGCGCGGCAGCTTGCAGCGCATCAGGCGGGAACCAGGGCTCGCCATCCAAAATGCCTTGCAGCGCCTGCGCCAGCGTGGCCGCATCGGTGGATTTGGGCAGATAGCCCAGCGCGCCCTGCTCCATGGCGCAGCGCATGGTTTGCGCGTCTTCATCGGCCGAAACCACCACCACCGGCAGCTGCGGATGGCGCAGGCGCAGCTGGCGCAGCGCCTCAAAGCCCTGCTGGCCGGGCATGCGCAAGTCCAATAGCAGCAGATCCGCATCGCCGTGCGCCTGGGTTAAGGCATAAAGCTGCTCGGCCGATTCCGCCTCATGGATGCGCGCCTGCGGCCAGATGCGCAGCACCGTGGTGCGCAGGGCGTCACGAAACAGCGGGTGGTCGTCGGCGATCAGCAGCGTGGGCATGGGCAGTCAAGGGGCGTGCATGGTGCCGATCATGATAGAGCGCTTGGCACTGCAGCGGCCTGGGGGCTTTCCCTGCGCAGGGCCCGGCGCGCGATGCTCACGACACGGCGCCGAACAGGTCGTTGAGCGCTTCGGTCATCGACGGATGGGTGTAGATGGCGTCGCGCAGCGCGGTGTAGGGCAGCCCGGCATTGACGGCCATTTGCACGATGTTGATGACTTCGTGCGCCTCGGGGCACAGCAAGGTGCAGCCCAGCACGCGGCCGCTGCCTTCTTCGACCAGGGCTTTGAGAAAGCCCTCGGTCTGCCCCAGGATGCGGGCCTTGGGCACGGCCGCAGCGGGCAGCTTGACGAGCTGGAACTTCAAGCCCTGCTGGCGGGCCTCGCGCTCGCGCAAGCCGATGTGCGCCAGCGGCGGCGAGGTGAAAACACACGTGGCCCATTGCTTGCGCTGCGCGCGCGAGTGGTAGCTGCCGCCGTCGAGCTGGCCGAGCACGATGCGCTGGTCATCCAGCGAGATGAAGGTGAACTGCGGGCCGCCGTTGATATCGCCCAGCGCCCAGATGTGCGGGTGGCTGGCCTGCAATTGCTCGTTGACCTGGATGAAGCCGCGCTCGTCGGTGGCGATGCCGGCGGCGGGCAAATCCAGATCCGCAGCGGTCGAGGCGCGGCCCGTGGCCAGCAGCACGGCCTGGGCCTGCAGCGATTGCTCGGCCCCGTCCTGGCCCTGCCGGTAATGCAGGCGCACGCCACCATCCCCGCCAGCCTGCTCATCCTGCACGCGCAGCACGCGCGCGCCGGTGAGGATGCGCACGCCGCGCTGTTCGAGCTGGGTGCGCAGGGCGGCGGCCACGTCCTCGTCCTCGCGCGGCAAAAAGGTTTCGGCCCCCTCCAGCAGCGTGACCTGGCTGCCGAACTGCGCCAGCATGCTGGCAAATTCGACGCCAATGAAGCCACCTCCGACGATGGCCAGGCTGGCCGGGCGCTCGGGCAGCTCCATCAGCGTGGTGCTGGTGTAGCAGCGCTGCGACTGCGCCAGCCCTTCGATGGGCGGCAGCGCCGGCACAGTGCCAGTGTTGATGTAGATGCGCTCGGCGCGCACCTGGGTCTGGCCGCCATCGGCCAGCTGCACCGCCACGGTATGCGGGTCGATGAAACGGGCCTGGCCGGTCAGCAGCGTCAAGCTGGGGTGGCGCGTGAGCGCCTCCTGGTTCTTGGCGCGCAGCGCGCCCACCAGCTCCTGCTTGGTGGCCAGCGCCTGGGCGTAGGGGTGGCCCAGCTCGGCGCCGTGGATCAGCGTCTTGGTGGGGATACAGGCCACGTTGATGCAGGTGCCGCCATACATGGCGGCGCTGCGCTCGACCAGCACGACCGACTCGCCGCGCGCGGCCAGCTTGCCCGCCAGGGTCTTGCCGCCCTTGCCAAAGCCGATGACCAGGTGTTGGGTGTGTTGCATGTGTGGGTCTTTCATGAAATGGGCCATCAGCCCGCCGTGACGGCCAGGCCCTTGAACTCGCCGCTGGCGATGCGTTTTTGCCATTCGGCCGGGCCGGTGATGTGGGCGCTGGTGCCGCCGGCGTCCACGGCCACGGTCACGGGCATGTCCACCACGTCGAATTCGTAGATGGCTTCCATGCCCAGGTCCTCGAAGCCCACGACCTTGGCGGTCTTGATGGCCTTGCTGACCAGGTAGGCCGCGCCGCCCACGGCCATGAGGTAGGCGCTTTGGTGCTTTTTGATGGCCTCGATGGCGGCCGGGCCGCGCTCGGCCTTGCCGATCATGGCGATCAGGCCGGTTTGCGCCAGCATCATCTCGGTGAACTTGTCCATGCGCGTGGCCGTGGTGGGGCCGGCGGGGCCGACGGCCTCATCGCCCACGGGATCGACCGGGCCGACGTAGTAGATGACGCGGTTGGTGAAGTCCACCGGCAGCGGCTCGCCCTTGGCCAGCATGTCCTGGATGCGCTTGTGCGCGGCGTCGCGGCCGGTGAGCATCTTGCCGCTGAGCAGCAGGGTTTGGCCGGGCTTCCAGCTAGCGACTTGTTCTTTGGTGAGGGTGTTGAGGTCCACGCGCTGGCTTTGCTCGGTGTTGGGCTGCCAGTCCAGCTTGGGCCACAGGTCGATGGAGGGCGGCTCCAGATGCACGGGGCCAGAGCCGTCGAGCACGAAGTGCGCATGGCGCGTGGCGGCGCAGTTGGGGATCATGGCCACGGGCTTGCTGGCCGCATGCGTGGGGTACATGGCGATCTTCACGTCCAGCACGGTGGTCAGCCCGCCCAGGCCCTGCGCGCCAATGCCCAGGGCGTTGACTTTTTCGTACAGCTCCAGGCGCAGCTCCTCGACCTGGGTGAGCTTCTCGCCACGCGCGGCCTTGGCCTGCAGCTCGTACATGTTCAGGTCTTCCATCAGGCTTTGCTTGGCCAGCAGCACGGCTTTTTCGGCCGTGCCGCCAATGCCGATGCCCAGCATGCCCGGCGGGCACCAGCCCGCGCCCATGGTGGGCACGGTTTTGAGCACCCAGTCCACCAGCGAGTCGCTGGGGTTGAGCATGACCATCTTGCTCTTGTTCTCGCTGCCGCCGCCCTTGGCCGCCACCGTGACATCCACTGTGTTGCCGGGCACGATCTCGGTGACGATGACGGCCGGCGTGTTGTCGCGCGTGTTCTTGCGCGCGAAGTGCGGGTCGGCCACGACGGAGGCGCGCAGCGTGTTGTCCGGGTGGTTGTAGCCGCGGCGCACGCCTTCGTTGATGGCGTCTTCCAGGCTGCCGGTAAAGCCTGCCCAGCGCACGTCCATGCCCACTTTCAGAAAGACGTTGACGATGCCCGTGTCCTGGCAGATGGGCCGGTGGCCAAAGGCGGCCATCTTGCTGTTGGTGAGGATTTGCGCCATCGCATCCTTGGCGGCGGGCGATTGCTCGCGCTCGTAGGCGCGCGCCAGGTGCTGGATGTAGTCGGCCGGGTGGTAGTAGCTGATGTATTGCAGCGCGGCGCTGATCGACTCGATCAGCTCGTCTTGGGTGATGGTGGTCATGGCGTGGGGATGATGGTGAAGGTGCCGCAGGCGCGGCCCTTCTGTTGTTGGAATCGGGGCGGCAATTATCGCCGCTGCGCCCCGCCCCCTGCTGCCGCCCTCGGCCCAGCCTCAAGCGCCTTGCACTTCGGCCAATCGCCCGGCCTCGATGCGCACGCGCATGTCGCAGCGCGCGGCCAGCTCCCGGTCGTGCGTGACCATGACCAGGGTCGTGCCGCGCTCCTGATTGAGTTGCAGCATCAGCTCCATCACCGCCTGGCCGGTGGCGAAGTCCAGGCTGCCCGTGGGCTCATCGGCAAACAGCACCTGCGGCTGCACGACGAAGGCGCGCGCCAGCGCCACGCGCTGCTGCTCGCCGCCGGAGAGCACCTTGGGGTAATGCCCCAGGCGCTGGCCCAGGCCGACGCGCTCGAGCATCTGCGCCGCCAACTGGCGCGCGCCGCGCTGCCCGGCCAGCTCCAGCGGCAGCATGACGTTCTCCAGCGCGGTGAGGCTGCCCAGCAGCTGAAAGTTCTGGAACACAAAGCCGGTCTTGCGCGCGCGCAGCGCGGCGCGGGCATCCTCATCCAGGGCAAAAATGTCCTGCCCATCGAGCCAGACGCTGCCGCGGCTGGGCGTGTCCAGCCCGGCCAGGATCGACAGCAGCGTGCTCTTGCCCGAGCCGGACGCGCCCACAATGGCCACGCTCTTGCGCGCCGGGATGCGCAGCCCGATGCCTTGCAGGATGTGCAGCGTGCCGCTGGAGTCCTGCACGGTCTTGTCCAGATGTTCCACCATAATCATCGGCACGGTCGCCGCCGGCCCTGCCGCCACTGCGGGGGGCGCTGCGGCGCTGGTTTCTTCGGAGTTCATGAGGCAATGCATAGGGAAATGCTGAATCGGTTGGGGCGCTGGGCCATGGCGGGGCGGGGCCGCGCCGCCCAAGGGCTGGGCGCGTGGTTGCGCTGCGCGGGCGCATGGTTTTGGCCTCTGCCCTGGCCTGGCAGCGCGCAGCGGCATGACTGTAGCGCCAAGCCGGGGGCGCCGGCCCCAGCGCGGGGGCGCAGGCTGCTGGCGCTGCTGGCGGCGCTGGCGCTGCTGCCCGGCCCGCTGACCGCACAGGAGGGGCCGGCCGCCAGCGCCGCGCCGCAGCCAATACGGCTGCTGGTCGTGGGCGATTCCATCAGCGCCGAGTACGGCCTGGCGCGCGGCCAGGGCTGGGTGCAGCTGCTCAGCGCCCGGCTGGCGCAGCGCCAGCCGCCCATCGAGGTCATCAACGCCAGCATCAGCGGCGAAACCACTGCCGGCGGCCGCGCGCGGCTGGCGGCGCTGCTGCAGGCGCATGCGCCGCAGTACCTGCTCATCGCCCTGGGCGGCAACGATGCGCTGCGCGGCCTGCCGCTGCAGAGCACGCGCGAGAACCTGACGGCCATGCTCGATGCCGCGCGCCAGGCCCAGGCGCGCGCGCTGCTGGTGGGCATTCAGGTGCCGCCCAACTACGGCGCGCGCTACAGCCAGGAGCTGGAGACGATGTTCGGCGAGCTGGGCAAGGCCCATGCCGTGCCGCTGGTGCCCTTCATGCTGCAGGCCATTGCCGAGCCGGCCGACCTGGAAAAATACTTCCAGGCCGACCGCATCCACCCCAACGCCGCCGCGCAGCCGCTGATCCTGCAAACCATCTGGCCCGCGCTGCAAAGCCTGCTGCCGCCGCAATGAGCCCCGCCGCCTTTGCGCTGCTGGACGATTGCCAGGCCCACCCCGGCCAGCCCAGCAGCCGCCTCTACCAACACTGGCACAGCCGCCTGATCTGCACCGATGCCGCCACGCTCGATGCCTGGGAGCAGCAGCTGCACCAGGCCCTGGCCGCGGACCTGCACGCCATCGTGCTGGCCGACTACGAATGGGGCCTGCAGCTGCAGGGCCTGCCGCACACCCCGCCCGAGGGCGCGCCAGCGCCCAGCCTGCGCGCCGAGCTGTTTGGCCACATGCAGCGGCTGGACAGGCAGCAGGTCGATGCCTGGCTGGCGGCCCAATGCCGCAGCCACGCCCAGCGCACTGACCAGGTCAGCGCCCAGGCGCCCGGCACTCCCGGCGAGCCCGACGCCGGCCTGCTGGCCTGGCACGCCAGCCTGGACGCCCAGGCCTTCGCGCAGCGCATCGCCCGCATCCACCAGGCCATTGCCCGCGGCGACACCTACCAGATCAACTTCACCTTTGCGCTGCACGGGCGCAGCTGGGGCCAGCCGCTGGCCTTGTACCAGCGGCTGCGCGCGCGCCAGCCCTCGCGCTACGGCGCCTTGCTGCATCTGCCCGCCGATGGCCCTGGCAACGCCAATGACGTCAATGACGTCAATGACGCCGATGACGCCCAGGCGCCTGGGCAATGGGTGCTGTCGCTCTCGCCCGAGCTGTTCCTGCGCTGCCAGGGCGGCCACATCCAGGCCCAGCCCATGAAGGGCACGGCCGCCGCCCCGGCGGGCGATGATCCTGCGCAGCTGCAGGCCGCTGCCCAGCGGCTGAGCCAGGACGCCAAGAGCCGCGCCGAGAACATCATGATCGTGGACCTGCTGCGCAACGACCTGGGCCGCATCGCCCAGACCGGCAGCGTGCAGGTGCCGGCGCTGTTCGAGGTGCAGCGCAACGGCCGCGTGCTGGGCATGACCAGCACCGTCAGCGCCCGGCTGCGCCGCGGCGTGGGCCTGGCGCAGGTGCTGCGCGCCAGCTTTCCCTGCGGCTCCATCACCGGCGCGCCCAAGCGCAAGGCCATGCAGTACATCGACGAGCTGGAACGCACCAGCCCGCCCACGCCGCGCGGCCTGTACACCGGCGCGCTGGGCTGGGTCGAGCGCCCGGCCCAGGCCGCGCCCGACGCCAACGCCAACGCCAACGCCAACGCCAACGCCAACGCCAACGCCAACGCAGGCGAAGGCACAGGCGCAGAACAGAGCCAGAGCGATGCGCCGGCGCTGGACTTCTGCCTGTCCATTCCCATCCGCACCTTGCTACTGCACGGCCCTGCCGGCACAGGCCCGGCCCTGCCCAGCCACCATGCGCGGCTGCACGTGGGCGCGGGCATCGTCTGGGACAGCCAGGCCGAACAGGAATGGCAGGAGTGCCAGCTCAAGGCCGGCTTTGCCGTGCAGGACATGGCCGGCCTGGCCCTGTTCGAGACCATGCTGCTGCCCGCCCGCGCCAGCCTGCCCCAGCACTGGGCGCTGCACTGCGCGCGCCTGCAGCGCAGCGCCCAGGCCCTGGGCTTTGCCAGCGATGCGCCAGGCTGGCAGGCGCGGCTGCAGGCCTACATCGCGCAGCAGCGCCCCGGCGCCGCGCCCGGCCCCTGGCGGCTGCGCCTGACGCTGCACCAGGGCGGGCAGCTGGACATCGAGCACACCGTGCTGGCCGGGCCCGAGGCCCAGCTGGCCCAGCCCGTGGGCTTGCTGCTCAGCCCCCAGCACAGCCGCGTGCCGACCTGGCTGCGCCAGCACAAGACCACGCTGCGCCAGGATTACGACGCTGCGCTGCGCCAGGCCATGGCCCAGGGCGCGTTCGACTGCCTGTTCTTCAACGAACAAGGCCTGCTGACCGAGGGCGCGCGCAGCAACGTCTTCGTGCAGCTGGACGACGCCCCTGATGCGCCCTGGCTGACGCCGCCCGTCAGCGATGGCCTGCTGCCCGGCATCCAACGCCAGCTGCTGCTCAACAGCCCCGAATGGCATTGCCAGGAGCGCAGCATCCACCGCCAGGAGCTGCTGGCGGCCAAGCGGGTGATGGTGTGCAATGCGCTGCGCGGCATCCTGCAGGCCCAGGTGCTGCCGCCGCAGGGCGCAGCGCCCGCGCAACAGACCTCGGGCTGAAGAGCCGGGGCACTCACAAATCAATTGCATGTTGATACACTCATTGCGCCAGCGCGCATGGCGCTGCCCGTCCACACATTCCCGGGAGGAGATCCGCATGCACCAGCCCCGCCTTTCCCTGCTCGCCTGCCTGGCCGCTGCCAGTGTCTTGTTCAGCGCCTGCGGCGGCGGCAATGATGAGCCCAGCCCGCCCCAGCAGCCTGGGCCGGGCCACTCCGGTCCGCCGCCGGTCATCATCAAGCCGCCCATGACTGGCCCTATGCTGCCTGCGCCCCGCCCCAATCCACCCAGCACTGTCCCACAGCAGCCCGGCGGCAGCCTGCAATTGCCCGAAGGCGTAACGCTGCGCGGCCAGCCCATCTCCAGCGAGCGCGACTACAACGACCTGAGCACGCACACGCTGGTGCCGCTGTCCATCACCTTCGCCAACGACAGCCACGAAACCCGGCAGGTGACTATTCCCTCCTGCTTCGTCTTTCTCTCCAGCCAGCAAAGCTACCAGGACGGCCTGAACCTGCAAACCCGCGTCGTCACACTGGCGCCGCGCAGCACCCAGACCGTGCTGCTGGGCACCTACTGCCTGAACCTGTACCGCTACGCCCCGCCGCCAGGCATCCCCTACAGCCCGGACAGCGTCACTCAGGGCGCAGAACTGCTGCGCGTGTGCCAGGCAGTGAACAACCGCCGCACCCCGCTGGATGCGGCGCAAATGATCCGCGTGCAGCAAATCCTCTGGAACATCACCGACCGCAACGGCATGACCGAGGACGACAAGGCCTGGCTGAACGCGCTGTAAAAGGCGCTGGAGTGCTGTTCACAATCTCAGCCCTATGGGCACAAACTGTTTGGGGTGGACTGCAAGGCAGGCCACCCCTTTTTGTGCATACCGCGCGGCCATAGCGCCACTTGTGGTCCGCGCGCTGCAACGCGCCGCCCAGATTGCGCAGTGCAGCGGCTTTGAACAGCCGTCCGGCAATCAGGCCGCGCCCGTTACCGGCCCGGCGGCGTCATCGCCCTGCTGCCCGGGCTGCGCATGCAGGCGCGCATACAGCCCCCCGGCAGCCAGCAGCTGACTGTGGCTGCCTTGCTCGACGATGCGGCCCTGCTCCATGACGACGATGCGGTCGGCGTGCTCGATGGTGGCCAAGCGGTGCGCGATGACCAGCGTCGTGCGCCCCTGCATCAGCCGCTGCAGAGCCTGCTGCACCAGGCGCTCGGACTGGGTATCCAGCGCCGAGGTGGCCTCATCGAGAATCAGCACCGGCGCATCTTTGTAAAGCGCCCGGGCAATGGCCAGGCGCTGGCGCTGGCCGCCCGAGAGCTGCGAGGCGTTGTGGCCCACGATGGTGTCGATGCCCTGCGGCAGGCTGGCGACGAACTCGCCCAGATTGGCCGCTTCCAGGCAGGCCTGCACGCGCGCCGGATCAGGCTGGCTGCCCAGGGCCACGTTCTCGGCCAGACTGACGTGCAGCATGACCACGTCCTGGCTGACGACGGCAAACTGGCGCCGCAGGTCTTCCAGATGCCAATCGGGCAGGGCGTGGCCGTCGAGCAGGATGCGACCGGCCGTGGGTTCGATAAAGCGCGGCAGCAGATTGACCAGCGTCGTCTTGCCCGCCCCCGAAGGACCGACCAGGGCCACGACCTGCCCGGCCGGGATGTGCAGGCTCACGCCATCGAGCGCCGGCTGCGCCTGGGCAGGGAACTGCACGCCCACGTCCTGCAACACCAGCTCGCCACGGGCACGCTCAGCGCGGTGCTGGCCGCTGAGCTCCTGCTGGGCCTGATCGAGCAGGCTCAAGCCACGCTCGAGCGCCGCCACGCCGCGCGTGAGGGGATTGGCCACATCGGTCAGACGGCGCATGGGCGCCACCAGCAACAGCATGGCCGTGGCAAAGGCGGTGAAGTCACCCACCGTCCAGTTGACCTGGCCGCTGCGGTTTTGCCACAGGGCAATGCAAATGACGATGGACAGCGAAATGGCCGCCAGGATTTGCGTGGTCGGCGTCATGGCCGCAGAGGCGATGGTGCTTTTCACGGCCAGGCCTTCGAGCCTGCGGCTCAGGCCGGCAAAGCGCTGGTTTTGCTGCTGCTGCGCGCCGTGCAGGCGCACCATGCGGTGCGCCAGGGCGTTTTCCTCCACCACATAGGCCAGCTCATCGGTGGCCTGCTGGCTGAGCTTGGTGACTTTGTAGAGCCGGCGCGAGAGCTGCTTCATGACCCAGGCGATGGCTGGCACCATGACGAACACGATGCAGGTCAGCTGCCAGTTGCGGTAGAGCAAAAAGCCCACCAGCGCCAGCAGCGTGAAGCCATCGCGCGACACCCCCAGCAGCGCCTGCACCAGCTGCTGCGCGCCCAGCTGGGTCTCATAGACGATGGTGTTGGCCAGCTTGCTGGCCGAGTGGTCGCGGTACAGCCCCATGTCGGCGCGCATGATGCACTCGAACAGCAGCGTGCGGATGCGAAACATGCCGTTGTTGGTGATGCGCGCCAGCGAATACTGGCCGATGAACTGGGCCATGCCGCGCATCAGGAAGATGCCCACCATGACGAGCGGAATCCACCACAGCGCAAGGCTACTTTCTGTAAAACCCTTATCCAAAATCCGCCCCATCTCCTGCGCCATCAGCGGCTCGGTGATCGCGGCAATGGCCGAGGCCAGCACCGCCAGGGCCCAGGCCCAGCGGTGTTTGGCAAAGTACGGGGTCAGGCGCTTGAGCCGCTGCCACAGCGGCGGCAAGGCCACATCGGCGGCGGCAGTGGGCAAGTCCGAAGCGGCAGGCGGCGGGGCCGCAGAGGGGGAGGAACGCATAGGGCGGCGATTTTACGGGCCGCGCAGCGGCAGCCGCGCGCACCCTGTCACGGGCCAGGCCCACCACGCTGGCTGAGCAAAATCCGCGCGCGCCCATTCGGGAAAGGCGCGTGCTCTGTGGCTTTACGGCACAATCGGCCTGCTTTTACTCTCAGCAGGGGCTGCCCAGGGATGCTGTGCACGGAGGCCAACAGCGCGCTGGCGTAGCCATCCACGCCAGCATTGCCCCCGAAGCCACAGTCAGGATTTGGCCAGCCCCCGCAGCGTCAGTGTCAAAACGGAAAACAGCATGAGGAAGTTTGATTTGCCAGGGCCAGCAGGCCGCCGGTTGCAGCCCGTGGTGGGCACAGGCGCATCGCGCCGCCAGGCGCTGGCCGCCCTGCTGGCCGCCAGCGCCGCCCCGCAATTGCTGGCCCAGCAAGGCCCGCGGGTAGACATCAGCGGTCGCAACCGCCAATACCCCATTGCCATCGCCAGCTTCCGAGGCGAAGCGCAGGCGCCGCAACGCGTGGCCGAAATCGTGCGCGCGGATCTGGAGCGCAGCGGTTTTTTCCGCAGCATTGATGCCTCCGGCCAAGCGCTGGACGAGCTCTCTCGCCCTGACATGAACGCCTGGCGCGAGCGCGCCGCTGGCTGGCTCAGCGCCGGCAGCGTCAACCGTCAGGCCGATGGCCGCTTCGATGTGCGCTTTCGCCTCTGGGACGTGGTGCGCGGCGAAGACCTGGGCGGGCAAAGCTACGTTGTGCCCCCTGCCGACCTGCGCCTGGCAGCGCACCGCATCGCCGACTTCATCTACGAGAAGATCACCGGCAAGCCCGGCATTTTCTCGACCCGCATTGCCTACGTCACCAAAGCCGGGCGCTACTCGCTGTGGGTGGCCGACTCCGACGGCGAAAACGCCCAGGCGGCCCTGACCAGCCCCGAGCCCATCATCTCGCCAGCCTGGTCGCCCGACGGTCGGCAGCTGGCCTATGTGTCGTTCGAGTCGCGCAAGCCGGTCGTTTACACGCACGACGTGGCCAGCGGCCGCCGGCGCCTGCTGGCCAACTTCCGCGGCTCCAACAGCGCCCCCACCTGGTCGCCCGATGGCAGCCGGCTGGCCGTGACGCTCACGCGCGATGGCGGCTCGCAGCTCTACACCATCAGCGCCAGCGGCGGCGAGCCCAGCCGCATCATGCAAAGCGCCGGCATCGATACCGAACCGGATTTCTCCTCTGACGGGCAGTTCATTTACTTCGTCAGCGACCGCGGCGGCTCGCCCCAGATCTACCGCGTGGGCAGCCGCGGCGGTGCAGCCCAGCGCGTGACCTTCAGCGGCAGCTACAACATCTCGCCCTCGATCAGCCCCGATGGCAAGTACCTGGCCTTCATCTCGCGCACCGGCGGCGGCTACCGCCTGCACGTCATGGACCTGGCCGGCGGCGGCGTGCAAGCCGTCACCGACACCAACGCCGACGAAAGCCCCAGCTTCTCCCCCAACAGCGAGCTGCTGCTGTACGCCACCCGCCAGGGCGGCGCCAGCGCGCTGATGACCTGCACGGTCGACGGCAGCGTCAAGGTGCGCCTGGCCGCCAAGGGCGGCGAAATCCGCGAGCCGGCCTGGGGGCCTCTGCTGCGCTGACATTGCGCCCAACGCTGAAAACAACCACACACGCCTGGCCACCGCCTGCCGGCGCCCCTGAACGATGCAAACTTTCGGCGCACACGCGCTTTCTTGAGGAGTGAAACCATGCTGACAATCAAAAAAACCCTTTCCTATGGCGCACTGGCAGCGGCCATCGCCCTGACAGGCTGCAGTTCCAAGACCAAGCTGGATGACCAGGCCAATGCCGGCACGGGCGTGCCCACCACCAGCGGCCAGTACGACCCCAACCAAGGCAGCCAAAGCCGCATCGAGGGGCTGGACATCCCTGTCTCCTCGGTGCCCGGCGAAGGCCCGGTCAATGTCTCGCACGTCATCTACTTCGACTTCGACAGCTACACCGTCAAGCCCGAATACCAATCGACGCTGCAGGCCCATGCCGACTTCCTGCGCGCCCAGGGCGGCATGAGCGTGGCCCTGGAAGGCCACACCGACGAGCGCGGCGGCCGCGAATACAACCTGGCGCTGGGCCAGCGCCGCGCCGAGGCCGTGCTGCAGACTCTGGGCGTGCTGGGCGTGCCCACGGCCCGCGTCGAGGCCGTCAGCTACGGCAAGGAAAAGCCCAAGGCCATGGGCCACAGCGAGGAAGCCCACGCCGAGAACCGCCGCGTAGAGATTCGCTACAACAAGTGAGCCTGCCATGACCCAAGGACGACCCGTGCTCCCATTCCCGAGCGCTGGCCAACGCGCCAGCGCCCCGGCGCGCGCGCGGCGCTGGAGCGCCGCCGCAGCGCGCGCGGCCGGCCTGGCTGGCGCAGCGGCGCTGCTGCTGCCTGGCGCCGCCCACGCCCTGTTCGAGGACGGCGACGCCCGGCGGGCCATCCTGGATTTGCGCAGCCGGGTCGAGCAACTGCAGCTGGTGGACCAGAACACCAGCTCGGAGATCCAGCAGCTGCGCTCCAGCCTGCTGGAGCTGCAGGGCCAGATCAGCACGCTGCGCAATGAAATCGCATCCTTGCGCGGCCAGAACGAAGAGCTGGGGCAAAGCCTGCAGCAGGCCCAGGCGCGGCTCAAGCAGTTCGAGCCGCGCCCGGTGCAGATCGACGGCGGCAGCTTCCAGGCCCAGCCGGCCGAGCAACAGGCCTTCGAGGCCGCGCTGGACTTGCTGCGCAAGGGCCAGTACGCCAACGCACGCGATGCCTTCAGCCAGTTCATCGGCCAGTACCCGGGCAGCGGCTACCTGCCATCGGCCCAGTTCTGGCTGGGCAACTCGCTGTACGCCACGCGCGAATACCAGCGCGCCATCGACACCTTCAACGCCATGCTCAGGCAAGCGCCGCAGCATGAGCGCGCGCCCGATGCCGCACTGGCCATCGCCAACTCGCAGATCGAGCTCAAGAACGTCGCCGCCGCACGCAAGACGCTGCAGAACCTGGTGGCCACCTACCCGGACTCCAACGCTGCCAGCGATGCCAAGGAGCGCCTGGCGCGCCTGCGTTAAGAGCCGGCTTCAGAGCCCTCGCGCGCGCGGCCCTGCCGCGCGTTGTTTTTTCCCGCCCCGCCCGCCTGTGCCTTTGCCCTCTTCCAAGACCTCCAACCCCGCCAGCGCCCAGCCCGACCTGGCGCGCCGCTTTGGCGGCATGCAGCGCCTGTATGGGCTGGACGGCGCTGCGCGCCTGGCCGGCGCCCACGTCGCCATCGTGGGCATTGGCGGCGTGGGCTCCTGGGCCGCCGAGACCCTGGCGCGCAGCGGCGTGGGCCAGCTCACGCTGATCGACCTGGACAACGTGGCCGAGTCCAACATCAACCGCCAGGTGCACGCCCTGAGCGACACCATCGGCCAGCCCAAGGTGCTGGCCATGCAGGCGCGCATCGCGCAGATCAACCCGGCCTGCCAGGTGCACGGCATCGAGGACTTCCTCAGCGCCGACAACGCCCACCTGCTGCTGGGCGCGGCCGACCTGGATGCGGCCATCGACGCCTGCGACCAGATCGGCGCCAAGGCCGCCGTGGCCTGCCACATGCGCCAGCGCCAGCTGCCCTTCATCGTCGTGGGCGCGGCGGGCGGGCGCGTGCAGGCCCAGCAGGTGGAGGTCGATGACCTGGGCCGGCTGACGCACGACCCGCTGCTGGCGCGCCTGCGCCAGCAGCTGCGCAAGCGCCACGGATTTGCCGCCGCCGGCCAGCGCATGCAGGTGCCTTGCGTTTTCAGCCGCGAGCCCGTGCGCCGCGCCGATGCCAGCTGCGGCCTGCAGCAAGAAGGCTCGCTCAACTGCGCCGGCTACGGCTCCTCCATGGCCGTCACCGCCACCTTCGGCGCCGTGGCCGCTGGCTGGGTCATGAATGCCCTGGCGCAGACAGAAAAAAATAAAAATTGCACGCAACAAGCCAAACCGTCAAAAAACTCATGCTAGAATCGCGGCTTTCGCATCGCATGCTTCTTCAGATGCTGAAGAAGATACCCAAGGCACTCAAACGCCGCTGTGTATCTGGCATGCTGTGAGGCGGGTCGTTAGCTCAGCTGGTAGAGCAGCGGACTTTTAATCCGTTGGTCGCAGGTTCGAATCCTGCACGACCCACCAAAAATTCCAGAGGGTTACAGCACAATCGGGCTGTAACCCTTTTTGTTTGGCCGCTTGTCCTGCAACTGCGCCAAAAGCCAGCGGCCACCGACAGCCAGCCCCCCAAAAAAAAGAGGCCTGCATGTTTCACTGGATCGAAAAGTCCCCCAAAGCGCTGGACAACGGCGGCGTCATCGCCCCGGATGAGCGCCTACCCTGGCCGCAGACCGGCATCATGGGCCTGCAACACGTCATCGCCATGTTCGGCTCGACCATTCTGGCGCCGATCCTCATGGGCTTCGACCCCAACATCGCCGTGCTCATGAGCGGCATCGGTACGCTGATCTTCTTTCTCATCACCGGCGGCAAAGTGCCCAGCTACCTGGGCTCGAGCTTTGCCTTCATCGCCGTGGTCGTGGCCGCCACCGGCTATCCGGGCAGTGGCGCCAACGCCAACATCGGCCTGGCGCTGGGCGGCATCGTCGTCTGCGGCCTGCTCTACACCCTCATCGGCGTGGTCGTGCACGCCATCGGCACGGGCTGGATCGAGCGCCTGATGCCGCCGGTCGTCACCGGCGCCATCGTGGCCGTCATCGGCCTGAACCTGGCGGCCATCCCGATCAAGAACATGGCCAGCAACAATTTCGAGAGTTGGATGCAGGCCCTGACCTTCGTCTGCGTGGCCCTGGTGGCCGTGTTCACGCGCGGCATGCTGCAGCGCCTGCTGATCCTGGTCGGGCTGGTCATCGCCAGCCTGTGCTACATCGCCCTGACCAACGGCCTGGACCTGGGCAAGCCGGTGGATTTCAGCGGCATCGCCAATGCCGCCTGGTTCGGCCTGCCCAGCCTGACCGCCCCGGTCTTCGACAGCAAGGCCATGCTGTTGATCGCGCCGGTGGCCATCATCCTGGTGGCCGAGAACCTGGGCCACATCAAGGCCGTCACCGCCATGACCGGGCGCAACATCGACCAGTACATGGGCCGGGCCTTCATCGGCGATGGCGTGGCCACCATGGTCAGCGCCAGCGTGGGTGGCACCGGCGTGACCACCTATGCCGAAAACATCGGCGTCATGGCCGCCACGCGCATCTACTCCACGGCCATCTTCCTCGTGGCCGCCGCAGCGGCCATCCTGCTGGGCTTCTCGCCCAAGTTCGGCGAAGTCATCCGCGCCATCCCGGTGCCGGTCATGGGCGGCGTCTCCATCGTGGTGTTCGGCCTGATCGCCATCGCCGGGGCGAAGATCTGGGTCGACAACCGCGTGGACTTCTCCCAGAACAAAAACCTGCTGGTGGCGGCCATCACGCTGATCCTGGGCACGGGCGACTTCACGCTGCACTTTGGCAGCTTCGCCATGGCCGGCATCGGCACCGCCACCTTCGGCGCCATCGTGCTGTACGCCCTGCTCAACCGTGCCGAGCCCGACCCGCGCCAGGGCGGCGCGCAATAAGCCACCAGCGCCTGGCCGCCGCCGTGACACCCCGGTCATCGCCTGCGGCCATGGCGCACGCGGCCTGCGGCACAATCGGCGCCGCAGCACGCCGTGTTGCCTCATGCCACCGCCACCCTCTTGCAAAGGCCCCTGCCCATGACCCGGGTTTTGATGATCGACAACTACGACAGCTTCACCTACAACATCGTGCAGTACTTTGGGGAGCTCGGCGCCGAGGTGGGGGTGTTTCGCAACGATGAGATCGAGCTGGCCGGCATCGAGGCCTGGGCGCCGCAGCGGCTGGTGATCTCGCCCGGCCCATCATCGCCCGCGCAAGCGGGCATTTCCGTGGCGGCCATCGAGCATTTCGCGGGCCAGCTGCCGATCCTGGGCGTGTGCCTGGGCCACCAGAGCATTGGCGCAGCCTTTGGCGGCCAGATCGTGCGTGCGCAGCAGCTCATGCACGGCAAGACCAGCGTCATCACCACCGACGAGCGCGGCGTGTTCGCAGACCTGCCGCGGCAATTCACCGTCAACCGCTACCACTCGCTGGCCATCGAGCGCAGCAGCCTGCCCGAAGTGCTGGAGATCTCCGCCTGGGCCGAGGACGGCGAAATCATGGGCGTGCGCCACCGCACGCTGTCCATCGAAGGGGTGCAGTTCCACCCCGAGTCCATCCTCACCGAACACGGCCACGCCATGCTGCGCAACTTCCTCGAAAGGCCCTGGCAGCCCGCCTGAGCCCAGGCCCGCCCCCAGCCCGCGAAGCGCGCGGCCTGCGTCATCTTTTTGTCAAGAATCCTTTTTACATTTCGCCCCGTGGCATCCATCGCGCTCAACAACATCAACAAGCACTGGGGCGCAACGCATGCGCTCTCGGACATCAACCTGCAGATCGACTCGGGCAGCTTCTGCGTCTTCCTCGGCCCCTCGGGCTGCGGCAAATCGACCACGCTGCGCATCATCGCCGGGCTGGAGACGGCCAGCAGCGGCAGCGTGTACATCGACGGGCGCGACGTGACCCATTTGCCGCCCTCGCAGCGCGGCATCGCCATGGTGTTCCAGAACTACGCGCTGTTCCCGCACCTGACGGTGGCCGACAACATCACCTTCGGCCTGCAGGTGCGCAAGCTGCCCGCCGCCGAGCGCCGACGCCGCCTGCAGGAGACTGCGGCCTTGCTGGGTCTGGGCCATTTGCTGGGGCGCAGGCCCGGCCAGCTCTCGGGCGGGCAACAACAGCGCGTGGCCCTGGGCCGGGCGCTGGTGGCGCAGGCCAAGGTGTGCCTGATGGACGAGCCGCTCTCGAATCTGGATGCGCAGCTGCGCCAGGACATGCGCCGCGAGCTGCGCGAACTGCAACGCCAGTTGGGGCTGACGGTGATCTACGTTACGCACGACCAAGCCGAAGCCATGAGCATGGCCGACCAGGTGGTGCTGCTCAACGGCGGTCGCATCGAGCAAGCGGCCAGCGCGCGCGAGCTGTACGCCCGCCCGGCCAGCACCTTTGCCGCGCGCTTTATCGGCACGCCGCCGATGAACCTGCTGGCGCTGGAACAGGGCCGCATTGCCGGCAGCGATGTGGCCACTGCGCTGCCTGCCGCGGCCACCCATTTGGGCGTGCGGCCCGAAGCCATCACGGCCCACCCGGCCGGCACGCCTGGCACCGTGGCCGCGAGCATCACCAACACCGAATACCTCGGGGCCGACCTGGTGCTGGCCTGCGCCGTGGGCGAGCAAAGCCTGCTGGTGCGCGCCGATGGCCGCCTGCCTGCCCAGCCCGGCGCCGCCGTGGGCCTGGCCTGGGCGCCCGAGGATGCACACGCGTTCGACGAGCGCGGCCTGCGCCTGTAATCCTTGCACGCGCCCTGCTCTTTCATCTGCCATCCACAAGACCAAGGAGATCGATTCATGCTGAGAAAGACTTTTTTGCGCCGCAGTGCGGCCTTCGTGGCCGCAGCCCTGGCCGGCGCACTGCTTGGCGGCGGCGCCGCACAGGCACAAGCGCAGGTTGAAGTGCCGTTTTACTTCCCGGTGGCCGTGGGCGGGCCCATCACCAAGATCATCGACGGCTATGCCGCCGACTTCATGAAGGAGCACCCCGGCATTCTGGTCAAGCCGATCTACGCTGGCACTTACCAGGAAACCATCGTCAAGGCGCTGACCGCGCACAAGTCGGGCACGCCGCCGGTGACCTCGGTGCTGCTGTCCACCGACATGTTCACGCTGATCGACGAGGACGCCATCGTGCCCTTCGACGACTTCGCCAAAAGCGAGGCCGAGCAGCAATGGCTCAAGAGCTTTTATCCGGCCTTCATGCTCAACAGCCAGACCGGCGGCAAGACCTGGGGCGTGCCCTTCCAGCGCTCCACCGTGGTGATGTACTGGAACAAGCAGGCCTTCAAGGAGGCCGGGCTGGACCCTGAGCAGCCGCCCACCACCTGGGCCGAGCTCAAGGACATGGCCGCCAAGCTGACGAAGAAGGACGCCTCGGGCAAGGTCACCCAATACGGCGTGCAAATCCCCTCCAGCGGCTTTCCGTACTGGCTGTTCCAAACCCTCTCGACCACCAACGGCGTAATCCTGGCCAACGACACGGGCAACCAGGTGCGCTTTGACGATCCCAAGGTGATCGAGGCGCTGCAATACTGGGTCGATCTGGGCAAGAGCGGCGTGCACCCGCAGGGCGTGATCGAATGGGGCACCACGCCCAAGGACTTCTTCGAGAAGAAGGCCGCCATCATCTACACCACCACTGGCAACCTGACCAACATCCGCAACAACGCCCCGTTCGAATTTGGCGTGGCCATGATCCCAGGCAATGCGCGCAAGGGCTCGCCCACAGGCGGCGGCAATTTCTATCTGTTCAAAAAGTCCACGCCCGAGCAGCAAAAGGCCGCCTTCGAGTTCATCCACTGGATGACCCAGCCCGAGCGCGCCGCACAGTGGAGCATCGACACCGGCTATGTGGCCACCAGCGCCGCCGCCTACGACACGCCACAGCTCAAGCAATACACGGCCGACTTCCCGCCCGCCCTGGTCGCGCGCGACCAACTGCCGCACGCCGTGGCCGAGTTCTCCACACACGACAACCAGCGCGTGACCAAGGCCCTCAACGACGGCCTGCAGGCAGCCCTGACAGGCACCAAGACGCCCGAGCAGGCCATGAAGGACGCCCAGCGCGAAGCCACCCGCCTGCTGCGCGGCTACCAGTAACCACCAGCACAGGCGCGCGCCCTTTCCGCGCACGCCACACCCCAAGCGCCTTCGCCCGCCAGCGCCAGCCGCTGCGCAACGCGGGGGCGCTCTTTGCAAGGCCTTGCCCCATGACCTCTCCTGCCGCGCACCACCGCGTGCCTTTTTCCAGCCGTCAGGCCATCCACGCCTGGTTGCTGCTGCTGCCTGCGCTGGCGCTGCTGGTGGCATTCACCCACTACCCGGCCGTACAAACGCTGATTGACAGCCTGTACTCCACCCCCAAGGGCGCGCGCGCCGCTGTCTGGGTCGGGGCGGAGAACTACCAGGTCATGCTCGACGACCCGGTGTTCTGGACGGCCGTGCGCAACAACCTGTGGTTTGCCGCTGCCACCATTCCTTGCTCCATCGCGCTGGCGCTGTTGATGGCGCTGTGGGTCAACGAGCGCATCGCTGGCCGCGCCTTTTTGCGCATGGCCTACTTCACACCCACGGTGCTGCCCATGATTGCCGTGGCCAACATCTGGCTGTTCTTCTACACACCGCAGTACGGGCTGCTCGAACAAATCACCGGCGCACTGGGCCTGCCATCGCACAACTGGTTGGGCAGCCCCAACACGGCGCTGGGCGCCGTCACCGCGGTGGCGATCTGGAAGGAGGCTGGCTTCTTCATGATCTTTTACCTGGCCGCGCTGCAAACGCTCAACCCCAGCCTGCGCGAGGCCGCCGCCATCGAAGGCGCATCACGCTGGACCTTTTTCCGCCGCGTGCAATGGCCGCTGCTCATGCCCACCACGCTGTTCGTGCTGATCAACGCCTTCATCAACGCCTTCCGCATGGTCGATCACCTGTTCGTGCTCACACGCGGCGGGCCCAACAACGCCTCCACGCTGCTGCTGTACTACCTCTACGAAGTCGGCTTCAGCTTCTGGGACACGGCCTACGCCGCAGCCATCACCGTGGTGCTGGTGGCCGTGCTGGCCGGTATCGCACTGCTGCAATTCTTCGTGCTCGACAAAAAGGTGCACTACCAATGAGTACGCCTGCCACACACCACTTGGCCTTCAACGAACCCAGCTGGCTGGACACTGTGGCCGCCTGGCTGCTGGCGCTGCTGTGGATCCTGCCACTGGCCTATGCCGTCTGGACGGCCTTTCACCCCATCGAATACGCCACCCGTTTCGAGCTGCTGGCGCCGCTGACGCTGGAGAACTTCCGCCGCGCCTGGGCGGCAGCGCCCTTTGCGCGCTATTTGCTCAACACCACGCTGCTGGTGGCCATGATCCTGGCCGCGCAACTGGTGCTGGCCACGCTGGCGGCCTATGCCTTTGCGCGCTACCGCTTCCCGGGTCGCAACCTGGCCTTCGCGTTGGTGCTGGTGCAGCTGATGATCATGCCCGACATCCTGCTGGTCGAAAACTACGAAACCATGGTGCGCCTGGGCCTGATGGACACGCTTTTGGCCATCGGCCTGCCCTATTTCGCCTCGGCCTTTGCCATCTTCTTGCTGCGCCAGACCTTCATGGGCATCCCCAAGGAGCTGGACGAGGCCGCGCGCGTCGAAGGCGCCAATGCCATGCAAACCCTGTGGCGCGTCTACGTGCCGCTGGCCAAACCGGTCTATACCGCCTTCGCACTGGTGTCGGTGAGCTTTCACTGGAACAACTTCCTCTGGCCGCTGATCATCACCAACAGCCCCAATGCCCGCCCGCTGACCGTGGGCTTGCAGGTCTTTTCCTCAGTCGATCAAGGGGTGGACTGGTCGATCATCACCGCCGCCACACTGCTCAGCTGCGCGCCGCTGCTGGTGGCCTTTTTGCTGTTTCAGCGCCAGTTCGTGCAAAGCTTCATGCGCGCCGGCATCAAATGACACAGAAGAAATAGGATTTGCCCCACATGCGACTGGTTACTTGGAACACCCAATGGTGCTGTGGGCTGGATGGGCAGGTCAGCGCGCAGCGCATCGTGGCCGGGGCGCAGGCCCTGGCCGGCGCGCAGGGCTTTGACGTGCTGTGCCTGCAGGAAATCGCCCAGGGCTACCCGCGCCTGCAAGGCGCCCCAGGCGACCAGCCCGCCGAGCTGGCCGCGCTGCTGCCGGGCTACCAGCTGTTCTTCGGCGCTGCCGTGGACGAATTCGGCCCCGAAGGCCAGCGCCAGCGCTTTGGCAACCTGATTGCCACGCGCCTGCCGGTGGCGCAGGTGGTGCACCACCGCCTGCCCTGGCCAGCCGATGCCGGCCTGCGCAGCATGCCGCGCCTGTGCACCGAGCTGACGCTGCTCAGCTCGGCGCTGGGCGCCGTGCGCGTCATGACCACGCATCTGGAGTACTACTCGGCGCGCCAGCGCATGGCCCAGGCGCTGGCGCTGCACGCGCTGCACCAGCAGGCCTGCGCGCTGGCCGCCGCAGCGCCGCTGGCCGACGACAGCGGCGGCCCCTTTCAGGCCAAGACGCACACGCCGCACGCCATCCTCTGCGGCGACTTCAACCTGGAGCCCGGCTCTCCCGAGTACGCCGCCATCATTGCCGCTCAAGCGCCTTCAGGCGCAGCGCCCTTGGACAACCCGCTGTGCGACGCCTGGCCGCTGGTGCATGGCAGCCAGCCGCATGCGCCCACCTTCCGCCTGTTCGACCGCAGCTACGGCCCCGAGCCCGTGGCCTGCGATTTCGCCTTCGTCAGCCAATCGCTGGCCCCGCGCGTGCGCCAGCTGCAAATCGATGGCCACACCCGCGCCTCGGACCACCAGCCGCTGCTGCTGGTGCTGCAGTGAGCGCCTGTGCGCAGGCCGCGCTATAATCGCGCGTTTTGCCGCATGCGCGCGGCGCGCCTTTGGGCCATTCTGGGCCTTTGAGCGGCGCCAAGCGCGGGGGATACCGCCACCCTGATATCTGGCGAGGTGAGGCACAGGCCGCCGCCCAGGCAGCCCTGCCGCAAATACAAGGAACATGCAATGGCACGCGTATGTGAAGTCACGGGCAAGCGCCCGCAAGTGGGCAACAACGTCTCCCACGCCAATAACAAAACCAAGCGCCGCTTTCTGCCCAACCTGCAGTACAAGCGCTTCTGGGTCGAGAGCGAGAACCGCTGGGTGCGTCTGCGCGTCTCCAGCGCCGCACTGCGCCTGATCGACAAAAATGGCATCGAATCCGTACTGGCCGACCTGCGCGCCCGCGGTCAAGCCTAATCATTGAAGGAGTAACACCATGGCATCCAAAGGCGGTCGCGACAAGATCAAGCTCGAATCCACAGCGGGCACAGGCCACTTCTACACCACCACCAAGAACAAGAAGACCACGCCGGACAAGCTCTCGTTCATGAAGTTTGACCCCAAGGCCCGCAAGCACGTGGAATACAAGGAAGTCAAGCTCAAGTAAGCCACCATGGCCTTGGCCATACTTGGCTTGCCCAGCAAAAAAGCCAGCGCATGCGCTGGCTTTTTTTGTGCCTGTCGCCCGCCCGCTTACCACCTGGCCGCGCCCAAAAGCATCAAGGCTCCAGATAGCGCGCCTTGAGCTGCGCCAGCGCATCGGGCCCCAGACCCAGCACCTCGCGCAGATACCGCGCGACGCTGCCGTGCTCGGCCTCGATCTGGCGTTGCGCGGCCTGCAGGAAATTGGGCGTCACGCGCCAGAGCACCTGCAGCACGCTCTCGGGCAGCGTGCCCGAGGGCTTGTAGGCTGGCGGCTGGTACAGCGCATTGGTCAGCAGGTAATCGTCCATGATGGCCTGGCGCGGCACGCCCAGGGCTTCGAGCAGCAAGGCGGCGGCAAAGCCGGTGCGGTCCTTGCCGGCGGTGCAGTGGAACACGAAGGGGCCCTCGTGCTGCAGCAAGGCGTCGAAAAAGGCGCGGAACTGCGGCGCATTGTGCTCGACGAAGGCCGCATAGGTCTGCTCCATCAGGTGGTGGGCCGAAGGCCCATCCAGCGCCGCGCCCTGCGCCAGCAGGCCTTGCAGGCTTTGCACCACCTGCGGCTCTATGGGAATGGCGATGCGCGTGAGCTGGTCAATCTGGTAGTCGTGGCGCAGGCGCTCGGCATCGCCGCGCAAGTCGATGCTGTGCCGCAGCCCCAGGGCCTGCAGGGTGTGCACATCCTCCTGGCTCAGGCTGGAGAGGCGGTCGGAGCGAAACAGCTGGCGCCAGCGCACCCGCCGGCCATCACCAGTGGCATAACCGCCCAGATCGCGGAAATTGCTCGCCCCTTGCAAGGGGATGTGGCGCTGCGGCGCAGCACTGGGGGATGGGGCGGGGGCCGTGGTGCTCATGGGCGCATTGTTGCAGGGATTTCGTATCATCAGCCCATGCCTGCCTGCCACCTTTGCGACTCTGCCTTCATGCTCTTGCTCACCTGGCCACTGCCCTGCCTGGGGCTGCCGCTGCTGTGACGCCCACAACAGCACGGCGCTACGTCGGCCGTTTTGCCCCATCGCCCACCGGGCCCATGCACCTGGGCTCGGTGGTGGCCGCACTGGCCAGCTGGCTGGATGCCCGCGCCGCCAGTGCGCAAGGCCTGAGCGCGCAATGGCTGGTGCGCATCGAAGACCTGGACACCCAGCGCTGCTCAGCCCAGGCGGCGCAAACCATTTTGCAGCAGCTGCACGGCCTGGGCCTGGTGCCCGATGCGCCCGTGCAATGGCAATCCCAACGCCAGCGGCATTACGAGCAGGCCCTGCAGACCTTGCAGGCCCAGGGGCGCGCCTATCCATGCAGCTGCACGCGCAAGGACATTGCCGCCGCCCAGCAGGCGCTGGGCGGCGACCGGCAGCGCTTTCAAACCCTGGTCTACCCGGGCACCTGCCGCCACCGGCCGGCCCACGACGGGCCCGTGCGCACCTGGCGTTTTCTGGTGCAACCGGGCTGCCCGGCCCATGGGCCGGGCAGCGCCCTGGTGCACTGGCAAGACCGGCGACTGGGGCCACAGCAGCAGGATGTGGCCCAGGCCGTGGGCGACTTTGCCCTGCTGCGCGGCGATGGCATGTGGAGCTACCAGATGGGCTGCGTGGTCGACGACGGTCTGCAAGGCGTCACGCACATCGTGCGCGGCGAGGATCTGGCCGACAACACGGCGCGGCAAATCCTGCTGCAACAGGCCCTAGGCCACCCGCGCCCCAGCTACCTGCACGTGCCGCTGGCGCGCGATGCGCGGGGCGAAAAGCTCTCCAAGGGCAACCACGCCCCCAGCATCGACGCCAACGCCCCCTTGACTACGCTGCGCCAGGCCGCCCAGGTGCTGGGCCTGCCGCCGGGTGCTGGCGGGCAGCAGACCAGCGTCAGCGACGCCCTGGCCCACTGGACAGCCCTGTGGGCCCAGCGATATCCGCTGTAATCGCCAAGCACCAGCGGCGTGCCATGCCCATCTGGGCAACAGCGGGGCATCGCTCAAAAAAAACCGTAGGGCCATTGAACTTTCGCTTTAGCACTCTCTCTGAACGAGTGCTAACATAGCCGCCAATCTTTGCAAAAGCCCCAGGCCTTTGCAGCACCCCGAAAGGAACACCCCGCTACATGAGCACTGCCCGCACCGCCACATTGATGCCGAGCACCACGAGCGCCACCCAGTGGCCCGCCGTCTTGCCTGCGCTGGGCAATCTGGATGCGTACATCTCCGCCGTCAATCGCATGCCCATGCTCACCCCCGAGGAGGAGCGCCTGTATGCCCAGCGCCTGCGCCAGCACAACGACGTGGAGGCTGCCGGCCGGCTGGTGATGTCGCATCTGCGGGTCGTCGTGGCCGTCTCGCGCCAGTACCAGGGCTACGGGCTGCCCCAGGGCGATCTGATCCAGGAAGGCAACATCGGCCTGATGAAGGCCGTCAAGCGCTTTGACCCCGACCAGGGCGTGCGCCTGGTCAGCTACGCGCTGCACTGGATCAAGGCCGAGATCCACGAATACATCCTCAAGAACTGGCGCATGGTCAAGGTCGCCACGACCAAGGCCCAGCGCAAGCTGTTCTTCAACCTGCGCTCGCTCAAGCAGGAGCTCAAGGCCAACCAGGCCCTGAGCGACGGCGAGATCTACCGCGCCAGCCTGACCGAGCGCGAAATCGACCAGGTGGCCAGCCAGCTCAACGTCAAGCGCGAGGAAGTCATCGAGATGGAGACGCGCCTGGGCGGCGGCGATGTGCTGCTCGATCCGACGCCGCACGACGAGGACAGCCCCGGCATCGCCCCCATCGCCTACCTGAGCGACTACTCGCAAGAGCCCACCGCCGTGCTGGAAGCGCGCGAGCGCGACAGCCTGGCCACCGACGGCATCCAGATGGCGCTGCAAACCCTGGACGAGCGCAGCCGCCGCATCGTTCAGGAGCGCTGGCTGAACGTCAACGACGACGGCTCCGGCGGCATGACCTTGCACGAGCTGGCCGATGAGTACGGCGTCAGCGCCGAGCGCATCCGCCAGATCGAAGTGGCCGCGATGAAGAAGATGAAAAAGGCCATGACGGCCAGTGCCGCCGCGCACTGAGCCCGCGCTCGAGCGCCTGTTCATCACTGCGGTGCAGGCGCCAACCAAACTTACATTTCTCTATCAGTTGCAACTGCCCGGCGGCACTACGATGGGCACCCCTGAGACGGCGCGTCGCCGTTTCTGCTTTCCCATCCAAGAGGAGTTTCAGGAATGAAAAAACTGCTGATCTGCACGCTGGTGGCCGGTGCCTTTGCCCCTGCATTTGCCGCCGATGCGGCCTGCACCGAATACAAGAGCCACATGGCCGAAACGATGAAGAAGGACGGCTCCTACTCCGAGCAGGCCATGAAAATCATCGACGACCAAATCAACTCCGTGGGCGCCGATCAGCGCAGCGCCTTCTGCAAAAGCGCCCTGGAGAGCGTGAAGAACTCCGGCGCCGATGACAAGGACGACGGCAAGGATGACGACAAGGACGATGACGACAAGAAGTGATCCCCGTTGAGGGCCTGTTCACCAGTCCAATCGGACCCACATCCTTGAAGGCGCAACCCATTGGCGGGTTGCGCCTTTTCTTTTGGCCCGCCCAGCTCGGCACTCCGCCGCTCCCCAGCGCAGGGCGGCGCGCTTCGGGCGCCAGTGTGCTTGGCCGATAATGCGCAGTGCCTGCGCACGCCAATCGCGGCTGGGCACAACTGCAAGCGGCTGTTTCCGCCAAGGCCGATTCACCCTTGCCCGCATCGTTGCGGCCTTCATGATTTTTTTCATCGTCCACCACATGAACGACTCCCGCCTTCCCCTCTCCCGTCGCCAACTGCTGCGCAGCAGCGCCCTGGGCCTGGCGGCCCTGCCAGGCCTGCACTGGCCACAGGCCAGCGCCACCGGCAATGCCCCCTGGCCCAGCCGCCCGGTGACGATGATGGTGGGCTTTCCCGGCGGCACCTCGCCAGATCTGACAGCGCGCCTGCTGGCCGAGCATCTGGGCCAGTTTCTGGGCAATCGACAGCCGCTGGTGGTGGAAAACCGCCCCGGCGCAGGGGGCAACGTGGCCACGGCGGCGCTGGCGCGTGCCCGCGATGCGCACACCATTGGCGTGCTCATCAACGGCAACATGACCATCGCGCGCCTGCTCAACCCCAAGCTGGGCTTTGATCCACACAAGGATTTGGCCCCCATCGCGCTGATCGGCACGGCCCCCTACGTGCTGACGGTGCATGCCGCACTGGCCAAGGATTTGAGCCCGGCGCAGTTCCTGGCCAAGGCACGCAAGGCAGGCAACCAGTGGAACTACGGCTCGCCCGGCATTGGCACGGTGGCCCACCTGGGCATGGAGCTGCTCAAGAGCCGCACCGGCATCGACCCGGTGCACGTGCCCTACCAGGGCAATCCGCAGGCGCTGCAGGCCATCGTCAGCGGCGAGATTCAAATGGCCCTGCTGCCGCCGGCCACGGCGCTGGCGCAGCAAAAGGCCGGCACGGTGGCGCTGATCGGCATCACCAGCGCCGCGCGCAGCCCGCTGACCGGCGAGCTGCCCAGCCTGCAGGAGCTGGGCGTGCAGGGGCTGGATCTGGAGGTCTGGAATGCCGTGGCCGCACCGGCGCACATGCCCGAGGCCATCCAGGCGCAGCTGCGCGAGGCCGTGGGCAAGGCGCTGGCCCTGCCCGAGGTGCGGCAAAAGCTGCTGGCCCAGGGCTGGGTGGTGCAGGACACCAGCGTCGCCGCGCTGCGCCAGCGCATCGCCGCCGACACCCAGGCGCTGGGCGCCATCATCCGCGAGCAGGACATTCAGATTTCAGGCTGAAGCTGCCGCGCCTGCCACGGCGCGCAGGCGCCACAGCTGCCTGAGCGATGCTTGCAGTGCAGCGCACATTGCGCCGCTGGAGGTTGCTGTGCAGGCGCGCTGGATGCGTGCAGGCCTTATGTGTTCAACGCCCCTGCAGCAGTTGGCGCACGTCGGCGGCAATCTGATCCACCGGCGTGCCATAGCGCACGTACAGGCGCAGGCGGCCCTGCGGGTCGTACATGTAGCCGGAGGCCGAGTGGTCGATGGTGTAGGTATCGGGCGTGCTGCCGGGCTTTTTCTCGTAAAAGACCTTGAAGTCGCGCGCCATGGCGGCGATTTGCTCGGCATTGCCCACCAGCGCCACGGCCTGCGGGTCGAAGCTTTCCATGTAGGCGCGCATCACCTCAGGGGTGTCGCGCTCGGGGTCGACCGTGACGAAGACGATTTGCAGCTTGTCGCCATCCTCACCCAGCAGCTTCTTGACCTCGGCCATCTCCAGCATGGTCGTGGGGCAAATGTCCGGGCATTGCGCAAAGCCGAAGTAGACGAACACCACCTTGCCGGCGAAATCGGCCAGGCTGCGCTGCTGGCCATGGGCATCGGGCATGGAAAAGCCCTTGGCATAGTCCACGCCGCTGATATCCAGCGCGTGGAACTTGGCCGCTGGCTCGCTGCCGGTACAGCCGGCCAGCCCCAGCATGGCCGCACCGGCCAGCGCAGCCGCCAGCAGCCGCGAACGCAGTGCGCGCACAGGCTTGCACGCCGTCATAGGAGACCTCCAATTCTCAGGTAATGGTCGATGAGCAATGCAGCAAACACGCCGCTCAAGTGCCACAGGGACCAGCGGAACATGCGCCGCGCCAGCGCGTCCGAATAATCGCGCCACAGATACCAGCCATAAACGCAGAACACTGCGCAAAGCACGGCCGCCACAGCGGCATAGAACAGGCCGCTCATGCCCAAGGCCACCGGCAGCATGCAGGCGGCAAACAGCACCAGGGTGTAGAAAAAGGCCTGCATGGCCGTGTGGCGCGGGCCGTGCACGATGGGCATCATCGGCAGGCCCGATTGGCGGTAGTCCTCGATGCGGTACAGCGACAAGGCCCAGAAGTGCGGCGGCGTCCACAAAAAGATGATGAGAAACAGCACCAGGGCCTCGGCTCCAACCTCGCCGCGCATGGCCGCCCAGCCCAGCACCGGCGGCATGGCGCCGGATGCGCCGCCAATGACGATGTTCTGCGGCGTCATGGGCTTGAGCACGACGGTGTAGATCACCGCATAGCCCACAAAGGTCGCCAGCGTCAGCCACATCGTCAAGGTGTTGACCGTCACCCACAGCAGCGCGCTGCCGGCCGTGCACAGCAGCGCGGAGAACACCAGCGCCTGCCAATCGGGCAGCTCGCCGCGCGCCGTGGGCCGCCAGGCGGTGCGCTTCATGCGCGCGTCGATGGTTTTCTCCACCAGGCAGTTGAAGGCCGCAGCGGCCGAGGCCACCATCCAAATGCCCAGGCCGGCCAGCACGATGCGCAGCATCTGCGCCCCATCGGGCACGGCGGGGATGGCCAGCAGCATGCCGATCAGGGCGCAAAACACGATCAGCTGCACCACGCGCGGCTTGGTCAGCACCCAAAATTGCGACCAGCGCGAGCGCTGTGGCAGCGGCAAAGCGGCTCCATTCATGCCTGCCCCCTTTTCTTGCGGCGCGTATCGACCTGGCGGGCCAGGTTGGATTCGGTGAAAAGCGGCGTCGTCCCGCACACCGCCGCCATCTTCATGCTGGCCAGCACCCGCGTCAGCACCATGACCAGCGCCCCGGCGCCACCGGTGTGCAGCACCGCCACCAGCAAGGGCCAGTCCAGCAGCACGTTGGACAAGCCCGTGAGCAACTGCAGCACCAGCAGCACCAGCAGCCATTGGGCCAGGCGACGCAATGGCGCGCTGTGCCGCCACAGCACCGCCACCAGCCAGCCCGCCAGCGCCAACAGCAGCAGCGCAAACAGGCGGTGCACGTAGTGGATGCCCACCAATGCCTCGAACGTGATCAGCCCGCCATCGCCCTGGTGGCCCAGCTCGCGCCAGATGGTAAAGCCCTGGCGCAAATCCATCTGCGGCCACCAGGCGCCGTTGCAATCAGGGAAGGTGCTGCAGGCCAGCACCGCGTAATTGGTGCTCACCCAGCCGCCCAGCGCGATCTGCACGAACAGCGCCGCAAACACCAGCAGCGCCAGCAGCATGTGCCCAGGCCGCACCGGCGCGCGCCGGCGGCCCGTGACGCGCTGCTGCCACCAGGCCGCCTGCAGCCCCAGCAGCGCCAGCAGCACCATGCCGCCCAGCAAATGCAAGGTCACGATGGCGGGGAAAAGCTTCATCGTCACCGTCCAGGCGCCAAACGCCCCTTGCAGGCACACCCAGGCCAGCGTCAGCGTGGGCCAGATGGGGTGCACCGGCTTGCTGCGCAGCGCCTGCGGCGCGCCATCGGCGCTGGCGGCATCCGGGCCATCGGCCAGCCGCTGCGCTGCCGGGGCGTCCTTGGCCTGGCGGCCCCAGCGAAGCCAGTACCGCCAGGCCAGCGCCGTCAGCACCACGATCAAGGCCCCCACGCCGGTGGCCAGATAGCGGTGCACCATCTCGATCCAGGCCTTCTTGTGCGTCACCGGGCCATCGGGCTGCGCCTGCTGCGCCGCGCTGATCTGCGCCTGCGCCCCCACCGGGCTGGCATGGCCGTAGCAGCCAGGCCAGTCCGGGCAGCCCAGGCCGGAGTCGGTCAAACGGGTGAAGGCGCCAAACATCACCAGGTCAAAAGTCAGCACCAGCGTCATCAGCGTCAGCGCATACATGACGCCGCGCGTGCCGCGCGCACGGTGGCGCCGCCAGACCCACAGCAAGGGCATGGCAGCCACAGCAGCCCCCACCAGCAGCAAATGCAGCAAGGGGCTCCAGTCGTATAAGGCGATGTCGGTATCCATGGCATGTCTCATGCCGCAGCGCCGGGTGCGCAGCGATGGCATCGCGCACCCGGCAGCGCAGCACCCGCTACCCAAGCGGCCAGCCCCCAAAGCCTTTGCTCAGGCGCTGGTTGCGCCTGCACAGCCGGCGGCGCTCGGCCCGGTTTGCGGGATTTGACGCAAGGCAGCTTCGCCGGCGCCCGGCCCATCGGCACCTGCATGCAGGACGCAACCGGGCATACCCAGGCGCCATTGCAAATGCACTGGGCCAAGGCAAAACTGGGCGATCGGCGGAAAAAAGGCGCTATTTTGCCGCATTCCAGCCCAAGGCCATGCAGGCCTGGCAGCACCGGCCCCGCTTGCCCAAGGCCTTGCACAGCCAAGCCCTTGGATTGCGTGGGCCACGCATTGCATGGGTCGCGCCAGCGCCTGCCCAAAGTCTCTGCGCAGACGCCAACGGCGTAAAATCGCGCGTTTTTCTGGCCACTGGCAAGGCCCTGGCCGCCACGGCCGCCGGATGCCATTGCCCCAGGGGCTTGCGGCTTCGCGCCCAGGGCTTGCGCCTGGCGTGCAGCCGCACGCTTGACTGCATCCCCCGTTTTTCGCCCCCGCCATGCTCAGCTTCCAGCAAATCATCCTCAAACTACAGCAATACTGGGCCGACCAGGGCTGCGCCCTGCTGCAGCCCTACGACATGGAAGTGGGCGCGGGCACCAGCCACACCGCCACCTTCCTGCGCGCCATCGGCCCCGAGCCGTGGAAGGCCGCCTACGTGCAGCCCAGCCGCCGCCCCAAGGACGGGCGCTATGGCGACAACCCCAACCGCCTGCAGCACTACTACCAGTACCAGGTGGTCTTGAAGCCCGCGCCGGCCAACATCCTCGACCTGTACCTGGGCAGCCTGCAGGCGCTGGGTTTTGACCTGAAGAAGAACGACATCCGCTTCGTCGAAGACGACTGGGAAAACCCCACGCTGGGCGCCTGGGGCCTGGGCTGGGAGGTCTGGCTCAACGGCATGGAGGTGACGCAGTTCACCTACTTCCAGCAGGTCGGCGGCATCGACTGCAAGCCCGCCACCGGCGAGATCACCTACGGCCTGGAGCGCCTGGCCATGTACCTGCAAGGGGTGGACAACGTCTACAACCTGGTCTGGACCGAGCAGCCCGACGGCACGCGCCTGACCTACGGCGACGTGTACCACCAAAACGAGGTGGAGCAGTCCACCTACAACTTCGAGCACAGCGACGCGGACTTCCTGTTCACCGCCTTCGCCGCGCACGAAAAACAGGCCCAGCACCTGATGGCCGAGCAGCTGGCGCTGCCCGCCTATGAGCAGGTGCTCAAGGCCGCGCACACCTTCAACCTGCTGGATGCGCGCGGGGCCATCAGCGTGACCGAGCGCGCTGCCTACATCGGCCGCATCCGCAACCTGGCGCGCGCTGTGGCGCAAAGCTATTACGACAGCCGCGCGCGCCTGGGCTTTCCGCTGGCGCCGCGCGAGTGGGTGGAGCAGATCGAGATCAAGGCCGCCTGATGCCCCCGGCGCAAGACGGCGTGCGCGAAATCGCCATGCTCCAGGTGCGCCCTGGCCAGGCCACCGCCTTCGAGGCCGCCTTTGCCCAGGCGCAGGCCATCATCGCCGGCATGCCCGGCTACCTGGGGCATGAGCTGCAGCGCTGCCTGGAGCAGGAGCACCACTACCTGCTGCTCGTGCGCTGGCGCAACCTGCAAGACCACACCGAAGGCTTTCGCGGCTCGCCCCAATACCAGCAGTGGAAGGCCTTGCTGCACCACTTCTACGACCCTTTCCCCACCGTGCTGCATTACCAGCGCGTGCTGGGCGAGGGCCTCTGACGTATATACAATTGACCGTCACGTATAAACCATCAGGGAGCCTGCCATGCCAACCAGCCACGCCATGCAAACCCAGCTGAGCAAATGGGGCAACAGCACCGGCCTGCGCATCCCGGCCGAGCTGCTGGCCTATCTGGGCGGCGACAAGAACGCCAAGGTGGAAATCACCGGCCTGCCCACGGGCGGGCTGCTCATCAAGCCCGTGCAGCCGCCCCCGCAGAGCCGCGCTCAACTGGTGGCCAGGTTGCGCGCCTCGCACCGCAAGATGCCCATGGGCACGTCTGTGGTACGCCAGATGCGGGATGAAGAGATATGACGCCGCCGCAGCGGGTGTATCTGGACACCAGCATCCTCATGGCGCTGGTGTGCAAGGAGCCCGAGTCCGAGCGCATCATGCAGTGGTACGAACGCACGCCTGACGCACTGATCAGCTCGCCCTGGCTGCACACCGAGCTGTGCAGCGCGCTGTCCGTCAAGCAACGCGCGCGGCAGCTCAGCCCGGCTGCGGCGCGCAAGGCCTACGCGCAGGGGCTGGAAGTGCTGGCCGACACGCAGAGCGTGGACATCACCCCCGCCGACTTCGACACCGCCGCGACGCTGTGCGCCGACGCCCGCGCCCGCCTTCGCGCCCCCGACGCCCTGCACCTGGCCGTGGCCGCGCGCAGCGGCTGCCAGGCGCTGGCCACGCTGGACGCCGACATGCAAAAAGCCGCCCGCAAGCTGGGCCTGCCGCCCATTGCCTTCTGAACATCCGTCCCCCTTTTCTTCATGACCGCACACAACCTCCTCGTCGAACTCTTTGTCGAAGAACTGCCGCCCAAGGCGCTGAAAAAGCTGGGCGAGGCCTTTGCCGGCCAGCTGTTTGAGCAGCTCCAGGCCCTGGGCCTGACGGCGGCCGACTCGCGCGTCACCGCCTACGCCAGCCCGCGCCGCCTGGCCGCGCACATCACGCACGTGGCGGCCAAGGCGGCCGACAAGCCGCTGCGCACCAAGCTCATGCCCGTCAGCGTGGGGCTGGATGCGAATGGCCAGCCCACGCCCGCGCTGCTGAAAAAACTGCAAGCCATCGGCGCCGGGCCCGAGGCCGTGGCGCAACTGCAGCGCGCCATGGACGGCAAGGCCGAGGCCTTGTTCTTCGACAGCGTGGCCACCGGCGCCACGCTGGACGTGGCCTTGCAAAAGGCGCTGCACGAGGCCATTGCCAAGCTGCCCATCCCCAAGGTCATGACCTACCAGCTGCACAGCGGCACCGCCCTGCCCGGCTGGGACAGCGTGCAATTCGTGCGCCCCGCGCACGGCCTGGTGGCCCTGCACGGCAGCGCCGTCGTGCCCGTCACCGCGCTGGGCCTGGCCGCCGGCCGCGCCACCCACGGCCACCGCTTCGAGGCGCAGCAAGACCCCATCGAACTGCCCGACGCCGACAGCTACGCCCGCCTGCTGCGCGAGAAAGGCGCCGTCATCGCCAGCTTTGACGAGCGCCGCACCGACATCGCCGCCCAGCTTGCGGCTGCCGCCCAAAAAGCGGGCGCGGGCCTGAAGCCCATCGAAGACGAAGCCCTGCTCGACGAAGTCACCGCGCTGGTCGAGCGCCCCCACGTGCTCACCTGCCAGTTTGAAAAAGAATTTCTGGACGTGCCGCAGGAATGCCTGATCCTGACCATGAAGGCCAACCAGAAATACTTTCCGCTGCTGGATGCGCAAGGCAGGCTCACGCACCAGTTCCTCGTGGTCAGCAACATCTGCCCCGAGGATGCCAGCGCCGTCACCGGCGGCAACGAGCGCGTGGTGCGCCCGCGCCTGGCCGATGCCAAGTTCTTCTTCGACACCGACCGCAAAAAGCCGCTGGAAAGCCGCGTCGAGGGCCTGGCCAAAGTCGTCTACCACAACAAACTGGGCACCCAGGGCGATCGCGTGCAGCGCGTGCGCGCCATCGCCAAAACCCTGGGTGAACACCTGGGCCCGCATTTGGGTGGCCCCGCGCTGGCCAAGGCCGCCGACCAGGCCGCCATGCTGGCCAAGGCCGATCTGCTCACCGACATGGTGGGCGAATTCCCCGAGCTGCAAGGCATCATGGGCGGCTACTACGCCCGCCACGACGGCCTGGGCGAAGACATCGCCCAAGCCATCGAAGACCACTACAAACCCCGCTTCGCCGGCGACGAGCTGCCGCGCGGCAACGTGGGCACCGTCGTCGCCCTGGCCGACAAGCTGGAAACCCTGGTCGGCATGTTCGGCATCGGCAACCTGCCCACCGGCGATAAGGATCCGTTTGCCCTGCGCCGCCACGCGCTGGGCGTGATCCGCATGCTGGTCGAAAAACGCCTGCCGCTGGACCTGCCCGCCACCGTGGCCAGCGCCGCCCAGGCCTTCGGCCCCCTGCTGCCCGATGCCGCCAAAAGCAACGCCCAGCTGCTGGCCTTCATCTACGAGCGCATCGCTGGCTACCTGCGCGAGCTGGGTGCCAGCGCGCAAGAGGCCGATGCCGTCATCGCCGCGCGCCCCATGTGGGGCGAAATGCCCCAGGCCCTGGCGGCAGTGCGCGCCTTCGCCAGGCTGCCCGAAGCCCCCGCGCTGGCCGCGGCCAACAAGCGCATCGGCAACATCCTCAAGAAAGCCGAGGCCGAAGGCGCGGTGGACGCGCATGTGAGCGACGTGCTGCTGCAAGAGCCTGCCGAACAAGCCCTGTTCGCCGCCATGCAGCAAGTGCTGCCCCAGGCCGAGCGCCAGTTCCAGGCCGGCGACTACACCGCCAGCCTGCAAACCCTGGCCCAGCTGCGCGCGCCGGTGGACGCCTTCTTCGACGGCGTCATGGTCAACGCCGAGCAAATGGACCTGCGCCTGAACCGCCTGGGCCTGCTCAAGATGCTGCACCAGGCCATGAACCGCGTGGCCGATCTGGCGCGGCTGGCTGGGTAAGCGCCTGCCGACGATTTCTCCGCACGCATCGCGGCCCGGCCAACGCACGGCGGCCTGCCTCATTGATTGGCCTGCGCCAAGGCTGCGCAAGGGGTTGCCCGACCCCTTGACGCTGCTCCAGCCGGCCCAGGCAAGGCCGCAGCCTGCACCTCTTAACATCATCCGGATTACCTCACGGCGACAGGCTTATTGGCGCGCGTGGGATTTTGTAACCAATTTTTAGTATAGGCTTGCGCCCCCGCAATCCAAGGTTCTTTTTCTGCGGCGCTGCTCAGGCAAGGGGCTGGCGTCTGGCTACACGGCTTTCAGGAGGTTTGAGATGGGATTTTTCAGCCGCTTTTTTGGCACTGGCGACCGGGCAGATAAAAAACGCCCTGCCCAGCCCGATGCCGACGCCGGTGCGGAAGAGATGGGCCTGGACTCGCGCCTGGCGGCCCAGATCCTGGCGGAAATCGACATCGATACCGCCATCGCCGCACACGAGAACTGGAAGCTGCGCCTGCTCAACTATCTCGACGGCAAATCCGATGAAGACCTGCGGCCAGAAGTCATCTGCGAGGACGGCCGCTGCGACCTGGGCAAGTGGCTGCATGGCCCCGGGCGCGAAAGGCTGGGCAAGTATCCGGCGTTCACTGTGCTGGTGGCGCAGCACAAATACTTTCACGTGCAGGCCTCCACAGTGGTGGCACAGGCCCAGAGCGGCAATGAGGCCGAAGCGCGCCGCGTGCTCAACGGCAGCTACCGGCTGGCATCCAACCAGGTGGTGCTGATGCTCAAGGCGCTGAAGAAGGGCCTGGGCGTCAGGTAGGTTCGCGCCAGCCCTGGGCGCGAATACCGGCGTTGGATTCACAAAGGCGCAGCGGCCGGCAGGCAGATGTCAGCACTCCAGCGCGCCGCCACGGCCGGCCAGCCGCAGCTTGCTATGATCGCGGGTTGCATTTTTCTTGCCCCTGGCCTGGATGAAGCCCACTCGCCCCGATCCTTCCCCCGCTGCGGCTGCTGCACCTGCTGCGGCGCACGATAACGGCCATGCGGCCAGCGCCGCGCAGGGCGCCTACCTGGGCCAGCGGCTTGGCGCGGGGGTCATCAGCATCCGTGGTGCGCGCACGCACAATCTGAAGAACATCGACCTGGACATTGCGCGCCATCAGCTGGTGGTGATCACCGGCATGTCCGGCTCGGGCAAGTCCTCACTGGCCTTCGACACCTTGTATGCCGAGGGCCAGCGGCGCTATGTGGAAAGCCTCTCGGCCTATGCGCGCCAGTTCCTGGGCCGGCTGGACAAGCCGGACGTGGACTTGATCGAGGGCCTCTCGCCGGCCATCAGCATCGAGCAAAAGGCCACCAGCCACAACCCGCGCTCCACCGTCGGCACGGTCACCGAGATCAACGACTACCTGCGCCTGCTGTACGCCCGCGCGGGCACGCCGCATTGCCCGCAGCACGGCGTGGCGCTGGCCTCGCAGACCATCAGCCAGATGGTCGATGGCGTGCTGGCCCTGCCCGAGGGCACGCGGCTGATGATCCTGGCGCCGGTGGCGCGCGGGCGCAAGGGCGAGTTCAGCGATTTGTTCGAGGCCATGCAGGCGCGCGGCTATGTGCGCTTTCGCGTCGATGGGCAGGTCGTCACCGACGAGGAGCTGCCCGAGCTGAAGAAAAACGACCGCCACGACATCGACGTGGTGGTCGATCGCCTGAAGGTGCGCCCGGACATGCGCCAGCGCCTGGCCGAGAGCTTCGAGGCCGCGCTGGCCCTGGGCGGAGCCAACGCCAGCGGCCGCGTCATCGCGCTGGAGATGGACAGCGGCGCAGAGCACGGCTTCAGCGCCAAGTTCGCCTGCCCGCAGTGCGACTACACCCTGGCCGAGCTGGAGCCGAGGCTGTTTTCCTTCAACTCGCCCATGGGCGCCTGCCCGGCCTGCGATGGCCTGGGCCAGCAGGAGCTGTTCGACCCGGCGCGCATCGTCGCCTTCCCGACGCTGAGCCTGGGCGCGGGCGCCATCAAGGGCTGGGACAGGCGCAACGGCTACTACTTCGGCCTGCTCAAGAGCCTGGGCGCGCACTACGGCTTCGATGCCGACAACACGCCGTTCGAGCAGCTGCCCCAGCGCCTGCGCGAGATCGTGCTGTACGGCTCGGGCCAGGAGGAGATCGAGTTCACCCACATCGCCGAGAGTGGCCCCGGCAAGGGCAAGCCGGTGCTGCGCCGCCACCCCTTCGAGGGCGTGCTGCGCAACATCGAGCGGCGCTGGCGCGAGACCGATTCGACCGTGGTGCGCGAGGAGCTGGCCAAATACCGCACCACGCAGCTGTGCGCGCAGTGCGGCGGCGCGCGGCTGCGGCGCGAGGCGCTGCACGTGATGCTGGGCGAGGGCGCGCAGGCGCGCCCCATCCACCACATCGGCCGCGACACCCTGGCCGATGCACAGCAATGGTTCGAGCAGCTGCAGCTGCAGGGCGCCAAGGCCGAGATTGCCGCCAAGGTGGTGCGCGAGATCGCGCTGCGGCTGCGCTTTCTCAACGACGTGGGCCTGAACTACCTGAGCCTGGAGCGCAGCGCCGACACCTTGAGCGGCGGCGAGGCCCAGCGCATCCGCCTGGCCAGCCAGATCGGCTCGGGCCTGACGGGCGTGATGTACGTGCTCGACGAGCCCAGCATCGGCCTGCACCAGCGCGACAATGATCGGCTGATCGCCACGCTGCAGCACCTGCGCGACATCGGCAACAGCGTCATCGTGGTCGAGCACGACGAGGACATGATGCGCGCGGCCGACCAGATCATTGACCTGGGGCCGGGCGCCGGCGTGCACGGCGGCCAGGTCGTGGCCCAGGGCCGCTTCGAGGAAATCGCCGCGCACCCCCACTCGCTGACCGGCCAGTACCTCAGCGGGCGGCTGCGCATCGAGGTGCCGGCGCAGCGCACGCCGCCCCGGCCCCTTGATGCAGCCAGCCAGGCGGCCGCCAGCGCGCCGGCCGGGGATGCGGCCCAGGGCTTTCCGCGCGCGCGGGCGCGCCAGCAGGGCCAAGGCGATGCGCCGGCCCAGGCAGGCGCGCCCACTGGTGGCGATGGGGCCAGCGCAAATGCCAGCGCAAATGCCAACGCGAATGCCAGCGTCTGGCAGGCGCTGCGCATCATTGGCGCGTGCGGCAACAACCTGCGCCAGGTCTCGGTGGACTTCCCCATCGGCCTGCTGACCTGCGTCACCGGCGTCTCCGGCTCGGGCAAGAGCACGCTGGTCAACGACACGCTGCACGCCGCCGTGGCCCAACGCCTGCACCGCGCCCACACCGAGCCGGCTGCGCACGAGGAGCTGCTGGGCCTGGAGCTGCTGGACAAGGTCATCAACGTCGATCAGGCGCCCATTGGCCGCACGCCGCGCAGCAACCCGGCCACCTACACCGGGCTGATGACGCCGGTGCGCGAGCTGTTGGCCGAGGTGCCCACCGCCAAGGAGCGCGGCTACGGCCCGGGGCGCTTTTCCTTCAACGTGGCCGGCGGGCGCTGCGAGGCCTGCCAGGGCGATGGCGTGGTGAAGGTGGAGATGCACTTCCTGCCCGACGTGTACGTGCCCTGCGACGTCTGCCACGGCCGGCGCTACAACCGCGAAACCCTGGAGGTGCTCTGGAAGGGCCGCAACATCGCCGACATCCTGGACATGACGGTCGAGGACGCGCTGGCCTTCTTCCAGGACGTGCCAGCCATCGCGCGCAAGCTGCAGACGTTGATGGACGTGGGCCTGTCCTACATCCGCCTGGGCCAGAGCGCCACCACGCTCTCGGGCGGCGAGGCCCAGCGCGTCAAGCTGGCGCTGGAGCTGTCCAAGCGCGACACCGGCCGCACGCTCTACATCCTGGACGAGCCCACCACCGGGCTGCACTTTGCCGACATTGCGCTGCTGGTCAAGGTGCTGCAACAGCTGCGCAATGCGGGCAACACCATCGTGGTCATCGAGCACAACCTGGACGTCATCAAGACCGCCGACTGGATCATCGACATGGGCCCGGAGGGCGGCAAGGGCGGCGGCCAGGTCGTGGCCACTGGCACGCCCGAGCAGATCGCCGCCAACCCGGCCAGCCACACCGGGCGCTACCTGCAGCGCTATCTGCGCCCCGGCCCATCATCCCCGCACCACACAGGCAGCGCATGAACAAGCCACACAGCCAGCCCGACAGCAGCAGCCACTTCGACGCCAGCGCCCGCGATTGGGACCAGCGCCCCATGTCCCAGCAGCTGGCCGCCGTCGCGCAGCGCCTGCTGCAGCAAGTGCCCTTTGCGCCGCACGAGTGGGTGCTGGACTTCGGCGCCGGCACCGGCCTGCTGGCCACGGCGATTGCGCCGCACGTGGCGCAGGTCACCGCCGTGGATCATTCGGCCAACATGCTGGCCGTGCTGCGTGAAAAAAATGTGAGCAACATCGACACCGTGCAGCAAGCCGGCCTGCAGGGCCTGCCGGCCGGCCACTACGACGCCATCGTCAGCTGCATGGCCTTGCACCACGTGCCCGACACCGCCGCGCTGCTGCAAGGCTGCGCCCAGGCCCTGCGGCCCGGCGGGCGCATCGCGCTGGTGGACCTGTACGCCGAGGACGGCAGCTTCCACGGCGACAACGCCGCCAAGGGCGTGCACCACCTGGGCTTCGATCCCCAGGCCCTGCAGGCCCTGACCCGGCAGGCCGGTTTCGAGCAGGTGCAGCTCGAAGAAATCCACCGCCTGACACACCGTAACGGGCGTGACTACCCGCTGTTTCTACTGACTGCCCGCCGCAGTTGAAACTGGCTACACTGCGCCAGACGCGCGCGGGCCCCAACGTCAGAACCTGTGCAAAGAAGAACCTGCCGCATGGCAGGCATGCGGCCTGCGCACCGACCCACGCACGACGAGGAGGAAACACCGATGAAGCCCTTGCTGACCTCGCTGGCCTGCGCCCTGGCCTTTGCCCTGCCTGGCGCCGCCGCTGCCAAGACCCTGAAAGTGGCCGTGGCCGCCGAGCCCTACCCGCCGATGTACTACCCCTCGCCCTCGGGCCAGTGGCAAGGCTTCGAGGTCGATCTGGCCCAGGCCGTGTGCAAGGCCGCCAAGCTCGATTGCGAAGTGACGGCCGTGGCCTGGGACGGGCTGATCCCCTCGCTCAACGGCGGCCACATCGACATGGTCATGGCCTCGATGTCCATCACCGAAGAGCGTCGCAAGCAGATCGACTTTTCCAACAAGTACTACGACGTGCCGCCGCTGATCGTCTCGGCCAAGGAGGCGCCGGTGGACAAGAGCCCGGCCAGCTTCAAAGGCAAGACCATTGGCGTGCAGGTGGCCACCATCCATGCCGCCTACGCGCAAAAACACTTCGCGCCCGCTGGCGCCACGGTCAAGGTTTACCAGAACCAGGACGAGGCCAACAGCGATCTGGTCTCCGGCCGCGTGGACGCCACCATGGGCGACACCGACGCCATGCAGACCTTCCTCAAGAGCGAGGGCGGCAAAGCCTGCTGCGAAGCGCGCGGCAACCCCGAGCCCGACCCCGGCGTGCTCGGCCAGGGCGTGGGCATTGGCCTGCGCAAGGGCCAGGATGCGCTGCGCGAGCAGCTCAACGCCGCCATCAAGTCGCTGCGCGACAGCGGCGAATACCAGCGCATCGCGCAGAAATACTTCAGCTACGACGTCTACGGACAGTAAGCCGCAGTGAGCCCATGAGCCCCCTGGCGCACGGCGATGGATTTTCTCTCTGCGCTCCTGCCCGGCGTTGACTGGCGGCTGCTGGCCTATGCCCCGCCCGGCTGGGGCAAGGCGCTGCTGCAGGGCCTGCTCAATTCGCTGATCGTCGCCGGCGGCGGCTATGCGCTGGGCCTGCTGCTGGGCGTGGGCGGGGCCATGGCCAAGCTGCGCGGCGGGCCGCTGGCGCGCGATCTGGCCGAGGTCTACACCACCATCGTGCGCGGCATGCCCGAGCTGATCCTCATCCTGATCCTCTACTACCTGGGCACCGATCTGCTCAACCGCGTGCTGGCGCTGGCCGGCGTGGGGCGCGTGCAGGCCAGCGGCCTGGTCGCCGGCATTGCCGTCATCGCCATCGTGCAAGGCGCCTACGCCACCGAGGTCATCCGCGGCGCCATCCAGGCCATTGCGCCTGGCGAGCACGACGCCGCGCAGGCCTTTGGCATGAGCGCGCGCCAGGCGCTGTGGCGCATCACGCTGCCGGGCATGCTGCCCTTTGCCATCCCGGGCCTGGCCAATCTGTGGCTGATCGCCACCAAGGACACGGCCTTGCTGGCCGTGGCCGGCTTCACCGAGCTGACCCTGGCCACGCGCCAGGCCGCCGGCACGACCAAGGCCTACCTGCTGTTCTTCTGCGCCGCCGGGCTGCTCTACCTGGCCATCACCTTGCTGTCCAACCAGCTCTTTGCCGCGCTGGAGCGCCGCGCGCGCCGCGGCCAGCGCCCGGAGGCCGCGCGTGGCTGAGCGCGCCGCACGCAGTGCCCAGCGCCAGGCCGCCGCCTTCTGGCAACCGCACCGGCGCGCCCTGGCCGCGCTGGCCCTGCTGGCGCTGGCGGCCATCGCCTGGCAAGGCCAATGGGCCTGGGTGCCGCAGTACGCCCGGGCGCTGCTGGCCGGCGTGGGCGTAAGCCTGGCCATGCTGGTCGGCAGCGTGGTGCTGGGCTTTGCCTTGGCGCTGCCGCTGGGCATTGCCCAGGCAGCCGGCCCTTGGTGGCTGCGCCTGCCCGCGCGCAGCTTTTGCACCATGATCCGCGGCACGCCGCTGCTGCTGCAGCTGTGGCTGGTCTATTACGGCCTGGGCTCGCTGTTTCCGCTGATCCCGGAAATCCGCGGCTCGGCGCTATGGCCTTATCTGCGCCAGGCCTGGCCCTACGGACTGTTTGCGCTGACCATCTCCTTTGCCGCCTACGTGGGCGAGGTCATGCGCGGCGCCTTTGCCGGCATGCCCCCAGGCGAGCTGGAGGCCGGCCGGGCCTGCGGCATGACGCGCTGGCAGGTCTGGCGCCGCATCTGGCTGCCGCGCGCCATCCAGCGCAGCCTGCCCACGCTGGCCGGCGAGACCGTGCTGCAGCTCAAGTCCACCCCGCTGGTGGCCACCATCACCGTGGTCGATGCCTATGGCGTCATCAACATGGTGCGCCAGAACACGCTGCTGACCTACGAGCCGCTGCTGCTGCTGGCGGGCATCTACCTGCTGCTCACGCTGGTGCTGGTGTTGCTGCTGCGGCGCCTGGAGCGCCGGCTGCAGCCCGCAGCCTGAGGCAACCCAAGAACAATCAAGAACACCCCACACAGCGCCCCCCTGCCCCATGCGAGACCCCCGCTACGACATTCTTTTCGAGCCCGTACGCATCGGCCCCGTCACCACCCGCAACCGCTTCTACCAGGTGCCCCATTGCAGCGGCATGGGGCACCGCTACCCGGCGGCCGAGCAAGGCCTGCGCCAGATCAAGGCCGAGGGCGGCTGGGGCGTGGTGAGCACGCAGGAGACCGAGATCCACCCCTCCTCGGACATCTCCCCCTCCAACCAGCAGCGCCTGTGGGACGAGCGCGACATCGGCCGCCTGCAGGCGCTGACCGAGGCCATTCACGCCCACGGCAGCCTGGCGGCCATCCAGCTGGCGCACAACGGCATCCACACCGCCAACCGCCTCAGCCGCATCGCCCCCTATGGCCCGGCCGACATGCTAGTGGACACCGAAGACCCGGTGCAGGCGCGCGCCATGGACAAGAGCGACATCCGCGCCTTTCGCCAATGGCACCGCGACGCCGCGCTGCGCGCCAAGCGCGCCGGCTTTGACATCGTCTACGTCTACGCCGGGCACGACATGACGCTGCTGCAGCACTTCCTGCTCAAACGCTACAACCAGCGCAGCGACGAATACGGCGGCAGCTTCGAAAATCGCCTGCGCCTGTTTCGCGAAGTGCTGGCCGACACCCGCGAGGCCGTGGGCGATGCCTGCGCCGTGGCCGTGCGCTTTGCCGTTGAGGAGCTGCTGGGCCAGGACGGCCTGACCCACGATGGCGAAGGCCGCGACGTCATCGCCGCGCTGGCCGACGAGCCCGACCTGTGGGACGTGAACCTCTCCAACTGGGCCAACGACAGCCAGACCGCGCGCTTTGCGCAAGAAGGCTTTCAAGAGCCCTACATCGCCTTCGTCAAATCCCTCACGCGCAAACCCGTGGTCGGCGTGGGCCGCTACACCTCGCCCGACGCCATGGTGCGCGCCATCCGCAGCGGCATCCTCGACCTGGTGGGCGCAGCGCGCCCCTCCATTGCCGACCCCTTCCTGCCGCAGAAAATCGAGCAAGGCCGCATCGACGACATCCGCGAATGCATCGGCTGCAACATCTGCACCGCAGGCGACAACACCGCCGCCCCCATGCGCTGCACGCAAAACCCCACCATCGGCGAAGAAGCGCGCAAAGGCTGGCACCCGGAAATCATCGCCCCGCTGCCGCGCCCGGCCTCGGTGCTCATCGTCGGCGGCGGCCCGGCCGGGCTGGAGGCCGCGCGCGCCCTGGCCCAGCGCGGCGCCGAGGTCACCATCGCCGATGCCGCGCGGCAATGGGGCGGGCGCGTCAGCCTGGAGGCGCGCCTGCCCGGCCTGGCCACCTGGGCGCGCGTGCGCGACTGGCGCCTGGGCCAGCTGCGCCAGGCCAGCAACGTGCAGATGTACCTGGACAGCCCATTGAGCGCGCAGGACGTGCTCGCCTTCGGCATGGCCCACGTCGCCATCGCCACCGGCGCGCATTGGCGCTGCGACGGCGTGGGCCGCGTGCACCGCCAGCCCCTGCCCTTTCTGGGCGGCGCCAACGCCGCGCGCGTGGTCGGCGTCGATGCCCTGCTCGAGCGCGGCGCGGCCGCCGTGCATGCCGCCCTGGCCGCCAACCATGCCCAGGGCGCGCCGACCCAAGGCCCCGTCGTCGTGTTCGACGACGACCGCTACTACATGGCCAGCGTGCTGGCCGAGCTGCTGGCGCGCGCCGGGCTGCAGGTGCACTTCGTCACCCCCGCGCCCATCGTCGCGCCCTGGAGCGAGCACACGCTGGAGCAGCCGCGCATCCACCGCCGCCTGCTGGAGCTGGGCGTGCACATCACCTTGCTGCACCAGCTGGCCGGCTGGCAGGGCGATCGGCTCGATCTGGCCTGCGTCTACAGCGGCCGCCTGCAGCCCATCGCCTGCGCCTGCCTGGTGCCCGTCACCGCCCGCCTGCCCAACCACGGCCTGTGGCAGGCCCTGCAAGCGGCCAGCCACAGCTGGGCCGAGCACGGCATCGCCAGCGTCGAGCGCATCGGCGACTGCCTGGCCCCCGGCATCATCGCCGCGGCCAACTACGCCGGCCATGCCTATGCCCGCAGCCTGTTGAGCGTGCAGGTCGCAGAAAGCGCCTGCGCCACTTCTTACGACGGCTATCGGTGAAATCCCTGCCTGTCAGCCATTGCCAGGGCTTTCAACAAGGAGTATCAAGACAGGCTTTCAACCACAAGGTATTCAGGAGACCCACATGCAATTTCGCCGTTTCGTCAAGGCGGCCTTGGCCGCCACCGTGCTGTGCCTGGGCGCCGCGCAAGCGCAGGTCAACGTCATGCTGCCCGCCAACCCAGGCGGCGGCTGGGATGCGACCGGCCGCCAGTCCTTCCAGGCCATGAAGGAGGCCGGCTTCTATACCGGCACGGTCAACTTCAGCAACCGCGGCGGCGCCGGCGGCACCATTGGCCTGGCCGAGTTCCAGCGCGCGCAAAAGGGCAAGCCCGATGCCATGGCGGTGTTTGGCGCCATCACAGTGGGCTCCATCACCTTGAACCAATCGCCGGTGCAGCTGGCCAACTTCAAGCCCATTGCCCGCCTGACGGCCGAATACCTGGTGCTGGCCGTCAAGGCCGACTCCCCCTACCAGTCGCTGCAGGAGTTCGTCGCCGCGTTCAAGGCCAACCCGGGCGCCATGCCCGTGGGCGGCGGCTCGGCCGGCGGCGTCGATCACATTGCCCTGGCCCTGCTGGCCCAAAGCGCCGAGGTGCCGGTCTCGGCCATCAACTACATCCCCCAGGCAGGCGGCGCGGATACGGTCACGGGCATCGTCAACGGCACGCTCAAGGGCGGGATTTCCGGCATTTCTGAATTTCGCCAGTTTGCCCAGGCGGGCCGGGTGCGCATTCTGGGCATCACCACGGCCGAGCGCATCAAAGCGGCGCCAGACATCCCCACCTTCAAGGAGCAGGGCTACGACGTGGAAATCGCCAACTGGCGCGGCATTCTGGGCGCGCCCGAGATGCCGCAGGCCAACCACCAGCAATGGGTGGAGCGCTTTGCCAAGCTCAATGCCTCGCCCCAATGGCAGGCAGTGCTGGAGCGCCAGGGCTGGGAGCCCTACTTCCTGCCAGGCGATGAGTTCGCCCGCTTCATCGAGGCCGAGACACTGCGCATCAACCAAATCCTGAAGGACGCAGGCCTGGCCCGATGAGCCCAGCGCGGCAGCAGCGCGCAACGCTTGGGCCTGCCAGGCCCCGCCTGGCTGCATCGCCCCTTCAATGCGAGCGCCTTCAGCAAATGCACAGCCTCCAGGAGACGAGACGATGACAACAACCCACAGCAGGCCGTGGTGGCTGGGCCTGGCGGTGCTGGCGCTGGGCGGCGTCTGCCTGTATTCGGCAGCGCAGCTGCCAGCCACGGCGCAGTACGCCAGCATCGGGCCGGGCATGGCCTTGATGGGCGTGGGCGGCGGCTTGCTGATCCTGGGCGTGCTGCTGCTGGTGCAGGTCGCCCAGGGCGTGGCGTTCGAGCCCGACGATGCGGAAAACGTGGACGCCAGCCGCCCCATGGACCGGCGCGCCTTCGTCACGGCATTGGTGGCCATTGCGCTGCCGGCGCTGTTGCTTCGCCCCCTGGGGCTGCCGCTGACGGCCATGCTCTCGTTCATGCTGGTGGCGCGGGCCCTGGGCTCGCGCCGCGTGGGCATGGATTTGCTCATCGGCCTGCTGCTGGGCAGCGCAGGCTGGTGGCTGTTTGGCTCGCTGGGGCTGCAGCTGGGCGATTTTCTGCCCCTCATGAGCAAGAGGGGCTGAAGCCATGGACACCTTGCAACACCTGCTGCACGGCTTTTCCATCGCGCTCACGCCGGCCAATCTGGGCTGGGCCTTGCTGGGCTCGATCCTGGGCACGGCCATTGGCATCCTGCCGGGCATTGGCCCGGCGCTGACCATTGCCTTGCTGCTGCCGGTGACGGTGTCGGTCGGGCCCGTGGCGGCCTTCATCATGTTTGCCGGCGTGTTCTACGGCGCCATGTATGGCGGCTCGACCACCTCCATCCTCATCAACACCCCTGGCGAGGCGGGCTCCATGATGACGGCGCTGGAGGGCAACAAGATGGCGCGGGCCGGCCGCGGCGCAGCCGCCCTGGCCACCGCGGCCATCGGCTCGTTCGTGGCCGGCACCATTGCCACGCTGGCGCTGACTTTTGCAGCGCCCGTGGTGGCGGAGCTGGCCTTCGTGCTGACGCCAGCGGATTTTTTTGCGCTCACCGTGCTTGCCTTCACGTCTGTGGCGGTGGTCATGGGGGCATCGCGGGTGCGGGGCTTCGTGTCCCTGTTCATCGGGCTGGCGCTGGGGCTGGTGGGCATCGATGCCATGACCGGCCAGCCCCGCATGACACTGGGCATGGCCGAGCTGCTCGATGGCGTGGAGCTGACGGTGGTGCTGGTGTCCGTATTCGCCGTGGGCGAGATCCTGTACGTGGCCAGCCGCTACCGCGCAGGCGACGAGCACATCATCCCCATCCAGGGCCAGGTCTTCATGACCAGGCAGGAATGGCGCCGCTCATGGAAGCCCTGGCTGCGCGGCACGGCGCTGGGCTTTCCCATGGGCGCCATTCCCGGCGGCGGCACCGAGATCCCGACCATGCTCTCCTACACGCTGGAGAAAAAACTCGCGGCCAAGCCAGAAGAGTTCGGCAAGGGGGCGATTGAGGGCGTGGCCGGCCCCGAGGCCGCCAACAATGCCGCCGCAGCCGGCGTCCTCGTGCCGCTGCTGACGCTGGGCTTGCCCACCTCGGCCACGGCCGCCATTTTGCTGGCCGCATTCCAGGGCTATGGCCTGCAGCCCGGCCCCTTTCTCTTCTCCAGCAATCCCGATCTGGTCTGGGGCCTGATCGCCTCGCTCTACATCGGCAACCTGATGCTGCTGGTGCTCAACCTGCCGCTGGTGGGCCTGTGGGTGCGGCTCTTGCTGATTCCCAAGCCGCAGCTGTACGCAGGCATTCTGGTGTTTGCCATGCTGGGCATCTGGGGCATCTCAGGCTCGGTATTCAACATGGCGCTGATGGCCGCGCTGGGGCTGCTCAGCTACGCCATGCGGGTGTATGGCTTTCCCATCGCGCCATTGCTCATCGGCATGATCCTGGCCCCAGTGGCCGAAACACAGCTGCGCACGGCGCTGGCCGCCGGGCAGGGGCATTTCAAGGTTTTGGTCGGCTCCCCGGTGTCCATCACATTCCTCACGCTGGCCTTGCTGACGCTGCTGGCCCCCATCCTGCTGCGCAGGTTGCGCAAGATGGCATGACCTTGCGCGCGCCACCCGCACGGCCCGCACTGCCCGCACCAGCAGCGCGTCTGTGCTCTTCCATCTCTGCGCCGCCTGCCCTCCAAACCCTCGCGCACCGCGCTCGCCCCAGGTCGGAGTGGATGCGCCGCGGCGGCTTGCACGGCCAGCGCCCAGGCCGCGTTTGCGCGCTTGCCGCACCCGGCCTTCCATAGAATGGCGCTCGCCCAAGCCCTGGGCAGCCGCGCGCCATCTTGCGATCGGCACTTCACTTCACCGTTTTTCCGCTCTGCGCAACCCATGTCCCAACACTCCACCGCACCCCGCGTCGAAGCCAACACCGTGGTCACCATCCGCTACCGCATCGACGATGCCAAAGGCCGGCCCATGCAGGCCAAGGCCGAGCAAGTCGCCTACCTGCACGGCGGCTACGACAACCTGCTGCCCAAGATCGAGGCGGCCCTGCAGGGCCAGGCCGTGGGCCATGCCACCACCATCGACCTGCCGCCTGGCGACGGCTTTGGCCAGCGCGACGAAAACCTGGTGCTCACCATCGACAAATCCGAGCTTGCGCCTGGCACCAAAGTCGGCGGCCAAGTCCAGCGCCCCGGCCCCGATGGCGCGCCCCAGCTGCTGCGCGTGGCCAAGATCAAGGGCCAGCAAGTGCAGCTCGACGGCAACCACCCGCTGGCTGGCCAACACGTGCGCTTCGTGGTGCGCATCCTGGCCATCCGCCCTGCCACACCCGAGGAAATCCAGCACCGCCACGCCCATGGCGCGCACGGCCACCAGCACTGAGCGCCTGTGCAACATCTCGGCGCGAGTCGGCGAAAGCTGGCGCAGGCCCGCGCCACTCAGACGAAATCACGCACGCCCCATCCGCAGAGCATGGAAGGCGCCGTGATTTTCGAGCCGCTGGCGCGTTTTGCCGTTGCCTGCCAAGGCGACACCAAACACCATTGCCGCTATGGCCGGTGCGCTGTGGGGCGCACGCTGCAGCGCCAGCGCCACACTGACACAGCAATGCCATGGCCCCAACCCTCAGAGCCTGTTGGGAACTTCAGTGCGGGTGAGCGAGAAGTGGCTCTGGGATGGGCTGCAAGGCGCCACCTTGCGTGCGCCTGGCAGCCATGGCGCAGCTATACAGCCATGACGAGGCTTTGCGGGCGCCGCAGACCGCAGCAATCGCCCTCATTGCCTGCCACGCAAAGCCTTTGCGCAGGCGCTGCTCAGAACTCATAGTTCACGCGCACCATGAACGAGCGCGGCTCGCCCGGCATGTGGGAATTGCGCCAGTACTGCTTGTCGGCCAGGTTTTGTACGGCGAAGACTGCTTGCAGGTCCGGCGCAATGCGCCAACCCAGCAGGGCGTCAAAGCGTGTGTAGCCGGCGATGGCCGTGTCATAGCTGGCTGGCGGGTTGGGGTAGCGCTTGCCTGTGTGCGCGCTGCTGAGCTCGGCAAACCATTGGCTGGCAGGGGCTACGTAGCGCACGGCCAGGCCGGCCTGACGACGGCTGGCGCCCGAGAGGTAACGGCCTTCGCGTTTGGGGTTGCCTGCGTCTTGCACGATCTTGGGCGACATCAGGCCCAGGGAGGCTCGTACATGCCAATGCGCATTGATCTGCCCGGTCAGACTGAAATCGATGCCCCTCGTGCGGTGCAGGCCGGCGACTTCGTAGCGATCGGGGTCATTGACCGGATCGGGCTGGTAGCGGATGTTGTGCTTGCTGAGCTGGTAGAACGCCAGGGTGCTGCTCAAGCGTCTGTCCAGCCATTCGCTTTTGATGCCGACTTCGATTTGCTTGTTGTATTGCGGCTCGCTGTCGAGTTTGGCGGGATTGCTGCGCAGGGTGAGCAAGTAACCGTTTCCGCCCAGCGGCGAGAAGCTGCGCGACCAGGAGGCGTAGAGGTTGTGATCGGGGTGGGGCGTCCAGACCAGGCCGGCGCTGGGGCTGAAGCTGGAGCCTTCAAAGTCGTGCGCGCCATAGCGGCTGAGCCTGAAGCCGTAGTCGTAGCGGTCGTAGCGCCCGCCCAGGGCGAGCTTGAGCGCAGGCGTCAGCTCGATGACGTCATTGAACAACAGCGCATGCGCGCGCGAGCTGTACTGGCTGTGCCCGCCGCCGGGCACCAGGCGGTGTGTGTTGGCGGGCCAACCGGCCCGATCGTGCGGGTTGACGCCAAAGCGTGTGCTGAACAAGAGCGCGCCCGAGTCGCCTTCGTTGCGTTCATCGGTGAAGTCGTAGCCGAGCATCAGGCGGTGGCGCAGCGGCCCGGTCTTGAACTGGCCATGCAGCGCCAGGCTGTTGCTGAGGGTGCGCTGCGTCTGGTCCACCCAGGAGTAATTGGGGTTGAACAGACCGCTGGCGGCGTTGTAGCTGCCCAGATAAAAGTGGTCGAAGTCGTGGTGTTGCGCGAGCCAGCCCAAGGTCCATTCCAGACGCCAGTCGGGCAGCATCTGGTATTGCAACTTGGAGCTGGCCATGCGCATGGTGTTGTCGATGTAGTCGCCAGGGCGGGCAAAGCCGTAGTTAAAGCGCAGCCCCATGGCGTCGTATTCGTTCTTGACTGGGCCGCGATCGGGAACGTACCAGCGGTTCTCCCAGGTGTACTGCCCTTCCCATTGCAGGCGGCGGTCGGTCGAGCGCCAGAGCACGCTGGGCGAGAGCAGCTTGTTGCGGTTCTTGATCAGGGGGCGGAAGGAATGGCCGCGGTCAAAATCGGCATTCAGGCGCACGGCCAGTTGCTCGCCAATGACACGGTTGAAATCCAACGCCGCGCCGCGGCGGCCCCAACTGCCGGCACGCAGACTGGCGCTGCTGTGGGCGTCAAAGCTGGCCTTCTTGCTGACCATGTTGACGACGCCGCCGCCTTGGCTGCGCCCATACAGCACCGAGGCCGGGCCTTTGAGGATTTCGATGCGCTCGACGTTGGAGGTGCTGCGGCGGAAATTGCCGCCGGTGCGAATGCCGTCGCGGTAGATATCGCCCATGTCGGCATCGAAGCCGCGGATAAGAATGCTGTCGTACCAGGCGCCATAGCCGGCATCCACGCCAGCGACGCCTTCGAGCATTTGCCCCAGGTCCTGGTAGCCGTGCTCGCGGTTGGCCTGCATGTCCACCGTCTCGATGGTGAAGGGCGTGTCTTTGGCGTCGATGTCGGCGCGGCTCACGCTGGCGCGCTGCGGGCGTACGTAAGCCTGCGTATCGGCCTGAGGCACGGCCGACGAGCCTGTGATCTCGACAGCAGGCAGCTCCTCAGCCTTGGGAGCTGCGGCCGGGACATCTTCCACAACCGCCTGACGCACCCTTGGCGCTGGCAGGCTTTGCCCTGCAGACTGGGCCGCAGCCGGAACGGCACAACAGGCCAATGCACCCAGCACCGCCGCACACACCAGCGTGTGTTCGACCAAGCAAGGCATGTGGTCAACCCTGGAAAAACTCATGGCTCCATCTCCACTTGAGAGTCAATGCATCAACAAACGCATCCATTAAGGTGGCTGCGGCAACTTCTCGTGGGTGGGGCAATATTGAGGAATTTCAGATGGCCTTAATGGTCCGTCTTGCCCACATTTTTTAGTGGGCGCAAATCATACAGTGACGCAAAACCAAAGAAATGCTTGCCAGGCCTGGGCTTGGCAAAATTTCTCAGCCAGGCATGGCATGCAACAACATGGGCCTACACAAAGAAAAAGGCCGCAACCTTACGGGTGCGGCCTTCTGTGTGATGGTGTTCACATCACTGGCGCTGGCGGCGGCGCAGGCCAAACACACCCAGCAGTGCGCTCAGGCTCAGCAGCGACCAGAGGTTGAGTGCCGGCACAGGCACAGTCGAAGGCAACACCAGGGCCTGTACATTCAAGCGCACCGTGGCTCGCAGGCAGGGGGCTGTGCCGCCTGGGCCGGTGCACATCTGGTAGTCGAAGCTCACCGCGCCAGTGAAGCCTTGCACAGGCGTGAAGGTGAAGCTGCCATCGGCCTTGAACTCCAGCGCGCCCTGGGTTGCAGGATCAGGCTCCGTGCCGGGCACCAGCGAGAACACTGCATTGGGCGGCGCGACATCGTTGATACCGACATTGCCCTTGATCGGCTGACCAGGAGCCCCCGTGAACTCGTCCGGCTGAACCGCTGGGGTGCTTGACACCTTGATGGTCACGCTCGTGTCTGCGCTGCAATGCGTGCCTGCCTCGTTGCAGACCTTGTAGCTGAAGGTGGCGTCACCGACGAAACCCTGCGCAGGCGTAAAGCTGAAGGTGCCATCCGGGTTGACCGTGGCCGTGCCGTTCGTGGCGCTGCCGGGCACCAGCGAGAACTTGGCGTTGCTCGGCTTGTCGTCGTTGGCGCCCAGGTTGCGCGATGCATCGACGGGCAGCTCAGTGTTCGGCGCCGTGCTGTAGCTGTCGGCAGTGGCCTTGGGGTTGACCTTGACGGTCACTGTGGCCTCAGCACAGGGATCGGTACCGCCGGGGCCAGAGCACACCTCGTAGGTGAAGCTGGCATCGCCCGAGAAGCCCTGCGCGGGCGTGAAGGTGTACGTTCCGTCAGGATTGACCATGGCCGTGCCCTGCGCCGCGTTCGGGGCGGTCTTGAGCTTGTAGGTCGCGCCTGCTGGCACTGTGTCGTTGGCCTTCAGATTGCCATTGACTGGCTGGTCCACCGTGGTTGTGGCGCTGTCGCCCTGCACCTGTGGCACTGTGGCGCTGACTTTCACCGTCACGCTCGTGTCTGCGCTGCAGTGCGTGCCTGCCTCGTTGCAGACCTTGTAGCTGAAGGTGGCGTCACCGACGAAGTCCTGTGCAGGCTTGAAGCTGAAGGTGCCATCCTGCTCGACCGTGGCCGTGCCTTGCGCAGCCGCAGGCGGCATCACCAGCGAGAACTTGGCATTGTTCGGCTTGTCGTCGTTGGCGCCCAGGTTGCGCGATGCATCGACGGGCAGCTCGGTGTTCAGCGCCGTGCTGTAGCTGTCGGTCGTGGCCTTGGGGTTGACCTTGACGGTCACCGTGGCTTCAGCACAGGGATCGGTACCGCCGGGGCCAGAGCACACCTCGTAGGTGAAGCTGGCATCGCCCGAGAAGCCTGCCGCCGGCGTGAAGGTGTAGGTGCCATCGGGATTGACCGTGGCCGTGCCCTGCGCCGCGTTCGGGGCGGTCTTGAGCTTGTAGGTCGCGCCCGCTGGCACCGTGTCATTGTCCTTCAGGTTGCCATTGACTGGCTGGCCCACTGTGGTCGTGGCTGCGTCCGGCTGTGCATTGGGGCCCACCACCACGGTCGCTACAGCCGTTTTGCAGTTGGCCGGGTTGGTGGCTGGCTGGTTGCAGACTTTGTAGGTAAAAGTGGCATCGCCAGCAAAGTCGGCCGCAGGCTCGAAACTGAAGCTGCCATCGCCATTGACAGTGGCTGTGCCACCGGTGACCTGGCCTTCCAGCGAGTACACGGCCCCGGGCAGGATGCCCAAGTCGTTGGCGCCCAGGGCATTGGGGGCGTCGGCGGCCACGTTCAGGGCTTGCCCATGGGGCGTGCTGTAGCTGTCGGACGTTGCCTCCAGCTGCGCCTGGCGCACCGTCAGGTTGCGGATTTCATGGTGGTTGATGGCGCCGCCGGTGCTGGAGCTGAAGCCCATTTTGAAGGTGGCTGGCAAAGCAGCCATGCCATCGACAGGATCGCCATTGGCCTGCGTCAGCGGCAGCTGATCGACGATGGTCTGGCCTTCGAGAATGACCGTCAGCTTGACCTCCGGGCCCGGTGTGATGACGATGCGCACATTTTTGGCGCCATCGCGACTGCCCGTGAAGATCGTCGTATCGGGTGGCGGCATCGTCGGCATCTTGTTGTGCAGCAGCTTGAAGCCGGTGGTTTGGTTCTGCACATCGCCAGGCGCAAAGCCCCGCAGGTGCCCGGAGCCGCGCACCGCAACCCGATGCTGAAGACGATCGCATACCGTCACATTCGGGCCCACTTCGCAAACCCCAAATGTGGGATGGGAGAAGTTGCCGTATTCGTCAAAGCCAATGCCGACGTAACCGCTTTTGACCCCGGCCCCGTAATTCCCCCAGGAATAGCCCAGGCTGCCGCCGCGAGCGCCAACCACCGGGTCGGCCTCTGCGCCGTCGATCAGGTAGAAGGTGAAGCCGTCCCCGCCCTGGCCACTGTTCGTGCCCCAGGTGGCGTACTGGAAGCTCACATCCACACCCTTGCTGGAGCTGAATGCTTGTTTGTACAAGGCCGTTCCCGCTTGTGCCGCAGCCGCCTTGGTCAGGCGCAGCCAGCCTTCGCCGGGCGCATCTATGCCGCCAGGTGCGGCCGTCAGCACGGCAGGGTCAGACGCAGTGCCTCCAACAGGCCCCAGCAGGCTCCAGTCGGGCGCTGTTGCATTGCGAAAGGTTTCATCAATACTCAGCGGCGGCGTTTGTGCATGCACGGCACCCGCCACGCCCAGCAAGGCCAGGGCCGCGCCCCAGTGCCAGTGCATGGGCCGCTGCCCTGTAGGTTCTGATTTCTCGGCAGAAGGCATGGCTGATCTCCTCATGAAAAATGGCTGGGCGCAGGCAAGGTTTGTCTGCGCCCCAAAGATTCTGGATACGTTCGGACACCGATTGTATTTCCAGATTTGCGTTTCAGTTATCGATACAACTATTTGTTTTCAAAAATAATTTTCCAGGTTTTTCTGTTTGGCGCTCAGTGCAGTTTGCACAAGCGGCTGTCGCCGGTGGCGCGCAGCACCTTGCCCTGCATGTCACAGAGGATGAGCATGGACTGCCTGCTGGCCAGCCACTTCTGCGCCTGCTTAAGCACCGGGTCGGCCACACACAGCAGTTCAGCGCTTTGCAATAAGAGCTCAAGCCTGGCCTGCAGGTCCAGCACCTGAGTGCGGGCCGATTGCACGGGCGCCTGCTGTGTGTCCTGGGGCTGTGCCTGCTGTGCTTCTCCGCCTCTGCATGCGCTCGCTGCCCATGCCGCATGGCAGCCCCAGGCGGTATAGCGGCAGCTATATTAGAATGGATTAGCACTGGCTATACAGTGCCACAGCCAGCCACAAGCCAGCCATACACGGCGCCGTCGCGCGCGTCTGTCCATTTCTTTTTCCAAGAGCTGCCGATGTCTGAATCCCTCGTTTTCCCCTTCTTCATCCGTGGCCTGCAGGGCTTGCCCAGCCTGTTGCAGCGCCTGCGCCGCATGCCCTGGCTGCTGGCCGCGCTGTTGCTCAGTGGCCTGTGCGCCAGCAGCGCCGCGCTGGCGCAATCGCAACCGGCGGCGGCCCCTGACAAGAAGTTCAAGGTTGTCACCACCTTCACCATCATTGCCGACATGGCCCGCAATGTGGCTGGCGATGCGGCCACGGTCGAGTCCATCACCAAGCCGGGCGCGGAAATCCACGGCTACCAGCCCACGCCGGGCGATCTGGTGCGGGCCCAGGGCGCGCAGTTGATTCTGTGGAACGGGCTGAACCTGGAGTCCTGGTTCGAGCGCTTCTACCAGCGCCTCGATGGCGTGCCCAGCGCCGTCGTCTCCAAGGGCGTGACGCCGATCGACATCGCCCAGGGGCCGTATGCCGGCAAGCCCAACCCACACGCCTGGATGTCGCCCGCGGCCGCCATGGTCTATGTGGACAACATCCGCGATGCGCTGGTGCAGCACGACCCGGCCCATGCCGCCACCTACACGGCCAATGCCAATGCCTACAAGCAGCGCATCGAGGCGGCCATCGCACCGATCCGCAGCACGCTGGAGCAACTGCCCCAGGAGCGCCGCTGGCTGGTCAGCAGCGAGGGGGCGTTCAGCTATCTGGCGCGCGACTTCGGCCTGCGCGAGCTGTACCTATGGCCCATCAACGCCGACCAACAAGGCACGCCGCAGCAGGTGCGCCGCGTCATCGACGCCGTGCGCGAGCACAAGATCCCGGCGATCTTCAGCGAGAGCACGATTTCCCCGGCGCCGGCGCAGCAGGTGGCGCGCGAGGCCGGCATCCACTACGGCGGCGTGCTGTACGTGGATTCGCTGACCGAGGCCGACGGCCCGGTGCCCACCTACCTGGACCTGCTGCGCGTGACCAGCGAAACCATTGCCAAGGGCCTGACACCGTGAGCGCCCAACGCCAGCCCCTGCCCGCCACCGAGGCCATCGAGAACATGGCCGTAGCCGAGGCCGCACCACCGGCCGTGGCCGCGCCTGCGCCGCAGGCCGCCGCGCCCGGCAGCGATGGCAGCGGCATTGCCGTGCATGGGCTGCGCATCACCTACCGCAATGGCACCACGGCGCTGCACGACGCCAGCTTCGAAACACCCACCGGCAGCATCACCGCGCTGGTGGGCGTCAACGGCAGCGGCAAGTCCACGCTGTTCAAGGCCATCATGGGTTTTCTGCGCCCGGTGCAAGGCCAGGTACGGGTGCTGGGCATGCCGGTGCAGCAGGCGCTGCGCCGCAACCTGATCGCCTACGTGCCGCAAAGCGAGGAGCTGGACTGGAACTTCCCGGTGCTGGTCGAGGACGTGGTGATGATGGGCCGCTACGGCCACATGGGCTTTTTGCGCCGCCCCAGCGCCGCCGATCACGCTGCGGTGCACGAGGCGCTCTCGCGCGTGGACCTGCTGGCGCAGCGCAAGCGCCAGATCGGCGAGCTCTCGGGCGGGCAGAAAAAACGCGTCTTCCTGGCGCGGGCGCTGGCCCAGCAGGCGCGCGTCATCTTGCTGGACGAGCCCTTCACCGGCGTGGACGTCAAGACCGAGGAGGCCATCATCGCGCTGCTGCGCACGCTGCAGCGCGAAGGCCGGGTGATGCTGGTGTCCACGCACAACCTGGGCAGCGTGCCCGAGTTCTGCGACCGCACCGTGCTCATCAAGGGCACGGTGCTGGCCTCGGGCCCGACGGCCGAGGTCTTCACCCACGAGAACCTGGCGCGCGCCTTCGGTGGCTTGCTGCGCCACTTCGATCTGCCGCAGGCGCACGGCGGCGGCAGCGGCGCCATCGTCGGCATCATGACCGACGACGAGCGCCCGCTGGTGCTGGTCGATGGCCGCACCAGCGTGCGCGGCCTGCCACAGCCGGGCAGCGCCAGCCGGACCCAGCCCCAGGAGTCGCAGCCATGAGCGACGCCGCCGGCCTGCTGCCGCTGCTGCTGGAGCCCTTTGGCTACGCCTACATGCGCAATGCCATGCTGGTGACGGCGCTGATTGGCGCGGTCTGCGCCTTTTTGTCCTGCTTTCTGATGCTCAAGGGCTGGTCGCTGATCGGCGATGCGCTCTCGCACGCCATCGTGCCCGGCGTGGCGGGCGCCTATCTGCTGGGCCTGCCGTTCTCGCTGGGCGCGTTCTTCTCCGGCGCGCTGGCCGCCGGCGCCATGGTGCTGCTGCGCCAGCGCACGGCCCTCAAGGAGGATGTGGTCATCGGCCTGGTCTTCACGCTGTTCTTCGGCCTGGGGCTGTTCATGATCTCGCTCTGGCCCAGCCGCGTGGATTTGCAAAGCATTGCGCTGGGCAATGTGCTGGCCATCACCTGGGGCGATACCGTGCAGATCCTGCTCATTGGCGGCGTCACGCTGCTGGTGCTGCTGCTCAAGTGGAAGGACTGGATGCTGCTGTTCTTCGATGAGGGCCACGCGCGCAGCGTGGGCCTGCGCCCGGCGCCGCTCAAGCTGCTGTTCTTCGCGCTGCTGGCCGCCAGCAGCGTGGCCGCCATGCAGGCCGTGGGGGCGCTGCTGGTGATCGCACTGATCGTCACCCCCGGCGCCACGGCCTACCTGCTCAGCGACCGCTTCGGCCGCGTCATCGCCATCGCCGTGGCGCTGGGCGCCGGCAGCAGCCTGGCCGGGGCCTATGCCAGTTATTTCCTCGACGGCGCCACCGGCGCGGTCATCGTGCTGCTGCAAACGGCACTGTTTCTGCTGGCCTTCGTCTTTGCACCCAAGCACGGCCTGCTGGCCGCCCGGCAGCGCAGGCAGCGCCCGCCGCCCGGCGCGCAGCAAGGGGGGCGGCCATGACGCTGGAGCTGTTGCTGCAACCGCTGCAGTTCGACTTCATGCGCCAGGCGCTGCTGATCGCGGCCATCGTCGCCGTGCCCACGGCGCTGCTGTCCTGCCTGCTGGTCGTCAAGGGCTGGGCGCTGCTGGGCGATGCCATCGCCCATGCCGTGTTCCCGGGCGTGGTGCTGGCCTACCTGCTGGGCCTGCCGCTGGCCGCCGGGGCCTTTGCCGCCGGGCTGTTCTGCGCCGCCGCCACGGGCTACGTGCACCGCAACAGCCGCATCAAGCAGGATACGGTCATGGGCGTGGTGTTCTCCGGCCTGTTCGCGCTGGGGCTGCTGCTGCACGGCTGGGTGCGCAGCAACGTGCACCTGGAGCACATCCTCTTTGGCGACCCGCTGGGCGTGCTGCCTGCCGATCTGTGGCAGGCCGGCGCCATTGCGCTGGGCATCAGCGCCTGGATGGCACTCAAATGGCGCGACCTGCTGCTGCACGCCTTCGACCCGGTGCAGGCGCACACCATGGGCCTGCGCTGCACGCTGCTGCACTACAGCCTGCTGATGGCCGTCTCGCTGGCCGTGGTGGCCAGCCTCAAGGCCGTGGGGCTGGTGCTGGCCATTGCGCTGCTGATCGCGCCGGGCGCCACTGCCTTGCTGCTGGTGCGCACCTTTGGCCGCATGCTGCTGCTGGCCTGCGCCATCGCCGTGGCCGCCGCGCTGCTGGGCGTGTACCTGAGCTTCTTGCTCGACAGCGCGCCTGCCCCTACCATCGTGCTTTTGCTGGGGGCCTTCTTCCTCATCGCGCTGGGCTGCTCGGCCTGGCGGGGTGAGCGCAGGCAACAGGCCTGAGAGCCACTCATCCCCAGGCATCCAGGCCCTGCAGCCTGCGCATGCCACAGCCCAACACGAGCGCAGCGGCCCTGCGCAACAACAGCACTGCATGCCATGACACCAGACCTGATCGTCTACAAGACCATGCCCGAATGGACGCAGAGCACCATTCCCACGGGCTTCATGCGCAACCACAACACCAAGGAGGGCACCTGGGCGCAGCTGCAAGTGCTGCAAGGCTCGCTGGACTTTGCCCTGACCAGCGCCAGCGGCCAGGTGCTGCAGAGCTTCACCTTCACGCCACAACAGCAGCCGCCGCTGATTGCGCCGCAGCAATGGCACCGCATCGTCGCAGCCAGCGCCGACGTGCGCTGCCAGCTGCGCTTTCTCTGCACGCGCGAGGACTATTTCGCCAAAAAGCACCGGCTCACGCGCACCCATTCGGAGCTGATCGAAGCCTTTGGGCAGCTGCAATTGCCCGCGCAGGCGCGCGCCCTGGACGTGGGCTGCGGCCGCGGACGCAACAGCCTGTACCTGGCTTTGCAAGGCCTGCAGGTGCAGGCGCTGGACCACGACACCGAGGCGCTGCAGCAGCTGGCCGAGCTGGCCCGCCAAGAAGGCCTGCAGGCGCAATTGCAATGGCAAGAGCTCGATCTGAACCAGGCCGCCAGCCAGCCGCTGATCGACCCTGCAGGCCAGTACGACCTCGTGCTGTGCACCGTGGTGCTGATGTTCCTGCAGCCGCAGGCCGTGCCTGCGCTGCTGGCCCAGATGCAGGCCGCCACGGCCCCTGGGGGCTACCACCTCATCGTCTGCGCCATGGACAGCGCCGACTACCCCTGCACGCAGCCATTTCCCTTCACCTTCCGCGCCGGTGAGCTGCGCGCCCACTACGCCGACTGGCAGCTGCTCAAGTACAACGAAGACCTGGGCCATTTGCACAAAAACGACGCCAACGGCCAGCCCATTGCCATGCGCTTTGCCACGCTGCTGGCCCGCAAACCGCACAGCCAGGCGGGCTGAGATTCTGCCCCTGGCAGGCGGGAACTTTTGCGCGACAGCGCCAATCAACCGGCGATGCGCTGCCACCAGGCAGTGCCTGAGCGCCTGCTCTCACATCCCCCACCGCGCCTTCAATCGCCACCATGCCTGCTGCCGCCCCCACCCATTACGCCCGCCCGGCCATCTGGCTGCACTGGCTGCTGGCCCTGTCCATCGTGGCCGTATTCGGCCTTGGGCTGTACATGGTGCAGCTGCCCTTTTCGCCGCAAAAGCTCAAGCTCATCAATTGGCACAAATGGGCCGGCGTGGTGATTCTGGCGCTGTCTGCCCTGCGCCTGCTGGTACGCCTGCTGTGGCGGCCGCCAGCCCTGCCGCCGGCCATGCTGCGCCACATGCCGCACTGGCAGCGGCTGGCCCACCACGGCGTGCACCACGCGCTGTACCTGCTGTTCTTTGCCGTGCCGCTGCTGGGCTGGGCCTACAGCTCGGCGGCGGGCTTTCCCATCGTGCTGTTCGGCCAACTGCCGCTGCCCGACTGGGTGGCCGCCGACCCGCAGCTGGCCCAGCGCATCAAGCCCTGGCACCAGTGGTCGGCATTTGCGCTGATCGGCCTGGTCAGCCTGCACGTGCTGGCGGCCTGCAAGCACCATTTCATCGACCGCGATGGCCTGCTGCGGCGCATGTGGCCGGGCCGGCCTGCCCCCTGAACGCTGCTGCGCCGCCCAGGCCGCGCGGCCCGCCACAAAAGCCGGCATTTTTTCCTAGAGGAGTTCCTGCATGACCAAAACCCTTGCACTGCTGAGCGCAGCCGCGCTGGGCTGCAGCCTGGCGCCTGCGGCCTGGGCGCAACAGAAGCTGCTGGCCCAGCACAGCCGCATCGAGTTCACTTTCGAGCAATTGGGCGTGCCCGTGACCGGGCACTTCAAGGCCTTTGAGGGCGAGATCGCCCTCAAGCTTGACGACCTGCCCGCCAGCGACCTGCACCTGGATGTGGACACCGGCAGCGCCACGCTGGGCGACGCACAGACCGATGCGGAACTGCGCAAAGCCGCCTGGTTCGACACTGCAGCCTTCCCCAAGGCGCGCTTTGCCCTCGACAAGCTCCAGGCCACGGGCAAGAACGAGTACCAGGCCCATGGCACGCTGACCATCAAGAACATCAGCCACCCCGTGCAGGTGCCCGTGCGGCTGGAGGCGACCAACGGCCACGCCATGGCCCGCGGCAGCTTCACCATCGAGCGCCTGCCCTACCAGGTCGGCTCCGGCGAATGGAGCGACACCTCGGTGGTCGCCAACCCGGTGCGCGTGCAGTTTCAACTGGCCATCGAAGGCCTGAATGCCGCCCAATGAACACGCCCAGCAGGCCCGCAGTGCTGCGCAAGCAGGCAAGCAAGGGCCGCTGGATTTTTACCCGCCCCCATCGACAGGAGATTTCCCCATGCGTTCACGCTCCCTCACGCTTGCCGCCGCCAGCGCCGCGGCCCTGCTGTGTCTGGCCGCGCCGGCACAGGCGGCCAGCTACACCATCGACCCCAATCACACCTTCGTGACTTTCGAGATCGACCACAACGGCACCTCCACCAACCGCGGGCGTTTCGACAAAGTGCAGGGCAGCATCGAGTTCGACCGCGATGCCAAGACCGGCCAGGCCGACATCAGTGTCGACATGCGCTCCATCAACACCGGCACGCCCGGCTTTGACAAGCACCTGCAATCGGCCGATGTCTTCAACGCTGAGCAATTTGCCACGGCGCGCTTTGTCAGCGAGCGTTTCGTCTTCGAGGACAACGGCAAAATCAACGAAATCCACGGCCAGCTCACGCTGCTGGGCCAGACCCACCCGGTGACCATCGAGGCCGAGCGCTTCAACTGCTACGCCAACCGCATGCTGCAAGGCCGCGAGACCTGCGGCGGCGACTTCGAGCTGAGCATCGACCGCACCCGCTGGGGCCTGAACTACGCCACCCAATACGGCGCCGCCAAAGACGTGAAGATCATCATCCAGATCGAGGCGGCCAAGGCAAAGTAAGCACGCTGCGCCACAGGGCAGGCCGCGGCCGGCCTCTTGCAGATCGGGCGCAGGCCCGGGGCGCACAAGCGCTCACAGAGCCTGTTCAAAATCTCGGCGCGAGGGGGCAAGAAGCGGTTTGGAAGATGGGCCGCAAGGCGCCTGCCCTGCGCACACCTCGCAGCCATGGCCGCAAAACCATGGCGAGGCTTTGCGGGCGCCACAGAGCGCCCAAATCCACTTTCTTGCCAGCCGTGCAAAGAGCTTGAGCAGGCACTCAGGCGGCCAACGGCACAGGCGTGGCCAGGGCGGCGCGCCAGGCCTGGGTGTGCAGGCCATACAGCGCCAGCACGTGGCTGTCGATGCGCTCGCGCTGGCAGCGGATGCCCAACACCGTGCGGGCAAACAGGCGAGCCTTTTGCTGATCGACACGGGCCACGCGCACCCCGACGACGCGCAAGGCCAACTCCACGGCCTCATTGCCCCTGGCCTCGCCAGACAAGGTGACGTGCATTTTGTTGAAGGCCATGGCCGGCCAGTTCTGGCGCAACCAGCCCAGCAGGTGATCTGCCCCACGCACTTGGCCACTGACCGCCTTGGGGTTTTGTTCGAGCTGACCAGGCTGGTGGTGCACGGCACAGCAGTCGAGCCCTGCATCGGCCACATCAATTCCCAGATACAACATGACAGCGCATCCTTTCCTCTGCGCCTGTGCAAGATCTCGGCGCGATGGGGCCAGAGATCGTGAACAGGCTTTCCCAGACTCTGAACGCCCGCATCACCTGGTGTGCGGGCCTCTCACTTCCTTGAAGACCAGCGCCGCAGCCATCGCATCTTGCAACAAAGCCCTGCAAACCATTGCAGCCTCTTTGCTGATGCGCCCACTACGGCACCGGCACCCTGTCCCTGCAGGCGGCATGGACTGCAACCTGCGGAGCCACGGAGTGTGGCGAGGCCATAGTTTGCAATTTTTTTAAATTATTTTGCGATTAATTGACATTCCACTAGGGCTTTCACACAGTGAACGCTTCCATGAGTTAGGGAAAGTCCGCACCAGCGCAGTGTTGCCGTGAGCGCTGCGGATCGGGGGATGGGGTGCAAGGCACGCGCCGGCGGCCATGGCCCCAGCCATTGCAAGAGCAAGCAACGCAGCAGGCTGCCCGGGAGAGGCCGCAAATGCACTCGGCGCGGCGATCCGCGCAGGCCCTGCTTTCAGGCGGGCCGGCCCCGCCCCGCCGCAGGCCCGCCCAGCGGCACGACGCGCGTGGCATCTGGCATGCCGTCATCGTTGAAGTGGGTCTGCAAATCCACTTCCAGCCTGCCCAGCAGGCTGTCCTGGCCGGCTACGGCCTTTGCGGCCTTTGCATCAGTCGCAGCCTCGGCCTGTGGCATGGCCTTGGGCGGCAGGGGCGAATGCACCGTCAAAAGCTCTTCTGGCGGCTGGTATTGAGTCAAGGCCACGCGGGTGGCGCGCAGCATCAGCCCTTCTTGGTCCAAGGGCACCAGCAGGCCGGCATCGAAGTAGGCCGCCAGCGTGCGCAATTTCAGCAGACAGCTGCGGCCATCGGCAGCCAACAGCACGTGCAGATGCCGCTGCTTGCTGTGCCAGACGTATTGCATGCGCACGGCCACGGGGTCTGCCTCCGGCGCCCGCTGGGTCATCAGGTCGAAGGACTCGCCCACCGTGCGCGTGCGCGCCCATTCGAGCACTTGTGGGCTCAGTGGCCGCGGCTGCGCGGGCTCTTCCAGCACGATCAGACCGGCCAGCTCCACGCCCAGCATCAGCTCGACGTTCTCACGGCTGAGGGGGATGTCGTCCACTTCATCATGGCCAATGAAGTTCTCCAGATTTTCCAGGCGTGCCGAAACCTGCTTGAGCTGATCGGCAGGAATGGGTTTGGAGCGCGCCAGAAAGGCCTCCTGCACCCAGGCATTGACCTGCTCAATCATGGCCTGCTGCGCCATGTCCACCACGCCCACCAGGGCCAGGCCCTGGCGCAGCCGCTGCAGCAGCGCAGGCAGGGCCTGTGCCACGCGCCTGCGTTCGGACTTGCTGGACTTGGCGCTGCAGGCCCACATCAGCAAGGCCGCGGCGCGCTTGAAGCGCAGGGTTTCCTGGCCTTTGACGCCTTCGCGCACGGCGCAGACGGCCAGCACCTCGGCCCAGGTCTTGAAGAGAAAGCTGCGCGCTTCCTCACGGATGGGCAGATCCTGCAGCATCTTGCGCAGCTCGATGGTGAACTTGACCAGCAAGGTTTCCTTCTCCTCCACCTGCTGCGCCACGGACATGGCCTTGCCCGCCAGTTGGTTCTCGGAGAGGAATTTCTGCAAAAAGCGCTCGAACTCGGTCAGCGCCAGCTGGAACACTTTCACGCCCATGTCCGGGTACTGCTCGATGGTCTGCACGATGCGGCGCAGCTCCTGCTCCAGCGCACTGCCCTGGAAGTTGGCGCCGTCAAAGCCCATGGCCGCACTGCCCATGCGGTCGATGAGGCGGCGCACGGTGTGGTCCATGTCGGTAAAGAAGCTCGGATCGGCCAACGCAATGCGCAGCACCGGCACCTGCAGGCGGGCGAACAGCACGCGCACGGCCGATGGCACGCGGTCTTCGGACAGCACACTCTGGAACATCAAGGCCACCAGCTCGATGATGGCTTTTTCGTTGGGTTGCTCGGCCCCCTCCTTGATGACCTGGGACTGCTGCAGCGCCAGCTGCGCCACCTGGGCGCTGGCCACGGGCGAGGACTTCTGGAATGCGGTCTGCGCCTGCACGTCCTTGAGCTGTTCGACAACCTGGGCCTGCTGCACCTGCATGACTTGCATCAGCCGCGGCGTCAGCACAGTCGGCTGGGTCTCGGGCACATCGCCATTGGCGGTCACGCCCGGCGAGGCCTGCACCGCATCGCCGACGACGTAGGCCATGCGCGTGAGCACATCGTGCTGCAAGGCCTGCACCTGCTGCAGCGCCGGTTGGCCAAAGCGCGCCTGCGGCGCCTGCAGCACCGGCCCCACAGGCAGCGGTGCACCGGGCACGAGAATCTGCGGCGCCAAAAATTCCGCCGCCGGCACGGCTTCGCCAGCGACCACGGCCTGCGCAGCGGCCACGGCAGGGCCACCCATCACGACCTGGCCAGGCGCAGCAGCGCCGTCCCCGCCGGCCACCGCACCGCCAGCAACCACGCCCATGGGCGTCGCCACCGCCCCTGCCGCCGTCCCTGCCACCGGCATGGCCCCCGCTGGCGCATGCACCACGGCCCCTGCAGGCACCATGTGCTGATAGGCTGGCGCGCCGGCCATCACGGCGCCTGGCACCATGGGCATGGCCACCGGCACCTGCGCTGCCGCGGGCTGGGGCGCAGCCGGCCCCTGGCCTCTGGAGGCGGCTGCATCCTGCAAGGGCGCAGGGGCCGAGATGGGCTTGATGCCAATGCCCCGCTCTTCCAGAAAGACGTTGCTGGCTTTGTAGGCCTGCAGCAGCAGGGCTGCCCATTCCTTGGTGATGCCCTCCATGACCCAGGTAAAGCAGGCCTGGGGCAGGCCGGCGCGGCGCCAGGCATCGACCAGGTTCTCGGCCACCTGCGTCGGCTGCACGGGGTCGTTGGGATCGAGGCGCTGGTACTCCAGCTGCAGCAGGCGCTTGCGCAGTTCGGTAAAGCCCGGATCCACCTTCTCGGCCACCTGCATGCTCATGCGCGAGGAGGCAATCAGGCCTTCGATGGCGTCGTCGCTGATGAGCTGCAGATCGTCGATGTCTGCCAGGCCTTCGAGCGAGCGGCGCTTTTTCACCGGCACGGGATCGACAAAGGCCGTGCGCCAGGTGTCCAGCAGGCCCTGGGCCCAGCTGCGCCGCTGCAGCACATAGTCCTGGTACCAGGTCTGGATGGGCACCGAGGGCGCGTTCAGGTCGCGGAAATCGCTGTCGCTGAAGGCTTCGAAGCGCTGCACCACCAGCCGGTCCAGCTCGGGGATGCTGGTGCACAGGCTTTGCAGGAAGTGCTGCCTGGCCATTTTGGCCAGGGTTTCGGAGTCGTTCGGATTGGGGGTATCCATGCCGCGATCCCTCAGGATGTTCAAAGACAGCTGCCGCCGCCCCGCAAATGCAGCCCCGCCCTGCTCGCTGCGCCCCTCAGAAGCGGTTCAAAGGCCTCGGGCAAACCTTGCCTGAGCAGGGCCGGGGTGGTGGCGACTTTACACCACGGCGCCCGCGTTGGGGTCGTTGGGGTTGGCGCTGCTCTTGCCTGGCTTGATCAGGTCCTCGCGCTTGACGCCCATCCACAGCACCAGGCCCGAGCCAACGAAGATCGACGAGTACACGCCAAACACGATGCCGATGGTCAGCGCCAGCGCAAAATAATGCAGGCTGGGGCCGCCAAAGAACAGCATGCACAGCACCATGGCCTCGGTCGAGGCGTGGGTGATGACCGTGCGGCTCATGGTGCTGGTGATGGCGTGGTCCAGCACCTGCTGCGTCGTCATCTTGCGGTGCTTGCGGAACATCTCCCGCACCCGGTCGAAGATCACCACCACCTCGTTGACGGAATAGCCAAAGACGGCCAGCACGCCAGCCAGCACCGCCAGCGAGAACTCCCACTGGAAGAAGGAGAAAAAGCCCAGGATGATGACCACGTCGTGCAAGTTGGCGATGATGGCCGCCAGGCCGAACTTCCACTCGAAGCGCAGCGCCAGGTAGATGGTGATGCCCAGCGCCACGAACAGCAGCGCCAGCAGGCCCTTTTCCGTGAGCTCGTCGCCAATTTGCGGGCCGACGAACTCGTTACGCAGCAATTGCACGCCCGGCTCGGTCTTTTGCAGCTCGGCCAGCACCTGCGCGCTTTGCTGGTCGGCGCTGGCGCCCTCGCGCGCCGGCAGGCGGATGAGCACATCGCGCGCCGTGCCGATGTTCTGCACCTGCACATCGCTGTAGCCCATGCCGCCTACGCGCGCGCGCACCTGCTCCAGGTCGGCCGCCTGCGGGTATTGCACCTGCATTACGGTGCCGCCGGTGAACTCAACCGACAGATTCAGGCCCTTGGTGGCCAGAAAGAACACCGAGAGCACGAACAACACGATGGACACGATGTTGAACACCAACACGTGCCGCATGAAGGGGATGTCTCGCTTGATCTTGAAAAATTCCATGCTGCTCTCCCTCAGACGCGCTGTTCAGGTTGCTTGGGGGCCGATGACGCCAGCGCCGTCGTGCCAGCACTGGTGGCAGACGCTGCAGGGGCATCCGCCTCGGGCCGCCAGACCTGGCCGATGGAGATGGACTTCAGGCGCTTGCGCCGGCCATACCAGAGGTTGACCAGGCCGCGCGAGAAGAACACCGCCGAGAACATGCTGGTGAGCACGCCAATGCAATGCACCACGGCAAAGCCGCGCACCGGGCCATGGCCGAAGGCCAGCAGCGCAAAGCCCGCAATCAGTGTGGTGACGTTGGAGTCCAGAATCGTCGCCCAGGCGCGCTCATAGCCGGCGTGGATGGCCGCCTGCGGCGAGGCGCCGGCGCGCAGCTCCTCGCGGATGCGCTCGTTGATCAGCACGTTCGAGTCGATCGCCACGCCCAGCGCCAGCGCCATCGCGGCAATGCCCGGCAGCGTCAAGGTGGCCTGCAGCATGGACAGCACGGCCAGCAGCAGCAGCACGTTGACCACCAGCGACAGCGAGGAGAACACGCCGAACATCATGTAATAGGCGCACATGAAAGCCACGATCAGCAGCATGCCCCACAGCACGCTTTGCTGGCCGCGCTCGATGTTCTCCTGGCCCAGGCTGGGGCCGATGGTGTATTCCTCGATGATTTCCATCGGCGCGGCCAGTGCGCCCGAGCGCAGCAGCACGGCCACTTCATTGGCCTCGCGCGTGGTCATGGAGCCGGAGATCTGCACGCGGCCGCCTGCGATTTCCTGGCGGATCACCGGCGCGGTCACGACCGTGCCCCGGCCACGCTCGAACAGGATGATGGCCATGCGCTTGCCCACGTTCTCGCGCGAGACATCGCGGAAGATGCGCGCGCCGGGCCCGTCGAACTCCAGGTTGACCACGGGCATGTTGCCGCGCTGGGTGTCAAAGCCCGGCTGGGCATCGATGAGGTTCTCGCCGGTGAGCACGACCTGACGCTGCACGATGACGCGCTGGCCTTCGGCATCGTTGAAGACTTCCGAGCCGAACGGCACGGGCCCTCTGCCGCTCTCGGCCGCGCGGCCTTCGGTGGATTCGTCCACCATGCGCACCTGCAGCGTGGCCGTGCGGCCAATCATGCGCTTGGCCTGGGCCACGTCCTGTACGCCCGGCAGCTGCACGACGATGCGGCTGTTGCCCTCCTGCTGGATCACCGGCTCGGCCACGCCCAACTCGTTGACGCGATTGTGCAGCGTGGTGATGTTCTGCTTGAGAGCCTGCTCCTGGATGTGCTTGACGGCCTCGGGCGTGAACACCAGGCGCAGCTTGGCATCGCTGGAGGCCGCGGCATCGGGCGTCAGATCACGGAAATGGTCGGCCACGACGTTGCGGATCAGCTCGCCATCTTGCGGGTTGCGCAGCGTGATGTCGATGGCCTGGCCATCACGGCGCAGGCCGCCGTGGCGGATGTTGCGTTCGCGCAAGGCCGTGCGCAGGCCGCTGAGCAAGGCCTCGCTGCGCTGCACCAGCGCCCCGTCCATGTCCACCTGCAAGGTGAAGTGCACCCCGCCGCGCAGATCCAGCCCCAGGTACATCGGCTTGGCATGGATGGCTTGCAGCCAGCCCGGGGTGCGCGAGAGCAGGTTCAGCGCCACCGAGTAGTCCGGCTGGTTCTCATCGGGCACCAGTGCTGCGGCGATGGCATCGCGCGCCGGCACCTGCGCATCCTGCGTATGCAGGCGCACGCGCAGCGACTGGGCGTCGCGCTCCATGCTCTTGGGCTCGATCTGCTGCTTTTGCAGCACGTTGAGCACGCGCGCCTGCAGCGCATCGTCAATGGGCACGTCATCGCGCAGCGAAGCGACCTGGACGGCGTAGTCCTCGCCAAAAATATTGGGCAGCGTGTAGAGCAGCCCAACGACCAACGCAATCGCCATGATTGCGTATTTCCATAAGGGATAGCGGTTCATGATCGTCCTATATCCAAGTCACAGTCGCTGCAGGGCGCAAAACATGCGCCCCATGGGCCCAGCGCAGTGTGTCGTCGCCACCAGGGGCTTGGTCAAAATCTCTGCGCAGCCGGTGATGAAGCGGATTGGGGCCGGCTGCGCCACCTGTAAGACGCCGCGCATCAAACGCCTTGCGGCCACCCAAACCGCTTCTTGCCCACACTCGCACCAAGAGCGCGAGCAGGCTCTTACGCGGCGTTCTTGTCCCAGGTGCCCTTGGGCAGCACTTGGCCCACGGCCGAGCGCTGCACCTGGATTTCCACGCCCTGGGCCACTTCCAGGTGGATCCATTGATCGCTCAGGCGGCTGACGCGGCCAACGATGCCCCCGGCGGTGGTCACCTCATCGCCCTTGGCCAGCGCGTCGATCATGGCGCGGTGCTCTTTTTGGCGCTTCATCTGCGGGCGGATCATGATGAAGTACAGCACCACGAACATCAGCACCAAAGGCAGGATGCCCGACAGCAGGGACTGACCGCCTGCGGCAGGGGCCACCGCAGGGGCCGTTTGGGCAAAAGCAACAGAAATCATGGCAACAAACTCCGAAAGAAAAACAGCCAAAAAAACAAACCTGCGGGCGCCAATGGCCACGCCCGCTGCGCCAGGGGCGGGCCGGCCGCGCCCTGGACGGACAAGCCACATGCAGGGCCGCAGCCGAAAATGCAAGGCGCACAACCGACAGCAAAAGAAAGGCGGCAAAAACCGCCGCGTCACGTGCACTGCGGATCGGGATGGGGGCAGCAAGGCAGGCCCGCCGCCGCCGTGGCTTGCCCACGAGCGGCCGGCGCGGCGCCCGCGCCCCGATCGCCCAGGTGCGCGAGCAGCGGCTGCGCACAGCCCACTCTGCCCAAAACCCGCCATTGTATGCGCCAGCACACTGGGGCAATGGGCAGCGGGCACAGAGGGGCTGGGGCCATGAGCGCCCCACACGCAGGCCCTTGCGCAGGGCGCCTCCATGCGCGGCAGGGCATGCCTGCCATGGCCATTGGCGATGGCAGCGCGGCAAGCACGCGGCCCCCCCTGGGCGCCTGGCAGATGTTTGATAATGCGCCGCTTTGCACGGCCTGCCCCCGCAACGCAGCGATGGCATGCGGCAGTGGGCGGCAAGGCATCAAAGAGAACAACACCATGCAAGCAAGCAAGCAGAGCGAAAACGCCGCCACGCCCGGGGTTTTGCACGGCGTGCGCGTCGTCGAGATGGGCCAGCTCATTGCCGGGCCGTTTTGTGGCAAGACGCTGGGCGATTTTGGCGCCGAGGTCATCAAGATCGAGCCGCCCGGCAGCGGCGACCCCTTGCGCAACTGGCGCTTGATCAAGGATGGCACCTCCGTCTGGTGGCAGGTGCAGTCGCGCAACAAGCGTTCGCTGGCGCTGGATCTGCGCCAGCGCGAGGGGCAGGACATCGCCCGCCGCCTGATTGCCGAGGCCGATGTGCTGATCGAGAACTTCCGCCCCGGCACGCTGGAGGGCTGGGGAATGTCGCCCGAGCAGCTGCACGCGCTCAACCCAGGGCTGGTGATTTTGCGCATCTCCGGCTACGGGCAAAGCGGGCCGTACCGCGACCGGCCAGGCTTTGGCGTGATCGGCGAATCCATGGGCGGGCTGCGCCAGCTCACGGGCGAGCCCGGCCGCGTGCCGGTGCGCTGCGGCATCTCCATCGGCGATACGCTGGCGGCGCTGCACGGCACCATTGGCGTGCTGCTGGCGCTCTACCACCACAAGGTCCATGGCGGCCCGGGCCAGGTCATCGACGTGGCGCTGCACGAGGCCGTGTTCAACTGCATGGAAAGCCTGATCCCCGAATACAGCGCATTCGGCGCCGTGCGCGAGGCCGCCGGCAGCGCGCTGCCCGGCATTGCGCCATCGAACGCCTACCCCTGCCGCGATGGCTGGGTGCTGGTGGCCGGCAATGGCGACAGCATCTTCAAGCGCCTGATGCAGGCCATCGGCCGCAGCGATCTGGGCGAGGATGCGGCGCTGGCGCACAACGCCGGGCGTGTGGCGCGCGTGGCCGAGATCGATGCCGCCATCGGCGCCTGGACGGCGCCGCGCAGTGTGGCCGAGGTCCTGCAGGCGCTGGAGGCCGCCCAGGTGCCCGCCGGCAAGGTCTACACCGCCCGCGACATTGCCGAAGACCCGCACTACCAGGCGCGCGGCATGCTGCTGGAGCAGACCACGCGCGATGGCTATACGCTGACGGTGCCCGGCATCGTGCCCAAGCTCTCGGCCACGCCCGGCGGCATCCGCCACAGCGCCCCCAGGCTGGGCGACGACACCGACGCCGTGCTGCGCGAGCTGGGCCTGACGCCCCAGCAGTGCGCCGCGCTGCGGGAAAAAGGCATCGTGCAATAAAAACATCGTCAACCACGCCGGGCGGCACACGCCCCGCGCCCCGACTTTTCCTATCCACCATCACAAGGAGACACCGCATGATCTCTTGCACAACCACATCTGCCAGCCGCTGGCTGCTGGCTGGCGCCGCACTGGGCCTGGCCACGCTGGGCCAGGCCTGGGCGCAGGACTATCCAGCACGACAAGCCATCACGCTGGTGGTGCCCGCCTCGCCCGGCGGTACCACCGATCTGGCCGGCCGCATGCTGGCCCAGCCGCTGGGCCAGGTATTGGGGCAGTCTGTCGTGGTAGACAACAAGGCCGGCGGCAGCGGCGCCATTGCCGCCAATCTGGTGCGCCGCGCAGCAGCCGATGGCTACACGCTGCTGATGCAGTACTCGGGCTTTCACGTCATCACCCCGCACGTGACCGCCGCGCCGCAGTGGCAGCAAAGCGACTTCATCCCCGTGACCAGCGTGCTGGCAGCGCCGCAAATCGTCGTGGTGCGCGCCGACCTGCCGGTCAAGAACCTGCAGGAGCTCATTGCCTATGCCAAGGCCAACCCGGGCAAGCTCAACTACGCCTCCTCGGGCAATGGCTCGCTGCAGCACGTCACCGGCGTGCAATTGGAGCAGCAGGCCGGCATCCAGATGGTGCATGTGCCCTACAAGGGCACGGGTCCGGCGCTGCAGGATCTGCTGGGCGGCCAGGTGGACCTGACTTTTGGCACGGCGCCGCCTTTCGTGCCCCATGTGCAATCGGGCCGCCTGCGCGTGCTGGCCGTCACCGGCAGCGAACGCCTGCCCAGCCTGCCCGATGCGCCCACCACGGCAGAGGCGGGCTACCCAGGCGTGAACGCCTCCTCCTGGTTTGGGGTGTTCGCGCCAGCGGGCACGCCCCAGCCCGTGATCGACAAACTGGCTGCCAGCATCGAACAGGTGGTCTCCGAGCCCGCCTTTGCACAAAGCGCCCTGCAGCAAGGGGCCAAGGCCGATTTCAGCGCCCCGGCCGCCTTTGCCAAGCGCGTGCAAAACGATTACGCCACTTGGGCCGGCATCGTCAAGTCGGCAGGCATCACGGCCCAATAACAACCAACGGTGACAGCAGCGGGGGCGCAGCCGGCACCCATGCCCCCACAAAGGCCAGTCCCTCCGCAATAGGGCAATAGGGCAATAGGACTGGTCGGTGTGCCGCCCCCACAGAAGCTGCCACTGCAACTGTGACCCGGCACAGCCCCCAAAACGATGGCCTTGGGCACAACAGACGCGGCGCCCAAGGCCATCATTTTTTGTAGGCTACGGAGCCTGCAAGACGCCTCTCAGAAACCCATCAGCCCGTTCAGCCAACCATTCACCCGCTCAGGCGTACACCACAAAACCAATAAGCCCGCGCCACCAAGGAAAGGGCCGTAAGGGATATAGCCGCCTTCGCGCAGGCCTTGACGCAATTTGAGCACCACGCCCACCACGGCCCCCAACAAGGACGAGGCCAACACAATGGGCAACACCGCCCCAGCCCCCAGCCAGGCGCCCAGGGCCGCCAGCAGCTTGAAGTCGCCGTGGCCCATCCCCTCTTTCTTGGTCACCAGCTTGAACAGCATGGCGATCGACCAAAGCGACAAATACCCCACGGCCGCCCCGAGCACCGACTGGCGCAGCGGCACGGCAATCAGCCCTGCCCAAGAGGCCATCAACCCCGCCCACAGCAAGGGCAGCGTCAGGGAGTCGGGCAGCAAGGTCGTGTCCCAGTCGATCAGAATCAGGGCAATCAAGACCGCACAGAAAAGCGCCCAGGCCGCAGCCGTCCAGCTCACGCCCCACTGATGGCCGCAAAACGCAAACGCGGCCGCCGTCGCCAGCTCCACCAAGGGGTAGCGCATGCCAATCGGCGTTTTGCACGCCCTGCAACGCCCGCGCAGCAGCAGATAACTGAGCACCGGGACATTTTCCAGCGCAGAAACAGGGTGCCCGCAGGCCCGGCAGCGCGAACGTGGCGTCACCAGATTGAATGGCGTCGTATCCCCAGCGGCATCATCGGGCAGCCCGACCCCCTGCTCACGCAGAAAAGCCACGCTGTCATGCCGCCAGGCTCGCTGCAGCATGACAGGCAGCCGGTACACCACCACATTGAGAAAGCTGCCGATGAGCAGACCCGAGAGGGCAAAGATCAGCGTCGCCGCCCAGGCATCCAAAGCCATCAAACCACCTGCCCCAGCTTGAAGATCGGCAAGTACATGGCCACCACAATGCCACCAATCAATGTACCCAACACCACGATGATGATGGGCTCCATCAAGGAGGACAGACCCTCCACCTTGGCGTCCACCTCGGCCTCGTAATAATCGGCCGCCTTGGACAGCATGTGATCCAGCGAACCCGATTCCTCGCCAATGGCCGTCATTTGCAGCACCATGGATGGGAACACATTGGCGCTGGTCATCGCCGCCGTGAGGCTGGTGCCGGTGGCCACCTCTTTTTGAATCTCTTCCGTGGCCTTGCGGTACACATAATTGCCCGATGCCCCGCCCACAGCATCGAGCGACTCCACCAGCGGCACCCCGGCCGCAAACATGGTGGAGAGTGTGCGCGTCCAGCGCGCAATGCTGGACATGTTCACCAACTCACCAAAAATCGGCAGTTTCAGCAAAGTGCGATCGACGAATATCTGCACTTTCTCATTGCGGCGCCAGGCCTGGTAGGCGAAATAGCCCCCAGCTCCAAGGACGATAGCAATTAGCCAAAACCATTTCACGATGAAGTCACTCATCCCCATGACCATCAAGGTAGGCGCTGGCAAATCTGCTCCAAAGCTAGAAAACACCTCCTTAAAGGCCGGGATCACCCAAATCATGATCACTGTCAACACCACCGCAGCAACCACCAGCACTGCAATGGGATACATCAGCGCTGACTTGATCTTTGACTTAAGGGCTTCAATCTTCTCCATGTAGGTGGCCAAGCGGTCCAACAGATCTTCCAGAATACCTGCGGCCTCACCCGCCTCAACCAAGTTGCAGTAGAGATTATCAAAATACAGTGGGTATTTTCGGAATGCCGCACTCAAGGGACTGCCGCTTTCCACATCGGCCTTGATGTTGTTGAGCAAACGGGTGACATTGGGGTTGGGGTTGCCTCGCGCCACGATATCGAACGACTGCAGCAATGGCACGCCAGCGCGCATCATGGTGGCCAATTGGCGCGTAAAGACGGCAATATCACGGCCCTTGATCTTTTTGCCGGATTTCATGCGGCGCTTCTTGATCTTGGTCGCGAAAATCCCTTGGCGGCGCAGGCTGGCCCGCACCTGGTTCTCGCCCGCGGCCATCATTTCCCCACGCACTACGCGGGCGTTGCGATCCTTGCCTTCCCATTCATAAAGAAATGACTTGGTGGCGCTTTTGGTTTTGCCTTTGCTTGCAGCCGCAGTAGTGGTTGCCATGATTTCTAGCCCTCGTTGTTATGCAGAGAATTATTCATTGGTCACAGCCAGCACTTCTTCCAGAGAAGTCACGCCCAGCTTGACTTTTTGCAGCCCGGACTGGCGCAGTGTGCGCACGCCTTCTTTTTCTGCCTGCTCCTGAATTTCGATGGCAGAGCCGTCGTTGAGGATGATGCGCTGGATCTCCTCACTGATGGGCATCACCTGATAAATACCCACCCGCCCCTTGTAGCCGTTGTTGCACGCCGAGCAGCCCACCGGCTTGTAAGGCACCCAGGAGCCGTCGAGATCGTCGTAATTGAAACCGGCATCAATCAAGGCATCCACCGGGATATCGGTCTCTTCCTTGCACTGATTGCACAGGCGACGCGCCAGGCGCTGCGCAGTGATCAGAATCACGCTGGATGCGATATTGAAGGGGGCAATGCCCATGTTGCGCAAGCGCGTCAATGTGGTCGGGGCATCGTTGGTGTGCAGCGTGGACAAGACCAAGTGCCCGGTTTGGGCGGCCTTGATGGCGATGTCCGCCGTTTCCAGGTCACGAATCTCACCGACCATGATGATGTCGGGATCTTGGCGCAAAAACGATTTCAGGGCCGCCGCAAACGTCAAACCAGCCTTTTCATTGACGTTGACCTGATTCACGCCAGGCAGGTTGATTTCCGAGGGGTCTTCCGCCGTCGAGATATTCACCCCTGGCTTGTTCAACAGGTTCAGGCAGGTGTACAGGGACACCGTTTTACCCGAGCCAGTTGGCCCGGTCACCAGCACCATGCCATAGGGCCGCTCGATGGCCGTAAGCAGGCGCTCCTTTTCGATCGGCTCGTAGCCCAGCGCATCGATGCCGATTTTGGCGTTGCTGGAGTCCAGAATACGAATGACGATTTTCTCGCCAAACAGTGTGGGCAAGGTACTGACACGAAAATCGATGGATTTGCCACCGATGCGCATTTTGGTTCGGCCATCCTGCGGAATGCGCTTTTCTGCAATGTCCAGCCGTGAAATCACCTTGATCCGCGATGCCAGGCGCTCCTTGATGGCAACAGGCGGCGCAGCATATTCACGCAGCTCGCCGTCAATGCGAAAGCGCACACGGTAATTGAATTCATACGGCTCGAAATGCAGATCCGAAGCCCCCAGACGGTAGGCATCGATGATCATTTTGTGCAGAAACCGTACGACAGGAGCGTCCTCTGCGTCACTGGCAGCATCACCCGCCCCGTCTTCCGCCACTTCTTCAACAGCACCATCGAGCTCATCGAACTGGAAGTCCGAAGATTGGCCATCCAGTGCGTTGGCCTTGGCCAGCTCATCGAGCAAGGCTGCGACCTTGTCGTGCGCGGCCACCAGCCATTCGATGGAGGCCTGGGTGGCAAATTTGAGCTTTTCCGCCGTATCGCGATTGCTGGGGTCGGCGCTGGCGACGATCAGCCGATTCTGGCGCTTGCCCAGCACAATCACTTTGTAGGACAGGCACAGCTTCAAATCCAGCAGATCGGCCGGCAGTCGCATGGCATCGACGGCGCCCAGATCAATATAGGGCACGGCAAAAACATCCGAAATGGTTTTTGCCGCCTGGGTGGCTGACAGAACGTTGCCTTCGACCAGTGCACTGAGAAAGTCACGCCCTTCGTTGCGGGCACGCTGCAGTGTGGTATCCACCTGCTCCTGCGTCAGCTGCTTGGCAACCAGAAACGCCCTTGCAACGCTGGGCACGACCAGTTCGGCAGTGGCTTTTTTGGTGAGGTCTTCAGTGGCCATTTGTCAGCGACACGGTGTGGGGTTTCAAAATGAAAATGCGGCAGCAGCGAGCAGATCGGTCTGTGCAGTGTATCGGATTTCCGTACAAGTGGTTACGTTTGCCCCAGGGTAATCCCCAGCAAACGTTAACTATTCTTATCCTGTTGTTTTTTCAGCAGATTTGCGGGCATGCTCGCCAGGCAGGCGACATGGGCATGTTCTGCGCTTTCAGCTCGCGCAGCGCAGGCGATGGGCCTACACTGGCTGCCGCCAGCCAATCCCGGATAGTGCCCCTACCGACATCTGCCTATGCCACCCATGCACCCTCCCTCCATATCGACCTCACGCCAGCTGCGCAAGACTGCGCCGGCCACGTCACGCCCGCACCGCTGGCTCACTGCCTGGCTGCTGGCCATGCCACTGCTGGGCGGCGCCACGCTGGCACAAACACCCCCCGCAGGCACAGGCGCCGGGGCGCTGCGCTTTCCCGCCAGCGTTCAGCAGGGCTCCATGGTGATCGGCCGCGTACTCGCTGGCAGCCATGTGCAATACCGGGGCCGGGTGCTGCGCACCACCAGCTATGGCACGGTCGTGTTCGGCGTGGGCCGCAATGAGCCAGGCCCGGCGATTGTGCAGGTGCGCACTCCCGATGGCCGCCAGCTGACGGCCACAGTTCAGGTCACGGCGCGCGACTGGCCCACCGAATACGTCAAGGGGGTGCCGCCCAAAACGGCCAGCCCCAAAGGGGAACTTGCCGAGCGCATCAAGCGCGAGCAGGCCCAGGTCACCGCCGCGCGCCAGCGCGACGACGATCGCGCCGATTTTGCCCAGCCCTTCATCTGGCCCGTCAAGGGGCGCATCAGCGGGCGCTTTGGCAACGCGCGCGTCTACAACGGCATCCCCAGTGGCAGCGGCCACTCGGGCATGGACATCGCCGCCCCCACCGGCACACCGGTCAAAGCGCCCGCTGGCGGCATCGTCACCTTTGCCAACCCCAATCTGTTCCTGACCGGCGGCACGCTGCTGATCGACCACGGCTTTGGCATCAGCTCCAATTTCCTGCACCTCTCGCGCATCGACGTGCAGGTCGGCCAGCGCGTCGAACAAGGGCAGGTCATCGCCGCCGTCGGCGCCACCGGGCGCGCCACCGGGCCGCATCTGCACTGGGGCATGAACTGGTTCGATGTGCGCCTGGATCCGCTGCTGGTGCTGGAGCGCAAGCCGTAATGCCCCCTGCCAGCGCAGACCCCATGGCCACCCCCACTCCAGCGGCCGGCTGCCACTGGCGCGCCATGGCCCCGGACGATCTGGATACCGTGCTGCCCATCGAACAGGCCAGCCACAGCCACCCCTGGAGCCGAGGCAACTTCGCAGACTCCATCGCCACAGGCTTTTACATGCCTTGCCTGTGGCAAGAGCAGCGCCTGCTGGGCTATCTGGTGGCCATGCCCGGGGTGGACGAGGCACACCTGCTCAACCTCACCGTCGCCCCGGCCTGCCGCGGCCTGGGCTTGGGCCGCCTGCTGCTGCAGGCGCTGGAGCTCTGGGCCCTGCGCCAGCGCGCCGCCCAGCTGTGGCTGGAAGTGCGGCAAGGCAACACCCGCGCCCAGGCCGTTTATGCGGCGGCGGGCTACCAGAGCATCGCTGTGCGCAAGCACTATTACCCGCTCGACGGCCAGCGGCGCGAGCACGCCATCGTGATGTGCAAATCCTTGGCCATGGCGCCAGCCCCTGCCGCCGAATGCGGTTAGAGCGTGTTATGCACTTTGCCCCGCGCGCGAGTCGCAGCGCCGCACCTTTGAACGGGCTCTTACAATCGGCCGCCGTCTTTCGCCTCCCTGTTCACCCCCTTTTTTGCCCTTGGCCATGCCCAGCCGCCCCGACAGCGCCAGCCCCCCCTGGCTGGATGCCCGACGCCACGCCATGCTGCAGGCCATGGGGGCAGATCCATGGTGGCTCGGGCCGCCCACGCATGCGCCCGCAACAGAGCGCATCCCGGCAAACGCCGTGCTGCGCGGCCCTGAGGGCATGCCCGCAGCCGCTGCTGAGCCGGCCATGGCCGCGCCGCCCGCGCCCAGTAGGCCCACGGTGCCGGCCAGCGCCCCTCATGGCGTGTCGCCCGCCCCCGCCCGCTCAGCCCGCCCCCCTCTTGCGCGGGCTGCCGCAGCGCCCCAAACCCGGCCACCGGCCACAGCCCATGCCGCCGGCCCCCCCGGCGCCACGGTGCTCACGCCTGCCGCACCACTGTTCCCGCCTGAGGCCGGCCAGGCGGCCCACGCCAGCTGCAACTGCCTGCTGGTCGTGGACGACTTGCGCCCGCTCGGGCCCGAGCACGATGCCGCGCTGACGCTGCTGCACAACATGGTGCGCGCCATGGGCCTGGCGCACAGCCCGGGACTGTGGTGCAGCTGGGCGCAGCGCCCTGCGGGCGAGCCGCAGCCCCAGGGGCATCAGGATTGGTCCTTGCAGGCCTGGCTGGCGCAGCAGCGCCCGGCCGTCATCCTGGCCCTGGGCCTGAGCAGCGCCCAGCACCTGTTGGGCCAATCGCTGCCGCTGGGGGCGCTGCGCAAAACCCGGCACCAATTCGGCGGCACGGCATTGGTGGTCAGCTACAGCCCCGCCTACCTGCTGCGCGCCGCACACGCCAAGCGCGATGCCTGGCGCGACCTGCAAGGCGCCATGCAACTGCTGCAGGCGCAGGCGCCGGGCTAAAACGCCAGCTCGCGCGCCTGCCGCCAATGTCATAATCGCGCGCTGTTGCGCAACGGCTCCTGGGCTGAGTTTGAGAGGACAGGCTCTGAAAGCCCCACCCCAGCCACCACCTTCGCCCCTTCCCGCAACCCGTCACGCCGCAATGGAGCGCCCCGATGCTCAATGTCTTCGTCCTGGTCAATGGCCGCCTGGTGCAAAAGGACATCGAAACCCTGCATGACCTGACCCAGTTCCAGCCCGTCTGGGTGGACATGGAATCGCCCACGCAGGAGGAAAAGCTCTGGATCAAGCAGCATTTTTCCTTGCACATTCCGGACGATGCGGTGGACGACGACATCGAGGAATCGGCGCGCTTTTACGAGGAAGACAACGGCGAGCTGCACATCCGCAGCGACTTTCTCATCGATGACGACTCACCGCGCTACGTGCGCGTGGCCTTCATCATGAATTTGCAAAACCCCGAGCTGCGCAGCCACAACGTGCTGTTCTCCATCCGCGAGGACGATGTGCCGGTGTTTCGCCTCTTTCGCCTGCGCGCGCGGCGCATCCCCGGCCTGATCGAGGACTGCAAGGAGGTGCTGCTGAATCTGTTTGACACCGATGCGGAGTATTCGGCCGACTCGCTGGAGTGGATTTACGACGAGCTGGACGCGGCCAGCCAGCGCATTCTCTCGGGCGAGGTCAACGACGAGCAGGCCGGCGAGGTGCTGGGCAGCATCGCCCGCCACGAGGACTTGAACGGCAAGATCCGCCGCAACATGATGGACACGCGCCGCGCCGTGAGTTTTCTGATGCGCAGCAAAATCCTCAGCGCCGAGCAGTTCGAGGATGCGCGCCAGATCCTGCGCGACATCGAATCGCTGGACAACCACACGGCCTTTCTGTTCGACAAGATCAACTTCCTGATGGATGCCACCGTCGGCTTCATCAACATCAACCAGAACAAGATCATCAAGCTGTTCTCGGTGGCCAGCGTGGCCCTGCTGCCGCCCACGCTGATTGCCAGCATCTACGGCATGAACTTCCAGTTCATGCCCGAGCTGAGCTGGAAATACGGCTACCCCTTCGCGCTGGGGCTGATGATTGCCAGCGCCGCCCTGCCCATGCTGTACTTCCGCCGCAAGGGCTGGCTCAAATAAAAGTCAGGTGCGCCCCCTGCTGCGCAAAAAGCCTGGGCGCCTTGTCGGCGGCCCAGGCTTTTTCATCGGCATCCGGCCTTGTGCCCATGGCCTGCGCGCCCAAGCGCGCTCACCAGCGCTCGCGGATGCGCCCGTAGGCCCAGCTGCCAAACTGCTGGTGCACCGTGGGCGTCAGGTAAATGGCGTCGGCAAAGCCATAGCGCTCGACCTGGGGCGAGACCAGCGTCGTGCTGTTGCACAGCGCGGAGTTGACCTGGCCTGCGCCGATGCCGATGCCGGCGCCGGCATCGACCGAGGTGCACACCGGGCGGTCGATGTGCTCGATGCCAAAGTACTGCGGGCCCGTCGTGATGTTGTTGAGGTAGTACTCGAAGTCCACATACAGCGCGCGATTGCCAAAGCCCTGCGCGTGCATGGAGACCTTGAAGCCCTCGTTGAACTGGCGCGTCAGATCGCGCAAAAACGCCTGCTCCTGCAGGTCGCGCGCCCACACCGAGGCGCCCAGGTCGTAGCTGCCGATGACGGCCACGTGCTGCGCCCCGCTGGCCAGCAGGCGCTGCACCTGCTCGGTCAGGGCCTGGCCAGCGCGGCGCACTTGCTGGGCGGCGGCCTCGCGCGTGATTTGGCCAGCCAGCGCGGCGCGCGCCTGCACGATGATGTCTGCCGTGCCGCCGCTGACCAGCACCAGATCGGTCTGGCCGAACTGCTGCGCGGCCAGGAAGGCGTCGATCTGCTCGGCCAGCGTTGGCGTGCTGGCCTCGCCAGCGGCGTCGGGCTTGGCGCTGACGCGCGCATTGCCCTGCGCGAAGGACAGGCCGCCTTGCGCCGAGGGCTTCAGGCTCAGGCCATAGTCGCGCGCGACCTGCTCGCTCCAGTTGGCGATGCCGCCCGTGCCATTGACGGTGTAGCCCGAGCCCCTCTGGCCCAGGTCGCTGTGGCCATCACCAAACGCAATGATGCGGCTGGGGGTGAGCGCCGACTCGACGGTGCTGCTTGAGCCGCAGGCGCTCAAAGCGACGGCGGTAATGCCTGCTGCCAGCGGAGCGAGGCAGCGGCGCCATTGGTATGCCATGGTGGTGTTCTCCGGTTGCGTTGGGCCGGCATCGCCGCCGGGCGCTGTGGCGCAGGCACCGCGCGCATCGCCATGGGCGGCGCGCTGGTGGCCCACAGGCCCGGGCATGCGTGGGCCGGCGGGCGAAAGCCTGTGCCCAATCTCCTCGACCCGCAACAAAACAGACCTGAAAAGCACACCGCCTGCCAGGCACGAAGCGCGGCATTGCCGAATCGCATCGCACGCATTGCTGTCGGGCGGCCGCCGCTTTTTCAAAGGCGTCGCAACGGGGCCAAGAAGGAAGGCACAACAGCGCGCTAGTTTATCCGCTGGCGCTGGCCGCAGCGCGCTCGATCCGGTCGCGCACGCCATCCCAGGCCGGCTCATCGGGCACGGTCTCGATCCAGATGAGCTTCACGCCCTGCGCGTCCAGGCTGCGCAGCACCTGGAACAGCTCCTGCGCGGCCGCTTGCGGCGTGGCCGGCATGCGCCGCAGCACGATGTCGCGCGATGGGCTGTGCATGGGCGTGCGCGCGTAAACAGCAATGTGCTTACCCTGCGCGCCCAGAATGCCCAGCGCCGTCTGGATGGCGCTGGCATCCATCAGCCGCACTGTGGCATTGGGCGCGTAATGGGCGCTGAGCGTGCCCGGCGCCTGCGGCGCATCGCCCACCTCCTGGGCATCGTGCGCTGCGCCGCTGCGGGCCACGGGCAGGCCGGTGACGCGGGCGATGTCCTGCGCCTGCACGTGGCCGGGGCGCAGCAGCACGGGCTGGCCACGGCTGCAATCGACGATGGAGGACTCGATGCCGATCTCACAGGCGCCGCCATCGAGCACCAGCAAGTCGCCCTGGGCGCCGCCGGCCAGCTCCTCAATGACGTGCCCGGCCTGGGTCGGACTGACGCGCCCGAAGCGGTTGGCGCTGGGCGCGGCCAGGCCGCGGATGGGCGGCTCGGCCCGCAGCCCTTGCTGCAGCACCTGGCGCGCCACCGGATGGGCCGGGCAGCGCAAGCCGATCGTGGCGTGACCGCCTGCGGCGCGCTCGGCAACGCCTGGGCGCCGCGGCAGGATCAGCGTCAACGGGCCGGGCCAGAAAGCGGCCATCAGCGCGCGGGCAAAGTCCGGGATGGTGGCGGCAAAGTGTTCGGCCGCTGCCGCATCGGCCACGTGCACGATCAGCGGGTGCTGCGCCGGGCGGCCCTTGCGCAAGAAAATCTGCTGCACGGCCTGATCCTGGCAGGCATCGGCGGCCAGGCCGTACACCGTCTCGGTCGGCAGGCCCAGCAACTGGCCTTGCTGCAACGCGGCAATGGCCTGGGCGATGGCGGATTCGCTGGGCGGCAAGATCATGGCGGGCAGGGGCGGCGGCGCTCAGGCGCTGCGCGCGGCAAGAAAGGGGTGGCGGCTGGGCGCGCGCGCCTGGGTGCTGAAATCGCCGGGCAGGCCCAGCGCCGCGGCCACTTCGGCGGCGGTGTGCAAGGCGGCCTCCGCCGACCGCGCCGTGATGGTGACATGGCCCATCTTGCGCCCAGGGCGCGGCTGCGACTTGCCGTACAGGTGCAGGTGCACGCCGGGCAGGCCCAGGATGGCCGCCCAGTCGGGCGTGACGGGCTCTTCCTCGCCAGCCGGGAACCACAGATCGCCCAGCAGATTGAGCATGATGGCCGGGCTGTGCTGCTGCGGCATGGTCAGCGGCAGGCCGGCCATGGTGCGCACCTGCAGCTCGAACTGCGACACGTCGCAGGCGTCGATGCTGTAGTGCCCGCTGTTGTGCGGCCGCGGCGCCATTTCATTGGCGATGACGCTGCCGTCCTTGAGCACGAAGAACTCCACGCACAGCACGCCCACGTATTCGGTGGCCACGGCAATGGCCTGCGCCGCCTGCAAGGCCTTGTCCTGCACGGCGGCGTCGATGTTGCCCGGCAGCACCAGTGTGGTGGCCAGAATGCCACTGTGATGGATGTTGCGCTGCACGGGCAGATGCACCATGGCGCCGTCGAAGCCGCGCGCCAGGATCACCGAGCATTCGTAATCGAGCTCCAGGCGCTTTTCCAGCACACAGGGCACGCGGCCCAGCGCATGCCAGGCGGCCTCCAGATCCTGCGCATGGGCCACGGCCACCTGGCCCTTGCCGTCGTAGCCCAGGCGGGCCGTTTTCAGAATGCCTGGAAACAGCGTGGGCGCGACCGCAATCAGCGATTGCGGCGAATCGATGACGGCAAAGGGCGCCACCGGCACGCCATGGTGCTGGAAATGGATTTTCTCGGCCGCCCGGTCCTGGGCGATGGCCACGGCCACGGCCGGCGGCACGACGCGGTTGAGCTTGGCCAGGGCCGTCAGGGCGTGCGCGGGCACGTTCTCGAACTCGGTGCTGATGGCCGCCGCCGACTTGGCCAGATCGGCCAGGCCGCGCGGATCGTCATAGGCGCAGACGATTTGCCGCTCACTGGCCTGCCCGGCCGAGCTGCCCGGCTGCGGATCGAGCACCACCGTGGCATAGCCCATGGCCTGGGCCGCATGCACGAACATGCGCCCGAGCTGGCCCGCGCCCATCACCCCCAGGGTGGCGCCAGGCAGAATGGGTTCGTACAGCGGCGGCTGGATGGACAGCGGCTCATGCATGAGAGAGGCTTTCTCTGGTGGGGTTGGTCGATTCGATGCGCAGGCTGTGGTGCTGGCTGTGCTGGCGGCGACGGCTGGAGCCGCCAGCCTGGGCCAGCGCGGCAACATCAGGGGCCATCAGGCGGTGGCGGGCGGCAATGCCATGCCGCGCGCCAACTCGGTCTGGGCCGCGCGCCACTGCTGCAACTGCTGGGCCAGCGGCCGATTGTGCCGCGCCAGCATGGCCACGGCAAACAGCGCCGCATTGGCCGCGCCGGCCGCGCCGATGGCAAAGGTGGCCACGGGCACGCCCTTGGGCATTTGCACAATGCTGTGCAGCGAATCCACCCCTTGCAGGTGGCGACTGGCCACGGGCACGCCCAGCACGGGCACGATGGTCTTGGCCGCCAGCATGCCCGGCAGGTGCGCCGCGCCGCCCGCGCCGGCGATGATGGCCTGCAGGCCGCGCTGCTCGGCCGCCTCGGCGTAGGCGAACATGTCATCGGGCATGCGGTGCGCCGAAACCACCCGCGCCTCGTGCGCGATGGAGAACTCTTGAAGAATCGAAACCGCGTGCTGCATGATCTCCCAGTCGCTGCTGGAGCCCATGACCACGCCCACCTGGATGTGCGCCTGCGTCATGCCGTCGTGTCCATGAAACGAAACGCGCGATTCTACGCAGATGCACAAGGCGCTGCCACTCTAGAGCGTGTTATGCACTTTTGGCCCCCCGCGCTGACCCCAAAACCGTGTAATCGCAAGGCGGTGCGCGCCGCCAAGGCTGGCTGCCTTGGCAAGCGGGCCAACGCGGCGAGTGCATGGTTTTGGGGTCAGCGCGGGGGATGAAAAGTGCATAACACGCTCTAAGGCCTTCCCTTACACTCGCGCGCTGATTCTGAATCGACGAGGTTTGCATGATGGATGTCACGATCGAAAACTTTGAGGCCGAGGTCATCGAGGCCTCCATGCACACGCCCGTGCTGGTGGACTTCTGGGCCCCCTGGTGCGGCCCTTGCCGCTCGCTGGGGCCGGTGCTGGAGAAGCTGGAGACGGCCTACCAGGGCCGCTTCAAGCTGGCCAAGATCGACTCCGACCAGCAGCAGCAGCTCGCCGGCATGTTCGGCGTGCGCAGCATCCCCACCTGCGTGCTGATGGTGCAGGGCCAGCCGGTCGATGGCTTCATGGGCGCCCTGCCCGAGGCGCAGGTGCGCGCCTTCCTGGACAAGCACCTGCCCGAAGGCGCGCCAGCCATCGAGGACGAGGGCGCGGAGCTGGCGGCCGAGCCGGCCGTGGAAGAAGACCTGCAGACCCGCCTGGACAAGCTGCAGCAGGCCGTGCAGGACAAGCCCGAGGACGAGGCCGCACGCTTTGACTACGTCAAGCTGCTGCTGGAAATGGGCCTGGAGGACGAGGCCAAGGTGGCCTTTGCGCCGGTCATCGCGCAGGCCGGCACTTCACAGCGCTATGGCGCGCTCAAGACCTGGATGGACGCCCTGGACGCCGCGCACCGCGCAGGCGACGCCAACGCCCGGCTCAAGGAGCTGGACGCGGCCATTGCCGCCGACAAGCGCAACTTCGAGGCCCGCCACCAGCGCGCGCAAATCCTGCTGGCGCACAACCAGTGGACGGCCGCCATGGACGAGCTGCTGGAGATCCTGATGCGCGATCGCCAATGGAGCGACGGCCTGGCGCGCAAGACCTATGTGGCCATCCTGGACTTGATCGAGCCGCCCAAGCCGGCCGTGGCCGAAGGGCAGATCCCGCCCGAAGACCCCACCGTGGCCAGCTACCGCCGCCGCCTCTCCAGCGTGGTGTTGAGCTGAGCGGCTGTTCAAGCCTGCTCTGATTTGGGCACGGGCCCGCCGGCAAACAGCCAGGGCTTGTCCATCAGATAAGCACCCATCAGCCTGAGGGCGGCATCGCGCCCATGGCGCACCAGCCCTTGCGCGTGGAAGATCCGGCCGTTGCGCAGCGCCTGTTTTTGCACCTTGGCCACGCGCGCGGCGCGCAGCCGGGCCCATTGGGCCAGCGCCGCAGGGATGGCCTGGGCCGGCGCATCGGCCTGCAGCCCCTGCAGGCATTGGCCCAGTTGCTGGGCGTCCTCGATCGCCATGGCCGCGCCCTGGGCCAGGAAGGGCACCATGGGGTGGGCGGCATCGCCCAGCAAGGCCATGCGCCCCGCTGCCAGGGCCCGCGCAGAGGGCACGGGCTTGCGAATGCGCAGCGGCCACTCCGTCCAGCGGTAGCCCAGCGTGTCCATGCCGTGGGCCTCGATGGCCAAAATCGTGTCCTTGAGCTCCTTGGCCAGCGCCCCATGCCGCTCGATGCTGGCCAGCACCGCCTGGATGTCGGCACTGCCGCGGCGGGTGCTGTGCGCCAGCGCCGCGTCGTTGGCGATCAACACCACATTGAGCCATTCGCTGCCGCGCAAGGGATAGACCACGGCATGCAGGTGCTTGCCCAGCCAGGCGCACACCTGCTGGCTTCTCAGGCACTGCGGCAGCGCAGATTGCCGGATGATGCCCCGGTAAGCGGTGTAACCAGAGCGCGACAGCGGCTCTTGCGCTGCCTCCAGCACCGTTTGCTGGCGCAATCGGCCGCCTGCGCCATCGGCAATCAACAGCAGCTCGCCCTGCAGCTGCTGCGTCACGCCGTCGGCGCCAGCGATGCGCAGGGACACCGCCTGCCCGGCGGCGTGGCTGTCAATGGCCTGCACCTGCCCGGCCATGCGCAGCGTCAGGCGCTCGGTCTGCCTGGCGCGCTGCGCCAGACAATGGAGCAGGTCGGCCCGCAGCACGGTGGCATACGGCGCGCCATAGCGCTGCTGCGCAGTCAGACCCAGGGGCAGCATGCCCAGAACAGCGCCCGTATGCAGGTTTTTGGCCACCATGGCATGGGGCAGGCTGGAGACGGCCAGCACATCACGCTCCAAGCCCCAGGCGCGCAGGCAGCGCCAGGCATTGGGGCCGATTTGCAGGCCAGCGCCCACTTCGACGAACTGCGGGGTTTGCTCGATCAAGGTAGTGGCAAAGCCTTGCTCGGCCAGCACGATGGCCGCGCTCAGGCCCGCAATGCCGCCGCCCGCTACCAGTGCCTGTGATGTGGCCTGCATGTGTTGCTGATTTGAAGAGAAAAAAGCGCGCGCTACCGGCGCTGCTCAAGCTGCAGCAAGGCCCCGGCGCGCTGGGCCTGTGCACGCAGTTGCGCCAGGCTGATGTCGCCGTTGGCAATCACCAGATCGGCCGCGGCCAGCTTGGCGCGGCGCGGCGCCTGCTGGCCAAGAATGCGCTGCACCTCTTGCGCCGGCAGTTGCGAGCGCTGCATGACGCGCTGCAATTGCAGCTCAGCGCTGCAATCGACGATGACCACCGCATCGAGCCGCGGGCGCCAGTGCGCGGACTCCACCAGCAAGGGGATGTCCAGCACGATGGCCGTCTGCCGCCGCGCGCGCGCCTGCTGCACCAGCTCCTGCAAGGCCTGAAAAATCAAGGGGTGCAAGATGGCTTCCAGCGCCTTTTTGGCCTGCGCATCGGCAAACACGCGCTGGCGCATCCTGGCCCTGTCCATGGCGCCATCGGCGCTGACGTATTCGGCGCCGAAGTGCTGTGCAATGGCGGCCACGGCCGCGCCGCCGGGCTGCGTCAACTGGCGCGAAATGCCGTCGGCATCGGCCACGGGCACGTGAAACAGCTCCTGCCACAAAGCCGCCACCGTGCTTTTGCCGCTGCCGATGCCCCCGCTCAGGCCAATCAGGCGCGGCGGCTTGCTGTCTGGTTCGCAGTGCATGGCAAACAGGCGGCGCGGTCAGCGTTGGGCCGAAGCTGCGAGCTCGGGCCGCATCACTGCGGCTGCGGGTTGCGCAGGCGGATGTGCAGCTCGCGCAATTGCTTTTCGTCCACCGCAGAGGGGGCCTGGGTGAGCAAGTCCTGGGCGCGCTGGGTCTTGGGGAAGGCGATCACGTCGCGGATGGATTCGGCGCGCGTCATCAGGGTGATGAGGCGATCCAGGCCAAAGGCCAGGCCGCCGTGCGGCGGCGCGCCGTATTGCAGCGCATCGAGCAGGTAGCCGAACTTGGCGCGCGCTTCTTCCTCGCCGATGTTGAGGGCGGCAAAGACCTTGCTTTGCACGTCGGCGCGGTGGATACGCACCGAGCCGCCGCCCAGCTCCCAGCCGTTGAGCACCATGTCGTAGGCCTTGGCCACGCACTGGCCGGGGTCGCTGCTGAGCAACTCCTCGTGCCCGTCCTTGGGGCTGGTGAAGGGGTGGTGCATGGCCACCCAGCGCTTGTCTTCCTCGTCGTACTCGAACATGGGGAAGTCCACCACCCACAGCGGTGCCCAGCGGTCTTCGAACAGGCCATTGGCCTTGCCGAATTCGCTGTGGCCGATCTTCACGCGCAGCGCGCCCATGGCGTCGTTGACGATTTTTTCCTTGTCCGCGCCAAAGAAGATCAGGTCGCCATCCTGCGCACCGGTGCGCGCCAGCAGCTCGGCAATGGCCTTGTCGTGCAGGTTCTTGACGATGGGCGATTGCAGGCCGTCGCGGCCCTTGGCGATGTCGTTGACCTTGATCCAGGCCAGGCCCTTGGCGCCGTAGATCTTGACGAACTCGGTGTAGGCGTCGATCTCGCTGCGCGGCATGGCGCCGCCGCCGGGCACGCGCAGCGCCACGACGCGCCCGCCGGGCATGGTGGCCGGGCCGGAGAAGACTTTGAACTCCACATCGGCCATCACGTCCTTGAGGTCGGTAAAAGCCAGCTTGACGCGCAGATCGGGCTTGTCCGAGCCGTACAGGCGCATGGCTTCGGCAAAGGTCATGACGGGGAACTCGCCCAGATCCACGTCCATGGTCTTGGCAAACACCTCGCAAATCATGCGCTGGAACAGCGCACGGATGTCCTGCTCGGTGAGGAAGGACGTTTCGATATCGATCTGCGTGAACTCGGGCTGGCGATCGGCGCGCAGGTCTTCATCGCGGAAGCACTTGGTGATCTGGTAATAGCGGTCGTAGCCGGCCACCATCAGCATTTGCTTGTAGAGCTGGGGCGACTGGGGCAAGGCGTAGAACTGGCCGTCGTGCACGCGGCTGGGCACGAGGTAGTCGCGCGCGCCTTCGGGCGTGCTCTTGCCCAGCATGGGCGTTTCGATGTCGATGAAGCCGTGCGCATCCAGGAACTGGCGCACCGCCATGCTGACGCGGTAGCGCAGCATCAGGTTTTTCTGCATGTAAGGGCGGCGCAGATCCATCACGCGGTGCGTCAGGCGCGTGGTTTCAGACAGGCTGTCGTCGTCCATCTGGAACGGCGGCGTGACCGAGGGGTTGAGCACTTTGAGCTCATGGCACAGCACTTCAACCCGGCCACTTTTGAGGTTGTCGTTGCTCGTGCCTTCGGGGCGCGCGCGCACCAGGCCGGTGATTTGCAGGCAGAACTCGTTGCGCACCGTTTCGGCGGCGGCGAACATCTCGGGGCGGTCGGGGTCGCACACCACCTGCACATAGCCTTCGCGGTCGCGCAGGTCGATGAAGATCACGCCGCCATGATCGCGGCGGCGGTTGACCCAGCCGCACAGGGTCACAGTCTGGCCAGTCAGGGCTTCGGTGACCAGGCCGCAGTATTCGGTGCGCATTGCCATAAAAAATGTCCGTTTCTGGCTGGTTTCAGCCGGGGGTTGTTCTGGTGCAAAAAAAAGAAAGCGCCACAGACAGCGCCAATCAGGCGGCAGCCGGTGCGGCTGGTGCGTCCGGGCTACTGCTGCCGGCATCGGCTGCCGGGGCTGCTGCGGGCGCGGCATCGCCACTGCTGGGCGCCGGGCTGGGCGGCTTGCCGCTGTTCTTGAAATCCGTGGCGTACCAGCCCGTGCCCTTGAGCTGAAAGCTCGGCGCGGACAGCTGCTTGGCAAAGGCCTGGGCGCCGCAGTGCGGGCACTGCGTCAGCGGCGCATCGGAGAGCTTTTGCAAGACATCCTTGCGAAAGCCGCATTGGCTGCACAGGTAGGCGTAGATCGGCATAAAAACAGCGCGGCGAAAAATCCAGCAAAGGCCACGGGGCAGCCCATGGCCTGCCCGCAGAAAAAACCGCTGATTATAAAAGCCGCGCACGGGGGCCCGGGCGCGCGCCGCAAGGCGCCTGGCCCGGCGCGCCGGCAGGCAGTCTGTGCACGCATCGCAGCGCCGTGCGCAGCAGTTAAACTCACAGGCTTTGTCAGAGCCTGTTCTCAGAATCTGTTCCCAATCTCGGCGCGAGTGGCAAGAAGTGGTTTGGGATGGGCTGCAAGGCACAAAGCGCAGCCCTTGCAGGCGCCGCAGACCGCCCCAAGCCGCTCTCTGGCCCGCCGCCGTGCAGAGATTTTGAACAGGTTCTCAGCCCCTTCTCTATCTGGATGGACGCCGATGCCCAGCCAAAACCCCGCCCCAGCGCCTGCCGGCGCCAAGGTGCCTTTTGAACTCAAAAGCGCCACGCTGCCCGTGGTGGCGCTGCTGCTCAAATCCACGGACACCTATGCCATCCGCAAGGCGCTGGCCGAGCGCTTTGCCGACGAGCCGGATTTCTTCGACAACGATGCCGTCATCATCGACCTGAGCGCCGTGCGCGACGACCCTGGCGCCATCGACTTTCGCGGGCTGATGGGCACATTGCGCAGCCTCAAGACCACGCCTGTGGCGGTGCGCGGCGGCAATGCGGTGCAGATCGAGTTTGCGCGCGCCGCCGGCCTATCCGTGGCGCCCGACGCCCCGCCGCAGCGCGCCGCCCCCGAGCCCGCACCGCCCTCGGTGGAAATCCGTGAAGTGGTGCGCGAGGTGGAGGTGGTGCGCGAGGCGCCCGCCAGCGAGACGGTGCTGATCGACAAGCCCCTGCGCTCGGGCCAGCAGGTCTATGCCCGGGGCGCGGACCTGATCGTCATGACGGCCGTGAACTTCGGCGCCGAGGTGATCGCCGACGGCCATGTGCACGTGTATGCGCCGCTGCGCGGCCGCGCCATCGCCGGCGCGCGCGGCAACCCCAATGCCCGCATCCTGACCCTGTGCCTGGAGGCGCAGCTGGTTTCGGTGGCCGGCATCTACCGCACTGCGGAAAACGACCTGCCGCCAGAAGTCGCCGGCCGCCCGGCGCAGGTGCGCCTCGATGGCGAGCGCCTGCTCATCGAGCCGCTGGGCAAAGGCTGAGCAATGACACTCTGAAACACCGCCAGCTCATGACAGGCGCCAAGCGCCACGCGCACCAAGGCAGAATACGCACACTTTGACCCGCTCCGCCCCGCAGCCACCGGGCCGGGTGCGACCAGAACCGTAACTTTCACAGGATGCATTCCATGGCCAAAATCATCGTCGTCACTTCCGGAAAAGGCGGGGTCGGTAAAACCACCACCAGTGCCAGCTTCTCATCGGGCCTGGCCATGCGCGGGCACAAAACGGCAGTGATCGATTTCGACGTGGGACTGCGCAATCTGGACCTGATCATGGGCGCCGAGCGCCGCGTGGTCTACGACCTGATCAACGTCATCCAGGGCGAGGCCAACCTCAACCAGGCGCTGATCAAGGACAAGCAGCTGGAGAACCTCTACATCCTGGCCGCCTCGCAAACGCGCGACAAGGACGCGCTGACCGAAGAAGGCGTGGAAAAGGTGCTCAACGACCTGGCCGGCATGGGCTTCGAATACATCATCTGCGACTCGCCCGCCGGCATCGAAAGCGGCGCGCTGCTGGCGATGAAGTTCGCCGACGAGGCCCTGGTCGTGACCAACCCGGAAGTCTCCTCGGTGCGCGACTCCGACCGCATCCTGGGCATGCTCGCCTCCAAGACCAAGCGCGCCATCGACGGCAAGGAACCCGTCAAGGAGCATCTGCTCATCACGCGCTACAACCCGGGCCGCGTCGAGGGCGGGCAGATGCTGTCGCTGAGCGACATCCAGGAAATCCTGCGCATCCCGCTCATCGGCGTCATCCCCGAATCCGAGACCGTGCTGCAGGCCTCCAACCAGGGCCTGCCGGCCGTGCACATGAAAGGCTCGGACGTGGCCGAGGCCTACCAAGACGTGATCGCGCGCTTTCTCGGTGAGCAGCGACCGCTGCGCTTTGTCGATGCCCAGAAAGGCGGTTTTCTCAAGCGCATCTTCGGCGGGAGGTAAGCCATGGCCTTGATCGACATGCTCTTTGGCGGGAAGAAAAAAACCGCCTCCGTGGCCAAGGAGCGCCTGCAAATCATCCTCGCGCACGAGCGCAGCGACCGCACCACCAGCAAGCCGGACTTCCTCAACGACCTGCAAAAAGACCTGGTGCAGGTGATCTCCAAATACATCCAGATCCATCCCAACGACATCAAGGTCAACCTCGACCGACAGGACAACCTGGAAGTGCTGGAGGTCAAGATCGAGATGCCGGAGTCGGAACTGCGCGCCAAGCCCGGCGGCCAATAAATCCAGCACTCTGCCCGCCCGCCCAGGCGAGCGCGGCACCTGCTCACGCGCCCTGCCCGGCCGGCAATGGCGTGCGGGCAAACACCATGGCGGAGACCGCCGCCACACCCGCATCATGCTGTAGCACCCGGGCCAGCGCCCACAACGTAGCGCCCGTGGTCATCACGTCATCGACCAGCAGCACGTGCTGCCCTTGCAAGCACGGGCCGGGCTGCTGCACAGCAAAGGCCCGGCGCAGATTGCGCCAGCGCGCCTGCCGCCCCATGCCAGCCTGCGGCGCCTGCATGCCGTGGCGCAGCACCACATCCTGGCGCAGCTTGTGCGCCTGCCCCGTTTGCGCAGCCAGTGCGCGCGCCAGCTCCCAGGCCTGGTTGTAGCCGCGCTGACGCAAGCGCGCCGCAGCCAGCGGCACGGCCACGATGGCATCGACGCCGTGCAGCAAAGCCGTACTGCCCGATTGCCGCAACAGCAGCTGCGCAAAGCCATGCGCCCAGGCCGGCGCAGCGTAGTACTTGAACTGGGCAATGAGCTGCTGCCAAGGGTAGGCGTAGTCCACCGCCGCCACGCAATGCTGCAACGGGCCGGGCCGCACCATGCAGGCACCGCAGACCAGGGCAGACCAAGGCAACGCCCTGCTCTGCACCTCCCCACCCATCTCGCCCCGCGCCTCACCCTGAGCCAGCACGCCATCCGCAGGGGCCGGCAACGGCAAGGCACAGCGCGCGCAACGCGGCACCTGCCGCCCATGGCGCGCCAGACAATCGCCGCACAGGCCAGCCGGCCCGCGCCACACCGGCCAGCGCCGGCACAGCGGACACTGCGCCGGCAGACAACGGGCCAGCAAGTCAACACGCAACAAATGCAAAGGCATGGCAGGCTCCTGAACATTGGCAACCCTGCCTCTGGGCCACCCGCGCTGGCAGCGTCCAGGCACGGCCTGCCAGCGCGCCCCATCATGCCACGGCAGGCCTCACCGCCTACCGCCTATACTCGCGCGCTGGCTGCGCCGCCCCCACCGCCTCCACTGACCACATGTCGTCCGCAGACACCCCACCGACCCTGGACCCTACCGCACTGGCGCGCTGGCAAGCGCGCGCGCCGGCGGCCAGCCCCTGGCTGCACGAAGAAGTCGGTCGGCGCATGCAAGAGCGCCTGGCCTGGATGGCTCGCGCACCACAGACCTGGTGTGACTGGGAACCCGTGCGCGGCGGCATGCAAACCCACGACCTGATCGTGCAGCGCTACCCAAAAAGCAGCTGCTGGATCGTGCAGCAACAGCCCGAGCAGCAACGCGTGGCAGCCCAACGCTGGCGCACACCGCGCTGGGCCCGCTGGGCCGGCCGCGCCGCCGTGCACCTGCAAGAGCCTGCGCCGCAAAGCCTGGACATGCTCTGGGCCAACATGGCCCTGCACCAGCAGGCCCAGCCCCCCGCCGTACTGCGCCGCTGGGCGCAATGGCTCAAGCCCGATGGCATGGTGCTGTTCTCCTGCCTTGGGCCCGACACCCTGCAGCAACTGCGCAGCCTGTACCAGCAACTGGGCTGGCCGCCGCCTGCGCAGCAATTCACCGACATGCACGACCTGGGCGACATGCTGGCGGCCAACGGCTTTGCCGAGCCCGTCATGGACATGGAGTGCATCGAGCTGCAATACACCAGCACCGAGCGCCTGCTGCAAGAGCTGCGCGAGCTGGGCCGCAACCTGCACCCACAGCGCTTTGCCGCGCTGCGCGGGCGCCAATGGCTGGCGCAATGGCACCAGGCCCTACAAAGCCTGGCCGACGCGCAAGGCCGCATCGGGCTGACATTTGAAATCGTCTACGGCCACGCCATCAAGGCCGCCCCCGCAATGCCCGTGGCCGCCCAAACCCACATCAGCCTGGCAGACATGCGCCAGAGCCTGCAAAAACACCGCCGCGAAACTTGAGCGCCCGCGCAAAGTCTTTGCGTGACAGGCAATCAAGCCGATTGGAGCTGTGGTCTGGCGTTGCAAACGCCTCGCCCCGGGCCACCGGGGTCCGACTGCGTTTTGCTGCTTGTATCCCATCCCAAACCGCTTCTTGCCCACTCGCGCCGAGGCTTTGAACAGGTTCTGAGCTGCAATACAGCCAGACCGCACGGCGACGCAGGCGCTGTTCGCGATTGGGCTGCCAACAACCGGCAGCTGGCGCCAACCACGTCGGGGATTGGCAAATCTTGGGGCCAGAAAAGCCGAAAGCCGGGCATGCCCGGCTTTCCATTTTTTGCATCTAGCTACAAAAGCATCAGCTTGTTAGCGACCAGAGCACAAATCCCAGTGAACTAGTGACAGCGATTATAACCCCATCCGCTCTGTCTCTGCATATCCATGCGCAATTATTTGGTCGCGCACCCCAACACTGGCAATGCACTGGTGGCGTAATCCCCAATTCAAGAACTCCACGCACACAAGCCACAAAATGTTAAATTGCGCGCAAACGGTGTCTCGCGGATAGTCTGCGAAGGGCTTCTGGGAGGCACTTAACCTGAGGTCGTAAAACAGCAAAGAGGGGCTACAGCAAGTAGACAGGGCTTTCGAGCCGCCCCCTGGTGACAGACATGGATGCCGCACAGCATCCATCAATGCATGAATGTGTGGAAAGGGACTGGTTTCGTGTCAAGAAAAAGAAACATCATTCGTTACCGACTGGCTTTGGATCTGGGCTCCACCTCGCTGGGCTGGGCCATCCTGCGCCTGAATGCTGACAACCAGCCCACCGCCATCCTCAAGGCTGGCGTGCGCATCTTCAGCGATGGCCGAAACCCAAAGGATGGCTCCTCTCTGGCCGTGACCCGCCGCGCCGCCCGCGCCATGCGCCGCCGTCGCGACCGCCTGCTCAAGCGCAAGGCGCGCATGCTGGACAAGCTGATTGCACATGGCTTCTTCCCACAGGACGAGGCCGCGCGCAAAGCATTGGAGGTGCTCAATCCCTACCAGTTGCGCGCCGAGGGCTTGCAGCGCGCACTGATGCCGGGCGAGTTCGCCCGCGCAATGTTTCATATCAACCAGCGCCGCGGCTTCAAGAGCAACCGCAAGACCGACAAGAAAGACAGCGACAGCGGCGCCCTCAAAACCGCCATCAGCCAACTGCGCCAGCAACTGCAAAACGAAAACGCCCGCACGGTAGGCGAATGGCTGTGGCAACGCCTGCAAGCCGGCCAAGGCACGCGTGCCCGCTACCGGGAAACGCGCATCGCCACCGACACAGGCAAGGGCAAGATCGACAAAAGCTACGACCTCTATATCGACCGCCAGATGGTGGCCGATGAGTTCGATGCGCTGTGGGCCGTGCAGGCGGCCTTCAACCCCGTACTGTTCAACGAGCAGGCACGGGCCGAACTGCGCGACACCCTGCTGCATCAACGCCCGTTGCGCCCGGCCAAGCCAGGGCGCTGCACCTTGCTGCCGGAAGAAGAGCGCGCCCCGCTGGCCCTGCCCAGCACGCAGCGTTTTCGCATCCTGCAAGAGGTGAATCACCTGCGCATTCTGCACCCAGACTTGCGTGAAGAAGCATTGACGCTGGATCGGCGCAATGCCATCGTGGCCTTGCTGGAGAACAGGGGAAAAGTCACGTTCCAGGCCATGCGCAGAACACTCAACCTGGGTGATGCCGTGCAATTCAATTTGGAAGACGCCAAGCGCCGTGAACTCAAGGGCAATGCCACCACGGCGGCACTGTCGAAAAAGGAACTGTTCGGGGCAGCGTGGCACGACTTTGACGAAGCCTTGCAGGACGACATCGTGCTGCGCCTGGTCACGGAAGAAAGCGAAGCCGAACTGGTGCAATGGCTGATCGAAAACACTGGCGTGGATGAGGCACGCGCCACGGCCATTGCCAACACTGGCCTGCCAGAAGGCTACGGCAGCCTCAGCCGCAAGGCACTGGCGCGCATCGTGCCTGCGCTGCGCGCCGAGGTCATCACCTACGACAAGGCGGTGCAGGCCGCCGGCTTTGCCCATCACAGCGATTTGCGATTCAGTTTCGAGTACGACAGCGCCGATGTGGAGCAGGTGGGAGAGCGTATCGACAAAACCACCGGCGAAATCCTGCCTGTGTCTGCCTTCAAGCAGTTGCCCTACTACGGCAAGGCGCTGCAACGTCACGTGGCCTTTGGCAGTGGCAACCCGCAAGACCCGGAAGAAAAACGCTACGGCAAGATCGCCAACCCCACCGTACATATCGGCCTGAACCAGGTGCGCCGCGTGGTCAACGATTTGATCCGACGTTATGGCCGGCCAACCGAAATCGTGGTGGAACTGGCGCGCGAGCTCAAGCAAAGCCGTGAGCAAAAGCTGGAGGCGCAACGCAAGCAAGCCGACAACCAAAAGCGCAATGCGCGCATTCGCGCGGAAATTGCGCCTATCTTGGGCATCAGCGAAGAGCGGGTGAAGCATGCAGACATTCAGAAATGGATCCTGTGGGAGGAGTTGAGCTTTGACGTCGCCGACCGCCGCTGCCCCTACAGCGGCGTGCAGATCAGCGCGCGCATGCTGCTCAGCGATGAGGTGGAAATCGAGCACATCCTGCCCTTCTCTCAAACGCTGGATGACAGCCTGAACAACAAAACCGTTTCCATGCGGCAAGCCAACCGCATCAAAGGCAACCGCACGCCTTGGCAGGCGCGGCAGGACTTTGAGGCGCAGGGCTGGCCGTACGAGGGCATGCAGCAACGCGCCGAACGCATGCCCCGCGCCAAACGCTACCGCTTCGCGCCCGATGGTTACGAACGCTGGCTGGGTGAGGACCAAGGCTTTCTGGCGCGCGCGCTGAATGACACGCGCTATCTCTCGCGCATCGCCCGGGATTACCTCACCCTTGTCTGCCCCGGCGGTGTGCGGGTGATTCCGGGGCGGATGACGGCTTTGCTGCGCGCCAAGTTCGGCCTGAATGGGGTCTTGAGCCTGAGCGGCGAGAAAAACCGCGATGACCATCGTCACCATGCCGTGGACGCCTGTGTCATTGGCGTTACTGACCAGGGTCTGTTGCAGCGCTTTGCCGAGGCCAGCGCGATGGCTCGCCAGCAAGGACTGGAAAAGCTGGTGGAAACGATGCCCTTGCCTTGGGAAACCTACCCAGCGCATGTGCAGCGCGCCGTACAAAACATCTGGGTCAGCCACCGCCCCGACCATGGGCATGAGGGCGGCATGATGGAAGAGACTTCCTACGGCATCAGCAAGGATGGGCGCATCAAGCAGCGGCGCAAGGCCGATGGCAGTCAAGGGCGTGAGATCAGCAATCTGATCCGCATCAGCGAACCAAGCCAGCCCGAGCGCCACGGCGTAGACGCCGAAGGCCAGCCTTTGCCCTACAAAGGCTATGTCGGCGGCAGCAACTACTGCATCGAAATCACGCGCAATGACAAAGGCAAATGGGAGGGCGAAGTGATCTCGACCTTCCGCGCCTATCAAATCGTGCGCAAACATGGCGTGGCGCGCCTGCGACATCCAGAGATGGCACAGAACGGGAAGGCGCTGGTGATGCGCCTGATGATTGACGACTGCGTGCGCCTAGAATTGGACGGACGGGAAGAGACGATGCGTGTGGTGGTAATTCCCAGGAACGGACAGGTCTTCATGGCGCCACTGCACGAAGCCAATGTGGATGCCCGCAACCGGGATAAGAATGATCCGTTCTCCTATATCTCGAAGATGGCCGGCTCCTTCCTAAAAGCCAAAGCCCGCCACATCACCATCTCGCCCATCGGCGAGCTGCACGACCCCGGCTTCAAGGGCTGAGCAAGGGGCGCAGCATGATCGGCCGCATTGTCGAAATCGCAGACGACAGGCGGCACCTGTTCGTCAACCGCGGTTTCATGGTGGTGCGCGATACCGACGGCGAGCGCAAGGAGTTGGGCCAGGTGCCGCTGGACGACATCGCCGCCGTCATCGCCAATGCCCACGGCATCAGCTACACCAACAACCTCCTGGTGGCTCTAGCTGAGCGCGGCGCGCCCTTCGTACTGTGCGCGGCCAACCACAATGCCGTGGGCATGCTGCTGACGCTGGACGGCCATCACGTGCAGGCCAAGCGCATCGAAGCGCAAATCGCCGCCAGCTTGCCCACGCACAAGCGGCTGTGGGCGGCCATCGTCAAATCCAAACTGGAGCAACAAGCCGCCGCACTGGAGGCCGCAGGCGCGCCCACTGCGCCCTTGACTGCATTGGTGCGCAAGGTCAAAAGCGGTGATCCGGAAAACGTCGAAGGCCAAGGCGCACGGCGCTACTGGGGCTTGCTGTTCGGCAAGAACTTCCGCCGCGACCAGAACGCCGGCGGCCTCAACGCCCTGCTCAACTACGGCTACACCATCCTGCGTTCTGCCACCGCCCGCGCCGTGGTGGCTGCCGGCCTACATCCCAGCATCGGCCTGCACCACAGCAATGATGGCAATGCCATGCGCCTGGTGGATGACCTGATGGAGCCTTTCCGCCCAGTCATCGACCTGAAGGTCTGGCAATTGCAGCGTGCCGGCGAAGAACAAGTCACGCCCGAAGCCAAGCGCGCCTTGGTGCACACGCTTTACGACGACATGCAAAGCAGTGCCGGTGCGACGCCGGTGATGGTTTGCATGCAGAAACTGGCCGTCTCGCTGGCCCAGGTGTATCTGGGCCAGCGCGACAAGCTGGAACTGCCGCTGCCGGGCTTGCCGCTCGCTCTGGCCAAAGGTCTGGACCAGGAATGACACAATGCCATGCTTTCAGGATACCGACTGATGTGGATGCTGGTGATGTTCGACCTGCCCGTGCTCACCAAAGCCGAGCGCAAGGCCGCCAGCGATTTCCGCAAATCGCTGCTCGACATGGGCTTCGAGATGAGCCAGCTCAGCGTCTATCTGCGCTTTTGCACCAGCCAGACCCAGCTGGATACTTACGCTCGCCGAGTCGAAGCCATCCTGCCCAGCGGCGGCAAGGTCAGCGTGCTACAGTTCACCGACAAGCAGTACGAGCGCATCCTCACCTTCCATGGAAGGGCCAAGCAGCCGCCGTTGAAAGCACCCGATCAGTTCACTCTTTTCTAGCTTGAAGCATGATTCCCACCCCCGAAAAAAGCAGAAAACTCCTTGTAGAACAAGGAGTTACTGCAGAGGGAATTTTAGATCACTGGGATTTGTGCTCTGACCGGAACCACCTGTACCAGCGTGCTCGCAACCAAGGAAATTTTAGATCACTGGGATTTGTGCTCTGACCGGAACCTCGGAAGTGAACCATTGCAGTTTGCCTTGATTTTAGATCACTGGGATTTGTGCTCTGACCGGAACTCGACGCCGGCGCAGACGGACGCCCGCTCAATTTTAGATCACTGGGATTTGTGCTCTGACCGGAACGCCTGCACGCGCACTGCGCGCACCAGGCCGATTTTAGATCACTGGGATTTGTGCTCTGACCGGAACTGGCGGTCGGTGTCTAGTGCCTCTGCAGCAATTTTAGATCACTGGGATTTGTGCTCTGACCGGAACTGTGCACTTCAATTCCTGTTCGCAATTGCCAATTTTAGATCACTGGGATTTGTGCTCTGACCGGAACGGTCGCGCAGCTGTCCGGCTGACCCTGTATATTTTAGATCACTGGGATTTGTGCTCTGACCGGAACACGCAAAGTCATCGCTTTGGCTCCTGTAAAATTTTAGATCACTGGGATTTGTGCTCTGACCGGAACATGCTGAAGCTGCACGGCGGTTTCGTGCGCATTTTAGATCACTGGGATTTGTGCTCTGACCGGAACAGGAAAGCATTATGTTTGTGTCATTTGATTATTTTAGATCACTGGGATTTGTGCTCTGACCGGAACAAGACGGCGACCTGCCCGAGCAGCCTGAAAATTTTAGATCACTGGGATTTGTGCTCTGACCGGAACTGGCAATCCTGCCTGTGCCAGGTCGCGATGATTTTAGATCACTGGGATTTGTGCTCTGGCCGGAACTCAACAAAGAGGTGACCGAGCTGGCCAAGAATTTTAGATCACTGGGATTTGTGCTCTGACCGGAACGTCGGCAACCTGATCGACCGGCTGCTGCTGATTTTAGATCACTGGGATTTGTGCTCTGACCGGAACAAGAGCGACAAGCGCATGGAAGGCCGCACCATTTTAGATCACTGGGATTTGTGCTCTGACCGGAACCAGCGCAATCGCCGCATTTATCCTTGCGTTATTTTAGATCACTGGGATTTGTGCTCTGACCGGAACAGTCCATCAGCGTTGCGATAACACTTATGAATTTTAGATCACTGGGATTTGTGCTCTGACCGGAACAGGCATACGCGCGCGCCCTTGGCCTGCCGCATTTTAGATCACTGGGATTTGTGCTCTGACCGGAACCGAAGGCGATTGCTGGGTGACGGATGATGCATTTTAGATCACTGGGATTTGTGCTCTGACCGGAACAGCAATCCTTCAGCATCGATGCGGCTCCTAATTTTAGATCACTGGGATTTGTGCTCTGACCGGAACTCGCCCAATGCCGACCCCGCAGTGCTGCAGGATTTTAGATCACTGGGATTTGTGCTCTGATAGTGCGCACACATTTAAAGCAAATCAGGTAGCATTTATTACTGCGTCACCACAACAAAGCCCGCCTGCGATTATCTCGGCGGGCTTTGTCGTTTGGTTAGGTCGCTCAGGTTGCGAAAAAATGGAAGGGCTGGATTCTTGTCAGCACGTCTGCAGCCTTTTCTTTAGCTGCACGCAGGTCGTATTCAGACTGCAGATTGATCCAAATTTGCGCATCCGTTTTGAAAAATTTGGCCAGGCGCAGGGCTGTGTCTGCGGTGATGGAGCGCTTGCCGTGCACGATCTCGTTGATCCGGTGCGGTGACACTCCAATTGCCTTGGCCAAGGCGTGTTGGCTGATGCCCATGGGCTCCAAAAACTCCTCGTTCAGAATCTCGCCGGGGTGGGGCCATGTGAATTGAGTCATTGTTCCCTTTCAGTGATCGTCCACGCTATCTACATCGTCTGCGTTGTTGGTGACTTCATTCCACTTTAAGCAAATGCGCCACTGACCGTTGATGCGAGTACTGAACTGCCCTTGGCGGTCAAATTTCAATGCTTTCAGGCGGTTGCTAGGCGACAAACACAAAAATTGATGCTGTTTTCGGCGTGCAGCAATGCGATTTGCTGCAGCACTGCTTTTGCGATATTGGCAAATCTCTTTTTCGGCAGAAATCAAAAGCTCCGCCGCATCTTCGCACTTGGAGCCGGAAATCGTTCTATGATATTAGCAAGTTTCGTTGATATCATCAACCATCATGAAAGCTCTATCAGTGCGCCAGCCTTGGGCTGATGCAATCGCTTCTGGTCAGAAGTGGATCGAGTTCCGATCTCGGCCAACGCAATATCGCGGTGATCTGGTGATCTGCTCATCGCGGTTCAATGAGGGCTACGTCGTGGACGTGAATGGGGAGGAAAAACCACTTCCTCTCGGTGTTATGCTGTGCGTCGTCAAGCTGATTGACTGTAGGCCAACAAAAAAGGCCGACGCTAAGCAGCCGGGGTATGGTGGTGCGGATGGCTATTTCTCGTGGATTCTGGACAATCAGATAGATATTTTGGTTCCGAAGCCAGTGCGCGGGATGGTTAATTTCTTCACAGTCCCCGACGATGAAATTGAGTTCGCGCCAGAAGGCAAATTCTGGTTCGATTACATGTAAGCCAAAGGGCTTGCATCAATCCATAAGAATGCCTCATTGACGCCCAAAGGGCGAGCCTATCTGGTCTCTCAGTATTGGGCTCGGACGCAGCTGCCCTGGCGCTGGTATCAGCCACCGCATCGCACGCAAGTGGCTGCGTCGCTTCGCCGCCGAGGGCGAAGCTGGTTTACTCGATCGTAGATTGCGCGCCCTTCACTGCCCACAGCGCAGTGATGCTGGCAAGAGCGCGCGCCATGGCTCTGCGCTCCGCACTCAGCGGCTGACCAATGTCTGGATTGACAAGCGAGTAGGCCTGCCCATCAGCACGGAGGCAAGAGCTTGTCAGGCCACAGACGTAGCCCGATTGCCACCTTACAAGAACACCGCCTGTGCGTCATTACAAGTGCAGGACCGCCGGCAAGTTGCTACACCTAGACACCAAGCAGCAGATTTGCGTTCTTATCAGACGGGCCATGGTGCAATAAACGAAATCAATTGTATATATATTGCAACGCCCCGAATTCTAACCCAATCAAAATCATTAAAATTTTACCGTAGGGATCTAAAGTAAAATCCATAAACCCAAATAATCAATATCACTTTTCTCTGACTGATGCATTTGATCCAAGGGTACGATACAGCTGGATCACGGCTTCAACAATCACAATTCCTTTCATTTATACCAACAGCTGCCCCGCCAGCTCCAGTACCGACAGCGGAGCCGAGCCCTCGGCCTTGTTGTTGATGGTCACATAGGCGTTCTGGCCTGCGCCGCAGGTGCCGTTGATGACGCGTGCCAGTTGCGCGCGGGTTTCGGGGTCGGGGTCTTGCAGGCGGTTGAATGGCGCGTATTCGGCCTTGGCGCTTTCGTAGCCGTAGGCGCCGTGGCGGCGGTGCAGGTTCCAGCGGCACACCAAGGGGCCTGGCCACAGCGCGCGCAGCAGCGGCAACTGCTCTTCAATGGGCGGCATTTTGGCGTGCAGGCCCAGACAGTAGGTGATGGGGTTGCCGCGGGCCTGGCGCGCCGTGCGCAAGACCTGGGCCAATTGCGGGGCATGGGCGGGGGCCAGAAAGGCGGCGTCGCGCACTTCGAGCGCGAGGACGCCATCGGGCGCCACGGGGGCCAGCGGTGGCATGGCCGCCAGCAAGGCACCGATGCGCTCGATCAGCGCGGGCAACTCGACCAGCCGCGCGCGGGGCAAGGGGCTGAGCTGAAACACCAGCGCGCCCACTTTGTGGCCCAGACCTTGCAATGCGGGTTGGATGAATTCGCGCAGCGCCAGCTCTGGATTCAGAAACATCGGATTGGGCGCGCGGCCGCAGCCGTCTTCGGCGCGCACCAGCGCATCGCAGACCAGGCTCGGGGCCTTGACGACGAAGCGAAAGTCATGGGGCACTTGCGCCGCATAGTGCGCGTATTGCTGGGCGCTCAATGGGCGGTAGAAGGCCCGATCCAGGCTGACGCTGCGCAGCAACGGGTGGGCGGCGTAGGCGGCCAGCCCCTGCCGAGAGAGTTGGCTTTGGTCGTAGTCGCCATCCCACACCAGCCCGGCCCAACCGGGGAAGTGCCAGGAAGAGGTGCCCATGCGCAGGCGGGGCGGCAAGGCTGCCGCCAGGGTCTGTATGCGGGCATCGGGGGGCGCGGCGCGCACCGCTGCTGTACGGTTGCGCCGCAGCGGCGTACCCTGGGCTGGTACGGCCTTGCGCTGCGTATGCGTGTCCTCGGCCAAAGGGCCTGCCTGGTCACTGGCCCGGCGGGCTTGCTGGGCCTCTCGGGCGACGGGCTCGGCAGGCAAGGGCAGGGCCTCGAACAGGGCTGTTTGCTGCGGTGGCGGGCTGGCGGGCATGGCGGCGATGATAGGGCCACGCGCCGACTGGCGCCCATGAAGTACAGCCGACACATCCGGCCCAGGCGGCACAATGGCACAGGCGCCTGCCGTGGTGGCGAGCGCATGCGCACAGACGACAGGGAGGAGAAAGATGCGTTGGTTGGGATTTGCCGGGCTGTTGCTGGCCCTGCTCATCACGGGCCTGGTGATCAAGCAACAGCTACAAGCCACACGCCCTGCCCCGCCCCCGCCGGGCGCGGGTGTGGCCTTGCCCAATGGCGCGAGTAGTGATGGCGCGAGACCGCCCATCACCAGGGCAACGACGCCAGAGGCCTACGGCGAACAAGTCCGGCAGCAGTATCAACAGACGCTGGATGCGGCCATGGAGCAGCAGCAACGCGCGCTGGAGGCCGCTGCTCAGTGAGCGATGCGCTGCGGCGCCAGCGCGGTCAACGCGGCTTTGGCGGCGTGCCGGGCGCGGCCATCATGGAGAAATCGCGCTCGAAGCGCATCAGGTGCTGGCCGCCATCGACCAGCAGCGTGGTACCGGTCAGCGAGGCATTGCTCAGCGCGAAGTGCACGGCGGCGGCCACATCCTCGGGGGTGGACGAGCGCCCCAGCGGGCTGAGCTGGTGCAGGCGCGCAAAGCTGTCGGCATCGAGGAATTCGCTGGTCAGCGTCAGCCCCGGCGCCACGCCGACGACGCGCACCCAGGGTGCCAGCGCCAGGGCCAGCATGGTGCCGGCCGCTTCCAGCGCCGCCTTGGAGAGGGTGTAGCTGAGAAAGTCCGGGTTCTGGTTCCAGAGCTTCTGGTCCAGCAGGTTCACGACCACGCCCTGCGGTCTGGCCGTGGCCGCCGCATCATCGCCAGTTGCAGCAGCGGCGCGCGCTTGCAGGTGGGCCTGCAGGGCCTGGGCCAGCACGATGGGCGCGGCCGTGTTGCTGCGCAGGTGCTGCTCCAGGCTGGCGTAGGTGAAGCCGCTGGCATCGTCGAACTCGAAACGCGAGGCGCTGTTGACGATGGCATCGACGCGGCCAAAGCGCGCCAGCGCCGCAGGCAGCAGCGCGCGCGTCTGCGCCTCGTCGTCAAAGTCGGCGGCCAGCGCCTCGCTGTCGGCCCCGGCGGCGCGGCAAGCCTGCGCCGTAGCCTGCGCGGCGGCGCTGGAGTGGCGATAGTGCACGGCCACATTCCAGCCCTGCTGCGCCAGATGCACGGCGATGGCCGCCCCCAGGCGCAGGCCAGCCCCGGTGACCAGCACGGTGGGCCTGGCGCGGCCGGCGGGCAAAGCGGTGGCAGGGCTGGGGTTGGGGGACATGAAGGGCTGCGACAATCGCGGCATGGACGATGAAACACACGCAAACGCGCTGAGTGTAACCGGCCCCTTGTCGGCCAAACTGCGCCAGGCCATCGCCGCCCAGCAGGGCTGGCTGGGCTTTGACGCCTTCATGCACATGGCCTTGTACGAACCCGGCCTGGGCTATTACAGCAATGCGCGGCGCAAGATCGGGGCCATGCCTGCCACCGCCACACCCGCTGGGGCTGGCGAAGGCAGCGATTTCGTCACCGCGCCGGAGCTCTCGCCGCTGTTCGGCCGCTGCGTGGCCGTGCAACTGGCGCAGGCGCTGCGCGTGAGCGGCACCGACACGGTGTACGAGTTCGGCGCAGGCCACGGCAGCCTGGCGCGCGAGGTGCTGGGCACGCTGCAGGCCATGGGCGCGCCGCTGCGGCGCTACTGCATCATCGACGTCTCCGGCGCGCTGCGCGCGCGCCAGGCTCAGACCCTGGCGGCATTCGGCGCGCAGGTGCAATGGCTGGACGAGCTGCCGCCCACCCTTGAAGGCGTGCTGCTGGGCAACGAGGTGCTGGACGCCATGCCCGTGAAGCTGCTGGCCTGCAAGCAGGGCCAATGGCATGAGCGGGGCGTGGCGCTCGATGCCGCCGACGCTTTCACCTGGGCCGACCGCCCCAGCGCACTGCGCCCGCCCTGTGAGCCCAACGCCAGCGAGCTGGCCGCCCAGGCCTGGCCAGGCGATGCGCTGCCGCTACAGGGGCCGGGCGATGCCTGCGATTACCTGACCGAAATTCACCCCTGGGCCGAAGCCTTCGTGCGCACCTGCGCAGAGCGCCTGCGCAAGGGCGCCATGCTGTGGATCGACTACGGCTTTGGCGAGCGCGAGTACTACCACCCGCAGCGCCGCAGCGGCACGCTGGCCTGCCACTTCCAGCACCGCATGGACGACCAACCCCTGCACGACGTAGGCCAGAAGGACATCACCAGCCACGTCAACTTCACCGGCATTGCCGTGGCCGCACAGGAAGCCGGCCTGGAAGTGCTGGGCTACACCTCGCAGGCGCGCTTTCTGATCAACTGCGGCATCCAGCCGATGCTCGACGCTGCCAGCCTGCCCGAGCGCGCCATGGCCGCCAAGCTGCTGCACGAGCACGAAATGGGCGAGCTGTTCAAGGTGATGATGCTGGGCGCAGGCCCATTCTGGGAGCCGCAAGGCTTTGCCAGCGGCGATCGCACGCATACGCTGTAGCCGCCTTGTAGCGCCGCCCCGCATCGAACATCCTGCGCGCGCAGTAAAAAGCCCTTGCGGCAGGCCATGCAGCAAGGGCTTGAAATGTCTGGAGGCGCGGCCCGGAATCGAACCGGGGTCAACGGATTTGCAATCCGGTGCATAACCACTTTGCTACCGCGCCAGAAACCGCGCATTCTACACGAGTTGCGCTGCCCGCGCAGGGAGGATCGCCAGCAGCATGCAAAGCCCGTGCCGGACATTCTCGGTGCAGGCTCAGGCCTGCTTGGCCTCCTCGCGGCAGATCAGCAGCGGCGGCGCGCCTTCGGTGATGGTGGCCTCCTCGACGACGACTTTCTGCACATCGTGCATCGACGGCAGTTCGTACATCGTGCTCAGCAGCGCCTGCTCCAGGATGGAGCGCAGCCCGCGCGCGCCGGTCTTGCGCGCAATGGCCTTGCGGGCGATGGCCTGCAGGGCCTCGGGGCGGATTTCCAGCTCGACGTTTTCCATGCCCAGCAGCTTGGCGTATTGCTTGACCAGCGCATTGCGCGGCTCGGTGAGGATTTGCACCAGCGCGGCCTCGTCGAGCTCGGCCAGCGCGGTGACCACCGGCAGGCGGCCGATCAGCTCGGGGATGATGCCGTACTTGATGAGGTCTTCGGGCTCGATCTGGGCAAACAACTCGCTGACGCTGCGGCCGGCCTTGGACTGCACCGCCGCGCCAAAGCCGATGCCCGAGGCCTCGGTACGGTTTTCGATGACTTTCTCCAGCCCGGCAAAGGCGCCGCCGCAAATGAACAGGATGTTGGAGGTATCGACCTGCAGAAAATCCTGGTTGGGGTGCTTGCGCCCGCCTTGCGGCGGGATGCTGGCCATGGTGCCTTCGATGAGCTTGAGCAGGGCCTGCTGCACCCCTTCGCCGGAGACATCGCGCGTGATCGAGGGGTTGTCGGCCTTGCGGCTGATCTTGTCGATCTCGTCGATGTAGACGATGCCGCGCTGGGCCTGCTCGACCTTGTAGTCGCAGCTTTGCAGCAGCTTCTGGATGATGTTTTCCACGTCCTCGCCAACGTAGCCGGCCTCGGTCAGCGTGGTGGCATCGGCCATGACGAAGGGCACGTTGAGCATCTTGGCCAGGGTCTGCGCCAGCAAGGTCTTGCCCGAGCCGGTCGGGCCGATGAGCAGGATGTTGCTCTTGGAGAGCTCGACCCCGTCGTCGGCCGCGCCAGCGCCTTGCTGGTCGCGGTGCCACAGGCGCTTGTAGTGGTTGTAGACCGCCACGGCCAGGGCCTGCTTGGCCTTGTCCTGGCCGATGACGTACTGGTCCAGGTTGGCCTTGATCTGTGCGGGCGTGGGCAGATCCGGGCGGGCCTCGGCGCCATCGGCGCTGGCGCCGGCTTCATGGGCCTCGCTGTGCACCAGCTCGTTGCACATGGCCAGGCATTCGTCGCAGATGAAGCCATTGAGTCCGGCAATCAGCTGTTTGACTTCGTGCTGGTTCTTGCCGCAGAAGGAGCAGTACAGGGTTTTTTCGCCATTGGCGCGGTGTTTGTCAGCCATTCGCGCAGTGCCTTTGAATGAGGAAAAAGGGGCGATTGGCGCAGCCTGGGCAGGCATGCGCCGTGCAGGCGCCAAGGGCCTGCTTCAGCCGCCGCGTTTCTCGACGACGCTGTCCACCAGGCCGTAGTCCTTGGCCTCCTGGGCGGTCATGAAGTAGTCGCGCTCGGTGTCGCGCTGGATCTTTTCGTAGGGCTGACCGGTGCGCTCGGCCAGGATGCGGTTCATCTGCTCCTTGGTGCGCAGGATGTCACGGGCGTGGATCTCGATGTCGGTGGCCTGGCCGCGCGCGCCGCCGAGCACCTGGTGGATCATGACCTTGCTGTTGGGCAGCGAGTAGCGCTTGCCCTTGGCGCCAGCGGCCAGCAGGAAGGCGCCCATGCTGGCGGCAAAGCCCAGGCACATGGTGGAGACGTCGGGCTTGATGAACTGCATGGTGTCGTAGATCGACATGCCGGCCGTGACGCTGCCGCCCGGGCTGTTGATGTACAGCGAGATGTCCTTGTCCGGGTTCTCGCTTTCCAGAAACAGCAGCTGCGCCACCACCAGGTTGGCGGTCTGGTCGTTGACTTCGCCGACGAGAAAGACCACGCGCTCCTTGAGCAGGCGCGAGTAGATGTCAAAAGCGCGTTCGCCCCGACCCGATTGTTCGATCACGGTGGGGATCAGCCCCAGGTTGCGGCTGGGTTCGCGGCTGGATTCGAAAAGGGTCATGGCAGCTCCTGGAATAAAAGGCTCATGCACGGCGCAACGCGCCTGGCGCCGCCCGTGCAATCAGCCGGCATGGTACACGATGGCCCATGCGCCAATGGCCGGCACAGGCCTGCGGCCACACGGGCACGCGACGGACACGGTGGCCCCAATAGATAAGGGCCTGTGCGGCAAGACACAAGCCCTTGAAATGAATGGCGCCAGCAGCGTACGGCTCTGCTGGCGCCCACCCGGCAGGGGCGGCGAAGCCGCGCGGCGGGCTCAGGCCTTCTCGGCCTCGCCCTCGGCAGCCGGCTCGGGCTGGCTGGGGTTCATCAGCTCGTCAAAGCCAATGGTCTTGTCCACCGTCTTGGCCTGTTGCAGCACGTAGTCGGTGACGTTGTTCTCGATCACCACCGCCTCGACATCGGCCAGGCGCTGGCGGTCGGCGTAGTACCACTTGACCACTTCCTCGGGCTTTTCGTAGCTGGCGGCCAGCTCCTCGATGTGGGCGCGCAGCTGCTCGGGCTTGGCCTGCAGGTCATGGGCGCGCACCAGCTCGGCCACCACCAGGCCCAGGCGCACGCGGCGCTCGGCCTGCGGGCGGAAGATCTCGGCGGGGATGGGCGATTGGCCAACGTCCTTGATGCCGCGCATGCGCAGCTCCTCGCGCGCGCCCTGCTCCAGGCGGGCGATTTCGTTTTGCACGCTGGCATTGGGCAGATCCAATTCGGCCTTGGTCAACAGGGCATCGAGCACGGCCTGCTTGTTGCGGGCACGCACGCGGAATTTGACTTCGCGCTCCAGGTTTTTGCGGATGTCGTCCTGCAGGGCGGCCACGGTGGCAGCCTCAACGCCCAGAGACTTGGCGAATTCATCGGTCACCTCGGGCAGGTTGGCGGCCTCGACCTTGTGTACGGTGACGAGGAAATCGGCCGTCTTGCCGGCCACATCGGCGCCGTGGTAGTCGGCCGGGAAGGCCAGCGGGAAGGTCTTGCTCTCGCCGACCTTCATGCCACGCACGGCGTCCTCAAACTCCTTGAGCATCTGGCCTTCGCCCACCATGAAGGCAAAGCCTTCGGCCTTGCCGCCAGGGAAGGGGTCGCCATCGATCTTGCCCTCGAAGTCGACGGTGACGCGATCGCCGTCCTGCACGGCATCGTCCTTGCCGCGCTGGGCGAAGGTGCGGCGCTGCTTGCGCAGGATGTCCAGCGTGCGCTCGATGGCTGCTTCATCCACTTCCACGTTGACGCGCTCGATCTCCAGATCGCCCAGGCCATCAATCTTCACGTCGGGGAAGACTTCAAACACTGCTTCGAAATCGATGAAGCCTTCGGCAGCGCCTTCCTTTTCCGTGATGCGCGGCCGGCCGGCAACACGCAGCTGGGCCTCGTTGGCAGCCTGGTTGAAGGCCTCGCTGACCTTGTCGTTGAGCACTTCGTACTGCACGGAGCCGCCGTAGCGCTGCGCCACCACGGACAGCGGCACCTTGCCGGGGCGGAAGCCGTCCATCTTGACGGAACGCGCCAGACGCTTGAGGCGCGCCTGCACCTCTTGCTCGATGGTGCTGACAGGCACGTTCAGCACGATCTTGCGCTCGAGTTTCTCCAGTACTTCAACATTCACAGCCATGGGAATCGTCCTATAGGGGGATACGGATGCAGGCGGCCGGGCGCGGATCGCATGCCTTGCCTGCACGAGAGGATTTCGTGGGTGTTTTGCAGCCCGCCAATGGCTGCAGTCCATCGGTGGTGCGCGGGGGGGGACTCGAACCCCCACACCATCAACTGGCGTCAGGACCTAAACCTGGTGCGTCTACCAATTTCGCCACCCGCGCACGGTGTTTCGCCGCCGCCCAGGGAAAAAGCCCCCAAGGCAAGGCCCGCTTCGCTCGCGGTAAAACCGGATGATTCTACAGAGGTTTGACCGCGCCCGCGCCAAAGCCCTGCAGGGCATAAAAAAACCGCCACTGGGCACATGGCCAGATGGCGGTTGTGACTGGCGCTGTCCGGGTCGCGCGACGCGCGACCCAGCCCGTAATAGGCTCATTCCTCCAGCGTGATGCGCTTGGCGGTGTAGACGTTGCTGCCCGAGCGGTCGAACTCGACGCTGACTTTTTGACCCTGCTTGAGGTTGGCAAAGGCCTGCAGCTCTTCGCTGTAATCGGTCTCGGCATTGGTTTGGAAGGTGATGCCTGCCACCACCAATGTCTTGTTGCTCTGGTTGGCCACGTCAATGCGCCCTTTGAGCGTTTCCGCAAACGAACTGGTGGCGCAGGCGGCCAGCGCAACGCTGGCCAGCACGGCCAGATGGGTTTTGTTCAAGATGGATTTCATGTCACCCCCTTATTGGGATTGGGTACTGCTAGCGCGCGCCGCGCCCGGCGCGCTGCGGGCTTCATTTGGAGACGGCCTGTACCACGTACTGTGCCCCATCGCGCGAGAACTCGATTGTGATGCGGTCGCCGGGCTTGAGCTGGCCCAGCCCGCCCACGCCCTGGTACTGCGTGGCCTGAGTGGTCTGAAAGGTGATGCCATTGAGCTGGATGGTTTGCGCACCCGGATCGATGGCATCGACGCGGCCTTTCATGGTTTCGGCCGCAGCGGCGCCTGCGGTCACCGTCAGGGCGGCCAATGTCGCGGCGCGGACTTTCTGCATCGTGCTGGGCATGGTGGACTCTCCTTTCCTCAGCAATGTAAGGCTGCGGCAGACTGGCAGCCTGCCGCACAAGCGGTGAAATTGTAGTCACTTGCCCGCGCCCCGGCGCAACAGCGATGGCCCGTCAAGTATTGAGGCGCTGGCTGACCAGGGAGTCCACCACCGAGGGGTCGGCCAGCGTGCTGGTGTCGCCCAGTTGCTCGGGCGCGTTTTCGGCGATCTTGCGCAGGATGCGGCGCATGATCTTGCCCGAGCGCGTCTTGGGCAGGGCGGGCGCCCATTGCAGGTGGTCGGGCGTGGCGATGGGGCCGATGACTTTGCGCACGTGGGCGATGAGCTCTTTTTTCAGCTCGTCCGTGCCCTCCACGCCCGCCACCAGGGTGACGTAGACGTAAATGCCCTGGCCCTTGAGGTCGTGCGGGTAGCCCACGGCAGCGGCTTCGGCCACCTTGTCGTGCAGCACCAGGGCGCTTTCCAGCTCGGCGGTGCCGATGCGGTGGCCGCTGACGTTGATGACGTCGTCCACCCGGCCGGTGATCCAGTAGTAGCCATCGGCATCGCGGCGGCAGCCGTCGCCGGTGAAGTACATGCCGGGGTAGGCCTTGAAGTAGGTGTCGATGAAACGCTGGTGGTCGCCGAACACGGTGCGCGCCTGGCCGGGCCAGGAGTCGAGGATGACCAGGTTGCCCTCGCCCTCGCCTTCGATGAACTGGCCTTCGGCATCGACCAGCGCGGGCTGCACGCCAAAGAAGGGCTTGGTGGCCGAGCCGGGCTTGAGGGCGGTGGCGCCGGGCAGCGGCGCGATCATGAAGCCGCCGGTCTCGGTCTGCCACCAGGTATCGACGATGGGCAGCTTGCCGTTGCCGACCACGTCGTGGTACCAGCGCCAGGCCTCGGGGTTGATGGGCTCGCCCACGGAGCCCAGCAGGCGCAGGCTTTGGCGCGAGGTTTTTTTCACCAGCTCGTCGCCGTCGCGCATCAGGGCGCGGATGGCCGTGGGGGCGGTGTAGAAGATGGTGACCTGGTGCTTGTCCACCACTTGCCAGAAGCGCGAGCCATCGGGGTAGCTGGGCACGCCCTCGAAAATCAGCGAGGTCGCGCCGTTGGCCAGCGGGCCATAGACGATGTAGCTGTGGCCGGTGACCCAGCCGACGTCGGCGGTGCACCAGTAGATGTCGTCCTCGCGCAAATCGAACACGGCCTCGTGGCTGAGGCTGGCGTGCACCAGATAGCCGCCGGTGGAGTGCACCACGCCCTTGGGCTTGCCGGTGGAGCCGGAGGTGTAGAGGATGAACAGCGGGTCTTCGGCGTTCATGCGCTCGGGTTCGCACTCGGCGCTCTCGCTGGCGGTGATCTCGTGCAGCCAGAGGTCGCGCCCGTCCTGCATGGCCACGTCGCCGCCGGTGTGCTGGAGCACGATGACTTTTTCCACCGTGTCCGTGCCTTCTTGTTGCAAGGCGGCATCGACGTTGGCCTTGAGCGGCACCTTGCGCCCGGCGCGCAGGCCCTCGTCGGCGGTGATGACGACTTTGGCGCTGCTGTCGCGCACGCGATCGGCCACGGAGCCGGGCGAGAAGCCGCCGAACACCACGTTGTGGATGGCGCCAATGCGCGCGCAGGCCAGCAGGGCCACGGCGGCATCGGGCACCATGGGCAGGTAGATGGTGACGCGGTCGCCCTTTTGCACGCCCAGCTTGCGCAGCGCGTTGCCCAGCTTGCACACGCGCTCGTAGAGCTGGCGGTAGGTGACTTTCTGCGCCGGGGTGTCGGGGCTATCGGGCTCCCAGATGATGGCGACCTTGTCGCCGCGCTCGGCCAGGTGGCGATCCAGGCAGTTGACGCTGACGTTGAGCTCGCCATCGGCAAACCAGCGGGTGTGGAAGTGGTTGGGGTCGAAGCTGGTGTCCTTGATGACGGTGGGCTCCTTAAACCAGGTCAGGCGCTTGGCCATCTTGCCCCAAAAGCCGGCGGGGTCGTTGACCGACTCCTCGTACATCTGCTGGTACTTCTCGGCCGTGATGGTGTTCGGGCCGGCCAGGGCCGGGTTGACGGGGTACAGGTCTTGTTGACTCATGGCGATACCTCTCTCAATCGTTGACATCATTCAAAATCAAACGCCGCAGCCCGGCGGGGCCGCTGGCCTACGCCGGACTGCTGCGCGCTGGCAAAACCCAGCGGCTTTTTCATGCTCAGTGCGAAGACGCCTTGGCAGCCCCCAGCCCCGTCTCCGAGCGCACCTGCTGCGCCGGGAAGGCCGCGCGCTCGGCCTGGGCATTGCGGCTCTTGTCCGTGATGGAGAACAGCCAGATGCCGATGAAGGCCAGCGTCATCGAGAACAACGCCGGTGAAGCATAGGGGAAGGGCGCCGAGCCTTTGGCGTTGCCCAGCACGGCCTCCCACACCGAGGGGGAGAGCACCGTCAGCACCACCGAGGAGATCAGCCCCAAGAAGCCGCCAATCACCGCGCCGCGCGTGGTCATGTCCTTCCACAGGATGGAGAGAAACAGCACCGGGAAGTTGGCCGAGGCCGCCACCGCAAAGGCCAGCGAAACCATGAAGGCGATGTTCTGCTTCTCGAACACAATGCCCAGCAGCACCGCCACCACGCCCAGCACCAAGGTGGTAAGGCGCGAGACCTTCAGCTCTGCCGCGCTGTCGGCCTTGCCCTGCTTGAACACGGTGGCATACAAATCGTGCGACACCGCCGAAGCGCCCGAGAGCGTCAGCCCCGCCACCACGGCCAGGATGGTGGCAAAGGCCACGGCCGAGATAAAGCCCAGGAACACGTTGCCGCCCACGGCATTGGCCAGGTGCACGGCCGCCATGTTGCTGCCGCCGACCAGGCCGCCCTTGGCATCGAGGAACTGCGGGTTGGCACTGACCAGCACGATGGCGCCAAAGCCGATGATGAAGGTCAGGATGTAGAAATAGCCAATCCAGGTCGTGGCCCAGAACACGCTCTTGCGCGCCTCCTTGGCGTTGGGCACGGTGAAAAAGCGCATCAGCACGTGCGGCAGGCCCGCGGTGCCGAACATCAGCGCCATGCCGAAGCTGATGGCCGAGATCGGATCCTTGATGAAATTGCCCGGCCCCATGATGGAGTTCGAGCCTTTGACCTCGACCGAGGCCTTGAACAGGTTTTCAAAGCTGAAGCCATAGGCCTGCATCACCATGAAGGCCATGAAGCTCGCGCCCGCCAGCAGCAGGCAGGCCTTGATGATCTGCACCCAGGTCGTGGCCGTCATGCCGCCAAACAGCACGTACACCATCATCAAAATGCCCACGATGATCACGGCGTAGATGTAATCCAGCCCGAACAGCAGCTTGATGAGCTGGCCCGCGCCCACCATCTGCGCGATCAGGTAAAACGCCACCACCACCAGCGTGCCGCTGGCGGCAAAGGCGCGGATTGGCCCCTGCTGGAAGCGATAGCCCGCCACATCGGCAAAGGTGAACTTGCCCAGGTTGCGCAGCTTCTCGGCCATCAAAAAGGTGATGACCGGCCAGCCCACCAGAAAGCCGATGGAGTAAATCAGCCCGTCATAGCCATTGGCCATCACCGCCGCCGAAATGCCCAGAAAGGACGCGGCCGACATGTAATCGCCCGCAATCGCCAGGCCATTCTGAAAGCCCGTGATGCCGCCGCCGGCGGTATAGAAGTCGGCCGCCGACTTGGTGCGCGCCGCCGCCCACTTGGTGATCCACAAAGTGCCCGCGACGAACACGCCGAACATGATGATCGCCGTCCAGTTGGTGGACTGCTTTTGCAGCTCGCCCAGATCGCCGCCAGCGGCCCAGGCCCCTGCAGCGGCAGCGGCCAACAACAAGCCCAGCGCGGCCTGGCGCGCCCGCGCGGCAGTCACGCAAAAACCCTGTGCATTCATTGGCGTGCCTCCTCCAGAACCTTGCGCGTGAGCGCATCGAACTCGGTATTGGCGCGGTACACGTAAATGCCCGTGATCACAATCGTGAACACGATCACCCCCAAGCCGATGGGAATGCCCACCGTTGTCACCCCCGTGCCCAGGGGCTTGGCCAGAAAGGACTTGTCGAACGCAATCAGGCCGATGTAGCCGTAATAGACCAGCAACATCAGAATCGTCAGCGCCCAGCCAAAACCATTGCGCTTGCGGCGCAGCAGCTGGTAGTTGGGGTTGTTCTCGATGCGTTGGACCATCGGGTCCGCAGCGTGGCTGTGCAAGGCACTCATGGCAGTCTCCAATCTCATCGTTATCACAGAACCTGTTCACGATCTCTGACCGCATGCCGCCAAACAGCGCGCCCTGGATCCCCAGGCACGCGGCACCGCGCAGCATTCAGGCAAGCGCCAATTTAGCGGCCCACCCCCTGGGGCCGCCAGACGACTTTAGTCTTAAGGGATTACCCAAATCGGCGCCAAGCGGCCATGCCCTGGCAGCGCCAGCGCAGCCGCGCTTTGCCACTACACTACTTCGCCCTCCGCCCCCACCGCCCAGCGCCCGCCGCCCGCCCACAAGGAGCCCGCGCCCGTGATCACCGAACTGGAATTCCAAAGCCTGGCCCGCGAGGGCTACAACCGCATCCCTCTGATGGCGCAGGCCTTTGCCGACCTGGAAACGCCACTGTCGCTGTACCTGAAGCTGGCCCACGCGCACGATGGCGGGCGCAACAGCTTCTTGCTCGAATCGGTGGTTGGCGGCGAGCGCTTTGGCCGCTACAGCTTCATCGGCCTGCCCGCGCGCACGGTGCTGCGCGCCAGTGGCTTTGGCGCGCAGGCGCGCACCGAGGTCATCACCGATGGCCAGGTGGTCGAGACCGACCACGGCAACCCGCTGGATTTCATCGCCCGCTACCAGGCGCGCTTCAAGGTGGCGCTGCGCCCGGGCATGCCGCGCTTTGCCGGCGGGCTGGCCGGTTACTTCGGCTACGACACGGTGCGCCACATCGAGCGCAAGCTGCAGGCCAGCTGCCCGCCCGATGACCTGCAGCTGCCCGACATCCTGCTGCTGCACACCGAGGAGGTGGCGGTGATCGACAACCTCTCGGGCCGGCTGTATCTGCTGGTCTGGGCCGACCCGGCCCAGCCCGAGGCCTACAGCCGCGCCAAGCGCCGCCTGCGCCAGCTGCGCGAGCTGCTGGCGCGCAGCGTGACTGTGCCGCCCGTGGCGCCCAGCGCCAGCCACGCGCCGCTGCGGCGCTTTGCCAAGGACGACTATCTGGCCGCCGTGGCGCGCGCCAAGGAGATGATCGCCGCCGGCGAATTCATGCAGGTGCAGATCGGCCAGCGCATCGAGCAGCCCTACACGCAAAGCCCGCTGGCGCTGTACCGCGCGCTGCGCTCGCTCAACCCCAGCCCCTACATGTACTACTACCACTTCGGCAGCGCCGCCACGGATGCGCCGCCGGGCGCGGCCGACGATGGCCTGCACGTGGTGGGCGCCAGCCCGGAGATCCTGGTGCGCCAGGAGCGCTGCGAGGGCGGGCAGAAAATCACCATCCGCCCGCTGGCGGGCACGCGCCCGCGCGGCGCCACGCCCGAGCTGGACAAGGCCGCTGAGCAAGAGCTGGTGGCCGACCCCAAGGAGCGCGCCGAGCACGTCATGCTCATCGACCTGGCGCGCAACGACATCGGCCGCATTGCCGAAGTCGGCAGCGTGCAGGTGACCGAGGCCTTCGTGGTCGAGCGCTACAGCCACGTCATGCACATCGTCAGCAATGTCGAGGGGCGGCTGCGCCCCGGCCTGGGGCCGATCGACGTGCTCAAGGCCTGCTTTCCGGCCGGCACCCTCACCGGCGCGCCCAAGGTGCATGCCATGGAGCTGATCGACCAGCTCGAGCCCGTCAAGCGCGGCCTGTACGGCGGCGCCTGCGGCTACCTCAGCTACGCTGGCGACATGGACGTGGCCATCGCCATCCGCACCGGCCTGGTCAAGAACCAGACCCTGTACGTGCAGGCCGCCGCCGGGGTCGTGGCCGACTCCGTGCCCGAGATGGAATGGCGCGAGACCGAACACAAGGCCCGCGCCCTGCTGCGCGCGGCCGAACTGGTAGAAGAAGGATTTGACACATGAACAGCCCCTGCCCGGCCCCCGGCCCCGCAGCCCCCAGCCCCGCAGCCGCCGACGCGCGCCCGGCCATTGAGCGCACCACCCACTGCACCGACATGGCCCAGGTGCGCGCGCGCATCGACGCGCTGGACGACATCCTCGTGCCGCTGCTGGTCGAGCGCGGCGGCTACATGACCCAGGCCGCGCGCATCAAGGCCACGCAGCAGCAGGTGCGCGATGAAGAGCGCATCGCCTTCATCGTCGCGCGCGTGCGCGAGCGCGCGCTGGCCGAAGGCGGCCAGCCCGACCTGATCGAGGCCATCTACCGCGGCATGATGGAGGCCTACATCGCCTACGAGCACCGCGAGTTCGAGCGCCTGCGCGCACCCGGCGCAGCAGCAGCCGACCATGCCCAGGGCTGAGCCGCCCTGCCCCAGCGCCTTCGGCCCGCGGCCATGAAGCTGCTGCACACCTCGGACTGGCACCTGGGCCGCAACCTGTTCGGGCGGCGACGCCACGAGGAATTTGCCGCCTGGCTGGACTGGCTGGCCGGCACCGTCGAGCGCCAAGCCATCGACGTGCTGCTGGTGGCCGGCGACGTGTTCGACACCGGCACCCCCAGCAACGCCACCCAGGCGCTGTACTACCGCTTCTTGCACCGCGTGGCCGCCGCGCGCTGCCGCCACGCCGTGGTCATCGCCGGCAACCACGACTCGCCCTCGCTGCTGGACGCGCCGCGCGAGCTGCTGCAGGCGCTGCAGGTGCACGTCGTCGGCCAGGCCCGCGCCAGCGCCGAGCAGGAAGTGCTCACGCTGCACGACGCGCAAGGCCAGGCGCAGCTGATCGTCTGCGCCGTGCCCTATCTGCGCGAGCGCGACCTGCGCAGCGCCGAGCCGGGCGAAAGCCCGCAGGACAAGGAACGCAAGCTGCTGCAGGGCCTGGCCGGGCACTACGCCGCCGTGGCCCAGGCCGCGCTGGCGCGCCGCGCCGCGCTGGGCCGGCCCGTGCCCATCGTCGCCATGGGCCACCTGTTTGCCAGCGGCGGCCAGACTTTGGACGGCGATGGCGTGCGCGATCTGTACGTCGGCAGCCTGGCCCAAGTTGGCGCAGACCTGTTCTCGCCCGCTTTTGACTACGTGGCGCTGGGCCATCTGCACGTGCCGCAGACCGTGGGCGGCCAGGCCCACATCCGCTACAGCGGCGCGCCGCTGGCCATGGGCTTTGGCGAGGCCGCGCACAGCAAAAGCGTCTGCCTGGTGCAATGGGCCAGCGCCGGTGGTGATGCGCCGTCCAGCACCGCGCCCAGCGCCATCACGCTGCTGCCCGTGCCGCGCTTTCAGCCACTGGCGCGCGTGCGCGGCGACTGGCCCGCCATCGCCCAGCAACTGCAGGCGCTGAGCGCGCAACATCCCCTGCCAGCCCCACTGCCAGCCCAGGCGCAGCAGGCCGCTGCCGATACCGATACCGAGCCCAATGCTGAAACCACGCCCGGCGCGCGCCTGTGGCTGGAAGTGCTCTACGAAGGCCAGGAGCTGCTGCCCGATTTGCGCCAGCGCGTGGCCGCCGCCACCGCCGATGCGGCCATCGACGTGCTGCGCATCGCCCAGCCGCGCCTGAGCGCGCAGCTGCTGGCGCACAGCCAGGCCGACGAAAGCCTGCAGACGCTGGACGTGCACGAGGTGTTCGAGCGCTGCCTGGCCGCGCACCACATCCCCGATGCGCAGCGCGCGGCACTGCGCCAGACCTACGCCCAGGCCCTGCACGAGCTGCAGCAGGCCGACCCGCAGGCGCAATGAGCGCCCGCACGCCTTGCCACACCGCCCCATGCGCATCCTGCACATCCGCCTGAGCAACCTCAACGCCTTGAGCGGCCAGTGGCACATCGACCTCACGCACCCGGCCTACGCCAGCGAGGGCCTGTTTGCCATCACCGGCCCGACCGGCTCGGGCAAGAGCACGCTGCTGGACGCCATCTGCCTGGCGCTGTACGGCCGCACGCCGCGCCTGGCCAGAATCGGCAAGAGCGGCAACGACATCATGTCGCGCCAAAGCGGCGAATGCTTTGCCGAGGTCGTCTTCGAAACCCCGGCCGGGCGCTGGCGCTGCCACTGGAGCCAGCGCCGCGCACGCAAGCATCCCGAGGGCGAGCTGCAAGCGCCGCGCCACGAAATCGCCAACGCCGACACCGGCCAGATTCTGCAAAGCAGCCTGCGCGGCGTGGCCGAGCGCGTCGAAGCCCTCACCGGGCTGGACTTCATGCGCTTTACCCGCTCCATGCTGCTGGCCCAGGGCGGCTTTGCCGCCTTTTTGCAGGCCGGGCCCGAGGAGCGCGCGCCGCTGCTCGAACACCTCACCGGCAGCGGCATCTACAGCCAGATCTCCATGCACGTGCACGCGCGCCACAGCCAGGAGCAGCAGCAACTGCAGGCCCTGCGCGCCGCGCTGCAGGGCGTGCAGCCGCTGCCGGCCCAGGAGCTGGCCCAGCTGCAGCAAGAGCTGGCCGGGCAACAAGCCCACGAAGCCCAGCTGCAGGCCCAGCTGGCCGAGCTGGCCCAGGCCATTGCCTGGCGCCAGCGCCTGCAGCAACTGCAGCAACAACACGCGCAATGGCTGGCCGCCCAACAGGCCCTGCAGGCCGAGCAGGCGCGCTTTGCGCCCGAGCAGGCCCGGCTCGACGCCGCGCAGCGCGCGCTGGAGCTGGCCGCCGCCGACGCCGCGCTGCAGGCGCTGCGCCAGGCCCAGGCCAGCGACGCCCAGCAGCTGCAGGCCCTGCAAGCGCACAGCGCCGCGCAGCAGCAGGCACTGGCGCAGGCCGAGGCCGACCAACAGGCCGCCGAGCAACGCCTGCACCAGGCCCAGCAAACCCAGGCCCAAAGCCGACAGCTGCTGCAACAGGTGCAGGCGCTGGACTGGCAGCGCCAGCAGCAGCAGCGCCAGCTCAGCGAACAGCAACAGGCCCTGCAGGCGCTGCATGAGCGCCTGCAGCACCAGCAGGCGCAACACCAACACAGCCTGCAGGAGCAGGCCCAGGCCGAGCAGCAGCTGCAGGCCCTGCAGGCGCAACAGCAGCAGCGCGCCGGCGATGCCCGGCTGGTCGAGGAGCTCTCCGCCCTGCGCGAGCGCATTGCCGCGCTGCAGCAAGGCGCGCAGCAGGCCGCCGCCCTGCGCCACGATCTGATCCAGGCTGAACAGGCCCAGGCCCAGGCCGAAGCGCACCGGCAAGCGCAACAGCAGCAAGCGCAGGCCTGCCAGGCCGGGCTGCAGGCGCAGCAGCAGCAACTGGCCCGGCAGCAGGCACAGCTGGCCCAGCTGCTGGACCAGCAATCGCTGGGCCACTGGCGCACCCACCACGGCGCCCTGCAAGCCCGCCTGGAGCAACTGGCCCAGGCCCAGGCCGCTGCCGACGAAGCCCGCCAGGCCCAGCAGACCGCCGCCGAGCAGCTGGCCCTGGCGCAGCACTGCCAGGCCCAGGCCCATGAGGCGCAACAGCGCCAGCAGCAACTGGCCCAACAGCTGCAGGCCCTGGAGCGCGAGCACCAGCTGCTGGAGCAGCAACACCAGCTGGAGCTGCGCATCCAAAGCCTGGAGCAAGCGCGCCACACCTTGCAGAACGGCCAGCCCTGCCCGCTGTGCGGCGCGCTCGAACACCCCTTCGCCCAGAGCCTGCCGCAGCCCGATCCACAGGCCACGGCCCAGCGCATCCAGGCCGCGCGCGCGCAACTGCAGCAATGCCGCGCCGAGCACACCCAGCAGCAACTGCGGCACAGCCAAAGCCATGAACAGGCCCAGCAGGCCCGGCAACACAGCCAGCAGCAGCAGCAGCGCGCCCAGGCTGCGCTGGCCAGGCTGCAGGCATTGCACGAGGCCCTGGCCCAGCCGCCCGCCCCAGCGCCTGCCGCACTGCCGCCGCCGACCTGCAAGGCGCAGCAGGCCGCCACCGCCCTGCTGCAGCGCCTGGCCCAATGGCCGGCCGACGCTCAGGGGCCGGAGCACAGCGCCGCACTCGATGCCCTGGCCCAGGCCCTGCACGCCGCCCAGGCCGAGCAGGCCGCGCAATACCAGGCCAGCGCACAGCGCCTGGCCGAAGCCGAAGAACTGGAGCAGGCCATCGCCCAAAGCCACGCCCAGCTGGAGCAGCAGCGCCAGGCCGCCGATCTGGCCATACAGGCCAGCCATGCCGCAGCCGAGCAGCTGGCCAAGGCCCAGCACGCCTTGCAACAACGGCAGCAGGCCCTGCACACCCTGCAGGCGGCGCAGGCCGCGCAGCGGCAGGCATTGCGGCAGGCTCTGCAGAGCCTGCCAGACCAACACGCCCTGCCCTGCTGGGCCGCCGCACCCCACCCTGCGGCCCAAGACCACACCGAGGCCTTGGCCGACGCGGACGAAGTCGATCAACAAAACCTGCAGGCACTGTTGCAGGCGCTGGAGCAGCGCCGCGCGCAATGGCTGCTGCTGCAACAACAACATGGCGCGCTGCAGCAGCAGCTCGCCGCCCTGGACCAGCGCATTGCGCAGCAGGCCCAGCATGCCGAGCAATTGCAGGCGCAATGGGCCGAGCAGCGCAACCAGTGCCAGGCTCTGCAACAGGCCACCGAGCAACTGCAGGCGCAGCGTCAGGCCTTGTTCGGCACGCAGGATCCAACGGCCCAGGCCGAGCGTTTGCAGGCCGATTGCCAAGCCGCCGCCCAGGCGCTGCAACAGGCCCAGCGGCACTGGCAGCAGGCCCAGGCCGCACAGCTCGAACACCAAAGCCGCTGCCAGGCGCTGCAGCAGGCCCAGGCCGAGCGCGCGCCGCAGCTGCTCGCACAGGCGGCCGAGTTCGCCGCGCAGCTGCAGGCGCGCGGCTTTGCCGACGAGGCCGCCTACCGCGCCGCCACGCTGCCGCCCGCCCAACGCCAGCAGCTGGCCCAGCAGGCCGAGCGGCTGCGCATCGAACAGGCCCGCCTGCACAGCCAGCAGCAGGCGCTGCAGGCCCAGCGCAGCGCCCTGCAGGCCGAGCACCCCGACGAGCCCCCGCCGCTGCCCAGCCTGCAGCAGGCCCAGGCCGAGCTGGCCGCGCAGCAGCGCCAGGCGCTGGAGGCGCTGGGCACGCTCAAATCCCGCCTGGCCGAGCAGCAGCGCCTGGCCGATCAGCAGCAGGCGCAGCGCCAGGCCATCGAGGCGCAGCAGCGCGAATGCCAGCGCTGGGAGGCGCTGCACGCGCTGATTGGCTCTGCCGATGGCAAGAAGTACCGCCACTTCGTGCAGGGCCTGAGCCTGGCCATGGTGGTGGCCCAGGCCAATCGCCAGCTGCAGAAGATGAGCGGGCGCTACCTGCTGGTGTGCGACCCGGCGCAGCCGCTGGAGCTGAACGTGATCGACAACGACCAGGCAGGCCTGGTGCGCACGACCAAGAACCTCTCGGGCGGCGAGAGCTTCATCGTCAGCCTGGCGCTGGCGCTGGGCCTGTCGCACATGGCCAGCCAGAACGTGCGCGTGGACGCGCTGTTTCTCGACGAAGGCTTTGGCACGCTGGACGACGAGGCGCTGGAGACGGCGCTGGACACGCTGGCCAGCCTGCGCCTGGAGGGCAAGCTCATCGGCGTGATCTCGCACGTGCCGGCCCTCAAGGAGCGCATCGCCACGCAAATCGTGCTCACGCCCCTGCCCGGCGGCCACAGCCGCCTCAGCGGCCCAGGCTGCTCGGCCGTGGCTGCGCCGCCGCCGCCCGCCCCATCCAGCAAACGCCGTGCGGCGCAGTGATGCACACGCCAGCCCGCTGCGCCATGGGCCACTGGCCGACCCGCGCCTTGTTTACATTTTCAGAGCGTGTTCTGCTCGAACGTTGACAAATCCAAGTCCTGGCCGCTGACTGGCATCGCCATCTCGCAGGAAGCTCTGGTCATGCCCGCGAAGGCGGGCATCCAGCGCCACCCTTGCGCACGAGAGGGGATTGGCCAACGGCAGCGCCGCCCCGTCAGCGTCGCCCCTGTCAGCGTCGCAACTGGACACCCGCCTGCGCGGGTGTGACGAGAACGAGAGAAGGCGGCGCTTGCAGGAAATGTCTTCATCAGAATCGAAACCGCTCTAAAGAGGTCGCAGTTTCAGCAGCCAGCAGGGTAAAACAGTATTGGCTCTCGTAGCCACCGCCTGCGCCAGTGTTGCGTGCCGAGGCCGGGATGTGCGCCCGGCGGCGCACCTCCTTTTCTTGTCTCGCCAAGAAAAGGAGGCAAAAGAAGGCGACCCCACTGCCCGCGACCCCGGCGCTACGCGCCGGGGCAACCTGTGCCGATGACCTGCCAGGGCGGATGCTGCGGAAACTCGCTGCGCGGCTGCGCCGCTACGCTCAAACAGCCGCAGCAAAGCATGATGAACAAAGCAGGCCCACTGTGTGTGGGCCTGCCCGCCCTGGCAGGCCAACGGCCCAGGCGCTGGCAGAAGGGGGCTCTGTTCGGGCCATCGCTTCGCTCGGCCCTTGGCTGGGCTGCTTGCCCCCATTTGCCGGCCCAAAAAACAGGCTGTCGATCACTGCACCCGATGGTTGCCAGCCACTGCGCGGCGCAGCGCGGCCACGGCCTGCTGGCCGCTGCGCACTGCGCCTTCCAGCGTGGCTGGGTAGGGGCCGTGCACGTAGTCGCCGCAGACCAGCAGCCGGGGCCAGGCGCTGCAGGGCTGCTGGCCGGGGCGTTGCAGGCCGGCCGTGCAGGCGAAGGTGGCGCGCTTTTCGATGATGCTGGCCACGGGCTGCCAGCGGCGCCCCGCCAGGCCGGGCAGGGCCTGGACCTGGGCCAGCACGCGCTGCGTCAGCGCAGCCTTGTCCAGCGCCGCATCCAGGGTGCTGGCCACCCAGGCCAGCAGGCCGGGCTCGCCCGTCAATTGCTGGCGGTCGAACACGTACTGCGCCACGCCGCCGGGGGCCAGCGCCAGCATGGGCCGCGCCAACAGGCCGGGCGCTGGCGCGGCTGGGGGCGCAGCCGCTGCCGTATCCGCGCCTGCGGCGCGCAGGAACACCGTGCCAATGGCCTCGTGGCGCAGCGCAGCGGCCTGTTGCAGCCAGCTGCGCAGCTCGGCGCTGGCCGCAGCCCCGGTCGCGGCTTCGGCTTCGGCCTCGGCGGCCAGCGGGCGCAGCAGGCGCAGGGCCTCACCCGCCGGGGTGGCCAGCAGCACGGCGTCGAAATGCTGGCCGTCCAGCAGCCAGCCTGCGCCTGCTTGACTGTCTGCCGCAGGCTGCAACTGATTGATGCGCTGGCCCAGGCGCAGCTGCGCGCCCTGCGCCTGCAGCCAATGCCAGGCCGGCTCGGCCAGCAAGTCGCCCAGCGGCACTTTGGGCAGCAGCAGGTCGGCGCTGCCCGGCCCGCCGGCCACGCTGTCTTGCAGCACGCGCAAGAACACCGCGCCGCTGGCCTGGGCCAGCGGTGTGTTCAGCGCGGCGGTGCACAGCGGCTCGATGAGCTGCTGCACCACCGCCTGCGGCAGGCCGGCGCACAGCTGGGCCACGCTGGCCGTGGGCGCGCAGGCAAAGCCGGCGCGCTGCCAGGCCTGCAGGCGGCGCAGCAGGGCCAGGCGCGCCCCCCAGCCCCAGCCTTGCGCGCGCAGCAGCGCCCAGGCTGTGCCCAGCGCCTGGGCCGGCGCCTGCAGCGGCGCGGGCAGCCGG
>NZ_NSJB01000005.1 GCF_002285265.1 Vandammella animalimorsus
TCAGCCTGGCGAGCATCAGCCCGGGATTGCTGCCCAAGCACTTGCTGCGGTTACGCCAGCGTCTGGGTGAGCAACTGCTGCCCAAACAACGACGGGGGCGACAATGCCCCCGTGTTGTGAAGAAGCCTCCTGCTCGCTATCCGCTCAAGCAGGTTCGTGCTGTTAAGTGAACGGCATTTCCGCCCTGCGGGGCTTTTGTCGTTGGTTCATTCGTTTCTCAAGGAGAGCGCATCATGAAGTTTGTTGACGAAGCCTATATCGATGTGGCGGCAGGCGATGGCGGCAATGGCTGCGCCTCGTTCCGCCATGAAAAGTTCAAGGAATTTGGCGGGCCCGACGGCGGCGATGGCGGGCGCGGCGGCCATGTCTACATCGTGGCCGACACCAACCTCAACACGCTGGTGGATTTCCGCTACGCGCGCCGCCACGAGGCCAAGCGCGGCCAGCACGGCATGGGCTCGGACATGTTCGGCGCCGCCGGCGCCGACCTGACGCTGCGCGTGCCGGCGGGCACCATCGTCAGCGATGCCGACAGCGGCGAGGTGCTGATGGAGCTGCTGGTGCCCGGCGAGAAGCGCATCCTGGCCAAGGGCGGCGATGGCGGCTTTGGCAACCTGCACTACAAGAGCTCGACCAACCGCGCCCCGCGCCAGAAGACCCTGGGCCGGCCCGGCGAGCGCAAAAGCATCAAGCTGGAGCTGAAGGTGCTGGCCGACGTCGGGCTGCTGGGCCTGCCCAATGCGGGCAAGTCCACCTTCATCACGGCAGTCTCGAACGCCCGGCCCAAGGTGGCCGACTACCCGTTCACGACGCTGCACCCCAACCTGGGCGTGGTGCGCGTGGGGCCGGAGCAAAGCTTCGTCGTGGCCGACATCCCCGGCCTGATCGAGGGCGCCTCCGAAGGCGCGGGCCTGGGCCACCAGTTCCTGCGCCACCTGCAGCGCACCGGCCTGCTGCTGCACATCGTGGACGTGGCGCCGTTTGACGACAGCGTCGATCCGGTGGCCCAGGTGCAGGCCATTGCCCAGGAGCTGCGCAAGTACGACCCGCAGCTGTACGACAAGCCGCGCTGGCTGGTGCTCAACAAGGTGGACATGCTCGACGCCGCTGCGCGCAGCGCCATGCTCGACAGGATGCGCCAGGGCCTGCAGTGGCAGGGGCCGATCTACGAGATCTCGGCGCTGGCGCGCGAGGGCTGCGAGCGCCTGGTGCGCGACATTTACCAGTACCTGCAGGCCCAGAAGCCGCCCACCGAGCAGGAGCAGGCCGAGCGCTTCGACCCGCGCTTCGATCGTTGAGCAGCCTGTGCAAAGTCCCTGAAGGCCGCACACGTCACGGCGCGGCGTCCTCGCCCGGCGGGCGCGAGGCGCGCCAGCGCATGTAGGCCGGCACCTTGAAGCGCACGATGGTGATGTAGGCAAAGGTGTAGAGGCTGGCAAACAGCACGCAACAGACCAGCAGCACCCAGGTGGTGTGCCAGAACAAAATGGCCGGCAGCACCGTCAGCATGGTAAAGCCCCACAGATAGGGCGAGGTGCGGTTGTTGCGCATCAGCATGTCGCGCGCCTCGTTGTCGCCATCGAAGACGCGGTGCACGATGCGGCGGTAGATCAGCTGGTGGATGTGCAGCGCATCGGCCACGCCCGGCGAGCTGCCGCGCACCCATTTGCGGTACATGGAAAACAGCGTCTCCCACACCGGGTAGATCAGCAGCAGCAGCGGAAACCAGGGCGAGACCATCGGGTGGCGCTGCACCAGCAAAATGCTGCCGATGGACAGCACGCTGCCCCACAGGTAGGCGCCGCCGTCGCCCGCAAACAGCAGCCCGCGCGGGTAGTTCCAGATCAAAAAACCGCCGCTGGCCGCGGCCGTGACCAGAAACACCACGGCCAGCGTGCGGTCCTGCACCTGGATGCTCACGTGCGCCAGCGCCAGCGCCACGATGATGGCCACCATGCCGGCCAGGCCGTTGTAGCCGTCGATGATGTTGAAGGCGTGCGGCAGGCCGGCAATGGCCAGCAGCGCAATGGCCACGCCCAGCCAGGGCCACAGCCCGGGCATGGCGTCCAGCCAGGCGATGTCCAGCCGCGGCACGCTCACCCCCAGCCAGGCCACGGCCAGCAGGGCGCTGGCCAGGGTCAGCGCAAAGCGCCAGCGCACGGCCATGCGCTGGCTCAGGTCTTCGAGCACGCCGCCCAACACCGCCGGCACCATGCACAGGCCCCAGCACAGCACCCACCAGCCCAGCTGCAGGCCAGCGGCGTCGCCGCGCAGGGTTTGCAGCACGCCTGCGCCAACGGCCACGCCCATGCCCGCGGCCAGCGCCACGCCGCCCAGGCGCGGCACATCGCCCATGTGAAAGCGCTGCGGCATGTCGCCCGGATAACGCCTGGCGTGGCGGCGCGCGCTGCGCACCAGCAAACCGGCGGTGATGGCGGCGACAAAGAACGCCCAGACGCACAGCAGCAGCATCGATTGGCCCTTGTTGAAAAAAATCACTGCAAATCGCGGCGCTGGGCGCTGGGGTGGCGGCGCGCCCAGCGGAAGCTGGGCAGGCACCACAGCCGCAGCAGGCTGTGCACATGCCACAGCAGCGGCCGCAGCTGGCGGCGGCTGGCGCGCTGCGCCAGATGCTGCATGCGGGTCTGGGCGCGCACCAGGGCGCCGATGTCGCGCCGCACGCGCAGGCTCAGGTCCACGTCCTCGCAGTACATGTGAAAGCCTTCGTCAAAACCGCCCAGGCGCTGCCAATCGCGCAGCCGCAGCACCATGCAGGCGCCGCTGACCCAGTCCACCACCTGTTCCTGACGCCCCAGCACGCGCCGGCGCCACAGATTGCCCAGGCTGGGCAGGGCGCGCTCGTTGTCCTGCACCTGGCCCTGGGCATCGAGCAGGCGCGGATAGGCCAGGCCAGTGCCCGGCGCGCGCAGCGCTGCCAGCAGCTGCGCCAGCGGCTGGGCATCGAGCAGCTGCACGTCGGGGTTGAGGATGCAAATGTGCGTGGGCATGTCGGCGCAGGCAGCGAGAGTGGCAATGGCGGCATTGTGATTGCGGCCAAAGCCGGCGGGCGCGCCATTACAAACGATTTCCAGTGTGAAGGGCAGCGCGCCCTGGGCCTGCAGGGCCTGCAGGGCCTGCTGCAGCGCCGGCTCCGGGACATTCAGTGTCACAATCACGCGGCCCAGGCAGGGCTCGGCCTGCTGCTGCAATTGCCGCAGCAGCGCCTCGATCCACTGACCGTGGCCGTGGCTGACGATGGACACGGCCACGCACTCGCGCCCCGGGGCGGGCGCAGCCGCAGCCGGCGGCTGAGCGGCAGGCTGCTGCGCAGCGGCAAACACCGCGTTCGAATCAGGCATGGGCAGTTGCAGAGCTGGCCCGGCAATGCCCAGGCCAATGGTTGACAAGAGACGATGACACTTTCCACGAACGAACTGCACATCTACCTGCGCAATATCGACGACGACGAGCGCACTTCCCTGTCCGTGGTGGTGCAGGAAATCGCCCCGGGCAGCCAGGTGCTGGACCTGGGCTGCGGCAGCGGCGCACTGGGCCAGTACCTGCACACGAAAAAGCAATGCACCGTCGATGGCGTGACGTTCAACGATGCCGAGGCGGATCTGGCCAGGCCCTATTATCGTCAGGTCGCCGTGGCCAATCTGGAGCTGACGCTGCCCAGCGCACTGTTTGGCGCGCAGCGCTACGACGCCATCGTCTGCGCCGACATCCTGGAGCACCTGCGCCAGCCCGAGGCGGTGCTGGCCGATCTGCGCCAGCTGCTGGCGCCAAGCGGCCGGCTGCTGATCTCCATTCCCAACAGCAGCTACGCCGGGCTGGTCGCCGAGCTGGTCGAGGGCGAGTTCCGCTACCGCGAAGAAGGTCTGCTGGACGCCACGCACGTGCGCCACTTCACGCGCCGCTCGCTGCTGCGCCTGCTGCAAGAGCAAGGCTGGCAGGTGCAGCAATTGCAGGCCATTGAGCGGCCGCTGCAGGAGTCGGAGTTCCAGCAGGCCTTCGACGCCCTGCCGCCCGCCGCGGCGCGCTACCTGTTGGCCGCGCCCGATGCGCTGACCTACCAGTTCATCGTCAGCGCCTCGGTGCACGAAGGCCAGGCGCCGGACAATACGCGCTGGCTGCTGCCACAGGCCCAGGCCCTGCCCGGCCAGACGCTGGCGCGCCAGGCCCATTTCTCGGCCCAGCTGTACTGGGACGAGGGCCAGGGCTTTGCCGAAGAGCGCAAGCTGGTGCAGCCCGGCGCCATCGGCCAGCAGCGGCAAACCCTGCGCTTTGCACTGCCCGTGCCGGCGGCGCAGCTGCGCGGCCTGCGGCTGGATCCTGCCGACCGGCCCGGCATCCTCTACCTGCACGCGCTGCGCCTGCTCGATGCGCAGCAGCGCCCGCTGTGGCAGTGGCAGGCCGATGCCGATGGCCAGCCGCTGCTGCAGTCCGCGCCCTCGCAACAAATCGCCTGGGGCGGCGCCCTGCTGGGCCAGGCGCAGGCCATGCCGCTGATACTGACCGGTGACGACCCCTGGCTGCAGCTGCCGCTGGATCTGGCCCGGCTGCAGCAGGACGAATCCCCAGGCCCGCTGACGCTGGAAGTGGAGCTGGGCTGGCCCATGTCGGCCGACTACCTCAGCCTGGTGGGCCAGGTGCAGCCGCTGGAGCGCGCGCAGCGCCAGCTGCATGAGCAATTGCAGGCCCAGGGCGAGCGCCTGGCGCAGATCTGGCGCGACCACGAGCAACTGGCCCAGGCCCACGCCCAGCTGCAGGGCGAGCACGCCCAACTGCAGAGCGAGCGCGCCCAGTTGCACACCACGCACGAGGCGCTGCAGGCCCAGTGGCACCGCACCGAACAGGAGGCGCGGCAATTGTTTGCCGAGCGCGCCCAGGCCCAGGCCGAAGTGGCCGACCTGCACCAGCAACTGCGCGGCATGGCCGAGCACCTGCAGAACATGCGCAATTCGCGCCCGTTTCGCTACACGCGGCCGCTGGTGCGCATGCGCGACTGGGGCCGGCAGCTGCTGCAAGGCCCAGCCCAGGCCAGCCCGGCATCGCCCGCGCCGAGCCCATCGGCCGGCCAGGCCGCCACAGCGCCGGGCGCCCCGGCCCAGGACCCCAACCACAACCTGGCCGCCCAAGCGCCCGTGCCCGCGCCGCTGGGCGAGACCGTGGACATCGTCGTGCCGGTCTACCGCGGCCTGGCCGACACCCGGCTGTGCGTCGAATCGGTGCTGGCCAGCCCGGTGCGCGTGCCCTACCGGCTGATCGTCATCAACGACTGCAGCCCCGAGCCCGAGGTCACCGAGTGGCTGCGCCAGAAGGCCGCGGCCGAGCCGCGCATCACGCTGCTGGAAAACGAGCACAACCTGGGCTTCGTGGGCACCGTCAACCGGGGCATGCAGGCCTCGCAAAGCCACGACGTGCTGCTGCTCAACAGCGACACCGAAGTGGCCAACGACTGGCTGGACCGGCTGCGCCGCACGGCCTACGCCGCCGCGCGCGTGGGCACGGTCACGCCCTTTTCCAGCAATGCGACGATCTGCAGCTACCCGGTGTTCTGCGCCGCCAACCCGCTGCCGCCGGGGCAGACCACGGCCTCGCTGGACCAGCTCTTTGCCCAGGCCAATGCCGGCGCCCATGTGGACGTACCCACCGGCGTGGGCTTTTGCATGTACATCCGCCGCGACTGCCTGCAGGACGTGGGCCTGTTCGACGAGGAGCACTTCGGCAAGGGCTATGGCGAGGAAAACGACTTTTGCCAACGCGCCATCGCCAAGGGCTGGCGCAACCTGCATGCGCTGGACACCTACGTGCTGCACACCGGCGGCGTGAGCTTTGGCCAGAGCAAAAGCCCGCGCGAGCAGGCCGCCATGCAAACCCTGCGCCAGCTGCACCCCAGCTACGAGCTGCAGGTGCATGAATTCCTGGCACGCGACCCGGCCCGGCCCGCGCGGCTGGCCGTGGACTGGCTGCGCCACACCGACGCAGGGCGCAAGCCCATCGTGCTGGCCGTGCAGCACCAGCGCGGCGGCGGCACCGAGCGCCACGTGCTGGAGCTGGCGCAAAGCCTGGCCGGGCAGGCCGTGTTCCTGTCGCTGCGCCCAGCTGGCGCGCAGCGCGTGCAGCTGCAGCTCATCGAATGCGCCCCGGCGGCGCAGGCAAAGGCAGAAACAGAGGCCGACGCCAGTACCGATACCCACATCAGCGCCACCGCCCAGCCACAGGCCAGGCTCTCCGAACAATGGTCGCTGCTGTTCGACCTGGAGGCGCAGCGCGATGAATTGCTGCAATGGCTCAAGGCCCTGCCCGTGGCCCACATCCACTACCACCACCTGCTGGGCCACGAACGCCTGATCTGGGAGCTGCCGCAGTTGCTGGGCCTGGAGTACGACTTCACCGTGCACGACTACTACAGCTTCTGCACCAACATCAGCATGACCGGGCGCAGCGGCCGCTACGAAGTCGATGCCCAGGGCGAATGCTGCGGCGGCCAGCACCCGGCGCCCATCCCCGCCGTCGAGCAGGACATCGCCAGCTGGCGCCTGCGCCACCGGCTGCTGCTCGAAAGCGCGCGCCAGGTGCTGGCCCCCAGCCTGGACGCGGCCGTGCGCATCCAGCGCTTTGCGCCCCAGGCACGGGTGCGCTTTGCGCCGCACACCGATGTGCAGGCCAGCGCCCTGCCCCAGCCCGCACCGTGCCCCCTGCCGGCCCAGCGGCCGCTGCGCATCGCCGTCATCGGCGCGCTCAGCGTCATCAAGGGCGCCGACGTGCTCGAAGCCGTGGCGCGCCTGGCCAAGCAGCAAGGCGCGGCGCTGGAGTTTCACCTCATCGGCTTTGCCTACCGCCACCTGCAGACCGCCCCGGCCAGCGCGCTGCAGGTGCACGGCCAGTACGACGAGCAAGACCTGCCGGCCATCCTGCAGCGCCTGGCGCCCGATCTGGTCTGGCTGCCCGCGCAGTGGCCCGAGACCTACAGCTACACCCTCAGCGCCGCACTGCAGCAAGGCCTGCCCGTGCTCGTGCCCGACCTGGGCGCCTTTGCCGAGCGCGTCGCAGGCCGGCCCTGGAGCTGGGTGCTGCCCTGGGACTGCACGCCCGCGCAATGGCTGCAGCACCTGCTGGCCCTGCGCGAGCAGCACTTCCTCACCGGCACCGCGCCCACGCCGCCCGAGCTGCCAGCGGCACTGGCGCAATACCAGGCCCAGGAAGTGGCCAAGCACGTGCCAAGCTGGGACTATGCGCAGCACTACCTGCCTCACCAGGCCAGCGACGGCGCACCCGCTGCGACTGCCAATGCCCAGGCGATAACCGCCCAAGCCGTGGCCGGCGCCCATGCCTTCGCGCGGGCCTTGCAGCAGGCCCCAGCCCACCAGCAAACAGGCTTGCATGGCGGCGCGCAGGGCCTGCGCAGCACCCTCCTGACGCAACTGGTGCGGCTGCGCGCCATGCCTGCACTGCGCCCCATAGCCCGCGCCATCCCGCCCCGGCTGCAAGCCCGCGTCAAGAGTTGGCTGCAGCGCTGAAAGCCGAGACTCGAAGCCTGTTCACGATTTCGGTGCGAATAGGCCACAGATGGACGCAATGAAAGCCCGCTCCTTTGCAGGAAGCGGGCTTTTCACAGCGCGGTGCGGCAGACCGCTGCCTCAGGCGGCCGCCTTGCGGCGCAGGCGCCAGGCGTGCAGCAGGGGCTCGGTGTAGCCGCTGGGCTGCTGCTCCCCTTTGAACACCAGGTCGGTGGCGGCGCGGTAGGCGTAGGAGTCGGCAAAGCGCCCGGCCATGTTCTGGTAGAGCGGGTCGCCCGCGTTTTGCGCGTCAACGACGGCGGCCATGCGCTCGAAGGTCTCGCGCACCTGCTGCTCGCTGACCACGCCATGGGCCAGCCAGTTGGCGATGTGCTGGCTGGAGATGCGCAGCGTGGCGCGGTCTTCCATCAGGCCGACGTTGTTGATGTCGGGCACCTTGGAGCAGCCCACGCCCTGGTCGATCCAGCGCACCACGTAGCCGAGGATGCCCTGGATGTTGTTGTCCAGCTCCTGCTGCTTTTCCTCCTCGCTCCACTTGGCCGCCTGCACCACGGGGATGTGCAGCAAATCGGCCAGCAGGCCATCGCGCACGCTTTCGTAGTCGGTCTGGCCCAGCTCGGCCTGGATGCTGGGCACGTCCACCTGGTGGTAGTGCAACGCGTGCAGGGTAGCGGCCGTGGGCGATGGCACCCAGGCGGTGTTGGCGCCGGCCTTGGGGTGGCCGATTTTCTGCTCCAGCATCTGCGCCATCAAATCGGGCATGGCCCACATGCCCTTGCCGATCTGCGCGCGGCCGCGCAGCCCGCAGGACAGGCCCACCAGCACGTTGTTCTTCTCGTAGGCGGCGATCCAGGCGCTGGTTTTCATATCGCCCTTGCGGAACACCGCGCCGGCCTGCATGACGCTGTGGATTTCATCGCCGGTGCGGTCCAGAAAGCCGGTGTTGATGAAGGCCACGCGCGCTGGCGCGGCGGCGATGCAGGCCTTGAGGTTGACGGAGGTGCGGCGCTCCTCGTCCATGATGCCGAGCTTGACGGTGTGCTCGGGCAGGCCCAGCAACTTTTCCACGGCGCCAAACAAGGCGTTGGCAAAGGCCACTTCGGCCGGGCCATGCATCTTGGGCTTGACGATGTAGACCGAGCCCTTGCGCGAGTTGCGGATGCCGTTCTGGCCGTGGCCTTGCAGGTCGTGCATGGCAATGGCCGTGGTGATGGCCGCGTCCATGATGCCCTCGGGGATTTCCTGGCCCTGCTCGCCCCAGAGGATGGCCGGGTTGGTCATCAGGTGGCCAACGTTGCGCACGAACATCAGCGAGCGGCCATGCAGGCGCAGGGGCTGGCCATCGACGCCGGTGTATTCGCGGTCCGGGTTCAGGCGCCGCGTGAAGCTGCGCCCGCCCTTGCTGACCTGCTCGGTCAGCGTGCCCTTGAGGATGCCCAGCCAGTTGGCGTAGCCGGCGATCTTGTCCTCGGCATCGACGGCGGCCACGGAGTCCTCCAGATCGAGGATGGTGGACAGCGCCGCCTCCAACACCACGTCGCTGATGCCGGCCGCGTCGCCCTGCCCGATGGGCGTGCTGCGATCGATCTGGATGTCGATGTGCAGGCCGTTGTGCACCAGCAGCACCGACGAGGGCGCCTCGGCCTGGCCCTGGTAGCCCACCAGCTGCGCCGCATCCTGCAGGCCGGTGCTCAGGCCATTGCCCAGCGAGACCACCAGCTTGCCGCCCTCGATGGCCAGGCCCGTGGCCTGCTGGTAGGAGCCATTGGCCAGCGGCGCGGCCGCATCCAGGAACTGGCGCACATAGGCAATCACCTTGGCGCCGCGCACCGGGTTGTAGCCCGCGCCGGCCTCGGCGCCGCCATCGCTGGGGATGGCGTCCGTGCCGTACAGCGCGTCGTACAGCGAGCCCCAACGCGCGTTAGCGGCGTTGAGCGCATAGCGCGCGTTCAGAATGGGCACCACCAGCTGCGGCCCGGCCAGCTTGGCCAGCTCATCGTCCACCTGCTCGGTGCGGGCCTGGGCATCGGCCGGGTTGGGCACGATGTAGCCAATGCCTTCCAAAAAGCTGCGGTAGGCGGCAATGTCCTGGATCGGGCCGGGATGGGCGCGGTGCCACTTGTCCAGCTCGGCCTGCAGCCGCTCGCGCTCGGCCAGCAAGGCGGCGTTCTTGGGCGCGAACTCATGCACGATGGCGGCAAAGCCCTTCCAGAACGCCTCGCTGTCGATGCCGGTGCCGGGCAGCACCTGCTCGTCCACAAAGGACTTCAGCGCCGGGGCCACTTGCAGGCCATGCACGGGGGTGCGGGTGGAACTCATGAAAACACTCCGGTAAAAATGATCGAGAGGGCGTACTGTATGCAATCTTTCAGTACGCATCAGACAAGCAAAAATACAATCGCCATTGACGAAAAGTAAAAAATGCGCCCGCGCAAGGCGGGCATGCCAGGCAAAGCAGTAGCCAAAGAGGCCGCCCAGAAAAAGCGGCCAAGCCCCAGCGCAGCCTCACCCCATGGACAAGTTCAAAGCCATCGAAACCTTTGTGCGCGTGGCCAGCCAGGGCAGCCTCAGCGCTGCGGCCAGGTCGGAGCAGGTGGTGCCGGCCATTGTCGGCCGCCGGCTCGATGCGCTGGAGGCGCACCTGGGCGTCAAGCTGCTGGTGCGCACCACGCGCCGCATCACCCTGACGCGCGAAGGCGCGGCCTTTTTAGAAGACTGCCAGCGCCTGCTGGCCGACTGGGCGGACGCCGAGGCCAGCGTCTCGGCCGGCAACGTGCGCGCCAGCGGCTCGCTGCGCATCACCGCCCCGGCCGGCTTCGGCCGCCGCCACGTGGCGCCGCTGGTGCCCAAGTTCCAGGCCTTGCACCCGCAGCTGCGCATCTCGCTGAACCTCAGCGACCGCCTGGTGGACCTGACCGGCGAAGGCTACGACTGCGCGGTGCGCGTGGGCGACCTGCCCGACTCCAGCCTGGTGAGCATCCGACTGGCCGACAACCGCCGCCTGTGCGTGGCCGCGCCCAGCTACATCGCGCAGCACGGCCAGCCGCGCCACCCGGCCGAGCTGGCGCAGCACAACTGCCTGAGCCTGTCCAGCGAGGCCTCGCAAAGCCGGGGCTGGGCCTTTTCCGTACCGGATGAGCCAGCCCCGCCCGCCAGCGCCGCCACGGCCAGCGGCCAGGGGCGGCCGCGCCAACCGGGCGCGCGGCGCGAGCCGGCGCGGCACATCCTCTACATCAAGCCGCGCGGCGGGCTGGACTGCAGCGACGGCCAAGTGCTGCACGACTGGTGCCTGGCCGGCCACGGCGTGGCCTGGCGCAGCCTCTGGGAGGTGCAGGACGACCTGGCGCAGGGCCGCCTGGTGCAGCTGCTCGAGGCCTTTGCCGCGCCGCCCAACGGCATCTACGCCGTACTGCCCGAGCGCCGCCACGTGCCGCTGCGCGTGCGGCTGTGGATCGACTTCCTGCGCCAGCACTACGGCCAGCCGCACTTCTGGCTGCGCCCCAAAGACGCGCCCAATGCCCCTGCAAGCCACAACGGCGGCGCTGGCGAAATTGTCAAGCAATCCTGAGGCGGCATTTTGCGATAATGCCCCGTCTTGGCCCGCCCCCCATGCACTGCTGGTGCACGCGGCAGGCTCTATTCATTCCATCAAAGGAGCACGTGATGAAAAAACAAGTTTTTGCCCTGGCACTGCTGGCCGCCGCTGCCACGGCCACCGTGGCCCAGGCCGATACGCTGGAGAAGATCAAGAACTCCGGCGAGGTGACGCTGGGCGTGCGTGAGTCCTCCGGCCTGGGCTATACGCTGGGCAATGGCGTGTACGTGGGCTTTCACACCGAGATGGCCGAGAACATCATCAAGGATCTGGAAAAAGACCTGGGCAAGCCGCTGAAGATCAAGTACCAGCCCATCACTTCGCAAAACCGCATCCCGCTGATGACCAACGGCACCATCGATTTCGAATGCGGCTCGACCACCAACAACCGCGCCCGCCAGAAGGAAGTGGACTTTGCCCACACCACCTACGTGGAAGAAGTGCGCATGGCCACCAAGAAGGACTCGGGCATCCAGTCCGTGGCCGATCTGAACAACAAGACCATTGCCGTGACCACCGGCACGACTTCGGTGCAAACGCTGCGCAAGCACCGCCGCGCCGAGGGCGTGAGCTTCAAGGAAGTCATGGGCAAGGACCACGCCGACAGCTTCCTGCTGCTGGAGACTGGCCGCGCCGATGTGTTCGTGATGGACGGCTCCATCCTGGCGGCCAACATCTCCAAGTCGCGCACGCCGGACAACTACCGTATCGTCGGTGAAGTCCTCAGCGTCGAGCCCATCGCCTGCATGCTGCGCAAGGACGACGACGCCTTCAAGGCCGCGATCAACAAGAGCATCGAGCGCCAGATGAAGGACGGCACGCTGGAAAAACTGTGGGACAAGTGGTTCCTGCAGCCCACACCGCCGGCCAACACCGTGGTGAACCTGCCGCTGTCGGAAAGCACCAAGAAGGCCTGGGCCAACCCCAACAGCAAGCCGATGGAAGACTACCAGGTGGAATAAGGCCTGGCATCAATAGCCCGGGGCCGCTGGCCTGCTGCCCCGTCAAACGCTCCGTTGGCAGGACGCCGCTCCCGCCGACGGAGCGTTTTTGAATCTGGCTGCGCTAGGGATTGTTGGGATTGGGTTCGCGAAGCGGTTTTTCGAGGCAAAAACCGCAGATGCACGCGACGCTGCAATGGGTGCAGACCTGACTTGGTCATCAGGAGGACGCAATGAATTGGGATTGGCAAGTCTTTTGCCAGGACAACATCAGCAACGAGGTGGTGCAAGGCTGCTTTGGCAAGGGCGGGGACATCACCTATCTGGACTGGATGCTCTCGGCCTGGGGCTGGACCCTGGCCGTGGCCGGGCCGTCGCTGCTGCTGGCGCTGCTGGTGGGCTCGGTCATCGGCACCATCCGCACGCTGCCCAACAGCCCTTGGCTGGTGCGCCTGGGCAATGCCTGGGTGGAGCTGTTTCGCAACATCCCGCTGCTGGTGCAGATCTTCCTGTGGTACCACGTCGTGCCCAGCCTGTTTCCCGCCATGCGAGAGCTGCCCGGCTTCGTGCTGGTGGTGCTGGCGCTGGGCTTTTTCACCTCGGCGCGCATTGCCGAGCAGGTGCGCGCCGGCATCCAATCGCTGCCGCGCGGCCAGCGCTATGCCGGCATGGCACTGGGCCTGACCACGCTGCAGTGCTACCGCTACGTGCTGCTGCCCATGGCCTTTCGCATCATCATCCCGCCGCTGACCAGCGAGACGATGAACATCCTCAAGAACACCTCGGTGGCCTTTGCCGTCTCCATCACCGAGCTGACCATGTTCGCCATGCAGGCGCAGGAGGAAACCGCCCGCGGCGTGGAAATCTACCTGGCGGTCACGGCGCTCTATGCCGTCTCGGCCTTTGCCGTCAACCGCATCATGGCATTCATCGAACAGCGCGTGCGCGTGCCCGGCTTCATCGCCGGCGGCGCTGCAGGGGGGCATTGAAATGGGTTTGGACTGGAGCTTCTTCAACTGGGACATCGTCAGCCAGTACGTGCTCAAGGGGCTGTACTTCAGCCTGTACCTGACGGCCATTGCCACCCTGGGCGGCATCTTCTTTGGCACGCTGCTGGCCATGATGCGCCTGTCGGGCAGCAAATGGCTGCAAGTGCCCGCCACCATCTACGTCAACGGCATGCGCTCCATCCCGCTGGTGATGGTCATCCTGTGGTTCTTCCTGCTCGTGCCGCTGATCACCGGCCGCTCCGTCGGGGCCGAGCTCTCGGCCATCGTCACCTTCATCGCCTTTGAGGCGGCGTACTTCAGCGAAATCATGCGCGCGGGCATCCAGTCGATCCCGCGCGGGCAAGTCTATGCCGGCCAGGCGCTGGGCATGAGCTACGCGCAAAACATGCGCCTGGTGATCCTGCCGCAGGCCTTTCGCAACATGCTGCCGGTGCTGCTGACGCAGACCATCATCCTGTTTCAGGACACCTCGCTGGTCTACGCCATCGGCGCCTACGACATGCTCAAGGGCTTCGAGACCGCCGGGCGCAACTTTGGCCGCCCGGTCGAGGCCTACATCGGCGCGGCCGTGGTGTACTTCATCATCTGCTTCACCCTCTCCCGGCTGGTCAAACGCCTGAACCAGAAAATCGCCATCATCCGCTGAGGCGCGCTCACCGCGCGGCTCAGCCCCAGCAAAGGTTTTCCATGATCGAACTGAAAAACGTCTCCAAATGGTATGGCGAGGTGCAAGTGCTCAACAACTGCACCACGCGCATCGAGAAAAGCGAAGTGGTCGTCGTGGCCGGGCCCTCAGGCTCGGGCAAATCCACCCTCATCAAAACCATCAACGCGCTCGAACCCTTCCAGAAAGGGGAGATCTGGGTGGACGGCGTGCCCGTGCACGACCCAAAGACCGACCTGCCCAAGCTGCGCAGCCGCGTGGGCATGGTGTTCCAGCACTTCGAGCTGTTTCCGCACCTGTCCGTGCAGGACAACCTGACCCTGGCGCAAATCAAGGTGCTGGGGCGCAACCCCAGCGACGCCAAGGCCCACGGCCTCAAATACCTCGACCGCGTGGGCCTGATGGCGCACAAGGACAAATTCCCCGGCCAGCTCTCGGGCGGTCAGCAACAGCGCGTGGCCATTGCGCGCGCCCTGTCCATGGACCCCATCGTCATGCTGTTTGACGAGCCCACCTCGGCGCTGGATCCGGAAATGGTCGGCGAAGTGCTCGACGTCATGGTCGGCCTGGCCAACGAAGGCATGACCATGATGGTCGTGACCCACGAAATGGGCTTTGCCCGCAAAGTCGGCAGCCGCGTGATCTTCATGGACGTGGGCGGCAAAATCCTCGAAGACTGCAGCACCCAGGAATTCTTTGGCAACCCCGAAGCGCGCCAGCCCCGCACCAAGGACTTCCTGCAAAAAATCCTGTCGCACTGACGGCCAGGGCTGGCCTGGGCCAGCCCACCTCATGCTGGGGCGGCAATCGGGTAACCGTAAAAGCCATGCCACCGTTCCCCCGTGAAGAAGGGTTGCCGCCCACAGCCATCGACCAAGGCAAAAAATGCATTGATGAAGCTCCCCAGACAAACACACTGTTTATTTGCCCTGCCCATTTTGATTTCTGGCTGCGCCCTTCACTCGCAAGAACCAGCAAGCCACGCCCAAGATCATGCGATCAATCGCGTGAAAATGCACTTGAGATCAAACGGTTGGAATGATGAGTCCGCAGCTCTTTCGTGCAATGCGATGACGGAAGGCGGGCACCACTATGTTTTATGCAGATTCAACAACCCCCCAAATGAATGGGGCAATCACTCGATTTATGTATTGAATAAGAATTTTGAAGTGATTGCAATCATTCCCGGCAGATGAAGCAGAGTCCAAACCCATCAAAAACCAAAATACAATCGAGATATTTTCTATGATGATTCATAAGTTGATTTTGTCTGCAACGCCATTTCTTGTGGCTGCCTGCAGTGTTTGGGAACAACCCGGTATCGAGACGTGGGATATCGACAGCGAGACTACAGATCATCTAAAAGTCAGGATCGTAGAGATATTCAACTCCCGCCCTGAATTTAAAGTATGGAACCCGGAGGGCTGCTACTATCGAATGGACAAGCATTTTTACTATGTCGCATGCAAAAAGATCATTGAGGGAAAAGATTTTTTTTGGGATGATGTAAATATCTTACTGACCTTCGACAAAGATTTTAATTTAATAGAAATGAACTAAACAAAACATCAATTGAAGCAACATAAAAACAACGATCAGCCAAAAATAAAACCCAATCAATTCGAAAATTATTGATTTCATATCCACAAGAGATAAATTCACAAAAATTATCCTTACTGGCTTAAATCAGACTATCAAAACAAGCGCCTAAAAATTGCACAGAACGTTGCACAACTCAATCCTTCTGCGTCGGCAGCGCGCGGCGGTATTGCACGGCTTCGGCCACGTGGGCGGGCTCGATGGGGCCGGACGGCGTTGGCGCGTTGGCTTCGGCCTGGTTGGCCTGCTGCAGATCGGCGATGGTGCGCGCCACGCGCAGTACGCGGTGCATGGCGCGGGCCGACCATTGCATTTGCTGCGCGGCCGCCTGCAGCAGCTGGCGCGCGGCATCGCTCAGTGGGGCGTGTTGTTGCAGAGCCTTGCCTTCCAGCGCCTGGTTGGTGTGGCCTTGCCGGGCCTGGGCGTACTGCACGGCGCGCACCACGCGCTGCTGGATGGCGGCGCTGGGCTCGCCGCCGCCGGCCTGCATCAGCTCTTGCACAGGCAGGGCCTGCACTTCGATGTGCAGGTCGATGCGATCCAGCAAGGGGCCGCTGAGCCGCCCCTGGTAGCGCGCCACCTGCTCGGGCGTGCAGCGGCAGGCGCGCGCCGTGGAGCCCCAATGGCCGCAGGGGCAGGGGTTCATCGCGGCGATGAGCTGAAAGCGCGCCGGGAATTGGGCGTGGCGCCCGGCGCGGGCGATGTGGATGGTGCCAGTCTCCAGCGGCTCGCGCAGCGCCTCCAGCGCCGCGCGCGGGAATTCCGGCAATTCATCGAGGAACAGCACGCCCTGGTGCGCCAGGGAGATTTCCCCAGGCTTGGGGGGCGAGCCGCCGCCCACCAGCGCCACGGCGCTGGCCGTGTGGTGCGGGCTGCGCACTGGGCGCACGCCCCATTGCTCCCAGCGCAATGGCCCGGCCAGGCTGGCCATGGCGGCGCTTTGCAACGCATCGGCCGGCGTCAGCGGCGGCAGCAGGCCGGCCAGGCGCTGCGCCAGCATGGATTTGCCTGCCCCTGGCGGCCCGACCATGAGCAGGTGATGGCCGCCAGCGGCGGCAATTTCCAGCGCGCGGCGCGCGGCCAGCTGGCCTTTGACATCGGCCATGTCCGGGTAGCGCGGCGGCCGGTGGCGGGCATCGCCGGGTTGCAGGCGCACCAGGCCGTGGCCGGGCTCGGCATCGGCTGCGTCCGGCCCGGGGCCGCCCTGGCGGAAGAAGGCCACCGCATCGAGCAGGTGCGCAGCGCGGTAGACGGTGCAATCGGGGGCCAGCACGGCTTCCTCGGCGCTGCCCGGCGGCAGCACCCATTGCAGGGGCGCGGGGGCCTCTGCCGCCGCGGCTGCATCTGCGCCTGGGCTGGGCACCGCTGACCGCGCCAGCACCATGGGCAGGGCGCCGCGCACCGGCCGCAACGCGCCTGAGAGCGAGAGCTCCCCGGCAAACGCAAAACCTGCCAGGCGCTGCGCATCGAGCAGGCCGCTGGCGGCCAGAATGCCCAGTGCAATGGGCAGATCGAAGCGGCCCGAATCCTTGGGCAGATCGGCCGGCGCCAGGTTGACGGTGATGCGCTTGTTGCTGGGAAACTCCAGCCCGCTGTTGAGGATGGCCGAGCGCACGCGCTCGCGCGCCTCGCGCACTTCCACATCCGCCAGCCCGACCAGCGTGAAGCTGGGCAGGCCATTGGCCAGGTGCACTTCCACCGTCACGCCCGGGGCCTCCAGGCCCAGCAGCGCGCGGCTTTGCAGTTGCGCCAATCCCATGTGTTCTCCTTCTTGCCGGCTTGCCCCGCTTGCCCCTCTGCCCGCCAGCCTGCCCCCGCCAAAACGCTGGATGCAGGATGGCCCAATGCGGAAAATTATCCTGCCCTTGGCAGTACTCAGCCAGCACGCGGCCAGTGTGCAAGCCATGCGCGGCGGGCGCACTGCGCCGGGCGACAATCACGCCATGAACCTCCCGATTCCCTCCCCCTCATCCCCCGGCCAGCAGGGCGCTGCCCTACGGCTGATCCTGGCCTCGACCTCACGCTACCGGCAAGAGTTGCTCGCCCGCCTGGGCCTGCCCTTCGAGGCCATCGCCCCGGACGTGGACGAAACCCCGCTGCCGGGTGAGGCCCCGCAGGCGCTGGCCCAGCGCCTGGCGCTGGCCAAGGCGCGCAGCGTGGCCGCGCGCCACCCCCAGGCGCTGGTCATTGGCTCCGACCAGGTGGCCGAGCTCGACGGCCAGGCGCTGGGCAAGCCGCTGCAGCACGCGCGCGCCGTGGCCCAGCTCACGCAGATGAGCGGCCGCACCGTGGTGTTCCACACCGCCGTGGCCGTGGTCTGCCAGGCGCGCGGCCTGGCGCTGCAGGAGCTGGCGCCGGTGCGCACGCGCTTTCGCCCGCTGGATGCGGCCACCATCGAGCGCTACCTGCGCGCCGAACAGCCCTACGACTGCGCCGGCAGCGCCAAGAGCGAGGGCCTGGGCATTGCGCTGCTGGACGAAATCGCCAGCGACGACCCCACGGCCCTGATCGGCCTGCCGCTGATCCGCACCTGCCGCCTGCTGCGCCAGGCCGGGCTGGACATCCCATGAGCGCGCCGGCCGCCCCCACCGCAGCCACCGCGCCGCGCGGGCGCCTGCTGCTGGTGCCCGCGCCGCTGGACTTCGGTTGCGCCGAACAAGTGCCGCTGGAGCAGGTGCTGCCCGCGCACACGCTGCGCGAGGCGGCGCGGCTGCGCCATTGGATTGCCGAAAGCGCCAAGAGCGCGCGCGCCTACCTCAAGCGCATCGACGCGCTGTACCCGCTGGCAGCGCCCTTGCAGGAGCTGCACATCGCCGAGCTGCCGCGCCACATCCACAAGCTGGGCGACCACGCCGGCGCCGCACGGCCCGGGGCCGGCCGCAGCGCGGCAGCCCGCCAGCGGCCAGGGCGCCACGGCGCCCAGCACAGCAGCGATGGCGGCGCTGCGCCCTTCGAGCCGCGCGCGCTGCTGCAACCGGCACTGGCCGGGCACGACATCGGCCTGGTCAGCGAGGCGGGCATGCCCGGCGTGGCCGACCCGGGCTCCTCCATCGTGCGCGCCGCGCACCAGCTCGGGCTGGGCGTGCTGCCCTTGGTCGGCCCGGTGTCGCTGCTGTTGGCGCTGGCTGCCTCGGGCCTCAATGGCCAGAGCTTTGCCTTCGTCGGCTACCTGCCGCAGGACGGCGCGGCCCGCGCCGCCGCCATCGGCCAGCTCGAAGCCCAGGCCCGCCGCAGCGGCCAGGCGCAAATCCTGATCGAAACGCCCTACCGCAACGCGCGCCTGTGGCAGGCGCTGCTGCAACACCTGCGGCCCGAGACCTGGCTGTCCATCAGCGCCGGGCTGAGCCTGCCGGGCGCCATCAGCCAAAGCCGCCCGGTGCAGCAATGGCGCAGCCTGGGCAGCGCCTGCCCGGTCGATGGCAAGACCCCGGCGGTGTTCACGCTGGGCTGCTGAAGGGGCGCTGCAAGAGGACTGCGCCCGCTACACCGCACCGCCAGACGCTGCGGCGCCGGCGGCGGCCCAGGCGGCGGCGGTGATGTCCAGCGATTGCAGGCGTGCGTCCAGCTCGAAGGTGTCGGTCACGAGCATGAACTCATCGGCCTGCGTGGCCGCAGCCAGGGCCTGCAGGCCCTGCTGCACGGTTTGCGGGCCGCCGATCAGGCCGATGGCCAGAAAGTCGCGGATGGCCTGGCGGGCGCGCTCGTCGAGCTGCGCCATGAAGCCCTGCACGGGCGGCTGCATCAGGCCGCGCTGGTTGGTAAGAATGCCCAGGATGCGCTGGTAGGTGCTGCTGGCCAGGTATTCGGCCTGGGCGTCGCTGGCGGCGGCCACCACTGGCACGCCGATCATGACGTAGGGCCGCTGCAGCGCCGGCGACGGGCGGAAGGTGCTGCGGTACAGCTGCAGCGCCTGGTGCAGCAGGCGCGGCGCGAAGTGCGAGGCAAAGGCATAGGGCAGGCCCAGCTGCCCGGCCAGCTGGGCCGAGAACAGGCTGGAGCCCAGCAACCAGATGGGCACATGGCTGCCGGCGCCGGGCGTGGCCACCAGCGCCTGGCCGGGGCGGGGGTCGTCAAGCAGTTGCTGCAGTTGCTGCACTTCACGCGGGAAGTCCTCCTCGCTTTCCACGCGGCCTCGGCGCAGGGCGCGCATGGTGGGCTGGTCGGTGCCGGGGGCGCGGCCTAGGCCCAGGTCGATGCGCCCTGGGTAGATGGCCTGCAGCGTGCCAAAGGCCTCGGCCACCACCAGCGGCGCGTGGTTGGGCAGCATGATGCCGCCGGCACCGACGCGGATGCGCGCGGTCTGGCCAGCAACGTGGCCGATCAGCACCGCCGTGGCCGAGCTGGCGATGCCGGGCATGTTGTGGTGCTCGGCCATCCAGTAGCGCACAAAGCCCAGCTGCTCGACGTGCTGGGCGGTGCGCACGGCGGTGTCGATGGCAGCAGAAATGCTCTGGCCCTGGCGTACGGTAACCAGGTCGAGCATGGACAGGCGCGGCATGGGGCTGTGACTTGGCATGGGGGCCTTTCTGGCAGGTTCTTACACCGTGCCGCCAACGGTCAGGCCTTCGATGCGGAAGGTGGGCTGGCCCACGCCCACGGGCACGCTCTGGCCTTCCTTGCCGCACACGCCCACGCCGCTGTCCAGGCGCACGTCGTTGCCGATCATGCTCACGCGCTTGAGGGCCTCGGGGCCGTTGCCGACGATGGTGGCGCCCTTGACGGGGTAGAGCAGCTTGCCTTTCTCGACCCACCAGGCCTGGCTGGCGCTGAAGACGAATTTGCCCGAGGTGATGTCCACCTGGCCGCCGCCGAAGTTGGTGGCGTACAGGCCGCGCTCGATGCTGGCGATGACTTCGGCGCTCTCGTAGGGGCCGCCGAGCATGTAGGTGTTGGTCATGCGCGGCATGGGGATGTGGGCGTAGCTTTCGCGCCGGCCGTTGCCGGTGGGCGCGGTGTTCATCAGGCGCGCGTTCATGGCGTCCTGCAGGTAGCCCACCAGGATGCCGTCCTCGATCAGCACGTTGCGCTGCGTGGCATGGCCTTCGTCGTCGATGTTGAGCGAGCCGCGGCGCTGGGCGATGGTGCCGTCGTCCAGCACGGTCACGCCCTTGGCCGCCACGCGCTGGCCGATGCGGCCGCTGAAGGCGCTGGAGCCCTTGCGGTTGAAGTCGCCCTCCAGCCCGTGGCCCACGGCCTCGTGCAGCAGCACGCCGGGCCAGCCCGGGCCGAGCACCACGGTCATCTCGCCTGCCGGCGCGGGGCGCGCCTGCAGGTTGGTCAGCGCGGCATCGACGGCCTTGTCCACATATTCCTGCACCAATTCGGTGTCGAAATAGGCCAGGCCAAACCGCCCGCCGCCGCCGGCCGTGCCGACTTCGCGGCGCTGGCCCTGCTGGGCGATGACGGTGACCGACAGCCGCACCAGTGGCCGCACATCGGCCGCCAGCGTGCCATCGGCGCGGGCAATGAGCACCACGTCCCATTCGCTGGCCAGCCCGGCCATGACCTGCACGATGCGCGGATCGCGCGCGCGCGCCAATTGCTCAACCTGGCCCAGCAGCGCCACCTTTTGCTCGCTGCCCAGCGTGCCGATCGGGTCCAGCGCCGGGTACAGCGCGCGGCTGGGGGCGATGCGGCGCGCGCCCACGCGCGCGCGCGCGCCGCTGGCGCGGCCAGCGCCGATGGCGCGCACCGTGGCGGCGGCGTCCATCAACGCGGCGGGCGAGAGGTCGTCAGAGTAGGCAAAGGCGGTTTTCTCGCCAGCCACGGCGCGCACGCCCACGCCCTGGTCGATGCTGAAGGAGCCGGTCTTGACGATGCCTTCCTCCAGGCTCCAGCCTTCGTGGCGGGTGTATTGGAAGTACAGGTCGGCGTCGTCCACCTGGCGCTGGCGGATGTGCGCCAGGGCTTCATGCAGATGGCGCTCCTGCAGGCCGTAGGGCTCCAGCAGCCATTGCTGCGCCAGCGCCAGGCGCTCTTCGGTGCTGGTGGGCTCGGGCAGGCCGGCCTGTGCAAATGGATTGGCCGCTGCGGCGGCAGGCACGCTGGCCGCCGTGTGCAGCGCGGGGGAGGCGAGTACAGAGTTCATGGCGCCAGATTGTAGGAGGGCTGGCGCGCCGCTGCCGAGCCCCCTGGCGCCCAGAACCTGTTCAAAATCTCGGTGCGAGTGGGCAGGAAACGGTTTGGGATGGGCAGCAAGGCGCAAAACGCAGCCATAGCCGAAGCTATGGCGAGGCTTTGTAACGCAGCAGACCGCCCAAATCCGCTTCGTGCACACCGTGCAGAGATTTTGAACAGAGGTTCTCAGGGCTTATGCGCCAGCCTTGCGGGCAGCGGTTTTTTTCGCTGCGGCAGCGGGGCTTTTCTTGGCGGCGGCCTTGGTGGTCTTGACGGTGAGCTTTTTCACCGGGGCCTTGGCGGCGGGGGTTTTGGCTGCCGTCTTGGCAGGGGTTTTCACTGCGGTTTTTGCCGCGGCTTTTGTCGCGGTTTTGGCGGGCACCTTGGCTGCGCTTTTCGCAGTGGTTTTTGCCGTGGTCTTTGCTGCAGTTTTTGCGGCGGTCTTGGTGGTGGCCTTTGCGGCGGTCTTGGCGGCCGTTTTTTTCACTGCGGCCTTCTTGGCGGCGAGCGGGCGCTTGGCCGGGGCCTTGGCATCGCCTGCGGCGGCGTCCTCGGCAGCGGCGGCGGCGGGCTGGGCCTTGGGCTTGGCCTTTTTGACGGGCTTGTCGCCCCAGATTTCTTCCAGGCGGTAGTACTGCCGAATGGCCGGCTGCATGATGTGCGCGACGATGCTGCCGCAATCGACGATGACCCATTCGCCGTTGTCCTCGCCTTCAACGCGCGGCTTGTCAAAGCCGGCTTCGCGCACCTTGTCGCGCACGCTGGCCGCCAGCGCCTTGGTCTGGCGCGAGGAGGTGGCGGTGGCGACGATGACGCGCTCGAACAGGGGCGAGAGGTGCGCCGTGTCGAACACCTGAATGTCCTGCGCCTTGACGTCTTCCAGGCCATCGACGATGGCGGCCTGCAGCTTGCTCAGATGGCGTTTGGCGGTGGTCTCACTGAGGATTTTCATGCGGTGTGCGGTGTGCGAATCAATGCGGTCAAGGGCCTGGAGAAGGCCTGGCGCGCCAGTGTACCGCAGCCCTTTGCGGCGATCGCCTCGGGCAGGCGCTCAGCCCTGCCCCAGCCAGTCGCGGCGCACGAGGAATTTCTGCGTCAGCTCGGCCTCGGGCGAGCCGGGCTCAAAGCGCTGCTGATAGGCCCAGCTGGCCAGCGGCGGCATGGACAGCAAAATCGATTCGGTGCGCCCGCCCGATTGCAGGCCGAAGTGCGTGCCACGGTCGAAGACCAGGTTGAACTCCACGTAGCGCCCGCGGCGGTAGAGCTGGAAGGCGCGCTCGCGCTCGCCCCAGGGCTGGTGCATGCGCCGCTCGACGATGGGCAGGTAGGCCTGCAGAAAATGCTCGCCCACGGACTGCATCAGCGCAAAGCCGCCGTCAAAGCCCAACTCGGACAGATCGTCATAGAAGATGCCGCCGATGCCGCGCTGCTCAGCGCGGTGCTTGAGGCAGAAGTAGTCGTCGCACCAGGCCTTGAAGCGCGGGTATTTGTCGGCGCCGAAGGGCGCGAGGCTGGCCTGGCAGACGCGGTGAAAGTGCTGCGCGTCCTCCTCATAGGCGTAGTAGGGCGTCAAGTCCATGCCGCCGCCAAACCAGCTCACCGCCTGGCCCTGCGCGGGTTGGGCCGAAAGCATGCGCACGTTCATGTGCACCGTGGGCACGTAGGGGTTGCGCGGGTGGAACACCAGCGACACGCCCAGCGCCTCGAAGGGGGCGCCGGCCAGCTCGGGGCGCTTTTGCGTGGCCGATGGCGGCAGCGCCGCGCCGCGCACGTGCGAGAAGCCGCAGCCGGCGCGCTCGAACACCTGGCCGCCTTCGATGATGCAGGTGATGCCATCGCCCTGCAGCGGCTCGTCGGCCGATTTCTGCCAGGGCTCGCGCACGAACTGCACGCCGCTGCCGGCCTGGTCTTCGATGTGCTGCAAGGCATCGACGATGGTTTTCTGCAAGGCGATCAGCCACGGCCGCACTTGCTGGGCCGAGGCGTTGGGCTGGGACATGGATGAAGACTCCTGAAGGCGGGCCGCGCAAGGCAACGATGGCATGCGCACCCGGCGAAAAACGAAGCGCGCATTATCTTCACGCGGGCTGCGGCCGCGGCCTGAACCCGAGCAAATCGCCCTGGGTTCACTTCAGCCCAAAGCCTACGGCTGGGGCGGCGGGCTGGGCCATGCGCGGCAGGGTCAGCGTGAAGCTGCTGCCACCGCCTGGGCGCGCTGCGCAGCGCACGCTGCCGCCGTGGCGCTGCGCAATGGTCTTGACCAGCGCCAGGCCCAGGCCCACGCCGCCGCTGCGCTCGCTGGCGCCGGGGGCGCGGTAGAAGGGCTCGAAGATGCGCTCGCGCAGCGCCTCGGGCACGCCGGGGCCGCGGTCGTGCACGTGGATGGCGATGTGCGCGCCCTGCTCCTGCAGCACCAGCTCGATCGGCCCCTGGCTGTAGCGGCGCGCGTTTTCCAGCAGGTTGCGCAGCGCGCGCCGCAGCAGCTTGGCGTCGCCCAGGATGTCCATGTCCGGCGCGGCGGCGTCGCTGGCGGTGGTGTCGATGTCCATCTCCGCGCCGATGCGGGCGCTTTCCTCGGCCGCCAGGCCGATGAGGTCCACGGCTTCGAGCGCCAGCGCCGAGTCTTCGGCCAAGTCCAGGCGGCTGGCCAGCAGGATTTCGTCGATGAGCTGGTCCAGCTCGGCGATGTTGCGCTGGATTTCCTGGCGCGCCGCGCCCGAGGGCCGGCCGTGCTCGGCCAGCTCCAGGCCCATGCGGATGCGCGCCAGCGGCGAGCGCAGCTCGTGCGAGGCATTGGCCAGCAGCGCCTTGTGCGAGCGCACCAGGGTCTGGATGCGCGCGGCGGCGGCGTTGAACTGGCCGGCCAGCTCGGCCACCTCGTCCTGGCCATCGACGGGGATGCGCACGCTGAGGTCGCCCTCGCCGAATTTCTGCACACCCAGGCGCAGCGTCTCCAGGCGCTTCATCAGGTGGCGGATGATGGGGAACACGCCGATGATCACCGACAGGCCCACCAGGCCCAGCAGCCACAGGTAGCCAAAGGGCGGCAGCGCCCAGAAGGCCCAGCCGTTTTGCGGCGGGCGCGGCGGGCGGTCGTTGCGCGGCGCGAAGCTGGCGATGTATTCGCGCCCTTGCTCAGTGGTGATGCCGAGCTTGAAGCCCGGCTCGTCGCTGGGGATGAAGACCGAAACGCCGCGGATGGGCGGCTCGCTGCGGTCCACGCGGCTGATGACCACCTCGCGCGGCGCGATCACGCGCGCCTGTTCGCGGCGCTCCTCGGCCACGCGCCAGCCCCAGCCCACGGCCAGCATGAGCACGGCCACGCAGCCAACCACGGCCAACCAGATGCGCAGGTACATGCGCTGGGAAAAGGGGTTGCGAAGCGGCATGGGCAGTGCAAAAACCAGTGCTGGGAAAACGGGGCGCGGCCGCCGCAGGCGGGGGGCAGCTCAGTCCTGCTGCTTGGCGAACACGTAGCCCACGCCGCGCACGGTGAGGATGCGGCGCGGGTTCTTCAGATCGCTTTCGATGGCGGCGCGGATGCGGCCGATGTGCACGTCGATGGAGCGGTCAAAGGCTTCGAGCTCACGGCCGCGCACGGCCTCCATGATTTGATCGCGCGTGAGCACGCGCCCGGCGCGCTCGGCCAGCGTCACCAGCAGGTCGAACTGGTAGGAGGTCAGCTCCACGGGCTGCGCGGCAATCGTCACCGTGCGCGCGCTGCGGTCGATCTCCAGCGAGCCAAAGCGCATGGTCTCGGGCACGGCCTGCTGCACGGCGCCGGCCTGGCGGCGGCGCAGCAGGGCGCGGATGCGCGCCAGCAGCTCGCGCGGCTCGAAGGGCTTGGGCAGGTAATCATCCGCGCCGATCTCCAGGCCGATGACGCGATCCATGGGGTCGCCCTTGGCCGTGAGCATCAGCACCGGCAGCTGCGCAGCCGCGCCAGGCAGCGCGCGCAGCCTGCGGCAGACTTCCAGCCCGTCCATGTCCGGCAGCATCAAATCCAGCACCACCAGCTCGGGCGCAGGCCCCGCGCCACGCCCCTGCAGGGCGGCCAGGCCAGTGTGGGCATCGGGCGCGTGCTCGACACAGTAGCCCGATTGCGCCAGGTACTCCGACACCATGGCCGCCAGGCGCGCATCGTCTTCGATCATCAAAACAGGGGTGGTCATGGCAGGTGCTTTCCAGTCAGTGGGCATTGGCGCAGCCGGGCACTATCGCCCGGCTTGCCGCGCGGCGTTTGTCCTGCGGGTAAAGGCGGCGTAAAGCCGGCCAGGGCCAGGGCGCGCCATCGACATGCCATCAGCGCACCATCAGTGAGCCTGCGCGCGCCGCCCGGCCCAAATCCACACGCCCGCGCCGGCGGCAATCATCGGCACGCACAGCCATTGGCCCATGCTCATGCCCAGCGGCAGCAGGCCCAGGAAGGCATCGGGCTCGCGGAAGAACTCGGCCACGAAGCGCAGGCTGCCATAGCCCATCAGGAACAGCGCCGCCACCCGGCCCTGGGCGTGCTCCCTGCGGGCGAACAGCCACAGGATCACGAACAGCAACACGCCTTCGAGCAGGAACTGGTACAGCTGCGAGGGATGGCGCGGCTGCATGCTGCCGCTGTGCGGGAACACCATGCCCCAGGGCAGATCGGGCGGGGCCAGCCGGCCCCAGAGCTCGCCATTGATGAAATTGCCGATGCGCCCGGCGGCAAAGCCCAGCGGCACGCACGGCGCGACGAAATCGGCCACCTGCCAGAACGGCCGCCGGCGCGTCACGGCAAACCACACCATGGCCACGATGGAGCCCAGCAGCGCGCCGTGAAAGGCCATGCCGCCCTTGTTGATCAGCGGGATCTCCAGCGGGTGGGCCAGGTAATAGCCCGGCTTGTAGAACAGCACATAGCCCAGGCGCCCGCCGATGATGATGCAAAGCACGCCGATGAAGAGCAAATCCTCCACATCGCGCACCTGCCACTGGCCCTGCTGCACCAGCTGCGCATACGGCGGGTGCCGCAACCGCAGGCGGCCCAGCACGACGAACAGCACAAAGCCCACCAGATAGGTCAGCCCGTACCAGTGCACGGACAGGGGCCCGAGGGAAAACGCAACAGGATCGATGTTCGGATAGGTCAGCATGGTGTGGCGCAATCAGTGCGCGCCGCAGGGGCGGCGCAGCGCGCATCCTAAAGGAAGGGCGCCGCGCCCAGCGCCAAACGGCGCCAGGCCCGCTGGCCCAACGCACATGGCTGGGGCAGCGGGCCTGGGAAGGACAGGGGCAGGGACGGCCAGCGCCGTGGCAGCACCGCCCCAAAGAGCCATCATTGCAGCATCACTGCAGCTGTTGCAGCGCCATGATGCGCTCCTCCAGTGGCGGATGCGAGCTGAACAGCTTGCCCATGGCGCCGGAGATGCCCATCGACGCCAAGCCCTTGGGCAAATCCTGCGTGTTGATATTGCCCAGCCGCGCCAGCGCGCGCTGCATCGACACAGGCTGGCCCATCATCTGCGCCGCGCCCGCATCGGCGCGGAACTCGCGCCGGCGGCTGAACCAGGCCACGATGATCGCCGCCAGCACGCCCAGCAGCGCATCCATGACGAACACCGTCAGGTAGTAGCCCGGCCCCATGCCCGCCTGGCCGCCGCGCTCATTGCCGCGCTGCAAAAAGGCATCGACCAGCGCGCCCACCACCCGCGAGATGTAGATCACGAAGGTGTTCATCACGCCCTGGATCAGCGCCATCGTCACCATGTCGCCATTGGCCACGTGGGCCACCTCGTGGCCGATGACGGCCTCGACCTCCTCGTGCGTCATGCTTTGCAGCAACCCGGTGGAGACGGCCACCAACGCCGCATCGCGACGCGCGCCCGTGGCAAAGGCATTGGCCGGCCCATCGTAAATGCCCACGTCCGGCATCTGGATGCCGGCCTTGTCGGCAAAGCGGCGCACGGTCTCGACGATCCAGGCCTCATCGCGGTTGCTGGGCTCATTGATCAGGCGCACGCCCATGCCACGAATGGCCATGGTCTTGGACAACATCAGCGAAATCAACGAACCGCCAAAGCCCATGACCAAGGCCATGACCAGCAGGCCACCCTGGCTGCCGCGATCCAGCCCGAGCAGGCTGGTGACCACCCCCAGCACCAGCACGACGGCCAGGTTGGTGGCAACAAAAAGAAGAATGCGTTGCATGGTGGGGAACCTCCTTGGTCAAAATGGCCACGGCGCCTGCGCGCCATGCGAACACTGGCAGATGGTGGCCCGCCAGCGGTTTTCAAGTAGGCCCGGCATCATCGCCTGGGCGGGCGGAAGACCTGGGGGTCTTCGTAGAAGGCGCGCTGGGTGTTGGCGGGCCACCAGCCGGGCAGGCCCAGCACGGGCAGCGGCGTCAGCGGCTTGTGCGCCAGGGCCTCGGGTTGCAGGGCCTGGCTCAGGGCCTGGTCCCAGGCGGCCAGCAAGGGGGCTGGGCATTGGGGCAGCGCGCAGGCTGCGGGTTCAGGGGCGGCCTGGGCGGGCGCCGTGGCCGGGCCCAGCGCGGCCTGCCATGCGGCGGCCAGCGCCGCGTCGCTGGCCAGTGGCAGTGTCAGCACATGGGCGCACAGGGGCTTGCGCGGGGCGCACAGTTGCTCCAGCAGCGCGTGGCCAAACAGCACGACAAAGGCCTGCCGCCACAGCGGGCGCAAGGTCCAGAACAGGGCCAGCCAATCGCGCGCCAACAGGGCTTGCCACAGCGGCTCGGGGGCCAGCAGCAGCGCGCCGTTTTCGTCGAACAGGGTGCAGGCATCGCGCACCGGGCCGCGCCGGCCCTGGATGCCGTGCTGGCGGATCTGCTCGGTCTGGATGGCGTTCAGGCGCGCCTTGCTGCGCGGCAAGTGCAGCCAGATCAGGCCGTTGAAGAAGTCGTGCGCGTGGTCGCGCGTGGGCACGGCCCAGTGGGCGTGGATGAAGGCTTCGTAGCTGGCGCCCGCCGGCAATTGCTGCTGCGCGACGAAACGCGGCGCGCCGCGGCGGCCAGGCGCAAGGCCCGTGCCATCGCCCGCGCCCGAGGCCGTGGCCGCAAGCTCTGGATGCGCCACTTGATCGAGGGCCTGGTGCACAGGCAGGCCGTGCGCGAGCACGGCCTGGGCCAATGGCACGCCATGGGGTTGGGCGAAGGGGGCGAGCCAGGGCTGGGCCCAATCCAAGCGTTGCAGCGGGGCGCAGCCGGGCCGCTCTGGCGGGGCGTGGCACTGTGCGGGCGTTTCATTCGACATGGGCGACATTGTCGCCGCCCGCGCGCAGCAGGCTTTCTGGATAATGCGCCTGCCGGGTGCGCCGATGCGCCCCTGAATGTAAATAGTGAGCACGAGTTTTCTTCCCCCATGGCTTCCGACATTGACACCGCCCCCCCCAACGATGCGCAGCGGCGCCAGGCGCTGACGCAGTTGATTGCGCAATTGCAGCTCGAACAGCTGGAGAAGCGTTTGTTTCGCGGCCTGAGCAATGACATTGGCGCACCAGCGGTGTTCGGCGGCCAGGTGTTGGGCCAGGCGCTGATGGCGGCAGCGCGCACGGTGCAGTCGCACCGGCTGCATTCGCTGCATGGCTATTTCCTGTTGCCGGGCGACAAACAGGCCCCGATCGTCTATGAGGTCGATCCGGTGCGCGATGGCCAGGGTTTTACTTCGCGCCGAGTAGTGGGCGTGCAGCACGGGCGCGCCATCTTCCACATGTCGGCCTCGTTCCAGCGCGAGGAGCCCGGCGCCGACCACCAAAGCCCGATGCCGGCAGCGCCAGCGCCGCAGGACACGCACCCGCGCCACCCGCCAGTCAGCGTGCTGCAGCGGCCGTTCGAGATTCGCTTCGTCGATCCGCGCACCACCAAGTCGCATGGCCCGCTGCCGCCGAACAATCAGGTCTGGTTGCGCACCTGTGCGCCCGTGCCGGACGATCCGCTGATCCACCAGGCGCTGCTGGCCTATATCTCTGATTTCAGCCTGTTGGGCGTGGCGCTGCGCCCGCATGGCCTGCACTTTGGCATGCCGGGGCTCAAGACCGTGAGCCTGGATCACGCCATGTGGTTCCACCGCCCATTTCGCTGCGACGAGTGGCTGCTCTACGACATGGATTCGCCTTCGGCCAGCGGCGCACGCGGCTTTGCGCGTGGCGCGCTGTACAACCAGCAGGGGCAGTTGGTGGCCTCCGTGGCGCAGGAGGGCCTGATGCGCTATCGGCCACCTGCAGCGCAGCAGTGATGGATGGCGGGCAACCGGCCCGCCAGATGCAGATACAGATGCAATGCAAAAAACACAACGGCCCGCAGATGCGGGCCGTATGCATTGGCAGAGCGCACAGCGCCCTCAACCGCCCAGCTCCGCCAGACGCATGGCGGCCTTGCGGGCATCGAGCAGGATGCGCCCCAGGTTGGCGCTGCTCTCGGCCGAGAGCGTCAGCGCGCGGCCCGTGCCAGCTTCGATCAGCAGCATGATGCCGCTGCTGCCGCCCAGAATGATCTGCTTGAGCTCGCCCACGTCGATTTCCTTGGTGGCGCGCCGCGACAAGGCCAGCAACGAGGCGCACATGGCGCCGATGCGGTCGGCATTGACGTTGGCCTCAGTGGCTGCGGCCAGCACGAAGCCGTCAAATGACACCCACGCCGTCAGCTCTATTTGCGCCGAACCTGCACGAAGCTCGCGCAAGATGCTTCGCGCCTGCGATTGCATTACTGGTGACAGCATGGTGAGGAAACAAAAATAACCGCAAACGGCCAGCGCCATTGAATCTCATGGTCTCAACAGGCCCTGGCCAACAGCCGCTGAAACCAACGCGCGCTGCATGCAGCGCGCGACACAAGGACTTTGCTTACAGCGAAGACTCGATCAAGGGCATCGCCATGCGGGCCTTGGTCAGCACCATGCCCAGGTTGGCGCCCTTGCGGCACACGAAAGTGGCCACTTGCGATTGGTTCTTGCCGCGCAGAAAGACGTGCAGCAGGTTGTCGCTGTTGACGATGATTTCCTGGAAGTAGTGACGGCCATCTTCCTGCACGCCGCGCACGCGGCGGAAGATTTTCTCGATCGCCTGCACGTTGGGGCCCTGGAACAGGTCGGCCGTGGCGGCAGCGAGCAGGTCAATCACTTCCTGGGCGTGGGAGTCAACGGTTTTGATCGCCAGCAGCATGCCGGAGTCGAGATCCACATAGCCTGCGGCGACGCAATCGGGGATGGAGGTGACGGCTTTCTCAAGGCTGGAATCCAGGGACATCGTAGGGACCTTTCACGATCAAGTAAGAATAAATATTGTTACATCAGTAACGCGCTCGAACGAAGCCGCGATTGTAAGGAAATTCTGTCTGGCGCGCAGCGCTTTTATGTAAACGTCACGTTTCTGCGAATGAATTGCTCGAACGCAGACAGAAACACCTCTTGCGAGGCCGACTGGATCCAGCCTGGGTCGATGCGGCGCATGGCCTTGACCGAATCCTCGCCGCTCCACTGCCCTTTGGCGCGCCACATCAGATACAGCGCCAGCACTGTGCCCGTGCGCCCCTGGCCGGCCTTGCAGTGCACGGCCACGCAGCGGCCTTGGGCCATTTGCTTGTCCAGCAGCGCGCACAAATCCACGGCCTGCGCCAGGGTCGGCGGGGTCATGTCGGGAATGGGCATGAACAGGCAGTCAATGCCAAATTCCGCCGCCAGCTCCCGGTCAAAAGGGGTTTCCGTCAGGTTCAGCAAGGTGTCGATGCCGGCGCCCTGCAAGCCGGCCAAGTCCTGGCGCGCCTCGCGCAGCAGGCCGGGGATGGACACGCCAGCGAGCCGGTCGGGCACCACCCAGCGGAACCTGGCCGGCAGCAAGGGGTTGATCTTGCCGTTGCGCGGCACGCGGCCTGCGCTGAGGGTTTCGATGGTTTCCTCAATCAGGCTGGCCGTCAGCGCGGTTTCTCCATCGCCGCTTTCACTGCGCTCGGGCAGCGTGCCATTGGCCAGGTAGTGTTGCCCGGCGGCCGTGCCTGGCGCAGCGAAGAATTGCCCTGCGGGCCCGGCCTCCAGCACCCGGCCATTGCCCAGCAGCACCACGTGCTGCGCCAGCGCCCTGGCCTGCTGCACATGGTGGGTGATGATGACGATGGCGCGCGTTTGCGCCAGACGCTCGATGAGCGCCACGACGCGCGCCGCATCGGCATCTGCCAGGCCGGCGGTGGGCTCGTCCAGCATGAGCAAGTCCGGCGCGCGCTGGGCCGCGCGCAGAATGCAAAACAGCGCCCATTCCACATCGCTGAGCTCGGCCACGTTGGCAAACAGCCGCGTCAGCAAATCGCCTTCCTGCAGCTGCGCGAACAGCCCGCGCAGCGCTTGCATGACGCTGGGCGCACTCTGGCCCTGGCCTTCGACGAAGAATTGCAGCCCCGTCATGCCCGCAGGGCGCTGGGCTTTTTGCTGCACCCGCATGCGCGCCAGCGGCGCGTGCGGGACGCTGCCCTGCTGGTAGCTGGCGCGCCAGCTGCCTTCCTGCAACTGACGCTCTTCGGTTTGGCTGAAGGCATCGATGCAGCGCATCAAGGTGGATTTGCCCGTGCCCGATGGCCCCAGCAAGGCCGTGCAGCCGCGCGCCGGCAGCGTCACATCGATGCCGTGCAGCACCTGCTTGTCGCCGTACCAGGCATCCAGGCCCGTCAATTGCATCAATACCGTGGCGGCCATGGCGCTCATGCCCTCACTTGCAAGCTGCTCATGCGCTCGTGCAGAACGGATTCGGGATAGGCGTGGAACGACTCCAGCAGCGCCGCCATGACGACCATCAGCAAAGCCACGTCGCGCTGCTCGCGCGCATCGCACCACATCACGGGGGGCTGGCAAATGCTGCAGGTACAGCTGCTGCGCTGGCTGAAAAAGCGCCGGTATTCGTCCAGATTGCGGCGCTCGTCGGCCTCGGCATGGGTCACGGCAACGATCAGCGGCGCATCGCCATGGGGCTTTTGCGCGCGGATGGCATCCAGGTAGGTGCTCAGGTCATCGAAACGCTCGGCCCGCGTGTGGTCCACGAACAGTACCGCGCCCTTGGCCTGCTCCAGCAGGATTTCCCACATGAAGTCAAAGCGGTCCTGGCCCGGCGCGCCGTACAGGCGCAGGCGGTCGCCGCTGCCCAGCTCCATGACGCCCATGTCCATGGCCACGGTGGTCGTGTCCTTCAGGGCCAGGGTGTCCTCATCGGTAGGCTTGACGTCGGTGTCCACCACCTCGATGTCGCTGATGGCGCGAATGGCCGTCGTCTTGCCCGAACCCACCGAGCCCAATACCGCAATATTCCAATCCATAGTTTTTCATCCGAAGCGCATGCTGCGCCATGTTCGCCCTGCCATCGGTCGTCGGTCGAGGGCGGTGGGCATCAAGACAAGAGTTTTTTCCAGAGCCGCTTGAGAAAGGAGCCCGCCGGCGTCGGCATGGCCGGTGGAGCGGCCTCTTCCTGCGTCGCGACGACGTCGGGCGCCACATCGCCGGCGTCGGAGAGGATCTCGCCCATGGTCTGAATCTGAACCTTCAATGCATCGCGCCCAGTCTGGAACACGTCCACGCAACCGGACTCCTGCAACTGGCGCAGCACTTTTTCCACCTTGTGGCTGGGCATGTCCACCGAGCGATGCACCAAAAACCCCACCGTCGGCTTGCGCGCCAGCAGCGCGCAAATGCGCGCGATGTCGCCTACGCGAACCAAATCGTATTCCTTGGAAAAATCAGGCCACTGCTTGAGGTACAACAGCTTGGAGCGGATGTCCTCTTGCGTTTCATGGCTTGAAGGATCTGGACTTGTCATGTCATTGAACTATTGATCGAAAGCTGGCTTTGGGCGCCAGGGGAATTCTTTGCGCAACAGCCCTTGCGGACTTTGCCCGCCACAGTGGCCTGTGCACCTTTCACCACGGGGCGCGGCGCGGTCGTTCTTTTTCAGGCGCGGCCCCTGAGCTTGCCCGCGCGCGGCTACAAACCCCTTGGCCATGGCGCATCGAGACCATCAAAACCCGGCGGCATGGGCCATGCATACGGTCGCGACGCGCCAACAAGGCGCCGGCTGCCCCCAGGCAATCCCCAATGGCGACCAGCCACTGGCGCGGCAGGCGCTCCCGCTCAGCGCCTGCCTATTGTGCTTCGCAACATTTTCCAAACTTGCCATTATCGCCGCGTTTTCAGGCTTGAAAACCATCGCCCGCACCATACGGGCCTGCATGGCAACAAAATCCGACCGCTTGGGGAGCGGCGATGCAGGCGCCCAGGCGCCTACAGGCAGGCCGTACAGGGGGATTCGAGCGAGCGCTCAATTCTTGCGGCGCTGCTGCACCGCGTCCGCCAGGCGCTGCAGGATTTGCGTAGATTCCTCCCAGCCCACGCAGGCATCGGTGATGCTCTTGCCATATTCGAGCTGTTGCGGATCGTCCACGCCAGGGGTGAATTTCTGCGCGCCAGGCTGCAAGTGGCTTTCGATCATCACTCCGAAGATGGCCCGCGAGCCAGCGGCGATCTGCTGGGCGATGTCGCTGGCCACCGTCATTTGCAGCTCGTGCTTTTTGCTGCTGTTGGCGTGCGAGCAGTCCACCATCAGCGATGGCGGCAGATTGGCCTTCTCCAGATCGGCGCAGGCCGCCTGCACGTCTTGCGCCTGGTAATTGGGCGTCTTGCCGCCGCGCAGGATGACGTGGCAATCGTCATTGCCCTCGGTGGTGACGATGGCCACCTGCCCGGTCTTGTGCACCGAGAGGAAATGGTGCGGGCGGCTGGCGGACATGATCGCATCCGTGGCAATGCGGATGTTGCCATCGGTGCCGTTTTTGAAGCCAATGGGCGCCGACAGGCCGCTGGCCAGCTCGCGGTGTACCTGGCTTTCGGTGGTGCGCGCGCCGATGGCGCCCCAGGCGATCAGATCGCCGATGTACTGCGGGGAAATCACGTCCAGAAATTCGCTGCCTGCGGGCAGGCCAATGCGGTTGATGTCGATCAGCAATTGGCGCGCAATGCGCAGCCCTTCGTCGATGCGATAGCTCTGGTCCATATAAGGATCATTGATCAGGCCCTTCCAGCCCACCGTGGTGCGCGGCTTCTCGAAATACACGCGCATGACGATCTCCAGGCGGTCTTGCAGCTGCTCGCGCAGCGGCTTGAGGCGCCGCGCGTATTCGAGCGCCGCCTCCGGATCGTGGATGCTGCACGGGCCGATGACCACCAGCAGGCGGTCGTCCTGGCCGTGCATGATGTGGCGGATGCGCTGGCGCGTCTGCAGCACCTGGCGCTCCACCGGGGTGCCCTGAATGGGAAAGAAACGAATCAAATGCTCTGGCGGCGGCAACACTGTGATTTCCCGAATGCGCTGATTGTCTGTCTGACCGGTTTTTTCAACAGCGCCTGGCCAGGCTGCGGTGCCTTGTGTTGCGATAGCGTTCATGGGTGCCCTCGTGTAAGTGGTCGGATGGTCAAGAAAAAAACAGCAAGAGAAAAAGGCGCAAGACGCCATGCCATGAAAAAACCGCCGGAGCTGCTGGGCTGCGGCGGTTTTTAGAGCTTGGGCGCTTTACAGGTTTGCGACTGGGCCTCTCATCCGCCTTGGACAGAGAAATCAAAGCCAAAAAATGCAAACCAAGTGGTGTATGCCATGGCGGCGCAATGTAGCACAGATTTCCAGGCCGCCCCGGCGGGGTCAAGGATTTGCCTGATGCAGGCTTTGCGGCCAGCGCTACACTTGCCCGCCATATTTTTGACTGCACTTGTGGAGTACACAGACCATGCGTTGGGAAGGCAATCGGCAATCGCGCAACGTGGAAGATCGCCGCGGCGCTGGCGGGCGGCGCGGCGGCGGCCTCAATCTGGGCATTGGCTCGATCATCGTCGCCGTCGTCGCCGGCTGGATTTTTGGCGTCAACCCCTTGACGATTCTGGGCCTGATGCAGGGCCTGCCCAGCCCGCAGGTGCAGCAGGCGCCCGCGCCAGGGCCGGACGACCGCTCCAGCCAGTTTGCCAAGGTCGTGCTGGCCGATACCGAGGACGTCTGGAACAGCATTTACCGCAATTACCAAGAGCCGCGCATGGTGCTGTTTCGCGGCGCCACGCCCACCAGCTGCGGCATGGGGCAGGCGGCCACCGGGCCGTTTTACTGCCCGGCCGACCAGACCATCTACCTGGATTTGAGCTTCTTCGACGAGCTCAAGCACCGCCTGGGCGCGCCGGGCGAGTTCGCCCAGGCCTACGTGATTGCGCACGAAGTGGGCCACCACCTGCAGCGGCTGCAGGGCACGACGCACAAGCTCGAACGGCTGCGCGGCCAGATCAGCCAGGCCGAGTACAACCAGCTGAGCGTGCGCCTGGAGCTGCAGGCCGATTGCTATGCCGGCGTCTGGGGCCACCATGCCGACCGCCAGCGCCAAATCCTGGAGAAGGGCGACATCGAGGCGGCCATGAACGCCGCCGCGCGCATTGGCGACGATGCGCTGCAGCGCGGCGCCGGCCGCGTCGTGCGGCCCGAGAGCTTCACCCACGGCAGCAGCGCGCAGCGCCAGCGCTGGTTCCACATCGGCCTGAAGACGGGCGACCCCAACGCCTGCGACACCTTCAACGCCCAGCAGCTGTAACCCCAGCCCACCTTGTGTGGAGAGAGCGAGCTTTCGCATGAGCATCCTGGCCCGCTTCAGCGCCGCCGCCATCACCGGCGCGGCCAAGGCCTTGACCGGGGCGCGCAGCCTGTGGCTGGGCTGCGCACCCGTGCCGCAGCAGCGCATTTACTACGCCAACCACACCAGCCACAGCGATTTCGTGCTGCTGTGGGCCTCGCTACCGCCACTGCTGCGCAAGCGCACCCGGCCCGTGGCCGGGGCCGACTACTGGCTGCAGGGGCGGCTGCGCCGCTACATCATTGACCGGGTGTTCCATGGCGTGCTGGTCGAGCGCAACGGCAACGGCGCAGGCCATGGCGGCAACGGGGGCCACGACGGCCATGGCGCTGCAGCCGCGCCAGCCGAGGCCGCCGCTGCGCCACGGCCCGATGCGCTGCAGCCGCTCAAGGCCGCGCTGGAGGCGGGCGATTCGCTCATTCTCTTTCCCGAAGGCACGCGCAACATGGGCGAAGGCCTGCTGCCCTTCAAAAGCGGGCTCTACCACCTGGCCCAGGCCTACCCGGAGGTGGAGATCGTGCCCGTCTGGCTGGGCAACCTCAACCGCGTCATGCCCAAGGGCGCGCTGATCCCGCTGCCGCTGCTGTGCACGGTGCACTTCGGCGCGCCGCTGCAGCTCTTGCCCGGCGAGGAGAAACAGGACTTTTTGCTGCGCGCCCGCCAGGCCCTGCTGCATCTGGCCGGCGGCGAAAGCGCCGACGGGCCACGCGGCGATGGGCCAGCGCCGGCCGCAGAGCCCATGCCGACACCGGCGCCCGCGCCAGAAGGGGGCCAGCCATGAGCCGTGAGACCTTCTTGCTCTCGGCCCTGGTGCTGGGCCTGATGCTGCTGGCCTCGGCCGTGGGCTTTGCGCTCAAGCTGCGCGCGGGCTGGCAGCCCCATGCGGTGATCGACAACCTCAACGCCCGCATCAAGGCCTGGTGGGTCATGATCCTGGTGCTGGGCCTGGCCTTTGCGCTGGGGCGCGTGGCCGTGGTGCTGCTGTTTCTGGGCATTTCGTTCTATGCGCTGCGCGAGTTCATCACGCTCACGCCCACGCGCCGCGCGGACTACTTTGCGCTGCTGGCGGCCTTTTACGTGGCCCTGCCGCTGCAGTACTTCTTCATCCTCACCGGCTGGTACGGCATGATGGCCATCTTCCTGCCGGTGTACGGCTTCTTGCTGCTGCCGATCTTTGCCGCGCTCGGCGGCGACACCACGCGCTTTCTGGAGCGCGCCTCCAGCGTGCAATGGGGGGTGATGATCGCGATCTACTGCATCTCGGCCGTGCCCGCGCTGCTGCTCATCAGCATCCCCGGCTACGAGGGGCGCAACCTGCTGCTGATCGCCTGGCTGGTGCTGGTGGTGCAGGGCTCGGACATCCTGCAATACGTCTGCGGCAAGCTGCTGGGCCGGCGCAAGATCGCCCCGGCGCTGTCGCCGTCCAAGACGGTGGAGGGCTTCGCAGGCGGCGTGCTGCTGGCCTCGCTGCTGGGCGCGGCCCTGCACTGGATCACGCCCTTTGGCCCGCTGCATGCGCTGCTGATGGCGCTGGTCGTCACCCTGCTGGGCTTTGCCGGCGGGCTGGTGATGTCGGCCATCAAGCGCGATCGCGGCGTCAAGGACTGGGGCAGCATGATCGAAGGCCACGGCGGCATGCTCGACCGGCTCGATTCGATCTGCTTTGCCGCGCCGATCTTCTTTCACCTGGTGCGCTACATCTGGGGCGTGCCCGTTTGAGCCCGCGCCCCGTGCCGCCCGCCCCGCCCGCCAGCCCCGCCGGTCTTTGCCCGCTGTGCGGCGCGCCCAATGGCTGCGCCATGGCGCCCCGGCCTGGCGCCGCGCCTGCGGCCGCCCACCCTTTTGATTGCTGGTGCCTGCACACCCACATCGCCCCCGCCGCCCTGGCGCGCGCGCGGCAGGCCCAGCCCCAGCAATGCCTGTGCCGCGCCTGCGCCACGGGCCATCAGCCACAAGCCATCAGCCACAAGGAGACCCCATGAGCCAGGACTACCAACCCGAGACCATGACCCGCGCCCAGGCCGAGCAGCTGCCCGGCACGGTGCTGCTGGATTTCGGCGCCAACTGGTGCAGCATCTGCAACGCCGCGCGCGCCCATGTGGAGGCGGCGCTGGCCGAGCACCCGCAGGTGCGCCACATCCGCATCGAGGACGGCAAGGGCCGCCCGCTGGGGCGGGAGTTCGGCGTCAAGCTCTGGCCCTCGCTGTTCCTGCTGCGCGATGGGCAGGTGCAGGCCCAGCTGGTGCGGCCCGAATCGACCGAGGCCGTGCGCGCCGCGCTGGCCGCAGCGCTGCCCGGCTCGCCCGCCGCCTGAATACCTGGCCGCAAAAAACCGCGCGCCGCGCCCATCCCCAGGATCGGGCGGCCTGCTGCGCCAGCAAACCAGCCAAGCGCCAGCAAGCCAATGCAATGGCACGCGCGATCGGCTGCGTCTTGCGCCTTGCAGCCCCCCGACCTGGCGCGCGCGGTGCGCGGCAAATCTTTGAGATTTGAGGGCAGGTCCTGATCTGCGCCCTGCCCGGGTTTTCCCGCAGCGGCGGCCCCCCCCCGTGTTCCTGCCAATTGCCAAGCCCTGCGCGGCACAGTACAAGCCTGTGTCGCCGCTTGGCGCGCCCCCTGCTGCCTTGCCGGCATGCGGTGCGGGCTTTTGCGCCAGCACTTCCATCATCCAAGAAAGACCTGTACACCATGAGCGCCTACGACCAACACCTGGACCGCAACGCCGCCAACTTCACCGCCATCACCCCGCTGGACTACATCCGGCGCAGCGCCGAGGTCTACCCCGGCCGCCTGGCCGTGGTGCATGGCGAGATCCGCCGCAACTGGCGCGAGACCTACGCGCGCTGCCGCCAGCTCGCCAGCGCATTGCAGCAAGCGGGCATCGGCAAGAACGACACCGTGGCCGTGATCCTGCCCAACACCCCGCCGATGGTGGAGGCGCACTTTGGCGTGCCCATGGCCGGGGGCGTGCTCAACACGCTCAACACCCGGCTGGACCCTGAAACCATCGCCTTCATGCTCGACCACGGCGAGGCCAAGGCGCTGATCGTCGACCCGGAGTTCGCCGGACTGATCCACAAAGCCCTGCCGCTGCGCAAGAGCGAGCACCTGACGACCATCATCACCGTGCAGGACGCGCTCTACGGCCCCGCGCCCGTGCAGCTCGACGGCGCGATCGACTATGAGGACTTCCTCGCCGGCGGCGACCCCGAATTCAACTGGCAGCGCCCCGAGGACGAGTGGGACGCCATCGCCCTGAACTACACCAGCGGCACCACGGGCGATCCCAAGGGCGTGGTCTACCACCACCGCGGCGCGGCGCTCAACGCCGTTTCGGCCATCCTGGAATGGGACATGCCCAAGCACCCGGTCTATCTGTGGACGCTGCCCATGTTCCACTGCAACGGCTGGTGCTTCCCCTGGGCCGTGGCCGCGCGCGCGGGCGTGAACGTGTGCCTGCGCCGCGTCGATCCGGCCGCCATCTTCGACGCCATGCGCGAACACGGCGTGACGCACTACTGCGGCGCGCCCATCGTGCACGGCATGCTGGTCAACGCCCCGGCCTCCATGAAGGCCGGCCTGCCCAGCGGCGTCAAGGCCATGGTCGCCGGCGCCGCGCCGCCGGCCTCGATGATCGAGGGCATGGAGGAAATGGGCTTTGATCTCACCCACGTCTATGGCCTGACCGAGGTCTATGGCCCGGCCACCGTGTGCGCCAAGCACGAGGACTGGCAAACCCTGGACATCGGCGAGCGCGCCCAGCTCAACGCGCGCCAGGGCGTGCGCTACCACCTGGAGCAAGACGCCTGCGTGCTCGACCCCGACACCATGCAGCCCGTGCCCTGGGACGGCGAGACCATGGGCGAGATCATGTTCCGCGGCAACATCGCCATGAAGGGCTATCTGAAAAACCCGCAGGCCACGCAAAAGGCCTTTGCCGGCGGGTGGTTTCACTCCGGCGACCTGGCCGTGCAATACCCGGACGGCTACATCAAGATCAAGGACCGCAGCAAGGACATCATCATCTCCGGCGGCGAGAACATCTCCTCCATCGAGGTTGAGGACACGCTCTACCGCCACCCGGCCGTGCTGGCCGCCGCCGTGGTGGCCAAGCCCGACCCGAAATGGGGCGAGACGCCCTGCGCCTTCATCGAGCTCAAGGAAGGCGCCACCACCACGGTGGAGGACATCGTGGCGCACTGCAAGAAGCACCTGGCAGGCTTCAAGGTGCCCAAGGCCGTGGTCTTCGGCCCGCTGCCCAAGACCAGCACCGGCAAGATCCAGAAGTTCGAGCTGCGCAAGCAGGTGGGCTCGGCCCAGGCCATCGATGTCTAGAGAATGTGATGCCCTAACCCCGCAGGCACACGCCGCATAATCGGGCCATGCCCGAGAAGAACGCCTCCATCCTGGTCATCGACGACGAGCCCGATCTGCGCCTGCTCTACGAGCTGACGCTGATGCGCGAGGGCTACCAGGTCGAGTCGGCCGAAACCGTCGCCCAGGCGCGCGAGAAGCTGCAGCGGCACTTCGACGTGGTGCTCACCGACATGCGCCTGCCCGATGGGCTGGGCATGGAAATCCTGCTGGAGCTGCAAGCGGCCGGCCGGCCCGAGCGCTGCATCGTCGTCACCGCCTACGGCTCGGCCGAGAACGCCGTGGAGGCGCTGCGCGCCGGCGCTTTTGACTACCTGGCCAAGCCGGTGGAGCTCAAGCAGCTGCGCACCGTGGTGGCCTCGGCCGTGCAGGGCCTGCCGGGCAAGCCCTCATCGCTGGAGGCGTCCGCAGCGGACCACACCGCAGCTGCCGCGCCCGCCGCGCAGCCAGCCCCCGGGGCCGTCGAGCCAGAATGCGATGCGGCCGAGCCCGAGCAGACCGGCAGCCCCCCGCAGGCGGCAGGCGCGCGCACGGCCGCACCGGCGGCAGCCGCATCCAGCCCCAAAAAGCGCAAAACCCCCGCCAAGCAGGAAGCCGACGATGACCCCGGCGCGGCCGCGCTGGCCAACCTGGTGGGCCAATCGCCCATCATGCAGGCCGTCAAGGAGCGCATCGGCAAAGTCGCGCGCAGCATGGCGCCCGTGCACATCCACGGCGAATCGGGCACAGGCAAGGAACTGGTGGCGCGCGCCCTGCACGCCAACAGCCAGCGCGCCAGCGGGCCGCTGGTGGCCGTCAACTGCGGCGCCATCCCGGAAAACCTGCTCGAAGCCGAATTCTTCGGCGCCAAGAAAGGCTCCTACACCGGCGCCACGCACGACCGCCCCGGCTTCTTCCAGGCCGCCAAGGGCGGCACGCTGTTTCTCGACGAAATCGGCGACCTGCCGCTGGCCATGCAGACCAAGCTGCTGCGCGCCATCCAGGAGCGCAGCGTGCGCCCGCTGGGCGCCACGCAGGAAGAAGTCGTGGACGTGCGCCTGGTCAGCGCCACGCACCGCGACCTGGCCCAGGAAGTCGAGCAGGGGCGTTTCCGCCAGGATTTGTACTACCGCCTCAACGTCATCGAGGTGCGCATCCCGCCGCTGCGCGAGCGCCGCGAGGACCTGCCCGCCCTGGTCGAGGCGCTGCTGGCGCGCCTGGCGCGCGACTCGGGTTTCGAACACGTCGAAGCCTCGCCGGCCTTCATGGCCGCCGTATTGCGCCGCCCCTTCCCTGGCAATGTGCGCGAGCTGGAAAACCTGCTGCACCGCGCCATGGCCCTGAGCGAGGACGGCATCCTGCGCCCCGAATACATCGACGACGCCGGCAACCCGGCCCGCGCCAGCGCTGCGACAGCGCCACAGGCCGCGCCCGATCACGCACCCAATCACACGCCAGCCGGCGCAGCGCCCCTGGCCGCCCCTGCGGCTGCGCCCGCTGCCATGCCCGCAGTCCCGGCGGCACTGGCCCCGGCCGCCACCCCTGCCGTCGCGCCCGCGCCGCCAGTGGCCGAGCCGCCGCCCGCGCCTCCGCCTGCCAGCTTCCACACCGGCGCAGCGCCCTGGATGCAATACCAGGCCCAATTCGCCATGCCCAGCCTGGGCCTGCCCGCAGGCAGCGGCGCGGCCCCCTCACCCGCGCCCGCGCCCAAAGCCAGCCCTGCACCGGCAGCTCACGCCAGCAACGCCAGCGCGGGCGGCGCCACCGTCGAGCCCCTGCCCAGCGATTTGCAGGCCTGGCTTGATGAGCAGGAGCGCGCCGTACTCATCCGCGCCCTGCAGGCGGCACGCTACAACCGCACCGCCGCCGCCGCCATGCTGGGGCTGAACCTGCGCCAGATCCGCTACCGCATCGAACGCCTGAACATTCCCACCGAGCCGGACGCGCGCGCCTGAAGACCTGTTCCCAAGCCAGCTGCGCTGCTGGCACGCGCCATCGGGGCTGCATGGCACACACACCACGGGACGGCCCACGTCAGGCGCGACCACATCCGCCACCACGCCCCATGCCCCAACTGCCCCCCACCGACAACACCGCCCAGGTCCAGGATTGGCAGGGCGGCCGCTACCTGCCTGCGCAGTGGATCGCCTCGCCCAATTGCGACGCCCGCCCCGACGCCGCCCAGATCGACCTGATCGTGCTGCACTCCATCAGCCTGCCGCCGGGCGTGTTCGAGGGCCAGGCCGTGCAGCAGCTGTTCACCAACACCCTGGACTGGGACGCGCACCCCTACTTCCAGGGCATTCGCGGGCTGCGCGTCTCGGCGCACTTCTTCATCCGCCGCGATGGCCGCCTGATCCAGTTCGTCGACGCCGACGCGCGCGCCTGGCACGCCGGCCAATCCTGCTACGACGGCCGCCGCGCCCGCAACGACGACTCCATCGGCATCGAGCTCGAAGGCCTGGAAGGCGGCCTGTTCACCAGCCAGCAATACCAGGCGCTGACGCCGCTGTGCCAGGCCCTGCGCGCACGCTACCCCATCGCCCACATCGCCGGCCACGAACACATCGCCCCAGGGCGCAAGCACGACCCCGGCCCCGGCTTTGACTGGGCCCGGCTGCAGCAACAACTGCAATGGCCGCCGGCCATGTTCCCCACATGAAAAAACGGCCTGCCACCCAAGGGCGGCAGGCCGTTTGAACACGCGCTGTCGGCCATCCACACCATCATTCAGCTGCTCAATTGCCCAGATTGCACCAGCGTTGACACAGAATCCCATTTGGCCAAGCCAGAAAAATGCCATTCAGTGACAGCGATGCGCAGCGCCAGAGCTGCCAGTTGCGCGACAGCCTTCCACCAATTCCCGCCATCTGCCCATGACCCCCGAAGCCCTCGCCCGCCAACACATCGACCACAAACTCGAACAAGCCGGCTGGATCATTCAGGACATGCGCGCGCTCAACCTGGGCGCTGGCCTCGGCGTGGCCGTGCGCGAATACCCTACCGACACCGGCCCGGCCGACTACGTGCTGTTCGTCAACCGTGAAGCCGTGGGTGTGATCGAGGCCAAGAAAGACAGCGCCGGCGCCACCCTCACAGTGGCCGAGAGCCAGACCGCCCGTTATGCCAGCGCCGCCCTCAAATGGCGGCAGGGCAATCAAGCACTGCGCTTTTTGTTCGAGGCTACCGGGCAGATCATCCGTTTTACCGACGGCGCCGACCCCGCCCCGCGCTCGCGTGAAATCTTCCACTTCTTCCGCCCGCAAACCCTGGCCGACTGGCTGGCGCAACCTGCAACCCTGCGCCGCCGTCTGGCCGAACAGATGCCGCCCTTGCCTGAGAGCGGCTTGCGTGACTGCCAGATCAACGCCATTACCGGGCTGGAGGCCTCGCTGGCGCACAACAAGCCGCGGGCGCTGGTGCACATGGCCACCGGCTCGGGCAAAACCTATACCGCCATCACCGCTGTCTATCGTCTGCTCAAGTTCGGCGGCGCCAGGCGCGTACTGTTTCTGGTCGATACCCGCAACCTCGGCAAACAGGCGCATCAGGAATTCATGGCCTACACCCCGCCCGATGATGGCCGCAAATTCACCGAGCTCTACAACGTGCAGCGCCTGACGTCCTCGCATATCGACCCGCACGCGCAGGTGTGCATCAGCACCATCCAGCGCATGTATTCCATCCTCTCGGGCGAGGCCATCGACGAATCGGCGGAGGACATCTCGCTCAACGAAGTGCAGCAAAGCGCCGGGCAGGAAAAATTCGTGCGCTACAACAGCGCCGTGCCGGTGGAAAGCTTTGACTTCATCGTCATCGACGAATGCCACCGCAGCATCTACAACCTGTGGAAGCAGGTGCTGGATTACTTCGACGCCAGCCTGATTGGCCTCACCGCCACGCCGGACAAGCGCACCTACGGCTTTTTCAACGAAAACATCGTCGCCGAATACAGCTACGAAGCTTCCGTGGCCGATGGCGTCAACGTCGGCTACGACGTGTACGAGATCGAAACCGAAATCACCCACAAGGGTGCAGAACTCAAGGCTCAAGAGTGGGTGGATCACCGCGACCGCGACACCCGCAAAAAACGCTGGGCGCAAACCGAAGAAGACACCGCCTACAGCGCCAAGGCGCTGGATCGCTCCGTGGTCAACCCCAGCCAGATCCGGCAGGTGATTCAGGCCATGAAAACCGCGGTGGAAACGCAAATCTTTCCCGCCCGCAAGGAAACGCCCAAAACCCTGATCTTTGCCAAGACCGACAGCCACGCCGATGACATCATCCAGATCGTGCGCGAAGTCTATGGCCAGGGCAACGACTTCTGCCGCAAAGTCACCTATTCGGAAAAAGACGCCGACGGCATCCTCGCCAGCTTTCGCAACGACTACCACCCGCGCATCGCCGTCACCGTGGACATGATCGCCACCGGCACCGATGTCAAACCGCTGGAAGTGCTGCTGTTCATGCGCGATGTGCGCAGCCGTGGCTATTACGAACAGATGAAAGGCCGCGGCGTGCGCAGCCTGGATGCCGATGGCCTCAAGCGCGTCAGCGCCAGCGCCGAAGGCGCCAAGACCCGCTTCGTGCTGATCGACGCCGTGGGCGTGGAAAAATCGCTCAAGACCGAAAGCCGCCCGCTGGAGAAAAAGCCCGGCATCGCCCTGAAAGACCTGCTGCAAGGCGTGGCGCTGGGCAGCCGCGACGACGACACCGTGCTCAGCCTGGGCAACCGCCTGGTGCGCCTGGCCAAACAGCTCGACGGCAAGGCCCAGGCGCGCATTGAAAAGATCAGCGGCGGCACCCCCGTGGGCGAACTGGGCAAGGCGCTGATCACCGCGCTCGACCCCGACGCCATCGTGCAAACCGCGCTGGCCAGCGCCCGAACCCAAGGCATCACCCGCAGCGAAGACACCCTCACACCCGAAGAACTCGACGCCGCCCGCGCCCAGCGCGTGGCTGCCGCCTGCGCGCCTTTCGATAGCCCCGAACTGCGCGAAGCGCTCGAAACCGCCCGCCGCGAGCGCGAACAAATCATCGACCATATCAATCTGGATCAAGTCACCCACGCCGGCTTCAGCGAACAGGCCCAAGCCCAGGCCGAGGCCACCATCGCCCGCTTTGCCGACTACCTTGAGCAGCACAAGGACGACATCGCCGCGCTCGGCTTTTTCTACCAGCAGCCCTACCAGCGTCGCGCGCTCACCTTCGAGATGATCGAAGAACTGCACCAGCGCCTCGCCCAACCGCCGCTGCTGCTCACCACCGAAAAACTCTGGAGCGCCTATGCCCGCGTGCGCGGCAACCAGGTCAAAGGCGTCAGCCGCCAGCGCCAGCTCACCGACCTCATTTCCCTGCTGCGCTTTGCCCTGGGGCTGGATGGCGAACTCAAACCCTTTGCCGACGAAGTGGACAAGCGCTTCCAGGCCTGGGTCTTCCGCCACAACGCCCAGCGCCGCAGCGCCTTTACCCCGGAACAAATGGACTGGCTGCGCCTGATGAAAGACCACATCGCCAGCAGTTGCAGCATCCAGCGCGACGACTTCGACTACGCCGAACTCGCCGGCCACGGCGGCCTGCAAAAAGCCTGGCAGTTGTTTGGCCTGGAACTGGACAGCCTGATGGATGAAATGAATGAGGAGCTGGTGGCGTGAGAGAGAAGGAAGAAATGCAGACTACACAAAATGGTGGGCTGCCTAAAGGGTGGGTTAACGTAAAGTTGGCAGATATCTCATCAATTGAAATGGGACAATCGCCCGAGTCCTCCTCTTACAACAGTATTGGAGAGGGTTTGCCATTCTTTCAGGGCAAAGCTGAGTTTCGGTCTGTGTTCCCTGAAATCAGGAAGTGGTGTACAGCACCAACTAAAGTAGTTGAAGCTAGCGATATCTTGCTTTCCATTCGCGCCCCTGTTGGCCCCACCAATATCGCCCCTCAAAAAAGCTGCATTGGTCGCGGCCTGGCCGGGATACGGGGAGAAGCTGGAGTTAATCAGCATTATCTTTATTATTTTTTCAAGCACATTGAGCCTTGGCTATCAGGACAAGGTACAGGCTCTACGTTTGCGGCAATAAGTGGGCAATTTGTTCGTGAAATCTCTTGTCCAGTAGCTCCCACCGCCGAACAAACCCGCATCGTTGAAAAGCTCGAAGAACTGCTTGCCGACCTCGATGCCGGGGTGGCTGAGCTGAAAGCCGCACAAAAAAAACTGGCGCAATACCGCCAATCCCTGCTCAAAGCCGCGGTCGAAGGCGATTTGACCGCTGACTGGCGCCGCCAGCACACCCCCACCGAAACCGGCGCCGAACTGCTCTCGCGCATCCTCAAAGAACGCCGCGCCCGTTGGGAAGCCAAACAACGGGAAAAATTCGCAAGCCAAGGCAAAACCCCGCCCAAAAACTGGCAAAGCAAATACCCTGAACCTGTTGCGCCAGATACCCAGAATCTACCCAAGCTGCCTGAAGGTTGGGAATGGGCGAGCCTTGATCAGCTCGTTGCCGAGTCATCCTACGGCACCTCCGTCAAATGCAGCTATGAAAGGAATGGCACTCCAACTCTACGAATTCCCAATGTAAGCCAAGGCCAACTTGTTCTTCAGGATATGAAGTATTCAACAGTCGAATTGAATCTTCATAAAGATGAATATTTATCTATTGGAGATGTTCTTGTTATTAGAACAAATGGCTCCATAGGCTTGGTTGGGCGTGCTGCTGCGGTGGTTTCTGAGCTCCCATCGCCGCATTACTTTGCTTCATATCTGCTTCGTCTGCGATGTGTGGAGGTAACGTGCGTCCACCGCTGGATATTGACTGCACTCACAGCCCATTCCGGGCGACAATGGTTAGAAAAGCGGGCAGCCTCATCTGCTGGGCAGCACAACATCAGCCTTTCTACACTGCTGACTATGCCAATACCGCTCCCCCCGATATCGGAGCAATTTCATGCTCTGAGGGAAATAGAAGAGGGTGAGTATTCAATTCAGCAGCAACAAGAAGCGCTGAAGCAGTCTCTCAAACAATCCACCGCTCAACGCCAAAACATCCTGCGCACCGCCTTTGCCGGTGAACTGGTGCCGCAAGACCCCAACGACGAGCCCGCCAGCGCCTTGCTGGAGCGCATCCGCGCCCAACGCGCCGCGCAAACCCCAGCCAAAAAACCGCGCAAGAGCAGAAAGCCCCAGGAGACCAGCAAGCCATGAAACCTTATGTTCCATCCAGTTTGCCGCTGATTGACCTTGATCTGGGGCAGCTGTTGCCCAAGATTGGTCCTGCCAATGCGGCGCTCGCACGTTACGACGGTTTGTTGCAGTCCGTGGTCAACCCCTCCATCCTGCTGTCTCCGCTGACACAGCGTGAAGCTGTGCTTTCTTCCAAGATCGAAGGCACTCAGGCCACCGTGGACGAGGTGCTGGAGTACGAGGCCGGTCTATCGTTTGATGCCGAGAAAACCAAAGACATTCAGGAGATCGTCAACTATCGCAAAGCATTGGCAATGGCTGCGCAAGAGCTTGTCCATCGCCCGATCAGCCTGAGCTTGCTGCGGCAAACACATGCTGTGCTCATGGATAGTGTGCGTGGCGCCAACAAGATGCCGGGCGAGTTTCGTCGCGATCAGAATTGGATTGGCAGTGCCGGTTGTGCTGTGGAGCAAGCCACCTTCGTGCCACCTTCGCCTTTGCAGCTTCAAGATCATTTGCAGGCATGGGAAGCCTATCTGGCCGATAACGATGTGGACGTTTTGTTGCAATGTGCCGTAGTACATGCGCAGTTTGAGCTGATCCACCCCTTTAAGGACGGCAATGGTCGGATCGGGCGCCTGTTGATCCCACTGTTTCTTTTTCAAAAGCGGGCGCTGGCCAGCCCGATGTTCTATTTGTCGGAGTACTTGGAGAGCCACCGCGACCTCTACTACGCACGTTTGCAGGCCATAAGCCGCGAAGGTGACTGGACGGGCTGGATTGCATTCTTTCTGGATGCAGTGACGCAGCAGGCGCAGGAAAACAGCGCCCGAGTGAAGGCCATCATGGCTTTGTATGAAGACATGAAGCGCCGCATCGTTGACTTGACTCGCTCACAACATGCCATTGCGGTGCTGGACACCCTGTTTGACCGTCCGATCTTTCAGGCAAGCGACTTTGCCCAACGATCAGGCATTGCCAAGCAGTCGGTTGCCCCTTTGCTGCGCACGCTGCGAGAAGCGGGCATTCTGCAAGTGCTGCGCGAGGCCAGCGGGCGTCGCTCAGCCGTTTTGGCCTTTGGCGAGTTGCTCAATTGCGCCGAAGGTCGAAAACTGCTTTGAGTCTCGTGCGGCATACACAAACAAATTTGCGTCCGAAAGAATCAGGGTTTCGGGACACAAATCTCTTTGTGTATGACACGCCAGACACAAAGCAAGCAGTCGCACCCAGCCCAGCTTGGGTTTACTTGATGGGTACTTGATGGAACCGGCCTGCTCAAGCTTTCTTTTGTCTCAGTCCGTTTTAAATCAAATATTTGCAAAGCATTCTTTTACTTGATGGGTACTTGATGAACACCTCCACCCTCGTCCAAAAAGTCTGGAACTTCTGCCACACCCTGCGCGATGACGGCGTGGGCTATGGCGACTATCTGGAGCAGCTCACCTATCTGCTCTTTTTGAAGCTGGCGCATGAGTACGCGCAGGCACCGTACAACCGCGACACGCGCATCCCCAAGGGCTACGACTGGCCTAGCCTCAGAGCCAAGGTGGGCGAGCCGCTGGAGGCGCACTATCTGGCGGTGTTGCAGCGGCTGGCGCAGGAAGGGGGCATGTTGGGTGCCATCTTCTTCAAGGCGCAGAACAAGATTCAGGACCCGGCCAAGCTCTCGCGCCTGGTGCAGATGATCGACGCCGAAAGCTGGATCAGCCTGGATGCCGACACCAAGGGCGATCTATACGAGGGTCTGCTGCAAAAGAACGCCGAAGACACCAAGAGCGGCGCGGGGCAGTACTTCACTCCACGCGCCTTGATCGAAGCCATGGTGGCCTGCGTGCGCCCCGAGCCGATGAAGACCATTGCCGACCCGGCCTGCGGCACAGGCGGTTTCTTTCTGGGCGCCTATAGCTGGCTGACGCGCCCCGGCGCGCGGCTGAACAAGCGACAAAAGGAGTTCCTGCGCGATGAGACCTTTTACGGCAACGAGATCGTGCCGGGCACCCGCCGCCTGTGCCTGATGAATTTGTTTTTGCACAACATCGGCGAACTGGACGGCGAGCCTGCGGTGGAGCGCTCCGACGCGCTGATTGCCGAGCCGCGCGTCAAGGTCGATTACGTGCTGGCCAATCCGCCCTTTGGCAAGAAAAGCAGCATGACCATCACCAATGCCGAGGGCGAGGAAGACCGCGAGGCGCTGACCTACGAACGCCAGGACTTCTGGGAAACCACCTCCAACAAGCAGCTCAACTTCTTGCAACACATCGTCAACTTGCTGAAAGTCGACGGCCAGGCCGCCGTGGTGCTGCCGGACAACGTGCTGTTTGAAGGCGGCGCGGGCGAGCGCATCCGCCGCAAGCTGCTGCAAACCTGCGATGTGCACACCATCCTGCGCCTGCCTACCGGCATCTTCTACGCGCAAGGGGTCAAGGCCAATGTGCTGTTCTTCGACAACGCGCCCAAGGATGGCCGCATCCATACCCGGGGCGTATGGTTTTATGACCTGCGCACCAACCAGCACTTCACCCTGAAAACCCGCCCGCTGAAACTGGATGATTTGCAGGACTTCATCGCCTGTTATCACCCGGAAAACCGCCACGAACGTAAAGAAACCGAGCGCTTCAAATACTTCAGCTACGACGAGTTGATGGCGCGCGACAAGGCCAGCCTGGATATCTTCTGGTTGAAAGACGACAGCCTGGACAAACTGGACGACCTGCCGCCACCGGAGGTGCTGCAACAGGAGATCATCGAGCACCTGGAAGCGGCGCTGGCGGCATTCCGGGATGTGGCGAACGGCCTGCAGAGCGCCTGCCAGGGGGTAGCGCTTGCCTGACGGCATTCACCGCCCGGCCTGCACATACAAGGGGCGCTGACTGGCTTCGCAGCGCCCAAGCAGCGTGGCAGCGTGAACAAAGCCCGGTGGGCGGCGCTATGCCTCTTCAGCGCAGGCTGTGCAGCAGGTGCATGTGCTTGTGGTACTGGTCGATGATGTCGTTGATCACGCCGTCCTTGCTCCAGCCCATGATGTCGTAATCCTGCCCGCCCTGGGCCAGATGCACCTCGGCGCGGTAGTACTGCGGCGCATCGGCGGCGGCCGGGCTGGCATCGCCCTGCACGAAGGCCGGCTGCGCGTGAGCGGTGGCGACGACGCGGTAGGTGAAGTCGATCTCGCTGCCGTGGTTGGTGGTCAGCAGCACCTGGCCGGGCGCGGGTTGGCTGACCTGCGCCTGCACGCCCAGGGCGCCCAGCTCCTCAGCCACTTCGCGGCAGGCCTCGGCCACCGTGCCGTCGACGAAGCGGTGCACGGCCTTCTGGTCAGGAAAGTCCATGATGACGTGCAGGCGCTCGCGCCAGGCGCCGCGCGCGCGCATCATGGGCGCGGCGGTGGGCGCGGCCAGTTGCTGCACGAGCTGCTTTTGCATGTCCACGCGCAGCGCCTTGAACAGGCCGTACATGGCCACCATCAGCACGGTGACGAAGGGCAGGGCGCTGGCGATGGCCATGGTCTGCAAGGCGCCCAGGCCGCCGGCCAGCAGCAGCACGATGGCCACCACGCCCGAGCCGATGGCCCAGTACAGGCGGTAGCCCAGATGGTCACTGGTCTTGCCGTGGGCACACAGCATGTCCATCACCAGCGCGCCGGAGTCGGCCGAGGTGACGAAGAACACCACCACCATGAACAGCGCCACGTAGATGAACAGGCTGGAAAACGGCAGCCGCTCCAGAAAGGAAAACAGCGCCAGCGACACGTCCTGCGAGACGATCTGGCCCAGCTCGGCCATGCCCTGGTTGAGGATCATGTCGATGGCCGAGTTGCCAAAGAAGCTCATCCACATGAAGGTAAAGCCCGTGGGCACCAGCAGCACGCCGATGACGAACTCGCGGATGGTGCGCCCGCGCGAGACGCGCGCGATGAACAGGCCCACGAAGGGCGCCCAGCTCAGCCACCAGCCCCAGTAGAGGATGGTCCAGCCGCCGATCCAGTCGGTCTTCTGGTAGGCGAACAGGTTGAAGGTCATGTTCACGATGTTGGAGGCGTAGTAGCCCACGTTCTGCACCAGCGCCTGCAGCAGCAGCACGGTGGAGCCGGCCAGCAGCACGAACAGCAGCAGCAGCGCCGCCAGCCCGAGGTTGAGCTCCGAGAGCAGCTTCACCCCGCGATCCAGGCCCGTGGCCACCGACACCGTGGCCAGCGCGGTGATGGCCACGATCAGCACGATCTGCGTGGTCACCGACACCGGGATCGAAGGGAAGACGTGGTTCAGCCCGGCATTGACCTGCAGCACGCCATAGCCCAGCGAGGTGGCCACGCCAAAGAGCGTGCCGACCACGGCGAACACGTCCACCGCGTGGCCGATGGGGCCATTGATCTTGTCGCCAATCAGCGGATAGAGGGCCGAGCGCAGCGTCAGCGGCAGGCCGTGGCGGTAGCTGAAGAAGGCCAGCACCAGCGCCACGATGGCGTAGATGGCCCAGGCATGCACGCCCCAGTGGAAGAAGGTCAGGCGCATGGCCTCGCGCGCGGCCTGCACCGTGCCGCCCTCGCCCAGCGGCGGGGCCAGAAAGTGCATCACCGGCTCGGCCACGCCGAAGAACATCAGGCCAATGCCCATGCCGGCGGAAAACAGCATCGCAAACCACGAGGCGTTGCTGTAATCGGGCTTGGCGTGGTCAGGCCCCAGGCGGATGCTGCCGTAGCGCGAGGCGCCCAGGTAAATGACGGCCAGCAAGATGATGGCCACCGTCAGCACGTAATACCAGCTGCCATTGGCAACGATGGCCGCCTGCACCGCCTTGAAGGCCTGGTCGGCCGCCTGCGGCGCGATGGTGGCAAAAGCGATGATGGAGACGATGATGGCCGAGGCCGTGTAGAACACGGGCCGGTTGATGCCGCTGCCGCCGCGGGCGGCAACTGACTGGGCGGGGGAAGGCGAGGCGGGATGGCTCAAAAGTGCGTTCCTTTCCTGTGTGATGGGGTCCAAAGACAGGGCTGCCATGGCAAGCATGGTCTGGCCCGCCATGCACATGCGGCAGCGCAGGCCAAGGGCCATGGTTGGCAGATGGATGGATGCAGTGCAGACCTTCCCAAGAGGAATTCCAGGAAGTGCCCTGCATGAAAAGCCGCCGATGGCGGCAACAGGCGGGCGCGAGGCCTGCCTGCAAGGCCCGAGGGGCCCATGAGAAAAGGGTGTGCGGCAATGCACAACCGGCGAGCGCCATGATGGCGCGCCCTAACGTTCTATGACATGACGCTTGATGACGCTCTATGGCGCTGCATGGGGACAAGCGCCAGCGGCACTGACACTGGCGCTGGCCCGCCCAGTGGGCGCTGCCAAGAAAAGGGCGGGCCAAGTGTACCCCGTCAACGCCAAGCTCGGGCGCTGGCGCTGATGGGCCGCTGCCGCCTCAAGGGCCTCTGCCCCCCGATGGGCAGCGTGAGCAGGTGGTTCAGGGCCGTGCGTCGCCGCCGACGCCGCCCGCGGTCGCGTCGGGCGCTGCCGGGGGCAGCAGCTCTTCGATGCCGTAAACATCGGCCAGCGACAGCAAGGTGGCCGACATGCCGGCCACGCCGGCAAATTGCATGCCCTGCGCGAGGATTTCGCGGCGCAGCGCCAGCAGCGCGGCCAGGGCCGAGGAGTCGAACTGCCGCAGCGCCGAGGCATCGAGCAGCACGGCATGGCCGGCGCTGCGCGCGGCCTGCAGCTGCGGCTGGATGCTGCGCACCCACTGCGTCACCTCATCGCGGGTCAGGCGGGTGGGCAGTGGCACGATGGCGGGCTGGTCGGCAGGCTGCGCGGTCATGGTCGGGGCAGGTTCAAGAGGGTTTGCGGTTGTGGTTGCGCAGCGACTGTATCAGGCCTTCGATGCCGCCGGCGCTGATTTCCTTCTGGAACTGGCTGCGGTAGGAATCGACGATCCACGCGCCCATGACGTTGACGTTGTAGACCTTCCAGCCCATGCCCTGGCCAGGGGTCTTTTGCAGGCGGTAGTCGAGCTGGATGGGCTGCTCGCCGCCGCGCACCTCGGAGCGCACCAGCACATCGTTGGCATCGGCCTGGGCGCGCATGGGCAGCACGACGACTTGCAGATCGCCAACCTGATCGAGCGAGCCGGCGTAGGTGCGGATCAGCATGGCCTTGAATTCGGCGATGACCTGCTGGCGCTGCTCGGGCGTGGCATTGCGCCAGGCCGGGCCGACGGCGGCGGCGGTCATGCGCGGGAAGTTGATGTGCGGCATCACCACGCGGTCCACGGCTTCGGTGGCCGCGGCAATGTTGCCGGCCTGCACGCCGCGGTTGCTGCGGATTTCGCCCAGCACGTCCTGGGTGACTTTTTCGATCATGGCGTTGGGGGCCAGGTCCTGCGCCTGCACGGCCGCTGGCGCGGCGGCCAGCAGCGCCGCTGCGCCCAGCAGGGCCGCGCCCAGGCGACGGTAAATGGATTGCATCAGCATGCGGTCATTCCTTTCTCGGTTTCAAGCGCGCCCAGGCGCGCTCGGCTGCGGCCTGCGCGCTCACTGCGCGGCAGGGGCGGGGGTGTCGCCGTAGTCTTCTGGCGGGATGTAGCCATCGCTGGCCTCGTCGGCGATGCGGCCATCGCTGCCAGCGGCCTGGCCACGGCGGCTGAAGTAGAAGTCGCGCACCATCAGGTAAGGATCCAGCGCGGCATCGCCCAGCGTATCGCTGGCGCGCAGCAGCCGCGCGCGCGTGTCCACGATGTCCAGCGCGCGCAGCCCGTAGCGGTGCGCGGCCGGCTTGAGCTGGCCCAGCGGATGGCCGTAGATGTCCACCGGCAGCGCGGCCGCATCGCGCAGCGACGATGCGCCCAGCAGCGGCAGCACGACGTAGGGCCCGGTGGGCACGCCCCAGTGGCCCAGCGTCAGGCCAAAGTCGCTCTTGTAGCGCTGCAGGCGCATCTCCGAGGCCACGTCCAGCAGGCCGCCCAGGCCAAAGGTGGTGTTGACGGCCACGCGAAAGAAGCTGCTCATGGCCGCCTCACCCTTGAGCTGCAGGCCGTTGTTGACGAAGGACCAGGCATCGCCCAGGTTGCCGAAGAAGTTGCCCACGCCAGTGCGCGCCGGGCCGGGCACGATCTTCTGGTAGCCGGTGGCCACGGGGCGCAGCACGGCGCGATCGAGCCCTTCGTTGAACTGGTACATGCGGCGGTTGAAACCCTCGAAGGGGTCGCGCGGGTCCTGCCCGGCGCCCTGCGAACCGGTCGTGGCGCAGCCAGCCAGCAGCGCGGCGGCCAGTGCCAGGGCCAGCGGGGTTCGGGCGCGAAGTATTGGGTTTGGCATGGTTCGGTGCCCCCTCATCGGGATTGCGGTGGTCGGCGTCACTGGCTGCCGTCAGAGCCGGCGCTGGGCGCGGGGCTGGCGGCCTGGCCGCTGCCGGCGCCGCCAGCGGGCTCGGCCGCCTTGCTGAACATGAAGGCCGAGATCAGGTTTTCCAGCACGATGGCCGACTGGGTGGCGGCGATGGTGTCGCCCTGGCGCAGGTATTCGTCCTCGTAACCGGGCTCGATGCCGATGTACTGGTCGCCCAGCAGGCCGCTGGTGAGGATTTTGAGTGCGCTGTCGCGCGAGAATTTGTAACTTTCGTCCAATTCCAATACCACCTTGGCGCGGTAGAGCGTGTCGTCGTAGCCGATGGACAGCACCCGGCCCACGACCACGCCGCTGCTGCGCACGGCCGCGCGCGGCTTGAGCCCGCCGACGTTGTCGAAGTGCGCCTGCACCTGATAGCTGCGGCTGTGCCAGTTGATGCTCAGCAAATTGGCCGCCTGCAGCGCCAGGAACACCAGCGCCGCAAAGCCGGCCATGACGAACAGGCCGACCCAAACATCCACTTTCGATTTCTGCATAGCTGTTGTGCTTTCCTCTCAATGCGCCGCGCAGCGGCCCGGACTCAATCGGCGGGCGTGAACATCACGGCCGTGAGCAAAAAGTTCAGTGCCAGCACCGCGCCGACCGAGGCCAGCACCACGGTGCGCGTGGTGGCGCGCGAGACGCCCTCGGGCGTGGGCCGCGCGACGTAGCCTTGCAGCAGGGCCACGAAGGTCACGGCAATGCCGAACACCACGCTTTTGACCAGGCCCTGGCGCAGATCGGTGAAGACGCCGACATTGCTTTGCATCTGCCCCCAGAACGCGCCTGCGTCCACGCCCAGCATCACCACGCCGATCAGCCAGCTGCCCAGAATGCCCACCGCGTTGAAGATGGCCACCAGCAGCGGCATGACGATGACCCCTGCCCAAAAGCGCGGCACCAGAATGCGCTGCACGGGATCGACGGCCATCATCTCCATGGCGCTGAGCTGCTCGCCCGCGCGCATCAGGCCGATCTCCGCCGTCAGCGAAGTGCCCGCGCGCCCGGCAAACAGCAGCGCCGTGACCACCGGCCCCAGCTCGCGGATCAGCGCCAGCGCCACCACCATGCCCAGGGTCTGGGCCGAGCCAAAGCTTTGCAGGATGTAGTACAGCTGCAGGCTGAGCACGCTGCCGACGAACAGGCCCGAGACGGCAATGATGGTCAGCGAGCGGTTGCCCAGGAAAAACACCTGGTCGCGCACCAGCGAAAACCGCCGCAGCGACCACAGGCCCGGCAACCACAGGCGCACGAACAGGCGCGCCGCATAGCCCCAGTTGGCCATCAGCTGGCGCACGCGCGCGCCCAGCTCGGCCGGGTGCCACCAACGCTGCATCATGGCCGCCCTCCTGCTGCGCGTTCTGCACGCCCGCTCAATCGCGGCAAGCCAAAGTCCTCCTCCAGCCCCGGGCCGGGGTAGTGGAACTGCACCGGCCCATCGAAAGCGCCCTGCACGAACTGCTGCACCAACGGATCGCGGCTTTGGCGGATTTGCGCCGGCGCACCCTGCTCGGCAATGGCGCCATTGGCCAGGATCACCACGTGATCGGCGATGGCGAAGGTCTCATCCAGATCGTGCGAGACCAGGATGCTGGTCGTGCCCAGCGCATCGTTGAGGCGGCGGATCAGCCGCGCCGTCGTGCCCAGCGCAATCGGGTCCAGGCCGGCAAAGGGCTCGTCGTACATGATCAGCTCCGGGTCCAGCGCAATGGCCCGCGCCAGCGCCACGCGCCGCGCCATGCCGCCGGAGATCTCGCTCGGGTACAGCTCGCGCGCGCCGCGCAGGCCCACGGCATTGAGCTTCATCAGCACCACGTCGCGCAGCACGGCCTCGGGCAGGCGCGAGTGCTCGCGCAGCGGGAAGGCCACGTTCTCGAACACCGTCATGTCGGTAAACAGCGCACCGAACTGGAACAGCATGCCCATGCGCCGGCGCAGCGCATACAGACCCTTGTGCGTTTGCGCGCCCACGTCCACGCCATCGAAGAGCACACTGCCCACAGGCGGCAGGTGCTGGCCGCTGATGAGCCGCAGCAGCGTGGTCTTGCCGCCGCCCGAGGCCCCCATGATGGCCGTGACCTTGCCGCGCGGCACCTGCAGGCTCACGTCGCGCAGGATGGGGCGCTGGCCATAGCCGAAATGCAGATTGCGGATCTGCACCAGCGGCGCGGCGGCGCCGGCTTCGTTGGGTTGGAATGTCATACAAATCAAAGAGCGCCCACGCCGCCCGGGCGCGGGCAAGCGGGCCATTCTAGCGAAGTGATGTCTCAGCCGCTTTGCCCGCGCCAGCGCCGCCCTGGCTGCGCAAATGCCATCGCGCGCGCATTCCCCGCCCCCTACCGGGCGGCCCGCTACACTTGGCCCCTTGCTGCGAAAAGTGCCCGCGCCCACGCCCGGCACTGCGCGCCGGCGCGCCGCAGCCCAAGAGCCTGTTCATTCAAAGAGAGAGGGACCCGATCTATGCGCAAGACTTCACTTCAGATGATGCTGGCCGCCGCGCTGGCCCTGGGCGCCCTGGGCGCCGTGCAGGCCCAGCCCCAGTGGCAATGGCTCGATGCCAGCGGCCGCAAGGTCTACAGCGACCGCCCGCCCCCGCCGGACGTGCCGCAAAACCGCATCCTCAAGGCGCCGCGCGATGCTGCCCCGGCTGCGCCCGCAGCGGCCGCGCCGGCCGGCGCCGAGGACGGCGATGGCGCCCAAGCCCAGAGCAGCGCCGGCGAGGACGCCGAGCTCAAGGCCCGCGTCGACGCGCAAGCCAAGGCCAAGGCCGAAGCCCAGGCGCGCGAGCAGACGGCGCAAGACGAGGAGAACGCCAAGATCAAGCAAGAAAACGAGCGCATCGCCCAGGAAAACGAGCGCATCCGGCGCGAGAACGCCGAAAAGCGCAAGGCCCAGTGCGCCGCCGCCCAGGCCACGCTCAAGCGCCTGGAGCCTGGCCGCCGCGTCATGACCACCGACGCCAAGGGCAACGCCGGCTACATGGACGACGCCACGCGCGAGGCCCAGCGCCAGCGCGCCCAGACCATCGTGCGCGAGAACTGCTGATGCACCACCGCCGCCAGGCCGCAACGCGCGCCACCACATCGGCATGACGGCCGCTGCCGATGCCGCTGCCCCGCCGCTGGCCCTGCGCCTGCCGCTGCAGGGCAGCCGCCTGATCGAGGCCAGCGCCGGCACGGGCAAGACCTGGACGATTGCCGCGCTGTACCTGCGGCTGGTGCTGGGCCACGGCGGCGCGGCCCATGCCCCCTGCGATGCGCCGCCCTTCGGGCCGCTGACGCCGCCGCAAATCCTGGTGCTGACCTTCACCCGCGCCGCCACCCAGGAGCTCAGCGCCCGCATCCGCGAGCTCCTGCACGAGGCCACGCGCTTTTTTCGCGGCCAGCTCGACCAGGCCGACGCGCTGCTGCAGGCGCTGCGCGCGCATTACCCGCCCGGCGCGCAGCGCGAGCTGGCCGCCTGGCGGCTGGAGCTGGCCGCCCAGAGCATGGACGAGGCGGCCATCCACACCATCGACGCCTGGTGCCACAAAGTCCTGCAAGACCACGCCGCGCTCACCGGCCAGCTCGGCCAGGCCCAGCTGGGCAGCGACAGCGCCCAGCTGTGGGACGTGGCGGCGCTGGACATCTGGCGCAACCACGTCTATCCGTTGCAGGGCGAGACGCTGCAGTACGTGCAGGCCCTCTGGCCTGACGCCCAGCATTGGCTGGCACAAAGCCGCCGCCAGCAAAAAGCCCCCCTGCCCCCGGCGCCCCCATACCAGCCCGCTGCCAACGCCGCGCTGGCCAGCCAGGCCCTGGGCGACTGGCTGGCGCAGGCCCTGCAAGAGCAGCAGGCGCTGCTGACGCAATGGGCCGCCGGCTGGGACGAAAAAGCCGATCGGCTGCAGGAATGGCTGGACGCGCAAATCGCTGCGGGCAGCCCCCACAAAAGCCACTGGGATGGCCGCAAGCTGCAGGCGCGCTTTTACCAGCCCTGGCTGCAAGCGCTGCGCCAATGGGCGCGGCAGCAGCCACCGCCGCCGCACATTGCCGGCCTGAGCGACTCCGCCGCTGCCCGGTATCGCCTGAGCCTCGAAGGCTTGCAGCAGGCGCGCCGCCCGCAGGCCCCGCCGCTGACACCGCAAGAGCTGCCCGAGGAAATCGCGCAATTGCAAGCCCTGCTGCAGCGCCTGGAGCAACTGCCCAAACTGGACTTGGCCACGCAAACCTTTGCGCTGGCGGCCACGCACCAGCGCTGGCAGCAGCTCAAGGCCCAGCAGGGCGTGATGGATTTTGACGACCTGCTGCTGCGCGTGCAGCAGGCCCTGGACAGCGCGCATGGCGCGGCGCTGCGCGCGCAACTGCTGGCGCAGTACCCGGCGGCCATGATCGATGAGTTCCAGGACACCTCGCCCGGCCAGTACCAGATCTTCAACACCCTCTACCAGCCCGAGCGCGACCTGGCCGAGCACGCCCTGCTGCTGATTGGCGACCCCAAGCAATCCATCTACGGCTTTCGCGGCGCCGACATCCACAGCTACCTGGCGGCCAAGCGCCAGACCCAGGGCCGCCACGACGCGCTGGACACCAACTTCCGCTCCAGCCAGGCGCTGGTGCAGGCCGTCAACCACGTCTTCAGCCAGGCCGAGCAGCGCCCCGGGCCGGGCGCATTTCGCTTTCGCGACCATGAGGGCGACCCGCCCAGCCCGCTGCCGTTCGAGCCCGTGCAGGCCCAGGGCCTTGCCCAGTGGCTGGGGCCGCAGCAGAGCGCAGGCGCGCAGGCGCTCGCCGCGATGACGCTGTGCGCGCCCGAGCAGGCCCTGCCCAAGGACGAGGCCTGGGAGCACTTCGCCCAGCTCTGCGCCGAGCAAATCGTCACCTGGCTGCAACGCGAGCGGCTGACGCTGTACGAGGCCGGCGCTGACGGCCCCCCCCGCGCCGTGCGCCGCCTGCAGCCCGGCGACATCGCCATCCTGGTGCACAACCAGAAGGACGCGGCGCTGCTGCAGCGCGCCTTGCGCCAGCGCCAGCTGCATGCGGTGTACCTCTCCGGGCGCGAATCGGTCTATGCCAGCGCCCAGGCGCGCGACCTGCTGCTGTGGCTGCAAGCCGTGGCCCAGCCCGGCGACGTGGCCCGCGCGCGCGCGGCCTTTGCCACGGCCCTGCTGGGCTGGCCCCTGCCCAGCCTGCTGGCCGGCGCCGAGCAGGAGGCGCTGCTGGACGCGCAACTGCAATTGCTGCAGCAGCTGCAGCACATCTGGCGCCGCCAGGGCGTGCTGCCCATGCTGCGCCACAGCATCCACCAGCTGGGCCTGGCGCGCCAATGGCTGGCCGCCGAGGACGGCCGCGGCGAGCGCACCCTCACCAACGTGCTGCACCTGGCCGAGCTGCTGCAGCAGGCCAGCGCCGGCTGCGAGACCGAGCACCAGCTCATCCGCCACTTCACGCAGCAAATCCAGCAGGCGCAGCAGGGCGCGAGCGGCGCCATGCAGGCCGAAGAGCAAATCGTGCGGCTCGAAAGCGATGCCCAGCTGATCCAGATCGTCACCATCCACAAAAGCAAGGGGCTGGAGTACCCGGTGGTCATGCTGCCCTTTGCCTCGCACGGCGAACGCGCGCCCAGCGCCTCCAGCGCCCGCACGCCCGCCGCGCCCGGCCCCGCCGGGCAGGACGCGGGCGAAGAAGAACGCCGCGAGGCGCTGCGCCTGCTGTACGTGGCGCTGACGCGGGCGCGCCACGCGCTGTGGCTGGGCGTGCCCATCTACCCCGGCACGCGCGCCAAGGTCAACGCCTTGCACCGCAGCGCCCTGGGCTATCTGGTGCACGGCGACAGCGAGCTGGATGACGCGCAATGGCTGCCGCAGCTGCGCGCCTGGGCCGCGCCCTGCGCCGCCATCCAGGTGCAGGCCGCCGCCGCGCAGGCGGACTGCACGCGCTACCAGCCCGAGCAGCCCCAGCGGCACTGGCGCGCGCCGCAGCCCTACCCCGGCCACACCGACCAGCACTTCGCCATCGCCAGCTTCAGCGCGCTGGTGCGCGAGCTGCAGCCGCCAGGGCCTGCCGCCGCCGAGGCAAAAGCGCAGGCTCAGACACAAGCACAGGCCGGGGCGGAGGCAGCGCCACATGCCCCGGCCGACACCCTGGCCCTGCTGGCACCGCCGGCCATCCCAGGCGCCCAGGACGAATGGCCCGCCATGCCGTCCAACCCTGCATGGGCCGCGCCAGCGCAGCCTACCGCCCCAGCCTGGCATGCACTGCGCGGCAGCGCCCAGCTGGGCACCTGGATGCACGAGGCGCTGCAATGGCTGCAGGCCGAGGGCTTTGCCGCGCAGCTGAGCCCGGCCCAGGCCGCGCGCCTGCAGCGCCAGGCCACGCTGGCGGGCATGCCGCAGCACTGGCCGGCGCTGCAGCAATGGCTCAACCGCCTGTTGGCCACGCCGCTGCCGCTGCAGGCCGCGGCCGCGCCGCGCCTGTGCGAGCTGGAGCACAGCCTGCCGGAAATGGAGTTCTGGCTGCCCGTGGCGCAACCGCCGCAGCTGGCCAGCGCCCAGGCCATCGACGCCATTTGCCGCACCCACCTCTGGCCCGGGCTGGATCGCCCCGCGCTGCAGCCACGCCAATGGCACGGCATGCTGATGGGCGCGGCCGACCTGGTGCTGCAACACCGCCAGCGCTTTTGGGTGCTGGACTACAAGAGCAACCGGCTCGGCCCCGGCCCGGCCAGCTACCACGCCGCGGCACTGCGCGAGGCCATGCTGGCGCACCGCTACGACGTGCAGGCCCTGATCTACGGCCATGCGCTGCACCGGCTGCTGCGCCAGCGCCTGCCCGGCTACGACAGCAGCCAGCACCTGGGCGGCCTGCTGTACTGGTTTCTGCGCGGCGCCGACCACGCCGATGGCGGGCTGCTGCACCTGCCGCTGCCAGCTGCGGCGCTGGCCGAGATGGACGCCCTGCTGGCCGCGCCCGAGTCGGTCTGAATCAGTCCGAATCAGTCCGAATCAGTCCGAATCGGCCTGGGCAGGCCTTGCCCCAAGGGAGCTCTGCCGCCTCCGGCGGTAGCACGGCGTGATACGCCCCGGGCCTGGCCGCGCCGCGCCGGGGCAGCTCTGCGATAAACCCCTCATTGACGCACAGGCGGCGCCCTGGGCACCATGCCCTGCGCCGCCTGCCTGCAAACTCAGCAAAACAGCCAAGAGGGCCAACGCCATGCAGCACCAGCTACCGCAGCAACCACAACCGGACCTGCCCCACCTGCCCAGCGACCCGGCGCAACACGATGCCCGCCCGACGGCGCGGCCCGTGCAGGAGCGGCGCTTTACCACGCACGACGGGCTGTCGCTGTTCTACCGGCACTGGCCGGCCGTGCAGCCTGCCGCGCCCGTGGCACAGGGCGATGCGGCCTACGGCGTGCAGGCCGCGGCGCCCACGCCCACCATCGTGCTGCTGCACCGCGGCCATGAGCATTCGGGGCGCATGGCGCACCTGGTCGAGGAGCTGGCGCTGCCGCAGTTCCAGTTCTTCGCCTGGGATGCGCGCGGCCATGGCCTGTCAGGCGGCGAGCGCGGCGACAGCCCGGGCTTTGCCACCAATGTGCGCGACCTGCAGGACTTTGCCCAGCACCTGCAGCAGCAGCACGGCGTGGCCCCGCAGGACATGGCCCTGGTGGCGCAAAGCGTGGGCGCGGTGCTGGCCGCCACCTGGGTGCACGACTACGCGCCGCCGATCCGCGCCCAGGTGCTGGCCGCGCCGGCCTTCGACATCAAGCTGTACGTGCCCTTTGCGCGCCCCGCGCTGAAGCTGCTGCACAGGCTGCGCGGCAAGTTCTTCGTCAACAGCTACGTCAAGCCGCGCTTTCTGACGCATGACCGCGAGCGCGCTGCCAGCTACGCCAGCGATGCGCTGATCACCCGGCCCATTGCCGTGAACGTGCTGCTGGATTTGTACGACACGGCCGAGCGCATCGTCGCCGACGCCCAGGCCATCCGCGCGCCCACGCAATTGCTCGTCTCGGGCAGCGACTTCGTGGTGCGCACCGGCGTGCAGCAGCGTTTTTTCGAGCGCCTGGGCGCCAGCCTCAAAGAGCACATCGTGCTGCCGGGCTTCTACCACGACACCCTGGGCGAGCGCGACCGCGCCCACGCTGTGGCCCAGGCGCGGCGCTTCATCCTCGCCGCCTGGGATGCGCCCGCGCCGCCCAGCCTGCGCCAGGCCGACCGCGCCGGCCCCGGCTGCGCCCAGGCCCAGGCGCTGGCCGCGCCGCTGCCGCCAGGCTCGCTGGCGCAGCGCTACTGGCAGCTGCAGCGCGCCGCGCTGCGCTGGGGCAGCCGCTTCTCCAACGGGCTGAAGCTGGGCTTCGAGACTGGCTTCGACTCCGGCAGCACGCTGGATTACGTGTACCGCAACCGGGCCGACAGCCCCAGCGCGCTGGGCCGCCTCATGGATCGCAACTACCTGAACTCCATCGGCTGGCGCGGCATCCGCCAGCGCAAGCGCCACCTCGAAGAGCTGCTGCACCTGGCCATGCAGCGGCTGCACGAGGCCGGCCAGCCGCTGCGCATGGTGGACATCGCCGCAGGCCACGGCCGCTACATGCTCGAAGCCATTGCCCAGCGCCCGGCCGGGATCGCGCTGCCCGAGCAGGTGCTGCTGCGCGACTACAGCGACATCAACGTGCGCGACGGCCAGGCCCTGATCGCCGCCAAGGGCTTGGCGGACGTGGCGCGCTTTGCCAAGGGCGACGCCTTCGACGAGCAGGACCTGGCCCAGCTGCAGCCGCGCCCCACGCTGGCCGTGGTCTCCGGCCTGTACGAGCTGTTTGACGACAACGCGCTGGTGGCGCGCTCGCTGGCCGGGCTGGCCCAGGCCGTGCCCCCAGGCGGCTACCTGATCTACACCGGCCAGCCCTGGCACCCGCAGCAGGAGCTCATCGCCCGGGCCCTGAGCAGCCACCGCGGCGGCCAGCCCTGGGTGATGCGCCTGCGCAGCCAGGCCGAGATGGACGAGCTGGTGGCCGCCGCCGGCTTTCGCAAGCTGACCCAGCGCATCGACCGCTGGGGCATCTTCAGCGTCTCGCTGGCGCAGCGCCTGGGCTGAGAGCCTGCTGCCAAGGACGCGCCATGGGCCACGCCATCACCCACAACGCCATCCCCAAAGCCACCCCCGCCGCCCTGCCGCCGCGCCCGCCCGGCCTGTGGCGGCAGGCGCTGTGGCGCCTGCTGGCGCTGGCCGTGTTGTTCTATACCAGCTATGGCCTGGCCAACTACGCGGCCGAGCAGCGCGCCCTGGGCCACTGGGGCAGCCAGGGCGTGGGCAGCGTGGTGTTCGACTGGGAGCGCCACATCCCGCTGTGGCCCTGGACCATCGTGCCCTACTGGTCCATCAACCTGCTCTACGCGCTGTCGCTGTTCGTCTGCCGCTCGCGCCAAGAGCTGCTGACGCACTGGCGGCGGCTGCTGACGGTGCAGGCCGTGGCCATCGCCTGTTTCTTGCTGTGGCCGCTGCGTTTTGCCTGGCAGCGCCCGGCCATCGACGGCGCCTTCGGCCTGCTGTTCGATGCGCTGATGGGCTTTGACAAGCCCTTCAACCAGGCGCCCTCGCTGCACATCGCGCTGCTGGTGGTGCTCTGGCTGCTGTACGGGCGCCACCTGCAGGCGCGCTGGGCCCGCTGGCTGCTGCACGGCTGGTTTGCGCTGATCGGCCTGTCGGTGCTGACCACCTGGCAGCACCACTTCATCGACCTGCCCACCGGCGCGCTGCTGGGCCTGCTGGCCGCCTGGCTCTGGCCCATGCCGCCACTGGCGCACGTCGCCCCCGGCCCGGCCCCGGCCGACGCCGCCCGGCGCCGGCTGGCGCGGCGCTACCTGCTCGGGGCGCTGGCCTGCGCGGCGCTGGCCGCGCTGCTGGCCCGCCTGGGCCAGCCCGCCGCCCTGTGGCTGCTGTGGCCGGCCACGGCGCTGCTGCTGGTGGCCGGCCATTACGCCCGGTGGGGCAGCGCGGGCTTTCAAAAGCGCCCCGATGGCCGCCACAGCACGGCCAGCCGCTGGCTGCTGGCCCCGTACACGCTGGCGGCCTGGCTGAACCGCCGCTGGTGGACGCGACGCCACCCGCAGCCGAACGCCATCGCCCCGGGCCTGTGGCTGGGCCGCATGCCGGCGCGGCCCGGGCCCGAGCTGCCGCCGCAATGCGCCGCGCTGATCGACCTGTGCGCCGAGCTGCCCTGCCCGCGCGCCGTGCACCGCCAGCTGGCCCATTACACCGCCCTGCCCTGGCTGGACTTGCTGACGCCCACGGCCGAGCAATGCCTGCAGGCGGCCGACGCCATCGAGGCAGCGCGCCGCCAGGCGCCCGGCCAGGCCGTGCTGGTGTGCTGCGCGCTGGGCTATTCGCGCAGCGCCATGGCCGTGGCCGCCTGGCTGCTGCGCTATGGCCACGCCGCCACCCCGGCCGAGGCCGTCGCCCGATTGCAGGCGGCCCGCACCCAGGCCGTGCTGCACGCCAGCCACCGCGCCGTGCTGGCGCAATTGACCATCAAGTTGGCCGGCAAGTTGGCCAACGAACCGGCCATCCGCCCGCAACCCAGAGCCTGTGCACATGACTGAAGAAAAGCCCGCCATGCCATGCCCGCCGTCATGCCCGCCATCGGCCCCCAGCGCTGCGGCCGAGGCCAGCGCGCAACGCTACCAATGGGCCGTGCTGGCGGCCGTGCTGCGCCAGGGCCGGCTGATCGATGGCTGCAGCAACGCCCTGGCCGCGCTGGCGCTGCTGCTGCTGGCGGCGCAGGCGACCACCGCCTGGCCCTGGCCCAGCCAGCCTGGCCTGTGGGCCGCGCTGGGCCTGGCCGTCAGCCTGTTGGCCGCATGGGCGCAAAAGCTCAGCGCCGCGCGCACGGCCATCGACGCGCAGCTGCTGCACTGGCTGGCCTGCCACGCCAGCGATGCGCAGCAAGCGGCCAGCCAGCTCGATGCCGCCCTGCAGGCCCTGGGCCTGCACCCCGGCCATGCCGCTGCGCCGCCGCGCCCCTGGCCGCAACGCCAGCGCGCCTGCCTGCAGCTGCTGCGCCGGCAGGCCGGCTGGCTGCTGCTGCAGGGCGCAGCCCTGGCGCTGGCGCTGCTGGCAGCGCGCATCACTTGATGGCTGCGCGGGGCCGGTGGCCGCCCGCCGATACAATCGCGCCCCATGCAAGCGACACTGAAACTGCTGCTGTGGCTGATCGCCGCAGTGGCTTTGCTCATGGCCGGGTTTGCCTTTCGCGGCTGGCCCGGCTTCATGCTGGCGCTGGGCGCGGTGGTGTTTTTCGTGCTGCTGCACCTGAGCCGGGTACTGCGCGTGCTGCGCGCGGCGGCCAGCTCGCCCAAGGGCTTTGTCTCCAGCGCCGTGATGCTCAACAGCCGCTTGCAGGCCGGCATGACGCTGCTGCAGGTCGTGCAGCACACCCGCGCGCTGGGCGAGCCGCAAGGCCCGCTGGGCCAGGCCGAGGAGGTCTACCGCTGGCAAGACCCGGGCGGGGCCTGGCTGGATTGCCGCTTTCGCGCCGGCCGCCTGCAAAGCTGGCAACTGGGCCGCGCGACCGACGTTGATGCCGGTGCGGCCACCGCAAGCGCAGCGCCATGAGAGCCTGCTCACGCGCTGGGCGCGCGCCGAAAAATTGCGGCCCGGCACGGGCCGCCGCTTGGCGGCGCGCCGATAATGGCGGGTTTTTGACGATGGTCGCGCCTGCGCTGCCGCCCCGCTGGCGGTTTGTGCCCTGCGCGCCCAGCCTTGCCACCGCCACTGTCCGCTAGCCCCTCGCCTTGCCTGCCCCACCATGGACCGCGAGCTGCCACATCCCCACGCCGCCCCCCTGGCCCCTGGCCGGGCACCTGCAGGTGCCCAGCGGCCCCGGCTGACCATCGCGGTACTGGCCTGCAATGAAGAGCGGCACATCGGCCAATGCCTGCAAAGCGCCGCCTTTGCCGACGAGGTGGTGGTGGTGGACGCCGGCAGCACCGACAGGACGGTGGAGATCGCCCGCAGCATGGGCGCGGCCGTGCATGTGCACGCGGACTGGCACGGCTTTGCCGTGCAGCGCAACCGCCTGCTGGAGCACGCCAGCGGCGATTTCGTCTTCTTCCTCGATGCCGACGAGGTGATCTCGCCGGCCTTCCAGCAAGAGCTGCTGGCCATCGTCGCGCAGGACGACCGGCAGGCCGTCTGGTGCATCCGCTGGCAGCTGGTGGCATTCGGCCGCGTGCTGCCGCGCAGCATGTCGCGCACCCGGGTCGTGCGCCTGTTCCCGCGGCAATTGATCGAACGCTTCGAGGGCGTGGTGCACGAGCAGGCCCTGCTGCGCGCGCCCGCACCGCGCAAGGACATCCAGGCCCTGCTGGTGCACTACACCAACCCCGACGTCAGCACCTCCATGGCCAAGGTGATGCAGTACGCCATGCTGGGCGCGACCAAGCGCAAGGCGCAGGGCAAGCGAGGCGGCGTGCTGCGCGGCCTGGCCGCGGCGCTGGTGGCCTTTGTGCGCTATTACCTGCTGCGCCTGGGCCTGCTGGGCGGCGGCGCGGGTTTTCTCTACTGCTTCTTCAAGGCGCTGGAGAGCTTTTTGCGCTATGCGGCGCTGCGCTACGACTACGAGCGCCTCAGTGACGATGTCCAGCGCCGCCGCCACTGAGCCCAGGCCACGCGCGCCGGCCGGGCGCTGGGAGCGCGCCAGCAGCGCAGCGGCCTTCCTGGTGCCGGCGCTGGCGCTGGCGCTGCCCTCGGGCTACTCCTGGGGGGCGCTGCTGCTGCTGCTGCTGGCGCTGGGCAATCTCTACCACTGGCCCAGAACCCTGCCGCGGCTGGATGCCGGCAGCTGGCTGCTGGCGGCCACCATCCTGGCCATGGGGCTGATGTGGGCCATCCAGGGCGATGCCCAGGCCGGCGCGGCGCGCTGGGACCGGTTCAGCAAATACGCCCTGGCCCTGCCCTGCCTGGGCTATGCGCTGGCCCACCCGCCCAGCGCCCAGGCGCTGGAAAAAGGCCTGCTGGCCGGCTGCCTGGGGGCCGGCGGCATCGCGCTGTGGCAGGTCTATGGCCTGGGCATGGCCAGGGCCGCGGGCCACACCAATGCCATCCAGTTCGGCAACCTGGCGCTGCTGCTGGCGGTGCTGGCGGGCATCGTGCTGGCCTGCCATTACCAGCGGCTGCGGCCGGGCATGCGGCTGGGGCTGGTGCTGGCCATTGGCGCGGCGTTCGGCGCCTCGGTGCTCTCGCTCACGCGCGGCGGCTGGCTGGCCTTGCTGCTGTTGCCGCTGCTGGCCTGGCCGCTGCTGCGCCGGCCCGGGCGGCCCGCCAGGCCCGCTTGGCCGGCTTGGCAATGGGCGGCCCTGCTGCTGGCCTTGCTGGCGCCGCTGGCCGTCAGCCTGCCGCAGGTCGTGCAGCGCCTGCAGCTGATGGGCACGGAGGTGGCCGCCTACCAGACCCAGGGCGATGCCAGCACCTCCATCGGCCACCGCCTGGAGCACTGGCGCCTGGCCTGGCACATGGGCCAGCAAAAGCCCTGGCTGGGCTGGGGCGACGCGGGCTACAAGCAGGAAAAGCTGCGCCTGGCGCAGGCTGGCCAGTTCGACATCAACACCACCTACTTCGACCACGCCCACAACGAGGTGCTGGATCTGTTCTCCAAGCGCGGGCTGCTGGGCGTGGCGCTGCTGCTGGCGTTCTACGGCGTGCCGCTGGCCTTGTTCTGGCCCAGCCGCGCGCGCCAGGCAGCGCTGCTGGCCGCAGCGCCGCCGCCATGGCAGCAGGCACAATGGTGGTCGCTGCGCCTGATGGGCTCGGCCATCGCCCTGATGTACATCGGCTTTGGCTGGACGCAGGTGTTCTTCGCGCACAACAGCGGCACCATGTTCTATCTGTTCATGCTCATGCTGTGCTGGGCCGCGCTGCGCCGCCTGGAGCAGCGCGCATGACCCTGCACATGCACTGGCCGGCCCGTTTTTCTTTTCGCTGCACTGCATCCCTGCCATGCACCACACCAAAGGCGCCCAGACCCTGACCCTGACCGGCCTGCGCTTTGATGCCAACCTGGGCATCCTGGCGCATGAGCGCAATGCCCCGCAGCCCATCCAGGTTGATGCAGAGCTGCACCAGGGCACGCAGCCGCTGCTGCCCGCCGACGACGACATCCACAGTGTGCTGGACTACCGCAAGGTGCGCCAGATCATCATCGACGAGTGCACGGCCGAGCACGTCAACCTGCTGGAGACCCTGATCGGCAAGGTCTCGCACCGGCTGATGCAGCTGCCCGGCGTCATCGGCGTGCGCGTGCGCATTGCCAAGCTGGCCATCTTCGACGACTGCGAGGTGGCCATCCGCATGGAAACCGGCCAGTGGTAACGCCGCCGCCCGGGCGCTGATCGCCGGGCGCCGATTGCAACCAATTGCAACATGGCGCCCAAAAGCCGTGGCACCCCATGGCGCGGCAGGGCACATGCGGCGCGGCTTGGGCCTGCCGGGGCCTTGCCAGCACAGGCCCCGCGCCCCGATGTGGCCGCGCAGGCCGCGCCCAGCCAGCATCTTGCAAAAAATCAACAAAGCGGCCAAAAACACTAGATGTAGTGTTTTGCTTGCAGAATGCCACTACATCTAGTGGCTGGGCCGCCGGGCTATGGTAGCATCGCCCGGTTTGCATCGGCGGCCCCAACGGGGCCACGCCACAGGCCCTGGCAAGGACCGCTGGATGGCCGCCCGCCATGCAATTTCGAGGGAGGAGACCCGCCGCACGGCCCGGCATGGGCAAACCGCTGCCGCGACCTGAGGGACGCCCCCTTGCGCACGCCACCCCATCGTCTGAAAGAAGGAGAGCCACCCATGCAGGTCACGGTCTACAGCACGCCCTCATGCGTCCAGTGCACCGCCACCTACCGCGCCCTCGATCGCCAGGGCATTGCCTATGAGGTCGTCGACCTGTCCCAGGACAGCGCCGCCATGGCGATGGTGAAAAACCTGGGCTATACCCAGGCGCCGGTGGTCGTTGCCAACGACATGCACTGGAGCGGCTTTCGCCCCGACAAGATCGCCAGCCTGACGGCCACGGCCTGAAGCGCCCATTCACGCTCTGCGCGCCGCTGCGCCGCCTCTTGCGCGCCGCCCCCCGGCTGCTTGCCCGGGGCTGCCACGACCGCATTGCCGTTGCCGCATGATCGTTTACTTCTCCAGCGTTTCAGAGAACACGCACCGCTTCGTCGAGAAGCTGGCCCTGCCCGCGCAGCGCATCCCGCTGAAGGCGGCGCAGGCCGAGCAGTGCCAGGCCAGCGGGCCCTATGTGCTGATCGTGCCCACTTACGGCGGCGGCAGCCTCAAGGGCGCCGTGCCCAAGCCGGTCATCGCGTTTCTGAACCAGCCTGAGAACCGCCGCCTGCTGCGCGGCGTGATCGCTGCGGGCAATACCAACTTCGGCACAGCCTACGGGCTGGCCGGGGCGGTGGTGGCGCAAAAATGCCAGGTGCCGCTGCTCTACAAGTTCGAGCTGCTGGGCACCAGCGACGATGTGCAGCGCGTGCGCCAGGGCATCAGCGCCTTCTTGCAGCAGGCCGCCCAGCAGCCCGCGCCTTTGCCGGAACCTGCGCCCGAACCTGCGCCACACCCGTAGCGCAACGGCCACGCGCCGCGGCCGCGGCCGCGGCTGCGGCTGCGCTGGGGCATGCGCCGCCCGCCTGCCTGCCTTTGCTCTTTTTGTTGACCCCTTTTTGACCCCTCTTTCCCGCCGAGCCCGCCATGCCAGCCACCTCTACCGAGACCGCCTACGCCCCTGCCCCCAAGACACAGGCCCCCGCCGCCCAGCCGCCCCAGCCCAGAGCGCCGCTGCAGGCCACGCCGGTGCACAAGGCGCCGGCGGCCACCAAGGAGGAGCTGGAGCTGGACTACCACGCGCTCAACGCCATGCTCAACCTGTTCGGGCCGAGGGGGGAAATTCAGCTCGACAAAGACCGGCTGGCCGCGCGGCAGTACTTTTTGCAGCACGTGAACCAGAACACGGTGTTTTTCCACAACCTGAAGGAAAAGCTCGATTACCTGGTGGAGAAAGGCTATTACGAGGGCCAGGTGCTGGCGCAGTACGACTTTGCCTTTCTGCAAAAGCTCTGGGATGCGGCCTATGCGCACAAATTCCGCTTCCCAACCTTCCTGGGCGCCTTCAAGTACTACACCAGCTACACGCTGAAAACCTTTGACGGCAAGCGCTATCTGGAGCGCTACGAAGACCGCGTGTGCATGGTGGCGCTGACGCTGGCGCGCGGCGACGAGGCCATGGCCATGGACTTGATGCACGAGATCATCAGCGGGCGCTTCCAGCCGGCCACGCCGACCTTTCTCAACTGCGGCAAGCAGCAGCGCGGCGAGCTGGTCTCGTGCTTTTTGCTGCGCATCGAGGACAACATGGAGTCCATCGGCCGCTCCATCAACTCGGCGCTGCAACTGTCCAAGCGCGGCGGCGGCGTGGCCTTTTGCCTGAGCAACATCCGCGAGGCGGGCGCGCCCATCAAGCACATCGAGAACCAGTCCTCGGGCGTGATCCCGATCATGAAGCTGCTCGAAGACGCCTTCTCCTACGCCAACCAACTGGGCGCGCGCCAGGGCGCGGGGGCGGTGTACCTCAACGCCCACCACCCCGACATCCTGCGCTTTCTGGACACCAAGCGCGAGAATGCCGACGAGAAAATCCGCATCAAGACCTTGTCGCTGGGCGTGGTCATCCCCGACATCACCTTCGAGCTGGCCAAGAACAACGAGGACATGTATTTGTTCTCGCCCTACGACATCGAGCGCGTCTATGGCCAGCCCATGGCCGACATCTCCATCACCGAGAAATACCGCGAGATGGTGGACGACCCGCGCATCCGCAAGAAGAAGATCAACGCGCGCGAGTTCTTCCAGACCCTGGCCGAGATCCAGTTCGAATCGGGCTACCCCTACATCATGTTCGAGGACACGGTCAACCGCGCCAACCCCATCAAGGGGCGCATCAACATGAGCAACCTGTGCTCGGAGATCCTGCAGGTCAACGAGCCTTCGCACTACGTGGACGATCTGGGCTACGAGAGCATCGGCAAGGACATCTCCTGCAATCTGGGCAGCCTGAACATCGCCAAGACCATGGACTCGCCCGACTTCGCCAAGACGGTGGAGATGGCCATCCGCGCGCTGACGGCCGTCTCCGACATGAGCGACATCCGCTGCGTGCCCTCCATCGCCAAGGGCAATGACGACTCGCACGCCATCGGCCTGGGGCAGATGAACCTGCACGGCTACCTGGCGCGCGAGAAAATCTTCTACGGCAGCGAAGAAGGCATCGACTTCACCGACATCTACTTCTACACCATCACCTACCACGCGCTGCGCGCCTCCAACCAACTGGCCATCGAGACCGGCAAGACCTTCAAGGGCTTCAAGGACTCCAAATACGCCAGCGGCGAGTATTTCGACAAATACATCTTCCAGAAGTGGGAGCCCAAGACCGCCCGCGTGCGCCAGCTGTTCGAGCAGGCCGGCATCGCCATCCCCACGCAGGAGGACTGGAAGGCCCTCAAGGCCAGCATCCAGCAGCACGGCATCTACAACCAGAACCTGCAGGCCATCCCGCCCACCGGCTCGATCTCCTACATCAACAACTCCACCAGCAGCATCCACCCCATCGTCGCCAAGATCGAGATCCGCAAGGAAGGCAAGGTCGGCCGCGTGTACTACCCCGCACCCTATCTGGCGCAGGACAACCTGCAGTACTACCAGGACGCCTACGAGATCGGCCCGGAGAAAATCATCGACACCTACGCCGCCGCCACGCGCCACGTGGACCAGGGCCTGTCGCTGACGCTGTTCTTCCGCGACACCGCCACCACGCGCGACGTGAACAAGGCGCAGATCTACGCCTGGCGCAAGGGCATCAAGACCATTTACTACATCCGCCTGCGCCAGATGGCGCTGGAGGGCACGGAGGTCGAGGGCTGCGTCTCCTGCACGCTGTAAGCGCCTGCTCCAAGAGCATTCGCTCTGACCATGCGAGAAAGCGCCAGCGGCATGTGCACCGCTGGCGCTTTTTGCATGGCGCCACAGGCCCGCGCCGGGCCCGTGGCGCAGGCCGATCACGAGCGGATCAGGTGGTCAAAAGCGCTCAATGCGGCCTTGGCGCCATCGCCAGCGGCAATGACGATTTGCTTGTAGGGCACGGTGGTGCAGTCGCCCGCGGCAAACACCCCGGGGATGCTGGTGCGGCCATGGGCATCGACGACGATCTCGCCCATGGGCGAGAGCTCCAGCGTGCCCTTGAGCCAATCGGTATTGGGCAGCAGGCCGATCTGCACGAAGATGCCCTCCAGCGCCAGCGTGCTTTCGGCACCAGTCTCGCGATTTTTGTACACCAGGGCGTTGACCTTGCCGCCCTGGCCCTGCACCTGCGTGGTCTGGGCGTTGAGCAGCACGTCAACGTTGGGCAGCGAGCGCAGCTTCTTCTGCAGCACGTCGTCGGCGCGCAGCTGCGGGGCGAACTCCAGCAGGCTGACGTGCTCGACGATGCCGGCCAGGTCGATGGCGGCCTCAACGCCAGAGTTGCCGCCGCCGATGACGGCAATGCGCTTGCCCTTGAACAGCGGGCCGTCGCAGTGCGGGCAGAAAGTCACGCCCTTGGTGCGGTACTCCTCCTCGCCGGGCACGCCCATGGCGCGCCAGCGCGCGCCGGTGGAGAGGATGACGGTCTTGGCCTGCAGGCGCGCGCCGCTTTCGAACTGCACCTCGATCAATCCGCCCGGCGCGCTGGGCGGCACCAGCTTGCTGGCCGTTTGCAGGTTCATGATGTCCACGTCGTAGTCCTTGACGTGCGCCTCCAGCGCGGCGGCGAACTGCGGGCCTTCGGTCTTGCGCACGGAGATGTAGTTCTCGATGTCCATGGTGTCGAGCACCTGGCCGCCAAAGCGCTGGGCCGCAATGCCGGTGCGAATGCCCTTGCGCGCGGCATACACGCCGGCGGCCGCGCCAGCGGGGCCGCCGCCGACGATGAGCACGTCGAACGGCGCCTTGCCGCTGATCTCCTGCGCAGCCTTCTCGGCGGCGCTGTCGTCGATGCGCGCCACGATCTCGGCCAGCGCCATGCGCCCCTGGCCGAAGTGCTGGCCGTTGAGGAACACCGTGGGCACGCCCATGATTTGCTTGTCCTCGATCTCCTGCTGGTAGAGCGCCCCGTCGATGGCCGTGTGCGTGATGTTGGGGTTGAGCACGGCCATCAGGTTCAGCGCCTGGATCACGTCCGGGCAGTTGTGGCAGGTGATCGAGTAATAGGTCTCGAAGTGAAAGCGGCCGCTGATGTCGCGGATTTGCTGCTGCAACTGCTCGGGCTCTTTCGAGGGGTGGCCGCCCACTTGCAGCAACGCCAGCACCAGCGAAGTGAATTCATGCCCCAGCGGCACGCCAGCAAAGCGCAGGCCGCTGTCCACGCCGGGGTTGGTGATCAGGAACGAGGGCGCGCGCGCATCGCTGCCATCGGTGCGCAGGCTGATCTTGTCGCTTTGCTCGGCGATCTGCTCCAGCAGCGCGCGCATGTCGCGCCCGCCCTGGCTGTCGTCGAGCGTGGCCACCAGCTCCACAGGCCGGGTCAGGCGCTCCAGATAGGCTTTCAACTGGGTTTTGAGTGCGTCGTCCAACATGGTTCATGTCCTCCTGGTCAGCGGTTCTTGTATGAGAAATTAGGCAAAAAAAAGCCCGAGCACCCGCGCGAGGTCTCGGGGCTGGATGGCAACCGCGCCTGGCCGATGGGCCAGGGCTTGCGGCTCTCAGGATACGTTCAGATCTTGCCGACCAGATCCAGCGAAGGAGCCAGAGTCTTGTCGCCTTCCTTCCACTTGGCCGGGCAGACTTCGCCCGGGTGCGCGGCCACGTACTGGGCGGCCTTGATCTTGCGCAGCAGGTCTTCGGCGTCGCGGCCAATGCCCTCGGCGGTGATTTCCACCGCCTGGATCACGCCCTGCGGATCGACGATGAAGGTGGCGCGGTCGGCCAAGCCCTGGCCTTCGCGCAGCACGTCGAAGTTGTTGGCCAACTGGAAGGTCTGGTCGCCCACCATGTAGTACTTGATCTTGCCGATGGTGTCGGAGGTGTCGTGCCAGGCCTTGTGCGTGAAATGCGTGTCGGTCGAGACGGAGAACACCTCAACGCCGAGCTTTTGCAGCTCTTCGTACTTGTCGGCCACGTCGCCCAGCTCGGTGGGGCAGACGAAGGTGAAATCAGCAGGGTAGAAGAAAAACACGGCCCACTTGCCCAGCACGTCCTTCTCGGTGATGTCGACGAACTGGCCGTTGCGGTAGGCGGTGGCCTTGAAAGGCTTGATGGGGGTGTTGACCTTTGCCATGGAAATACCTCTTACGTTTGCAGGGGAACAATGATGGGCCGCAGTGTACGGCCTGCAAGGCAATAGATCAAATTGAGTAAATTCATTTATAGGATAGAAAAAATAAATCAAACACCCTCCCAATACGGCGCAAACTCGATTGACGTCACATGTAAATTCAATAAAATCCATCACATGGAAAGAAAGTCGTCGGCCTACTACCAGCGCTTGCACCGCCAGCGCCTGCGCGAGAAGGGCCTGGTCAAGAAGGAGCTGTGGGTTCTGCCCGAATACGCGCAAGACCTGCTGGCATTGGAAAAACAGATGCGCCAGCCACGCGGCGCGCAGACATTCATCAAGGAGGGCATCATGAACACGGCAACACCCTGGACCATCCATGCCTTGCACCAGGCGCTGCTGGACAGCGACTGGGCCCGCAGCGGCAACGCGGCGCTGGAGCTGCTCGAAGGCGCAGAGGCCAGCATGCTGATCACCATGCACGACTACGGCCAGCTGCCGCTGTTCCTGGCCGTTGCCGGCGGGCAGATCGTGATCGAGGCCTACCTGTGGCCGGTCGAGCAGATCGCCGATCGCGCCGCCTTCAACGAGCAGGTGCTGCGCGCGCAAAAGGTGTTCCCGCTGGCCACGGTGGCCATCGAGCGCTTTGCCGACGGCCAGGATGGCTACATCGTCTTCGGCGCGCTCAGCGCCGCCGCCTCGCTGGCCAACGTGCTGTACGAAATCGAGACCCTGGCCGACAACGTCATCCAGATGACCGAGGCCTTCGAGCCGCTGCTGCGCCCGGCCGCGCAGCAGGCGGCGGGTTGATGGCCTTTTTGAACAGGTTCTTAACAACCGCCTTTTCACACTGAGCAAGGAGGAGACCGCCATGTCGGTATGGAACAAACTCATCACGGCGCTGCGCGGCGGCGCCCATGAAGCCGGCCAGGCCCTGGTCGATGGCCAGGCGCTGCGCATTCTGGATCAGGAGATCCGCGACGCCGATGCCGATCTGCGCAAGAGCAAGGAGGCGCTGGCCGAAATCATCGCCAAGGAAAAGCTCGCGCGCGGCAAGCTGGAGCAAAGCGCCAAGAAGATCGCCGAATACGAGGGCTATGCCGTCAAGGCGCTCGATGGCAGCGACGAGGCCCTGGCCCTGGAGGTGGCGGGCAAGATCGCCTCGCTGGAGACCGTGCGCGACGAGGAGCGGGCCCAGGCCGAGCAGTTCGCCCACAGCGCAGGCCAGCTGCGCCAGGCCATCGCCCAGGCCGAGGCGCACATCCGACGCCTGAAGCAACAGGCCGACACCGTCAAGGCCACGGAAAACGTGCAGCGCGCCCAGGCCACCGTGGCCGAGCGCTACAGCGGCGGGCAGTCGCGCGTGCAAACGGCGCTGGACTCGCTGGAGCGCATCAAACAAAAACAGGCCGAGCGCGGCGCGCGGCTGCAGGCAGCCGCAGAGCTGGCCCAGGAAAACGCCGAAGACGCCCTGGATGCCCGCCTGCGCCAGGCCGGCATCAGCCCCGACGCGCACAGCGCCAGCGCGGTGCTGGCGCGGCTCAAGGCCCAGCGCAGCGGGCAGCCCGCAGCCAGCCCTGCCAGCAGCCAAAACGATTGAGCCAGGCCACTGCCGGGGGTCTTGCCCCCCGGCCCCGCGAGCCCAAAGCGCGCGAGAATGCCTGCCCTGCGTCCGCGCCAACGGCATAGCCGCGCGGTGCGCCCGCCACCCACAAAAGCCCCGCTCAAGAGGTTCGCATGCACAGCTTTTTGCAGATCGTCACCAGCTTCCCCACCGTGGTCTTCAGCATCCTGCTGGCCGTGGTCGTGCTGTATTGGCTGGTCGTGGCCCTGGGCCTGCTGGAGACCGAGGTGCTCGACAGCCTGTTTTTTGACGCCGACGGGCTGGACGGCGCCGATGCCGGCGCGCTGGCGGGCCTGCTCTCGCGCCTGGGGCTGGGCGGGGTGCCGCTGACCGTCATCCTCAGCCTCATCGTGCTCTTTGGCTGGCTGGCGAGCTACTTTTCCGTGCTGATTGCGCTGCCGCTGCTGGGCCATCCGGCCGTGCATTTCGCGCTGGGCGCAGCGGTGTTTGCCGGCGCGGGCCTGGTTGCCATCGTGCTGACCAGCCTGGCGCTCAAGCCCGTGCGCGCGCTGCTGCGCAAAGTGCCGCAGGAAGAGCCCAAAACCGTGCTGGGCCGCGTGGGCGTGGTGCGCAGCGCCAGCGTCAACGCCCAGAGCGGCTATGCCGCCGTGGACGACGGCGGCGCGGGCCTGGTGCTGCAAATCCGCACCCACGGCGATGAGCTGCCGCGCGGCAGCCGCGTGGTACTGATCGAGCCGCTGCCCGAGCAGCGCGCCTGGCGCGTCGTTTCCGAAGAAGAATTCCACACCGGCGCGCCGCAATAACCCGCCCTGCGCCGCCCCCCTTTCCTTTCACACACCCTTGGGAGAACACCGATGAACTTGGCCTGGATCATGCCCCTGCTGCTGGGCATTGGCGTCGTCGTCGTCATCGTCGTCGCCTTGCTGGCGATGTTCAAAGCCTTCTACGTCAAAGTGCCGCAAGGCACGGCGCTCATCATCAACGACATGAGCTCCACGCCCAAGGTCAAGTTCACCGGCGGCCTGGTCTATCCGGTGATCCACAAAAAGGAGTTCATGAAGATCTCCCTCATCACGCTGGAGGTGGACCGCCGCGGCAAGGAAGGGCTGATCTGCAAGGACAACATGCGCGCCGACATCACCGTGGCCTTTTACCTGCGCGTCAATGAAACGCCCGAGGACGTGCTCAAGGTCGCCAAGTCCATCGGCGTCGATCGCGCCTCGGACAAGGCCGCCGTCAACGAGCTGTTCAACGCCAAGTTCTCCGAGGCCCTCAAGACCGTGGGCAAGCAAATCGAGTTCGTCAAACTGTTCGAGAACCGCCAGGAATTTCGCGACCGCATCGTGCAAGTCATCGGCGAAGACCTCAACGGCTACGCGCTCGAAGACGTGGCCATCGACTACCTGGAGCAAACCCCCAAGGCCGCGCTGGACCCCAACAACATCCTGGACGCCGAAGGCATCCGCAAAATCACCGAGCTGACCGCGGCGCAAAACGTGGTGACCAACGAACTCGAGCGCAACGAGGAAATGGCCATCACCAAGAAGAACGTCGAAACCAAGGAGGCCCTGCTGGCGCTGGAGCGCCAACAGGCCGACGCCGAGGCGCGCCAAAAGCGCGAAATCGCCACCATCCAGGCGCGCGAGGAGGCCGAAACCCGCAAGGTGCAGGAAGAAGAGCGCCTCAAGGCCGAGCAGGCCCGCATCGCCACGCAGGAGCAGGTGGACATCCGCGAGGAAAACCGCCTGCGCGAAGTGGAAGTGGCCCAGCAAAACCGCCAGCGGGCCGTGGTCATCGAGGCGGAAAAAGTCACCCGCGCGCGCGATCTGGAAATCGTCTCGCGCGAGCGCGAAGTCGAGCTGCAACGCATCGAGAAGGAAAAAGCCCTGGAAGTGGAAAAAACCCACATCGCCAACGTCGTGCGCGAGCGCGTGGCGGTGGAGAAAACCGTCGCCCAGGAAGAAGAGCGCATCAAGGAAGTGCGCCAGGTCTCCGAGGCCGACCGCCTCAAGCAAGTGGCCGTGCTGCAAGCCCAGGCCGAAGCCGAAGAGGCCCTGGTCAAACAGGTGAAAAAGGCCGAGGCCGACGAAGCCGCCTCACGCCACAAGGCGGTGGAAATCACCGTCGTCGCCCAGGCCGAGCTGGAAGCGGCCACCCAGCAGGCCGAGGCCAAGAAGCGCCTGGCCGAAGGCGTGCAGGCCGAGCGCGCCGCCCCCGGCCTGGCCGATGCCCGCGTGCGCGAAGTGGCCGCCGCCGCGCTGGAAAAAGAAGGCCTGGCGCAGGCCAAAGTCACCGCCGAGCAGCTCATGGCCGAGGCCAAGGGCCTGGAGGAAAAAGGCCTGGCCGAGGCGCGCGTGATCGACGCCAGGGCCGATGCCGTCGAAAAGCAAGGCCTGGCCGAAGCCAAGGTGGAAGCCGAAAAGCTCATTGCCATCGCCAAGGGCGAGCAGGAGCAAGGCCTGGCGCGCGCCAAGGTCACCAGCGAAGTGGGCAATGCCGAAGCCGCCGTGCTGCTGGAAAAACTCATGGCCGAAGCCCGTGGCCTGGCCGAGAAATTCGCCACCCTGGGCCAGTTGGGCGACACCGCCCGCGCGCACGAGGAATTTCGCATGCAGCTGGAAAAGAGCTTCGAGCAAGCCATTGCCGGCATCGAGGCCAGCAAGCACATCGCGCGCGAGCAGGCCGAGGTGCTGTCCTCGGCGCTGTCCAAGGCCAACATCGACATCGTCGGCGGCGAAGGCGCGTTCTTCGACAAATTCGCCAGCGGCCTGTCCATGGGCAAATTCCTCGAAGGCGCGGCGGGCAAAAGCCCCATCATCCACGACTTGCTGCAGAAATTCACCGGCGGCAGCAATAAAAATAATGCGACGCCCGAAGAGTAAAATGAAATCCGATTTCTTATATCAAGGATAAAATCATGACAACAAAACCAAGCGGCAAATTATCGAAAATAGTACGCATTCTTGGAATTTTTTTCAAAACCGAAGATACTGTTCGATGGGCGATATATGCTTTTCTTTCCATAATTTTTTACCAATTCGGAAATTTAAAGGAATTTATACAGACCGCCCGTCCAGGGATAGACACCGTAATATATATAGCCATTTTTTCTATTGTCGGCGCCTTAGCTATCTCACAGATAGAGAAATATTTAGGCAAAGACCATAAAGTATCCAGTGCGATTCTGGATGATGCCTCGGGCATCGCAAATATATTAATTGGAAATTATATTGGATTATTTGCAATAGCAATGTTTTCGAACACCGCCATCATTCTCGATACTTTGATCTTAGTTTCTATCTCTTTCATGATTTTTGCTATTCTGAAGGTTTGCAAAATTATTTTCTTTAATTGCTGCAATAGGAGTAGCCCGCCGCCCACGCCATGCCCCCGCACACACCCAGCCAAAAAGCGGTGATGGACATCACTGCGCAACTGCGCGCTGGCGCGGCCTGCGTGCAGTTGCCACTAGAACTCCAACACAACAGCCTTTGGCCGCGCTGGGGCCTGGAAATCCTGCTGCCCGTCCTGGCAGTTTTTGCGCTGGATCGCTGGGGCATCGCCTGGACTTTGGCCATTGCCGTCGCTGCGACCGTGCCGTTGGCGCTGTTGACGCGCCGCTTGCGTCGCCGCCAGCTTGCCAACGCCTCCATCCGCCGCCCCAACGCCCGCCATCCGGGCTGGCGCATGGAGTTCGCCCCTGCTCGCCTTTATCCCATCGGGCAGCCCCAAACGGCAACCCTCCAGGGACTGGATGCCGCCTGGAGCCTTGGCTGCTACCAGGTAGGCATGGACTTTCGCATCGAACTGCGCCACCAAGACCGCGGCCCCGTTGCCCTGCTGTGCACCGTGCTGCAAGATGCAGCAGACCCGCAAGCGGCTGCGGCATTGCCGCCTTTGACCGATACGCTGGTCGATCAACTGGCCGCCCGCCTGGGCGTGCGCCGCTCGGGCGGGCGACTTGCGTCTGCTGCAAATCCGAAGCTTGGGCGCTGCACCCAGACCCCTCTCCCGCCATCACCGACACCACCGCGCCATGTCCATGCCATCTCGCCCATCTCAATCGCCTAATCTTTCGCCCTGGACCACAGGAGCCATTGCCCTGGCAGTGGCCATCGCCGCCATTGGGGCTTACCACTTTCTGCTGCGCCAGTCCGAACGCGAAGCGGCAATGGAGACGGTGCGCGAAGCCGCCGCCGCCATGCAGGCGCAAAAAGAGCAGGAGCAAACCCAAGCCGTTGCCCAGGCCCTGCGCGAAGAGCGCTTGCGGCAAGGCTTTCTCATTGCCGCCGCCCTGCGCACCTGGATTGCCGAATACCTCGCCACCCAGGGCAGGCTGCCCCAAAGCCTGGACGAACTGCGCTTTGATCTGCCCTACGACCACGTTTTGCAATCGCTGGAAATCGGCCCCGGCGGCGCCATCGTCATGCGCTTTTTGCCCCAATTGGGCCTGGATGGCGCCGTCACCCTCACGCCCAATGCCAACTTGGCCAGCGGCATGATCCGCAACTGGGATTGCGTCAGCGCCGATTTCGACTTCATCTCCCGCGCCATGCCTGGTTGCATCCATATCGGCAGCCGCTGACAAAATACATATCAAAAGAAAATTCATTCCATATCCATCATGCCAAAATAATGAAATTGTTTTTCCTTTGATTTAGAAAACCATTCACCCCCTTGCCCGAGCATCTCGGAAGAAAACCCATCTGCCATGCCGCCCATCCCGTTTTTCAGCACGCTGAAAGAAAAGCTGTTTCCCAGCCCGCTCACATTCCAGACGGAAACCATTACCAACGAATGGTTCCGGGCACATTTTTTTACGCCGCCGATCTGATTCACGACTGGCTCAAACAGGATATTGATTTACCCGCAGCCAAAATGCTCAATTTCGGCTGCGGCGATGGCATCAGCGATTTGGCGCTGATGCTGCGCCACGGCGCCACCCAAATCCACGGCATCGATATTCGCCGCGAATATGAAAAACTCCCCGGCATTGCGCGCGAGCAAATCCAGCTCAAACGGCTGCCGCCGGGGCTGAGCTTTGAAACCATCCAGCCCGCCGCCCCCCTGGCGCCCCGGCACCAGGCCGTGGACGTCATCATGAGCTGGTCCACCTTCGAACACGTGCAGCGCGACCAGCTCACCCCCATTGCGAAAGACCTGTTCGAATGCCTGCGCCCCGGCGGGCTGTTTTTCCTGCAAATCGAGCCGCTGTACTACTCCGCCTGGGGTTCACACTTGCGCCGCTACATCCAGGAGCCCTGGGCACATCTGCTGCTGCCGGAGGACGAACTATGGCAACGCATCCAGGCCTACGACGGTGAACTGATTGCCGAAGAAGTCGATTTCGGCTTTGCCGATTTCGGGGTGGATGGCTACAAGCGCTTTGTTTTCAATGAATATCTGAACCTCAATCGCCTTGGCGCCGACGAACTCGTCCAGTTAATGCAAAGCGTGGGCTTTGTAGCCGAGCGCGTGCAGAAAAATCTCATGCAAGACATCGCCCCTCCCGCCCCGTTATTGGAGCAATACCCAAAAGAACTGTTGCTGAATAATGAAGTGATATTGCTGCTGCGCAAGCCCGGTTAACTGCCGATTGGAAACCGCGCCTGAAACCTGCAATTTCAGGCCATGATTCGCGAAACCCCTCCATGCACCACCCACCTGCTACCCGCAAGCCCTGGCCCCAAGCCCTGCTCTGCGCCAGCCTGGCCGCCTGCGCCTTGTTTGCCGCCCCCGCGTCGGCACATTTCAAATGCGTGAACGCGGCTGGCAAAACCATGTACCAGGACACGCCCTGCCCTGCGGGCACCCAACCCGTCACCCGCGCGTCCAAAGCCCCCGCTCCTGCGCCAGAAGCCGCCAAGGCCGCAGCCCCCCAAAAAACCCAACCCATGCGTGGCGGACCCAATGCTGGCGACAGCAGCGCAGACACAGCCATCTTGCCACTGGTGGCCCAGCAAGCCCTGTTCGACATTTGCTCCAGCGCCCATCCCGATCGCTATCTGGAAGCGCACAAGCTCTGGCGCGCCCAGCGCCAGGAAGCACTGGAGCAATACGAAAAAAGCGGCCGCTTCCAAGAGCTGCGCCGCAAAGCCGGCCAGCAGGCCCAGGAGCAATGGAGCCTCGCTGGCGCCGAGGCCAAAGCCGATTACTGCAAGGGCCAGGCGTTGCAGATGCTGGAGCAAGGGCTGAATAGTAAGCAACGTATCAAGGCCGGAACCCGATCATGAGCTCCGCTCCCCCTCAACTGGCGTTATTCATTGATGCTGACAATTTCCGTGATTGCGATGCACTCAAGCAGGCCATACGGAAAGTCTTCGCAGAAGGCGAGCCGGTACTCAAGCACGCTTATGGCGATGCAGTCAGCCTGAAAAGCCTTGAAGCACTGCTGGCTGAGTACGGCATTCGTCCTGTCTGCAATGTGTCGGTCAGTAAAAACACAACCGATGTGGCCCTTGCCATCGCGGCGATGGAGGCCGTTTGTCGCAATCCAGCCATCAAAACCGTCGTGATTTGTTCGGGTGATGCCGACTTCGCGCCACTGGCCATGCGCTTGCGGGAGCTTGGCTGCAAGATGATGTGCTACGGCATGGAGGGCATTGTGTTCAAGGCCGCCAGCCGGTTTTTTGATGAGGTGGAAGGCTTTAAATCGTCCAACGGAGATACCGCAGGATTGCCCAGCGCCCTTCAAGCATCGTCCCACACGCCAGCGCAGCCCCCCTTGCCCAAGCCTGTTACCGGTGCGTCCGCCGCCGATTTGCCATCGCATCCTTCCGTCCAGCAAGTGCTGCAAGCTTGGCCCGACTTGCGCAGCGGTCAGTGGCAACCCCTTTCGCAAGTTGTTGGGCACATGCGCAGGCTGGGGGTTCTGGGAGCTAACACCAAATTGACGCGATGGCTTACCCCCTTGCAACAGAGCTTCGAGGTGCAAACTGGAAGCCAAAAACCAAATCAGATTCGCTATCTGAAAGCTGGTGCACGGAGCGTGGCAAACGCTCCAGCGTTGACGAGAGCGCAGCTCTTGCAAGCCTGGCCTGATTTACACGACGGGCGCTGGCATCCTCTGCCTCCGGTGGTCTGCGCTCTGCGTCAGCGTGGCGATCTGGGCAAAAACAGCAAGATCGGGCGCTGGATCGGCCCAGAGTTCGAGTTGCACCCTGGCTACAAGCCAACACTGATTCGTTACCGAGTAGCCAATGCAGAGTTTGCAACCGCACAGAATGCTACAGACAAGAGTGGCAAACGCTCCCCCTTGCCCGTGCTGCCGGAAAAATTGCACCAGTTGCGACAAATACTGCTGCAATTGGCGGTCCAACGCACCAGTGACACGCTGGTATTGATTGCCGCGCCCTGCTTGATGGCTGGCAATTGGTGTACTTACACCACTGTCGCCAGCGATTTGCGTGCGCAAGGAGTCTTGCACCCAAGCGTCTCCTTGCTACGCGTTTTGCGCAACCGACCCGAGCGCTGGGAGCTAGCCCCTGTCGAGCAGCCCCAGCAATTGCGTTACCTGGGCCATGTGAGGATGCACAAAACGCCGTGAAGCACAGCCGCGCCACGCCCGCCCGCAACAACTTTCACACACGATCGTCACCGGCACCATTTGCGCCATTGACGCCAAGGACAAGCCCCCTCATGACTACCGACCAACACCACTCCGATCACGCCGTGGACCAGGCCGTCGCCAGCGGCGGCGCGTATGAGGTTTTGCGCAAGCGCCTGGCCGAGCAGGGCGCGGCCTTGCAGGCGCTGGCGGCGGATTTGAACGCGCAGCGCCTGGCCGAGTTCGGCGCCAGCCAGATGGGGCTGCTGGGGCGCGTGCGGGTGCGCACCGAGCACAACTGCGTGGGGCGCGACATCGTGCAGCTGGGCGAGCTGATGGTGTTTGGCTACAACGTGTTCCTGGGCATCAAGCAGGAGACACGCGTTGAGGATGTATTCGCCGTCTATCGCCTGCACGAAGGCGCGGCGGGCTCTGCGAGTTCTGCGGGCGATGGCAACGAAGGCGGCGCAGGCGGCGCGGGCTATGACGTGGTACCGGTCGATGCGGCGCAGACCTTTCTGGGCCAGCAGAGCTTTGTGCAGGATTTCCGCGAGCTCTACACCTACTACAAGGGCGCGCGGCTGCTGCAATTGCGCGTCAAGGACGGCAAGCTGCTGGCGGCGTTTCAGATTGGCGAGCGGCTCTCGGACGTGCGGGTGTTTCGCTGGTCGGTCTCGCCCGATGGCCGCCAGGTGCAGTACATCGACAACCGCGGCGAGCGCGACATCGCCCTGCCCGCACCCTACGATTTCGAATGGACAGCGGCGGGCCGCGCCGACGTGGTGCAGGGCCGCCACCCGCACATCAATGTGCTGGATACGGTGTTCATCGACACGCTGGGCGGCGAGCTGACCGTCAAGATCGAGAACAACACCAACGATGGCCTGGGCATCTGGCGCGAGGCCGTGCAGGACGCCACCCAGTCGCTGGACGACGCCAAGCTGGAATACGCCCGCGTGGGCAGCCTGATCCTGCTGAAGGTGCTGCCCTACCGCGAGGAGCAGTGGCGTTATCTGGTCTACAACACGCTGACACAGAAGGTGCAGCGCATTGATGCCATCGGCCTGGCCTGCATCCAGTTGCCCGAGGACCACGGCATCATCTTCCCCGGCGGCTACTACCTGCAAAACGGCGAGAGCCGCAGCTTCGGCCAGGACATGGGCGGCATGCGCTTCAAGCGCAGCTACCGCTCGCCCAACGGCGAGGACGTGCTCTACGTGTTCTACGAGCCCGAAAGCGGGCGCGTGGCGCTGTTCACCTACAACCTGATTGCGCGCGAGCTGCAAGCGCCGCTGATCGGCCACGGCTACGCGCTGCTGGAGGACGGGCGCATGGTGCTGTTCAGCTCCGAGTCCGACGAGCCCACGCGCATCCACCCGATGCAGATCTGGCGCACGCCATTCGCCACCGAAGAATACGCCGCGCGCCAGCCCGCGCGCCACACGCCGCTGGGGCGCATCGGCAATGCCGAGCTGGTGCGCGGCATCTCCGAGCTGTACAGCCTCACGCGCGAGATCGAGGCCCAGGACATCTCCAGCGGCCGCTACGGGCGGCTGATCGACACCACGCGCCGCCTGTTCGAGCGCTACCACTGGATGGAGCAGGGGCTGGGCGGCGCGCTGCCGACTCTGCCGCGCGTGCTGCACGAGATCGTCGCCAGCGGCGAGGCGGTGCTGGACGAATACGAAAAGGTCCAGAGCATCCGCAGCGACACGCAGCGCCAGATGAACGAGGCCGCCACGCGCCAGCGCAGCCTGCTGGGCGAGATCCGCCGCGGCGATTTGCGCCACACGCGCGATTACGTGCAGGCGCTGGCCAGCCTGGGCGCGCAGCGCGGGCGGCTGATGAGCGTGCGCGAACTGCGCTACGTCGATGCCGCCGCCGTGGATGCCCTGCAGGCCGAGCTGGACGCCGCCCATGCCGAGACGGCCCAGCGCACGGCCGAATTCCTCGCCAGCGACGAGGCCCTGGCCCCCTACACCGAGGGGCTCAAGCAACTGGATGAGCAGGTTGCCAAGGCCCAGACCACGCCCCAGTTGCAAGAGCCGCTGGCGGCCATGCAGGCCATGTCGGCCGAGCTGGACACGCTCTCCGAGCTGATGGCCGTGCTGCGCGTGGACGACCCCACGCAGCGCACCCGCATCGTGCAGGGCATCTCCGAGATTTATGCCGCGCTCAACCAAAGCCGCGCCCGCGCCGAGCAGAAAAAGCGCGGCATGGGCGCGGCCGAGCAGGTGGCGCAGTTCGGCGCGCAGTTCGCGCTGTTTGGCCAAAGCATCGCCAGCGCCCAGGCCCTGGCCACCGACCCGGAAAAATGCGATGAGCAACTGGCCCGGCTGCTGGTGCAGCTCGAAGAGCTGGAGAGCCAGTACGGCGAGCACGAGCAGTTCCTGACCGACATCATCGCCAAGCGCGAGGAGCTGCTGGAGACCTTCGAAACCCACAAACAGGCCCTGCTGGACGATCGCCAGCGCCGCGCCCAGGGCGTGTTCGACGCTGCGCTGCGCATTCTGGAAGGGCTGCCGCGCCGCACCGAGCGCATGGACGGGCAGGACGCGCTCAACGCCTTCTTCGCCGGCGATGCGCTGATCCTCAAGCTGCGCGAGCTGGCCGAGCGCCTGCGCGCGCTGCACGACCACGTCAAGGCCGACGACATCGAGGCGCGCCTCAAAGGCATCCGCGACCAGGCCCTGCGCGCGCTGCGCGACAAGAGCGATTTGTTCGAAGGCGACGGCAGCGTCATCCGCCTGGGCCGGCACCGCTTTTCCGTCAACACCCAGGCGCTGGATTTGACGCTGATGCCGCGCGGCGACACGCTGCATCTGCACCTGACGGGCACGGACTTCATGGAGCCGCTGCACGCGCCCGAGCTGGCCGCGCTGCGCCCGTTCTGGGACGTCTCGCTCGAATCCGAATCGCCCCAATTGAGCCGCGCTGAATACCTGGCCCTGCAAATGCTGCAAGCAGCGCGCCCAACAGGGGTGGGAGCAGTGGGCACCACAGGCACCACCAGCCAGGGCGGCGAGCCAGGCGAAGAAGCCAGCGCCGCCGCCCCCAGCCGAGACCAGCTCATGGCCTTGCTGCCCAAGCCCGAGGAGCTGGTGCGCGCCGTGCGCGAATTTGCCGCGCCGCGCTACCGCGAAGGCTATGAGCGCGGCATCCACGATCACGATGCCGCCCTCATCCTGCAAGCGCTGCTGCCGCTGCAGGAGCAGGCCGGCGTGCTGGCCCACGACGCCCGCGCCCGCGCCCTGGCCGTGCTGCTGTGGAGCAGCCTGAGTGCGGGCCTGGATGGCGGCGCGGAGCCGGGCTTCAAACTGGCCGCCCAAGCGCGCCATTGGCCCAGCCGCGCCCAGGGCGCCGCCGCCATGCAGCAACTGCTGGGCAGCGCCCAGGCGCGCACCGCGCTGGAGCAGGAGATGGCCCAGGCCCTGCTGGCCTTTGCGCGCAGCCAGCAGCTCGAAGCCGTGTTTGCGCCGGCCGACGACCTTGACCATCCGGTGCAGCCCGGCCCAGCCGAGCACCCGCCGGGCCATGCCGCATCGAATGCCACACCGACTGCCGCGCCGACTACCGCCCTGCAATCCCTGGCCGCCCAGGCCGCGGCCTATCTGGCCGAGGAGCTGGCCGGCCCCGCCAGCGGCGGCGCGGCGCGGCTGCACTTCTCCAGCCAGGCCGCGGCCCTGCTGCACAGCCTGCAAGAGCGCCTGCAATCCCAGGGCCGCTGGGCCGAGCTGCACGCCACCTTGCACGATGCCGAGCAGCCACTGGCCGTGCGCTTTGCCCTGGCCGCCCAGTGGCTGAGCGCCATCGCCCATGCCGAGGCCAGCACATCCGCCAAAAACGCCCAGGCCGCGCTGGACTACGTGCCCGAAGCCGCCGCCCTGGCCCTGCTGCACGAGGGCACGGCGCACGAGGTGCTGCACGTGCCGCTGCGCACCACCGTCACCGGCCTGCTGGGCCAGCACCCGCGCATCCACGATGGCGCGCTGGAGCTGGGCGTGGACGACTTCGCGCGCCGCGCCCACTGGCACACCAACCACTTCGTGCCCGGCCTGCGCCGCTACCAGCAGTTGCGCCAGGACATCCTCACCGAGCAGCGCGCGGCCATGCGGCTGGACGAGTTCAAGCCCCGGCCGCTGGCCAGCTTCGTGCGCAACCAGCTCATCAACGACGTGTACCTGAGCGTCATCGGCGACAACCTGGCCAAGCAAATGGGCACCGTGGGCGAGCACAAGCGCACCGATCTGATGGGCCTGCTGATGATGATCTCCCCGCCCGGCTACGGCAAAACCACGCTGATGGAATACGTCGCCAGCCGGCTGGGGCTGATCTTCATGAAGATCAACGGCCCGGCGCTGGGCCACGAAGTGCGCAGCATCGACCCCGCCCAGGCACCCGACGCCACCAGCCGCCAAGAGCTGGAAAAACTCAACCTCGCGCTGGAGATGGGCAACAACGTCATGCTCTACATCGACGACATCCAGCACACCCACCCGGAGTTTTTACAGCGCTTTATCTCGCTGTCGGACGGCACGCGCCGCATCGAGGGCGTCTGGCGCGGGCGCACCAAGACCTACGACATGCGCGGCAAGAAGTTCTGCATCGTCATGGCCGGCAACCCCTACACCGAATCGGGCGAGGTCTTCAAGATCCCCGACATGCTGGCCAACCGCGCCGACGTCTACAACCTGGGCGACGTGCTCGGCGGCATGGAGGAGACCTTCAAGCTCAGCTACATCGAAAACAGCCTGACCAGCAACCCCACCCTGGCCCCGCTGGCCACGCGCGATCTCAAGGACCTGTACCTGCTCATCGGCAAGGCGCAGGGCCGGGAATTCTCCGCCGGCGATCTCAGCCACGACTACAGCGCCGCCGAGCTGCGCGAGATCGACGCCGTGCTCCAGCGCATGCTGGCTGTGCGCGAAATCGTCTACCGCGTCAACCAGCAATACATCGCCAGCGCCGCCCAGGCCGACGCCAACCGCACCGAGCCGCCCTTCAAGCTGCAAGGCTCCTACCGCAACATGAACAAGCTGGCCGAGAAAATCACCAGCGTCATGAACGAAGCCGAAATGCAGCAACTGCTGGACGACCACTACCTGGGCGAAGCGCAGCTGCTGACCACCGGCGCAGAGGAAAACCTGCTCAAGCTCGCCGAGCTGCGCGGCCACATGAGCCAAGCGCAGCAGGCGCGCTGGCGCGAAATCCAGCTCAACTACCAGCGCACGCAAGCCATGGGCGGCGCCGATGCCGACACCGGCGGCCAAATCGTCGCCCAACTCATCGACCTGGTGCGCGCCACCCGCGCCCAGGCCGAAGCCAGCGCCAACCAGCCCGCCGCCCCCTGGGCCGAACTGCTGGCCAGCCTGCAACAACTGGCCGCCGCGCAGCCGCCTGCCGCACAGGCTGACGCCGCCAGCCCAAGCCAGGCAGAAAAAGACCTGGCCGAACAAACCAGCCGCCTGCTGGCCGCGCGCGAGCTGGGCCACCTGGTGGCCAGCGCCCTGCAACCCGTGCAAGACCACCTGGCCAACAGCCGCCGCCAGCAGCTGGGCCTGCACCGCGTCATGCTGCAAATCGCCGCCGCCATCCAGGAGCAGCTCGATCTGCTCAACGCCCAAGCCACCCCAGGCCACAAGGAGCGCGTGCGCCACACCGAAGTGGTGGACAAGGCCTTCGACAAAATGACGCGCACCGAGCCCCACAGCCCTGCGCCATAGCGAAGCAAAACCATCTGGAGGCCACGCTCATTCCCAAGATCAAGTGATCTGCGGTGCAAGCAAAACATGGCCAATGGCATGGGTTATTGGCCGTGTTTTGCGCCTTGCTGCCCACGTCACGCCCATAGCCAAGGCTGGCGCTGGCGAGCTTGTTCAAAATCTCTGCGCAGTAAAAAGTGGGCGCACCAGCGCCCACCCAAGGGCCGAGCGCAGCGATGGCCCGAACAAAGCCCCTTTCTGCCTGCGGCACAGGTCGCCCCGGCGCGCAGCGCCGGGGTCGCAGGCAGCAGGGTCGTTTTTCTTTGGTCACTTTCTTTTTTCGACAAAAAAGAAAGTGACTGCGCCGCCGGGCGCACATCCCGGCCTCGGCCCTCAAAGCCGGCACAGCCGGCAACTACCGGGCGCAATCCTCCAAAGAGGCAGAGGACGCTCAAGCACCAAACGCCTCAAGCCCCCTCGAAGCGAAAGCGCAAATGCGCCCGCAACTGCTGCGGGCTGACGCGGTACAGCGCCGCCAGACGCTCGGCCGTGGCCACCTCGCGCGGCAGGCCAGGGCCGACCAGGCCGCCCTGATGCAACAGCATGATGCGGTCGGCCACGGCCATGGCGTGCTCGGGCTGGTGGGTGCACAGCAAAATGCCCATGCCCTGCTGGCGCAGCTGCTGCAAATGCTCCAGCACGCGCAGCTGATTGCCGAAATCCAGACTGGCCGTGGGCTCATCCAGGATCAGCAAGGCCGCCTGCTGCGCCAGCGCGCGCGCCATCAGCGCCAGCTGGCGCTCGCCGCCGCTGATGGCTTGCATGCTGTGCCCGGCCAGGTGGGCAATGCCCAGCCGCTGCAGGCAGGCCGTGGCGATGCGCCGATCGGCCGCGCCGGGCTGGGCCAGCAGCGGCAGATGGGCCGCGCGGCCCATCAGCACAGTGTCGTGCACGCTGTAGCCAAAGTGGCTGGCGTAGGCCTGCGGCACATAGCCAATGCGCCGCGCCAGCGCCGCGCGCGGCATGTGCGCCAGGGGCCGGCCATCGAGCAGCACCTGCCCGGCCCGCGGCGCATGCAGGCCCAGCAGGGTGCGCAGCAGCGTGCTCTTGCCGCTGCCGTTGGGGCCCAGCAGCGCCAGGATTTCGCCGGCCTGCAAGCCAAACTGCAGGCCGCTGGCCAGCTGCCGCGCGCCATGGCCTATGGCCAGGCCGCAGGCCTGCAGCGTGGCCGGCGGCTGGCTCATGGCTGGCCCCCGCGCCGCGCCAGCAGCCAGAGGAACACGGGCGCGCCAATGCAGGCGGTGACCACGCCCAGCGGCAGCTCGATGCCCACCGTGCTGCGCGCCAGGGTGTCGGCCAGCACCATCAGCCCGGCGCCCAGCAGCAGGCACACGGGCAGCAGGCGGCCGAACTCCGGCCCGGCCAGCAGCCGCGCCGCATGGGGCACGACCAGGCCGACCCAGCCGATGACGCCGGTGATGGACACGGCCGCCGCCGTCATCAGCGTGGCCGCCACGATCAGCCACAGGCGCAGCCGCGCGGCGGGCACGCCCAGGGCCTGGGCCTCCTCATCGCCCAGGCTCAGCAGGTTGATGCGCCAGCGCAGCAGCGCCATGCACAGCAGGCCCAGCGCCATGGCCGGGGCGGCACCCAGCAAGTCCTGCAAGGTGACGCCGTTGAGGCCGCCCAGCAGCCAGAAAGTGATGGAGGACAGCTGCGTGTACGGATCGGCCAGCACCTTGATCAGCGCAATGCCCGCGCCCGTCAGCGTGCCCATGGCCATGCCGCTGAGCACCAGCACCAGCACGCTGTCGTGGTGGCGCACCCAGCGCGCCGTGAGCACGACCAGGGCCACGGTCAGCAGGCCTCCAGCGAAGGCCATGGCCTGCACGACGGCCATGGCGCCGCCGAGAAAAATGCCCAGCGTGGCGCCCAGGCCCGCGCCGGCTGAGACGCCCAGGATGTCGGGCGAGACCAGCGGGTTGCGAAAGATGTTCTGGTAGCAGGCGCCGGCCGCAGCCAGGGCCGCGCCCACCAGGCAAGCGGCCAGCACGCGCGGCAGGCGCACTTCCCAGAGCACGATGCGCGCCGTGTCATCGACGGCCGCGCCGCCAGTCATCCCCCACAGCGCCGCCCAGAGCTGGGCCAGCGACAAGGGGTATTTGCCCAGGGCCAGGCCTGCGGCCAGCGCCAGTGCGCAAAACAGCGCCGCAGCCAGCAGGGCGCCGGCGCCGCGCGCGCCGCTGTGGGCAGGGGCAGGGGCGGAGGTGGGGGCGGCCGGCGGGCTCAAGGCAAGGCCCCTGGCGGCAGGGCGACGCCTGCGGCGCAGCCGTAGAACAGCTGGTAGAACGCGCGCGCCTGCGGCTCGATGCGCCCGCGCAGCGCAGCGGCATCCAGGGCGGTGGCGCCGTCCCAGTGCTGCAGCAGCAGGCTCAGCCAGCGCAACCCGATCAGGCGGTTGATGCCCGGCGGGCCATCCACCCAGCCAAAGGGCAGGTGCGGGATTTGCAGCACCAGGCCCTGGCGCACGGCCTGCACGCTGCGCCACTGCGACTGTTGCCGCAGCTGCTCGGCCAGCCCGGGCTGCTGCGTGACGATGAGCTGCGGATTCCACTGCAGCAGCTGCTCCAGCGGCACGCGCGGCGTGCCGCCGCCCTGGCGGCCCGGCCGGCCCGGCTGGCTGGCCGGCGGCGCGGCCACGTTGTGCGCGCCCAGGTATTCGAGCAATTGGCTGTTGATGGAGCCGCGCCAGCCCGTCTCCAGGCCATCGGCGCCGCGCGCCAGGTAAAAGCGCGGCGGCTGCGCCTGCAGGCGCTGGCGCAATTGCTGGGCCTGGGCCAGGGCCTGATCGGCGTACTGGGCCAGCTGCGCTGCGCGCTGGGCCACGCCCAGCAGCTGGCCCACTTCGCGCAGCTGCTGGGCGCTGTGCGGCAGGCTGCCATCGACCAGCACGTAGGGGATGCCCGTTTGCTGCGCCAGGCGCTGGGCCTGCGAGCGGTAGTAGTCGTCGGTGCTGCCCACATCCACGATGAGCTCGGGGCGCAGGGCCAGCAGGCCTTCGGTGCCCAGCGTGCTGCCGCGCCCGGCCAGGCGCCCGATCGTGGGCAGCCGCGCCAGGCCGGACGCGAGCAGGGCGCGCGCGGCATCGGGCAAGGGCATGGGCCAGCCCAGCAATTGCGCCGGGGCCAGGGCCGCCACCAGCACGGCCGCTGGCGGGCCGGCAGCCACGACGCGGCGCGGCGCGGCGGCCAGGGGCGGGCCGAAGTGCTGCAGCAGCGAGGCGGGCGGTGATTCGGCCTGGATTGGCTGGGCCGGCTGTGCGGCAGGCTGGGCGGCGGGCTGACCCTCGCCCCGGGCCGGGCGGGCCCAGGGCGCCAGCAGCCCGGCGCCAGCGCCGCCGGCCAGCGCCTGCAACAGGGCGCGGCGGCGCAGCATCACGCGGCCTCCGGCCCGCAGGCCTGGGCCTGAACATCCGGGCGCGCCTGCTGTTGCCACCACTGCTCCAGCGCCTGCACCTCGGGCGGCAGTTGCACGGCCAGGCCGCCGCAAAAGGCCTGCCATTCGGGCAGAAAGCGCTGATCGACGGCCGTGAGCAGCGGGATGCCGGCAGCGGCTGCGGCGGCGATTTCCTGCCGCAGGCCCGAGCCTTCGATCTCGATCTTGCCGAAGCGGTTGGCCACGATCAGCTCGGGCTGCTCGTGCAGGGCGCGGCGCAGCACCACGCTGGCGGCGGCCACGCCCGCCGCGTCCAGGCAGCAGGCCTGCGAGCCCTTGCCCAGCGCTTGCGAGATCAGGTAGCGCTGGCCGTTTTGCACGTCCACCAGCTCCATGTGGCGCTGGCAGGCGCTGCCGGCCTCGGCGCCTGGCAGGGTGTCGACGGCGCTGTCTTGCAGCAGGCCGCGCACGCGCACGCCGCGGGCCTGCAGGCGCTCGACGAAGGCCTTGAGCACGGGCTCGGCAATGCCGTGCCCGTCGTGCAGCACCGCCGCCAGGGGCGCGCTCGGGCCGGGGGATGGGGTTTGGGCTGTCGTCATGGCGAGATCCTTGTGTGCCAGGCCTGCGGCGCTGCGGGCCTGGCCCGCGCCCCAGAGCTGGCGCTGCGCTCTCAGAACGGGTAGCGCACTTGCACGAAGTAGTTGCGGCCGGGCATGGGGTAGCCCTCGCTGTAGGCGTAGAGTCTATCGCCCAGGTTGCGCACGCCCAGCTCCAGCTCGGCGCCGTTGCCCAGGCGGTAGCCGCCCTTGAGGTTGTAGACGGCAAAGCCGGCGGCGATTTGCTGGCCATTGGAGGCCGAGTGGCGCTGCGAGGCCGCCTCCACGCTGGCCGTCACCGTCCACGGGCCCTGCGCCCAGCTGCCTGCGGCAAAGAGTTTGTGGCGCGGCGTGTCGGTGGCAAACACGCCCGGGGCGCTGAGGTTTTTGCGGCGCAGCAAGGTGTAGTTGGCCTGCAGCGACCAGGGCCCCTGGCCGCCGTGCAGGCTCAGCTCCAGGCCGCTGTGGCGGGCGCGGGCCACGTTCTGCGGCTGCTCGCAGCTGGTGCTGCTGCACTGGGCCGCGGGCACGGTGACGTTCTGGATCGAGTCGCGCACGTCGCTGCGAAACACGGCGGCATCAAAAGCCCACTGGCCCGGCAGTTGCAGGCCATAGCCCAGCTCGTAATGGCGCGCGCGTTCGGATTTCAGATCGGGGTTGGGGATGACGCGGCCAAAGCGGGTTGAGTAGCGCTCCATCATCGTGGCAAAGCGGCTCTTGCTGGCCACGCTGGCGCGCAGCTGGCCCCAGCGGGCCTGCTGGCCCAGATCCTGGTACAGGCCCAGCTGGGCGTCCACGGCATCGTCCTGGCCGCGGGGCTCCTCGTACAGGCCGGGCACCTCGGGCGAGCCGGCATGGGTGCCGTGGTTGCGCGCCGAGAGGCTTTTGCGCTGGTGGTAGGCCAGGCCGGCCACCGCGGTCAGGCCGGGGCCGAGCGTGGCGCTGTGCTCCAGCGCCAGCGATTGGGTGCGGTCCTTGAACAAGGTCCACGGCATGCCGTCGTCGCTGGAGCGGTGCACGTCCTGCTTGAGGTGGTAGGCCAGGCGCGTGCGCTGGCGCGCCAAGAAGTGCATGTCCGCCTCCAGCGACAGGCCGTTGCTGTGGTCGTCGTAGCGGCTGGGAAAGCCCGCCTGCACGCCGCCGACCACGCCATTGCGGTAGTCGTAGCCCACCAGCGTGTTGGCAAAACGGTCATGAAACAGCCGCGCCTTGAGGCTGTGCCCGCCCAGCTGGGTGCGGCTGCTGAAGTAGTAGCTGGTCTTGTCCCACTGCGGCCACTGCCAGTAGCGCGTGCGCGATCGCGCGCCCTGGCCGCGCAGCGGCAGGCTGCCGGCGTAGGTGGGCTGGCCTTTCTCGCCATCCTGGCGCACCAGGCCCAGCACGTATTCGTCACTGGCGTTGGGGGTCAGGCCGATCTTGGCGCTGAGCTTGCTGTCCTGGCGCAGGCTGTTCACGCGCCGCCCTGCGGGCTGCTGCGCGTGCGGCGCAAAGTCGCCGGGCAGCTCAAAGCTGCTGGTCTTCAGGTGCGAGGCCCCGATCTGGTACCACCATTGCGCCTGCCGGCCGCCCAGGTTGGCGTAGGCGCGGCGGCTGTCGAGGCGACCGCGCGCGCTCAGCCCCAGGCCGCCGCCGACCTCGCCCTCGAAGGCGCGCGTGGGCTGGCGCGTGATGAGGTTGATGGCGCCGCCCAGCGCGTTGGGGCCGTAAGTCAGCGGGGAAAAGCCCTTGGTCACCTCGACGCGGGCCAGGTCGTAGCTGGTGAAGTGGCCCAGGTCGATGCGCCCGTCGTAGGGCACGTAGGTGGGCACGCCGTCGATGTAGATGGGCACCTGCAGGCGGTCGAAGCCGCGCACGTAAAACAGCTGCTCGCCGCGCGCGCCGGAATAGGCCGTATGCACGCCGGGCAGCAGGTTCAGCGCCTGGCCCAGGCGCTCCTGGTCGTGCTGGCGCAAGTCCTGCTGCGTCAGGCTGTCGCCGCTGGGCAGCAGCGTTTGCGCCATGGGCGCCAACACGGTGACTTCACCCAGCGTGAAGGCATCGTCGCCAGCGGCGGGCGGGGGCTGGTCGGCCGCGCTCGCTCCCAAAGGGGCAAGCAGGGCCAGGGCAAGGTAGCGGTAATTCATGGTGAGGGCCTTTCGTCTCGGGCCCCTGCAGCACGCGCAAAGAAAGAGGTGCAAAGAAAGAAGTGCAAAGGCCCTGTGGTGGTTCCAGCGCTGTATTTTTACAGATACAACGAGTGGCAAAAGTTGGATGGGGCCTTTTTTCGCAGCGCGGCTGCGCCATCGGGGCTGCGGCGCTGCCCTAGCCGCAGACTCGAAAAGGGCTCGAAAAGGGGGCGCGCTCAGGCGCGCGGCTCGGCCACGATCAGCATGACGCGCGCCACGCTGCGCCCGATGTTGCGAAAGCGGTGCGCCACGTCCGCGCGCAGCGTGGCGGTGTCGCCCGGGCCCAGGCGCACGGCCTGGCCTTCGAGCTCAATTTCCACCGTGCCCGAGACGACGTGGAAGGTCTCGCGCGTGCCCGGCCCATGGGGCGCAAAGGCGCTGGTCTGCGCGCCCACGGGCAGCGTGTAGGCCACCCATTCCACTCCCGGGGCCGGGCGCGCCAGCGCCTGGCGCTGCACGCCCGTGGCCGGATCGACGTAGCGCACCCCATCGGCCGCGCGGCTGATGTGCTGATCGGCCGGCCCGCCCTGGCCCAGCAGCTCGGGCAGCTCGCGCCCCAGCGCCTGGGCGATGGCCAGGCCGTAGTTCAGGCTGGTGGCCAGGGCGCCGCGCTCGATGCGCGAGAGCGCGCTGCGCGAGATGCCGGTGGCCTCGGCCAGTTGCTCCAGGGTGATGCCGATCTCCGCGCGGCGCGCGCGCACGGCCGCGCCAAAGGCCGCGTCGTGGCGGCCAGGCCCAGGCTGGGGCTCCTGGGGTTCATGGGGCTCGCCCGGCGGGGGGCTCATCAGGGTATTTGCCATGTTCTTTGAGTTTCTTATCAGCAACTAAAATTGCAGATAAGGAATTTCAGGAGGTGCGTGTCATGTGGTCCCTGGCGGCATTGTTACCCGTTCTGGCGGTGCTGGGCGCCTTGCTGCGCGGCTGGCCTTCATTGCACGCGGCGCTGCTGGGCTTGGCCGTGGCGCTGGCCCTGGCAGCGGCCCAGCCCCTGACGGGCGGCGGCCTGCCGGATGCGCCAACGCTGGTCGCAGCCGCCCGGCATTGGCTGCCGGTGGTGCTGGAGGTGGCGGGCATCATCGGCGGCGGCCTGGCGCTGAGCCAGCTGCTGCAGGCCAGCGGCGCGCAGGCGGCGCTGGCAGGCTGGCTGCACCAGCGCGCTGGCCAGGGCGTGGGCGCGGCGCTGCTGGTGGTGCATGGAGTGACGCCATTTGCCGAATCGGTCACCGGCTTTGGCATCGGCGTGACGGTGGGCATTCCGCTGCTGCTGCACCTGGGCCTGGCGCCAGCGCGTGCGGCGCTGCTGGGCCTGCTGGGGCTGTGCGCCGTGCCCTGGGGGTCGATGGGGCCGGGCACGCTGATTGCCGCGCGCATGGCCGGTCTGCCGTTTCAGGCGCTGGGCGAGGCCTCGGCCTGGCTGAGCCTGCCACCCTTTCTGGTGGCGGGCTGGGGCGCGGCCTGGCTGGCCGGGCAACCGGGGCAGCGTGGCCGCGCGCTGGGGCTGGCCACGGCCTCGGCGCTGGCGCTGTGGCTAGCCGTGTGGGCCTGCAACCGGCTGGCGGGCACGGCGCCGGCCGGGGCTTTGGGGGCCTTGCTGGTGATGCTGCTGCATCTGCTGCGCCAGCGCGGCGCCTGGCCGCCGCTGTCGCAGGCGGCGCGCCTGGCGCTGCTCGCCTATGCGGTGCTGCTGGGGGGCCTGCTGCTGGCCGCGCAGGGCCTGCGTGCCGCAGGGCTGGCGGGCAGCGCCTGGATGGCGCTGGCATCGCCCGCGCTGTGGCTGTGGCTGGCCACGGCGCTGGTGGCCTGGCGCGTGCAGCGCGGCAGCGCGCCTCTGCCCGCGCCGCAGTGGCGCAGCCTGCGCGCCGGTGTGCTGCGCAGTTGGGGCCTGGTGGCGGCGGTGGCGGTGTGCTACATCCTGCTGGGGCTGGTGATGGCGCTCTCGGGCATGGCCGCCCGCCTGGCCCAGGCGCTGGCCGGGCTGGGCAGCGGCTATGCGCTGGCCGCGCCGTTCGTGGGCGCGCTGGGCGGCTTCATCACCGGCTCCAACACCGGCGCCAATGCCATGCTGGCCGATACGCAGGCGCGCATCGCGCTGCAAATGGGCCTGCCGCTGCTGCCCTTCATGGCGGCGCACAACGTCAGCGCGGCGCTGCTGCTCATGGCATCCCCGGCGAAGGTGGAAATGGCCGTGCAGCTGTGCCCGCCCCAGGCCGCCGGCCAGCGCGCCTGGGTGCAGCGCAGGGTGCTGCTGGCGGCGCTGCCCTCGGTGCTGGCCCTGGCGCTGTTTTGCGTGGCGCTGCTGTGGTGGTGAGCGCTCGGGCCGAGGCCATGAAAAAGCCACGGCAGGGCCGTGGCTGTGGCTGTGGGGGCGAAGGAGCACGCGGGGCGCGGCAGGCGATCACACCTGGCCGCGCACTCGCGCGCTGAACGCAGCGAACGTGCTCAGTAGCGGTAGTTGACGCTCAGGCGGAACTCGCGGCCTGGCTCGGGCAGGGCGTTGTTGCCCGAGCGCTGGCTGTGGCTGCGGTAGAGCTTGTCGGCCACGTTGTGCACGGCGAAGTTCACGTGCAGCGTGTCCTTGCCCAGCGGCAACCAGGTGGCGTGCAGGTCGTGCACGCCATAGCCGCTGCGCGAGACGGGCGTGCCGCTGCCGCGGGTGGCGTTGATGTAGCTGCCCTTTTGCGCATAGCGGCCGCGCCAGCCCAGCTCCAGGTTGAAGGGGCGGTAGTGGTAGCTCAGGCCGGTGGTCCACTGGCGGCCCATCGGGATGGCCGTGGCCACCGAGTCGTAGGTCGCGCCGTTGAGCTTGGGCTTGCTGTGCGCCACGCCCAGGCGGGCCGTCAGATCGCGCCAGCGGTAGCTGCTGTTGAGCTCGTAGCCGCGGTTGGTCAGCTCGCCGTCGTTGCGCACCAGCCGATACTCACAGACCCGCTCCACACAGTTCATGCCGGTGAAGTTCTGCAGATCGCGGATTTTTTGCTGGAAGTAGCTGCCCGAGACGGCCAGGCCGCCATCGACCCAGTCAAAGCCCACTTCCGAGTTCTGCGAGCGCTCGGCCTTCAGATTGCTGTCGTAGCGCAAAGGCGTGCTGGCCAGCAGCACTTCGTAAAAGCGCGGGCTGCGGCTGGCGCGGTTGTGGCTGATGTTGAAGGACAGGCTGTCGGTGGCGTCCCAGATCAGGCCGACGCTGGGGTTGACGTTGCCGTCCGAATGCTTGGCGCCCTCGTTGGACTTGAGGCTGAAGCGGTCATAGCGCAGGCCGGTGGTCAGCGTGATGGGGTGCCAGCTCCAGATGCCTTCGACGTACAGGCCGGTGTCGGTTTTCTCCTGCTTGCCCAGCCCGGCGGCCTGGGCGCGCGTGGAGCCGGCCTGTTGCTGGCGCAGGTTCACGCCGTACTTGATGCGGTGCGCGCCCAGGCGGCTGCTCAGGCGCAGGTTGCCGGCATTGGTGTCGATGTTCACCGTCGAGGCCTGCAGGCGCCGGCCAGCGCCGCTTTCCTGCTCGGAGCGGATCATCGAGGCATTCAAGTCCAGGGTATCGATGAAGCCCAACTGGCTGCCGCGCAGCGCCGCTGTGGTGCTGTCCACCGTGCGGCGGCGGTGCGAGGGGTCGTCGTTGGCGGTGTCGAAGAAGAACTCCTCGCGCAGATTGCGCAGGCCCGACTCCTGCTCGCGGCGGTGGCTCAGCGTCAGGCGCAGGTCTTCGCTGAAATTCACCCCGGCCTTGGCCATGAAGCTGCGGCCATCGAGCGCGCTGTTGCCGATCTCGCGGCCGCTGCCGTCCTTGTAGTTCTGGTCATCGACCCGGTTGCCCACGAACAGGCCATCGAAATTGCCGCTGCGGCCATAAACGGACAGGCCGCCGTTGCGGCCCTTGTTGGTGTTGATGCCGCCATTGACGCGAAAGCCCACGTCCTGGCCCTCGCGCAGCAAGTCCAGCGCATCGACCGTGGTGGCCTCGATCTTGCCGCTGGTGGCGCCAATGCCCGAGCTGGCCGAGCCCGTGCCCTTCTCGATGCCGATGATCTTCACCAGCGCCGGATCCATCATGAAGCGGCCCTGGTGGTGGAAGATCTGCGCATCGCTGGAGGCGTCATCGACCACGTAGTCGATCTGGTCCTGCCCCATGCCGCGGATCGTGACCCACTGCGAGGCGCCATTGCCGCCGCCGAACTGCACCGCCGCCTGGTCGGCCAGGATCTCCTTCAGATCGGTGTCAGTGCTGCGCTCCTGCGCGCGCCAATCCTCCACGGGCTCGGCCGTGGGCGCCTGGCCTTGCACCTGCACGGCGGGCAGCTCGGCGTCTTTTTTGGGCGTATCGGCAGCCTGCTGGGCATGGGCCAGGCCAGCGAGCAAAGCCATTTGCAAAATGCTCAGGCGAAACAAGGGGGTGCTTTTCAGCGTGGACATGAAAACTCCTCGATGAGAAAAAAATTTCTGCAAATCTGCACTTGCCCCGCATGGCAGCGAAGGGGCATGTGCGGGCTGCAAAAGACGAAACGGTGCGCAACGGCGTCTCCATCCCCCTGCGTGCACGGCCTGCGCGGCCCGGCCACCGCGGCCAGGCCACAAAAACGGCGCAGTCGAAAACCGCGCCGAACACACCGTGAACCACAGCCCCAACGGGGCATTGCTGCAGGCCTGCCTGCCAGATGGGGCGGCCTGCTGCACAGGCCAGGGCCCCTGCGGCTGGACGCCATCAAACCCAAATAAGAATGGAAACGATTCGTTTCATTATAATGGCGCCCAGCATATCCCGATCCTGCATACGCCATATCCATGGCCGATGTAAGGACTCCACGCCGCCTGGCTTCATGCTCCAGGCACCGGGCAGAAGGCGCTTGTCGGCGCCTTTTTCCGTTGCGCCAGCAGGGTTTTGACGCCCCATGAAAAGCGTGGTTTTTGCGTTGAAAGCACAGGCGCACCCAAACCGCCATTGCCGCACTGCGCTTGATTTATGACAGATCAATGACAATGGCGCGAAAAAATCCAGCGCCATGCCCGGCACTGAAAGCGCCAATCTTTACCGAACAGCCCCACAAATTTGAAGTTGTTTTACGCCCATGGCCTCTGGCACGGGGCAAACCCCAACCCAGTAACAACACCACGCGCACAGTGCAGTGCTGCCAGGCCGATAAATCGTTTAAACAGCCACTGCTTTTGCGATACAATCGCCGAAAAATTGATTAACCCCTCATTCATAAACCTAGTGGAGATTCCTGATGTCTGAATTAACCGCACTTCTTCAACAGCGCGAAGAGCTGGAGCAACGCATTCAAAAAATCCGTGAGCAAGAACGCGCACAGGCCATTGAACAAGTGCGTGCCATCGTGCAGAAAAACGATTTGAGCATGACGGACGTGTTCGGCAACAGCAAGGTTGCGCGCCAGCCCGGAGCCACCAAGAAAGTGGCCATCAAATACATGAACAAGGCCACGGGCGAAACCTGGACTGGGCGCGGCAAACCCCCCCGCTGGATTCAAGGCCTGGACCGCGAACAATTCAAGGTTTGACGCTGCGCGGGGCCAGCCCCGCAAAGCCGCGATGCCAGCACGGCCACCTTTGCACAAGGTGGCCGTGCTGTTTTTTTGAGCCCCTGCGCAGCACCGCCCGCAGGCGAGGCGCTTTTGCGCCAATGCCCGCCGCGGCCTGCTGCGCCTGCCCGCCGCCCGCTGTCGCATGGGCTGCAAACCCCGCTTCGGCAGGCGCGGGCAGGCGCAAAGGGCATAACACGCTCTAGAATCAGAGCCCGCCCTGGCCCATGCCTGGCCGCCCCTTTGCCGAAGGCTTTTTGTCGATTCAAGGATTTTTATGTCACGCATTCCCGCTGTGTTGCAGAACCTGCGTCTGCCCGTCATTGGCTCGCCTTTGTTCATTATCAGCAACCCCAAACTGGTACTGGCCCAGTGCAAGGCTGGCATCGTGGGCTCCATGCCGGCGCTCAATGCCCGGCCTGCTTCTGTGCTGGAAGATTGGCTCCAGGAAATCACCGAAGGGATTGCCGAGCACAACGCCAAAAACCCGCAGCGGCCAGCCGCGCCCTTTGCCATCAATCAAATCGTCCACAAAAGCAACAACCGGCTTGAGCAGGATATGGAGCTGCTGGTCAAGTACCGCGTGCCCATCGTGATTACCTCGCTGGGTGCGCGCCCTGAAATCAATGAGGCCGCGCACAGCTATGGTGGCATCGTGCTGCACGATGTGATCAACAACGCCTTTGCCAAAAAGGCCATTGAAAAAGGCGCCGATGGCCTGATTGCCGTGGCCGCTGGCGCTGGTGGCCATGCCGGCGTGAAAAGCCCGTTTGCCCTGGTGCAGGAAATCCGCGAATGGTTTGACGGGCCTTTGGCGCTGTCGGGCTCCATGGCCACGGGCGATGCGATTTTGTCGGCCCAGGCCATGGGGGCGGACTTTGCCTATATCGGCTCGGCATTCATCGCCACCGACGAGGCCAATGCCTCGCAAGAATATAAACAAGCCATCGTCGATCACACTTCGGACGACATCGTGTATTCCAGCCTGTTTACCGGCGTGCACGGCAATTACCTGGCGCCCAGCATCCGCAATGCCGGGCTGGATCCGGACAATCTGCCCGAAGGCAATCTGAAGGACATGAGCTTTGCCACCACCAGCGATGGCCAGGCGCAGAAAACCAAGGCCTGGCGCGACATCTGGGGCTGCGGCCAAGGCATTGGCGCCATCAAGGCCGTGACCTCCACCGCCGCCCTGGTCGATCGGCTGGAGCGCGAGTACCAGGCGGCGCGCCAACGGCTGCAGCTGGGCTGAGATCTTGAAAAGACCTGCGGCCGGTACAATCCGCGCCCGAGCCAGACCCTCCCCGTAGTTCAATGGATAGAACGAGCGCCTCCTAAGCGCTAGATACAGGTTCGATTCCTGTCGGGGGGACCAGCCCACGGCGCAAACACAGGCACACGCAAAAAACCGCCTCGCCCTTTCAGCGGCCAGGCGGATTTTTTTGCCCCGCATTGGCCCCGGCATGGCGGCCAACTTCAAGCACAATCGGGGCCTATGGCAATACAGTCCCCACTTTCTTTTCTGAGCAACATCGCCAGCAGCATTGGCAAAAGCATCACGCTGCCGGCCTGGCTGATCGAAGAAATGCAGCGCCGCATGGTGCTGCTGCTCAACCACATGCTGCAGCAAGAGCCCCAGGCCCAGCAGCGCCTTGCCAAGCAACAGGGCAAGACCATCTACCTGAGCTGGCGCCAGTTCAACGGTCAGGTGCGCATCACCCCGGCGGGCCTGCTGGATCTGGACAGCACCCAGCAAAGCAGCGATCTGCTGGTCGAGGTGGCCGAGCCCTCCATCAGCCAGCTGGCCCGCCATGCCGCCCAAGGCGAGCGCCCGCCGATCCGCATCGCCGGCGACGTGGCCCTGGCCAGTGAGCTGAACTGGGTCATCGACAACGTGCGCTGGGACGTGGAAGACGATCTGGCGCGCCTGATCGGCGACGTGCCGGCGCACAAGCTGGCACAACTGGGCCGCATCGTGGCCGATGCGCTGCGCAAATTCGCCCAAGGCGCACTGGCCACCTGGGACGGCCTGAGCGGGAGCGGCCGCGCGGGCACCGGCGCAGCCCCCGCACCGACCGCCGCCCAGGGCCGCCATGCCGCCGACTACCCGGTCGCCGTCGTGCGCACCGCGCCCGCCAGCGATGCGCCAGCGCCTGCAGCGGCCGCGCCCAATTCACCCGATTCACCCGACACGCCCACCCAGGCCCCGCAAGCCTGAGCGCCGGGGCAGCATCACCATGAGCAAATTGCTGCGCGGCTGGGCCATCGTCTGGGTGGTATTGCGCTATGGCCTGGATGAAATGGTGCTCACCCAACTGCGCAGCCGCTGGGCGCAGGCGCTGGTGCGCCTGCTCTCGCGCGGGCGCAACCTGCAAGCGCCGCGCGGCCAGCGGCTGCGCCTGGCGCTGGAGCAGCTCGGGCCGATCTTCGTCAAGTTCGGCCAGGTGCTCTCCACGCGGCGCGACCTGATGCCGCCGGACATCGCCGACGAGCTGGCGCGGCTGCAGGACCGCGTGCCGCCATTTGACAGCGCCCTGGCCGTGGCCATCATCGAAAAAGCCTTTGGCCGCCCCATCGACGCCGTCTTCACCAGCTTCGAGCGCCAGCCTGTGGCCAGCGCCTCCATCGCGCAAGTGCACTTCGCCACCTTGGTGGACAAGCACGGCCAAAGCCATGACGTGGCCGTCAAGGTGCTGCGCCCGGGCATGCTCAAGATCATCGAGAAAGACCTGGCGCTGATGCACATGCTCGCTGGCTGGCTGGAAAAACTCTCCGCCGATGGCAAGCGCCTCAAGCCGCGCGAAGTCGTGGCCGAGTTCGACACCTACCTGCACGACGAGCTCGACCTGATGCGCGAAGCGGCCAACGCCGCCCAGCTGCGGCGCAACATGCAGGGGCTGGACCTGGTGCTGATCCCCGAAGTCTTCTGGGACTTCTGCCACACCGACGTCATGGTCATGCAGCGCATGACGGGCGTGCCCATCAGCCAGACCGAAACCCTCAGGCAGCACGGCGTCAACCTGCCGCAACTGGCGCGCGACGGCGTGACCATCTTCTTCACCCAGGTGTTTCGCGACGGCTTCTTCCACGGCGATATGCACCCGGGCAACATCCAGGTCAGCCTGGACGCGCGCAGCTTCGGGCGCTACATCTCGCTGGACTTTGGCATCGTCGGCACCCTCACCGACTTCGACAAGGAATACCTGGCGCAGAACTTCACCGCCTTCTTCCGCCGCGACTACAAGCGCATCGCCGAGCTGCACGTCGAAAGCGGCTGGGTGCCGGCCAACACCCGCGTGGCCGAGCTCGAAGCGGCCATCCGCACCGTCTGCGAGCCCTACTTCGACCGCCCGCTCAAGGAAATCTCACTGGGCGTGGTGCTGATGCGCCTGTTCCAGACCTCGCGGCGCTTTCACGTCGAAATCCAGCCGCAGCTGGTGCTGCTGCAAAAAACCCTGCTCAACATCGAAGGCCTGGGCCGCCAGCTCGACCCCGACCTCGACCTGTGGAGCACCGCCAAACCCTTTCTGGAAAAGTGGATGGTCGAGCAAGTCGGCCCCAAGCGCCTGTGGCAAGAGCTGCGCAACGAAGCGCCGCGCTACGCGCAAATCCTCCCGGCCCTGCCGCGCCTGGTGCAGGACTTCCTGCAACACAGCGTGCAGCAACGCGACCAGGAACTGCGCCGCCTGATCGAAGAGCAAAAACGCACCAACCGCCTGCTGCAATCGCTGCTCTACGGCAGCCTGGGCTTCGCGCTGGGCCTGTTGCTGCTGCAGGTCTACCTGCGCATCCGGCTTTGGGGGTGACTGGCTCAAAGCCAGTTCAAAGCCTCGATACGAGAGAAGCTCTACAAGGCACTTCTCCTGGCACATGCAGCGCACAGCCGGCGCTGCCCCGGCCGGCGTTGCAAGCCAAGCCACAGGCTATACCCGCCCCAACTTGGAGTTCGCTTGGGCCAGGCTGTGCGCAGGACTTCCCAGACGCTTTGAAACCTCCTGGGCGCAGGCCCGCACGGCAGTGGCCTGTGGGCCATTCCAATGGGCGTCAAAGGAGCGCGTGCGCCCCATCAAGGTCATACCGAGCACGATGTTGCCGGAGTAGTCAAACACTGGCGCGGCAAACGAGCACACGCCAGGGGTGGGGTTGTTCACGGCACGCGAGACGCCGTGCCTGCGCACCTGTTTGAGCATCTCCTGCAGCTCATCGGCATCGATGGGTTTGGCAATGTCCGGCCCAAGGCGACGCTCATCTTCGAGCAGTGATTCCTCAATCAGCTTGGCCGGCAGATAGGCAGCAAACAAACGCCCTGTGGCCGTGCCCGCCAAAGACATGACGGTGCCGGTGCGGATATTGGTGTGCAGTGGATAGATCGCATCGAAGAGAAACACCATGGTCGGGCCTTGATTGCCCCAAACGGACAGCCCGACGCTGTGACCGGTCTCCCGTGCCAGGGCTTGTGCGTAGGGCGTGGCCTCACGCACGGGATTGAGCATGCGCAAAGTCACCAGGCCAAGCTGCATGGCCGTCGGACCGAGCCAGTAATAGCCGGTGGATGGCTCCTGCGTGACCAGGCCCAGCTTGGCAAAACTCACGAGATAGGGGTGGGCCTTGCCCGGGGCCATGTCCGCCGCCTTGGCCAACTCCCTCAATGGCATCGGCCGGCCCTGGGCACCAAGGGCCAGCAACAGCTGCCCACCGACCTCGATCGACTGAATGCCACGGCGCCCCTTTTCGGGCGCGAGCCCACTGCTTGCTGCATCGGCTGCAGGCATGCCTTTCTCCTAACGGTTGGGTTGAATCCATCGCGCTTACATGACGCCGCTGGCGCACGGCACTACTGCCGCGCCAATATACAGCCCCCAGCCACGTTTTCTGTAGCCACCAACCTCCCGGCCTCAATGCTGCTGTGCGCCGCTTTGACACCCAGCCTGAGCCCTCTGACTTCATCAAACAATATCAAGTACATACATCAAGGGTAAACCATTAGTAAATAAAACATGGATTAGTATTAAGCTAATTTACACGACCAAGCCCGGGCTGACCGGTGATGGCAAGGGGTGAAGCAATGAGCGAACAGGAATCCATGTACGACGTTCTGGTGATTGGCACCGGCGCTTCCGGTATGTCAGCGGCCATCACGGCCGCGCACCAAGGCTTGAAAGTATTGGTCGTGGAGAAAGCCTCCGTCTATGGCGGCACAACGGCACGCTCGGGCGGCTGGCTATGGATTCCTGGCACCGAGCTGGCCAAGCAGCAAGGCATTCATGAGCCTGCGGATGCGGCACGCAGCTATTTGCAGCATGAGGCAACGACGCATTTTGATGCCGACCGCGTGGCCGCCTTCATCGAGAACGGGCCCCAAGCCATTGATTTTTTTACGAACAAGACCTGCGTCCAGTTCGACATGCCTGCAGTGTTTCCGGACTATCACGCCGAAGCACCTGGCGGTCAGCCCGGTGGACGCTCCATGGTGACGCGCCCTTTCGATGCCAGAGAACTTGGGCAACACGTCGCGCAACTGGCACCGCCCGTGCCTGAGTTGACGGTGTTCGGCATGATGCTGGGCTCCGGCAAGGAGCTCTGGCACTTCCTGCGCGCCTTCAAATCTTTGGAGTCTTTCTGGTATGTCGCCAAGCGTTTTGGCAGGCACTTCGCCGACGTGCTGCAGCACGGCAGAGGCATGACGCTGACCAATGGCAATGCGCTGGCTGGCAGACTCTTCAAGGCCGGTCTGGATCTGGACATTCCCGTTTGGCTGAACGCCCCGGCGCAAAAGCTCATCACCGATCAGGGCCGGGTCGTGGGCGCGACGGTGGTGCGCGAGGGCCAGCCGATAGACCTGCGCGTGCGCCGTGGGGTCGTACTTGCCTGCGGCGGTTTTCCCCATGACATCGAGCGCCGCAAGCAATTGTTCCCACATGCGCCCACCGGCCATGAGCATTTCACTCCGTCACCGACGCCCAATACCGGCGATGGCTTGCGCCTTGGCGAATCCGTCGGCGGCTGGGTAGACCCGACCATCCCCAATGCCGCCGCCTGGTGCCCTACATCGATCGTCAAGCGCAAGGATGGCACCGATGGGGTCATGCCGCACTTCATCGATCGCGCCAAACCGGGGGTGATTGCCGTCACGCCCCAGGGCAGGCGCTTCACCAACGAGGCCCTGTCCTACCACGACTTCATCCAGGACTTGGTCAAAGCCTGCGCCGGCAGCCCTGCCGTGCGCTGCTGGCTGGTGTGCGACCACGCGCATTTGCGTGAATACGGCATGGGCGCAGTGGCCCCATTTCCGCTGCCCATTGGCAAGCATTTGAAAAGCGGCTACCTCAAGCGCGGGCGCAGCCTGCAGGAGCTGGCGCAGGCCATCGGCGTCCCTCCAGATGCCTTGCAAGAGGAGGTCGAGGCATTCAACCGCGATGCCATATCCGGCACCGATACCCGATTCGCCAAGGGCAGCACTGCCTACAACCGTTACCAGGGCGATGCACTGGTCAAGCCCAACCCTTGCATGGCGCCAATCCAGCATGGCCCGTTCTATGCCATCCAGGTCGTTGTCGGGGACATTGGCACTTTCGCCGGTCTGGCCACGGACCGGCATTGCCGAGTCTTGCAAAAAGACGGGCAACCTGTGCGGGGGCTGTTCGCGGTCGGCAACGACGCCGCCAGCATCATGGGTGGAAATTACCCCGGCGCGGGCATCACGCTCGGCCCGGCCCTCACCTTTGGCTACATCGCCGGGCGGGCATTGGCCGACCAGGCCGAACTGCCCACGGGCGCTTGAGCAGAGCATCCAAGGAGCGGCCCAATGGAAATCACCGCATGCATGGCGCCCAGAATCCTCGAAGGGCGCATTGCCCTAGTCACCGGAGCAGGCCAGGGCAATGGCCAAGCCATTGCGCAGGGCTTGGCAAAAGCCGGCGCCCTCGTCATCGTGACGGACTTGAATGCCCACAACGCGCAGACTGTTGCAGCGCAAATTCATGCTGCAGGCTCTCAGGCAGTGGCCCATCGGCTGGACGTGACTTCTCAGGGCGAATGCCAGGCGCTGGCAGCGCAAGTGGGCGGCATTGACATCCTGGTCAACAACGCCGGCATGCTCATTCGCGAAGGTATGGACAGCCAGCAGGCTGCAGCAAACCTGCAACGCACACTGGATGTCAACGTGATGGGAAGTTTTTTCCCGACCCAGGCCTGGCTGGACGCGCTCAAGCGCAGGCGAGGCGTGGTCATCAACGTGGCATCCATCGCCTCTTGCGTCGGTATTCCCAATGTGGTGGGCTATTCGCCATCCAAGGGCGCCATCAGGCTGATGACCCAGGCCCTGGCAGTGGAGCTGGCCCAGCATGGCGTGCGGGTCAACGCGATTGCGCCCGGGGTGATCGACACCCCGATGACGGCCTACACGCGCGGCGCTCCCGAGCGCCTGGCCCCATTCATGCAGCGCACACCCATGGCCCGCGTCGGGCAACCACAGGAACTGGTGGGCCCAGTGGTATTTCTTGCCTCGGACATGGCCAGCTATGTCACAGGCGTCACCTTGCCCGTGGACGGCGGATTCCTTGCCGCTTAGCGCATGGGCCTGTTCACTTCTGAATCACAACATCCAACAAGGAGACAAGCAATGCGCATTTCTCAAATTTTCAAGCGAACCGTGCTCGCAGCCGGCCTGGTGGCCACGGCCATGGCCAGCGCGCAAAACATCAAGCTGGGCTACAACGGGGATTTGTCGGCCTCCCCCTCTGCCCAAAGCGGGCAAGCTGCGGTGCTGGGCATGGAAGCGGCCATCGCGGACCTCAACGCCAAAGGCGGCGTATTGGGAAGAAAGCTGGTGTTGGTCACCCGTGACGATGCCTCGGCGCCACCGAAGTCGATCCAGAACATGAGCGAATTGATCGACAGCGAGAAGGTTGCCGCCGTGTTCGGCCCAACCAACTCCGGCAACGCCATGGCCTGGAAGCACATTGCCAATCAGAAGAAGATCCCTGTCATCGGCAATGTGGCGTCCGGCACCGACATCACCAAGCCCATGAGCGCCAATGCCGAAAACTACATGTTCCGCATCTCCATGGTGGACCGGGAACAGGTGGCAGCCCTGATGGCCTATGTGAAGAAGAATGCGCAGCAATCCAAGCGCATCGGCTTGATGGCAGAGACAACGGGCTATGGGCAAGGCGGCCTCAAGGATCTGGAGGAGATTGCCAAGCTGCAAGGCATCACCGTTGCCGCGACTGAGCGTTTTGGCGTGGGCGATACGGATATGACTTCCCAGCTGAACAAAATGAAGTCCGCCGGCGTGGACACGGTGGTGGTCTGGGCACAGGGCACACCAATCGCACAATTGGTGCGCAGCATGGAAAAGATCGATTACTTCCCGTTGGTGCTCACCTCCTGGGCAGCGGACAACATCACTTTCTATGACGCCGCAGGCAAGAGCCTGGCAGAAAAACCCATCTTCATGCGCACGGTGGCCGATGCCTACACCCCTGCGCAGCAGGCCCTCTTCGAGCGTATCTCGGCCAAGCTCAAGGCGCCCGGCTCCTTCTCCTTCGCCCTGCATGGTTACGACTCCGTGATGCTGTATGCCGCCGCAGTCCGGCAGGCTGACAGCACCGATGGCAAGGCCGTGCGCCAAGCGCTGGAGGATTTGCAAGCGCCCGTGCAAGGCCTGCTCAAGACCTACGAAAAGCCTTTCAGCGCCACCAATCACGAAGCCTTGAAGGCCCAGGACTTCGTCTGGATTCGCTGGAAGGACGGCAAGCTCGCGCCCTACTCGGATTCGGTCATTGAAGCGCTGAGCAGCGCTGACTTCAAGAAATAAGCGCCCACCAAGATGCCCTACGCCACCAGGTTGCAACGTGCCACCCGGGGGCCCTCGCTCTGGAGTCCACCATGACAGAAGCGATCTTGCAGTCCATTCTCAGCGGCCTGGCCGTGGGCGGTGCCTACGCCCTGGTCGCCCTGGGTTTCAGCATCACGTTCACGACCACCAAGACCTTGAACTTCGCGCATGGGGAGTTCGTCTCGGCAGGGGCATTCATCAGCATGAGCGCCTTGTTCCTGCTGCTGGGCATGCCCGTGACCTCAACCACCTTCGGCCAGACGCAGCCTGGCACAGGGGCTCAGCTATTGGCCTTGGCAGCCGCACTGGGTGTCATGGGTGCTCTTGGCTGGCTGCTGTACATCGTGGGCGTGCGCCCCTTTGCGGGCCGCCCCGGCATGGCCTGGGTCATGAGCACCCTGGGCTTTGGCGTCATTTTGCAAAGCATCGGCCTGGCCATCTGGGGCCCCAAGCCTGTGGTCGTGCCCAGCCCCTTGGGTGATTCGGTCATCCGCGTGCTGGGAATTGGCGTGCGCCCGCAAGAGCTGCTGACGCTGGGTGTGGCCGTAGTCATCACGCTGGGGTTGGACTGGGTGATGAACCACACCATGGCCGGCAAGGCCATGCGCGCAGTGGCCGCCAATGGCCAAGTGGCCAGCCTCATGGGCATCAACACCAACGCGATGATGGCCGGCGCGTTCGTGATGAGCTCTGCACTGGCGGGCCTGTCGGGCTTTCTGCTGGCGCCGATCGCCCAGGCATCGCTGTTCCTGGGCCTGGCCGTAGGGCTCAAAGGCTTTTCAGGCGCGATCATCGGAGGGCTGAACAACCCCCGCGGCTGCGTCATCGGCGGCTTTGCGTTGGGCGTGCTGGAGTCGCTCGTGAACCTCTGGTCTGCACAGTGGCGAGAAGTGGCCGTGTTCGCTCTCGTGATCCTGGTGCTCGCGCTGCGTCCAACCGGGCTGTTTGGCAAAGCGATGGTGGAGAAAGTATGAAGCGCTATCGACACTTGGTGGGCACGGCCCTGGTGGCTGCCACGCTGGCCGGCCTCATTGCTTTGCTGCAAAACGACTATTACCTGCGCATCATCTTCATGATGTGCGTCTATTACCTCTGCGCTGCCGGCATGAATGTGCTGGTGGGGTATGCAGGGCAGAAATCCCTGGGGCAGGCTGGGCTGTTTGCTGCAGGCGCATACACGGCGGCGCTGCTCACCACGCGCACGGACATCAACCCATGGCTTGCATTGGTTCTTGCCGCAGGCATATCCGCCGCTTGCGGCGTGCTCATTGCCCTGCCTTCGCTGCGCGTGAAAGGCCCATACCTTGCCATGGTGACGCTGGCATTTGGCATCGTGGTGGAAAAGCTGGTGAGCGAGTGGACCGAAGTGTTTGGCGGCGCACAAGGGATTTATGGCATCAAGCCCTTGACCTGGAATGCACAGCCTCTGACCTCACAGCAATGGGTTTGGCTGGGCATTGGCCTGTGCGCACTGACGCATTGGCTGCTGCGCAATGTGCTGCAGGGGCGCTTTGGTCGGGCCCTGCAATCGCTGCAGGCCGATGAGATCGCCGCTGCGTCGGTCGGTGTGCGGGTCTATCGCGCCAAGGTCATGGCCTTTGTCATTGCGGCCGTGACCTGTGGCATCGCAGGGGCTCTGGTGGCCCAGCAAAACCAGTACATCAACTCGGACTTCATCACATTCCATCTGTCGATCTTCATTTTGCTGCTGGTGCTCTTTGGTGGCCCCGGGTCGCAATATGGCCCATTGATCGGTGCCGTTGTGCTGACATTGGTCGATGCCATGCTGGCGCGCTGGCCATCGGTGCAGCACTTGCTCTACGGCGTTTTGCTGCTGTTTGCGCTCTACGTGATGCCAGGCGGCGTGGCGGGCCTGTTCTCCAGGTGGCTTGCCCCCAAGCCCGACGCACCCGCTGCCAACCAAGAAGGCAGCGCCTCGCCCTTGCAATCTGACACGGACCTCGGCAGCGCATTGCTGGTTGCGCAGGGCGTGACCAAGAATTTTGGCGGCGTCAAGCCTGCGCAGGACGTGTCCTTTGAGCTGCAGCGCGGGCACATCCATGCCTTGATCGGCCCCAATGGCGCTGGCAAGAGCACCATGATCAACATGCTCACCGGCCTGCTCAAGCCCTGTGCAGGTTCGATCCGCTTTCTCGGGCAGGAAATCTCCGAGCACCCGGTACATGCCATTTGCCGCATGGGCATGGGCCGCACCTTCCAGAACCTGCGGCTGTTTGGCGACTTGTCGGTTCTGGACAATGTGATGTTGGGGCACCACTGCCGCATGGGCAACGGTTTTTTTGCCTCGCTGCTGGCCTTGCCCAGCGCCATGCGGCAGGAGGCTGCCACGCAAGCCTTGGCCCTGCAGCTGCTGGATCTGGTGGGCCTGCGGCATTGGGCCCACCATCGGGCGGCCAGCCTGCCCTACGGCCTGCAGCGCCGCGTTGAATTGGCCAGAGCCCTGGCCACGCAGCCGCAGCTTCTCCTGCTCGATGAGCCCGCTGCCGGATTGAACCCTCAGGAGACGGCGGAGTTGGGCGAGCTGCTGGTGCGCATTGGCCAGCATGGCGTGACCATTCTGATGGTCGAGCACCACATGGACTTGGTCATGTCGATCTCCGACCATGTGATCGTGCTGGACTACGGCGTCAAGATCGCGCAAGGTCAGCCTGCACAAGTACAGGCCGACCCCCGTGTCATTGAGGCCTATCTCGGCATCGATGAGCCAGGGCCCCGCCCCGCCGTGGCATGAGCAACAGGGGGGCAATATGCTGAAACTCGAAGCAGTCCAAGTGGCCTACGGCGCGATCCAGGCCATCAAAGGCGTCAACCTGCAGGTCCATGCCGGCGAGGTGGTCACGATCATCGGCGCCAACGGCGCAGGCAAGAGCACGCTGCTGAAATGCATTTGCGGCCTGGAGCCCGCCGCCGCAGGCCGCATCCGCTTCAATGGCAGCGACATCACCAAAGTCAAGGCGCATGAGCGCGTCGGGCTGGGCATCGCCATGTCACCTGAAGGGCGTGGCGTTTTTGCAGACCAGACGGTGCGGGAAAACCTGCTGCTGGGTGGCTACACGCGCCGCAGAAACACGGCACAGATTGAAGCCGACCTGGAGCGCGAATTCCAGCGCTTTCCCCGCTTGCGCGAACGCCAACACCAGCTGTCCGGGACTCTGTCTGGTGGAGAGCAGCAAATGCTGGCCATTTCGCGCGCACTGATGAGTGCACCCCGACTGCTGCTGCTCGACGAACCATCGCTTGGGCTGGCGCCGCTGGTCATCCAGGACATCTTCCGCGCCATCGAGCAGCTGCGTGCATCGGGCCTGACCATTTTGCTGGTGGAGCAAATGGCCAAGCAGGCCCTGGGCGTGGCCGACCGCGCCTACGTGCTTGAAACCGGCCGCATCACGCTAGAGGGCACAGGGCCTGAACTGCTGAACAACCCCAAGGTCAAGGCAGCCTACCTGGGCACGCACTGAAACCATCAACGCACTGTACAAGGAACACCCATGAGCCAGACTAAGCAATTTGCTTCACAAGCCGACCTGGATGCAAAGCAGGTCAGCTTCAGTCAGATCTCAGAGCACGCCTGGGCCTACACGGCCGAGGGCGACCCCAATACCGGGGTCATCATTGGCGATGACGCCGTGCTGGTGGCAGACACACAGGCCACGCCAGCCATGGCGCAGGATGTGATCCGCCGTATCCGGCAAGTCACCGACAAGCCCATTCGATACGTGGTGCTCACGCACTACCACGCCGTTCGCGTGCTGGGTGCCAGCGCCTACGGCGCAGACCATGTCCTGGCCAGCCAAGACACCTACGACCTGATCGTTGAGCGTGGCGAGCAGGACAAGGCCAGCGAGATCGCCCGTTTTCCACGCCTGTTCGCCGGGGTAGAAACTGTGCCCCCCGGGATGACTTGGCCCACCATCACCTTCACGGGCAAGATGACTCTCTGGCTTGGCAATCTTGAGGTGCAATTACTGCAGTTGGGGCGCGGCCACACCAAGGGCGATACCGTCGTGTGGCTGCCGCAGGAGCGGGCCTTGCTGTCTGGGGATTTGGTCGAATTCGGTGCGACGCCCTACGCTGGCGACGCCTACTTCAAGGATTGGCCGCAAACGCTCGATCGCCTGGCCGCACTGCAGCCCCAGGCGTTGGTGCCGGGCCGGGGCGCGGCGCTGACGACGCCAGAGACGATTGCCCAAGGCATCGGGCAAACGCGCAGCTTCATTACCGACGTGCGCGCCTGTGTGCAGCAAGGTGTACAAGCCGGCAAGGATCTCAAAACGATTTACCAGGACACCATGGCCGCGCTGCGGCCGAAATATGGGCACTGGGTCATCTTCGAGCACTGCATGCCATTCGATGTCACGCGCTGCTACGACGAACTCACCCAATATCCCGACCCGCGCATCTGGACAGCGCAGCGCGATCTGGAAATGTGGCGGGCATTAGAGGGGTGACACACCAGCCGGCACTGCAGCGGCGCCATGGCAGTTTGGGCAAACCAGGCCACAGCCCCTGATCGGTGGTCGCCCAGCATGTTCTGGCTGCTGGGCCTGTGCGCGTTCACCAGCATGGCGGCCATGCGGCTGTGCGACGCCATGCTACCCGCACTGGCCGAGGATTTTGAAGTCACCACAGGGCAGGCCAGCCATGCCATCTCTGGCTTTGCGCTGGCCTATGGCGTGCTGCAACTTTTCTACGGTCTGATGGGGCAGCGCTACGGCCCGGCGCGCGTGATGGGCTATGCCTGCTGCGCCAGCACCATCGGCAGTGTGGCGGCAGCGCTGGCGCCATCGCTGCCTTGGCTGGTCGCTGGCCGCATCCTCACGGGCGCAACCGCAGCGGGCATTGTGCCCATGGCCATGGCATGGGTGGGGAGCCACATCCCTTACTCGGCGCGATCCATGGCGCTGGCCAAACTGTCGGGTGCGGTAGTGTGCGGCATGATGTTCGGCCAGCTGTTTGGCGCTCTGGCAGCCGCACTGTTCGACTGGCGTCTGGCTTTTGCCGCCGTGGGCTTGGCATTCCTGCTCAACGGCATGGCCTTGTGCCAAAGAATCCGGGTCAGCTCCAGCCCCAGCCCATCCGTGGCCAGCATCGGCACCTGTTGTGCCCAACGCCCAATTCGGCACGTCCTGTCCCGGCCCTGGGCCAGAGTGGTTTTGATCGTGACAGGCCTGGAAGGGGCGCTGGCTTTGGGTGCCGTGTCCTTCATCCCCGCGCACATGCAAGCGAACTTCCACATGACGCCGCTGGCAGCAGGTGCCATCGTGGTTTTTTACGGGCTGGGCGGGCTGTTCTACAGCTGCTGCGCCTGCCGCCTGCTGCAGCGCCGTGGAGAGGCCGCGCAAGCCTGCCTGGCCGGCGCCTGCCTTGGCCTGGCATGGGCCGCCATGGCCTGGGCCACGCACTGGGCCTGGTTCATGCCTGCCTGCTGGCTTGCCGGGCTGGGCTTTTATGCGCTGCACAACACGCTGCAAACCCAGGCCACGCAAATGGCCCCGGCCATGCGCAGCATGGCGGTATCGCTGTTCGTCTGCACGCTGTTTGTGGGCCAAGCCGCAGGCGTCATGGCCGCTGCCTGGGTCGTGGACCACCTCGGCCCATCCATGGTGTTTTGCATATCTTCCGCTGGTCTTGTGGTTCTGACAGGCATGTTCGCCTGGCGCCTCCATCGGCGCTCCAGGCCATTGGCGGACGCCTGAAGGACTGCGCTTGAACACAGAAAGTGATTGCCATGCATCCAACCCAACCCCTTCTGTTCCAGCCCATTCGCTTGCGCGATCTGGAGCTGAAAAACCGCATCGTCATCTCGCCCATGTGCCAGCACGCCGCCCAATCGGGCCATGCCACTGCTTGGCATCTGGTGCATCTGGGCAAGTTTGCCCTGGGCGGCGCCGGGCTGATCCTCACCGAGAGCACGGCTGTGGATCCACGGGGCCGAATCGGCACCGCCGATCTGGGCCTATGGCAAGACAGCCAGATCGCTCCATTGAAAACACTGGTCGACTTCGTACACAGCAATGGCGCCGCGATTGGGGTACAGTTGGCACACGCTGGTCGAAAGGCAGGCAGCCAGCCACTGTGGGAAGGCGGGGCAGCACTATCAGATGCACAACTGGCCGCCGACGCCCATCCGTGGGAGCGTCTTGGCCCCAGCGCGCTGCCGGCAGGCCCTGGATGGTCGGCCCCAAAGGCCTTGTCTGCGCAAGACATTGCCGCCATCGTGCGCAGCTTTGCCGATGCCGCCCAGCGCGCCAACGCCGCAGGCTTCGATGCCGTGGAACTGCACTTTGGCCATGGCTATCTGGTCGCCAGCTTTCTCTCGCCGCTGTCCAACCTTCGCAGCGATGAATGGGGCGGCGATCTGGCTGGGCGCATGAAGCTGGCGTTGGACATTGCACGGGCCGTGCGTGCCATATGGCCAGCGGGCAAGCCTTTGTTTTGCCGCATTTCCGCCGTCGATGGCAGCGTGGGCGGCTGGGGCCTGGAGGACTCGATCGCGCTGGCCAAAGCACTTGCTGCCTGCGGCGTCGATGTCATCGATTGTTCGTCCGGGGGATTGACGGAAGAGACCCGCGCCCTGCCAGTGCCCAGAGGATTGGGATTTCAAGTGCCATTTTCCGAACGGATTCGCCAAGAAGCCCATGTCAAGACCCAGGCCGTGGGCATGATCGTCGATGCCCATCAGGCAGAAGCCATCCTCACGCAGGGCAAGGCCGATTTGATCGCCATTGGGCGCGAGGCCTTGTTCGACCCGTACTGGGCCCACCATGCCGCACAGACCTTGAATGCCGACCCAGGCTATGCGCAATGGCCCCTCAGGCATGGGATCTGGCTTGCGCGCCGCGCGCCCATCTTGGCAAGCGCCCTGGCAAACCAGTGTCCAGCCACGGCGCATCAGGCCACACCGTAGGGCGAGAAGCGGCTTTGGTTTTCGTCGATGCGCAAGGCCTCGCCCACGTAGGGGAAGGCGCGCTGCGGGCAGTGCGGGCGCTCGCAGACCTTGCAACCCATGCCGATGGGGATGGCGGCGCTGGGATCTTTCAGGTCCAGCCCCTTGGCGTACACCAGCCTGGGGGCATGGCGGATGTCGCAGCCCAGGCCGATGGAGAAGGTCTTGCGCGGCGAGCCCCAGCCGTGGCGGCCGCGCGAGACGGTGCGCGCCACCCACAGATAGGTGCGCCCGTCGGGCATTTGCGCCAGCTGCGGCACGATGCGCCCGGGCTGGGCGAATGCTTCGTACACGTTCCACAGCGGGCAGGTGCCGCCGGTGCGGCTGAAGTGAAAGTGCGTGGCCGATTGGCGCTTGCTGATGTTGCCGGCGCGGTCCACGCGCACGAAGAAGAAGGGCACGCCCGGCGCGCCCGGCCGTTGCAGGGTGCTGAGGCGGTGGCAGACGGTCTCGAAGCCGACGCCAAAGCGCTGGCCCAGCAGGTCGATGTCGTAGCGCAGGCTTTCGGCCGCCTGCAGAAATGGCGCATAGGGCAGCAGCAGCGCGCCGGCGAAGTAGTTGGCCAGGCCGATGCGCGCCAGGCGGTGTGCCGCGCCATCGTGCTGCAGGGCGGCCGGGTGGGCCAGGGCGTCGAGCGCCTCGCTCATTTCCAGCAGCGCCAGTTGGGTGCCCAGCTGGAAGGCCTGCTGGCCGGGCTCCAGCGCCGCCGAGAGGTGCAGGATGCGCTGCGCGGGCTCGTAGCTGCGCTGGCGCTCTTGCGCCGCATCGCTGCGCAGCACGCGCACGCCGTGGCGCTGCAGCAGGCGCCGCTCCAGCCACGGGGCCAGGGGGCCGCCGGCATCGCGCGCCTGCGCGGCCAGGGCCTCGGCGGCGCGGTCCAGCGTGTCGAAGTGGTTTTGGTGGGCGAAGAAGAAATCGCGCACCACTTCAAAGGGCATGGCGCGCGGCGTGGCGGCGGCGGGCTGGGCGGGCGGCTCGGCAGTGGGCTCGGCCTGGGCGCGCTCGTCCCCGCCCAGGCGCAGGGCCAGCGCGTCGCAGCGCGCTTGCGCATCCACGCTGCGGCGGTGCAAGGCCAGCAGGGCATGGGCCAGGGCGGGCATTTGCGCGGCGAGTTCGCGCAGCTCGGGCAGGGTCACGGGCTGTGGCGCATCGGCCAGCGCATCCTGCAGCGCGGCCACCAGGCGCATTTCCTCGTCTTCGGAGAAATGCTGCACGTCCACGCCCAGGGCCTGGCTGATTTTGAGCAGCACGGAGACGGTCAGGGGCCGCTGGTTTTGTTCGAGCTGGTTCAGGTAGCTGGGCGACAGGCCCAGGGTCTGGGCCAGCGCGACTTGCGACAGACCGCGCTCGGCGCGCAGGCGGCGCAGCTTCACGCCCATGAAGGTTTTTTTCATCGCGGATGGGGGCGGGTGTTTGCACTGGCCGCGGCAGACAATTCGCAAAATTTGCAAATTGGCCGGTTTTCATTCGCAATCATTCGCCATTTCAGTCGTTGAGCCGCGCAGGATTCTTGCGTAAATTGCGAAGCATGACAACACCCCGAGGAACTTCCGAATTGCACGAGCTGGTGCTGCCGGCCATGGCCAACCACCACGGCACGCTGTTTGCCGGCCAGGGCCTGCAGCTGATGGCCAAGGCCGCTTTTCTGGCTGCGCGCTCGCTGGCGCAGCGCGAAGTGGTGATGGCCGGCGTGAGTGGCATCGACTTCATGCAGCCCATTGCCGTGGGCCATGCGCTGGCGCTGCGCGCCTGGGTCAGCCGCGTGGGGCGCAGCTCCATGACCGTGTGCGTCAGCGGCGTGGCCACGGCGCCTGGCCTGCCGCAGGAGGAGGTGTTCAAAGGGGTGTTCGAGATGGTGGCGGTGGACGGCCATGGCCGCCCGCGCGCCATCGATCACGCCTACATCCACCCGGAGACCGCCACATGAACACCGCGATGAACACCGCCGCCGCCCCCAGCCACGATCAGCCCGCCGCCGCGCAGGCCGCCCCGGCCACCGCAAAGCCCAAGAAATCCGTCGCCCTCTCGGGCGTGGCCGCGGGCAATACCGCGCTGTGCACCGTGGGGCGCAGCGGCAACGACTTGCACTACCGTGGCTACGACATTCTGGACGTGGCCGAGCACTGCACTTTTGAAGAAGTGGCGCATTTGCTGGTGCACGGCAAGCTGCCCAACCCGGCCGAGCTGGCGGCCTATCTGGGCAAGCTGCGCGGCTTGCGCGGCCTGCCCGCGCAGGCGCGCGCGGTGCTCGAAGCCCTGCCCGCCAGCGCCCACCCGATGGATGTGCTGCGCACCTATGTCTCCATGCTGGGCACGGTGCAGCCGGAAAAAGAGGAGCAAAGCCTGGCCGGCGCGCGCGACATTGCCGACAAGCTGCTGGCCTCGCTGAGCTCGGCGCTGCTGTACTGGTACCACTTCGCCCACAACGGGCGGCGCATCGAGGTGCTGAGCGACGACGACTCCATCGGCGGCCATTACCTGCACCTGCTGCACGGCCAGCGCCCCAGCGACTCTTGGGTGCGCGCCATGCACACCAGCCTGATCCTGTACGCCGAGCACGAATTCAATGCCAGCACCTTCACCAGCCGCGTCATTACCGGCACGGGCAGCGACATGTATTCGGCCATCGCCGGGGCCATTGGCGCGCTGCGCGGGCCCAAGCACGGCGGCGCCAATGAGGTGGCCTTCGACATCCAAAGCCGCTACTCCGACCCGGACGCGGCCGAGGCCGACATCCGCCGCCGCGTTGAGGCCAAGGAGGTGGTGATCGGCTTTGGCCACCCGGTCTACACCATTGCCGATCCGCGCAACCAGGTCATCAAGAAGGTGGCGCGCCAGCTCTCGCAGGAGGCCGGCTCCACACGCCTGTTCGATGTGGCCGAGCGCGTCGAGGCGGTGATGTGGCAGGCCAAGCGCATGTTCCCCAACCTGGACTGGTTCAGCGCCGTGAGCTACCACATGATGGGCGTGCCCACGGCGCAGTTCACGCCGCTGTTCGTGCTGGCGCGCACCGCCGGCTGGAGCGCGCACGTGATCGAGCAGCGCCAGGACGGCAAGATCATCCGCCCCAGCGCCCACTACACCGGGCCGGAGAACCTGGCCTTCGTGCCCATCGAGGCGCGCGCCTGACTCCACCAACATTCCATTTCAAGGGAAACTGCGCGGCATGCCCACCATGCCCAAATGCCGCGCTTTTCTTGCCGATGGATCTGCCATTTCTCGCCACCACAATACCCATCAAAAAGAAAACCATGTGCTTGCCCATCATGCCGAAACAAGGCTGTTTTCTTTCTTTTTGATTTGGAATAAAACCCGCGCAAGCCCCGCCTGGGCTTGCCGCCACCGCCCACACCCCACGCCCCGCCCATGAACACCGCCTTTCGCAAACCCCTGCCCGGCGCCGCGCTGGATTATTTCGACGCGCGCTCCGCCGTCGAAGCCCTCTCGCCCGGCGCCTGGGCGCGCCTGCCCTACACCGCGCGCGTGCATGCCGAGAACATCGTGCGCCGCGCCGAGCCCGCGCGCATCAACGACTACCTGGGCCAGCTCATCGGCCGGCTGCGCACGCTGGACTTTCCCTGGTACCCGGCGCGCGTGGTCTGCCACGACATCCTGGGCCAGACGGCGCTGGTCGATCTGGCCGGGCTGCGCGAGGCCATTGCCGCGCAGGGGGGCGATCCGGCGCAGGTCAACCCCGTGGTGCCGGTGCAGCTCATCGTCGATCACTCGCTGGCGGTGGAGGCGCCGGGCTCCGACCCGGACGCCTTCGCCAAGAACCGCGCCATCGAGGAGCGCCGCAACGAAGACCGCTTCCACTTCATCGAGTGGTGCCGCAGCGCCTTTGACAAGGTGGACGTGATCCCGGCAGGCAACGGCATCATGCACCAGATCAATCTGGAGAAGATGTCACCGGTGATCCAGGCGCAAGGCGGCGTGGCCTACCCCGACACCTGCGTGGGCACCGACAGCCACACGCCGCACGTGGACGCGCTGGGCGTGATCTCGGTGGGCGTGGGCGGGCTGGAGGCCGAGAACGTGATGCTGGGCCGCGCCTCGTGGATGCGCACGCCCGAGATCGTCGGCGTGCGCCTGGACGGCCGCCGCCAGGAGGGCATCACCGCCACCGACATCGTGCTGGCGCTGACCGAGTTTTTGCGCCAGCAGAAGGTGGTGGGCGCGTACCTGGAATTCCACGGCGAGGGCGCGGCCAGCCTCACCGTGGGCGACCGCGCCACCATCGCCAACATGGCGCCCGAATACGGCGCCACCGCCGCCATGTTCGCCATCGACGATCAAACGCTGGACTACCTGCGCCTGACCGGGCGCGCGCCCGAGCAGGTCGCGCTGGTGGAGCGCTACGCCAAGGCCGCCGGGCTGTGGGCCGGCGACCTGGCCCAGGCCGAGTACGAGCGCAACCTGGCATTCGACCTCTCGCACGTCGTGCGCAACATGGCCGGCCCCAGCAACCCGCACCGCCGCCTGCCCACCTCGGAGCTGCAAAAGCGCGGCATCGCCGGCCCCGTCAAGCTGGCCCTGGCCCGCGCCGAGGAAGCCCAGGGCCTGCTGCCCGATGGCGCGGTCATCATCGCCGCCATCACCAGTTGCACCAACACCAGCAACCCGCGCAACGTCATCGCCGCGGGCCTGCTGGCGCGCAACGCCCGCCAGCGCGGCCTGGCGCGCAAGCCCTGGGTCAAGACCTCGCTGGCGCCCGGCTCCAGGGCCGTGGAGCTGTACTTGCAGGAGGCGGGCCTGCTGGGTGACTTGCAGGCGCTGGGCTTTGGCATCGTCGCCTTCGCCTGCACCACCTGCAACGGCATGAGCGGCGCGCTCGACCCGGCCATCGAGCGCGAAATCATCGCGCGCGACCTCTACGCCACCGCCGTGCTCTCGGGCAACCGCAATTTCGACGGCCGCATCCACCCCCACGCCAAGCAGGCCTTTCTGGCCAGCCCGCCGCTGGTGGTGGCCTACGCCATCGCCGGCACCGTGCGCTTTGACATCGAGCAGGACGTGCTCGGCCTGGACGAACAAGGCCGCGAAGTACGCCTGAAAGACATCTGGCCCAGCGACGCCGAAATCGACGCCGTGGTGGCCGCCACCGTCAAGCCCGAGCAGTTCCAGCGCATCTACACCCCCATGTTCGCCAAGCGCGCGCGCGCCGAAAACGCCCGCCCGCTGTACGACTGGCGGCCGCAAAGCACCTACATCCGCTGCCCGCCCTACTGGTCTGGCGCGTTGGCGGGCGAGCGGACGCTGCGCGGCATGCGGCCGCTGGCCATCCTGCCCGACAACATCACCACCGACCACCTCTCGCCCTCCAACGCCATCTTGCGCGACTCGGCCGCGGGCGACTACCTGGCGCGCATGGGCCTGCCCGAGGAGGATTTCAACAGCTACGCCACCCACCGCGGCGACCACCTCACCGCCCAGCGCGCCACCTTCGCCAACCCCAAGCTGTTCAACGAAATGGTGAAAAACCCCGACGGCAGCGTGCGCCAAGGCTCGCTGGCGCGCGTGGAGCCAGAAGGCCAGGTCATGCGCATGTGGGAGGCCATCGAAACCTACATGCAACGCGGCCAGCCGCTCATCGTCATCGCCGGGGCCGACTACGGCCAGGGCAGCTCGCGCGACTGGGCCGCCAAGGGCGTGCGCCTGGCCGGGGTCGAAGCCATCGTGGCCGAAGGCTTCGAGCGCATCCACCGCACCAACCTCATCGGCATGGGCGTGCTGCCGCTGCAATTTTTGCCCGGCCAGAGCCGCCACACCCTGGCGCTGGACGGCACGGAAACCTTCGACGTCATCGGCGGCCGCCACCCCGGCGCGCGCCTGACGCTGCGCATCCACCGCCAGGACGGCAGCCAGAGCCAGACCACCGTGCTGTGCCGCCTGGACTCGGACGAGGAAGTTCAGATCTACGAAGCCGGCGGCGTGCTGCAACGCTTTGCGCAGGACTTTCTGGCGCAGGCGGGCAGCCGCCCAGTTGACGCCACAGCGGCCGCCAACGTGGCATAACACGCGCTTTGCCACCACCATCTCATCTGGAGTCATGAACATGCGACGCTTTTCCTTGCGCCTGGCCGCGCTGTGCACCTGGGCCCTGGCCGGGGCGACGGCTTTTTCCGCCGCCGCCCAGGCAGAGCCGGCCTGGCCTGCCAAGCCCATCACCTTCATCGTGCCCTATTCGGCAGGCGGCTTTGCCGACACGCGCATGCGCCTGATCGCCAGCAAGCTGGAGAAGGAGCTGGGCGCAACCATCGTCATCGAGAACAAGGCCGGCGCAGGCGGCGTCATCGGCACGGCGCACATCGCCAAGGCCAAGCCCGATGGCTACACCATTGGCAGCGGCCACCTGGCGCCACTGGCGGTCAACCCCACGCTGACGCCCAAGACCGTGCCTTATCAGGTCAAGAGCGATCTGGCGCCCATCGTGCTGATCGAGCAGGCGCCGCTGGTTCTCAACGTCCACCAGGGCGTGCCCGCCCAGACGGTGCAGGAGCTGATTGCGCTGGCCAAGAAAGACCCGGGCGGCATCAGCTTCGGCTCCTCCGGCATGGGCGGGGCGCACCACCTCTCGGGCGAGCTGTTTGCCCACCAGGCGGGCATCAAGCTCTCGCACGTGCCCTACAAGGGTGGCGCACCGGCTGCGGCCGATTTGATGGCCGGGCACATCCCGATGATGTTCGAGATGGGCTATGCGGCCATGCCAGCGATCAAGTCGGGCAAGGTGCGCCCGTTGGCCGTCACCAGCGCCCAGCGCCTGCCGCTGCTGCCCGATGTGCCCACGCTGGCCGAATCGGGCCTGGCGGGTTTTGAGTCCACCAACTGGCAGGGCATCATCGCCCCGGCAGGCGTGCCGCGCGACATCGTGGACAAGATCAATGCCGCGGCCAACCGCGTGCTCCAGCAGCCCGATGTGATCGCCGCGTTCGAGGAGACGGCCGGCCAGGTCGGCGGCGGCTCGCCCGAGGACTTCGCCCGCCTCATCCAGAGCGAAACCGCCAAATGGGCCCAAACCATCTCGGCCGCCAAGCTGGAGGCGAAATGACGCGCTGCCAGCGCGCTGCACTACTGCGCAGCCTGGCAGGCCTGCTGGCCTGCCTACCGCTGGCAGCCTGCCACAACCCGCGCGCGCTGGATGAGGCCACGCAGCAAACGCTGGCCCTGGCCGAGGCTACCTGGCCGGGCCAGTTCCGGCTGTACAAGGCCGGCCGGCGCGGGGATTTGCAGGGCTATGAAATCATCCTGGCCGCGCGCGATGACGCCAACTTCCGCGTCAAGCTGAGCCACCGCGACCTGAGCATCTGCGAGCCGCAGCGCTGCCGCCAGATCCTGCAGCACGCCTACGACAGCGGCCATTACAAGGCGGCCATCTTCAACACCAGCGTGGCCGCCTTGCGCGGCTGCGGGCTGCCGATGCTGGGCATGGTCTCAGGCGGCAGCGGCCCTGCGCCGCTGGTAGAGCTGGACATCCAAGGCGATACCCGCGCCGCGCTGGCCCGTGTGGGCGCTTGCGCCCAGGCGTACTGGCAGGCCTGGGCCCAGGCGGCTGCGGGCACGGACTGGGGGCGGCCGCATTGGGAGCTGTACCTGCGCCAGTCGGGGGCCAGCCCGGCCGCGACGCCCGGGCACCTGGATTGGGAAACCCAGGCGCCCAACCGCCCGGATGCGCCGCTGTATGCCCTCTCGCTCAGGCCCGATACCCCACTGCCGCCCGAGCCGGCCCGGCTGCGCGTGATCCCCTACACGGATTACTACAAGCAGCTGCAGGCCGCGATCCTGGCGCACACCCGGCGCTATCTGGATATGCATCTGCAGGGCGCGGCCCTGAACGCCATCACCCCGGTGGTCTGGCGAATGGCGCCCGAGCCTGCGGACATCCGTCGCTTGCACGCCCAGGTCTTGCTCTGCTCGCCCCAGGCTGTGGCCCAGCGCCATGGCAATTGCCGCGAGGACATGGCCCTGGCGCTGCAATACGACAGCCACAGCGGCCAGGCCAGCGATGAGCGCCTGCTGCACAACATCCGCAACGCCGATGGCAGCGTGACCCTGCCGCCGCTGCGCCCTGGCGTGGATGACTGACTGTCATTGCCCCCATTCGTTGTTCGCTCTGCCCTCTTGCCCACAAGGATTTGCCCATGCACCCAAGGCCCGCACTCCGCATCCCCGCCACCTACATGCGCGGCGGCACCAGCAAGGGCGTGTTCTTCCGTCTTGCGGATTTGCCGCCCCAGGCGCAGCAGCCCGGCGCGGCGCGCGATGCGCTGCTGATGCGCGTGATCGGCTCGCCCGACCCCTACGCCCAGCACATCGACGGCATGGGCGGGGCCAGCTCCAGCACCAGCAAGTGCGTCATCATCTCGCCATCGACCCGGCCCGGCCACGATGTGGACTACCTCTACGGCCAGGTCGCCATTGGCGAGGCCCTGGTCGATTGGAGCGGCAACTGCGGCAACCTCTCCAGCGCCGTCGGGCCGTTTGCCATTGCCAACGGCATGATTGCGGCCGAGCGGCTGCGAGATGGCCTGGTGGAAGTGCGCATCTGGCAGGCCAACATCGGCAAAACCATCCTCGCCCGCGTGCCGGTGCAGGGCGGGCAGGTGGTGGAAGGCGGCGACTTCATGCTCGACGGCGTGGCCTTTCCGGCGGCGGAAATCGTGCTGGAATTCATCGACCCGTCCGACGAGGGCGATGATGGCGGGGCGATGTTCCCCACCGGCAACGTCGTCGATACCCTGGATGTACCCGGCGTCGGCCAACTGGAAGCCACGCTCATCAGCGCGGGCATCCCCACCGTGTTCGTCAACGCCGCCGACATTGGCCTTTCCGGCAGCGAGCTGCAAAAGGACATCAACGCCGATGCGCAAAAGCTGGCCATGTTCGAAGCCATCCGCACCGCCGGCGCACTGCGCATGGGCCTGATCCAACGCCCGGAAGAAGCCGCCCAGCGCCAGCACACGCCAAAAGTGGCCTTCGTCGCCCCGCCCGCGGACTACACCGCCTCCAGCGGCAAGACCATTCATGCTGCCGACATCGACCTGCGGGTGCGGGCGCTGTCCATGGGCAAGCTGCATCACGCCATGATGGGCACGGCCTCGGTGGCGATTGCCACTGCCGCCGCCGTGCCGGGCACGCTGGTGAACCGCGCCGCTGGCGGCGGGCCGCGCGAGAGCGTGTGCTTTGGCCACCCCTCGGGCAGCTTGCGCGTGGGCGCAGCGGTGGAAAACGCCAGCGGCCCATGGACGGTGAAAAAAGCCGTGATGAGCCGCAGCGCCCGGGTGCTGATGAGCGGCTGGGTGCACGTGCCGGCCGACACGCTGCGCTGAACCCTGGAGCAGTTTCGATTCTGATGAAGACATTTCCTGCAAGCGCCGCCTTCTCTCGTTCTCGTCACACCCGCGAAGGCGGGTGTCCAGTCGCGACGCGGACAGACGGTGCTGCCGTTTGCCAATCCCCTCCCGTGCGCAAGGGTGGCGCTGGATGCCCGCTTTCGCGGGCATGACCAGAGCTGCTTGCGAGATGGCGATGCCAGTCAGCAGCCAGGTCTTGGATTTGTCAACGCTCAAGCAGAACACGCTCTAAACCCGGCTTTTTTATCCCCTCATTTCTCCGCGTGCGCCAGCGCGCACGCCCTTTTGCAAAGGAATTCCGCCATGTCCGCCAACCCGCCCAGCCCGCGCCAACAACTGCGCGCCCTCATCCAGGCCCGCCGCGGCGCTCTCGTGCCCGGCGCCTTCAATGCCTTGTCGGCCAAGGTCGTCGAAGACCTGGGCTTCGAGGCCATTTACGTCACCGGCGCGGGCGTGACCAACATGTGGCTGGGCCTGCCCGACCAGGGCTTCATGGGCCTGCACGAAATCGCCGAACACACCGCCCGCATCCGCGACGCCGTGGCCCTGCCGCTGATCGTCGATGCCGACACCGGCTTTGGCAACGCCCTCAACGTCTATCACAGCGTGCGCACGCTCGAGCGCGCCGGGGCCGACTGCATCCAGCTCGAAGACCAGCTCGCGCCCAAGCGCTGCGGGCACTTCAGCGGCAAGCAGGTCATCAGCACCGAGGAGGCCGTGGGCAAGATCAAGGCCGCCGCCGATGCCCGGCGCGACGCCGACCTGCTCATCATGGCCCGCACCGACGCCGCCGCCGTGCACGGCTTCGAGGCCGCCGTCGAGCGCGCCCAGCGCTTTGCCGAGGCCGGGGCCGATCTGCTGTTCGTCGAAGCCGTCACCAGCGCCGAGCACATCCGCGCCCTGCCCGGCCTGCTGCCCGTGCCGCAATTGATGAACATGGTCATCGGCGGCAAAACCCCCATCGTTGGCGCCGACGAACTGGCAGCGCTGGGCTACGGCATCGTGCTCTACGCCAACGCCGCGCTGCAAGGCGCGCTCACCGGCATGCAAAACGCCCTGGGCGCGCTGCGCCGCGACAAGCAGCTGCTCGAATCCAGCGGCCTGGTCGCCTCCTTCGCCGAACGCCAGCGCCTGGTCGGCAAGCCCGCCTGGGACGCGCTGGAGCAGCGCTACGGCTGAGGGCTCTTGTTCGAAAGCGGCGCGTCGGTCTGCTGCGTCGCGCGCTCACACCAAAGCGTCAGCGCACACCAGGCAGCGGCAATCAGCGCGGTGGCCGCGAACAGCCCGGCCTCTGCCCAATGGGCCACCAGCGCCCCACCCAACACGCCGCCGGCAAACAGGCCCAGCGATTGCAGGGTGCTGTACATGCCCATGGCAGAACCTCGCCGCGCCACCGGGGCCAGACGCGACACCAGGCTGGGCTGCATGGCCTCCAGGGCGTTGAAGCCGCAAAAGAACACAAACAGCACCGCGCCCAGAAACCACAGCGCGGCCTGGCCCGCCAGTGGCTGCTGATTGCTGTGGCTGAAAATCGCCAGCGCCAGTTGCGCGGCCAGGATCAGCCCCATGGCCAAGCGCATCGCCAACTGCAGGCGACCGCGGCGCTCCAGGGAAAACACGGCCCCAAAGCACAGCACCGACAAGAGCACGGCCGGCAGATACAGCTGCCAATGCGCGGCGCTGGCCAGGCCTGCATCCTGCAGCAGCAAAGGCACGCCGCTCCACATGGCCATTTGCAGCAGATGCAGCACAAAAACCCCAAGATTCAAGCGCCACAGTGCCCAGCCCCCCGTCTGCGCAGCAGGCTCTGTGGCATTGGCCGGCAGGTGAGCATGCTGCATCGGTTCATCCTGCTGGCCTTTGGGTTGAGGCAGCAGCCCGAGCACCACCAGCAACGCGACGCCCGCCAGCAGCGCCATCAACCAGAACAGGCCGCTAAGACCCAGTTTTGACCCGAGCAAAGGCCCGAGGATCAAGGCCAGGGAGAAACTGGCCCCAATGCTGATGCCGATCAAGGCCATGGCCTTGGTGCGCACGACCTCACGGGTTGCATCCGCCAGCAGCGCCGTCATGGCCGCCGAGATGGCCCCCGCCCCTTGCAGAGCCCGCCCCGCCACCAGGCCCCAGACCGAATGGCTCAGCGCCGCCCAGACGCTGCCCAGCACAAACACCAGCAAACCCATGGCAATCACGCGCTTGCGTCCCCAACGGTCCGAAGCCATGCCCAGGGGCCACTGCAACAGTGCCTGGGTCAGGCCATAAATCCCCATCGCCAAGCCGATCAGCCGAGGATCGTCCCCGCCTTGGTAATCGGCAGCGGCCAAGGTAAACACCGGCAAGACCAGAAACAAGCCCAGCATGCGCAGCACGAAAATTCCGGCAAGCACCAAGCTTGTTCGGCGCTCACTGGGCAGCATGGCCGTCGAAGAGGCGGCACGGGATCTCTGCATAACTCAATCCATTTCTGATGGGGCCTCGCATGCCAGGCGCCTACGCTCACGCCGGCAGGCCCAAGCGATCCGCTCCTCTGCCTGCTGGGATCTTTCATCGCGGCAACAACCTCAATCCACAGCCCACCAGAGCTGCCACTTTGGAGGATGGATGGCAGCCCCATCTCGCACCCTCATGCGGCTGTAGAACAAATGCCCCGGCGCGCAAAGCCCTGAAAACCTGTTCAAAACCTCTGCGCAGGGCAAGCAGGCACGCGAATTGAAACAGCTTGCGGCGTCGCTACCGCACTCATCTTGGCTGGGGCCATTCACAAGCGACCTGAAAAGCCATCAAACCAGACTGGCCCGAAGGAAAAATGCCTGGGGATGAGGGTTGTAGTAATAGGGCTCAATTTCCTCAAAACCCAAGTCCTCGTAGAGCGCGCGCGCCGCATCCATCTCATCGAGGGTATCCAGCAGAATGCAGCCATAGCCCGCCAAGGCCGCCTGCTCCATCACGGCCTGCGCAAGCAAACGCCCCAGGCCAAAGCCACGGAATAATCTGCGCACATACAAGCGCTTCATCTCACTGGCATCAGGGTAATCCGGGCATTCGAGCCCGCGCATGGCACAGCATCCAGCCAGCACGCCATCGATGAAGGCCAACACCACACAGCCGGCAGGCTGTGCATACCGCTCAGGCAGCGACGCCAGCTCGGCATCGAAGTCCTGAAAAGCCAAATCCACGGACAGGCCCTGCGCATACTCCAAAAACAGCTCACGCACAGACTCCCAATCCCGTTCATCACTGGCCATGCGCAGCACAACTTCAGGTGGAGTTTCCATAACTAGCGGCAACCCAACACCAATGGGTTCAACGCCAATGAGTTCAAGAGACGCAATGATAGTGGATCGACAGCCCATGCAACATGGGAAATACGGCACCACCATGCAAACAGAAACAAACCCCCCACTTCCGAATTTGGAAGAGGGGGGTTTTGGGGATAAGAGCCTGACGATGACCTACTTTCACACGGGAATCCGCACTATCATTGGCGCTGGTCCGTTTCACTGTCCTGTTCGGGA
>NZ_NSJB01000006.1 GCF_002285265.1 Vandammella animalimorsus
GGCGGCGGCCAGCCCGGCCCAGCCCGCGCCGACCACGGCCAGGCGCAGCCCTGCCAGCGGCCCGGCCTGCGCGGCCGGCATCGCGTGCGTGCTGGCCCGTGCTGCTGCCCCTGCCATTGGCCCCGCCCTGCCTGTGCCCGGCGCGCGCGGCTCAGCGCGGCATGCGCCCCAGCGCCTGCACCTGCCAGGCCAGCCAGAGCTTGCGCAGCGGGGTGAGCTGGATGCGCTGGTGCAGCACCTGGAACTGGTCGCGCTCGATCTCGCGCAGCAGGGTGCGGTAGATGTGCGCCATCATCAGCCCGGGCTTTTGGCTGCGCCGGTCCTGCTCGGGCAGCAGCGCCAGCGCCTGGTCGTAGAGGCGGTGCGCGCGCTCGGCCTGAAAGCGCATCAGCGCGGCAAAGCGCTCCGAGTAGCTGCGCTGGGTGATTTCGTGCGCGCGCACCTCGAACTGCTGCAGCTCGGCCACGGGCAGGTAGATGCGCCCGCGCATGGCGTCCTCGCCCACGTCGCGGATGATGTTGGTCAGCTGAAAGGCCAGGCCCAGGGTGTGCGCGTACTGCGTGGTCTGCGCCTGGGTCTGGCCGAAGATGCGCGCGGCGACCTCGCCCACCACGCCGGCCACCAGGTGGCAGTAGCGCTGCAGGCCGACAAAGTCCAGGTAACGGGTTTGCTGCAGGTCCATCTCGCAGCCTTCGATGATGGCCAGCAGGTGCGCAGCCTCGATGCCCCAGTCCTGCGCGGCGGGCATCAGCGCCTGCATGACCGGGTGGCTGGGCCGGCCGGCGTAGGCATTGGCCACTTCGGAGCGCCACCAGGCCAGCTTGCTGGCGGCCACGCCCGCGTCGCTGACTTCATCGACCACGTCGTCCACTTCGCGGCAGAAGGCATAGAACGCCGTGATGGCCGCGCGGCGCGGCGCCGGGAGAAAACGGAACGCGTAGTAAAAGCTGCTGCCCGATGCGGCGGCCTTGTGCGCGACGTACTGCTGTGGACTCATGGGGCGCGATTGTCACACGATGGCTGTGGCGCCAAGGGCTGGCAGGAGCCTGGCAAGGGCCTGGCAAGGGCCTGGCCGCGCCCTTGCCACAGCCGACTGCGCCGGCTTTGAGTGCCGAGGCCGGGATGTGCGCCCGGCAGCGCACCTCCTTTTCTTGTCTCGCCAGGAAAAGGAGGCAAAAGAAGGCGCCCCCCACTGCCTGCGTGCCGGGGCAGCAGGCAGAAAAGGGGGCTCTACTACTCAGCCCGCAGGGGCCAGCAGCAGGCGGTGGATGCGCTGCACGTAGGCGGCCGGGTCGTCTGGCAGGCCGCCTTCGGCCAGCAGGGCCTGGTCGAACAGCACGTGCGCCAGGTCGTCGAAGTCGCCGCCTTCGGCCTGGGCGTCCTGCGCGGCCTGCAGGCGCTGCACCAGCGCGTGGCTGGGGTTGACTTCCAGCACCGGCAGGGTTTCGGGCAGGGCCTGGCCGGCCTGCTTGAGCAGGCGCGCGAACTGGTTGCTGATCTGGCCGTCCTGCACGACCAGGCAGGCGGGCGAATCGACCAGGCGGGTGGTCACGCGCACGTCCTCGGCCTTGCCCTTGAGCACGGCCTTGAGGCGCTCGACCAGGGGCTGGTATTGCTCGGCCGCGGCCTGGGCGGCCTGGCGTTCGGCTTCGTCCTGCAGCTCGCCCAGATCCACCGCGCCTTTGGCGATGGATTGCAGCGGCGTGCCGTCGAACTCGTGCACAAAGCCCATGGCCCATTCATCGACGCGATCGGTCATGAACAGCACTTCGATGCCTTTTTTGCGGAACAGCTCCAGCTGCGGGCTGCTCTTGGCGGCGGCCAGGCTGTCGGCGGTGATGTAGTAGATGGCCTTTTGCCCGTCCTTCATGCGCGCCTTGTAGTCGGCCAGGCCGACGCTGGGGCTGTCGCTGTGGGTCGAGGCGTAGCGCAGCAGGCGGGCGATGCGTTCGCGGTGCGCGAAGTCTTCGCCCAGACCCTCCTTGAGCACGGCGCCAAACTGGGCGTAAAAGCGCGCGTACTTGCCTTCGCCCTGCGGCTGGGCGGCATCGGCGGCCGGGGCGTTCTTATCGACCACGTCGGTCACGTCACCGGCCTGCTCGGCCTGATTTGCCTGATCCGTGGGCTGCGCGGGCGCTGCGGCTGCATCCTCCTCGGCCAGGCTTTCGAGCATGCCCAGCACGCGGCGCGTGTTGCCGTCGCGGATGGCGCGCACGTCGCGGCTTTCCTGCAGGATTTCACGGCTGACGTTCAGCGGCAGATCGGCCGCGTCGATCACGCCGCTGACAAAGCGCAGGTAGGACGGCAGCAGCGCATCGGCCTCGTTCATGATGAAGACGCGCTTGACGTAGAGCTTCAGGCCGGCCTGCTTGTCGCGGTTCCACAGGTCGTGCGGGGCCTTGGCCGGCAGGTACAGCAGCTGGGTGTATTCGGTCGCACCTTCAACCTTGTTGTGGCTCCAGGCCAGCGGCTCCTCGAAGTCGTGGCTGAGGTTTTTGTAGAACTCGATGTACTGCTCGGCGCTGATGTCCTTCTTGGGCCGCGCCCACAGCGCGCTGGCCTGGTTGACGGTCTCCCATTCGCCGGTCTTGACCATGGCGCCGGGCTGGCCTTCCTGCTCGGCCTCCTGCCATTGCTCCTGCTGCATTTGCACGGGCAGGCTGATGTGGTCGGAGTATTTGTTGATGAGCGAGCGCAGCTTCCAGCCGTTGAGGAATTCGCTGGCGCTGTCGCGCAGGTGCAAGGTGATGCTGGCGCCGCGCTGGGCGCGCTCGATGGTCTGGACCTCGAAGTCGCCCGTGCCCTGGCTGCTCCAGCGCACGCCCTCACTGGCGGGCAGGCCGGCGCGGCGCGTTTGCACCACCACCTGCTCGGCCACGATGAAGGCCGAGTAAAAGCCCACGCCAAACTGGCCGATGAGCTGCGCATCGGCCTGCGCATCGCCGCTGAGGCGGCTGGCAAAGTCGCGCGTGCCGCTCTTGGCGATGGTGCCCAGGTTGTCGATAGCCTCCTGCAGGCTCATGCCGATGCCGTTGTCTTCAATGGTCAGGGTCTTGGCCTGCTCATCGAAGTGGATGCGCACACGCAGCTCGGCATCGCCCTCGTACAGCGCGCTGTCGTTCAGGGCCTCGAAGCGCAGCTTGTCGCAGGCATCGGCGGCGTTGGAGATCAGCTCGCGCAGGAAGATCTCGGGGTTCGAGTACAGCGAGTGCGTCACCAGGTGCAGCACCTGGGCCACCTCGGCCTGGAAAGCATGTTTTTTCGTGCTCATGGCGTCACAAGGAATCGATGGGGAAGAAATAGAAAAAAGGGCGGCAGCGCGCAGCGCGCGCCACGACCGTGGCCATCTGAGGCCGCGCGCAGGCTTTTCAAGGCGGGGGCCAGGCCCGTTGGCACCAGGGCCAATTCAAAGACCTTGATGCCAGCACAAGACAATTGTTTGAATTTGTATCGCCATTGCAAGGCTGCGCCACTAGAATGCCCGGCACGAGCATGAGAGCAATCCCGCACCCAAGGAGGAACACCTATGTCAAAAACACCATCGCACCCCCTGGCCCGCTCGGCCGCTGGTCTGTTGCTGGGCGCGCTGCTGTGCGCGGCCTGGAGCCAGCCCGCACTGGCGCGCAAGCCTGCGCGCGCGCCTTCGGACAGCCAGCTGCAGGCCAATGCGCTGCAGCGCTGCGATGCCCACACCGACCCGCGCTTTTGCGAGGCGCGCGTGCGCGGCGGCAATGATGTGCGCATCACCGGCAGCGTACGCGGCGGCGGCCTGTTCCGCGAAAACCTGCTTGGCACGGCCATGGCGCAGCGCGGCAAGCCGGTGCTGATGACCTGGCAGCAGCGCGGCGTGCTGACCACCTACGAGCGCATGCCCGCCCCGCCCAGCAGCCACCACTACACGCGCGATCCGCAGCGCTGGTACAACTGAGCTGAGCGCGGCCGCTCGGCGGCGCGCGCGGCGCAACCGGCCCCTGGCCTGCCTGCACCCTGCACGGCGGCCCGGGGCTTTTGCATGGCCGCCGCGCCGCTATCATGCGCAGCAGCGCGCGCCGGCCGCACGCCCAAACACCCTGTTCTCACACCCGCACTCGCCCATGCACGTTGACGTTGACATCGCCATCGTAGGGGCCGGCCCGGTGGGCCTGGCCTTCGCCCAATCCATGCAGGGCAGCGGCCTGCGCCTGGCCGTGCTCGATCGCCAGCCGCTGACGGCCCTGGCCGAGCCGGCCTTCGATGGCCGCGAGATCGCCCTGACCCACGCCTCGCAGCGCATCCTGCAGGAGCTGGGCGTCTGGCAACGCATCGACCCGGCGCAGGTCAGCGCCCTGCGCGATGCCCAGGTCTTCAACGGCCCATCGCTGTTTGCGCTGCGCATCGACGCGCAGATCGCGGGCGTGGCGCAGCTGGGCTACTTCGTGCCCAACCACCTGATCCGCAAGGCCTTGTTCGAGGCCGTGCAGGCGCGCAGCGATGTGCAACTGATCGGCGGCGTGGGCGTGAGCGGCCTGCGCTGCGGGGCCGAGCGCCAGACGCTGCAGCTCGACGATGGCCGCAGCCTGACGGCGCGCCTGGTGGTGGCCGCCGACAGCCGCTTTTCGCAGACCCGCCGCATGATGGGCATTGCCGCGGCCACGCACGATTTCGCGCGCACCATGATGGTGTGCCGCTTCAGCCACGAGCTGCCGCACCAGCACGTGGCCTGGCAATGGTTCGACCAGGGCCAGACGCTGGCGCTGCTGCCGCTCAACGGCCAGCGCAGCAATGTGGTGCTGACGCTGACGCCCGAGGCCATGCAGGCCGAGCTGGCGCTGGACGATGCGGCCTTCTCGGCCAGCATCACGCGGCGCTTTGCGCACCGCCTGGGCGCGATGCACAAGGAGGGCGAGCCGCACACCTACCCGCTGGTGGGCGTGTACGCGCAGCGCTTTGTCGCGCCGCGCTTTGCGCTGATTGGCGATGCGGCCGTGGGCATGCACCCCATCACCGCGCACGGCTTCAACTTCGGCCTGCAAAGCCAGCAGCGCCTGGCCGAGCAGCTGTGGCTGGCCAAGCGCCGCAACCGCGATCTGGCCGATCAGGAGTTCCTGCAGGCCTACGAGCGCCGCCACCGCACCGCCACCTGGCCGCTGTACCAGGCCACCAATGCCATCGCCCGGCTCTACACCAACGATGCCGCTCCGGCCCAGTGGCTGCGCGGCGGCGCGCTGCGCATGGCCCAGGCCGTGCAACCATTTCGCAAGGCCCTGGCACGGCACCTGACGCAGACCTGAATGGCCTTTTCACAGGTTTGCTGAGTGCCTGTGCGCGGCCCGCAGCGCAGGCCGCCGCCGCTGGCGCATCAGCGCCTTGGCATGTCAGCGCGCCATCACGCGGCGGATGGCAAAGGAGCTGCCATCGACCAGGGCCACCAGCAGCAGCATGGCCAGCAGCACGGTGCCGGTCTCGCGCATGTGAAACAGCCCCAGGTGGTAGCTGAGCATTTGCCCCAGGCCGCCCGCGCCGACGATGCCCAGCACGGCGGCGGCGCGGATGTTGTTCTCCCAGCGGTACAGGGTGTAGGACAGCAGCTGCGGCGCGATCTGCGGCCAGGTCGCCCAGGCAAAGGTTTGCAGCGCGCCCGCGCCGCGCAGGCGCAGGGCCTGCGCCACTTCCGGGGCGGCGCTCTCCAGGCTTTGCGCAAACAACCGCCCGAGCACGCCGCTGGTGTGCAGGGCCAGCGCCAGCGTGCCGGCCATGGGCCCCAGGCCGGCGGCAACGAGCAGCAGCACGGCCCAGATCAGCTCGGGCACGGCGCGCAATAGGTTCAAGATCGCCAGGGCCAGGCCGCGCAGGGCCGTGCGCCCGCCGCGCCAGCCGCGCTGGCCGCGAGCCTGGGCGGGCGCGGCGCTGGCCAGCAGCGCCAGGGCCAGCCCGCCCACTGCGGCCAGGGCCGTGCCCAAGAGGGACATGGCCAGCGTCTCCAGCGCGGCGCGCGCCGTGGCCTGCAAGAAGCCCGGCTCAGTCTCGGGCGGGAAGAAGCCGCGCACAAATTGCCCCATCGCGCCCAGGCCCTGCGCCGAGAACAGGTCGCGCCACTGCAAATCCAGCGTCACAAAGCTGGCCACGACCAGGGCTGCCAGGGCCAGCAGCGCCAGGATCGTCCACAGGCTGCGCCGCGGCCGGGGCGGCAGCGGCAGCTCAGGGCCAGTCTGGCCCGGCGCGGCTGCGTCGTCATGTGGTCTGGATGCAAAGCCCATGCGCCTGCCCCGATTCAAGCCAGCCGCCGCCGCAGCCAGGCGCTCAGGCCGTCGCTGAGCCAGACCAGCCCAATGAACACCAGCAGCGTGGCGCTGACCTCGTTGCCGGCAAACATCTTGGCGGCGCTGTCGAGCAACTGGCCCAGGCCGCCGGCGCCGACAAAGCCCAGCACCACGGACGAGCGCACGGCGCACTCCCAGCGGTAGACGGTGTAGCCGGCCAGCTCCTGCGCGCATTGCGGCAGCGTGCCGCAGAAAAACGCCTGCAGGCGCCCGCAGCCGGCGCGCAGCAGCGCCTGGGTCGGGGCCGGGTCGGCGCTTTCCAGGATTTCCGCATAGACCTTGCCCAGCATGCCGCCGTAGGCAATGGCGATGGCCAGCACGCCGGCCGTAGGCCCCAGCCCGGTCACGCGCACCAACAGCAGGGCGTAGACCAGCTCGGGGATGGAGCGCAGGGCCACCAGCAGCCAGCGCAGCAGCTGGCGCAGCAGCCGCGGCAGCGCGGCCATGCGGCCCGCGCCCTCGCTGGCGCTAATGGACAGGCTGGCGCTGGCCAGCAGCGCCAGCGGCGCGCCGATGAGCCAGGCCAGCGCCAGGCCCGCCGTGGCAATGGCGATGGTGCGCCAGGCCTCCTTGGCCAGCAGCCAGACAAACGCCCAATCGTGGCGCGGCGGCACGAAGCTGGCCAAAAAGCTGGCCGTGGCCTGCAGGCTGTGCGCATCCAGCATCTGCCAGGGCCGAAATTCCGTCAGCCGCAGCACGGGCCAGAGCACGGCCAGCGCCAGCAGCAGCGCAGCCCAGCGCCGCAGCCAGGCCGGGTCGCGCCCGGCATCGGCTGCGACCGAGGATGCGCCACGGGGCGCGGCCTGGGCAGCGCGGGCGGTGGTGTGGGCCTGCTCAGTCATCGCGGGGCCTTGTACTGGCTCAGCCACAGTGCGCAGGGCCGGCCCAGACGGATGCAGGCGAGGGCGCGGCTTGGGCCTGCACATCGACTTGCACGTCGGCCGGGGCATCGTCCAGCGCCGTGCGGCCATAGAGTTGCAGCAGCAGCGCATCGCTCAGGCCGCTGCCTGGGCCATCGTAGGCAATGACCCCGTCCTTGAGGGCCAGCACGCGCGCAAAGCGCCGCGCCGCCTCCACCTGGTGCAGGCTGCACAGCAGCGTATTGCCACGCTGGCGGGCCGTCTGCCGCAGCACCTGCATGACCTGCTGCGCGCGGCTGGGGTCGAGCGCCGAGAGCGGCTCATCGACCAGCCAGCAGCGCGCCTGCGATGCCAGCAGGCGCGCCAGCCCGACGCGCTGGCGCTCGCCGCCGGAGAGCCGATCCACGCGCTGCCAGAGCTTGTCGGGCAGATCCAGCGCCAGCAGCGCCTGCTGCGCCCATTGCGCATCGGCCCGGCGCGGGTGCCACAGCGTGCGCAGGCTGGCGGCCAGCCCCATGTGCGGCAGGCGTCCGGCCAGCACCGCCGTGACCACGCGCTGGCGCGGCGGCAGCGGCGGCACCTGGGGGACATAGAACAGCTCGCGCCGCAGCCGCTGGCGCTGGCTGCGCGGCAGCCGCCAGGGGTCTTGCCCCTGCCAGTGCAGCGCGCCGGCCTGCAGCGGCCAGGCCCCGGCCAACGCCAGCATCAGCGTGCTCTTGCCCGAGCCGCTGGCGCCGATCAGGGCCACCTGCTCGCCAGGCGCAATCTGCAGCTGCAGGCCGCGCAGCAAGGGCTGGGCCGCGCCAGCGGGCGCAATGCTGGCATCGCGCAAGGCCAGGGCCGGGGCCTGCGCCTGCGCTGCTGGTGCCTGCGGGGCGGCGGCGGTGCTCATGGCGGCGGCGCTCATGGCAGTGGCAAGCGGCCTCGCGCGCCGGCTCAGCGCAGCAGGCCGGCGCTTTGCGCCGCGGCGCGGATGCCGTCGTAATTCGCCGCCTCGGTGGGGATGAAGCGCGTGGCGCGCTGCAGCTGCAAGATGGCCTGGCCCGCAGGGTCGGCCGCATCAAGCTTGAGGAAGGCCTGGCGGATTTTTTCCTGCAGCTCGGCCGGCATGTCGGCGTGCACCGTCCAGTTGTAGTCGTGGTAGGCGGGCGTGGTGTAGACGACGCGCACCTGGCTGGCATCGACCCGGCCTTCGGTGACGAACTTCTCCCACACCGAGATGTTCAGCGCCCCGGCATCGACCTTGCCGCTGGCCACGGCGGCGATGGTGGCATCGTGCGCGCCGGAGAAGCTCACGCGCTTGAGATCGGCATCGGGGTTAATGCCCTGCGCCAGCAGGTAGTGGCGCGGCATCAGATGGCCGGAGGTGGAGCTTTGCGAGCCAAAGGCCAGCGTGCGACCCTTGAGATCGGCCAGCGCCTCGATGCCGCTGCCGGCGCGCGTGATGAACACCGAGCGGAACTGCGCATCCTCCTGGCGCTGCACCAGCGGCACGGCCTTGCCCTGCGAGCGCTGCTGCGCCTGCACGAAGGTAAAGCCGCCAAACCAGGCCAGGTCCACCTTGCGATGGGCCAGGGTCTCCACCGCAGCGGCGTAATCGGTCACCGGCGTCCACTGCACCGCCATGCCCAGCTCCTGCTGCAGGTACTGGCCCAGGGGCTCGAACTTGCGCGCCAGCTCGGTGGGCGACTCATCGGGAATGGCCGTCACGCGCAGCACCTGCTGCGCATGCACGCCTGCGGCCGCCAGGCCCAGCACGGCCACCAGGCCCAGGCCACGCGCCCAGCCGCCCAGCGCCCGGCCCATGCGCCGCACCAGGCCAGCGCAGCCTGCGGGGGGGTGAAAAACAGCCCCGGGCGCGGCACACGCGGCTTGGCTTGGCGATTGCTCAGGCATATCCATATCCCTTCAAAAATGACAAGAGCGCGATTGTAGCCATGCCCTTTTTGCGACTTCTAGAGCGGTTTTGATTCTGATAAAGACATTTCCTGCAAGCGCCACTGGTTCTCGTCACACCCGCGAAGGCGGGTGTCCAGTTGCGACGCTGACGGGGGCGACGCTGCCGTTGGCCAATCCCCGCTCGTGCGCAAGGCTGGCGCTGGATGCCCTCCTTCGCGGGCATGACCAGAGTTGCTTGCGAGATGGCGATGCCAGTCGGCGGCCAGGCTTGGATTTGTCAACGTTCGAGAAGAATTCGCTCTAACCGGCTCCGCCCCCTGCCGCCACGCCAAGGCCGCGCCAGGGCCGCCTGCGGGTTTTCGGCATTGGCTTGGCGGCGCGGGCGGCGGCATGCTGGCGGCCTTGCCGTATGAAACCCGCAGAGAAAGCCTGCCCATGCCCTACTACCTCTTGCTCTCGCTGGCCGCCGTGTTCTGGGGCGGCAACTACGTCGTGGGCCGGGTGCTGGTGGCCGGCATCGACCCCATGCTGCTCTCGGCCCTGCGCTGGGCCGGCACGGCGCTGCTGCTCAGCCTGGTGTTCGGGCGGCGCGTGCTGGCCCAGTGGCCGCGCAGCGCCAGCGATTGGGGGCGGCTGGCCTTTCTGGCGGCGCTGGGGCAGATTGCCTTCCCGGTCACGCTGTACCTGGCCTTGCAGACTGTGACCTCCGTGCGCAGCGCCATCTACATGGCGGCCTCGCCCTGCATCGTGATGCTGCTGGGCCGGCTGTTCTTCGGCGATGCACTGCGCCCGCGCGCGCTGCTGGGCATTGCCGTGAGCACGCTGGGCGTGCTGCTGATTCTCTCCAAAGGCCATCTGCCCAGCCTGCTGGCGCAAGGGGCGCTGGCGCGCGGCGACCTGTGGGCCATGGCGGCGGTGCTCAGCTGGGCGGTGTACTGCACCTTCTTGCGCATCCGGCCCAAGGCGCTGTCCAGCGAGAGCTTCGTCACCCTCTCGTCCTGGCTGGGGGCGCTGGCGCTGCTGCCCGCCGCCTGGCCCGCGCTGCTGGCGGCCTGGCAGCCCGGCGGCGGCTGGCCCTGGGGCGCGGCGCAGGCGCTGGGCCTGGCCTATCTGGTGGTCTTCCCCTCCTGGCTGGCCTATGTGTTCTGGAGCCGGGGCGTGGCCGCCGTGGGCGCAGCGCGCGCCGATGTGTTCACGCACCTCATCCCCTTGAGCGGCGGGCTGATGGGCATCGTCTTCCTCAACGAGCCCTTCATGCGCTACCACCTGGCCGCCGCGCTGTGCATCCTGGCCGGGCTTGCACTATGCCAGTGGGACAAGGCAAGGCACACGCCTTGAAAGCCAGCAGGCGGCCAGCGCCGGCAGTGCAGCAGCCCAGCCAAGGGCCGAGCGCAGCGCCGGGGCCGCAGGCAGTGGGGGCACCTTCTTTGGCCGCCTTTTCTTGTCTCGCCGGGCGCACCTCCCGGCCTCGTCACTCAACGCCCGTACAAGCCGCAGCCACCAAGCGCCATCCTTGAGCAGAACGCCAAACCCAAAACCCAAAACACCAAAAGCAAAAGGCCCGCAGGGCTTGCCATGCGGGCCTGTGCAAGCAAGCAGAGCCGACACTCAGTGCGAAACGATGTCGATCATCCCGCCGCCGGCCGCGCCCTGCTCGGCCGCCGCGCTGGCCGTGGCCGGCAATGCGGCGGCTGCAGCCACCTCGTCCTCGGACAGCGGCGCGGGCTGGCGCACCAGGGCGTGCTGCAGCACCTGGTCGAACCATTTGACGGGGATGATCTCCAGGCCGTTCTTCACGTTCTCCGGGATCTCCTGCAGATCCTTGACGTTCTCCTCGGGGATCAGCACCGTCTTGATGCCGCCGCGCAGCGCGGCCAGCAGCTTTTCCTTCAGGCCGCCGATGATGGTGACCTCGCCGCGCAGCGTGATCTCGCCGGTCATGGCCAGGTCGGCGCGCACCGGGATGCCCGTCAGCGCCGAGACGAAGGCCGTGGCCATGGCCGCGCCGGCGCTGGGGCCATCCTTGGGCGTGGCGCCATCGGGCACGTGGATGTGGATGTCCTTTTTCTCGAACACCTGCGGCGCAATGCCCAGCTGCAGCGCGCGGCTGCGCACCACGGTGCGCGCGGCCTCGACCGATTCCTTCATCACGTCGCCCAGCGAGCCGGTGCGCGTGACGTGGCCCTTGCCGGGCATGGTCTGGGCCTCGATGGTCAGCAAGTCGCCGCCGACCTCGGTCCAGGCCAGGCCCACGACCTGGCCGATCTGGTCGTCCTTCTCGGCGCGGCCGTAGGTGAACTTGCGCACGCCCAGGAACTCGGCCAGGTTCTGCGCCGTGACCTGCACGGGCGCTTGCATCTGCTTGAGCTGGATGCCTTTGACGGCCTTGCGGCAGATGCGCGAGATTTCGCGCTCGAGCGAGCGCACGCCGGCCTCGCGCGTGTAGTAGCGCACGATGTCACGGATGGCGGCTTCGCTCACCTCCAACTCACCGGGCTGGATGCCGTTGTTCTTGACCTGCTTGGGCAGCAGGTAGCGCTGGGCGATGTGGAATTTCTCGTCTTCGGTGTAGCCCGAGAGGCGGATGACTTCCATGCGGTCGAGCAGCGCCGGCGGGATGTTCATGCTGTTGGAGGTGGCCACGAACATCACGTCCGAGAGGTCGAAGTCAACCTCGGCGTAGTGGTCGGAGAAGCTGTTGTTCTGCTCCGGGTCGAGCACTTCCAGCAGCGCGCTGGAGGGGTCGCCGCGAAAATCAGCGCCGAGCTTGTCGATCTCGTCGAGCAAAAACAGCGGGTTGCGCGTGCCGACCTTGCTGAGGTTTTGCAGGATCTTGCCGGGCATGGCGCCGATGTAGGTGCGGCGGTGGCCGCGGATTTCCGCCTCGTCGCGCATGCCGCCCAGGGCCATGCGCACGTACTTGCGGCCCGTGGCCTTGGCGATGGACTGGCCCAGCGAGGTCTTGCCCACGCCGGGCGGGCCCACCAGGCAGAGGATGGGCGACTTGACCTTGTCCACGCGCTGCTGCACGGCCAGGTGCTCCAGGATGCGCTCCTTGACCTTCTCCAGCCCGTAGTGGTCCTCGTTGAGGATTTTCTCGGCCAGCTGCAGGTTCTTCTTGATCTTGGTCTTCTTGGACCAGGGCAGGCCGGCGAGCACGTCCAGGTAGTTGCGCACCACCGAGGCCTCGGCCGACATGGGCGACATGAGCTTGAGCTTTTTCAGCTCGGCCTCGGCCTTCTTGCGCGCCTCGGCGCTCATCTTGGCGTCGTCGAGCTTCTTCTCCAGCTCCTCGATGTCGGCGCCGTCCTCGCCCTCGCCCAGCTCCTTCTGGATGGCCTTGACCTGCTCGTTGAGGTAGAAGTCGCGCTGGTTCTTCTCCATCTGGCGCTTGACGCGGCTGCGGATGCGCTTGTCGATCTGCAGGATGTCCACCTCGGCGTTGAGCTGCTGCAGCAGCGCCTCCAGGCGCTGGCCCACGTCCAGGGTTTCAAGCAAGGCCTGCTTGGCCTCGAGCTTGGCCGGCAGGTGCGCCATGATGGTGTCGGCCAGGCGGCTGGCGTCGTCGATGCCGGCGATGGAGGCGGCAATGTCCTGCGGGATTTTCTTGTTGAGCTTGGCGTACTGCTCGAACTGCTGCATCACGGCGCGGCGCAGGGCTTCGAGCTCCTGCTGCGGCGCCTGGGGCGCATCGGCGCGCAGCGCGCTGGCCTGGGCCTCGAAGTGCGACTCGCGCTCGGTCACGCTGTGCAGGCGCACGCGCTCCTGGCCCTCGACCAGCACCTTGACGGTGCCATCGGGCAGCTTGAGCATTTGCACGATGGCTGCGGTGCAGCCGATCTCGAACAAGTCCTCGGCCTTGGGCTCGTCCAGCGAGGCCGATTTCTGCGACACCAGCACGATGCGCCGCTGCTGGCCCATGGCCAGCTCCAGCGCCTTGATGCTCTTGGCCCGGCCGACGAACAGCGGCACCACCATGCCGGGGAACACGACCACATCGCGCAGCGGCAGCAGCGGCAGGGTGTCTTCGCCAGGGGTCTGGTCGTCAACGGACAGGGGTTTGGTTTGGTCGGTCATGGCATTCCTTCACGCAGCCCAAGGGGCAAGTGGGCTGCACATAGGGGCATTGTGGCCTGTTTCAAGCGCCTTGCAGCGCGGCTGGCCGGGGTTGGCTCAGGCCGGGGTTGGCTCAGCCCGGGGTCTGCGCGGCCTCGCAGCGCACCTGCAGCAGCTCGCGCTGCGCCAGGCTGGCGCCGCCAAAGCGCATGGCGCTCAGGCAGCCGCCCCAGACGCAGCCGGTGTCCAGCGCCAGCACGTTGTCGCGGTCCTGCAGGCCCAGCGTGGACCAGTGGCCAAAGGCAATCATGGTGTCGGCGCTGGCGCGCCAGGGCACGTCGAACCAGGGCACGCAGCCCTCGGGCGCGTGGGCGGCGCTTTCGCTGCTGCTGAAATCCATGCGCCCCTCGCGCAGCGTGCAAAAGCGCAGCCGCGTCAGCGCGTTGACGATGGCGCGCAGCCGATCGGCGCCTTGCAGGGCATCGTCCCACACATCGGGGCTGTTGCCGTACATGCTGTGCATGAAGTCGATGCAGCGCGGCTCGTCGCGCAGCACGGCCTCGACCTCGGCGGCCAGCGCCAGCGCCTGCCGGGCCGTCCACTGCGGCAGCACGCCGGCGTGCACCAGCAGCAGCGGCGCATCCAGGCCCTCCACCCAGCGCGCCAGCGGCTGGTGGCGCAGCCAGTGCAGCATGGCCTGGGCATCGGGGGCCTTGAGCACCTGGCCCAGGGTGTCGCGCTTGTTCTTCTTGCGCGCCTTGTAGTGCCGCGCCAGCAGGTGCAGGTCGTGGTTGCCGAGGATGGCCGAGATGGCCCCATCGGCGGCCATGCAGCGGCGCAGCACGGCGGCCGATTCGGGGCCGCGGTTGACCAGATCGCCCAACAGATAAACATGGTCGCGGCTGGGGGAAAAGCCGGCCTGATCCAGCAGCCGCTGCAGGGCGCTGTCGCAGCCCTGGATGTCACCGATGCAATAAATCGCCATGGGCCCGTGTCCTTGCTGATTGGGCAGGTTCTCAAGCCTTCCAGCCGTCCTTGAGGCCGCAGGCGCGGTTGAGCACCAGCTCGGGCGCATCGGCCGGGCTGTGGCGATCGCGCACGAAGTAGCCCAGGCGCTCGAACTGCCAGGGCCGGGGCTCGGCGCCTTCGGCCTGCAAGGCCTGGCGCAGCCCGGCTTCCACATAGCCGTGGGCCACGTGCAGGCTGTGCGGGTTGAGCTCTTCGGCCAGCTCGGCCTGGCCGGGGTGCTCGGCCTGGAACAGGCGCTCGTACAGGCGGAACTCGGCCGCTGCGCCGTCGTGCGCGCCCACCCAGCCGATCACGCCCTTGACCTTGACGCTGTCCGCACCGGGCGTGCCGCTCTTGGTGTCGGGGATGACTTCGGCCAGCACTTTGGTGACGCGGCCATCGGCGTCTTGCTCAAAGCCGGTGCATTGCACGACGTAGCCGTATTTGAGGCGCACTTGGTTGCCTTCCTTGGGCTGGCCGTCGCCGCCGGTGTGCGGCGGGTACAGGCGGCGAAAGCCTTTGCTGGGCACGGCCATGAAGTCTTCGCGCTCGATCCAGCTCTCGCGCCCGAGGGTGAATTGGCGCTGGCCAGCGGCTTCGTCGTGCGGGTTCAGCGGGGCCTGGCAAGGCTCCAGGTGGCCCGCGCCAAAGAGCGCATCCCAGTTGGTGAGTTCGAGCTTGAGCGGATCGAGCACGGCCAGGGCGCGCGGGGCGACGGGGTCGAGCACGTCGCGCAGCGCGCCTTCCAGCGCGGAGTAGTCGATCCAGCCGCCGGCCTTGGAGATGCCCGAGCGCTCGCAAAAGAGTTTGAGCGCCTCGGGCGTGTAGCCGCGCCGGCGCAGCCCGGCCAGGGTGGGCATGCGCGGGTCGTCCCAACCGTCCACATGGCCTTCTTCCACCAACTGGCGCAGGCGGCGCTTGCTGGTGATGACGTGGGTGAGGTTCAGGCGCGCAAATTCGTACTGGCGCGGCGGGGGGCTTTGCAGCAGACCGCCTTCACAGAGGCGCTCAAGCAGCCAGTCGTAGAACGGGCGCTGGTCTTCAAACTCCAGCGTGCAAAAGCTGTGGGTGATTTGCTCCAGCGCATCCTCAATGGGGTGGGCGAAGGTGTACATGGGGTAGATGCACCATTTGTCGCCCGTGTTGTGGTGCGTGGCGCGGCGGATGCGGTAGATGGCCGGGTCGCGCATGTTGATGTTGGGGCTGGCCATGTCGATCTTGGCGCGCAGCACCATGCTGCCGTCCGGGTGCTGGCCATCGCGCATCTCGCGAAAGCGCGCCAGGTTCTCGGCCGGGCTGCGGTCGCGCCAGGGGCTGTTGACGCCAGGCGTGCCGAAGTCGCCCCGGTTGGCGCGCATTTGCTCGGGCGTTTGCTCGTCCACGTAGGCGTGGCCGGCTTCGATCAGGTACTCGGCGGCGCGGTACATGAAGTCGAAATAGTCGCTGGCGAAGTACAGGTGCGGCTGCACCACGCCGGGCTGGCCGGGCACGTCGGCATAGCCCGTGTCGTAGCCCAGCCACCGCACCAGCTCGCGGATGGAGTCAACGTATTCCTGCTCTTCCTTCTCGGGGTTGGTGTCGTCAAAGCGCAGGTGGCACGCGCCGCCGTAGGCCTGCGCCAGCGAGAAGTTCAGCCAGATGCTTTTGGCATGGCCCAGGTGCAAATAGCCGTTGGGCTCGGGCGGAAAGCGCATGCGCACCGGCGCAGGGTCGGCCATGCCCGCCGCATGATGCGCGCCGTCGCCGGGGCTGCCGCCCCAGCGGCGCTGGGCGTAAGTGCCTTGCGCCAGATCGTGCTCGATGGCCTGGCGCAGAAAGTTGCTGGGTTTGGTCTCTGCGCCTTCGCCCTGCACGGGCGCAGCGCTCTCTGGGGTAGTGGATGTGTTCATGGGCGCCGATTGTAGGGACGGCGCCCGCGTTGCCGCGCCTGGCGAGGGGGTGAAATTGCGCGCACGGCCCTTCCGCACAGCCATGCCATGCACGCGCTTGTTCACACCGCAGCGCTGGCATCCGCGCCAGCCGGGCAGCGCTTCTGCCAGATAATTGCCGCTTTGCCATCGAGTGGCGGTTTTTCTTGATGAGGTAAGCCCTGTGCCCGTGAATCTGAACGTTCCCCAGGCCGATGACCTGCTGGCCATTGCCGGCGTGCGCATTGCCGTGACCGAGGCTGGCATCCGCAAGGCGCAGCGCAAGGATTTGACGGCCTTTGTGCTGCACGAGGCCAGCAGCGTGGCCGGTGTGTTCACGCAGAACCGCTACTGCGCCGCGCCGGTGCAGGTCTGCCAGCAGCACCTGGGGGCGGGCCAGCCGATTCGCGCCTTCATCATCAACACCGGCAATGCCAACGCCGGCACGGGCGCGCCCGGCCTGGCGGCGGCGCAGGCCACGGCGGCGGCGGCGGCGCAGCTGCTGGGCGTGGCGCCCGCGCAGGTGCTGCCGTTTTCCACCGGCGTCATCATGGAGCCGCTGCCGCTTTCGCGCATTGAGGCCGCGCTGCCGGCGCTGCTGGAAAAAACCCGCCAGCCCGAGGCCGCCACCCCCGCCACCTGGCTGGAGGCGGCCCAGGGCATCATGACCACCGACACTGTGCCCAAGGCCGCCAGCGCCAAGGCGGTGGTGGGCGGCAAGACCATCCACGTCACCGGCATCAGCAAGGGCGCGGGCATGATCCGCCCGAACATGGCCACCATGCTGGGCTTCATCGCCACCGATGCCGCCATCGCCCCGGCGCTGCTGCAGCCGCTGGCGCGGCAGCTGGCCGATGAGTCGTTCAACCGCATCAGCGTCGATGGCGACACCTCCACCAACGACAGCATGATGCTGGTGGCCACACACCAGGCGGACAACACGCCGGTGCGGACGCTGGACGACGCCGACGGCCAGGCCCTATATGCCGCGCTGCGCAGCGTGGCCCAGCAGCTGGCGCAGGCCATCGTGCGCGATGGCGAGGGCGCCACCAAGTTCATCACCGTGCGCGTGAGCGGCGGCAAGACCCGCGCCGAGTGCGCGCAGGTGGCCTATGCCATTGCCCATTCGCCCCTGGTGAAGACGGCTTTCTTCGCCAGCGACCCGAACCTGGGCCGCATCCTGGCGGCGGTGGGCTACGCCGGCATTGCCGATCTGGATCAAAACCGCATCGCCATGCACCTGGGCGATGTGCACGTGGTGCAGGACGGCGGGCGCCGCGCCGAATACCGCGAGGAGGATGGTCAGCGCGTCATGCAGCAAAGCGACATCACCGTGCACGTGGACCTGGGCCGCGGCCAGGCCGAGGACACGGTCTGGACCTGTGACCTCAGCCACGACTACGTCAGCATCAACGCCGACTACCGCTCATGAACGAACCCATGAACGAACAATTGCTGCACGTGCTGCACAAGGCCGAGCGCCTGCTCGACCGGCTCGACGCCATCTTGCCGCGCCCGCTGCAAGCGCCCGAGGACTGGGGCAGCGCCCTGGCCTGGCGCTACCGCCGTCAGGCCAGCGGCGGCGGCGTGCTCGAAGCCGTGCAGCACCTGGCGCTGATGCGTTTTGACGATCTGTTGGAAGTGGGCAGCCAGAAAGAGCGCCTGCTGGCCAACACGCGCCAGTTCATGGCCGGCCAGCCGGCCAACAACGTCTTGCTCACCGGCGCGCGCGGCACCGGCAAATCCTCGCTGGTGCGCGCCTGCCTGGCGCAATTTGCCCCGCAGGGGCTGCGCCTGGTGGAGGTGGACAAAAGCGATCTGGTCGATCTGCCCGACATCGTGGCCATCCTGGCTGCAGCGCCCTGGCGCTTCATTGTCTATTGCGACGACCTGAGCTTCGACGAAGGCGAGCGCGGCTACAAGGAGCTCAAGTCCATCCTCGATGGCTCCATCGCCGCGGCCACGCCCAATGTGCTGGTCTACGCCACCAGCAACCGCCGCCACCTGCTGCCCGAGACCATGGCCGACAACCTGCACGGCCAGCGCAGCGAGGACGGCGAAATCCACCCCGGCGAGGCCGTGGAGGAAAAAATCTCCCTCTCCGAGCGCTTTGGCCTGTGGCTGAGCTTCTACCCCTTCAGCCAGGACGAATACCTGGCCATTGCCCAGCTGTGGCTGCGCCAGCTGGGCTGCCCGGCCAGACTGCTGCCCGAGGCGCGCCAGCAGGCCTTGGTCTGGGCGCTGGAGCGCGGCTCGCGCAGCGGCCGCGTGGCCTGGCAATTCGCCCGCGACTACGTCGGCCGCCATGGTCTGGCCAAACCCCAGCGCAAAGCCGCCCCGAAAAGCCAAAGCGCCAAAGCTGGGCGCAGCGCCTCAAGCGCCCAAAGCGCGCCGAGCGCCAAGCCGGCCTGGCGCGCCAGCAGCAAAAAGCCACGCTGATGCACAACGACCGCCCAACACACAGCCCTGCGCCCGCGCCCAAACCTGCCGCCCGCGTCGAAGTGGCCGTCGGCATCCTGCTGCAAGGCCAGGGCGCCAACCAACGCTTTCTGCTCGGCACCCGCCCGGCCGGCAAGCCTTACGCCGGATACTGGGAATTTCCGGGCGGCAAGATCGAGCCCGGCGAAAGCGTCGAACAGGCGCTGCGGCGCGAATTCGAGGAAGAACTGGGCATCCAGATCGGCCCGGTGCAAATCTGGCGCACCACCGAGCACGACTACGAGCACGCCCAAGTGCGCCTGCACTGGTGCAAAGTGCGCCAATGGCGCGGCCAATTCCAGATGCGCGAAGGCCAGCAAATCGCCTGGCAATCGCTGCCGCCCAGCGTGGCGCCCATCCTGCCCGGCGCCTACCCGGTGCTCGATGCGCTGGCGCAAGAAGCCAGCTGAACACCCGCAACGCCGCCAAGCACCCGCAAGGCCATGGCCCGCATGCCCACCCCCAAGCCCACGCCAGAGCACGACAGGCCGCCGCGCAGCGCCCCGGCGCGGCTGCGCCCCTGGATGATCTGGCTGGTGTGGATGCTCGTCATCGGCGCCATGTACCTGCTGATGGACAGGCTGCTGGCGCCAGCCCCGGCCGTCCAGATCACAAGCGCCAATGGCAGCGCCGCCCTGCAGTTGCCCCGGCACCGCGATGGCCACTTCTACGTACAAGGCGCCATCAACGGCGCGCCAGTCCAATTCATGGTCGACACCGGCGCCAGCCTGGTCTCGGTCAGCGACGCGCTGGCCGACGCCGCCCGGCTGCACGGCGGGCGCCAGACCACCTTCAGCACCGCCAACGGCACCCGGCCAGGGCGCGTGGTGCGCGCCGCCAGCCTGCGCCTGGGCGACTTCACGCTGAAAAACATCGAAATTGGCACTGGCCTGAACATGGGCCGGGGCGAGCCGGCCCTGCTCGGCCAGAACGTGCTGCGGCATTTCCACGTCACCATGGAGGGCGACACCATGGTGCTGCGCCCGCGTCAGCCGGCACCGTAGCAGCGGGCTTGCGCTGCGGTTTGCGCACAGCAGGCTGGTATGTCACGCCGCTGGCGGCGCCAGCAAAATGCGCTCCACCGCGCTGCGCCGCTCGGCCCGCACGCTGGCCGGAAGGTTTGCGCCCACATTCGACTCGGCCAGGATGTAGCTGTAGAGCATGAAGGCCCTGGCCTGGGCTTCGGGCAGGCTGAACTGCAAGGCCACAAAACACTGGGCGATGTAGGACAGGCGATGCGCATCGACCGCAGCCACCGCCTGGTAGGCCAATTCATCACGCCGCGCCCAGGCGCGAATGGCCAGCTCGATCGAGGCCGCGCGCTTGGCCGATTGGCCGCGTTGGGGCAGTGACAGCAACTCAGCGATCAGCTCCTTGGGCGTAGCCCCTTGGCGCTCGAAACGCACGATGACCTGATGGGTCGAGGCATCGCGCCAACTCTCCAACAAGCGCGCCAGCAAGTCCTCCCGGTCGGTGAAGTGCCAATAAAAACTGCCACGGGTGATGCCCAGGCGCTTGGCCAGCGCATCCACATTCACGGCATCGATGCTTTTCTGCACCAGCAGCTCCATGGCGGCGTCGATCCAGTCCTGGGGCGTGAGCTGGACGCGCGCCGGGCGGGAGGCCTTTTTTTGCGCCTGCTTCTGCGCGCGGGCGGCGGTGCGTGACAAAGGCGGCTGAGAGGATGAGTCGGCGGGTTTGGTGCTGCTGGGCATGAGGAACTCCTGGAGACGGGCGAAGACGGGATTCAGACATTCACATACGAATGTGAATTGAATAGTGGTAAATACCTAGGTGTATTCCTCTATAAAAAATCGCTGGATCAAACAACTGCTCCATCAATACAATACACATACAAATCTGTATGGAGAACAACATGAACCACGATGGAATCGGCAAGACGCTGGTGGCCGCCGACCACCAGACCAACTATTTTGACGAGGGGCAAGGCAAGCCCTTGTTCCTGTTGCACGGCTCGGGGCCGGGCGTTTCCGGGTGGACGAACTGGAGCAAGGTCATGCCCGAGCTGGCGCGCCAGTTCCGCGTGGTGGTGCCCGACATCGCCGGCTTTGGCTTCACCGAATTCAAGGAAGGCAACCAGTACGACATCAAGCTGTGGACCCGGCACCTGCTGGGCATCATGGACGCGCTGCAAATCGAAAAGGCCTCGTTTGTTGGCAACTCCTTCGGCGGCGCATTGGCCATCGGCCTGGCGCTGTTCAAGCCCGAGCGGGTGGACAAGCTGGTACTGCTGGGCACGCCAGCGGGCGAGTTTGAACAAACCCCCGGCCTGCGCTCGGCCTGGGAGTACGAGCCTTCGATGGAGAACATGGAGCGCACCATGCGCCTGTTCCCCTTCGATCAAAGCATCATCACCGAAGAAATGGTGCGCACCCGCTATGAGGCCAGCGCCCGCCCTGGCGCGCAGGATGCGCTGCGCAAGCTCATCCCCAAACCGCGCACGGAAGGGGTGACCATGGTCAAAGGCTTTCCCGAGGCGTCGCTGGAGCAAATCCAGGCGCCGACACTGGTGCTGCATGGGCGCGAAGACCGCGTGGTGCCGCTGCAATGCGGCATGCTGCTGGGGCAAACCATTCCAGCGGCCGATCTGCACGTCTTCGGGCGCTGCGGGCACTGGGTGCAAACCGAGCGCCGCGCGGACTTCCTCCAACTCGTTGCCAACTTCTGCGAGTAATGCCATGAGCCGCAATGTCATTGAGAGGGTGTTGCACCAATTGACCGTGGACCGAAGCGCCAAGCAGCGCTTTCGCGAGGATGCGGATGGCTACCTGGCGCGTTTTGCGCTGAGCGAGCACGAACGCAGCTTGCTCAAGGGCTTTGACGTGGCCGCGCTGCAGCAAATGGGCGTCAATCCCATGCTGACCATGGGCTTCTGGCAAGAACTGGCGCCCACGCGCGACATGCGCCAGTACATGCGGGCCTTGCGCCCCGTGGCCGATGGCGAGGCCGTGCACGTCGCCGCCATCAAGCAGTAAGCACTTCCCCATTTTTGTATTGCTCAATGCCAGCAGCGCCCCAAAGGGCGCTGCAAGGCAGGGGCGACTGTACCGTAAAAAAGGTGTGAACCATGGGAAAAATCGTAGGCGGCTTTCTGGTGCCGCATGACCCGGTGATGTTTGTGGCGCCGCAGGCACCCGCGCAGGAAATCCGCGACCGCATGTGGGGCGCATTCGAGCAATGCGCGCAGCGTTTGGCCGCGCTCAAGGCCGATGCCGTCGTGGTGGTCGGCTCCGACCATTACATGTTGTTTGGCACTTCATGCCTGCCGGCTTTTCTGATTGGCACGGGCGATGTGGACGGGCCGCTGGATCAGCTCCCCGGCCTGCGCCGCGAAACCATCCCCGCGCACGAGGCGCTGGCGGGCTTCATCGCCTCGCATGGCCGCGCCAACGGTCTGGATTGGGCCGTGGCGCGCGCTCTGACCGTCGATCACGCCATCGCCATTCCAGAGCAAAAAATCATCAAGCCTGCGCGTGAGGCGGGCCAGAGCATCGGCACCGTGCCTGTTTATCTGGCCTCTGGCGTCGACCCCTACATCACGCTGGCGCGCGCGGCCCAGGTGGGGCGCGGCATCCGCCAGGCCGTGGAAGCCTTTGAGGAAGACGTGCGGGTAGCCGTCATCGGCAGCGGCGGCCTCAGCCACTGGGTCGGCACGGCAGACATGGGCCGGGTCAGCGAGGCTTTTGACCGCCGCATTCTCGATTTCGCCCTGCGCGGCGATGTGGACGGCATGGCCGCGCTGACGGACGAATACATCCTCGCCGAAGGCGGCAACGGCGGCATGGAAATCCGCAATTGGCTGTGCGCCATGGCCGCCGCAGGCCCCTACACGGGCGAGCTGATCGACTACGCGCCCGTGCCCGAGTGGGTCACTGGCCTGGGTTTCGTGCACATGCAAGTCCGCTGATCACGCATTTGAAAGGAGACCAGCCATGAGCCAAAAAGTGTTTCTGATGCGCCGCGACGAACTGGAAGACGGCCAGGTGCGCAAGGTTGTCAGCCCCGGCGGCTGCCCTATTGCCGTGTACCGCGTCGAAGGCCAGTTCTACGCCACGCACGACATCTGCACCCATGCCACCGCCTCGCTGTCCGAAGGCGAGATCGTCGATGGCGACCTGATCGCCTGCCCGGTGCACGACGGCATGTTCCACATCCCCACCGGGCAGGCCGTGGGCTTTCCCTGCGAGGTGGACTTGCAGACCTACAAGATCATCGAAGAGGGCGACGAAATTCACGCCGATCTTTCCCAGCCTTCGGATGCCAGCCAGGCATCCATCTGACCCCCAGAAGAGACGGAGACACCACGATGAGCACCACCCACGACAAAGCTTGCAGCGGCAACTGCACGCACGACCGCCTGCTGCAACCGGCCTCCACGCCGCCGCTGCCCAACCTGGAGCAACTGGCCGATTTCGAGCGCGGCACCCTATCGCGGCGTGTGTACTGGGATGATCTGGTCTATCAGCAAGAGCTGGAGAAAATCTTTGGCCGCTGCTGGCTGTTCCTGGGCCATGAGTCGCAACTGCCCAAGCCCGGCGACTTCCTCACCACCTACATGGCCGAAGACCACGTCATCCTGGTGCGCCAGCGCGATGGCAGCCTCAAGGCCTTTCTCAACACCTGCCCGCACCGGGGCAACCGCATCAGCTTCAGCGACTTTGGCAACGCCCGCAGCTTCGTGTGCAACTACCACGGCTGGAGCTTTGGCATCGACGGCGCGCTCAAAGGCATGGCCGGACAAGAGCTGTTCGACGCCAGCGGCATGAAAAGCGCCGAGCACGGCCTGCACCCGGTGGCGCAAGTGGCCTCCTACAAGGGGCTGGTCTTCGGCAACATGGACCCGAATGCGCCGCCGCTGTCGGAATACCTGGGCGACTTTCGCTACTACCTGGATGTGATGCTGGACATGGACGGCCAGGGCACGGAGTTCGTCGGCGGCCCGGTCAAATCGGTCATCCACTGCAACTGGAAGGTGCCTACCGAAAACTTCATTGGCGACATCTACCACGCGCTGTGGACGCACGACAGCGCCGCCCGCGCCGTGCTCGGCGGCGCCGTGGCCGAGGTGTACAAGGACGAGCACTCCTTCCACGTCAACCACAACGGCCACGGCTGGGAGTTCAACCTCGACACCGTGGGCAACTGCGCCACGCTGGGCGACAAGGAGCTGCGCAAATACCTCTACGGCATCCAGCCCACCGTGGCCTCTCGCCTGGGCGAGCTGCGCTCCAAGATGATTGGCGCCATCTCCTCGTGCAGCGTGTTTCCCAACATGTCGTTCCTGCCGGGGCAAAACACCTTCCGCGTCTGGCAGCCGCGCGGGCCGGGGCGCATCGAATTGCACACCTGGACGCTGGTGAACAAATCCGCCCCGCAAGACATCAAGGAACGCTGGCGCAAAGGGGCCATGCTGACCTTCTCGCCCAGCGGCATTTTCGAGATGGACGATGGCGAGAACTTCGAGTTCTCCACCCGCACCAACGCCGGCTTTCTCACCCGCCAGCAAAACCTGTACATGGGCCTGGGGCTGGGATCGCGCCTGCAAGACACCGAGCTGCCCTGCAACGTCTATCGCAACCAGGTCAACGAAGCCAACCAGCGCGCCTTCTACCGCCGCTGGCTGGACTTGATGCAAGCGCAAAGCTGGGCCGACGTGCCCGTGCGCGACCCCAACCGCCTGGACGAATCCGCCTTCCACCACGATGCCCCGCAGGAGGCCGCATGAACAAGCCCGCCACCAACACCCCCGGCACAGCCGCTGCCGCCCCCGCCGAAATCCCCGTGGACGCTGAACTGGCGCGCCGCATTGAGCAACTGCTCTACCGCGAAGCGCGCCTGCTGGATGAGGAAAAGTGGGATCAATGGCTGGCCCTGATGGCCGAAGACATCCACTACTGGATGCCCGCCGTGGAAAACCGCCGCCGCGCCGACAAGCTCGGCGCCTGGGAACCCGGGCGCGGCGCGTACTACGACGACAGCCTGCGCGAGCTGACCATCCGCGTCTCGCGCTTCAAGCAGCCATCGGCCTGGGCCGAAGACCCGGCCACGCGCTGCGTGCACGTCATCAGCAATGTGGAGTGCTTTCGCACCGAAGTCGAGGGCGAATACCGCGTGCATTCCAACTTCGTCAACTACCGCAGCCGGGGCGAGGCCGACAACGACATGCTGGTGGGCCGCCGCGAAGACCTCTGGCGCGAAACCGAGCACGGTTGGCGGCTGGCGCGGCGCACCATTCTCATCACGCAATCGCTGTTCATGTCCAAAAACCTCAACACCTTCTTGTAAGCGGAGGTCGGCATGCAATGGCTTCAAGATGATGTGGCCCTGGTCACAGGGGCTGGCTCGGGCATCGGGCGCGCCGTGCTCAAGCGATTTCTGGACGAAGGCGCGCGCGGCGTGGGCGCGCTGGTGCGCAGCGACGAGCACGTCGCCTCGCTCCAGCAGGAGTTTGGCGAGCGCGTCGTGGTCGTGCAGGGCGACGTGCGCAGCGGCAGCGACAACCAGAGGGCCGTGGACGCCACGCTGGCGCGCTTTGGCAAGCTCGACACCCTGGTGGCCAACGCCGGCGTGTGGGATTTTTTCGCCAGCCTGCAAAAGCTCTCGCTGGAGGAGCTGGATCGGGCCTTTGACGAAATCTTCGCCGTCAACGTCAAAGGCTATGTACTGGCTGCGCGCGCGGCCATGCAGGCACTGCGCGAAAGCCGCGGCAGCATGATTTTCACGCTCTCCAACGCGGCCTTCTACCCCGGCGGCGGCGGGCCGCTGTACGTGGCCTCCAAGCACGCGGGCGTTGGCCTGGTGCGCCAACTGGCCTACGAACTGGCGCCGCTGGTGCGCGTCAACGCCGTGGCTCCGGGCGGCACGCAAACGCCACTGCGCGGCCCGGCCAGCCTGGGCAAGCACGACAAGCGCCTCTCGGCCCTGCCGGGCTTCGAGCAGGCCGTGGCCGATGCCATGCCGCTGGGCTTCATGGCCCAGCCGCAAGACCACACCGGGCACTACGTGCTGCTGGCCTCGCGCACCAATTCGCCAGCCACCACCGCCACCATCATCCACAGCGATGGCGGCTGGGAAATTCGCGGCACGGCCCGCGCCGGGAGCGCGCCATGACGATCCATTCCCCCGAACGCCTGCAAGCGCTCAGCGCGCCCCAGCGCCGCTTTCTGGAGCTGGTGCAAGGCTGGCGGCTGCCGCTGATGGCCGCGCCCATGTTCCTGGTCTCCGGCCCCGAGCTGGTCATCGCCTGCGCGCAAGCGGGCGTGGCCGGCAGCTTCCCGGCCGCCAACGCGCGCACCATTGCGCAACTGGACGAATGGATGGCGCGCACCGCCGCTGGCGTGGCGCAATGCGGCCCTGGCAGCGTGTTCTCCATGAACATGATCGTGCACCGCACCTACGACCGCTTCGAGCAGGAAATGGCCCTGGTGCAGCGCTACCGGCCCGCCATCGTCTCCACCGCGCTGGGCAGCCCCGCGCGCGTGCTCGATGCCGTGCATGGCTACGGCGGCATCGTCGCCGCCGATGTCATCAGCCCCAAGCTGGCGCGCAAGGCCGCCGAGGCGGGCGCCGATGTGCTCATCCTCGTGGCCCAGGGCGCAGGCGGCCACACCGGGCAGTACAACCCCTTTGCCTTCATCGCCGAAGTGCGCCAGTTCTGGCAAGGGCCGCTGGGCCTGGCCGGGGCCATCAGCTCTGGGCGCGACATCCGCGCCGCCCAGTTGCTGGGGGCGGACTTCGTGCTGGCGGGCACGCGCTTTATCGCCGCCACGGAAAGCCTGGCAGCGCCCGCCTACCGCGAGCTGCTGGCGCACAGCGCCATGGAGGATCTGGTGCTCACCAGCGCTGTCTCGGGCGTGCCCGCCAACTGGCTGCGCCAGACGCTTGAGAGCGCGGGTATCTCCAGCGAAGCGACTGAAGCGGCACAAATCGACTCCGCCAGGATCGATTTTTCCGGCGACATCGCCGCAGGCAAAAAGGCCTGGAAGCACGTCTGGTCGGCCGGGCATGGCGTAGGCGCCGTGCAGCAGCCCCAACCTGCGGCGGCCATCGTGCAAGAGCTGCACGCGGGCTATCTGCACACGCTGGCGCAAGAGTGCGAGCAAGCCAGCGCGCTCTACCAAAAAATGCATTCCCATCAAGAGGCCAAGGCATGAACACCTCCACGAATTCCCCCAACACGGCAATGGCTGCATCGCCTGCGGCCATTGCCCAGGCGGCCGACGCCTTGCATCAGGCACGACAGACACGCACGCCCATTGAGCGCATCTCCGAGCAGTTCGGCATCCACAGCCTGCAAGACGCCTATGCCGTGGCGCGCCACAACACCCAGCGCGCCCTGACCGAGGGGCGGCGCATCGCGGGCTGCAAGGTCGGCCTGACCTCGCGCGCCGTGCAGCAGCAACTGGGCGTGGACCAGCCCGACTATGGCGTGCTGTTTACCGACATGGAATTGCTCGACGGCGACACGCTGGCGCTGGGCCGTCTCATCCAGCCCAAGGCCGAGGGCGAAATCGCCTTCGTCATGGGGCGCGATGCCAGTGGCGAGCACCTGTCCTGGGGCCAGTTTCTGCACTGCGTGGAATACGCCCTGCCCGCGCTGGAAATCGTCGACAGCGCCATCCGCGACTGGCGCATCACCCTGGTGGACACCGTGGCCGACAACGCCTCCTGCGGGCTGTACGTGCTGGGCACGCAGCCGCGCGCGCTCACCGCACTCGATTGGGCCAGCGCAGGCATGGAGCTGCGCGCGGGCGCGCACACCGTCAGCGTCGGCAGCGGCGCGGCCTGCATGCAGCACCCGTTGCGCGCGGCCTACTGGCTGGCGCACACCATGGCCGCGCTGGGCCAGCCGCTCAAGGCCGGCGACGTGGTGCTCTCCGGCGCGCTGGGGCCGATGACGCCGCTGCAAACGGGCCAGCACCTGGATCTGGACATCGGCGGCCTGGGCCGCGTGCGCTGTTACCTGGATTGAGCGTCCTTTTTTCGATTCCAACCTGCCATCAACCCATGGCCATAAAACCCAAAGGAGACACACGATGAAACGTCGCACATTGATTGCCGTCGCTGCCGCCACATGCCTGACTGTCGGCCTGGCCGGCGGCCAGGCCCTGGCCCAGGGCGCCCCCGTAGTGGTGGGCGTGTCCATCAGCAGCACCGGGCCGGCCGCCTCGCTGGGCATCCCGGAAAAGCAAAGCATCGAGCTGATGCCCAAGACCCTGGGCGGCCAGCCGGTGAAGTACGTGGTGCTGGACGACGCCACCGACCCTTCTCAAGCAGCCAAAAACGCTCGCCGCCTGGTTGAAAGCGACCAGGCCGACGTGATCATCGGCTCTTCGGCCGTGCCGCCTTCGCTGGCCATTGCCGAAGTGGCCTCCCACAGCAAGACGCCGCAGATTGCGCTGGCCCCCTTCGCCCCCAAGCCCGAACACCTGCCCTGGGTGTTCCCGCTGCCGCAGTCGGTCGATGTCATGGGCAGCGCCGTGTTCGATGACATGAAGGCCAAGGGCTTCAAGACAGTGGCCTTCATAGGCTTTGCCGACGCCTGGGGCGAGGCCTGGCTCAAGGCGCTGCAGGCGCGCGAGCAGGCCGGCGACTTCAAGATCGTGGCCAGCGAACGCTATGGCCGCAGCGACACCTCGGTCACGGCCCAGACACTCAAGATCAGCGCCGCCCGCCCCGATGCCGTGCTCATCGGCGCCAGCGGCAGCCCCGCCTCCCTGCCCATGCGCGCGCTGCATGAGCGCGGCTACAAGGGGCAGATCTACCAAACCCACGGCATTGCCAACAACGATTACCTGCGCGTGGCGGGCAAGGCCAGCCAGGGCGCCATCCTGCCCTCCGGCCCGGTGCTGGTGGTCGAGCAGCTCGACGACGCCCATCCCAGCAAGGCCGCAGGCGCAGCCTACGTCAAGCTCTACGAGGACAAGTACGGCGCCGGCAGCCGCAACAACTTTGGCGCCTATGCCTGGGACGCCTACCTGCTGCTGGACAACGCGGTGGCCAAGGCCGCAACCAGCGCCCAGCCGGGTACGGCCGAGTTCCGCCAGGCTCTGCGCGATGCACTTGAAAACGTCAGTGAGCTGGCGGTCACACATGGCGTGATCAGCATGTCCCCGGGCAATCACTCCGGCTTTGATGCGCGCTCTCGCGTGCTGCTGGAAGTGGATCAGGGCGGCTGGAAGCTGCGCAGCCAATAAAGGAGGGCGCCATGCACCACCCATCCCCCATGGGGCGCGATCTCTTCGCCGCCCCGGGCCAGCTTGCGCCCAAAGAAGTCCAAGTCCACCACCGAGAAGGCGGCATTCTGGTGTTGCGCTCACCCCAGCCACTGGCCGAGCCGGTGCGCTGCATCGGCGATTGGCTGGAGCACTGGGCCATCCAGCGCCCCGAGCAGACCTTTCTGGCCGAGCGCGACGCCCAAGGGCAATGGCGCCGCCTGAGCTACCGCCAGGTGCGGCAGCACGTGGGCGCGATCGCCCAGGCGCTGCTGGACATGGACTTGCCCCCGGGCAGGCCTGTGGTGGCGCTGTCGGACAACAGCATCGACCACGCCCTGCTGATGCTGGCGACCATGCACATTGGCCGGCCGTTTTGCACCATCTCCAGCGCCTACACCCGTCTGGCCAAAGATGCCTCGCGCCTGCAGCAAATGCTGTCGCTGGTGCATCCGGCGCTGCTGTATGCCTCCGATGCCAGTGTCTACGGCCCACGGTCGCAAGAGGCCGCGCCCGATGTGCCCAAGGTATTCACCACCGGCGCGCAAACCATCCCGGGCGCGCGCGGCTTTCAGTCGCTGCTGGATACGCGCGAAACGCCCGCCGTGGCCGAGCACTTCGCGCGCATCCGCCCCGAAGACCACGCCAAATACCTGCTGACTTCGGGCTCCACCGGCATCCCCAAGGCCGTCATCAACACCCACCGCATGCTGTGCGTCAACCAGGCGGCCATTGCCCAAGTGTGGCCGTTTCTGCACGAGCAGCCACCGCTGGTGGTGGACTGGCTGCCCTGGAGCCACACCTTTGGCACCAACCACAACTTCAACATGGTGCTGGCGCATGGCGGCTCGCTCTACATCGACGAGGGCCGCCCCTTGCCGGGGCTGCTGGAGAAGTCGGTGCGCAATCTGCGCGAGATCCAGCCCAATATGTACTTCAACGTGCCGCGCGGCTTCGATGCGCTGGTGCCCCTGCTGGAGCAGGACCAAGAGCTGGCGCGCCAGTTCTTCGCCCGGCTGCAATTGGTGTTCTACGCGGGCGCTGCGCTGTCGGCCTCGACCTGGAGCCGCATCGAGGCCGTGGCACAGCGCGTGACGGGGCGTCGCATCTGGTTCACCACCGCTTGGGGCGCGACCGAAACCGCGCCGCTGGTGACTTCACTGCACTGGCGCACCGAGCAGGCCGGCTGCATCGGCCTGCCCGTGCCGGGCGTGGAGCTGAAGTTCCTGCCCAACGGCAAGAAGCTGGAGATGCGGGTGCGCGGGCAATCCATCTTCCCGGGCTATTTGCACGCGCCGGAGCTGACGCAGCAGGCCTTCGACGAAGAGGGCTTTTACAAGATCGGCGATGCCGGCGTGTTCATGGAGCCAGGCAATCCAGCCAGCGGCGTGGTGTTCGACGGCCGCGTGGCCGAGGACTTCAAGCTCTCCAGCGGCACCTGGGTCTCGGTCGGGCCCTTGCGCGTGCGCGCCATCGGCGCCATGGCGCCGCATGTGCAGGACGTGGTCGTCACCGGCCACAACCGTGAAGAGGTCGGGCTGATGGTCTTTCTCAACCCGGCAGCGCATGCCGTGCCCCGCGAAGAACTCGAAAGCGCACTGCGTGCAGGCCTGCAGCGCCTGCACGACGAAGGCGCGGGCAGCGCCCAGGCCCCATCACGGCTGCTGATCCTGGATGAGCCGCCAGACGTTGATGCGGGCGAAATCACCGACAAGGGCTACCTCAACCAGCGCGCCATCCTGGAGCGGCGCGCCAGCCAGGTGCAGCGGCTGTACGCGGGCCAGAACGACCCGCAAATCATTGGCATTGGAAAGGCAGGCAAAACATGAACCAAACAGCTTCAGGCCGCCCGCGCAAGGCGGCCATCATCGGCAGCGGCAACATCGGCACGGACTTGATGATCAAGATCATGCGCCACGGCGGCCCCATTGAAATGGGCGTCATGGTGGGCATCGACCCCGCCTCCGACGGGCTGGCGCGCGCCGCGCGCATGGGCGTGGCCACCACGCACGAAGGCGTGCAGGGGCTGATCGCCCACCCGGACTTTGCCGACATCGACTTCGTCTTCGACGCCACCAGCGCCGCCGCCCATGTGGAAAACGACGCTGCGCTGCGCCGCGCCAAGCCGGGCATTCGCGTCATCGACCTCACGCCAGCGGCCATCGGGCCGTACTGCGTGCCTGCCGTCAATGGCGATGCGCACCTGGACGCGCCCAACGTCAACATGGTCACCTGCGGCGGCCAGGCCACCATCCCCATGGTCGCCGCCGTCAGCCGCGTGGCCCGCGTGCATTACGGCGAGATCGTGGCCTCCATCGCCAGTAAGAGCGCTGGGCCAGGCACGCGCGCCAACATCGACGAGTTCACCGAAACCACCTCCCGCGCCATCGAGGCCGTGGGCGGCGCGGCCAAGGGCAAGGCCATCATCATCCTCAACCCGGCCGAGCCACCGCTCATCATGCGCGACACCGTTTACACCCTCAGCGACGAGGCCGATGAAGACCGCATCGCCGAATCGGTGCAGCAGCAGGTCGAGGCCATGCAGCAGTACGTGCCCGGCTACCGCCTCAAGCAGCGCGTGCAGTTCGACCGCGTCAAAGACCTGCGCATCCCCGGCGTGGGGCAGGCGCTCTCGGGCCTGAAAACCTCCATCTTTCTGGAAGTCGAGGGCGCAGCCCATTACCTGCCTGCCTACGCCGGCAACCTGGACATCATGACCAGCGCCGGGCTGAACATCGCCCAGCGCATGGCGCGGCAAATGGCCCACGCCGCTTGAAGCCCGCCCGGCCTGAGCCGCCTCAACGGCTGAGCGCCCCCTCTGAACGACTGAAGGCCTGCCCCCACCCCTGCCGGCAGGCAGGCCTCCCCATCAGCCCCACATCATCAGGAGATCCGCCCCATGAACAGCGGCACGAAAATCTATATTTCCGACGTCACCTTGCGCGATGGCAGCCACGCCATCCGCCACCAATACAGTGTGGCGCAAGCCCAGCAAATCGCCCGCGCGCTGGATGCGGCCAAGGTCGATTCCATCGAAGTGGCCCACGGCGACGGCCTGCAAGGCGGCAGCTTCAATTACGGCTTTGGCGCGCACACCGATATGGAATGGATCGAGGCCGTTGCCAGCGTGGTGCAACACGCCAAGATCGCCACCTTGCTGCTGCCGGGCATTGGCACCGTGCACGACCTCAAGGCCGCCTACGACGCGGGCGCGCGCATCGTGCGCGTGGCCACCCACTGCACCGAGGCCGACGTGGCGCGCCAGCACATCGAATACGCACGCCACCTGGGCATGGAGGCCGTGGGCTTTCTGATGATGAGCCACATGCAAACGCCCCAGGGCCTGGCCGAGCAGGCCAAGCTGATGGAGAGCTACGGCGCCACCGTGTGCTACGTGGTCGATTCCGGCGGCGCGCTGACCATGAACGGCGTGCGCGAGCGCATCCGCGCCTTCAAGGACACGCTCAAGCCCGAGACGCAAGTGGGCATCCACGCCCACCACAACCTCAGCCTGGGCGTAGCCAACTCCATCGTCGCCGTGGAAGAAGGCTGCGAGCGCGTGGACGCCAGCCTGGCGGGCATGGGCGCAGGCGCGGGCAATGCGCCGCTGGAAGTTTTCATCGCCGCTGCCGAGCGCATGGGCTGGCACCACGGCTGCGACCTGTACCGCCTGATGGATGCTGCCGACGACATCGTTCGCCCGCTGCAAGACCGCCCCGTGCGCGTGGACCGCGAAACCCTGGCGCTGGGCTACGCGGGCGTGTACAGCTCCTTTTTGCGCCACAGCGAAGCAGCCGCGGCCAAATACGGCCTCAAAACCGTGGACATCCTGGTGGAGCTGGGCCGCCGCCGCATGGTGGGCGGCCAGGAGGACATGATCGTGGACGTGGCGCTGGACTTGCTCAAGCAGCAAGCCCATGACCGCGACCCCATCATCCCCGTCATGAGCGAAGCGGGGTAAGGCCATGAGCGAGGCACCCATCCACCACATCCGGCTGGAGCCAGCGGGCGGCCAGTTCAGCTGCCGCGCAGACCAAACCGTGCTGGAGGCCGCCGCCGAGGCGGGCTACTGGCTGCCCCATAGCTGCCGCACGGGCAGTTGCGGCAGTTGCGCCATGCCGGTGCTCGCCGGCCAGTTTCATTACCGCAGTGCGGACGAAGGCAAGGGCGAGGCCGACGCTGCCACCTTGCAAAGCCTGGCGCCCGGGCAGTTCCTGGCCTGCCAGGCCGTGCCCGATTCGGACATGACGCTGGACGCCCCTGGCGTGCCCGCCGAGCCGGGGCGGCGCATCGTCAAGGCGCTGGCGCGCGTGCAACAGGTCGAGCGCGTCAGCGCCGACGTGGTCGTCGTCAAGGCCCAGGTGCCCCCGGCCACGGGCTGGGGCTTTGAGGCCGGGCAGTACGCCGACCTCATCCTCAAGGACGGCAGCCGCCGCTGCTACTCCATGGCCAACGCGCCCAACGACAAGGGCGAGATCGAATGGCACATCCGCCGCATCGAGGGCGGGCGCTTCTCGCCCCACGCCTACGACGCGCTCAAGCCCCGCGACATGCTGCGCATCGAGGGGCCGTTTGGCTCCTTCACGCTGCAAGGCGGCGACGCGCCCGTGCTGCTGCTGGCCTCCGGCACGGGCTATGCGCCCATTGCCTCTTTTCTGCACACCCACCTGGACGAGCTGGCCCGGCGCGGTGCCGTGCTGTATTGGGGCGGGCGCCAGCGCCAGGATTTGTACGCGCTGGGCGATGAGGCCAGTTGGCAGACGCGCTACCCCGGCGTGCGCGTGGTGCCCGTGTTCTCCGACGCGCCGCCGCAAGAGCGCGGCCGCCGCGGCCTGGTGCACCAGGCGGTGCTGGAGGATTGGCCTGACCTCTCGCGCTTTGAGGTCTATGCCTGCGGCAACCCCTTGATGGTGGAAGCCGCGCGCCAGAGCTTTGTGCAAGCCGGGCTGGCGCCAGAGCGCTTTTTCAGCGATGCCTTTGTTTTCCAGAAAGCCTGAGCGCAGGCGGCAAGGAGCACCGAATGGACTTTTCAATCGCATCCATTTTGTTGCAGGACGGCCTGACCAATGGCGCGGTATATGCGCTGGTGGGCATGGCCTTGATCCTGATTTTTTCCGTCACCCGCGTCATCTTCGTGGCGCATGGCGAGCTGATTGCCTTTGCTGCCATTGCCATGGCGCAATTGCAGGAAGGCGTAGTGCCCGGCGTGCTGTGGCTGCTGCTGGGGCTGGGCGCGCTGACCTTTGCCGTGGACGCCGCCGTCACCCTGTGGCGGCTGCGCGCAGGCACCCAGCGCAGCGCAGCCAACCTGGGCCGCAGCGCCGCCTTCAACCTCGGCCTGCCGCTGCTGGCCTGGGCGCTGCTGGCGCACACCAGCCTGGGCCAAAGCGGCCTGCCCGCGCAACTGCTGCTGACGGCGCTTTTGGTGGTGCCCATGGGGCCAATGCTGTACCGGCTGGCCTTCCAGCCGGCGGCCGAGGCCTCCACCCTGGTGCTGCTCATCATTGCCGTGGGCGTGCACTTCATGCTGCTGGGCCTGGGCCTGCTGGTGCTGGGCCCCGAGGGCGCGCGCAGCGAGGCGCTCAGCCAATGGCAATGGCAACTGGGCGCGGTGAGCATTTCCGGCCAGGGCCTGCTGGTGATTGCAGCTTCCATGACGATGATCGTGGCGCTGTACCTGATTTTCGAGCACACCCTCACCGGCAAGGCACTGCGCGCCACCGCCATCAACCGCACCGGCGCACGGCTGATGGGCATTGCCCCAGCGCAATCGGGCGCCATCGCCTTCACGCTGGCCACGCTGATGGCCGTGCTGGCGGGCGTGCTGGCCGGGCCGCTGACCACGATGCAATACGACACGGGCTTTCTCATCGCCCTCAAAGGCTTTGTGGCAGCCATGGTGGGCGCGCTCTCCAGCTATCCGCTGGCCTGGGTCGGCTCGGTGCTGGTGGGGCTGGTGGAGAGCTTTGGCTCATTCTGGGCCAGCGCGTACAAGGAGGTCATCGTCTTCACGCTGATCATTCCCGTGCTGGTCTGGCGCTCCCTGCAAAACCCGCATTCGGAGGAGCATTGAGATGGATCGCATGACCTCTTCCGCCCCCCCTGCTGTGCCACCTTCTACCCCCCTTTCAGCGCCGCAAAGCCCGGCGCGCAGCCTCCTGCGCATCGATCGCCTGGCCATCGCGGCTTTTTTCGGCTGGATTGCGCTGCTGCCCTGGCTGCCCGTGCCGCCTTACTGGTACACCATCGGCGGCTACGTCGGCATCGCCGCCCTGGTCGTGCTGGGGCTGGTGCTGCTCACCGGCATGGCGGGCATGACCTCCTTCGGCCAGGCCGCGTTCGTGGGTATTGGCGCTTACACCACCGCCGTGCTGAGCACGCATTACGCCCTCTCGCCCTGGCTGGGCTTGCTGGCGGGCATGGCCATTGCAGGCGTATCGGCCATTGCCATTGGCGCGCTGACGGTGCGCCTCTCGGGCCACTTCCTGCCCATTGCCACCATTGCCTGGGCGCTGTCGATCTATTACCTGTTCGGCACGCTGGAAATTCTGGGCAAGTACGACGGCATCAGCGGCATCCCCCCCATCGGCCTGCTGGGCGTGGCGCTGGACTCGCCGCGCGCCATGCTCATCCCCATCTGGATGGTGGTGGCGCTGTTTTTACTGCTGGTGAGCAACCTGCTCGATTCGCGCCCCGGTCGCATCATCCGCGCCCTCAACGGCGGCGCAGGCATGGCCGAAGCCATGGGCGCCAACACGCCCAGCTACCGGCTGTGGACTTTTGTCTGCGCCGCCTTGATGGCTGCCATTGCCGGCTGGCTTTACGCCCATTTGCAGCGCGCCATCAACGCCACGCCGTTCGGGCTGAACACCGGCATCGAGTACCTGTTCATGGCCGTGGTGGGCGGCCTCTCCAGCCTGTGGGGGGCTATCGTCGGGGCCACGGCGTTGACCATGCTCAAGAGCTTTTTGCAGGATTGGGCGCCCAAGCTCTTTGGCTCCGTGGGCAATCTGGAGCTGGTGGTCTTTGGCGCCATCATCGTGCTGGCGCTGCAACGCTCGGCGCGCGGCCTGTGGCCTGCGCTGGTGGGGCGGCTGCCCGCGCGCTGGCGGCCCGCCGCGCGCCTGGCGCACGCCATCGGCCCGGTGCAGACCGAGCCAGCTCTGCCCTCGCGCAGCAAGCCTGCCGCCGGGCAGCCGCTGCTGTCGGTGCAGCAGGCGCGCAAGCAGTTTGGCGGTCTGGTGGCCGTCAACGACATGAGCTTCGAGGTGCGCGCGGGCGAGCTGGTAGCCCTCATTGGCCCCAATGGCGCGGGCAAATCCACCATGTTCAACCTCATCACCGGCGTGCTGCCTGCCACCAGCGGCGAAATCCGCTTTCTGGGCCAGCGCATCGACGCCCTGCCCGCGCGTGAAATCGTGCGCCACGGCATTGGCCGCACCTTCCAGCACGTGCGCCTGATGCCGGAGATGAGCGTGCTGGAAAACGTCGCCATCGGCGCCTATCTGCGCGGCAAAACCAGCATGCTGGGCGCGTCCATCCGGGCCGATCGCCATGAGGAAGCCGCCCTGCTGGGCCTGGCCGCCTGGCAAATCCAGCGCGTGGGCCTGCAAGACGTGATGCACCAAAGCGCGGGCAGCCTGGCCCTGGGCCAGCAACGCATTGTGGAAATCGCCCGCGCCCTGTGCACCGACCCCATGCTGTTGCTGCTGGACGAGCCTGCCGCCGGCCTGCGCCTGCAAGAAAAGCAAGCCCTGGCGCGGCTGCTGACGCAGTTGCGAAGCGAAGGCATGGCCGTGCTCATCGTCGAGCACGACATGGACTTCATCATGGGCCTGATGGACCGCATCGTCGTCATGGAATTCGGCAGCCGCATCGCCCAGGGCAAGCCCGAGGAGATCCGCAACGACCCCGCCGTGCTGCGCGCCTACCTCGGCGGCGTGGAGATCGACGGGGAAACCGCACCGGAAAGCCCCCAAGCCGACGCGGCAGACGCAGCAACCGCCGCCACCCCAACCGCCAGCCGCCCAGAAGGAGCCAGCGCATGAGCCACGCCCACCAAGCCCCCACATCCGCCGCGCCAGCCGTATCCGCCGCGCCGTTGCTGGCCGTGGAGAACCTGCACGTGCGCTACGGCAAAAGCGCCGCCTTGCTGGGCGCCCAGCTGCAACTGGGCCAGGGCGAGCTGGTATGCGTCATCGGCCCCAACGGCGCGGGCAAATCCTCGCTGCTCAACGCCCTCATGGGCTGCCTGCCCGCCAACGGCAACGCCAGCGGCACGGTGCGCATTGCCGGGCAGGATGTCTCGGCCCTGCCGCTGGAGCAGCGCGTCAAACGCGGCCTGGCGCTGGTGCCCGAGACGCGCGAGCTGTTTGCCAGCATGAGCGTGGAGGACAACCTCATCCTCGGCAGCTACCTGCTGCGCCACCAGGGCGCGGCCCAGCGCCAAGCCCTGCTGCAAGAGATCTTTGCCCTGTTCCCGCGCCTGAAAGAGCGGCGCAAGCAGCCTGCGGGCACCATGTCCGGCGGCGAGCGGCAAATGCTCGTCATCGGCCGCGCGCTCATGAGCCGCCCGCGCGCGCTCATGCTCGACGAGCCATCGCTGGGCCTGGCGCCCAAAATCATGAACGAAGTCTTTGCCATCATCGAAGACCTGCGCGCCCAGGGCCTGGGCATCTTGCTGGTGGAGCAAAACTCCCGCGCCGCCCTGCGCGCCGCCCGCTACGCCTACGTGCTGGAGCTGGGCGCCATCACCCTGCACGGCCCGGCGCAGGAAGTGGCCAACCACCCGCAAGTCATCGAAGCCTATCTGGGCAAAAAGCAAGTCTCGGCCGCCAGCAGCGGCCAGCCTGCCACTCTTTGAATGGCGGGCGTGTGGGCCCGCCAAGCATGGCGAGCCACAACCGATCAGGGCAAAAGCTGCGCCCCGTGGCGACCTTTGACTACAGCTCGTAATCGCTCTCGCGCCCGCTCAGGGCCAATTGCACCTGCTCACGGCTCAGGCGCGGGCTGATGAGCTCGGCAAAGCGGTAGACGAACTGGCGCAAATACGCCCCCCGCTTGAACGCCACCCGCGCCATGTTCATGCCAAACAAATCGCCCATGGGCCGGGCTTGCAAATGGCCCAGCAAATCGCCCTGCACGGCCATTTCAGCCACGATGCCAACGCCCAGACCCAGGCTGACATAGGTACGGATCACATCCGAGTCGATGGCTTCCAACACGATGTTGGGCTTGAGATTGCGGCGCGCAAAGGCACGGTCGATGCGGCCGCGCCCGGTAAACGATGGGTGATAGGTAATCAATGGCTCACTGGCAATGTCCTCCAGCGTGATGCGCGACTTGTGCGCCAGGGGGTGCTGGGGCGGAAAAATCAGCACGTGCTGCCACTCATAACAGGGCATGGTGACCAGCTCTTCGTAATCGGCCAGCGACTCGGTCGCCATGCCGATGTCCACCGCTTCATTCAACACCAGGCTGGCCACTTCATGCGGCGTGGCCTGGTGCAAGCTGATACTGACTTTGGGAAATTGCGCACGAAAACGCGCCACTGGCTCAGGCAACACGTAACGCGCCTGTGTATGGGTGGTAGCAATGCGCAGCGTGCCCGAATCCTGCACGCTGAAATCCTGGCCAATGCGTTTGAGATTGCCCACCTCACGCAAGATGATCTCGATACTGGCCAAAACATGCCGCCCGGGCTCAGTCACACGCTTGAGCCGTTTTCCATGGCGCGCGAATATCTCAACCCCCAGCTCATCTTCCAACTCGATGATCGCCTTGGAAACTCCAGGCTGTGAAGTGTGCAGTGCTTTAGCCGCTTCAGTCAGATTCAAATTGCGCCGTACTGCTTCTTGAACGAAACGAAATTGGTGGAGATTCATAAATCAGGTTTTGCATCGTGAATTGGAGTGATACGAGCATTTTCCACTCCCGCACCACTATTTAAAAACGAAACTCTTTGATTACAAAAAAAGCTGGGGCCGTTCGGCCCCAGCTTTAGATCAGGCTCATCATCTCAGCCTTTAGCGCCAACAATCATCTACCGATCCCGGCGTACCAGCACTCATCTTCTTGATTCCTGCATGATCCAGCTCAAAGTCACCACAGCGTGGATCATTGGTTTGCGGCCCTTTGCGCTTAGCCTTCAGAGTATAACTCTGCCCGCCACTGGCCGACACAATGCTGAAATCATAGTAATCGCTACCAGCGAGCTTTAGCTTACTTTCCTCTCCAGGCGCAGCATATTTGCCATTCTGCGCACGATAGCGCTCCTGTCGTGCAGCGCCATCATTGAGCAAAGACTGCGCTTCAGCCCGGCGAGCACGTCTCACATACTCCTGATACGAAGGGTAGGCAATAGCGGCCAAAATTCCCACTATCACCATCACAATCATCAACTCAATCAGGGTAAAACCTTTGTTGCTATTTTTTCGCATAACAGTTTCCTCTTCCTGCGATCTGGCTTAAGGGGTAGTAGCCGCCGCATTGGGGGGCTGCTTACGCCAGCTCTGGCGCCCAGACTGCACCCCAGAAGCAATCAAGACACGGCCACCCGCAGGATCATAAGCATGCTCACTCTGAATAGCCTGCTGACCAGGGCCCCCTGTCTCTATTGCACTCAAGGCTTCGCCATTGACCTGATCATTATTGTCAATCACACCATCTCCATTGACATCAAAAACTAGGTAATCAGTCTCCCCACCTGTTCCAGGATCAAGTGCGATCAAACGGCCGCTCAACCCAGGCTTGCAGGGGTCTTCCTCATTGCGAATGGTTGTCACAAACAAGCCGCGGCCATAAAGCGTCATGTCATAAACCACACGCTCTCCAGCTTCTGGCAAGTCAACATACCACCCCCATTTATGCACCTGTGCATCATCCGCACTGGAACTCTGCCCGCCCGGCAACCATTCAACATCATTGCCACTCAATGTAAAGGCTCCTTGCAGGCCAGTCACTGCACTGAACGATTGCCTCTGCAAGTCAGAGCGGATCTTATTGGCAGTAGGCAATGTAGGCGGCAATGCAGGAGCATCCTTGGCCGCATAGCGATCCCAAATACCATAAATTGTTTGTTGCTGGCCATTGCCCTTATCTTCCAAAGTCAAATAACGGCCTGTGGCTACAACCACCAAGTCACCATGTCCCGAAGGATGATCAACAATATAAGGCGCTGCCGTAACGGCCTGACGTGCGCCATTATCATCCTTGGCCACATACAGCAAGTCTGCTCTCCAGGCGGTACTCGCTCCGCTCTTCAGATCAAATCGCCAGACGTTTCCAAAGATGTCGCCAGCATAGGCCACATCGACCTTGCCATCAGCATCTCCATCCACTGCATTGATCCTGGAAAGACCATTACCCATTGGCAGATAAGAAGCCAATTGCGCAGAGGACATGCCTGCCGCTCCCTGAAGCTGGAAATCACGAATTACTGAGCCATCTTTGATGTCCAGTACCAAAAGGCGCGCTTGCCCTTGCGCACTGCCATTACCTTGATAGCCTGCAGCAACCAATGCAACCCACTTGCCTTTATTTACACCATCATCATTCAACCTAGCAATAACTGGCTCAGCCATAAACCCCATGGAGGCGTGCTGATCACTCCCAAACTCCCACAGCAACTTTGGATCACTGCGAGTAGTAATATCGAGAGCAAAAATTTGACGTCCACCAGCACCCAGCGTGCCAATCAAAATCTTTCGCCACCCCCCATCAAAGTAGACATCTGTCGACAAGGATTTTCCATCGACAAAATAGCGATGTGCAGCGCCATCTGGCTTACCATAGCGTGGATCAGTCAATACATTCAACTTTTCACGCACGCCAGACGGAATATAAGCAAATACTTCATCGCCACTTGCCGCATCAAAGGCATGCAGCATGCCATCATTGGCACCGACATAAACCATTTCCGGTTGGCTATTCTGAGCATTGGCAAATGCAACATAGCCCGGCCCTTCAAGCTGCTCTGCTCGACCAGGAACATAAGAAGCTCCCTTCACTCGCAACGCGGAGGAGTTCACAATATCACCAAGAATATTGATACCTCCATCAGCGAAACGCCTCCGCTCACGGAACGTATGGCTTTCACCTCGCAAAAACTCAATGCGCTGCTTCCCCTTGTTATCCACAACACCCGCAAGGTCTCGGTTCAATGCAGCCATCCATTGCGGATACCGTGTGCCGCCCGCTGCATTCAACTCACCCCAGGTGAATGGCACAAGTGCGGCAACCCCATGCGAATTTTTTCCAGCAAAGAATATTTTTCGAGGAGAAGCTCGGTTCGCCAGCTTACTCGCGGCACTCCAAACTTGGGAGCGCTCATCATGATGTGCAGTTGTGCTACGAACCACTTTTTCCTTAATCAAGTCACCAGCCCAACCATCCACATCGAAGTGAGTGCGATAAACAAAGGCATCTCCTACTCCGCCGGGCACACTGGGAACGGAGGACTCCACAGAAGCAGCGGTCACAGAGTTTGTTGTTTGCAAGATGGAATTAAAGGCACGGGCCATTTTCTCCTTCAATGTTCCTGCATTCGTAACCAAGAAATAATTATCTGGATCACCAGTGACAGAGCTTGGATCTCGGCCAGGCATACCATATTTGGCCGCATACCAGAGAGGATCCTTCAAAAATGCACCAGCCGTAGCAGAAGCAGAAGGCGTGAAAGTTCTCGTCGTATCCAGCGGCATATCGCTACATCCAGGATTATCTGTATTAATACAGTATCCAGGCAAGCGTCCAGGGGGCGTATTGAGCTTCGCCGCCACCTTCACCAGCGGATAGTCTGTGTCACGCACCTCCAAATATGTACCATCCTGGGTGGTTCCAGAAATCACATAGCCAGCATGCTGAACATAGTTACCGGCCGCATACTCAGAACGAAGACGGACATCGATTCCTCCCGAAGAGTTGAGCGAGATGATATATGTCACCAAAGAGTCCATATCATGGTCAGCCCCTTGCTCCACATCCTCGAAGTTAATACTAAACTCCATCTGTGGCCGGCCACTATTTACAGAGAGGTCCGTCACCCCACCAGGCATGTTGACAATTCGAGAAATGTAATAATCAACAATTTGATTGGTTGGCTGGAAACGATCCCAAACATTAACACACGTACTCCCACAGGCAGCGCCAACTGTCTTTGCAAAAGGAGAAATCACAACACTCTTACCATTAGGCAAAGGGAAGCGAATCTCAGGCAATGGAGATGCAATAGCCACGGAGTACGTCATGACCTTATTCTTCCCCTGAGCATTACCTGCTATCTGGTTATTGGCGCCAAACCGCGCCACGCCGGCAGCATAATAACTCCCCAGCTTCGTCGGCTCTTCAGGCGCAAGCCCTCGAGCCCATGCGAGATTGTTAATGGTTTTTACTGTTGGCGCACCATCCGCATTGGCCGATGTAGATTGACCAATAAAAAACCGCCTTCCATCAATTGCTTCCGCACTGCCGATTGCTGAGGTTTCGGTAGCCACGTTCAAACCACTGAGCTCTGGCGCTTCCGCACTGACCCCTGCTGAAAAATTACTTCCTGGAAACTTATCATCATAAGAAGGATTGATGTCACTCAGGACAGTGATGGCAGGACGAGCACAGTGCTGATACCCACTACCCCCTTGTTTTTTGGACTTATAAGGGGAAATCCAAGCAGGCTTTGATAACTGCAACGCATCATCACCAGTCATTGATCCAGCGCTAAACGCGGAATGACCACCCGAAGCACCAGAGAAATAGCGCAATGCTTCGAACATCATTTCACCAATGGGATTACCCCACATGGCACATTTCGCAGCATTCGCATGATTAATTGGCCCGTTAGTAATCCAACCACACTCACGATACTGAGGAGGATTTGCCGCATAATCAAACCCCGTAATACGCAAGCGATTAATATTGTCAACAATGCCTTTAACATCGCTCCTGAACTGACCAGTAACCAGATCCACTTCGTCAGCAAAAGAGCCAACATTACGACGCAACACCCCCCCATCAATATTTTTAGAGTATGAGCCCGTCAACAGGCCAAAATACATTTTTTTATTTTCACCAAAATCATGAAGCAGACCAAATGGCTTGTAAACCGTATTTCCATTATTGGGGTAGGATTTACAGCTCTCAGCATCCCTCAAATTTTCATCACTACTGCAGACCTCAACACGTAAATCATAATTCTGGATAGGGCTGGCACCAGAGGGTACGCATGTACCAACATTCCCCAGGCTCGCACCTACTTGACACGTATCTCCAGCCACTGGCGCTTGCTTAGAAACCCATTGCCAAATCCTGAACTCACTGTTTGGCAAAACTCGAAGCCTAGGAATACCGTTATCGGTTAGCGTGGTTACTGCAAATAAGTGGCGTCGTCCCGAGGCAGGTGGCGAGAGAGGAGCATACTTGGCAATATCAAAATTATCCCTCTCAGGCGAATATTCCTTACCCCAACTATGCGCATCTTGAGGAATGAACGCCGTCTGCAAAACAGTACGATCAGCGGTATCAATCACTCGATAGCCACCATACAATACTTTACGAATGGCGTCCATGCGCGACGTCGCCAAGTAATTCAAAAAATCACCACTCCAGGCTCCGCCGCACTGTTTGCCATTATCCCCAAAACCAGCCGCCACAGGCACAAAAATTCCAGACCTGTGCGAATAACAAACCCTATTATGAAAATAACCAAAATAGTCGATACTATCCGGTTTATAGCCGATATCCACAACGCCATCGCCATCCAGGTCAGACGCATCATTATAGGCCTCATAATAAAGCTTATGATCACGCCCCATCACCAACATATTCAAAGGCGGATAGCTTTCGCTAATAAACAGCGGCGTCTGCGACAACGCAGTATCGGTTTGTGCCGCAACATCAAAGCTGCCGCAAAAAACAAAAAAAGATACACCACTCAGGAGTACGCTTTTCTTTCTCATGATCTTGCACATATTCACCCCACTCAAAACCATAGTTAACTAATGAATTGGCTTACGGCAGAACGAAGGCACAGGGCCTTTTCACCACATTCCTCATGACCACTTTCCATTGTTGCCTGTGAATTTATTTCGTAATAATCCGTGCAACCCGAGACTGCAGTACCCAGAGCAGATGTCGCTCCCGAACCCTTTGGGCAAATTGTATTAATGTAACGCGGATACCAATACCCATAGGGCTCAGAAAACCCCTCTGCCTTATCCGACTGAGCAAAAGACGTATTCAATCCATTGCTATCTGTCATCGCATTAGAAACAAAACATGGTACACCCCCACCGCTGGGCACAATTCCAGCCCCCGAAGCGCACTGCCTCAATGCAACCCCATACAAATTTATTTTTCGCTCACCTTCACGCAATACACCATCAGCTACTTCCTCAAGCCTCTTTTGATCAAGCAAATTGGCTGTAATACGAGCCTCCAAAGTAATGGCACGAATTCCCGCAATGGCAAGGATCATTGTCAGCAACAACATGATCAGTGCACTGATCAAAACAACCCCTCCCTGTTTTAATCCAGGATTTTTACCCATGCCAACCATTCCAGTATAACAACAAGCAAATTTATTCATGGCATCAAATTCCTCAACGTCAAAGCACTGCTAGCAATTTGATATAAATAGCCGTTACTAGCATCGCAATTTTCTCGCCCACTGGCCTCTTTCCATCGAGAGCATACGTTGGACTCAATACCGCCAGTCACCCTATTGCTGCTAACCAATAAAATTGAGAATCTCAATGCCCGAATAGCATCATCCGAATCCACCGAGTCTCTATAAGACTCGACCTCACGCGGTCGATATGGATCATTCACAGAGCCACCCACACCAAAAGCAAAATGAATATCCCGAACTCCATCTGCCATTTCGACTAGTTCATTGCCAACCTGGCAATACAGCTTATCATTAGCAACATAATATTTCTCAACAAACATGCCCCCACCCTCTTTCGGGTGATCTGCCTGCTTGTAAGGGCCCAAGCCAGAAATCCCCCCACTTCTGCCTGCACAATCCTTCTCACCATCATCACGTGGTTGATATCGAATGCACAAAGCACCTTGCGAAGTCACATATATTGACTGACCTGCTGTAAAGGCACATTCATTTGAAGCAACTTCTGCAGGGAATGCATCACGCATCAACTGCGTCGGATCTCTTCGGTAACCAGCTTTCGCAAACTCCAGGCCCAGTGTTTCAAGTGTATATCTACCATTGCCAAGATTTTCGCTCTGCCCCTGCCTGAACGCCAAGGTTCGAATACCTTCAAAATATATTAAACTCACCAAAATAATAATGATAAGACCAATGGCCATACTCACCATTATTTCAACCAAAGAGATCCCCCGCTGCTTTCTTTTCAACGAAGAACAAGAGTAGGACATTTTTTTCATAAGACTTATTTACAATCTAGACTGCAGTTTATAGGTACAATATTCATGGTCACTTCCATCTAAACATTGTCCAGCCTTGACAGGCCAAGCCACCTGAATAGAAACAATACCAGCACTTTGCGAGATAACAAAGTGGCTATTAATTAAGTCATCTGTCAAATCTGGTATAAGGCCTTTTGCCCGGCCAGCCCAACAATTAAGCCGCCCAGCTACGGAGTCCGGCAGAACATCGGCACAGGCCTCATCCACTGTAGGCGTCAAAGCCACACCAGAAGCCTTGGCATAACCTCCGAGATCTGCATGAGGGAGACCATTCCTGGCAATCACACGAACCACATCACTGCGCATGATCTCAAGCATTTCACCAGCCAGCATTGCAGCAACCTGGCGCCTTTCTGTATCGAGAGAAAATGCGACAGCACGGGTGTACATTCCCGCAGCCCCGAGGAGTCCAATGCTTACGACAAAGATGGCAATCAAAACCTCCAAAAGGCTAAAACCACCTTCTGAATCTAAAACTTTTTTAGACATATGTTCATCGAAAATCATTAACTTCAGCATTGCTCACCCACATCTTGTCTTTTAGATCGAACCAGCCCAGATCGAGTAACTTCCACACAAAACTGTCGATTGGCGTGATCTGCAGTCAACTTAACCTTAGCTGTCGCAGCCACAGTCCCATTCAATTGAAAGTTGACAGAACTAGCACCCTGAGCAGCAACACCATTCGGCAAGTCAAACTCACGGATAACACCCCCACCTTTTTTTACTTGCCATTTTGCACCTACCAGAGAGGCTCCCGTTTGAGAACGCTGATGCGCAGCCTCTGATCGAGCAAAAAGCAATAAATTTTGAAGATCAGAGGCAGTAGATGCAACCTTATTATTGGCAATCATTGTGCGAAATGACGGTGCCGCCCACGCAGCCAACAACCCCATAAGAACCAACACAACCATCAACTCAATCAACGTGAAGCCTCTCACCGACTTCAAATTCACATATCTCAATTTCATTCTCTCGCGCCTTCAAAATCAGTAGTAAAAAAAGACAATCATTCACACCACATCAAGAACATGTTTTTGCATACGCTTCAAAGGACTAAGGCATCCATTCTTCAAAGACTTGATGTCAAACTTCATCCGTTCCACTGCAGCATTAACGCATTAGCTACACGCGCAATGAAGTCCAGAAATTCCACATACCCCTAAAACCGCATTTAGTCTTTAGGCATGGTGGTTTTTCTCATGAACGGCCAAGGCTAGCCACGCCCTATAGATCAGTGGTTAGCCGAGGATGACAAATGGCTACCGATCGTATCAAGCCTTGCTCAAACGTTCTCACCCTTGAGGAAATTTGTCACAACGCGACTGGGAAGTTGCACAGCCTGCGTCTCGCAGATTGATCAGACAGTAAGTAGATAGCCCCCCACAAGCCGCAGGCAAGAACGCCGAGCGTCAGCAGGCTTTGGCGCAACACGTCTCAATCGGGCACAAAAAAGCGCGCTCGAAGCGCGCTCAAACTAGAAAAGAAAAGACTGCGAGGCTACCCAGGGTGAAGATAGAGAGTGAGGGAGGAGAAGCACCAAGGGAGTCGTCAGCCAGGCGTTGCCTGGAAGCCTCGCAGTCAAAAACAACCATGAAGGGCACCACCCATACCTTCACCGACATGAGAGTCATACAAAGCTGGAATGTTCCGCTGCAAGCGGAAAAAACCTGGGAGACCCTTCTCGATCTGTATCGAAGCGCCTTCTTGCGAAACACACTTCAAACCCGTTCTGCGGATTCTTGCAGAACAACAACAAATTGTCAACTGTTCAACAAAATCCGTTTTTTGTCTGAGGATATCTGCATCGTGTTGAACATTGCGGCGCGTCTTCTGCTGTGCCATGGCGCTGGCCGCGGGAGCCATGGGCAACGGTCGGGGCGGGCCGAATGTGTGGTTTGCGCCATCGGCGATGCACAAGCCATGCATCCACAGGCTTGATGGCCTTGCTGGCCAAGCTGGCTACGCGGTCTCAGCGCGGAAGGTTTTTCCCAAGCCGGCGCGTCGCGCGGCGCTGCACGGCTTGCACATAGGCTGCGGCGTCAGGTGGGCGCTGGCTGGTCTGGCTTTGCCACAGCATGTCCTGCAGGCAGTCCATGACTTCGTGATGGGCCTCGTGCAAGGAGTCCATGCGGCTGGCCAGCAGCTCCACGGCCTGGCGGATGCCTGCGGGCTGGTCGATGCTGCATTGCTCGCTGATGGACAGGTGCATGGACAAATGCAGGAAGGGATTGCTGCGTCCATCGCGGGAGGCGTCGTAGCTGCGTGCGATGGCAGCTTCGACGTCGGCCAGGTCTGCGTGGTACTCGGGATGTTCGGCAATCCACAGGGCGGCCAGGGTTTCGATGGCCTGCAGGGGCTCACCGGCCTGGCTTTTGGCGTACACGCCGCAAAAGAAGCGGCGCACCTGTTCCTGCGTGGGGGCAAAAAGCATGGCGGCGCTCAGCTTTGCATTTGCATCGCGTCCGCATACTGGCCCACCAGGGCGAGCAGTTCGGCATCCGAATAGGGCTTGCCCAGGTAGTGGTTGGCGCCCAGCTCAATGGCGTGTTCGCGGTGTTTTTGTGCCGTGCGCGAGGTGATGATGATGACTGGCAGGTCGGCGATGCGGGCATCGGCGCGGATGTGGCTCAGCAGTTCGAAGCCGTCCATCTGCGGCATTTCGATGTCCGAGAGCACGACGATGGGCCGCTCGCCTTGCAGCATTTCCAGCGCCTGCGCGCCATTGGCTGCCAGGGCCACGCGATAGCCCTCGCGCTTGAGCAGGCGTTGGGTGACGCGGCGCACCGTGATGGAGTCGTCCACCACCAGCACCAGCGGGGTCTGCGCCTCGGCATCCTGCTCGCTGTGCAGCAGACCGGCGCCCGCCAGTTGCTGCTCGGCAGTTTGTGCATCCTCGCGCTGCAGGGCCTGCGCAGCGGCGCCGTACACGCTGGCCAGGGCGATGAAGTTGTAGATCAGCAGCACCGCCCCCGAGGCCAGCACCGACATGCCAGCCAGACCAGGCAGGGCCGAGAGCTGCGGCCCCAGGTTTTTGACCACGACTTCCTGGTTGCCCAGCACTTCGTCCACGTGCACGGCCACCACCTGCGCGGCGCTGCGCACCAGCACCACTGGGTAGACCTTGTTGTCCAGCTCCTTGGAGCGGGGGCTGTAATGCAGCATGGCGCCCGACCAGTAGAACTGCACGCGCTTGCCGTCGATCTCGATCTTGCCGCGCTGATAGCCGCGCATCAGCTCGTCGTGGCTGACGCGCTCGATGCCGTCCACCAGATTGGCGGGCATGCCCACCGTCATCGTGCCGGCACGCACCAGCATGACCTGGGTGACGGCCGTCGTCAGCGGCATGATCAGGCGGAAGGTCGTGCCCTGGCCTTGCTCGGTGCTGGTTTCGATGCGCCCGCCCAGGGCGCTGACATCCACGCGCACCACGTCCATGCCGATGCCCCGGCCAGAAATGCCCGTGAGCCCTTGCGCCGTGGTCAGGCCGGGCATGAAGATCAGGCCGGCAATTTCCTTGTCCGAAATGATCTGGCCCTTGCCCAGCAGGCCGCGCTCGATGGCCTTGCGCTGAATGGCCTTCAGATCCAGGCCTGCGCCATCGTCCTTGAACGTGATCGCCACGTCATTGCCTTCGTGGCTGACCGTCAGGGTCACGCGCCCCATGCGCGCCTTGCCGCGCTGCTCGCGCTCGGCCGGGGCCTCGATGCCATGGTCCACGCAGTTGCGCAGAATGTGCTCGAAGCTGCCCATCATGCGCTCGAGCAGCACGCGGTCCATTTCAATGGAGCCGTTTTCAATCACCAGCTCGGCCTGCTTGCCGGTGTCGGCGCTGGCCTGACGCACCACGGCGTGCAGGCGTTCGGCCACGCTGTCGAACTCCACCATGCGCGTGTGCAGCAAATCGCGCTGCAGCTCGCGGCCCTTGCGCTCTTGCGCCACCAGGTCGTCCTCGGTGCCGACCATGGCCGCCTGCAAAGTGCGCTGCACGGTGGCCACGTCGTTGACGGTCTCGGCCATCATGCGCGTGAGTTCCTGCACGCGGGTGAAGCGGTCGAGCTCCAGCGGGTCGAAGTTGGCGCTTTCCTTGCCCAGCGCCAGGCGCGATTGCATTTGCGACTCGGTCTGGCCTTCGAGCTCGCGCAGCTGCTGGCGCAGACGGTCGAGGTCCACCGTCATGCCTTCCAGCGCCGCGTTGAGCTGGCGCAGGCGCGATTCGGCCCGGCTGCGCGAGATCTGGATTTCACCGGCCTGGTTGATGAGCCGGTCGATGTGCGTGCTGCGCACGCGCACCAGCTGATGGCGCTTGGTGTTGGGCTGGATGGCCAGCGGCGTGGGCCCAGGCAGGCGATCGCCGAAGGAGGCGCCCAGCGTCAGCGCATACGGCGCAGCCAGGCGTTCGGCGGCGGGCCGGCCTGCTGCCGGCTGCCCTTTGGCCGGCGGCGCCTTGTCCTGCGTGCTTGCCGGCGGCGCAGCCAGCGCGCCATGCTCCGATGCCTGCCATGAGGGGATTGCCGGGCTTTGCGGATCGGCAATGCGGTGCTCCGGCCCGGTCACATCCTCGACCTTGCCCGCTGCCGGTTGCGCCGGCTGGGCCGGCGCCGCTGCGGGCGTGCCGTGCAGCTGGCCGCTGGCCGCCTGGCGCAGCAGATCGAACGCATCCTGCAATTCGTCGTAGCGCGCCAGCAGTGCAACGATGGCCTGGGCACTCTCGGCGCGGGCCTCCAGCACCTCGATCTCCGACTCGAAGCGGTGCGCCATTTCACCGATCTGGCGCGCCCCGGCCAGGCGCGAGCTGCCTTTGAGGGTGTGCAGCACACGCAAGGCCTCGCTGCGCGCCTCGAACGACTGCGGCTCACCCGACCAGCGGCGCAGCGCGCCAATCAGTCGTGGCAGCAGCTCGATGGCTTCTTCCTCGAAGATCGGGAACAGGTCCGGATCCACCCGGTCGGCCGCTGGCGCTTGCGCTTCGGCCGGCTGAGGGGCAGGCTGCGCGGCGGCCGGCTCGGGCGCTGGGGCTGCGGCCGGTGCCGTGCGCGCGGCGTCACCGCCCCATTCCAGTTCATTGAGGTGCTCGAACTCCTGCGGCGCAATCGTGCCATTGCCCACGCCAGCGGCAATTTCGTCCAGCGCCACCTGCACAGCCTGCAGGCTGTTGGAGAGCACGCTGCGCACCCACTCTGGATTGGGCGCGCCATGCACGCTCAACTGGGCCAGATGCGAGGCAATCTGCTGCAGCAACTGGCCAAAGCTGGCATCGGTCTTGAACAGCGAGCCGGTGGCCGCCAAGCGGTTGCCTTTGCCCACGACGCGCGGCGACAGCAGGTGCAGGCCCGGGTGGCTGGCCCAGGCGGTCAGCTCCGCATCCAGCTCCTGGGTCAGCTGCAAGGCCTGCAGCATCCAGTGCGTGGCCTCGTTTTGCTGGCTCAAATCGATGTATTCCTTGGCGGTGCGGGCCATTTGCTGCACCGAGGCCGAGGGTGCGGCGGCGGGCTGGGCCGGCAGGCTTGCCTCGGGCGCGTCGTCGTCCGACACGTCCGGCTCGTGCAGCGCGTGCGGCTGTTGCGACGGGGGCTGCACCGGCTCCAGCTGCGGCAGCTCCTGCATGGAGGTGACCAGCGCGTCCAGGTCGCTGAGCAACGCGGCATCGCCGCTGAAATCGATTGTCTGCCCATGCCCATCGGCCTGCTCATCGGCCAGGGCCTGTTCGTTCTGCGCAGGGTCGGCGATTTCCGTGTCCTTGAAGCCAATGCCCCAACGCTCGGCGTCCTCCTGCGAGACGGAAATGCTGTTGTCGAGTTCATCGAGCAGGGTTTCCGTGGCCTGCAAATCACCGGGCTGCTGTGCAGGCGCCTCGGTGGCCTCGAGCGCTTCCATGCCTGCGCCGCTGGCGTCGGCCGCAGGCTCGGCGGCAGGGGCCTGCCAGTCCAGCGGCGCATCGAACACCATGCTGGCCAGCGATTCGGCCTGTGCCTCGTCGGGGATTTCAAGCTCTGGAGCGGCCAGCGGCGGCGCATCCTGCGGCATGTCCTGCTGTACCAGGGCGGCAAGCAGGGCTTCGTCGTCCTGGGCGAGCGATGCCTGCTGCGTTTGTTCCGGCTGCTCCAACCGCGCAAGTGGCTGCGAATGCGCGACGGGCTCTTCCTCGAGTTCCGGCAGGCCTTGCGGGCTTGTCTCGCCGCCGACCTGCTCCAACGATGCCTCCTCGTCGGCATCCCCGGGGCGCGCTTGCGGCTGCGCCTGCTCCAGACCGTCCAGGGCCATGATGGCGTTGACCAGGTGGCTGTCGTCCTCGGCGCTGAAGTCCGGCGCGGCGCTGGCCTGCACGGCCTCGGCCTCGACCTCTGGCTCGGGCTTGGGCTCCAGCGAGGCCCAGTCCTTGTCCAGCTCCATGAAGGCCTCTGCCAGGCGAGAGTCGCTGATGGCCTCGGCCTCAGCGGCCTGGCCTTCGTCGTCGTGCAGCGCCTGCGCATCGCCTGGCGCCGGGCTGGCCTCGATGGGCTGCAGCTCCGACTGCAGGCCCGATGTCCAGTCGCTGTCCTGGGCGCCATCCTGGGCGCTGCCTACGGCGCTGGCGGCGGCATCGTCGAATGGCTGCAGATCCAGCGCCAGCGCGTCCATGTCCCATTCCATGGCCTTGGCCGGCGGCTGGCCATCGTCTGGCGCAGCTTGCTCGGTGGGCTCGGCCTCGGTCTCTGCCTGCTCGGCCATCTCCAGGGCTTGAGGCAGGTCCATCTCTGGCTGCGCCTGCGGCGCTTCAGACTCGCTCGGCCCGGCGGCGGGCAGTGCCTCGGCTTGTGCCTCGCCCCCCTGCGCTTGGCCGCCCGGCTGCAATGGCACGTAAGCGCCGCTGCTGCGCATGGCCTGGGCCGATTGCTCGAATGCCGCCGAGTGCCATGCCGAGGTATCGCCGCGCGCAGCGATGGCCTGCACCCACTGGGCCATGACGTCCAATGCTTCGGAGCACAGCTGGTGCAGCGCTGGATTGAAGGGTTTTTGCTCGGCCAGCCAGCCGTTCATCACCTGCTCCATGGCCCAGGCGGCTTCACCGAATGTCTCCAGCCCCACCATGCGCGAGCTGCCCTTGAGGGTGTGGAAGGCCCGGCGCAGAATGGTTTGTTGCTCCACGTCCTGCGGGGCATTGGCCAGTTGCGCCAGCGATTGCCGGCCGTTGTCGAGCACCTCATGCGCCTCTTCCAGGAACACATCCAGCAGCTCGTCGTCGATGGCGCTGTCCGGCTGCGCCTGGGCCTGCACTGCCGGGGCGGAGCCCAGCCCTTGCAGCGGGGCGTGCGTCAGCGGCGCAGGCGGCTCGGAAGCAGCGGGCGTCTCAGGCGTCGTCTCGGGCGCGGCATCGGGCAGGGTCGGGGCCAGCTCCGTGGGCTTGGCAAAAGCATCGCGCAGGTCCAGCTCGGTGTCCGGGCCGGACGAGGGACCTTGCGCCAATTCCTCCTGCAAGGCGTCGCCCTCGGTGGCCACGGTGCCTGCGGCAGCGGCGGCGTGGGCCGATTCCTGGACGTGCTCGAAAATGTCGCGCCCGCCGATTTCGTACACCTTGAGCCGCCCCATGAGCGGCTGCAGGCGCTGGGCCTTCTCGTCGAAGACGAACAACTCCTTGGCCAGCGTGGGCTGGTAGGCCAGCATGTCCACCTGCAGGCTCAAGGCCCCCAGGTTGCTGCCGATTTTTTCGAAACGCTCATCGGATGCGCTCAACGCAGGCGCGCCTTCCTGATCTGCCGCCTCGATCAGCTGCTGGATGTCCTTGTTGATTTGCTGGATGGCCTTGGTCGCTGGCGTCAGCCCCAGCACGGCCAGCACCCCGCGGGCGCGCGAGAGAATGCCCGGCGCATCCTTGAGCGGCGTGGCGTTGCTGGGGTCGCGGAAGAATTGGTCGATGTAGTTTTCCGCCTCCGTCAGGTGCGCGCGCAGCTCGCCCACGACGCTGCCGATGGTCTCGCCATCGCTGACGCGCGTGTACAAGTCCTCCATCCACGCGGGCAGGGGCTCGCTGTGGCCCTGGCTGGCGGCATTGCGCAGCCGCTGCGTCAGCTCCTGCATGCGCTCGGGCAGTTGCGTGGCGCGGATGCGCACGTCCTCCAGCATGGCCTGCAGGTAGAGGATGGTGGTGGCCACTTCCATGGCCAGCTCCGGCGCGGGCTTGCGCTGCTTGGCAATCAGCGCCGCGACGATTTGCTGCAGCGTCTGCAGCAGGCCCGACATCTCCGGCAGGTGCTCGAGCATCTGCTGGCTGAAGGCCTGCAAATGGGCGGCCGTGGCCTGCAAGGGGTTGTCGCCGCCCTCGACCACGGCGCTCCAGTCCTCGGCCAGCGCCTTGAGCTGCTGCACCAAATCTTTTTTCTGCTGCGGCGACAACAGGCTGAAGACGTTGTTGGCGTAGTCCACATGCGCTTGCTCGGCCAGGCCGAAGGCCTCGCGCACGGCGTAGAGCACCGGGGACTTGTCCTGCTGCACGTTTTGCGCCTGGGCGCAGAAGAACAGCAGATCCTGCATCCAGCGCGCCGTGATCTGGGTATCGCCCTTGCTGGCCAGCGAGGCGTACTGCACCAGCACCCGGGTGGCTGCGCGGCGCACGTACACGTCGTTGTTGATCAGGCGCTGCTCCAGCCCCTCGAAAAAGCCTGCGGCCACCTTCCAGAAGGTGCGCTCGCGAAAATCGTGGTTGTTGGCCGCCAGCCCCAGGCACAGCTGCACCAGGTCATGGCCGCTTTGCCGCAGACGCTGGTTCTGCACCAGCGACAAGATGGCGCGGTCCAGGCGCTGGCGCACCTGCGCGCTGGGCTCAATGGCCTTGGCCGGCAATGGCAGCTCGGGCTCGCGCAAGTCCCCCTCCAGATGCCACAGGTCGGCCGGGCTGGCCGGCGGCGTGGCGCCGGTGAGTGCATGCACATCGCGATACGCGGGAAACAGCAGCACGGGCGAGAGGCTGGCGTCGAACAGCAGGCTCTCCAGATACTCGCCCACGGCCATGCCCGCGCGGTGCAGTGCTGCCACGGCCTGCGGCGAGCACGATTGGGGGCGCTGCACCATCTTGGCCACGGCGTATTCACACTGGCGCAAGACAAAAGCGGGGATGAAGGCGCCCACCATTTCCAGCGCGCCGCAGCTTTGGTGGATCAGGTTCTTGGCCTGCGCCAGATCGCCGGCTTGCTCGGCCAGGGCCTCGCTTTGCGCCGGATCGCCCACGCGCGTTGCAAAGCCCTGCAGGTATTCAATGGCCTGCCCATACGTTTGCCGCAGCTCCGTCAGCACCCACGCCAATGGTCCCAGATCCTGCCCTTTGATGGCGGTATCGGTGTGTTGCGTTGTCGTGTTCATGGTCTGTCCCTAAATACTGATCCGCTCTGCGGCCTGTGGCGCACACCCGCGCCATGGCACCGCATCAGCCCGCAGCCCCCGCCTGCAGCGGCGGCCCGCCCCCTCCAGCTGGCTGTGGCAGGCGCTGTGCGCCAGCATTGGCGCCCGCCCCACACACAGCATCCTTGCTGATGCGGCAAAAGGCTTATTGAATTTTGAAGCGCGCAATGGATTGCAGCAGCTCCTGCGCCGTGTGTGCCAGCGCCCGCACCTGCTGGGCCGTGGAGCGCGTGCCGTCACTGGTCTGCTCCGTCACGGCCAGAATGTGCTGGATGTTTTCCGTCACCTGGTTGGCCAGCGCCGCTTCCTGCAAGGCTGCGCCGGAGATTTCCTCCACCTTCATGGACAGCTGGCGCGAAACCTCGTCGATGGCCGTGAGCTGGGTGCCGGCGCGATCGGCCAGCATGGCCCCCTCGACCACCCCTTGCGTGGAGCGCTCCATGGCGGCCACCGCATCCTGGGTGTCGCTCTGGATGGCGTGCACCAGCTCGGCAATCTTGCGCGTGGCATCGGCCGAGCGCTCGGCCAGGCGCTGCACTTCCTCGGCCACGATCGAGAAGCCCCGCCCGGCCTCGCCGGCCGAGGCGGCCTGGATGGCGGCATTGAGCGCCAGCACGTTGGTCTGCTCGGTAATGTCGGAGATCAGCTCGATGATCTCGCTGATCTCCTGCGAGGATTCGCCCAGGCGCTTGATGCGCTTGGAAGATTCCTGAATCTGCGCCCGGATGGCGTTCATGCCGGTGATCGAATCCTGCACAGCACGCAGGCCCGCCTCGGCCGCGTTGCGCGACTGCAGCGCCACCTGCGCCGAATCCTGCGCGTTGCCCGAGATGGTGTTGATGCGCTGCGCCATCTCCAGCACGGCGCGCCCGGTCTCGCGGATTTCGCGCAGCTGCTCGGTGGAAGCGGCCAGCAGCTCGGTCGATGTGGCATCCACCGACAGCGTCGTCTTGGTCACCTTGTCGGCCGACTGGTGCACGTTTTGCACCAGGTGGCGCAGCTCTTCGATGGTGTAGTTCACCGAGTCGGCAATGGCCCCGGTGATGTCCTCGGTCACCGTGGCCTCCTGGGTCAAGTCGCCCTCGGCCACCAGCAGCAGTTCGTTCATCAAGCGCAGAATCGCCGCCTGGTTGGCATCGTTCAGACGCTTGGCGTCCTGTTCACTCAGCAAGGTGGCCTCATGCACGCGGGCCGCATCGAGCAAGCGCCGCCGGCCTGCGCGGATGTAGGCCAACGCCATGATCCAGCCGCCCAGAGCCGTCAGCAAGCCCCCCAGCAGGATCAGCGCGATCTGCCACCATTGCAGGCCCACCTCGGCCGCCAGGCTGTTCTTGATGGTCTCCAGCGGCTGCAGCACCGCATTGGATTGGTGGTAGAGCTTGCGCGAGGAGTCACGCGCCGCGTTCACCGCCGGCAGGGCCTCCTGCAGGGCTTGCAGCGCGGTCTGGCTGTCTTGCAGCTGGTAGGTCAGCGCCTGCAGGATATTGGCCAGCTGCGCATTGCTGGTGCTGGCGCGCAATTGCAGCGCGTACCCCTCGGCCAGGTTCAGGCTGTAGCCCAAAATTTTCAAATTATCGACGCTGAGCACATCCGTGCTCTGCACTTCATGGGCTGCACCTGCAATGGCCTGCAAAGCCAGCAGCAGCTGCTGGGCCCATTCACGCTCACGCAGCCCCGCGCCCGATTGCGCCACGGGCAGCAGCACATCCTGGGTGCTGGTGGCCAGCTTCACCATGGAGCTCAATGCCGTATCGCGCGCGCGCAGCACGGGCCGCCCGTCCTGCAGCAACTGCGCCGAGGCCCTGATCTGCTCGCCACGCTGGGCAACAGCCGGGAAGAACGCGTATTTGCTGGCCAAGCGGCCCTCGCCCATGATGACGATTTGATCGGCCAGCGAGCGGGCGCTGTCGATGGCGTCCTGCAAAGCCGCAGCTTCGCCATTCAATGCCAGCGAGGACACCACCCCCAGGCGCCTGGTCAGCTCCGTGGCATCGCTGCTGGTGTTGTAGAGCGAGCCCGCGCGCTGCGAATGCCACATGCCCTGCAGCACACCGAACAGGAACAGCAAAACCCCCAGCAGCAGCAACAGCCGCGAAAAAAGCAAATGGCGCTCGAGCTTGCCCTTGCCCAGCAAAGGCAGCTCGATCGTCGGATTGCCCAGCGGGCTAGTGAACTTCTTTTTCTTGGCCTTGTCCTTGCCCTTGCCCGCGCCATCGGCGCCGGCCTCGCCGCCGGCGGCCTTGGCTGCCAGCTCCTCGCTACTGGGGGCAGGCTCGATCACGGTGGAGTTCCACGTGTTTTCCGCTGCATCGGCCAGGTGCTGCTCGGCAGCCTCGCTCGTCGTTTGTTTCGTCATGGTGTCGTTGTGCTGTGCACTCAGTCAAAGGCCCTGGTTCAAAGGCCGATGGCAAGAAACCGGCTGTCCTGGGCCAGTCGCTGCAAATTCAATTCCTGCCAGTGCCTGCCTTCTGCGTCGGCATAGATGTTGCCCAGAAACGGCGCGGCCGCCGTGCTGCCCGGTGCGGGCGCGTAGGCAGCCGTGAAGTCCGTCAGGCTTTTCAGGCCCGCCATGTGGTCAATCAACAAGGCGGTATTGACTTCCAGCACCGGGTTGAGCGTCAGCAGCATGCATTGCGCCAGGGCCTGCTCGCTGCGCAGCGCAGCCCCCGCGTCCAGGTAGGCAGCCACATCCACTACCCCGGAGAGGGAGCCGCGCCAGTTGATCACCCCGAGAAACCAGGGCTTGGTATAGGGCACGGGCGCCGGCCTCTGCCAGGGCAGGATCTCGAAGGCATGGCTGAGCGGGATCAGGAAAAACCGCTCGCCGATCTGCACGGCCATCCACGCCGAGACCGCGCGCTCGCCGGCATCGACCTGACGCAGGCGCCGCGCCAGACGGGCCTGCAAGTCCTTGTCCTGGCCGGCATCCTGGGCAGGCGGCGCGGCCTGCTCTTGTGCGGCGCTCATGAAGCCTCCTTGCGCAAGGCATCGATGGCCTCTTCCAGCTCCTTGGGATCGACGGGTTTGACCAGATAGGCCCGCGCACCCTGGCGCAGACCCCAGACCTTGTCGGTGCTCTGGCCCTTGCTGGTGCACAAAATGATCGGCAGGTTGGCGTAGGCCGGGTCCTTGGTGATGCTGCGGGTGAGCTGAAAGCCGTTCTTGCCGGGCATGACCACGTCCATCAGGATCAGGTCGGGGCGCTCCTCGGCCATTTTCTGCAATGCTTCATCGGCGTTGCTGGCGGTGCGCACGGCAATGCCTTGCTTTTGCAGCAGATCGGACAAATAGACCTGCTCCGTGCGCGAATCGTCCACCACCAGCACTTTTTGAATCAACATGATCACTACCTCTTGTTTTGTTTTGCTTTGTATTGATTAATTTGCGGCGCTGAAATCCCGCACGGCCTTGAGCAGCTGGTCCTTCGTGAAGGGCTTGGTCAGATAGTCCTCACTGCCCACCATGCGCCCGCGCGCTTTGTCGAAAAAGCCGTCCTTGGAAGAGAGCATGATGACGGGCGTGGCCGTGAACTTGGGGTTGCGCTTGATGATGGCGCAGGTCTGGTAGCCATCGAGCTTGGGCATCATGATGTCGCAGAAAATCAGGTCCGGCTCGTAGTCGTTGACCTTGGCCAGCGCATCGAAGCCGTCCTCGGCCAGCAGCACTTCATGGCCGCCCTGCTTGAGAAAAATCTCGGCGCTGCGTCGAATCGTGTTGCTGTCATCGACGACCAGCACCTTGGTCACACTTGCTTGATCGCTCATAGGTTCACCATTGTTTGTCTGTTGCCCGCGGCACGCTGCCGGCGTCATGCGGGAGGCATGCCCGGCCCAGCCGCGCATGCGTGTTTGCAGCCTTCCGATCGGGCGCCTGCCCTCATGGCAGCACTCCCTTTTCTCCTTGAATGCACCGCACTTCTGGGCCGCACGCACCACAATTTCGCCGCGGCACCGGCGCAGGGGTTGGCGCCCCATGGTGGGCCGCCTTTTCATTGGGCCCGATTGTATTCATTTGTATCAAGCGCGACAGGCGCAGACCCCTTTTTGTTTCCTTCGCATCACCGGATGTGCCTTTTTTGCCGCGCCTTGCCGCACTCCAGGCAGTGCGCGGCCGACAGGCCAGCACCCAAAATCCCCCACTGCACCAGGCCTCCACACAGGTGTTGCCACGTGAAAATCGTGAAAAAAAACGAAAAATGGCCCCTTGCGCCATCAATGCCAACAAGTTGTATTTCGGATTTCACGTAAATTCTGCATCGTAGCGATTTTTTCACCACTGACAGGAATTCCACCATGGCCCAATCGAGCTTCTTCGGCAAACGCAACAGCGACTCCAGCAAGACCGAATCCCCCGCCGCCGCGCCGGCCAGCACGCCTGCTGCGCCAGCAGCCAGCACCCCGGCCGCCACGCCTGCGGCGCGCCCGGCAGGCTTTTTCGGCAGCGCCCCCGGCGGCGCCAGCCCGGCCGTGGGCGCAGCGCCATCCTTTGCCAGCAGCGAGGGCCAGAGCAGCACGGGCGATGCCAAGGAAAGCAAGCTGACGGTGGGCCCCAACATCAAGCTCAAGGGCGTGGAGATCACCGACTGTGATGTGCTGTTCATCGACGGCGTGGTCGAGGCCACGCTGGACTCCAAGCTCATCCAGATCTCAGAGCAGGGCTCGTTCAATGGCACGGCCAACATCGACGTGGCCGAAATCCGCGGCACCTTCGACGGCGACCTGACCGTGCGCAACAAGCTCACCGTCTTCGCCACGGGCAAAGTCACCGGCAAGATCCGCTACGGCAAGCTGGTGGTCGAGGAAGGCGCCAACATCAGCGGCGAGATCCAGTCCATCGCTGCCTCGTCCTGAAAGCCACGCCCAGCATCCACACGGGGCGTTGCCCAACGAAAAACGCTGCCATTGGGCAGCGTTTTTTGCTTTCGGGCACATGCGGGGCCATGCCCAGCGCCCGAGGCGCGCATCAGAAGTGCATTTCCACGCTGGCGCCAATGGCCCAGGAGCGCTCACGCGAGCGCCGCTCCTCCTTGGGCCAGAAGTGCCCCAGCGTCACCTTGCCAAACAGCCAATCCTTGTAGATGGGCTGGCGCCACGAAGTCCTGACGCCATAGTTCGAGAGCTTGACCGAGCTGGTGCGCCCTTGCAGCAAGGCCTCGACGCTGGCGGTGCGCACGCCCGGCAACTCCTTGATCAGGCCCACGGAGCTTTGCCATTCAAAGCCGTCGCTGCGGCGCGTGATCTTGCCCACATTGCCCCAGCGCAGCATCAGGCTGCGGCTCAGGGCGTGCTCGTAATCGAGCACCGTGGTCGAGCCCAGGCTGTCCTCGGAAGACCAATACAGGCTTTCGCGGAAATACACCACATCGCGCGGCGACAAGGCCCACTGCGTCTTGTAGCGCACCTGCGCATAGGGGCTCAGGCCGCCGCGAAAGCCGATGCGGAAATCCACATCGTCCATGAAGTCATAGCCCAGGCCGGCAAAGAAGGACTGGTCCTCGCGGCGGTTTTCGCGCAGCAACAACTCCTCGCGCGTGAAGCCCGCGGGCACGTCGCTGACCACTTCCTCGCGGTTGTCCTGGCCGAAGAAGGCGTAGGCGCGCCGCTCCAGATTGGGCAGGTCGGCGCGCAGCCGAAAGCGCACATTGGCCTGCGTGCCCGCATGCTGCTCCCACAGCGTATTGATACGCACGTAGCCCGAGACCTTGCCGCTGTTCTCGAACGGCTCATCGCCAAACCAGCCATCGACGGTGTGCGCCAGCCAGTGCGAGGCGCGGTAGGTGTAATCGCGCGTGCCATCGAGCCAGGCGATGCGGCGCTCATCCTGCAAGGCGCGCCCGCCCGCCGGGGCCGGCTGCTGCTGCTGGGCATGCGCCAGGGCCCCACCCAGGCACAGTGCGCCCAGCCACACGGCACGGCACGGGCGCCCAACCGCACCGGCCTTCAAAGCAGAAGCAAACAACATATACGCAGCCATCAAAAACAGAATTTCAAAGAGGCTGCAAGGATAAAGGAAGAACAGCCGCCTCGCGGCGGCCGCGCCCTTGTGTACGAAGCGCAGCGCGCATCAAGGCGCTGGCGGCAACGCCTGCTCAGGCGGCTGCCCCCCGGCCAGCAGCCATTGCTGCAACAGCGCCGCCGTAGCCCCCACGCCTTGCTTTTTCAAGGCCGAGAACAGTTGCACCTGCCCGCCGCCGGCATTCAGGCGCATGATTTGCAAGGCCTTTTGCTGCTCGGCGCGGTTGAGCTTGTCGGCCTTGGTCAGCAGGATCAGAAAGTCCAGGCCCTGCTCCACGCGCGGGCGCAGCATCTCCAGCAGCGCCTCATCGAGCGGCGTCAGGCCCAGGCGCGCATCGCACAGCAGCACCACGGCGCGCAGCGTATCGCGGCTGAGCAGGTAATTGGCCATGACGCGCTGCCAGCGCAGCTTGTCCTGCTGCGGCACGGCGGCATAGCCATAGCCGGGCAAATCGGCCAGCACCGCCTGCGGGCTTTGCTTGGGGCCCAGCACGAACAAGTTGATGTGCTGGGTGCGGCCCGGCGTCTTGGAGGCAAAGGCCAGCTGGCGCTGCTGCGTCAAGGTATTGATGCAGGTGGACTTGCCCGCATTGGAGCGCCCGACGAAGGCCACCTCCGGCAGGCCCGTTTGCGGCAGCTGATCGAGCTGCGCGGCCGTGCTCAAGAAACGGGCCGTGTGCCACCAGCGCAAGGCCTGCTGGGCAGCGGCTTCGCTCTGGCCGGAAGGCCGAGCGCCGCGACCGGAAGAATGCATGGAATCAGAAGTCATGGTGGCGCAGTATGCCCTGCCAGCAGCGCGCCGATACACTAATATTTGTGTATGCACTGTGCGCCTCAGCGAGAGCGCAAAGTGCATCACATGCTTTCACTGGCAAGCCATGCCAACGCTCCCTCCTGCCCTGCAGTCTGCGCCTTCCCCGCCTCCCGCCACGCCACGCCCCAGCCCTGCGCCGCTGCTGCAAGTGCTGGCCTGGCTGCTGCTGGGCGCGGTGCTGCTGCCATTGATCGGCATCGCTGCTTTGCTGGACAGGTGGCTGCCACAGCCCCTGCGCACGCTGCGCCAGCGCCTCTGGGCCGAGCTGACCTCGATGCGCTTTGCCGTTGCGCTGTTGCCTTTCATCGGCTTGGCCGCGCTGCTGGGCACGCTGCTGCCACAACGCGAATCGGCAGAACATTACCTGCACAGCTGGGGCCCCTTCTGGGGGGCGCTGCTGATGCGCCTGCAATGGCACGACGTGTACGGCGCCTGGTGGTTCATGGGCTTGCTGGGCCTGCTGCTGCTGAGCACCGGCGCCTGCGTGCTGCGCAACGCCCGGCCTTACCTGGCCGCCATCGGCGACTACCGGCTGCCGCAGGGCCCGCAAGCACTGCGCAGCATGCCCTGGAGCGCCCAGGCCCTGTGCGCCGGCCAGCCCGATGCGCTGGCGCAGCGCATGCGCACCGGCCTGCGCCAGCGGGGCTGGCAGGTGCAAGTGCAACAGCGCCCGGCCCAGCCACACCCGCATCAGGCCAGCGCCCCGGCTGGCACCGGCTGGCTGCTGGCGGCCAAGCAGGGCGCGGCCGGCCACCGGCTGGGCTATCTGGCCACGCACTGCGCCATCGTGCTGATCTGCCTGGGGGCGCTGCAGGACAGCAGCCTGGCGCTGCGCGCCCGCGCCTGGTGGCAGGGCCAAAGCCCCTGGCCCGGCCCGGTGGGCCTGCAACCCGGTCAGCTGCAGGCCATTGCCGGCCAGCACCGCCTCAGCGCGGCCGGCCATGCCTTTCGCGGCCATCTGCGCCTGGCCCAGGGCGAGCGCAGCGCGCTGGCCCTGCTCGAAAGGCAGGCCGCCGGCCATTTCGTGCAGCAACTGCCCTTTGCCATCGAGCTGGAGCATTTCGAGATCGCGCGCCATGCCAGCGGCCAGCCCAGCATGTTCAGCAGCCAGGTGCGCATCCACCAGCCCGGCGGCGCAGCCAGCAGCCAACATCGCATTGCCGTGAACCAGCCCTTGCGCCTGCAGGGCATCGACATCTACCAAACAGGCTTTGAAGAACACCGCTCCGAGTTGCGCCTGCGCCCGCTGGGCCTGCAGCAGCCCGTGCCCGCCGCCACGCTCAGCGCCCACAGCGGCAGCACCCTGGCGCTGCCGGCCTGGCCTGGGCTGGCCGGCTATCGCCTGGAGCAACTGCGACTGCACACCGGCCTGGAGGACGATCCGCCGCCCCAGACGCCCCCCGGCCCGGCCATCCAGTACCGCCTGCGCAATGCCGCGGGCCAGGCCATCGAAGGGCACAACACCATGCAGGCCATTGAACTGGACGATGGCGTGCCGGTGTATCTGCTGGGCGTGCGCCGCGCGCCAGGCCAGCCCTTTGCCTTCCTGCGCCTGCCGCAAGATGAACTGGGCCGCATAGACAGCATGCTGGGCCTGTTGCACGGCCTGCGCGACCCCGAGCAACGCCAGCGCGCCGTGCAGCGCCATGCCCAGCACAGCCTGCCCCAGGCCAGCGCCCAGGCGCGCGCCGAGCTGCAGCACTCGGCCAGTCACCTGCTGGCCTTGTTTGCCGGCCAGGCCGCTGGCGGCGCGGGCGAGGCCATCGGCACGGCCAGCCCAGCCGGCCTGGCCGCGCTGGCCCAGCTGGTGCAGCGCCAGGCCGGGGCCGCGCAGCAAGAGGCCGCCAGCCAGGGCCTGCTGCAACTGCTCTCGCAACTGCTGCTGAGCATGCTGCAACAGCAGCGCCAAGATGCCGGGCTGCCGCCCATGCCGCCGGGCACCCCCTACACCGACGCCTTTTTGCGCAGCGCCATGCTGGCCCTGGATGCCGCCCAGGACTACCCCGCGCCGCTGTTCTTCATGCTGGAGGACTTCACGCCCCGCTACGCCAGCATCCTGCAGGTGAGCCAGGCGCCAGGCCGCAGCCTGGTCTACACCGGCTGCCTGCTGCTGGTGCTGGGCCTGGGCCTGCTGCTGTTCGTGCAGGAGCGGCGGCTGTGGGTCTGGCTGCAGGCCGCGCCCGCAGGGCGCAGCCAGGCCACCTTGGGGCTGAGCTGCCAGCGCGCCGGCCCACGCACCGCGCAGGGCTTCGCCCAGTTGCGCCGCCTGCTGCTGCAGCCCCCTGCCGGCCCGACCACGACCGAACCCCAATGACCCCTGCCGACCCCACCCCCAATCGCCCCCCCGAGCGGGTGGCGCAGGCCCGCTGGCACAGCGCCCTGTTCGCCCTGTTCGCGCTGTGCGTGGCCGCAGCCTGCGCGGCCATCTGGCTGCAACACGGCCGCCAGATGGCGCTGGCCGGGCACGCCCTGCTGCTGGGCCTGGCGGCGCTGCTCGTGGCCCTGGGCCAGCACTGGCGCGGCTTGCAGGCCCTGGCGCTGGCCGTGGCCGTGCTGGCCCTGCCGGCCATGGCCTTGCTGCGCAGCGACGATCCGCTGCTGCACCAGCTGGCGGGCAACCAGCGCTACGTGGCCGGCATGTGCCTGCTGCTGGGCCTGGCCACGCTGCTGCACTGGCTGGCCCTGTGGGCGCGGCGCAGCAGCGCCGCCCTGCAGCGCTGGGGCTCGCGCCTGGCCTGGGGCGCATGCGCCCTGGGCATGAGCGCCAGCCTGCTGCGCTGGCATGAAAGCCACGGCCTGGGCCCCGGCATGGGCCATCTGCCCATCGGCAACCTCTACGACGTGCTGCTGCTGTTTTGCTGGCTGACCACGGCGCTGTACCTCTATGGCGAAAGCCGCTGCCGCAGCCTGCGCCAGATCGGGGCCCTGGCGCTGGGCCTGGTCTGCGCCGCCGCCGGCTTGCTGCTGTGGCATGGCGCGGCCCATCAGGGCCATGCCATCGGCCCGCTGGTGCCAGCCCTGCAAAGCCATTGGATGGCCTTGCACGTGCCCGCCAACTTCATCGGCTATGGCTGCTTCACGCTGGCCGCTGCGCTGGCCTTTGCCTGGCTGCTCAAGCACCATGCCCAGCACCGCCCCAGCCGCGCCGCGCAAGGGCTGCTGTGGCTGCTGGGCCTGGCCCTGTGCCTGGTGCCCCTGCTGCTGGGCAGCATGCGCTCCATCGGCTTTGGCCAGCCCCACTTCTGGCTGCTGTGCCTGGGCCTGGCCATCGTGCCGGTCAGCGCCATCATGGCCTGGCGCGGCCCCGTGGCGCAGCGCCTGCCCAGCCTGGCGCTGCTCGACGCGCTGCTCTACCAAAGCATTGCCCTGGGCTTTGCCTTCTTCACGCTGGCCACCGTGCTGGGCGCGATCTGGGCCGACCAGGCCTGGGGGCGCTACTGGAGCTGGGACCCCAAGGAAACCTGGGCGCTGATCGTCTGGCTCAACTACGCCAGCTGGCTGCACAGCCGCATGCTCAAAGGCTGGCGCGGCCCCTGGCTGGCCTGGTGGGCGCTGCTGAGCCTGGCGCTGACGGGCTTTGCCTTTCTGGGCGTCAACCTGCTCATGGGCGGGCTGCACAGCTACGGGCGGCTGTAGCGGTCATCTGGCGGCGCTACCCCGGCTGGCCGCGCGCCACGAACAGCAGCGAGCCCCCCAGCAGCAACAGCAGCGCGCCGATCACGCCATCGACCCAGCGCTGGCGCGCCAGCAGCGCGCGGCGCATGGCCGGGGCGGAGAAAAACCGCGCCACCACGCTGAACCAGACGATGTGCGCCAGCGACATGAACAGCCCATAGCCCAGGCTGCGCGCCAGCGGCGTATCGGCATGCACCACCTGGGTGTAGACCGCCACGACGAACAGCATGGTCTTGGGGTTCAGAGCATTGGTGAAAAAGCCCATGCGCCACGCTGCGGCCGCGCTCAAGGTCTGCCCAGCCGGGGCCTGGGGCGTGGCTTCGTCCGTCTGCGGCTGCGGCTGCGGCGCTGCAGCGCGCCAGCTGCTGACAAGCGCCTGCAGCCCCATGAACACCAGATAGGCCGCGCCCAGCAGCTTCAGCAGTGCAAACAGCCAGGGCGAGCGCAGCACCAGCAGCGCCACGCCCAGCACCGTGTAGCACACGTGCACCTGCACGCCAGCGCCAATGCCCAGCGCCCCGATCACGCCGGCGCGCGGGCCAAAAAGATAGCTGGTGCGCGCAATCATGGCGAAGTCCGGCCCCGGGCTGATCACCGCCAGCACCGTGATGCCGATCACGGCCAACCATTCATGCATGGCCCGCCCCCTGCCCGCCGCAGCGCGGCGCAGCGTGCAGCGGCTGGCACAATCGCCGCCCGGGCAGCGCCCCCATCCGCTCTTTTTGCCCATCGGGCCGAGACCGTAAACAGCTTGCCTGCATGGCGATTCCTCCAGTGATGCGAAGGCGCGCAGTATCTGCAGCCCGGGCGCGGAGGAAAAGCGATTTTTCCGCCCCTTGATCCGTGCGTTTTCATCGTGCTTGGCCCTGCAGATTCCTCGCTCTCGCGCATCCCCCTGGCGGCGCTGCGCTATTTCGACGTCGCCGCGCAAACGGGCAGCTTTGCCCAGGCCGCCCAGCGGCTGCACGTCACCCACAGCGCCGTCAGCCGGCAGATCCGCCAGCTGGAGCAGGCCCTGGGCGTGGCGCTGTTCGAGCGGCGCAATCGGGCGGTGTTTCTCACCGCCCAGGGGCGCTTGTTGCAGGCCACGACCTCAGCGGCCTTCGCGCAGCTGGACGGCGCCTTACAGCAGCTGCGCCAGCGCCCGGACAGCCAGCGTCTGGTGCTCTCCTGCGAGCCCACGCTGGCCATGAACTGGCTCATCCCCAGGCTGCCATCGTTTCAGCGCCAATACCCGGACATCTCGCTGCATTTGCTGGCCGCTGGCGGGCCCATCGACCTGCAGCGCAGCGGGGTCGATCTGGCGCTGCGCCGCAACGACTTCGTGTGGGACAGCGCCAGCGTACATGCCAGCAAAATCTGCGATGAGTGGATTGGCCCGGTCTGCCGCAACCGCCAATGGCCGCGCGGCGGCCTGGCCCAGGCGCGGCGCCTGCACACGGCCACGCGCCCCGATGCCTGGGCCAACTGGCAGCGTCTGCAGCATCCGCAACGCCTGCACGCCAGCGGCGGCCACGCGGCAAAAGCCGCGTCAGCGACAGGGAGTGCGCCCGGCACGCGCCGCGCTCCGCGCCAGGCCTCAAACCAAGCGGCCCAGGCGGCGGCAAGTCAGGCGCAGCACTACGAACACTTCTACCTGAGCATCCAGGCCGCGGCAGCGGGCCTGGGGGTGGCCATGGCCTCGGTGCTGATGGTGCACGACGCGCTGGCCAGCGGGCAATTGCATGCGCCGCAGGGGTTTGTGCGCGATGGCTCCAGCTACCACCTGCTCAGCCGCGTGCCCTGGGCCGAGGCCAGCGCCGCCTGCCTGCAATTGCGGCAGTGGCTGCAGGCCGAGGCCGCCGCCTGCTGCCCGCAGCCGCCTGCCTGCGATGCAACGGACAGGCAGCGCAAGCGCACATAAGCCCCTGTTCAAAGAGAAGGAGAAGGCAGGGCCTGCCGCCCTTCACGGCAAGGGCACGCCCTTGGGCCACAAGGCCCAGAGGTACAGATCCTGCTTGACACGCCCGGCCAGCTCGCCAGCCTCAGGGCCCCGGCCGGCGAAGTAATCGGCGCGCACCGCGCCGACAATGGCGCTGCCCGTGTCCTGCGCCAGCACCAGGCGCTTTTCGTTGAGCACCGGCCCGGCCGTCATCAGCCAGACCGGCGTGCCATAGGGGATGCTGCGCTTGTCCACGGCGATGGAGCGCCCCGGCGTCAGCGGCACGCCCTGGGCGCCGCGCGGGCCCAGCTCCTGCGCCTCGGGCGGCAGCTGCTCTTCCTTGAAGAACACGTAGCGCGGGTTGCTCCACAGCATCTCCTGCACCCGATGCGGGTTGGCCTGCACCCAGGCCTTGATGCCCGGCCAGCTGGCATCGCTGATCAGGCGGCGCTCGAGCAGCCAGCGGCCCACGCTCTTGTACGGATGGTTGTTCGTGCCCGCATAGGCCAGGCGCACATGGCGGATGGCCCCGTCGGGCTCTTGCAGGATCAGGCGGCCCGAGCCCTGGATGTGCAGCACCAGCGCATCCACCGGGTCTTCCAGCCAGGCGATTTCGCGCCCGGCCAGGGCCGTGGCCGCGCCCGGGTGGCCCGTCTCGATCTGCTGGCGGCTGAACCACGGCCCTTGGTTGGCATAGCCCGATGGCAGGGCATACAGCGGCACGCCAAAGCCGCCGCCGGCCATGCGCCGCGCGCGCATCACAGGCTCGTAATAGGCCGTGAGCATGCCCCGGTCGCGGCCATCGGGCGTGCGCACCAGATAGGGCTGCAGGCTGCGCCGCATCCAGGCGCGGCGCAGCGCATCATCGGCCGTGCGCAGGGCCTGCACCTCGCTGCAGGCCTGGCGCCAACTGGGCGCAGGCGCACTGCAGCTGTGCAGCCAGGCCGCCCAGGCCTGCTCCAGCGCATCCTGCTCGAAACCGGGCAAATCGCCCCAGGGCACCGGCGTCCACAGCGCGGCGGGGCGATGCACGCTGGGGCCCATCGGGTGGGGCATCAGCACCGGCAGCGCACTGGGCTGGGCCTGCGCGCCAGATTGGGCCGGCGCAGCCGGGGCCGGCGTCGGCTTGGGGGCGGCGCAGCCTGCCAGCCAGGCCGCCAGCCCCATCGCCACAATGCCGCAAAGAAAACGTACAGACATGAACAACAACCTGGGCCATCATGGCCCTCAAACAACGCATGGGCTGCGCACACCGCCAACGCCATGGCGCAACACGCCCCCACACAAAGACTGCATCCCATCCAAGGCCATTGACCCCGCCGTGACAACCATTGGCGATACTGGCGCGTTGAGGGCATGCAATGCGCTCCGCGCCATGGCGCGGGCTTGTCAAACGGCAGGCGGATTATCCATAAGAGCCCGTTGAGGATTTCGGCCCCAGCCGAAAAAACCGCCCGGAACCGGTTCGCGATCTCTGCACGCCCAAACGATTCAACCAAACGCCGATCCGGCATCACTTTCTCTTGGAGGGAAAACCATGACCCAAACCACCACCGCACTGCGCGCCACCCGCCCCCTGCTGGCCGCTGCCGCAGCCACCAGCGTGCTGCTGGCCGGCTGCGCCAACATGAGCGACAACCAGCGCTACACCGCCACCAGCGTCGGCATCGGCACCGCGGCGGGCGCCGTCGTCGGCGGCATTGCGGGCGATGGCCGCGGCGCAGCCATCGGCGCCACGCTGGGCGGCCTGGGCGGCTATGTCTGGTCGCAGCGCATGGAACGCCAGCGCGCCGAAATGGACCGCGCCATGGCCGACTCTGGCGTGGTCGTCACCCAGACGCAGGACAACCGGCTCAAGCTCAACATCCCCAGCGACATCTCGTTTGACACCAACCGCGCCGAGATCAAGCCACAGTTCGCCCCGCTGCTGGACCAGTTCGCCATCAGCCTGCAGAACAACCCGGGCACGGACATCGTCATCGTCGGCCACACCGACAGCACCGGCAACGACGCCATCAACAACCCGCTGTCGTTCAACCGCGCCGAAAGCACCCGGCAATACCTGATTGCGCGCGGCGTGGCGGCCCAGCGCATCCAGATCGATGGCCGCGGCTCGCACGAGCCCGTGGCCACCAACGCCACGGCCGAAGGCCGCTCGCGCAACCGCCGCGTGGAAATCTACGTTGGCGAGCCGGCCCAGGCCCAACCTCAGCAACCACAGCCGCCGCAATACCAGCCGCAGCCCTACCCGCAACAGCCGCAGTACCAGCAGCCGCCCCAGCAGTACCCGCAGTACCAACCACAGCCGTACCCGCAGTACCGCCGCTGATAGGCCTGCAGCCACACCCCAAAGCCCGCCAGAGCCGCCTGGCGGGCTTTTTCATGGCCGCGCGGCACGGCGCGCGGGCCACGGCGAGCACCTGCCGCCCTCAGGGCGCATCGCCCGACTCGGGCTGCGGCTGCTGGGCAGTGGGCTGGCGGGCCAGGCGCTCGACCTGGGGCTCGCTCCAGGTGCCGTGGATGTGGAATTGCCGTGCGGCCGATTCGGCCAGCGGCTTGCTCAGGAAGAACTGCGCCAGGAAGGTGCCTGCGCCCACGGCCGGGTTGATGGCCGTGGCCACGAGCGAGGCGGTCATGGCGTCGAGCTCGGGCACGACCACGACCTGGATGTCCTGCGTTTCGGCCACGAGGTCGGCCACGCCTTCGAGCAGCACGCCGGCATTGACGCCCTTCATCTGCAAATTGTTGGTGCGCGCCTGGCCGCCTTCCAGCCGCACGTCGCCCTGGATGAAGTCGAAGGCAAAGCCGCTGCTGAACACGTCGCGGAAATCCAGGCTCAGCCGCCGCGGCAAGGCCTGCAGGCTGAGCACGCCCAGCAGCCGCGCCGCGCCGGCGCTGGCCTGCAGGAATTGCCCACGGCGCACCTGCAGGTGCAGCGCGCCGCCCAGGCTGGGCAGATCGAGCTTGAGCGGCGAGCCGCTCCAGGACAGCCGCCCGTCGAGCTGGCCCTGCCCGCCCTGCAGCACGCCGGGCATGCCCAGGCGCGCCAGCAGGCCGCCGGCGTCGAACACCTCCAGCGTGAAGCGCATGTCCATTCGCTTGCGGCCGCTGAGCAAGGCGCTGGGCTGGCCCTGGCGCACAGCATCGCGCCAGCTGCCCTTGGCCGTCAGCCGCGCCTGGGGGGTGGTCATGGTCAGGTAGTTGATGCGCCATTCGCTGGGCGCGCCGGCCTGCACCTGGTTGACGGCCTGCAGGGCCACGCGGCCCCAGTCGCGCCGGGCCAGCAGCAGGCGTTCGATTTCCAGATCCACGGTCGGCAGGTGCGTCACATCGGCCCAGGCAGGCGCCACGCCGCCGTGCTGGCCGGCCTGCGAAGATTGAGAGGCCTTGGGCGTGGCGGGCTCGCCATCGCCCTGCTCGGCCAGCGTGGCGGGCAGCTCCAGATAGGCCACCTTGCCGCGCAGCAGGCCGGTGCCGTCGAGGTAGTCCGGGTGGTATTCCAGCGTGCCCTGGGCCTGGCGCGCCTTGAGTCTGGCCACCCAATGGCGACGCTCGCCCTCGCTGCGGTAGATCTGCGCCTGCACGGCGTCAAAGCCCACCGCCCCCAGCTGCAGCCGCGCCAGCTTGGCATACCAGACATCGGGCAAGAAGGCCTGCCAGGCCGGCGGCGCGGATGACGCAGAGGGCACAGAGGGCGTGCCTGCTGCGGATGGCGCAGCGGCTGCAGGGCCAGGCTGCGGCTGCGCCAGCGCATGCAGCCAGGGCAGCCAGGCCGAGGCATTCCACTGCGGCCAGGCAATGGTGGCGCGCACCCGCGGGGTGATGGGCGCGGGCGCGAAGCTGTTGGGGATGAAGGCCGCCAGGCGGCGCTCATCGGCACTGAAGGCGCCGATCAGCACCTCGCCGCCCAGCACGCGCCAGGCGCTGGCTGCATTGGCGCTGGCTGGCTGGGGCGCGCTGTTGCCCACTGGCGCGCTGGCGGCATCGGCCGCACTGGCCGGGGCCGCCAGGCGGTAGCGGGCGTACAGGCGCTGGCCCCATTGCAGTTGCAGGCTTTCCTCGCCCTGCGCCTGCGCCGCTGGCGCATGCCACAGGCGCAGCGGCTCGGCGCTGGCGGCGGGCTTGTCCAGCGGCGCGGGCAAATGGCTGCCCAGGCCTTGCAGGTCGCTGCTCAGGTCGATGTAGGCACGCTCGCCCACGGTTTGCACCTGCAGCTGGTAGCTGCTCTGGCCGTGCAGCGGCGCCAGCCAGGCCTGGGCTGCGCCCTGGCCCAGCGCCTGGTCGGCGTACTGGCGCAGGCCGTCGGCGCTGAGCTGGCCCTGTGCCTCGATGCGGGTGCGAAAGGGCTGGCCCGGCTGCAGCGGCTGTGAGGCCAACGTCAGCCGCAGCGGCCCGCCCAGCGCCTGGGCCTGCAGATCCTGCGCCGCAAAGCCCTGGTGGGTGAACTGCACGCTGCCCTGCACCTGTTGCAGCTGCGGCACCTGGGGCCACCAGCGCAGCTGGTTGCCCTGCAGGTGCACACGGCCTTGCACGCTGGGCTGCGCCCCGGCCCGCGTGGCCGCGGCCTCCAGCGGGATGTCCAGCTGCAGCTCCAGGCGCGCCGCGCCATCGCCTTGCAGCGTGTCGAGCACATGGCCGGTCATGCGCGCTGCCGGGGTGCTGGCCAGCACATCGAGCTGGGCCTGCAGCGGCCCCTGAGCCTGCGCCTGCACTTGCAGATGGGCATGGGTCAGGTCGTCGATGCGCGCCTGGCCTTCGAGCAGGCGCACCTGCGGCGCGGCCTGCAGCTGGCCTTGCCGCACCTGCAGGCGCATTTGCTGGCCTTCGAACACCAGCGTGCCGGCCAGGGCCTGCAGATCGGGCCAGGCCAGCGGCAGCGTGCCCGGCGGCAGCAGCGCGTGGGGCAGGTAGCGCAGGCCCACGTCTTCCAGCTCGGCCTGGATGCGAAACAGCGCCTCGCCAGCCCCAGCCCTGGCCCCGGCGGCGACCCGCCCCGGCGTGGCGGCGGGCGCGAAGGGGAATTCGTGCAGCGGGCCGCGCACCTCGAACTGCACCTGGCGCGAGCGGCCCTGGCGCACGGCATCGCGCACGTAGTGGCGCACGGGCTGCGCGATGCTGCGCGGCAGGTAACGCCACACGGCCGTGGCGTCGGCCTGGCTGAGGCTGGCGCGCAAGTCCAGGTGCCCAGGCCAGGGCCCGGGCTGGCGGCCTTTGCGCGGTGTCATGCGCGCCACCTCCTGCGCCGTGGAGTTGCGCCAGTGCAGGCGCAGCTGGCCGCGGGCATGGGCATTGGCCAGCTGCGGCGCCTGCAGTTGCAGCTGCCACAGGCCCTGCGCGTCGCGCTGCCAGTGCAGCTGCGCCTGCAGTTGCTCGATGGGGATGTGGGGCGGCTCGAACAGCCTGGGCAGGCGCACGGCGCCCTCGGCCATGCTCAAGGTGGCCTGGCCCTGCCGGGCATCGGCCTGCAGCGTGCCGCTCAGGCCGGCCACTGCGGCCGGCAGGCGCTCGTCCTGCATGCCCAGCCGCAGTTGCTGCCATTGCGCGCGCAGCTGCCAGTGCTGTGGCGCATTGGCCAGCCAGGCTGGTGCTGCTGGCGGGGATGGCTGCTGGGATGGCTGCTGGGATGCGGGTTGCGCCGCGGCGCCGTGCCAGCTCAACTCCAGCGCTTGCAGCCGGCCTGCGGGTTGCCAGCGCGCCAGCTCGTGCTGCACGGCCTGCCAGCGCTGCCGCCAGGCCGGCGCGGCGCGCGCGGCTGTGGGCTGCGGCGGCTGCAGCAGGGCAGCCAGCGGCGCCAGCTCCACATCAGACCATTGCAGCTGGCCCTGGGCGCTGCGCCAGTGCGACCAGTGCTGCCCGGGCGCCAGCTGCAGTGACAGCTGCATGGGGCCGCTGCGCCATTGCCAGCGGCCGCGCGCCAGCTGCATGGGCTCCAGCGTCAGATGCCATTGCGTGCCCGGCCCACCCTCCTGGCGCAGCAGCGTCAGCCTGGCCTGGACCTGCTCCCAATGCAGCCAAGGCGGCGCGGCCTGCACGCCGGCATCGCGCAGCTGCCATTGGCCCAGCTGCACGCTGGCATCGGCGCGCGCCAGTTGGCCCTGGCGCAGGCGCAGCTGCAGCTGCGCATCGACCTGGCCGCTGACGGCCTGCGGCTGCGCCAGGGCCGCCCAGGCCTGCGGCCACGGCCTGCCCGTTTGCTGGGCCCATTGTTCGGTCCATTGTTCGGCCCATTGCTGGGCAGTCTGCAAGATGGGCTGCAGCTGCTGCACCGGCACGGCCTGCAGCTGCAGCTGCCAGCGCCCATCGGGCAGGCCGGACTGCGCGCCGCCCCAACTGCCGCGCCACTGGCCCTCGACGCGCACGGCCGCCGCTGGCGCAGCTTCGGCAGTGCCAGGCCCTGCGGGCGGCGACGGCGACAGCGACAGCTGCAGCTGGTGCGCGCCCAGCACGGTGTGGCGCAGCTGCCAGTCGATGTGGTGCAGCGCCCAGTGCACCTGGGCCGGGCCTGCCTGGCCTGCGGGCTGTTGCTGCCAGATCAGGCTGCCCTGCTCCACGCGCAATTCGGGCTGGCGCTGCAGCCAGCGCCACACGGCCGCCCCGGCCGCCCCGGCAGAGGAGGCGGGTGCGGGCTGCGCCGCCGTAGCGGCGTCATCAGGGGCCAGCGCCGGGGCCGCCGCGCTGGCCGGGCTGGCGGTCGCGCTCAGGTACAGCGTCGGGCGGTGCAGCACCAGCGCCGCCACGCCCTGGCGCCACAGCATCTGCCAGGACAGCTCCACCCGGGCCTGGGGCACATGCAGCGCCATGCGGCCATCCCGCGCGCGGGCCTGCACATCCCACACCACCAGGCTGGGCAGCAGCCCGGCGGCCTGGGCCTGCAAACGGCCCAGCTGCAGCTGCAGGCCGGTGGCCTGGCTGGCATAGCGCTCCAGCGCCGGGCGCCATTGGTCGATGCGCGGCAGCAACCACCAGTGCAGCAAGGCCAGCGTCAGCGCCAGGCTCAACAGCAGCCCCAGCAAGGCCCAGCGGATCCAGCGCAGGCCCCGGCGCCAGAGCATGCGCCCGGCCCGGGGGGCCGGGGCGGGCGCGCCAGGGCTGGCCGCATCCAAGAGGGGTCGATTCATGGGGGGCGATTATCGGCCCGGGGCCTGGGCGCGGCGGTGCGCCAGTGCATCAGCACACCAGTACGCTGGCCGACAATACGGGCCATCTTCGGCCCCCATCCGCACGATTGCCATGAACCCCTGCACTACGCCGCCGCCCCCACCCAGCCGCCCCGCCTGGCAAGGCCTGCCCGGCGGGGCGGGCCATTCGCGCTTTGTGCAGCGCATCCGGCGTCGCTACGCGCAGGAGCTGCCCTGCCTGCCGCCCGGCGCGCTCACGCGCGCGGGCATGCAGCAGGCCCTGCAGGCGCTGCTGCACACCCAGCCGCTGGGCGCGGCGCTGCGCATCCTGCGCCAGCTGGTGCTGCTGCGGCTGGTCGAGCGCGATGTGGAGCAGGCCGCGCCGATGCAGGAGATCACCCAGGCCATGACGGAGCTGGCCGAGCTGGCGCTGGACCAGGCCTTCGGCCACGCCCAGGCGCAGCTGCAGCAGCGCCACGGCCAGCCGCTGGACGCGCAGGGCCAGGCGGTGCAGTTCTGGATCGTGGGCATGGGCAAGCTCGGCGCGCGCGAGCTCAACGTCTCCAGCGACATCGACCTGATCTACGTCTACGAGCGCGATGGCCAGACCAGCGGCAACGCCAGCGGGCGCGGCGTCATCAGCAACCACGAGTACTTCAGCCGGCTGGCACGCCAGCTGCAGGCCCTGGTGGGCGAGACCACCGAGCACGGCCTGGTCTTTCGCATGGACCTGGCGCTGCGCCCGCACGGCAAGTCCGGCGCGCCGGTGAACTCGCTGCCGGCGCTGCACCAGTACTTCCTGACCCACGGCCGCGAGTGGGAGCGCTTTGCCTGGCTCAAGAGCCGCGTCGTCGCGCCTGCCGCCGCGGTGCGCTCGCCCAACGTGCGCAAACTGCGCGAGGCGGTGCTGCCGTTCGTGTTCCGCCGCTACCTGGACTACCCGGTGTTCGACGCGCTGCGCGACTTGCACCGCCAGATCCGCGAACACGCCAGCGCGCGCTGCGCCGGGCGGCCCGAGCGCGCCAACGACGTGAAGATCGCGCGCGGCGGCATCCGCGAGATCGAGTTCACCGTGCAGCTGCTGCAGGTGGTGCGCGGCGGCAGCTTCCCCGAGCTGCGCTGCCGCCCCACGCTGGAGGCGCTGCAGCGCCTCAGCCGCGCCGAGCTGATGGCGCCGCAGACAGCCCAGCGGCTGCACGATGCCTATGTCTTTCTGCGCCAGAGCGAGCACCGCATCCAGTACCTGGACGACCAGCAAACCCATGTGCTGCCCACCGATGCGGTGGACCTGCAATGGATTGCCCACAGCATGGGCTTTGCAGGCACCGACAGCTACCTGCAGGCGCTGGCCGCGCACCGCGAATGCGTGGCGCAGGAGTTCGACGCGCTGCTGGGCACGAACAAGAAATCGCGCCGCCGGCCCGGCCCGGCCAGCAGCGCGCAGGCCAGCCCAGCGCCCGATGCCGCCAGCGACCAGCCACCACCGGATGCCAGCCATGCCAGCGCCGCGCCCAGCTCCTGGCCCCAGCTGCTGCGCCAGCTGCCCCCGGCCATGGCCGAGCACCTGGCAGCCTGGCCCGAGCTGCCGCGCTTTGAGGCGCTGCGCCATGGCTCCATGGCGCGGGTGCTGACGCTGCTGCACGCCACGGGCGAGCAACTGGCCAGCGGCGCCATCACGCAGGATGCGGCGCTGCGCTTTTGCGACTGGATGGAATCGCTGCTCGGGCGCGACAGCTACTTCGCGCTGCTGATCGAATGCCCGGGCATCCACAGCCGCCTGCTGCAGCTGCTGGGCTCAACCAAATGGCCGCTGCGCTACATGCTGCGCCACCCCGGCGTGGTCGACGAGCTGGCCAGCGGCACCATGCTCAGCGAACGCTTTGACGCCGAGTACTTCGCCAAGGAGCTGCAATGGCGCCACGATGCGCTGCGCAGCACCGGCGAGGACGACGACGAAGCCCTGATGGACGTGCTGCGCCGCGGCATGCACGCCGAGACCTTCCGCACGCTGGCGCGCGACGTGGAGCAGCGCATCTCGGTCGAGGCCGTGGCCGACGACCTCAGCGCGCTGGCCGACACCATCTTGCAAGTCACCACCGACTGGTGCTGGCAGCGGCTGCGCAAAAAGCACCGCGACACGCCGCAATTTGCCATCATTGGCTACGGCAAGCTCGGCGGCAAGGAGCTGGGCTACGGCAGCGACCTGGACATCGTCTTCGTCTACGACGACGAGCACGAGGACGCCCCGCTGGTCTACGCCAACCTGGTGCGCAAGCTCATCGCTTGGCTCAGCAGCAAGACCGCCGAAGGCGACCTCTACGCCATCGACACCGCGCTGCGCCCCAACGGCAACTCCGGCCTGCTGGTCACCAGCTTCCAGGCCTACGCCGACTACCAGCAGCAGCGCGGCAGCAACACCGCCTGGACCTGGGAGCACCAGGCCATGACGCGCGCGCGCTTCGTGCTCGGCTCACCGACGCTGCGCGCGCGCTTTGACGAAGTGCGCCGCGCCGTCATCCAGGCCCCGCGCGAGCACGCCGCGCTGCGCGCGCAAATCCTGGCCATGCGCGAAAAAATGCGCCAGGCCCACCCCATCGCCAGCGGCAGCTTCGACCTCAAGCACAGCCCCGGCGGCATGATCGACATCGAATTCGCCACCCAGTACCTGGTGCTGGCGCACTCCGGCCAGCACCCCGAGCTGGTGCGCAATGCCGGCAACATCGCCCTGCTGCAAATCGCCCAGGAGCAAGGCCTGCTGCCCGCCCCCATGGGCCAGGCCGCCGCCGACGCCTACCGCACCATGCGGCGCAGCCAGCACATAGCCCGCCTCAACGAAGAACACGGCCAGCTGCCGCTGCCGCAGGCCCAGGCCATGCAGCAGGCCGGCCTGGCGCTGTGGCAGCACCTGTTCGGCGCGGATGAACAGGCGCAAGCGCAGGCCACGCGCCTGCATTAGGGCGGTTTCGATTCTTATAAAGACATTTCCTGCAAGCCCGGCTGGTTCTCGTCACACCCGCGCAGGCGGGTGTCCAGTTGCGACGCTGACAGGGGCGGCGCTGACGGGGCGGCGCTGCTGTTGGCCAATCCCCCTCTCGTGCACAAGGGTGGCGCTGGATGCCCGCCTTTGCGGGCATGACGAGAGCTGCTTGCGAGATGGCGATGCCAGTCAGCGGCCAGGTCTTGGATTTGTAGGCGTTCGAGCAGAACACGCTCTGGGGGTTGTTCCAATCTCCGCCCGGCGGACAAAAAAGAGAGCGGCCATGGGGTTTGCCCATGGCCGCCTTCTTTATTTGAACTGGCGACTGCCAGTCGATAATTTATTGCAGCGCCTGCAGGCCAGCGACCAGCCAGCCCGAGCCGCCGTTCTTGGGCTTGGTCATGTTCCAGACCTCACGGAACGGGTTCGGGCCTGCGGCCGCGTCCTCGCGGATCATGCCGGAGAACTCCACGCTGGCCATGTAAACATCGTCGAGCTCTTCGATGCCCAGCAGCTGGGCATCGAGGGTGATGACCTCGGTGTGGTTGGGCTTGCCGCCGCTGTGGGCGTCGCGCTCGGCCAGTTGCTGGCGGATCTCGGCCAGCATCTCGTCGGTCATCATGGCGCGCAGCGCCAGCAGGTCGCTGTCGTCCCAGGCCTTTTGCAGGCTGACGAAATTGCGCTTGGCCGCGCTGAGAAAGCCCTCGGTGTCAAAACCCTGCGGAATGCCCCAGCTCTGCGAGCCGGCCAGCGCCGAGCCGATCATCGAGCCGCCTTGCTCAAACGGGCGGGCCGAGGCGTCGTTGCCGACGTTGCGCGGGTTGTAGGGCTGGGCGCTGCGCTGGCTGGCATTGCCAGCCATGCCGGCAAAGGGGTTGCCGCCGGCGGCCGCGCCCTGCATGGCCGGGCGGTTGCGCGAGCGCATGATGGCGCCAATCACCGCCATGGCCAGCAGGCCCAGCAGCAACAGCATCAGCACCGTGCCGAATTCCTCACCCAGACCCAGCGCGCTGGCCAGCCAGGCCAGGCCCAGGCCAGCGGCCAGACCGCCGAGCAGGCCCATCATGGGGCTGCGCGGGCGCGCCTGGGCATTGGCCGCAGCGCCGCGCTGCGCCGCTGGCGGCGTGGTGGCCTGCTGGCGCTGCGTCACGTTGCTGGACTGGCGCCCGATGGAGCTGCCACCGCCCATGCGGCGCGCTTCGGCATCGGCGTGCACCAGCATCAGCAGGGCGAGAAAAAAGGCTGCCAGCACGGAGCCGAGCTTTTTCATCGTCAAGGTCATTGTTTCTCCTGAATCATTGAATGGCAGGCGCATGGCCGCCGTTGGATTTGCCTGGGCGCGATTCTTCCAAATTGCGAATACCCTTTCCGGTTTTCGGTTTCCTGCCAGCACTGCATGAAACATGCCCTGGCGATAATGCCCGCGCAGCCAAGTCGCAGACCAGGCCCATTGCAGGCCCGGCTTGGGTCAACAGAAAGGAGTCTTCCCATGCCGCATTCCCCGCTTCACCCAGCGCCTGGCCTGCAGCGCCCGCTGATCAAGGCATTGAGCCGGGTATTGAGCCGCGCATTAACCCGCACATTAAGCCCGGCACTGGCCGCAGGGGCATTGCTGGGCGCTGCCGGCTGGACCATGGCCCAGAACCCTACCAGCCCGACCAGCGCGGCCAGCCCGGAGCAGCTGTGCGACACCACCGCCTCGCCGCTGGACCCGCAGCGCCCGCCCGAGGTCAAGCCCCGGACGTTCACAGCCGGGCAGGAACTGCAGGAGACGATCGCCGCCTGCCTCAAGGCCATCAAAAAGCACCCGCAGCAGGCGCGCTATGCCTACCAGCTGGGCAACGCCTACCTCCTGCAATTGCAGGAGTACGAACTGCAAAACCTGTTCAACCACAAAGGCCAGGGCGCATCGCGCCGTGACATGGCCAAGGCATGGCAACTCAAGGCCCTGGCCAGCGGCGCGCGCCAGCAATACCGCCGCGCCGCCGATGCGGGCTATCTGGCCGGGTACTACGGGCTGGCGCTCATGCAGCTGCGCGAGCTGCAGCCAGTGCCATGGCCGGCTCTGCAGGAGCACCACCAGGCCCTGCAGGCCAAGGCCCCGGCGCTGGCCCATGTGCTGCAAGGCCGCTGGCACAGCCACCAATTCCTTGAGGTGCAGGACAAGCCACAGGCCCAGGAGCACCTGGCCCAGTCCCGCCAGCATTACCAGCAGGCCATCGACCTGGGCCTGCCCCAGGCTTTGCTGGCCCTGGCCAGCAGCTACCAGCAGCCCAACAAGGGCCAGGATGGCGAAAAATACCTGCAGACATTGGCCAAGGCTGCGCAGCTGGACATTGGCATGGCCCGCAGCCTGTATGCCCGGGCGCTGTACCGGCTGGGCCGCAATGAGCAGGCCGACGCCCTGCTGGCCGAGCTGGAGCAGGCCGCAGCCAGCAATGCCGATGCCCGTGTGGAGATGCACTATCTGCAAGCGCAGCGCCTGATCAATGGCCACAGTGGCGTGCGCGTGGACATGCCCCAGGCCATGGAGTTGCTCAAGCAGGCCGCACAAGCAGGGCATGTGCTGGCCAGGCACGAGCTGCTGGACCTGCAAGGGCGCTGGCAGTGAGATCACCCCTGGCTGGGGCAGGCACGCACAGCACGCACACGCCACCAGCACACGCTGGGCCCATTGGATAAGCCCATGGATGGGCCGCTGAAAGACTGCTGCAAAGGCCTCTGGATTCGCGCAGGCCTGCCCTGGCAGGCAGTTGGCCGATAATTGGCCGTTTCGATTCCGGCGCGGCCTGCCACCGCGCCCTGACACTGCATCCATGAGCAAACCTTTTTCCACCCTGATGCTGGCCGAGCCGATCCAGCGCGCCATCGCGCAGATGGGCTACCAGGACATGACGCCCATCCAGGAGCAGGCCATCCCCGTGGTGCTGGCCGGCCAGGACGTCATGGGCGCGGCGCAGACCGGCACCGGCAAGACCGCCGCCTTCTCGCTGCCGCTGCTGCAGCGCATGCTGCGGCATGAGAACAGCTCGGCCTCGCCCGCGCGCCACCCGACCCGCGCGCTGGTGCTGCTGCCCACGCGCGAGTTGGCCGACCAGGTGGCCAGCCAGATCGCCCAGTTTGCCCAGCACACCCAGCTGCGCAGCGCCGTGGTCTTTGGCGGCATGGACATGAAGCCCCAGGTTGCCGAGCTGAAAAAAGGCGTGGAAATCCTGGTGGCCACCCCCGGGCGCCTGCTGGACCATCTGGAGGCACGCTCGGTCTCGCTGGGCCAGGTCGAGTACGTGGTGCTCGACGAGGCCGACCGCATGCTGGACATCGGCTTTCTGCCCGATCTGCAGCGCATCCTCTCGCACCTGCCGCCCAAGCGCACCACCTTGCTGTTCTCGGCCACCTTCTCGCCGGAAATCAAGCGCCTGGCCGAGAGCTACCTGCACAACCCGGTGCTGATCGAGGTCGCGCGCCCCAATGCCACGGCTTCGAGCATTGAGCAGCAGTTCTTCCGCCTGGCCGAGGCCGACAAGCGCCGCGCGCTGCTGCAGCTGTTTCGTGAGAACGGCAAGCAGCAGGCCTTCGTGTTCGTCAACAGCCGCCTGGGCTGCGCGCGGCTGGCGCGCGCGCTGGAGCGCGACGGCGTGCGCACCGCCGCGCTGCACGGCGACAAAAGCCAGGACGAGCGCCTCAAGGCGCTGGACGCCTTCAAGGCCGGCCAGGTCGATCTGCTGGTCTGCACCGACGTGGCCGCACGCGGGCTGGACATCAAAAACGTGCCGGCGGTGTTCAACTTCGACGTGCCCTTCCACGCCGAGGACTACGTGCACCGCATCGGCCGCACCGGCCGCGGCGGCGCCTCGGGCCTGGCCATGACGCTGGTCACGCCCGAGCAGGATCGCCAGCTGGCCGAGATCGGCAAGCTCATCGGCAAGAAAATCAGCGCCGAGCCCCTGCCCCTGCCGCGCGGCATGGAACGCAGCGAGCGGCGCAACCGCCGCGACGAGGCGCTGGAGCGGCGCAGCGCGCGCGAAGCCCGCGAGGACCGCCCGGCCCGCCACGGCAGCAGGCCCGCTGCGGCGCAGGACCCGCTGTTCGACGCGCCCTATCTGCCGCCCGAAGGCGATGCGCGCCCGGCCTGGGAGCCCAGCGCCAAGGCCGCCAGCGGCCACCGCCGCTCGGCCAACATCAAGCCCAAGGCCAAGGTCGCCGCGCTGCTCAGGGCCAGCCCGCAAAGCCCGCGCGAATAGCGATCGCCGCGCCCATCCGATGCTCGGTCAGGTCAGCGCGGCGCGAGGACTTCCATCAAGAGACAAATCCTCAGGGCCACAAACACCCAGAGCCTGTGCGCGATCACCATGAAGGCGATCGCGCACAGGCTCTGGGCACTTGCGGCTGCCAAAGGCGGCAGCCGCTTTTTGGGGGCGGGCATCAGCCCATGCGCTTGCGCTCTTGCTCGACCAGGTAATCGACCACTTCCAGCGCGCGCGGCAGGCTGCTGGACATGGTGCCATCGGTGTAGTACTTGCCGGCCACGCCCAGCGAAGGCACGCCTTCGACGCCAAAGTCGTTTTGCAGCTGCGTGGCCCGGCGCACGGCGCTGGCCACCGAGAAGGAGCCGTAGAGCTTCTTGAACTCCTCCAGATCGACGCCCGATTGCGTCTTGACCCACTCGAACACGGCCTCGTCCGAGGTCAGGCGGCGGCGCTCATTCTGGATGGCGCCAAACACCGCCACGTGCAGCTTGTCCAGCAGCTTCATGCCCTCCAGGGCGTAGAACAGCTTTTGCTGCGGCACGAAGTTGCCGCTTTGCTGGAAGGCAATGGGCACGCGGCGCACCAGCACGTGCTCGGGCTGGGCCTTGACCCAGTTGGCAAACATCGGCTCGAAGGTAAAGCAGTGCGGGCAGGAATACCAGAAGAACTCCAGCACCTCCACCTTGCCCGGCGGGGTGTCCAGATTCACCGGCGTGCCCAGCTTCACGTAGTCCTTGCCCTCCTGGGGCGGCGTCTTGGCCTGCTGCGCCCAGGCGGGCAGGCCGCCCAGTGCACCGGCTGTGCCCAGCAGTGCGGTGGTCAGGGAAAAATCACGGCGATTCATGGACACCTTGTGGCTCCTCATTCAATGGACAAATCAAAACGGGTTCACTCCCGCCGCCCCTGACGGGGCAACATGGGGGATGCATCAGCGCGTCTGTGAGCTGGGCCGGCGGGGAAAGTTCCCGCTCGTGTGCTGCGTCCCAAGCGGCGCGCCATTGTCCCACCAAATGCCTGCGCCGCCCCTGTGCTGGCGTGTTGGCAGGCGTGCAGAGCCTGTTCAAAGTCCCTGGCTGATTTACCATCGCGGCCTCGCGGCCCCAAAGCGGCCACGCCCCACACGAGGACTTCCCGCCCGCGCATGCCTGTACGCCCATGAACAGCACCCCGACACCCCACCACGACACCCCGGCCGCGCGCAATGCCAGCGCCGCCTTGCTCGATGCCTTGCACCAGCGCTTTGGCGAGCAATTGAGCACGGCCAGCGCCGTGCGCGAGCAGCACGGCCGCGACGAAGGCTCGATCCAGGCGCCGCCGCCCGACGCGGTGGTGTTCGCGCAAAGCCGTCAGGACGTGGCCGACGCCGTGCGCCTGGCCCATGCGCACGACACGCCCGTGATCGCCTATGGCGCGGGCTCTTCGCTGGAGGGCCATTTGCTGGCCGTGCAAGGCGGCATCAGCATTGATGTGAGCCGCATGAACCAGATCGTCTCCATCGACGCCGAGGACCTGACCGTCACCGTGCAGCCGGGCATCACGCGCAAGCAGCTCAACGAGGCCATCAAGCACACCGGGCTGTTCTTCCCGATCGACCCCGGCGCCGATGCCAGCATCGGCGGCATGGCCGCCACGCGCGCCTCGGGCACGAATGCGGTGCGCTACGGCACGCTGCGCGAGAACGTGCTGGCGCTGGAGGTGGTGCTGGCCAACGGCGAGATCATCCGCACCGGCACGCGCGCCAAGAAGTCCAGCGCCGGCTACGACCTCACGCGGCTGTTCGTCGGCAGCGAAGGCACGCTGGGCATCTTCACCGAGGTCACGCTCAAGCTCTACCCGCTGCCCGAGGCGGTCTCCGCCGCCATCTGCTCCTTCCCGGGCATCGAGCAGGCCGTGCGCACCGTCATCAGCACCATCCAGCTGGGCGTGCCGATCGCGCGCGTGGAGCTGCTCGACGGCCCCACCGTGGCCCTGGTCAACCAGCACAGCAAGCTGACGCTGCGCGAGGAGCCCATGCTGCTGATGGAGTTCCACGGCTCGCCCAGCAGCGTGCAGGAGCAGGCGCAGACGGTGCAGGAGATCGCCCAGGAATACGGCGGCCAGGCCTTTGAATGGGCCCACACCCCCGAGGAGCGCACCCGGCTGTGGACTGCGCGGCACAACGCCTACTTCGCCGGCGTGCAATCGCGCCCGGGCTGCCGCGTCATCACCACCGATGCCTGCGTGCCCATCAGCCGCCTGGCCGATTGCCTGCTGGCCTCGGTGCAGGAGGCGCAGGAGTCGGGCATGCGCTACTTCCTGGTCGGCCACGTGGGCGATGGCAACTTCCACTTCGGCTACCTGATCGACCCCAACGACCCCGAGGAGCGCGCCCGCGGCGAGGCCCTGAACCACAAGCTGGTGGCGCGCGCCCTGTCCATGGACGGCACCTGCACCGGCGAGCACGGCATCGGCATCCACAAGATGGGCTTTCTGGGCGAGGAAACCGGCGCCGGCGCCGTGGCCGTGATGCGCAGCATCAAGCAGGCGCTGGATCCAAAGAACATCCTCAACCCCGGCAAGATCTTCCCATGGCAAGCGTGATGCAGAGCGCCCCCGCAACGGCTGGCGTCGCCGCCATGCGCCCGCTGGCCGACTGGCCACAGCCGGCGCGCTGCGGCATCCGCGGCGTCATGACCGACATCGACGACACGCTCACCGCCGATGGGCAAATCGTACCCGCCGCCCTGCAGGCCCTGCATGCGCTGCACGCCCAGGGCTACCGGCTCATCGCCATCACCGGCCGGCCCGCTGGCTGGTGCGCGCCCTACGCGGCGCACTGGCCGGTCGATGCCATCGTGGCCGAAAACGGCGCCATGGCCTTCGTGCGCCAGGGCGGCGATGCCCCGCCCGCGCGCCTGTACCAGCAGCCACAGGCGCAGCGTGAGGCCAACTACCAGAAGATGCAGGCCGTGGCCCGGCACATCCTGCAGACCGTGCCGCGCGCGCGGCTGGCCAGCGATTCGGCCGGACGCGAGTGCGACATCGCCATCGACCACAGCGAGCACCACCAGCTCGACGCGGCCGAAATCGCCCAGGTGGTGGCCTGCATGCGCCAGGCCGGCATGCAGGCCACGGTCAGCTCCATACACATCAATGGCTGGTATGGCGAGCACGACAAGTGGCAAGGGGCCAACTGGATCGTGCGCACGCTGCTGCAGCGCAATCTGCAAGACGAGCTCGACCAGTGGGTCTACGTGGGCGATTCGACCAACGACGAGCGCATGTTCCAGCACTTTTGGCACTCCGTGGGCGTGGCCAACATCGCCCGCTTTGCCCCGCAGCTCAAGCATTTGCCGCAGTACGTGGCCGAGCGCGAGCGCGGCGCGGGCTTTGCAGAAATGGCGCAGGCCCTGCTGGCTGCAGCGCCGCAGCGCGCCAGCAGGGCCTGAGCGTGCCCAAAGGGCCTGCGCTCAGCGCAGGCCCAGCACGTCGAACATGTCGAACAGGCCCGTTTGCCGGCCAGCCAGGAACTCGGCCGCCCGCAGGCTGCCCTGGGCATAGCCGGCGCGGCTGGTGGCGCGGTGGCTGATCTCGATGCGCTCGCCCGTGCCGGCAAACAGCACCGTGTGCTCGCCCACGATGTCGCCGCCGCGCACCGTGGCAAAGCCGATGCTGGACGGATCGCGCTCGCCGGTGTGGCCCTCGCGCGCATAGACGGCGCAATCAGCCAGCTCGCGCCCCAGCGCCTGGGCCACGACCTCGCCCATCTTCAGCGCCGTGCCGCTGGGAGCATCGACCTTGTGGCGGTGGTGCGCCTCAATGATCTCGATGTCGTAGCCCGTGGCCAGCGCCTTGGCGGCCATCTCCAGCAGCTTGAAGGTCACGTTCACGCCCACGCTCATGTTGGGCGAGAACACCATCGCATGGCGGCTGGCGTACTGCGCCAGCTGGGCCTTCTGCGCCGCATCGAAGCCCGTGGTGCCGATCACCGTCTTCACGCCACGGGCATCGCATTCGGCCAGGTGCGCCAGCGTGCCCTCCGGGCGGGTGAAGTCGATGAGCACATCGGCGCCCTGCAGGCCCTGGGCCACGCTGTCGGTGATGCGCACGCCGGTGGCATGGCCGGCAAACGCGCCGGCGTCCTGGCCAATGCCGGCACTGCCCGGCCGATCAAAAGCGCCACTGAGGCGGTGGCGCCCATCGCGCACGATGGCGTCAATCAGCATCTGGCCCATGCGCCCACCGGCGCCGGCCACGGCAATGTGAAGAGCTTGTTGGGCAGACATGCAAAAGTCCAGACAGCAAAGAGGAATGAAAGCGGCCTGCCAAAGGCAGGCCAGGGTTGCGGGCCAGGGTCAGCCAAGCGCCTGTGGCCCCTGCCCTGTATTTATTGCTCCAGGGCAGGGTAGCTGCCGCGCGGCCGGGGTTGCGGCTGCGCATCGCCAGTGCCTTCTTGCGCCCCATCGTCGGCGCTTTGCGCCGCATCGGCCTGCCCGGCAGCAGCCGGGCGCTTGGGGGCGTAGCGTTCGAGCTGCTCGGGCGTTGCCTCCAGCTTGGGCACGCGCGGCTTGCGGTTGCCCTGGGCCAGCATGGCGACGAACTCGTTCTCGCTGGGCATCTCATCGCCCTCGACGCGCTCGAGCACAAAGCCGCTGAAGTACACCGTCAGCTTTTTTTCCTCGAACGCCAGGCCCCGGCGCTTGATGCTGAACACGTAGTCCCAACGGTCGGCGTGGAACACGCTGGCCAGCAAGGGCGAGCCCAGGATGTCGCGCACCTGCTCGCGCGACATGCCCGGGCGCAGCGCCTGCACCTGCTCGCGCGAGACGAAATTGCCCTGCACCACCTCGATGCGGTAGGGGGTGATCGCCTCCACCATGCGATGGCTGGTGCGATTGATGCTGCTGCAGCCGCCCAACACCACGGCCGCAACCACACCCAGCAGCAGCAGGCCGCGCAGCGGCAGCGCGGGGGGGGGACTTTGGTACATTGCTCGGGTCATCGCCGCGATAAAAAGTTATGATCGGCGCATTGTATAGCGGCAGTGCATGCAGCCAGATTGGGCCGCCTGGGCGCGCTCTGCACGAATGGCGGCGTCGCATGTCTCTATGGATTCATGCAGACCTTGCCTAGGGGTTGTTGAGATGGAGTGTTGCGGCGGTGTTTTCGGTCAAAACTCCGCAACTGCCGCGTTGAAAATGCTTGCAAGGTGTAAAACCTTGCGCGCATTTTCGCCTTGCATCTGCGGCTTTTGCCTCGAAAAAACCGCTTCGCAAACCCAATCTCAACAGCCCCTGCTTTCTTGAGGACGGACAAACCATGACCAACAACATCGAAGAACTCAAAAGCACTGGCCTCAAGGCCACCCTGCCGCGTCTGAAGATCCTGGAGATCTTCCAAAAGGCCAAGGAGCGCCACATGACCGCCGAGGACGTCTATCGCGTCCTGCTGGACGAGCGCTCGGACATCGGTCTGGCCACGGTGTACCGCGTGCTGACCCAGTTCGAGCAGGCCGGCATTCTGGATCGCCGCAATTTCGAGAGTGGCAAGGCCGTCTATGAGCTCAACGAAGGCCAGCCGCACGACCACATGGTGTGCACGGCCACCGGCAAGGTCGAGGAGTTCTACGACGCCGAGATCGAAAAGCGCCTCAAAAAGATCGCCGCCGAGCGCGGCTGGACGATTCACGACCATGCCATCACGGTCTATGGCCTGAGCCCGGCAGCCGGCCAAGGTCATAAATAAACCCCAGGCCCGCGCTGCCCATCGCCCGGCAGCGCAATTGGCCTACATATTGCCCATATGCCAACGGCTGGTGGATGTGATGCCACCGGCCGTTTTTTTGTCTGCGCCATCTGCACAGCGCCCATGGCCCCGGCCGGCACAGTGCCGGCATCCGCATCAGCAGGGCTGCAGGCTGCGCCCGCCCATGTGGCGGCCCATGTCGCGGCGCACGACTTCGCGGATGGCGTTGTAGTCCGGGAACTCGATGGTGTAGACCGTGGCCGGCTGGCGCTCGACCAGCACCTGCGTGCCGCCAATGCCGCGCTGCTCCAGATTGCGCTTTTGCTGCTCGGCAGCGCCCTCGGTGGAAAAGCGCCCCAACGAAAAGCCCGGCCCGGCAGACGTGCTGCGCAGGCGCTCGTAGGAGACGCCCTTGTTTTGCAGCTCGCTGCGGCGCGCGCTGAGCACCAGCTCGTCATTGACGCCGCCCCAGAACACCATCCAGCGCCCGCTTTGCGTGCTTTGCGTCAGCCGCCAATAGCTCTGCGGCCAGCGCGCCAGCACGCCGCGCACGGGCTCGAGCTGTTCGCTGCTGAACGGCCCCAGCGCCATGCACTGCTTGGGCGGCGGGGGCTCGGCCGGTTTCTCCTGGGGCCGCTCCGGCGGTTTCTCTGGCGGCCTGTCCTGGGCGGGCTCGGCGGGCGGCTCGGGGCTTTGCGCAGGGGTGGCGGGGGCGTCTGCCTGCGCTGCCGGCTCGGCAGCGGCGGGCTGCGGCTCGGCCTGGGCCACAGTCAGGGTCGGCGCTGATTGTGGCGCAACGGCCGGCTTCTTCGGCGGCGGCGCCTGCAGCAACGCCACCGCATCGGCCCGGACTGTGGCGGCGGGCCCGGCGGCGCCATCCTCTGCCACCGGCCTGGCCCGATGCAGTTGCACCCAGCCAAAGTAGGTCAGGTTGGCCACAAGCAAAAAAACGATCAGTGCGCGCAACATGGTTTCAGCGGCCTGCGCAGGGCGGGGCCGTGGTAGCGATGGGGTTGGGGACGGGGGCTGCAGACAGGGCCGGGGCCTGTGCCGGCACGGGGCGCACGCTGACTTCGCCGCTGCCCACTTCGAGCACCTGGCCCTGGCAATCGAGCAGCAGCTCGCCGGTGGCGCTCACGCCCAGGCAGGCGCCGCTGCGGCCATCGCTGAGCGCCACCTGCCGCCCGGCCAGCAAATCCCAGGCGCCAAAGGCCTGCCAAAAAGCGCCAAAGCCCTGCTGGTTGAATTGCTGCACCGCCGCCAGCAGCGCCGGCAGCAGCTGGCACAGCAGCGCCGGGCCATGCGCAATCGGGCCCAGCCCAGGCAGCCATTGCGCCACGCCCACGGGGGGCACGGCGGCCTCGGGCACGGGCGGCGCCTGCAGATTCAGGCCGATGCCGATCACGGCGTAGCGCGCGCCGGGCGGGGCCGCGCCAGCCTGGGCGGCGGTTTCGATCAGGATGCCGGCCATCTTGCGGCCCTGGCCTGCGGCATCGAGCAGCCAGACGTCGTTGGGCCACTTCAAGCCCAGGCGCGGCTGGGGCGGGTGGGGCGCTGGCGGCGCGCCGTGCTGGCGTGCCCAGTCGCTCAGGGCCGAGACCACGGCAATGCCCACGGCCAGCGACAGGCCCGACCAATCGCGCGGCGCCAGCGGCAGGCCCAGGCTGAAAGTCAGCGCGGCGCTGGCCTGCGCCCCATCCTGCGGGGTGTGCCAGCGTTTGCCCATGCGGCCGCGCCCGGCGGTTTGCTGCCCGGCCACCAGCACGCAGGGCGCGTGCTGGCCTTGCGCGGCGCGGCGCATCAGCTCGGAGTTGGTGGAGTCGATGCTGGGCAGCCATTGCAGCTGCAGCCCAGGCCAGGCGGCCTGGGCCACGCTGCGGGCATGGGCCAGGCTGCGGGCATCCCAATCGCGCAATGCGGCGGTACTGCTCTGGCTCATGCGCGGCCCTCCGTGCTGCGGCGCTGGCGCTGCGGCTTGGCCTTTGCCTTGGCGCGCGGGCGGCGCGTCTTGAGCAGCGTGCCCCGGCACTGGGCGCTGCCGCACAGGCAGGCGTAGTCGCGCTTGAGCTCGGCCGTGAGCGGCTCGTCGATCTCCAGCGCGTAGTCGTAGAACAGCTCCTGCCCGGCCTCGATGGGCACGATGGCGACGATGAACACCCGGCCCTGCTCGTCCTCCTCGGTCTCGCAGTTGGGCTCACAGGAGTGGTTGATCCAGCGCGCCGAGTTGCCCTGCACGCCGCCGTCGATGACCGGGCCTTGCTCGGTCTGAAAGTAAAAGGTGTGGCAGGGGTCGCCATCCTTGCGGGCATGGCGGCGCTGGGCTTCGCGCCAGCTGATGCGCTCGCCTTTGTATTCCAGGATGCGCTCGCCCGGCTCCAGATCGCGCAGTGCGTACACGCCCTTGCCGTGAATGCCCGAGCGGCGCACCTGAGTTTTGCGCCCGCTGTGGCGGGGCGCGCCAGCGGCGGCCGCAGCACTGGCAGCGGCTGCGGCGCCAGCGCGGGCGCGGCGCGGCGCGCGCGCCTGTGGGGCATGGGGCGCCGGGCCTGGCGCGGATTGGGCCATGGTGCGTAAAAACTCTGTTACCGTATAAAAAAGCTCGGGCGGTGCAGCCGCATTGCGCGGCTTGGCCGCACGTCACGGCGCGCGCCGCCGCAGCCATTGCCCGCCGACTCCGACGCGCGATTGTAGAGGGGGCCGGGCCCGTGCCTGCCAAGGCGCAGGCCCGGCCCCGCCGCGCCAAGCTCTATGCCGCCATTGGCACCGCGCCTAGCCGCCGTGCGCGCCGTCGCCCACCCTTGCCGCCTGCCCACCGATCACAAGAGACCAAATGTCCAAATCCCTGGTCATTGCCGAGAAACCTTCCGTCGCCCAAGACATCGTGCGCGCCCTCACCCCGGTGGCGGGCGCTTTTGCCAAGCACGAGGACTATTTCGAGAACGATCGCTACATCGTCACCAGCGCCGTGGGCCATCTGGTGGAAATCCAGGCGCCCGAGGAGTACGACGTCAAGCGCGGCAAATGGAGCTTTGCCCACCTGCCGGTGATCCCGCCGCACTTTGACCTCAAGCCGGTGGAAAAAACCAAGGCCCGCCTGAACGCCGTCACCCGCCTGGCCAAGCGCGCCGACGTGAGCGAGCTGATCAACGCCTGCGACGCGGGCCGCGAGGGCGAGCTGATCTTTCGCCTCATCGAGCAGTACGCCGGCCCCGTCAAGGGCGGGCAGCGCCAAAGCCTGGGCAAGCCGGTGCAGCGCCTGTGGCTGCAATCGATGACGCCGCAAGCCATCCGCGACGGCTTTCAGAACCTGCGCAGCGACGCGCAAATGCGCGGCCTGGCCGATGCGGCGCGCAGCCGCTCCGAGGCCGATTGGCTGGTGGGCATCAACGGCACGCGCGCCATGACGGCCTTCAACTCGCGCGATGGTGGTTTCTTCCTCACCACCGTGGGCCGGGTGCAAACGCCCACGCTGTCGCTGGTGGTCGAGCGCGAGGAGCAAATCCGCAAATTCATCAGCCGCGACTATTGGGAAATCCACGGCGACTTCGCCGCCCAGGCCGGGCACTACCTGGGCAAATGGTTCGACCCGCAATTCAAGAAAAGCGCCGACGAGCACGCCCGCGCCGACCGCCTGTGGGACGAAGCGCGCGCGCGCGCCATCGCCGATGCCGTGCGCGGCCAAAGCGCCACGGTGCAGGAGCAAAGCAAGCCCACCACCCAGGCCAGCCCGCTGCTGTTTGACCTCACCAGCCTGCAACGCGAGGCCAACGGCAAATTCGGCTTCTCGGCCAAGACCACGCTGGCGCTGGCCCAGGCCCTGTACGAGCGCCACAAGGCGCTGACCTACCCGCGTACCGACTCGCGCTACCTGCCGCAGGACTACCTGAACGTGGCGCGCGACACCTTCCAGGCGCTGGCCGGCAGCCGCCTGGCGCACCTGGCGCCGCACGCCGCGCACGCGCTGGAGCAGGGCTACGTCAAGCCCAGCCGCCGCGTTTTTGACGACAGCAAGGTCAGCGACCACTTCGCCATCATCCCCACCACGCAGCCACCCTCGGGCCTGTCCGAAGCCGAGCAGAAAATCTACGACCTCGTGGCGCGCCGCTTCATGGCCGTGTTCTACCCCAGCGCCGAATACCTGGTGACCACCCGCATCAGCACAGTGGCCACCCCCGCGCTGCCCGAGCCGGCGCAGCACTTCAAATCCGAAGGCCGCGTGCTGGTCAACCCCGGCTGGCTGGCCATCTACGGCAAAGAGGCCGACAGCGAGCTGAGCGCAGAGGGCAAAAAAGACGGCAAGGACGAAAGCAAAGGCGGCGAGAGCAAATCCCTCGCTCCCGTGCAACCGGGCGAGGTCGTGCGCGCCGACGAAGCCGACATCAAAGCCCTCAAAACCAAGCCCCCCGCGCGCTACAGCGAAGCCACGCTGCTCTCGGCCATGGAAAGCGCGGGCAAGCAAGTCGAGGACGAAGAACTGCGCGCCGCCATGCAGGAAAAAGGCCTGGGCACGCCCGCCACGCGCGCGGCCATCATCGAAGGCCTGCTGACCGAGAAATACATGCTGCGCGAAGGGCGCGAGCTCATCCCCACCGCCAAAGCCTTCCAGCTCATGACCCTGCTGCGCGGCCTGCAAGTGCAGGAACTCTCGCGCGCCGAACTCACCGGCGATTGGGAATACAAGCTCAGCCAGATCGAAAAAGGCGAACTCTCGCGCGCCCAGTTCATGGCCGACATCGCCGCCATGACCGAGCGCATCGTCAAAAAAGCCAAGGAATACGACCGCGACACCATCCCCGGCGACTACGCCACCCTCAGCGCGCCCTGCCCGCACTGCGGCGGCGTGGTCAAGGAAAACTACCGCCGCTTCGCCTGCACTGGTGCCGGCGGCCAGGGCGAAGGCTGCGGCTTCTCCTTTGGCAAATCGCCCGGCGGGCGCACCTTCGAGCTGGCCGAAGCCGAGCAACTGCTGCGCGAGCGCCGCATCGGCCCGCTGGAGGGCTTTCGCTCCAAGGCAGGCTGGCCCTTCACCGCCGAACTGGCCCTGGTGCCCGACACCGAGCGCAACACCCTCAAGCTGGAATTCGACTTCGGCAACGACGCCCAGGACCAAGCCGAGGGCGAACTGGCCGACTTCAGCGGCCAGCAGCCCCTGGGCCCCTCGCCCGCCGACGCTGGCCAGGTCTATGAATGGGGCAACCAATACGTCAGCGAACTGGCCGTGCCCACGGCGCAAAACCCCAAGCCCAGCAGCCGCTTCAAAGTCGGCAAGATCATCCTGCAACAGCCCATCGAGCCCGAGCAAATGCGCAAGCTGCTGCATGAGGGCCAAACCGACGTGCTGGACAAATTCATCTCCAACCGCACGCGCCGCCCCTTCAAAGCCCGCCTGGTGTGGGACGGGGCCGCAGGCAAAGTCGGCTTCGCCTTCGAGCCGCGCGAAGGCGGCAAGGGCGGCGGCGCCCCACGCGGCGCAGCGGCCAGGGCGGGCGTAAAAACCGCCACAAAAACCGCCACAAAAACCGCCACAAAAACCGCCACAAAAACCACGGCCCAAAAAGCGGCAACCAAAACCCCGCGCAAAACCGCCGCAGGCAAGCCGCCCAGCCCCGCCCTGGCCGCCCTCATCGGCCCCGAGCCCGTCTCCCGCCCCGAGGCGCTGAAAAAACTCTGGGACTACATCAAAGCCCACAACCTGCAAGACCCGCAGGACAAGCGCACCATCGTCGCCGACGACAAACTGCGCGCCGTGCTCGGCCAAGACCGCATCGGCATGTTCGAGCTCACCGGCAAGCTGGGGGCGCATTTGGGCTGAAGCGCACTGACGCCGCATCTCCATCAGCCCGCCATGCAACGCCGCTGCCCGTGCTGCCAGCACCCAGGCATCCCGCTGAAGCACATCTTGCTGCACAGCCGCCGCCGGCCCTTCGTGTGCAGACACTGCCGCGGCGCAGTGCGCATCACCCACAGCACGGCTTTTGAACTACTGCAGCAACTCTTGTTGATCCCCGTGTATTTGGCCGCACTGGCGATGGCGGCATTGACGGCCCTGAGCGGTCACCTTCTTCAAGGGCTGGGGATCTTCATGGCTGGCAATCTGTTGATCGGCGCAGCACTGCTGCTGGAAGCATGCCTTGCGCCGATCGAGCCCATACCCCCTTCTGCCTGAGCGCAACCAGAAACCACCGGCCGCAGCCAGACTGGCATGCAAAGGCATTCGCAGAACTGGTGCCACCACCGAACTTGGCGCATGGGCACAGCGCCATCAGGCCGAAATGTCTTGGTGAAGATGAGAAATGGAGCGGGCGATGGGAATCGAACCCACGTCTTGAGCTTGGGAAGCTCAGGTCCTGCCATTGAACGACGCCCGCATGAGCCGCCCTGGGCGGGCGGCGAAGACTTGCGCTTTACCATGCGGCCCCAAGCGGCTTGGGGCCCAAAGCGATCTGGCCGCCGTGGCAGCGGCCAGCACGGCGCGCATTATAGATAGAGTGCGCTGCCAAGCAGGCCAATCTTGCAGATGCCGCGGACGCTGCCTTCAGGCCATGGCTTGGGGGCAGGCTGCACGGGCCGCAGCGCACGCACTGTGGGCCGCCTGGGCTGTGCTGAATTCGTGCAGGGCTGCCCTGGGCGCCACAGGCTAGAATCTGGTCGGTTCAACCAGTCTTCAGGAGCTTTGCCATGACCGCCGCCGTTGGCCTGTTCGAGGCCAAGACCCACCTGAGCGAATACGTTGCCCGCGCCGAGCGGGGCGAGGAAGTCATCATTACCCGCCACAACAAGCCCGTGGCCAAGCTGGTGCCGCTGCACGCCCCGGCGCAGGCCGCCGCGCCCGAGGTGCCGCCCTTCGTGCAGCGCACCTTTCACACCGGCGTGCCGCTGGTGGATCTGACCAAGGCCAACCAGCTCGCTGGCGAGCTGGAGGACGAGGAGCTGATCGAAAAAATGCGCCGCATCGAGCAGGCATACCAGGAGCGCCATGCTGCTTCCTGACACCAATGTGCTGCTCAACGCCGTTCATGCCGACAGCCCCCAGCACGCACCGGCCAAGCAGGCGCTGGAGGCCGCGATGCTGGACACGCGCGGCATGGCGCTGGCCTGGGTGGTGCTGATCGGCTTTGTGCGCCTGTCCACCAAGCGCGGCATCCTGCCTGCGCCGCTGGACGTGGCCGATGCGCTGGGCGTGGTCGATGACTGGCTGGCCCACCCGCGCACCCGCGTGCTGGAGCCCGGGCCGCTGCACGCGGGCATCTTCGGCCGCCTGCTGCTCTCGGCTGGCACGGCGGGCAACCTCACCAACGACGCCCACATCGCCGCCCTGGCCATCGAGCACCAGGCCGAGGTGCTGACTTTCGACAAGGATTTCGCCCGCTTCAGCGGGCTGCGCTATCAACTGCTTGCATGAAACGGCTTGCATGACACCGACCGCGCCGGCCTCCGGGCCGCGCCTGCTTTTCACACCATGACCACCGACAAACCCTCCACCCCCACCTCCGTCGCCGAAATCCGCCAGAGCTTTCTGGACTTCTTCGCCGCCAAGGGCCACACCATCGTGCCCTCGTCCTCGCTCGTGCCCGCCAACGACCCCACGCTGATGTTCACCAACAGCGGCATGGTGCAGTTCAAGGACGTGTTTCTGGGCACCGACAAGCGCCCCTACGTGCGCGCCACCAGCGTGCAGGCCAGCCTGCGCGCCGGCGGCAAGCACAACGATCTGGAAAACGTGGGCTACACCGCGCGCCACCACACCTTCTTCGAGATGCTGGGCAACTGGAGCTTTGGTGACTACTTCAAGAAAGAATCCATCCAGTGGGGCTGGGATTTGCTGACCAAGGTCTATGGCCTGCCGCCCGAAAAACTGCTCGCCACCGTCTATCACGAAGACGACGAGGCCTACGACATCTGGACGCAAGTCATCGGCCTGCCGCCCGAGCGCGTGATCCGCATTGGCGACAACAAGGGCGGCAAGTACAAGAGCGACAACTTCTGGATGATGGCCGACACCGGCCCCTGCGGCCCCTGCTCGGAAATCTTCTACGACCACGGCCCGCACATCCCCGGCGGCCCCCCGGGCAGCCCCGATGAGGACGGCGACCGTTTCATCGAAATCTGGAACCACGTGTTCATGCAGTTCGAGATGCACGAGGACGGCAGCGTCACCCGCCTGCCCGCGCCCTGCGTCGATACCGGCATGGGCCTGGAGCGCCTGGCCGCCATCTTGCAAGGCGTGCACAGCAACTACGAGATTGATTTGTTCCAGGCGCTCATCAAGGCGGCCGCGCGCGAAACCGGCTGCACCGATCTGGACAACCCCTCGCTCAAAGTCATTGCCGACCACATCCGCGCCACCGCGTTTCTGGTCAGCGACGGCGTGATCCCATCGAACGAAGGCCGCGGCTACGTGCAGCGCCGCATCATCCGCCGCGCCATCCGCCACGGCTACAAGCTGGGGCAGAAAAAGCCCTTCTTCCACAAGCTGGTGCGCGATCTGGTGCAGCAAATGGGCGCGGCCTACCCGCGCCTGGCCGAGCAGGAAGCGCGCATCACCGAAGCGCTCAAGACCGAGGAAGAGCGCTTCTTTGAAACGCTGGCCAACGGCATGGAGATTCTGGATTGGGAAACTTCAGAGGCAAAAACCATAGAAAACTGGTTGCATTCCGAGGGATATAAAAAAGTAAATTTCCAGCCAGGCCACGATGTTTTAGGTGGTATTTGGTATGAGGCTTTTGAAAAGGATGGCTACACGCAACTAGCCCTCTTTTTGACTAGCGATGTGGATGAAGAACGTGCGCTTTCCCTATTTGGTGAAAATGGTCTAGCGAAAGAATCATTTTCTCGATGGGGGCAATATGAAACGCTCCTCCCTTTGAGAAAAGATTTGCTCGTTATAACAGGTTCCAAAATTGAGTCAAACGTAAGAAATCTATTTGCAAAATTTCAAGCATCTAACTCAGAGAAGGTTCAGCTTAAAGAGTTACCTGATTCGGTGTTTAATCAATCTAAAGTGTTGCATGGTGAGGTCGCCTTTAAGCTGCACGACACCCACGGCTTTCCGCTTGATCTCACTCAAGACGTGTGCCGCGAGCGCGGCGTGACGGTGGATGTGGCGGGCTTCGACGCCGCCATGCAGCACCAGAAAGACACGGCCCGCGCCGCCGGCAAGTTCAAGATGGACAAGCAGCTCGCCTACGACGGCGCGCCCAGCCGCTTCACGGGCTACACCAGCCTGAATGAAAGCGCCACCGTGCTCGCGCTCTATGCCGATGGCGCGCCCGTGCAGCAACTGCAAGCCGGGCAGCACGGCGTGGTCGTGCTGGATGTGACGCCCTTCTACGCCGAAAGCGGCGGCCAGGTGGGCGACCGCGGGCAAATCACCACCGCCAGCGGCGCGCTGTTTGACGTGCAGGACACGCAAAAAATCAAGGCCGACGTCTTCGGCCAGCACGGTGTTTTGGCAAGCGGCAGCCTCAAAGTGGGCGATGCGGTGCAGGCCGCGGTCAATGCCGAGCTGCGCGCCGCCACCACACGCAACCACAGCGTGACGCACCTGATGCACAAGGCCCTGCGCGAAACCCTGGGCGAACACGTGCAGCAAAAAGGCTCGCTGGTCGATGAGGACAAAACCCGCTTCGACTTCGTGCAAAACGCCCCCGTCACGCAAGAGCAATTGCACCGCATCGAGCAATTGGTCAACGCCGAAATCGTGGCCGATGCGCCCACCGTCATCCGCGAAATGGGCATTGAGGACGCCAAGGCTAGCGGCGCCATGATGCTGTTTGGCGAGAAATACGGCGACGTGGTGCGCGTGGTGGACATTGGCGAGAGCCGCGAACTCTGCGGCGGCACCCACGTGCAGCGCGCCGGGGAAATCGGCCTGTTCAAGCTCGTCATGGAAGGCGGCGTGGCCGCTGGCGTGCGCCGCGTCGAAGCCATCACCGGCGCCAAGGCCCTGGCCTATGTGCAGCAGCTCGAAACCACCGTGGCCCAGGCCGCCCGCACCCTCAAAGCCCCGCTGCACGAGTTGCAAGCCAAGCTGGAGCAGCAGCTTGAACATGCCAAGGCGCTGGAAAAGGAAATCGCCGCCCTCAAGGGCAAGCTCGCCTCATCTCAAGGCGACGAGCTCGCTGCCCAGGCCATCGACGTGGGCGGCCTGAAAGTGCTGGCCGCCCAGCTCGACGGCGCTGACGCCAAAACCCTGCGCGACACGCTGGACAAGCTCAAAGACAAGCTCAAGAGCGCCGCCATCGTGCTCGCCGCCGTAGAACGCACGGAAGGGGGCGCCAAAGTGCAACTGGCCGCAGGCGTGACCAAGGACAGCGTGGGCCAGCTCAAGGCCGGCGAGCTCGTCAACTTCGTCGCCCAACAAGTGGGCGGCAAAGGCGGCGGCAAGCCCGACATGGCCATGGCCGGCGGCACCGACGCCGCCGCCCTGCCCGCCGCGCTGCAAAGCGTGCAGGGCTGGGTGGCCGAGAAGCTCGCGTAAACACATGGCCCCTGCCCCATGAAACCTAAGCGGTGCGCCGGCAAACCAGCGCACCGCTTTTTTTGGCCTCAGGCCTGGCGCGCGCCAACACGCTGAAAAAAGCCACGCAAATCCAGGGTCAAAACATGAAAAATCCTTTTTAAATCAATAGTTTAAGGTATAATTATGCCCAGCAGCCCAGCAGCCCAGCAGCCCAGCAGCCCGCCTTGCGCCGGGGCTGAGCTAAGCCATAGCCCCGACACACACACCCAGCGCCAGCAAGCATTGCTGGCCGCCATTCGCCAAATCGCGCCCGAAGTCGCCAGCGACCAGCAAATCGATTTCGACCGGCTGAAAACCCTTCTCGGGCAAGAGCGCATTGCCCCGGAACAAGAGCACTACGAACTCAGCTGGGCCGGCAAAGCCGCCGCCCGGCGCGAGATTCAGAAAACCACCAGCACCACCCTGCTCCCCGCCCCCGGCAACCCCGCGCACGCCCCGCACATGCTGATCGAGGGCGAAAACCTGGAGGTGCTGCGCGTCTTGCAGAAAAGCTATTACGGCAAGGTCAAGATGATTTACATCGACCCGCCGTACAACACCGGTAACGACAGCTTTGTCTACCCCGACGACTACACCGAAACGCTGGAGGGCTACCAGCGCCGCACCGGCGAGCGTGATGCATCCGGGTTTTTGAACAAGCAAAGCCTGTGGAAGAAAAACAGCAAGGAAAACGGCCATTACCACAGCGCCTGGCTGTCCATGATGTATCCGCGCCTTTATCTGGCGCGCAATTTGTTGCGCGATGACGGGGTGATCTTTATCAGCATCGACGACAACGAGGCGGCGAATCTCAAGCTGGTGTGTGATGAGATTTTTGGAGAAGAAAATTTTGTTGCCAATGTGGTTTGGCAGAAAAAGTATGCGGTATCAAATGATGATCCCGGCATAGGATCAATGCACGACCACATACTTGTGTATCAAAAAAGCCATTCCTTTCAAAGAAATTTACTTCCAAGAACAGAGCAGCAAAACTCTCGTTACTCCAATCCTGATAACGACCCTAGGGGCGACTGGGCGTCGGATAATTATGTAAGCAATAAATCAAAAGAAGAGCGCCCTACACTGTGGTACTCAATAAAGCATCCAATTAGTGGGGAGGCTGTCTGGCCAGACCCTCATGCTGTCTGGAGGTATTCAAAAGATAAACACGATCAAATTGAGAAGGATGGAAGGCTTTATTGGGGGCCAAATTTTGATTACAAAAAACCCCGACTTAAGAGGTATTTAAGCGAAGTCCAAAATGGAGTCGTTCCTTCTACTTGGTGGGCATTTAGTGACTGCGGGCACAATGATGAAGCTCAAAAAGAAACGGCGAAATTGATTTCGCAAAAAATATTCTCAACGCCAAAACCAATAAGGCTAATAAAAAGAATTGCTTCAATTGGCTGTGGCGACAATGGCTTAATCCTCGACTTCTTCGCCGGTTCCGGTACCACCATGCAGGCGGTGATGGAGCTGAATCTGGAAGACGGTGGCAACCGCCAGTGCATTTGCGTGCAAATCCCGGAAAAGCTGGAAGAAAACACCGAAGCCTGGAAGGCGGGCTACCGCACCATTGCCGACATCACCCGCGCGCGCATCGACAAGGTGATTGAAAAGCTGAAAGCCGAGCAGCCAGAGAAAACGCAAGACCTAGCCTGTGCGCAGTTCACATTGGCGCCCAGCCATTTCAAGCAATGGCGCAGCGATGTGGATGCCCAAGCCTTGCGCGAACAGTTGGAGATGTTCCAGCAGGCCGAAAAAACCACGCCACAAGCGCCCGATGCACAAACCGCCATGCTGGCCGAGCTGCTATTGAAAATGGGCCTGGGCGCTTTGGGCGTGCAGGCCATCAGCAAAGCCAAAACCGTGGCGGGCGTGACCGTGCACCGCGTTTTACTGGAAAACGGCCGCCAACTTTGGCTGTGCTTCGAGCCTTATCACGAGGCGCTGAAAGACGAAATTGCCCAGGCGCACCCGGCGCAAGTGGTGATGCTCAATTCCTGCTTTGCGGGCGACAAGGCCGACGAGCAATTGGCCAACCTGCAACTGGAATTGCAGGGGTTGGACATTGGCCTGACGGTGATTTGAGGGAGGCCGGCATGAGCAGCGAGCAAACCCGCCCCAGCGCGCCCGGCGTGCGCCTGCAATTCACGCACCAAGACTATCAGACCCGCGCCGTGCAGGCCGTGGTGCAGGCGTTTGACGGCCAGCCCATGGCCAGCACGGCTTTCAGCCTGCAACAAAGCCCCGGCAGCGTTGAGTACGCAACCGATGGCAGCATTGCCAACCGCCTCTGGATTGCCGAGGCGCAGATGCTGCAAAACGTGCGCAAGGTGCAAGCGGCCAATGGCATTGAACCCGCGGCCGAGTTGGTCGCAGACCACGCGGAAAACGGAGAAAGCCCCGGGGTTTTTTGCCCGCATTTCACGCTGGAGATGGAAACCGGCACGGGCAAGACCTACACCTTCATCAAAACCATGTATGAGCTGAACAAGGTGTATGGTTTCAAGAAATTCGTCATCGTCGTGCCCAGCGTGGCGATACGCGAAGGCACGATGAAAAACCTGGCCATTACCCGCCAGCATTTTGCGCAGGATTATGACAATGTGCCTTGCGTGCCCATTTTGTACGACAGCGCCCGCCTGAATGATTTACGCCATTTTGCGCAAAGCGATGCCTTGAGTGTGCTGGTCATCAACATCGACAGCTTTGCCAAGGATGGCAACAAAATCAACCAGCAGGGCGAGCGAGCGTTTGCACCCATTGAGTACATCCGCGCCATCAATCCGATTGTGATTGTGGATGAGCCGCAGAAATTTGAAACGGAAATCCGCCAAAAAGCCCTGCGCGACTTGAACCCGCTGTGCACGCTGCGCTATTCGGCCACGCACAAGAATGCCTATAACCGGCTGTATTCACTCAACCCGGTGCAGGCCTATGACCTGGGGCTGGTCAAGCAAATCGAGGTGGATGGCATTGAGGGGCAGGATGGCCACAATCAAGCCTTTGTGGAATTGGTGAGAATTGAGCCCAAAGCCAAAAGCATGACGGCGCGGGTGCGCATGGATGTCAATGGCGCAAACGGCGTGCTGCGCAAGGAAGTTTCCATCAAGCCTGGCGATGATTTGCACGAAAAAAGCAAAGGGCGTGATGTTTACCAGCAGGGCTATGTGCTCAACGATATTCGCGGCGATGAGATTGAATTTTCTGGCGGGCGCGTGCTGCGCGTGGGCCAGCGGCAAGATGCCATGCAAGACGCGGTGCAGCGCTACCAGATGGAGCGCACCATAGCGGCGCATTTCGCCAAGCTGAAACAATTGCAGCCGCTGGGTATCAAGGTCTTGAGCCTGTTTTTCATCGACAAAGTGGCCCATTACCGCCAATACGATGCCGACGGCCAACCGCAGCCTGGCAAGTTCGCCCAGTGGTTTGAAGACATATTCACGCAATATGCCCGCAAATATCCGGATTTGATTGCGCACCCGGCCAGCCAGGTGCATAACGGCTATTTCTCTGGCGACCGCAAGGGCAAAGGCAGCAAGGCGCAAACCATCTGGAAAGACACCGGCGGCCATACCGCCAAGGACGACGACACCTACGCCCTCATCATGCGCGACAAGGAGCGGCTGCTGAGCTTGGATGAGCCGCTGCAATTCATCTTCAGCCACTCGGCGCTGCGCGAAGGCTGGGACAACCCGAACGTGTTCCAGATTTGCACGCTCAACGACACGCAAAGCACGCTGAAAAAGCGCCAGGAAATCGGCCGCGGCCTGCGCCTGTGCGTGAACGCGCAGGGCGAGCGCGTGCACGATAAAGCCATCAATGTGCTCACGGTGGTGGCCAATGAAAGCTACGAGAGTTTTGCCCGCCAATTGCAGGCTGAAATTGAGGAAGACACGGGCGCATCGTTTGCAGGCCGCACCAAAAATGCCCGCGCCAAGGTGCGGGTGGCGCGCAAGGAGTTGAATCCCGAGGAGCAGGCGCTGTTTGAGGCGATTTGGCAAAAAATCAATTACCAGACGCGCTACAGCGTCAAGCTCGATAGCAAGCGGCTGATTGCCGATTGCATCAAAGCCCTGGGCGATAGCCAGCAATACCCGCCCGTACAGCGCCCGCAGGTACAGGCCAGCAAGGCAAAAATTGTGATGGATGCCCAAGGCATCAGCGGCGTATTGAGCGGCACGGGGCAGCATGAAGTGCGCCTGCCCGCTGTGGTGCCGGATGTGTATGCCTATATCCAAAGCCGCGTGCACATCAGCCGCGCCAGCGTGTTTGCCATTCTGGATGGCTGCGGGCGCATGGCTGAATTGACAGTGAACCCGCAGGCCTTTCTCGATATGGCCGTGCAGGCCATGCGCAACACCTTGCAGGCTTTGCAGGTGGAGGGCATTGAATACCGCGAAATCAATGGCCGCCGTTATGAAATGACGCTGTTTGAGCCGGTGGAAACCTATTTGAGCAGCGTGTATCCGCCCGGGCCGGATGCGCGCACGCCGCCTTTGCACAAAACGCTGATGCAGGCCCAGCCGCTGCAAGCGCCCGGCAAGGCTCCGGCGTTTGACTGCGTGCCCAGCGACAGCGAGGTGGAAAGCCGCTTTGCCCGCGATTGCGCGCTGGATGCGCGCGTGCGCTTTTTCTTCAAACTGCCCGGCGCGTTCAAGATCGACACGCCGCTGGGCCGCTACAACCCCGATTGGGCCGTGGTGTTTGAAGATGACCGGCGGGTGTATTTCGTGGCGGAAACCAAGTCCAGCCTGGTGGATGGCGCATTGCGCCGCAATGAAACCTTGAAAATCGAATGCGGCAAGAAGCACTTTGCTGCGCGTGGCGATGACGGGCAGGTGATGTTCAAGGCGGTGGATGGTTTGAGCAAATTGCTTGGTTGAAAAGCCAGCGCACAGCTTGGCATGGCGCTGCGCAAGATCAACAACCGCCTTGCCAGCACAGGCCGCATCTGCGCAGATCACAGCAAACAGCCCATGGCCTGCAGCGAATGCAGGCCATGGGCTGTTGGGTTTTCAAGCCGCCCGCGCGGGGCTTGGGCTCAACCCTTGCGGCGGTTCTTGGCGCCGCCTTGGCGGGCCTTGAAGCGCGGGTTGCTCTTGCAGATGACGTAGATGCGGCCACGGCGGCGCACGACCTGGCAGTCGCGGCTGCGCTTTTTGGCTTCCTTGAGCGATGACAGTACTTGCATGGTGTTTCCTGGTAGTGTGAAAAAGCGGCCCGAAGCAGCGGCCAGGGCTTTCGGCCCGCTGCGCTCGAAACCGAGACGAGAATCATTCTAGATGATATTTGCTTATTGAAAAGACTGCGGCCTGCGGCGCTGGGGCCAGCCGCGAGGCGCCAGGGCTGCACCTACAATGCTTGGCCGTTGTTTCTGCGCCGCAGGCGCGCGCTGCCATGCGGCGGCCTGCGGCGCGATTGTTGGATTGCTGGATTCCTGGAGCTTTGATGCCTGACCACCCTGTTGCCCCGCCCGCTGGGGCCCCTGCCGACAAGCGCGCGCTGCTGCGCGAGGCGGCGCTCGAATACCACGAGAAGCCCGTGCCGGGCAAGATTTCCGTCACGCCGACCAAGCAGCTGATGAACCAGTACGAGCTGTCGCTGGCCTATTCGCCCGGCGTGGCCGCGCCCTGTGAGGAGATCCAGAAAGACCCGGCCGCCGCTGCGCGCTACACCAGCCGCGCCAATTTGGTGGGCGTCATCAGCAATGGCACGGCGGTGCTGGGCCTGGGCGACATTGGCGCGCTGGCCTCCAAGCCGGTGATGGAAGGCAAGGGGGTGCTGTTCAAGAAGTTCTCGGGCATCGACGTGTTCGACATCGAGATCGACGAGAAGGACCCGCAAAAGCTGGTGGACATCATCGCCGCGCTGGAGCCGACCTTTGGCGGCATCAATCTGGAGGACATCAAGGCGCCGGAGTGCTTTTTCGTCGAGCGCGAGCTGCGCAAGCGCATGAAGATCCCGGTGTTTCATGACGACCAGCACGGCACGGCCATTGTGGTGGGCGCGGCCGTGATCGGCGGGCTGAAGGTGCTGGGCAAGCGCATCGAGGAGGTCAAGCTGGTGACTTCGGGCGCGGGCGCGGCGGCGCTGGCCTGCCTGGGCCTGCTGCTCAAGCTGGGTCTGAAGAAAGAAAACGTCTGGGTCACCGATATTGAGGGCCTGGTCTATGCAGGCCGCACGGCGCTGATGGACGAGATCAAGGCCCAGTACGCGCAGCAGACCGAGCAGCGCACGCTGGCCGAGGCCATCGAGGGCGCGGACGTGTTCCTGGGCCTGTCCGCCGGCGGCGTGCTCAAGCCCGAGATGGTGGCGCGCATGGCCGACAAGCCGCTGGTGCTGGCGCTGGCCAACCCGACGCCGGAGATCCTGCCCGATGAGGTCAAGGCCGTGCGCAGCGATGCGGTCATTGCCACGGGGCGCAGCGACTACCCCAACCAGGTCAACAACGTGCTGTGCTTTCCGTACCTGTTTCGTGGCGCGCTGGACTGCGGCGCCACGGCCATCACCGATGAGATGGAGGTGGCGGCCGTGCACGCCATTGTCGAGCTGGCTCAGGCCGAACAAAGCGAGGAGGTGGCGCGCGCCTATGTGGGCGAGAAGCTGATGTTCGGGCCGGAATACGTCATCCCCAAGCCGTTCGATCCGCGCCTGATGATCAAGATCGCGCCGGCCGTGGCGCGCGCGGCCCAGGCCAGCGGCGTGGCCTCGCGCCCGATCGAGGACATGGACGCCTACGTGCAGCGGCTGCAGAACTTCGTCTACACCTCGGGCACGATGATGAAGCCCATCATCCTGGCGGCCAAGGCAGCGCAGAAAAAGCGCATTGCCTACAGCGAGGGCGAGGAAGAGCGCGTGCTGCGCGCGGCGCAAATCGTGGTGGACGAGCGCATCGCCCGCCCCACGCTGATCGGCCGCCCGGCAGTGATCGCCCAGCGCATCGAGAAATTCGGCCTGCGCCTGCAGCAGGGGCGCGACTACGACGTGGTCAACGTCGAGCAGGATGAGCGCTACCAGGATTTCTGGACCAGCTACCACCGCATGACCGAGCGCAAGGGCGTCACCGCCCCCGTGGCCAAGATCGAGATGCGCCGGCGCCTGTCGCTGATCGGCAGCATGCTGCTGCACAAAGGCCACGTCGAGGGGCTGATCTGCGGCACCTGGGGCGGCTACCACAACCACCTGCACTACATCGACCAGGTCATCGGCAAGCAGCCCCAGGCGCGCACCTATGCGGCCATGAACGCGCTGATCCTGCCTGGGCGGCAGGTCTTTCTGGTGGACACGCACGTGAACTACGACCCCAGCGCCGAGCAGCTGGCCGAAATCACCATCGCCGCCGCCGCCGAGATGCAGCGCTTTGGCATCCAGCCCAGGGTGGCGCTGCTGTCGCATTCGAGCTTTGGCAGCAGCGACACGCCCAGCGCCGTGAAGATGCGCCAGACGCTGGCGCTGCTGCGCGAGCAGGCGCCCTGGCTGGACGTAGACGGCGAAATGCACGGCGACGTGGCGCTCGATGAGCAGGCGCGCCGCGCGCTGATGCCCAACACCACGCTGCAAGGCGACGCCAACCTGCTGGTGCTGCCGGGCATCGACGCGGCCAACATCGCCTACAACCTGCTCAAGACCGCCGCCGGCCACAACATCGCCATCGGCCCCATGCTGCTGGGCGCGGCCAAGGCGGTGCACGTGCTCACACCCAGCACCACGGTGCGCCGCATCGTCAACATGACGGCGCTGGCCGTGGTCGATGCCAACTCCCGCCACGGCGAGGCCGCGCAACCATGAGGCCAGCGCCCGGCACAGGCCACAACAGCCAAGCTCAGCAAGCCCAGCAAGCCCAGCAAGCCCACCAAGCCTGGCAAGCCCGGCAGGGCCTGCGCGCCCCTGCCGGGCAGGCCGCCCCGGCAGAAGGCACGGCCGCAACGCAGCGGCTGCGCCGCCAGGCCCGGCGCGCAGCGCAGGCCGCCAGCGCCGCACTGCTGACGGCCTGGGCCGCCGGCGCCATGGCCATGGGCGTGATGCTCTCGCCCGCCGACACGGCCCCGGCGCACGACGCGCCCACCCGGCAAACCCAAGCGGCTCCATCGCCTGCGCCGCCCGCCCGCGCCAGCCGCCAGGCCGGGGCCACCGATGCGCCGCACATGGCCACCATCGGCTGGCGCCAGCTGCCGCAAAAGGCGCGCGACACCTATGCGCTGATCCTGCAGGGCGGCCCCTTCCCCTACGACAAGGACGGCAGCGTCTTCGGCAACCGCGAGCGCCTGCTGCCCGTGCAGGCGCGCGGCTACTACCGCGAATACACCGTGCCCACGCCCGGCGTGCGCCACCGCGGCGCGCGGCGCATCGTCTGCGGCGGCCGGCAGGCCACCGCGCCCGAGCACTGCTATTACACGGCCGACCACTACGCCAGCTTCCGCCGCATGCTGTTGCCGTAGGGCAGCGCTGGCCGCAAACCCTCGGCGGCCCTTGGCGCGTCGCCGCCCCGCATCCGCAGGCGCTGAAGCGCCGCCGTGCGCCAGGCCGCCAGCGTGCCGCTACCATTGCGCGCCATGAAGACTCTCTCGATGCTCTCGGGCTACGACTGGCTGGCCCTGGCCTGCTTTCTGGGCGTGTGGTGGGGCTACATGGGCATGACCAAGTACAGCCGGATGCGCCACCGCTCGCTGCTGGCCACCACCAACCGCTACCGCCGCTACTGGATGAAGCAGGCCACGATGCGCGACCCGCGCATGCTCGATGGCCTGATCACGCAAAACCTCTCCAGCACGCCGACCTTCTTCAGCTCGACCACCATCATCGTCATCGGCGGCCTGTTCGCGCTGCTGGGCACGACCGACAAGGCCGCCGAGCTGATGCGCGCCTTCCCCTTCGCCCAGCCCGCGCCGCCGGAGGTGTTCGAGCTGAAGATCCTGCTGCTGATCTCCATCTTCGTGTACGCGTTCTTCCGCTTTTCGTGGTCCATGCGGCAGTACACCTTCGTGGCGCTGGCCATTGGCGGCATGCCGCCCGTCGATGAGTTCAAGGCCGGGCGCTTTGACCCCAATTACTACGCCGAGCGCGCCGGCAAGCTGGTGGGCCGCGCCGCCGAGGCATTCAACGACGGGCTGCGCGCCTACTACTTCTCCTTTGCCGCGCTGGCCTGGTTCTTCTCGCCCCTGGCGCTGATGGCCGCCACGGCGCTGGTGGTGTTCATCCTGTACTCGCGCGAGTTCCACTCCGACGTGCTCAAGATCCTGGCCGAGTAGCCAGCCCCCGCGCAAAAGCCGACACATTGGCCTGCAATGTGTTGCAGAATGACACGCTGCCGCCCGGTCAGGCGCCTGGCGACTGAAGACGCCCCCCCGGCAAGGCCGCGGCAGGGGCTGGCTCAACCAATACAACCACCACAACCATGCAAGAGTACCGGCAAGTGCTGGCGCGGGCGGAGCAGCTGATGCGCGCGGGCGATTACCAGGGGGCGCTGGCCATCCTGGAGTTCCTGCTGCCCAGGCACCCCAACGTCGTGGCCTTGCACTGGTACCGCAGCCGCTGCCTGGTGCGCCTGGGCCAGCGCGACAAGGCCCGCATTGCGCTGACGGCGGTGCTGCGCGCGCGGCCCAACTTCGTGCCGGCGCTGATGATCCGTGTCAAGCTCGCGCGCGATGATGCCGAGGACTTCGACGTCGAGCCGCTGCTGCAGCGCATTTTGCTGCTCGAACCCGAGCGCGCCCGCGCCATGTACTGGCTGGCCGATACGCTGCTGCAGCGCGGCCCCGAGCACCAGCGCGAAGCCCTGCAACTGCTCGACCAAAGCATCGCCCTGTCCCCGGATCTGTTCAAGGCGCGGCTGCGCCGCGCCGACTTGCTGATCGCGCAAAGCGAAGACCCCGAGCAGCTGCCCCAAGACGCCCAGCTGCACACCGACGCCCTGGGCGTGGGCCTGGACCGCAGCAAGCTGGAGGCGGCGCTGGCCGATCTGCAATACGTGGCCGACCGCCGCCACCATGAAAAAGCCGACATCCGCGCCGCGCACATCCTGCTGCGCCTGGGCCGCCAGCAAGAGGCCCTGGGGCATTTCGACCGCATGCTGGCGCGCCTGCCCCCTGGCGACCCGCGGCATGCCGCGCTGCAACTGCTGCGCCAGCAGGCCCTGCAGCGCCCCCAGCCAGAGGCCGGGCCCACCGATGCGGCCGCGGCCGCTGCCGCAGCCACCGCTGCCGGCACGCCCGATCACGGCATGGCCAAGGCCCCAGGCAGCGCACAAGCTGCGGCACAATAGCCTGCCCTTGCTGGCACCAACGGCTGCCCGGGCCTGATCCGTACCCCCAGGCGCGCTTTGCGCGGGCCGCCACGAACGACGGACAGGGCCAGCGCCGACAAGCGCTGCCAGCCATTTGTCCCGTACTGAAAGAAAACGCACCATGGCCTCAGTCAACAAAGTCATCCTCGTCGGCAACCTCGGACGCGACCCCGAGTTGCGCATGTTCCCCAGCGGCGGCCAGGTGGCCAACGTCAGCGTGGCCACGACCGAACAATGGCGCGACAAGCAAACCGGCGAGCGGCGCGAGCTGACCGAATGGCACAACGTGGTCTTCAATGACCGCCTGGCCGAAATCGCCGCGCAGTACCTGCGCAAGGGCTCGTCCGTCTACATCGAAGGGCGCATCCGCACCCGCAAATGGCAGGACCAATCCGGTCAGGACCGCTACACCACTGAAATCCGCGCCGACGTCATGCAAATGCTCGGCGGCCGCGGCAGCGGCGGCGCGGACGGCAGGGACGGCGGCTACGACGGTGGCGGCTACAGCAGCGGCGGCTATGGCGGCGGCGCCCCGGCCCGCCAGCAACCCGAGCGAGCGCCCCAGGCCGCCCCCGCAGCCCAGCGCCCCGCAGCCCCACCGCCGCCACCGGCACAGAACTTCGACCAGTTCGAGGACGACGACATTCCGTTCTGAGAACAGCCGCCAACCCGGGCCGAGCAAAGCGCTGGCCCAGGCAATGCCCCTTGCGGCCCGCCCTGGGCCAGCAGCGGCACAAGCCGCCCCGATGCGCAGCGAAGGGGCGCAAGCAGCAGGGTCGCTTTTCTGAGGGGCTGTTGAGATGGCGTGTTGCGGCGGTGTTTTCGGTCAAAAAACGCTTCGCCAACCCAATCTCAACAACCTCTGGTCACTTTCTTTTTGCGAAAAGAAGAAAGTGACTGCGCCGCCGGACCCGGACGCACATCCCGGCCCCGGCCCTTGCCTCCCACATGGGCGGCAACAGCCGGGCCAATCTCTCCAAGACTTTGAACGCTCTTACGCCGGCACTGCCGCGTTGAGCTCGTCGCGCGTGCGCAATGCCTGGGCGCGCGCGGCCTGGGCAAAATCGGCCCCCTGGCTGGCGTAGAGGATGGCGCGTGAGGAGTTGATGGCCACGCTGCCCGGGCCGGTATAGGCGGCGCGCACCGTGGCCACGGCATCGCCGCCCTGCGCGCCCACGCCCGGGATCAGCAGCGGCAGGCTGGGGGCGCAGCGGCGCACGGCCGCTACGTCCTCGGGGTAGGTCGCGCCCACCACCAGGCCCAGCTGGCCATTGCTGTTCCATGCCCCCTGGGCCTGGGTGGCCAGGTGCTCGAACAGGCGCGGCTGGCCCGGCACGTCGGCCAGGCGCTGGGCCTGAAAGTCATTGCCGCCAGGGTTGGAGGTGCGGCACAGCAGGAACACGCCCTTGTCCGGATATTGCAGATAGGGCTGCACCGTGTCTTGCCCCATGAAGGGCGAGACCGTGACGGCATCGGCCCCATAGCGCTCGAAGGCTTCGCGCGCGTACTGCACGGCGGTGGCGCCAATGTCGCCGCGCTTGGCGTCGAGGATGACCGGCACGCCGGGCGCGGCCTGGCGGATGTGGGCGATCAGGCGCTCGAGCTGCGCCTCGGCGCCCTGCGCGGCAAAGTAGGCAATCTGCGGCTTGAAGGCGCAGGCCAGATCGGCCGTGGCATCGACGATGGCCGCGCAAAAATCGTAAATGCCTGCCGCGCCCTGGGGCAGGTGGGAGGGCAAGCGGGCCGGCTCGGGGTCCAGCCCGACGCACAGCATGGTGTGCTGGCTGCGCGCTGCAGCCGTCAGTTGGTCGGTAAAACGCATGGCGCGAGATTGTGGCACAGCGCCTGCCGGGCCCAATGCAGAGCCAGCGGCCCGGGGGCCGCTGGCGTTGAGCGTTGAGCGTTGAGCGTTGAGCGTTGAGCGTTGAGCGTTGAGCGTTGAGCGTTGAGCGTTGAGCGTTGAGCGTTGAGCGTTGAGCGTTGAGCGTTGAGCACCGGGCGCTGCGGCGGCGCTCATTCACGCCGCTGCAGCGCACCATTCAAGTCAACTGAGCTGGCCGTGGCAGTGCTTGTACTTCTTGCCGCTGCCGCAGGGGCAGGGGTCGTTGCGGCCCACGCGCGGCAGGGGCTGGCCGTCGCCCGCAAAGGCGGCCTGGGCATTGGTCTGGTCGATGGCGCGCTGGGCGATGTCCTCGGCGGCCTGCTCCATGTGCTCGGCGGCCTGCTCGACCTGCTGCGGATCCTGGATGCGCACGCGCATGATGATGCGCGTGACTTCGGCGCTGGAGTTGCTCAGCATCAGGCGAAACAGCTCGAAGGCCTCGCGCTTGTATTCCTGCTTGGGCTGCTTTTGCGCAAAGCCGCGCAGGTGGATGCCCTGGCGCAGATAGTCCAGCGCGCTGAGGTGGTCGCGCCAGGCGGTGTCGAAGGTCTGCAGCAGCACCACGCGCTCGAAGTGCCCGAACTGGTCCGCGCCCACGCGCTCGACCTTCTCGGCGTAGGCTGCATTGGCCGCCTGCAGCACCTGCTCCAGGATGTCCTCGGCGGCGATGGTGTCGGCCGCCTGGGCCTTTTCGACCAGGTTCAGGTGCAGATCCCACTCCTGGGCCAGCTCGGCCTGCAGCGCGGGCAGATCCCACTGCTCCTCCATCGAATCGGGCGGTACATGGCGCTGCACCAGCTCGGTGAAGGTGTCCTGGCGCATGTTGGCGATGAGCTCGCCCACGTGCTCGGCGTCGAGGATTTCGTTGCGCTGCGCGTAGATGACCTTGCGCTGCTCGTTGGAGACGTCGTCGTAGTCCAGCAGTTGCTTGCGGATGTCGAAGTTGCGCGCCTCGACCTTGCGCTGGGCCGATTCGATGCTGCGCGTGACCAAGCCGGCCTCGATGGCCTCGCCCTCGGGCATCTTCAGGCGCTCCATGATGGCGCGCACGCGGTCGCCGGCGAAGATGCGCATCAGCGGGTCGTCCAGCCCCAGGTAAAAGCGCGAGGAGCCCGGATCGCCCTGGCGGCCCGAGCGGCCGCGCAGCTGGTTGTCGATGCGGCGCGATTCGTGGCGCTCGGTGGCGATGATGCGCAGCCCGCCCAGCTCCTTGATCTTGGCGTTGTCGGCCTTCCACTGCTCGCGCAGGGCCTCGATTTGCTGCTGGCGCGCGGCCTCGTCCAGCGCCTCGTCGGCCTCCAGCGCGGCCACTTGTTTTTCGATGTTGCCGCCCAGCACGATGTCGGTGCCGCGCCCGGCCATGTTGGTGGCGATGGTGATCATGCCCTCGCGCCCGGCCTGGGCAATGATGTCGGCCTCCCGCTCGTGCTGCTTGGCGTTGAGCACCTGGTGCGGCAGGCCGGCCTGCTCCAGCAGGCCGGAGATGATCTCGGAGTTCTCGATCGAGCTGGTGCCCACCAGCACCGGCTGGCCGCGCTCGTGGCACTCGCGGATGTCGGCGATGGCCGCCTGGTATTTTTCCTTGGTGGTCTTGTAGACGCGGTCGAGCTGGTCCTCGCGCTGGCTCTTGCGGTTGGGCGGGATGATGACGGTCTCCAGCCCGTAGATTTCCTGGAACTCATAGGCCTCGGTGTCGGCCGTGCCCGTCATGCCAGCGAGCTTGCCGTACATGCGGAAGTAGTTCTGGAAGGTGATCGAGGCCATGGTGGTGTTCTCGGCCTGCACGCGCACGCCTTCCTTGGCCTCGACGGCCTGGTGCAGGCCATCGCTCCAGCGGCGCCCGGCCATCAGGCGGCCGGTGAACTCATCGACGATGATGACCTCGTCGTTCTGCACCACGTAATGCTCGTCGCGGTTGAAGAGCGTGTGCGCGCGCAGCGCCGCGTACAGGTGGTGCACCAGCATGATGTTGCTGGGGTCGTAGAGCGAGCCGCCCTCGGCCAGCAGGCCTTGCTCGGCCAGAATGCGCTCGGCGCTCTCATAGCCCTGGTCGGTCAGGTGCACCTGGCGCGATTTCTCGTCCACCGTGTAGTCGCCCGGGGTGATCACGCCCTCGCCGGTGCGCGGGTCGGCCTCGCCCTCCTGGCGCACCAGTTGCGGCGCGATGGTGTTCATCACCTGGTAGACCTTGGTGTTGTCCTCGGCCGGGCCGCTGATGATCAGCGGCGTGCGCGCCTCGTCAATCAGGATGGAGTCCACCTCATCGACGATGGCAAAGTGCAGGCTGCGCTGCACGCGCTCGCCGGCCTCGTAGACCATGTTGTCGCGCAAGTAGTCGAAGCCGTATTCGTTGTTCGTGCCGTAGGTGATGTCGGCGTTGTAGGCGGCCTGCTTGGCCTCCTTGGGCAGCATGGCCAGGTTGATGCCCACCGTCAGGCCCAGGAAGCGGTACAGCCGCCCCATCCATTCGGCATCGCGGCGCGCCAGGTAGTCGTTGACCGTGACCACGTGCACGCCCTTGCCCTGCAGCGCATTGAGGTACACCGGCAGCGTCGAGGTCAGCGTCTTGCCCTCGCCGGTGCGCATCTCGGCGATCTTGCCGTAGTGCAAGGCCATGCCGCCGATGAGCTGCACGTCGAAGTGGCGCATTTTCATCACGCGCTTGGAGGCCTCGCGCACCACGGCAAAGGCCTCGGGCAGCAGTTGATCGAGGCTTTCGCCTTGCGCCAGGCGCTGCTTGAACTGTGCGGTCTTGCCCGCCAACTCCTCATCGCTGAGCTTTTCCAGCTCGGGCTCCATCGCGTTGATGCGGTTGACCGTCTTGCGGTATTGCTTGAGCAGGCGGTCGTTGCGGCTGCCAAACAGCTTGGTGAGGAAATTGGTGGCCATGAAAAATCACCGCCTCGCAACACCTGGGGCGCAGCCCAGGCCGAGGGGCCTTCTAAATATCAAATTGCAAATCAAAAGCCCGCCACGCGCCTGAGGCCAAAAAGCCAAGCCAGCGCTTGCACGGGCTCGCGGTGAAAACCGCCGCGCATTCTACCGCGCGGCCAGCCGGCGCCATGCCCGCTGGCAATGCTGGCATCTGGGGCCGGCGGCGGTCATTTCAAGCCCACTCGCGCCGCGCCCCAAGCCGGGGCAGCCAAAGCGCGGTTGCGCCGCCGCCACGCGCGCTGGGCCGCTCGATTCGTGCCGCCCTGCCCTTGGGATTGGGCTGTGCAGGCTCTCACTACAATAGCCCGCCGATTGGAAGTGACATGCCCGCCCTGATTCTCGAAGCCCCCTCGCACCTGCTGCCCGCGCCAAGCCCGTGGGCCTTCGTGCGCAGCGCCGATGGCCAGACCGTCAGCGACAGCGGGCACAGCCCCGTGGGCCTGCTGCCCGTGCCAGGCAAGGGCACGGAGGTGGTGCTGGTGCTGCCGGTGCAGGACGTCTCCTGGCACTGGGTGCGGCTGCCGCAGATCGCCCTCAGGGATCGCGCGCGGCTGCGCGCCGTGCTGCAAGGCCTGCTGGAAGACCAACTGCTCGACGAGCCCGAACAGCTGCACTTTGCGCTGGAGCCACAGGCGCGCGCCGGTGCGCCCTGCTGGGTGGCGGTGTGCCAGGCCGAGCGCCTGCAAGCCCATGTGACGGCCCTGGCCCAGCAAGGCCTGCAGGTGCAGCGCATCGTGCCGGCCTTCGCCCCGCCGCCGCACGATGCCGCCGGTGCCGCAGACACAGCCGATGCCAGCGACGCCGCGCCGGCGGCGGCCGCCTTGTACGCCATCGGCACCGAGGACGACCCCTGGCTGGTGGCCGTGGGCGCCAGCCAGGGCGGCAGCGCGCCCGCGCCACAGGCCGGCGGCGTGCTGGCCCTGCCGCTGACAGCCAGCGCCGCTGCGCTGGACTGCGTGGCCCAGCCCGGCGCCAGCGTGCAGGCCGAGCCGGCCCTGTACCAGCTGGCCCAGCAGCGCCTGGGCCGCCCGGTGCAATTGCTGGAGCCGCCCCAGCGCCTGCTGCAAGCGGCCCAATCGCCGTGGAATCTGGCGCAGTTCCAGTTCGCCAACAGCGGGCGCGACCGCCTGGGGCAAAACCTGAACAAAGGGCTGCAGAATTTTCTGCACGCCCCGGCCTGGCGCTGGGCCCGCTGGGGCGCGGCCCTGCTGGTGCTGGTGCAGCTGGCGGGCATCCAGCTCTGGGCCTGGCAGGCGCGCCGCGATTTGCAGCAGCTGCACGCCCAGGTCGATGCGGTGTTTCGCAGCACCTTCCCCAAAGTGGCGGTGGTGGTCGATGCGCCACGGCAAATGCGCCAGGAGCTGCAGCGCCTGCAGCAGCAAAGCGGCGCGCTGACGCCCGGCTCCTTCGAGGTGCTGGCCGGCGCGGCCGGCCTGGGCCTGCCCGAGGACATGCGCCCGCAGGAGCTGCACTATGAAAACGCCCAGCTGCGCCTGGGCGGCCTGCCGCAGGGCAGCGAATTGCTGCAGCAATGGGAGGACGGCCTGGCCGCACAAGGCCTGCTGGCGCAGTGGCACGAAGGCCGCCTGCAGATCGAGCCGGCCCCAACCACCCCAACCAGGGGCCAGCCATGAACCGCCCTGCACTGCCCTCCACCCAAGCCCCCGGCCATGCGCCGGGCCGCATCGGCGCGGCGCTGGCGCCGCTGCGCCAGCGCTGGCACAGCCTGCAGGCGCGCGAGCGCCGCATGCTGGCACTGGCTGCCTCCGTGGTCGCTGGCGGCCTGCTGTGGGCGCTGGCGCTGCAACCGGCCTGGCGCACCTGGCAGGGCTACGAGCCCCGGCGCCTGGCGCTGGAGCAACAGCTGCAACACATGCAGGCCATGCGCCAGCAGGCGCAGCAATTGCAGCAGCAACTGGCCGGCAGCGCCACGGCCAGCAGCACGCCAGCGGCGCTGGCCGCCGCGGTGGAGGCCAGCGCCAAGCGCCTGCTGACCGCGCCCGACCAGGGCGCCAATGCCGCGCCGCAGCTGACCGTGGCCGGCGACCGCGCCACCGTGCGCCTGCGCGCCGTGCCCGCAGCCCAGCTGCTGCAATGGCTGCGCGAAGTGCGCGAGACCACGCGCAGCCAACCCGTGCAAGTGCAGCTCAGCCGCGATGCGGGCAGCGGCGCGCCGCGCTGGAGCGGGCACATCGTGCTGGCGCTGCCCAGCAGCGCCCAGCCTTGAGCAGCACAGGCCATGGTCATGCATTGCCCCAATCAGTCGATGATCGCCGCCACGGCCAGGAACACGCCGCGATGAGCCGACGCCAGCGCACCCCCCGCACCCCCCGCACAGCCTCTGCAGCCGCCGCGCCTCGGCAGCGCATGGGGCGCTGGGCGCTGCTGGGCGCGCTGCTGGGCCTGCTGCTGGTGCTGGCCCTGTATGCGCCGGCGCGCTGGTTGGCCCATGCGCTGGAGCGCGCCAGCCAGGGCCAGGTGCAATTGCAGCAGGCGCGCGGCACGTTGTGGAACGGCTCGGCCGTGCTGGTGCTCACCGGCGGCGCGGGCAGCCACGACCGCATGCGCCTGCCCGGCCGCCTGAACTGGGCGCTGCGCCCGGCCTGGCTGGGCGCCCGGCTGCAGCTGCTGCCCGATTGCTGCGCCGCCCAGCCCGCCCAGCTGCGGCTGCGCCTGGGCTGGCAGCGCGCCGAGCTGCACATTGCCACGCACCAAAGCCAATGGCCGTCGAGCCTGCTGCAGGGCCTGGGCGCGCCGTGGAACACCTTGCAACTTGACGGCCAGCTGGGCCTGCACATAGAGGATTTGCGCCTGCAGTGGGCCGCTGGCCGCAGTCTGGTGCAGGGCCGGCTGCAGGCCACGCTGAAGAACGCCACTTCGCGGCTGAGCACCATCCGGCCCCTGGGCAGCTATCGCCTTATCATGCACGGCGGCCAGACCCTGGGCCTGCAGCTGCACACCGATGCCGGGCCGCTGCAGCTCAGCGGCCAGGGGCATTGGCAAGGCCAGCGGCTGCGCTTTGCCGGCCAGGCCAGCGCCACGCCGGAGCATCTGCCGGCCTTGTCGAATCTGCTGAGTTTGCTCGGTCGCCGCGATGGCGATCGCGCCATTTTGAATTTCTAGATGGTCCGCATGGATTTCCTACACACCGCCCAGGCGGCTGGCCGCACTGGCGCCGCACCCTTTCCCAAGGCCAAGGCCGCACTGGCCGGCGGCGCGCTGGCATTGGCCCTGGCGCTGGCTGGCCAGGGCATGGCCTGGGCCCAGGCCGGCCAGCCCAGCGTGCGCCGCGGCGAGCCGGTGACGCTGAATTTCGAGAACGCCGAGATCGAGGCCGTGGCGCGCACCATGGCCACCATCACCGGACGCAACGTGGTGGTCGATCCGCGCGTGCGCGGCACGCTGAACCTGGTCACCGAGCACCCAGTGTCGGCGCAGGCGGCCTTTGACCAGTTCCTGGTGGCGCTGCGCCTGCAGGGCTTTACGGTGGTGGAGGCCGCCGGCCTGTACAAGGTGGTGCCCGAGGCCGACGCCAAGCTGCAAAGCGGCGGCGTGCACGTCTCGCAAGGGGCCTTCCCGGCGCGCGGGCCGCGCGGCGGGCAGATCGTCACGCAGATCTTCCGCCTCAACTACGAGAGCGCGGCCAATCTGGTGCCGACGCTGCGCCCGCTGATCAGCCCCAACAACACCATCAACGTCAACCCCGGCACGAATGCGCTGGTGATCACCGATTACGCCGACAACCTGGCGCGCATCGCCAAGATCATTGCCGCGCTGGACGTGGCCGAGGGCACGGACGTGGAGGTCATCGCCCTCAAGCACGCGGTAGCCAGCGAGATGGTGCCGCTGCTCACGCGCCTGCTGGGCAGCGATGGGGGCGCGGCCGTGGTGGCCAACGGCGGCGCCCAGGCGGCAGCGGCCGTGCCCGGCGGCGGGCAGGGCTTTCGCGCCACCATCCTCTCGGACATGCGCAGCAACAGCATCATCGTGCGCGCGGCCAACCCGGCGCGGCTGGCGCAGATCCGCACGCTGGTGCAGCGCCTGGACCAGCCGCCCGCGCCCGGCAGCTCGGCCGAGCACGGCAACATCCACGTGGTGTTCCTGAAGAACGCCGAGGCCAAGCAGCTGGCACAGACCCTGCGCGCCGCGCTGGCCACCGGGCGGCTGGGCGGCGGCCAGGGCAGCGCCGACGAGGGCCCCAGCAGCGCCAGCACAGGCCGCAGCGAGGGCGCCGCCGCCGGCGCGGGCGGCGCGGGCCTGAGCAGCGGCGCGGCCCTGGGCGAGGGCGGCAGTGCCCATTTCGGCCAGAGCCAGGCCGTCTCCACCGGCGGCATCATCCAGGCCGACCCGGCCACCAATTCGTTGATCATCACCGCGCCCGATCCGCTGTACCGCCAGCTGCGCGCCGTCATCGACAAGCTCGACAGCCGCCGCGCCCAGGTGCTGATCGAGAGCATGGTGGTGGAGGTGCGCGCCGACAAGGCGGCCGAGTTCGGCATCCAGTGGCAAGGCGGCATCGGCCGCCAGGGCGACTCCAACGTGGGCGCCATCGGCACCAATTTCCAGGGCACGGGCAACATCATCGACCTGGCCGTGGCCGCAGAGGCGGCGCGGCGCGGCGGCAGCGGCCTGGGCGGCATTTCCTCGAGCTTGCTGGGCAACGGCATCAACCTGGGCGTGGCGCACAACTACGGCGGCACCTATGTGCTGGGCCTGCTGGCGCGCTTTCTCGAAGACACGGGCGATGCCAACGTGCTGTCCACGCCCAACATCCTGACGCTGGACAACGAGGAGGCGCGCATCATGATCGGCTCGAACGTGCCCTTCGTCACCGGCCGCTACACCAACAACAACAGCATTGGCAGCGGCTCGGTCAACCCGTTCCAGACCATCGAGCGCCAGGACGTGGGCCTGTCGCTGCGCGTCAAGCCGCAGATCAACGAGAACGGCACCGTCAAGCTGGCCGTGGTGCAGGAGATCTCCGACGTGCTGGCCAGCACGCTCGACAACGCCAGCGGCCCCAGCACCAGCAAGCGCCTGATCGAGACCAACATCCTGGTCGAGGACGGCGGCATCATCGTGCTCGGCGGCCTGCTGGAGGACCGCTACGGCCAGCGCCAGGAAAAGGTGCCGCTGCTGGGCGACATCCCCGTGCTGGGCAATGCCTTCCGCAGCGAGCGCCGCACCCGCGACAAGGTCAACCTGATGGTGTTCCTGCGCCCCACTGTGATCTACGACAGTGCCGACAGCGACGCCATGGCCATGGAGCGCTACGACATGATCCGCGGCGACCAGCGCATCGTGCAGCCGGGCCGCCATCTGATTCTGGACAGCGTCAACGCCGCGCCGCAATTGCCGCAACTGCCCCCGCCGCAGGATTCGGACAAGGAGCGCCAGACCCGCCAGGCGCGGCGCACGCCGCCGCTGTCGAGCCTGACGCGCGACTCGCTGCATGCGCCGCCCGCCGGCGGCAGCCAGGTCGATGCGCGCCAGCTGCGCAGCGGCGAATCCGACGGCTGGGCCGATTGACGCAGCCAGCGCCCACCCTTATTGCTGCTGCTCCGCCCATTCAATCGCCCCATGGCCGCCTTGCACTACCCCCTGCCCTACGCCTTTGCCCGCAGCGCCCAGCTGCTGCTGGAGGACGATGGCACACGCCTGACGCTGTGGCACGGGCCCAGCCCCAACGCCAGCGCGCTGGGCGAAGTGCTGCGCAGCTACCCGCAGTTCGAGCCCCAGCCACTGGACGCCGCTGCCCTGGCCCAGCGCATCAGCGCCGCCTACTCCGGCGGTGATTCGGACGCCGCGCTGGTGGTCAGCGAGGTCGAAGGCGTGGCCGATCTGACCCGCATGATGCAGGAGCTGCCCGCCGTGGAAGACCTGCTCGAAGCCGCCGACGACGCGCCCATCATCCGCATGCTCAACGCGCTGCTGACCCAGGCCGCGCGCGATGGCGCCAGCGACATCCACATCGAGCCCTACGAGCGCCACTCCAGCGTGCGGCTGCGCGTCGATGGCAGCCTGCGCGAGATCGTGCAGCCCAACCGCGCGCTGCACGGCGCGCTGATCTCGCGCCTGAAGATCATGGCCGATCTGGACATCGCCGAAAAACGCCTGCCGCAGGACGGCCGCATCGCCCTGCGCCTGGGCACGCGCGCCATCGACGTGCGCGTCTCCACCCTGCCCAGCGCGCATGGCGAGCGCGCCGTGCTGCGCCTGCTGGACAAAAGCGAAGGCCGCCTGAGCCTGGAGGCCGTGGGCATGCAGGGCCAGACCCTGGCGCAGTTCGAGCGCCTGATCCACCAGCCGCACGGCATCCTGCTCGTCACCGGCCCCACCGGCTCAGGCAAGACCACCACGCTCTACGCCGCGCTGCACCGGCTGGATGCGCGCGCGCAAAACATCATGACGGTGGAAGACCCCATCGAATACGAGCTGCCCGGCGTGGGCCAGACCCAGGTCAACAGCAAGATCGACCTGAGCTTCGCCACCGCGCTGCGCGCCATCCTGCGCCAGGACCCGGACGTCATCATGATCGGCGAGATCCGCGACTTCGAAACCGCGCAAATCGCCATCCAGGCCTCGCTGACCGGCCACCTGGTGCTGGCCACGCTGCACACCAACGACGCCGCCAGCGCCGTCACGCGCCTGATCGACATGGGCGTGGAGCCGTTCTTGCTCTCCTCCTCGCTGCTGGGCGTGCTGGCCCAGCGCCTGGTGCGCAAATACTGCACGCACTGCCACGGCAAGGGCTGCGGGCACTGCAACCAAAACGGCTACCACGGCCGCACCGGCCTGTTCGAGCTGCTGGTGGTGGACGAGGCCATCCGCGCCCTCATCCATGGCGAGCAGGCCGAAGCGGCCATCCGCGAGCATGCCCTGGCCCACGGCATGCAACTGATGCGCGAGGACGGCCAGCGCCTGGTGCAAGCGGGCATCACCAGTTTTGAGGAGGTGCTGCGCGTCACGCGCGATTGATCGCCCAGGGATTTGTGATCGCCCAAGGGTTTGCACGCCAGACCCAAGGCCGCTACAATGCGCGGTTCATTTGCCCGGCCGGGTGCTTTTTTGCATTGCCCGTTCAACCAAGCGCGGCGGCATTTTGGCAGCAACGCATGGGGCAGATGAAAATCCCGTCATTGCGTTTTTTCCTTTCTTGGCCAGCATCGGCCAGGCAGGGCAAGAACCTCTTTTTTTGGATGAATCACATGTACGCAGTCATAAAAACCGGCGGCAAGCAGTATCGCGTTGCAGCCGGCGACAAAATCAAGGTAGAACAGATCGCTGCGGACGTGGGCCAGGAAATCGTGCTCGATCAAGTGCTTGCCATCGGCAACGGCGCTGATCTGAAAATCGGCACGCCATTGGTTTCCGGCGCCAGCGTCAAGGCGACTGTGCTCTCGCAGGGCAAGCACGACAAAGTGCGCATCTTCAAGCTGCGCCGTCGCAAGCACTACCAGAAGCACCAAGGCCATCGCCAGCGCTACACCGAGCTGCAAATTGGCGATATCGCTGCATAACACAGCCCCTCACGCAGCAGGAAAGGATTAAGACATGGCACAGAAAAAAGGCGGCGGCTCTACGCGCAACGGTCGCGACTCCAAGCCCAAGATGCTGGGCGTCAAGGCCTACGGTGGCGAGCTGGTCAGCGCCGGCTCCATCATCGTGCGCCAGCGCGGCACTCGCATGCACGCTGGCACCAATGTCGGCATGGGCAAGGACCACACGCTGTATGCACTGGTCGACGGGCACGTGGTGTTCCGCAACAAGGGTGCGCTGAACAAGCACACCGTGGAAATCACCCCTGCGGCCTGATCGGCCTGCGCCCGTGGCAAGCGCTGCGGGCGGCAGCAGTGGTTTTGACAAAAGCCCCGCCCTGCGGTAATGCCGTTCACTTAACCCAGTGAACGGCATTTTTGTTGGATAGCTGCGGCACACTTTCTGCCAAGTCATTTTTTTCCTTGGCACAGATGCCCCGCAAACACCACCTTTACCCTGACTTTGGCTCA
>NZ_NSJB01000007.1 GCF_002285265.1 Vandammella animalimorsus
CTCTTGGCGATGTCGGGATTGATCTCATCGGATAGAGCCAGATCCAGGTCGGCAACGACTTGCGCCATGGATTGGTGGCGGTACATCGCCAGGGCAATGACCAGCCAGACCACCCGCTCGGCAGGCAGCTTGCGCTTGCGCACACTGGCGCAGCCCGTGGCTGCCAAGGCCTGTGCTATCCATTGAGGGTCAAGGTTGCGGGTGAGTGAGCCAAAGTCAGGGTAAAGGTGGTGTTTGCGGGGCATCTGTGCCAAGGAAAAAATGACTTGGCAGAAAGTTTGCCGCAACTATCCAACAAAAATGCCGTTCACTGGGTTAAGTGAACGGCATTAGCGCCCAGGGCGCTGCTTTTTTTCATGGCGCGGCAGAGGCCACTCAACGCACGCGCATGCCCGGCTGCGCGCCGGGGAAGGGCTCGAGCACGTAAATGCCCGGCTGGCTGGCCTCATCGGCGTGTCTGGCGGCCAGCACCATGCCTTCGGAGAGGCCGAACTTCATCTTGCGCGGCGCCAGGTTGGCGACCATGACGGTGAGCTTGCCCACCAGCTGCTCGGGCCGGTACATGCTGGCGATGCCGCTGAAGACGTTGCGGGTCTTGGGCTGGCCGTGCTCGTCCTGCTCGCCCACGTCCAGCGTCAGCTGCAGCAGCTTGGTCGAGCCTTCGACGGCGCTGCACTGCACGATCTTGGCGATGCGCAGGTCGATCTTGGCAAAGTCGTCGATGCCGATGGTCTGGGCCAGCGGCTCGCCGCCGGGGGCCTTGGGATCAAAGGCCGGGGCGGCTTTTTTCTTGGCTTCCTTCTTCGTCTCAGCAGGCGCTGCGGCGGGCGCGGCCGGGGCCTCGAACAGCGCATCGAGCTGTTTTTCGTCCACACGCTGGATCAGGTGCTTGAAGCCGGCGATGGCCTGGCCCGCGCCCAGCGGCGTTTGCGCATCGGCAAAGCGGAAGGGGGCCACCTGCAAAAAGCCCTCGACCTGCGCGGCCAGCGCCGGCAGCACGGGCTTGAGGTAGATGGTGAGGATGCGAAAAGCCTCGATGCAGGTGCTGCACACATCGTGCAGGCGCTCGCCCTGGGCCGGGTCCTTGGCCAGCTCCCAGGGCTTGTTGGCGTCCACGTATTCGTTGACGCGGTCGGCCAGCAGCATGACCTCGCGCAGCGCGCGCGCGGTGTCGCGCCGCTCGAAGGCGTCGGCGATGTCATCGGCCTTGGCGCGCAGGGTTTGCAGCAGCGCATGGCCATCGCCCGTGGGCAGGCCCAGGCGGCCATCGAAGCGCTTGGCGATAAAGCCTGCGGCGCGGCTGGCGATGTTGACGTACTTGCCCACCAGATCGGCGTTGACGCGGGCCATGAAGTCCTCGGCGTTGAAGTCGATGTCCTCATTGCGACCGTTGAGCTTGGCCGCCAGGTAGTAGCGCAGCCACTCGGGGTTCATGCCCAGCTTGAGGTACTTGAGCGGGTCCAGCCCGGTGCCGCGGCTCTTGCTCATCTTCTGGCCGTTGTTGACGGTCAGAAAGCCATGCACGGCAATCTGATCGGGCGTCTTGCGGCCAGAGAAGTGCAGCATCGCAGGCCAGAACAGGGTGTGGAAGGTGACGATGTCCTTGCCGATGAAGTGCACCTGCTCCAATTGCGGGTTGGCCATGTAGGCCTCGTAGTCCTCGCCGCGCTGCGCCAGCAGGCTCTTGAGCGCGGCCAGATAGCCCACCGGCGCATCCAGCCAGACGTAGAAGTACTTGCCCGGCGCATCGGGGATTTCGATGCCGAAGTACGGCGCGTCGCGGCTGATGTCCCAATCGCCCAGGCCCTCGCTGGTGCTGCCGTCCGGGTTGCTGCGCACGGTGAACCATTCCTTGACCTTGTTGGCCACCTCCGGCTGCACATGCTGGCCGTTTTGCGTCCACTCCTGCAGGAAGTCCACGCAGCGCGCGTCCGAGAGCGTGAAGAAGAAATGCTCGGACTCCTTGAGCACCGGCTTGGCGCCCGAGAGCGCCGAATACGGCGCGATCAGCTCGGTGGGCGCGTACACGCTGCCGCAGACCTCGCAGTTGTCGCCGTACTGATCCTGGGCGTGGCAGCGGGGGCACTGGCCCTTGATGTAGCGGTCGGGCAGGAACATGCCCTGCTGCGGATCGAAGAACTGCTCGATGGTGCGCGTGGCAATCAACCCGGCCTGCCGCAGATCGCGGTAGATCTGCTGGGCCAGCTCGGTGTTCTCCGGGCTGTGGGTCGAGTGCCAGTGGTCGTGGCTGATGTGAAAGCCATCCAGATACTGCTTGCGGCCTGCGGCGATGGCGGCCACGAACTGCTCGGGCGTCTGCCCCGCCTTCTGCGCCGCAATCATGATGGGCGCGCCGTGGGCATCGTCGGCGCCGACAAAATCCACCCGGTGGCCCTGCATGCGCTGAAAGCGCACCCAGATGTCGGCCTGGATGTATTCCATGATGTGGCCGATGTGGAAGGTGCCGTTCGCATACGGCAAGGCGGTGGTGACGAAAATGGTGCGTGGCTTCATAGATTCATTCGGGGCGCAGACCGGGCCTGGCAAAACAAGCGCGCCCAGCAAGCAGGGCCTGCACGAATCGCAGCGCACACCTGGCCGCTCAATCCATGCCAAGCCGCGCTTGCTGGGCGCGGCGATTTTATGGCCTGTTGCCGCGCCATGCCCTGGCGCGGCGCGGCCGCCCGGGCGCAAAGTGCATAACACGCTCTAGAATCTGGCGCACCCCATAAGCAAAATTCATGCCGCAATGAGCAAGACCCTGTTCCTCCCCTTGGCCGCCGTCAGCGCCGTGCTGCTGGCGCTGGCCTTGCCCCAGCCCCAGGCGCACGCGCTGGCCAGCGACCGCGCCCAGCCCATGAACATCGAGGCCGATGCGCTGCGCCACGACGAGGCCAAGCAGACCACGGTGTTCACCGGGCGCGTGGTGGTCACCAAAGGCAGCATCGTGCTGCGCGGCGACTCGCTCAGCGTGTTGCAGCGCGCCGATGGCAGCCAGCAGGGCACGGTGCAGGCCGAAGGCGGGCGGCGCGCCTTCTTCAGCCAACAGCGCGACACCCCCAAGGGCGCCCCGAAGGAGACGGTGGAGGCCGAGGCCACGCGCATCGAGTACGACAGCAAGGCCGACCGGGTGCGCCTGCTGGGCCGGGCGCAGCTGCGCCGCTACCAGGGCGGGCAGCTCAACGATGAGATCAGCGGCGGCGAGATCGTCTACCACAACGGCAGCGGCCAGTTCAGCGTCGATGGCGCTGCGCGCGGCGGCGGCGCAGCATCCGCCAGCCAGGGCGGGCGCGTGCGCGCCGTCATCGGCGCCAGCACCACGGGCCAGGCCGGCAGCAGCAGCGACCGTGGCAGCCGTGGCGCCAAGGCCCCGGCCACGCCGCTGGCGCCCAGCAGCCAGCTGCAGCAGACCGCGCCCTGAAGCGCCCACAGCCATGACGCAAGCAACACAAGCCCCGCACGGGCCAGACACGGCAAACACGACGCCAGCCGCTGCCACCCCGGCAAGCACATCGGCCAGCGGCCTGGTGGCGCGCCACCTGCAAAAAAGCTATGGCGGGCGCAAGGTCGTCAAGGACGTTTCGCTGGACGTGAGGCCGGGCGAGGTCGTGGGCCTGCTCGGGCCCAACGGCGCGGGCAAAACGACCTCGTTTTACATGATCGTCGGCCTGGTGCGCAGCGACGGCGGCGAGATCCTCATCGACGGCCATGACGTCACCGACATGCCCATCCACAAGCGCTCGCGCCTGGGCCTGTCCTATCTGCCGCAGGAGGCCTCGATCTTCCGCCGCCTGACGGTGCAGGAGAACGTGCAGGCCGTGCTGGAGCTGCAGTTCGACGCCCAGGGCAAGCCGCTTAGCAAGGCCGAGGTGCAGCAGCGCCTGCAGCAGCTGCTGCAGGAGTTGCGCGTCGATCATCTGCGCAGCGCGCCGGCGCTGTCGCTCTCGGGCGGTGAGCGCCGCCGCGTCGAGATCGCCCGGGCGCTGGCCACGCAGCCGCGCTTCATCCTGCTGGACGAACCCTTTGCCGGCGTGGATCCGATCGCGGTGATGGAGATCCAGCGCAGCATCGCCTTTCTCAAGGCGCGCGGCATCGGCGTGCTGATCACCGACCACAACGTGCGCGAGACGCTGGGCATTTGCGACCGCGCCTGCATCATCAGCGAAGGCGCCGTGCTGGCGCACGGCCCGGCGCAGGACATCATCGACAACCCGGACGTGCGCCGCGTCTACCTGGGCGAGAACTTCCGCATGTAAGGCGCGGCCATGAAGCTGGGCGTTTCCCTCAAGACCTCGCAGAACCTGGCGCTGACGCCACAGCTGCAGCAAGCGATCCGGCTGCTGCAGCTGTCCACGCTGGAGATGCAGCAAGAGGTCGAGCACATGCTGGAGGAAAACCCCTTCCTGGAGCTGCAGGAAGGCGATGGCGGCGACAGCAGCGACAGCAGCGACGGCTTTGATGGCGGCCAGGCCAGCCTGCAGGACTCGCCCGCCGGCGGCAGCGCGCCAGAGCCGCAGCGCGATGGCCCCGGCGGCCACGATGGCGACCATGACGGCGCTGCTGAAGAGAGTGACGCCGCCGGCCAGGCCCAGGGCAGCGAGGAGCGCGAGTTCGAGGCCGTGCCCGAGGACTGGGGCGGCGATGGCTCCATGGACATCTCCCCAAACGATGGCGAATGGGGCAGCGATGCGCCCGCGCCCGGCGCGGCAGGCGCGAATGACGAAGTGGACGCGGCCGACATCAACAGCGCGCACATTTCGCTGGCCGACTTTCTGCACCAGCAGGCCGGGGAGTTCTTCCTCGACGCTGTGGACCGCTGCGCGCTGGACTTTCTGATCGAATCGCTCAACGAGGACGGCTACCTGGAGGACACGCTCGAAGACCTGGCCCTGCCGCTGGCGCGCAGCCTGGCGGACGTGGACGAGCTGCTGCACCACTTCCAACTGGCGCTGAACCTGCTGCACACCATGGAACCGGCCGGCGTGGGCGCGCGTGACCTGGCCGAATGCCTGCAACTGCAACTGCGCGCGCTGCAGCGCGACGAGCACTGCGACTGCGAACCCGCGCTGCTGGCCCTGGCGCAGCAGCTGTGCCAGCAGCCTCTGGAGCTGCTGGCCAAGCGCGACGTGCGCCAGCTCTGCCAGCTCACCCAGGCCGAGCCCGAGCAGGTGCGCGACGCGCTGCTGCTGATCGCCCGGCTCGAGCCCAAGCCCGGCAGGCGCTTTGCCGACGTCGAGCGCAACGCCATCGTGCCCGACGTGCTGGTGCACGCCGCGCCACCCGGACAGCCCGGCCAGCAGCGCGGCGCGCCAAGCGGCGGCTTCGTGGTGCGCATCAACCCCGACGTCATGCCGCGCCTGCGCGTGCACGAGGTCTATGCCAAGGCGCTGCGCGGCAGCAGCAGCCACGCCGAGCTGCAGCAGCGCGTGCAGGAGGCGCGCTGGTTCATCAAGAACATCCAGCAGCGCTTTGACACCATCTTGCGCGTCTCGCAGGCCATCGTCGCGCGCCAGCACGACTTCTTCGTGCACGGCCCCACCGCCATGCGGCCGCTGGTGCTGCGCGACATCGCCCAGGAGCTGGGCATGCACGAGTCCACCATCTCGCGCGTGACCACGGCCAAGTACATGGCCACGCCGCAAGGCACTTTCGAGCTCAAGTACTTCTTTGGCTCCGGGCTGGAGACCGACAGCGGCGCCAGCGCTTCCAGCACCGCCGTGCGCGCCCTCATCAAGCAATGGATCGGCGCCGAAGACCCCAGCCAACCGCTCTCGGACAGCCAAATCGCCAACCTGCTCAAGGAGCAGGGCATCGAATGCGCGCGCCGCACCGTCGCCAAATACCGCGAGGCGCTGCGCATCGCCCCCGCCAATCTGCGCAAAAGCCTGTGACCACCACCGCCAGCCGCCCCCCATCGCCCCGCCCTGCCCCTGCGCCCCACCCTGTGCCTGCGCGCCAGGCAGCGCAGCCTGCGCCCTACCTGTTTCTGCCCTGCGCCGCGCACACCGAGGCGCTGCTGGGCGCCGAGGTGCAACGCATCACCGCCCTGCCCGAGGCGGCGCTGACGCTGCAGCGCGCCGGCGTGGCCATCCACGCCGGCGGCGATGACCAGCAACTGCTGGCCCTGGCCATGCAGCTGAACCTGCACAGCCGCATCGCGCAGCGCGTGCTCATCGTGCTGGCGCAAGGCCCCTACCAGCGCGAGGACGATCTTTACGCCCTGGCCGCCCAGCTGCCCTGGGAGCAATGGTTCACGCCCGCGCAGACCTTCAAGATCGAGGCCACGGCCCAGCGCAGCCCGCTCAAGAGCCTGAACTTCGCTGCGCTGCGCATCAAGGATGCCGTGGCCGATCGCTTTCGCGCCCGGCAGGGCCAGCGCCCCAGCGTGGACACCCAGCGCCCGCAGGTGCGCATCCACCTGCACCTGGACGCCCAGAGCCAGCAGCTGGCCATCGACACCAGCGGCGCGCCGCTGTTCAAGCGCGGCTGGCGCGAGGACAAGGGCGATGCGCCGCTGAAGGAAACCCTGGCCGCCAGCATGATCGCCGCCACCGGCTGGCAGCCGCTGTCGCACGCGCCGCTGCCGCTGTACGACCCCTGCTGCGGCAGCGGCACCATCGCCATCGAAGCCGCGCAAATGGCCTGCGACATCGCCCCCGGCCTGCAGCGCCGCTTTGCCTTCGAGCACTTGCTGGCGCACCAGCCGCAGCACTGGCAAGCGCTGCGCGAGCAGGCCCTGGCGCGCCGCCGCGCGCCGGCCGCGCCCGTCTTTGGCAGCGACATCGCACACCGCATGGTCGATTTCGCGCGCCGCAATGCCGAGCGCGCCGGCGTGGCGCATGCCGTGCAACTGCGCGGCGGCGACCTGCTGCAGCGCCTGCCGCCCTGCACGCAGCCGGGCATCTTGCTGCTCAACCCGCCCTACGGCACGCGCATCGACGCCGCCGGCAGCGCCGGACGCAACCTGCAGGCGCGCAGGCAAATGGGCTTTTCAGCGCGTGAATTCAGCGACGACGACGATGGCGCAGCCTTCTTTGCCCAGCTGGCCGCGCACTGGAAAAGCCACTACGGCGGCTGGACGGCCTGGCTGCTCAGCCCGGACATGAAGCTGCCGGGCAAGCTGCGCCTGAAGGAATCGCGCCGCGTGCCAATGTGGAACGGCCCCATCGACTGCCGGCTGTTTCGCTTCGACCTGCAGGCGCGCAGGTCATAGAAGGCGCAATGGATGGGCGGACCTGCTGCGCACGTCCTGCGAGACATGGCATCCAATAGCTACTGCCTGCACGAGCGTTGAGGCCCGAGGCCGGGATGTGCGCCCGGCGGCGCACCTCCTTTTCTTGTCTCGCCAAGAAAAGGAGGCAAAAGAAGGCGACCCCACTGCCCGCGACCCCGGCGCTGCGCGCCGGGGCGACCTGTGCCGCTGGCCTGCCAGGGCGGATGCTGCGGAAACTCGCTGCGCGGCTTTGCCGCTACGCTCAAACAGCCGCAGCGAAATTTGATGAACGAAGCAGGCCCACTGTATGTGGGCCTGCCCGCCCTGTCAGGCCAGCGTCACAGGCGCAGGCAGAAGGGGGGCTCTGCCCGGGCCATCGCTGCGCTCGGCCCTCGATCTGGCGGCAGAGCCCGCTTTGGGGCTGGTGCTGCACAGGCGTGGCTCAAATTCAGCGGGCAACCGCCTGCCCCTGGACAGAGCCTGCTGCCACGCCAGTGCGCCAGTGCGCCAGGGCCTGAGCCGCCAGCCACAGCAGCCCGGTCAGCCAGGCGTACAGCCCGACCAGAAAGCCCACGGCATGGCGTGGCACTTCGACGTAGCCATCGCCAAACACCGAGGAAAACAGGCTGTAGAACATCACCATGCCACCCAGGCCCAGCAGCATGCACGCGGCCCGCGCGCTGCCACTGCCGCTGCGGCGCAGCACGGCCAGGCCCAGGCACAGCGGGCTGGCCAGCGCCGCCAGCCAGAACAGCGCCTGCCAGGCCCAGGGAGCCTGATTCAAGCCCAGCCAGGCCGCCAAGGCCGTGGACAGCGAGCTGCCGCGCGCCACTTGGCGGCGCAGCGCGGCGCTGCTGCCATCTGGCGAAGCCGCCTCGAACGCGATGATGCCGGCGTGGGCATGGAAGGGGCTGAGGCTGGCCAGGCCTATGCGCATCGGGGTGAAAAAGGTGGCCGGCTGCTGCGCGAACAGCGGCAGCAGGCGCTTTCTGGAAAACTGCTTCAAGGCCGGGCAAGGGTGGTTCTCGACCATGCCCGGCGCGTACCAGTTCAGGCCCTTGCCGGCCATGCAGCTGGGCGGCAGCTGCAGCGTCTGCAGCGCGGCCTGCGGGTCAGCTGCGGCGGGCAGCACGGCCTCCAGCACGGTGTTGGTGCTGTTGACCCAGGGGATCTTGGCATTGAGGCCCTTGGGCTTGTTCATCTGCCCGTAGGCCAGCGGAATCAGCAGCGCCAGCGCCAGCAGCAGCGCGCCGGGCCGCCAGATGCGCCAACGCGCCAGGCACAGCGCGGCCAGCGCGCACAGCACTGCCGCCAGCGGCATGTACTGGTGCTTGCTCAGGCCCAGCCACAGCAAGATGAGCACCCACAGCAGCCAGTAGCCGCTGCCGCGCTGGCTGGCCCTGCCCTGCTGCTGCGCCAGATCGGCCAGCAGCAGCAGCGCCAGGCACAGGCCGGCAATGGTCGAGACCTCGTGGTAGAGGGTGTTGAAGTAGAGCAGATGCACCCAGTCGCCCAGCACCAGCGCCAGCAGGAAGGCCGCAGCCAGGCGCAGCGGCGCGCTGCCCAGCGCCACCAGCACGGCGGCGGCCATGGCGGCCACGGCGACGATCTTGATCAACCCGATGACGCGGATGTCGAACACCGCGCCTTTCTCGAACACCCAGGTGCTCGACTTGGAAAACAGGTTGTCGCTGGAGCGCGTGCAGTTGTACTTGGCCTTTTCGCCATCGAAATGCAGGCGGGTGTGCACGCGGCCGATATCGCCCCAAACGCGCTGACCTTGCTCATCGATGAGCCAGACGCCGTGGCAGGAGGACTGGCGCACGAAATCCCAGTTGTCCGCATAGCCGAACACCGGCGCGCCCAGCACCACCCAGCACACCTTGGCCAGCGTCAGGGCCAGCAGCAGGGCCGCCAGCCAGCCGGCGATGCGCGCACGGCGCGGCGAGGCTGGGGGCTGCGCCGCGCCCGCCCGTGCTTGCAGCATCGCTGTCTCTTGTGTTGTGGCGTTCATGGCGCTCGCAGGTCTCAACGGCGGGCGCTGCCGCCGGGGGCCTTGGCCTGGCGCTCGAAGCTGAAGGGCGCCGAGATGGCGCAGGACTGCAGCAGCGGCATGTGCACCCGGCCCTGGCCGCGCATCTGCGTGGGGCTGAGCACGTGCAGCTCATAGTGCACGTCCATGGGCAGGGCCAGGCCCTGCACCTGCACGCCCTGGGCCGTGGCCACGAAGTGGTTGGGGCCAGGCTGCTGCCAGCGCACGGCCTGGTGCTGCACCAGCTGCGCGGGGTGGAAGGGTTTGCCAAAGCGCACTTGCTCGCCGCGCTCTTGCGGCAGCAATTGGCGCAGGCTTTCGGCCAGGCCGGGCATGCAGGTGGCGCTGGATTGGGTCGCGCCCATGTCCCAGCGCCAGTAGCCATCGCGCGGCTGGATGCGCTTGGGCTGGGCGGCGGGCTTGGCTGCGGCCTGTTTCACGCCCTGGGCGGCGCCGTCCACTGGCCAGGCCAGCAGCGCCAGGGCCAGCCAGGCGGCGCAGATCGCCCAGATGGCGGGCGGGCTGCGACGCACAGGGCGGCAGCAGGCAGGGTTGGCGGGCTGCGCTGCAGCCCGGCGGTGCAAATTCTTCATGGGCAATGCCTTGGGTGATGGGAAGAGCAAAAGAAAACCAATGGGGAAGGCCTGTGGGGCAGGCCGGGGCCGGCGCTGCGCCAGGGTGGCTACAGCTCCTCCACCCGCCGGGGCGGGAAGCTCTCCCAGCTCTGGCAGCCGGGGCACTGCCAGAAGTAATGCTGGGTCTCGAAGCCGCATTGCGTGCAGCGGTAGTGCAGGCGCGGTTGCAGCGCCTTGTCCAGCGAGGCCTGCACGGCGGCGGCACTGTCGCCGCCCTCTTGCGCGGCCATGCCAAGCTGGCCTGCGACCGCCTGTGGGCCATCGAGCTGGGCCTGCATCCAGCGCGCGGCCGCCACCAGCGAGGGCCGGCGGCGCACGTGCTCCACATACCACTGCGCGGCCTGCGGCCAGCCCAGGCGCTGTTCGATGGCCACCAGCGCCAGCAGCACATCCAGGCTGGGCTCGCGCTGGTAGTGCGCGCGCAGCAGTGCGTGCAGCTGCTGCAGCGCGGGCTGCTGCGCATCGACGCGGGGCAGCAGCTCACGCACGCAGGAGGCCACCAGCGGCATGGCCTCGGGCTGCTGCCGGGCCAACTCCAGCCCGGCCTGCAAGGCCTGCAGATGCTGGCCTTGCTGTTGCAGCAGTTGGATGTGCTCCATGGCCGGGCGCACATGCTGCTGCGCGCCATCGGCTGCGGCCAGCGCGCTGGCCTGCGCCTGGGCCTGTTGCAGCAGCGCCCGGGCCTGCGGGTAGTCGCGCGCGCGGGCGGCCTGCTGGGCCTGCTCGCACCAGTAGTGCACCTGGCGGCCAAGCATCCTGGGCTGCCGATCGGCCGCATCGGCGCCAGGCGCGGCATCGGCCTGCGCGTCGATGCGCTCGAGCAGCGCCAGGGCCTGCGGCCAATCGCGCAGGCGCTCATAGACGTACAGCAGCGCCGTCTGGGCCTGGGGCTCAAGCTCGGTGCCGATCAGCGGCTGCAGGGCCTGCTCGGCGAAATCGAACAGGCCGATCTTGAGGTAGTCCTGCGCCAGCCCCCACTGCGCGCGGGCACGATCGGCGGCGCTGAGGTCGGCGCGCGCCAGCAGGTGCTCGTGCACGCGCACGGCGCGGTGGTATTCGCCGCGGCGGCGAAACAGGCTGCCCAGGGCAAAGTGCAGCTCAATCGTCTCGGGGTCGGACTGCACCGCCTCGACGAAGACATCGATGGCCTTGTCCTGCTGCTCGTTGAGCAAATAAGTCAGGCCCTGGAAATAGGTGCGCGGCGAGCTGCGCTGCAGCACGCGCATCTGGCGCCAGTCCAGGCGCGAGGCCAGCCAGCCCAGCATGAAGGCCAGCGGCAGGCCCAGCAGCAGCCAGCTCCATTCGAAATCCATGCTCACTCCTGTGCGCCCTGCGCGCCTGCGCTGCGGCGCGGCTCACCCTGGTGCATGACGCCTGCGCCCGGGGGCATGGTGGGCGGGTACATGCTGGGCTGGTAGGCGCTGCTTTGGAACATGCTGGGCATGGCCGCTGGCGCCGCATGCTGGCGCCAGCGGCGCCAGCGCCCGATCACCGTGGCCAGGCCCAGCGCCAGGCCCAGCGCAAACGCCACCAGCATGGCCAACACCAGCGGGCCCTGCCATTGCAGGCCGAAAAAGCCGTGCACGGTCACGCGGTGCTGGTTGTTCAGCGAAAACGCAAACAACAAAAAGAAAAAGGCTGCCCGAAGCAGCCACACGAGGTATTTCATGGGAATGGGCAATGGGTCTGGCACGGCAGCGGCGGCAGGCACAGGGTGCGCGCAACGCCAGCCATCATACCCAGCTGCTGCGCAGCTCTGCCTGGTCTATGCCAGCGCCGCTGGCCTGGCGCCCTGCTGTCTGGCCTGCTGCTGGGCCTGCTGCTTGGCGGCCTGGTCCACGGCCTCGCGCAGCGCCTTGCCGGGCTTGAAGTGCAGCACGCGCTTTTCGGGCACTTGCACGGCCGCGCCATTGCGCGGATTGCGCGCGGTGCGCGGTGCGCGACGGTTGACGGTAAAGCTGCCAAAGCCGCGGATTTCAATGCGATGGCCCTGCTCCAGGGCATCGCCCATGGCCTCCAGCAGCACCTTGACCGCGTATTCGGCATCGGTCTGGCTCAGCTGGCTGAAGTGGGCAGTGAGTTCTTCGACGAGATCGGATCGGGTCATGGCTCGCAGCGTCCAATAACGGCATTGCATGCAGCCTGGGCGGTATCCGCCTGGCTTGCAATGAATGCGGGCCGGGCCCGCGCAGGCCCGGCCCGGCTTGCTGCCGGCCGGTGGCCAGGCGGCATGGGCTCCGCGGGTTGCAGGGCCCGTGCGCTGGCCGGTCACGGCATCGGCATCACTTCTCTTCGACGGCGCCGCCGAGCTTGGCCTTGAGCAGCGCGCCCAGGCTGGTCGTGCCGGCATTGCCCGCCGATTGCTGCGCCAGATGGTCGAGCGCCTCTTGCTGGTCGGCCGCATCCTTGGCCTTGATGGACAGCTGGATGCTGCGGTTCTTGCGGTCGATGTTGGTGATGACGGCGGTGACTTCGTCGCCTTCCTTGAGCACGTTGCGGGCATCCTCCACGCGGTCGGCGGAGATGTCCGAGGCGCGCAGGTAGCCAGTCACGTCCTCGCCCAGCTCGATCTCGGCGCCCTTGGCGTCCACGCTCTTGACCTTGCCGGTGACGGCCTGGCCACGGTCATTGACGGACACGAAGGTGGTGAACGGATCGGCGTCAAGCTGCTTGATGCCCAGGCTGATGCGCTCGCGGTCCACGTCCACGGCCAGCACGATGGCCTCGACTTCCTGGCCCTTCTTGTAGTTGCGCACGGCCGATTCGCCCGGCTCGTTCCAGGAGAGGTCCGACAGGTGCACCAGGCCGTCGATGCCCGAGGCCAGGCCGACGAACACGCCGAAGTCGGTGATGGACTTGATCGGGCCCTTGACGCGGTCGCCACGATTGGTGTTCTGGGCAAAATCCTTCCAGGGGTTGACCTTGGTTTGCTTCATGCCCAGCGAGATGCGGCGCTTGTCCTCGTCGATGTCCAGCACCATGACTTCGACTTCCTCGCCCAGCGAGACGACCTTGGAAGGCGCAACGTTCTTGTTGGTCCAGTCCATTTCGGAGACGTGCACCAGGCCCTCGATGCCGGGCTCAAGCTCGACGAAGGCGCCGTACTCGGCAATGTTGGTGACCTTGCCGTACAGGCGGGTGTTGGCCGGGTAGCGGCGCGAGACGCCGATCCACGGGTCTTCGCCCATTTGCTTCAGGCCCAGCGAGACGCGGCTCTTCTCGGCGTCGAACTTGAGCACCTTGGCGGTGATCTCCTGGCCGGCCTGCACCACCTCGGAGGGGTGGCGCACACGGCGCCAGGCCATGTCGGTGATGTGCAGCAGGCCATCGATGCCGCCCAGGTCGACGAAGGCGCCGTACTCGGTGATGTTCTTGACCACGCCGTTGACGATGGCGCCTTCCTTGAGGGTGGCCAGCAGCTTCTCGCGCTCTTCGCCCATCGAAGCTTCGACCACGGCGCGGTGGCTCAGCACCACGTTGTTGCGCTTGCGATCGAGCTTGATGACCTTGAACTCCATGGTCTTGTTTTCGTACGGAGTCAGGTCCTTGACCGGGCGGGTGTCCACCAGCGAGCCGGGCAGGAAGGCGCGGATGCCGTTGACCAGCACGGTCAGGCCGCCCTTGACGCGGCCGGAAGTGGTGCCGGTGACGAATTCGCCGGACTCCAGCGCTTTTTCCAGCGCCAGCCAGGAGGCCAGGCGCTTGGCGGTGTCGCGCGAGAGGATGGTGTCGCCGTAGCCGTTTTCGATGGAGCCGATGGCCACGGAGACGAAGTCGCCGACCTGGACTTCGACCTCGCCTTGGTCGTTCTTGAACTCTTCCAGCGGAATGAAGGATTCGGACTTCAGGCCAGCGTTCACGACCACGAAGTTGTGCTCGATGCGCACGACCTCGGCGGTGATGACCTCACCGGGGCGCATTTCGGTGCGCTGCAGAGACTCTTCGAATAAGGCGGCAAAAGATTCAGACATGTGTTTCCTTGGCCGGGCAGCCCGCTTCCGCCAGCACCATTGCTGGGCGTTTCTACCGTGGCAGCCGGCAGTGTGGGCCTGTGGGGCCCTGGGGGATGATGAAAAAAACCAGCCAGAAACTGGCTGGGACGAGGCCTTCGCGACAGGCTTGGGGCTTGGCTCAACTGGCTGCAAACGGTTGCCGCTGCGCCCACCACTGCAGCACCTGTTCGGTGGCGGCGGCGATGCTGAGCTCGGAGTTGTCCAGCATCAGCGCATCGGCGGCTGCGGCCAGCGGGGCGACCGCGCGCGTGGCATCGCGCAGGTCGCGCTCCTCAAGCTCGGCGCGAAGGTCGGCAAGTGTAGCCGTAAAGCCTTTGGAAATCAATTGCTTATGGCGGCGCTGGGCGCGTTTTTCGGCGCTGGCCGTCAAAAACACCTTCAGCGGCGCCTGGGGGAACACCACCGTGCCCATGTCGCGCCCATCGGCCACCAGGCCGGGCGCTCGCGCGGCCTGGCGCTGCCAGTCCAGCAGGGCCTGGCGCACCTCGGGCAGGGCCGAGATCAGCGAGGCGTCGCGGCTGGCGGCATCGCTGCGGATGGCGTCGCTCACGTCCTGGCCATCCAGCCAGATGCGCTCGCCCTCGAACACCAGCGCCATGGCGCGCGCCAGCGCGGCCAGGGCCTGGGCCTGGGCGGGCTCGATCGCCAGCCCGGCGCGGCGCGCGGCCAGGCCGGCGGCGCGGTACAGCGCGCCCGAGTCCAGCACGGCATAGCCCAGGCGCTGCGCCACCTGCGTCGCCAGCGTGCCCTTGCCCGAGGCGCTGGGCCCGTCGATGCAGATCACGGGCACGGCGCCGGGATGGGCCTGCACCACGCCAAACAGGGTTTCGAAATATTCGGGGAAGGTCTTGCCCACGCAGCGCGGATCCTGGATGCGCACCGGCAGGCGCGCCGGGTTGAAGGCCGCCAGCGAGAAGCACATGGCCATGCGGTGGTCGTCGTAGGTGGCGATGGTGGCCGCGCGCCACTGCCCGGCATCGGCCGGGGGCGTGATGGCGATCCAGTCCGCGCCGCTGTCCACCCGCGCGCCGAGCTTGGCCAGCTCGGCGGCCATGGCGGCGATGCGGTCGGTCTCCTTGACGCGCCAGCTGCCGATGTTGCGGATGCGCGTCGTGCCCTGCGCGTACAAGGCCATCACGGCCAGCGTCATGGCCGCGTCGGGGATGTGGTTGGCGTCGATGTCGATGGCCTGCAGCGGCCACTGGCCGCGCTGCACCTTCAGCCAGTTGGGGCCGGTCTGCACCTGCACGCCCATCTGGCGCGCGGCCTCGACAAAGCGGATGTCGCCCTGGATGGAATCGGCGCCCACGCCCTGGATGGTCAGGCTCTGGCCCTGGGCTGGGTCGCAGGCGATGCCGCCCAGCGCGATGAAGTAGCTGGCCGAGGAGGCATCGGCCTCCACATCCAGCCGCCCGGGCGATTGGTAGCGGCTGCCCGCCGCGATGGTAAAGCGCTGCCAGCCTTCGTTGGCCACGGCCACGCCAAAGCGCCGCATCAGGTTCAGCGTGATGGCGATGTAGGGCTGGGAGATCAGCTCGCCCACGACCTCGATGCAGCAATCGCGCTGCTGCGCCGCCAGCGGCAAGGCCATCAGCATGGCAGTGAGGAACTGGCTGGAGACATCGCCGCGAATGCGAATGCACAGCGGCTCCGCGCCCTGCGCCCCGGCCTGGGCCGCGCCGATGCGCAGCGGCGGATAGCCCTCGCGCCCGGCGTAGGCCACGTCCGCGCCGAGCTGGCGCAGCGCATCGACCAGATCGCCAATGGGGCGCTCTTGCATGCGCGCCACGCCGGTGAGCGTGAATTGCTGGCCCGCGCCGGCCAGCAGCGCCAGCGCGGCCGTCAGCGGCCGCATGGCTGTGCCGGCGTTGCCCAGGTGCAGCTCGGCGCGCTGCGGCAGTGCGGCGCGGCGCAACGCCGTGATGCGCAGCGCGCCCGGCGCACCTGGCGCACCTGGCGCACCTGGCGCACCTGGCGCACCTGGCGCACCTGGCGCACCTGGCGCATCTGGCGCATCTGGCGCATCTGGCGCACCTGGCGCACTTGACGGCGCATCTAGGCGCTCGATGCTGCAGCCCAGCGCCTGCAGCGCGCCGAGCATGGCCTCGGTGTCGTCCGAGTCCAGCAGGCCGTGCAGCTCGGTGCTCTGGCCCTCGCACAGCGCCGCCAGCAGCAGCGCGCGGTTGGAGATGCTCTTGGAGCCGGGCAGCGCCACGCTGCCATGCGCCGCGAGCAGCGGCGGGAGATCGAGAAACGGAATGGAGAACATGGGCTATGGGGCGCTGCTCAGGGCAGCGCCAGCAAGGCAATAAAAGGGGCAAGAGAGGCTGCGGCGCGGCACGCGCCCGGCGGCGCAGCGGCGGGCAGGCTTCAGTGCTGCTGCCACTGGCCGCGCGCGCGGCTGGCACTGGCGATGAGCTTTTCCAGCGCCTGGGCGTCCTGCGCGTGCAGCGCGCGCTGGAACTGCTGGATGCACAGCACCAGCTCGCGCAGCCGGCCGGCGACTTCGGTGCGGTTGGCCAGCAGCACGTCGCGCCAGAGCACCGGATCGCCGGCGGCGATGCGGCTGAAGTCGCGAAAGCCCGGCCCGGCCAGGCTCAGCAGCTGCTCGCTGTCGCGCTGCGACAGCAGGCTGTTGACGTAGGCAAAGGCCACCAGGTGCGGCAGGTGGCTGACGGCGGCCAGCGCGCTGTCGTGCTCCAGCGCCGACATCACCTGCACCTGCGCGCCCAGCGCCGTCCACAGCGCCTGGGCCTGCTGCACCTTGTTCAGATCGGTGGCCGGCGTGGGTGTGAGCACCACCTTGGCGCCCTGGTAGAGCGCGGCGTCGGCGTGCTCCACGCCCGAGCGCTCCTTGCCGGCGATCGGGTGCGCGGGCACGAAGTACTGGGCGTTCCAGCCCAGCAGCTTCTCGGCGGCCTGCACCACGTCCTGCTTGGTTGAGCCCAGGTCCATGGTCAGCGCGTCGGCCTGCACGAACTGGCGGATGGTCTTGAACAGCTCGGCCGTGGCCGCCACCGGCACGGCCAGCACGATCAGGTCCGAGCCGGCGCAGGCCTGCATGGCCGACTGGGCCTCGGTGTCGATGACGCCCATTTGCCGCGCGCGCGCCGTGGTCGAGGGCGACTTGCTGTAGCCGACCACGTGCCGCACGAGCTGGGCCCGCTTGAGCGCCAGCGCCAGCGAGCCGCCCATCAGCCCGCAACCGATCAGGCCAAGTTGGTTGTATGTCTTTGCCATGAAGCTCATGAGGAAAATCGGCGCAGCGCGGGCGCTGCGCGCGCTGTCAGTCCTTGACGGGGTAGGCCCCCAGCAGCTTGAAGAAGGCGCTCAGCCCGCGCAGCTCCTGCAGCGCCGCGGCCACCTCGGGCTGGCCTGGGTGGCCGTCGATGTCGATGTAGAAGTAGTACTCCCACTGGCCGGTGCGCGCCGGGCGCGATTCAAAGCGCGTCATCGACACGCCGTGCCTTTTCAGCGGCGTGAGCAGGTCGTGCACTGCGCCGGGGCGGTTGGGCACGGCGATGACCAGGCTGGTCGAGTCGCGCCCGCTGGGCTCGGGCATGGGCATGGTCTGCGGCAGGCAGATGATGCCAAAGCGGGTGCGGTTGTAGGCATCGTCCTGAATGGCCGGGGCGACGATGTGCAGACCGAATTGCGTGGCCGCGCGCTCGCTGGCCAGGCCGGCCCAGGCCTCGTTGGTGGCCGCCAGGCGCGCGCCCTCGGCGTTGCTGGAGACGGGCCTGCGCTCGGCATGGGGCAGGTGCTTGGCCAGCCAGGCGTGGCATTGCGCCAGCGCCTGCGGGTGCGCCAGCACGGCCTCGATGCCCTGGGCATCGCTGCGCAGGCGCAGCAGGTTGTGGCGCACCTGCAGGCTGACCTCGCCGACCATGTGCACCGGCGATTGCAGCAGCAAGTCCAGCGAGCGCGTGACCACGCCTTCGTTGGAGTTCTCCAGCCCGACCACGCCGTACTGCGCATTGCCCGAGAGCGTGGCGTGGAACACTTCATCGAAGCTGTTGCAATAAACGATGTCGGCCGCGCCGCCAAAGTACTGCAGCGCGGCCTGCTCGCAGAACGTGCCCTCGGGCCCGAGCACGGCCACGCGCTGGGGCGACTCCAGCGCCAGGCAGGCGGACATGATCTCGCGCCAGATGGCCGAGACGTGGCCATCCTTGAGCGGCCCGGCATTGGCCGCCTGCATCTTCTCGATCACCTGGGCCACGCGGTCGGGGCGGAAGAAGCTGCTGCCTTCCTTCTTCTTGAGCTCGCCGACCTCCTGCGCCACCCGCGCGCGCTGGTTCAGCGTCTCAAGCAGTTGGCGATCCAGCGCATCGATGCGCTGGCGCAGCGCCAGCAGCTCGGGGGTGGCAACGGGTTCGGTCATGGTCTCTGGCTCATGCAAAGGGGTGGGGGGACAAATCGGCTTGGGCGGCAGGGGCCACCCTGCATCATGCCGCGTGCTGCTCGAACTCGCGCAAATAGGCAATCAGCGCATCGACGCCGGCCTCGGGCATGGCGTTGTAGAGGCTGGCGCGCATGCCGCCCACGGAGCGGTGGCCTTTGAGCTGCAACAATCCGCGCGCCTGGGCCCCGGCGAGGAAATCGGCGTTGCGGCTTTCATCGGCCAAGAAGAACGGCGCGTTCATGCGCGAGCGCGCCGCCGGCTGCACGGGGCAGCGGTAAAAGCTGCTGGCGTCCAGAAAGTCATACAGCTTGCCGGCCTTGCGGATGTTGCGCGCCTCGATGGCGGCCAGGCCCGTCAAATCGCCTTCTTGCTGGCGCAGCACCCAGTCGAACACCAGCCCAGCAACGTAAATGCCCCAGGTGGGCGGGGTGTTGTACATGGAATCGTTCTTGGCCACGGTGGCGTAATCGAAGGCGCTGGGGCAGATGGGCAGGGCGTGGCCGATCAAATCCTCGCGCACGATGACGATGGTCAGGCCCGAAGGGCCAAGGTTTTTCTGCGCCCCGGCAAAGGCCAGGCCGACGCGGCGCCAGTCGATGGGGCGCGAGGCGATGTGCGAGGAGCAGTCGATCACCAGCGGAATGTCCGCGCCCAGCGCGGCCAGATCGGGCAGCTCGTGGAATTCCACGCCGTGGATGGTTTCGTTGCTGCAAATGTGCAGATAGGCCGCACCCTTGCTGATCTGCCAGGTGGCAGGCTCAGGAATGGCGGTAAAGCCGCCTGCTTCGCCGCTGGCGGCGCAGCGGGCGGTGGCGTATTTGGCCGCTTCCTTGAGGGATTTCTGGCTCCAGCCGCCGGTGACGACCACATCCACCACGCCGCCGCGCGAGAGGTTCAGCGGCACGAAGGCGTTTTCACCCAGGCCGCCGCCTTGCATGAACAGGATCTTGAAATGCTCGGGCACGGCCAGCAGCGTGCGCAAATCGCGCACGGCTTTTTCATAAATGGCGATGAACTCGGGGCCGCGGTGGCTCATCTCCATCACGCCCATGCCGCTGCCGTGCCAGTCGAGCATTTCGGCGGCGGCGGTGTGCAGGACTTCTTCGGGCAGCACGGCCGGGCCGGCGGAGAAGTTGTAGGGGCGTGGGGCGTTGGTGGGCATGGTCGGGGTTTAAAAAACAAACGTGGCGGCCTGCGGCGCTCAGCGCTGGCGCGGGCGGCCTTCGGGGTGGGTGAGAAATGCATTGGCGGCGGCCAGAAAGGCCGCCTTGGCTTCGACGTGGGCGCCATGGCCAGCAAAGGGCAGGCACAGCAGCCCGGCGCCCGCGATGCGCTCGCGCAGCGCCAGGGCCTCGTCCAGCGGCATGTACGGATCGCGGTCGCCGCAGGCGATCAGCACCGGCGCGCTGATCTGCCGCACCTGCTCGCCGGGGTAGCCGGTGGCCGGGTCGGTGTCCAGCCACAGCGCCCGGATGTCCTCGATCAGCGCCCCCAGATCGGGCTGGGGGTTGCCGGCCTCGTAGCGCGCCACCACGGCCGGAAAGCGCGCCTGCCAATCGGCCCGGTTCAGGCCATGCAGCAGCGGCAGCGAGGGGTCATCGGGCAGCAGCCGCCATTGCGAGCCCACCGTGACCAGGGCGCGCACGCGCTGCGGCGCATGCACGGCCAGGCGGTAGCCCACGATGCCGCCATCGCTGAAGCCCAGCACGCGGGCGCTGGCAATCTGCAATTGATCGAGCGCGGCCAGCACGTCGGCCTGGTATTGCGCGTAGCGCAGCGGCACCGCGCCCCGGCTGGAGCGGCCCTGGCCGCGCAGCTCCAGCGCAATCAGGCGCAGCTGCTGCGGCAGCTCGGGCACGATGCGGCGAAAGTCGTAGGCATCGCCCAGGCCGCCGTGCAGCAGCAACAGCGGCTCGCCGGCCGGGTCGCCGGCCTCGGCCACGAACAGCCGGGCATCGCCCACATCCACATAGCGGCTGCGGCGAGCGTCGTAAACCTCATGGGGCATGGGGTGCGCTCCTTTGCATCAGTTGGGCCATCTCGCGCGCCATGGCCGTGCCGTTGGCCTGCAGCCCGGCGATGACGCCTTGCCGGTTGGCCTCGGGCTGGTTCTGGCTGGCCTTGCATTTGCCTTGCAGGCGGGTGATGACCATTTCGATGCCGACCACGGCGCGCAGCATGGCGTCGATGTAGTCCGCTGGTGCATCGCCCACGTTCCAGGGCTGGGCCAAGGCGGCTTCTTGCTGCTGCGTCAGCGCCTGCACTTGCTGCATCAGCCACTCGGCATCGCGCACCACGCGCAGCGCGCCCCAGGCGTGCACGGCCATGTAGTTCCAGGTGGGCACAACTTTGCCGGTTTCGGCCTTGGTGGCGTACCACGCGGGGCTGACGTAAGCCTGCGGGCCTTGAAAAATCACCAGCGCCTGGGCCCCTTCAGGGTGCTCGCGCCACAGCGGGTTGGCCTTGGCGATGTGGCCGCGCAGCACGCCCAGCTCGCCCTCGTCGGCGCTCAAGTGCAAGGGAATGTGGTTGGCCTCCAGCGCGCCGCCTTCGGCCAGAGTGACCAGTGTGGCCAGCGGCTGCGCCTGCATCAAGGCGTGCAGCGCGGCAGTGTCGTTGTGCTGGAAGTGGCGCGGCTGGTACATGGCCTGAATGGGGTTGGGGGAAGGGGCGGCCTATGCGGCAAGGGCTGCCAAGGCCAGCGGCCCCGGCAGCCCTGAAAAGCGCATCAGGCGCTGCCGCCTTCAGGATCGCTGGCCTCGTCGTCGCCAGCGGCATCGGGGGCGGCATCGCCAGCATGGCCCTCTGCCGGTGGCTGGGTTGCGGCGCCTTGGTCCTCGCTTTCGCCCGCCTCGCCGCGCTCATCTCGCTCGCCGTTGGCATCGTTTTCGACGATGCGTTGCAGGCCGTTGAGCTTGGCGCCTTCGTCCAGCGCGATCAGCGTCACGCCCTGGGTGGCGCGGCCCAGTTCGCGGATTTCCGCCACGCGGGTGCGCACCAGCACGCCGGTGTCGGTGATGAGCATGATTTCGTCCTCGGGGCCAACCAGCGTGGCGGCGACGACCTTGCCGTTGCGCTCGGACTGCTGGATGGCGATCATGCCCTTGGTGCCGCGGCCGTGGCGGGTGTATTCGGCAATGGCGGTGCGTTTGCCGTAGCCGTTTTCGGTGGCGGTGAGCACGCTTTGCGCGCTGGGGTCGCCCTCGGCCTGGGCCACCAGCATGGCGATCACGCGCTGGCCTTCTTCCAGGTTCATGCCGCGCACGCCACGGGCATTGCGGCCCAGCGGGCGCACGTCGTTTTCGTCAAAGCGCACGGCCTTGCCGCCGTCGGAGAACAGCATCACGTCGTGCGCGCCATCGGTCAGCGCCGCGCCGATGAGGAAGTCGCCCTCGTCGAGCGAGACGGCGATGATGCCTTTCTTGCGCGGGTGGCTGAACTCGGCCAGCGCGGTTTTCTTCACCGTGCCCTTGGCCGTGGCCATGAAGACGTAGAGGTGCTCGGGGAAGGTGCGCGCATCGCCGGTGAGCGGCAGCACGACGGTGATTTTTTCGCCGTCTTCGAGCGGAAACATGTTGACGATGGGCCGCCCGCGCGAGCCGCGCGAGCCTTCGGGCACTTCCCAGACCTTGAGCCAGTACAGCCGCCCACGGTCGGAAAAGCACAGGATGTAGTCGTGCGTGTTGGCGATGAAGAGCTGGTCGATCCAGTCGTCCTCTTTGGTGCTGGCGGCCTGCTTGCCGCGCCCGCCGCGGCGCTGGGCGCGGTATTCGGACAGCGGCTGGCTCTTGATGTAGCCGGTGTGGCTGAGCGTGACCACCATGTCGGTGGGGGTGATGAGGTCTTCGGTGGAGAGATCCTGCGCGCTGTATTCGATCTGGCTGCGGCGCGCGCCCAGCTTGGTCTCGCCATACTCGGCTTTGATGGCGGCCAGCTCCTCGCCAATGATGGCGGCCACGCGCGCGGGCTTGGCGAGGATATCCAGCAGGTCCTCGATCTGCGCCATGACCTCTTTGTACTCGGCCACGATCTTGTCCTGCTCCAGCCCGGTCAGGCGCGCCAGGCGCATGGCCAGGATTTGCTCGGCCTGCACTTCGGAGAGGCGGTACAGCCCATCGCGCCCCAGGCCGTACTGGCGGCCCAGCGATTCGGGGCGGTAGTCGTCGGCGTTGACCACGCTGCCGTCCTCGCGCGCGCGGGTGAGCATTTGCTTGACGATCTGGCTGTCCCAGCTGCGCGCCATCAGCTCGGCCTTGGCCACCGGCGGCGTGGGCGATTCGCGGATGATGCGGATGAACTCGTCGATGTTGGCCAGCGCCACGGCCAGGCCTTCGAGCACGTGGCCGCGTTCGCGCGCCTTGCGCAATTCAAAAATCGTGCGGCGCGTGACGACTTCGCGGCGGTGCTCCAGAAAGACTTGCAGCAAATCCTTGAGGTTGCACAGGCGCGGCTGGCCGTCGATCAGCGCGACCATGTTCACGCCGAAGGTGTCCTGCAACTGGGTTTGCTTGTAGAGGTTGTTGAGCACCACCTCGGCGACCTCGCCGCGCTTGAGCTCGATCACCAGGCGCATGCCGGATTTGTCCGACTCGTCCTGAATGTGGCTGATGCCTTCGAGCTTTTTCTCGTGCACCAGCTCGGCCATGCGCTCCTGCAAGGTCTTTTTGTTCACCTGGTAGGGCAGCTCATCGACGATGATGGCCTGGCGCTGGCCGCGGTCGATGTCCTCGAAATGCACCTTGGCGCGCATCACCACCCGCCCGCGCCCGGTGCGGTAGCCATCGCGCACACCATTCATGCCGTAGATGATGCCGCCGGTGGGGAAGTCCGGCGCGGGCATGAATTCCATCAGCTCGTCGATGTCCGCCTCCGGCTTGTGCAGCAGGTGCAGGCAGGCGTTGATGGTCTCCGACAGGTTGTGCGGCGGGATGTTGGTGGCCATGCCCACGGCAATGCCGCCCGAGCCGTTGACCAGCAAATTGGGAAAACGCGCCGGCAGCACCAGCGGCTCCTGCTCCGAGCCGTCGTAATTCGGGCCGAAATCCACGGTTTCCTTGTCGATGTCGGCCAGCAGCTCATGCGCGATCTTGGTCAGGCGCACCTCGGTGTAACGCATGGCCGCGGCGTTGTCTCCATCGACCGAGCCGAAGTTGCCCTGCCCGTCCACCAGCATGTGGCGCAGCGAAAACGGCTGGGCCATGCGCACGATGGTGTCGTACACCGCGCTGTCGCCGTGCGGGTGGTACTTACCGATCACATCGCCCACGATGCGGGCCGATTTCTTGTAGGGCTTGTTCCAGTCGTTGCCCAGCTCGCGCATGGCATACAGCGCCCGGCGATGCACCGGCTTGAGGCCATCGCGCGCATCGGGCAGCGCCCGCCCCACGATCACGCTCATGGCGTAATCCAGGTAGCTGCGGCGCATCTCCTCTTCCAGGCTGATGGGCAGGGTTTCTTTGGCAAATTCGGTCATGACACCCCAGCAAGTACACAAGATAAGAAACAGCCGGCTATTGTAGCCCTGCACCCAATGTTGCAGCCTAGCAACACAGCAGCCGAGTTTGCGCCCTTGTGCCGCGCCACAGGGCATTAACAGTGGCAAGCGCGCAATGCGCTATGGCACAATCGGCCCCAGCGTTCTTGGTGCAAGCACCGAAAACGTTCTTTTTTCGCAGCGAGGCTGCGGCCCTTTCCCCCAAGAGGAGAACTATGAAGAAACTCAACAAAGTGGCGGTTTTGTTTGCCTCTGCTGCACTCGCAACAGCCGCCGCACACGCACAGACCACCCTGGCCAACGGCTCCCAAGTTCGCGTGCAAGCTGCCGATGGCGGCAACGTGATCGACAACTGGCAAAACGGCAGCGGCGAGCTGATCTGGGTCAACGGCACCAACGAATTGTGCTGGCGCAATGCTTTCTGGACGCCCGCCACCGCCGCTCTGGGCTGCGATGGCGCCCTGGTTGCCAAGGCTCCGGAACCTGCTCCGCAAACGCCTCCCCCGCCTCCGCCTGCTCCTGAGCCCCAGTGGATCAAGGAAACCTTCGCTGCTGACGCGTTCTTCGACTTCGACAAGTCCACGCTCAAGCCCGAAGGCCGCGCCAAGCTCGACGAGCTGGCCCGCCGCGTGCAGTCCGAAAACTTCCGCCTGGAAGTCATCGTTGCTGCCGGCCACACCGACTCCATCGGCTCCGACAAGTACAACCAAGGTCTGTCCGAGCGCCGCGCTGCCACTGTCAAGGCCTACCTGGTCAACAAGGGCATCGACGCCAACCGCATCTACGCCGAAGGCAAGGGCGAGAAGCAGCCTGTGGCCACCAACAAGACCCGCGAAGGCCGCGCACAGAACCGTCGCGTGGAAATCGAAGTGGTCGGCACCGCACTGGAGCAGCGCGTGCGCTGATCCCGGCCCCGCCGCCATTCAAAAGCCCCTGCATGCCCAGCCTGCAGGGGCTTTTTTGCGCCCTGCCCCGCTGCCCTCCTCTGGGAACAGCCCCCTTTCTTGAGTCGCTTTTCGCAGCACTGCTTGCGGGCATAATCGCCGCATGGACTCCACCCCCTTCCCAGACAACGCCGACGCGGGCGAGCTGAAAAAATTCTCCGACCTGGCCCACAAATGGTGGGACCCTGACGGCGAATTCCGCCCGCTGCACGCCATCAACCCATTGCGCCTGGACTGGATCGTGCAAACCGCAGGCAGTCTGCAAGGCCGGGCCATCGTCGACGTCGGCTGCGGCGGCGGCATCCTGGCCGATGCCATGGCGCGCGCTGGCGCCGCGCGGGTGCTGGGCATTGATCTGGCCGACAAATCTCTGAGCGTGGCACGCCTGCACGCGCTGGAGGCCCAAACCCCCAACATCGAATACCGCGCCATCAGCGCCGAAGCCCTGGCAGCCGAGCAGCCCGCACAGTTCGACGTGGTCACCTGCATGGAAATGCTCGAGCACGTGCCCGACCCTGCCGCCATCGTGCAGGCCTGCGCCGACATGGCCAAGCCCGGCGGCTGGCTGTTCTTCTCCACCATCAACCGCAACGCCAAATCCTGGCTGTTTGCCATCCTCGGCGCCGAATACATCCTGCGCCTGCTGCCGCGCGGCACCCATTCGCACGCCAAGTTCATCACCCCTGCCGAGCTGAGCAGTTGGCTGCGCCGCAGCGATTTGGATCTACAGGCCAGCAAGGGGCTGCAATACAACCCCTTGACCGGCCGCTACTGGCTCAGCGACAACACCGACGTCAACTACATGCTGGCAGCACGCAAGCCAGGCTGATGGCAGGCCCGCCCTCGCCGACCAAGGGCCTGTTCAAAGTCTGAGCGCGAGCAAGCAGAAAGTGGCTTGGGATGGACGCAAGGCGCACAGCACAGTCGAGCCCGCCCTCACGGTTTGCGTGCGCCGCATCGCCCCATCCGCTTTCCCGCCAATTGCCATGCGCCGAGACTTTGAGGGTGCAGGTCTCTTGCGCACACCAGCCAATACAGCACCACAGCCATGCCATTTCCCACGCAGCTTGCCATGCGCCGAATCCTGACCTGCTTGAGTCTGTGCTATTTCACCGTGATGTTGGGCACGGCAATCTTCGGCGTCACCGAGAGCTACACCGGCCTGCCCTGGTGGGACAGCTGGCATGCCATCAACGGCTTCTATCTGCACGCCGCCACTGGCGATCTCAGCGCCTGGCTGGAGCATGGCAATGAGCACCGCTTCGTGCTCTCTCGGCTGCTGTACTGGGTCGAGATGCATTTCTTCGGCAGCTTCCAGTTTCTGCTGCTGTGCAACTTCCTGCTGATTGGCTGCCTGATCGCACTGTTTTGGCAGCTGTTCAAGTCACCGCTCATTGCCGAGCGCCCCATCCTCTCCAAGAAGGCCTGGCTGCTGTTGCTCTGCGCCACGCTGTTTTCCTGGGTACAGGCCGAGAACTTGACTTGGGAGCTCGTCAGCCACGTCTACCAGGCCTTTGCGGTGCCGCTGGCTGCTTTTCTTTGTCTGGCGCGCTATCTGCAATCGGCGCGCGCTGGCTGGTTTTGGCTGGCCGCCTTGCTGGGGGCGGCAGCCACGCTGACCATGGCCAATGGCATTCTGGCCCTGCCGCTCATGGCATTGTGGCTGCTGCTCAGCCGCCGCCCCAGGGCAGCGCTGGCGCTGGGCATACTGGGCGCTGTCACCACAGGCCTGTATTTCTACGGCTTTGAGAACACACCGCCGCACCCCAACGGCATGCGCGCCAATCTGCTTGAGCACCCACTGGAGCTGCTGCAGTTCATACTCATTTATTTTGGCAGCCCGGTGCGCTACATCAGCAACCTCAGCCCCTGGGCATCCAGCGCAGCACTGGCCATCGGCCTGCTGTTTGCCGTGCTGACGCTGTGGGCCCTGTGGCATGAAATGCGCCATTTCGGCGTGGGCGCCTCCAATGCCTTGCACTGGGCGCTGTTGATGTTCATCGTCTACATCGGCGGCTCGGCCTTTGCCTCTGCACTGGGCCGACTGGGCTATGGCCTCGTCGCCGCCATGGCCTCACGCTATACCACATCGACCCTGCTGGCCTGGATCGCACTGCTGCTCTGGATGTATGCACGCCTGCCCGCCAGATTCTCCTCCCCATGGCCGATGCGCAGCACTGCATTGGTGATCTACGTCATCTCATTGGCCGTGCTGCTGCCCTACCAGTTCCGCGCCATCACCTCCCCCGATTTGGCCACAATGCGCCGAGAACGCGAACGCGCCGCACTGGCCATGGCGCTGGGCATCCGCGATGCCCAGGCCATTTCGTTCATCCACTTCTCTGCCGAGTACGGCATTGAGCAATCACAAAGGTACATCGCCCACGGCCTTGGCGTGCACGGCCAGCCGCCTTACGCATTACTGGCCAAACACCAGCAATGGCAAACACCTTTGCCCCCGCCAGAGTCTCGCTGCAGCGCCAGTACCATCGAACTCCAAGCGGTTGCGCAAACGGCGTATTGGCGCATCAATGGCCAGCTTCAGGACATGCCCCACGCTCGCCGCACCAGCCATACCCCGCGCCTGATCCACATCCAGCAAGATGGCCGCATTGTTGGATATGCCCTGCTGCCGCGCCCCACATTCAGCCAAACATTGATGTCACCCTCCACATCGACCCCATTCTTCGGCTATCTGCGCGCCCAGGCGCTGGATCACCCAACAAAGACGGTTCAACTCGTGCTGGACGAAACCTGCAGCGCCAACGCCGCCCTGCCGGCAGTGACCACCCCATAACGCACCCGCCCCAACACCCGCCATGCCACCGCTGCGCCACCCAGACATTCGCGCCGTCTTGTTCGATCTCGACGGCACCCTGATCGACAGCGCCGTTGAACTGGCCCAGGCTCTGAACCAGATGCGCGCCCGACGCGGGCTGCCCGCCCTGCCCGTGCAGCGCTATCGCCCCCACGTGGGCAGCGGCGCGCGCGGGCTGCTGCCCATCGGCCTGGACACAGGCCCTGCACACACCGCATTCGAAGCGCTGCGCGATGAATTCTTCGACACCTACGCCGAGTGCCTGGGCGCAGGCACCCAGCCTTTCGAAGGCGTCGCGCCCATGCTGCAGCGGCTGCAGGCGCGCGGCATCCGCTGGGGCATCGTCACCAACAAAATCGAGCGCTTTGCGCGCCCCATCGTCGCCCAGACCCCGGCGCTGGCGCACTGCGCCGCGCTCGTGGCCGGCGACACCACCGCCCACACCAAGCCCCACCCCGAGCCCCTGCTGGAAGCCGCCCGGCGCTTGGCCATCGCACCGGCGCGCTGCATCTACGTCGGCGACGACCCGCGCGACATGCAAGCCGGCCGCAGCGCCGGCATGGGCACCATCGCCGCCCTGTACGGCTACATCGCCCCAGGCGAAGACCCCGCGCAATGGGCCGCCGACCACAGCATCCAGGCACCGATGGAACTTCTGCAAAAACTGGGAATCGACTAGAATCGCTTTTTCTTCGGGGCTGTCCTGGTTTCGACGTGGGTACGGATCTGGAGTGGCGCATGCCGAGCTTGAGTCACGCTCGTAAATCTCGATTCACTAAACTAACTGCAAACGACGATCGTTTCGCACTCGCCGCCTAAATCCGGCGAGACTTGCAACAGCACGCTGATGGGCTGGGCCAAAACCGCAAGGTGATGGCTGCAAGTGAATTCACATCAGCTGGCCGCATGCCGGGCATCTTGGCATGTGGCGAGATCCAAGGATGCTGGCCTGATCGATAGCGTGTGGCTGCGCGATCGACCCGGCGAGATCAAAACAGACCACTAAGCATGTAGAACTGCCCGGCAAAGGCTTGCGGACGCGGGTTCAACTCCCGCCAGCTCCACCAATACCTTGTACAAAGGCCGCCAGGAAAGACCACCTGGCGGCCTTTTTCATTGGCAAATCAAGGCATTACACAGCAGGGAAGTACAAGGAAGAACATTGACAGCCAGAGCAAGACCGGGGAACATATCGGGGAACAAAAGCCATTTTTGCCCCGGCCACCGGGGAACAAGATACCGGGGAACGCTCATACTGACCGATGCCAAATGCCGAAATGCCGCGTGCCCGCCAGACAAAAAGCGGGCGCGTCTGACCGATGGCGGGGGCCTGTACCTGGAGGTGTCCCCAGCGGGCAGCAAGCGATGGTTCATGAAGCTGTACGCTGGCGGCAAGGAAACCCGGCTGGCGCTGGGCAGCTATCCCTCTGTGAGCCTTGCCGATGCCCGCAAGGCCCGTGATGCGGCCAGGCTGCAAAAGGCCGAGGGCATCGACCCCATTCAGACCCGCAAGGCGCAAAAGCTCAAGGCATGCAACCCGGCAGGCGATACCTTACAGGCCGTGGCCATGGAGTGGTTCGAGAAACAAGAAGCCCAATGGAGCCCAGCCCACGCCACACGGGCCAAGCGCCAACTTGAGCGTGACCTGTTCCCCTGGCTGGGTGGGCGCAGGCTGGCCGCTGGCGCAAAGGTGCTGCAGCGCACGCGAGCCTGATGGTTTGACAGCCTCGCCTTACCCGACGGAGGACAACCGGGACACCCTGACTTCACGTTCTTACGCCGTGCCGCAGCAGCCCAAGACTTGAGCGCGGCAGCGATCAACCTGTTTTTGTGGACAGTATTTCAGAGCGCCTTGACCCGGTCGTGTAAGGCGTGGACGAGCAACGCCCGGGCACTGGCGTTCTGCGAAACGCTCACCGTGCGACCGACTGCATCCTGCAGAAGAGAGGCCCCGAGCTCGATGCCCTGAGCCCGGTAGTCGACAGTCTGCCGGGCCAGAGCCAGCACAGGAACAGAGGCGGGCATGTTACGTCGCACGTTGCAGGTAGCCGCCTGCTGTGAAACCGCACCTGCAGCTATTGTGTAGGCGCTGTTACAGCACAAGACTTGGTGCGCTTTGCATCGCGATCTTGGCCTGTTGCTTGAACAACAGCATCTGATTGACAGGCGATTGCAGCAGCTCCTGTAGCTTGGGCCTGTATTCCATGAACACCTGCCCCCCCTGATGCCCCAGGGTGCCGGCCACCATCTCGCGGTTGAGCTGGTTCATCAGGCCGCGATAGCTGCCCAGCATCTGCTCGTACTTCTGGCTACCGCTCCACAAAATGGACTGCGCCTGCGCGGGCTTGCCAATGCGTGCGGCCAGCAGATGCTCGGCATGCAATGCGCCGGGCAGGATGTCCACCAGCATATGGATAAAGTCCAGCATCAGCTTGAAGTGTTTGCTCTCGCTGCGCTCCCTTGCGCAGGTCTTCACATAACCGGCAATGTTGTCCACCAGCGATGCAATGTGGTTGCGCTTGCCGCCAAGATGCGCCAACAAGGGGCTGGCCACATCACGGATTTCAGCTGCCATGGCGCGATCTTCCAGCAGACTGCGCGCGTACTCCACATAGCCCATGTAGTCGCTAATCTTGTCCATGTAGAACACCAGACTCTGCTCATGCTGGGTCTGTGCGATTTCATCGACCGTGTCCTGAATCGCATCCAGCTTGCGGCCCAGGTACTGGGTCTGCACCACAATGGCGCCGACGATCACCACGCTGCTCAGCACTTGTGTGGCCATCAGCACGTTTTGCATACTCTGCACCGCCTGAGCCACATTCTGCGTAGCTGACGCTACCGTCTGCAGCTGCTCCATGAGCTGCTTGGCGTTGTCCACTGAGTGCTCGGTGAACTTCAGGTGCTGAATAATGCCCGTCTTGCCACTGCCTTCAGCCCAGTATGCCACGCCGTCATAGATCACCGCCTGGTCCTTTTGCATGGCCTCCAGCAAGGTGGCGCCGATGGAGCCTTCATCCAAGACCCAGATCTTGGTGACCAAATCTGTCAGGTTCGTAATCAAAACAAGTCCCTCTCCAAATACTTCTTGCGCATGTAGGCAATCTGAATCACCGCTGGCATGGTCACACGGTACGCTGCGCCAGAGAGCATGGGCACCGTCAGCGCCACGCCAAGCACCACGGCCAAAGGGCCAGCAAAAGCAGTTGCACCCAAACGCGTACCAATGAATTGCGCAGCCACAGGCCCCGCAAAGCGGGCTGCCGAGCCTGCACCCAGCGAAGCCAGCATGGCCCCTGCCACATATTCGTACAGCAGCATGGCAATCGCGCCCCCCGACGCCAGCGCCAAACGCGCAGGCGACAGGCCGCTGACCTCCTTCCAGCGCTCGATCAGATGGAACTTCTCCAAAAACTCCGCCCGCTGGGCTTCATCCATCTTGTCCCAGGCCTTGTTGGCCAGAAACTCGATGAGCTTTTCTTCCTTTTGCACGATTTCTTTGTCTTCGACGCCCATCTTCACGCCTACGCGCTCGCACACGTCGGACAGAATTTCCTCGTACAGCACACCCGTGCCGCGGAAAAGATTGACCACCGAGTCGCCACCATACAACTGCAGCTCACCGGCCACTATCTGCCAGCTCTTGACCCACTTTTGCGGATCATCCCGGTGCTTGGCAAAGCCCTCATCGGTCAGGATGCTGCTGGTGTGACGCATCGCGCCATCGGTGTCATAAATCAGAATCTGCGCCAGATTGGACACATCATCGTTGTCGCACATGGCCAGAAACTTCAGGCCGGGGTCTTCGCGGTATTTGATTGCCATGCAGGCCTTCTTCCTTTCTCAAAAAACAAAAGCGTTGTTGCATCACCAGCTTGAAACGAGTTGCTCCAATCCACAGCCTCCAACCGGAACTATGCGGCTTATCGGTTCGACCCGCTCAGGCAACAATAAAAACTGCGAAATGTTAAAATTGTAACATATCAAATCTTTGGATTTCCGAAAAGACTGCCCTGTTGTAATGCAACTTCTTGTCCAAGACTATGACCCCATGACAACATTGTTCCTGGCAGAAGCCAAGCTCAGTGTTCGATGAACACCCTGTGGTCGCCTCCGCAATCAGCACATCGGCCGCGATGCCCAGGCTATTGGGAAGCCGTCGGCTCATAGGCTTGCATCAGTGGAGGTTTGGTTCCAATTCGGGGGCTGATGCAACGGCAGGCTGGCTCAAAAGATGATTTACACGATGCAAAACAGTCATTTGAAAATGGCAAGCGCCTTCAAGAGCAATGCTGTTCTAAAGAGCCTCATACACAGGCGCGTTTTTGGTATCGGGTTGTGCACCCATCAAAACAGCCGTGACCCTGTGGCTCAAACCCTGCTGGTTCAGCAACGCCTGCGTCATGCGTGCCTCTGGCCGCAGTTGCTTTTATCGTGCCCCCATATGTGCAACGTATCCGTTTTAGAGTGTTGCACTTCTGGTTTGAGATCGCCCGCATATTGATTGGTGAACAAGCCGCCTTTACTATCGACCGCCTTTAGCGCAGCGCAAAGTGCTGCTCCAATCCAGCCGAAATAACAGCAGCGTCAGCATCGGAAATGACGCCCGTATCTGAAACACCAGAAACAAGCCGCACACCCGTGATGCCCGTGATGCCAGTGACAAAATCCTGTGTGTTGACGCCATCGCCTGCCCAGCCGGTCAAATTCAACAAGGAGCGTGTCATGACTCAAGAAATCAACGATTTTTCCCGCCGTATTCTGGACAAGATCCTGGCAAGCGCCCAACAGCACGATGTCGCCATCATCGGCATCGTGGACGACCAAACCACCGAAGCGCGACGGCAAACTGACCTGCTGCGGGCGTTCCTGGAGCGCCGCCGCTACGGCGTGAAGGTGCTCACCCTTCACTGGCCATCACCGCAGACCCATTTTGTAGTGAGCAATATCGGCAGGCAGGATGACTTTCGCCTGACTTTGGCGCGGCTTGGCCGCCATTTTGGCGCCCGTTGGGTGCTCATCATTCCCGAGGGGGGCGAAGGCATCCACACCTTGCGGACCGATGAAAGACGTTATGGCTGGGTCAAGCCCATCGAAAACGGCAGGATCATCCAATACTTTTGCCGCATCAACAAAAGCAGCCGTCCGCCGGACGTTGCCAGCTTGGCCGAAGTCATGCCGATCATGGACGGCATCGGCACCAGCATGGGCAAACTCGGGCTTGATGCCTCATTAAGAGGCTTGGAAAAAACCCTGGCCAAAATCGAAGCGCCGCCGGAAAGACCTGGGCAATCTCCGAGCCATCATCTGCAGGGTGAGCAGGCCTCGCTGCATGAGGCGGCTTGATTCCATCATTGCCTGTGATCTGCATGATGCCCACATGTCGCCCCCTGAACGATCTGTGTGTAATCGGCGCCATGAAGCTGATCGGCCCCAGCCATCGAGCAGATCGACTTCGCGCTGCGCCGCCGCTTCCGTTGACCACGGCGCCTGTTTGTGCCAAGGCGCTGATCGGTGCCGCCAAAATCCAGGTAACGTGATCTGAACAATTCATCGCGGCCCACTGCTTGGCGCGCAGTACGAGATCGGGCAAACACCGACCTGCTCGGCCGACGTGGCCGTATTCCTGTGTAATTTCCCCTCAGCGCGAGGCTACGCAACTGGGCACGAATTTCGAACCCGCAGCGCCAGAGATGCGCACAAAAAAAGCCAAGTGAGCAATCACTTGGCTTTGTATTTGGCGGAGACGGAGGGATTCGAACCCTCGATGCAGCTCATCACCGCATACTCCCTTAGCAGGGGAGCACCTTCGGCCTCTCGGTCACGTCTCCGCAAAGCGTGCGATTATGCCTGATTTTTTCGCTTGCTTTGGCAAGTTGCGCGGTTTTGTCTTACTTTTCGTCGTTGCGCTTGGGCACGTCAATGCTGACCTCGCCGTCCAGGCCGAAGGCTGTGTGCAGGCTGCGCACGGCCAGCTCGACGTATTTTTCGTCGATGACCACCGAGGTCTTGATTTCCGAGGTCGAGATCATCTGGATGTTGATGCCTTCCTGGCTGAGGGCGCGGAACATGGTGCTGGCCACGCCGGCGTGGCTTTTCATGCCGATGCCCACGATGCTGACCTTGCTGATTTGCTTGTTGCCGTCGAGGCTGGCGCCCTGATCCAGGTTGGGCAGCACTTTTTCGTTGAGCACCTTGACGGCGCGGTCGTAGTCGGCGCGGCTGACGGTGAAGCTGAAGTCGGTCTTGCCGTCTTTGCTGAGGTTCTGGATGATGACGTCGACCTCGATGCCGGCCTCGGCCACGGCCCCGAGGATGGCATAGGCGATGCCGGGCGTGTCGGGCACGCCCAGCACCGAGATCTTGGCTTCGTCGCGGGTGAAGGCAATGCCTGAAACGACTGCTTTTTCCATTTTTTCGTCCTCTTCGAAAGTGATCAGTGTGCCCGAGGCGGCTTCCTCTGCCAGGTCGATGTCCCAGGGGGTGAAGCTCGAGAGCACGCGCAGCGGCACGCGGTATTTGCCGGCGAATTCCACGGAGCGGATTTGCAGCACCTTGGAGCCCAGGCTGGCCAGTTCGAGCATTTCCTCAAAGCTGATGGTCTTCAGCCGCTGGGCGTTGGGCACAACGCGCGGATCGGTGGTGTAGACGCCATCGACGTCGGTGTAGATCAGGCACTCATCGGCCTTGATGGCAGCGGCAATGGCCACGGCGGAGGTGTCCGAGCCGCCCCGCCCCAGAGTAGTGATGTGGCCTTGCTCGTCGATGCCCTGAAAGCCCGTGACGATGACCACCCGGCCGGCATCGAGCTCCTTGCGGATGCGCGTGCTTTCGATGGACTCGATGCGCGCCTTCATGTAGGCGCTGTTGGTGCGCACCGGCACTTGCCAGCCGGTGAAGCTGATGGCTGGCTGGCCTTCGGCCTGCAGGGCGATGGCCAGCAGCGCGGAGGAGGCCTGCTCGCCCGTGGCGGCCAGCGCGTCGAGCTCGCGGCAGGTCTGCGCGCTGCGCTCGGCCGGCTCGAGCTCGGCGGCCAGGGCCAGCAGGCGGTTGGTCTCGCCGCTCATGGCGCTGGGCACGACGACCACTTGGTGGCCGGCCCTCACCCATTTGACGATGCGCTTGGCCACGTTGCGGATGCGCTCGGTGGTCCCCATCGAGGTGCCGCCGTATTTATGAACAATCAGTGCCATCTTCGTACATGAATGAAATGCGGTGCCGCGCGCTGCTGCGCCGCTGCACCGTGGGCGCTTTGCCCTGCGACAGGGCGCCGCGCAAAGCCGGCTATTCTATCCACAGCAGGTGCTGCCCCTGGCGCTGCACGCGGCCGCGCCCCAGCCGCAGGTCGATGGCATGGCCGCGCGTGGTGCAGGCCATGATCTGGCGCTGCAGCTCTTGCAGCTGCGCAGCGCTGGCCACGGTGGCGTGGCTGTGCCACAGCCAGTGGCGCAGCGCATTGGCCTGGCGCGCGGCGCTCAGTTGCTGCAGGGCGCCGATGGCCGGCGGCGCGCCCATGTGCCGCAGGTCTTGCTCGGCCAGTTCCTGCAGGATTTGCTGGGCCTGCGCCGCGTGGGCGCTGCTGCGCGCAAAGGTCTGGCGAAAGCCCGGGAAGGCCTGCTCCAGCACGGGCAGCAGTTGCTGGCGGATGCGGTTGCGGGTGTAGCGCACATCGGTGTTGCTGGGGTCATCGACCCAGCCCTGCCCCTGGGCCTGCAGCCATTGGCGCAGTTGCGCGCCAGGCACGGCCAGCAGCGGCCGGTGCCAGTGCAGGCCCTGGCGCTGCCAGCTGGTAGGCATGGCCGCCAGGCCGGGCAAGCCGGCGCCGCGGCTTAAGGCCAGCAGCAGGGTTTCGACCTGGTCGTCGGCGTGGTGCGCCAGTGCGATGTCCGGCTGTTGGGGCCAGCCTTGCTGCAGGCGCAGCGCCGCCGCGCCGCGCGCCAATGCGGCATAGCGCGCCTGACGCGCGGCGTCTTCGGGGCTTTGGCCGCTGCCGGGGCGTGCGTCGCAATGCTCGATCTGCAGGGCGATGCCGTGCTGCGCGCAAAAGTCGCGGCAAAAGCTGGCAAAGTCGTCGGCGGCCTGTTGCAGGCCGTGATGCACGTGGATGGCCGCCACTTGCTGGGGCCAGCGCCGCCAGCAGGCCAGCAGCAAGGCGGTGGAGTCGGCCCCGCCGCTGAAGGCCACGGCCAGCGGCAGCCTGGGGGTAAAGTGCGCCAGGGCCTGCTCGAATGCCTGTGTGTTCTGTACTGCTTGTACCGCTTGTACTGCCGGCGCTGCTGCGGCGGCATCGGCAGCATTGGCGGCCGGGCCTGCCCTGTGCGGCGATGGCTTGGCGCTATGCCCCATCCAATTGCTCACCCAAGCCCCATGGCCGGGCTTCAGCGCCGGGTTTTGACGGCCGTTTCGTTGAACTTGCCGTAGTTCATGATGCGCTGGTAGCGGCGCTCCAGCAGGGCCTTGAGCGGCAGCTCGCGCAACGTGCCCAATGCGGCCAGCAGCTCGCGCTTGAGCTGGTAGGCCATTTGCTTGTGGTCGCGGTGCGCTCCGCCGGCCGGCTCGTCGACCACGGTGTCGATCAACCCCAGGCCCTGCAGGCGCGGCGCGGTGATGCCTAGCGCCTGCGCGGCTTCTTCGGCCTTCTCGCCAGTCTTCCACAGGATGGAGGCGCAGCCCTCGGGGCTGATGACCGAGTAGACCGAGTACTGCAGCATGATGACGCTGTCGGCCACGCTGATGGCCAGCGCGCCGCCGGAGCCACCCTCGCCGATGATGGTGCTGATGATGGGCGTTTGCAGCTGGGCCATCTCGAAGATGTTGCGGCCAATGGCCTCGGACTGGTTGCGTTCCTCGGCGTCGATGCCGGGGTAGGCGCCCGGGGTGTCAACGAAGGTGAAGACGGGCAGGCGGAATTTCTCGGCCAGCTGCATCAGCCGCAGCGCCTTGCGGTAGCCCTCGGGCTTGGTCATGCCGAAGTTGCGGCGCGCGCGCTCCTTGGTGTCGCGGCCCTTTTGATGGCCCAGCACCACGCAGGGCTGCTCGTCCAGGCGCGCCAAGCCGCCGACGATGGAGGCGTCCTCGGCAAAGTGGCGGTCGCCGTGCAGCTCGGTGAAGTCGGTGAAGATCTCGCGCACGTAGTCCAGCGTGTAGGGCCGGTCGGGGTGGCGCGCGACCTTGGTGGTCTGCCAGGGCGAGAGGTTCTTGAAGATGTCGCGCGTGAGCTGCTGGCTCTTGCGGGTCAGCTGCTCGATTTCGCTGCTGAGGTTGACCGATTCATTGCCTTCGTGCAGCAGGCGCAGCTCGTCGATGCGCTGCTCCAGATCGGCAATGGGTTGTTCGAAGTCGAGGTAGTTCTTCTTGGCCATGGTCGAGAAAAGGCGAGTGCGGGCAATGCCAAGGCGCAGGGCCACGCCCCGGCCTGGCAAGGCCAGCGCACACTGCTGGGGGCGCGCTGGCAAAGGCGTTCAATTGTAGGGCGCGGTTGTGTTGGGTGCGGCAGGGTGCGCGCATCAGGGCGCGGCTTTTTCCCAGGTCGTGCCCTGGGGCGAATCCTTGAGCACGATGCCCTGGGCCAGCAGTTGATCGCGCAACGCGTCGGCGCGGGCGAAGTCGCGCGCGGCCTTGGCTGCGGCGCGCTCGGCGATCAGAGCCTCGATGGCGGCCGCGTCCACGTCATCGACGCCGCCTTGCAGGAACTGCTGCGGTGGCCGTTGCAAAATGCCCAGCACGCCGCCCAGGGCCTGCAGCAGGCCGGCCAGCTGCGCGTCCTGGCTGCGGTTGACCTCGCCGGCCAGCTCAAACAGCACGGCCACGGCCTCGGGCGTGCCAAAGTCCTCATCCATCGCCGCCTTGAAGCGCGCGGCCAGCGGCTGCGCCCAGTCGATTTGCACCGCAGCCGGCGGCACGGCATCCAGCGCGGTGTACAGGCGCTTGAGGGCGGCGCGCGCGTCTTTCAGGTGCGCATCGCTGTAGTTCAGCGGGCTGCGGTAGTGGCTGCGCAGGATGAAGAAGCGGATGGTTTCGGCGTCGAAGGCCTTGAGCACGTCGCGGATGGTGAAGAAATTGCCCAGGCTTTTGGACATTTTCTCGTTGTCCACATTGATGAAGCCGTTGTGCATCCAGACGTTGGCCAGTGGCTTGCCGTGCGCGCCTTCGCTTTGCGCGATTTCGTTTTCGTGGTGGGGGAAGGCCAGATCGGCCCCGCCGCCGTGGATGTCGAAATGCTCGCCCAGCAGCGCGCAGCCCATGGCCGAGCATTCGATGTGCCAGCCGGGGCGGCCCGGGCCGAAGGGGCTGTCCCACTTGGCCTGCTCGGGCTCCTCGGGCTTGGCGCTTTTCCAAAGCACGAAGTCCAGCGGGTCTTGCTTGCCATCGAGCACGGCCACGCGCTCGCCCGCGCGCAGCTCCTCGATGGATTTGCCCGAGAGCTTGCCGTAGCCGGGGAATTTGCGCACGGAGTAGTTCACATCGCCGCTGCCGCTGCGGTAGGCCAGGCCCTTGGCCTCCAGCGCGCCGATGAGGCTGAGCATTTGCGGCACGTAATCGGTGGCGCGCGGCTCGTGCGTGGGGCGCTCGATGCCCAGGGCGTCGGCGTCCTCATTGAGCGCGGCGATCATGCGGTCGGTCAGGCTGCGGATGGTTTCGCCGTTTTCGGCGGCGCGACGGATGATTTTGTCGTCGATGTCGGTGATGTTGCGCACATAGGTGACGCGATAACCACTGGCCTTGAGCCAGCGCTGCACCACGTCAAACGCCACCATGGAGCGCGCATGGCCCAGGTGGCAATAGTCGTACACCGTCATGCCGCAAACGTACATGCGCACATGGCCGGGCTCCAGCGGCGTGAAGTCGCCCACGGCGCGCGTGAGCGTGTTGTAAATGCGAAGACCCATGGCAGAAACCATCCTGTCGAACCAGGGCACCTGGCGCGCCGCGACCGGCCCGGCAGGCACTGCCCTCGTCAATGGCAAAAGGCGCGATTATCCGGGGTTTTGCCGCAGGCCCCATGGGCTGGGGCGGCGCTGCGGCATCGGCGTGCCAGCGTGGCTGGTGTCTCTATACTACGCGCCCATGTTTTCATTTCGGACGATTGCCTCGCCCCTCCAGCCCGCCGCGCGTCTGCGCCGGCTCCGTGTGCTGCCCACCATGCCCTGGCTGCAGGCCAGCGCCGCCTTGCTGGCCGCTGCGCTGCTGGCAGGCCAGGCACTGGCCCAGACAGTCGAGCACACGGAGATCGCCCGCCTGCTGCAAGGCGGCCAAGCCGCACAGGCGCTGAGCTTGGCCCAACGCGCCATCGAAGCCGCGCCGCGCGACCCGCAGCTGCAATTTCTCAAGGCCAATGCCGAGCTGGCCCTGGGGCAGACCCAGGCCGCCGACGCCAGCCTCACGCAGCTGACCCAGACCTACCCGGAGCTGCCCGAGCCTTGGAACAACCTGGCCGTGATCCGCGCCGGGCAGGGCCGGCTCGACGAAGCCCAGCGCCTGCTGCAAGAGGCCCTGCGCAACAACCCCGACTACGCCCAGGCCCACGCCAACCTGGCCGATGTGCTGGTGCAGCAGGCCCTGCAGCACCTGCGCGCCGCCCAGCAGCTGGCCCCGCAGCCGGGCACTGCGCAGCGACTGCAGGCCTTGCAACAGGCTGTGCAAGCCACCACTGACAGCAGCACGCCGTCGGCCGCAGCCGCCCCGGCCAAGCCATGACGGCAGCCCGCCGGGGAACTTTGCCGATAGGGCCTGTTCACACAAGACCCCGCGGCCAACGCCTCGCCGCGCAGTCCGCACTGCGCAGCCGACCCTGCCGCCCTCCCCTCCATCCCACCACACAAGGAACCCGCCTCATGCACACCAGCCCAGCCAAACGCCTGACCCTGCGCCGCCTGCTGGCCGCCGCCAGCCTCAGCGCCTGCGCCGCCATGCTGCTGACCAGCCCGGCAGCCGCCCAAGGCAAGGACAAGCAGCCCGCCGCCAGCCAGCCGCGCGTCAAGCTCAGCACCTCAATGGGCGACATCGTTGTCGCGCTTGAACCGCAAAAAGCCCCCAAGACGGTGGAAAACTTCCTGCAGTACGTGCAGGACAAGCACTACGACGGCACGATTTTTCACCGCGTCATCGACGGCTTCATGATCCAGGGCGGCGGTTTCAGCGCCGACATGGTGCAAAAGCCCACGCGCGCGCCCATCGTGCTGGAGGCCGACAACGGCCTGAAGAACGAGCGCGGCACCATCGCCATGGCGCGCACCATGGTGCCCAACTCGGCCACCAGCCAGTTCTTCATCAACGTCAACAACAACGTGCCGCTCAACGCCACCCCCAACAACCCCGGCTATGCCGTGTTCGGCAAGGTCGTCGAAGGCATGGACGTGGTGGACAAGATCAAGGCCGTAACCACCACCAGCAAAGGCCCGCACCAGAACGTGCCGGCCGAGGCCATCACCATCCTCTCGGCCACCAAGGTCGATTGATTTCACTCCCTTCACTGAAAGCACACCATGAGCAATCCCAAGGTCGAACTGCACACCACCCACGGCGTCATCACCGTCGAGCTGGACGCGGAAAAAGCCCCCAAGTCCACCGCCAACTTCCTCTCCTACGTCAACAGCGGGCACTACGACAACACCATCTTTCACCGCGTCATCGGCAACTTCATGATCCAGGGCGGCGGCTTCGAGCCAGGCATGAAACAAAAGCCCACCGGCGCGGAGATCGAGAACGAGGCCAAGAACGGCCTGAAGAACGACCAATACACCATCGCCATGGCCCGCACCAGCGCGCCACACTCGGCCACGGCGCAGTTCTTCATCAACGTGAACAACAACGACTTTCTGAACTACCCCGGCCAGGACGGCTGGGGCTATGCCGTGTTCGGCAAGGTCGTCGAAGGCACCGATGTGGTGGACAAGATCAAGGCCGTGGCCACCGGCCGCCGCGGCTTCCATGACGACGTGCCCAAGGACGACGTGGTCATCACCAAGGCTGTGGCGCTGTAACAGCAGCCCCATGGCGCCCGCCAGCCCGCCAGCGACAGTGCCAGCGCTGCCCCCGCAGATTGGCCAGCTGCGCCTGCCCCTGCCGCCGCAGGGCGCCGCGCCGCTGGTGATCGACTGCGTGGCCGACATGCACCTGCAGCGCAGCCAGCCCGGCACCTGGGCAGCGTTTGCGCACTACCTGCGCCACACCCCGGCGCAGCACGTGCTGCTGCTGGGCGATGTGTTCGAGGTCTGGGTGGGCGACGACGCCTTGCTGGAGCCCGGCAGTTTCGAGACCGAGGCCGCCCAGCTGCTGCGCGCCTGCACGCAGGCGGGCAAGGCCTTGTACCTCATGCACGGCAACCGCGATTTCATGATCGGCCAGGGCTTTGCCCAGGCCACGGGCGTGCAGTTGCTGCCAGACCCCTGCGTGCTGGAGCTGGGCAGCGGCCCCGATGCACCGCGCTGGCTGCTCTCGCACGGCGATGCGCTGTGCACCGACGACCTGCCCTACCAGCAGTTTCGCGCCATGAGCCGCCAGCCCCAGTGGCAGCAGCACTTTCTCGCGCAACCATTGGCGGCGCGGCGCGCGCTGGCCGGCCACATCCGCAGCGAAAGCGAGCAACGCAAGCAAGGGCAGGACAGCAGCGGCTATGTGGACGTGAACCCCGCCGCCACCTGCCAGTGGCTGCAGCGCAGCGGCTGCGCCACCCTGATCCACGGCCACACCCACTGCCCTGGCGAGCACGCCCTGGGCCAGGGCCTGGCGCGCATCGTGCTCTCTGACTGGGATGCCGATGCCCAGCCGCCGCGCCTGCAGGCCCTGCGCCTGCGCAGCGACCAGGGGCTGCACTGGGCGCGCATCGACTTGGCCACGACAGCCCGCTCCACCGCCAACGACCACGACCACGCTGCAGCGCCGTAACCAGGGCCTGTTCAAAGCCCCTATCCCATCATCACTTCCATCCTGCCGGCCTTTGCCATGCTCGATCTTCACCACAGCGGCGTGCAGCACTTCGCCCTGCCCCACGGCCCCATGGAGGTGCTGATCGATACCGCCGGCGCCCAGCCGCCGCGCGGCATTGCCTTGATCGCCCACCCGCAGCCACTGCTGGGCGGCAGCGCCCGGCACAAGCTGCCGCAGTTTCTGGCCCAAGCCCTGTGCCAGGCTGGCTGGAACACCCTGCGCCCCAACTTTCGCGGCGTGGGCGACAGCGCCGGGCAGTACGACCACGGCCAGGGCGAAGCCCAGGACTTGCACGCCCTGTACCAGGCCGTGCGCAGCGCGCAGCCGGGTCTGCCCATTGCCCTGCTGGGCATTTCCTTCGGGGCCTTCGTGCAAGCCCTGCTGGCTGCGCGCCTGCAACAACAGGGCCAACCCGCTGCGCGGCTGGTGCTGGCGGCCATGCCTTGCGGCCAAGTCAATGCCCAGCGCCATTACGCCACGCCCGATGCCATTGGCGCGCCGCTGGTCATCCACGGCGAGCACGACGCCAGCGTGCCATTGCCACTGGTGCTGGACTGGGCGCGCCCGCGCAGCCACCCGGTGCTGGTCGTGCCCGGCGCCAGCCATTTGTTCACCGGCAAGCTGCCGCTGCTGCGCGAGCTGGTGCTGCGCCATCTGCAAGCCTGAGAACCCCGCCACCGCCGCCAAGCGACAAACCGGGCGTGCGAGAATACGCCGATGTATTTGTTGTTCGAAGAAGCCGGCAAATTCCAGGCCGGCCGCATCCTCTCCGAGGCCGATGCCTCTGCCCAGGTCGAGCTCGACAGCGGCAAGCGCGTCAAGGTCAAGAAAGCCAACGCCCTGCTGAGCTTTGCCCAACCCAGCCCCCAGGAGCTTTTGGCCCGCGCACAGGCCCTGGCGCCCGAGATCGATCTGGATTTGGCCTGGGAATTTGCCCCTGAAGACGAATTCGGCTTTGCCGATTTCGCGCGCGAATACTTCAGCGCCGAGGCCAGCCTGGCCCACCAGGTGGCCGCGCTGCTGCGCCTGCACGAGGCGCCGCACTACTTTCGCCGCGCCGGCAAAGGGCGTTTCAAGAAAGCGCCCGAAGACGTGCTCAAGCAGGCCCTGGCGGCGATCGAGAAAAAGCGCCAGCAGCAGCTGCAGATCGATGCCTGGGCCGCCGAGCTGGCCAGCGGCCAGACGCCCGAGCCGGTGCGCCAGCAGCTCTACAAAATCCTCTTCAAGCCCGACAAGAACGCGCCCGAATACAAGGCCGTGGTCGAGGCCGCGCGCCAAACCCAGCTGCCGCCGCTGACGCTGCTGCAAAACGCCGGCGCGATTGCCTCGTGCTACGAGTTTCACTGGCAGCGCTTTTTGTTCGAGCAATTCCCCAAGGGCCACGCCTTTGCCCCCATCGCCGCGCCCGAGCCCGATGCCCAGTTGCCGCTGGCGGCCGTGGAGGCCTTCTCCATCGACGACTCCAGCACCTCGGAGATCGACGACGCGCTGTCCGTGCAGGGCCTGGGCAGCGGCCAGGTCACGCTGGGCATCCACATCGCCGCGCCGGGCCTGGCCATCCGCCCCGGCGATGCGCTGGACCAGCTGGCGCGCGCGCGCCTGTCCACCGTCTACATGCCCGGCGCCAAGCTGACCATGCTGCCCGATGCCGTGGTGCAGCAATACACGCTGGACGCCGGACGCGCCAACCCGGCCGTGTCGCTGTACGTGCGCATCGACGAGGCCAGCCTCACGCCCACGGCCTACGAAACCCGCATCGAGCGCGTGCAGACCAGCCACAACCTGCGCCACGACCAGATCGACCACATCGTCACCGAGGCCTGGCTGGCCGATGCCCAGCCGGCCACCGAGGCAGCCGATGCCGCCGCCAGCGCCGAGCTGCTGGCGCTGCGGCCGCAGCTGGCCTTTTTGCACCGGCTGGCCCAGGCGCTCAAGCAGCGCCGCGAGGACGTGCGCGGCAAGCCCGAGAACTTCAGCCGCCCGGACTACAACTTCCGCCTGCTGGGGCAACAGGGCGAGCTGCCCACGGGCGATGAAACCGTGCAAATCACCACGCGCCAGCGCGGCGCGCCGCTGGATCTGATCGTCGCCGAGGCCATGATCGTGGCCAACAGCCATTGGGGCGGCTGGCTGGCGCACTATGGCGTGCCGGCCATCTACCGCAGCCAGCACAGCCTGGCGCCGGGCGTGAAGGTGCGCATGGGCACCAAGGCGCTGCCGCACGCGGGCATCGGCGTGCCCAGCTACGCCTGGAGCACCTCGCCGCTGCGCCGCTATGTGGACCTGGTCAACCAGTGGCAAATCATCGCCGCCGTGCAAGGCGGGCAAACGGCCGCACTGAGCGCGCCCTTCAAGCCCAAGGATGCCGAGCTGTTCTCCATCATCAGCGCCTTCGACGCCGCCTACACCGCCTACAACCGCTACCAGTCCGACATGGAGCGCTACTGGACGCTGCGCTACCTGCAGCAAAACCAGATCACCGAGCTGGATGCGGCCATCATCCGCGACGCCATCAACGGCGAGCCCGCGCTGGCGCGCGCCGACACCCTGCCGCTGGTGCTGCGCGTGCCAGGCGGCAGCGAGCTGGTGCGCGGCACGCGCGTGCGCCTGCGCCTGGGCCAGGCCGATCTGCTGGCGCTGGACATCGGCGCCAGCGTCATCGCCCGCCTGGACGGCCCCGCCAGCGCCGAGGACATCGGCGGCGACGATGCCGAGCAAGAGGACGCCGAGCTCTCCCCGGCCCTGCACATCGCACTGGAAGTGTCGCCAGAGGACGACAGCGCAGCCGTCGGCGCGCCGGCGGCCTGAAGCCCCCGCCCATATCCACGCATAATCGGCCGCCGTGAACAAGCTGCTCGCCCACTTCAGAAACCTCTCGGCCTTCTCGATCGCGCTGATCGCTTCGCTGCTCGTGCATGCCGTGCTGCTGACGATTCGCTTCGTCAGCCCGCAGGCCTTTGAGCGCACGCTCAGCGCCCAGCCGCTGGAGGTCATCCTCGTCAATGCCCGCAGCGACGACGAGCGCCCCGAGGAAAGCAAGGCCGTGGCCCAGGTGGCGCTGGCCGGCGGCGGCGATGCCGACAGCGGCCGCGCCACCAGCCCCACGCCCTACGCGGCGCTCACGCGCATCGGCAGCGACACCGAGGACGCCCAGCAGCGCCAGGAGACCCCGCGCGAGCGCCAGAACCGCCTGCTGGCCGAGCTGCGCGAGCAGGTCGCGCAACTGCCCGTGCCCGACCCGCGCCGCACCGAGCGCACCCCGGAAGAAGTCGCGCAAGAGGAAAAGCGCCTGCTGCTGGTCGAGCAGCTCGCCGAGATCGAGCGCCTGGTCAAGGAAGAAAACGAGCGCCCCAAGAAGCGCTACATCAGCCCGGCCACGCAGGACTCGGTCACGGCCCTGTACCTGGACCACGTGCGCCGCAGCATCGAGGAGCGCGGCACCAGCAACTTCCCGACGCAAAACGGCCGCAAGCTCTACGGCAAGCTGATCCTGACCGTGATGATCGACCACGACGGCAGCGTGCTCTCGGCCGAGGTCGATACCAGCTCGGGCAATCTGGCGCTGGACGTGCGCGCCCAATCCATCGTGCACGCCGCCGGGCCGTTCGGCCCCTTCTCGCCCGAGATCCGGCGCACGGCCGACCAGATCGGCTTTACCTCCACCTTCGAATTCCGCCGCGACGCCACGCTGGCCACACAGCTGCAAAGCAGGCCCGCGCCGCAGTGAGCCCATGCCCACCGACCCCACCCTCGCCGCCGCGCAGGTCGAACCCGCCGAACTGGCCGCCGAACTGACTGAACTGATCGCCCAGGGGCAAGACGCCTACGTGGTCATCGGCAACCCCATCGCCCACAGCCGCTCGCCCGCCATCCACCGGCACTTCGCCCAGCTCACCGGGCAGCGGCTGGTCTACGCCCGCTGCCTGAGCCCGCTGCAGGGCTTTGCCCAGACCCTGCAAGCGCTGCGCCAGCACGGCATCAAGGGCTGCAACATCACCGTGCCCTTCAAGCACCAGGCTGCGCAACTGGCCAGCCACTGCGATGCGCGCGTGCAGCTGGCCCAGGCCGCCAACACCTTGGTGCTCAACGGCCCGCAAGGCCCGGTGCAGGCCTTCAACACCGACGGCATTGGCCTGGTGCGCGATCTGTGCGACAACGCTGGGCTGCGTCTGACCGGCGCGCACATCCTGCTGCTGGGCGCCGGCGGCGCGGCCGCAGGCGCGTTGGCGCCACTGCTGCAAGCCGGCCCCGCCAGCCTGCACATCGCCAACCGCAGCGCCGAGCGCGCCCAGGCCCTGGCACAGCGCCACGCCGCCCTGGCCGCCGAGCACGGCGTGCAGCTGCAGGCCCTGGCGCTGGACGAGATCGACCACACGCCGCTGCCGGCCATGCAATTGCTCATCAACGCCACGGCCAGCAGCCTGCAGGGCGCTGCACTGCCCATCCAAAACCTGCCGCGCCTGCTGGCGCCCGGCGCGCTGGCCTACGACATGATGTACGGCGCGGCCGCCCAGCCCTTTCTGCACTGGGCCAGCAGCCAGGGGCAAGGCATCCGCACGCGCGATGGCCTGGGCATGCTGGTGGAACAAGCGGCCGAATCCTTTGCGCTGTGGCGCGGCCTGCGCCCGCCCAGCGCGCCGGTGCTGGCGGCGCTGCGCCAGCAGATCGGCGCAGCCTGATGGCCCTGGCCCAGCCAGCGCCCGCCGCCGGCGCACGCCCAGGCCTGGCGCAGCGCCTGGCCCAGGCCGGCGGGCGCTGGCTGGGCATGCTGCTGCTGGCCGGGCTGTGCCTGCAGCTGTACTTTCTGGCGCACAGCTGGGCGCTGCGCTGGCTGGAGCCGGGCTCCACCGCCTTCCAGCGCAGCGCGCTGTGGCACATCCTGCAGGGCCGGCAGGACACCCAGGGCCGCCGCTGGCTGCACCAGCCCGTGCCCGGCGAGGCCATCCACGACCACGCACGCAAAGCCGTCATCGCCGCCGAGGACAATCTGTTCTTCCAGCACGGCGGCGCCGACTGGCGCGCCATCGAACAGGCCTGGCGGCGCAATGCCCAGGGCCAGGCGCGGCTGCTGGGCGGCTCGACCATTACCCAGCAACTGGCCAAGAACCTACACCTCTCGGGCCAGCGCAGCCTGCTGCGCAAAGGCCAGGAGCTACTGCTGAGCTGGATGCTCGAAGCGGCCCTGCCCAAACAACGCATTCTTGACCTCTACCTCAACCAGGTCGAATGGGGTGCAGGCATCTACGGCATCGAAGCGGCCGCGCAGCATTACTTTGGCACCAGCGCAAGCCAGCTCAACGCCGCGCAAAGCGCCCGCCTGGCCGTCATGCTGCCCCAGCCACGGCGCCTGGGCCTGGCGCCGCACAGCCCCTACATGAACCGCCGCACTCAAATCATCGTGCAGCGCATGCGGGCGATTGCGCTACCATCGCCGGCCTCTTGAGCCCCATCTTCCCATGCGCATTCTTGGCATCGACCCCGGCCTGCAAACCACCGGCTTTGGCGTGATCGACGTGCACGGCACGCAGCTGCACTACGTGGCCAGCGGCACCATCAAGACCAACGCCGTGGCGCGCGGCGACCTGCCCGCGCGCCTGAAGATCCTGTTTGACGGCATCGCCCAGCTCAGCCGCCAGTACCAGCCCGACCAGGCCTGCGTGGAAATCGTCTTCGTCAACGTCAACCCACAATCCACGCTGCTGCTGGGCCAGGCGCGCGGCGCCTGCGTCACCGCGCTGGTGGCCCAGGGCCTGCCAGTGGCCGAATACACCGCGCTGCAAATGAAAAAGGCCATCACCGGCCACGGCCGCGCGGCCAAGTCGCAAATCCAGGAAATGGCGCGCCGCCTGCTGCAACTGCCCGGCCTGCCCGGCACCGACGCCGCCGACGCCCTGGGCCTGGCCATCACCCACGCCCACGCCCAGCGCACCCACAGCGCCTTGCAGAAAACCACCACCTTGCAGCGCCGCCAGCACGCCATGTACCGCGCCGGGCGCAGTTACTAGAGCGTGTTCAAAGGACCTGTCCTCAACGGGCTGGGCACAAGGCCCTGGAAAACCGGCGCCCGGCCCGTGGCCTGCGCCATGCATTAGAATCGCGCGTTTTCCCGCGGCCATTGGCCCCCAGGCTGGGGCGCCAACGGGCAGCTGCAGCGCTTGACCGATCAGGTTCTCGGCGCGCATTGCCCGCTTCGCGCCGCCCCACCCTTCCGCAGGAGCCGTCATGGGCAACAAAATCGTTACCGAAGCCGATCGCAAATTCACCCCGCCACTGCCCGCCCCCAAAGGCTACGCCATGCCCAAGCAAGGCGGCGGCCAGCGCGTGAGCAAGGAGCGCGGCGTGCACACCCGCAGCAAGAAGAACCCGGGCAAGCGCGCCCACAGCGGCGGCTCCTGAGCCCCAGCCTGACAGGCCGCAGCACCCGCGCCTGCTGCGGCAAGCCCGCCTCTTTGGAGCAGGCCCTAAAAAACAGGCCGCTTGCACTGCAGGCCCGCAATCCTTCTTCACTGCAACGAGGCGCCGCGCACCGTTGGCACTGCAAGCTGCCAACCAGAGGTTGTTGAGATTTGGTTTGCGAAGCGGTTTTTTCGAGGCAAAAGTCGCCAATGCAAGGCGACAACGCTTGCAAGGCCTGGACACCTTGCAAGCGTTTTCAACGCGGCAGTTGCAGCTTTTTGACCGAAAACACCGCCGCAACACCCAATCTCAACAAGCCCCACAAGGCCTGCTGCCAATCGCAAGCCTGCCGCAGCCCCACATTGCCCGTGCGCACAGGAGAGCCTGAGAACCCGTTCAGAATCTCTGCACAGCGGGCAAGAGCGCGGATTTGGGCTGCCTGCGGCGCGCCCGCAAAGCCCGCCCTGGCCGCAACCGTAGCTGTGTTTTGCGCCCTGCAGCCCCTCCCAAGCCGCGTCTTGCCCACTCGCACCGAGGTTTTGAACAGGTTCTGACCATGCAACCAGAGATCGTCTTCATCGGTGGCGGCAACATGGCCCGCGCCATCATCGGCGGCCTGCGCCAGCACGGCCGGGCCGCCTCCGCCCTGGCCGCCATCGAGCCCGATGCCGCTGCGCGCGCAGCTCTGAGCCAGGACTTCGGCATCCGCACCGCCGATACGCTGCAGGCGCTGGGCGCCAGCGCCGCTGCGCCACTGGCAGCCACCATCGTCTGGGCCGTCAAGCCCCAGGTGCTCAAGGACGCCATGCTCGCAGCGCGCCCGCTCTTGAGCAGCCAGCAATGCCTGCACCTGAGCATCGCCGCCGGCGTGACCACCGCCTCCATGCAGGCTTGGCTGGGCGATGTGCGCATGGTGCGCGCCATGCCCAACACCCCCGCCCTGCTGGGCCAGGGCATGACCGGCCTGTTCGCTGCTGCCAGCGCCAGCGAAGCCGACCGCAGCCAGGCACAAGCCATTGCCGAGGCTGTGGGCCAGACGATGTGGGTCGAACAAGAGCCGCTGCTGGACGCCGTGACCGCGCTGTCGGGCTCCGGCCCGGCCTATGTGTTCTATTTCCTGCAGGCCATGCGCGACGCCGGCACGCAACTGGGCCTCACGCCCGAGCAGGCCTATCAGCTGGCTGTGGCCACCTTCGCCGGCGCCTCGGCCCTGGCGGCGCAATCGCCCGAATCGCCCGAAGTGCTGCGCCAGCGCGTGACCTCCAAGGGCGGCACCACCTTTGCCGCCACCCAAGCCATGGACGCCCAGCACATGCAGCAGCACTTCATCGACGCCATGCGCGCCAGCCACGACCGCGCTCGCGAAATGGCGCGTGAATTGGGCTGATCCTGCCGCGGACACAAGGCTTTCAAGACTTGCCTCACGGCCCCGACCATGCCCCACCAGACAACAGCCCGCAAGGGCATCATTCTCGCTGGCGGCTCCGGCACGCGCCTGCACCCGGCTACGCTGGCCATCAGCAAGCAGCTGCTGCCGGTCTACGACAAGCCGATGATTTATTACCCGCTCTCGACGCTGATGCTGGCCGGGATCCGGGACATCCTCATCATCAGCACGCCGCAGGACACGCCGCGCTTTACGCAGCTGCTGGGCGATGGCAGCGCCTGGGGGCTGAACCTGCAGTACGCCGTGCAGCCCAGCCCCGATGGGCTGGCCCAGGCCTTTCTCATCGGTGAGTCGTTCCTGGCCGGCGCGCCCAGCGCCCTGGTGCTGGGCGACAACATCTTCTACGGGCACGATTTCGAAACCCTGCTGACCCAGGCCGATGGCCGCAGCGCAGGCGCGACCGTATTTGCCTACCACGTGCACGACCCCGAGCGCTATGGCGTGGTGGCCTTTGATGCCCAGGGCAAGGCCGTCTCCATCGAGGAAAAGCCGCAGCAGCCCAAAAGCTCGTACGCCGTCACCGGGCTGTACTTCTACGACGCCCAGGTGGTGGAGATCGCCAAGGCCGTGCGCCCCAGCGCCCGCGGCGAGCTGGAGATCACCTCGGTCAACGAGGCCTACCTGCAGCAAGGCCAGTTGAACGTGCAAATCATGAAGCGCGGCTACGCCTGGCTGGACACCGGCACCCACGACAGCCTGATGGAGGCCGGCCAATTCATTGCCACGCTGGAGCGCCGCCAGGGCCTGAAGATCGCCTGCCCCGAGGAGATCGCCTGGCGCAAGGGCTTCATCGACAGCGCCCAGCTCGAACGACTGGCCCAGCCACTGGCCAAAAGCGGCTATGGCCAGTACCTGCTGCGCATGATTCGCGACTGAACCCCATAGCACACCATGCACACCTGCGCCACGGCCATCCCCGACGTGCTGATCCTGGAGCCCAAGGTCTTCGGCGACGCACGCGGCTTTTTTCTTGAAAGCTTCAACGCCCGCACCTTTGCCCAGGCCACGGGCCTGCGGCTGGACTTCGTGCAGGACAACCACAGCCGCAGCCGCAAAGGCGTCTTGCGCGGCCTGCACTACCAGCTGCAGCAGCCCCAGGGCAAGCTGGTGCGCGTGGTGCGCGGCGCCGTGTTCGACGTGGCTGTGGACATCCGCCGCGGCTCACCCACCTTTGGCCGCTGGGTCGGCGTGGAGCTGAGCGAGGACAACCAGCGCCAGCTATGGGTGCCACCGGGCCTGGCGCATGGCTTCGTCGTGCTCAGCGACAGTGCCGACTTCCTCTACAAGACCACCGACTACTACGCGCCCGAGCACGAGCGCAGCATCGCCTGGAACGATCCGGACATCGGCATCGCCTGGCCACTGGCCGAGCACGGCATCGAGCAGCCGCAGCTGTCGGAAAAGGACGCCCGCGCACTGCCGCTGGCCCAGGCCGAGCTGGCCTGAACGACACGGAATTCACAACGCAGACCCAAAAGCCTGCCCGAATTGATTGGGCGGGCCCGGAGGCTATTCGAGTCTGGACAGCAGCTCATGCATGAGCGCTGAGCCTTCACGCTGCGCTGCCATTGCAAGCCAAAGGCTATGTACGCGGCCCTCAGCAAGGTCGCCGCGTACATGGGGGCAAGCCAGTATCAGCGCTTGCGGCGCTGCAGCGCGGCCTGCACGGTGTCGGCCACGTTCTCGGCGGTGAAGCCAAAGTGCTGGAACAGATCGGCCGCCGGGGCCGATTCGCCATAGCAGTCAATGCCCACCACGGCGGCGCAGCCGTATTTCCACCAGAACTGCGTCACGCCGGCCTCGACGGCGATGCGCGGCAGCTTTTCCGGCAGCACCTTGGTCTGGTACTTGACGTCCTGACGGTCAAACACCGTGGTGCTGGGCATGGAGACCACGCGCACGGCGATCTTGCGCTGCGCCAGCAGCTGCTGCGCCTGCAGCGCCAGCGCCACTTCGGTGCCGGTGGCCAGCAGCACGGCCTGCGCGGCTTTCTTCAGGCCCACGTCGGCCGGCTCGCTGAGCACGTAGGCGCCGCGCTTGATGTCGGCCACGTCCTTCTTGGGCGCATAGGGCACGGCCTGGCGCGAGAGCAGCAGCGCCGTGGGGCGGTCGTGCTGCAGCAGCGCCTCGGCCCAGGCGATGGCGGTTTCGGCGGTATCGGCCGGGCGCCAGACGTCCAGGTTCGGGATCAGCCGCAGGCTGGCGGCGTGCTCGATGGATTGGTGGGTCGGGCCGTCCTCGCCCAGGCCGATGGAGTCGTGCGTGAAGACGTGCACGACGCGGCGCTTCATCAGCGCGGCCATGCGGATGGCGTTGCGGCTGTAGTCGCTGAAGGTCAGGAAGGTGCCGCCGTAGGGGATGAAGCCGCCGTGCAGGGCGATGCCGTTCATGATCGCTGCCATGCCGAACTCGCGCACGCCGTAGTTGATGTGGCGGCCGAGCTGGCCGGCTTCGTTGCGCTGCACTGCGCCTTGCGCATCCAGGCGCAGCGCAGGCGTGCTGGCCGTTTGCGTCAGGTTCGAGCCGGTCAGGTCGGCCGAGCCGCCCAGCAGCTCGGGCAGGCTGCGGGTGAGCGCTTCCAGCGCGATCTGGCTGGCCTTGCGCGTGGCCACTTTCTCTTGCTTGGTGTGCGCATCGACCACCATGTCCACCACGGTCTGGTGAAAGTCCTTGGGCAGGGCGCCGTCCATGCGGCGCGTGAACTGGGCGGCCAGCTCGGGGTGGGCGGCGGCATAGGCCTCAAAGCGCTGCTGCCAGTCCTGCTGGGCGCGCGCGCCGGCGGCCTTGGCGTCCCAGTCGGCATAGACCTCATCCGGGATCTCGAACGGCGCGTGCGGCCAGGGCAGGTTTTGGCGCACCAGGGCGATTTCCTCATGGCCCAGCGGCTCGCCGTGGGCCTTGGCGCTGTCCTGGCGGTTCGGGCTGCCCTTGCCGATGTGGGTCTTGCAGATGATCAGGCTGGGCTTGTCCTGCACGGCCTTGGCCTGGGCGATGGCGGCATCCAGGGCCTGCACGTCGTGCCCGTCGATGGGGCCGATGACGTCCCACTGGTAGGCGGCAAAGCGCTGCGCCGTGTCATCGACGAACCAGGGCGCGACCTGGCCGTCGATGGAGATGCCGTTGTCGTCGTACAGCGCGATGAGCTTGCCCAGCTTCCAGGCCCCGGCCAGCGCGCAGGCCTCGTGGCTGACGCCCTCCATCAGGCAGCCATCGCCCAGGAAGACGTAGGTGTGGTGGTCGACGATGGCATGGCCGGGGCGGTTGAACTCGGCAGCCAGCAGCTTCTCGGCCAGCGCAAAGCCCACGGCATTGGTCACGCCCTGGCCCAGCGGGCCGGTGGTGGTTTCCACGCCAGGGGTCACATCCACCTCCGGGTGGCCGGCGGTCTTGCTGTGCAGCTGGCGAAAGTTCTTCAGCTCCTGCATGGGCAGGTCGTAGCCGCTCAGGTGCAGCAGCGCATACAGCAGCATCGAGGCATGGCCGTTGGAGAGCACGAAGCGGTCGCGGTCGGCCCAGCGCGGGTCGGCCGGGTTGTGGCGCAGGTGGCGGCTCCACAGTGCCACGGCCATCTCCGCCATGCCCATGGGCGCGCCGGGATGGCCAGAGTTGGCTTGTTGAACGGCATCCATCGCCAATGCACGGATTGCATTGGCCATCGCAGTGGTGTTGGCCATGGGGGAGAGGCTCCAGAGAAGAGAGAAACGAAACGGCGATCAGAAAAAAAGAAAGCTCTGCGGCGACCGAAGGGGTGGCAGAGGCTCCAAAACAAAAAAGCCGCGCGCCACAGGCGTCGGCAGGCGGCGCGGTATTTTAGGGCCTGCGCTCCAACTCCTCGCGCCGCGCTCATTGCCAAGCTCGGGCGCTCTGCCACGCCAGCGGCGCCGGGCCACGCTGAGCCGCGCTGGTTCTAAGGTATGCTTGCCGCGCCTTGGCGCGCGCGCCATCTTTCATGCGCATATCGGCCACGGCCCAACAACCCAAGCGGCCCAAGTGGCCACACGCTGCGCGCCCTCACTCATCCGATCCACTGCCTGCAAGACATCCATGCCCGGCCTGCTGCCCCACGTCGATCCCGACGGTTTGCTCGAATTTTCCGTGGTCTATACCGATCGCGCCCTCAACCACATGTCGCAGCGCTTCGTCGGCGTGATGCAGGACATTCTGCGCACGCTGCACAGCGTCTACAACGCGCACAGCGCGGCGCTGGTGCCCGGCAGCGGCACTTTTGGCATGGAGGCCGTGGCGCGCCAGTTCGCCCATGGCAAGAAGGTGCTGGTGGTGCGCAATGGCTGGTTCAGCTACCGCTGGTCGCAGATCTTCGAGGCCGGCCACTTCGGCGGCTCGGCCATCATCTGCCAGGCCCGGCGGCTGGGCGATGGCGCGCAATCGCCCTGGGCACCCATGCCCGCGCAAGAGGTGGCCGAGCAAATCCGCCAGCAGCGCCCGCAGTTGGTTTTTGCCCCGCATTGCGAGACCGCCAGCGGCATCCTGCTGCCCGATGACTACATCCGCACGCTGGCCGATGCCGCGCACGAGGTGGGCGCGCTGCTGGTGCTGGACTGCATTGCCTCGGGCGCGATCTGGGTGGACATGCAGCGCAGCGGCGTGGATCTGCTGATCTCCGCGCCGCAAAAGGGCTGGAGCAGCTCGCCCTGCTGCGCCATGGTCATGTTCTCCGAGCGCGCGCGCCAGGCCATCGAGGCCACCAGCAGCAGCAGCTTTGCCTGCGACCTGAAGAAATGGCTGCACATTGCCGAAGGCTATCTGCGCGGCCAGCACGCCTACCACACGACCATGCCCACCGATGCCCTGCTGCGGCTGCGCGAGACCATGCTGGAGACCCAGGCGCTGGGCTGGGATTTCCTGCGCGCGCAGCAGATCGAGCTGGGCGCGCAGGTGCGCGCACTGTTGCAGTCGCATGGCTTTGCCAGCGTGGCCGCGCCTGGCTTTCAGTCGCCTGGCGTGGTGGTCAGCTACACCAGCGACCCGGACATCCAGAACACGCGCAAGTTCCTGCAGGTGGGCATCCAGGCCGCTGCCGGCGTGCCGCTGATGTGCGGCGAGGGTGAGGAGTTCCGCAGCTTCCGCCTGGGCCTGTTCGGGCTGGAGAAGCTGCAGCACATCGAGCGCAGCGTCGCGCAACTGCGCGATGCGCTGCAGCAGATTGCGCCCCGGCAGGCCGCGGAGGCCACGGCTTAAGCATCAGCGGGCCAGTTCAAGGCCCGCATCTTGGGCGCACGGGCAGCACGCCCAGCGCCGCGCTCACTTCTCGGCAAAGGCGCGCTCGACGACGAACTCGCCCGGCGTGGAGGTGTTGCCCTCGATGAAGCCGCGCTGCTCGAACAAGGTCTTGAGGTCAAACAGCATGGCCGGGCTGCCGCAGATCATGATGCGGTCCTCGGCGCGGTTGATTTGCGGCAGGCCCAGGTCGGCAAAGAGCTTGCCGTTCTCGATCAGCGTGGTGATGCGGCCCTGGTGGTGAAAGTCCTCGCGCGTCACCGTCGGGTAGTACAGCAGCTTGCCCTTGACGTATTCGCCCAGGATTTCGTGCTCGGGCAGCGTGCGGGTGATGAGTTCCTGGTAGGCCAGCTCGTTGACAAAGCGCGTGCCGTGCACGAGCACGACCTGCTCGAAGCGCTCGTAGGTTTGCGGGTCGCGGATGGTGGAGAGAAACGGCGCCAGCCCGGTGCCCGTGGCCAGCAGATACAGGCGCTTGCCCGGCAGCAGATAGTCCAGCAGCAAGGTGCCGGTGGGCTTTTTGCCCACCAAAATGGTGTCGCCGGGCTGGATGTGCTGCAGGCGCGAGGTCAAGGGCCCGTTGGGCACCTTGATGCTGAAGAACTCCAGATGCTCTTCGTAGTTGGCGCTGGCGATGCTGTAGGCGCGCAGCAGCGGCTTGCCATCCACGCGCAGGCCGATCATGGTGAAGTGGCCATTGGAAAAGCGCAGCGAGGCATCGCGCGTGGTGGTGAAGCTAAACAGGGTGTCGTTCCAGTGGTGGATGGAGAGAACGCGTTCTTCGTTAAAGGCACTCATCTTGCGGTATCGGTGTCGGTGCGCGGGCCTGCTGCCCGCAAGAAAACCGCCAGGCCGGGCGCACGGCGCATAGCGCATAGCTGGTGGCGCTGCCTGGCTGGCACGGGGCCCTTTCAGGGGTCTATCTATTGGGAGATTGCTGCCGGATGACAGGGCGGCCACAAGGAAAAGCCGCCGCCAACCGCAGGCATTCATCGCGTGGGCAGGCTGGCGCGCCCATGCCGGGCGCGAGCGTATGCAAAAGCGCCAGAGGATAGCGCATCACCAGCCAGGCTGGCGGCGCTGCAGCGCATCCAGGAACATGGCGGCCACGTCAAAGCCGGTCTGCGCGGTGACTTCCTGAAAGCCCGTCGGGCTGGTGACGTTGATCTCGGTCACGCACTCGCCAATCACATCCACGCCCACCAGCAGCAGCCCGCGCGCGGCCAGCACCGGCCCAAGGCGCGCGGCAATCTCGGCATCGCGCGCGCTCAGCGGCTGGGCCACGGCCTTGCCGCCCACGGCCATGTTGCCGCGGATTTCACTGCCCTGCGGAATGCGCGCCAGCGCATGGGGCACGGGCTGGCCGTCGATGAGCAGCAGGCGCTTGTCGCCCTGGCGGATCTCGGGCAGGTAGCGCTGCACCATGACGGAGGTGCTGCCATGGGCGTTGAGGGTTTCGATGATGCTGCCCAGGTTCAGCCCATCGGGGCCGACACGGAAGATGCCCATGCCGCCCATGCCGTCGAGCGGCTTGAGGATGATGTCGCCATGCTCGGCGTGGAAGGCGCGGATGCGCTCGGGCTCGCGCGTGACCAGGGTCGGGCCGATCAGCTCGGGGAACTCCAGGATGTCGAGCTTCTCCGGGTGCTCGCGCAGCGCCGCCGGGCGGTTGAAAACCTTGGCGCCTTCGCGCTCGGCCTGGCTCAGCAGGTGCGTGCAGTAGAAGAACTCGCTGTCAAACGGCGGATCCTTGCGCATCAGCACGGCGTCGAAATCGGCCAGGGCCTGCTCGGCCTGGCGCAGCAGATGCCACCAGGGGCCATCGGCCGGGGGCTGGGCCAGCAGCTCGATGTGCTGCACCTGGGCGCACACGCGCGCGCCGCGCTGCCAGTACAGCGCGCGCGGTTCGCACACGGCAATGCCGTGGCCGCGCCGCTGCGCCTCGCGCATCATGGCGTAGGTGGTGTCCTTGTGGATTTTGAAGCTGGCCAGTGCATCGGCCACGAACAGCAGGTTCATAGGAAGGCTCAAAACATCAGCGCCTGATCGGCATCGAACACCTTGCGGCGCGCCAGCGCCAGGTTGGAGCGCTGGCGGTCGAGCACCAGGTAGAGAAACACGCCGTCCTTGCGCGAGGCCGGACGCACGATGTGGTATTGCTTGCCCAGCGTGATGAGGATGTCCTCGATCACATCGTGCAGGCCCAGCGCGCGCATGGTGTTGGTCTTGGCGCGCATCACCTCGGTATTGCCTGCGGCCGCCACCTCCATGTCGATGCCCGCGCCGGCCGAGGCCAGCATCATGCCGCTGCTGCTGTCGACCACGGCGCAGCACAGCGCGCCTTCAAGCGTCATCAGCTCGTCCAGGGTTTGTTTGATCGTTGCCATAAAAAGAAAGAAAAGCGCCTCTTGGTTCGTCACAGCTGGCGCGCCAGCCGGCCAATCTGCGCCGCCTGGGCCAGCACGGCCTGCCAGTTCAGCGCCACGCCGTCCTGGCTGAGCAGCACCAGCACCATGTCTGCGGTGCAGGGCACGATGGTCATGCGCATTTGCTGGTGCATCAACACGCAATAGCGCAGCGGCCCGAGGGTTTCGAAAAAGCTGCCGTGGCGCTGGTAGATGCGCCAGTAATTGCTCGCCGCCTCGGCCAGCGCGCCGTTTTCCATCAGCGCGCCCGTGCTGTGCAGCACCATGCCGGTGGTGACTTCCACCAGAGCGCAGGCCTGCAGGGCCTCGAAAGCCTGGGGCAAATCATCGATGGCGGCCTTGAGCGCCACAAAGCGCGATTTCCAAACGGGCTTGAATGGTGCAACAACTGGGGTGGAAGTCATTCCTGAACATCAAATTCTGTTGGTCGTGGCGCGCCGCATGGCCGCAAAAGGGATGCCCTGCGCGAATCGCAGTGCCATGTCGGCAGCGACAGTCGGCAGCGACAGATCTCGGCGCCGTGTGCATCCGGGGGGCACGGCGCAATGCCCAGGCCCAGCCATGGCATTCATCCTGACGCACAATCCGTGCCAGCGCGCCGGGCCTATGCCTGATGCGGGCCAATTCACGCGGGCCAAGAGGATACGCGAATTTCACAGCCCTGCCCGTCGGCTCTTGCCCACACCGGCAATGCCCGCCAAGACGCCGAACCACCCCCATACATTCACGCCCCATCCCCATGCACACCCCCTTGCAGCAGGAAATCGCCCAGGCCGCCGCCGCCCTGATCGTCGACGAAGGCCTGGAGCTCGGGCCGGCCAAGCAGCGCGCGCTCAAGCAGCTGGGCCTGCCCGCCAACACCGCCCTGCCCGACAACCGCAGCGTCGAGGACGCGGTGCGCGAGCACATCGCGCTGTTTCACGCCGACACCCAGCCCCAGGTGCTTCAGGCCCTGCGCGAGATCGCCGCGCACTGGATGCAGCAACTGGCCGAGTTCAAGCCGCTGCTGGGCGGCGCCGTCTGGAGCGGCACGGCCACGCACTGGAGCCCGATTCACCTGCAGCTGTTCTGCGACGACAGCAAGGCCCTGCCCATCTGGCTGCTCAACCACGGGCTGGACTTCGACACCCAGGAAGCCAAAGGCCTGGGCGGCCAGCCCACCGAGGTGCTGGGCCTGCACGTGGCAGCGCAACACCCCGCACTGCAACCGCAGGTGCTGCTGTGCCTGTGGAACAACCCCAGCCAGGCTCTGCGCGGCGCGCTGCAGGCCGATGCCGACGGCCAGGCGCCGCGCGGCACGCTGCAGGCCTTGCAGGCCCGCATGACTGGGGCCAGCGCCATGCCACAATCGCCCGCGCCATGAAGACTCCTGCCCCCGCCCCCAGCCCTGTGCCTGCCTCTTCACCCACATCTTCGCCCGCCCATGATGGGCATGGCGCAGCTCAGGGGCCGGGGCGCCGCCAATGGCTGCTCTGGGGTGGCGGCCTGGCACTGGCCGCCGCCGGCGCTGGCGGCTACTGGGGCTGGCTGCGGCAGCGCCACAGCGCCGCCGAGGCCGCGCTGTGGTCCATCGCCCTGCCCCGGCTCGACGGCCACCTACTGGCGCTGCGCGACTACCTGGGCCGCCCGCTGCTGCTCAATTTCTGGGCCACCTGGTGCGCCCCCTGCGTGCAGGAGCTGCCGCTGCTGAACCAATGGCAGCGCCAGCGGCCCGATTGGGCCGTCGTCGGCATTGCCGTCGATACCTTGCCCAACGTGCAGCGCTTTGCCCAGCGCATGGCGCTGGATTTCCCCATCGGCATCGCCGGCGGCGGCCAGGGCATGGCGCTGGCGCGCGCCCTGGGCGGCACAGGCGGCCTGCCGCTGACGGTGCTGGCCAACGCCCAGGGCCAGATCCGGGCGCGCAAACTGGGCCAGATCGAGCCGGCCGACCTGCAGCAATGGCAAAGCCTGCTGGCGTGAGCAGGCCCGCCTGCCATCGGCGCAGGCCCCATGGCAGCGCATCTGCCGGCCAGGCGGTGCACGGACATTGGCCGTAGAATGCCGGGTTCTGCCGCGCGCATGGCGCGCGCCGCCGGCCATGCGCAGGCGAACACCGACACCTGCATATCACCCAACAATTTTTAACTTTTACTGAAAGTTAGCGTAAAATAGCAGCAAATTTCTGCTATTTGCCGCAAGAAATCGAAATCAAGATTTCCAAGGCGGCCTGCTTTTATCTGGAGCCCGAAACCCTATGGATCTGAGGAAACTGAAGACTCTGATCGACCTGGTGTCCGAATCGAATGTGACGGAGCTGGAAATCACCGAAGCCGAGGGCAAGGTGCGCATCGTCAAGGGCGGCGCCCCCGTGTTCGTGCCCGCGCCCGTGGCAGCGGCCGCGCCGGCGCTGACGGCCATCGCCCCCGCAGCCAGCGCCGCGCAACAAGAGGCCGCTGCCCCCGCCGCAGCCGCCCCGGCCGCCGCCGCAGGCGCCAGCATCACCGCGCCGATGGTCGGCACCTTCTACCGCGCGCCCAACCCCACGGCCGATGCCTTCGTCGAGGTCGGCACCCAGGTCAAGGAAGGCCAGATCGTCTGCATCATCGAGGCGATGAAAATCCTCAACGAGATCGAGGCCGATCGCTCCGGCACGATCAAGCAAATCCTGGTGGAGAACGGCCAGGCCGTCGAATACGGCCAGCCGCTGTTCATCATCGAATGACCGGCCATTGCCCAGTGAAGGCCGCGCTGCATGGCGCTTGCGCTGGCCGCACCGCCTTCGCTCGGGCATGGCCATCGGCCACTGTGGATTTGCCCATCCGCCCAAGACTGCGCCAGGGCACGCTTGAACCAGGCCGCAGCCACGCCGCCGTCCGAGGCTGTGCCAACTGACGCAATGCGGCGCAGCCGGGCCGGCCCCATGCACACGAGACTTCCCGCATGTTCAAGAAAATCCTGATCGCCAACCGCGGCGAAATTGCCCTGCGCATCCAGCGCGCCTGCCGTGAGCTGGGCATCAAATCGGTCATGGTGTATTCCGAGGCCGACCGCGACGCCAAGTACGTGCGCCTGGCCGACGAGGCCATTTGCATCGGCCCTGCGCCAGCCAGCCAGAGCTACCTGCAAATGCCCGCCATCATCTCGGCCGCCGAGGTCAGCGACGCCCAGGCCATCCACCCCGGCTACGGCTTTCTCAGCGAGAACGCCGACTTTGCCGAGCGCGTGGAAAAAAGCGGCTTTGCCTTCATCGGACCGACGGCCGAATCCATCCGCATCATGGGCGACAAGGTCTCGGCCAAGCAGGCCATGATCAAGGCGGGCGTGCCCTGCGTGCCCGGCTCCGAGGGCGAGCTGCCCAGCGACCCGGCCGAGATCCGCGCCATCGCGCGCCAGATCGGCTACCCGGTGATCATCAAGGCCGCTGGCGGCGGCGGCGGGCGCGGCATGCGCGTGGTGCACACCGAGGCCGCCCTGCTGGGCGCGGTGCAGATGACCAAGAGCGAGGCGCAGGCGGCCTTCGGCAACCCGGCCGTGTACATGGAGAAATTCCTGGAGAACCCGCGCCACATCGAGATCCAGGTGCTGGCCGATACCCACAAGAACGCCGTGCACCTGGGCGAGCGCGATTGCTCCATGCAGCGCCGCCACCAGAAAGTCATCGAGGAGGCCCCGGCCTTTGGCATCCCGCGCCGCCTGATCGAGAAGATCGGCGAGCGCTGCGCCGCCGCCTGCAAGCGCCTGGGCTACCGGGGCGCGGGCACCTTCGAGTTCCTGTACGAAAACGGCGAGTTCTATTTCATCGAGATGAACACGCGCGTGCAGGTCGAGCACCCGGTCACCGAGATGATCACCGGCATCGACATCGTCAAGACGCAAATCCTCGTGGCCGCAGGCGAAAAACTGCCCTTTGCGCAAAAGGACATCCAGCTGCGCGGCCACGCCATCGAATGCCGCATCAATGCCGAGGACCCATACAAATTCACCCCCTCGCCGGGCAAGGTCAGCACCTGGCATGCCCCGGGCGGGCCGGGCGTGCGCGTGGACTCGCACATGTACTCCGGCTACACCGTGCCGGCCAACTACGACTCGATGATCGGCAAGCTCATCGTCTATGGCGACAGCCGCGACCAGGCCCTGGCGCGCATGCGCAGCGCCCTGATGGAGACCATCGTCGAAGGCATCAAGACCAACATCGCGCTGCACCGCGAGCTGCTGCTGGACGCCAACTTCATCGCTGGCGGCACCAACATCCACTACCTGGAAAAGTGGCTCGAGCAACACGCCACACGCCCCTGAACGCCGGGCTCGGCCTTGGCCGCGCCACACTGCCCTCCACTTGCCCGTACCTCTGTATGTACGCCCTGACCCTGCTGTGCCCGCAAGAGCGGGTCGAAACCATCAGTGAAGCGCTTGACGCCCTGGGCGCACTGAGCGTCTCCGTCGAAGACGCCGACGCCCAGACCGAGGCCGAGCAGGCGCTGTTTGGCGAACCGGGCATGGAGCCCGAGCGCCAGGCCTGGCTGCGCAGCACCGTCAGCGCCCTGTTCAGCCAGCGGCAACAGGCCCACGAGGCGCAGCAGTTGCTGGCGCTGCAGGACTTCTACGCCGGCTGCCAACTGCAAGGCCTGGAGGAAGTGCCCGATCTGGACTGGGTCAGCCTCACCCAGGCGCAGTTCAGCGCCGTGGACATCACGCCCGATTTCTGGATCGTGCCCAGTTGGCATGAAGTGCCCAGCCAGGCGCGCACCAGCATCGCGCTCGACCCGGGCATGGCCTTTGGCACCGGCACGCACCCCACCACCCGCATGTGCCTGCGCTGGCTGGCCGCCCAGCACGAAACCGGCCAGGCCCTGACCCAGCGCAGCGTGCTGGACTACGGCTGCGGCTCGGGCATCCTGGCCATTGCCGCGGCCAAGTTCGGCGCCAACCCCGTCGATGCCGTGGACATCGACGAAGCCGCCATTGCCGCCACGGCCAGCAATGCCGAGAAAAACCAGGTCGCCCTGCGCTGCGGCCTGCCCGACATCATCAGCAGCCAGCGCTACCACGTCGTGCTTGCCAACATCCTGGCCAACCCGCTGCAGGTGCTGGCGCCGCTGCTGTGCGGCCACGTCGCCCCCGGCGGCCACCTGGTGCTGGCCGGCATCCTCGAGCGCCAGGCCGAGCTGCTGCAACAGGCCTACGCCCCCTGGCTGGCGCTGCAAGTGGCCGACACGCAGGACGGCTGGATTCTGATGACCGCACAACGGCCAGCCTGACCTCCCACTCACGCGCCGGCACAGGGCCGGCCGAGCAATTCATTGCCTGGGGCGCGCGCCCCTTCCCCACCTTGGCGCGCGGCGGCGCCAGAGCCCTTTGCACGCGCCACTCTCGGGCACAATACGGGCCTTTGCCATCCCTGCCCCGCCCGCATGTCATCCGTCACCCGCTGCCCAACCTGCGCGACCCGCTTCAAGGTCTCTGCAGACCAGTTGCACGCCTCGCAAGGCTGGGTGCGCTGCGGGCGTTGTCACCACATTTTTGATGCCACCCAGCATCTGGTGGCCGAGCAGGATGGCGAGCAGGTCGCCGCCCAAGACCAGGGCCAGGCCGACCCCAGCCAGCCTGACGCTGCACTCGCCAACCCTGCCCAGCCGGAGCGCGCCACCGAAGAGGCCCTGCCCAGCGGCCAGGGCCCATCGCCAGCCGCAGCAGCAGCCACGCCGCAAGCAACAGAAGCAGCACAAGCCCCCAGCACAGCACCAGAGGGAGAGGGCGACGGGGCCAGGACAAGCGCCCCCCCGCCCGCTGCGGGCCAGCATGGCGAATCGCCCTTGGCCGACGAGGCCGAGCCCATCATCGAGCGCCCTACCGAGCGCCCCACCGAGCGCTGGCTCAAGGAGCTGTCGGAAACCTTCTCCCCATCCAGCCCGGCCGACACGCCGCCCGCTGCCGCATCCGATGCGGGGGCCGATGCCGATGTAGAGGCCGATGCCGATGCGGATGCCGAAAAGCCCGCCTCCCAGGCGCCGGACAGCGCAGCGGCCACGCCCGCCCCATTGGTCGAATCGCTTGCCGAGCCGCTTGCCCAGGCGCCCGCCGAACAGCCCTTTGCCGAGCCGCCATTTGCCGAGCAGCAACTGGACGCCGCCGATGTCGAGCTGATCGAGGCCGTGGCCCTGGCCGATCTGCCGGACGCCGCATTCGACAGCAGCCCGCCGCCTGCAGAAAACCCGGCTGCGCAAAACGCCAGCGCGCCAGCGCCCGCTGCCGACGGCGACGACAGCCACATCGACGCTTTCCAGAAAGAGCTCGAGCGCTGGCAGGCCATGCAGTCGGCCGCCCAGGCCCAGCATGCAGACGGTACAGACGGTGCAGACGGCGGCCCCGCCACGCCCGAGCCCGACGGCCACGCGCCCAGCAGCCCTGCGGCCGACGTGCCCGCCGGCGCCATCGTGCTGGCCCCAGCCGTGCTGGTGGACAAAACACCCGCCCCCGAGCCGACCACCACACCGGCCACCACACCAGCTGCCACGCCCACCGGCCCCCAGCAGCCAGCCGCGCCCGGCAAGAGCGCATCGCGCAAGCCGCGCAGCGGCGCCAAGGCCGGCAGCGCCAGCAGCCCGGCCTCCGCCACGCTGCGCAAGAAAAGCCAGGAGCCTGCCGACAGCGCCGCGCCCAGCAGCCTGCCTGCCTCCGGCCAGCCCAGCGGCCTGACAGGCAGCGCAGGCCCGGCCACCAAGAAGGGCTCCGCCCGGCGGGAAAAGCGCCTGACCGATCTGGACGACGCGCTGCGCGCAGACGCCGATGAATCGCTGCGCGAGGTCTACCGCACCGCCTTCAGCGAAACCCAGGAGCTGAACTTCGTGCGCCAGGCCGCGCGCCAGGCCTTCTGGTCGCACCCCGGCGTCAAGGCCGCGCTGGGCCTGCTCGCCGCTGCGCTGGCGCTGGCGCTGGCGCTGCAGGTCGTGCTGCACCAGCGCGACCGCATCGCCGCCACCAGCCCGGCCATGAAAGCGCGCATGCAGTCGCTGTGCGAGCTGCTGGGCTGCACCGTGGCGCCGCTGCGCGCCATCGAGCGCCTGGTGCTCGATGGCTCCACCTTCCAGGCCGAAGGCGACGACGTCTTCACCCTGTCGTGGACGGTGCGCAACCCCAGCGAGCTCTGGCTGCGAACGCCACACCTGTGGCTGAGCCTGCGCGACCATGGCGGCAACACACTGATTCGCCGCCCGCTCTCGCCCGCCGATCTGGCCGACGCCCCCATGGAAATCGCCCCTGGCCAAAGCTGGCAAGGCCGCCAAACCCTACGCCTGAGCCAGTACGCACAGGCCGTGACCGACTACCAGCTGCAGATCTTCTATCCGGCCTCGCCCTGACCCGGCGACGCCGCAGGCCGCCCCCGTGCCGGCCCACCCCACCACCTCTTCGCTAGAAAGGAATCGACGATGGCCATCCTGGTATGTGGTTCGATGGCATTCGACACCATCATGAATTTCGAAGGCAGCTTCGCGCAGCAGATCATGCCCGATCAGCTGCACATCCTGAACCTGTCCTTCCTGGTCAACACCCTGCGCCGCGACTACGGCGGCTGCGCCGGCAACATCGCCTATGGCCTGCAGCTGCTGGGCGGCCAGCCCCTGCCCATGGCCACCATCGGCCAGGACGGCAACGACTACCTGCAGCGCCTGCGCGAGCTGGGCATCGACTGCCGCTACCTGATGCAACTGCCCGAGACCTACACCGCCCAGGCCATGATCATGACCGACCTGGACAACAACCAGATCACCGCCTTCCACCCCGGCGCCATGGCCCAGGCCCACAAGAACGAGATCGGGCAACTGCCCGAGCAGGTCAAGCTGGCCATCCTCTCGCCCGACGGGCGCGAGGCCACGCTCAGCCACGCCCAGCAGCTCAGCGCCCTGGGCCTGCCCTGGGTGTTCGACCCCGGCCAGGGCCTGCCCATGTTCAGCGGCGCCGAGCTGCGCCAGCTCGCCAGCCAGGCCAGCTGGGTGACCGTCAACGACTACGAAGGCCAGTTGCTGGTCGAGCGCACCGGCCTGTCGTTCAAGGACATCTCGCACCAGGTTCAAGGCCTGATCGTCACCCTGGGCGCGCAGGGCTGCGACATCTGGGTGCAGGGCGAGAAAACCCGCATCCCCGCGCTGGAAGTACAGCACCCGCTGGACCCGACCGGCTGCGGCGATGCCTGGCGCGCGGCGCTGCTGTACGGGCTGGAGCGCGGCTGGTCGCTGACGCAGTGCGCCCGCCTGGGCAATGAAGTGGCCGCGCGCAAGATCGCCACGCGCGGGCCGCAGAACTACCAGCTCGACGGCCTGGACATCGACAGCTTCGCCACCGGCGCCTGAGCAGCACCATGCACATCCACATCCTCGGCATCTGCGGCACCTTCATGGCCGGCGTGGCCGCGCTGGCCAAGGCCTGCGGCCACACCGTCACCGGCTGCGATGCCCAGGTCTACCCACCGATGAGCGAGCAGCTGCGCGCGCTGGACATTGAACTCATCGAAGGCTACGACCCCGCACAAACCGCCCTGGCGCCCGATTGCTACGTCATCGGCAACGTCGTCGGCCGCGCGCGCCTGGCCGATGGCAGGCCGCGCTACCCGCTGATGGAAGCCATCCTCGACCAGGGCCTGCCCTACACCAGCGGCCCGCAGTGGCTGGCCGAGCACATCCTGCCCGGGCGCCACGTGCTGGCCGTGGCCGGCACGCACGGCAAGACCAGCACCGCCTCCATGCTCGCCTGGATCCTGCAGGCCAACGGCCTGGAGCCGGGCTTTCTGATCGGCGGCATCGCGCAGAACTTCGGCATCTCCGCCCGGCCTGGGCGCGCCGCGCCGCCCGGCCAGCGCAATTGCTTCGTCATCGAGGCCGACGAATACGACACCGCCTTCTTCGACAAGCGCAGCAAGTTCCTGCACTACCGCCCGCGCACCCTGGTGCTGGGCAACCTGGAGTTCGACCACGCCGACATCTTCGACGACCTGGCCGCCATCGAGCGCCAGTTCCACCACCTGATCCGCACCGTGCCCGGCCAGGGCCGCATCCTCTGCAATGCCGAGGACGCCAACCTCGCCCGCGTGCTGCAGCAAGGCCTGTGGAGCGAGCTGCGCGGCTTCGGCCAGCCCGGCGCGCACGCCCCGGCCGCGCTGGCGCAGCACAGCCTCACCGCCCAGGGCAGCGACCAGCACTTCAGCGTCTGCCGCGATGGGCAGGCGCTCGGCCAGGTGCAATGGGCGCTCAGCGGCCGCCACAACCAGCTCAACGCCCTGGCGGCCATCGCCGCCGCCGAACACGTGGGCGTGCCCGTGGCCGATGCCGCGCACGCGCTGGCGCGCTTCGAAAGCGTGCGCCGCCGCATGGAGCTGCGCGGCAGCGCGCGCGGCGTGCAGGTCTATGACGACTTCGCCCACCACCCCACCGCCATCGCCACCACGCTCGACGGCCTGCGCCGCAGCCTGCCCGCCGGCCAGCGCGTGCTGGCCGTGTTCGAGCCGCGCAGCAACACCATGAAACTGGGCACCATGGCCGCGCAACTGCCCGCAGCGCTGCAAGTGGCCGACCTGGTCTTCGCCTACAACCCGCAACTGGGCTGGGACGTGGCCGCCGCGCTCGCGCCGCTGGGCCCCAAGGCCCAGGCCCACGAACAGCTCCAGACCCTGGTGCAAGCCATCGCCAGCGCCGCACAGCCGGGCGACCACATCGTCTGCATGAGCAACGGCAGCTTCGGCGGCATCCACGATTTGCTGCTGCAGGCGCTGCGCAGCGCCGGCTGAGCGCCGTTGCACAGGCCCTCTCGCCCGCTACCGAGTCGCCGCCGCTCGGCAGCGCGCCATGCCTTTGCCCACACCGCCATGATGCTCGAATCCCTGCTGGCCTTCGCACACCTCTCGGTCATCCTCGGCCTGACCGCCTTCATCACCGCCATGGCCGTGCTGTGCCGCCCGCAATGGGCCAACGCCGCCGCCCTGCAGCGCCTGCGCATCCTCGATCGCTGGGTGCTGGCCTGCACCCTGGCCGTGTTGCTCACTGGCCTGGCGCGCATCCACCTGGGCATCAAGGACGCCGCCTGGCTCTGGAGCCAGCCACTGCTGCACGCCAAGCTGGCCCTGTTCGCGCTGATGGGCTGGTGCGGCTGGCAGGCACACCGGCGCATCGCCGCCTGGCACGCCAGCCTGCAGCACACAGGCGCCCTGCCCAGTGCCGAAGAGCTGCGCCGCACACGCCGCTGGCTGATGCTGCAAGCCCATCTCATGGCCCCCATCCCGCTGGCGGCCGTGCTGCTGGCGCGGGGCGTGCTGACGCTGTAAGAGCCTGCTCAAAGTCTCGGCGCAAGGGCTTAGAGGACTGGCCCCCTCGGCCCTCAGGCCAGCGGGCGCAGGCCCTGCGTCAATTGCGCCACCAGCTCGGCCGCCGGCAGGGCCTGGGCCAGCGGCGCGCCCTGCCCGGCCCAGTGGGGCGCGGCCTGCTGGGCCGCCTCTTGCAACGCGGCCGAGCTGCCCTGCCAGTGCTCGGGCAGGCGGGCCATGACAGCGAGCAATTGCTTGGTCGCATCGTAGGCCAGCGGGTAATCGGGCGGCAGCGGGGCATCGGGGGCCTGGCCATAGGCCATGAAGGCACTGGCGATGCCGCGCGCCGGGCGGCCCGAGAGCACCGCCGTCAGCCGCGTCTGCGCAGCGCGCGGCGATTGCAGATCGGCGCGGTAACGCGCATTCGCGGCCGACTCCGGACACAGAATGAAGGCCGTGCCCAGCTGCACGGCGGCGGCGCCCAGCGCCAGCGCCGCCTGTACCCCGGCCGCATCCATGATGCCGCCGGCGGCCACCACCGGCAGCCGGCTGCGCCGCACCAGTTGCCGCAGCAGCACGGCCGTGCTCAGGCACTCATCGGGCGCCTGCGGGTCGAACACGCCCCGGTGCCCGCCAGCCTCGATGCCCTGGGCGACGATGCCATCGAGCCCGGCCTGCTCAATGGCCTGAGCCTCCTGCACGCTGGTGGCCGTGGCCAGCAGTCGGATGCCGGCCTGGTGCAAGGCCTGGATGCAAGCATCCGGCGGCAGCCCAAAGTGAAAGCTGACCACCGCCGGGCGCTGCACCAGCAGCATTTGCAGCATGTCCTGATCTTCCATAAAGCTGCGGTAGATCTCGCTCAAGCCCTGCGGCGCGGCCGCGCCTGCCTGCGCGAACAGCGGTGCCAGATGGGCCAGCCAACGCGCCTCGCGCGCCGCATCGCGCCGCGCCGGGCGGTGGCAAAACACGTTGACGCTGAAAGGCCGCGCCGTCAGGGCGCGCGTGTGCTCGATCATCTGCTGGGCCTGCGCCGCAGTGCTGGCGCCCAGGCCCAGCGAGCCCAGCCCGCCGGCATTGGACACCGCCGCCGCCAGCTGCGGCGTGGCCACCCCGGCCATGGGCGCCTGGATGATGGGCCAGGCCATGCCCAGTTGGGCGAGAAACTGTGCTGAAGCCTGCATGACGATGTGCTCCTTGAAATGTGTGAAATGCCTGCTCCGTGGGGCTTGACTGGCCTGCCGCAAGGCGCAAAACAGGCGCGGTTATACGACAAACCCCATGGCGCAAAGCCAAGCGCTGTCAGGCCAGTGGCCCAAAATCCGTGCGCCCGGCACAGCAACCACGCCGCCCCATGCGCGCCCGCTGCAAACATGCTTTGCACAGCCGCCCCCCATGCCGCAGGTATAGTGCGCCTGCCTTTGCCCGGCCCTGCACACCCGGCCCGACCACGCCTGACCTATGCCCGCCCTGACCCTATCGCAACTGCCCCAGCACCTCACGCAGCGGCTGGCGCCGCTGTACGTTCTGCACGGTGACGAGCCGCTGCTGGAACAGGAGGCGCTGGACGCGCTGCGCGCAGCGGCGCGCGCCCAGGGCTTTACCGAGCGCAGCGCCTTCGTCGGCTCGGCCACCCAGTTCGACTGGTCGCAGGTGCTGGCCGCCAGCGCCAGCCAAAGCCTGTTTGCCCAGCGGCAGATCGTCGAAATCCGCCTGCCCACCGGCAAGCCCGGCAAGGAAGGCGCGCAGGTGCTGCAGCAGTTGGCCGAGCAGGCCGCCGCCAGCGGCCCCAGCGCCGATGCCACCTTGCTGATCGTGCTGCTGCCGCGCGCCGATCGCAGCATGCAGCAAACGCCCTGGTTTGCCGCCATGGAGCAAGCGGGCGTGGTGCTGCGCATCGACCCCGTGGCGCGGCGCGACATGCCCGCCTGGCTGGCGCAGCGCCTCAAGGCCCAGGGCCAGAGCGTGGCCAGCGGCGAGGATGGGCTGCAAACCCTGGCCTTCTTCACCGAATGCGTCGAGGGCAATCTGATGGCGGCGCACCAGGAGGTGCAAAAGCTGGGCCTGCTCTACCCGCCGGGCGTGCTCTCGCGCGAGCAGATCGAGGCCAGCGTGCTCAACGTGGCGCGCTACAGCCTGCAGGATTTGTCCGAGGCGATTCTGTCCGGCCAGGCCCTGCGCAGCCAGCGCGTGCTGGCCGCCTTGCTGGCCGAGGGCGAAGCCGCCGTGCGCCTGCACAGCGTGCTGGCCGGCGACATCCTCAGCCTGTACCGCGCCCGCCAGGCGCTGGACGAGGGCGCGCCCATGCCGCAAGCGCTGCGCCTGGCGCGCGCCTGGGGCCCGAAGGAAAAACTGCTCGAACGCCTGCTGCCCAGGCTGCGCCTGCCCGCGCTGGCGCGGCTGCTGCAATCGGCGCACGTGGTCGATGGCATCTGCAAGGGCCTGAAGCACCCGGCCTGGCCGCAAGACGCGCCCGCCGCCCTGCAACGCCTGGGCATGCAAATGTGCCGCCTGGCGCACAGCGCCAGCGCAGCGCGCTGAGCAAGCCCGCAGCGCCTGTTCAAAATCTCTGCGCGCGGCGCTTAGCGTGAATTCTTCTCGAACGTTGACACATCCAAGCCTGGCCGCCGACTGGCATCGCCATCTCGCAAGCAACTCTCGTCATGCCCGCGAAGGCGGGCATCCAGCGCCAGCCTTGCGCACGAGCGGGGATTGGCCAATGGCAGCGCCGCCCCGTCAGCGTCGCCCCTGTCAGCGTCGCAACTGGACACCCGCCTTCGCGGGTGTGACGAAAACCAGCGGCGCTTGCAGGAAATGTCTTCATAAGAATCGAAACTGCTCTCAGCAAGAGCGGATTTGCGCGCTCTGCTCACACCGCCCTGCTCACACCGCCACCGGGGCCTTGATGGCCGGGTGGTGCTGGTAGCCGCGCACTTCGAAATCCTCATAGGCGTAATCGAAGATCGACGCAGGCCGGCGTGCGATGTGCAGTTGCGGATATGGGTAGGGCGTGCGGCTCAGCTGCAGTTGCACCTGCTCGGTGTGGTTGTCGTAGATGTGGCAGTCGCCGCCCGTCCAGATGAAATCGCCCGCCTGCAAGCCCGTTTGCTGCGCCACCATGTGCGTGAGCAGCGCATAGCTGGCGATGTTGAAGGGCACGCCCAGAAACAAATCGGCGCTGCGCTGGTAGAGCTGGCAGGACAGGCGCCCGTCGGCCACATAGAACTGGAAGAAGGCATGGCAGGGCATCAGCGCCATCCGCTCCAGCTCGGCCACGTTCCAGGCGCTGACGATGATGCGGCGCGAATCGGGGTTGTGTTTCAGCGTCTCGATGACCTGGGCGATCTGGTCGATGTGGCGGCCATCGGGCGTGGGCCAGCTGCGCCACTGCACGCCATAGACCGGGCCGAGATCGCCCGTTTGCGGATCGGCCCATTCGTCCCAAATCGTCACGCCGCGCTCTTGCAGCCAGCGCGCATTGCCATCGCCGCGCAGAAACCACAGCAGCTCGTAGATGATGGATTTGAGGTGGACTTTCTTGGTCGTCACCAGCGGAAAGCCCTGCGCCAGATCAAAGCGCATCTGGTAGCCGAACACGCTGCGCGTGCCCGTGTCGGTGCGGTCGGCCTTGGGCGTGCCGTGCTCGAACACATGGCGCAGCAGGGTTTCGTATTGGTCGGAGGGCGGGGGCGTTGGCATGGCAAGAGGGCTGTGTGCAAGGCGGTTGGGCTGGGCCTTGGCCTCAGGCCGCCGCATCGGGCAGCAAGGCGTGGGGGTTGAGCAGGTTGAGCGGATCCAGCGCGGTTTTGATGGCGCGCATCATGCCCAGGGCCACGGGGTCTTTGTAGCGCGCCAGGTCGTGGCGCTTGAGGCGGCCTACGCCGTGCTCGGCGGAGAAGGAGCCGTCAAACGCGGCCACGCAGTCGTAAATGGCGGCTTCGGCCTGGTGCTGGCAGGTATCGACAAACTGGCGCGGATCGGCCCCTTCGGGCGCTTGCACGTTGAAGTGCAGGTTGCCGTCGCCCAGGTGGCCGAAGTTGATGACGCGCGCGCCGGGCAGCGCCTGCTGCAAAGCCTCTTTGGCGCGCTGCACGAAGGCGGGGATGCTGGAGGTGGGCACGGAGATGTCGTGCTTGAGGTGCAGGCCCTCGGCGGCCTGGGCCAGGGTGATGTGCTCGCGGATGTCCCACATGCGCTGGGCCTGATCCAGGTTTTGCGCCACGGCCCCGTCGGTCAGCAGCTCGGCTTCGAAGGCCGCTTCGAGCAGGCCCTCCAGGCGCGCGCGGGCGCGGTCTTCGCTTTCGTCGTCGGAGTATTCCAGCAGCACGAAGGCCTGGCCTGCGGCCACGTCGATGGGCATGCGCATGTGCGGCATGTGTTTTTCCACCAGGCGCAGGGCGTCGCTCTCCATGGTTTCAAAGCCGGTCAGGCCCGAGTGCAGGTGCTGCTGCGCCAGCGCCAGCAGGGCAACGGCGCTTTGCAGCGAATCGACGGCCAGCCAGGCACAGCACACGGCGGCGGGCTGGGGGTAGAGCTTCATGGTGGCGGCGGTGATGATGCCCAGCGTGCCCTCGCTGCCGATCATCAAATGGCGCAGGTCGTAGCCGGTGTTGTTCTTGCGCAGGCCCGAGAGGCCGTGCCAAATCTGGCCATCGGCGGTCACCACCTCCAGCCCCAGGCACAGCTCGCGCGTGTTGCCGTAGCGCACCACCTGCGTGCCGCCGGCGTTGGCCGCCAGGTTGCCGCCGATGACGCAGCTGCCTTCGGCCGCCAGGCTCAGGGGGAACAGCAGGCCCTGGGCGGCGGCGGCCTCTTGCACGTTTTGCAGGATGCAGCCGGCGTCCACCGTGATGGAGAGGTTGTGCCGGTCGATGGCGCGCACGCTGTTCATGCGCCGCAGGCTGAGCACCACTTGCATGCCGGAGTCGTCGGGCGTGCTGCCCAGCACCAGCCCGGTGTTGCCGCCCTGGGGCACGATGGACACGCCCAGGCCCGCCTTTTTGGCCGCCGCGCAGGCTTGCACGATGGCGGCAACTTGCTCGGTATTGGCCGGCGAGACCACCGCCAGCGCGCGGCCCTTGGCCAGTTGGCGCCAGTCCTGCTCCCAGGCGCTGAGGTCGCCGCCCTGCCGGGCGTGCTCGGCCCCGACGATGGCCTGAAGTTGCGAAAGCAGGGTGTCGGCAGTAGTGGTCATGGCATCAGAAGGCAAAACACAAAGCCCGCTATTATCCGCGCCCCTTGTGCGGCGCGCCGATGTTGGCCGGCGCTGCCGTGCGTGCCTGTGGCTGGCGCTGCAGCCGCTTCAAACCTGCGCTGCGCGCCCTGGATTTGGGCAGGGGTTCAGGGTGCCAGGGTGCGTTCAAGGCGCGCTCAAAGCCTGGGCCACGGCCTGCATGGCCTCGGCCAGCGCGGCCACGGGGTCGGGGGCGCTTTCGCTGAGCACCACCAGCTGCGCGCCGCTGGCGGCAATGGCCTGGGCCACGGCCTCGTCAGGGGCGGCGTGGGCCAGCACGGCGCGTGGTTTCTCGCGTGCCAGGGCTTGGGCCAAGGCTTTGGGCAGTTCGTCGTCTTTTTCCGGGGCTTGCCAGGGCACGGCCTCCAGTTGCAAGGCGGTGGCCAGGGCCTGCATGCGGGGCGATAGCAGCAGCACGGAGACATCGCTGGCCTGGGCCAGGGCGCGGCTGGCCTGGGCTTCGGCCTGTTGCAGGCGTTGCTGGATGGCGGCGAGGTTGGCTTGCAGGCGCGGCGCGGCCTGGGGCGCCAGGCGCGCCAGTGCATCGGCCATGAGCGTGGCCATGCGGGCCAGGTTGGCGCTGTCTTGCCAGGGCGGGTTGTTCAGCACGCTGGCGGCGGTGTGGCCAGTGGCATCGCCCTGATCGCCCTGGCGGGCGGGCAGGGTTACGCCGGGCAGGTCGCCTTCGATGGGGTGGGCCACGTCGATTTCCACGATGCGGATGTTGGCGCGCCGCGCCAGCGGGTAGAGCTGGTCATCGGGCCAGATGGAGCGCAGCGTGAGCGCGGCCTGCGCCTGCGCGGCGGCAGCCAGCAGTTCGTCCTGCCCGCGCCCGGCCAGGTAGGCGGGCAGGCGGTTGGCGGGCAGGCGCGCGGGGGCCATGCGCAGCAGCTCGATGCCGCTGCCTTGCAGCAGTTGCTGGGCCAGGCCGTGCACGACGGGGTGGGCAGCCAGCACGCGCAGCGGGGCGGCGGCAGGCGCTGCGGCGGGGCTGGCGCTTGGGGCTGCGGCGGATGCGTTGGCGGGGGCGCTGGCTGCCGGACTGGCTGCCGCGTTGGCGGCCTGGGCAGGCGCTGCGAGTAGGGCCGAGGCCAGGGCGGCCAGAGTGGTCAGGGCGAGCAAGCGGGGGCGTGGCAGGGGCATGGCGGGTCTTTCAGGCAGGCGGCGTGGGCGTGGCATGAAGGGCAGCGGGTGGGGCGGCGCGCTACAGCGCCGGTTGCGCCACGCGCAGGCGCAGCAGCACGGCCAGGGTGAACAGCGCGCCGGCGCAGAGGATGATGGCGGCGCCGGAGGGCACGGGGATGTCCAGCGCCACGGGCACGGCGATGCCCACCAGGGTGCAGGCGCTGGCAAAGGCCACGGTCAGCCAGAAGAAGCTGCGCATGGAGTGCGCCAGCAGCCGGGCGGCGGCGGCGGGGATGACCAGCAGCGCGCCCACGAGGATGGCGCCGATGACCTTGACGGCGGCCACGGTAACCAGCGTGACCAGCATCACGAACAGGTAGTCCAGCCACTGCACGGGCAGCTTGCGCGCCTGCGCCAGCGGGGCGTGAAAGCTCGCCAGCATGGCCTGGTTGTAGCTGCGGTGCAGCGCGGCCAGGGTGAGCGCGGTGATGACCAGCAGCACGCTCAGATCGCGCCCATCGACGGTGAGCACGGAGCCGAACAGCACGTTCTCCAGGATGTGGATGTTGATGCGCGCGGCCAGCAGCAGCAGCAGGCTGGAGCCCAGCGCCAGCGAGACGGCCAGGAACACGCCGATCAGCGTGTCGGGCGAGAGGCCGGTGCGCCCGCGCAGGTAGTTCAGCAGCAGGCCGAACAGGATGCAAAAGCCGAACAGGCTGCCGTAGGGGTTGGCCGGCGGCTCGCCCAGCATGATGCCGATGGCGATGCCGGTCAGCGCGGCGTGGCCCACGGCCTCGGAGAAGAAGGCAAAGCGCTTGACGACCACCAGCGTGCCCAGGCCGCCCAGCAGCGGCCCCAGCAGCAGGCCGGCCAGCAGCGCGTTGACGACGAAGCCGTATTGCAGCATGGCCGGCAGCCAGCCGGCGGCCACGCCCGATTGCAGGGCCTGGTGCAGGGTGTCGAGCAGGTCGGGCGTGATCATGCGGCCAGCTCCTCGGCGGGGGTGTGGGATGGGGTGCGGGCTGTGCTGCCCCCAGCCGCAACCGTTTCGGTGTCGGTGTCGGTGTCGGTGTCGGTGTCGGTGTCGGCCCGATCGCTGGCCGGGCCGCGGCGCGCGAACAATTGCAGCACCACCTCGGCGTCGTGCAGCGCGGCGGGCGGGCGGCTCCACAGCAGGCGGCCCTGGCGCAGCGCGGTGACCTGGTCGGCCAGGCGGCGCACGGCGCCCAGGTCGTGCTCCACCCACAGCACGGTGGCGCGCGCCTGCCGCCAGGCGGCCAGCAGGCGCTCGAACACGGCGATGCCGGCCTGGTCGAGCGCGGCCATGGGCTCGTCCAGCAGCACCAGTTGCGCCGGCGGCACCAGGCTCTGCGCCAGCAGCACGCGCTGGCGCTCGCCGCCGGAGAGATCGCCCATGCGTCGGCCAGCCTTGTGCGCCATGCCCACCTGCGCCAGCGCGGCGGCGATGCGCTCGCGCACGCTGCGGCGGATGCCCCAGTACAGCGGGCGTGTTTGCAGCATGCAGGCCATGAAGTCCTGCACCGTCATGGGCAGGGTGCGGTCGCACTCGATGGCCTGCGGCACGTAGGCCAGCACGCCGGGCGTGGCGCCGGGCCAGTGCAGGGTGACGCTGCCCGCGTGCGGCATCAGGCCCAGCACGGTCTTGACGAGGCTGCTCTTGCCGCAGCCGTTGGGGCCCACCAGCGCATGCACCTGGCCGGGCTGCACCTGCCAGTCGATGCCGTGCAGGATGCGCGTGGCGCCCAGTTGCAGGCCCACGCCTTGCAGCCGCACGGCCGGGCCGGCGGGCGGGGCCAGCAGGGCCTCCGTGGGCGCCTTCATCGGCGCTTTCATGCGCGCGGCCCCCGCGATTCCTGGATGGCGCGCACCACGGTGTTCAGGTTGTGGGCCATGTCCTGCTCGAACTTGCCGGCCGTGTACGGGCCGTGCGAGATGTGCGTGAGCGGGTAGACGCGCACGCCGGTCTCGCGCACCAGGGTCTGCACGAAGCCGCCGGGGTTGTCCTGCTCGGCGAACAGCACGCGGATGTTTTGCGCGCGCATGCGCTCGACCATGCTCTTGAGCTGGGCGGCGCTGGGCTCCATGCCGTGCGCGGGCTCGACCACGGCGCTGACCTCCAGGCCGAACTCGCGCAGCAGATAGTCGTAGGCGCCGTGCACGGTGGCCACGCGAAAGCTGGCATCGGGCGCCTGCGTGACCTTGGCCAGCGCATCGGCGCGCAGCTTGCGCAGGCGGCGGTTGTAGGCGCGGGCGTTGTCGGCAAAGAAGGCGGCGTGCGCGGGCGCGAGCTTGCCCAGCTCGCGCGCGATGGTGCTGACCTGGATCATCGACGCGCTGATGGAGATGAAGGTGTGCGGGTTCACCGCCCGGCCCTGCGGCGTGCCCAGCGCCATGGTGGACAGCAGCGGCACGTCGGCATTGGCGTTGATGGTGGGAATGCGCGGCTTGTCGCTGGCGGCGATCATGCGCTGGGCGAAGTCGTCGTGGCCGATGGCGTTGAGCACCACCACGTCCATCTGGCCAATGCGCTTGATGTCCTCGGCGCGCGGCTCGTAGGCATGCGGGTTGAAGCCGGCGTCGATCAGCGGCAGCACCTGGGCGCGATCGCCCACGATGTGGCTGACGAAGCTGAAATACGGGTGCAGCGTGATGCCCACGCGCATGGGCTGATCCGCACGGGCGGCGCGGCCAGGCAGACAGGCGCTGGCGGCCAGCGCGGCCAGGCTGGCGGCGGCACGGCGGCGGGTGATGGCAGGCGCACCAGCCCGTGGCGCACGAGGAAGGAGGTGGGGGGGCAAAGCGTTCATGCCTGTGTCAGAACAAGAGGGGGGAAAGGGAAGATCGACGCTGGATTGCCTCTGGGGCGGCGACTCAATGGTCGCGTGCGCTGGACTGCGCCGATTGCGGCTGCCCATGCAAATGCGCGTGCAGGTGCGCGGCCACCTGTTGCCAGCCTTGCTCGATCAGGCTGGCATCGTCCAGCCCGGCGGGGGTGAGCGCAGCAGGCGCTGGATGGGCAGGCAGGGCGTGCAGCCACACATCGACCACGTTGGCGTCAGCTTCGGCCCCGGCTGAGGGCAGGCGCCAAAGCCAGGCACGCGCCGCCGCGTGGCTGGCCGCACTGGCGTTGTGGGCAGTAACAGGCATGCCCAGATAGGCATAGCGGCCTTGGCTGTGCAGCAGCGCCCACTGGCGCGGGCCGCGCTGCTGGGCCGCCAAATCATTGGCAAAGGGCGCCCAGCCCTCACTGGCCCAATGCCCAGGCTCGGGCGGGGGCAGCGCAGCGCCTGCGGCCAGCCATTCATCCAGCACGGCCTGCAAATCGGTGTAAGCGCCCTGTTCGGCGGCGGAGAGATCCAGCGCCAGATCCACCCGGTGGGCCTGCAAGGCCGTGTGGCCGGGGCCGTGCTGGTGGTGCCACAGCACCACCAGGGCGCTGCACGCCACCACCAAGGCGGCGGTGGCCAGCACCCAGCGCGCCTCCTGGCGCGCATTGGCTGGCGGCACCTGCTGCACGCAGCCGCCGGGCAGCACCGCGCAGGCCTCAGCGGATGTCATCCTGATCGACTTCCAGCGTATGGCCTTCACCGCCTTCAAAGCGCACATAGAAGTCCTGCTTGGGGCGCTCAAAGCGCACGCGCGATTGGACATCCAGCGCGCCCTTCCACAGCGGCTTGTCCTCGTAGGAAAGCACGGAGATTTCCACACCCTTGGCATCGCTGCCGTCGGAAAAGCCGCCCTCGCACTGCACGTGCGTGCTGCCATCGGGCTGGCACTTCAGGCGCGGTGCATGGGCCAGCGCCGATGCAGCGCCCAGCAGCAAGGCCAGCGAAAGGCCCCAGGCCAGTGGACGCAGTGGGCCTGAGCGAAAAGCGGTGGTGAACATGGTGGGGAATCCTTGAAGAAAGCAAATGGCCCGCGCCAGCGCAAACCGATGGAATTTTTCAGGCATCATTATGAATGAAATCAATTCTCATCTGCGACTTTGAAAGAAAGGATTCAGCATGATTCGCACCACTTGGCATCGTTTGCCCCTGGCCACACTGGCGCTGGCTGGGGCCAACCTGCTTGCCGGCACAGCACAGGCGCACGGCACCTGGCTGGCCCATATCCACGGGCAGAGCACCGTGATGTACGGCCATGCGCCATCGGACACCGATGCCTACGATCCAGCCAAAGTGATCGACGCCCGCGCCCACAAAGGCGGCAATGCCGTGCAGGCCAAGGTCGTGCCGCACGAGCAGCGCTATGCCACGCTGGAGGCCGACAAGCCCGGCGTGCTGGGTTACACGCTGCGCAGCGGCTTCTGGCACAAGGGGGCGGACGGCAAATGGCACAACCAGCCGCGCAGCGCCGCCGCCGATCCGGCCAAGGTGGAAAAAGCCATGCTGGGGGTGATGCACTCGGTCAGCTACCAGAACGCGCGCGAGCCCGCCAAAGCCCTGGGCTATGCGCTGGAGATCGTGCCCGCCGTCAACCCCGCCAAGCTGGAGGAGGGCGACAAGCTGAGCGTGCAGGTGCTCTATGAAGGCAAGCCGCTGGCGGGCGCCAAGGTCAGCGCCGATTTCTTCGATCACGATGCCGACGAAGTCACCACCGATGCCGAAGGCCGCGCCGAGCTGAAGGTGGCGCGCGAGGGCTTCAACGTGCTGGCTGTGGAGCACAGCGTCGCCCACACCAACAAGAGCGAGGCCGATACAGTGAGCATGATGTCCTCGCTGACGTTTGAGTCCAAGCACGATCACGACCACTGATCGGGCCGGGCTGCAAAACGCCCAAAACGCCCGCCCCAAACAAGAGGCCCGCCTGCAGCATTGCAGGCGGGCCTCTTGTTTGGGTGAGGGCGCTCAGCGCCCGGGCTGTTCAGCCAGCGGCAGCTGGCGCAGGTAATCGCGGAAGAACGCGCCAACCTGCGGGTGCTGCAAGGCCATTTCCACCGTGGCCTGCAAAAAGCCCTCCTTGCTGCCGCAATCGTAGCGCTTGCCGTCGTAGGCCAGCGCATGCACGGGCTGGCTGTGCAGCAGCTGCGCGATGGCGTCGGTGAGCTGAATCTCGCCGCCCACGCCCTTGGGCAGCCGGCGGATTTCATCGAAGATCGCGCCCGAGAGGATGTAGCGCCCGGCCACGGCCAGGCGCGAGGGGGCCTGCTCGGGCTGGGGTTTTTCGACGATGCGCTCGACGCGGGTGGTCTGCTCATCGAGCGCCGTGCCGGCCACGATGCCATAGCGCGAGACCTGGTCCTCTGGCACCTGCTGCACCGCCAGGATCGAGGCGCCGCTGCGCTGGTAGGCCTGCACCATTTGCGTCAGCACATTGGGCCCGCCGTTGCTGCCGGTCATCAAATCGTCGGCCAGCAGCACGGCAAAGGGCTCCTGGCCCACCAGCGGCTCGGCGCACAGCACGGCATGGCCCAGGCCCAGCGCGCGGGGCTGGCGCACGTAGGTGCACACCATGTCGCTGGGCTGCACGCTGCGCACCAGCTCCAGCAAGGCGGTCTTGCCAGCGGCCTCCAGCTCGCTTTCCAGCTCATAGGCGGTGTCGAAATGGTCTTCGATGGCGCGCTTGCTGCGGCCGGTGACGAACACCATGTGGCGGATGCCCGCGGCGTAGGCCTCTTCGACGGCATACTGGATGATGGGCTTGTCCACCACGTTGAGCATTTCCTTCGGGGCGGCCTTGGTGGCGGGCAGAAAGCGCGTGCCCAGCCCGGCAACGGGGAAGACGGCCTTGCGGATGGGTGCAAACTGGTTCATGGCAATCACAGAAAACGGGCAGGCTGCTCAGGCCAGCGGCAGCGCGCAGCCGCCGCAAAAGCACGAAGAGACACAAAGAACAAAGACAAAGCCCCCGCAGGGGCTTGTGCACGGAGATTCGGCTGGGGCTTTGAGCTCAAACGCTCAAAACGGCAGCTTGGGCATGCCAGCACCGCCCAGCAAGCCTTTGACGCCGCCGAGCTTTTTCATCATCTTGAGCATGCCGCTGCCCTTCATTTTTTTCATCATACCTTGCATCTGCTCGAACTCCTTGAGCAGGCGGTTGACCTCCTGCACCTGCACGCCGGCGCCTGCGGCGATGCGCTTTTTGCGCTGGGCCTTGATGAGCTCGGGGCGGCGGCGCTCCTGCGGCGTCATGCTGCAGATGATGCCTTCCTTGCGGCGCACGTCCTTTTCCACGCGCGCCATGTCCACCTGCCCGGCCTTGTCGGCCAGCTCGCCGGGCAGCTTTTCGATCAGCGAGGACAGGCCGCCCATTTGCTTCATCTGCCGCAGCTGCATCAGAAAGTCGTTCAGGTCAAAGCCGTCGCCGCTCTTGACCTTCTCGGCCAGCTTTTGCGCAGCCTGCATGTCCACGCCAGCCGAGACCTGCTCGACCAGAGCCACGATGTCGCCCATGCCCAGGATGCGCCCGGCGTGGCGCTGGGCGTCAAACAGCTCGATGCCGTCGATCTTCTCGCTCACGCCGGCGAACTTGATGGGCGCGCCGGTGATGTGCTTGACCGACAGCGCCGCGCCGCCGCGCGAGTCGCCATCGAGCTTGGTCAGCACAATGCCCGTCAGCGGCAGCGCCTCGCTGAAGGCCTTGGCGGTGTTCACCGCGTCCTGGCCCTGCATGGCATCGACGACGAACAGCGTCTCGGCCGGCTGCAGCGCCGCGTGCAGGCCTTTGATTTCCTCCATCAGCACCTCGTCGATGGCCAGGCGCCCGGCGGTATCGACGATCAGCACATCGAAGTAATGCTTCTTGGCGTAGTCCAGCGCGGCGCAGGCGATGTCCAGCGGCTTTTGCTCGGGCGAGCTGGGGAACCACTCGGCCCCGGCCTGGGCGGTGACGGTCTTGAGCTGCTCGATGGCCGCCGGGCGGTACACGTCGCCCGAGACGGTCAGCACCTTTTTCTTCATGCGCTCGCGCAGCAGCCGCGCGATCTTGGCCGTGGTGGTGGTCTTGCCCGCGCCTTGCAGGCCGGCCATCAGGATGACCGCCGGCGGCTGCACGTTCAGGCGCAGCTCGGCCTGGCCCTCGCCCATGGTGGCGGCCAGCTCCTGGTTGACGATGCCCACCAGCGCCTGGCCGGGCTTGAGCGAGCCCACGACCTCCTGGCCCAGGGCCTTTTCCTTGACGCGGGCGATGAAGTCGCGCACCACGGGCAGGGCCACGTCCGCCTCCAGCAGCGCCATGCGCACTTCGCGCAGCATGTCCTGCACATTGGCCTCGGTGATGCGGGCCTGGCCGCGCATCTCCTTGACGAGGCGCGAGAGCTTGTCACTCAGGGCAGATGCCATGGTCGAGATTCTCCAAAGGAAAAGCCCGGCAGCGCCGGCCGGGGGCGGCGCGCGGGCTGGGCGGCCAGCATGCCGCAGGGCCAAAACGCCCGTGGCGATGCCATGTCCGAATGGCATCGCCACGGGCCGCGCAAGCAGCGCAGTACACTTTGCGCATGATTGTACCCAGCGCACCTGCAGGCCCTCCCATGGCCTTGGCCATTGCCGCGGCCACGGCGTATTTGTTGACGGCTGCGCTGGCCTTGCGCGGCGGCCAGGGCCACCCGCCGCGCTTGGCCCTGCTGGCGGCCTGGCTGCTGCATTTGCTGGTCATCGCGCTGGGCTTTTTGCAGCACGGCCTGCATTTTGGCTTTGGCCCGGCGCTGTCCGTCACAGGCTGGCTGGTGCTGACGGTGTATGCGGTCGAATTCCAAGTCCTGCCGCGCCTGCCGGCGCAGCGCTGGCTGATGGTGCTGGGCGCGCTGTCGGTGCTGGTGGGGGCGCTGTTTCCCGGCCAGGCGCTCAATGAGCAGACCGGCGCCTGGATGGCCGTGCACCTGGCGCTGGGCATTGCCTCCTACGGCCTGTTTGCCGCGGCCGTGGCGCATGGCTGGCTGATGCGCCGCGCCGAAAAGCGCATGCGCACCGCGCGCAGCGCCCTGGACGGCCAGCACGACGCCGAGCTACCGCTGCTGGCGCTGGAGCGCCTGACCTTTCGCTTCGCCCAGGCGGGGTTTGCCCTGCTGACGGCCACCTTCGTGGCCGGCTTTTTCTTTGGTGAGCAAGTCCATGGCCGCGCCTGGGCCTGGCGCCACAAGGAGGTCTTCGCTGCGCTGGCCTGGCTGACGTTTGCCGCGCTGCTGTGGGCGCGCTGGCGCCAGGGCCTGCGGGGCAAAAAGGCCGTGCGCCTGCTCAACGCCGGGGCGCTGCTGCTGCTGCTGGCCTACGTGGGCTCGCGCTTCGTGCTGGAGGTGCTGCTGCAGCGCTGAGCGCTGAGCGCCATCACGGCCCACGGGCAACACTGGACGGTTTTTCTCATGCTGCAAAAACTCTTTCTCACAAGCCTGGTGCTGGTGGTGGCCGTGCTGGCCTGGGCGCGGCTGCGGCGCAGCCGCATGGCAGGCGCTCAGGCCCGGCCTGGCTTGCCGCCCAAGCCCGTCGCCATGGTGCCCTGCCAGGTCTGCGGCGCGCAGGTAGACCAGCGCCTGGCCACGCCCGACGGGCCGGGCCATTATTTGTGCCGCGAGCACCGCCATCTGGCGCGGCAGTTGCAGCGGGGGGGCTGAGCATGGGTTTCTGGCGCGCAGCCCTGGGGCTGTCCCGCTCTGCCGAGGCCGCCCCTGGCCCCTTCCAGCGCCTGTGGCGCGGCTTTCTGACCGCCCGGCTGATGCTGGCGCTGGCCCTGCTGTTTCTGCTGGGCACCGAGCGGCTGATCACCAGCCAGATCGACAATGCCACGCTGTGGCTGTGCGGCGGCTACCTGATCCTCACGGCGCTGACGCGCTGGCTGCTCGGCGCCTGCCAGCCGCGCCGCGCGCCGGCCCTGCACTGGCTGTTCACACTGGCCGTGGACGTGGTGTTCTGCGGCCTGCTGCTGTACTGGCACAGCGGCAACGATTTGAGCTTTCTGCCGCTGCTGGGCCTGCCCGTGCTGATGGCCGCGGCCCTGGGCAATTTCGTCGTGCTGATCGCCACCGTGCTGGGGGTGTTTGCGGTGCTGGCCTGGCCGCTGCTGTGGCCTGGCGATGCGGCCATGAACCCCCAGCTCATCTTGCAGGCCGTGCTCTCCGGGCTGGGCTTTTTCATGCTGGGCCTGCTGGTCTATCAAATGGCCTCGCGCCTGCTGGGCGAGGAGCAGGAGGGGCGCAAAAGCCGCGAGGCCGCGCTGCGCCAAAGCCAGGTCAACGCGCTGGTCATCAGCAATCTGGAGGATGGCGTGCTGGTCATCGACCAGGCCATGGTGGTGCATTCGAGCAACCCGGCCGCGCTGGACATCCTGGGCCTGCCGCCCGACAGCCGCATGCCGTTGGATCTGAACCAGCAGCCCGTCTGGCGCCCGCTGGTGGCCATGGCCAAGGTCACGATGCGGCGCCAGGCGCCGCAGGTGGCCGATTTGAGCCTGCTGCCGCCAGGCGCCAGCCCGGTGGGCATCCACGCCCGCTCCTGGATCACGCAAAGCCCCCCTGCCAGGCGCGGCGCGCACGCTGCGCCCAGCGCGCATTGCGTGATGTTCCTGCGCGACCTGCGCAAGGTCGAGGCCCAGGTGCGCACGGAAAAGCTCGCCTCCATGGGGCGCATGTCGGCCGCCGTGGCCCATGAGATCCGCAACCCGCTCAGCGCCATCATCCAGGCCAACACCTTGCTGGCCGAGGATCTGCAAGACCCCGGCGCGCAGCGCCTGACCGGGATGATTCGCCAGAACGCCGAGCGCCTGCGCCGCATTGCCGAGGACATCCTGGACGTGGCGCGCGTGCAGCGCCAGGCCAGCGCCGCCGACCACGCCGAGGTGCTGGCGCTGGACGAATGGGTACGCGAATGCGTGCAGGACTGGCAGCGCCACGAGCCGCAGCGCCGCCAGTTGCAGCTGCAGCTGGCCGCCGGCACGGCCCACGTGGCCTTTGGCCGCGACCATTTGCGCCGCATCCTCGTCAACCTGCTGGACAACGCGCTGCGCTACATGGGGCCGCACGCCGACTCATTGCAGGTCTTCACGCAGCTGGGCGCCAACGGCCAGGCCATGCTCACGGTCTGGAGCGACGGCGCGCCGCTGGAAAAATCCGTGCAGCAGCATTTGTTCGAACCTTTCTTCTCCTCCGAGAGCCGCTCCTCGGGCTTGGGGCTGTTCCTGTGCCAGGAGCTGTGCGAGCGCCATGGCGCCAGCATCGGCTACCAGCGCATCGAGCGCCCCACGGCCGGGCGCGGCGAGGTGGCCGGCAATGCCTTCGTCGTGCTGTTCAAGCGCCCGCTCAAGGCCCGCAGCGGCAGCGCCCCGGCGCTCAACGAACTGGTTGTTTGAACATCTGGCAGCAGGCCATGCGCCAGCAGCCCGGCGCTTGGGGAAAGTCGGCGCTTTTCTTGTGTAAGCTAGCGCGCTTGGCACGCCACCCTCTGCGGGCGTGCGCCCTTTTCCCTCACGCCACTACCCACACACACAGCGAGATTTGCCATGTTCAAGAAACTGATGCTCGGCTCTGCCATCGGCCTGGCCTGCCTGGTCGGCCTGAGCCCTGCCGCCGCGCAGGATGCCAAGGCCAGCGGCGCACAAGACTGGCCCACCAAGCCCATCCGCATGATCGTGCCCTTCCCGCCCGGCGGCGGCACCGACATCCTGGCGCGCCTGGTGTCGAGCAAGCTCACCGAAGCCAAGGGCTGGAGCGTCGTGGCCGACAATAAGCCCGGCGTGGGCGGCACGCTGGGCATTGGCGAGGCCGTCAAGGCCCCGGCCGAAGGCTATGACTTCGTGCTCGGCCAGAAGGACAACCTGGTCATCGGCCCCTGGCTGTACAAGAACCTGGGCTGGAGCCCGGTCAAGGACCTCACGCCCGTGGCCCACGTGGCCTATTCGCCGGTGCTGATTTCCACCAGCGTGGACTCGCCCTTCAAGAGCCTGGCCGACGTGGTGGCCGCCGCCAAGGCCAAGCCCGGCACCGTCACCTACGGCTCGCCCGGCAACGGCACCTCCATCCACCTGGCCGGCCACTTGTTCGAGGGCGCCGCGGGCATCGATCTGGTGCACGTGCCCTACAAGGGCTCCAACCCCGCGCTGGTAGACGTGATCGCCGGCAATGTGCAGTTGCTGGTGTCCTCCGTGCCCTCGGCCATGGCGCAGATCAAGGCCGGCAAGCTGCGCCCGCTGGCCGTGACCTCGGCCGCGCGCAGCTCCTCGCTGCCGGACGTGCCCACCGTGGCCGAATCGGGCATCGAAGGCGTGGCGCAGTTTGACGTCAGCACCTGGTACGGCGTGATGGCCCCTGCGGCCGTGCCCGCGCCGGTGGCCGAGGCCATGCACGAGGCCGTCAATGCCCTGCTGGGCAGCGACGAGGTGCGCCAGGCCATCCAGAAACAAGGCGCCGAGCCCAAGATCATGGGCCGCGCCGAGTTCGGCGCCTTCCTCAAGCAGGACTACGAGACCTGGAAGGGCATCGTCGAGGATTCGGGCGTCAAGCTCGATTGAGCGCCTGCCATTCAATGGCCGACATCAACAGGAGCGCCACGGGCGCTCCTTTTTCTTTGGGCTTCTTTGGGCTTCTTTGGGCGCAAAACACGGTCAGCGTGTCAGCCCGCGCCAGTCAGAGGCCTGCCCTGTGGTGGGCCTGCAGGCGCTCGCCAGCCTTGTCCAGCCACAGCTGCAGGCTTTGGTACAGCTCGCCCTGGCTGAAGGAGCAGCTGTCCTCGGCAAACATCGCGCTGGCCTCCAGCCGGTTGAGCAAATCGCGCAGCACGGCGCCGAACTGCGCCGGCAATGCGCCCAGCAAATCGGACTGCGCCAGCGCCCATTGGCTGAAATCCCCCGCCTGCTGCGGCTGCTGGCGCAATTGCTGCAGGCGCTGCTGCATCTGGCCCAGGCATTGCAGCGCTGGCTCGATGGAAGAAGTCATATGGGTGCTCTCTCTCTATAAAAGGCTGCCGGGCCCGCCGCTACAGGCCACAGGCCGGCGCCAACCTGGCGCAGGCCGCCCGATTGTCTGCGCCCCCGCCAGGCGCTGGGCATCCAGGTTTTCACTGATCTTGGCGCAGCCGGGCTGTACAGGCCGTGCTTTATCCCTAAAATAGCACGACCGTGCTTTTTCCACCCTTGCCATGACCAGTGTGCGCCCCCGCAGTGCTTCTGCCGCCATCTCCCACAAAGGGCAGCAAACCCGCCAGAGCATTCTGGACGCGGCCTTGCGCCTGGTGGCCCAGGTCGGGCTGGAGGGGCTGTCGATCGGCGCGCTGGCCGAGCTGGCGGGCATGAGCAAGTCCGGCGTGTTCGCCCACTTCGGCTCGCGCGAGGAGCTGCAGATTGCCGTCATCGAGCAATACCACCAGTGTTTTGCGCAGGCCGTGTTCCAGCCCGCGCTGGAACAGCCGCACGGCCTGCCGCGGCTGCGGCGCATGGTGCAGCTGTGGATGCAGCACACCGTCTCCGGCGTGGATTCGGGGGTGTTCATCAGCGGCGCGGTCGATTTCGACGATCGCCCCGGCCCCGTCTGCCAGGCCCTGCAGCACTCGGTGCGCCGCTGGATGGACGCGCTGCAACGCGCCGTGGCGCAAAGCCAGGCCGCCGGGCATCTGCACCCCCAGACGCCGCCGGCCCAGCTGGTGTTCGAGATCCACGCGCTGGTGCTGGCGCTGCACTACGAAGTGCGCTTTCTGCGCAACCGAGCTGCGCTGGAGTACGCCCAGCGCGGCTTTGAACGCCTGATCGCGGCGCACGCGCCGGCGCTGCACCAACCCCCGTGAGCGCGCGCCCGGCCGCCGCCCGCCTCACCTTCGTTTTCGCTTTCGTTTTCGTTTCACCCATCTCCCCCCTGACTGAAGGAGCCCCCCATGAGCCTGCGCTACACCCCGCCCCTGCGTGACATGCACTTCGTGCTGCACGAAATGTTCGGCGCCATCGACACCTTGAACGCCTTGCCGCGCTATGCCTCGCTGGACAAGGACACCTTCAACGCCGTGCTGGAGGAAGCGGGCAAGTTCGCCGCCGAGGTCGTGCTGCCCACCAATGCCCCGGGCGATGCGCAGGGCTGCCAGTTCGACGCCGCCAACCACAGCGTCAAAACGCCCGAGGGCTTCCAGAGCGCCTACCGCCAGTACGTCGAGGCCGGCTGGCCCTCGCTGGCCTGCGAGCCCGAATACGGCGGCCAGGGCCTGCCCTTTGTGCTCAACCAGTGCGTGTATGAGATGCTCAACAGCGCCAACCAGGCCTGGACCATGTACCCAGGCCTGTCGCACGGCGCGTATGAGGCCCTGCTGGCGCACGGCAGCGACACGCTCAAACAGCGCTTTCTGCCGCCGCTGACCAGCGGCCAGTGGACCGGCACCATGTGCCTGACCGAGCCGCACTGCGGCACCGACCTGGGCCTGCTGCGCACCAAGGCCGAGCCCCAGGCCGATGGCAGCTACCTGCTGACCGGCAACAAAATCTTCATCAGCGCCGGCGAGCACGACCTGGCCGAGAACATCGTGCACCTGGTGCTGGCGCGCCTGCCCGATGCGCCACAGGGCAGCAAGGGCATCAGCCTGTTCGTGGTCTCCAAATACCTGGTCGGCGAGGATGGCCAGCTCGGCCAGCGCAACCGCATCTTCTGCACCGGCATCGAGCACAAGATGGGCATCCACGGCAACGCCACCGCGCAGCTGCAGCTCGACGGCGCCGTCGGCCACCTGGTGGGCGAGCCCCACAAGGGCCTGGCCGCCATGTTCGTGATGATGAACGCCGCCCGCCTGGGCGTGGGCAACCAGTCGCTGGGCCTGACCGAGATCGCCTACCAGAACGCCCTGGCCTACGCCAAGGAGCGCCTGCAGATGCGCAGCCTCAGCGGCCCCAAGGCGCCCGAGCAGCCCGCCGACCCCATCATCGTGCACCCGGACGTGCGCCACCAGCTGCTCACCGCCAAGGCCTATGCCGAAGGCGCGCGCATGCTGGGCAGCTACTGCGGCCTGCTGCTCGACCAGGCCCACCACCACCCGGACGAGCAGCAGCGCGCCTCGGCCAACGCCCAGCTGGCGCTGCTGACCCCGGTCGTCAAGGCCTTCATCACCGACAACGGCATGGCCGCCACCATCGGCTGCCAGCAAGTCTTCGGCGGCCACGGCTACATCCGCGAGACCGGCATGGAGCAGCTGGTGCGCGATGCGCGCATCAACCTGATCTACGAAGGCACCAACGCCGTGCAGGCGCTGGACCTGCTGGGGCGCAAAGTCATGGGCGACCAGGGCCGCGCGCTGACCGCGCTGGGCAAGCAAATCGCCGCCTGGGCCGCCGAGCACCGCAGCGAGGCCAAGCTGGCCCAGTTCCTGCTGCCGCTGCATGAGCTGGGCGAGCGCCTGACCGAGCTGACCCAGGCCATCGGCGCGCGCGCGCAGCGCAACCCGGACGAAATCGGCGCCGTGGCCGTGGACTACCTGCGCATCGTCGGCCACATGGCCTTCGGCTGGCTGTGGGCGCGCGCCGCCCAGGTCGCGCTGGCCGCCCAGGCGCGCGGCGAGACCGACCCCATCTACGCCGCCAAGCTGGAGACCGCGCGCTTTTACTTCGCGCGCCTGATGCCCGAAGTCGAAACCGCACTGCGCCGCGCGCAAAACAACGCGCAAAGCCTGATGCAGACCACGCACGCCCTGGCCTGATGCGCCAGCCCCCGCAGCCAGTGGCCACCATGGCGCTGGCTGCGGCCACCGCGGCAAGCGCCGCCATCGCACCACAACATGCCCATGCACCCATTCGACCAGGCCATCGCGCTGCAAGCCGGCGCCGATGACAGCTTCACCGGCCACACCAGCGAGGCCTACCGCAACATGATCGGCCCTTTCGGCGGCATCACCGCCGCCGTGCTGCTCAACGCCGCGCTGCAGCACCCCAAATGCCTGGGCGAGCCCACGGCCATGACCATCAACTTCGCTGGCCCCGTGCCCGACGGCCCATTCCGCATCCAGGCCCGGCCCGTGCGCACCAACCGCTCCACCCAGCATTGGCAGATCGAGCAATGGGTCGATGACCCCGAATCGGGCCAGCCCATCATCGCCACCACCGCCAGCCTGGTCACCGCCGTGCGCCGCCCCACCTGGTCGGCCACCGATGTGCCCGCCCCCGTGCAAGGCGGCCCCGACCCGGCGCAAGAGCCCATCGTCGTCACCAGCTTCACCCCCTGGCTGAGCCAATACGCCCTGGTGCCGCTGCAAGGCCCGCTGCCCACTGAGTGGGACGGCAGCGAAAACAGCGACAGTCTGACCAGCTTCTGGGTGCGCAAAAGCACGCCGCGCGCGCTGGACTTCTGCGCCCTGGTGGCCGTCTGCGACGTGTTCTACCCGCGCATCTGGCGCCGCCGCGCCAGGCAGGTGCCCGCCGGCACCGTCTCCATGACCGTGTACTTCCACGCCGATGCCCAGACCCTGGCGCACAGCGGCGAGGGCTACGTGCTGGCCCAGGCCACCGGCCAGGAGTTCCGCAACAACTTCGCCGACCAGAGCGGCCACATCTGGAACAGCGCCGGCCAGCTGCTGGCCAGCACCCACCAAATCGCCTACTACAAGGAGTAAGCCCATGTCCGAAGCCATCCTGCGCCACAGCGAAAACGGCGTGCTGACCCTGACGCTGGCGCGCCTGGAGAAGAAAAACGCCTTCACCCAGGCCATGTACGCCGAACTGGCCGACGCGCTGCACGCCGCCGCGCAGGACGAGGCCGTGCGCGTGGCCGTCATCCAGGGGCATGAGAGCGTCTTCAGCGCCGGCAACGACATCGAAGACTTCCAGCGCGCGGCCATGCAGCCAGCCGGCGACGACGCCGAGCGCCCCGTGTTCCGCTTCCTGCGCGCCCTGGCCACCTTCCCCAAACCGCTGCTGGCAGCCGTCTGCGGCCCTGCCGTGGGCATCGGCACTACCTTGCTGCTGCACTGCGACCTGGTCTACGCCGGCGACAACGCCGCCTTCTCCATGCCCTTCGTCAACCTCGGCCTGTGTCCCGAGGCCGGCTCCTCGCTGCTGCTGCCGCGCCTGATGGGCCACCAGCGCGCCAGCGAAGCCCTGCTGCTGGGCGAGCCCTTCTTTGCCGAAGCCGCGCTCGAAGTCGGTCTGGTCAACCGCATCGTGCCCCCCGGCGAGGCCAACGCCTGCGCCCAGGCCCAGGCCGCCAAGCTCGCCGCCAAACCCTCGCGCTCACTGCGCGAAACCAAGCGCCTGCTCAAGGCCGCCCAGCAAGAGCGGGTGCTGGCGCGCATCGACGAAGAAGCGCGCATCTTCGGCCAGCTCCTGCAAGCCCCCGCCGCCCGCGAAGCCTTCGCCGCCTTCATGGAAAAACGCAAGCCGGATTTTTCCAAGCTCTGAAAAGCCCGTTCACGCCCCCAAGGCCCGCAGGCGCATGTGCCCTGCGGGCCTTTGTGTTGTCAGCATGCTGTGGGCCAACAGTATTGCGCTGCAGCATCGGGCAGGGCCACACAGGCTTGCCCCCATGCTGAGGCATCACTTGCCGATGCAAAAGCGCGAGAAGATCACGCCCAGCAGGTCGTCGGCGCCGAATTCGCCGGTGATGCGATTCAGCGCCAGTTGGGCCAAGCGTAATTCTTCGGCCAGCAGGTCCAGCGCCGGGGCTGGGCTGTCGAGCTGGGCCTGGGCCTGGGCGAGGTGCTCGCCGACTTCGGCCAGGGCCTGCACGTGGCGGGCGCGGGCCATGAAGACGTCTTCGGCCACGGTTTCATGGCCGGCCAGCTGCAGCAGGCGCTGGCGCAGTGCGTCCAGGCCCTGGCCGGTCTTGGCCGAGAGCACCAGCGCATCGGGCTGGGCGGCGCGAAAGTCGCTGGCGGCGTCGCATTTGTTCCAGACGTGGACGATGGGCACGGCGGCCATGCCATCGGGTGCGGTCACGGGCGTGGGGGCATCGCTGGCTGCTGCTGCTCCGGCGCTGCGCAGCCTGGCGTGCAATTGCGCGAGGATGGCCGCGTCGCGCTCTTGGCTGGCCGGGTCGTGGGCCTGCAGCGCGTCGTGCAGGAACAGCACGACCTGGGCCTGCTCCAGGGCCTGCCAGGCGCGTTGCACGCCGATTTGTTCGACCAGGTCGTCGGTCTGGCGCAGGCCGGCGGTATCGATGATGTGCAAGGGCACGCCATCGATCTGGATGGTTTGCTCGACCTTGTCGCGCGTGGTGCCGGCAATGGGGGTGACGATGGCCAGCTCGGCGCCGGCCAGGGTGTTGAGCAGCGAGCTTTTGCCGGCATTGGGCTGGCCGGCGATGACCACGTGCAGGCCCTCGCGCAGCAGCGCGCCCTGGCGCGCGCGCTGGCCGATGGCGCGCAGCTGCGCCTGCAGGCCGGCGAGCTGGCCGCGTGCGTCGGCGGCTTCGAGGAAGTCCACGTCTTCTTCGGGGAAGTCCAGCGTGGCTTCGACCAGCATGCGCAGGTGGATCAGGCGCTCGCGCAGCTGGGCAATGGCCTGCGAGAAGGCGCCGCTGAGCGAGCGGCTGGCGCTGCGCGCGGCGCTTTCGGTGCTGGCGTCGATGAGGTCGGCCACGGCCTCGGCCTGGGCCAGGTCCATCTTGTCGTTGAGGAAGGCGCGGCGCGTGAATTCGCCCGGCTCAGCCAGGCGCAGCTGCGCCAGCCAGGGCTGGCCGGTGGCGGGGTTGGGCGCGGCGGCGCTTTGCAGGCAGCGCGCCAGCAGCAGTTGCAGCACGATGGGGCCGCCGTGGGCCTGCAGCTCCAGCACGTCCTCGCCGGTGTAGGAGTGCGGCGCGGGGAAGAACAGCGCCAGGCCGTGGTCGATGGCCTGGCCGTCCTCGGCGGGAAAGGGCAGGTAGTGGGCGTGGCGCGGCTGCAGCGGCCGGCCCAGCCAGTGCTCGGCCCAGGGCCGCAGGCCGCGGCCGGAGAGGCGCACGATGCCCACGGCGCCGCGCCCGGCGGCGGTGGCGATGGCGGCGATGGGCTGAGTGTCGCTGGCTTGCATGGCAAAGGGCGCGGCGCTTGGCGCTCAGCGCTTGAGGGTTTGCTCCAGCACGTGCAGCTGCTGGTTGAGCTCGGTTTGCTGCTGGCGCTCCAGGCGCACTTTGTTGACGGCGTGCAGCACGGTGGTGTGGTCGCGGCCGAACATCTCGCCGATTTCCGGCAGGCTTTTCTGCGTCAGCTCCTTGGCCAGGTACATGGCGATCTGGCGCGGCTTGGCGATGCTGGCCGGGCGCTTTTTGCTGAGCATGTCGGTGACCTTGATCTTGTAGAAGTCGGCCACGGTTTTCTGGATGTTCTCGACGCTGATCTGCCGGTTCTGGATCGAGAGCAGGTCGCGCAGCGCCTCGCGCACCACGGCGATGGAGATTTCCTTGCCGCTGAAGCGCGCATAGGCCAGCACCTTGTGCAGCGCGCCTTCGAGCTCGCGCACGTTGGAGCGCACGCTCTTGGCGATGAAGAAGGCCACGTCCTCGGACAGGGCAATGCCCTCGGCGCGGGCCTTGTTGATGAGGATGGCCACGCGCATTTCCAGCTCGGGCGGCTCGATGGCCACGGTCAGGCCCTGGTCGAAGCGCGAGACCAGGCGCTCGTGGATGTCCATCAGGCCCTTGGGGTAGGTATCGCTGGTCATGACGATGTGCGACTTTTTCGACAGCAGGGCCTCGAAGGCGTTGAAGAACTCCTCCTGGGTACGCTCCTTGCCGGCGATGAACTGCACGTCGTCGATCAGCAGCAGATCGAGTGAGTGGTAGCGCTGCTTGAGGGCGTCAAAGGTCTTGCGCTGATACGAGCGCACCACGTCGGTGACGAACTGCTCGGCATGGATGTAGAGCACCTTGGCATCGGGCCGCGCGGCCAGCATCTGGTTGCCCACGGCGTGGATCAGGTGGGTCTTGCCCAGGCCCACGCCGCCGTAGATGAACAGCGGGTTGTACATCTGCCCCGGCGCATGGGCCACGTGCAGCGCCGCCGCGCGCGCCATGCGGTTGGCCGAGCCTTCGATCAGGTTGTCAAAGGTCAGCTGCGGCTTGAGGTGCGCCGCGCGCGCGCCGCCCACACCGCCTGGGCCGCTTGCCGCACCCGCCGCGGGGGGCGCAGCGCCTTCGTCGGCTGCCGGCGGCGCCTGCTCGGCCAGCGGCAGCAGTTCCTCCTCCATCAGGGGCAGTTCCATCTCCGGCAGGGCCTGGGCCTGTGGCATGGCCTGCTGCAGCGGCTCGGCCTGCGCCGGCTGGGCCGGCCGTTGCTGGCTGGCCTGCGCCTGCACATGCTGGGCCAGGCCGGCAATGCCCGCCGCCGCTGGCGCGCTGCGCGCGCGGTGGGGCAGGGCCGTGCCCGCGCTGGCCGCACCGCCATGCCCGGCCCGCGTCGCCAGGCCGATCTGGATGCTCAGCGGCGCGCCGCTGATCTCCTGGGCCACCGCGCCGATGGTGCCGAGATAGTTCTTGCGGATGTGCTCCAGCGCCACGCGGTTGGAGACCTGCAGGCGCATGCGCGCCTGTTCAGGCTGGTAATTGGCCTGCAGGCCCTTGATCCAGCTGGAGAACTGCTGCGGCGGGATCTCCAGCGCCAGCCGCTCCAGGCAGCGTTGCCACAGATCGGCCTGGGATGGCTGCGCGGGGACGCCCTCTTCTTGGGCGCCAAGCTGCGTGCTGGGCGGCACCTGGAACTGAGAGATTTTTTTCATTGCTTGCACCATGCCCGTCTGCCTGCCCTGCCCGATGGATCCCATTGCCCGCGATGCCGTCGGCAACCGGGCGAAAAAGGGCCAGATTATAAGCAGCGTGCCCCCGCGCCAAAGCAGTTATCCACAGGCCGGGATGTGTTCATCGCCATGACGGACACCGACCGCCGGGGCGGTGCAGGCCTGCAGCCCGCATCCATTGCGCCGCACCGCACCGCCCAGGGCTTTGCAATCGCCTGTTTGGAACAAAAAGCAAAGCCATGAGATAATCTGCGGTTTGCTTTCTTTGGCTGCCCGCCTGACAGACAGCCCCGCTGGGGCCACTGGCTTTCGGCCAGCCCGGGCAGTGGCCAGGGCTGCGCGCTTTGGGCACGCACCGCCTGGCCCCCTGGCCTGCCCGGCAGGCATTGCCGCATGGCCTTTTGGACATCGATTTCCCCCTATAGGTGAGTCTCATGAAACGTACATACCAACCCTCCAAAATCCGTCGCGCCCGCACCCATGGCTTTCTGGTGCGCATGAAAACCCGCGGCGGCCGCGCCGTGATCAACGCACGCCGCGCCAAGGGCCGCAAGCGCCTGGGCCTGTCCTGATCGGCCGCCGGCTGGGCAGCACAGCCATGCCAGAGGCCGCTGCCGCTGGGGCCACTCAGCCCAGCGGCGCGCCCGGCAACTCACGGCTTGCGCCCAAGGCAAAGGGCTTGGGCCCTGGATCGCCATGCCACTGACGTGGCCGCAGGGCGGCAAGAGCCTGGGCCCGTGCAACTCCTTGCCTGCGCATGACTTGCCAACACGCGCCCATGCCTTGCGCATCGACGCCTGTGCCTCCACGCCTAGGGCCCACCGTCCGAAAGGCCGCTGTATAGCGGCCTGTTGGCCGTGGTGGCTGCCGCGCATGCGTATCCGACATTTGAAAACCCGCCAACAGTTTCAGGCCATGCTGGCGCAAGCGCCCATTGCCCGAACGGCGCATTTTTGCCTGCACCGCCTGCCGGTGGCCGCCCTGCCCGGCCCGCTGGATGGCGCTGCGCCAGTGGCGGCTGAGGCCGTGCCTGCGGGGGGTGGCGCCTGGGTGGGCGCGCTGATTCCCAAGCGCTGGGCCAAGCGGGCGGTCACGCGCAATCTGATCCGCCGCCAGGTGTATGCCGTGGCGCTGGAGCATTTGCGCGCCACCACCGGCGAAGCCGCCGCCACGGATGCGGCCCTGCCCGCATCGCCTGGCCTCGCAGGGTTTGCCTGGCTGGTGCGGCTGCGGGCTGGCTTTCATGCCCCTGCCGCGCCTGGGCGCGGCAAAGGCAAGAGGGCAACGCCCAGGCAGCCGGCCACGGCCCAGCCGGATGCGGCAGCGGTCATGCTGCGCAGCGCCGCCTCCCCCCAGTTGCGCCAGCAGGTGCGCGGGCAATTGCAATTGCTGTTCGCCCGCGCTGCAGCGCCGGGCGCTGCCGCAGGCCCGGTCGGGCCCAAGCCAAAGGCCCAGCCATGATCCGCGCTGCACTGGTCGGGCTGGTCAAGCTGTACCGCCTGCTGCTTAGCCCCTGGCTGGGCAGCGCCTGCCGTTTCGAGCCCACCTGCTCGCAATACGCCATCACCGCCTTGCAGCGCCATGGCGCTGCGCGTGGCAGCTGGCTGACGGCCTGCCGCCTGGCGCGTTGCCACCCCTGGTGCGCAGGCGGCCATGACCCGGTGCCTGAAGCCCCTGGAGAGGGGCTGTTCAGCCGCCTGATTTCTTCCTCCTCTTCGTCCAAGAAGTCCCCATGAACGATATTCGCCGCTCCATTCTGTGGGTGATCTTTGCGTTCTCGCTGATCCTGCTGTGGGATCGCTGGCAGCTGCACAATGGCCGCTCCGCCTTCTTCTTCCCGCAGCCGGCGGCCACCACGGCAACGGCGCCAGGCTCGGCCAGCGATGGCGTGCCCGGCAGCACCGCTGGCACGCAGCAAACCCCGCAGGCCAGCACGGCGCTGGGCCAGGCGGGGCAGCCGCCCATGGAAGCACCGTCTGCCGCACCTGCGGCGGCGGCCGAGCGCATCGAGGTCACCACCGACGTCTTGCGCCTGAGCTTCAGCACCGAGGGCGGCTCGCTCAACCGCGTCGAGCTGCTGGACTACGAGAACGACGCCCGCGACGGCCAGGTCGTGCTGCTCGATGAAAGCAGCACCCGCGCCTACGTGGCTCAGACCGGCCTGATCGGCGGCGACTTCCCGAACCACAAGACCATCATGCGCCTGGCCGATGGCCCGCGCAGCCTGATCGACGGCCAGGACAGCCTGCAGCTGCGCTTCGAGTCGCCCGTGCAAGGCGGCGTGCAGCTGGTCAAGACCTGGACGCTGCAGCGCGGCCAGTACGCCATTGCCGTGCGCCACGAAGTGCTCAACCACGGCCAGGCCGCCGTGGCGCCGCAGCTGTATGAGCAGCTGGTGCGCGATGGCGGCACTATCGACGGCGGCGTGATGTTCACCGGCACCTACACCGGGCCGGCCATCTACACCGACGAGGAAAAATTCCAGAAAGTCGAGTTCAAGGACATCGACAAAGGCAACGCCAAATTCCAGAAAACCAGCGCCAGCGGCTACGCCGCCATGGTGCAGCACTACTTTGCCGCCGCCTGGATCCCGCCGGCGGGCCTGCAGCGCGAATACTTCGTGCGCAAGCCGGGCAACGGCCTGTACGCCGTGGGCGCCATCGCCCCTTTCCCCAGCATCGCCCCCGGGGCCTCGCAAACGCTGGACAGCACCTTCTACGCCGGCCCGCAGATCGAGCGCGAGCTGCAGGAGATCAGCCCCGGCCTGGAGCTGGTCAAGGACTACGGCATGGTCAAGGCCCTGGCCAAGCCACTGTACTGGCTGCTCGATCGGCTGCACGACCTGCTGGGCAACTGGGGCTGGGCCATCGTCGCGCTGGTGTTCCTGCTCAAGATCGCCTTCTACTGGCTCAACGCCCGCGCCTACGCCAGCATGGCCAAGATGAAGGCCATCAACCCGCGCATCATGCAAATGCGCGAGCGCTACAAGGACAACCCCCAGCAAATGCAGCAGGAGATGATCCGCATCTACCGCGAGGAAAAAGTCAACCCGCTGGGCGGCTGCCTGCCGATCCTGATCCAGATGCCTTTCTTCATCGCGCTGTACTGGGTGCTGCTGTCCAGCGTGGAAATGCGCCACGCCCCATGGATTGGCTGGATCCACGACCTCTCCGCGCCCGATCCCTACTTCATCCTGCCGCTGCTGATGATGCTTTCCTCGCTGCTGCAAGTGGCCCTCAACCCGCAGCCGCCCGATGCCATGCAGGCCAAGATGATGTGGATCATGCCGCTGGTGTTCAGCGTGATGTTCTTCTTCTTCCCCGCCGGCCTGGTGCTGTACTGGTTGACCAACAACATCCTGTCCATCGCCCAGCAGTGGATCATCAACACCCGCATGGGCGTGCCACCGCAGTTCAATCTGCCCAAGTTCAAGTAAGCGCCCCCATCAGCCGCCCTGCTCACCACAGGGCGGCTTTTTCATGTGCGCCACGCGCGGGCGGCCGATCACACGCAAAAAAGCGAGGCGGCGCTGGGCGGCGCGGCCTCGCTGGCTGTGGCACTGGGTTGTGCGCGTTTATTGCGGCGTCCAGCCAGGTTGCAGCAGTTCGGCCACGACGCGTGCCACGCCCTGTTGCCAGGGCGGCATGATCAGGCCGAAGGTGTGCTCGAAGTGCGTGGTGTCCAGGCGCGAGTTCAGCGGCCTGGCAGCGGGTGTGGGGTATTCGCTGCTGGGGATGGGCACGAGCTGGGCGCGGGCAGTGGCCGGGTCGATGCGGCGCGCCTGCTCGAAGATGTATTGCGCGTAGTCGAACCAGCTGGTGGCGCCGCTGGCCGTGAGGTGGTAGATGCCACTGAAGGCCGGGCTGCCCTGCATGGCTTGCAGCAGGGCCTGCGCGGTGGCGTCGGCCAGCAGCTCGGCGCCGGTGGGCGCGCCGATCTGGTCGGCCACGATGCGCAGCTCCGGGCGCTGGGCGCCCAGGCGCAGCATGGTTTTGAGGAAGTTGTTGCCGTGCGCGCCATAGACCCAGCTGGTGCGCAGGATGAGGTGCTTGGCGCCGCTTTGGGCAATGGCCTGTTCACCGGCCAGCTTGCTCTGGCCGTAGACGGACAGCGGGGCTGTGGCGTCGTTTTCGCGCCAGGGGGTCTGGCCGCTGCCGTCGAAGACGTAGTCCGTGCTGTAGTGCACCAGCCAGGCGTCAAGGGCGCTGGCCTCTTGGGCGAGCACCTGCGGCGCCACGGTGTTGATGGCGTGGGCCTGCTCGGCCTCGCTTTGCGCCCGATCGACGGCGGTGTAGGCTGCGGCGTTGACGATGGCCTGCGGCGCGATGCGGCGAATGGCCGCGCGCAGCGCCTCGGGCTGAGCCAGGTCACCACCGTGCTGGGCATCGCTGCGCTCGGGCGCGATGACTTCGCCGAGCACGGCCAGGCTGCGCTGCAGCTCCCAGCCGACCTGGCCGTTTTTTCCCAATAACAAGATTTTCATGGTTGGATGCCCTCCTGTGCGTGGCCCGGCGAGGCCTTGCCAGCGCCGCAGACTGCCCAAATCCGCTGGATTGGCTGCCGTGCAGAAATTTTGAACAGGCGCTCGCGTTCAGGCTGCGGCGTATTGCTTGGCCAGCCAGTCGCGGTAAGCGCCGGTTTGCACGTTGCGCACCCAGTCGGCATTGTCCAGATACCACTGGACGGTTTTTTCGATGCCGCTGTCGAAGGTTTCGGCCGGGGCCCAGCCCAGTTCCTGTTGCATTTTGCGCGCGTCGATGGCGTAGCGGCGGTCGTGGCCGGGGCGGTCGGCGACAAAACGGATTTGCTCGGCGTAGCTCAGGCCATCGGCGCGCGGGCGCAGCCGGTCGAGCAGCGCGCAGATGCGGCGCACGATGTCGATGTTGGCCATTTCGTTGTGCCCGCCGATGTTGTAGGTCTGGCCGGGCGTGCCCGCTTCGAGCACGCGGCGGATGCCGCTGCAGTGGTCCTTGACGTAGAGCCAGTCGCGGATTTGCTGGCCATCGCCATAGATGGGCAGCGGCTTGCCGGCCAGGGCGTTGGTGATGACCAGCGGGATGAGCTTTTCCGGAAAGTGCAGCGGCCCATAGTTGTTGCTGCAGTTGGTGGTCAGCACCGGCAGGCCGTAGGTGTGGAACCAGGCGCGCACCAGATGGTCGCTGGCGGCCTTGGTGGCGCTGTAGGGGCTGTTGGGCTCGTAGGGGTGTTGCTCGGTGAAGGCCGGCGCATCGGGCGCGAGCGTGCCGTAGACCTCGTCGGTGGAGACGTGCAGGAAGCGAAACGCCGCCTTCTCGGCCCCGTCCAGCGCGTTCCAGTGCGCGCGGGCGGCCTCCAGCAGGCGGAAGGTGCCCAGCACATTGGTGTGCAAAAAGTCCTCCGGGCCGTGGATGGAGCGATCCACATGGCTTTCGGCGGCAAAGTGCACGATGGCGCGCGGCCGGTGCTCGGCCAGCAGGCTGGCCACCAGCGCGGCATCGGCGATGTCGCCGCGCACGAACTGATGCCGCGCATCGCCTTGCAGCGGCGCCAGGTTCTGCAGATTGCCTGCGTAGGTGAGCTTGTCCAGTGTGACCACGGGCTCGCCGATGTGCTCGATCCAGTCGAGCACAAAATTGGCGCCGATGAAGCCAGCGCCGCCGGTGACGAGGATCATGTCAGTACACCTCCGCCTCGGGGTTGGTACGCTCCAACTCGTAACTGGCCGCCAGCATGGCCAGGCGCCCGATGACGCCATACATGTAGAAGCGGTTGGGCAAGGCCTCGCCGGGCTTGCCCTTGGCATCGAGCACGTGGCCCGGCTCGAAGCTCAGCGGCAGGAAGGTCGCGCCCGGCGCGTTCAGGTTTTCCTCCGCGCCCTTGCTGGCGTGGGTGCGGTAAAAACCGCCCACCACGTAGCGGTCAAGCATGTACACCACCGGCTCGGCCGTGGCGCCGTCGATGCTCTCGATGGTGGCCACGCCTTCCTGGATCAGCAGGTCGCTGACCTGCTGGCCGTCCTTGATGACCGACATCTTGTTCTTGGTGCGGCGGTTGATGCTGTCGAGCTCCGCTGCGTCCTGCACCATCATCACGCCCATGCCGTAAGTGCCGTTGTCGGCCTTGATGGCCACGTAGGGCTTCTCGGTGATGCCGTATTCCTTGTATTTGCGCCGGATCTTGGCCAGCACGGCATTGACGCTTTCTTGCAGGGCCTCGATGCCCTGGCCCTGCGCAAAATCCACCCCCGTGGCCTGGGCAAACACCGGGTTGATCAGCCAGGGGTCGATGCCCAGCATTTTGCCGAAGCTCTTGGCCACGTCGTCGTAGGCCTTGAAGTGCTGGCTCTTGCGGCGCACGCTCCAGCCGGCATGCAGCGGCGGCAGCAGGAACTGCTCGTGCAGGTCTTCCAGAATGCCCGGCGTGCCCGCCGACAAGTCGTTGTTGAGCAAGATCGTGCAGGGGTCGAACTGCTTGACCTGCAGGCGGTGCTTGGTGCGGTTGACTGGCTCGAGCAGCAGCTCTTCGCCGTTGGCCAGCGTCACCGTCGTGTCCTCGGTGATCTCCGGGCTGATCGAGCCGATGCGCACGTTCAGGCCCGCAGCGCGGAAGATGCGCTGCAACTGCGCCACGTTGGCCAGGTAGTAGGGGTTGCGCGTGTGGTTCTCGGGGATCAGCAGCAGATTGCGCGCCTCCGGGCAGATCTTCTCGATCGCCGCCATCGTGGCCTGCACCGCCAGCGGCAGCATCTCTGCCGTGAGGTTGTTCCAGCCGCCAGGGAACAGGTTGGTGTCCACCGGCGCGACCTTGAACTGCGCATTGCGCACATCCACCGAGCAGTAAAACGGCGGCGTGTGCTCCATCCACTCCAGGCGGAACCAACGCTCAATGGCGGGCATGGACTCAAGAATGCGCTGCTCCAGCTCGCTGATCGGGCCGGTCAACGCGGTGACGAGGTGGGGAACCATGGGTCTATGTCCTTCATGCATCAAAACCCGGCCATTGTAGTCAGCCCATGCCATGCGCCATGGGCCGCGCACGCCCTGGCGCACGGAGCAGCGGATGCCTGGCAACGCCTCGCCGAGCCAAGGGCCCAGCGCAGCCACTGGCTGGTTCTCCCTTTTTTCTGCCTGTGCTGGGCACGCACATCCCGGCCCCGTCGCTCAACGCCTGCGCAGGCGGCAGCCATGGGAGGTCATTTCTGCAAGAAGTGGGCGCACAAACAACTGCCCGCGCCTGCGCAAAAAACAGCCAGGCCGCAGGCCTGCGCCACTCAATCGATGGTCACGCCCGTCTCTTTCACGGCCTTGGCCCAGCGCTCGCGGTCGCTGCGCACCAACTGCCCCAAGTCTGCGGCCGTGCCCACAAACGGCTCACAGCCCAGGGCACGCAGCTTCTCCAGCATCTGCGGGTGCGCCAGCGCGCGCTGCACCTCGCCCTGCAGCTGCGCGACGATGGCCTCGGGCGTGCCCGCCGGCGCAAACAGCGCATACCAGGGCGCGGCGCCAAAGCCTGGCAGGGTTTCGCTGATGGTGGGCACATCGGGCAGCGCCGGCGTGCGCTCGGGGTTGACCACGCCCAGCACCTTGAGCTTGCCCGACTGCACGAAGCCCATCACCGAAGGCAGGCTTTGCACCGACAGCGGCACCTGCCCGCTCACCACATCGGTGGCAGCGGCCGCCGAGCCCTTGTACGGCACGTGCAGCAACTCAATGCCTGCGGCCTTTTGCAACAGCGCGGCCATCAAATGGTTCAGCGTGCCATTGCCCGCCGAGGCGATGGCGTAATGCCCTGGCTGGGCCTTGGCCAGCGCGATCAGGCCGGCCACGTCGTTGGCGCCAAAGTCCGGGTGGGCCACCAGCACGTAACCAGCGCGGGCGATGGGCGCCACCGGGATGAAGTCCTTCTCGGGATCAAAGCCCGGGTTCTTGTACAGCGCCGGGGCGATAACCTGGGCGCTGTCGGTCGTCACCAGCAGGGTGTAGCCATCGCCGCGCGTGCGGCTCAGGGCGGCGGTGGCGCGCGTGCCGCCCGCGCCAGGGCGGTTGTCCACTATCACGCTCTGGCCCAATTGCTCGGCCAGGCGCTGCGCCAGCACGCGCGCCAACACATCATTGGCGCCGCCGGCGGCCTGCGGCACCACCAGCGTCACCGGGCGGGCCGGGTACTTCTCCTGCGCCAGCGCAGCGCCCGCAAGCCAGGAAGAAGCCAGCCCAGCGGCCAGCAAGGCCAAGGCCTGACGGCGGCTGGCCGCCTGGGGAAAAGGATGAAAAGTCATGGTGTGTTTCCTCAAAAAAAGTGGGCGGCATCCGCCCGGTGCTGCAGGCCACAGGGCGTGCGGCGCTGCGATTTTCTTGCACTTCTTGCGCACCTGGCAGTGCGTGATGGCGCGGCGGAGTTGATTTTTTGTCTGCGCCAAGGGCGCAAATATTCAAAAAACATGTAATATCCCGCCGCCCCACGGCGGCGCGCTCGTCTGGCCTGCTGCGGGGCGATGCGTTCGTGTGTCCCATTTTGCAAAGGTTTTGCCATGCTTCGCTTTGATCTGCCCCCGGTCTGGTCCCACGTCACACGCTGGGAATCCTTCATCAACTTCCTGTTTTGCGGCGCGGCGCTGCTGTGGTCGCCCTGGCTGATGGCCGTGCCGATGGTGCAGGGCCTGGTGCGCGGCTTCATCGGCCATTACAAGTGCCCCTCGCACCGCGTGTGGGCCAAGCTGTTCGAGGCGCGCGGCTGGGGCGGCAAGAAGGAGAACGCCGGCGCCAAGATGTTTGCCAACAAGCTGCTGTTCATTGCCAGTGCCGTTTCGCTGCTGCTGGCCTACCTGGGCAGCCCGATGTGGCAAGTGCCCTGCATTGCCGTGATGGTGCTGACCACGCTGGATTGGGCCGTGGGCTTTTGCGCCGCCTGCACGGTCTATGGCCTGTGGTACAGCAAGTTCCCGCCCAAGACCATGTGATCTGGGCAATGGCATGGGCGCTGCCCCGCTTCGATACCTGGGGCTAACCCTAGAAAGCGGCGCGACTGGGGTTTGGCTGCCCAGGCAGCAGACACAATAGCGCCCGCCAATTTTTCCCCTCTGGCTGCCAAAGGGCTGGCCTTGGGGCCTGTTGCACATCCCGGTGTGAATATGAACAGGCCCTCATGCCATGCCCTTGGGCCTGCTCAGGATTTCGCCGCCAAGGCTGCCGGTACGGTTTTTGGACGGACTGCAAGGCGCACAACGCCGCAGACCGGCCAAGGCCGTACTTTTTTGCCCGCTGGGGCGGCCAAGACCTTGAACAGGCCCTTAGCCTGCCACCCCTTCCGTTCAACACAAGGAACTCTGTCAATGACCGAAGAAAAACAATCCGCATTGAACCGCCGCGAGCTGATTTCGCTGGGCCTGGCAGGTGCGGGCCTGAGTTTGCTGCCCGCCAGCGGCGCGCAGGCCGCGCCGGCCAAGGTCAAGACCAGCGCGCGCATCGTCATCGCCGGCGCGGGCGCGGCCGGCCTGGCCAGCGCCTCGCGCCTGGCCGCAGCGCTCGATGGCGCCAAGATCACCATCATCGATCCGCGCAAGCAGCACCTGTACCAACCCGGCTACACGCTGGTGGCCGCCGGCATCAAGCCGGAGAACTACCCTGTCTCGACCACGGCCGAATACATCCCCAAGGGCGTGCAATGGGTGGCCGAGCGCGTGGCCGAGATCGACCCCGAGGGCAATCGCGTGGTGACCGACTCGGGCAAGAGCTTTGCCTATGACTTCCTGTTCGTCACCACCGGCCTGGTGCTGGACTACGCCGCCATCGAGGGCATGGACGAGGGCCTGATCGGCCGCGAGGGCATCGGCAGCATCTACCACAGCCCGCAAGGCGCATTTGCCACCTGGCGCGAGATGGACCGCTTCACGCAAAAAGGCGGCGTGGGCGTGTTCCTGCGCCCGGCCTCGGAGATGAAATGCGCGGGCGCGCCGCTGAAATACACCTTTCTGGTGGAGGACTACCTCAGCCGCCGCGGCGTGCGCGGGCGCTCGCAGCTGATCTACAACGCCCACAGCAAGGCCTTGTTCAGCGTGCCCGTGGTGGCCGAAAAAGTGCGCATGCTGTTCCAGGAGCGCGGCGTGCAGGTCAACTACGAGCGCTCGCTCAAGTCCATCGACCCAGGCCGCCGCATCGCCACCTTCAACACCACTGAGGGCACAACTGAGCTGCAATACGACTTCATCAACGTCATCCCGCCGATGAAGGCGCCCGACGCCGTGCGCAACAGCCCCCTGCCCTGGCAGGAAGGCAAGTGGGCCAAGGATGGCTGGATGGAAGTGGACAAGGGCACGCTGCGTCACGTGCGCTACCCCAACGTCTTTGGTGTGGGCGACATCGCCGGCGTGCCCAAGGGCAAGACGGCCGCCAGCGTCAAATGGCAAGTGCCCGTGGCCGTTGACCACGCCGTGGCCGAAATGGCCGGCACCACCAGCAAATCCCTCTACACCGGCTACACCTCCTGCCCGCTGGTGACGCGCCTGGGCCGCGCCATGCTGGTGGAGTTCGACTACCAGAACAACCTGCTGCCCTCCTTCCCCGGCGTCATCGCCCCGCTGGAAGAGCTCTGGGCCAGCTGGGTGCTCAAGACCACCGCCCTCAAACCCACCTACATCAGCATGCTGCGCGGCCAAGTCTGAGCGCGCGCCAACGACAAGGAGAACAACACATGAAAGAACTGGATTTTTCCTCCGTGTGGGCCGTGCTGCAGGAAATGCTGGGCGCGCCCCTGCTGATTGCCCTGCCCCTCATCAGCATCCTGGGCACACTGGCCTTCTTGCTGCTGTTGCTGCGCGAGCGCCGCCTGGCGCCCGCACGCCTGGTGGCCTGCCAATTCCTGGGCCTGCTCGGCGGCGTGCTGGCCGTGGCGCTCATGTTCCAGGTCGCATCCTCGGGCACCACCAGCCCCGGCGGCGCCATCGACTGGCTGGTCATCGGCCTGGTCTACCTGCTGGGCATGATCGGCACGACCATCGTCTGCTACAGCATCGCCGGCTGGTTCAGGCAACTGCGCGCGGTCTGATCCCAGGCAGCCCCGAAGGGAAGGCCTGCCAAATCCAGCGGTAAAGTGCGCGCTGCGGATCGCAATGCAATGCCAGGCGCAAGCCACCGCAATGGCCCCAACCATTGCAAGCGCGAGCAACACAGCAGACTGCCCGCATCCGCAAATACACACGGCGCGGTGATTCGTGCCGACCTTCCCTAGGAGAGAAACTCATGCAAACCACCGACTTCGTCGCCACCCTGTTCGACGGCCACGGCAACCCGGACAAAGTCACCGTGGCCTTCACCATGGCCGTGAACGCGCTCAAGAAAGGCCACAGCGCCACCTTGATCCTGATGGCCGAAGGCGTCACGCTGGGCAAGCCCAAAGCCACCGAAGGCATGGACATCGGCGCCCCGTTCGAGCCCGTGCCCACTCTGCTGGCCAGCTTTCTCGAACTGGGCGGCCGCGTGGCCATCTGCAAATCCTGCATGCTGCACAACGGCCTGCAGGAAAGCGACATGGCCCCCGGCTACGACATCATCACCGCCCCGGACGTCATCGACCTGCTGATGGCCGCCAAGGGCAGCCTGCAGGTGACTTGAGCGAGCCAACAGGCCCTAGATCCCCAGCTCACAACGCCAACGGCCCAGCAGGTGATGCACCGCTGGGCCGTTGCTCTTTTGTCACGCCCGGCTTGGCCAAGGCGCCGGCCAGGCAAACGGGCTGCGCCCGGGGCCAACCGGGCATCTCACATCACGGCAGATCGGCAATCGCCGCCGGGTCGCTCTCCTGGCGCGGGCCGATGTGGGGGCCCAGGCGCAGGCTGGGCGATTGCGGCTGGCCGCTGAGGATGGCGCCGTAGACGGTGGCGTTGGCCAGTACTTTTTGCACGTAGTCGCGCGTTTCGTTGAAGGGGATGTTCTCGGCCCAGATGGCTGTCTCCAGCACCGGGCCGTTGCGCCAGCTGCGCGGCCGCCCCGGGCCGGCGTTGTAGGCGGCGGCGGCCAGCGGCATGGAGCCGGCGAATTCGTCCAGCGCCAGTTTCAGGTAGGCCGTGCCGATGGCGATGTTGGTGTCTTTGTGGTTGAGGTCACCGGGTTTGAAGTCATCCAGCCCGATGCGCTTGGCCGTCCAGCGGGCGGTGGCGGGCATGACTTGCATCAGCCCCGAGGCGCCGACGCTGGAGCGCGCGTCCATGATGAAGCGGCTTTCCTGGCGGATCAGGCCGTAGACGTAGGCCGGGTCGAGCTGGATTTCGCGCGTGCGGCGCACCACGTCGTCCTTGAAGGGCATGGGGTAGCGCTGGCGAAAGCTCATGAAGTCGCGCGTGCGCTCGCTGGTGTTGATGCAGCGGTCCCAGACTTCGTAGCGGCAGGCCAGGTCGGCGGCGGCCAGCAGGTCGCGGTCGCTCATGCCGCCGCGCTCGTGCAGGTTGGTGGTGTAGTTCCATTCGCGCACGCCTTCGCTGCGCAGGCCGATGCTGATGGCGTAGATGCCGCGCAGCAGGCCGGGGTTGGTGCGCGCGCGGGCTTTCTCCGCTTCGGTGAGGGCGGCGGGCTCGGGCGCGATGCCGACCTTGCCGCCCAGCGCCTGGTAGGCCAGCTGGGCGTAGAAGCTGGTGGTGCCGGCGATGCTTTGCAGCAGGCGCTGCGCGCTGGCCTGGTCCTCGGCCCGGCCTGTGGCCTGCAGCGCGCGCGCGCGCCAGTAGGCCCAGGTGGGCGATTGCTGGTCATCGACGCTCATGGCGTCGATGGCGCGCGCCACTTGCGGCCATTGGCCAAAGCGCAGCGCCACGCGGGCTTTCCAGTGCAGTTGTTCGTCGAGCAGGTTGCGCGGGTCTTTCACCTGCGCGAAGTACTCCTGCGCCTGCGGCGCCAGACGGATGCCGGCCCAGCGGCCGATGGCGCCCCAGACGAAGTCGCGCTCGGCCGGGCTCATGTGCGCGGCCCATTGGCTTTTCATCTGCGCGGCGGCGGCGGCGGCATCGCTGCTGGCCAGGCGCGCCAGGGCCAGCGGCACCAGCGCGCGCCGCGCCGGATCGCTGGCGGTGCTGCGATGGCCCAGGAAGGCTGCGGCCTTGCCCATGGCGCTGTCCACATGCGCCAGGGAGGCCGGCGCGACGATGCCCACGGCCGCGCGCACAACGCCCGGGCGGTTGTGGTGCGCGCCAATGCGCGCGCGCTGCCAGACTTGCTGGGGCTTGATGCGGCCATCGGCGAAGAACTCCTGCACGGCGTGCGTGCAACCGTCGTCGGCGCGGTTTTGCCCCCACCACAGCGACAGCACCTGCTGGGGCGCGGCAGGCGCGGCGCGGCCCTGGATGTCGCTGATCAGCAGCTCATAGCACTTGACCTGCGGGTCGTCCTGCATGCGAAAGCCCTGGGCGTAGTGCATGAACTCGGCCCATTGGCGGCGCTGGCCCAGCAGCAGCAGCCAGTCGTTGCGCAAGCGGTCTTCGACGTAGCTGCCGCGGTAGCGCGCCAGGAAGGCGTCCACCTCGCGCCGGTCGGCATCGCGCAGACGGTGGCTGAGCTCCCAGTAGGCGCCCCAGCCTTCCAGCGCATGGCCTTGCACGCTGGGCAAGAGCTGGGCCAGGCGCGCGCCATTCTTTGCGGTGTAGGCCTGGCGCATCTCCAGGATGGCCTGGTCACCGGCGCGCGAGGGCGCCTGCCGGGCAGCGCTGGCCGAGGGCTGCAACTGGTGCTGCGACTGGCTTTGCAACTGGGCCTGCGCGGGGCCTGCGGCAGTGGCTGCCAGCAGCGCCAGAGCGGCGCAAAGTGGTGTCAGAATGGTGGTCGATCGCATGCCGGGAATTATGAAATGGACAAAGCCACGCTGAGGAGAACTCTGGTGCAGCGGCGGGTCAATATGGCCAGTCGGATCGAGAAGAATGCGCAGCTGCAACAGGTCATGCGCATCTGGCTGGTGGATCGCCCCGAGCTGATCATCGGCGCGTACTGGCCCATCAAGGGCGAGTTCGATCCGCTGCCGGCGCTGCACCGCTGGAAGGAGGATGGCGAGCTGCTGGACGCCCCGATGATGCGCCGCATCGCCCTGCCCGTGGTGGACAAGACCCACAAGACGCTGCGCTTTCACGCCTGGTACCCGGGCTGCCCGATGGAGGAGGATGCCTACGGCATCCCCAAGCCCAAGGACACGGACATTCTGGAGCCCGACCTGCTGTTCATCCCCTGCGTGGGCTATGGCGCGGGCGGCTACCGGCTGGGCTATGGCGGCGGCTTTTACGACCGCACGCTGGCGGCGCTCAAGCCGCGCCCGTTCACCGTCGGCCTGGGCTATACCGAGGGCTTCGTCGAAGACTTCGAGCCCGAGCCGCACGACATTCCGCTCGACGCCATCCTCAACGACAACGGCGTGGTCTGGCCCGTGTGAGCGCCCAAGGCCTTGCGCCAGCCCCGCCGCCATTCGCGCAACCATCCACCCAGCAGGCCGGCAGGCCAGAGAGAAAGAGAGGCACGCCCATGACCGCACCCGCCACCGCGCTGACGCTCTACATCGGCAACAAGAACTACTCGTCCTGGTCCATGCGCCCCTGGGTGCTGATGCGCGAGCACGGCATCGCCTTTCGCGAAGTGAAGCTGCGCTTTGACAGCTTCGCGCCCGATTCGGAGTTCAAGAAAACCATCTCGCACATCAGCCCGGCCGGCAAGGTGCCGGTGCTGGTCGATGGCAACTTGGTGATCTGGGATTCGCTGGCCATCGTCGAATACCTGGCCGAGCGCTTTGCCCAGCGAAACCTGTGGCCGCAGCCCGTCGCCCAGCGCGCGCGGGCGCGCAGCATCTGCGCCGAAATGCACACCGGCTTTACCGCGCTGCGCAGCGCCCTGCCGATGAACATCGAGGCCCGCCTGCCCGAAGCCGGCGCCATTGCCTGGCGCGACAAGCCCGCCCTGCGCCGCGACATGCAGCGCATCGAGGCGCTGTGCGGCGAGCTGCTGCGCAACCACCACGGCCCCTTCCTGTTTGGCGAGCACTTCACCATCGCCGACGCCTTCTACGCCCCGCTGGTCATGCGCGTGCAGACCTACGCCCTGCCGGTGAGCGAGACCGTGCGCGGCTACGTGCAGGCCATCTGCGCCAGCCAAGGCGTGGCTGCCTGGATCGAAGGCGCCCTGGCCGAGCACGACTTCGTCGTCTCCGAAGAGCCCTACCGCCTGCAGGCCGGCAGCGCGCACGGCGACTGAGCGCCTGCTGCGCGCCAACACCGATGAGCAGCGCCCTGCCCCCCCAGGCCGCCAGCGATGCGCCGGCCCCGCGCATCTACATGGTCGGCGGCGCCGTGCGCGACCAGCTGCTGGGGCGCCCCGTGCAGGACCGCGACTGGGTCGTGGTCGGCGCCACGCCACAGTGGATGAGCGCGCAGGGCTTCACCCCGGTGGGCAAGGACTTCCCGGTCTTTTTGCACCCGCAAACCCATGAGGAATACGCCCTGGCGCGCACCGAGCGCAAAAGCGGCCGCGGCTACAAAGGCTTTACCGTCTACGCCGAGCCCAGCGTCACGCTGGAGCAAGACCTGGCCCGGCGCGACCTGACCATCAACGCCATCGCCATGCGCCAGCTGGCCGATGGCCGGCAGGAATGGATCGACCCCTACGGCGGCCGCGCCGACCTGCAGCGCAAGCGGCTGCGTCACGTCAGCGCCGCCTTCGCCGAAGACCCGCTGCGCATCCTGCGCCTGGCGCGCTTTGCCGCGCGCTTTGCCGACTTCAGCGTCGCCGAGGACACCATGGCGCTGATGCGCGGCATGGTGCAGGCCGGCGAGGCCGCCCACCTGGTGCCCGAGCGCGTCTGGCAGGAGCTGGCCCGTGGCCTGATGGAGCACGCGCCGCTGCGCATGTTCACCGTGCTGCACGACTGCGGCGCACTGGCCGTGGTCCTGCCCGAACTGGCGCAGCGCTGGAGCCAGCCGGCCCCGCAGTCGCAGTCGCAGTCGCAGTCGCAGTCGCAGTCGCAGCCAGCACCCAGCCCCACGCCCGCAGCGTTGCAGGCACTGGCCGCCGCCGTGCGCGCCCAGGCCCCGCTGGCCGTGCGCTACGCCTGCCTGCTGCACGGCCCCGCCCCGCATGGCACCGCCACCAGCGCCCAAGCCCAGGCCATGGCCGCCCGCCTGAAAGTGCCCACCGAACTGCGCGAGCTGGCACTGCTGCTGGCCCGGCAACGCCAGGCCATCGATGCCAGCCTGCATACCGACGCAGCGCACACCCTCGCCCTGCTGGAGCACTGCGACGCGCTGCGCCGACCGGAGCGCTTCGCCCAGGCACTGTGGGCCTGCGAGTGCATGGCCCAGGCCGATGCCGCCCTGGCCCCGCCCCTGCCTGCACAAAGCGCGGCTGCAAAAGCCGCCACCCCAGCCTATCCGCAACGCCCGCGCCTGCTGGCAGCGCTGCAGGCTGCGCAGTCGGTCGACACCGCCCCCATCGCCGCCCAGGCAGCGCGCCAGGGCCTGCAGGGCCCGCAAATCGGCGCCCAAATCCAAGCCGCCCGCATCGCCGCCGTCGCCGCGCTGTTCTAGGGGTTGTTGAGATTTGGTTTGCGAAGCGGTTTTTCGAGGCAAAAGCCGCAGATGCACAGCGAAAACGCTTGCAAGCTTGAACACCTTGCAAGCGTTTTCAACGCAGCAGCTGTGCGCAGTTTTGGCCGAAATCGCCGCGCCGCGCTCATCCTCTGCTAACGAATCGCAGCGCACACCGAGGCGCTGGAATTCGTACAAACCTTCCCAGAAGGCCGCGCACCCTGCTGCTCAACGCTTGCGGCTTTTGCGCGCAGCGTCTTTGCGGCGGCTGCTCTTGCGGCCGCCGGCATCGCCCGCCTGATGGCCGCTGGCGCGGCGCTGCCCCCCAGCGCTGGCCCGCCAGTCATCGGCCTGGCCGGCGCCTTGGCCCTGCGCATTGCGGCGCGATGCGCGGCGCGGGCGCAGCAGGGCCGCGGTGTTGCCCGGGCCGGCATCGCCCTTGCCGCTCGGGTCGTCGATGACCGGCACGAAGTCGATCTTGCGCGCATCCAGATCGACGCGGCTGACCTGCACCTGCAGCCGCGCACCGATGCCGTAGCGCTGGCCGGTGCGCTCGCCGCGCAGCTCCTGGCGCGCCTCGTCGTAGCGGAAGTAGTCGCTGCCCAGCTCGGTGATGTGCACCAGGCCATCGACATACATGGCGTCCAGCGTGACGAACAGGCCGAAGCTGGTGACGGCCGAGACCGTGCCGGCAAAGACCTGGCCCAGGTGCTCGCGCATGTACTGGCACTTGAGCCAGGCCTGCACGTCGCGGCTGGCCTCGTCGGCACGGCGCTCGCAGGCGCTGCAGTGCAGGCCGGCCTCCTCCCAGGTCTGCATGCGCTGGGCATCGGGCTGAGCCGCCTTTTTGCGCCCCCGGCCCTGGCGCGCTGCGCCTTTGGCCTGCGGGCCCTTGACCCCATCCTGCGGCCCGCGCTGTGCGGGCGGCGCCACCATGGCCGCCAGCTTTTGGCGGAACTGCTGCGTCACGGAGTCGGCCGGCGGGATGGCTGGCAACTGGTATTGACCGCCGGCCAGAATGGCCTTGATGGCCCGGTGCTGCAGCAGGTCGGGGTAGCGGCGGATCGGGCTGGTGAAGTGCGCATAGGCATCGAAGGCCAGGCCGAAGTGCCCATTGTTGTGCGGCGTGTAGACGGCTTGCTGCATGGCGCGCAGCAGCATGGTGTGAATTTGCTGCGCATCGGGCCGATCCTTGGTGGCCTCGGCAATGGCCTGGAAGTCCTGGGGCTTGGGGTCATCACCGATGTTCAGACCAATGCCCATGGCCTTGAGGTAGGCGCGCAGCACGTTCTGGCGCTCGGGCGTCGGGCCTTCGTGCACGCGGTACAGCGCCAGCTGGCCGGCAGCGCCTTGCACGAAATCGGCCGCGCAGACGTTGGCTGCCAGCATGGCCTCCTCGATCAGGCGATGCGCTTCGGTGCGCGTGCGCGGCAGGATTTGCGCAATGCGGCCGTTGTCGTCGCAGATGATCTGGGTTTCGGTGGTTTCGAAGTCGACCGCGCCACGCTGCTGGCGCGCCGCCAGCAGCGCCTGGTAGACGCCGTGCAGATTGAGCAGCTCGGGCACCAGGCCCTGGTACTGCTGCGCCAGCGGGCCGCGGGTGTTGAGCAGGATGTCGGCCACCTGGGTGTAGGTCATGCGCGCATGGCTGTGCATAACCGCCGGGTAGAACTGGTAGGCATGCAGCTCGCCCTTGGCCGTGATGAGCATGTCGCACACCATGCACAGGCGGTCCACGCCGGGGTTGAGCGAGCACAGGCCGTTGGAGAGCTTTTCCGGCAGCATCGGGATGACGCGGCGCGGGAAGTAGATGCTGGTGGCGCGCTCGAATGCATCGGCGTCGATGGCCCCGCCCGAGGGCACGTAGTGGCTGACGTCGGCAATGGCCACCAGCAGTCGCCAGCCCTTGCCGCGGCCCACGCGCGCGGGCTCGCAATAGACGGCATCGTCGAAATCGCGCGCGTCCTCGCCGTCGATGGTGATCAGCGGTACGTCGCGCAGGTCGATGCGGCCCTTGCGATCGGCGGCGCGCACCGTGGCCGGCAGCCTGGCCGCCGCCTTCAGGCAGGGCTCGGAAAAGGCGTGCGGCACTTCATACTTTCGCACCGCGATCTCGATCTCCATGCCGGCATCGTCGGCATCGCCCAGCACCTCGACGATGCGGCCCACGGGTTGGCCGTGCAGCGTGGGCTGCTCGGTCAGCTCCACCACCACGACCTGGCCCACCTGGGCATGGGCGGTGGCCGCATCGGGCACGATCACGTCCTGGCCATAGCGCCGATCCTCGGGCGCCACCAGCCAGACGCCGCTTTCCTGCAGCAGGCGGCCAATGATGGTCTTGGTGGGCCGCTCGAGAATTTCCAGCACATGGCCTTCAGGGCGGCCCTTGCGATCCAGCCGCACGATGCGCGCGCGCACCCTGTCGCGGTGTACCAGCTGGCGCATGGCCTCGGGGGGAAGATAAATGTCGTCGGAGGCATCGTCGGGTGTGATGAACCCGTGTCCTTCGCGCCGGCCCTGCACGGTGCCGACGATTTCTTGCATCAAATGGGATTTGTTCAATTCAGATCCAGTTTTTTGGATTACAATTCGCGCTTTCCTGAAGTGCCCAGGTGGCGAAATTGGTAGACGCACTAGCTTCAGGTGCTAGCGGGGGCGACTCCGTGGAGGTTCGAGTCCTCTCCTGGGCACCATCATCAAATTGATTGTTTTCGCGCAGCCGCTGTCCATCCGTCAGCGGCTTTTTTGTTGGCCGTATGGCTGTGCATGTGCGGCATGGCAAAGTGCGCCCATGACAGCCCCCGCCCCAGGGGGCTGGCACGCCCCACGGCCAGGCCATCAGAACGAAGACCCCGGCTGTTTGAGGAACTCGATTTCCTCCGCCGTGCTCTGCCGCCCCAAAACCTCGTTGCGGTGCGGGTAGCGGCCGAAGCGGTCGATGATGCGCTTGTGCTTGATCTCGAAATTCAGCGCATCCGGCGTGGTGTAGCGCCCGAAAAGCTCCTCTGCCTGTTCATGGATACGCCGGCTTTCGCTGTGCATCCAGGGCATCAGCATGAAGTGCCGCTCATCGGGCTTCATGTCGGCAAAGCCCTGCTGGCGTACCGCTTCCTGCGCCAACGCCAGCGCCATGCTGTCCTGGGCAAAGGCGATGGGGCTGTTACGAAACAGATTGCGTGAGAACTGGTCGAGCACGATGATTTCCGCCAACCGACCGGCCAGGGTTTCGCGCCAGTGCTGCAGCTCCGAATGCGCCGCCTGCTGCCACAGCTGGGCAAAGCGCCCGCGGATCTTCTCGTCAAAAGCCGCACTTTTCCTGAACCAGTACGGCTGGTTGTCCTGGTTGAACCAGAAATCAAGTATGTCTTGGGCAGTCATCAGCTCTCTCAACTGGATGGGGATGGGCGGACTTTCTGGCCGCAAAAGGATTGGGGCGGGCGCTATAACAACCACTCGATCGGCAACAGGCTGCAGAACCACACTGCAAAACGCTTGAAGGCGCTGCTTCCGGGCTCCTGCCCATGGTCACGAGTGACGCCCGCTTGCAGCGTCTGCCAATGCAGCTGGCCGCCTTTCAGGCTGACCGCATAGGCGTGGTCACTGGCGTGCTGCGCCAGTCCGCTGGCGAGCTGTTGCGCAAGCGCCGGACTTTCCAGCAGCAGGCCCATCTCGGTATTGAGCGCGGCCGAGCGCGGATCCATGTTGAACGAGCCGACGAACAGCAGGCGCCGATCCACGGCAAAGGTCTTGGCATGCAGGCTGGCGCCGCTGCTGCCGGTGATGCCGCCGTGGTGGTCGGTCATCACCGTGGCATCGGGCTTGAGTTCAAGAAGCGCAATGCCGGCCTCCAGCAGCCGCTTGCGGTATTTGGCATAGCCGGCGTGCACCGGCGCCACATCGGTGGCCGAGAGCGAATTGGTCAGCACCTGCACCTTGAGGCCACGCGCAGCAATGCTGGCCAGCCAGTCCGCGCCCTGCCGGGTCGGCACAAAATACGGCGAGACGATCAACAGCTCTTCTTTCGCCGTCGCCATCACCGGGCCAATCGCAGCCAGCACGGTATTGTCCGGCAAGGCCTTGCCCAAGCCCTTGGCCGGATCGTCGCTCACCAGCGTGGCCTGGGCCCACTCCAGCGGCAGGGTGCCGGCCTCAAGCTGCTGCGCAAAAGCCGATTGCGCCAAGGCTTTCAGGTAGCCCTGGGTGCCGGCGTCTTGGGAAGGGGCGGCATCCAAGGCCAGCGGCGCGGCGCTGATGATGTTTTCTGCCGGATAACTCGATTCGCTGGCCCAGTAGCGGTCGAAATCCTGCTCCACCGCCTGCACCACCGGGCCGACTGCGGCCACGTCGAGATCGGCAAACATCACGCCGTTGCCGGCGCCGAAATATTCATCGCCAACATTGCGCCCGCCCACAATGGTGACCACGCCGTCGGCGCTGAAGGATTTGTTGTGCATGCGCCGGTTGAGGCGGAAGAAATCGCTCAAATAGCCCAGCGGGCGCATGCCGCGTTGCATGAACGGGTTGAACAGCCGCACTTCGATATTGGGATGCGCATTGGCGGCCGCCAGCAGGCCGTCCATGCCGCCCGTGTTGTTGTCATCGAGCAGCAGGCGCACGCGCACGCCGCGCTCGGCAGCCTGGTACAGGCTTTGCAGCAGCAGGCGGCCGGAAATATCGTCGTGCCAGATGTAGTACTGCACATCGAGGCTGTATTGCGCGCTTTGCGCCAGCGCCAGCCGCGCCAGAAACGCATCGCGGCCGTCGCGCAGCGCATAAATGCCGGAAAGGCCGGGATGCGCCTCGACTTGCGCCAGCAAATGGCGGACCAGCCGCCCTTCGGGGTTGACCGGCAGGCGCTGCGATACGCTGCGCTGGCGGTTGTCGGGCAAGGGTTGATGGCTTGCCCAGGCCAGCAACAGCAAGGCCAGCAGCAACCCGCCCAGCCACAGGCAAAGTTTCATCAGCATCCGCATTAGGATTCATCCAGAGATTGGGGGCATGTCGAGCGCGTAGCATAGAGCGTGCTCACAGCCGTTTGCTCACAGGCTGAATGTCGGGTGTGGATTCAGGTGCCACAAAACGTGCGGTAGCCCGGCTGCGGGGCATCGGGCAAGCGCTGCCAGTGGCGCTCGGCGCTGTAGTCAAACGGTTTCTGCAAGGCGGCAAGCAGGGCATTGAAGGGCTGCATGTCCCTCGCTTCGGCGGCGGCCAGCGCCGCTTCCACGCGATGGTTGCGCGGGATGACAAACGGGTTGGCCGATTGCATCAGGGCAGCGATCTCCGCCCTGCCCTGCGCCTGCTCGGCCAGTCGCGCCTGCCAGCGGGTGTGCCATTGGGCGAAGGCCGGGTCGGCAAACAGGGCGTGCGTGCCATCCAGATACGCGCCATCGGCATCCAGCATGTCCAGCGTCAGCCGCACAAAGGTATGGGTGTAGTCGGCGACGTGGGTCTGCATCCGCGTCAGCAGCGCTTCCAGCAGTTCGGTGTCCTGCGCTTGCGGCTGGAAAATACCGAGCTTGCGCGCCATGCCCTGCTGGTAATGCTGGTTGAAAAGCGGCGCAAACTGCCGCAATTCTGCGTTGGCGATGTCGATGGCGGTCTTTTCATCCGCATCCAGCAAGGGCAACAGCGCCTCGGCCAGCCGCGCCAGATTCCATTGCGCCATCGACGGCTGGTTTTCATAGCGGTAGCGGCCATCGCGGTCGATGGAGCTGAACACCGTGGCCGGGTCGTAGCCATCCATGAAGGCGCAGGGGCCGTAGTCGATGGTCAGGCCTGGGATGGACATATTGTCGGTATTCATCACGCCGTGGATGAAACCGACGGTTTGCCAGCGGGCAACCAGCGCCGCCTGCCGGGCGATGACCGCGCGCAGCAGACCCGGATAGGGATTCGCCGGGTTTTCCGCCAGCACTTCGGGGAAATGCCGCTGCAAGGCGTAATCGGCCAGCGCACACAGATTCGCCGCTTCACCACTGGCCGCAGCAAATTCAAACGTGCCCACGCGGATATGGCTTTGCGCGGTGCGCGTCAGCACCGCGCCGGGCAGCAAGCGCTCGCGGCGGATGCGCTCACCCGTGGTCACCACCGCCAGGCTGCGCGTGGTCGGGATGCCGAGTTCATGCATGGCCTCGCTGATCAGATATTCGCGCAGCATCGGCCCCAGCGCCGCTTTGCCATCGCCCCGGCGTGAATACGGCGTCGGCCCGCTGCCCTTGAGCTGGATGTCGATGCGCGCGCCGCTGGTCGTAGTCTGCTCGCCCAACAGCAGCGCACGGCCATCGCCCAGCAGGGTGAAATGCCCGAACTGGTGCCCGGCATAGGCTTGCGCAATGGGCTGGGCGTGGGGTGGAAAGCGGTTGCCAGAAAATACTTGTGCGCCTTCTTGCGGGTCGATGGCGGCATCGGCCAGCAAACCCAAATCCCGAGCCAGCGCGGTATTGAACAGCACGGTTTCAGGCTCGGGGAAATCAGCCGGTTCTGCCTGCGAATAAAACACCGGCGGCAGGGCTTGATAGGTGCGGGAAAGATTCCAGTTCAATGCGGAATTTTTCATAAGGCCGCTCAAAAATCCATCATTTTGCGCAAGGTATTGCCATTGCGCGTAGTCAGTACCTGGCCGAGCTTCTTTTCCAAAAACGCATTGCCAAGACGGCTGCGCGAAGCATCGCCGGGGATATAGAAATAAGCCGCCTGCGGAAGAATCGCCAGTTGCTCCTCGCCATAATCTTGCCCGCTTAAATCCTTTGGGTCAGCCAGCGGCGCATTGCACAGCGCGTAAAACACCCGTTTTTCATCGTAAACGCTGCCTGAAAACGGGTTTTGCTCCAGTATTTCCTGCAATTGCGCTGGAGTTTTAACAATGACCGGCAAATCCACCTGCAAATGCGCGCGCAAAAGTACCTGAATGCGCTCGGCGGTGGCGACCGCATCCCAATCGGTTCGCAGCGCGATATTGCCGCTTTGTATCCAGGTGCGCACATCGCCAAAACCGTTGCCGCCCAGCATCTGGCGCACATCGGCCATCTTTACCGCATTCTTGCCGCGGGGCATCACCCCGCGCAGAAAAGCGACAACATCATTCATCGCCTGTCTCCAGTACGCCTGCGGCAAGCCGGGATGGCCGCCAAGTCAAGCCGATATGGGGACGAAAGCGGGGGATTCAATGTGAACGGGGCGGGGCTGGTATCGAGCCTGAAGGCGTTACAGAGCCTGCCAAAACTCGCCTACCTCTGGCGAGAGTGCCGTATTACGTCATTTAAACGGGTACACGGCGGTCTTTCATGCAGATGCGACGGTGTGGAAAGCGCTTGCTTTATTCGTTGTCAAAATCGTAGTAGAGAATGTTGGACCATCCGTTGATGCCCAGCATATTCCACATTGCCTGCCGGAGTATTTTGGCTTTTGCCTGCTCCATTTGAGATTTGTTTCTTCGGCCCAGCAGGCGAGAGAAAAAACTTTGCGACGAGCGGGCATCGGCTTCAAGTTGTTCGACTGCGCGCTTCATGTCACCCAACTCTGCCAGACAGACAGCCAGATGTTCGTCAATGTTCAGGATTTCCCGCTCAAACAATTCCCGGTTCCGCACCTCAAGGGCAGTTGACCCCAGCTCGTAAATTTCGCCACATTCCAAGATCGCGTATTGCAGCCGATTTTTCTCTAGAAAGGTCTCCGTTTCCTGAATCCGCCGTTGTAATTCGGCTGGCTCGAAGATGTTTTCCTCTGCAAGCTGCTTTAAAAAATCCAGGAGCTTCTGCCGACCCGGTTCAAAATCTCCCTGAATGGCAATGGGATGCGGATATTCCCAAATAATGGAGTGGGCAAGACGGGAATTTTGGCTGACCAAAATTTTGTAGGCCAGCGGAATGCTGTGGCCGTATTCGCCCAGGCCGTAGATTTTGTCGCCGGCTTGGCGTTCGCCCTGGGTCCGGTCAAAATCGATGGCATAAAGATAGCTTCGGTTGGCCATATGCGTTGCTCCTGCGCAGGTGTGGTAGTTCGCCCGTAGTATAAGCCTATTCTGCAGTACAGATCACGACGGCATCAATACAGAAATGGCGGCGGGGGATAGCGGGATTCATGGGCCTCCTTGAAACAAGCACTCAGGCTGCGCCGGTCACCACCGCATGTTCGCGGAAAACCTGCCAGCGCGCGCCATCATGGCGCAGCATCAGGGTAAAAACGATGCGCTTTTCGCCCTGCCCAAAATCCATGCGCCGGGTGGCGGTGACATAACCGATGCCGTCATGCGCCTCGGCATGGTTGAAAATCACGGCGGTATCGAGCGGCGCAGCGCCCGCGTCTTTCAGGGACTGGAAAAAGGCGAGGTTTTGCGCGTAGTCAAACGTCAAAGTTTCGCCGTTTTCGCTCACCATCACGATGCGCAAATCCGGCGCATAACAGGCGGCAAGCGCTTCCATGCGGTAATGGCAGCCGCTGTCAATGAGATGGCGCACGGCGGCGGTGAGATCGGGATCTAGAGCATTTTCGATTTAATTAATTACATATCCAGCTGATCTGAAGTAATTGGCACACTCTTGAGCCGAGAACAGATCAACCAGTTGCCCCATGCGCCGCCACAGCGCATCCACCGTGCGCTCGCCG
>NZ_NSJB01000008.1 GCF_002285265.1 Vandammella animalimorsus
TCCCGAACAGGACAGTGAAACGGACCAGCGCCAATGATAGTGCGGATTCCCGTGTGAAAGTAGGTCATCGTCAGGCTCTTATCCCCAAAACCCCCCTCTTCCAAATTCGGAAGTGGGGGGTTTGTTTTGTGTGTTTTATTTGGTGCATTCCTTTGCGCTGCAATGCAGTGCGAGATCGTGCTGAAAGCGCATACCCCACAACGCATATTCATTGAGAATTTCCACCATGTCCAGTATTTCTGCTGCCTCAGCCCCCAAGATTGGTTTTGTCAGCCTGGGTTGCCCCAAGGCGTTGACCGACTCCGAGTTGATTCTCACGCAGCTCAGCGCGGAGGGCTATCGCACCGCCAAGACTTTTGAGGGGGCGGATTTGGTCATCGTCAATACCTGCGGTTTTATTGACGATGCGGTCAAGGAAAGTCTGGACACGATTGGTGAAGCCTTGGCCGCCAATGGCAAAGTCATCGTCACCGGTTGCCTAGGGGCCCGGCAGGCTGGGGATGGCGAAAACCTGGTGCAGCAAATACATCCCAGTGTGCTGGCGGTCACGGGACCGCATGCCACGCAGGAGGTCATGGATGCAGTGCATGCGCATTTGCCCAAGCCGCATGACCCGTTTCTTGATCTGGTGCCAGGGGGATTTGGTGAGGCTGGCCTCAAGCTCACGCCCAAGCATTACGCGTACCTGAAAATCAGCGAAGGCTGCAACCACCGCTGCACCTTTTGCATCATTCCGTCGATGCGTGGCGATCTAGTGTCTCGCCCGGTGGGCGATGTGCTCAGGGAAGCCCAAGCCTTGTTCGAAGGCGGAGTCAAGGAACTGTTGATCATCAGCCAGGACACCTCGGCCTATGGGGTGGACTTGAAATACCGCACGGGCTTTTGGGATGGCAAACCGGTGAAGACGCGCTTGCTGGATTTGGTTCAGGCCCTGGGCGATCTGGCCGCCCAGTACAAGGCCTGGGTGCGCCTGCACTATGTGTATCCGTATCCCAGCGTGGATGCCGTGGTCGAGTTGATGGCCGAGGGCAAGGTCTTGCCCTATCTGGATGTGCCCTTTCAGCACAGCCATCCGGATGTGCTCAAGCGCATGAAGCGTCCGGCCGACGGCGAAAAGAATCTGGAGCGCATCCAGCGCTGGCGCGAACTCTGCCCCGAGCTGGTGCTGCGCAGCACCTTCATTGCCGGCTTTCCCGGTGAGACGGAGCAAGAGTTCCAGCATTTGCTGGACTTCATGGAGCAGGCGCAAATCGATCGCGCCGGTTGCTTTGCCTACAGCGACGTGCAGGGCGCAGCGGCCAATGCCTTGCCGGGGATGCTGCCGCAGGAGTTGCGTGAGGAGCGCCGGGCGCGCTTCATGGCCGTGGCCGAGCGCATTTCCAGCCAGCGGCTGCAGCGCCGCGTCGGGGATGTGATGCAGGTGCTGGTCGATCATGCGCCGGCCCTGGGGCGCAAGGGCGGGCGCGGGCGCAGCTACGCCGATGCGCCGGAAATCGATGGCATCGTGCACCTGCTGCCGCCGCAGAAGGTGAGCAAAACCTTGAAGGTGGGCGAATTCACCAAGGCAAAAATTGTGCAGGCCCAAGGGCATGACTTGATTGCCCAGCCGATTTGAGGCCGGGTGCAGGGCAAGAGCGGCAAGCGAGGAAAGGGATTGACGATGCGCAAGGCTTTGCTGGGCTGGTTCGAGCGCCTGCTGGCGCCCTTTCCCGAACCGGCGCCTCAGCCGCTGCCCAGCGGCGGCGTGGCGCGCTTCATCTGGGCCTGCACCCAGGGCATGCGCAAGTACATCGTCCTGCTGATTGCCCTGCGTGCGGCCGTGTCCATTTACGAGGCCTGGCTGTTTGCCTTTCTGGGCCAGGTGGTGGATTTGCTCGCGGCCTGGCAGTCGAGCGCCGTGGGCGAGGCGCAGCAGCGGCGGGTGCTGCTGGGCATTGCCCTGGTGATGCTGGGCAGCATTGCGCTGGTGGGCTGGCGCAGCCTGGTGCAAAACCAGACGCTGGCCATCAACCTGCCGCTGCGTCTGCGCTGGCACTTTCATCGGCTGATGCTGCAGCAAAGCCTGGGCTTTTTCGCCGATGAGTTTGCCGGCCGGGTGACGACCAAAGTCATGCAGACGGCGCTGGCCGTGCGCGAGGTGCTGATGGTCGTGGCCGAGATCGTGCTGGGCATCGGCGTGTATTTCTTCTCCATCATCGTGCTGGCAGGCAGCTTCGATGCGCGCCTGATGCTGCCTTTCGTGGGCTGGGTGCTGATGTTTGGCGCAGCCATGGGGTTTTTCGTGCCCCGGTTGGGCAAGGTCGGGCAGGAGCAGGCCGATGCCCGCTCGCTGATGACCGGGCGGGTGACGGATGCCTACACCAACATCACCACCGTCAAGCTGTTCTCTCACACGCAGCGCGAAGCCCATTTCGCCCGCGCCGCGATGGAGGAGTTCATGGACACGGGCTACTGCCAGATGCGCCTGGTCAGTGGCTTCGAACTGACCAACCAGGCGCTGAGCGTGGGCCTGATGCTCTCGACCGGCGCACTGGCGCTGTGGCTGTGGCAGGCCGGTGAGGTCGGCCTGGGCGCCGTGGCCGCCGTCATGGCCATGGCCTTGCGCGTCAACAGCCTGTCGTACTGGATCATGTGGGAGCTGACCTCGCTGTTCGAGAGCATCGGCACAGTGCAGGACGGCATGGCCACACTGACCAAGCGCGCCCAGGTGCAGGATGTGCCGCAGGCGCCGGCGCTGCAGGTCTCGCGCGGCTTGGTGGAGTTCGATGCCATCCGCTTTCGCTACGGGCCGCAGCGCCAGGTGTTCGACGGCCTGAGCCTGACGGTGCAGCCGGGCGAGAAGATCGGCCTGGTGGGGCGCTCGGGCGCGGGCAAGTCCAGCCTGCTCAATGTGCTGCTGCGCTTTTACGACCTGGAAGGCGGGCAGATCCGCATCGACGGGCAGGACATCAGCCAGGTGACGCAGGACAGCCTGCGCGCGGCCATCGGCATGGTCACGCAGGACACCTCCTTGCTGCACCGCTCGGTGCGCGACAACATCGCCTATGGCCTGCCCGATGCCAGCGAAGCGCAAATCCTGTCTGCGGTGCAGCGCGCCCAGGCCGATTTCATCGGCCAGCTCAGCGACCCGCAGGGGCGCCGCGGGCTGGACACCATGGTTGGCGAGCGCGGCGTGAAGCTCTCGGGCGGGCAGCGCCAGCGCATTGCCATTGCGCGCGTCATGCTCAAGAACGCGCCGATTCTGCTGCTCGACGAAGCCACCAGCGCGCTCGATTCGGAAGTGGAAGCGGCCATCCAGCACAGCCTGGACGCCATGATGCAGGGCAAGACCGTGATCGCCATTGCGCACCGGCTCTCGACCATCGCCGCGATGGATCGCCTGATCGTCATTGACGAAGGCCGCATCGTCGAGCAAGGCAGTCATGCCCAGCTGCTGGCCCAGGACGGCATTTATGCACGCCTGTGGCGGCACCAAAGCGGCGGCTTTCTTGGGCAGGAGGGGTAAAGAAACCCGTGCCGGGGCCTTGCACAGGTTCCGAAATCGAAATCTGGGCAGTGGGTGTCGTCATCATTGCGACGCCTGCTGCTGGCGGGCGGCAAAGCGTTGGCGGGCCAGTGCCAGCACGGCGGCGGGCAGTGCCTCGGGCAATTGCAGTTGCAAGGGCACGGCCCAGGCCTGGGGCCAGTGCGGCCAGAGTTTGACGGCGTCTTTTTCCGTGCACAGCAGGGGCGCATGGCGCGGCCAGTGCGCCAGCGCGGCGGGCAGGGGATCGAAGTGCGCGTGGTCCGGCAGGGCGATGCAGTGGCTGGGCCTCAGACCGTGCGCGCGCAGCATGGCGAAAAAGGCTTGCGGCTGGGCAATGCCGGCCACGGCCGCCAGCGGCGGCGGGCTGCCATCCTGCGCCGGGGGCATTTGCCAGTGCTGCAGCGGCAGGCGCTGGCCCTGGCCATTGATGGCATAGCCGGCCAGCTGGCGCGCGATGGGCCAGACCGTGCCCGGCGGCTGCTCGCTCGCAACGGGCTGCGCTGCCGGGGTGGTTTGCAGCACGAAATCCACCGGCCTGGGCCAGGGCTCGCGCAGCGGGCCGGCGGGCAGCAGCCGGCCATTGCCCACGCCCCAGTCCGGAAACACGCACAGTTCGACATCGCGCTGCAGGGCCAGGTGCTGCAGGCCATCGTCGCACAGCAGCAGCTCGGTGTCTGGATAGGCTTTCAGCAGGGCCAGGCCGGCCGCATGACGTTGGCCGGCAACGAAGACCGGCGCCTGTGTGCGCTGCTGGATCAGCAGGGGCTCATCGCCCACGGCCTGGGCGCTGCTGCCGGGCAAGACCTGCAGGCAGTCCGGGCCCTGGGCCGGGCGCTGCCGGCCGTGGCCGCGCGAGATCACGCCCACGCGCAGGCCCTGGGCCTGCAGGGCCTGCACCAGGGCGATGGTCACAGGGGTTTTGCCCGCGCCGCCGGCGATGACGTTGCCGATGACGACCGTAGGCACGGGCAGGGCCTGGGCGGTGAGCAGGCGCCGGGCATACAGCCAGCGTCGGGTGCGCACGGCGCTGCCGTACAGCCAGGACAGGGGGCGCAGCAGCAGCGCATCGGCCGGGTGGCAGCGCGGCGCTGCCTGCCGCCAGCGGTGCTCGATCCAGGGCTGCAGCGGCATGGGCGGCGCGTGGCGTGGGGGATTGGCGAGTGGGGCTCAGCGGGGGGCGCCGATGGTCAGCGTCACTGTCACTGTGCGGTGTGCGCCGCGCGCGGCCAGCGCATGGCACAGCGCCATCACTGCCCGCCCGAGGCCTGGGTGGCGAAGGTCACGCGGGCCAGGCCGACGTTGCGCGCGGCCTCCATGACGGTGATGACCGATTGGTGCGAGGCCAGGCCGTCGGCGCTGATGATGAGCATGGCCTCGGGCTTGGCGGCGGCGGCCTGGCGCAGCGCCTGGGCCAGCTGCGCCGGGTTGGCCTGGCCCAGCACCTGCCCGTCCACGGCCACGTTGCCGCCGGAGTCCAGCGACACGCTCACCTCGTGCGGGCGCTGCTGCAGCTGCTCGGCATTGGCCAGCGGCAGGTTCAGCCGCAGCTCGTTGAAGCGGCTGTAGGTCGTGGTCAGCATCAGAAAGATCAGGATGACCAGCAGCACGTCGATGAAGGGGATGAGGTTGATCTCCGGCTCGCTGCTGCCGTGGCCAAAGCCGCTGGAGTGGGGCGCTTGGAAGTTCATTGCTGCAGGGACTTGAGGTGCTTGAGGAAGGTTTCCGCAGCCACTTCCATCTCCAGCACATAGGCATCGACGCGGCTGCGGAAATAACGCCAGAAGATCAGCGCCGGGATGGCCACGATCAGGCCAAAAGCGGTGTTGTACAGCGCCACGGAAATGCCGTGCGCCAGGCGCCCGGGGTCGCCCTGGATCACGCCCGAGTCGATCGAGCCCTGCGAGGCAAAGATCTCGATCATGCCGATGACCGTGCCCAGCAGGCCCAGCAGCGGCGCGGCCGAGGCAATGGTGGCCAGGGCCTGCAGGAACTTGCTGATGCGCCCCACCACCACGCGCCCGCGGCTTTGCATGGCCTGGCGCAGCTCTTCCTCGCTGGCGCGTGGGTTGGCCTTGAGTGCGCGCAGGCCTGCGGCCAGCACTTCACCCAGCGCGCTGCTGTTTTCCAGCTTGTCGATCACGTCGGCCGGTGGGATGTACTTGGCCGAGGCGGTCTTGGCCTCGTGCACCAGGCCCAGCGGCGCAATGCCTGGCCGCCGCAGGCTGTAGAAGCGCTCGGCGATGATGGCCAGGGCGATGATGGAGCAAAAGATCAGGGGCCAGATGGGCCAGCCAGCGGCTTGGATGATGGAAAACAAGAGTCACTCTCCCGAATCGATGAAAAAGCCTGGGCGCGCAGCATGCGGCCAGCAGCGCCGCTCATGGGGCGCGATTATCGCCGAGGCATTTGGCCGCCCGCCCCGGCGCGGTTGCGTTTTGACAACCATGGCTGCCATGCCCGTTCAGTCATTGGCCACCCAGTCGATCAAAGCGTCGAAGGCTGCGCCGCGCGCGGCCGCAGCGTTGGCGTGGTTGATGATGACCACCAGCGCGTAGCGCTTGCCGCTGTGGCCGTGCACGTAGCCGGCCAGCGCGTTGACGTCGCGCAGCGAGCCCGTCTTCAGGTGCGCGGCTGCGGCGCGGCTGCGGCGCATGGTGCCGTCCACCCCGGTGGCCGGCAGCGAGGCCACCAGCTCGGGCATCACCGGCGAATGCCAGGCATGGCGCAGCATCTGGCCCATGGCCTGGGCGGTGATGCGCGCATCGCGGCTCAGGCCCGAGCCGTTGTCGATGTGCAGCGTGCCGGGCGGGTTGCCGATGCGGCTGTGCCACCACTGGCCGATGGCGCGCTGCGCGCTGGCAAAGTCCATGGCCTGGCCGGCCGGCGCGCCCGCCTGGCCCAGCGCCAGGAACACGTGGTCGGCCATGACGTTGTTGCTGTACTTGTTGACGTCGCGCACGATCTCGGCCAGCGACAGCGAGGGCTCGGTGATCCAGGGCTGCAGGCCGCCAGGGGTGCGGCCGCTGCGCACCTGGCCGGTGATGCTGCCGCCCAGCTCGCGCCACATGCCTTCGATGGCCTTGTTGGCAAAGCCCTCCGGGTCGGGGTAGGCCACGGCCCAGTTCAGTGCGCCGCAGGCGCTGGGATAGCTGCCGCCCAGGCGCCAGCGCCCGGGCTGGCTGACGTCCAGCTGCAGCTGCGCGCGCCAGTTGCTGGGGCAGTGGCGCGCCGTGGGGTTCAGCGGCACGCTGGCGGGCAGCTCCAGCTGGGCCATGGGCGGCGAGAGCTGCACCTGCGCGCGGCCACTGGCCGGGTCGGGCACGAAGCGCAGGATGACGGACTTGAAGTTCAGCAGCAGCGCATCGGGCGCGGCGTTGTAGGGGCGCAGCGGCTCGTCGTCGAAGGCCGCGGCGTTGTGCGGCGGCAGCGCGAAGGCGCTGCGGTCGAGCACGATGTCGCCCAGCACGACGCGCACGCCGTGCTGCTGCAGCTGGCGCAGCAGCAGCCACAGGCGCTCCATGACGAGTTTCGGGTCGCCGCCGCCCTGGATGTAGACGTTGCCGCGCAGGCTGCCGTTGTCGAGCTGGCCGTCGGTGTAGATGCGCGTCTTCCAGGTGTAGGCCGGGCCCAGCCGATCCAGCGCGGCATAGGTGGTGACCAGCTTCATGGTCGAGGCCGGGCTCATGGGCTGGGCGGCGCGGTGCGCCGCGCGCGGCGTGGCCTGGCCGTCCACGGCCTGCACCCACAGGGCCACGGCCTCGGGCGGGATCTGGGCCTTGCGCAGCGCGGCGGCGAAGGGGGCGGGCAGGCTGGCCGCTGGCGCGCTGGTCTGTGCCTGGGGGGCTGCGGTCTTGATCTGGCCCTGGTCCTGGCCGCTGGCCTGGGCCTGTGCTGGCGGCGTGGCGAGCAAGGCCAGGCCCAGCGCCAGGCCAGCGGCCAGGGCCAGTGCGGCGGCGTTGCGCTGGCCGGCTGCGCCGTGGCGCTGGGCCTGGTGCGGCGGGCGGCTGCAGGAGGGCGGGCGTTGTGGCATGGGGCGCATGCGGGGGCTCAATCCTTGTACGGGGCCAGCTTGGCCGCTTGCAGGCTGTAGCCGCTGACGCCCATGTCCGATTGGTTGCGCGTGACCTTCAGCGTGCCGGTGGCCCAGACGGCGTCGAGCGAGCTGAAGCCCTTGACGGGCTGGGCCAGCTTGATGTGGATGATCTGGTTGGCCGGCGGCGGCGGCGTGTGGATGCAAGCGCCGAAGTTGGGCACCAGCAGCAGCTCGCTCAGGCCGTCCTTGCCTTCTTCCAGGGCGACGACGTAGCCCGGCAGGCGCACGGTCTTGCCGTTGAAGCGATCGACGGTGGGGGCCGCATCCCAGACCTTGCGCATGCGCTCGTAGAGCTTTTGCGCGCGCGGGTCGCTGTCCTCCCAGGTGTCGGCGCCCTGTTCGAACAGGTCGGTGAACTCGGCGCTGGGGTCCCAGTCCTTGGGCACCAGCTCGTCCCAGCTCAGGGCAATGGGCTTGTCGCCCTTGGCCAGCAGTGGGGCTGCGGGCAGCGCGCAGGCGGCCAGGCCGGCAGCGGCAAAACGAAGGCAGGTGCGGCGAAGCATGGTCATGGCAGCAGCAAAAAGAGGTGAATGGAATGAGGCGGCATTTGCCGCCATCGGCTCGTGGATCGGCGCTTTGAACAGAGGTTCTTACACGGGCGCTTACACCGGCGGGGCCAGGCCATCGACCAGCGACAGCCGGTAGGCCCGCCAGCCGGGGATCAGGCTGGCGGCAAAGCCCGTACACAGCAGGCCCAGCAGTATCCACCATTGCAGCGGCGTGACTTGCCACCAGTGGATGTGCAGGCCGAATTGGTTCAGCAACCAGGGGGCGGCCGCGGCGGCGCTCAGGCCCAGGGCCAAGATGCCCAGCAAGACGCCCAGGCCAGTGGCCAGCGCCCCTTCGAGCGCCAGCAGCCAGATGATGTGCGCCGGCCGTGCGCCCACGGCGCGCAGCACGGCCAGCTCTCGGCGGCGCTCGTTCAGGCCGGCCAGCACCACCGCCACCATGCCCAGCAGGCTGACGAAGGCCACCAGGGCCGACATCAGCAGCAAGGCGCGCTCGCCGGTGCCGATCACGCCCCAGAGCTCGTCCATGGCCACGCCCGGCAGCACGGCCATCAGCGGCTCGCCGCGGTATTGGTTGATCTGGCGCTGCAGCGAAAAGACCTGTGCGCGCGATTGCAGGCCGATCAGCACGGTCGTGACGTTGCGCGGGCTCAAGTCCATGTCGCGCACGGCCTGGGCGCTGACGCTTCTGCCGGGCAGGCGCACGCCATTGCTCCAGTCCACGTGCAGGGCCTGCATGGCCTGCAGGCTGATGTGCACGGTGCGATCCACCGGCGTGCCCGTGGGGGCCAGGATGCCGCTGACGACGAAGGGTTTGTCGTCGTGCTCGATGGCATTGATTGGGCCGCCAGCGCCGTGGGTGAGGGTGATCTTGTCGCCCAGCCGGTAGCCCAGCTGCCGCGCCACGTCGGCGCCCAGCACGGCGTCGAACAAGTCCTCGAACGGCTTGCCGCTGCGCAGCTGCAGCGACTGCTTCTGGCCGTAGCGGAAATGCGTGAAGTAATCGGCGCTGGTGCCCAGCACCGGGTAGCCGCGGTGCGAGTCGCCCAGCGACAGCGGGATTACCCAACGCACGCCGCGCATGCGTTCGATGTCCTGCACGCTTTGCCAGCGGATGTTGTTGGTGGCCGCGCCGATGCGGAACACCGAATACAGCAGCAGCTGCACCGAGCCGGTGCGGGCGCCGACGATCAAGTCCGTGCCCGAGACGGCCGAGCCAAAGCCCTCGCGTACGTCGCTGCGGATGCGCTCCACGCCCAGCAGCATGAAGGTCGAGAGGGCGATGGAAAACATCGTCAGCGCCAGCGTGAAGCGGCGGTTCCAGGCGCTTTGCCAGGCCAGGCGGAACAAGGCGTGCATGGGCAGAACGAGGGGGCGGGCGCTCAAGCAGCGGCGGCTGCGCGGTTGATGGACTCCAGCGCCACCTGGCGCATGAAGCGCGGGGCCAGGCGCTGGTCGTGGCTGACGAAGATCACGCTGCTGCCGGCCTGGGCGCAGGCGGCCAGCAGCAGGTTCATGAAGGCATCGCGGCGGTCTTCGTCGAGGGCCGAGGTCGGCTCATCGGCAATCACCAGCGGCGGCATGCCCATCAGGGCGCGGGCGGCGGCCACGCGCTGCTGCTGGCCGACCGACAGCGAGCGCGCCGGGCTGTGCCACAGGCTGGCGGGCAGGTCCATGGCCTGCAGCCAATGGCGGGCGCCGGCCTCCAGGCTGCCGTGCTGGCGCTGTGCGGTCTGTGCGCGCTCGGGCGCAAAGCGGCAAGGCAGCAGCACGTTGTCCTGCACGCTCAGGTAGGGCAACAGGTTGAACTGCTGAAAGATGTAGCCCAGCTGCCGGGCGCGCCAGGCATCGCGTTGTGAGCGGCCCAGGCTGGCCCAGTCGCGCCCGCCCAGCAGTACCTGACCCTGCTGCGGCAGAAACACCCCGGCCAGCAGCGACAGCAGCGTGCTTTTGCCGCTGCCGCTGGGGCCGTGGAGGAACACCGTCTCGCCGTGGCGGACGCTGAACTCCTCGATCTCCAGGCAAGGCCGCGGCTGCCCTGGCCATTGGTAGCGCAGCTGCCGCACCTGCACCATGGCCGGCGCGGCGGCTGTTGCTGCTGCGGGCTGCGGCGCTGCTGCGGCCAGCGGGATCATTTCCAGCTCAGGCGCGTTTGCCCGTTCTTGAGCGTGCGCTGGAACTGCCCCTGGGGCATGGCCAGTTGCACCTCAATGGTGTGCAGGCTGGTGAAGGTCTTGGCCAGCTGCACCTCGATGGCCTCAAGCGCCTCGGGCCGGGCGCAGTCGAAGCGGTAGCTGACCTCGACGTCGGCATGCTCATGCTTGTCGTCATGATCATGGTCGTGCTTTTTGCCGTGCGGGTGGTCGTCGTGGTCGTGCTCTTCTTCCAGGCCGTCGATGTCCACCTTTTTCAGCTCACAAGCGGCTGCGGCCGAGGGGCTGAACAGGCTGGCGGCCTGTTTCAGTTGTTGGCGGGCTTTGCGCAGCGCCTCCTTATCCTGCTTGGAGCGCGCCTCATGCTCGAAGCCGGTGATGTCGGCCTGCGGCGAGGTCAGCTCCAGCAGCAGCTGCTTGCCATCGAGCGCCACATCCAGATGCGCCACGCCATGCACGTGCGGGTGCTGCTGGTGGTCGTCGTCATGGTCGTGCCCGTCGTGCTTGCCGTGCGCCTGGGCGGCGCCCAGCAGGCAGCTGCTGAGCACCAGGGCGGCGCACACGGAGCGGTTGGGGGTGAAGCGTTGCATGGCAATGGCCTTTCAATCACAGAATGGGTGGAAACACGGGCGCGAGCGCGCCAGCGTGCAGCGCCGCAGCCATGGCCGCGGCCGCGGCCGCGCGATGGTGGCGATCATAAGTGGTAACGTGAAATCAATAACCGCCGCAGGCGCTTTTCCTAACCCGGGTGAAGGGCTGTTGCTGCCTGTGCCCTGGGCTGCATCAGGCCTGGGCCGCGGCTTGACGCAAAGTGCATAACACGCTCTAAACGTACAATCGAAATCGATTTGCAATTACCTATCGGAGCTTGCCCATGAGCCAATCCCCATCTTCTGTTGCCACACGCAGCCAGCGCCTCAAGGCGGCCACCCATGCGGTGCATGACACGCTGGACAAAAGCATCATGGCGGCCGACATCTTTGCCAACCGTGAGCAGTTCGGGCGCTTTCTGCGCGTGCAGTACCGCTTTCACCGCGACATCGAGGCCTTGTACGCGCAGCCGGCCGTGGCCGCGCTGGTGCCCGAGCTGGCGCAGCGCTGCCGCCTGCCGGAGATCGCCGCCGACCTGCGGGATCTGCAGCAGCCGCAGCCCGCAGCCGAGCCTGCCCGCCTGGGGGCTGACACCCCGCTGCCCACAGCGCTGGGCTGGCTGTACGTGGCCGAGGGCTCGAACCTGGGCGGCACCATCCTGTTCAAGATCGCCAGCGAGAAGCTGGGCCTGGGGCGGGATTTCGGCGCGCGCCACCTGGCCGCGCACCCCGATGGCGCGGCCCGGCACTGGCGCGCCTTCACTGCGGCGCTGGACGCCGCGCCCCTCTCGCCCGAGGAGGAAAGCCAGATGATGCAGGCGGCCCAAGAGGCCTTTGCCACCGTGCAGGCCTACGCCCGCGAAGAATTGGCGCCCCCCGCCTTGGCTTGAGCTCCGCCTCTTGAAAATAGTCGCTTTGCCAATAGATGGATGACAAGCCGCTGGCGCCATGCGCCAGCCCATCCACAAAGCAAGGAGGACTTTATGAGCAACCAACTCAGCCGCATGCGTGGCAGCCTGTTCGACGATTTGTTCAAGGAGATCGCGCCGGGCTTTTTCATCAAGCCATTGCACGGTGACCCGCTGCCCAGCGCCGCGCAGATCAAGATCGATGTGAGCGAGAGCGAGGGCGCCTACAAGGTGCTGGCCGAGGTGCCCGGCGTGGGCAAGGAGGACATCCACGTCTCCATCGACGGCAGCGTCGTCACCCTCAGCGCCGAGGTCAAGCAGCACGACAGCCAGCAGGGCGAGGGCGAGAAAGTGCTGCGCAGCGAGCGCTACTATGGCTCGGTCTCGCGCAGCTTCCAGCTGCCGCAGGACATCGACGCCGCCGCCGCCAAGGCCAAGTACGACAACGGCGTGCTGGTGCTGACCCTGCCCAAGAAGCAGGCCGGCGCTTCGCAGCGCCTGATGGTGGAGTAAGCGCCGCCGCGCGGGGGCACAAGCCCCCGCAGCAATCATCTTCCAGGGCCGCCTTCGGGTGGCCCTTTTTGTGTCTGGCATGTTTGGCTTGGGGCGCATTCTTTGCGTCCCTCTGTCCCCTGTGAGATTGTGGCGCGGCGCGCAACTCCCGTAGAATGCGCGGCGGAAATAGCACGACCGTTCTATTTTTTTCCAACCGTTTCTAAGGAGACTTCATGACGGCTGAATACAAGGTGCTCGACGGCGTGGCACTGATTACGCTGGACAACCCGCCCGTCAACGGGCTGAGCCATGCCACGCGCCAAGGCATCGTCGATGGCATGAACCAGGCCCTGGCCGACGATGGCGTGCAGGCCATCGTGATCACCGGCGCGGGCAAGGCCTTCAGCGGCGGCGCCGACATCACGGAGTTCGGCAAGGAAGCCGCCATGCGCGAGCCCAACCTGCACAGCGTGATCGGCGTGGTGGAAAACGCCAGCAAGCCTGTGGTGGCGGCCATTCACACGGTGGTCATGGGCGGTGGCCTGGAGCTGGCGCTGGCCTGCCATTACCGCGTGGTGGCGTCGGGCACCAAGGTGGCCCTGCCCGAGGTCAAGCTGGGCCTGCTGCCCGGCGCGGGCGGCACGCAGCGCCTGCCGCGCGCCATTGGCGTGGAGGCGGCGCTGAACATGATCGTCAGCGGCGAGAGCGTTGATGCCGACCTGCTGGCCAGCATGCCGGGGCAAAAGCTGTTCGACGAAGTGGTGCAGCAGCCCGAGCAGCTGCTGCAGGAGGCGCTGGCCTTTGCCAAATCCGTGGCCAAGGTCAAGGATTTGCCCAAGGTGCGCGATCTGCCGGCCAAGCACCCGCAGGGCGAGGCCTTCTTCCAGTTCGCGCGCAACACCGTGGGCGCCGTGGCCAAGAACCTGCCCGCGCCGCTCAAGTGCGTGGAGGCCGTGGAAGCGGCCACCAAGATGAAGTTCAACGACGGCCTGGCCAAGGAGCGTGAGCTGTTCATCAACCTGATGTGGACGCCCGAGTCGCGCGCGCTGCGCCACCTGTTCTTTGCCGAGCGCGCGGCCTCCAAGATCAACGACGTGCCGGCCGATACGCCCAAGCGCGAGATCAAGGCGGTGGGCGTGATTGGCGCGGGCACCATGGGCGGCGGCATTGCGATGAACTTCCTCAACGCCGGCATCCCCGTGACCATCCTGGAGACCAAGCAGGAGGCGCTCGATCGCGGCCTGGCCACGATCGGCAAGAACTACGAGGCCCAGGTCAAGAAGGGCAAGCTCGCGCAGGACAAGTACGAGGCGCGCATGGCGCTGCTCAAGCCCACGCTGAGCTATGACGACCTCAAGGACGTGGACCTGGTCATCGAGGCCGTGTTCGAGGACATGGGCGTGAAGGAGCAGGTGTTCAAGAAGCTCGACGAAGTGCTCAAGCCCGGCGCCATCCTGGCTTCGAACACCTCGACGCTGGATTTGAACCAGATCGCCGCCTTCACCAAGCGCCCGCAGGACGTGGTGGGCCTGCACTTCTTCAGCCCGGCCAACGTCATGAAGCTGCTGGAGGTGGTGCGCGGCGAGAAGACCGCGCACGACGTGCTGGCCACGGTGATGGCGCTGGCCAAGAAGATCCGCAAGGTGGCCGTGGTTGCCGGCGTGACGGACGGCTTCATCGGCAACCGCATGATCGAGCAGTACGGCCGCCAGGCAGGCTTCTTGCTTGACGAAGGCGCCACGCCGCAGCAGGTGGACAAGGCCATCGAGAAATTCGGCTTTGCCATGGGGCCGTTCCGCATGGGCGACCTGGCCGGCAACGACATTGGCTGGGCGATCCGCAAGCGCCGTGCCGTGGAAAAGCCGGACATGCGCTACAGCAAGACCGCCGACCTGTTGTGCGAGAAGGGCCGCTTTGGCCAGAAGACCGGCGCGGGCTGGTACGACTACGAGCCGGGCAAGCGCGAGCCCATCGTCAATCAGGAGGTGCTGGAGATGATCGAGCAGCACCGCAAGGACATCGGCATCACGCCGCGCAAGATCAGCGATGAGGAAATCGTGCAGCGCCTGGTGCTGTCGCTGGTCAACGAGGGCGCGCGCATCGTCGAAGAAGGCTTTGCCCAGCGCGCCAGCGACATCGACATCGTTTACCTGTACGGCTACGGCTTCCCGTTCTGGCGCGGCGGCCCGATGAACTACGCCAACGAGTTGGGGCTGTTCAACGTCGTCGAAACTATGAAGCGCTTTGCCAAGAACCCGCACGACGATGCGCAGTTCTGGCAACCGGCCCCTCTGCTGGCGCAATTGGCCAAAGAAGGCAAGCAGTTCAAGTAAAAGGATTACCGACATGACCAATGCAGTGATTGTTTCCACCGCACGCACGCCTCTGGCCAAGAGCTTCAAGGGCTCGTTCAACCTCACGCACGGCGCCACGCTGGGCGCGCACGCCGTCAAGCACGCCGTCGAGCGCGCCGGCATCGAGGCGGCCGACATCGAGGACGTGCTCATGGGCTGCGCCACGCCCGAAGGCGCCACCGGCGCCAATATCGCGCGCCAGATCGCCGTGCTCGCCGGCCTGCCCATCAGCGTCTCGGGCCAGACCATCAACCGCTTCTGCTCCTCGGGCCTGCAAACCATTGCCACGGCCGCGCAGCGCATCATCGCCGGCGAGGGCGATGTGTTCGTCGCCGGCGGCGTCGAGAGCATCTCCTGCGTCGCGCCGGTGATGAACCAGCACATGCTGATGGACCCGGAGCTGGCCAAGCTCAAGCCGGAAATTTATTGGTCCATGCTGCAAACGGCCGAGCAGGTGGCCAAGCGCTACCACATCACGCGCGAGCAGATGGACGAGTACGGCGCAGCCAGCCAGCAAAAAGCCACGGCGGCGCTGGAGGCCGGGCTGTTTACCGAGGAGATCGCCCCCATCACCGTGATGGCCGGCGTGGCCGACCCCAAGACCGGCATGCGCACCAAGCGCGTGACCGTCTCGCAGGACGAGGGCATTCGCCCCGGCACGACGGTGGACGCCATCAAGAACATCAAGCCGGCCCTGCCCGGCGGCACCATCGCCGCGGGCAATGCCAGCCAGTTCTCCGATGGCGCGGGCGCCTGCGTGCTGGTCAGCGAGGACTACGCCGGCCGCCATGGCCTCAAGCCGCTGGGGCGCTTCCTGGGCTTTGCCGTGGCCGGCTGCGAGCCCGATGAAATGGGCATCGGCCCGGTCTTTGCCGTGCCCAAGGTGCTCAAGAAGCTGGGCCTGAAGGTCGAGGACATCGACCTGTGGGAGCTCAACGAAGCCTTTGCCGTGCAGGTCATCTACTGCCGCGACAAGCTGGGCATCCCGCCCGAGAAGCTCAACGTCAACGGCGGCGCCATCGCCGTGGGCCACCCCTACGGCGTCTCCGGCCAGCGCCTGACCGGCCACGCGCTGATCGAAGGCAAGCGCCGTGGCGCCAAGAAAGTCATGGTGACCATGTGCATCGGCGGCGGCATGGGCGCTGCCGGCGTGTTCGAAGTGCTTTGAGTGATGCCATGCATGCCGGCCAGCGGCCTGGCATGCACCGCAGCAAAACCAAAGGCGCAGCCTGTCACAGGGCTGCGCCTTTTGCACTCTGGCGTTTGGTGTGCTGCCGTTTGTGTTCTGCCGGGTGCCAGAGCCTGTTCAAAACTCGGCGGGCGATTCAAAGAACATGGGCTTGCCGCTGATGGGGTGCTCAAAGCCCAGCTCGCGCGCGTGCAGCAGCAGGCGCGGCGCGGCATTGAGGGCTGCGCCCTGGGCGTAGAGCGGATCGCCCAGGATGGGGTGGCCGATGCTTTGCAGGTGCACGCGCAGCTGGTGCGTGCGGCCGGTGATGGGCTCCAGATCCAGCCGGGTGTGGGCGATGGGGTAGTGCGGCGCACCGGGCGGGGCGGGCAGCACGCGCCAGCGCGTCTGGCTGGGCTTGCCCTGCACTTCATCGACGATGTGCAGCGGGCGGCGCTCCCAATCGAGGGCCAGCGGCTTGTCGATCAGGCCCCAGCCGGGCTCGGCGGCGTTGCCATCGCCAGGGCTGGAAGGCGGCGTGGCCAGCTGCCCGGCCAGCTGCCCAGCCACGACGGCGGTATAGCGCTTGTGCACCTGCCGCTGCGCAAAGGCGATGGACAGCAGGCGGTGCACCTGCGGGCTGCGCGCCATGACCAGCAGCCCGGAGGTGGACATGTCCAGCCGGTGCACGATCAGCGCATTGCGCCAGTACTGCTGCGCGCGCCAGGCCAGTGAGTCGCGCTTGTGCTCGCCGCGCCCGGGCACGCTCAGCAGCTCGTGGGGCTTGAACAGCACCAGCAGGTGCTTGTCCTCGTACAGCGCGCGGGGCTTGCTCCAGGCGCTGCGGCTGGGCGGGGCGTCGGGGGCAGGCGGGTCGTCGAAAGCGTCGGCAGGCATGGGCGGGCAGGTGATGGGCTGTGGGATGGGGCCGGGATGGGCCAGGGCGCATTGGCGCGCGGCAGCGGCGCGGGGCGCGCGAGGGTAACAGAAAGACAGCGCCGTAGGGGTGGCGGTGGCCAAGCCTGTCATACAGACGTCACAAAGCCTTTTTACAGTGCGCGGCGTCAGTGCTCAGGGCTTTCTTGTCGGGCGCGCTGACGACTTCTCCCATCACCCCCCGATCCATCCATGAGGAATCCGATGAGCAAGTTTGTTTTCCATGCAATGGCCGCGTGCAGCCTGGCCTTGTCCGTGGCGGGCAGCGCCTGGGCGCAGGACGTCAATGGCGCGGGCGCGAGTTTTCCGGCGCCGGTGTATGCCAAGTGGGCTTCGGACTACCACGCGGCCACGCAGCTGCGCATCAATTACCAGTCGGTGGGCTCCAGCGCGGGGCTGCGCCAGATCGAGGCGCGCACGGTGGATTTTGGCGCCTCCGATGCGCCGCTCAAGGACGAGGCGCTCAAGGACAAGGGGCTGGTGCAGTTCCCCACCGTGATCGGCGGCATCGTGCCGGTGGTCAACATCAAGGGGGTGGAGCCAGGCCAGCTGCGCCTGACCGGGCCGGTGCTGGCCGACATTTACCTGGGCAAGGTGCGCAAGTGGAGCGATGCGGCGATCCAGTCGCTCAACCCGGAGCTGAAGCTGCCCGATGACCAGATCGCCGTGGTGCGCCGCGCCGATGGCTCGGGCACGACGTTTGGCTTTACCAATTACCTCAGCCAGGTCAGCCAGGCCTGGAAGGAGCAGGTGGGCGAGGGCTCGGCCGTGAAGTGGCCCACCGGCTCGGGCGGCAAGGGCAATGAGGGCGTGGCCGCCTTCGTCAGCCGCCTGCCCAGCTCCATCGGCTATGTGGAATACGCCTACGCCAAGCAGAACAAGATTGCCTATGCGCAATTGCAGAACAAGGACGGGCAGTTCGTGCACCCGGGCGAGGCGTCCTTCAAGGCCGCGGCCGAAGGCGCCGATTGGCAAAACAGTTTCTACCAGGTGCTCAACAACAAGCCGGGCGCGGCCGCATGGCCGATCACCACGACGACCTACATCCTGATGCACGCCAAGCAGGACAACGCCGGCAAGGCGGCGGCCACGCTGAAGTTCTTCGACTGGGCCTATCAGCATGGCGATGCGCCGGCGGCCTCGCTGGACTATGTGGCGCTGCCCGCCAGCGTCAAGGACATGGTGCGCAAGCAGTGGGCCGAGGGCATCCGCGATGCGGCGGGCCAGCCCATTGCCTGGCAGTGATAGGACGGCTGCAGCGCGCTGCTGCAGCGTGAACCATGCGATGCAACACACAAGAGGCGGCCATGTCTGATGCCTTGACCATGCCTGCGGTGAACACCGCTGGCCCCGATCCCCAGGCCCGCCAGCAGCCGCTGCGGCAAGAGGGGCCCAAGCTGCCGCAGCGCAGGGTCGGCAGGCTGCCCGATCTGCTCTTTGGCCTGCTCACGCGCGGCGCGGCCGTGCTGACGCTGGCCGCGCTGGCGGGCATCATGGTGTCGCTGCTGGTGGCGGCCTGGCCGGCGATCCAGGCCTTTGGCCTGGGCTTTGTCTTCAACGCCGAATGGGATCCGGTGCTGGAGGAGTTCGGCGGCCTGTCGATGATTTATGGCACGCTGGCCACGTCGCTGATTGCGCTGCTCATTGCGGTGCCGGTGAGCTTTGGCATCGCGCTGTTTTTGACCGAGCTGGCCCCGCCCTGGCTCAAGCGCCCGCTGGGCACGGCCATTGAGCTGTTGGCGGCCGTGCCCTCGATCGTCTATGGCATGTGGGGGCTGATGGTGTTCGGCCCGGTGCTGGTGGAGTATTTCCAAAAGCCGCTGCAGGCCTTGCTGGGCGATGTGCCGGTGCTGGGGGCGCTGTTTGGCGGCGTGCCCATGGGCATTGGCCTGCTGCCGGCGGGCATCATCCTGGCGATCATGATCATTCCCTACATCGCGGCGGTGATGCGCGATGTGTTCGAGGTCACGCCGGCGCTGCTCAAAGAGTCGGCCTATGGCCTGGGCGCGACGACCTGGGAGGTGGTCTGGAAGGTGGTGCTGCCCTACACCAAGGCCGGCGTGATCGGCGGCATCATGCTGGGGCTGGGGCGCGCGCTGGGCGAGACCATGGCCGTGACTTTTGTGATCGGCAACGTGGCGCAGCTCTCGGCCTCGCTGTTCGATCCGGCCAGCAGCATCACCGCCACGCTGGCCAATGAGTTTGCCGAGGCCAGCGCCGGGCTGCACCAGGCCTCGCTGTTCTATCTGGGCGCGCTGCTGTTTTTCATCACCTTCGTGGTGCTGGCGCTGTCCAAGCTGTTGCTGCTGCACCTGCAAAAGGGCGAAGGGAGAAAGTCATGAACCAGTCGCCCAAGCAGGCCAGGCCGATGGCCAGACCAGGCAGCCCCGAGCAGCGGGCGCAGCTCTTTGCGCGCCGCAAGCGCGTCAACGCGCTGGCCATTGCGCTGTCGCTGCTGGCCATGGTGCTGGGCGTGTTCTGGCTGTTGTGGATTTTGTGGGAGACGCTGCGCCAGGGCCTGGGCGGGTTGAGCTGGGCGCTGTTCACGCAATCAACCCCGGCGCCCAACACGCCCGGCGGCCTGGCCAATGCGCTGTATGGCTCTTTCGTGATGGTGCTGCTGGCCACCTTCGTGGCCACGCCCATTGGCATTCTGGCGGGCATCAGCCTGGCGGAGTTCAACCCCAAGGGCTGGCTGGCCTCGACCACGCGCTTTGTCAACGACATCCTGCTCTCGGCGCCCAGCATCGTCATCGGCCTGTTCGTCTACGCCATCGTCGTGGCCCGGTTCAAGGGCTTTTCGGCCTATGCCGGGGCCTTTGCGCTGGGGCTGCTGGTGGTGCCGGTGGTGCTGCGCACCACCGAGAACATGCTGATGCTGGTGCCCAACGGCTTGCGTGAGGCGGCCTATGCGCTGGGCGCGCCCAAGTGGAAGGTGATCTGCATGGTCACGCTGCGCGCGGCGCGCTCGGGCGTCATCACCGGCATGCTGCTGGCCGTGGCGCGCATCTCGGGCGAGACCGCGCCGCTGCTGTTCACCTCGCTGAACAACCAGTTCTGGAACACCGACATGGGCCAGCCCATGGCCAGCCTGCCGGTGGTGATCTTCCAGTTCGCCATGAGCCCCTATGAGAACTGGCAGCAACTGGCCTGGGCCGGGGTGTTTCTCATCACGCTGGCGGTGCTGGGCCTGAATGTGCTGGCGCGCTATGTGACGCGCCAAAAGCGCTGAGCGCAGCAGCGCATGTTTTCCCCCGAATCATCCAACCCCAAGGAAATCCGCCCATGAACACGGCTATGAGCCAACCGCAGGAGCCGGCCAAGATTGCGGTGCGCAATCTGAATTTCTATTACGGCAAGTTCCATGCGCTTAAGAACATCAGCATGGAGATCCCAGAGAAGAAGGTCACGGCCTTCATCGGCCCCTCGGGCTGCGGCAAGTCCACGCTGCTGCGCACCTTCAACCGCATGTTCGAGCTCTACCCCGAGCAGCGCGCCGAGGGCCAGATCATGCTCGACGGCGAGAACCTGCTCTCGCGCAACCTGGACGTGGCGCTGGTGCGCGCGCGTGTGGGCATGGTGTTCCAAAAGCCCACGCCGTTTCCGATGTCGGTCTATGACAACGTGGCTTTTGGCGTGCGCCTGTTCGAGCGCCTGTCCAAGTCGGAGATGGACGACCGCGTCGAGAGCGCGCTGCGCAAGGCGGCGCTGTGGGACGAGGTCAAGGACAAGCTGCATCAGAGCGGCTCGGGCCTCTCGGGCGGGCAGCAGCAGCGCCTGTGCATTGCGCGCGGCATTGCCGTGATGCCCGAGGTGCTGCTGCTCGACGAGCCCTGCTCGGCGCTCGATCCGCTCTCGACCAGCAAGATCGAGGAGCTGATCGAGGAGCTCAAGGACGAGTACACCGTGGTCATCGTCACGCACAACATGCAGCAGGCCGCGCGCTGCAGCGATTACACCGCCTACATGTACCTGGGCGATCTGATGGAGTTCGGCCCCACCAAGGAGCTGTTCATCAAGCCCCAGCGCAAGGAAACCGAGGACTACATCACCGGCCGTTTTGGCTGAGGCGCGGCCGCCGCGCCGCCACTGCCGCAAGGAGCTTTGCCCATGCCAGACCAACATTCTTCGTCGCAGTTCGATGCCGAGCTCAAGTCCATTTCCGCCCGCATCATGGAAATGGGCGGCCTGGTCGAATCGCAGATCAAGTACGCCATCGAGGCCCTGAGCCATTTCGACGCGCACGCCGTCGAGCTGATTGCGCGCCTGGAAGACCGCGTCAACGCGCTGGAGGTGGACATCGACGCCGATCTCTCGACCATCATCGCCACGCGCCAGCCCACGGCCAAGGACTTGCGCATGCTGCTGTCCATCTCCAAGGCCACCTCCAACCTGGAGCGCATCGGCGATGAGTCCAACAAGATGGGCCGCATGATCAAGACCTTGATCGACAGCAGCACGCCGCTGAACCTGCCCATCATGGACTTGAAGTATTCGGGCGAGCTGGCCGCAGCGCAGCTGCGCCGCGCGCTCGATGCGTTTGCGCGCCACGACGTGAGCAACGTGGTGGACATCCTGCGCCAGGACGATGTCATCGACCGCGAGTTCGAGGGCTATGTGCGCAAGCTCGTGACCTACATGATGGAAGACCCGCGCAAGATTTCTCTCAGCATGGAGCTGCTGTTTCTGGCCAAGTCCATCGAGCGCATTGGCGACCATTCCAAGAACCTGGCCGAGCTGATCGTCTTCATGGTCAAGGGCAAGGACGTGCGCCACACCTCGGTGGAGCAGGTGCAGTCGGCGCTGCAATAAAGGCAGGCTGCATCGGCCACGCAGACACGCAGACACAGCAAGAGGAGCCCATGAATACGGCAAGCAATGCCCATGCCGCGCGCGTTCTGATCGTGGAGGACGAGGAGGACATCAGCGAGCTGATCGCCATCAACCTGCGCCACCATGGTTATGAGCCCGTGTGCGTGACCGATGGCGAAGCCGCGCAGCGCGAGATCGACCACATCCTGCCCGACGTCATTCTGCTGGACTGGATGCTGCCGGGCCAAAGCGGCCTGGCGCTGGCGCGCAAATGGCGCAGCCATGCGCGCACCAAGCCCGTGCCGATTCTGATGCTGACCGCGCGCGGCGATGAGCCGGACAAGATCGCCGGGCTGGACGCCGGCGCCGACGACTACCTCACCAAGCCGTTCTCGATCCAGGAGCTGCTCGCGCGCATCCGCGCCGTGCTGCGCCGCCGCGCGCCCGAGCAGGCCGGCGAGGCCGTGCAGATCGGCAAGCTGCACCTGGACGCCGCCGCGCACCGCGTGATGCTGGGCGGGCGGCCCTTGAAGATGGGGCCCACGGAGTTCCGGCTGCTCAATTACCTGATGCAATACCCCGAGCGCGTGCACAGCCGCGCCGCGCTGCTGGACAGGGTCTGGGGCGATCACGTCTTCATCGAGGAGCGCACCGTCGACGTGCACATCAAGCGCCTGCGCGAGGCCCTGGCCGAGGCTGGCAGGATGATCGAAACGGTGCGCGGCGTGGGCTATCGCCTCACGGCCAATCCTGGGGCGCACGGCTGAAGGGCCGGGCGGGCCGCCCGGCCGTTGGCAGATAGGGTCAGAACCTGTTCAAAGCCCCGCAGCTCTGAGATTTTGAACAGGCGGCTCAGGCCAGGGGCAGGCCGGCGGCGTGGGCCTGCTCGTCGGCATGGTAGGAGCTGCGCACCAGCGCGCCGACGGCCGCGTGCGTGAAGCCCATCTTGTAGGCCTCGTCCTCGAACATGCGGAAGGTGTCCGGGTGCACGTAGCGCTTGACGGGCAAATGGCTGCCCGAGGGGGCCAGGTACTGGCCGATGGTCAGCATGTCGATGTCGTGCGCGCGCATGTCGCGCATGACCTGCAGGATTTCCTCGTCGCTCTCGCCCAGGCCCACCATCAGGCCGCTCTTGGTGGGCACGGTGGGGTTGAGCGCCTTGAATTTCTTCAGCAGGTTGAGGCTGAACTGGTAGTCCGAGCCGGGGCGCGCCTGCTTGTACAGGCGCGGCACGGTCTCCAGGTTGTGGTTCATCACATCGGGCGGGGCGGCCAGCAGGATTTGCAGCGCGCGATCGTCGCGGCCGCGGAAGTCGGGCACCAGGATTTCGATCTGCGTGGCCGGCGAGAGCTCGCGCGTGCGCTCGATGCAGGCCACGAAATGGCCGCTGCCGCCGTCGCGCAAATCGTCGCGGTCCACGCTGGTGATGACCACGTAGCGCAGCTTCAGCGCCGCGATGGTCTTGGCCAGGTTCAGCGGCTCCTCCGGATCCAGCGGATCGGGGCGGCCATGGCCCACGTCGCAGAACGGGCAGCGGCGCGTGCACTTGTCGCCCATGATCATGAAGGTGGCCGTGCCCTTGCCGAAGCATTCGCCGATATTGGGGCAGCTGGCCTCCTCGCACACCGTATGCAGCCGGTGCTCGCGCAGGATTTGCTTGATTTCGTAAAAGCGCGTGGAGGGCGAGGCGGCCTTGACGCGGATCCAGTCGGGCTTTTTCAGTACCTCGCCGTGTTCGACCTTGATCGGAATGCGCGCCAGCTTGGCAGCGGCCTTTTGCTTGATCGTGGGGTCGTAGGCGGGCGCCGACGGGGCAGCCGGGTGGACGGTGGGCGGTGTGCTCATGATGGGGGGGTGTGTGGCGGGGCCTTTGCCGGGGGCTGCAATTGCTGGCGCAACTGCGCCACCAGCGTGGCGCTGACGCGCTGCGGGTGCGCGGGCACGCCGATTGTATGCATGTCGGTGGTCGCCAGCGCCTGGTAGCCGCAGGGGTTGATGCGCAGGTAGGGGCTCAGATCCATGGCCACGTTCAGCGCCAGGCCGTGGTAGCTGCGGCCCTGGCTGATTTTGACGCCCAGCGCGGCGATCTTGGCCAGGCCATGGAAGGCCGGGGGCATGCCCGCAGCCTGCGCCGGCAGCGGCGAGGCATCGCCTGGCGCCTGGGGGCGCACGTACACGCCCGGGGCGCCGGCCACCCTGTGCCCGGCGATGCCAAAGGCCTGCAGCGTGCCGATGACGGCCGCCTCCAGCCGGGCCACGTATTCCTTGACGAACAGGCCCTGGCGCTTGAGGTCGATCAGCGGGTAGGCCACGATCTGCCCCGGGCCATGGTAGGTGACCTGGCCGCCGCGCGTGCTGGCCACGACGGGGATGGCGCCGGCATCGAGCACATGGCCCGCATCGGCGGCAATGCCCAGCGTGAACACCGGCCGGTGCTGGCAAACCCAGAGCTCATCGCATTGCGTGGCCGTGCGCGCGGCCGTCCATTGCTGCATGGCCGCAGCAATGGGCGGGTAGTCGACGAGGCCGAGGTGGCGGACGATCACGGCAAGTGGCGGCCCAGGGCAGGCTCAGAGCACCATCTTGGACAGCGGGTGGGCGGTGAGCTCCCGGTAGATGCCATCGAGGTGCTCGCGACTGGTGGCCAGCACCTCGATGGTGATGCCCAGGTACTTGCCTTGCGCGCTCTGGCGCAGCTCGATGGTGGCCGCGTCGAACTGCGGATCGTGGCGTGCGGCGATGGCTTTGACGGCTTCCAGGAATGCGGCGCTGTTCTCGCCCATGACCTTGATGGGAAATGGCGCCGGGAAATCGATCAGCGACTCTTGGGGCGGGGTGGAGCTGGAATCTTGGGGCATGGCGGGCGAGCTGGGGCAGGCGAGGAAAAAAAGCGGCATCGCTGCAAGCAGCCTGCCGATTGTAGAGAGCACAGCCATGCACATGGGGGCGTGCGGGCGCTGCGCAAGGGCATTCCTATAATCGCGCGCTTTTGCCCGGGCGCTGGCGTCCAGCGGAGTTTGCCGGGCCTGCAGGGAGAGGCAAGACATGCTTGACGGGCAACAGCCGCCAGCGCGCGCGCAGACAGAAAAAGGCTTGGCATGGGATGAGCGGGAGCCGGACGAGGACGTGCATGCCCCGCCCCTGGATGCCGAGCAGGCCGCGCAATGGCGACTGCGCCACCGCGCCATTTCCCCCTGGCAGGTGCTGCTCTGGCAAGGGCTGGCGGCGCTGCTGGGCGGCGGCGCGCTTTGGCTGGTTTTGCAAGAAAGTGTGGCTATAATCTCGTGGTTTTACGGGTACCTGGCGATTGCGCTGCCCGCTGCGCTGTACGCCAAGGTGGTGGTCAGCCAGCCTGGGCTGACGGCCTTGGTCGCGCATGAAATGCTCAAGCTGCTGCTGACAGTGGTTTTGCTGGCGCTGGCCCCCGTTGTGCTTGGCAAGGTGAGCTGGCTGGCATTGCTGCTGGCGGTGGTGCTGAGCGTCAATATGTACTGGATCGCCCCGATTTGGCTGGCGCGCTCCGGTGAGATTCGCAACGATTGAAAAGAGTTGGCTTATGGCGGCGAATGCTGAAGGACAGACGGCAAGCGAGTACATCGTTCACCACTTGGGTCATTGGACCAACCTCAAGCAAGGCTTCATCGTTGATTTCTCGGTCGTCAACTACGACTCGATCCTGATTGCCCTGGGCCTGGGGCTGCTGGGCGTCTATGTGCTGTACCGGGCTGCCAAGAAGGCCACCTCCGGCGTGCCGGGGCGCTTTCAGGCGGCGGTGGAGCTGCTGGTGGAAATGGTCGATGGCCAGGCCAAGGCCAATATCCACAATGCCGAAAGCCGCAAATTCATCGCGCCCCTGGCGCTGACCGTGTTCGTCTGGATCTTCCTGATGAACGCCATGGACTTGCTGCCGGTGGATTTGCTGCCTCATCTGTGGGCCAAGGGTTATGAGGCTGCGGGCGCTGATCCGCACCATGCCTATCTGCGCGTTGTGCCGACGGCCGACCTGTCGACCACTTTCGGTCTGTCGATCGCGGTGCTGCTGCTGTGCCTGTATTACTCGGTGAAGATCAAGGGCTGGGGCGGCTGGGCCCATGAGCTGGTGACTGCACCCTTCGGCACTTCGAAGAACCCCATCTTTGCCGTGATCCTCGGGGTGGTGAACTTCCTGATGCAGATCATCGAGTACGTCTCCAAGACCGTCTCGCATGGCATGCGGTTGTTTGGCAACATGTATGCGGGCGAGCTGGTGTTCATGCTGATTGCCCTGATGGGTGGCTATGCGGCTCTTTCCATGGGTGGCGCGCTGCTGGGTCTGGGGCATGTGATTGCCGGCACGATCTGGGCGGTGTTCCATATTCTGGTGATTACTCTGCAGGCGTTCATTTTCATGATGCTTGCGCTGATTTACCTGGGTCAGGCGCACAGCGCGCACTGATGGGTATTGGTGGCGGCGCTCTGTCAACGCGCAAGGGTTGATGGGGCGCTGTTGCCGTGGCTTCGTTTCTTTTTCTCAACCTCCACTAACTGAAGGAAAAATCATGGAAATCATTGGCAACATCAACGGTCTGGTTGCTCTGGCTTGTGGTCTGATCGTGGGCCTGGGTGCCATTGGTGCCTCGATCGGTATCGCACTGATGGGCGGCAAGTTCCTGGAGTCCTCGGCACGTCAGCCTGAGCTGATCAACGACCTGCAAACCAAGATGTTCATTCTGGCTGGTCTGATCGATGCTGCCTTCCTGATCGGTGTGGCCATTGCTCTGCTGTTCGCTTTCGCAAACCCCTTCGTTCCGACGGTCTGATTTCGTTCAACGCCACGTTAAGGAGGTGTTGCAATGAATATCAATTCGACACTGTTCTTTCAGGCCATTGTGTTCTTGATTTTGGTGTGGTTCACGATGAAATTCGTGTGGCCGCCCATTGTCAAGGCCCTGGATGAGAGAGCGCAAAAGATCGCCGATGGCCTGGCTGCGGCCGACAAGGCCAAGTCCGACCTGGCGGCGGCCAATCAGCGCGTGGAGCAGCAGCTGGCCCAGTCGCGCGACGAGACGGCTTCCCTGCTGGCCGATGCCGAGCGCCGCGCGCAGGCCATCGTCAACGAGGCCAAGTCCCGCGCCACGCAAGAGGCCGAAAAGATTCTGGCCCAGGCCAAGTCCGACGCCGATCAGCAACTGGCCCAGGCGCGCGAATCCCTGCGCGATCAGGTGGCCGTGCTGGCCGTCAAGGGTGCGGAGCAGATTCTTCGCAAAGAGGTGAATGCGGGCGTGCACGCCGACCTGCTCAATCGCCTCAAGGCCGAGCTGTAAAGGGGGTGCGACATGGCGGAATTGGCCACGATTGCACGCCCTTATGCCGAGGCCTTGTACAAGGCGGCGGGTGATGCCGATGCGGCGCAGACGCAGCAATGGCTGGACGTGTTTGCGGCCGTGGCTGCAGATGCCGAGGTCTTGCGCGTTGCGCAAAGCCCCAAGGTCAGCCAGGACGATGTGATGGCATTGTTCGGTGGCATCAGTGGGCAGGAGCTGCCTGCGCTGGCGCGCAACTTCTTGAAGGTGGTGGTCGAGAATGGCCGCCTTGCCGTGCTGCCGCAGGTCGCCCAGCAATTTCGTGCCTTGAGCAATGCACGTCTGGGTGTGGCCGATGCCGTGGTTTACAGCGCCTTCCCCTTGTCCGAGGCGCAATTGCAGGAACTGCGGCCTTCGCTGGAGCAGCGCTTTGCGCGCAAGCTCAATCTGTCGGTCGAGCTCGACGAGTCATTGATTGGCGGCGTTCGGGTGGTTGTGGGCGATGAAGAATTCGACGCTTCAGTCAAGGCCCGTCTGGAACAAATGAAAGCAGTGTTGACCGCTTGATCGGTACGCAAGTACGGAACTCGCAAGTGCGTGTGACCCTGTAGTCAAAATCAAGCAACAAGGAACGAGTCATGCAACTCAATCCAGCAGAAATTTCCGAGCTGATCAAAAGCCGCATCGAAGGGCTGGAATCCAGTGCCGATGTGCGCAATCAAGGGACCGTGGTGTCGGTCACTGATGGCATTGTCCGCGTTCATGGCCTGTCCGAGGTGATGCAGGGTGAAATGCTGGAGTTCCCAGCAGACAAGAGCGGCAACCCCACGTATGGCCTGGCGCTGAACCTGGAGCGCGACTCCGTCGGCGCGGTGATTCTGGGTGAGTACGAGCACATCTCCGAAGGCGACGTGGTCAAGACCACGGGCCGCATTCTGGAAGTGCCTGTCGGCCCCGAGCTGGTGGGCCGCGTGGTCAACGCGCTGGGTCAGCCCATCGACGGCAAGGGCCCGATCAACGCCCAACAAACCGACGTGATCGAAAAAGTCGCCCCCGGCGTGATCGCTCGCCAGTCCGTGGACCAGCCGCTGCAGACCGGCCTGAAGTCCATCGACTCCATGGTGCCGATCGGCCGTGGCCAGCGCGAGCTGATCATTGGCGACCGCCAGACCGGCAAGACGGCCGTGGCCATCGACGCCATCATCAACCAGAAGGGCCAGGGCGTTACCTGCATCTACGTGGCCATCGGCCAGAAGGCCTCGTCGGTGAAGAACGTGGTGCGCGCCCTGGAGCAGGCCGGCGCCATGGAGTACACCATCGTCGTTGCTGCCACGGCTTCGGAGTCGGCTGCGATGCAGTACGTCTCGGCCTATTCGGGTTGCACCATGGGCGAGTACTTCCGTGACCGTGGCCAGGATGCGCTGATCGTTTATGACGACCTGTCCAAGCAGGCCGTGGCCTACCGTCAGGTGTCGCTGCTGCTGCGCCGCCCGCCCGGCCGCGAAGCCTTCCCTGGCGACGTGTTCTATCTGCACAGCCGCCTGCTGGAGCGCGCCGCCCGCGTGAATGCCGACTATGTCGAAGAGTTCACCAAGGGCGAGGTCAAGGGCAAGACTGGCTCGCTGACCGCGCTGCCCATCATCGAAACCCAGGCCGGCGACGTGTCCGCCTTCGTGCCCACCAACGTGATCTCCATCACGGACGGCCAGATCTTCCTGGAAACCAACCTGTTCAACGCAGGCATCCGTCCTGCCATCAACGCTGGTATTTCCGTCTCGCGCGTCGGTGGCGCTGCGCAGACCAAGCTGATCAAGGGCCTGTCCGGCGGTATCCGTACCGACTTGGCTCAGTACCGTGAACTGGCAGCGTTCGCTCAGTTCGCCTCCGACCTGGACGAGGCCACGCGCAAGCAGCTCGACCGCGGTGCGCGCGTGACCGAGCTGCTCAAGCAGCCGCAGTACTCGCCGCTGAACATCGCCCTGATGGCCGCTTCGCTGTTTGCCGTCAACAAGGGCTATCTGGACGACGTCGAGGTCAAGCGCGTGCTGGACTTCGAAAAAGGCCTGCACCAATACCTGCAGACCTCGCATGGCGCGCTGCTCGACAAGCTGCTGAGCAACAAGGCGATGGACAAGGACGCGGAAGCCGAGCTGACCTCCGCCATTGAATCCTTCAAGAGATCGTTCGCCTGATTGCTGGCGCACTGACCTCAAGCACAGGAGTTTTCTATGGCAGCAGGAAAGGAAATACGCGGCAAGATCAAATCGGTGGAAAACACCAAGAAGATCACCAAGGCCATGGAAATGGTGGCTGCGTCCAAGATGCGCAAGGCACAGGAGCGCATGCAGGCTGCACGCCCCTACAGCGACAAGATCCGCACCATTGCTGCCCACCTGGCAGCAGCCAACCCTGAGTATCGTCACCCCTTCATGGTGCAAAACGATGCCAAGGCGGCCGGGATGATCGTCGTGACCACCGACAAGGGGTTGTGCGGCGGCATGAACACCAACGTGTTGCGCGCCGTGACCAACAAGATTGGCGAGTTGCAGAAAAAAGGCGATGCCATCCGTGCGGTGGCCATCGGCGGCAAGGGGTTGGGCTTTCTCAACCGCATTGGCGCGCCGGTGGTGGCCGAGGCCACAGCGCTGGGCGATACCCCGCGCATCGATGCATTGATCGGCCCCGTCAAGGTGCTGCTCGATGCCTATGTGGCCGGTGAAATCAATGCCGTTTATCTGAGCTACACCCGATTCATCAACACCATGCGTCAGGAGTCGGTGATCGAGCAGCTTCTGCCGCTGCAGCCAGAGCATTTGAGCGGGCAGCCGGGGCAGAAGAAGGCTGCCGATTGGGACTACATCTACGAGCCCGATGCGCAAACGGTCATCGATGAGCTGCTGGTGCGCTACATCGAGTCGTTGATCTACCAGGCCGTGGCCGACAACATGGCCTCGGAGCAATCTGCGCGCATGGTGGCCATGAAGGCCGCCACCGACAACGCGGGCAACGTGATCGACGAGCTCAAACTGGTCTACAACAAGACCCGCCAGGCGGCCATTACGACCGAACTGTCGGAAATCGTCGCAGGCGCGGCTGCCGTCTAAACATATTTGATTGGGAATGGAAATGGCTCAAGCTGAAGGAAAAATTGTTCAAGTGATCGGCGCCGTGGTGGACGTGGAGTTTGCGCAGGATGCCGTGCCCCATGTGTTCGATGCGCTCAAGCTCGAAGGCTCGGCGCTGACGCTGGAAGTGCAGCAGCAGCTCGGTGACGGCGTGGTGCGCACCATTGCGCTGGGCTCGTCCGACGGTCTGCGCCGCGGCCTGAAAGTGGTCAACACCGGCAACCCCATCACCGTGCCCGTGGGCCCGGCCACGCTGGGCCGCATCATGGACGTGCTGGGCAACCCCATCGACGAGCGTGGCCCTGTGGATCAGACGCAGACCGCGTCCATCCACCGCAAGCCGCCCGCCTACGACGAGCTCTCGCCGTCGCAGGAACTGCTGGAGACCGGCATCAAGGTGATCGACCTGGTGTGCCCGTTCGCCAAGGGCGGCAAGGTGGGTCTGTTCGGTGGCGCCGGTGTGGGCAAGACCGTGAACATGATGGAGCTCATCAACAACATCGCCAAGGCGCACTCGGGCCTGTCGGTGTTCGCTGGCGTGGGTGAGCGCACTCGCGAGGGCAACGACTTCTATCACGAGATGTCGGACGCCAAGGTGGTCAACCAGGAAAACCTGGCGGACTCCAAAGTGTCCATGGTCTATGGCCAGATGAACGAGCCGCCGGGCAACCGTCTGCGCGTGGCGCTGACCGGCCTGACGATTGCCGAATCGTTCCGCGACGAAGGCCGCGACGTGCTGTTCTTCGTGGACAACATCTACCGCTACACGCTGGCCGGTACCGAGGTGTCCGCTTTGCTGGGCCGCATGCCTTCGGCCGTGGGTTACCAGCCGACGCTGGCCGAGGAAATGGGCCGTCTGCAGGAGCGCATCACCTCGACCAAGGTGGGCTCGATCACCTCGATCCAGGCCGTGTACGTGCCGGCCGACGACTTGACCGACCCCTCTCCCGCAACGACGTTTGCGCACTTGGACTCGACCGTGGTGCTCTCGCGTGACATCGCTGCACTGGGTATCTACCCGGCCGTGGATCCGCTGGATTCGACCAGCCGCCAGCTCGACCCGCAGGTCGTCGGCGAGGAGCACTACCAAGTGGCGCGCGCCGTGCAGGGCACGCTGCAGCGCTACAAGGAACTGCGCGACATCATCGCCATTCTGGGCATGGACGAACTGGCGCCGGAAGACAAGCTGGTCGTGGCTCGCGCGCGCAAGATCCAGCGCTTCCTGTCGCAGCCCTTCCACGTGGCCGAAGTGTTCACCGGCTCGCCCGGCAAGTACGTGCCGCTGTCGGAGACCATCCGCGGCTTCAAGATGATCACCAATGGCGAGGTCGATCACCTGCCCGAGCAGGCCTTCTACATGGTGGGCACGATCGACGAAGCCATCGAGAAAGCCAAGAAGCTGGCCTGATCGGCCTGAGGCCATGCGGCCTCGGCCCGCAGACCCGGAAGCGCCGCTTGCCAAGTGGCGCCTGCCCGGGCCGTGCAGGGCCTTGGCGCATGGCCAGCCCGGAAACTGTTGCAAGGAACGCCAATGAACACCATTCACGTCGACGTGGTCAGCGCCGAGGAGTCCATCTTCTCGGGCGAAGCCAAGTTTGTCGCACTGCCGGGTGAGTCCGGCGAGCTGGGCATTCTGCCGCGCCACGTGCCGCTGATCACCCGCATCAAGCCGGGTTCGGTGCGCATCGAGTTGCCCGATGGCAAGGAAGAATTCGTTTTCGTGGCCGGTGGCATTCTGGAGGTGCAACCCGATCGGGTGACCGTGCTGTCCGATACGGCCGTGCGCGGCGCGGATCTGGACGAGGAAAAGGCCAACCGCGCCAAGCAGGCCGCCGAGGACGCGCTGCGCAACGCCAAGAGCGACATCGACCTGGCCGCAGCCCAGTCCGAGCTGGCAGTGCTGGCCGCGCAGATTGCGGCATTGCGCAAGTACCGCCAGAAGCGCTGATTGCATTGCGGCGCGCCCGCCCCCCAGTGAAGGGCGCTCGCCGTTTTCTGTGCCGGTTTGTTGCGCTGCTTTGCGGCGCGAGCGCAAGCGGCACACTTCAGAACTTGCCAAAAACCGCCAGCGGCCCGGCTGCTGGCGGTTTTGTTTTGTGCGTGCGTTTCTGCACGCGCTGCCGTGAAAAAGGCACGGGCCCTGCAAAGGCCCCGTGCCTTTTTGATGGCCGGAGGCGGCGGCGCCTTTTTCTTGCACCAGCCGATGGCTTTTATGGCTTCTTGGCGGCGGCTTTGGCCTGCTCGATCCAGCCGTCGAAGGTAGCTTGGTTGGCAGCGATCCAGCCGTCGACGTGGCGGGCCACCTGGGCGGCGCTGTTCTCGCCTTCTTGCATGCGCAGGTTCTGGGCGTTGACGTCGGCGATGGGCAGCTGCATCAGCGCGAACAACTTGGCCGCAGCGGGGTTTTGCTGGGCAAACTGCTTGTTGGCCACGATGTGCTGGGTGTTGACCGGGAAGCCGTAGTTCGAGCCATCGGCCAGCTTGGTTTCGACCTTGGCCTGCTCGCCGGGCAGCGCGGTGAAGGGCACTTGCAGCCAGACCACGTCGCTGCCGGGCTTGAGCACGCCCGAGACCCAGTACGGCGTCCAGGTGTAATAGAGCACCGGCTGGCCCTGCTTGTAGCGCGCGATGGTGTCGGCGATCAGGGCGGAGTAGCTGCCCTGGTTGTGCGTCACGCTGCCGGCCAGCTCGTAGGCCTTGAGGTGGTGCTCGATCACGGCCTCGCAGCCCCAGCCGGGGTTGCAGCCGGTCAGGTCGGCCTTGCCGTCGCCATTGGTGTCGAACAGCTTGGCGATTTCGGGCTTCTTGAGCTGCTCCAGATTGTTGATGCCATGGGCGTCGGCGGTTTTCTTGTCGATCAGGTAGCCCTGCAGCGAGTTGGTGACGTAGGTGCCTTCGCGGTAGAACTTGGCATCGCCGCCGGCGTTCTTGTAGAAGTCGTCGTGCAGCGGCTTCCAGTTCACGGCCATGAAGGTGGCGTCGCCATTGGCGATGGCGACGAAGCCGGTGGCGTACTCGGTCTCCTTGATGTCGGCCACGTCATAGCCGAGCTTTTCCAGCGCGCGCGAGACCAGCAGGGTCTGGAAGGTCTCCTCGGCGATCGAGCTTTTGATGGGGGTGACGCGCACGCCCTGGCCCGGCAGCTCCTGCGCCTGGGCCGAAGCGCCCAGCCCCAGGCTGAGCAAAGCGGCCATGGTCAGCGGACGCAGGCAGGTGGTGTGCAGGTGTTTCATGGTTCTTCCTTTCGTGTGCGTGGATGAGAAATGACGCCGGCGCGGCGCTGGCGATGCGAAGAGGGCTTTGCACGCTGGTTGCGGCGCACATGGCGGGCCAAGTGCGCCGCAGCCAGCGCGCCCGCCCTTCGGCGCGGGGCAGCAGCGCGTTGGGCTCATGGCCGCTGGCGCTGCGTGGGGGCCTTCTGGGCCTGGGCCTGTGCGGCCCGGGCCTGTTGCAGCCAGCTGTCGAAGGTGGCGCGGTTGGCCTGAATCCAGGCCTCGGTATGGCGCTGCAGGTCGGCTGGGCTGTTTTCGCCCTGCTGCATGCGCAGGTTCTGGGCGTTGATGTCGGCAATGGGGATGCGGGCGATCTCGAAGAGCTTGGCCGCAGCCGGGTGCTGCTGGGCAAAGCGGCGATTGGCCACGATGTGCTCGCGGGCGATCGGGAAGCCGTAGTTCTTGCCGTCGGGCAGCGTGGTGCGGGCCTGTTTGACGTCGCCGCTCAGGTCGGGCAGGGCGGTGAAGGGCACTTCCAACCAGCTCACCTCCTGGCCGGGGCGCAGCACGCCGCTGACCCAGTAGGGCGTCCAGGTGTAGTAGAGGATGGGCTGGCCAGCGCGGAAGCGCTCCAGCGTATCGGCCATCAGCGCGTTGTAGTTGCCCTGGCGGTGCTCGACGGTCTCGCGCAGCCCATAGGCGCTGAGCTGGTGTTCGATGGCCAGCTCGCAGCCCCAGCCCGGGTTGCAGCCGGTCAGGTCGGCCTTGCCATTGCCGTCGTGGTCGAACAGCCGGGCGATGGCCGGATCCTTGAGCTGGGCCAGATTGGTGATGCGGTGTTCGGTGGCGGTCTTGCGGTCGATCAGATAGCCTTGCGCGCCGCCGTCGATGAACACGCCCTGGCGGAAGAAGACCCGGTCGCCGCCGGCCTTTTCGTACATGCCTTGGTGCAAGGGCCACCAATTGACGGCGGTGTAGGTGGCATCGCCATTGGCAATGGCCAGGTAGGCGGCGGTCAGGTCGGCCTCCAGGATGGGTTGCACGGCAAAGCCCAGCTCCTGCAGGGCGCGGTTGACCACCATGGTCTGAAAGCTCTCCTCGGCCAGATTGGTCTTGATGGCCTTGACGGGCACGGCCGCAGCCTGTGGCTGGGCCGTGGCCGCCGGCAGCAAGGCCGCACCCAGCAAGGCGGTGACCAAGGGGGGGATCAGGCGGGGCAAGGGCAATGGCATGGGGCCTCTCCTTCTGCAAGAAAACATGTGGGCTGCGGCGCGCTCAATGGCCATGCGCCGGGCGCGAGGCTGTGGCCGTCTGGCTGGGCTGGGCAGTGGGGCCATGGCCTGCGGATGCGGCAGGGGCGCGCCGCCACAGCCGGCCCAGCAGGCCCAGCGGGCCTTGCTGGCACCAGGACTGCCCGGCCCGCCGTGGCTGGCCCATGGCCTGGGTGATGCGGTCGAGCGTGATGGCCAGCAGCACGATGCCCAGGCCGCCCACGGTGGCCAGGCCCATGTCCAGGCGGCCGATGCCGCGCAGCACCATCTGCCCCAGGCCGCCGACGGCGATCATCGAGGCAATCACCACCATGGACAGCGACAGCATCAGCGCCTGGTTGATGCCGGCCATGATGGAGGGCATGGCCAAGGGCAGCTGCACCTTGGCCAGCAGCTGCAGCGGCGAGGCACCGTAGGCGCGGGCGGCCTCCACCAGATCGGGCCGCACCTGGCGGATGCCCAGGTTGGTCAGCCGCACCAGTGGCGGCAGCGCGAACACGATGGTCACGATCACGCCGGGCACGTTGCCGATGCCAAACAGCATCACCACCGGCACCAGGTACACGAAGGCCGGGGTGGTTTGCATGGCGTCCAGCACGGGCCGCGCGATGCGCTGGGCGCGGTCGCTGCTGGCCAGCAAGATGCCCATGGGCAGGCCGATCAGCAGGCAGAACACCAGCGAGGTGAGCACCAGCGCCAGGGTCACCATGGCCTCGGGCCAGACGCCCAGCATGGCAATGATCAGCAGCGAAAGCAGGGCGCCAATGGCCACGCGCCGCCCGGCAAACTGCCAGGCCAGCAGCGCCAGGATGGCGATCATGCCCAGCGTGGGCATGCTCAGCAGCCCTTGCTCGATGCCGCTGAGCGTGGCGTCGATGGGGGTGCGAATGGTCTGGAAAAAAGGCCGGAAATGTGCGACGAACCAGCTCAGGCCTTGGTTGATCCAGTCCTGCACGGGCAGGCTGCCGTCCCAGAGTTGGCGCAGGGCAAAGCCATCGGCCGCCGCGCCGGCCTCGGCGCCTGCGCCGGGGCTGCTGGAGAGCCAGTCGGAATTGGCGCTGGTGCCGCCGCCACCCCAAGGGTTGGCCGCGCTGGCAGGGGCCTGGGCGGGGGCGGCGGCCCAAGGGTTGTCCGCTGCTGCGGCTGCAGGGGCCGGGGCTGTGGGCTGTGGGCTGCTTGGCGCTGGGGCGGCCGTGGCTGCCCAGGGGTTGTCGTTGTGGGTGGAGCTCATGCGGTGGATGCGGGTATCGGGTGCGTAGAGGGTGCGGCCTCAGGGCGAGGTGGCGCTGCGGGCGGGCTGGGCGGCGGCTGGCTCGCTGGGCAAGGGCGGGGTGTCCCGGTCGAGAAAGCGCAGCAGCCTGGTGCGGCTGACCATGCCCAGCAGCCGTCCGTCCTCGCCCAGCACGGGCAGCGGGTAGCGCGGCTCGGCGGCGCGGCCTACGACATCGGCCACCAGCTCATCGCCACGCACGCTGATGACCTGGGGCAAAAAGGCATCGGAGAGCGGCTGCAGCTCGTTGCTGCCATCGCGCGCCTCGCGCAGTGAGTCGGTCGAGACGATGCCCTCGAACCGCTGGCCGCGCGAGACCACATAGCCGAACTCGCGGTCCTGCTCCTGCAGGATGCGCAGCGCCGCGCGCAGGCCCTTGCCAGGCTTGATCTCCAGTACGGGCTGCGACAGGCGCGCGATGTCGCTGGCCTTGAACACCATGGATGCATCGACCCCCTTGGTGAAGCTGCGCACGTAGTCATTGGCGGGGTTGCGCAGAATCTGCTCGGGCGTGCCCACTTGCACCACCTGACCGTCTTTCATGATGGCGATGCGGTTGCCGATGCGCATGGCCTCGTCCAGATCGTGCGAGATAAAAACGATGGTGCGCGGCTTGGCTTCTTGCAGGCGCAGCAGCTCGGACTGCATGTCCGTGCGGATGATGGGATCCAACGCCGAAAAGGCCTCGTCCATCAGCAGGATGGACGGATCGGCCGCCAGCGCGCGCGCCAAGCCCACGCGCTGCTGCATGCCGCCGGAAAGCTCATCGGGATAGCTGGCGCCCCAGCTGCCCAGGCCGACTTGCTCCAGGGCATCCTGAGCGGCGCGCTGGCGCGTGGCCTTGTCCACGCCGGCCAGCTCCAGGCCCAGGGCCGTGTTGTCCAGCACGCTCATGTGCGGCATCAGCGCGAAGGACTGGAACACCATGCTGATGTCTTTGCGGCGCAAGGCCCGCAGCGCGCCTTCGCTCAGGGCGTTGATGTCCTGCCCGTCCACCAGAATCCGGCCGCTGCTGGGCTCGATCAGCCGGTTGAGCATGCGCACCAGAGTGCTTTTGCCAGAGCCCGACAGGCCCATGATGACGAAAATCTCTCCAGCCTCGATCTCAAAGTGCGCGTCGAATACGCCGATGGACTGCCCGGTGCGCTCCAGGATGGTCTGCTTATCCAGGCCTTGCCGGGCCAGCGCCATGGCCTGCTCGGGTTTGTCGCCAAAGACTTTGAATACGTGTTCGATCTGGATGCTTTTGGCCATCAGGGAGAAGATCCTTTGTCTTGGTTGAAGGAGGCGGGCGGGCTGCTGGGCGCCTGCGGTGTGCTGTGTGTAGGCGACAGGCCAGCGCCTCTGCGTTGATAGCCTGGACAGGCAACGGCATTGCGCCGTACAGGCTTTGGGAGTGTGGAGAGCCCAAGCTGCGTATGCATTAACCAGCGAGGCTATGGGGCAAACCTACCTGCGCAGGGCGGGGCCGGCAGACCGCATAGACGGAACTGCGGCCCATTGCGCTTGGGTGTCGGGACGGTGAGCCAGGTGCAGTGCAGGGTGCGCAGGGCGACTGCAACACGGGTGCAACACCAATGGTCGGTGGATTGGCCACGCTGGCCGCCAAAAAGAAGCGGGGGAAACGAGGCCTGGGGGCGGAAATAAAAGTGCAGAGCGGCAAGCGGCTCATTATAACTTTGGGATTTTTATGAAGCGAAAACTATAGCCTTGTCGATATTAAGCCAAGGAGGTGGCCTGCGATGCGATGGTTTACCCGTAAATGCGCTGTGCAGCGGGCGTTGGCATGTACGGGGGCATTTTTGACGCACTAGAATCGCGCGTATGTTGCCGGTGCCATGTGGACGTGAGCGGTGGCGGTGCCGCATTTTTGCGGTGGTCATTGCCGCGCAAAGGCCTCCGGCGTGATTTGGACTGGCTGGGAGTGGGCGCCATGCCCCTCTCGGCATTGCCTTTCAGGATGGATCATGATGAAAAAACGACTTCTTGGCGCTGCTGTCGCCGCAGCCCTGGCGATGGGCTCTTCGCTGGCCTGGGCGCAGGATCTGCGCGTGGCCGTGGACCCGACCTACGAGCCCATGGTCTACAAAAACGCCCAGGGTGAGCTGGTGGGCTTCAACATCGACTTCGCCAATGCGCTGTGCGAAGAGCTCAAACGCAAGTGCGTATTCGTTGAGCAGGTCTGGGATGCCATGATCCCTGGCCTGCAAAGCCGCCGCTACGACGTGATCATCAGCGACATGAACATCACCGAAGAGCGCAAGCGCGTGATCGACTTCACCGGCCGCTACTACAAGACGCCCAGCGTCATCGTGGTCAAGAACTCGGTGGACTTCAAGGATCTGGACTCCCTCAAGGGCCTGACTCTGGGCGTGCTCAAGGGCAGCACCATGCAGCGCTATGCCGAGGGCGAGCTGGCCCCCCGTGGCGTGAAACTGATGGGCTATGAGGCGCAGGATCAGGTGTACCTGGACATCAAGTCTGGGCGCCTTGATGGGACGGTGGCCGACAAGATGGAGGTCGATGGTGCCTTCCTGGGCAAGCCAGAGGGCAAGGACTTCAAGGTCGTCGGCCCTGACCTGCTGGACGAGAAGTACTTCGGCGAAGGTATGGGTATTGCACTGCGCAAGGGCCAGCCCGAGCTCAAGGAGCAGCTCAACAAGGGCATCAAGACCCTGCGTGAAAACGGCAAATACCAGGAAATTGCCAAGAAGTATTTCGATTTCGACCCGTACGGCGCGGATTGATTGAATGGGCGCGCGCAAGGCATGTCCTGGGCCTGTGGCCTAGGCGACTGGGTGCATAGCCACACTGCGCCAACTGGCGCAAATACAGGTCTGGTTGGGGCGGTCGCCATGACTCCCCAGCCAGGCTTTACTGTTGGGCGCCTGGTGCGCGTGGTGGCATCGGGTGCGCGGCAGCAAGTGTGACAAGTGTGCGGGCGCGTGAACAGGTCTGGGCATGACTGGCTACTATCTTTCCATCCTGCAAGGGGCGCTGCTGACGGTGGCGCTGTCGCTGGCTTCGTTGTTGGTGGCCATCGTGCTGGGGCTGCTGGGGGCGGGGGCCAAGCTCTCGCGCAATCGCCTGGCGATGGCGCTGGGGCAGATCTATACCACGGTGGTGCGCGGTGTGCCCGAGCTGCTGCTGCTGCTGCTGGTGTTTTATGGCGGCACCACGCTGCTCAATATGCTGCTGGAGCGTCTGGGCTACACGCAGGGCATCTCCATCAATCCGTTCATGGCCGGGGTGCTGACCATTGGCTTCATCTATGGGGCCTATATGACGGAAAACTTCCGCGGCGCCATCAAGGCCATTCCCATCGGCCAGCGCGAGGCGGCGCTGGCGTTTGGCATGCAGCGCTGGCAGGTGTTTCGCCGCATCACGCTGCCGCAAATGATCCGCTACGTGGTGCCCAGCTTCACCAACAGCTGGATGGCGCTGATCAAGGCCACGGCCCTGGTCAGCCTGATCAACCTGCAAGACATGACCTACCTGGCCACGCAGGCTGGCCGCGCCACGCGCGAGCCGTTCCTGTTCATTTTGCTGGTGGCGGGGATTTATTTGCTGTTCACCAGCCTGTCGCTATGGGTGCTGCGCAAGATCCATGCGCGCTACAGCCTGGGCAGCGAGACCATCAGCCTGTGAATGGGAGTGACGCATGCAATGGGCGGTGATTTTTGAGCCTGCAACCCTGCAGCTGTATTTCAAGGGCTTGTGGAGCACGTTCGCCATGCTGGCCGGCCTGCTGCTGGCAGGCGGCATTGCCGGCGTGGTGTTTGCGCTGATGCTGGTGTCGCGCTCCTGGGTGCTGCAGCGCCTGGCATCGACCTTCACCTACTTCGTGCGCGGCACGCCGCTGCTGATCCAGATTTACCTGATCTACTTCGGCATCGCTCAGCTGCAATGGGTGCAGGCGCTGTGGGATACGGTCTGGCCGCTGACGCATTTCAAGAACCCGCTGTTTTGCGCCATGCTGGCCTTCAGCATCAACCACGCGGGCTATCTGGCGGAGATCCTGGCCGGGGCGATCCGCGATACCAGCCGAGGCGAGGTGGAGGCCGCCTACGCCATGGGCATGGGGCGCTGGCAGGTCATGCGCCGCATCGTGTTGCCCAGCGCCATGCGCCGCGCGCTGCCGCCCTACAGCAACGAAGTGATGCAGATGATGCACGGCACCAGCCTGGCCAGCTCGGTGCCGGGGCTGTTCGAGCTCACCTCGGCGGCCAGCAAGGTCAACCGCGATTACTATCTGACCTTCGAGGCGTATCTGTTTGCCGCCGCGCTGTATTTGGTCGTCACCTTCACGATGATGGGCCTGTTCCGCCTGGCCGAGAAGCGCTATACGGCCTACCTACAGCCCCACTCGCACTGAAATCCATGAGGCAACCAGGCATGAGCACGACAGAGCAGGCACCCGCAGACATCCAGCTTCAGGCGCTGGACATCCACAAGAACTATGGCGAGCACCAGGTGCTGCGCGGCGTGTCGCTGGCCGCCCGCGCCGGCGACGTGATCAGCATCATCGGCAGCTCGGGCTCGGGCAAGAGCACCTTTTTGCGCTGCATGAACCTGCTCGAACGCCCCAACCAGGGGCGCATTCTGCTCAAGGGCGAGGAGCTGGGCCTGCGCAAGCACGCCGATGGCGAGCTGCACGCCGCCGACATGGCCCAGTTGCAGCGCTTTCGCACCAAGCTGGCCATGGTGTTCCAGCACTTCAATCTGTGGGCCCACATGACGGTGCTGCAAAACATCATTGAAGCGCCGGTGCATGTGCTCAAGCAGCCCAAGGCCCAGGCGCTGGAGGCCGCCGCCCGCTATCTGGACATGGTGGGGCTGACCGGCCACGGCGACAAATACCCCAGCCAGCTCTCGGGCGGGCAGCAGCAGCGCGTGGCGATTGCCCGCGCCCTGGCCGTGGAGCCCGAGGTACTGCTGTTTGACGAGCCCACCAGCGCGCTCGATCCGGAGCTGGTGGGCGAGGTGCTGCGCATCATGCAACTGCTGGCCCAGCAGGGGCGCACCATGGTGGTCGTGACGCACGAGATGGGCTTTGCGCGCGAGGTCTCCAATCACCTGGTGTTCCTGCACCAGGGCCGCATCGAAGAGCAGGGCGATCCGCGCCAAGTGCTGGCCAACCCCAGCAGCGAGCGGCTGGCCAAGTTCCTCTCCGGCAATCTCAAGTGAGGTGGCAGACAGGCGCTCAGAATCTGCCTGCAAAGCCCTCGCCGATGCGAGGACTTTTTTTGATTGTGGCGGTCAGAACTGCGTGGGCCGGAAGGCGTTGCGCTTGACCTTGGGCCGCTGCAGGCGTTGCTCGTCCTTCCACTGCGCATTGTTGGGCGCCTGGTCGAGGCGGATGTGCGCCACCAGGCCGCCGCTGTTGGCGTTGGTCAGGGCAAAGCGCCCGCCCATGCGCTGCACGGTCTTGTCCACGATGGATAGGCCCAGACCCGCGCCGGCGGCGGCCGTGCGGGCGCTGTCGCCGCGGAAGAAGGGCTTGAGCAGATTGCCCAGCTCCGCCTCGGGCACGCCGGCGCCATGGTCGCGGATCTTGAGCAGCACGTATTTGGAGCCCGAGAACTCGCTGGCGACGATCTCCACCTGGGCGATGCCTGTCTCTGGCGTCTTGCCATAGCGGCGGGCGTTTTCCAGCAAATTGGTGACCACGCGCGAGAGCTCGACCTCGTCGGCATAGACGTACAAATCCCCCGGCACGCGGGTGCTGATCTCCATCTCGCCCAGCTCCTGGATGGAAAACACGCAGTTGGAGACGATGCTTTGCAGGTTGACGCTGTGCCGTGCGCCGGAGACTGGGCGGGCGTAGTCCATGAACTTGTCGATGATGGCGTCGAGCTGCACGATGTCGGCCACCATGTGCTCGCGCGCCAGCTCGTCGGCCACGCTCATCTCCGTCTCCAGCCGCAAGCGCGCCAGCGGCGTGCGCAGATCGTGCGAAATGCCCGCCAGCATCACGGCGCGGTCCTGCTCGACCTTGGAGAGCTGCTCGGCCATGCGGTTGAAGCCGATGTTCACTGCGCGGATCTCGCTGGTGGCCACCTCCTCGTTGAGCTGGCTGTTGCCGAAATCGCCTGAGCCCAGGCGGAAGGTGGCGTTGGACAGCTCCTTGATCGGCTTGTTGAGCAGCCGCGTGATGACGGCCGCGCCGGCCAGCGAGATGCCCACCGCCGCCATCAGCCACAGCAGCACCGTGCGCCCGCCCACCGGGCTCAGGCGCGAGCTGTCCATCAGCAGCCAGGTGTAGTCGTCGCCCAGGCGAAAGCTCACCCACAGCCCGGGCGTGCCATTGACCTTCTTGGCCACCAGGGTCTCCATGCCCAGGCGGCTGCGCAGCTCGGCGCTGAGCTTGTTGCCCAGCGCCGTGTCGGTCATCAGCTCATAGGTATCGGCCGGCTCGTGCGGTTGGATGCGCATGCCCTCCTGCTCGGACAGCGTCTTGAGCAGCGAGACGCGGGCGATCGCGTCCGAGTGCGTCAGCCCCGCGCGGCTGAGGTTGACCATGGTGGCAATCTGCTGCGCCGTGTGCAGCGTGCGCGGCTCGAATTCCAGCGCGCGAAACGACTGGATCCACACCACGATGGTGGCCACCAGCAGCAGCGACAGCAGGATGAAGGTGCGCCAGAACAGGCTCAGGTGGATGCGGCGCTGGCGCGCCCCATGGGCATCTTCAAGAGGGACGTCGTCGTCGTCGGTGGGGGCGGGGGCTTTCTTCATGGCGGCAGTGTAAAAGACGGCCCGGCATGGGGATTGTGAGGCACAGGCCCGCAGCGCAAGCGGCAGGCCAGGGCGGCGCGCGCAGCAAAACCGGGCCATTGTGGCCCGGTCGACGATGGCAAAGCGCCATGCCTTGCAGGGGCAGGCAAGTGGCGCAGCCGCACAGGGTTGCAGCGTTGGCCGCCTGCTTCAAGGGCTTTGGGCGTCAGAGGCTCCAGTGTCAGTGGTTTCCATCGGGCACGAACACGTAGCCCACGCCCCAGACCGTCTGGATGTAGCGCGGCGAGGTCGCGTCCTCCTCGATCAGCTTGCGCAGCCGCGAGACTTGCACGTCCAGACTGCGGTCAAAAGGTTCGAACTCGCGCCCGCGCGCCAGCAGGGCCAGCTTCTCGCGCGAGAGCGGCTGGCGCGGATGGCGCACCAGCGCCTTGAGCATGGCGAACTCGCCCGTGGTCAGCGGCAACTCCTCGCCATTCTTGTGCAGCGTGCGCGCGCCCATGTCGAAGCGGAAGGCGCCGAAATTGACGATGGCGTTGTCGCCCGCTGGCGCGCCCGGTGCCTCCATGGTCGGGCGGCGGCGCAGCACGGCGTGGATGCGCGCCAGCAGCTCGCGCGGGTTGAAGGGCTTGCCCACGTAGTCGTCGGCGCCCACTTCCAGGCCGACGATGCGGTCCACGTCCTCGCTCTTGGCCGTGAGCATGATGATCGGGGTGCGGTCGTTGTTGCCGCGCAGCCGCCGGCAAATGGACAGGCCATCCTCGCCCGGCAGCATCAGATCGAGCACCAGCAAATCAAAGGTCTCGCGCAGCATGATGCGGTTGAGCGCCTTGCCGTCCTCGGCCACCATGACTTCAAAGCCTTCCTGAGTCAGGTAGCGGCGCAGCAGGTCACGGATGCGCGCATCGTCATCGACCACCAGAATCTTGTCGCCACGCCCTGCCGTCGTTGGCTGTGTGGCGACGTGGTCGGGCAGGGTATCGTTTTCGGTGTTCATGATTGAGATTCGATGAATGATGTTTGAAGTTGCCTGGGCGTTGTGGTCTGTGGCATCTGCCAAGCCTACCAAGCCACAGCTCCTCCGTCAGAGCTCGGCCGCGCATATTGTGACAAGCTAATTTTTCAATGAGCAACGCTAACTCTTTGATTTCAATAATTGTTACATTTCTTTCTATGGTCGGAAAATCGTAAGCTGGCAGATGGGCGTTGCGCAAATCATGCGTTGGATGGCGGGCACCAGGAGGATGGCGCCGATGGCGCATCGCCAGGAGAGGGCTGCCACAAACCCAGTAGGCTCAGCCAGTGCGCGGCCAAGGCGTGCACGGCCAGCGCTGCATCGGCCCCGCAAGCGCCGGGCGCGGTCGGCAGCGCAGAGCCAGCTGTTCTGGGCGCTGCTGGCCGGTTGCTCCAGCACAGATACTCAACCAGGCCGCTGGGCGTGCCGCAGGCCCGGTACACCGCAGGCATGATGGGGACGTGGTCGCCGTACCAGCACAGGCTGGCCGGCTGCGGGTGGTGCGCTAGGTGCGCGCGCAGCCGGGCTGCCATGCGATTGGCGTTGCGCAGGTGGCGCAGGTAGATGCCCAGCTCCTCGCAGCCAGGTGGCGGGGCGTGGTCGTAGAGCGTTTGCAGCTCCTCGGGCGTGATGCGCTCTAGATGCAGCGGGCCATGGTTTTCCATGGTGATGGCGAAAATGAACAATGGTTGGGCCTCTGCCCGATCCAGCAGGGCGCAGATGCGCTCGGCCACGGCGGCATCGCCGATGTACGGGCCGTAGCGTTGGTTGGGCTCGAACTGGCGGATATCCAGGAACTCGTCAAAGCCCAGCAGCGGCAGTACGCGATCGCGCAAGTAAAAACTGGCCGGATAGGGATGGATGCACACCGTGCGGTAGCCCAGTTGTCGCAGATAGCTTGCCAGCGAGGCCACTGGCCAGCCCGCGGCAATGGCGCGATAGGGGTTGAAGCGGTGTACGCCGAGCGAGTCGGGGGCGATGCCGCACAGAAAGCCAAATTCGCTGCGCACCGTATTGGCACCCCAGGCTGGCACCTGCAAGGCGCCGCTGCTCAAGGCCTCGGCGCGCAGCGCGTCGAAGTCGGCCAGCACTTCGCCGCAGATGCCGGTGTGCAGGCTGCGTGCGTCGAAGAAGGATTCGCTTTGCACGGCTACCAGATGGGGCAGTGATTGCGGCGTGGCGACGGGCGTGCGCGGCGCGGCAAAGGCGCTGGCATGCTGCGGCGGCAGGCGCTGCGCTTGTCGGTAGCGCCACAGGCATGTCAGAAGCCCCAGTTTGCGCATATCTTGTTCGGCATCGAATGTGGCTTGAGGCGCTGTGGCATGGCCGATGCGCCACAGCAGCAAACCGCTGACCAACAGCGTGAGGATGGCGCCGAGCTGGCCTTGCCAGCGCAGCGGCGCCGAAGGGGGCGGCTCAAGCCACAGGCCGATGGCCACGGCCAGCGCAAAGCCAGTCGCCGCGGCCAGAAACTTGCCCCAGCCCAAAAATGGGATGTAGAGCCGGGGGTGGCGCAGCGCATCGGTGAAGTATTCGTGGTCTGAATAGACAAATGGCTCGCGCAGCGCCTGGTATTTGGCATTGCCCACCAGCACCAGCATCAGTATGAAGGCCAAGGTTGCGGCCATGGCAAACCAAGGGCGGCCCAGCAGCAGGCACAGCACGGCATGGGCCATGCACCACATGCCGGCATGCAGCGCCCAGGCGCCCGCTGGACGGCCCAAGCGCGGGCGCGGATGGAGCTTTTGCTCCAACAGGGCCGACAGCGCCAGGCCCAGCGCGGCGGCGCCCAGCGCTTGCGCAAAGGCTGGCTCAGGCGCCATAGCCCAGCCAGCGCAGGATGCGCGTGGAGATGGCCGCTGGCAGCACCGCCAACCACCAGCAGCCCCAGTTCAGCGGGAATGGAAAGCTGATGCGCGCGCGGTTGCGCGCCAGGCCTCGGCGGATGGCGCGAGCCGCGCGCTCTGGCGGCCACAACTGTGGTTTGGGGCCGGGCATGGCGTGGCACATTGGCGAGTGCACATAGCCGGGCATGACCACACTGACTTGGACGCCCTGTGCGGCCCAGGCGCCGCGCAAAGCTTCGCCATAGGCCTTCAGCCCGGCCTTGCTGGCGCAGTAGGCGGGCGTGAGGGGCAGGCCGAAGTAAGCCGCCAGCGAGCTGATCAGGGCAATCTGCCCATGGCCGCGTTGGGCCATGGCGGGGATCAGTGCCTGGGTGATGGCCATGGCCGCGCGCAGGTTGACCTCCAGCAGAGTCTGCACTTCATCCCAGGGCTCCGGGTTGCCTGGCTGGCGTGCATGGGTATTGAGCCCGGCGCAGACGATTAACAGATCGGGCAGATGCTGCGTGCGCACTGATTGCAGCCAGTGATCCAGTGCTTGGCGCTCGCACAGATCCAGCACCTGGGTGTGCACTTGTGCGCCGCGCGAGCGGCATTGCTCGGCCAGGGCCTGCAATTGCTGGCTGCGTCGCCCTTGCAGCAGCAATTGGCGTCCGGGGCAGGCGTACTCCAGCGCCAGCGCCCCGCCAATTTCGCCAGTGGCGCCGGTGATGAGTACAAGGCGTGGGGCTGGCATATTCACAGCAACTGCTCCAGTGGGGACTGTTGCGCAAGCAGCCGGGGCAGGCTGTGCGCCACGGCCAGCGACATGCCGTGCGTGCAGTAAAAGCCGCCATTGATTTGCGTGGCATGCACCACACAGCGGCGAAAGCTGGCGAACAGGCTGGCATCTGGAGGCGCGGCCTCGCGCCAGAACGCATCCAGTGGCATCTGGCTGGTCAGGCCCGGCAGGTTGTAGATCGGGTCGCTGAGCGTCAGCGTGGGCGCGCCCTGCTCCAAGGCCACCAGCCCGGCGGTACTGTTGACCGTGACCACGCCGCGCGCCTGGCGAGCCAGCGTTTGCAAGTCGCCATCTTCCAGGTAGTCAACGCGCTCTTGAAGATCCAGGCGGCGCGCTGCTTGGGAAATCAAGCGGCCATACGGCATCAGCCCCATGTCCAGCGGATGGTTCTTGATGACCAGCCTGGCCTGCGGGGGGGCGTGGGCTGCAAAGGACTGCAACACCAACTCGATGACTTGGCCCATGTGGGTAAAGCGCGAGTGCGCGCGGATTTGCGCATCGCCATTGAGTTGCAGCGGCAGCAGGAAATACGGCGCAGCGCCGTTGGCGATGGCCAGGGCCCGGCGGCGTTCGTGCGCGCCGATGCGGCGCAGCAGCGCGAAGCGCCGCAGGTAGCCGGCGTATTCCAGCGGCGCGCTTACGCTCGCGTGCGTGCGGTAGCGCGGAAAGCACAATGGGTTGAGCAGGCCTGCAAGGTGATAGGCCACATCGTGCGTGGCGCGCTTGTAAAACGGCGCGGCGAAGGCCTGCGGCACGGGCTCGGGCAGGTGCGGGCCGGCTTCCTGGTACCAGCGGATGTCGCGCGGCAGCAGCGAGCGCGCGTTCACGCCCTCGCGCTCGAGCGTGATCCAGGCTGGGCGGAAATAGCCCTCCTCGAACACGTGCGTGCGCACGCCCTGCGCGCGCGCCTGCGCCACGGCCGGCAGATGCACCTGGCGCTGATCGCCAAACAGCACCTGATCGGTGATGCCGTGGCGCTGGTACAGCGCCGCCAGAGTGGCGCGCAGCTCGGCATCGAGCTCGCCGCCTGGGGAGCGCACAAAGCGTTGTGCTGGCCCTTGGCTGGCCCAGTACAGCGCATCGCCGGCGCAGAAGTTCAGCCGGTGCACTGCATGGCCCAGCCCGCGCAGGCCCGCCGCCAGACGCGCGAAAAACGGGGTGCATGGCCCTTGCAGGAACAGGAAGGAGCGCTTCATCGCACCCCCACGATGCGGCGCAGCCAAATGCGCAGGTGCTGGCGCCACCAGGGCGTGGCCGTGCCGCTGCGCGCACGCCAGGCTTCGAGTTCGTCCAGGGCCTGCTCGGCACTGAGTTGGCCCGCCCGCTGGCGGCTCAGGTAGCGAGGGTAGAGCAGCAGCGCGCCGGCCACCAGCTCGTCGAGCGTGAGGCGGCGCGCCCGCCGCTGCGCTGCGGCTTGCAGCCAAGGGGCTGCGGGGGCCGGGGCCGGATCTGGAGGGCTGGGCGGGAGGATGCTCAGCGGATCTTGCGTCAGGCCCCAGCCGGCATAGAACGGCAGGCCGTGGCAGACCACTTGCTTGCCGCGCAGCAAGGCCTCGAAGCCGGCCAGGGAAGTCAGGCAGTGCACGGCATCGACCTGCGTCAACAGCGCGCCCATGGGCACGTCGCCGACGATGGCATCGCACCAGCGCGCGGCCTCCTGCTCGCCCTGGCCGCGTGCGCGCAGCCCGGCCTGCACGTCCGGGTGGGGTTTGTACAGCAGCCAGGCATCGGGGCAGGCGCGGCGCGCGGCCTGCAGCAGCGCCAGATTGCTGCGGATGCCCGTCGCCCCCAGGGCGATGGAGGCATCGCTTTCCACCTGGCCGGGCACCAGCACCACCTGCCGGGCGTGCGCCGGGCGCTGCCAGTGCGCGCTGCCGACGTTGTACTTGGTCAGCCCGCTGGCCACCAGGCGCTGGCGCAGGGCTTGCGCACGCCGCAGCAGCTCTGGCTCGAAATGCCGTTGCGCCAGCAGCACCTCCAGGTCAGAGGGCTGCGAGGCATCGAAGTACATGCCGCGCCCGTCCACGACCCAGGACAGCGGCCGAATCAAATCGGCCCCCAGGCCGACGGAGCGCAAAAAGCCGTCCTCGACGCGCAGCACACGCCAGCCGCGCGCGGCCGCCTGCGGCACGGCGCGCATGCCCCACACTGCCAGCGTGGCGCCCTCGGGCACCTGCTCGGGGCGGGCCACGAAGCGCACGCGCTGGCCGGCAAAGCATTGCCGCAGCGGCCGGTGCTTCCAGTGGGAAAAGCCCAGGGCATGGATCACGCGCACATCCTTCCTGTGGGCTGTCAAAGATTGCTCAGGCTGCGCACCGAGAACAGCGTGGAGGAGAGGATGTTGAGGAACTTTTGCAGTTCGGCGGCCGGGGCATTGGCCACATAGAGCACGTCCTTGTCCTGCATCGGGAAGCTTTGCGCCAGCAAAAAGGCGCGCGGATCGCGAAAGTCCATGCGGTAGATCACAGGCACCAGGCCGTCTGCGGTGCGGGCCGCTGGCGGCTGGGCATCGGCGCGCCGCTCAGGCGGCGGCTCTGGCTGCAGCAGCTGTGGCTGCTCGAAGCGGAACACGAACACGGCCCGGGCATCGCCGCGCGCATCCTGAATGCCGCCAGCGCGCGCCAGGGCCTGCGCCAGACTGATGCCTTGGGCCTCGAAATCGATTTCCTCATTCCGGCCCGTGGCGCCCAGCACTGTCAAGCTCAGCGGTCGGTGCAGCGCCGTGAGTACGTCGCCCGGTTGCAGCAGTACGTTGTGCTCGGGCTCTTCGATGACGCGCGTCAGCGGCATGCGCAGCACCTTGCCAGCGCGGCTGAGTTGCAGCGTGATCTTGCCCACGGGCTGGCGCACGCCGCCAGCGGCGGCCAGGGCATCGAGCAGGCGCTCGCCTCGGGCCGTCAGCGGCACGCGCTGGCTGGCGCCGACCTCGCCGATGACGGTGACGTTGGAGGTGGCATTGCGCAGCACGCGCACCAGCACCTGCGGCTGGTTGGCCTTGCGCTTGAGGCGCTGGGCCAGCTCGGTCTCGATGGCCTGGGGCGTTTTGCCGGCCACCTCGATGGCGCCAGCAAACGGCACATTGATGATGCCCGCGCGGTTGACGATTTGCTCGGGGAAGGTGGCGCGCACGGCGCTGGATCCGGTATGGGCATCAATGGTGGTGCCGCCGAACAAGGCCGCTGGCGGCGCCTCCCAGATGGAGACTTCGACCGTGTCGCCCGCGCCGATCAGGTATTCCGGCGCCTGTGCGGCAGGCAGGGCGTGGGCGAAGGCGTCCAGGCGTTGCGCGGCCAGCAGTCGGCGCGTCAGCGCCTCGTCCACATCGAGCACCGAAACGGGCGGCGCGGCGCTGTCGCGTTGCGCCACCACGATTTGCGCCATGTTCGGCCCCGAGGCAGGCAGCCACCCGGGTGAGGAGGCGCAGCCGGCCAGCAGCAGGGCCAGCGTTGCGGCCAACGAAGTTCGGCGCATGGCACGGCCAGTGGTTCGGCCAGTGGTGCGGCACGTCTGCAGTAAGAGAGGGCGGTGGTGGCAATGCAGCATGGTGATGGCGTCCTGCAAGGCAATGTCTCAACGGTTTTGGGCAACGGCTCTGGCGCTGAGAGCCTGTTCAAAGTCTCTGCACGGCGGGCAATGAATCGGATTTGGGCGGTCTGCGGCGTTGCAAAGCCTCGCCATGGCTTCGGCCCTGGCTGCGTGATATGCGCAATGTGATGCCTTGCAACCCACCCCAAACCGCTTCTTGCCCAATCGCATCGAGATTCTGGACAGGTTCTCAGCCCCAGCAGTGGGTCTGCTCCCAGGCCCAGGCGTGGGCGATGATGGTGTTCAGATCGGCATGGCGCGGCTGCCAGCCCAGCAGCTCGCGCGCCAGGCGGCTGTCGGCCACCAGGCGCGCCGGGTCGCCCGGGCGGCGCGGCTCCAGTCGCATGGCGATGTCGCGGCCGGTGACCTGGCGCGCGGCCTCGATCACCTCCAGCACCGAAAAGCCCTGGCCATTGCCCAGGTTCAGGCGCAGGCTGGGGCCGCCTGCGAGCAGGTGTTGCAGCGCCAGGGCATGGGCCTGGCACAGGTCGGTAATGTGGATGTAGTCGCGGATGCAGCTGCCGTCGGGCGTGTCGTAGTCCGTGCCGAACACCGAGATGGCCGCGCGCCGCCCGGCGGCGGCCTGCAGCACCAGCGGGATCAGGTGTGTCTCGGGCACATGGCGCTCGCCCAGCTCGCCCTCGGGGTCGGCGCCGGCGGCATTGAAATAGCGCAGGCAGACCGACTTGAGCCCATAGGCCCGGTCGAAATCCTCCAGCATCTGCTCGGTCATCCACTTGCTGCGCCCATAGGGGTTGATGGGCTGCTTGGGGTGGTCTTCGCCGATGAGCGCCTGCTGCGGGTTGCCGTAAATGGCCGCTGTCGAAGAAAAAATGAAGCGCTGCACGCCGGCCGCGCGCATGGCCTGCAGCAAAGTCAGCGTGGCGGCCACGTTGTTGGCGTAGTACTTGGCCGGCTCGGTCACCGACTCGCCGACCTGGATGAAGGAGGCAAAGTGCATCACCGCATCGAAGCGGTGCTGCGCAAACAGCTGCGCCAGCAGGCCGGCGTCGGCGGCCGAGCCCACGACCAGCTCGGCGCCAGCCACGACCGCATCGGCGTAGCCGGCCGAGAGGTCGTCGAGCACGACCACCGCCGCCCCCTGCTGGCGCAGCTGCTTGACCATGTGCGAGCCGATGTAGCCGGCGCCGCCGACGACGAGAATCTTGTGGGGGGTCATGGCGCCTCCGTGCGCAGTCGCTCCAGCGTTTGATTGATCAGCGTGGACGAGGTGGATTGGGTGTAGGGGAAGTAGACGATGCGCACGCCCAGACGTTCGAACTCCTGGTCCAGACCATTCCACTTGTCGGTCTGGTACCAGTCGTCGCCGACGAACATGAGATTGAATTTATAGCGCTGCCAAGCATCCATCTTGTCCATGCTTTGCTGCGGCACGGCCAGATCGACATAGCGGCATGCGCGCACGATCTCAATGCGCTCTTCGAAAGGAATCACGGCGCGTTTGTTCTTGTACGAAACCAGCGCATCGGTGGTGACTCCGACAATGAGTTTGTCGCACAGCGACTTGGCGTTGCGCAGTACATTGACGTGCCCGATGTGGAACAGGTCGTAGACGCCGGTGGTGTAGCCGATTACCATCCCAGGGCCTCCATGACGATGCGTTGAAATTGCCGGTAATCATCCTGACGGGGGCGGGAGATGTCAGTCTGGGCGCTGAAGCCGATTTTCTTGCGCTGCAGCGCGCCTTGCAGGCCGAGTTTTTGCCCCATGATGCGTAGCGGAATCTTCGAATGCTGCGCATCGATCTTGAGTTCTGCGGGGCGCCGGTACATGTATCGCACCAGGGATTTGGAGACGAAGGGCACCCGTGCCTCTTTGGAGGCCGCCATGGAAGCGAAGTCCATGCGGCGCAGTAGCCCCGGCAGGTGGAACTGATAGAAAAAATCCTCGACGAACGCCTGCGTGCTGTTGTCGCTCTTGAGCTCTAGCACGTAGTCATTCAGACGCGGTGTGGGCTGTAACTGGCCTGCGTAGCCGTAGCGGTTCAGAAAGGCGGAAACGCCCGGCCAATCGGCGTCCAGCGACCAGCGGAAGATGCCGTCGTAGCCGAACAGCAGCTCGTCGGCGCCTTCGCCGGTGAGAACGACCTTCTCATCGGCTTGCATGGCCTGGCAGACAGGATAGATCAGCCCTTCATTGGGCACGCCCAGCGGCTCGCGGCGCAGCCGCGTGAGCTGACGCCAGTTGTCCTGCAGCTGCGCTGGCGTGAGCGTGACAGTCTGCAGTTGCCGGCCCAGCAGCTGGGCCGTCTCGGCAGCGCCCGTGAATTCGTTGTTGCTCTGCAGCCCGACGCTGTAGCAACGCCGCACGTTGGACAGCGCGGCGATCACGGCGCTATCCAGGCCGCCGCTGAGCAGGGCGACATTGGCCACATCGCTGAGCTCATGGGCTGCCACGCTCTCGCGCAGCAGCTGTTCGAAATGCTCCTGCACGTAGGGTTCTCCTGAGGGCTCCCAGCAAAAATGGTGCCATTGGCTGCCATCGCTGCGCAGCAGCGTGCCTGGTGGCACTTCGCGCACACCTTGGAAGTAGGAGTAGCCAGGCGTGGGGCGGCGCACCATTTGCCACTCGTGTAGTGAGTCTGGATCGGGCGCTGCCCCGATCAGCTCGGCCAGTACCGCAGCCTCAGAGCCAATGAGTGCCCCCACCCCATGCTGGTGGATGAACAGCGGCTTGATGCCAAAGGCATCGCGCGCGCAAACCCAGGCGTCGCGCTGCAAGTCGTAGATGACCAAAGCGAACATGCCATCGAGCTGTGCCACGATGCGCTCGCCATGCTGCGCGTAGGCTTCGACAATTGTTTCGGTGTCCGATAGCGTTTGGCATTGCAGGCCTAATTGCTGGCGCAGCGCCATGTGGTTGTAAATCTCGCCATTGAAGACGATGTAGAAGCGTCCGCAGCGTGAGCGCATGGGCTGATTGGAACGGGCTTGGGGGTCCAGAATGGACAGGCGTCGATGGCCGAGAAACACCTGTCCTTGCTGCAGCAGGCTGTGCTGCTCGGCATCTGGGCCGCGCCAATGCATTTGCTGCAGGCTGGCCGCCAGCAATTGCTGGGTCAGCTGGGGTTGACGATAGGAGAAGAGCAATCCACACATGTTCAGGGCAGCTTGGTTGTTGTCATTGCGGGCGCGACAGCAGGAATGCCAGCAGCGATTCGGTGGCGCTGCCTGTGCCATAGTTGGCGTGCAGCCGCCGCGCATGCGCGGCGGCGCGCTCTGCGTAGCGCTCGTGCTCGCCTTGCACGAGCCAATCCAGGCAGGCCTGGGGCTCGTGAAACACCGGGCCAATTTCATCTTCGGGAAATGCTGGTTGCACTGGGCGCTTGCGGGTGGCCCAGTATTGCGCCTCATCGGGCCGGAAATAAAGCACCGGCTTGCCGGTGATGAGGTAGTCGGCGACGACCGATGAATAGTCCGAAATCAGCGCGTCGGACAGTTTCAGATAGGGCTGGATGTCGTCATTGGCGCTGGCTAGCACGATGTTGCCATGCTGCTGCGAGGCCTGTTTGAAGGCCGCCATGTCTTCCGGATGCAGTTGTTCGTGGAACGGGTGCAGCTTGACGGTCACGCTCCAGTGCTTGTGCTGGGCGATGCGCTCTGCCAGCTCCAGCCAGCGCATGAAGCTCTCGCGGTGGTAGCGCGCCTCCCGGTATGTCGGGCACAGCAGGGCGATGCGCGAGTGGCGACGCGCCTGCTCCAGCCTCTCGCGCGCGGCCTGCTCCATGCCGATGAGCAATAGGTCGGCGTAATCGTCGCGCACCAGCAAATCGTTGCGCGGGCTGCCCAGCGGCAAAAAGGTCGCACTGGGGAAGGCCTTGCGGTACAGCGCCCAGGAGGCCGGGCTTTCAATCACGCAGTAGTCGTAACTCAGGCTGTCCGAGGCCATGCCGGCGAAGGCATAGGGGTTGTCCATTTGCTCGTGCATTTCATAGGCCACCTGTTTGGCCGGAATGCCGTGCCAGAGCTGCACCTTGCAGGCGCCGTCGCTGCAGGACTGCCAGAACCAGGAGTCAACGTCCTGAAAATTGTGGGTGCCAAACAGCACGTAGCGGGCGCGCATGTACAGGTCGGCGGCCTGGTTGCGGTCGGCATCGCGTGAGAGGGAGTGCATGCCCAGCCCGCTCAGCATGGCCTTGTCCCGGTCGGAGCTGATCCAGCAGACCTGCCAGTCCAGCCGCTGCTGCTGGATCAAGCGGCTCAGAATCAGATAGGCGGCTTTGGTGTTGCCCCTGAAGCCGCCTTCTGGGACGAGGGCAATGATGTTTTCCTTGCGCCGCCGCTGGCTGGCTTCGCGCAACAAGGAGCTGAAAAATGCGTCTTTGCTCATCAGATCGCCTCATGCAATGGAGCGGCAGTGTCCGGCGCGCTGTAGATGGGCGTGTCGTGCCAGCCAGTGATGTGGTTGTCGGTGGCGCAGTTGTCCAGGCTGGGCAGAAAGTCCAGCTCGTCGTCGTCGCTCGGGGGGAGGTCAGAGGGCGCAAAGCCCAGCTCGACGCCAAAGAACATGTGGCGTGCGTTGCCGCCCAGGCCGTTCATGGCGATGTGGTTGTCGGCAATCAGATTGCCAAAGCCGGTGCGCACGATCTTGATGCCACTGCCGAAGTTGTGGTGGATGAAGTTGTGCAGCAATAGGTTGTGCAATGCGTTGTCGATCGAGATGGCAGGCACCTTGGCGCGCGCCGTGCCATCGGGCAGACGTCCGTCGGCGGCGACGAAGTCGCGCGCAAGATCTTCATCGGACTTGCCCCAGCGGTTGCCGTTGCCGCTGAGCTGGTTGAAGAGCAGCAGGTTTTTGGTCGCGCCGTAGTCCAGGCAAATGCCCTCCTTGCTGTTGCCCTCAATCTGGTTGCCGATGAGCAGGGTTTCGATGGCGCCGTCCAGGTAAATGCCCGAGGAGAGGTTGCGGATCACCTGGTTGGCCTCCAGCACGATGCTGCGCGGTGGCAGCAGACGCTGGCAAATTGGCTCAGGCTGGGCCCAATAGCCGTCGGGGCCAAACAGGCTGGCCGCCCCTTGGGCCAGATTGCCCAGGCTGCGGTCGGTGACGACGATGCCCGCCATCCAGTTGGACTTGCCCTGGCCCGCCTCGATGCAGTTGTGTGCGATGCGGATGTGCTGCGCGCCTTCGCCGATCAGAATGGCCGCGCCGTGGCCACCGGCAAACTCGCAGTGCTCCACAGTGACGTGAGCGCAGCCGCTGGCCACGACGATAGCCGCGCCGCGCTGGCCGTGAAAGCGGCAATTCCTGAGCCAGACATTGCGGCAGCGCAGCAGCAGCAAGCCGTCGCCGGGCAGATCTGTGAAATCCAGGTTTTCGAGCAGCACGTCCTGGCAGTCTTGCAGCGTCAATTGGAAGGGCGCATCGGTTGGTTCGGCCTGTCGGGTCTGCTTGGGCAGTGGGCTTGGCCGCTCATGGCCATTGAGGCGCAGGCCTTGCAATTGCGTCAGGCGTTGCGCGTCCACTGGCCAGGGCAGCAGCGGCAACGTGGCGCCGGGCAGTTGCGCGCCCGCGCATTGGTAAATGGTGTGCACCTCTTCGTACTGCAATGGCGCCAGCCCTAGACGGCGCGCGCGGCGGCTGACTTGCGCGCCGTGGATGCGCGCATCGGCGCTGCTGGGCGCGGCAGTCCAATGCGGCCAGGCGCTGCGCGGCAGCAGCTGGGCAAAGCCGCTGGGCCGCAGCTCGGGCGCTTCGAGCCGCAAGCGCATCAGGGCCAGCGGCTGCTGCAGCGCGGGGTCGGCTTCGGCTTGGCGCTCCAGCGTCTTCAGCAGCGCCTGGGCTTGCTCGCGCTGGTTCAGGCGCAGGCAGGCTTCGGCCGCGCGCAAATGGGCCTGGGCCTGCTGCGGATGCGCTTGGCGCAGGCGCTGCCAGCGTTGCAGGGCCAGCTCCCACAGGCGCTGATCCATGGCGTTGTCGCCGTAGGCGATGAGCAGCTGCGGGTGCTCGCCCAGTTGCAGCAGGCCTTGTTCGAGCACGGCGTCGGCCTGCGCCCACTGGCCCAGCTGGCGGTGGGCGATGCAGGCTTGGGCATAGCCGAGCCAGTTGTCGGGTTGCAGTTGGCGCAGTTGCTCGTACAGGGCCAGGGCCTCGCCGCTGCGCTGCTGGTGCAGTGCGTCGTGGGCCTGTTGCCACAGCGCTTGCAACCTGGCTTGTTGTTGATCTTGCACTTGGCCCAGCAGTTGCTGCAGGGCGGCGCGCTCGCCCAGGCGCTCAATGCCTTGGGTCAGCAGCTGCTGAGCCTGTTCATCATGCTGCAGGCGCAGCAGGGCCTGTGCGGCGCGCAGCCAGCCGCTGTCTTCGCCAGGGTGCGTCTGGCGCAGGCGCTGCCAGCGTTGCAGGGCCAGCTCCCACAGGCGCTGATCCATGGCGTTGTCGCCGTAGGCGATGAGCAGCTGCGGGTGCTCGCCCAGTTGCAGCAGGCCTTGTTCGAGCACGGCGTCGGCCTGCGCCCACTGGCCCAGCTGGCGGTGGGCGATGCAGGCTTGGGCATAGCCGAGCCAGTTGTCGGGTTGCAGTTGGCGCAGTTGCTCGTACAGGGCCAGGGCCTCGCCGCTGCGCTGCTGGTGCAGTGCGTCGTGGGCCTGTTGCCACAGCGCTTGCAGCCTGGCCTGTTGTTGATCTTGCACTTGGCTCAGCAGTTGCTGCAGGGCGGCGCGCTCGCCCAGGCGCTCAATGCCTTGGGTCAGCAGCTGCTGAGCCTGTTCATCATGCTGCAGGCGCAGCAGGGCCTGTGCGGCGCGCAGCCAGCCGCTGTCTTCGCCAGGGTGCGTCTGGCGCAGGCGCTGCCAGCGTTGCAGGGCCAGCTCCCACAGGCGCTGATCCATGGCGTTGTCGCCGTAGGCGATGAGCAGCTGCGGGTGCTCGCCCAGTTGCAGTAGGCCTTGTTCGAGCACGGCGTCGGCCTGCGCCCATTGGCCCAGCTGGCGGTGGGCGATGCAGGCTTGGGCATAGCCGCGCCAGTTGTCGGGTTGCAGTTGGCGGGCGCGCTCGTACAGGGCCAGGGCGGTTGTCCAGTCTCGCGCCTGCTGCGCTTGCCGGGCCTTGGCCAGCGGGTTTTGGAATCGGCTGGTGATCCGTTGGAGCAAGTGGTTCATCGTGGTGTGGGCGCAGAGTTCATGACAGGCGCTAGGGGCTGTTCACACTAGAGAGACTGTTGCGATTGGGTTTGCGAAGCGGTTTTTCGAGGCAAAAGTCGCAGATGCAAGGCGAAAATGCGCGCAAGCTTGTCTACCGTGCAAGCATTTTCAACGCCGCAGTTGCGCAGTTTTGAGCGAAAACACTGCCGCAACACTCAATCTCAACAAGCACTAGGCGGCGCGCAGCAGCTTCTCGGCCTTGGCGCGGGCCGAGCCGATCACTTGGTGCATGTCGTAATAGCGGTATTCGGCCAGGCGGCCGCCGAAGAGCACGCGCGGCTCGCGCTCGGCCAGGGCTTCATAGCGCGCGAACAGCGCCATGTTGGCGGCGTCGCCGATGGGGTAGTAGGGCACCTTGTCGCGCGACCAGGTGTCGGGGATTTCGCGCGTGATGCAGGTGCGCGCGCTGGTGTTGCCCGGCTCGAAGTGTTTGTGCTCGACGATGCGCGTCCAGGGCACGCTGGCCTCGGTGTAGTTGACCACGGCATTGCCTTGGTGGTTGTCGGTGTCCAGCCACTCGGTGTCAAAGCGCAGGGTGCGGTATTCGAGCTCGCCGAAGCGGTAGCCGTAGAAGGCGTCGATGCGGCCGGTGAAGACGGTGTGGCGCGCCAGAGCGTCCAGGGCGCTGCGCTCGGCCAGGTAGTCGGTGTTCAGGCGCACTTCGATGCCTTGGAGCATGCGCTCGAACAGCGCGGTGTAGCCGCCGACGGGGATGCCCTGGTAGCGGTCGTTGAAGTAGTTGTTGTCCCAGGTCCAGCGCAGCGGCAGGCGCTTGATGATGGCCGCCGGCAGCTCCTTGGGGTCTTTTTGCCATTGCTTGCGGGTGTAGTCGCGGATCAGGGTTTCGTAGATGTCGCGCCCGACCAGCGACAGCGCCTGCTCTTCCAGGTTGGCCGGCTCGCGCCCCAGGCGCAGGCGCTGGGCCTCGATGCGCGCGCGGGCCTGCTCGGGCGTGGTCACGCCCCAGATCTGGTTGAAGGTGTACATGTTGAATGGCAGCGAGTAGGCCTTGCCGCCGTGCATGGCAATGGGGGCGTTGCGGAAGTTGTTGAATTGCGCAAAGCGCTGCACGAAGGCCCAGATCTTTTCGTCGTTGCAGTGGAAGATGTGCGGCCCGTAGCGGTGCACGTGGATGCCGTCGATGTGCTCGGTGTAGCAGTTGCCGGCGATGTGCGGGCGCTGGTCGATGACCAGGCAGCGCTTGCCGGCGTCGGTGGCCAGGCGGGCAAAGGTGGCGCCGAACATGCCAGCGCCGACGATCAGGTAGTCATACATGGGATGCGCTCCTTGAGGATGGGGGGTAGCCCAGGGGGGCGAAGAGCTGGCGGTACAGCAGCAGGGCCGATTGCCGCAGGCCCCAGTGGCGGCGGGTGATTTGTGCGCGCACGCGCCAGTAGGCGCGTGCCATGTGCCAGGCCATGCGCAGCCGGCCGGGCACGCGCCGCCCGCCCTCCAGCAGGCCGCTGGTGGCTACGGCATGCAGGCGTTGCAGGCCCAGGGCTTGCGCCAGTTGCTGGCGCTCTTGCTCGGGAGTGATGCCCTGGCGCTGCATGGCGCCGCGCAGGTGCTGGCGCAGCGGGCGGCCGTGGCGCACGGGCAGCTGATCGATGATGGCGATCTGTCTTGCGGGCTCGGGCACCAGGGTTTGCCAGTGCCAGTCCAGCCCGAAGCCGCTGCGCGTGTGTTGCAGCCGTGGCAGCAGTTGTTGCAGCAGCGGCGCGGCCAGCAGCGGAGCCATGATTTCGACCAGGTTGGTGTGGCGGTGGGCAAAGCCTGGGCAGGCCAGCGTCAGCCGGTGTGAGAAGTAGCTGTCCCTGCTCAGGGCCGGCTGCGCCAGCCAGAAGCCGTGCTGGCGTACGTAGGCGAACAGCGCCTCGACCTGCTGGGCATTGGTTTCGATGTCGTCGTCCACCAGCCAGTAGTGGTCGTAGCCTTGCAGGGCCTGTGGGTGCTGGGCGAAGAAGTGCCAGATGCCGTCCCATTTACCGCCGGGGCGCTGGTGCAGCCATTCGGGCAGCCCGTCGCCGGTCTGGGCCGCGGGCAGGCTGCCGTCGTAGCAGCTCAGGGCAATGTCCCAGCTGCGCTGGCTGCGCGGCACGCGCAGCAGCGGGCCGGCGCAGTGCTGGCGCCCGGCGCGCATCAGTATCAGGCCGCGTGGCGCCGCCATCACTGCTCCTGCGCCGCAGCCTGGCGGCGCTGCGCGTCGTGCGCGAAGATGTCTTGCCAGGCTTGGCGGCTGCGCAATTGCGGGATGCGCTGCGCCCAGGCCTGGGCGGCGGCATGGCGCTGGCGGCGGTAGGCCGACCAGGCGCCCCAGGCCTGGCGCAGTGTCTGGCGCAGCAATGTGCGGTCGGGGCTGTAGCGCAGGTGGTAGCTGCCCAGGCCATTGGTTTTGACGTAGGGGCGGGGGCCGATGTTCGAGAGGTTGGCTTCGTGGTCGAGCAGCAGCCTGGCGCCGCTGTTGCGCGCCAGCAGCAGGGCCATGGCCAGGCGGTAGCCCACCAGCAGGGCCAGACCGAAGTCCGAGCGCGGCATGCGCCGCAGCTTGGCTGGTCGCGGTGGCAGTTGGTTCTGGTCTGCCGGGGCCGGCGCCAGTTGTTTGGCCAGTGCGGCGATGTCGGCATGGATGGCGTCAGCGCCGCTCTCGAGCACGTCCGGGCCTTGCAGGAAGTCGCGCACGGCGCGCGCCAGCAGCGTGGCCGAGAGGTAATCGTGCGAGGCGGCGGCCTTGAGCATCCACCACAGCACGTCGGTGGGCGATTCGTGGCGGAAGCGCTCCGGATAGGTCGAGGCCAGCACCAGGCGGTTGCGCAGGTCGTAGTAGGTTTGCCAGCTGCCGACCTTGACGTAGAAGGGCTCGTGCCAGACGGCGATGCCGGGCATGGCCACGGTCTTGACGCCGCGCTGCTGCAGGCGCAGGCCGTATTCCATGTCGTCGCCGCGGATGAAGATCGGCGCGGGCAGTTGCGCGGCTTCGATGTGCGCCGTGGGGATGGCGCAGAACCACCAGGCGTTGTAGTCCACCTCGTGGTAGCGGTTGAAGGGGATGAGGGCGTCGAGGCTGCGCAGGTCGATGTTGTGGTGCAGCGACTGGATGCGGGTGTTGGCGCGCACGCGCGCGCCCGCTTCGTAGAGGAAGTGCGGCCGCATCATGTCGAGCATGTGGCCGCCGACGGCATGGTCCGGGCCGATGAATTGCAGCAGGCTGTGCAGGGTGTGCAGCACGCGTGCATCGATCACGGCGTCGTCGTCCATCAGCACGTGGTGGGTGATGCCCTCCAGTTGCAAGGCTTCGTGCATGGTGCGGGTGAAGCCGCCGCAGCCGCCGAGGTTGCCCTGCTCGATGAGCAGGATGCGCGGCTCGCTTTGCGTGAGCTTGGCCAGCTCGGGCAGGGCGAACGGCGGGCCTTGGTTGACGACGACGATGCGCGCCAGCGCATCGCGAAGCTGAGGCAGCGCCAGCAGCGCGCGCAGATTGCGCAGCAGGAATTTCTCCCGGTTGAAGGTGCAGATGCCGATGCTGATGCGCGGCTGGCGCTGTGGCGCGCTGCGGGTGACGAAGCCGATGGAGTCGATGCGGCTGCGGCGGCGCGCGCCCAGGTCGATGAAGATGCGGCCGGTGAGCTCGCCGGTGGCCGATGCCAGCGCGTTGAGCGCGATGCGCTGGGGCTGGCTGCCGTCGGACTCCAGGCGGGTGAAGGCGATTTTCTGGCAGCCGTAGTCGCGGGTGTCGCGAAACACCTCCAACTGCAGCGCGCCGGTGAATGCAATCTCCAGCTCCAGGTCGTGCACGCTGCTGATCTGGCTCCAGTAGCTTTCGTAGAAGGAGTTGAAATAGCTGTTGAACGAGACCTTGGCGCCCCGCTCCATGTGCAGCGCATCGCCGATGACTTCCGAGTATCCGGCCAGATAACGCAGGTACAGGTCGCTCAGCGCAGTGTCCTGCGGCAGCAAGAGCTGTTGCGCCAGCGTGGCTGGCGGCAATGGCGCCGGGGCAGCGGCGGTGGAGGACGCGATGGATGGCATTCAGCAGTGCTCCTGGTAGAAGGCGATGGCCTCGCCGGTGTCGGAAAACGCCTGCAGGCGCCGGTCCTTGAGGACGAAGGCGCGGTCGCAGTGCTCGCGAATTTTGTGCACTTCGTGCGAGACGATGACGAAGCTGCGGTCGGCGCGTTTTTCGAACAATTCGCGGCGGCATTTGTCGTGAAAGCGCGCGTCGCCGACGGTGATGACCTCGTCGATGAGAAAGCAGTCGAACTCCACGGCCATGGAGATCGCAAAGGCCAGGCGCGCGCGCATGCCGGCCGAGTAGGTTTTGACTGGCTCGCGCAGGTACTTGCCCAGTTCGGCGAAGTCGTCCACGTAGGCCACCTTGTCCTGGTGGGGCACGCCGTAGACGCGGCAGATGAAGCGCAGGTTGTCCAGGCCGGTGAGGCTGCCCTGGAAGGCGCCGCCGAAGGCCAGCGGCCAGGAGATGTTCATGCCGCGCTCGATGTGGCCGGAGTTGGGCCGCTCGACGCCGCCGAGGATGCGGATCAGCGTCGATTTGCCCGCGCCATTGCGCCCGAGCACGCCGACTTTTTCGCCGCGCGCGATGCTGGCGTCCACGCCATCGAGCACCCGGTGGATGCCCTGGCGGGTGTGGTAGTGCTTGCTGACTTGGTGCAGGCGGATCGTCATTCGAGCTCCACGCGCCGCTCGGAGCCGCGCACCAGCGCCAGGCCGATCAGGCTCAGCGCCAGATTACTGACAATGAAGAAGGCCGGGTCTTCATGGGTGGTGACGGCCTCGCCCCAGAAGCCGTGGCGCACCATTTCCACGCCATGCACCATGGGTATCCACAGCACCAGCTCTTGCAGCGGCTTGGCCAGCCAGTCCACCATGTAGACCGCGCCGGAGATGGGAAACAGCAGGTAGTTGATGACCTGCCAGATGCGCTCGAAGGTGTCCGAGCGCTCGCACAGGCCGCCGACGATGAAGCCCAGCGCAAAGGCCAGCCAGCCCAGCAGCAGCCAGCCCAGCAGCACCGTCAGCAGGTCTTCGGGCAGGCTCATCATGCCCAGGGAGGAGAAGATCAGCGTCAGCAGCATGAAGGAGGCCGTGCCGCCGGCCAGCTCCAGCAGCACGCGCGTGATGAACAGGTCTATGACTTTGACGTGGCGGTGGTAGAGCAGGCCGCGGTTGGGTTCGATGGCCTTGGCGCAGCGGTTGGTGGCCGTGCGCCAGATCAGCACCGAGGAGTAGCCGGTCACGGCAAAGGCCACCACGGGCACGTCCACCAGCGTATGCAGCTTGACCGCGTACCACAGCGCGGTAATGCCCAGCGTGAACAGCATGGGCTCGAAGAACACCCACAGCATGCCAATGCCGTGGCGGCCATAGCGCGTGATGACCTCGCGCAGCAGCAGCGCGCCAACGACCCGGGCCTGGATCACCAGGCCAGCGCGCAGTGCAGCCTGCCTGCCTGCTGTGGCTGCAGTGGGCATGGCATCGCTGGCGGGGCTGGGGGCTGAGGTGTTCAATCGATGTGCTCCCGAATGCCTGCGACGATCATTGCCAGCACGCCCCAGGTGATCAGGCCCAGCAGCAGCGTGGCCAGCACGCCGCGCAGCCGGCGTGGCTCCATGGCGGCATCGGGCAGGCTGGGCTGGGCGATGCGCTCCAGGTACAGCTGCTGGCGTTGGGCCTGATTGCGCGCCTGCTCCAGCGAGCTCAGCGCGCTGGCGAGCTGGCGGTCGGCGAACTCCTTGTCCAGCAGCAGGCGCTGGAATTGCGCCGTCTTGCTGGCCAGCGACTGCTTGCCGCCGGCCACGCGCGCCGACTCGCGCTCGATTTCGTGCTCGAGCATGCGGATGCGCTGGCGTAGCACCGGGATTTGCGGGTTGTCGCGCGTGAGCAGTTGCAACTGGGCCAGCTGCGATTTGGTGGCGATGAGCTCATCTTGCAGCTTGGCGATTTGCTGCAGCGGAATGGCGCTTTGCTGCAGCGGGTCGATCACGCCTGCTTCGTTGCGGTATTGCGCCAGCGCCAGAGCCGCCTGGCGTGCCTGCTCCTGGGCGTGGCGCATTTCTGCGTCGGCAAAGCGCACCATGTCCTGGCGGCCGCGCTCATTGAGCTGGTTGATCAGCGCCTCGCTCATCTGTAGCAGTTGCTCGTTGATGCGCTGTGCATCGGCGGCGCTGGGCGCGCGCACCATCACGGTGGTAATGGAGGAGCTGGCATCGAGCTGCACCTTCACGCGCTTTTGGTAATAGCGGTGCATGTTCTCGAAGCTCTCATCCCAGTCCAGGCCTGGGAAGCGGCTGAAGAGGTCGCCTTGGTCGAAGATGGCGCGCAGGCCCAGTCGCTCGTCCAGCGTGCGCAGCGCATCGCGCGAGAGCATGAAATCCTGCACCGTGTAGCTGTCGTCTTGTGAGCGCACAAAGCCAGAGCCCTGCAGCAGCAGGCCCAGCGAGGAGCTGCTCTGACGCTCCGGGCTGCGCACCACGAAACGTGCTTCGCTGATGTAGACGTCCGAGGCGATCAGGCCGAAATAGGCTGCGGCCGCCAGCACGGGGGCTGCGACGGTGAGCCAGAACAGGCCCTGGGGCCGGAGCAGCCAGGACAGGATTGGCCAGCGGCGTGGTGCAGGCACTTTCAGACGAGCTCCTCAAGAGTGGCGATGGTGTGTTCGATGTGCTGCTCGGTGTGGGCGCAGCTGATGAAAAAGCGCAGCCGTGCGGCCTTTTCCTCGACCGCTGGGTGGATGATGGGCTGGACGTTGATGCCGCGCTCGAATAGCGCCGCAGCCAGGCGCGTGGCCTTGAGTGAGCTGCCGGCAATCAGTGGCACGACGCAATGGCCTTGCGACAGGCCGACATCCAGGCCGCGTGCCTGGGCCAGGCGCAGGAACTGACCGCTGCGCTCGCGCAGCGTGGCCACGCGCTGGGGCTCGGCCAGCATCAGGCGCAGCGCCGCCAGCGAGGCCGCCGCCAGCGGCGGAGAGATGCCGACGCTGTAGACAAAGCCAGCGGCGGAGTACTTCAGCAACTCAATCAGGGCGTGCTCGCCAGCGATGTAGCCACCGCAGCCGGCCAAGGTCTTGCTCAATGTGCCCATCCAGATGTCCACCTCCGCGCCTGCCACGCCGCAGTGTTCGTGCAGGCCCCGGCCGGTGGCGCCGAGCACGCCCAGTGCATGGGCCTCGTCCACCATCAGAAAGGCTTGATGGCGGCGCTTGAGGGCCACCAGCGCGGCCAGGTCGGGACTGTCGCCGTCCATGCTGTAAACCCCTTCGACGACGATCAGCACGCGCTCGAACTGGCCGCGCAGTTGCAGCAGCAATTGCTCCAGCGCAGCCAGGTCGTTGTGCGCAAAGGCGCGCCGCGTCGCGCCCGAGAGCTGGATGCCCTGCAGCACGCTGTTGTGGATCAGGCTGTCGTGCAAGACCAGATCCTTGGGGCCGAACAAGCAGGCAATGGTGTTGACGTTGGTGGCGTGGCCGCTGACGAAGACGGCGCAGTCCTGCACGCCGTACAGCTGCGCCAAGGCCTGCTCCAACTCGCGCTGCACGGGGCGCTCGCCGGCTACCAGGCGGCTGGCGCCAGCGGAAGTGCCATAGCGTTCGATGGCTTCGTGCGCGGCCTGATTGACCTGCGGATGGCCCGAGAGCGCCAGGTAGTTGTAGCTGGAATAGTTCAGGTAATCGCGCCCGGCAATGCGCGTTTGAGCGCTGGCAACGCCTTCATGGACTTTGAAGAACGGGTTGTCCAGACCCAGGCGCTTGGCAGCGGCCTGGGGAATGCGCATTTTTTCGTAGCTGGGGTGGCGGTCAAAGCGGGTGAAGGCCTCGGGCACTTGCGCTGCCGCCGCGGCCGGTTGCCAGGCGGTTGCGGCATGGTTTTGCGGCGCGTGCCCGGCGCCATTGTCATTGACCGACTTGCGCCCCAGGATGCGGTCGATGAGCTGGGTGCGGGCTTTGTGCGTGAGCGGCGATTGTTTGTCCGTCATGGGATCAGCCTTGCTCCTTGCTGCGCCAGTTGACGCGCATCTGCACTGAGCGCCTCGATGTCTTCCGCGCTCAGGCCCTCGCCGTGCTGGGCGGCAATGTGGGCCACTTGTGCAATGCCCACGTCATGGGCGTCATCGCCCGCGCCGTGGCCCAGGCGCGTGACGATGCGCGCACTGACGCTGTGCACGCTGGGGGCGTCGTTGAGCATCATCACGGGCAGTTGCACGCCCAGGCGCTGCTCCAGCCCCAGCGCCAGCTCAACGGCCATCAGCGAGTCCATGCCCAGGTCGTGCAGCGAGCGCTCCGGGGCAATGCGTTCGGCGGCAATGCCCAGGGTTTTGGCCACCTGCTGCGCCACCAGCTCCTGCACGATGCGCAGGACTTGCTCAGGCGTTTTACTGGCAATCAGGCTGCGGATGTCCTGCTCCTGCGCGGCACTGCCGGCGTCGCGGCGCAGCCGGTTGAGCGCTGCAAAGCGGCTGCCTTGGGCGCCGGGCAGCAGCGGCGCGAGCGCGTTCCAGTCGAAGTCCGCAGGCGTGAAGCCAGGCTGCCCGTTGCCGTGGCGCAGTGCCCGGCCTAGCTGTGTCAGGGCCTGCTCGGCGCTCATGGGCGCGCGGCCCAGGCGCTGCGCCAGACTGTCGCGCACGGCGTCGTTGCGGCTGAGGTAGCCCACGTCGGCAATCGGCCCCCAGGCCATGCAGGTGGCGGGCAGGCCCTGTTGCTGGCGCAGGGCCGTCAGCGCCTGCAATCCGGCATTGGCCGCCACGTAGTTGGCCTGGCCTGGATTGCCGATGGCGGTGGTGATGGAGGAGTAGACGATGAAGTGCTGCAGCGCGGCCGTGCGTGTGGCGCGGTGCAGGTTCCAGGCCCCCAGCAGCTTGGCGTGCAGCACGCGCTGCAGGCTGGCGGCATCGAGGCGGGCCAGGATCTGGTCATCAAACACGGCGGCGGCGTGCAGCACGCCCGTCAATGGCGGCAGCTCGCGCTGCACTTGCGCGATCAGCGCATCGACGGCTTGCGCATCGCTGACGTCGCAGGCCCAGGCGCGCACCTGCACGCCCTGGGCTTGCAGCTCGGCCAGGGCCTGGGCTGCGCCGGGCGTGTCAGCGCCGCGCCGCCCGATCAGGGCCAGCTGGCGCACGCCTTGCTGGGCCAGCCAGCGCGCCGAGGCCAGGCCAAAACCCGACAGCCCGCCACTGACCAGCCAGGCACCGCTGCCTGCCAGTAAGGGCTCGGCGGCCTGCTGCGCGGCGGTTGAGCTCATGGCAGGGGCTGGCTTGACCTCAGGCTGCGCCTGGTGCATGGAGACCACGATCTTGCCGATGTGGCGCGCCTGTTGCATGGCACGGAAGGCCTCGACGATGCGCTCGGCCGGAAACGCCCGGTAGGGCAGTGGGGCCAGGATGCGCTCGCGCAAAAGGGCCATGACCTCGCCAAACAGCTTGGCTGCCAATGCCGGTCGGCCAGTCAGCAACTGGTCGGCATCGATACCGAAATAGCTGATGTTGTTGCGCATTGGCCGAAGCCCCAGCGGGGTGTTTTCAAAGAAATCGCGCTTGCCCAACTCCAGGAAGCGTCCGAAGGGCCGCAGCAGCTCCAGGCTGCGGCGCATGGCCTCGCCAGCGAGCGAGTTCAGCACCACGTCCACCCCTTGGCCGTGGGTGACCTGCATGAGGGCATCGGCGAAATCCAGGCTGCGTGAATCGAAGACGCGCTCGACGCCGAGCAAGCGCACGAAATCGCGCTTGTCCTCGCTGCCTGCGCTGGCGTAGACCTCGGCGCCCAGGTGCTGCGCCAGCGCAATGGCGGCCATGCCCACCCCGCCGGCCGCACCGTGGATGAGCACGCGCTCGCCCGGTTGCAGGTCGGCCAGTTGCACCAGTGCGTAATAGACGGTGAAGAACACGGTGGGCACGGTGGCTGCGGCTTCGAAGCTCCAGTGCGCAGGCATGGGCGCCAGCGCGTGGGCCGGTGTGACGACGTGGCTGGCAAAGCAGGCCGGGCCAAAGCCTACGACGGCATCGCCTGGGCGCAGTGTCTTCACTTGTGCGCCCACGCGGTGCACCACGCCAGAGAATTCCAGTCCCAGGCTGGCGCCGGCAAAGCCGTTTTCGACTGCCTCATCGGGCAGCAGGCCCATGAGGTACATCACGTCGCGGAAGTTCAGGCCGGTGGCCATGGTGCGTACTTCGACTTCGTGCGTTTGCAGGGGGCGCTCGGCCTCGGGCAGCCAGACCAGATTACGCAACTGGCCTGGGACATGGAAATCTAGGCGCCAGCGGCTTGTGGGCTGTGGGGGAGGGCCCGGCGGCGCAGCCTGGTGCAACTGCAGGGCATGGCGCGTCTGAGAGGTCAGCAGGATTTCATCCAGCCCGTCGGGGTGCAGGCATTCATTGAGCAGGCGCGGCACGGTCTGCTCAGCGGCTGGGTCGCAGGCCAGTTCGATGAGTGTGCAGGCCAGTTGGGGGAGTTCGTTCATGGCGACGCGCCCCATGCCCCAGAGTGCGGCTTGCGCCGGATTGGGCGCAGCGCTGCCATGCGCTGCCGCTTCGGGCAGGCTGTCGCACAAGGCGCCGCCGCGCGTGACGAGCCACAGGTGCGGCGCATGCGGCTGGTTTGCCAGGCGCTGCATGGCATCGAGCCACTCTGCAGCTCTGGCGGCGGCTTGTTCGGGAGCGTCGTCCCAGCCGCGCAGGTAGATGACACGGCGGGCCTGGCCGCTGGTATCGGCGCTCCAGTCCAGCAGTGCAGTGTCTTTGGTGCGGGAGCCCGTGCCAGCGTTGCTGGCACGGTCCAGGCCATTGGGTGCGCAGGCAGCGTGTTGCAGCAGTATTTGCGCCTGCTGCCCCTGCTCGTGCAGGGCTTGGCGCAATGCCTGGGCCATTGGGGCGCTGGCAGCATCGGCCATCAATAGCCAGGCTGCGGTCGGGGGCGGTGTGGCGGCCTCGGTCTTGGCAGGCATCGCTGGCCGCCGCGCCAGCAGCAGGTAGGCACCTTCGGCCAGGCCTTGTGCGGCTGGCTCGGCAAAGTGGCAGGTTTCGCGCCAGTCTTGTTGCTTCAGTAACTGCTGCCAGGCCTGTGGTGGCAGCAAGGCAGGCAGTGCCTCTGGCGCATGTGCAATGGATGGAGCTTCATCTTGGTTGGAGTCGGCGCTGCCCACTGGCAAGCGCCAGTGGGCGCTATCGAGGCCTTCGAGCAGGCTGGCGCTCCAGTCCGGGTGGCGTTCGGCCAGCAGCAGCAGGCCATCTTCGGCCAGATACTGCTGCGCCTGGGCCAGAGCTGCGCCGAAGTCCCGGGCCAGGTGCAGGCTGTGGTGCAGCAGTACGAGATCGAAGTGCTGCGGCCCCGATCTGTCTGCTGTCAGCGCTCCGCTCAGCGGGTCGAAGCCAGTGACGCTGATGGCAGCGCGATCGGGCAGGGCCGCTTGTAGCTGAGCTTGTAGGCGCTCTTGCAGCGGCGCATCGGGCAGGGCCAGCACGTAGTCCAGCCGGTCATCGGGCAGTTGCTCGGCCAGATCCAGGGCCAGCAGGCTGGGCCCGGCGGCAATCTCCAGCACCCGCAGGCGCTGTGTGGCGGGCCATCGCCGTGCGGCCTCGCGCAGCATGGCTTGCAGCGCCAGGTAGATGCCGCAGTAGGCCGGGTCGTCGCTGTAGAGCGCCTCGGCTGCGGGGGCGCGGCGCAGCGCGGTGAGCAGGGCCAGGGCTGCATCGTTGTCAGCGGCCATGCCGTCGGCGCTGCCCTGTTGCAGCAGCGATGGCAGTTGCGCGCCCACGCGCGCCAGCAGCATCAGTTGGGGGAGGCTGGCGGGGCTGTCGTGCAAGATGGCTTGCCAGAGCTGGCCTGCGGCAGGCAGGGCGTCGGCGCTGGTCAGTTGCCATTGCCCAGGCTGTGGCTGTGTGAGCAGTTGCTCGCGCTGCAGCAGTTGGGCCAACCAGAATGCATAGGGGCGGGCTGCGGCATCACTGAAGCACTGGTGCCAGTGTGGCCCTGCTTGCGCTGCCAGTTGTGCAAAGGCTTGGTATGCGAAGGACAGGGTCAGTGCTTCACATAGGGGCAGGGTTTGCGTGAACCAGGCTTGGCGTTGCGCCTGCCAGGGCGCCAGGGCGGCTTCGGCCTGGGTGCGCAGACTGGCAATGGGCAGGGCATGGCTGCGCAGGCTGTCGCAGGGGTGCGGGGTCAATGGCGCGCTGATGTGCCAATGTGGCGCTGTGGCTGAGATTGGCGCGGCCAGGTGCGCGGCGCGGAAGCGACAGTCTTGCAAGCGGGCGCGCAGCCGGCCTTGCTCGTCCAGCAGCTCGAAGTCAGCCAGCGCTGAGCGGTGGCTGTGGCGGCGCAGTTGCGCGCGCAGGGCCGTAATGGGCGGGGCCTGGTCGTCGGCCACAGCCAGCAGTTCGAGGCGGCCAATCTTGGTGGGCAGCAGGGCAATGCCGTCCCCGGCGTCGATGGCCTGGCCGAAGAAGTCCGCCAGCGTCTGAAAGCAAAGATCAAGCAGCGCCGGATGCAGCTCGTGCTCTTGCGGGCTCAGCGGCGCGGGCAGTTGCAGTTGCGCCTGCAGTTGCTGACCCTGCACCTGCACACTGCGCAGGCCTTGAAAGGCCGGGCCGTACTGTAGGCCCAGGGCTTGGGTGCGGTGGTAGTGGGCGGCGGCATCCGTGATGCTGGCTGTGCTTTCCGGGGCGACGATGCGGGCGCTGGGCTGGAGGGCGCTGGCTTGCAGGATGCGACCTGCGGCGTGCAGGGTCCAGTCGTCGCTGCTCAGGCGCGCGCGGCTGCTGATTTGGAAGCTGCCATCGCGCGGCTGCAGTACCAAGCGCAGGCTGCGCGCCTGATCGGGCTCCAGCACCATGGGGGCGAGGATGTCGAGCTGTTCGATGCGCAGCGGCCCGGCTCCCAGCCATTGGCGCGCGGCGGCCAGCGCCATGTCCGCGTAGGCTGCGCCGGGATAGACGATGGCTCCGCCAACTTGATGGTCGGCCAGCCAGGGCAGGGTGCGAACGTCGAGCACATTGCCCCAGGCGGCCTCAGCCTCGGGCAGCGGCCAGCCGAGCAATGGGTGCAGGCGCTGGCGTGAGAACGCCTGTAGGCTTTCGCTGGTATTGGGGTGCCAGTGGCGCTCGCGCTGCCAAGGGTAGTTGGGCAGGGGCACGCGTGGCGCGGCTTTGGGAAAGTGCTGCTGCAGGCTGCGGCCATCGCCCAGCAGGTGTAAGCGCCCAGCCAGTTCGGTCAGCCGCTGCGGGCCGTCGTTGCCGCGCTGCAGCGAGGGCAAGGCGCGGCCTTGGGCTTTTTCGGCCTGCAGGCTTTCGGTGATGTAACGCTGCAAGATGGCATGGGGGCCGATTTCGACGAAGACTGTGCAGCCCAGCTGCGCCAGAGTTGCTACTGCGCGCTGGAATTGCACAGGCTCGCGCACATTGCGCCACCAGTAGTCAGCATTGAGCGCATGGGCTTCGAGCTGCGTGCCTGTAACGGTAGAGACAAAGGGCTGGGCGCTGGCGCGCCCCGGTGCGAACTGGCTCAGTCGCTGGGCCAGCTCGTCCTCAATGGCGTCCATGACACGGCTGTGAAAGGCGTAGTCCAGCTCCAGCAGTCGGAAGAACACTGGAGTGGCGCGCGCGGCAAGCTGCTGTTCAAGGCGCTGTAGCGCTGGCAGAGGGCCTGCTAGGGTGATGTTGCCTGGGCTATTGATGCCAGCAATTTCGATGCTGGCTTGCAGGCCCAGCTCGGCCAGCAATTGCCGGGTCTGGACCTCGGACAGGCCCAGCGCCGCCATGCGGCCTTGACCGCGCGTCAGGCCCTGGGCCTGGCTGCGGGCACAGATCACGGTGATGGCCTGCTCCAGCGTCAGCGCCCCGGCAGCCCAGGCGGCGGCGATTTCGCCCACGCTGTGCCCGGCGGTGGCATCCGGCGCAATGCCTTGCTCGCGCAGCCAGAGGGTCAGCGCCACCTGGATGGCAAACAGCAGCGGTTGGGCAACGGTGGTGTCTTGCAAGGCCTGGGCATCGCCAGCTTGCAACAGTGGCAGCAGTGCAAAGCCGGCCTGTGGGCGCATGGCTTCGTCCAGTTGGGTCAGCAGTTGCGCAAAACGGGGCGATTGGGCCAGCAGCGCCTGGCCCATGCCGGCCCATTGGGCGCCATTGCCAGAGTAGACGAAGGCTAGGCCACCGGCAGGCGTCAGGGCTTCTTCACAGACGATGTGTGGCGAGGGCTTGCCGCTGGCATGGGCGCGCAGTGCGCTGCAGGCCTGGGCCAGCGTCGGCGCTTGCAGCAGCAGGCGCTGCTCCAGGTGCTCGCGGTGCAGGGCTGCGCTGCGCGCAATGGCGTAGAAGGCCTGCGGCTGTTGGCCGTCAAGCCAGTCGGCATAGCGTTGCGCCAGTACGCGCAGCGCCTGTGGCGTGCGCGCCGAAAGCCGCAGTGGGGCCATGGGCGCGGCGGCCGTAGCCGCGCCAGTGGCTGACTGGTTGGCATTGGTCGCGCATCCGGCGCCTGGGTTTGGGCTCTTGGCGATGGACCCACTGGGCAGGAACTCTTGCAGCAGCACATGGGCATTGGCGCCACCAAAGCCAAAGGAGTTGACGCCGGCCACCAGTGGCCGCTGCTGTGCGGCCAGGCCTTGGCGCAGTGGCGTGGCGCTGCGCACCGGCGCCAGGTTCAGAGCGGCAAAGTCGATGTGCGGATTGAGGGTGTGCAGGTGTGGTGTGGGTGGCAGCGCGCGGTGGCGCAATGCCAGGATGGCCTTGATCAGCCCGGCCATGCCCGAGGCCGCTTCGAGGTGCCCAAGATTGGCCTTGACCGAGCCAATGGGCAGGGGCTGGGTGCGACCCTGGCCGTAGACGGCGCCGATGGCAGCGCTTTCGACCGGATCGCCCACGGCGGTGCCTGTGCCGTGGGCCTCGATGAAGTCGATGTCGTGAGCCGCCAGGCCGCTGCGCGCCAATACCTGGCGCATCAGCTCAGCCTGGCCAGCGCTGCTGGGGATGGTGATGCCGCTTTTGCGCGCGCCATCGGCGTTGACGCCGCTGGCCAGAATCACGGCCTGCACGTTGTCGCCATCGACCAATGCGCGCTGCAGCGGTTTGAGCAGCAGCACGGCTGCGCCTTCGGCGCGCACGTAGCCGTCGCCGCTGGCATCGAAGGGTTTGCAGCGTCCGCCGGCCGAGAGCATCGAGGCCTTGGTAAAGCCGATGAAGGGGTAAGGGTGCAGCAACAGACTGACGCCGCCGACCAGAGCCATTGAGGCCTCGCCGCTGCGCAGGCTGTTGCAGGCATGGTGCAGAGCCACCAGCGATGAGGAGCAGGCCGTGTCCACCGCCAGCGACGGACCATGCAGATCGAACACGTAGGACAGGCGGTTGGCGGCAATGCTCAGGGTGTTGCCGGTCATGGAGTGCGCCGTCATGCTGGCCAGGTCGTCCAGGCCGCGCGTGCCGTAGTCCAGACTGGAGATGCCTACATAGACGGCGCAATCGCTGCCTGCCAGAGAGCTGGCGGCGATGCCGGCGTTTTCCATGGTCTCCCAGGCCAGCTCCAGCAGTAGGCGCTGCTGTGGATCCATCCAGGCCGCTTCACGCGGTGCGATGCCGAAGAAGCCTGCGTCGAATTCATCGATGCGCGACAGCACGCCAGCAGAGAAAGTGATGCTGCGCCCGGGCTCGGCGCGGCACGGATGCTGCAGTGTGTCGGTGGCCCAGCGCCCGGGCGGTACCTGCGTGACCAGATCGCGCCCCTCTTGCAGCGCCTGCCACAGGCTGGCCTCGTCGCCAAGATCGCCGGGCAGGCGGAAAGCCATGCCGACGATGGCCACGGCCGACTCGCTGGCCGGGCCTTGCCAAATGCTGCGCGCAGCGTGGGCGGCCGGGTTTGGGCTCGATGGCGATGGCCTGCGCTGACCTTGGGGGGCTGGCAGAGTTTCCTTGGATGCAGGCATGGGTTGGACTGAGCTTTGCGGCTTCCCTGGGATTTCAGAGGGCTGGAGCCACACATGATTGGCATGTGCACTGGGCCAGCAGCGCCGCTCATATTTTTATGGGGATAAATCTGTGACGAAGCTTTTGGCCCGGTGTTTTTTCTGAATGAGCAAGCCGCTGGATTCTATGGACGCATCGGCGCCGGGCTGTAATGGCCTGGCGGTTTTTATTTGTCGAGTGTTGCTATTTGTATCTTTAGGTTGATTCAGGGTGCCGCCATCAAGGTCTTGGCTTTGCAGGCCGTAATGGTTTTAATGTGCTGATTTGTCGAAACAAATTGTTTCTATAAAAACATTGAGAGCGGATTGGTTTGATATTTAATTGACAATCAAATTGTGAATATTTTATGGATGGCTTAACTTGGCTTTAATTTCTGAGTAATTTTTCATCTTTATTGTCATTGAATAGTTAAAAATTGAATGCAGGTTCGCGCGTCTTCTGCGGGACAGTGTGCGCTGTAGGGACAGTGTGCGCTGTAGGGACAGTGTGCGCTGTAGTTGGGGAGCTGCGTGAATATGCCTTGACACAGCGAGCTGCCGCGATGGTCGCTGCCAGTGCCTGGGCGAGCGGCGCAACCGTCCGCCCGCAGCCAGCAGCGCGGCGAGGCGATGCGCGAAGAGTCTCAGCAGGAGAGGACTTAGGGCCCGCAAAAAATTGCACAGCAGTCCCTTGAAATGGCTTTTTTCGTCCGTATCATTAGCACTCGTTGCGGGTGAGTGCTAGCAGTTGCTTTGTTTTGCTTGGCTTCGCCCGGCCAATGGGGGTTGTGCAGCGGTCTGAACACCGCCTGTCAGGTCGAGCCACAGCCCCGCCGTTCAATTTTTTTGCAATTCTCAGGAGAGAACACATGGCTCTGCGTCCTTTGCACGATCGCGTGATCGTCAAGCGTCTGGAAAACGAAACCACCACCGCCTCGGGCATCGTCATCCCCGACAACGCCGCCGAGAAGCCCGACCAGGGTGAAGTGCTGGCCGTGGGCCCCGGCAAGCGCGATGACGACGGCGACCGCCTGTCCATGGACGTGAAGGTCGGCGACCGCGTGCTGTTTGGCAAGTACAGCGGCCAGTCCGTCAAGGTCGATGGCCAGGAAGTGCTGGTGCTCAAGGAAGACGACATCTTCGCCGTCGTCGAGAAGTAATCCAGTAATCGGGCGGCCTGCACGCGCCCCATCCCCATTCATTTCTGTTGAGCCGGGCATCGCCCCTGTTGTGCGGCCTGCGCTCATATCCATTGGAGATTTTTCAAAATGGCAGCAAAAGACGTAGTTTTCGGCACCGATGCACGCACTCGCATCGTCGAAGGTGTCAACATCCTGGCCAACGCCGTCAAGGTCACGCTGGGCCCCAAGGGCCGCAACGTGGTGCTGGAGCGCTCCTTCGGCGCCCCCACCGTGACCAAGGACGGTGTGTCCGTGGCCAAGGAAATCGAGCTCAAGGACAAGCTGCAGAACATCGGCGCCCAGCTGGTCAAGGAAGTGGCTTCCAAGACCAACGACATCGCCGGTGACGGCACCACCACCGCCACCGTGCTGGCCCAGTCCATCGTGCGCGAAGGCCTGAAGTACGTGGCCGCCGGCCACAGCCCGATCGAAGTCAAGCGCGGCATCGACAAGGCCGTGGCCGAGCTGGTCGAGCAGCTGAAGTCGCAGTCCAAGACCATCACCACTTCCAAGGAAATCGCCCAGGTCGGCTCCATCTCCGCCAACAGCGATGAGGACGTGGGCAAGATCATCGCCGAGGCCATGGACAAGGTCGGCAAGGAAGGCGTGATCACCGTGGAAGAAGGCAAGAGCCTGAACAACGAGCTGGACGTTGTCGAAGGCATGCAGTTCGACCGCGGCTACCTCAGCCCCTACTTCATCAACAACCCCGACAAGCAAGTGGCGGTGCTGGACAACCCCTTCGTGCTGCTGTTCGACAAGAAGATCAGCAACATCCGCGACCTGCTGCCCACGCTGGAGGCTGTTGCCAAGGCCAGCCGCCCGCTGCTGATCATTGCCGAGGACGTTGAAGGCGAAGCCCTGGCCACGCTGGTGGTCAACACCATCCGCGGTATCCTGAAAGTGGTGGCCGTCAAGGCCCCTGGCTTTGGTGACCGCCGCAAGGCCATCCTGGAAGACATCGCCATCCTGACGGGCGGCAAGGTCATCGCCGAGGAAGTGGGCCTGAGCCTGGAGAAGGTGACCCTGGCCGACCTGGGCCAGGCCAAGCGCATCGAAGTGGGCAAGGAAAACACCACCATCATCGACGGCGAAGGCAAGGCCGACGACATCGAGGCGCGCGTCAAGCAAATCCGCGTGCAGATCGAGGAAGCCACCTCTGACTACGACCGTGAGAAGTTGCAAGAGCGCGTGGCCAAGCTCGCTGGCGGCGTGGCCGTGATCAAGGTCGGTGCAGCCACCGAAGTGGAAATGAAGGAGAAGAAGGCCCGCGTGGAAGACGCTCTGCACGCCACCCGCGCTGCCGTGGAAGAAGGCATCGTCGCTGGCGGTGGCGTGGCCCTGCTGCGCGCCAAGGCGGCCGTGGAAGGCAAGCTCAAGGGCGACAACGCCGAGCAGGAAGCGGGCATCCGCCTGATCCTCAAGGCCATCGAGGCGCCGCTGCGTGAAATCGTCGCCAACGCCGGTGGCGAGCCCTCCGTGGTGGTCAACAAGGTGCTCGAAGGCCAGGGCAACTTCGGCTTCAACGCCGCCAACGACAGCTATGGCGACATGCTGGAGCTGGGCATTCTGGACCCCACCAAGGTCACCCGCACCGCGCTGCAAAACGCCGCTTCCGTGGCCTCGCTGCTGCTGACGACCGAGGCCGTGATCGCCGAAGCCCCGAAGGAAGACGCGCCGGCAGCGCCTGCTATGCCCGACATGGGCGGCATGGGCGGCTTCTGATGCGCCACTGACGAGAGACCGGCCGCCCGCGATCGGCCGGCCTGTCAGGCGCCCTGGCCCACACCCTTGCGCTCCTTGTGCAAGAGTGCTGGGCAGGCGCCATTTCCACCCAACCCGGCCCATGGCCGGGTTTTGTTTTGCGCGCGTTGCTGCAAGTGGCTGTCAGGCGCTGGAATAATGCGCGCCCGCACCTGCATCCAAGCGCTTCGAAAAGTGCGCGGGGCAGACCTTCCCTCGCATTTGCCCACCATGCCGACCGCATCATCCCCCGCCGTTGCCGCCCCGGCAGCTCCCAGCCCTGCGCCGCCCATGGCCTCGGGCTTGCTGCTGGCGGCGCTGGGGGCCGTGGCCTTCAGCGGCAAGGCCATCATCGTCAAACTGGCCTACCGGCATGGCGTCGATGCGGTCACGCTCATCATGTACCGCATGCTGTTTGCGCTGCCCCTCTTCGTCGCCATGGCCTGGTGGGGCGGGCGCGGCAAGCCGCCGCTGACGCGGCGCGACATGCTGGCCGTCATGGGCCTGGGCATCTCGGGCTACTACCTGGCCAGCCTGCTGGACTTCATGGGCCTGCAATACATCAGCGCCGGGTTGGAGCGGCTCATCCTCTACCTAACACCCACCTTGGTCATGCTGCTGGGCTGGGCGCTGCGCGGCGCGCGCCTGAGCCGCCGCCACTGGCTGGCCGTGCTTGTGAGCTACAGCGGCGCGCTGCTGGTCTTCGGGCGAGAGATGCAACTGCCAGGCACGGCAGACACCGCCCTGGGGACGGCCCTGGTCTTTGGCGGCACCGTCAGCTATGCCCTGTACCTGTTTTTCAGCGGCGAATACGTGCAGCGCCTGGGGGCCTTGCGCCTGGTCGGGCTGGCCACCAGCTTTGCCTGCCTGTGCTGCATTGCGCAATTTCTGCTGACCCGCCCATTGAGCGCCGCGCAGCAGGTGGCCACGCCGGTGCTGTGGCTGAGCCTGCTCAACGCCACGGCCTGCACCGTGGCGCCCGTGCTGATGGTGATGATGGCCATGGAGCGCATCGGCGCCAGCTTGACGGCGCAGATCGGCATGATCGGCCCGCTGTCCACCATCGCCATGGGCGTCTGGCTGCTGGGCGAGCCCTTCACCCCATGGCTGGCCGCCGGCACGGTGCTGGTCGTGGCCGGCATCTGGCTGTTCAGCCGCGCCGGGCGGCGCTGAACGGCTGAGCCGACTTCAACAGCCGCCTGGGCGCGGCGGCGTCCTGGCTTGTGTCTTGTGTGTCTGCCTCACACATCGTCCAGGATCGGATAGGGCGCGGGCTGGATCTGCAGCGGCGTGGCGCTGCTGCCGGGGGCGGCCAGTTGCAGTGGCTGGCTGGCGCAGTCCGTTTTCAGCGAGACGATGGCGGCGAAGGGGCGCGGGCCGCTGCCGCTGGCTTCTGTCTGGCTGTGCCAGGCCGATTGCACGACGACGCCGCAAGGCTGGTCGGGGTCGCTGGCGGAGAAGATTTCCGTGCCGGGCTCGGGCAGCTCTGCGGCCTGGCCGTTGGCCAGGAAGGCGCGGCGCTTGATGGCACCGCGGAACTGGCTGCGCGCCACCACTTCCTGGCCGGGGTAGCAGCCTTTCTTGAAGCTGACGCCGCCCACCGATTCGTAGTTGAGCATTTGCGGCACGAACAGCTCGACCACGGGGGCGCTGATGGTGGCCACGCCGGCCAGCACTTCTGAATACGCCCAGGCGGCGCAGGCCTGCTGCTGCGCCCGTGTGGCGGGCAGGCTGGCGGCGCTGCCGCTGGGGGCGATGTGCAGCGCCCGGGGCTGGCCGGCGGCCGGGTACAGGCCGATGACCCAGGCCGGTGCGGCATCGGCCGCTGCGCCGCTGCGCGCGGCGGCGTTGGCCACGGCTTGCCAGGGGGCCAGCGGGGCTGGCTCAGGGGTATGGCCAGCGGCGTCGCCAGCGTCAGCGGCCAGGGTGGCCGAGATGGCCTGCTCGATGGCGGCCTGGCCCAGCAGCCCGTGCAGCTGCCATTGCGCGCTGGCGTCGCTCAGGCGCACTTTGGCGCGCAGGATGAACATGGACAGGCGTTTTTGCACGGCCGCCAGCACGCTGCGGTGCACCAGCAGCAGCACGTCCGTGGGGCCCAGGCGCACGCCGATGAAGCTGGCCTGCATGCGCCCCTTGGCGCTCAGATAGGCCGCCAGGCGCGCGCTGTCGTGGCCCAGCAGGGCGAAGTCGTTGCTCAGCTGGCTTTGCAAGAATTGCAACGCATCGTCGCCGCTGCAGTGCAACACGCCCAGCTCGGTGATGGGGCAGATGGCGGCAGTGGCATTGGGCTGGGCAGGGGCGGCAAGGGCGGACATGGGGTCGATTGGGGCTGTATGACGGGAAGGGGGCGGGCCCGGCAGGGGCCAGCGGGCCGGTGCGGATGGCGCGGGGTTTCGTGCTATCGTGCGCGGCTTTTGCGGCCCTGGCGCTGCGCACGGCGCGGCCCGGTTTTTAACAGAAGGAAGCCCTCCCTTGCTGCGCAAGTTGTTTTTGTTCCTGTTGCTGGTGCTGGCTTTGCTGGGCGCGGCGCTGGCCTATGGCCTGTGGTGGCACGATCAGCCGCTGCACATCGAGCCCGCCCCGGCCGAGCTGACGATTGCGCGCGGCGCCACGCCGCGCGGCGTGGCGCAGGCGCTGGTCGATGCCAAGGTGTTCCAGTTGCCGCCCGCGCTGCTGTACTGGGGGCTGCGCGCCAGCGGCCAGGGCCGGCGCATCAAGGCCGGCTATTACGAATTCGACAGCGGCGTCACGCCCCGGCAGGTGCTGCGGCGCCTGGTGCGCGGTGAGCAGACCCTGCAATCCATCACCTTCGTCGAGGGCTGGACCTTCAAGCAAATGCGCCAGCTGCTGGCCCAGCAGCCGCTGCAGCACCAGACGGCGGGGCTGAGCGATGCGCAAATCATGGCCCAGCTCGGTCGCGAAGGGGTGCACCCCGAGGGGCGCTTTTTCCCCGACACCTATTTCTTTGCCAAGGGCAGCAGCGATCTGGCCGTGCTCGAACAATCGCTGCAGGCCATGGACCGCATGCTGGAGGCCGCCTGGCAGCAGCGTGACCGCAATCTGCCACTGAAAAAGCCCGATGAGGCGCTGATCCTGGCCAGCATCGTCGAGAAGGAAACCGGCCAGCACAGCGACCGGGGCCGCATTGCCGGGGTGTTCATCAACCGGCTCAACAAAGGCATGCTGCTGCAGACCGACCCGAGCGTGATCTACGGCCTGGGCGACGCCTACGACGGCCGCCTGCGCCGCCGCCACCTGGAGGCTGACACGCCCTGGAACACCTACACCCGCGCCGGCCTGCCGCCCACGCCCATTGCCATGCCCGGCAAGCAATCGTTGCTGGCAGCGGTGCAGCCGGAGAAAACCAGCGCGCTGTACTTCGTGGCGCGCGGCGATGGCTCCAGCGAATTCAGCGATACCCTGCAGCAACACAACCGCGCGGTGGACCGCTACATCCGGGGCAAGCCATGAGCCAGGCCAGCATGCCGCCACAGCCGCAACCCCCATCGCCTGCGCCGCTGCCCGCGTCACTGCCCGCGCGGCGCGGCTGGTTCATCAGCGTCGAGGGCATCGATGGCGCAGGCAAGTCCGCCCATCTGGAGGCCATGGCCCAGGCCTTGCGCGCCCAGGGCCAAAGCGTGCTGTGCACGCGTGAGCCCGGCGGCACGCCGCTGGGCGAGCGGCTGCGCGAGCTGCTGCTGCACGAGCGCATGGATGCGCTGAGCGAAACCCTGCTGGCCTTTGCCGCCCGGCGCGAGCACCTGCTGCAGGTCATCGCGCCGGCGCTGCGCCAGGGCACGACCGTGCTGTGCGATCGCTTCACCGATGCCACCTTCGCCTACCAGGGCGGCGGGCGCAGCCAGCCCTGGGCCTGGATCGAGCAGCTGCAGGCCTGGGTGCAGGGCGGCCACGCGCTGCCGCCGCCCCCGGCTGCCGCCCCCGGCCAGCAGGCCGATGCGGGTGCCGCCGATGCCGATGCCGGCTCGGGCGGCGACAGCGGCCTGCTGCAGCCGGACTGCACGCTGTGGTTTGACCTGCCGCCGGCCGTGGCCGCGCAGCGCCTGCGCCAGGCGCGCACGCCCGACCGCTTCGAGCAGGAGGCCCAGGCATTCTTCGAGCGCGTGGCGCAGGGCTATGCGCGCTGCGCCGCCCAGCAGCCGGCGCGCTTCGTGCGCATCCATGCCGATGCGCCACTGGCCCAGGTGCAGGCCGAGGTGCTGGCGGCGCTGCGCGCGCGCGGTCTGCTGGCGCCGACCCCGCAGGCCTGAGGCCAGCGCGCGCTACCGACGCAGATCCGGACACACCCCAGGCAAGCAATCATGGCCAAACGTCCCACCGCCACCGCAGCAGCGCCCACCCCGGCTGTCGCGCCGCCCATGCCCTGGCTGCAGCCGCAGCTGCAGGCGCTGCTGCGCCAAAGCGGCCATGCGCTGCTGCTCGAAGGCCCATCGGGCCTGGGGCAGTTCGAGCTGGGCCTGGCCTGGGCCCAGGCCGTGCTGTGCGAAGCCCAGCCTGCCGCAGATGGCGCGCCGCTGCAGCCGGCCTGCGGCCAGTGTGAAAGCTGCCACGCCATGGCCGTGCACACCCACCCGGATTTGCTGGTGCTGCTGCCCGAGGCGCTGCAGCTGCAATGGGGCTGGGCCGCCGCGCCCGAGACCGAGGGCGATGCCAAGCGCAAGCCCAGCCGGGAGATCCGCGTCGAGGCCATGCGCCAGATGATCACCTTCAGCCAGCGCACCGATGCGCGCGGCCGCGGCAAGGTGGTGCTGGTCTACCCGGCGGAAAACATGAATCTGGTGACGGCCAATGCGCTGCTCAAAACCCTGGAGGAGCCGCCGGGCAATACCCGCTTCGTGCTCGCCAGCCAGGCCGCGCACCGGCTGCTGCCCACCATCCGCAGCCGCTGCCACGCCTGGAAAATGCAATGGCCCGATGCCGAGCAGGTGCAGCAATGGCTGGCCGCTTCGGGCGCGGCCGCGCCGCAGATCGAGGCCGCGCTGGCCGCGGCCGGTGGCCGCCCGCAGGATGCCTGGGCCCTGCTGCAGGCGGGCTTTGATGCCCAGCAGTGGCTGGCCCTGCCCGGGCAATTGGCCCAGGGGCGGCCCGGCTGGCTGGCCGAGACCACGCCCAGCCAGGCCATTGCCGTGCTGCAGCAAATCTGCCACGACGCCATGGCCCTGGTGGCCGGCGCCGCGCCGCGCTACTTCAGCCGCGCGGCCCTGGCCGCCTGCCTGCCAGGCTGGGCCGTGGCCGGGCCGCAGGCCGAGGCGGTGCAAGCGGGCGCTGCCGCGGCGCAGCGCCAGCGCGCTTTCGAGCGCCTGGGGCGCTGGTCGGCCGAGCTGCTGCAGGCCGCCCGCACCAGCGAACACCCCTACGCGCAAGAGCTGATGCTGGCCGCGCTTGTGGAGCAGGCGCGCAGTGCCCTAAACTTACGCGCCTGATGCCGCGGCGCGCCCGCTGCCGCGGCAGCCCCTGGCCCATCGAACCACGCCTTTTCACCATGAATGCCACAGCCGACGACACCAGCAAGGCCGCGCGTCCCAGCGTGATCCAGCTCAACATCAAGGAAAAGGCGGCGCTGTATGCCTCCTACATCCCCTTGTTCAAGGAAGGCGGCATCTTCGTGCCCACGCAGCGCGAGTACCAGATGGGCGACAGCATCTTCGTCATGCTGACGCTGCCCGACGACCCGAAGAAGTACGCCATCGCCGGCACCGTGGCCTGGATCACCCCGGCCGGGGCCTCGGGCGGGCGCACGCAGGGCGTGGGCGTGCGCTTTCCGGCCGATGAAAAATCGGCCGAGCTGCGCACCAAGATCGAAAACCGCCTGGGCTCGGCGCTGAACTCCGGCCGCCCCACGCACACGGTGTGAACAGGTTTTGAGATCGCTTGCCACCCTGGCCGCCCCGGCGCAGCACCGGCCCGCATGGGCCGGTTTTCCGTTGCCTGGCGTTCAAAGCAGCGGCTGCATCTTGATCCACCGGTCTGGCTGCCCTGGCGCGGGCAGTATTTCCATTTCTGTTTCATGTACATCGATTCGCACTGCCATTTGAGCTTCCCCGAGCTGTACCCGCAGCTGCCTGCCATCCGCGAGGCCATGCAGGCCGCGCAGGTGGACAAGGCGCTGTGCATCTGCACCACGCTGGAGGAATTCGAGCGCGTGCACGCGCTGGCGCTGCAGCACCCCAACATCTGGTGCACGGTGGGCGTGCACCCGGACAACGAAGGCGTGGCCGAGCCCGATCTGGACACGCTGCTGGCGCTGGGCGCGCGCGAGAAGGTCGTGGGCATTGGCGAGACCGGCCTGGACTATTACGACATGCCCGGGCGCAAGGGCGGGCGCAGCATTGCCGACATGCACTGGCAGCGTGAGCGCTTTCGCGTGCACATTCGCGCCGCGCGCGCGCTGCGCAAGCCGCTGGTGATCCACACGCGCGACTCGGCGCTGGCCACGCTGCAGATCCTGCGCGAGGAGGGCGAGGATGGCCGCGGCAACCAGGCCGGCGGCGTGTTTCACTGCTTCGTCGAGGACGTGCCAGTTGCGCGCCAGGTGCTGGAGCTGGGCTACTACATCTCCTTTGCCGGCATCGTCACCTTCAAGAACGCCAGGCAGGTGCAGGAGGTGGCGCGCTACGTGCCGCTCGATCGCCTGCTGATCGAGACCGACAGCCCGTATCTGGCCCCGGTGCCGCACCGCGGCAAGACCAACAGCCCGGCCTACGTGCCGCACGTGGCGCAGTGCATTGCCACGCTGCGCGGCATCAGCGCCGAGCAGGTCGGCCAGGCCAGCAGCGAGAATTTCCACAGCCTTTTCCATGGAGTGACTGCCGCATGAAGCAAGCCCTGCAAACCCCTGGCCTTCAACGCCGCACGCCGGCCCTGGCCCTGGCTGGCGTGGCCGCCACACTGGCGCTGGGCCTGCTGGCCGCGCCAGAAGCCACTTGGGCGCAACAGCCCCAACAGCCGGGCGCGAAGGCCGCGCAGGCCGCGCGCCAGAATGAGCCCGGCGTCGAGCGCCTGTTCACCGCCGTCAAGCGCGACAACGGCTCGGCCATGCAGCGCCTGCTGGCCGAGGGCGCCAACCCCAATGTGCGCGATGCGGCCAGCGGCCAGACGCCGATGACGCTGGCGCTGCAGCTCGAGAGCCTGAACGTCTTCAACGCGCTGATGGCCTCGCGCAGCACCAACGTCGAATACCGCAACGCGCGCGACGAAAGCCCGCTGATGATGGCCGCCATCCGGGGCAACCTCGACGCCGTCACGCGCCTGGTGCGCCAGGGCGCGCACGTCAACAAGCCGCAGTGGACGCCGCTGCACTACGCCGCCTCGGGCACCTCCGAGGAGCACCAGCTGGCCATCACCGAGCTGCTGCTGGCGCAGCACGCCTACATCGACGCGCAATCGCCCAATGGCACCACGCCGCTGATGATGGCCGCCCAATACGGCACCGATGCCGTGGCGCGGCTGCTGATGCAGGAAGGGGCCGACCCGCTGATGAAAAACCAGCTGGGCATGACGGCGGTGGACTTTGCGCGCCGCGTCGGACGCGAGAGCCTGGCCAAGGAAATCATCCGCTACAGCCAGCAGGTGCAGCAGCGCCGCAGCCAGCCGCGCCCGACGACTGCGCAGCCCGCCGCGCGTTGAGCGGCGCTGGCGGGCTGGGCGCTTGACTGGGGGCTTGACTGGGCGCTGGGCGCATCAGCGCGCACAAGGCTGTCAGGTTTTGGGCCGCTGGCGCGACTATGGCAGTGTCCATCGACTGCAAAGGAGAGAAACCATGCCATCACACGCAATGCGCCAGCGCGGCTGGCTGGCGCTGTGCCTTCTGGCCGCAGCCATCGCCGCCGCCGTGCTGCTGCTGTTGCCGCTGGCGCGCGCCGACAAGCCCGCACCCGCACCCGTGCCGGCCTGGGCGACGCTGAGCGCGCTGCAGGACGTGCGCGGCCAGCCCGCCAGCGCGCACCTGCAGCCGGGCCGGCCCACGCTGGTCAAGTTCTGGGCCAGCTGGTGCCCGCTGTGCCTGTCGGAATTGCAGCAGACCAACGACTGGGTGCGCGACGGGCAGCTGGGCAAGGTCAACCTGGTCAGCCTGGCCTCGCCCGGCCACCTGGGCGAGAAGGCCAGCGGCGCCTTTGAGCGCTGGTACTCGCGGCTCGAATACCCGCAGCTGCCCGTGCTGCTGGACCACGGCGGCAGCATCACCCAGGCGCTGGGCATCCGCGTCTATCCTTCCTGGGCCTTGTTCGATGCCGACGGCCAGCTGCTGCGCAGCGTGCGCGGCAGCCTGAACGCGGCGCAACTGCAGGCCCTGCTGGCCAATGCCCAGGCCCCGCTGGATGCCACTGCGGCAGCCAGCCCCACCCCATCCCCCGCACCACAGGAGGCGCACACCATGAATCGCAAAACCATCTACCTGGCCGGCGGCTGCTTCTGGGGCCTGGAGGCCTACTTCCAGCGCGTGCCCGGCGTCGTCGATGCCGTCTCCGGCTACGCCAACGGCAAGACCGACAAGCCCAGCTATGAGGACGTGATCCACCGCGGCACCGGCCATGCCGAGACCGTGCGCGTGGACTACGACGCAGATCGCCTGAGCCTGGAAGACATCCTGGAGTACTACTTTCGCGTCATCGACCCCACCAGCCTGAACCGGCAGGGCAACGACCGCGGCACGCAGTACCGCACCGGCATCTACTACACCGACGCCGCCGAGCAACCGCTCATTGCCGCCGCGCTGGCCGCCGAGCAGCGCAAATACGGCCAGCCGCTGGTGGTGGAAAACCTGCCGCTGCGCCAGTTCCACCCGGCCGAGGAGTACCACCAGGACTACCTGCTGAAGAACCCGGGCGGCTATTGCCACATCGACATCCGCAAGGCCGATGAGCCGCTGCAGGGCCGCCAGCAACGCGCGCAGGGCCAACAGGCCCAGGCCAGCCAGGGCAGCAGCCAGGGCGCGGGCTTTGACGCGCAAGCCTGGCGCAAGCCCGACGACGCGGCGCTGCGCCAGCAGCTCACGCCCGAGCAGTACCGCATCACCCAGCAAAGCGGCACCGAGCGCGCCTTCAGCCACGCCTACGACCACCTGTTCGAGCCCGGCATCTATGTGGACGTGGTCAGCGGCGAGCCGCTGTTCAGCTCGGCCGACAAATTCGACTCCGGCTGCGGCTGGCCCAGCTTCACCCGCCCCATCGAGCAGGCCGCCGTCACCGAGCACGAAGACCTGAGCTACAACATGCGCCGCGTCGAAGTGCGCAGCCGCACGGCCGACTCGCACCTGGGCCACGTCTTCCCCGACGGCCCGCGCGACAAGGGCGGCCTGCGCTACTGCATCAACGGCGCCAGCCTGCGCTTCATCCCACTGGCGCAGATGGAGCAGCAGGGCTACGGCGCCTACAAGGCGCAGGTGCAGCGCTGAGGCCCATGCCCTCTCTGGCCAGTGCGCAGAGGGGGCGTGAAAGCCGCAGCCTGTCAAAACCTTGAAAGGAGAGCGACATGAGTGAGCGCGATGAACTGCTGCGGCAACTGTGCCATGCCGCCTTGCAGGAAGTGACACTGCCGCCGCAGTGGCGCAGGCTCATCCTGGTGGGCGTGCTCGGCCAGGGCTTTGCCAGCATGAGCGGCTTTTGCTTCGATGCCGCAGGCCAGGCCCACCCCGTTGCGCCGCGCGGCCAGAGCGTGCGCGCCATGAAGCGCCTGGCCCAGGCCATGGCCGATGCCGACGCCGCAGCAGCGGGCGTGGCGGGCGCGGCTGAGCCGGGCCGCCTCTGGCTGTCCTGCCTGCTGCGCATCGGCAGCGATGGGCCATTCGATGCCGACTTCGAATACCACGACGCCCAGCGCTGGCAGATCACGCCCGCCAACATCGAGCAGCGCATCGCCGAATTTGCCGCCATGCCGCCACCGGGCGGGTAATGCCAAGGCCGGCGAGCGTCGTGCAAAGATGCGGCACGCGCGCTCAGATCGTGCACAAACCCTTCAGCTCAGGAGAGAGACATGGGCCATTGCGACAAACCGCTGCCCCAGGCCGGGGACTTGCTGACCCAGGTGCTGCGCAGCGCCTTGCAGGAAATCCAACTGCCGCCGCAGTGGAGCAAGCTGATCCTGATCGGCGAATACGACGGCTGCGGCGGCATGGGCGGCTTTGCCTTCGATGCTGAAGGCAAGGCCCATGCCGTTGCGCCGCGCGGCGGCCACACTTTGGAGCTTCTTGAGCAATTGGCCCAGGCCATGGCCCAGGACAGCCCCACTGGCAGCCCCTGGCAGGCCTGCCTGCTGCGCTTGGGCAGCGATGGCCGCATGGGCGCGCAGTTCGAATACGAAGACAGCCAGCGCTGGGCCATCACCCCGGCCAACCGCGCGCAGCGCGTGGCCGAGTTTGCCGCCATGCCGGTTTGAGGGGCGAGCCCGGCTCAGCGTGTGCCCGTGGAGCCGTAGCCGCCAGTGCCGCGGCTGCTGGGGGCAAATTGCTTGACCACGCGCAACTGCGCCTGCACCACGGGCACGATCACCAGCTGCGCGATGCGCTCCAGCGGGGCGATCTCGATGGGCTGCTGGCCGCGGTTCCAGGCGCTGACCATCAGCTGGCCCTGGTAATCGCTGTCGATCAGCCCCACCAGATTGCCCAGTACCAGCCCTTGCTTGTGGCCCAGGCCCGAGCGCGGCAGGATCAGCGCGGCATAGCCCGGGTCCTGCAGGTGCATGGCCAGCCCGGTGGGCACCAGCGCCGCTGGCGAGCCGGGCGCCAGCGTCAGGGGCTCTTGCAGGCAGGCGCGCAAGTCCAGCCCGGCGCTGCCGGGGGTGGCGTAGGCGGGCGGTTGCTCGTGCAGGCGGGGGTCGAGGATTTGGATGTCGATTTGCATGGGAAAAACACCGTGGGCCATGCGCCGGGCGCGTGGCGGTTGCGATGGGGGATGACGGGGCGCGATCAGCGCCCGGCAGGCGTTGCTGGCTGGGGCGCGGGGGCTTGGCTGGACGGACTGGCCAGCGCGCCCTGGCGCTGCACGATGGCAATGCGCAGCTCGGTTTGCGCCAGCAGCTCGCCCAAGCCCTGCGCGCGCGCGTACTGCGCCTGGCGCAGCAGCCAGGCCAGCAGCGGCCGGCGCCAGCCCTGGGCCGAGGCGGTGTCGATGGCCAGCGCCATCAGCTCGGGCGAGGCCTGGGCGCTGCGGCGCTGCAGCAAGGCCGCGGCCAGCAGGCGCGAGAGCGGATCTTCGATGGCCCGCAGCGCGCCCAGGCTGGCCGCGTCGATCTGCTGGTGCGCGGCAATGCGCTGCTGCGGCGCGGGCAGGGCGCTGCGCTGCGCCGCATCCAGCGCCTGGCCGTCCAGATAGGCCGCATAGGCGCGCGCCTGGGCCGATGCGCCGGGCGCCAGCGGCGTGAAATCGGCGCAGGGCTGCCAGTGCAGGCTGGCCATTTGCACCGCACACTGGCGCAGCACCAGCAGCGCCAGGGCCTCGGGGCTGCCGGTGCGCGCCACCTGCTGGCGCGCGCGCTGCCACTCCAGCTGCGCCACGCGCTCGTCGCCATCGAGGTAGGCCGCCTGGGCCAGCTCGGCCGAGGCCAGCGAGCGCACCTGCCACTGCGCCGGCGGCGGCTTGCTGCTACAGGCCGCCAGCAGGCCCATGAGGCCCAGCAGACTGCCCAGCAGCGCCAGGCGCCAGCGACCGGGCCGGCGATCGGGCCAGCTGGCGGCATTGGCCCGAGCCAACAGGCCGCAGGGCGGGGCAGGGGGGCAATCGGGCAAGCGGGGCGGGTTCAACGGCATGGCGGGCAATGATGGGCCTTGAGAAGAAACTGGCCAGCAGCCGCATGGCGCTTGGCACTTGGGCTTGGCACTTGGGCTTGGGCTTGGGCTTGGGCTTGGGCTTGGGCTTGGGCTTGGGCTTGGGCCGGTATGATCGCGCAGCTTCTTCGGGCCTGTTCACGAGTTGGGCGCAGACGGCAGGCATCCAGCCGCGCTGCGCGCCAGCGCCGTGGACAGGCCCGAGCCGACGCAGCAAGGGCAGGCAGTATGCCTTGATTTATCGCGGCGCAGCCCGCCCCAGCCAACCCGATGGCCCTCTTGGAGCCTGTTCAAAATCCCGGTGCGCGCGGGCAAGAAGCGGTTGGGAATGGGCAGCCGGGCGCCACCTTGCGCATATCACGCCGCCATGGCCGAAGCGATGGCCAGGCGTGTGCAACGCAAGCAGTCCGCCCCAATCCGCGCTCTTGCCAGCCGTGCAGAGATGTTGAACAGATTCTTGTAATGAAAGGATTTTCATGTCACCCACCAGTGCCCCCGAGCAGCTTGGCAACGCCGCGCTGCAGCGCATGTTGCAGCGCCGCTCGGCCTGGCCGCTGGCCCAGCCCGGCCCGGACGAGCAGACCTTGCAGCGCATCCTCGGCGCGGCCGCGTGCGCGCCCGACCACGCCGGCCTGATGCCCTGGCGCTTCAAATACGTGCGCGATGCGCAGCGCCAGCAGTTGCTGCAGCAGGTGCTGGCCTGCCCCGAGGCGCAAACGCCGCAGGCGCAGGACATGCACGGCAAGTTCACCGCCAAGCTCACCACGGCGCCCGTGGTCATCGTGCTGGCCGAGCGGCAGGTGCCGCACCCCAAGGCGCCCGATTTCGAGCAAACCCTGGCCTGCGGCGCGGCGGTGATGAACATGCTCAATGCCGCGCATTTCCTGGGCTTTCATGGCTTTTGGTCCACCGCGCCGGGGGTGCTGCCCGAGCTGCTCAAGCGCGTCATGGGTTTTGAGCCGGGCGATCGCATCCTCGGCCTGCTGAACCTGGGCACGCCGCCGCACACGCCCAGCACGCCGCCGCGCCCGCAGGTGAGCGCCTACGCTCAGCCCTGGCCGAGCGCCTGATCACCCGCTTGCACAGCCATGCCCCCAGCCAACCACCCCTGCACGCCAGCCTGCGCCTGCCATGCCCAGCAAGATGGGCATGGGCAGCGGCCCGAGCGTGCCCGCCAGGTCTACGTGTATTCGCCCAGCGGCGCCGTGCGCGACCGCGCCGCGCTGCGCCGTGGCGTGCGCCGCCTGCAGCAGGCCGGCTTTGCCCTCACGCTCGATGAGGGCGCGCTGCTGCGCGAGAGCCGCTTTGCCGGCACGCACGCCCAGCGCCTGGATGCGCTGCACCGCGCCGCGCGCAGCGGCGCCGATGTGGCCCTGATCAGCCGCGGCGGCTACGGCCTGAACCACCTGCTGCCGCACATTGATTACGCGCTGCTGGCGCGCGCCATCGCCCAGGGCACGCAGTTCATGGGCTTTAGCGACTTCACGGCGCTGCAGCTGGCGCTGCTGGCGCACACCGGCGCCATCAGCTGGGCCGGCGCCAGCCTGTGCGCCGACTTCGGCACTGCCCAGCCGCCCGACGAGATCACCCAGGCCTGCTTCGAGGACGTGGCCCATGGCATTGCCGAGGGCACGGGCTGGCGCATCGGCAAGGAGTGCGCAGCGGCCTACCAGGGCCTGCACATCGAGCAGGCCCGGCTGTGGGGCGGCAATCTGGCCGTGCTGGCCTCGCTGATCGGCACGCCGCACCTGCCGGCCATCGAGGGCGGCATCCTGTTTCTGGAAGATGTGGGTGAGGCCCCCTACCGCGTCGAGCGCATGCTGGTGCAGCTGGAGCAGGCCGGCATTCTGGCGCGCCAGCAGGCGCTGCTGCTGGGCCACTTCACCGAAGCGCCGCCAGCCCCGCGCGAGCGCGGCTACCACCTGGGCAGCATCATCGCAGCACTGCGCGAGCGCACCGGCCTGCCGGTGCTGACCGGCCTGCCGTTCGGCCACGTGCGCACCAAGGTCTGCCTGCCCGTGGGCGCCAAGGTGCAGCTGCAGGTGGGCGCGCGCGAGGCCATGCTGGTCTGGGGCCATTTGTAAGAGGCAGCAGTCCGATCCTGAACAGGCTTTCTCCAGCCGGCACTGCGGAAACTTGACGCTTGTGCAACGATTGCGACACCTGGGTCCTGGTCTGGCTCAATTGTGAATAAATGCAATTTACAATGCGGCACTCCCTGTCGGCGCCCCTGCCTGTGAGGCTTGGGCGCCGTTTCCAAGACCCTGTTTCCATCAAAGGACTGTGAGATGGCTCGTCGACTCTCTGCATTGGCTCTGCTTCCCGTCAGCCTGGCTGCCATGGCTTTGACACAACCTGCCCAGGCGCAGGACTATCCTGGCAGCAAGCCGATCACCATCATCGTTCCGTTCTCCGCAGGCGGCCCCACCGACAAGGTGGCGCGCGATTTTGCCGATGCGCTGCGCAAGCACCTGGGCAATGCCTCGATCGTGATCGACAACGCCGCCGGCGCCGGCAGCACCATCGGCCTGGCCAAGGCCGCCCGCGCCAAGCCCGATGGGCACACCCTGCTGGTGGCGCACATCAGCATGTCCACCGTGCCTTCGCTCTATCGCAAGCTGTCCTTCAACGTCAAGGAAGACTTCGAGTATCTGGGCATCATCAATGACGTGCCGATGACGCTGATCAGCCGCCCGACGCTGGAGGCCAACAACTACTCCGAGCTGATGAGCTGGGTCAAGGGCCAGAAGGATGGCGTCAACCTGGGCAATGCCGGTCTGGGCTCGGCCTCGCACCTGTGCGGCCTGATGTTCCAGGACGCCACCAATATCCAGATGGTGACCGTGCCCTATGGCGGCACCGCGCCGGCCATCGCCGACCTGCTGGCAGGCCAGATCGACCTGCTGTGCGACCAGACCACCAACACCACGCCGCACGTCTCGGCCAAGAAGGTCAAGGCCTTTGCCGTGACCACGCCCAAGCGCCTGGAGGCCCCGGCCTACAAGGAGCTGCCGACGCTGGACGAGGCTGGCCTGAAGGACTTCAACGTCACGATCTGGCACGGTCTGTACGCGCCCAAGGGCACGCCCAAGGAAGTGGTGACCAAGCTCAACGCCGCGCTGAAGGAAGCGCTCAAGGACCCCGAGTTCATCAAGCGCCAGAGCGATCTGGGCGCGGTCGTGGCCACCGACGAGCGCACCAACCCCGAGCAGCACAAGGCCTTTGTCGCTTCGGAAATCGAGAAGTGGGGCGCCGTGATCAAGGCCGCCGGCCAGTACGCGGACTGATCCCGTCGCTTGGCGTCTGCCAAACGGCCCTGCGGGGCCGTTTTTTGTTGCGCAGTGCGCAGCGCCGCCATGCAAACGTTGGCAATTGGCGACAGAGTAAACAACGTGATCAATTGCGCCTGTGCTGCCCGGCGCGGCGCTGGATGGGCCCAGGCGGTGGCTTGGCCCTAGGCAATGCGCGCGCTGGCCTGGGTGTCGCCGCGGCTGCGCGTGCCGTGACTGGCGGTTGTGAGGCAGGGCGCGAATGGTGATAATCGCCTGCAATCGTATCGACTGATAGGAAATGTAAACGTGGACATCACCCAATTGCTGGCCTTCAGCGTCAAGAACAAGGCATCGGACTTGCACCTCTCGGCGGGCCTGCCGCCGATGATTCGCGTCAATGGCGACGTGCGGCGCATCAACGTCGAGCCGCTGGACCACCGCACGGTGTTCTCGATGGTCTACGACATCATGAGCGATGCCCAGCGCAAGACTTATGAGGAGTTCCTGGAGGTGGACTTCTCGTTCGAGATCGACGGCCTGGCGCGCTTTCGCGTCAACGCCTTCAACCAGAACCGTGGCGCGGCGGCGGTGTTCCGCACCATTCCCAGCAAGGTGCTGACGCTGGAGCAGCTCAACGCGCCGCGCATCTTTGCCGACCTGGCGCTCAAGCCGCGCGGGCTGATTTTGGTGACCGGGCCGACCGGCTCGGGCAAGTCCACCACGCTGGCGGCCATGATCAACCACCTCAACGAGAGCGAGTACGGCCACATCCTGACGGTGGAGGATCCGATCGAATTTGTGCACGAGAGCAAGAAGTGCCTGATCAACCAGCGCGAGGTCGGGCCGATGACGCACTCGTTCACGGCCGCGCTGCGCTCGGCGCTGCGTGAAGACCCGGACGCCATCCTGGTGGGCGAGCTGCGCGACCTGGAGACCATCCGCCTGGCCCTGACCGCCGCCGAGACCGGCCACTTGGTGTTTGGCACGCTGCACACCTCCAGCGCGGCCAAGACCATTGACCGCGTGATCGACGTTTTCCCCGCCGAGGAAAAGGAGATGGTGCGCTCCATGCTGTCCGAATCGCTGGAGGCCGTGATCTCGCAGACGCTGCTCAAGACCAAGGATGGCAACTCGCGCGTGGCCGCGCACGAGATCATGCTGGGCACGCCCGCGATCCGCAACCTGATCCGCGAGGCCAAGGTGGCGCAGATGTACTCGACCATCCAGACCAGCCAGAACCAGGGCATGCAGACGCTGGACCAGAACCTGGTGGAGCTGGTGCGCCGCAACGTCATCAGCGCGCGCGATGCGCGCCTGAAGGCCAAGATGCCGGAAAACTTCCCCGTCTGATGGACTGGAGAGTGGTTCGTGTGGTGGGGTAGCAGAAAAAAAGAGAGGGAGCGCGGCGAGAGCCTGGCGCCATGGGCGCCCACCGGGGCCAACGGCCAGCCCGCCGCCGCCGCTGCGCTGCCGGCCGAGCCTGGGCAACTGGCGCGGCAGGCGGGCGAATCCGAATCGGTGCTGTTTCAGTCGCTGATCCTGCCCCATGCGGGCAGCGCGCAAGTCATCGTGCCCTGGAGCGCGCGCGCCCAGGAGCTGGGCGCGCGGCGCATCGGCCAGGAGCGGGGCATCGGCCTGCTGCAGACGGCCTGGGCGCGCCAGGGCCCCAGCCAGCCGTTCAACCGCCAGGAGCTGGCGCTGCTGGGCACCTTCTTCGAATACCACAGCCTGCCGGCCGACCGCGAGATCATCCAGCAGGACGAGTACGGCGACTACATGATGGTGCAGCTCAATGGCGTGATGGCCGTGGAGCGCGCAGGCCCCAATGGCCAGCCGGTGCGCATGGCCGAGACCCACGTGGGCGACCTGATCGGCGAGATGTCGCTGCTCGACCAGGGGCTGCGCTTTTCCTCCTGCGTCAGCCTCACGCCCTGCGAGCTGGCCGTGCTCACGCGCGATGGCCTCGATGAAATGATGCACAATCAAGCGCAGTTGGCGGCCCGTCTGGTGCTGCTGCTGGCTCGCAAGTTGTCGGTGCGGCTGCGCGCCGTGAGCTCCAAGCTCAAATGAAGAACAACGGGCCCTCTGGCCCATGCGGCCTGCGGCGCAGGCCCAGCCCGATCATCAAGGGAGAAGACAATGGAACGCGATCAGGCCAGTAAATTCATCAACGATCTGCTGCGGCTGATGGTCAGCCGCAATGGCAGCGACTTGTTCATCACCGCCGACTTCCCGCCGGCCATCAAGGTCGATGGCAAGGTCTCCAAGGTTTCGCCGCAGCCGCTGACGCCGGCGCACACCCTGGCGCTGGCGCGCTCCATCATGAGCGACAAGCAGGCCGCCGAGTTCGAGCGCACCAAGGAGGCCAACTTCGCCATCTCGCCCGCGGGCGTGGGGCGCTTTCGCGTCAACGCCTTTGTGCAGCAAGGCCACGTGGGCCTGGTGCTGCGCGTCATCCCGCTGAACGTGCCCACCATCGACGGCCTGGGCCTGCCGCAGGTGCTCAAGGACGTGGCCATGAGCAAGCGCGGCCTGTGCATCCTGGTGGGCGCCACCGGCTCGGGCAAGTCCACCTCGCTGGCGGCCATGGTGGACTGGCGCAACGAGCACTCCTACGGCCACATCGTCACCATCGAGGACCCGGTGGAATTCGTGCACGCGCACAAGAACTGCGTCATCACCCAGCGCGAGATCGGCCTGGACACCGACGGCTGGGAAGTGGCGCTAAAGAACTCGCTGCGCCAGGCGCCAGATGTGATCCTCATGGGTGAGATCCGCGACCGCGAGACCATGGAGCACGCCATCGCCTTTGCCGAAACCGGCCACCTGTGCCTGGCCACGCTGCACGCCAACAGCTCCAACCAGGCCATGGACCGCATCATCAACTTCTTCCCCGAGGAGCGCCGCGCCCAGCTGCTGATGGACGTGTCGCTGAACCTGCGCGCCATCATGTCGCAGCGCCTGGTGCCGCGCCAGGATGGCAAGGGGCGCATCGCCGCGATCGAGGTGCTGCTCAACACCCCGCGCGTGGCCGACCTGATCTTCAAGGGCGAGGTCGCCGAGATCAAGGAGGCCATGAAGCTCAGCCGCAACCAGGGCATGCAGACCTTCGATCAGGCGCTGTTCGACCTGTTCGAGGCCAACGTCATCAGCTACGAGGATGCGCTGCGCAATGCCGACTCGCTCAACGACCTGCGCCTGCAGATCAAGCTGCACAGCACGCGCGCGCGCACCAAGGACTTGGCCGCCGGCACCGAGCACCTCTCCGTGGTGTGATCGCGCATATGCGCCGCCATGGCCGCACGCTGCGGCCTTTTTTCTTTGACCTGCAAGATTTTGACTCCCCTCATGAGCGCATCGATCCGCCCCAGAACCTATGACCCCACCCCGCCCAAGCGCCTGGCCTTTATCGGCCTGGGCGTCATGGGCTACCCCATGGCCGGGCACCTGGCCGCGGCCGGCCATGCAGTGACGGTCTACAACCGCACGGCCAGCAAGGCCGAGCAATGGCTGCAGGAGTTCTCCGCCCTGGGTCTGGCGCAGCCGCTGCGCCACGCGGCCACGCCGGCCGAGGCGGCGCAGGACGCCGACATTGTGCTGGGCTGCGTGGGCAACGACGACGACCTGCGCGCCGTCACCAGCGGGCCTGGCGGCGCCTTCGAGGGCATGGCCGCTGGCGCCATCTACGTGGACCACACCACCGCCTCGGCCGACGTGGCGCGCGAGCTGGCGCAGCTGGCGCAGCAGCGCGGGCTGCACTTTCTTGATGCGCCCGTCTCCGGCGGCCAGGCCGGGGCGCAAAACGGCCAGCTCACCGTCATGTGCGGTGGCCAGCAGCCCGTCTTCGATGCCGTTGCGCCCGTGGCGGCGGCGTTCTCGCGCGCCTTCACGCTCATGGGCCCGGCCGGCGCCGGGCAGCTGACCAAGATGGTCAACCAGATCGCCATCGCCGGCCTGGTGCAGGGCCTGGCCGAAGCCGTGGCCTTTGGCCAGCAGGCCGGGCTGGACATCCCCAAGGTCATCGACGTCATCAGCAAGGGCGCAGCGCAAAGCTGGCAGATGGAAAACCGCGCCGTGACCATGGCCCAGGGCCAGTTCGACTTCGGCTTTGCCGTGGACTGGATGCGCAAGGACCTGGGGCTGGTGCTGGCCGAAGGCCGCCGCAATGGCGCCCATCTGCCGGTGACGGCGCTGGTGGACCAGTTTTATTCCGACGTGCAGGCCCTGGGCGGCGGGCGCTGGGACACTTCCAGCCTGATTGCCCGGCTGCGCCGGCTCTAGAGCAGTTTTGATTCTGATGAAGACATTTCCTGCAAGCGCCGCCTTCTCTCGTACTCGTCACACCCGCGAAGGCGGGTGTCCAGTTGCGACGCTGACGGGGCGCCGCCGCCATGCGCCAATCCCCTCTCGTGTGCAAGGATGGCGCTGGATGCCCGCCTTCGCGGGCATGACGAGAGCGACTTGCGAGATGGCGATGCCAGTCAGCGGCCAGGTCTTGGATTTGTCAACGTTCGAGCAGAACACGCTCTAAGAGCCTGTTCAAAGCCTGCTGCTTGGCAGGGCGCGCGCTGCCCCGGCCCGGCATCCATCCCCAAGCCTTGATTTGAATTCCTGAGCGACTGCCCGCCATGACCGACACCGCCGCACCCCGCCGCACCGTCTTCATCCTCAACGGCCCGAACCTGAACCTGCTGGGCACGCGCGAGCCCCAGATCTATGGCCAGCAAACGCTGGCCGACGTGGAGGCGCTGTGCCAGCAGCGCGCCGCGCAGCACGGCCTGCAGGCGCGCTGCCACCAGAGCAACCATGAAGGCGCGCTGATCGACTGGATCCACGAGGCCGGGCGCCTGCACCAGCAAGGCTTGCTGGCCGGCGTGGTGCTCAACGCCGGGGCCTACACCCACACCAGCATCGCGCTGCACGACGCCATCAAGGGCACGGGCGTGCCGCTCATTGAGCTGCACATCAGCAACGTCCACGCGCGCGAGCCCTTTCGCCACCACTCCTGCATCGCCAGCGCGGCCAAGGCCGTGATGTGCGGCCTGGGCGTGGCCGGCTACGGCCTGGCCATCGACGCGATTGCGCAGTGGGGCCGGCCGCCGCAGTAAGCCCAGTCAGCGCCGAAACGGCCCGCCCTGCACCGCGGCCTTGCCCGGCGCGTTATAGTGTCAGCCCTGCGGCGCAGCGGGCCTGGGCCTGCTGCCGCGCACTTGAACCGAAGGCCTGCTATGACCAACGATAACGACTACCCATTTGAAATCCACGTGCATGGACAAGTCTTCGTGCGCCCCGATGTGGGCTTTGCCGCCATCGAGGAAGCCCTCAAGCCCATGTGGCGCTATGCCGGCGCGCGCTCGCTGGCGGCCGCGGCTGTGGGCTACTACGAAGAAGAGCCGGGCATTGAATTCATCGCCCGCGAGCACGCGCTGCAGATGTGCTGGACGGTGCGCGGCGACGAGGACTTCCGCCAAGTCATCGACGAGGTCTGCATGAACCTCAACGACTTGGCCGACCGCGGCTGCGTGATCGAAGTGACCTTCTACGATCGCGCCTTCGACGAGGCCGAAGAAGAAGACGGCCCCGCCCATGAAGATGAAGCGCGCGACGACTTCTTCCTGCTGTTCGTCGGCCCCACGCCCTCGGCCATCATGCAAATCCAGCGCGATCTGCTGGTGCAGGACGTGGTGGCGCTGATGGAGCGGCACTTCGAGGCCAGCGAGCTCACCGGCGTCGTGCAGGAAATCGACCGCCTGTTCACCGGGCGCTTCGATGCGCTGGTCAGCTCGCTGGAGCTGGGCCGCCCGCCGCGCGGCGGCTCCGGCCCGGGCGGTGGCGGCCACGGCGGCGGGCGCCGCCCGCGCCACCTGCACTGAGAGATCGTCAACAGGCCCTGAGCTTTGGCGCCAGCGCCTGGTATTTGTACAGCCCGCCTTTGGCGGGCTGTACTTTTTTGCGTGCTCGTGGCCGCAGCCGCAGCCGGGGCAGAGGCGCTGACGCTGACTCAATGCGGCGGCAAATGCCGTGCGGCCTGGCGTTGCAGAAAGTGCAAATCGCCATTGCTGCACAGCTCCAGCCAGGCTGGCGTCGGTCCGCCAGGGCAGGGGGAGGCGCTGGCCAGCAGCTGCGCCTGCGCCAGGCGGCGCTGGGTCTGCTGGGCCACGGCCGCCGCGCTGTCAATCAGGCGCAGGCCCGCAGGCGCATGGCGCAGCAGCGCCGCAGCCGCCAGCGGGTAATGGGTGCAGCCCAGCACGATGCAGTCCACCGGCGGCAGCGCCGCATCTTCAGATCCATCTTCAGCCGCCGGGCGCAGCGCCTGCGCCATGTAGCGCGCGCACAGCGCGTCGATCCGCGTCGCATCGTCCTGCTCGATCGCTGCAGCCAGGCCAGGGCAGGGCACATCGTGCACGGCCGCCTGCGTGGCCCACTGCTGGCGCAGCGCCTGGTACTTGCGGCTGCGCAGCGTGCGCTCGGTGGCCAGCACCGCCACCTGGCCGCTGCGGCTGGCCTGCACGGCCGGTTTGATGGCCGGCTCGACGCCGATGATGGGCAGATCGGCAAAGCGCTCGCGCAACTGCCCAATGGCCACGGTCGTGGCGGTGTTGCAGGCCACCACCAGCAGCTTGATGCGCTCCTGCTCCAGCAACTGCTGCGTGATCTGCATGCAGCGCTGCATGATGAAGGCATCGTCGCGCTCGCCATAAGGCGCATGCCTGGCGTCGGAGAAATACACGAAGCGCTCATGCGGCAGCGCCTGGCGCAGCGCCCGCAGAATGCTCAGGCCGCCAATGCCGCTGTCGAAAACACCAATGGGGGAAGCGGCAAACTGGGGCATGCAAAAGAGTGGAAGGGGCGAAAGACAAAGCGCCCGCTGCGGTAAAAGGGCGGCAAAGTGCGCGATTGTATGCGCCGCACCGTGGCCTGCTCATCCGATAGCATGGCGTGCACGACAGGGCTGCTGCCGTGCGCGCGACATTTTTGCGTTGCCGGGCCTTGGTAGAGATTTTCTGGATTGTTGGAATCGGTTTTTTTGAGGAGATAGCCATGACCCTTCGCCCCCCTGTGCTGGAGCACCTGCAGCATTTGCCGCCTGGGCAGGCTGTGCGGGTGTTGATGGTGTGCATGGGCAATATTTGCCGCAGCCCAACGGCCCATGGCGTGTTGCAGGCCAAGGTGACGGCGGCGGGGTTGCAGCAGGCGGTCGAGGTGGATTCGGCCGGCACGCACGATTACCACGTGGGCGAGCCGCCCGATGCGCGGGCCCAGCAGCATGCGCTGCGGCGCGGTTATGACCTCAGCGGCCAGCGTGCGCGGCAGTTGCAGGCGCGGGATTTTTCGGTGTTTGATCTGGTGCTGGTGATGGATACGGCCAATGAGCGCCTGGCCCAGGCGCTGTGCCCGCCTGCGCAGCGCCACAAGCTGCAGCGGCTGGCGGCTTTTGCCAGCCGGCATGCGGTGGCGGAGGTGGCTGATCCCTACTATGGCGGGGCCGAGGGCTTCGAGCAGGTGCTGGATTTGGTGGAGGATGCCTGCGATGGCTTGCTGGCGCAGTTGCAGGCCAGCGGGCGCTGGTGAGTGCAGGTGAGCGCGGGTGAGCCCTGGCGCGGCGCGCCGCCGTCGCCTTGGGCGGCGCGCATGAAAAAGCGCCCGGTGAGGGCGCTTGGGAATGTGGGGAATGCGGGGCAATAAGCGGGCATCGCGGGCGATGCCCGTGGTGGTTTTTATTGGTTCTTGAACTGCGCCGGGCGCTTGTTGACGAAGGCGTCCATGCCTTCTTTCTGGTCTTGCGTGGCAAACAGTGCGTGGAACAGGCGGCGCTCGAACATCACGCCGTCGGACAGGCCGCTTTCAAAGGCGCGGTTGACGGCTTCCTTGGCGGCGATGGCGGCAATGAGCGAGTAGCTGCAGATCGTCAGCGCCGCGCCCAGGGCTTCTTCCATCAGCTTGTCGGTGGGCACCACGCGGCTGACCAGGCCCGAGCGCTCGGCTTCCTGCGCGTCCATCATGCGGCCGGTGAGGTTCATGTCCATGGCCTTGGCCTTGCCCACGGCGCGCGGCAGGCGCTGCGTGCCGCCTGCGCCGGCGATCACGCCCAGCTTGATTTCGGGTTGGCCGAACTTGGCGTTCTCGGCGGCGATGATGAAGTCGCACATCATGGCCAGCTCACAGCCGCCGCCCAGGGCGTAGCCGCTGACGGCGGCGATGACGGGCTTGCGCACGCTGCGGATGGTTTCCCAGTTGCGGGTGATGAAGTCGCCTTTGTAGGCGTCGATGAAGTTGTACTTGGCCATGGCCGTGATGTCGGCGCCGGCGGCAAAGGCTTTTTCGCTGCCGGTGACAATGATGCAGCCAATGCTGTCGTCGGCGTCAAAGGCCTTGAGGGCCTGGCCCAGCTCGGTCATGAGCTGGTCGTTCAGGGCGTTGAGGGCCTTGGGGCGGTTGAGGGTGATGATGCCGACTTTTTCCGCTTCGGTGCGCACTTCGATGGTTTCGTAGGCCATGGGTTGGTCTCCTGGTTGAAAAAGTGAAGAAAAAAACGGGGTTTGCGCTGCGCTGCCGATGGCAGCCTGGGGCAGACGCCAAGCAAAACCGCATCACTATAAGTCCGATCGCAGGCGGCTCAGAGGCAAGCGCTGCACGAATCGCTGCGCTGCGCGCCCTTTTGGGTGGGTGATCTGCGGCTTGTTTTGCAGGGGGATCCATTCAGTATGGGCTTGCGGGGGAGGCTGGGGGCGTGGCCGGGCCGAGCCAGCTGCGCAGCGTCTGGGCCTGCTTGGCGGTGGGCTCGGGCAGGGGCTGCAGCCGCACGTCGCCGGGGACATCCGGCGCGGCAGGCAGGTGCAGCGTGCGCCAGAGCAGGCGGCCATCGCGCGCCAGCAGCACGCGCAGCGGCCCCTGGGCGGCGCTGGCATCGGGCAGCAGGCCGTCGAGCTCGTCGAGTTTTTTCAGCCGCCAGCCTGCAGCATCGGTCGATTGCGCCTGGGCTGCTGCGCCGCCGTCGTGCGCAGTGCCTGCATTGCCTGAATGACTGTGGGCCGCCAGCCCCAGCCATTCGTCGCCCACGGCCATGCCGGCGCGTTCGGCGGCGCTGCCGCTGTGGATGCGGGCGATGGTCAGCGCGCTGCCCTGGCCTTCGCGCAGCTGCAGGCCCAGGCGCTGCGCCCAGCTGGCGGGTTTGTGCTCCAGCGCCAGGCCGGCGCTGGCCAGGGTCTGGGCCAGCGGCAAGGCGGCGGTGCTGTGCACCCAGTGCTGCAGCTCGGTTTGCCAATCGCGGCCGCTGAGCTGGGCCAGCACGTCCAGCACGGCGGCCTCGTCGATGGGGCCGCCATGGCTGCGTTGCCACAGCGCGCGCATGACGTCATCGAGGCTGCAGCGGCCATGCTGGCGCAGTTGCAGATCCAGGCACAGGGCCACCAGCGCGCCCTTGGTGTAGTAGCTGACGGTGGCGTTGGCGGTGTTTTCATCCTGCCGGTAGTACTTGATCCAGGCGTCAAAGCTGGCCTGGGCCACGCTTTGCACGTGGCGGCCCGGGGTTTGCTCGACCTGCTGGATGGTCTTGCCCAGCAGCTTGAGGTAGTGGGCGTCGTCCAGCAGGCCGGCGCGGCGCAGCAGCAGGTCGTCGTAGTAGCTGGTGAAGCCCTCGAAGAACCAGAGCAGCTCGGTGTAGTTTTCCTGCTCGTAGTCGTAGCGCGCGAATTCGGCTGGGCGCATGCGCTTGACGTTCCAGGTGTGGAAGTATTCGTGGCTGATCAGGCCCAGCAGAGTGGTGTAGCCCTCAGGCTGCTCGGCCGCGCCCAGGCGCGGCAGGTCGCTGCGCTGGCAGATCAGGGCCGTGCTGTGGCGGTGCTCCAGCCCGCCATAGCCATTGCCCACAGCGTTGAGCAGAAACAGGTAGTGCCCGTGCGGCGGGCGCTGGGTGTCGCCGCGCTGTCCTGCGCCGGGCGGGTGCCAGAAGTCGATGGCGGCCTCGCAGATGCGCTGCGCGTCTTGTAGCAGACGCTGCCCGTCGAAGGCTGGCGTGGCGCCGGCGACGACGAAGCGGTGCACGATGCCGCGCGCGCTGAACTGGCCCTGCCAGAACGCGCCCAGCTCCACGGGCGAGTCGGCCAGCTCGTCGTAGTCGGCGGCGCGGTACAGGCCAAAGCCGGCCTCGTCCACCTCGGCAGGCGGCAGCGCCGTGGCCACGCGCCAGCCGGGCGCGTGCGCGGGGCGCGGCAGCTGCAGGCCGTGGGGCTGTGCTTCCTGACCGTGCACGCGCAGGCACAGGCTGGTGGGGTTGAAGAAGGCGCGCTCGCCATCGAGCCAGGCGGCGCGCACCGAGTGGTCGAAGGCGTAGACGCGGTAGCGCAGCGTCAGCGCGCTGCCCGGCTGCGCGGCGATGAGCCAGCGGTTCTTGCTCAGCGCGCGCATGGCCACGGGCGCGCCGCCCTGGCTGGCCTGCAGGCTGTGCAGGTGGCGGGCGAACTCGCGCACCAGGTAGCTGCCGGGGATCCACACCGGCAGCGAGACGATTTGCTCTGCCGCAGGCGCGGCAATGTGCAGCGTGACGTGGAACTGGTGGCCGTGCGGGTCGCTGGGCTCGACGGTGTATTGCACGGGCAGCGCGGGCGGGGCAGGGGGCTTGGGCTGGCTGGGCATGGCGTATGAAGGGGCGCGCCCCGCGCCGGCATGGCGCGGGGCGGGCGGAAACGAAAAAGCCAGTCCGGGACTGGCTTGCGGGGCAGGGGGCGATCAGGATTTTTTCTTGCTCTGGGCAATTTCCTTGAGCCTTTGCTCGATGCGCTCGGCAGGCACGGCGCCGGGCACGCGGGCGTTGTCCTCGAAGAAGATCGTGGGCGTGCCGGTGATCTTGTACTGGCGGCCAAAGGCCAGGTTGCGCTGCAGCGCCTCGTGCTTGTCGCAGGAGGCCTGCGAGGCCGGGGTCTTGCCATGGATCATCCAGCTGTTCCAGGCGGTGGCCTTGTCCTCGGCGCACCAGACATCGCGCGATTTTTCGAACGAGTCCGGGCTGAGGATGGGGTAGAGGAACACGTGCACGGTGATGTTGTCGACGTTGCGCAGATCGCGCTCGAAGCGCTTGCAATAGCCGCAGTTCGGGTCGGCAAAGACGGCGATCTTGCGGCTGCCGTCGCCGCGCACGATGGTGAAGGCGTCATCGAAGGGCAGCTTGCTGAACTCCACCGCCGTCAGCGCATTGATGCGGTCCTCGGTGAGGTTGCGCATGGCCTTGGTGTCGTAGAGCTCGCCCTGGATCAGGAAGTCGCCCGAGGCATTGGTGTAGAACAAGTCCGTGCCCTTGCGCACTTCGAACAGCCCTTGCATGGGCGTGGCGCGCACCTCGTCGATGTCCTTGAGCTGGGTGATGCGCTCGCTGAGCGTCTTGCGGATGGCGTCGGCGTCGGCGTGGGCCGCGCCGCTGAGGCTGCCCAGCGCCAGCAGCGCGCTGGCTGCCAGCGGCTTCCAGAGCGCAGCGCGGGCGCGGGTTGAGGTCGGGGCCATAGGGGAAGTCGAAGCAGTGTGCATGGTTGGGCAATGGGTTGGAAAAAGATGTTGAAAGAGCGCATCAGCGCAGCGCGCGCAGCATAGCAGGATCGCCCGCATTGGGGCGTGGGCATGGTTTTGGGGAGGTCTTCACGAAACGCAGTCGCAATGCAATGCAGCGCCGCGCAACGCATCGCGCAGGCCGCGCATCACGGGCGCGGCGCCTGCTGCTGCGCACGGGCTGCGGCCAGGCCGGGCGGCATGGGCAGTGCGGCCGCGCCGCCCATGGCCTGCTGCATGACCCAGTGCTTGAGCGGCCCGCTGGCCGAAAAGCCGCGCATGCCCCAGTTGCGCAGGCCCTGCAGCCAGGGCTGCTGCTGCCAGAACAGCCATTGCAGGCCATCGGTGGCGGTGGCCATGGGCAGCAGCGCGGCCTTGCGCTGGCGCGCGTACTGGCGCAGCAGGCGCTGGTCGGCCACGCTGCGCCAGGCCGGGCGCTGCAGCAGCGCATCGGCCAGCGCGGCCACATCGCCCAGGCCCAGGTTCAGGCCCGAGCCAGCCAGCGGGTGCACGGTGTGCGCCGCATCGCCCAGCAGCACCCAGGCCGCGCCTGGGTTGCCCGGGATGGGCCCGGCCCATTGGCGCGCCTGCGCCAGGCGCAGCGGCCAGCGCGCGCGCGGCGCGCTCAGCGTGAATTGCGTGTGCGGCGCCAGACCCTGGCCGTGCGGCGCCGGGCCTGCGGCCGCAGCGCCGGTGGCAATGGCGTGCAGCTCGGCCACGAAGGCGGCCTCATCCAGCGCCACCAGGCGCTGGGCCTGCGCCACGCTGGTGGACCAGACGACGGCGTACTCGTCGCCCTGCGCGCCGCCCAGCGGCAGCAGCGCCAGAATGTGCTCGCCACAAAACCATTGGTGCGCCGTGCCGCCGTGCGGCTGGCTGCTGCGCAGCCGGGTGGCCACGGCATGCTGGGGGTAATCGAAGTGGTCGAACTCCACGCCCAGCTCGGCGCGCGAGGCGCTGGCCTTGCCCTCGCAGATGGCCGTCAGCGTCGCGGGCACGGCGGCGCTGACCAGCTCTACCCCAGGCTGAAAGCGCAGCGCGGTACGCAGCACATCCTCCAGCGCCGGTACGTCCACGATCCAGGCCAGTGCATCGGCGGCGGGCGCGGTCGTCTGGCCGGGCTGATGTTTGATGGCTCGGCTGTGCGGCGCATCAAAGCGCACGGCGCCGCCGGCGTCGCCGCGCACATGCATGTGCTGCACGGCGGTCACGGCATCGCCCTCGGGCCAGCAGCGCAGCTCCTGCAGCAGCTGGCGCGAGGCCTGGTTCAGCGCGTAGGCGCGCACATCGCGCGCGCGCTGCGCTGGCCCATCGGCCGGAGCGCCATCGACCAGCGCCACGCGCAGCTTGGCTTGGCCCAGGCGCAGGGCCAATGTCTGGCCCACGATGCCTGCGCCGCGAATGCATACATCAAAACCGCTTTTCGACATGGCGGCGATTGTAGGGGGCTTCGCTGGCCGGGCCGGGCCAGTGTCTTGGCCCTGCGCTTCATCATCCGCATTGCGCAAGGCAGGCAGGGCAGCCAAGCGCCATCGCCATGGATGCCGCACTGTGCAGTCCAGTGGCGAGGGCGCAGCGCCGGCGGGCTATGACGGTCGCAAGCGCCGCAATGGCTTCTTGGCCCTGGATTTCTCCGGCCCTTGCGGTGCATGGCGCCCTGTGGCATTGTCTGCCCCTTGCCGGTTTCTGCGCCGCCCATCATCCCAGAGCAAAGGCTGCACCATGAGCCCCACCGCTGTTTTTCGCCTGCCTTGCGCCCGCCGCCTGCAGCGCCTGCCGCTGCTGCTGGGCGCCCTGTGCACAGCCCTGTCTGCCGTGTCTGCCCTGCCGGCCCATGCCCAAAACAACCCCAACATGCCCGGCTACATTCCCCCGGCCATCTTGCACAACCTGCACATGTGCGGCGCGGCCAATTGCACCACTGCCCCCTCGCCCCCTCGGCCCGCTCAGCCCCTGTCTTCCTTTGAGCAATATTGCCGGGACATTGGCGGCTGCCAGTTCAACAACACGACGGCCTGGCGACACCAGCTTGGCTTCGGTGTGGCGGTGGTCGGCTTTGACGCCCCCCAACTGCGCCGCGACCCCACACACAACCGGGGCTCGCTGTTCATGGCCACGGCCAACGACCCGCACAAAGCCGAGCAAGAGGCCATGGGGGACTGCATTTCGAGGCGCTTCAGCGATTGCCGTGTGATTGCCCGGGTGGCCAACGCCTGCACCGCCATTGTTGAGGCCAGCCGCTATCTGCCCAACGGCGGCGGCAGGGCCTACTCGCGCTTCTATGTCAGCCCCGCTGTGCCGCTGGGCAATCTGGGCGATCACCTCGACAAAGGCGGTCATGCGCACCAGGATTTTCGTAATGAAGCCGAAAAAAGCGCCATCGCGGCCTGCAAAAACGACCCTGGCGGCCAGGGCCAAAGCTGTAGCTCCTCCCCCAGTGTGCTGTGCGCCAGGGATCTGATTACTCCTTTCTGAGAGCCTGTTCAAAGTCTCTACACGGCGGTCAAGGGAGCGGATTTGGGCGGTCTGCGGCGCGTTGCAAAGCCTCGCCATAGCGGGGGCTATGGCTGCGTTTTGCGCCTTGCAGCCCATCCCAAACCGCTTCTTGCCCGCTCGTTCCGAGACTTTGAACAGGCTCTGAACCGCTATGAGAACACCCAACGCCATGAAATCTGCACTGATTCTGGCCGCCGCCTTGCTGCTGGGCGCCTGCGCCACATCGCAACCACCCGCCCACCAGCAGCAGCGCGGCAGCTTCATCGACCGTCAAGGCAACCGCGTCGTTCTGGACAAAAAGCGCCCGGCGGCATCGCCCTCCGTGGTGGAGGGCGCTGGCGGCGTCTATGAATGCCGCAACGGCCAATGCCAAGCTCTGGCCCCAGTCCAAATCCAATAAAAGCAATGCGCCGCCAAGCGCCTTGACAGGCCGAGCGCCATTGGGCAAGGGCTGGCGGGGCGGGCGCTGGCGCAGGATGGGGCAGGGCCGCTGCTGTTGGGCTGCTCATGCGGCGGCAGGCCGCCGGGCAGGGGCAGGCCGCATAAAATGGCCTGTTTTTTTGTGCATCCCATCAGGAACAACACAGCATGAGTCTGCAATGCGGCATCGTGGGCCTGCCCAACGTGGGCAAGTCCACCCTTTTCAACGCCTTGACCAACGCCGGCATCGCCGCCGAGAACTATCCCTTTTGCACCATCGAGCCCAATGAGGGCGTGGTCGAGGTGCCCGATCCGCGCCTGGCGCAACTCTCGGAGATCGTCAAGCCCGAGCGCGTCGTGCCCGCCGTGGTGGAGTTTGTGGACATCGCTGGCCTGGTCGCCGGCGCCAGCAAGGGCGAGGGCCTGGGCAACCAGTTTCTGGCGCACATCCGCGAGACCAACGCCATCGTCAACGTGGTGCGCTGCTTTGAGGACCCCAACGTCGTGCACGTGGCCGGCAAGGTCGATCCCATTGCCGACATCGAAGTCATCCAGACCGAGCTGTGCCTGGCCGATCTGGGCACGGTGGAAAAATCCATCCAGCGCTACGCCAAGCTGGCCAAGTCCGGCAACGACAAGGAGGCGGCCAAGATGCTGGCGCTGCTGCAGCGCATCCAGCCCGCGCTGGACGAGGCCCGCCCCATCCGCACCCTGGGCCTGGACGCCCAGGAGCTGGCCCTGCTCAAGCCGCTGAGCCTGATCACCGCCAAGCCGGCGATGTTCGTCGGCAACGTCAGCGAAGACGGCTTCGAGAACAACCCGCTGCTGCAGCGCCTGCAGGACTACGCCGCCAGCCAGAGCGCGCCCGTGGTGGCGATTTCGGCCAAGATCGAATCCGAGCTGGCCGGCATGGAGCCGGGCGACCGCGCACTGTTTTTGCAGGAGCTGGGCCAGAGCGAGCCGGGCCTGAACCGCCTGATCCGCGCCGCCTATGAGCTGCTGGGCCTGCAGACCTACTTCACCGCCGGCGTCAAGGAAGTGCGCGCCTGGACCATCAAAAAAGGCGCCACCGCGCCGCAGGCCGCCGGCGTCATCCACGGCGACTTCGAACGCGGCTTCATCCGCGCCCAGACCATCGGCTTTGAGGACTTCATCCAATACAAGGGCGAACAAGGCGCCAAGGAAGCAGGCAAGATGCGCGCCGAAGGCAAGGACTACGTGGTGCAGGATGGGGATGTGATGAACTTCCTGTTCAACGTGTGAGCTTGCTCACTCGCCCTGAGCGCGCGAGCAAGCGCTCAGGGCGATCAATCCGGGCTGAGCCGTGCTCGAGAAATGATGACGTACATCCTGGTGCTGTTTGCCATCGCCGCATTGGCCGCAGAGGCCTGGTGGGGCTGGCGCACGCTGCTTGTGTTTCTCGCGCTGGGCCCGCCAGTGGGGGCTGCGCTGATCTTTTTTGCGCAGGCTGTGCAGCACTTCTCGTCGCACGGTGTGCCGCTGCCCTCGGTCTTTCTGGCAATGCTGCTGCTTTCTTATTTGCCGGGCATCGCGCCGGCCATCGGCGCGGCATTGCTGGCGCAACTGGCTTGGCGCCTGCCCAGGGTTGGTCGCAATGGCTGGTTTCGATTGCTGTTTGCCGGAGCCTGTGGCGCGGCAGCGGGTCTGATCGCTCCATTTGCGCTGATGCACGACAACGCGTATTGGTTCATGGCCGCAGGTGCGGGGGCGGCCATGGTCTGCACGGCCCTGGTGCTGTTGCTGGAGGCCATCGATGCGTGTGAGCCGTCCAAGTCAGAAGAGATGCATTGACTCCATTGCCGCCCGTGGCTGCTGCACACGCATCACAGGCGGCTTGCATTGCTGGATGGGCGCCAGAAAAGCCCAATGCCGGATGAAGTCGAATGCAACGATCGGCGCGTGCGCCTCAAGCCGCGGCGCAGCTCTGGGCTGGACTGGCGCCGTTGGCGTTGCTGCCCTGTAAGTTGGGGCAGTACAGCGTGTGCAGCAGTTGCAGCAGTTGCAGGATTTCCGGCTGGGCGATGCTGTAGAAGATGCGCTTGCCATCGCGCCGGGTGCTGACTACATCCTCGCTGCGCAAAATGGCCAGTTGCTGCGACAGCGAGGGCTGGCGGATGCCCAGGGCGGCGGCCAGATCGCTGACGCAGCTCTCGCCCTGCGCCAGTTGGCACAGCAGCAGCAGGCGATCTTCATTGGCCAGCAGCTTGAGGGTGGTGACGGCATTGCCGGCGCCCGAGCGCATGAGTTCGGGGGTGAGTGCGGCGGTTTCGGGCATGGGGGATGGGGCGGGGGACTGCATACAATTGTTTTAAATATAAAATGTATTCTTGTGAATTGTATGGCAACCCACAAGGAGTCGAGCATGAGCAAAAGCTACCGCGAAATTATCGAGCACACATCGTCCTGGCTGGCGCCACTGCGCAAGGACATGCCGGAGACCATGAAAGGCTTTGGCGCTTTGTCGCAGGCCGCGCTGGCCGATGGCGCGCTGGACAAGAAGACCAAGGAATTGATTGCGCTGGCGCTGGGCGTGGCCGCGCGTTGCGACCCTTGCCTGGGCTACCACGCCAAGGCGCTGGTGCAGTTGGGCTGCACGCGCGCCGAGCTGCTGCAGATGCTGGGCATGTGCGTGTACATGGGCGGCGGGCCGTCGCTGATGTATGCTGCCAATGCGCTGGCCGCCTATGAGGAATTCGGCGGCGAGAAGGCGCAGGATGCAGCGCAGTGATGCGCCACCGATTGGATATTGGGATCGGTGTTTTGCCGGCCCGGCCGTTGCAGGGCCTGGCAAAAGGAGTATGAAAAAGGAACGTGAAGGAGTTCTCTGATGAAATTCAATGTTGGCGGGATTGATCGCATTGCACGCATCGTCGTGGGCCTGGTGTTGATTGCCCTGGCGGCCACGGGCACCGTGGGTTGGTGGGGCTGGCTGGGCGTGCTGCCGCTGGCCACAGGCCTGTTTCGCTTCTGCCCGGCCTATCCGCTGCTGGGCGTGAACACCTGCAAGCTGCCCAAGGATTCTTGATGCAGGACGGTTGAACTGCCGCGAAAAAAGCGCCCGCATCTGCGGGCGCTTTTGCTTTTGTGTTTGCTGTTGCCAGAGACAGGCAGGTGCTCACATGACCTTGGCAATGGACTCGCAGACGTGGCCGATGTTGTGCTCGTTCAGCGCGGCCACGCAGATGCGGCCGCTGTCCACGCCGTAAACGCCGAATTCGTTGCGCAGGCGCTCCATTTGCGCCTTGCTCAGGCCCGAGTAGCTGAACATGCCCACCTGGGTGGTGATGTAGGACAGGTCCTGCTGCACGCCCGCGGCCTTGAGGCCCTCGACCAGTTTCTGGCGCATGGCCTTGATGCGGGTGCGCATCTGGCCGAGCTCCTGCTCCCACAGCGCGCGCAGCTCGGGCTTGCCCAGCACGTAGGCCACGACGGCGGCGCCGTGCGTGGGCGGGTTGGAGTAGTTGGTGCGGATGGCGATCTTGAGCTGGCTGAGCACGCGCGCGGCTTCGTCCTTGTTGGCAGCCACGACCGACAGCGCGCCCACGCGCTCGCCATACAGGCTGAAGCTCTTGGAAAAAGAGGTCGAGACCAGGAAGGTCAGGCCGCTTTGCACGAACTTGCCCACCACGGCGCCGTCCTCGGCCAGGCCTTGCGAGAAGCCCTGGTAGGCCATGTCCAAAAAGGGCGTGAGCTTGCGGGCCTGCACGGCCTGCACGACGCGGTCCCACTGCTCGGGCGTGAGGTCGTAGCCCGTGGGGTTGTGGCAGCAGGCGTGCAGCACCACGATGGTGCCTTCGGGCGCGGCCTGCAAATCGGCCAGCAGGCCTTCGAAGTCGATGCCGCGCTGGGCGGCGTCGTAGTAGCGGTAGGTGCCCACTTCAAAGCCCGCGTTCTGGAAGATGGCGCGGTGGTTTTCCCAGCTCGGGTCGGAGATCAGCACCTTGGCCTGCGGCAGCAGTTTCTTGAGGAAGTCCGCGCCGACCTTCAGCCCGCCCGTGCCGCCCAGGGCCTGCACGGTGGCCACGCGGCCCGATGTCACGGGCTCGGAATCCTTGCCGAACACCAGCTCCTTGACGGCCTGGTCGTAGGCCAGCAGGCCGTCGATGGGCAGGTAGCCGCGCGCCTTGGGCTCGGCCTGCAGTGCGGCCTCGGCCTTTTGCACCGCCTGCAGCAGCGGCAGCTTGCCGTTTTCGTCAAAGTACACGCCAACGCCCAGATTCACTTTGTTGGGGTTGGTGTCGGTGGCAAATTGTTCGTTCAGGCCCAGAATGGGATCGCGAGGGGCCATCTCGACGGCGGAAAACAATGACATGAAGCGTCCTTGAAACGAAGGAAAAAGACAGGGAAAAACGCGAGCCGACGATTGTAGGTGTTGTTGGGCCGCGCGCTGCGGGGGCTGGCCCTTGCTGGCCCTGGCAGCCCCTTGCGTCATGGGCCTGGAGCGCTGTTGCCCGGCTGTGGCTGCTTGAGCCATTGCGTGAACGTCTGGGCACTCAAGGGCGGGGAGAACAGATAGCCCTGCCCGTAGGCCACGCCCAGGCTTTGCAGGAAGTCGCGCTGCGTGGGGCGCTCCACGCCCTCGGCCACCAGGCCCAGGCCCAGGCCCTGGGCGATGGCGGCCACGGCCTGGCAGATGGCCGCGTCCGAGGCGTTGTAGGGCGCGCCTTGCAGGAACAGGCGCGAGAGCTTGAGGCCGTGAATGGGCAGGCGGCGCAGGTAGTTCAGGGCGCTGTAGCCTTCGCCGAAGTCGTCGATCGACAGCCGCACGCCCAGCGTGCGCAGGTGGGAGATGGTGCGCGTGGTCAGCGGCTCGTCCTCGATCAGCACCCGTTCGGTGAACTCCAGCTCCAGCGCCGCGCCGGGCAAGTGGGCCTGCTGCAGGGCCTGCACCACGATGTGCGCCAGGTCGCCGGCGAGAAATTGCCGGTAGGAGACGTTGACGGCAATGGGCACGGTGTTCAGCCCGGCGTTGCGCCAGCGGCGCACCTGCTGGCAGGCTTCGTTCAAGGCCCAGGCGCCCAGGCGCATGATTTCGCCGTTGTGCTCGGCGTGGGCGATGAAGATCTCCGGCGGGACTTCGCCCAGCTGCGGGCTGCGCCAGCGCAGCAGCGCCTCGGCGCCGATCAGCGCGCCGCTTTGCAGGTGCACTTGCGGTTGGTAGAGCAGCTGCAACTCCCCTTTGTCGATGGCGCTGCGCATCAGGTTGTCCATCTGCAGCCGGTCGTGCTGGCGGCGTGCCAGGTCCTCGCTGTAGATCTGCCAGCTGCCGTGGCCGCGGCGCTTGCTCTCGTACATGGCGGCATCGGCGTTTTGCAGCAGGGTGTCGCTGTCGCGGCCATCGCGCGGCGCAAGGGCAATGCCGATGCTGGCGCTGATGCGGATGCTCTCTTGCTCGATCTGAAAAGGCTCCGAGAGCTGCGCCAGGATGCGCTGGGCCAGCGCAATGGGCATGCCAGGCTCGGCCGCGGGGCAGAGAAAGACGAACTCGTCGCCGCCCATGCGCGCGCACAAGGCCTGCTCGCCAGCGGCGCTGCGCAGGCGCTGCGCGACGGCGCGCAGCAACTGGTCGCCGATGTAGTGGCCCAGTGCATCGTTGATGACCTTGAAGCGGTTCAGATCGACATACAGCAGCGCCAGCAGGGGCGATTTGCCCAGCAGGCGCCTGTGCAGCTCCTCGAGCAGCGCATCGCGGTTGAGCAGGCCGGTCAGCGGGTCGGTGCGGGCCTTGTGCAGCAGGTTTTGCTCCATGTGCTTGCTGCGGCTGATGTCCTCGAGCGTGCCGCTGATGCGCACGGCAAAGGGGTCGAGCATGTCCGGCTCGCCCTGCATGCGCACCCAGTGCTCGGGCTCGTTGGGCTGAGGGTGGGGGCGCAGCTCCAGCGTGAAGGCCGTTTGCGTGGCCAGCGCCTGTTCCAGCGCTTGCCGCAGGCGCTGGCTGTCGGGCGGTATGAAGCAGGCCAGCAGCCCCCCCAGTGAGGCCGGCGGCTGCTCCAGTCGCAGAATGCGCAGCGCCCCTTGCGTCAGAAAACAGCGGTCGCTGCCGCGCTCCCACTCCCAGGCGCCGGCGGTGGACAAGGCCTGCAGCCGGCTGAACAAATGCTGATCGCGCCGCGATTCGGTGACGTCGCGGATCAGCGAAACCACCTGCACCGGCGCATCGCCAGGCCGGGCCGTGCTGGCAAAACGGGGGATGGCGCTGACTTGCAGCCAGCGGAAGCGCCGGTCATGCACTTGGTACAGGCCAATGGTGCGGTTGAGCACCGGCTTGCCGCTGCGCTGCGCAATGGCGATGGGCGTTTGCTCGCGCGGCAGGTGCATGCCATGCGCGTCGATGGTCGTCCAGTCGCTCGATTGCATGGCCGCGCGCCAACCATCATCGCCAGGCGAGTGGTTGAGGATGCGCATGGCCGCATCGTTGATGTGCTGCAGCGCGCCCTGCGCGTCATAGACGAGCACCCCCTGGTCGATGGCCTCGAACAGCTCTGCATACTGATCGCTGACCTGGCTGTGCAAACGGTGCGCCAGCACCAGCCAGTGCGGCGGGGTATGGTTGGCCGCCTGCAGCATCGCCATCGGGTAGGGCAGAGGCGCGGCATACAGCGCCAGCGAGCGCTGGCCCGGCGCCTGCATGAAGTGCGTATGCCCGTGGCGCAGCGCGTGCAGCAGCGCCTCGTACTGCGGGGCGCTCAACTGCGGCAGCAACTGCTGCAGTGGCTGCCCCCGGGCTTGGGGCCGCGTTTGCTGAAACAGCGCGGCCGCAGCCGGGTTGACGTCGATCACGAAACCGTCCGAGGCCAGGATGAACGCTGGCAGCGGCAGGCTGTCGAACAACTGCAGATACAGCACCTCACCGCTTTGCAGCGCCGGCGCTGGCCACGCCGCGGCGCCGCCTGCCACGCCCGGCAACTGCGCGGCATCGAGTGCGGCACTGGGTGTGGCATCGGGCGTTGCATCGGCTGCCGCCGCGCGGGCAGCATCAGGCGCAGGGTGGGAGGAAGCGGGCGTGGCCATGGCCGCTATCGTAATGGCGCTGGGGCTGGGCTGGCGGCAGTCCTGCAGCGGCGCGCGCTGGGGGCTGGGCACTGGACGAGGCAATTGCCGCCAGCACAGCACCTTGACGACCATCGACTACCTGGCCTGCAAGCAAGTGGGGCGTGAGCGCTCGCGCGCCATGCTGCAAGACCTGCTGGCCCTGTGCGGCGTGGCCCCTGTCACCCGCGCCGTGCTGGACGCCGCGCTGCGCAGCCCCATGGCCGACTTTGAAGACGCCGTGCTCGCCGCCGCTGCACAGGCCTGCGGCGCGCAGGCCATCATCACGCGCAATGTGCGCGACTTCGCCCTGTGCGGCCTGCCAGTGCACACCCCGGCGCAGTGGTTGGCAGCGGGCTGATCCCCAAAAAAAGACCAAGGCCCGGCAAGCTGCGCCAGGCCGAACGCGGCGGCCCGGGTAGCAGGGCAGGCACAATCTGCGCTTTGTCTGGTTGCGCCATGCCCTGTGCTGCGCGCGTCTTCTCGCCGCAATGCCCCCGCAATGCGGTTGCATCCTTTGGCACCCATGTCCACAGCTACGCCGCCGGCCCCGCAGCAGGGCCAATTCGTCACCTTCCCCGATTCCCCCTTCCAGCTGTTCCAGCCCTATCCGCCCGCGGGCGACCAGCCCACGGCCATTGCCGAGCTGGTGGAAGGCGTGCAGGACGGCGAGGTGTTCCAGACCCTGCTGGGCGTGACCGGCTCGGGCAAGACCTTCACCATGGCCAACGTGATTGCGCGGCTGGGGCGGCCGGCGATTGTGTTTGCGCCCAACAAGACGTTGGCGGCGCAGCTTTACAGCGAGTTCCGCGAGTTCTTCCCCAAAAACGCGGTGGAGTATTTCGTTAGCTACTACGACTATTACCAGCCCGAAGCCTACGTGCCGCAGCGCGATTTGTTCATCGAGAAGGACTCGGCCATCAACGAGCAGATCGAGCAAATGCGCCTCTCGGCCACCAAAAGCGTGCTGGAGCGGCGCGACGTGGTGATCGTGGCCACCGTCAGCGCCATCTACGGCATTGGCGCGCCCGAGGATTACATGCAGATGCGGCTGATTCTGCGCGGCGGCGGCCTGGCCAACCAGCGCGACTTGATTGCGCAACTGGTGCGCATGCAGTACCGGCGCAGCGATATGGATTTTGCGCGCGGCACGTTCCGCGTGCGTGGCGACACCATCGACGTGTTCCCGTCGGAAAACTCCGAGCTGGCGCTGCGCATCGAGCTGTTCGACGACGAGGTGGAGGCGCTGCATTTGTTCGACCCGCTCACCGGCCGCGTGGTGCAAAAGGTGCCGCGCTTCGTGGTCTACCCCAGCAGCCACTACGCCACGCCGCGCGAGAAAGTGCTGGCAGCCGTGGAGACCATCAAGATCGAGCTGCGCGAGCGCCTGCAGCAGCTTTACGAGATGGGCAAGCTGGTCGAGGCCCAGCGGCTGGAGCAGCGCACGCGCTTCGACCTGGAAATGCTCGCCGAAGTGGGCCACTGCAAAGGCATCGAGAACTACAGCCGCCACCTCTCGGGCGCGGCCCCGGGTGAGCCGCCGCCCACGCTCACCGACTACCTGCCCGCCGATGCGCTGATGTTTCTGGACGAAAGCCACCAGATGATCGGCCAGCTGGGCGCCATGTACAACGGCGACCGCGCGCGCAAGCAAACCCTGGTCGATTACGGCTTTCGCCTGCCCAGCGCGCTGGACAACCGGCCGCTGAAGTTCGCCGAATTCGAGCAGCGCATGCGCCAGGTGGTGTTCGTCTCGGCCACGCCCGCGGCCTATGAGCAAGAGCACGCCAGCAAAGTCGTCGAGCAAATCGTGCGCCCCACCGGCCTGGTGGATCCGGAAATCGAAGTGCGCCCGGCGGCCAGCCAGGTGGACGACGTGCTGCAGGAAATCCGCAGCCGCGTGCAGCAGGACGAGCGCGTGCTCATCACCACGCTGACCAAGCGCATGACCGAGCAGTTGACCGACTACCTGACGGAAAACGGCGTCAGGGTGCGCTACCTGCACAGTGACGTGGACACGGTCGAACGCGTGGAAATCATCCGCGACCTGCGCTTAGGAAGCTTTGACGTGCTGGTGGGCATCAACCTGCTGCGCGAAGGGCTGGACATTCCCGAGGTCAGCCTGGTGGCCATTCTGGATGCGGACAAGGAAGGCTTTTTGCGCGCCGAGCGCAGCCTGATCCAGACCATTGGCCGCGCCGCCCGCAACGCGCGCGGCAAGGCCATCCTCTACGCCGACCAGATGACCGACTCCATGCGCCGCGCCATCGGCGAGACCCAGCGGCGACGCGACAGGCAAATGGCCCACAACCAGGCCCACGGCATCACGCCGCGCACCATCCGCAAGCAGGTGCGCGACCTCATCGACGGCGTGTACAGCGAAAAAGCCGATCGCCAAAAACAGGCCCAGGCCCGGCAGGCCGCCTACGCCGGCGAGCTGCTGGAGATGAGCGAGAAAGACGCCTCGCGCGAGATCAAGCGGCTGGAAAAGCAAATGCACGAACACGCCCGCAACCTGGAGTTCGAGCAGGCCGCCGCGCTGCGCGACAAGCTGGCCCAGCTCAGGCAGCACCTGTTCGGCGCGGGCTGAGCGGGCTGAGCCGGCCGAGCGGCCGAAGCGGCCGAAGCGGCCAGGGCCGGCGCGCTGCGCCATCAATCGGTATGGCAGCGGCGCGCGCGGCGCTGCAAATGGCGCTGCGCGGCCCATTGCATCGCCAACGCCAGGCGGCGCAAGCCACGCGGCGCGCCAGGCGCTGTGGCTTGCGCCAGGCATGGGGGCAGGCCGCCTGCCTGCAAGGCGCAGGCATCGGCAGGATGGGCATGGGTGCCCGAAGGGGCCGGGGGTGTAAAGACAAAGGCAAGCATGGGCGACTTGGGCAGGCTGTGGACGACAAGCCCCAAGCATCCGCGCCCCGCATGAAATGCCAGCGAAGCCACTGTGCGCTGTGCATGAAGCGCCGTGCTGGGCCGTTGCCAGTGGCACTGGTGGGACACGCTCTAGAATCCTGCGCTGATTGGGCTTGAACCATGCGTTTTTTTCGCCTGCATACACCGCTGCTGACGTGGCTGAGCATCTGGCTCGTGCTGCTGGGCCATGCCTTGCCCGTGCATGGCCGTGCGGCAGGCAGCGCCGGGCTGGGCCCGGGCGGGCAGGGGGCTTTCTGGCTTGAGCTGTGCACGCCCGCGGGCATCGAGCGGGTGGCCTGGGCGGGCGGCAGTGCGTCCGTGTCTGCGCCTGCGCTGCTGCCGGTCGCGCGGCTTGGGGCGCAGGCCCTGGCGCAATCGCCAGCGGCGCTCCATCCAGGGCAGGCGCCGCACGATGCGCCGCCCATTGCCCCCTGGTGGCATTGCCCTTGGTGTGTGCTGCATGCGCCCTGGGTGGCGCTGCCGCCCGGGCCGGGCGCAGCGGCCGTGCCCAGTGCCTGGGCCGGGCCGCAGGTCTGGCCGCGCGTCAGCGCCGTGCAGGCGCGCCCTGGCAAGGCGCAGGCGCTGATGCCGCCGCCCAGGGCACCGCCCAGGAGCTGTTGAGATTCGGTTTGCGAAGCGGTTTTTCGGGGCGAAAGTCGCAGAGGCAAGGCGAAAACGCTTGCAGGGCCTGAACGCCTTGCAAGCATTTTCAACGCGGCAGCTGCGCAGTTTTGATCGAAAACACCGCCGCAATACCGAATCTCAACAGTTCTAGAGCGTGTTCTGCTCGAACGCCGGCAAATCCAAGGCCCTGGGCGCTGACTGGCATCGCCATCTCGCAGGTGGCTTTCGTCATGCCCGCGAAGGCGGGCATCCAGCGCCCTCCTTGTGCACCAGAGGGGGATTGCCAAACGGCAGCGCCGTGTCTGTCAGCGCGTTGCGACTGGACACCCGCCTTCGCGGGTGTGACGAGCACCAGCGGCGCTTCTTGCAGGAAATGTCTTCGTGGGAATCGAAGCCGCTCTGGCGCTGTGACTTTTTTCTTGATTGGCTTGTGCCGCGACCCGTGCTTTTGGGCCGCTTTGGGGCTGTGCCTGCACCCTGCCAACAGGGCGGCACATCGCCACATGAACAGGCCAAGGCCGCCTTGTGCGTTTTGAGCGCCTTGTGCGGCGCATGCACCGTTTTTCTTTTTTTCTCAGGAGTTTTCCATGTCTTTTTCTTCGACCCGTCTGGCCCATCGTCTGCCCCGCCTGGCCGCTGCCGCGCTGCTGGGCCTGGCCGCTGCCGGCGCTGGCCTGGCGCAGGCGCAGCAGTACCGCCTCAAGGAGCTGGAGATCAGCGCCCCGCACGCCCGCGCCAGCCGCCCGGGCGTGCCCAACAGCAGCGCCTACTTTGCCGTGACCAACCACGGCCAGCAGGCCGATCGCCTTGTCAGCGCCTCATCCCCGGCGGCCGAGCGCACCGAGCTGCACGACATGAAGATCGACAACGATGTCATGCGCATGTTCCAGGTCGAGGGCATTGAGCTGCCCGCTGGCCAGAGCCTGACGCTGGGCCAGGGCAACAAGCTGCACGTCATGCTGATGCAGCTCAAGCAGCCGCTGCAGGCCGGTCAAACCATTGCGTTGACGCTGCAGTTCGAGAAGGCCGGCGCCATCGACATCCAGGTGCCGGTCAAGGAGCACAAGATGGGCGGGCACGAGCATCACGGGCATGGCCACGGCCATGGCGATGACCATGCCGAACACGGCAAGGGCCACGGTCATGCAGGCCATGACGGCCATGACAGCCATGCCGGCCACGGCAAGGCGCACTGATCGGAGCGACTGCAGCGAGCAGCCAACGGCCGGTAATGGCCGGTAATGGCCGGTAACGGCCAGCACAGCAAAGGGGGCCTTGAGGGCAAATGCCGTTCACTTAACAGCACGAACCTGCTTGAGCGGATAGCGAGCAGGAGGCTTCTTCACAACACGGGGGCATTGTCGCCCCCGTCGTTGTTTGGGCAGCAGTTGCTCACCCAGACGCTGGCGTAACCGCAGCAAGTGCTTGGGCAGCAATCCCGGGCTGATGCTCGCCAGGCTGA
>NZ_NSJB01000009.1 GCF_002285265.1 Vandammella animalimorsus
CCGCCGAACTTCTTGGACAGCACGGTGGCGATCGCTGCGGTCAGCGTCGTCTTGCCATGGTCCACGTGACCAATCGTGCCCACGTTCACGTGGGGCTTGGTGCGCTCAAACTTACCTTTTGCCATTTTGAAATTTCCTTGAGAGAAAAGAACACGCCCGTGATTGCGGTTTTAGGTCTGCATGCCGCTGCTGAATCCCTGCCCACGGGCGAAACAGGAGCGCGGCATCGCAGACCGACCCTTGCGGATCAGGAAAGACGCAAGCAGCTTACTTTGCGCGGGCGGCAACGATGGCGTCGGCCACGTTCTTGGGCGCTTCGGCGTAGTGCTTGAATTCCATGGTGTAGGTGGCGCGCCCCTGCGTCATCGAACGCAGTTGCGTGGCGTAGCCGAACATCTCCGACAGCGGCACCTCGGCCTTGATGGCCTGGCCGCCGCCAACCATGGCTTCCATGCCCTGCACCATGCCGCGGCGGCTGGAGAGATCGCCCATCACGGTACCGGCGTAGTCGTCCGGGGTCTCCACTTCCACAGCCATCATGGGCTCCAGGATCACGGGGTTGGCCTTGCGGGCCGCTTCCTTGAAGCCGAAGATGGCAGCCATCTTGAAGGCCTGCTCGGACGAGTCCACATCGTGGTAGGAGCCGAAGGTCAGGCGCACGCGCACGTCCACCACGGGGTAGCCGGCCAGCACGCCGCTGGTGAGCGCTTCTTCCACGCCCTTTTGCACAGCGGGGATGTATTCGCGCGGCACCACGCCGCCCTTGATCTCGTCGACGAACTCGAAGCCCTTGCCCGGCTCCATGGGTTCGAGCGTGAACACCACGTGGCCGTACTGGCCCTTACCACCGGACTGGCGCACGAACTTGCCTTCGACATCGGCCACCGACTTGCGCACGGTTTCACGATAGGCCACCTGCGGCTTGCCCACGTTGGCCTCGACACCGAACTCGCGCTTGAGGCGGTCGATGATGATGTCCAGGTGCAGCTCGCCCATGCCGGCGATGATGGTCTGGCCCGATTCTTCGTCGGTGCGCACGCGGAACGACGGGTCTTCCGAGGCCAGGCGCGACAGGGCAATGCCCATCTTCTCCTGGTCGGACTTGGACTTGGGCTCCACGGCCTGGGCAATCACCGGCTCAGGGAAGACCATTTTTTCCAGCACGATGGGCGACTCCATGTCGCACAGCGTCTCGCCGGTGGTCACGTCCTTCAGGCCCACGCAGGCGGCAATGTCGCCGGCGCGGATCTCGTCGATCTCCTGACGCTCATTGGCGCGCATCTGCACGATGCGGCCGATGCGCTCTTTCTTGCCCTTGGTGGCGTTGAGCACGGTATCGCCCTTGGAGAGCACGCCCGAGTACACGCGCACAAAGGTCAGCTGGCCCACGAAGGGGTCGGTCATCAGCTTGAACGCCAGCGCAGAGAACTTCTCGTTGTCGTCGGCCTTGCGGGTCAGCGGCTTTTCCTCGTCGTCCGGGTCGGTGCCCGCCACGTCGGGGATGTCCACCGGCGAGGGCAGGAAGTCCAGCACCGCGTCCAGCATGCGCTGCACGCCCTTGTTCTTGAACGCCGAGCCGCACAGCATGGGCTGGATCTCGGTGGCGATGGTGCGCTGACGCAGGCCGGCGATGATTTCCTGCTCGGACAGATCGCCTTCCTCGAGGTACTTGTTCATCAGCTCCTCGGAGGACTCGGCCGCGGCCTCGACCATTTTCTCGCGCCATTCCTTGGCGGTATCGACCAGATCGGCAGGGATGTCCACGTATTCGAACTTCATGCCCTGCGAGGCCTCATCCCAGAGGATGCCCTTCATCTTGATCAGGTCGACCACGCCCTTGAAGCTGTCCTCGGCGCCGATGGGGATCACCACCGGCACGGGGTTGGCCTTCAGGCGCAGCTTCATCTGCTCGACGACCTTGAAGAAGTTGGCGCCGGTGCGGTCCATCTTGTTGACGAAGGCCAGACGCGGCACCTTGTGCTTGTTGGCCTGGCGCCAGACGGTCTCGGACTGGGGCTGCACGCCGCCGACGGCGCAGTACACCATGCAGGCGCCGTCAAGCACGCGCATGGAGCGCTCCACCTCGATGGTGAAGTCCACGTGGCCCGGGGTGTCGATGATGTTGATGCGGTGCTCGGGGCGGCTCATGTCCATGCCCTTCCAGAAAGCCGTCACGGCCGAGGAAGTGATGGTGATGCCGCGCTCTTGCTCCTGCTCCATCCAGTCGGTGGTGGCAGCGCCGTCGTGCACTTCGCCCAGCTTGTGGGTCACGCCGGTGTAGAACAGGATGCGCTCGGACGTGGTGGTCTTGCCGGCATCGATGTGCGCCGAGATGCCAATGTTGCGGTAGCGCTCAATGGGGGTTTTGCGAGCCATTTGTCAAATACTCCATAAACGGCCAAAGCCCGCCCTGTGCTGCACGGTACAGGTCGGGCTTGAAGCCGCAAAAAATCAATCAAACCATCAGAAACGGAAGTGGCTGAAGGCCTTGTTGGCTTCGGCCATGCGGTGCACTTCATCGCGCTTGCGCATGGCGCCGCCGCGGCCTTCGGTGGCCTCGATCAGCTCATTGGCCAGGCGCTGGGCCATGGACTTTTCGCTGCGTTTGCGGGCCGCATCCTTGATCCAGCGCATGGACAGGGCCAGGCGGCGCACCGGACGCACTTCCACGGGCACCTGGTAGTTGGCGCCACCGACGCGGCGGGACTTGACCTCAACCATCGGCTTGACGTTGTTGATCGCGGTGGTGAAGACCTCCAGCGGATCCTTGTCCTTTTGCTTCTCACCGATGATGTCCAGCGCACCGTAGATGATGCGCTCGGCCACCGCCTTTTTGCCGCCCTCCATGATCACGTTCATGAATTTGGACAGCTCGACATTGCCGAACTTGGGATCCGGCAGGATTTCACGTTTGGGAACTTCGCGACGACGTGGCATTTTTCACCTCAAAAATTGCTTCAGTTGGCGCTGGCGCGCCATGCAACACCAAAGGGCGCTGCACTTACTCGACCCCGGGCCAGGGCACAAACCCACCCAAAGGGGCCACTACGCCTGCCGCCCGTCAAGCGGAAACAGGCACCGTAAAACCAGGACACCGGCCAGGCCGGCAAAAAACGAAAGCGGGCACCGCAGAAAAGCCGGCATCACAGGCGGCCATCAGGCCTTCTTCGGACGCTTGGCGCCGTACTTGGAGCGCGCCTGCTTGCGATCCTTCACGCCTTGCAGGTCGAGCGAGCCACGCACGATGTGGTAGCGCACACCGGGCAAGTCCTTGACACGACCGCCGCGCACCAGCACCACGCTGTGCTCCTGCAGGTTGTGGCCTTCACCGCCGATGTAGGAAATGACTTCGAAGCCGTTGGTCAGGCGCACCTTGGCAACCTTGCGCAAAGCGGAGTTCGGCTTCTTGGGAGTGGTGGTATAGACGCGAGTGCAAACGCCGCGGCGCTGTGGGCACTCTTCCATCGCAGGGCTCTTGGACTTGACAGTCTCCACCGTGCGCCCGCGACGGACAAGCTGGTTGATCGTTGGCATTGAATCGAGTTCCTCAACGTGATTGCAAAACGTGAACCCAGGCCTGGGCCTGGGCGTAGCCTCCCGCCCGCGCGCAAAAAACGTAAGCGCGCAAGGCGAAAAGCCGGCCATTATCACATGGCAATGACGATCAGGCAAGCCCGCCCCCTTCTGCCGGACCTTGTGCATGGGGCACTCGGGCAACAGGACGGGCCGCTATTGCGCGGGCACTGCGGGCTGCATAAGAGACTTGGACGAGTCCTCGCGGCCTCGCCCCCCGCCCTCACCCGCCCTCACCCGCCCTCATCGGCCTCGAAAGCGCCTTGCAGCCATTGCAGCTGGGCCTGTGGGCCCTGGCCATCGACCAGCATCACGTCGAAGCGGCAACCGGGCCAGTTCGCGCCCGCGTGCTGGGCCAGGTACTGCCGCGCTGCGGCCACAATGCGCCGGCGCTTGCGCGCGTCGATGCTGGCCGCGGCGCCGCCATGGCCCTGACCGCCGCGCACGCGCACTTCGACGAACACCAGGGTGCCATCGCGCTCGCGCACGATGAGGTCGATCTCGCCACCGCCGCGCCCGGGCGCGCGCCAATTGCGCTGCACCAGCTGCAGGCCCTGGGCCTGCAGATGCGCCAGCGCGCGCGCCTCGCCGGCCTGGCCGATGCGCTGTCGCAGCGGTGCGACAATGCCCGCTTGCGCCTCGCCTGGCGCACTGCGCCCCTGCCCCAGCCGGCCGGCAATCGTCTTGAGAAACCGCATGACTTCTTTTTTCTCCCTGGCCCTGCAGGCCGCGCAACAGGCCGCCGCCGCACAGCATTACCCGAAGGCTGCACTGTATGTGGTGGCCACGCCGATTGGCAACCTGGCCGACATCAGCCTGCGCGCGCTGCATGTGCTGCAGCTGGCCGACACCATCGCCTGCGAGGACACGCGCCACACCCGCCAGCTGCTCAACGCCTACGGTATCGACAAGCCCGCCGCCGCACTGCTGGCGGCGCACCAGCACAACGAGCGCAGCGCCGGCGACGCCATCGTGCAGCGCCTGGCCCAGGGCCAGCGCGTGGCCCTGGTCAGCGATGCGGGCACGCCCGCCATCAGCGACCCCGGCGCGCTGGTGGTGCAGGCGGTGCAGCAAGCGGGCTTTGCCGTGCTGCCCATCCCCGGGGCCAGCAGCGTCACGGCGGCGCTCAGCGCCACGGCGCTCGCGCAGCCGCCCGATGCGCCGGGCGGCTATGTCTTCATGGGCTTTCTGCCCGCCAAGGGGCAGGCGCGGCAGGCCGCGCTGCGCGAAGTGCAGCAGCAAGCGCGCGCCGTGGTGCTGCTGGAAGCGCCACACCGCATTGCCGATCTGGCCCAGGCATTGGCCGCGCTGGGCGCGCGCCGCATCACCCTGGCGCGCGAGCTGACCAAACAGTTCGAGCACTTGCACACGCTGCCGGCTGCAAAAGCCAGCGCCTGGCTGGCGGCCGAGCCCATGCGACAGCGCGGCGAGTTCGTCGTGATCGTGCACCCGGACGCCGCGCCGGCACAGGCCGCCGCCCCGGAAGGCCCGCCGCCCGAGGCCCTGCGCCTGCTGCAGCTGCTGCTGGCGGAAGACATCCCCCTCAAAAGCGCCGCGCGCGCTGCGGCCCACTTCACGGGCGCATCGCGCAAGCTGCTGTACGCCGCCGGGCTGCAGCTGGGCAAGGACAGGGGCGAGCCGGAGCCAACGGATGAGTGACGCACGACCCGTGACCTTGACGCCCCTGGCCTTGACGCCTGCAGCCCATTGACAATCCTGGCCCGCCAGCGATCCCGGCACAGGGGTGTCGGCAGGTAGAATCGGGCCTTTTTGCGCGCGCAGCGCGGGCTTGCTGCATTGGCGGACGCCGCCATGGCTGGCCTGTTCAGAGCCTGAACGCGCCGCGCCGCCTGGGCTCGCCCTGCCCGGCCCGAGATCACGTTCCGCTCACGCCATGTCTTCCGACCACTCCGCCCCCACCGATTACCGCAGCAAGCTCAACCTGCCCGATACCCCCTTCCCCATGCGCGGCGATTTGCCCAAGCGTGAGCCGCAATGGGTGCAGCAGTGGGAGGAAGGCGGCCTCTACCAGAAGCTGCGCGCGGCGCGCAAGGGGCGGCCGCTGTTCGTGCTGCACGACGGGCCGCCGTATGCCAACGGGCAGATCCACATCGGCCACGCGGTCAACAAAATCCTCAAGGACATGATCGTCAAGTCGCGCCAGCTCGAAGGCTTTGATGCGGCCTACGTGCCCGGCTGGGATTGCCACGGCCTGCCGATCGAGAACGCGATTGAAAAGCTGCACGGGCGCAACCTCAGCCGCGACGACATGCAGGCCAAGGCGCGCGCTTTTGCCCAGGAGCAAATCGCCCAGCAAATGGCCGATTTCAAGCGCCTGGGCGTGCTGGGCGATTGGGAGCAGCCCTACAAAACCATGAACTACGCCAACGAGGCGGGCGAGCTGCGCGTGCTGAAAAAGGTGATGGAGCGCGGCTTTCTCTACCGCGGCCTCAAGCCCGTGTACTGGTGCTTTGATTGCCAATCCTCGCTGGCCGAGTTCGAGATCGAATACGCCGACAAGAAATCGGACACGCTGGACGTGGCCTTCAAGGCCCACGACCGCGCCCGCCTGGCCGCAGCCTTTGGCCTGCCGGCCCTGCCCGATGCGGCCAAGGATGCGTTTGCCGTGATCTGGACCACCACGGCCTGGACGATCCCGGCCAACCAGGCGCTCAACCTCAACCCCGAGATCGAGTACGCGCTGGTCGATACCGCCCGGGGCTATCTGATCCTGGCGCGCGTGCTGGTAGAGAAATGCATGGAGCGCTTTGGCCTGACGGGCGAAGTTATCGCCACCGCGCAAGGCAAGGCCCTGGCCGATCTGCCCTTCGAGCACCCGCTCTACGACGCCGATGCGGGCTACCGCCGCCTCTCGCCCGTGATCCTGGCCGACTACGCCACCGCCGAGGACGGCACCGGCATCGTGCACTCCGCGCCCGCCTATGGCGTGGACGACTTTTATTCCTGCCTGGGCTACGGCCTCAAGCACAACGAAATCCTCACCCCCGTGCAGGCGGGCGGCGTGTACGCGCAGGACTTCCCGCTCTTTGGCGGCCTGCACATCTGGAAGGCCGTGCCCGTCATCCTCGATGCGCTCAAGCTCGCCGGGCGCCTGCTGGCCACGCAGCCCATCACGCACAGCTACCCGCATTGCTGGCGCCACAAATCGCCGGTGATCTACCGCGCCACGGCGCAATGGTTTGTGCGCATGGACGAAGGCCAGGGCCTGTTTGCCCAGGAGCAGCCGCCCATGACGCTGCGCCAGACGGCGCTGGCCGCCATCGAGCAAACCAGCTTTTACCCCGCCAACGGCAAGGCGCGATTGCACGACATGATCGCCAACCGGCCCGATTGGGGCATCTCGCGCCAGCGCAACTGGGGCGTGCCGCTGCCCTTCTTCCTGCACAAGGAGACCGAAGAGCTGCACCCGCGCACCATGGAAATCTTCGACCAGGCCATTGCCATCGTCGAGCAAGGCGGCATCGAGGCCTGGAGCCGCGCCAGCGCCGAGGACATCCTCGGCCCCGAGGACGCGCCGCATTACAACAAGCTCAACGACGTGCTGGATGTGTGGTTCGACTCCGGCTCCACCTTCTCGCACGTGCTGCACGGCACGCACGCCGCCGTGGGCCACCACAGCGGTCAAGAGGCCGATTTGTACCTGGAAGGGCACGACCAGCATCGCGGCTGGTTCCACTCCTCGCTGCTGCTGTCCTCGGCGCTCAATGGCCGCGCGCCCTACAAGGGCCTGCTCACGCACGGCTTCACCGTCGATGGCCAGGGCAAGAAGATGAGCAAATCCCTGGGCAACACCGTCGCGCCGCAGCAGGTCAGCAACAAGCTGGGCGCGGAGATCATCCGCCTGTGGGTGGCCTCGACCGACTACTCGGGCGATTTGGCCATCGACGAGAAAATCCTCGCCCGCGTCGTCGATGCCTACCGCCGCATCCGCAACACGCTGCGCTTTTTGCTCGCCAACACCAGCGATTTCGACCCCTCGCGCGACGCCGTGCCGCTGGAGCAAATGCTGGAGATCGACCAATACGCCCTGGCGCGCGCCGCCGCCTTGCAGCGCGAGATCCTGGCGCACTACCACGTCTATGAATTTCACCCCGTGGTGGCGAAATTGCAGGTCTATTGCTCCGAGGAGCTGGGCGCGTTTTATCTGGACGTGCTCAAGGATCGGCTCTACGTCACCCAGGAGAAAAGCCTGGCGCGGCGCAGCGCGCAAACCGCGCTGTGGCACATCACCCACGCCATGCTGCGCTGGATGGCGCCCTTCCTCTCCTTCACCGCCGAGGAGGCCTGGCCCATCTTCGCCCCCGGCCAGAGCGAGAGCATCTTCATCGAGACTTTCTACGACATCCCCGTCACCGCCAGCGCCGACCAGTTGCTCGCCAAGTGGGGCCGCATCCGCGCCATCCGCGACGTGGCCAACAAGGAGATCGAAACCGTGCGCGCCAGCGGCCAGCTCGGCGCATCGCTGCAAGCGGCCATCACCATCAGCGCCCAGCCCGAGGACTACGAACTGCTGGCCAGCCTGGAGGACGACCTCAAGTACGTGTTCATCACCTCGGCCGTGCAACTGCAGCCCGGCCAGCCCGGCCAGGCGCCGCAGGTGCAGGTCTCGCCCGCTGCGGGCAACAAATGCGCCATGACCTGGCACTACAGCGAGACCGTCGGCCAGGATGCCCAGCACCCCACGCTCTCGGCCCGCGCCATCAGCAACCTGTTCGGCGCTGGCGAAGTGCGCCGCTTCGCCTGAACGCGGCCGCCTCCGCCCACCGCCTGCCTGGAGCACCGCGCCCGTGCCTGGCCGCAGCGCATCCGAGCCCCCCGCGCCGCCCAGCGCCAGCGCGGGCCGCTGGCGCAGCGCCGGCTGGGTGCTGCTGTACCTGTTGATCTCGACCCTGGCGCTGGCGCGCTCGCTGCCCTGGTGGGAGCCCGTCTATGCCCACACCGCCTGGTATTTCGATTACACGCAAGGCTTCGTCAAGCGCGGCCTGGCCGGTGAGCTGCTGCGGCTGTCCGGGCTTGCACCCACGCACGCCACGCTGCGCCACATCAGCCTGGGCCTAAGCGCCGCCTTCTGGCTGGGCGCCAGCCTGCTGCTGTGGCGGCTGTACCAGCGCAGCGGGCGCCACAGCGGCATGGCCTGGCTGGCGCTGGTGTTTGCCAGCAGCTCGGCCACCTGGCAGCACTGGCTGATCGACGCGGGCCGACTCGACCACCTGTTGCTGGCGCTGGCGCTGGCAGGCATGGCGCTGCTGGCCACCGTGCAGCGCCCGGCGCTGGCCTTGGCCCTGGTGCTGCCGCTGAATCTGCTGGCGCTGCTGGTGCATGAGGCGGCGCTGCTGCTGTTCATCCCGCTGCTGCTGACCTGGTGGCATTACCGCCAGGGCCCGATCGCGCGTGGCTGGATTCTGGCCTGCGCCGCCCTGAGCGCGCTGGCCGCCGTGCTGATTGCCGCGCTGGGCGCGCGCGAGCCACTGGACTTTGCCGAGGATTTCGCCCGCCAGCAGGCCCGCGCTGGCGGCTGGCTGGTGGCCGAGTCCTACGCCGTGCCCTACCAGGGCGGCCTGCGGCACAACGTGCAGCTCAGCCTGCAGCGCCTGGGCGATGTGCGCCAGCTCTACTACCACCTGGAGCTGTTGCTGCTGTGTCTGCTGCCCCATGCCTGGCTGCTGTGGCAGGCCGGGCGGCAGCCTGCTGCCGCGCCCATACCTGCCTCGGCCTCGGCCTCGGTTTCAGCTGCTGCGCCAGCGCCGGCGCGCCCCATCCTCTGGCGCGCATGGCTGTTGGCCTGCCTGGCGCCCTGCCTGCTGTATGCCGTCTCGATCGACTTCTACCGCTGGTGGGCCTGGGCCATTTGCAATCTGTACCTGGCCGTCATGCTGCTGTGCCTGTGCGATGCGCCGCTGCGCACGCGCCTGGCGCACGCTCTGGCCGAGCAGCGCGCCGTATTGCTGTACCTGATTGCCAGCGCGCTGCTGATGGGTGGCCTGGGGCCCGACAATCCTTACCCGCTCGTTACCCTGCACACCCGCTGGGGCGAGCTTTAGAGCCCCGCAGATCAGTCGCGCAGGCTCTACCGCCGCCCGCCCAGGCGGGCCAGCGGATCCTGCCGATAGAACGCGCGCAGCAGCGCATACCACGCTGGCTGCCATTGCTGCAGCCGCTGCGGCTCGGTGAAAAAACTCTCGGAGCTGACGGCGAAGAACTCCGCCGGATCGGTGGCCGCATAAGGGTCCAGCGGCAGGCCGTCGTAGAGCGCCTGCCCCTGGGGCGAATCGGGGTCCACATCCGGGGGCATGGCCGCATCCAACATGTCCAGCGCCCGGCCCAGGCGCCGCCAGCCGCCCATCAGCTGCGCCTGCCAGTGCGCCGGGTCAATCCCTGTACCTCCCAGATGCGGCATGCCATCGGCCGCGCCATGGGCCATGTCCAGCTTGTGCGCGAACTCATGGATGACCACGTTCATGCGCTGGCCGAGCTGGCCAGGCGACTCCTGCTGGCCGGGCCGGGCCTGCTCCCAGGCCAGCACCAGCGGCCCGCCCTCCCAGGCCTCGCCATAGCTGGGCTCGTCCATGGCATGCACCACGCCAGCGGCATCGACTTGCGCATGCCGCGTCACGAACGCGCCTGGGTAGACGACGATACCCGTCCAGCCCTCATACCACTGTGTGCCCAGATTCAGGATCGGCAGGCAGGCCTGTAAAGCAATGCCCAGCGCCATGGCGTCCGTGACCTGCAGGCCCTGCACGCCGTCGAACCTCTTGCTGGCCAGAAACCAGGCGCAATGCTGGCGCAGGCGCTGCAGCTCCTGCCCGTCCAGCCCATGCAAAAACGGCAACGCCGCCAGCTGCTGGCGCCACAGCCCCTCGTCGATGGCCGCATGCTTTTTCGCCACCGCCCGCGCTGAAGCGCCCTTGCCCAGCAGCCAATTGAAAATTCCCATACCTTGCTCTCATTTGCCGCGATAGTGGCGATGACAGTCCTGACGGAAAAAAGGCCTTGAAGGCAAACAACTCCTTCAAGGCCTTTTTTAGTCACTGGCGCCGATCAGCGGCGACCCAACCGCCCCTGACGCGCCATCATCAGCACCGCCAACACCATCAGCAGCAAGGCCCATGGCGCATTGGCAGGCACCGGCACCGGGCTGGCGCTGGGCGCGCCCACTGGCGCAGGCTGCACGCTTGAGCTGTTGTTGCTCTGCACCACGTCGCTCTGGTCACTGTCCACCGTGGCCGTGTTGCGGTACTCGCCCGCAGGCTTGACCTTGGCATCAATCCACAGCGAGGCGCTGGCGCCGTTGGCCAGATTGCCCAGCGTCCACACGCCCGTTGCTGCATCGTAGGCTGGGCTCTGCGCCGCCACGAACTCATAGCCAGAGGGCAGCCGGTCCTCCACCTTGACGCCCGTCGCATCGACTGGCCCCAGGTTCTTCACCTCCAGCGTGAAGCGCACGGTCTCGCCCACGTTCGGCGCGAGCTTGTCCACCGACTTGATCACCTGCAAGTCCACGTTCACATCGTTGACCTTCACCGTGGCGACTGCATTCGAGCAGGTCGCAGGCGTGGTCGCTGGCAGCAGGCAGATTTCGTACGGGTATTCGTACGTGCCCACAGGCGTGCCCGGCTTGACCGTGATGGTGCCGTCCGGATTCATTTCCAGACCGCCCGTGGCCGGCGGATTGGGCAGCGCGCCCGGCTTGAGCGTCACGTTCGTGCCGATCACTGCCGGCAGGCCATTGGCCTTGTCGCCGCCATTGCCGTTGTTGTCGGCCACCACCGACGGCGTCTTGCCGCCCGTGCTGGGGATCGTGCCCATGTCGTCGTCCACGGCCTGGACGGTCGGGTTGACCTTCACCGTGGCTTTCGCAGGGCTGCACACCGTGTCGTTCGGGGCCAGCAGGCAGATTTCGTACGGGTATTCGTACGTGCCCGCAGGCGTGCCCGCCTTGACCGTGATGGTGCCGTCCGGATTCATTTCCAGACCGCCCGTGGCCGGCGGATTGGGCAGCGTGCCCGGCTTGAGCGTCACGTTCGTGCCGATCACTGCCGGTTGGCCATTGGCCTTGTCGCCGCCATTGCCGTTGTTGTCGGCCACCACCGACGGCGTCTTGCCGCCCGTGCTGGGGATCGTGCCCATGTCGTCGTCCACGGCCTTTACCGTTGCCTTGGCCGTCACCGTCGCCGTGCCGCTGTTGTTGCTCGGGTCATCGCCCGGGGTCGTCGTGCTGCTCACCGTTGCGGTGTTCGCATAGTCGCCCGTGGCGTTCACCGTCGCCTTCACCGTCAGCGTCGCGCTCGCAGCATTGGCCAAGTCGCCCACCGTCCACGTCGGGGCGGTGTAGTTGCCCACGCCAGGCGTGGCGCTCACCAGCGTGTAGCCGCTCGGCAACTGCTCGTTCACCGTCACCGCTTGCGCAGTCGACGGGCCGTCGTTGGTCACCGTGATCGTGAACGTCACTTCGTCGCCCACAGATGCATCGGCCTTGTCCACTGTCTTGCTCAGACGCACATCCGCCTTAGCTTTCGGGGTCACCGTGGCCGTATCGCTGTTGTTGCTCGGGTCATCGCCCGGGGTCGTCGTGCTGCTCACCGTTGCGGTGTTCGCATAGTCGCCCGTGGCGTTCACCGTCGCCTTCACCGTCAGCGTTTCGACGGCAGCTTCCGCCAGGTTGCCCACCGTCCACGTCGGCGCATTCCACGCGCCCACGCTCGGCGTGGCGCTCACCAGTGTGTAACCACTTGGCAACTGCTCGCTCACCGACACCGCTTGCGCCGCCGAGGGGCCATTGTTGATCACCGTGATCGTGAACGTCACTTCGTCGCCCACAGACGCATCGGCCTTGTCCACCTCCTTCGTCAGGCTCACCTCCGCAGCATCTTTGACCACCACCGTCGCGGTCGCAGTGGCACAGATCGCAGGATTGGTCGCAGGATGCAGACAAATCGTGTAGGGGTAGGTGTACGTACCAGGAGAAGTACCCGCAGCCACTGTAATCACGCCAGTGGTGGCATTCATCGTCAGCGCGGGGTTCGACGGCGTGCCCGGCGTCAGCGTCACGTTCGTGCCGATCACTGCCGGCTGGCCGTTGGCCGTATCCACGCCCGAACCATTATCAGCAACCACCGACGGCGTCACGATCGGGTTCGTCGCACTGTAGTTGTGCTCACCCATATTGTCGTCCACTGCTGCAATCACGCCTTTGACCACCACCGTCGCGGTCGCAGTGTCGCAAGTTGCAGGGTTCGTCGCAGGGTGCAGGCAGATCGTGTAGGGGTAGGTGTACGTACCAGGCGCAGTACCTGCAGCCACTGTGATCACGCCAGTGGCAGCGTCCATCGTCAGCGCAGCGTTCGACGGCGTGCCCGGCGTCAGCGTCACGTTCGTGCCGATCACTGCCGGCTGATCGTTGGCCTTGTCGCCGCCATTGCCGCTGTTGTCGGCCAGCACGGAAGGCGTGGTGATCGGGTTGCTTGCACTGAAATTGTGCTCGCCCATGTTGTCATCAACAGCGTCGATCGACACCACGTGCACCGTCTCCGTCGCCTTCGCGCAGACTGTCGGGTGGCTCACCAGGCAGATTTCGTACTCCACCGTGGCAGCCCCCACGGGCGCACCCGCAATCACTTCAATCTGGCCCGTGGCAGGGTTCAGCGCTACGCCCGGGTTCGACGCAAGCAACTGTGTCAGCGTCACGTTCGCCAGCGTGGCATCTGCGCCATCGGCTTTGTCCGCGCCGCTGCCATTGTTGCCCAGCACGGAAGGCGTTACGCCCCCTGTGGCCGCGTTGTAGCGACCCAGGTCGTCGCCATGCGCCTCGATCGTGGGCAGCAGCTCGCCGAAGTTGTAGTTCACAGCGTCCACGCCGCCATCAAGCAGGATGCCTGTAATGGCGCTGGGGGTCATGCCTTGGACGGTGGCAACACCCGCCGCGGCAGGGCCAGTGCCAGGGGTCGTTTTGCCATCGTAGTAACCAGCCGGTTGATCGGGCTGCACCACTTTGTACAGGCCGTTTTGCAAGCCGGTGAACTGGTACTCGCCATTGCCGTTGGTCAGGGTTTCCGGGTAGGTCACCAGAATGTCGTCGCCCGCACAAACGGGCGGCAGGGTCGTGCCCATATCGGTGGTATCCACCGTGCCATTGGGGCCGACCGTGCAGGCATACAGCACCAGCTTGTTGTTCGGGATGCCGTCGTCACCCACCTCTACCTGGCCGTTGTCGTTGCGATCGACGTACACCTTGCCCGTCAGGCTGTTGACGCCGCCCTGAATGCGCACGCTTTCATTGGCCAATGCATAGATGAACTGCAGGCCGCTGGCCGAAGCATCTGGCGAGAGTGCGCCAACGCTGTTGTTGTAGATGTCATTTTGCTGGGCGATGGCCGGATTGGTCGCAAAGTGCAGCATCACCGGATACTGCTGACCTGCGGTCATGGTCATGCCCGCAGGCGGATTGATCCGCACGGCGGTGGCCGCGCCGATGTCTGCCGGGCAGCCCGCAGTGCCGAACTCGGTGCTCAGGCACCATTTGGTGGCCCCGCCTGGAATGGCATTGCTGGGATCGCGCGGATTGTTGTGAATTTCGCCAGGCGCGCGGTTGGTGTAGTACACCGCCTCGCCATGCGCCACATCCACTTGGGTCAGGCGGTAGGCGCCAGCTTGCATCACCGTGGCCGGGCTGCGGCCCGTGAAGCTGCGGGCAGGGTCGCTCTGGTCGTCACCCACATAGGGCAGGATGTCGATCAGATCGGGCACGTCTGCCGCCGCCACTGGCAGGTCAGAGCTGTAGGCGATGCGGTACTGGAAGTTCTGACCCGGTTGGATGGAGCCAGCGCCGCTGGCCAAGGTCTTGCTCAAGCTGACCCGAGCAGGCACTTGCACCAGGATATCGGTATGCGCGGCCTTGAGGCAGTTGCCATAGCCGATCGGCGCCACGGCGCTGAAGCTGCAATCGGCCTTGTCGTCATTGGCCCCGCCGCTGACGGCGGCGTAATTGCGCAAGGTGCTGTTGGCAGCGGCAGTGACTGCCACCTGGGCGGCAAACTCAATGGTTTCGAGCTTGGCGCCGTCGCTGTTGTCTTGCCCCAGGAACGGCTTTTTCGTGCCCAAGTCCCAAGTCAGCGTGGTAAAGCCAGCCGCCGGGGTGTCGGTTTGGATCGCAGGCTCACGCGCAACGCCAGCCACCGTGGCGCTGCCAACCACGTAGCTCAGGCCAGGCGGGAGGATGTCGGTCACCGTATAGGGCGCATCGACCTGCGGCATTTGCGTCGAGAAACGCGGCTGCAGCACATAGCGCACCTGATCGCCAGCGGAAATCACCGGCAAATCGTTGACATTGGTGTGGCCCTTGACGGTCTTGGTCACGCGCGAGTAGGTCAGCGAAGGCACGACCTCCAAGTGCTCACGGTAGTTGTATCGTTCAAAGTCGTAGTTGTCGGCCCGGCCTGTGGCACGGTTGCGGATCAGACTGCCTGCAGCAATGCTCTGGCCGGCCTGGCGTGTGGTGCCCGCCCCGCGACCGCTCTTGACTTCGATGTCGGCCGCCCAAGTTTTGCGCAGCTTCAGGCCGCGCACAAACAGATAGGCGCTCTGCCCAGGGGGCAGCGCCTCAATGTCGGCGCGCACATAAACCAAGTCCTCGCCCACGGCTGCCAGGCTGTCGTGCCACTCGATATCGGTGTTGCTGTCAGCGCAATAGTGCAACGTGCCACTACCACCGCCACCACCACCGTATTCAGACGCGCCGGGCTCGCCATTGTCCAGCGGGCCCGATGACGAATCGGTGCTGGCGAAATAACGGCTGCCATTTTTGAGCTTGCCGTAACGAATGCGTGTTACCAGGCTTGCATCGCCCTGAATCTGCGCTTCAAAGTCTGCGCCCGGCACCAGTTCAGCCCCCATGGAGAGATCGAATGCCGTGCGGTCGATCACTTCACAGGCCGAAATCCCCAGCAAGGGCTCGGGACCTTTGTTGACAATGCTCAGGCGCGAAGCCACCACCTGGCCCGCAGCCATGTAATTGACATGGTGATCCCCATCCTGGCCAGGGTCTTTGAACGTGCCGTAAGGCGCGCCTGGGCGGGAGTCCGGGGTGTAGATCTTGCTCATGGTGCCCTCAGGCTGACGCACCATGTCGTAAGCGGCTTCGTCATTGCCCGCGTTGTTGCTCACGGCGCTGACACCGGCAATCGGCTGGCCACTGACCGAAGCGCCTTGGTAGTTCAGCAGCTTGATCTTGTGCGGAGTCGAAACACTGGGCGTATAAGAAGTCAACGGCGTCCACAGCACCAAAGCCTTGTTGCTGACCCACCAAGCCGGATCGTTGCTGATGTCCAGGCCACCGCGCAGCAAGGTCGGGCGGCGCAGCAGATTGGTGTCCATCCCGCTGATAGTCACTGCCAGCTGGTTGCCCGCCGCCGTCACCGCGCAGCTGCCGCCATTGGGCACAACATAGGTTTCCGTGCCGTTATAGGCTGCGCCGGTATCCCCCACCCTTTGATACAGGTTGATGGAACTGCCGTTCTCATGGCTGGGCCAGCCGTTCAGAGGGCTGCCACAGGCGCTGCTGATAAAACTACCCGAAGCGCCCCCGTGCTCGCCAGCCCCTGCAACGTGCCAATTGTCCAGCTGGGTGCCTGCGGGATAGCCGGAAATGTCCACATTGATGGTCACGTCGCCTTGCAGGCGCTCCACGCCCTTGCGGCCCCAACCGGCCGGGTGGGCGGCGCGCAAGCCAATCAAAGGACGATGGAATGTGCCATCCTCGTTGTTCGGGCCGTTGTTGACAGAAAAGCCATAGGCCCTTGGGTTGCCCGAATAGCTCATCTGCACCACCGCGTCGTAAAAGGGCGCAGCGGTAATGTCGATGGAATTGGCATTGCTGACCGGCTGCAAAGGCGCCGTCACCGCCGCCGAGGTCAGCGTAGTGGCTGGCGCCTGCAAGGTATCGCCATTTTTGGTGACGCTGCCGCGCACGAAGGCGCGCAGAATCACGTTCTCCGTGGTCGAAGCGGCAATGCTGGGCAACACACACGTGAGCGTCTGCTTGTCCTGAGAGATGGCCGAACCCGCCCCGGTACATTGGCTGGGCAAGGCCAGCCATTCGGCAAAGCCGCCAGCGGGCAGCGCACTGACGATCGTGACGTTGCTGTCGGGCTGCGGATCGGTGCTGACAGCCACCTGGTAATGCACTTCATCATTGGTGCGTACCCTGCCATTGCTCGGCCCCGAGTCATAGCCTGGCACGCTGTCCTGAGCTGACTGGTCCCAGCCGGCGGTGCCATCGGCCGCCACGGCCACAGTCAGCTCCTTGACCGCGGCATGCGCCTGCGGCAGCGCCACGGCCAGCCACAAAGCGGCAGCCGTTGCACTCAACTGCCACAGCCTGCCCGGCCTGGGTGAGTTGATCTTCGTCATCAAAGAAAGTCCTTTCGACTGTGAAAAATGAATGGGGCCGCCATCTGCTGCGCTCTTTGCACATGAGCTCCTGCAACAGTCAATTGCAAAAAGATGCAATAAAAACACATCACTCAAACTTGCGCAGCCCCATTCCTGAGCCGGGCAGCAGCGCCCGACTCTCCCTGATACAAGCAAGTCGCATATGCTACTGGAAGCACAACTGGTTGCAAAAACAAACTTGGCAGAAAGGAACTTTTTCGAGTCTTTGATGTGTGAATTCCTTTCAGCTACGAGAATAAATCTGCAATCAGACGGCTTTGATTGCTACAAACTCATACATAGCCTGACCCGAAGGGGGGCTTGTCACCATCTTTGCCTGAACAAACGCGAGCCTCAGCATCTGCGGCAACAGCCCCACCGGAGCCCGCGCTTTTTCTGTCCCGCTAGAATCCTGCAGTCTTCAGCAGCCACATCTCGCTTGGCTACGGCGCAGATGCGGGGTCGCCATCGGCCCCGAATTCATCGCCCATTCACAACCAACCACAAAAGGACGACACATGAGCTACACACTGCCTGCCCTGCCCTACGCCTACGATGCCCTGGAGCCGCACATCGATGCGCAAACCATGGAAATCCACCACACCAAGCACCATCAGGCCTACATCAACAACCTGGCCACCGCCGTCAAAGGCACGGAGTTTGACGGTCAGGCCGCCGAGGCCCTGATCCAGCAACTGGACAAGCTGCCTGAAGGCATTCGCACTGCCGTACGCAACAATGGCGGCGGCCATGCCAACCACAGCCTGTTCTGGACGGTGATGGCTCCGACCGGACAAGGCGGCGGCGGTCAACCCAGCGGCGCGCTGGCGCAGGCCATCGAGCGCGATTTGGGTGGCTTCGAGGCCTTCAAAGAAGCCTTTACCAAGGCCGCACAGACGCGCTTTGGCAGCGGCTGGGCCTGGCTGTCCAGCGACAAGAGCGGCAAGCTGCTGGTGGAAAGCAGCGCCAACCAAGACAGCCCGTTGATGGCCGGCATTGGCTCTGGCAATACCCCCATCCTGGGCCTGGATGTGTGGGAGCACGCCTATTACCTGAAGTACCAAAACCGCCGCCCTGACTACATTGGCGCGTTTTTCAACGTCGTGAACTGGGCCGAAGTGGCGCGCCGCTACGAAGAGGCCATGGCATCCTAAGCCCCAGGGATCAGTAGCACCAAGCAAAAAACCGCAGTCCCTGACCGGGTCTGCGGTTTTTTCATTGCCCAATCAGGCGAGGCCTGTCCGCTTCAAGGGATTGGACGATGGGGCACCCCCCTCTAGACTGCCGCCCATCGAGCGCCTGTTCAAAACCTTGGGTTCACAGTCCGGAGTCGAAAAAAGCCGGCTTGAGCTGGCCGGCAAGGCTTTGAAACACCCCTTCATTGCCCACCCCTCAAGCACTTGCTTGGCCCTGCAGAGATTTTTGCTCGGGTCATCAGCCTCCCAGCCAACTCTGGCCAGCCTGGGAAGCCTGCAACAGCAGCCACGTCATCACCACATAGCGCAACAGCTTGCCCAACGCCATGTACGCCGCACACTGCGCTGGCGGCAAGCGCAACCAGCCGGCCACCGCACACAAGGGATCGCCGACCACTGGCAGAAAACTCAACAAACAGGCCTTAGGGCCAAAGCGCTGCAGCCAGCGCAACGCCCTGACATGCTTGACCGCCCCATCATTCAGCGAGCGCTTACGCTGCACGGCGCGCTGCGCTGCGCTGCCCATCCACCAGCTGAGCATGCCCCCCAGGGTATTGCCCAGCGTAGCCACCAATACAGCCGGCCAGAACAACGCTGGATTGAGCTGCACCAGGCCAAACACCGCCGGCTCCGACCCCAGAGGAAGCAACGTGGCCGACAGCAAGGCCACAGCGAACACCGTGGACAAGCCATACTCAGGCAACGCCAGCCAGCCCAGCAGCGTATCCAACTCGAATTGCCACATGCAAAAACGCGTTCGTTCGATCAGGCGCGCTGGCCGCAATGGGACAACGCCTTCAACCTCAGAGCCGGCTCAAAAGCATCCGCACTGAGCGCACCATGCGCAGGTTTGAGCGGTCTGCGGCGCTGCAGCCCACTGCAGTTGCAGAACGCTTTTACCCACTCGCGCCGAAGCCTGGAACAAGCGCTCACTGTGCAGGCGGGCGAGGCGTGACATCCGTCACATCCGCGGCCTGTGTGCGGCCTGGCATCCCCCCCGACCGACGGCGCAACCCCGGGCGCTGGGCTGCAGCATAAGCACGCCGAAAGCCATTTCTCGGGTCAAAGCGAGCCCCTTGCCAGACGGTTTTCGGCTCGCGCCCCAGCCACCGGGCCCAAAGCTGACGCACCTTAAAGACCAGCCAAGCGCCAGCCATCACAAACATGAGAACAAAAAACAGTGCAGCGCCCAACATCAGGCCCAGCAAAAGTAAAAAAGTGCTAACAATTGTTGTCATCAATCCATTCACATTCACCTCCTGGTCAATAAGCCTGACGTGACTTGACATCTGAGCGCCCAGAGCCTCAGCAAGCCATGCCGCGCCACAATTGGGCATATGTTCTGGCACTTCAATGGCTGGCCTCGCATTTTTACATTCCAGTCACATTTCAGAGGCCATACGCTGAGGCCTGCCGCGAATTTGACCGCACCACAAATTTGGATGCACTCAAAGATTCGCCTATTACACCATTTTTAAAAAACATATTTTTACCTCAGATTTTTCATTGCCTGTACAATGTGTTTTCGTTTTTGGCTGAGAAAAGAAAGGACATCCCATGCTTCGCTAATGCAGTGATCTTCTTTGTCATCGCACTGGTTGCCGCGCTCTTTGGCTTCACTGGCATTGCCGCAGGCGCTTCTGAGATCGCAAAGATTCTGTTCTTCGTATTCATTATTTTCGCCGTTGTGACATTCGTTCTGAATGCCATCCGAAAATAACTTCACATACCCCATAGAGTGGATGCATGCGATCAGGCAGAATTAAGACTGAATCGCATTTCAGGGGCAATACCCCTTTGCGCACATCCAAATAAAAACAGCTTTGCGAAAAATCAGCAAAAAATCAGAAAAGGATCTTCAATGAATACACAAAACAAAACCCCAGTTCAAAATGCTGCCGACGAGGCAGAAGCAACCGTGCGCAAAGCAGCCTCCCAGAGCGTGCAGGCCATTGAAAAAGGCGTTGATAAGGCTGCAGACACCGCGCAGGATCTGACCGACAAGGCCCTGGATAGCGTTGAGCGCGGTCTCAATCAAGCTCGCAAGGCCATCGATTCTGGCCTGGAGAAGGCCGAGCACTCCGTGCGCAGCCTGCATCAACGCTCCGACCCTGCCATTGACGCGCTGGCACACAAGGCACTGGACGTGGCCACGCAAAGCATCAACCTGGTCGCCGATACCAGCGAGCGCGCACGTCAACGCGTGCAAGAGCTCAGCGAAGCCACCAACCGCTATGTGGTTGAAAAGCCGGGCAAGTCGCTGCTCATGGCGGCCGCCACAGGCGCCATTCTGACTTTGCTGCTGACCGGTCGCCGCGGCCGCTGAATCTGCGATTACAACCACGCGGGGGTTGCCATGCATCCCCGCCTTACTTCCACACAATAGAGGAGAACCCCATGACCGCTACACGACTGACTCAAGCCCTGGCTCTGGCTGCAGCACTGGGCATTGCCGCCGTCACAGCCACCGGCTGCGCCGTGGCCCGCGACCAGCAAACCGTTGGCGCCTACATCGACGATGCAGGCATCACCACAGCCGTCAAGGCCAAGCTGGCTGAGGATCCCACCACTTCTGCAGTGGCCATCAGCGTTGAAACCCTCAACGGCGAGGTGCAACTGTCGGGCTTTGCCAAGTCGCAGCACGAAAAAGACCAAGCTGGCCAGATCGCCGCTGGCGTCAAGCACGTGAAAAACGTCAAGAACATGATTGTCGTGCGTCCGTAATGGCGCCTTGCCTGGCAGGAGCGGCGCACATCGCAGCAGCTTCTGCCCTGCCGGCATTGCAATTGCTTCACAAGCCTGGCCCTTGCGCCAGGCTTTTTTCATGCCTGCGGCCAGCTGATGACTGTGGCCTGATGCCGCCCTTTCAGCGCTCGAATTTGGTGGAGAGGATGATGGCCGTGGTCGTGCGCTCCACGCCATCGAGCATGCCGATGCGGTCGGTCAGCTCATCCATGGCCTGCACCGTGGGGGCAACGGCCAGCGCGATCAGATCCGAGGCCCCGCTGACCGAATACAGCGCCCGCACTTCAGGCAGGCCATGCAAGGCCCTGGCCACGCTGGGCATTTGCCGCGGGGCCAGCTGGACCATGATGTGCGCGCGAATGTGGCCGCGCTCGCTCTCGTCGCTGACACGCACGGTATAGCCGGCAATCACGCCCTCACGCTGCAGGCGTTGCATGCGGCTTTGCACAGTGGTGCGCGGCAGCTTCAAGCGCCGCGCCAGCTCAGCGATCGAGGCGCGCGCGTTCTCGCGCAACAAATTCAGTAATTGCCCATCCTGCTCGTCCATGGCTTGCCCCGATCATTTCGACATCAAAATCTCGTTATTCTGACGAAAAATCCATATTTTTCGTCGTAAGAATGGGTTGAAAACGACGATTTGATTTGGAAAATGTCAGGCAGACAAACGCACGCCCAAGCTACGGCCTGTGCGACGCCCCCATCGACTTTGCGAGGAGCACGCCATGACGACCCTACTGCACACCCTGGCGCCGCTGCGCGCCCATGGCCTGGCCAGTACCATGGGCCTGCCCGATGACTGCATCGAGCGCATGGCCGCCAACCATCCCGAGCTGACCGAGGCCATCGCCGAGGCCGCATCTGCCTATGCCCACATCGCGGCAGAGTTTCCAGAGCTGCTGCAGCTCGACGAGGCCGAGCAGCTGCGCCGCATCCAGGCCGGCTTCCTCAACTTTTATGCAGGCGATGCCGTCAACCCCTACGTGGCCATTGCCGCGCGCGGGCCCTGGCTGGTCACGCTCAAGGGCGCCGTGCTGCTGGACTGCGGCGGCTACGGCATGCTGGGCCTGGGCCACAGCCCGCAGGGCGTGCTGGACGCCATGGCCCGGCCCCAGGTCATGGCCAACATCATGACGCCCAGCCTGAGTCAATTGCGCTTCGTGCGCGCCATGCGCCGCGAAGTGGGCCAGCGCGCCGGGGCCTGCCCCTACAGCCATTTCATGTGCCTGAATTCGGGCTCCGAGGCTGTGTCGCTGGCCTCGCGCATCGTCGACATCAACGCCAAGCGCCAGACAGACCCAGGGGCGCGCCATGCTGGCAAGACCATCAAGCGCCTGGTGGTCAAGGGCGCCTTCCACGGTCGCACCGAGCGGCCTGCGCTGTATTCCGACTCCAGCCGCCAAGCCTACATCCAGCATCTGGCCAGCTACCGTGGCGAAGACTCGGTGCTGACCGTAGCGCCTTACGACCTGGCCGCCCTGGAGGCCGTCTTCGCCCAGGCAGAGGCCCAGGGCTGGTTCATCGAGGCCATGTTCATGGAGCCCGTGATGGGCGAAGGCAACCCCGGCCGCGCCGTGCCGCGCGCCTTCTACGACCGGGCGCGCGCGCTGACCGCAGCGCACGGCGCGCTCTTGCTGGTGGACTCCATCCAGGCCGGGCTGCGCGCCACGGGCTATCTCTCGCTGATCGACTACCCGGGCTTCGAAGGCATTGCGCCGCCGGACATGGAGGCCTACTCCAAGGCCCTGAACGCCGGCCAGTACCCGCTGTCGGTGCTGGCCGTGGGCGAGCAGGCCGCCGCCATCTACCAGCGCGGCCTGTATGGCAACACCATGACGGCCAATCCGCGCGCGCTGGAGGTGGCCTGCGCCGTGCTACAGGCCATGACGCCGGCGCTGCGCGAGAACATCCGCCGCCGTGGCAGCCAGGCCGTAGCCCGCCTGCAGGCCCTGCAGGCCGAGCTGGGCGGGGCCATCACCCAGGTGCAGGGCACGGGCTTGCTGTTCTCCTGCGAGCTCGCGCCCGAGTTCAAAAGCTACGGCCAGGGCAGCATCGAGCAGTGGCTGCGCCAGCATGGCCTGGGCGTGATTCACGGCGGCGAAAACGCCCTGCGCTTCACGCCGCACTTCGGGCTCGATGAGCAAGAGCTTGAGCTGCTGCTGCAGCTGGTGCGGCGCGCGCTGCAGGAGGGCCCGCGCATTGCACCTGCGCGCGCCAGCGCCAGCCGCATGACGCCGCAGGATCGGGCCGTCGCCATGGCTTGAAAAGCAAGGCATGGATGCCGGTCTGCACCGGTCTGAGGGGAATAAGCGCTGTGCCTTGCCGCAGCGCGGCCATCAGCCGCGAAAACGCTGTGGGCTGTAGGGGGCCGGATCGACCAGCGGAGTTTCGCCGTGCATCAGCTGCGCCAGCAGCTGGGCAGTGACCGGGCCCAGCGTAAAACCCTGGTGCGCATGGCCGAAGTGGAACCACAGCCCCGGATGGCGCGGCGCAGCGCCAACAAGGGGCTTCATGTCTGCCGTGCAGGGGCGCGAGCCCAGCCAGGGCTGGGCCTCCACGGGCTCACCCAACTCCACGACGCGGCGCGCGACCTGCTCGGCCTTGAGCAGTTGCACCGGCGTGGCCGGGGAGTCAAGCCGCGCAAACTCGGCCCCCGTGGTCAGGCGCAGGCCCTGCTGCATGGGCACCAGCATGTAGCCGTGGTCGGCGTCCAGCACCGGGCGCTGCAGGGCCTGGCTGCGGTAGTGGCGGTGGTAGCCGCGCTTGATGAACAGCGGCAGGCGGTAGCCCAGCCGCCGCGTCAGCGGCTCGGCCCAGGGGCCCAGCGCGATCACGGCCTGCTGCGCGTCGATGCGCCCTTGCGCCGTCTGCACCGCCCAACCTGCGCCCTGCGGCTGCAGGCTGGCGGCGTCGCCCTGCAGGATGCGCCCGCCCAGGCGCTCGAAATACTGCGCATAGCGCTGCACCAGCGCCCCGGGGTCGCGCACGGCCCAGGGCTGCGTCCAGTGCAGGCCGCCGGCAAAGCCGCCTTGCAGCCCAGGCTCCAGCGCCTGCAGCGCGGCGCGGTCCAGCGGGGTGGATTGCACGCCCCAGTCGCGCTCGAGCTGGCGGGCATGGGCCTGCAGCAGCGCCAGCGCCCGCTCGTCGCGCAGCGCCTTGATCCAACCGCTTTGCTGCACCAGCTCCTGGCCGCCGGCCTCGGCCAGCAGCGCGGCGTGCTCGTGCAGCGCGTGTTCGATCAAGCGGGCAAAGTCGCGCACGATGGCGCCATAGCGCTGCGGCGTGGAGTTGCGCCAGTACTGCGCCAGCCGCCCTGCCAGGCCAGGCAGGGCCGCCCAGTCGTAGCGCACATCAATGCCGCGCTGCAGCGCGGCCCGGGCGATGGGCAGCAGGCCTTGCGGAAAGCCATAGGGCTCGACCGCCTCGCGCTGGATCAGACCGGCATTGCCGTAGGAGGTCTCGCGCCCAGGCTGCTGGCGGTCAAGCAGCACGACCGCATCGCCGCGCCGCGCCAGTTGCACGGCGGTGCAGACCCCGACCATGCCCGCGCCCAATACGATGACGCTGTTGCCCACTTGCACCTCCTTGTTGCTCTGCCCTGCCGGTGCGCCGCTGCGGCATCAAAGCACGGCAACGATCACTGCGGCTTCTTGCGCGGCTTGCGGCCGCGCCCGGCCAAAGCATAGTCGAAGACGGCATCGGGCAGGCGGCGCAGCAGCCGCGCCACCCAGCCCATTTGCCAGGGGATGACGACCGAGCTTTGCTGCCGTTCAATCGCCTCATAGGCGCGGGCGGCGAAGTCGGGCGCGCTCATCAGAAACGGCATCGAAAACGGGTTGCCCGCCGTCATGGCCGTGTCGATGAAGCCCGGGCTGATGGTCACCACGCGCACGCCGCTGCCGCGCAGATCGCCGCGCAGGCTCTCGCAGTAGGCGATCACGCCGGCCTTGCTGGCGCTGTAGCCCGCGTGGCCGGGCAGGCCGCGCACGCCAGCCACGCTGGCAATGCCCACCAGCGTGCCGCTGCGGCGCTGGCGCATGGGCGTGATGAAGGGAATGAAGGTTGCGGCCAGGCCGCGGTTGTTGGTCTCCCAGATGGCCTGCATGTGCGCCAGGTCGTCCCAATCGGCGGTGTCGATGCCGTGGCTGATGCCGGCGCTGGCGATGACCACGTCGGGCAGGCCCTGCTGCTGCAGGCATTGCTGCGCGGCGGCGCGGATTTGCTCGGGCACGGACACATCGGCCGCATACAGCGCGCAATCGGCCTCGGGCAGTTGCAGGCGCGCGCGCCATTGCTGCATCAGCTCCAGCCGCCGCGCCACCAGGGCCAGCCGCCAGCCGCGGCGCGCATAGTGCTCGGCCAGGGCCTGGCCCAGGCCGCTGGAGGCGCCGGTGATGAAGGCCAGCCGCGCTGGCTGCGTGGCCACGGCCTTGCTGGCAGTTGAAGGGGATTGGGCGTGTGTCATGAACAAGATTCCTGCCAATGCGGTGGTGGTGGTGGCGGCGGCAGAAGCTGCGCGCGATCTCTGTGCCGACCCTCCAGATCGCTCTCAGCCTCAAGGGCGCGCCCGCGCCGTCGTCTCGGGCTGCAGCACGCCGCGCACACGGCCTTGCAGTTCGGTGATGCGCTGTTTTCTGTCGTAGTCCAGGCGCTCGCCGCTGAGGCGGTCCTGGCCGCGCAGCAGCAGCACCGGCTGCGTGCTGCGCACGCGCTGCGCGTCGGGCCAGAGCTGCAGCTCCTCGCCGCGGAACTCCATGCGCGGGCTGCTGGCGCTGGCGTGCTGCACGACCACGGCATTGCCCTGCAGGCGCACGTGCAACTGCTGCTGGTCGCGTGTGTGGGTGCTGGTGCCGGTATCGGCGGTGGCCGTGACGATATCGCCCGCCTCGGTCACGGCCCGCAGGCGCAGCGCATCGACCTGCAATGTGTCGTCATTCGGGTAGTGGCGCCCCTGCTGGCCAAAAAGCTCCAGCGTCAGCTGCCCATCGGGCGTGTAGTTGCGCACGACGAAGTCGCGCATCTGGTAGTCGGGCTCATCCTGCGGCAGCGCCACGGCCTCGAACACTTCGGGCTGCGGCGCGTTGCGCACCAGCCAGTAGCTGCCCAGGGCCAGCAGGCCCATGGCCAGCATGGGGCTGTAGATGGAGAGCTTGTCGAGCCGGTAACGCAGGCTGCGCTTGGCTTTGTGCTGTTGGGGCATGGCGGTGTTCTCGCTGGGCTGGGGTGCTGCGGGCGGCCCGGCTCAGGCCGGCTTGCCCATGGCCTGCTGCAGCAGCGCGCCGTAGTGGCCGCCGGCCATCAGCAGCAGGTCGCACAGCTCGCGCACCGCGCCCTGCCCGCCCGGCGCCTGGGTGATGTGGTGGGCCAGAGCCTTGGCTTCTTCGTGCGCGCCCGGGGGGGCGCAGGCCAGGGCGCAGCGGCTGAGCACAGGCAGATCGGGCCAGTCATCGCCCATGGCTGCGGCCTGCGCCCAGCCCAGGCCCAGGCTGTGCAGCAGCTGCTCGGCCGCGGGCAGCTTGTGCTCGGTGCCGTACACCGCGTGGCGCACCCCCAGCGCCTGCAGCCGCAGGCGCAGCGCGGCGCTGTCGCGGCCAGTGATGACGGCCACCTCGATGCCCGCCTGGGCCAGCAGCTTGATGCCGTGGCCGTCCAGGGTGTGAAAGCGCTTGAGCTGTTCGCCCTCGGGGCCGTAGTACAGCCCGCCGTCGGTGAGCACGCCATCGACGTCGAGAAACAGCAGGCGCACCGGCTCGGCCTGCACCAGCAGGCTGTGCGCAAAACGCGGTGCAATGGCAATGGCAGGCATGGCAGCTCCATTCACAACAGGGTCTGCGCCACGGGGCGCAGACGGGCAATCTCAAATGACCTTGGCGCGCATCAGGTCGCCCACGTGCAGGACGCCGATGAGCATGCCGGCCTCGTCCACCACCAGCAAGCTGGTGATGCGGTGTTCCTCCATCATCTGCGCCGCCTGGGCGGCCAGGGCCTGGGGGCCGATGCTGCGCGGGCGCGCGTGCATTAGCTGTGCGGCGGTGCTGGCGCGCAAGTCCAGCCCGGCCTCGATGTGGCGGCGCAGGTCGCCGTCGGTGTAAATGCCCAGCACCTGGCCCGGCGCGGCCTGGCCGTCGCAGCCCTCACTGCCATCGCTGCCATCGGCAACCACGGCGGTCATGCCCAGGCCCTTGGCGGAGATTTCGTGCACCAGCTCGGCAAAGCCGGCCTGCGCGCCAACGCGCGGCACGGCCGCGCCGCTGCGCATCACGTCGCGCACGCGCGTGAGCAGGCGCCGCCCCAGCGCGCCGCCCGGGTGCGAGCGGGCGAAGTCCTCGGCGCGAAAGCCGCGCGCGTCGAGCACGGCCACGGCCAGCGCATCGCCCAGGGCCAGCTGCACGGTGGTGCTGGCCGTGGGCGCGAGGTTGAGCGGATCGGCCTCTTGCGCCACCTGGGTGTCGAGCACCACGTCGGCGTGCCGGCCCAGGGCCGATTGCGGGCGACCCGTCATGGCGATGACGCGCGCGCCCAGACGGCGGATGACAGGCAGGATGTTGACCAGCTCCTCGCTCTCGCCGCTGTTGGACAGGGCCAGCACCACATCGGCGGCCGTCACCATGCCCAGGTCGCCGTGGCTGGCTTCGGCCGGATGCAGGAAGAACGCCGGCGTGCCGGTGGAGGCCAGCGTGGCGGCGATCTTGCGGCCCACGTGGCCGCTTTTGCCCATGCCGGTGACGATCACCCGCGCCGGGCTTTGCAAGATGGTCTGCACGGCCTGCGCAAAGGCCTGGCCCAAGCGGGCGTGCAGGGCCTGCAGCTGCTCGATTTCGATCTGCACCGCCTGGCGGCCCATGTGCAGGGCGCGCTGGGCATCGAAGGGCTGGGGCGCAGCGGCACGGGCGGGTTCAGGCAGGCTCATGGTCACGTCCAGGAAATTTCAGAATGGCGATGGAACACACTGGGGATGGTCTGCGCGCGCGGCCCGCGCGGCGCTTTGGGTTCAGGCTTTGCACAGGCACTCATTGCAGCCAGGCCAGCACGCCATCGGCATCTGCGATCTGGCTGCCGCCAGCGTCCTGGCTGGCCAGGATTTGCTTGGCCAGGCCCTTGCCCAGCTCCACCCCCCATTGGTCAAAACTGTTGATGCCCCACAGGCGGCCGGCGGCAAAGGTGCGGTGCTCGTACAGCGCAATCAGCGCCCCGACGGAGAAAGGGTCGAGCCGCTGCAGCACCAGCATGGTGCTGGGCCGGTTGCCAGGGCAGTGGCTGTGCGCCGGGCCGTCGTGCTTGCCCACGGTCAGCGCCCGGGCCTGGGCCAAGGCATTGGCTTGCAGCGCACGGTGCTGGGCCAGGCTGCCCAGGCCTTTTTCGCGCAGCACGATGAACTCCACCGGCACGATCTGGCGGCCCTGATGGATGAGCTGGAAGAAGGCATGCTGGCAGTTCGTGCCCGCCTCGCCCCAGACCACGGGCGCCGTGCTCAGCGGCAGCGGCTGGCCGGCCCAATCGCAGCCCTTGCCATTGCTCTCCATCTCCAGCTGCTGCAGGTACGCCGGCAGGCGGCGCAGGCCGTGGCTGTAGGGGGCAATGCAGCGGCTGGCAAAGCCATGGAAGTTGCCGTACCAGATGTCCAGCAGGGCCAGCTGCACGGGCAGGTTGGCCTCAAACGGCGTGTGGCGAAAGTGCTGGTCCATGGCGTGCGCGCCGGCCAGCAAGGCGTGGAAATGCGCCGCGCCAATGGCCATGGCCACCGACAGGCCAATGCTGGACCACAGCGAGAAGCGCCCGCCGACCCAGTCGGCAAACGGGAACACGGTCTGCACGCCAAAGGCCGCGGCGGCCTGGGCGTTGCTGGTCATGGCCACGAAATGCCGCGCCACCAGCTGCCGCTGCGCCTCGGGCAGGCTGCTGCCCTGCCCCGCCGAAGCCGGGGCGCAGCCGTGGCCGGCCAGCAGCCAGTCGCGCGCGGCCTGGGCGTTGACGATGGTCTCGGCCGTGCCAAACGATTTGGAGGCCAGCAAAAACAGCGTGCGCGCTGGATCCAGGCCGCGCAGCGTCCAGCCCAGGTCATCGCCGTCCATGTTCGAGACGAAATGGATGCGCTTGCCCGGCATCTGATAGGCCTGCAAGGCCTGCACCACCACGGCCGGGCCCAGGTCCGAGCCGCCTATGCCGATGTTGACGATGTCGGTGATGCGCTCGTCGGCGCGCACCTGCTGGGCAAAATCCAGAAACGCCTGCTGGGAGGCGCGCATCTGCGCCAGCGCCTGGGCCATGGCCGGGTGCTCGGCCGGGCAGTCGGCCGGGCAGCGCAGCAGCACATGCCAGGCCGCGCGCTGCTCGGTGGTGTTGAGCGCCGCGCCGCCAAACAGCGCCTCGATCGACTCATCCAGCCGGCACTGCTGCGCCAGCGCCACCAGCAGCGCCTGGGCCTGGGCATCGAGCAGATTGCGCGAGAGATCGGCCTGCACGCCCGGGGCCTGCAGCGCCATGCGCGCGAAGCGCCCGGGCTCCTGCTGCAAGGCCTGGCGCACATCGAAATGCCGCGCCTGCTGCGCAAAGTGCCGCTGCAGCGCCTGCCATGCGGGCACGGCGTCGCAGCGCGGCGTGTTTGGTGGCGGTGGCGGCGGTGCAGAAGAAGACATGTGCTGCTCGGTGCCCATGGCCGGGCCGCTTATGCGCCTTGCATGATGTGTTCCAGCCGCAGGGCATCGGCGGCGAATGCGCGAATGCCCTCGGCCAGTTTCTCGGTGGCCATCGCGTCCTCGTTGAGCGCGTAGCGGAACTGCGCCTCGTCGTAGCGCACGAACTGCTGCGGCTGCTGCTTGGCGCGCTGCGCATCGAGCTGCGGCGTCAGGCCGCCCGGCGCAGCCGGCGTGGCGGCCAGTTGCGCCAGCAGCTCGGGGCTGATGGTCAGCAGATCGCAGCCGGCCAGCGCCAGGATCTGGCCGGTGTTGCGAAAGCTCGCGCCCATGATCTCGGTGTCGATGTCAAAGTGCTTGTAGTAATCGAAGATGCGGCGCACCGATTGCACGCCGGGATCATGCGCGCCGGCGTGGGCGGCCTCGTCCCAGGCGCTGCCGGCCTGCTTCTTGTGCCAGTCGTAGATGCGCCCCACGAACGGGGAGATCAGCTGCACCTTGGCCTGGGCGCAGGCCACGGCCTGGGCAAAGGAGAACAGCAGCGTCAGGTTGGTGGCGATGCCGCGCTGCTCCAGCACGCGCGCGGCCTGGATGCCTTCCCAGGTGGCGGCGATCTTGATGAGCACGCGCGCCGTATCGACGCCGGCGGCGCGGTACAGCTCGATGATGCGCTCGGCGCGCGTGAGCGTGGCGTTGGCGTCAAAGCTCAGGCGCGCATCGACCTCGGTGGAGACGCGGCCGGGCACCTGCTGCAGGATTTCCGTGCCAAAGCGCACGATCAGGCGGTCCATGCGCTCGGCCAGATCCAGCCCCTGGCTTTGCGACAGCGCCTGGGCCACCAGATCGGCGTACTCGGGCTTTTGCACCGCCTTGAGGATCAGCGATGGGTTGGTGGTGGCGTCTTGCGGCTGGTAGGCCTGGATTTGGTGGAAGTCGCCCGTGTCGGCGACCACGGTGGTGCAGCGTTTGAGGGCTTCGAGTTGGGTGGACATGGGCAGGATGCGGCAGGCAAAAGCGCGAGTTTAGCGGCATTGCCGCAGGGCCTGGCTCAGCCCTGCTGCGGCTGCGGCGTGGCCAGCGGCGGCGCGTCGGATTCCACTGGTGCTTCGGATTCCAACGGCGCATCGGAATCCAACGGCGCATCGGAATCCAACGGTGCATCGGAATCCAACGGCGCGTCGGAATCCAACGGCGCGTCGGGTTCTGGCGCGTCGGGCTTGCGGCGCGCCAGCTTGCGCACCTGACCCATGAGCTCGCCAGCCATCAGCTCCAGCAATTGCTGGTCCACATCTTCTTCGTCGTGCGGCTCGTCGTCCATCAGGCACAGCGTGCCGATGACCTCGCCGCGCCGCGCCCGCAGGGGCACGCCGGCATAGAAGCGGATGCCCTGCTCGCTCAGCGCCGGGTTGCGGGCAAAGCGCGGGTCGTGCTGCACGTCTTCGACCACCAGGGGCTGACCGTTGCGCGTGACGTAGGAGCACACCGACTGCGCGCGGCAAGCCAGTGCTGGCCGGGTCGGCGTCCGCCTCGGCCAGGGTGCTGCCCGGGGTGTGCACCCAATCCTCGCCCACCAGCGAGATTTGCGCGTGCTTGACGGCAAAGGCATTGGTGGCGCGGCGCACCGTGTCGCGGTACAGCGCCAGCTTGTCCTCGGCCAGCATGTCGCTTTGCTGCAGGGCGCGCAGGCGCCGCGCCTCGTCCTCGGGGATGGCCGCCGGGATGTACTCCAGCGCCGCGCCATCGGCAAACTGGCGGTTCACGCTCAGCGCCACCTCGTGCATGCGGTTGACCAGCTCGTCGACCGAGAGGCGCTGCGCCATCTGCGGCGTCAGCTCCAGGCCCGGCGCGTTGAAGGCGCAGGCGATGATGCGCACATGCGGCCAGCGCCGGCGGATGCGGCGGCTGATGTGGCGAATCTGCGCCTGCGGCTGCGGGCTGAAGGCCGCCAGACACAGCACCTGGCAGGCGTCCAGCGGGGGCAGGCTGGCCAGATCGACGCGCGCGCCCAGCGCGTGGGTGCTGACGCTGGCGGTGTGGCCGTACAGCCGCAGGGCGTGCGCCAGGGCCGCGGCGGCCATGGCGTCCACCTCCCAGCGCGAGCCCAGGCAGTGCACGGCGGCCACTTCGCCTTCGGGCGTCAGGGTGTGCGCCGGCGGCGGATATTCGTCGGCCAGCTCATCGAGCAGGCCGTCCATGCCGTTGTCGAAGCGAAAGCGCTGCTCGGCCGTGGCCATGCTGCTGTGCAGGTGGCTGGACAGGCGCAGCGACGGCAGCAGCACGCCGTTGTAGTACTGCACCAGCGCCAGGGGCAGATCCTGCTCGTCGTCTGCAGAGCGCGGCATGCCCTCCTCGATGGCCCGTTGCGAAATTTCCAGCGCGGTCTCCACGTCCTCGACCAGCAGGCGCTGGTACAGGCGTTGCGCAGGCGTCAGCACTGGCTCGCTGCCCAGCAGCACTTCCAGAAAATGCAGCGCGGGGATGGTGCGCCCCAGCACCAGCAGGCAGACCGACAGCGGCGTGGCCAGAATCAGCCCGATCGGCCCCCACAGCGCCGTCCAGAAAGTGGCCGAGACGATGATGGCCAGCGTGGACAGGCCGGTGCTTTCGCCGTACAGCCAGGGCTCGACGATGTTGTTGCTGATCAGCTCCAGCGCCAGGAGCAGCGCCACCGTCCAGATCAGCATGCTCCAGCCTGGCTCGACGGCAAAGGCCAGCGCCACGGGGAAGATGGCCGCCAGCGCCGGGCCGGCGTAGGGCACGTAGCGCATCAGCGCCGCGACCACGCCCCACAGCAGCGCGCCGGGCACGCCGATCAGCCACAGCCCGGCCGCCAGCGGCACGCCGTAGGTGATGTTGACGATGAGCTGCATGCGCAGGTATTTGCCGATGCGCTGCGAGGCGTCGTCCAGCGCCTCCGTGGCCATGTTGAGGTTGCCGCCCATCAGGCGCAGCAGGCGATCGCGCAGCGCATCGCGGTCCAGCAGGATCAGCACCACGAACAAAATCACGATGCCGGCCATCAGCAGCGGCTCGCTGATGCGCAGCAGCCAGGTCTGCGCCAGCTGCACATTCGTGGGCGGCGCGGCCACCACCTGCACCTGCTGCACGGGCGCCTGCGCGGCGTGACCGGGCTCGGCGCGCCCCGCCTCTGCCTACTGCCTGGGCGCTTGCGCGCCGCCGCGGCCGGCGATGTCGCGTTGCAGGTTGTGCAAGGCGCGCTTGAAGCCATCGAACATGCCCGCCCCTTCGACCGAGGCGCTCAGCCCGCGCAGCTTTTCGCTCATCGTGGCCTGGTAACCAGGCAGGCTTTCGCCCAGCGCCGAGAGTTGCTGGCCCAGGTACGTGCCCAGGCCGCCCAGGCCGCCGAGCACCACCGCCACCACCAGCACGATGGCCGCCATGCGCGGCAGGCCCCAGCGCTTGAGCCGGCGCACCAGCGGATCGAGCAGAAAGCCCAGCAGGATGGCCAGGGCCAGCGGGATCAACAGCTCACGCCCGAAGTACAGCGCGCAGATGATGGCCGCGCCAATGACCAGCACCGTGGCGGCGCGCAACCCCGGCACCAGGGCCGCCAGCTGCGCCAGCGCAGCCTGCTCGGGCACATCGCCATGCCGGAGCGCTTCGGTGGGCCGCTGCGGTTGGGCGCCGGGCGCGGCAGCGGGTGAGGAAACAGGTTTTTCGGACATGGGCAAATGGGGGTTGGCGCAGGCACAGCGGCCGCAAGGGCCCCGATTCTCGGCAAGCGCCCTGGCCTGTGGCGATCACGCCTGCTGTAAGAGTTGCAAGCCTGTGTAGGAGCGGGCCCGCTGGGCAGGCCCGCGCGCGCAGGCAGCGCCGCTCAGGCCATCGCCGCCGGGGCCAGCTCGGCCTGGATGTTCAGGCGGCCTTCCTGCACGGCATGGCAGGCCACCTGGGCATTGCCCACGCGCAGCATGACGGGGCGCTCGGTGCGGCAGCGCTCGTTGGCGTGCGGGCAGCGCGGGTTGAAGGCGCAGCCCTTGGGCGGATTCAGCGGGTTGGGCACCTCGCCCTGCACCGGCGTGCGCGCCTTGCCGGTGTCGTGCATTTTGGGGATGGCATCGAGCAGCATGCGCGTGTAGGGGTGCAGCGGCCGCTCGAACAGGTCTTTCTTGTCGGCCAGCTCGACGATGCGCCCCAGATACATCACGCCCACCTGGTCGCTGACGTGGCGCACCACGGCCAGGTTGTGCGAGATGAACAGGTAGGTCAGCTGGCGCGCCTGCTGCAGGTCTTTCATGATGTTGAGCACCTGCGCCTGCACCGACACGTCCAGCGCGCTGGTGGGCTCGTCACAGACCAGAAACTCAGGCTCGGTGGCCAGGGCGCGCGCGATCGAGATGCGCTGGCGCTGGCCGCCGGAGAACTGGTGCGGGTACTTGCTCATGTCCTGCGCGCTCAGGCCCACCGATTGCAGCAGCTCGCCCACGCGCTGGCGCAGTTGCTCGCGGTTTTTCATCATGCCGTGCTCGCGCAGCGGCTCGGCGATGATGTCCTCGACCAGCCAGCGCGGGTTCAGGCTGGCGTAAGGGTCCTGAAAAATCATCTGGATGCGCCGGCGGATGCGCTGCGCATCGGCAGAGCGGTAAGCCTGGTGCGCATCCTGGCCGTCGAACAGAAACTGGCCGCGCGTGGGCGGGTACAGGCCCACCAGCAGGCGCGCGACGGTGCTTTTGCCGCAGCCGGACTCGCCCACCAGCGCCAGGGTCTTGCCTTTGGCGATCTCGAAGCTCACGCCATCGACGGCGTGCAAAAAGGTCTTGGGCTTGCGCTCGATGACGCGGTTGAGCCAGGGAGCGGAGACATCGAAGGTGCGCGCCAGGTCGTGCACGCGCACCAAAGGCTGGGCAGCGGCTGCGGCGGCAGTGGTGGCGGCCCCGGCCTGCGGCGCGGCCGCTGCTGGTGTGGCAATCAGGGCGTCGGTCATGCGATCTCCGTCTCGTGGGTGGCGGCTGGCTGGGCAGTGGCCAGCCAGCAGGCGGCGTGGGTGGCGCCGGCGGGCTGCAGCTCGGGGCGCTCGCGGTGGCAGCGCTCGAACGCCTGGGGGCAGCGCGGGTTGAAGGCGCAGCCGGCCGGGATGGCGTTCAGGCGCGGCATGGCGCCGTCGATCTGGTTGAGGCGCTCGCGGTCCATGTCCATGTCGGGGATGGAGGCCATCAGCCCGCGCGTGTAGGGGTGGGCCGGGTGGTTGATGACTTCGTGCACCGGGCCGATCTCGGCCACGCGCCCGGCGTACATCACGGCCACGCGGTCGCAGGTTTCGGCGATCACGCCCATATCGTGCGTGATGAGCATCACGGCCGCGCCGCGCTCCTTGCAGATGCGCTTGAGCAGGCCGATGATCTGCGCCTGGATGGACACGTCCAGCGCCGTGGTGGGCTCGTCGGCGACGATGAGCTTGGGCTCGGCCGCCAGCGCCAGGGCGATCACCACGCGCTGGCGCATGCCGCCGGAGAACTGGTGCGGGTAGTGGTCGATGCGCTCCTCGGCGGCGGGGATGCCCGTGTCCTTGAGCAGCGCGATGGCGCGATGGCGCGCCTCCTTGGCCGAGACCGGCAGGTGCGTGATGATGGTCTCCACCAACTGGCGCCCCACGGTGTACAGCGGGTTCAGCGAGGTCAGCGGATCCTGGAAGATGGCGCCAATGTGCCGCCCGCGGATGGGGCGCATCTGCTCCTGCGTGAGCTGGTCGATGCGCTGCCCGTCCAGCCAGATCTGGCCGCCGGCCACGCGCCCTGGCGGCTCCAGCAGGCCGATGATGGAGGCGCCGGTGAGCGATTTGCCCGCGCCGGACTCACCCACCACGCCCAGGATCTCGCCCGGGGCGATGTCAAACGAAACGTTGTCCAGCGCACGCAAAACGCCATGGCGGTTGGGGAACTCCACCACCAGGTTTTTCACTTGCAATAAGCTCATGGGGACTACTCCTTATTCTTCTCTTCAGCGCCCGGCAGCCCAGGGCGCTGCAGCGCCTGCCCGCATCAGCGCAGGCGCGGGTTGAGCGCATCGCGCAGCCAGTCGCCCAGCAGGTTCACCGACAGCGCAATGAGCACCAGCATCAGGCCCGGGAAGATGGTGATCCACCACTCGCCGGAAAACAGGAAGTCGTTGCCGACGCGAATCAGTGTGCCCAGCGAGGGCGAGGTCGGCGGCGCGCCCACCCCCAGGAAGGACAGCGTGGCCTCGGTGATGATGGCCGTGGCCACCTGGATGGTGGCCAACACCAGCACCGGGCCCATGACGTTGGGCAGCACGTGCTTGCGCATGATGCGCACCGCAGGCACGCCAGTGACGCGGGCGGCCTGCACGTATTCCTTGCCGCGCTCGACCAGCGTGGAGCCGCGCACCGTGCGTGCGTACTGCACCCAGCCGGTCAAGGCAATCGAGAGCACCAGCACGCCAAAGGCCAGGGTATCGCCCGCATTGGGAAACACGGCGCGCCCCACGCCCGCGATGAGCAGCGCAATGAGAATGGCCGGGAAGGACAGCATCACGTCCGAGATGCGCATCAGCACGGCATCGACCCAGCCGCCCTTGAAGCCGGCCACCAGCCCCAGCGTGACGCCCAGCAGCAGGGACAGCAGCACCGAGCTGATGCCCACCACCAGCGAGATGCGCGCGCCGTAGATCAGGGCCGAGAAGATGTCGCGACCCTGGTCGTCCGTGCCCAGCAGGTACTTGGTGCTGCCGCCCTCGATCCACGCCGGCGGCAGGCGCGCATCGCCCAGCTCCAGCGTGCTCACGTCCAGCGGGTTGTGCGGCGCCACCCAGCCTGCGAACAGGGAGCAGAACACGCAGGCCAGCGCAATCAGCGCCGCGACGATGGCCAGAGGCGAATGGCGAAAGCTGTAGCCCACATCGCTGTGCCACCAGCGGGCCAGAAAGTTGGAACGGGAAGCAGGGTCAGTCATCGTGTGTTTGGATCAAGCAAATTGCAATCTGCCAGGCGCCTGGCTGCAATGGCGCAGCCGCCAGGCATCTGGTTTTTCTTGTCCGATGCGCGCGTGTCGCATCGGCTCCGGCGCTGCGTCAATGGCCAGCCGATTTCTCCACCCGCAGCCTGGGATCGACCACGAAGTACAGCAGGTCCACGATCAGGTTGATCACGACGAAGATCAGCGCAATCAGGCACAGATAGGCGGCCATTACCGGCACGTCGGCAAAGGTCACGGCCTGGATGAACAACAGGCCCATGCCCGGCCACTGGAACACCGTCTCAGTGATGATGGCAAACGCAATCAGGCCGCCCAGCTGCAGGCCGGTGATGGTGATCACGGGCACCAGGGTGTTCTTCAGCGCATGGCCGAAATAAATGGCGCGGTTGTGCAGGCCGCGGGCGCGAGCGAACTTGATGTAGTCGGTGCGCAGCACTTCAAGCATTTCGGCGCGCACCAGACGCATGATGAGCGTGAGCTGGAAGATCGCCAGCGTGATGGCCGGCAGCGTGATGTGGTGCCAGCCCTTGGCGCTGAGCAGGCCGGTGGACCACCAGCCCAGCTCGGTGACCGGGCCGCGCCCAAAGCTGGGGAACCAGCCCAGCGTCACGGAAAACACCAGAATCAGCAAGATGCCGATCAAGAAGGTCGGCAGCGACACGCCCAGCAGCGAAATCGTCATGAACACCTGGCTCATGAAGCTGCCGCGGCGCAGCGCTGCATAAACGCCCATGGGCACGCCCACCACCAGCGCCAGCACGGCGGCCACCAGCGCCAGCTCCAGCGTGGCCGGGAAGCGCTCGGCAATCAGCGCCGAGACCTTCACCCCCTGGCGCAGGCTCAAGCCAAAATCCCCCTGCACGGCATTGACGAGAAAGTGCCAGAACTGCACGAAAAAGGGCTTGTCCAGCCCCAGATCGGCGCGCAATGCGCTGATTTGCTCGGGCGTTGCGTCCTGACCCAGCATGGCATACACCGGATCGCCCACATACTGAAACAGCATGAAGGCAATGAACGCAACGGAGACCATCACCACAATGGCCTGAATCAAGCGGCGGAGAATGAAGACAAGCATTCGAATCGAGGGGTATGGATGTCATCGCAGCATGCGCTGCTGGCGTGGCCTGCCATCATGCGCTGGCTGCGCATGCAGGCCCATCATGGCAATGCAAATGAGTTCGCGCGCCAACTGCTGGCGCAGTCACAAACAGCGGCCGAAGTCAGCGCGAACCGCTCAGCGTTCGCTGGCCGGGGGTATCGACGGCGACAGGCGCTGCCTGTAAAGCTTGGCAATCCCCCGACGCACAAGGGGCGATAGCGTAGCAGGCATCACCGGCCAGCGCACAGCCATCCGCACCAAGCCACACGGTGCGACTGGATTCAAAGCGCTGTAGAGGTGCATGGAGCCTGCACAAGCGAAAGCTCGTGCGGGAGATCTTGCGGCAGTCGCGCCCACATCAAGCAAAACCCCGCCAAGCCAAGCAGCTCGGCGAGGTTTCGCGGAAGCGGCCAACAGACCCTGGGCTTATTCAACCACCACGCGGCGCATGTCCAGGCGGTTGTCTGCGCGGTGCACCACGCTGATGTTCTTCTTCATCACCCAGGGGATGATCTGGTTGTGCAGCGGCAGGTGCGACACGGTGTCGTTGGAGACCTTCAGGGCCTGGCTCAGCAGCTCGGTGCGCTTGGCCGGGTCGCCCTCTTCCTTGGCGGCATCAATCAGGCGGTCGGCCTCGCTGTTGCTGTAGCGCCCAACGTTGTAGTTGCCATCGGCGCCACTCGTCTTGGTGCGCACCAGCGACTGCAAGGAGTACATGGCATCAAAGGGCGGCACGCCCCAGCCCAGCATGTAAATGCTGGCCTCATGGCGCTGGATCATCGGGAAGTAGGTGGCCGTGGGCTGCGTGCGCAGCTTGGCCTTGACGCCAATGCGCGCCCACATGGCCGTGACGGCCTGGCAAATGGCCTCGTCGCCGATGTAGCGGTTGTTCGGGCAGGCAAAGTCCACCTCGAAGCCGTTGGGGTAGCCCGCTTCTTCGAGCAGCTTCTTGGCGGCAGCCACGTCGTAGGGCAGGCGCTGATCGAGCTCCTTGGTGTAGCCATTGACCATGGGCGCGACCAACGTGCCAGCCGGCTGCCCCAGGCCGCGCAGACTATTCTTGATGATGGTGTTGATGTCGATGGCCTGGTAGAGCGCCTGACGCACCTTGACGTCCTTGAGCGGGTTCTTGCCCTTGATGTTGGAGCCAGGCAGCTCATCGCGGTGCTGATCCATGCCGAAGAAGATGGTGCGGTTCTCGATGCCATCGACCACCTTCAGATTGGGCGTCTTGCGCAGGCGCGGCAAATCCTGCGGCGTGGGGTCGAGCACGAAGTCCACCTCGCCCGACAGCAGCGCGGCCATGCGCGTGGCGGCCGAGCCAATGGGCTGGTAGATGACTTCCGTGACGTTGCCCGGCATCTTGCCCCACCAGTTGGGGTTGCGCTTGAGCACCATGCGCGTGTCGGGCTGCCAGGACTCCAACACATAGGGGCCGGTGCCCATGGCGTTGCGGTGGGCGAAGTTCTCATCCGTGCCCTTCATGTCCTTCGGGGCCACGGAATTGTTCTTCTCGGCCCAGGCCTTGCTCATCATGCGCAGCTCGGTGAGCTGGCGCGTCAGAATCGGGTTAACGGCCTTGAGGTGCAGGTCCATGGTGTGCTCATCGACCTTCTCGGCACGCTCGATGCTGTTGGCAAAGACCGCCAGATTCGAGGTCGGCGCCATGGCGCGCTGGATCGAGAACACGGCATCATCGGCTGTGAACGGCGTGCCGTCAGAGAACTTGACTCCCTCGCGCAGCTTGAAGCGCACCTGCGTGGGCGAGATTTCCTCCCAGGACACGGCCAGCAAGGGCTCGACCTCGAAGGTCTCGCTGTTGTAGTAGGTCAGGCTTTCATACACCATGGCATGGATGCCATTGTTCAGTGCGTTGTTTTGCGAATGGATGTCCCAGCTGGTGACATCGCCCTGGCTGCTCCAGCGCAGGGTTTTGGCGTGAGCCACGGGCAATGCCGCCATCACGACGGCCGCCACCGAGGCGGCCAAAATACATTTCTTCAAAGCCATTCAAAACTCCTGAAATTCAATCTGCGAGAAAAGCCACTTTGGCGCTTGTTCGCTCGCGCCGCCATGCCCTGCTGGCAATGAGAGCCCAGCACCCGCACTTGCCGTGGCAAGAGCGCGCGGCATCGGTCACGGCTTTCCTCATGAACAACGGCGCTGCAGCCAAGCCAATGCCCAACTACAGCGCCGCCAGTGACGAGCGGGCGCATTATTTCATCGCAGCCGCCCGTTGCAATGGCCGCCCGGCGATTTTTAGGGATATTCCCGACTCTTCTGCACCTGAGAGCCTTCCAGGGCAAGTGATCGTAGTGGGCAACAAAAAAACGCCCCTGCTGCTGCAGGGGCGTTCATCAAATCATCCATTGGGGCCTGAATTGCTCAGGCCAGCCAATTAGAAGTTGTGGCGCAGGCCGATACCGAAGTTGTTTTCGTCGCTGAAGTGCTTGCCATAAGCGGGGCCTTCCTTGTCAGCGCGGTAGTAAGCGCCGTACACGAAGGTGCGCTTGGACAGAGCGTACTTGCCTTCGACCACGAAGTCGATGCCGTCACGGGTGCCGTTGCGGTCTTCAGCGTACACGGCGTCAGCAGCCAGGCTGAAAGCGCCCAGGGGCAGGCTCACGCCCAGCGAATAGCCTTCCACGCCAGGAACAACCTTGGTTGCGCCAGTGGTCGGGCCGCCTTGGTAGCCAGCAGCGGCCACGTCGTTGTAGTGGTAGGAAGCAGCCAGCTTCAGAGCGCCGAAGTCGTAAGAAGCGCCCACGTTGGCGTTCTCAACGCGGCTACGCTGACCCCAGCCGGTAGCCACTTCTGCCGAGTTGTAGCCAGCAGCCACAGCCAGAGGGCCGTTGGCGTAGATCACGGCCACGTCGTAGTGGCCCTTGGTGTCGCCATAGCTGCCCAGCTTGTAGTTGTCTTCAAACACATAACCCAGGGCAACCTTCAGGCCACCGAAGCTGGGGGTCACGTACTTGATCATGGCGTTGTCACGCGAACCACCGCCGTAGCCGAAGTTCAGGCCAACAGCCGAGTAGTTGGCGGTGCCAGTGATTTCGTAAGCAGCAACGGAGTCGAAGCTGGGGGTCAGCTGACGGCCAGCGCGCAGCGTACCGAAGCCACCTGCCAGGCCAACCCATGCCTGACGCTGGAAGCCGGAGCTTGCGCCGTCGGCCAGGCTCACGCCTTGTTCAAATTGGAAGTTGACCTTCAGGCCGTTGCCCAGGTCTTCAACGCCACGGAAGCCGATGCGGCTGGTGCCGTTGTTGATATTCGAGTTGGCGTGTGCGCCTTGCGTGTCGTTGGCATCACCGATGGCGATGTCGGCCACGCCATACAGGGTCACGGAAGACTGGGCCATTGCCAGGCCAGAAGCTGCAACAGCGGCCAGGGCGATCAGAGATTTTTTCATTGCGGATACTCCAAGGTTAAACATAGGGCTCCGGTACGGGGGGTCAGGGGCTGCATTTCTGCCATGTTTGAATCCCGCCGGTTCCCCGAGCCAACCTCCTGGTGGGGAAGTTAGGGCGTATTGCAACAGACGCGGCGAGGCTTGGCAAAGAGTATTTGCAATTGGCGCGGCATTCTTCCGTTTTTCGTTGCATCAAGACAACATCGCCAGACACCGGCCATGGCGGCACAGGGCCCGGGGGCGGGCGCAATGGCTGGCTTTTGTCTCCAACAGTGCAAAAAATGGCCCGGTACTGGCGGCAAAATCGCCGATTCACATTCAAAACGGCTCTGCCTGTTCATGTCGACACCTTCCCCCTTCCCGGCCTGGCGCGGCCCAACGTGGGCCTTGCCAGCACTGCTGGCCGCGCTGAGTGTTCTGGGCCCATTCGCCATCGACACCTATTTGCCCGCATTTGAAGGCATTGCCGTATCGCTTGGCACCTCCAAAGCCCATCTGCAGCACACATTGGCGGCTTATTTGCTCGCTTTTGCCGTCATGAACCTGTTTCATGGCGCCCTGGCCGACAGTTTCGGACGCCGGCCAGTGGTGCTGTGGGGCGTTGCGGCCTTTGCCCTGGCCTCTGTCGGCTGCGCCATGGCGCAGTCGCTGGAGCAACTGGTGTTCTTTCGCGCATTGCAGGGGCTTTCCTCCGGGGCCAGCATGGTGGTCTCGCGCGCCATCATCCGCGATGTGTTTCCACCCGCGCCGGCCCAGAAGGTGATGAGCCGGGTCACCTTGTACTTCGGGCTGGCGCCAGCCATTGCACCGGTCATCGGCGGCTGGCTTTACACCTGGGCCGGCTGGGAGAGCATTTTCTGGTTCATCGCCCTGCTCAGCGCCGGGCTTTGGTGGCTGAACTGGCTGGTGCTGCCCGAGACCCTGGCGCCACAGGCCCGCCAGCCGTTTGCGCTGCGCTCGCTGCTGGCGGGCTATTTTTCCCTGGGCCGCAGCGCGCGCTTTGTGCTGCTGGCCATCAGCAGCGCCCTGCCCTTCAACAGCATGTTCATCTACATCCTGGCGGCGCCGGAATTTTTGGGCCAGCACCTGCAGCTGGCGCCCACGCAGTTTTTCTGGATGTTTCTCTGCACCATCGGCGGCATCATGGGCGGGGCCATTGCCAGCGGCCGCATGGCGGGCATCATGCCCCCCAAGCGCCAGATCCGCCACGGTTTTCTCATCATGGCCATCGCCGTGCTGCTGAACATGCTGCTGACCGGGTTGAACATGGCGCTTGGGCAGCTTCAGCCGCTGGCGCTGATCCCCCCGCTGGCGCTGATCTCTTTTGGCTGGGCCATCGTCATGCCGCCGGTGACTTTGCTGGTGCTGGACATCAACCCCATGCGCCGTGGCATGGCCGCATCCATGCAGGCCTGTCTGGCGTCTGCGGCCAATGGGCTGGTGGCTGCGCTGGTCGTGCCGCAGGTCATGCATTCGCCCATGGCGATTGCGGCGGCCTCTGCCGCATTCTGGCTGGTGGGCCTGCTGGCCTGGCTGTACCTGCACCATCGCTGGCCCGACATCGGCCGGCACACCGATGCCGCTTGAGCCCCCCTCGGCAGCCCGCCCTGCGCCGCTGCGGCTGCACCGCTGCACCCACGGGCATTGGGGTAATTGGGCATAGGCAATATCTTGCACAACTGTTATATTTTGCGCCGCACAAAATTCTCTTCTTCCAGCCATGCTCTACCAGATCTACGAAGCGCAGCGCTCACTCTCCGAGCCCTTTGCCGACTTTGCCAAGGCGGCATCCAAGATGTTGTCCAGCCCTTCGCTGCCGTTCTCCAGCCTGCCCATGGCGCAGCGCGTCTCGGCCGCCTACGATCTGCTCTACCGCCTGGGCAAGGACTACGTCAAGCCGGAGTTCGACATCGAAACCGTTGACCTCGATGGCGTCAACGTCGCCATCCACGAGCGCGTGGAGATCGACAAGCCCTTTTGCCGCCTGCTGCGCTTCAAGCGCTTTTCCGACAACCCCGCCACGCTGGAGAAAATGCTGGGCCAGCCCGTGGTGCTGATCGTCGCGCCGCTGTCCGGGCACTACGCCACCTTGCTGCGCGAGACGGTGCGCACCATGCTCACCGGCCACAAGGTCTACATCACCGACTGGAAAAACGCCCGCATGGTGCCCACCAGCGAAGGCGACTTCCACCTGGACGACTACGTCAACTACGTGCAGGAGTTCATCCGCTACCTGCAAAAGCAGTACGGCAACTGCCACGTGGTCAGCGTCTGCCAGCCCACCGTGCCCGTGCTGGCGGCCGTCTCGCTGATGGCCAGCCGCAAGGAGCTGCTGCCGCTGTCGATGGTGATGATGGGCGGCCCCATCGATGCGCGCAAGACCCCGACCTCCGTCAACGACCTGGCCGTCAAGCGCAGTTTCGAATGGTTCGAGAACAACCTCATCTACCGCGTGCCCTACGGCTACCCGGGCGAAGGGCGCCGCGTCTACCCCGGCTTTCTGCAGTACTCGGGCTTCGTTGCGATGAACCCGGATCGCCACGCCAGCAGCTATTACGACTACTTCCGCAACCTCATCAAGGGCGATGAGGACGCCACCGAGCACCACCGCAAGTTCTACGACGAGTACAACGCGGTGCTGGACATGGACGCCAACTACTATCTGGAAACCATCGACACCGTGTTCCAGCGCTTCAAGCTCGTGCACGGCACCTGGGAAGTGCGCAACCCCGAAGGGCAGCTTGAGCTCGTGCGCCCGCAGGACATCCAGAACGTCGGCCTGCTGACCGTAGAGGGCGAGCTCGACGACATCGCCGGCAGCGGCCAGACACAGGCCGCCCACCAGCTGTGCGAAAACATCGACGCATCGCAGCGCGCGCACCTGGATGTGCTGGGCGCTGGGCATTACGGCATCTTCAGCGGCAGCCGCTGGCGCAAGATCGTCTACCCGACCATCCGTGACTTCATCGGGCGCTTCCAGCCGGCCCTGCCTGCGGCGGCCAAGGCCGCAGTGCAAAAGGCTGCAGCTGCCACCGCCACGGGCGATGCGCTGGCCGCCGCCAGCAATGAAGAGGCCACTCCAGCGCAACAGCCAGCCGCCCCAGCCGCTGCCACCAAAGCCGCTGCCAAGGCCCAGGATTCGACAGCGCCTGCTGCCCCTGCGGCACCTGCAGACGCCAAGCCTGCCGCGGCAAAGCCTGCTGCTGCCAGCAAACCCAGCAGCCCTGCCGCCAAAGCGCCGCCCAAGGCGCCCTGGCCAGAGCACAAGGCCAAGGCAAAGGCCGATGGCGCCAAGGCCAGCAGCCGCAGTGCAGCGCCCGCCAGCAGCAAAAAAACCAACGCCCCCAACGGCAAATCCGGCAGCGCGCGCTGACCTGCACCCCAAGGCAGAGGCGCGGTACGGCATCGCCTGCGGGCCTGTGCACAGCGCAAGCCCAGGCCCGCGCAGCCTTGTTGTTCAAGGCCTGCAAGGCAGTTCTTTGTCAGCCGCCTCTTGCGGTGGGCGCCATACCGCACATCGTCCTGTTCCAAGCCATGTCCCCATGCACCCGCGCCATGCAGGCAGAGCAGCTGGATGCGGCTTTGCCGCAAACGCAATGCACGCGTTGCGGCTATCCGGATTGCCAGTCCTACGCCCGCGCCATCGCCTTTGAGCAAGCCCCCATCAACCAGTGCCCCCCAGGCGGGCAAGAGGGTGTGCGCAGGCTGGCCGAGATCACGGGCCGCCCCGCATGGCCATTGAGCGCGGCGCACGGCGAGGAAACCGCCCGCGCCATGGCCATCATCGACGAGCAATGGTGCATTGGCTGCACGCTGTGCCTCAAGGCCTGCCCCGTCGATGCCATCATCGGCGCCAACAAACGCATGCACACCGTGCTGGAGTCCGCCTGCACCGGCTGCGAGCTGTGCATTCCCGTCTGCCCGGTCGATTGCATCCGCATGCAACCCATCACCGGCCAGGCCACAGGCTGGGCCGCATGGAGCCCTGCGCAAGCAGCGCAGGCGCGCGACCGCTATCGGCGCCACATGCAACGGCAGGCCGGCCGCGCCGCCAAGCCCCCAGCCCGCAATCGGGCGCCAGGGCCAACGCCCACACCCGCGGCCGAGCAGCCAGCGGCCTTGACGGCCTTGCCAGGCAGCCCACCCCGGGCAGGCGATGCTGCGCCCACGCAGGCCGACAAACGCCAAATCCTGGCGGCCGTGCTGGCCAAGGCCCAGGCCAGGCGTCGCGCGCAGTAACATGCGCCGTTTGACTCCACCTTGCATGCAACATGCCTTTTGTATGACGTCATCCTGGTTGAAAGCGTGGCTCATGGTCTTGTGCATTGGCATGGCCTGCAGCGCAGTGCAAGCTCAGCAAAACCCGGCCGCGGCAGCAGGCGCACCGCACGGCCGGCATGCCCCGGTCTTGCAGCACGCTGTCGCGCGCCCTGCCAAGGGCCCGGCATCGGCCAACGCCGCATCCAAGCCAAGAGTGCAGCAAACCACGCCCCAGGCACAGCCGCTGCCAGCGCCTGCACAGCAACCGCCCGGCACCGCCCCCGTACTGCTGCGCATCCAGACGCCCTGGCACGACACGCTGAACCTGACCGAGCAGGACCTGCTGGCCCTGCCGCAAGTGGAGGTGCGCACCAGCACCCCCTGGACCGACGGGACGCGCAGCTTCCGTGGCCCGCTGCTGCGCGAAGTGCTCAAACTCGCCGGCCGCGAGCGCGACGTCCAGAGCATGAGCCTGCTGGCAAAATCGCTCAACGACTACCACGTACAGATCCCGGCCAGCGATGCGTGGAAGTGGGATGTGATCATCGCCCTGCGCATGAATGGCCACCCCATGTCGCGGCGCGACAAAGGCCCGCTGTGGATCATTTATCCACGCGATTCGCACGCCGAGCTCAAACGCCCCCATTACGACCACCGCTGGCCCTGGCAGCTGCACTTCATCGAGCTGTACGAACTCCCCGCAACCCCCGATCTGGGCTCACCCCGAAGCACACCGCAACCACCATACTCGCCCCGCCAGCAATGACGCGCTTTCCAGCTCCATTCCCACCGCCGCCCCAGCTGTGGCGCCTGGCTTTGGCGGGCGTGATTGCGCTGGCGGCGTTGCTGCTGTATTTGCTGGTCCAGATCCTGCTGATGCAGCAAAAGCAAATCCAGCGCACGGGCGAGCGCGTGCTGTGGGACATCACACAGGCCGAGCGCGAAACCCTGCGCATGCAGCACAGCCTGCAGCAATGGCAAAGCGGCGCGCTGGACAACGACACCATGGCCTTGCGCTACGACCTCTGGCAAAGCCGCATCCAGCTGCTGCGCGATGGGCCGCAATGGCGCAATCTGCACGCCATGGGGCTGGCGCCGTTGCTGCACGACGTCTTCAGCCAGGCGCTGGCCGGGCCGGCGCGGGCGGCCTCAGCGCCTGGCACCATGGCCATGCCAAGCCCAGCCTTGCTGGAGCAGATGTCGGACAAGCTGCGCGCAGCCAGCAGCCAGGTCTCGACCACCGAGCGCATCGAATACGACCAGGCATTGGCGCACCAGCACCAGCTCATCCGAACGGCCCTGCTGGTGCTGCTGCTGCTGACCATTTGTACGCTGGCAATGCTGCTGATGCTGCTGCGCCAATTGCGGCAACGGCAGCGCCACGCCGCCCTGCTGATGGAACAACGCCGGCTGCTGCAAAGCGACATCGCCGCGCTGCAAACCACCCACCGCGCGCACGCCCTGTACCGCTACTTCGTGGCACTGCTCTCGCAACAAATGCGCGCGCCGCTGCTGGAGATCAACACCCACATGCAGCGCCTCAAGCATGGCATACAGCAGCACCCGACCAACTTCCCCGGCCAGGGCGGCCAGGGCAATGACCTCAGCCCCTTGCTGGAGCGCAAGAGCCGCCACATCCGCGAAGCCACCCTGCGCGTGCACAACCTGATCACCAGCGTGCTGAGCAGGCTGCGCATCGAAAACGGCCAGCTGCGCGCCAGCCGCCTGCCTTGCAGCCTGTATGTGCTGGCGCAGCAATGCTGCGGGCACATCCGCACCCTCTACCCCGGGCGCATCCTGCACCTGCGCATCCAGGATGCCGACCAGAGCGAGCCGGAGGGCAGCGACGTCGAGACAGCAGCCTCCAAGCAGCCGCTGACGCTGCGCACCTACCGCACCACCTTCGACGTGCGCCAGGCGCGCCTGGCCAACCTGCCTGCCTTTGCGCTGTCGGCCGATCCGGCCCTGCTCGAACAGCTCATCCTGAACGTGCTGGAAAACGCCTGCCGCTACACCCCGCTGGATCGCCCCATCGAGATGAGCCTCTCGAGCACCCGCAACGCGCTGGAGCTGCGCGTGCGCGACTGGGGCCAGGGGCTGAGCGAAGCGCAAATCGCCACGCTGCTGCCCTCCGCCCCCGATGATGTCGAGGCCATTCTGGCCAGCGAAAAAGGCCTGGGCCTGCAGGCCGCGCTGGCCATCGCCCAGCTGCACGGCGGCACGCTGAGCGTCACCTCCGCACAGCCCCAGGGCCTGTGCGTCACGCTGATCCTGCCGCGTTAGGGCAAGTTTCGATTCTTATGCAGACATTTCCTGCAAGCGCCGCCTTCTCTCGTTCTCGTCACACCCGCGAAGGCGGGTGTCCAGTTGCGACGCTGACAGGGGCGGCGCTGACGGGGCGGCGCTGCCGTTGGCCAATCCCCGCTCGTGCGCAAGGGCGGCGCTGGATGCCCGCCTTCGCGGGCATGACGAGCGCGACTGGCGAGATGGCGATGCCAGCCAGCGGCCAGGTCTTGGATTGGTCAACGCTCAAACAGAACACGCTCTAGCGCAAGCCTTTGTCCGCTCCAGCCACAAGCGCAGCTGCAACTCCAGCCGCGCCTTGGCTGGCGGCAAGGGCAGCAGCGGCCAGGGCGGCGCTGGCTGCGGCACCACCGCCCCGGCAGTGCAGCGGCTGGTCACGGCCACGGCCACCCCAGCCTCGCGCGCAGCCTCGCACAGAGCCGCGTGCAAGGCATGGTGCAAGGTGCCATTGCCCGTGCCCGCCACCAGCAGGCCGTCAAAGCCAGCGGCCACCAAGGCCCGCACCTGGCGCGCATCAAAGCCCGCATGGCTGCTCAGCCAGGCCACGGCAGGCGGCGGCGTTGGCGCCGCCGCCCGCAGCAGCGCCTGGTAGCGGCCTGGCGCCCACAGCTCAGCATCCTGCTCGGCCCCCTGCTCGGCAGCCTGCACATCCTGCACAGGCCCTGCCGGGCAGCAGGGCCTGGCCGGGCGCAGCTGCCCCTGCTCCACCCAGGCCAGCGGGCCAGCCTCGCCGGCGCTGAAGGCCGGCACATGGTAGGGCTGCACTTTTTGCACCGTCAGCGCATCGAACACGCGGCCTGCGGCCACCGTCAGCACCTGACAGCCTGCGCCGGCACGCACCAGCCCTGCCTGCGCGGCAGACAGCGCCAGCACGCAGGCGTCAAACAGGTTCTGCGGCCCATCGGCGCCCAGCGCGCCAGCCGGGCGCATGGCGCTGACCAGCACCACCGGCTTGCCCACGGCCGGCAGGCAGCGGTGCAAGAACCAGGCCGTTTCCTCCAGCGTGTCCGTGCCGTGCGTCAGCACCACGCCCTGCACCTGCGGCTGGGCCAGCGCGGCGGCCGTGGCCTGGGCGATGCGCAGCCAATCGCTGACATCCAGATCCTTGCTGTCCTTTTGCAGGATTTGCTCGGCATGCAGCCGCGCCGGCAGTTGCTGCAGCGCCGGCACGGCATCGAGCAATTGCTGCACCGGCAACACGGCGGCGCGGTAGCCCACGTGGTCGCTGGCGCTGGCGGCCTGGCCAGCGATGGTGCCGCCTGTGGCCAGGATGTGCAGCTGCGGCGCGCTGGCGCAGCTCATGGCCCCTCCTGGGCCGGCGCCAGCGCCAGCAAATGCGCGTGCACCTGGCCGGCGCGCAGGTAATGGCGGCGCTGCCAGCCCAGCGCGGCCAGCTCGGCCTGGCCCCATTCACGACCGCTTTCCCAGTACAGCCAGCCCTCGGGCGCCAGCGCGCGGCGCGCCAATTTCAGGGCCGGCTCGTCCAATCCGGCGGCGTAGGGCGGGTCGAGAAAGACCACATCCCAGCCCTGGGGCTGCTGCGCGCAGGGCGCCCGCAGCGCCGCCAGGCCATCGCCGCACTGGATGCGCACATTGCCCGCCTGCAGACGCTGGGCATGGGCCTGCAATTGGCGGCACAGGCCCGAATCGCGCTCGACCAGCAGCACCTGCGCCGCATGGCGCGAGGCAGCCTCCAGCCCCAATGCGCCGCTGCCCGCAAAAGCATCCAGGCAGTGGCGGCCGTGCAAATCCTGGCCCAGCCAGTTGAATAGCGTTTCGCGCACGCGATCGGGCGTGGGCCGCAGGCCAGGGCGCGCAGCCACCGGCAGGCGACTGCGCTTCCATTGCCCGCCGATGATGCGCACCTGCCCCGGCGTCGCGCTGGCCGCTGCCGGCTTGGCAGAGCCGGCCTGAGCCACGCGGGCACGGCCAGCCCGCAGCCGCGTGCTCAAGGCTGCCCCCCCGCGCCAACGATGACGGTGGCCATGGCCTGCGGCTGCAGCGCCTTTTGCAGCGCGCGGTGGATGTCGGCAACGCCCAGGGCCTGGACCTTGGCCGTCCAGGTGTCCAGATAGTCCAGCGGCAGGCCGTTCCAGGCGATGTTGGCCACATTGCCCAGCAGCTTGGCGTTGCTGTCAATGCGCAGCGCAAAGCCGCCGATCAGATTGGCCTTGGCATCGGCCAGCTCTTTCTCGGTCGGGCCCTGGGCGACGAACTCGGCCACCAGCTCATGCACCAGCTGCACGGCCGCTTCGGCCTGGTCGGCGCGCGTTTGCAGGCCAATGGTGAAGGCCCCGGCGTGGTTGCCCGGGCTGAAGCTGCTGGAGACGCCATAGACCAGGCCGCGCTGCTCACGCACCTGCTCCATCAGGCGCGAGCCAAAGCCGCTGCCGCCCAGGATGTGGTTGGCCACCAGCAGCGCCAAAAAGTCCGGGTCATCGCGGCGAATGCCCGGCTGGCCGATCAGCACCTGGGCCTGCTCGACCGCAAAGGGGATGCGCTGGCTGCTGGCCTGCGCCAGCGGTTGCACCTCGGGCACGGCAGGCAGGGCCGCGCAGGCCGGGCCTTGGGGCAGCTGAGCCAGCAGCTCGTGCACCAGGCGGTCGGCCTGCTCGCGCCCGATGCGGCCGACCACGCTGACCTTGGCCTGGCAGGGCTGCACATGCCGGGCATAAAAGGTCTGCATGTCGCGCACGCCAATCTGCGCCAGGGTCTTGGGCTGTACTGGATAGCCGTAGGGGTGCGTGCCGTAAACGGCCCGATCGAAGGCCTGGCCTGCGATCACGCCCGGGCGGGTCTGGGCCTCGCGCAGCGCGGCGCTCCAGCGCTGGCGCTCGCGCTGCCAGACGGCCTCGGGCCAGGCGCTTTGGCCGATTTGCCGCGCAGCCAGCGCCACGGCCTTGGGCAGCAGCTGCTCATCGGTCAGGCTGCGCAGGTGCAACGTGAAGCGGTCGCGGCTGGCGCTGGCCTCGAACGAGGCGCCCAGGTCGGCCCAGGCCTGGCCCAGTTGGTCTTCGTCCAGCGCGGCCTGACCGCGGGCGGCGCGCACGCCCTTGGTCAGCATGCTGGCCGTGGCCGTGGCCAGGCCGGCCTGGGCGGCCGGGTCGCGCCGCGCGCCGCCATCAAAGTCGATCTGCACATCCACCATCGGCAGGCTGGGGCTGTGCACCAGCCAAACCTGCGCGCCGCTGGCCTGGCGCCAGTGCTCGATGGGCAACAGCGATGGCGGCTGCGCCTGCGCATCGGCCGGCAAGGGCTGATGTAGCACCGCTGGCTGTTGCGCTGGCTGCTGTGCAGTCTGCTGGGCCGCTGGCGGCAGCGGCGCGCAGGCCACCAGCGCCGCCGCGCTCAGGGCCTGAATGAAAAATGGGCGCTTGGTCATGGTTGCTCCTTGCGTGTGGCCTGGGCTGCTGCCGATGGCGCCTGCGGCAGCAGCTCGGCCACCGTCAGCCCATCGTCGCCGAAATAGCGCGCCGCCACGGCCTGCACCTGCTCGGGCGTGACTTCGCGCAGCCGCTGGATCAGCAGCTCGCTGGCATCGAGCGGCCAGCCCTGAACCCAATTGCGCCCCAGCTCATTGGCCTGCGCGAACATCGAATCCTGCTCGTACACCGTGGCCGCCGTCCACTGCGTGACCACGCGCTGCAGCTCCTGCTGGCCAACGCCGCGCTGCGCCACCTCGGCAATGGCCCGGCGCAGCGCCTGCTCCACGGCCTGGCCATCGCGCCCGGGCGCGGGGATGGCGCTGAGCAGGAACAGGCCATTGCCGCTGCGGTTGCTGAGCATGGCGCTGGCATCGACGCTGTCGGCCACGCGCTGCGGGCCGCGCACCAGCGCGCGCTCCAGCCGCGCGCCCTCATAGCCGCTGAGCACGCCGGCCAGCGCCATCAGCGCCAGCGCCTCACGATCGCTGGCGGTAGGTTGCTGCAACTGCTGCAACGCCGGGGCCTTGAAGGCCATCAGCAGCACCGGCTGCTCGACCCGCTCGCGCAACACGATGCGCCTGGGGCCTTGCTGCGGCGGCTCCTGCGTGATCTTGCGCGCCGGCAGCGTGGCCGCCAGCTGCGCACTGCCCTGCAGCGCATCGCCATAGTGGCGCGCCACCAACGCCAGCGCCTGGCGCGGCTGCACCTGGCCCACCACCACCACGGCGGCATTGGTCGGCACATACCACTGGCGGTAGAAGGCGCGCACGTCCTCGGCGCGCATGCGCTGCAAGTCGTCCATCCAGCCGATGATGGGGCGGCGCTGCGGCGCGGCCATGAAGGTGGCGGCCATCAGCTGCTCGAACAGCTTGGCGCGCGGCTGGTCGTCGGTGCGCAGGCGGCGCTCCTCCTTGATGACCTCGATCTCGCGCGTGAACTCCTCATCGGGCCACTGGTTGTGCGCAAAGCGCTCGGCCTCCAGGCCCATCACCACGCCCAGCTGCTGCACCGGCACCTGCTGGAAATAGGCCGTGTAGTCCAGGCTGGTGAAGGCATTGTCCTGCCCGCCCAGCTCGGCCACGCGGCGCGAGAACACACCCGGCGCCAGGGCCTTGCTGCCCTTGAACATCATGTGCTCCAGCGCATGGGCCACGCCGCTGGTGCCATCGGCCTCGTCGATCGAGCCCACGCGCAACCACAGCATGTGGATGGCCGTCGGCGCGCGCCGGTCGGGCTTGACGATGACCTCCAGCCCATTGGCCAGCCGGTAATGCGCCAGCGCCTCGTCCTCGCGCAGCACCTGCGCGCCGGCGGGCAATTGATCAGTCGATGCCGCTGGCGCGGCCGCCTGCGCAGCCGGCGGCTTGCCCGCCTCCAGCGCCGCAGTGCCTGGGGCGCTGGCACACGCGGCCAGACAGGCTGCAGCCAGCAGCGCCGCGCCGCGGCCCAGCCAAGGTTTCATACAATCGCGCACTTGCGTCTTCACAGTCCAGGTTCTCCATTGATGATGGCGCCACAGCGCCCGCCAGGCAGGCTGCCCAACGCCGCGCATTATGTTCAGCTTTTTCAGAAAAAAATCCCCAGCCCCCGCGCCCAGCGAGCCCAGCGCCAAGCCGCCACCACCGGCTGCCGACAGCAGCGTCATGGACTGGCTGCGCCAGCAGGCCATCGACACGGCGCCCCCCGCGCCGGCTGCGCCAAGCACTGCTGCGCCCCTTGCTCCCGCTGAGGCCCCGCAGGCCCCCAGGCTCGCCGAGACTGCGGAAACGGTGGATCCGGCCCATACAGCGCCCGCCCCTTTACAGCCCCCCGCGCCAGTAGCAGCACCAGTAGCTGCGCCACCTGTGGCCATCCCCGCCGCCGAGCCGCCCGCGCCCCCCGCCGTCCACGCGCCAGCGCCCATCAGCGAGCCAGCGCCGGCCCCCGCGCCAGCAGCCATCCCGGCCCCGCCCGCAGCCGCGCCCCTGCCGCCACCAGCCAGCCTGGCCCAACCACCGCTCCAACCGCCGGCCGTGGCCACAGTGCCGCCTGCGCCACAGCCCCCAGCCGTGCCCGCAGTCGCAGTGCCCGCGCCCAGCATGGCGCCGCCTGCTCAGCAGCCCGCGCCCGTGCCCGCCACAGCGCCCGCGCCCCAGCCGGCAGCCCCGGCCGTGGGCAGCGCCCCCGTGGCCGCGCCCGCCCCTGCCGAAACAGCCCCCGCCAGCGCCACGCCCGCCACGCCCGCCACGCCTGCGCCCGCCGCAGAGCGCAAAAGCTGGCTGGACAAGCTCAAGGCCGGGCTGCGCAAGACCGGCAGCAGCATCTCCACCGTCTTTACCGGCACGAAGATCGACGAAGACCTGTACGAGGAGCTGGAAACCGCCCTGCTCATGGCCGATGCGGGCGTCAAGGCCACGACCTTCCTGCTTGATGACCTGCGCCGCCGCGTCAAGGCCGCCAAGGCCACCGATCCGGCCCAGGTCAAGGGCCTGCTGGCCGATGCCATTGCCCAGCTGCTGCAACCGCTGGAAAAAACCCTGGTCATCGGCGAGCACGAGCCCACCGTCATCATGGTCGCGGGCGTCAACGGCGCGGGCAAGACCACCTCCATCGGCAAGCTCACGCGCCACCTGGCCGATGCCGAGGCCAGCGTGCTGCTGGCTGCGGCCGACACCTTCCGCGCCGCCGCGCGCGAGCAATTGGGCGTCTGGGCCACGCGCAACACCGTGGAAATCATCGGCCAGCAAGGCGGCGACCCGGCCGCCGTCAGCTTCGACGCAGTCACCGCCGGCAAGGCGCGCGGCAAAGACGTGGTGCTGGTGGACACCGCCGGTCGCCTGCCCACGCAGCTGCACCTGATGGAAGAGCTGAAAAAAATCAAGCGCGTCATCACCAAGGCCGAGGCCAGCGCCCCGCACGAGGTGCTGCTGGTGATCGACGGCAACACCGGCCAGAACGCGCTGGCCCAGGTCAAGGCCTTTGACGACGCGCTGCAACTGACGGGCCTGATCGTCACCAAGCTCGACGGCACGGCCAAAGGCGGCGTGCTGGCCGCCATCGCCCAGGAGCGCCCCGTGCCCGTGTACTTCATCGGCGTGGGCGAAAAGCTCGAAGACCTGCAAACCTTCAACGCCCGCGAATTCGCCCAGGCGCTGCTCGATTGAGCCGCCTTCAGTCAAGGCCATCGCACGCGAAAGCCCCTGACGGCCCAGGCTCTCAGGGGCTTTTGCATGGCAGTCAGGGCGGCCCGGGGCCTGCTCACGATCTCGGCGCTCAGCGGCGCCGCAGGCCCAGGGCCGATGCCAGTGCCAGCAACCCGCCCAGCAGCATCAGACCCAGCGGCCCCAGCACGGGCACGCCCGGCAACCCCATGGCGCCTGGCAGCGGCACATGGAGTGGGCGGAATGCGGCGTTGACCGTGCAGGGTGCGGTCACCGGCCCGGTCGCGAAAGCATGCTCGCCCACGTGCGCACCATCGCAATCGCTGCTCACGGATTCGACCTCGTAGCCATCGGCCGGCAGCAGCGTGAACACGGCCCTGCCGCCTGCGGCCACGCTTTGCACGCTGGGCAGGATCTGGCCGCCGTCGGCGTCGGCCATGGCATGCACGGCATGGTGCGGGCCAGGCGCCCAGGGGCGGAAACGGGCCTGCACCCGGCAATCGGCCGAGAGCGGGCCGGTGAAGAACAGCTCGGCGCCAGCCCAGGATGCTGTGCCGCAACTGCTGTCGATGGCATCGAGCATCTGACCCGGCTCGGGCTTGATGACGATGGCCGCTTGCGCACCCGCAATGCCCCGCTGCAGCGCCGGAGACACCCTGCCGCCCGGGCCTGCGCTGGCGTGCACGGCCCAGCTGGCGCTGGCGCAGCCTGCGGCCCAGTCGCCGCCGGCAAAGGCATTCCACTGGGCATCGGCGGGCGAAGCCGGCTGCAGCCGGTTCGGGCACAGGGCCGACCAGGCGCCCGGCATCAGCCCCGGTGGCAACACGGCCGGCGGGCTGCCGGTGAGCAGGTTGTGCTCGACCCGCAGCCACAGCAGCGCAGTCAGGCCGCCCAGCTCCGGCAGCGCGCCGCTGAACTGGTTGTTGTTGAGCGACAGGCGCTTGAGCCTGGGCAGGCCCTGCAGGGCTGGCAATGGGCCGCTGAACTGGTTGAAGCTGGCATCGAAATCCTGCAGCTGCGGCAAATGCCCCAGCTGCAGCCGCCCGGCCAGGCGGTTGTGGCTGAGGTTGATCTGCACCAGGGCCGGCAAGGCATCGAGCAGCGGCAGCGGGCCATCGAGCAGATTGTGGTTGGCCACGAAAGCCTGCAGCTGCGCCATCCCGGCCAGGCTGGGCACAGCGCCGGTGAGCCAATTGCCCGCCACACTGAAGTGCTGCAGTGCTGGCGCACCCGTCAATGCAGGCAGCTGGCCGCTGAGCCGGTTGTCCGCAGCGCCAAACTGGCGCAGCGCAGGCAGGCCATCGAAGCGGGGCAGCGCACCGCTGAATCGGTTGCTGGTCACATCGAAAAGCTGCAGCGCGCTCAAGCCCTGCAACGCGGGGATCGGCCCGTCGAGCCGGTTGCGGCTGACATCCAGATGTTCCAGATCCGGCCAGGCCGCCAAATCGGGCAGCGGTCCCGCAAGCTGGTTGCCAAAGAGCTCCAGCCGGCGCATGTGCCGCAGGCCGTGCAGGCTCTGTGGCAGCTGGCCATCGAGCTGGTTTTGCGGCAAGCGCAAGCCCACCACGTGGGCCTGGGCCGCATCGCACAGCACCCCTTCCCAGTCGCACTCCGTGCCCGGCGCGGCGAAATCGGCGCCCTGCTTCCAGCCCGCGCGGCGATGCCAGCCATCGCCCTGCGTGTGCGTGTACACGTCCAGCAGCGCCTGGCGCTCGGCTTCAGGGATGGCCGCCTGGGCTGCCGCCAGGCCCAGCAGCGCCAGCGCTGCGCCAGCCAAGGTTTTTCGCAAGATCTGCGTCATTGGCAATCCTTTTTCTGAACCCACATCCAGCAATTCACAGCCTGCAAGCGCGCACCAGCTTTTGCCCACGTGGCCTGGATTCTAGGCAGCGGCCCGGCTGCACCCCATCGGTGATAACGCCATCACTGCGGCGCAGGCGGCCGCTGGCGGCTGCCTGCCAGCAGCGTGGCCAGCCAGCCCAGCAGCGCGATGGCGGCCAGCACGGCCAGCGGCCCCAACGCGGCGGCCAGTGGCGCGCCCAGTTGGTTCAGGCGCAGCGAGGCCTGGATGGCCGCGGTGCTGGGCGAGGCCCAGCGCAGCCACTCCAGCCAGGGCGGCAGAGCTTCGGCCGGCCAGGTAAAGCCGGCCAGAAAGGCCAGCGGCAGGCTGGTGAACAGCACCAGATAGAGCACGCGCTCGCGGTCGGCCACCCACAGCCCCAGCAGCGCCGCGCAGCCGACCACGGCGGGCACGAACAGGCCCAGCAGCGCCAGCGCGCCCAGCGGGTTGCCGCCGCTGGGGTAGTCGTGCCAGACGAACATCCAGCCAAAGTAGTACAGCCCGGCCAACCAGCCGGGCAGGCAAAAGGCCAGCAGCCGCGCCAGCCAGGCGCCTGCGCTGGCGGCGGCGCGCTGCTGCTCGCGCCAGGTAGCCACCAGCATGGCGATGCCCATCAGCAGGGTTTGCTGCAGGATCAGCAGCGCCACGGCCGCCACGACGAAGCTGCCATAGCCGCCCGTGGGGTTGAACAGGGCGGCGCTGTGCAGTTGCAACGGCGCGCGGCTGGCGGCGGCCTGCGGCGCGCTTTGCCCGCCCGCCTGCAGGCGCTTGAGCTGCACCCCGGCGGCGACGGTGCCAAAGCTTTGCGCAAAGCCTTGCTGCACCTGCTTGCTCACCAGCGGGTAGCTGCCGTGGGCATAAACCGTCACATGCACCGGCTCGCGCCGCAGCACGCTGCGCTTGAGGCCGCGCGGCAACTCGGCATAGCCGTAGATGTCGCCGCGCAGCAGGGCCTGGCGGGCCTGCTGGGCATCGGCCGTGACCAGGTTCACGGCCAGTTGCGCGCTGGCGTCGGCATAGCGCAGCAGTTGGCGCGTCAGGCCATCGGCCTCGGGCACGACGATGGCCACGGGCACGCGCTGCACCACCTGCGCGCTGTAAAACCAGGGGTAGAAAAAGCTGTAGAACAGCGGCCCGCCCACCACCAGCATCAACACGCCCTGGTCGCGGAGCATGGCGCGCAGCGCCGCCAGCCAGTGGGCGATAAAGCCCTGGCGCGGCGCGGCGTCCTCGGGGTGGGTGAGAGGTGTTGTGGGCCGGGCCATCTCAGCGCCCTCCCCACAAGGCCGGGCGCGGCAAGGCCCAGCGCAAGGCCAGCGCGCCCAAGATCAGGCCCAGCAGGCAGGCCAGCCATAGGCCGCTGACGACCGGCAGGCTTTGCGCGATGTCCGCGCCCATTTGCAATTGCTCGATTTGCAGGCGGATGTAGTGCGTGTAGGGCATGGCCGTGGCCCAGGCGTGGGCGCCGGCGCTCATGGCCAGCAGCGGAAAGCCCACGCCGCTGAAGGCGAAGGCGGGCGCGGCCAGCAGGCCCGAGAGTGACAGCGCCGTGCGCAGCGAGCGGGTGGCCGCCGCCAGCAGGCCGCCGATCACCAGGCTGGCCGCCACCAGCGAGGCCAGCGCCAGCAGCACCAAGGCCAGGCTGCCAGCGGCCTGCCAGCCGCGCCATTGCGTCAAATACAGCATGCCCGCCATGCCCACCAGCGACAGCGACAACCAGGCCGGGGCGAGCTTGCCGGCCAGCGCGCAGGCGATGGCCCACCAGCGCGGCAGGCCCGGCCCGGCCGCTACGGCCACGGTGGGTGCAGCGGGTGCAGCGGGTGCACTGGGCACAGCGGGCGGCGCGGGCAGCAGCCAGTCGCCCAGGCTGCGGTCGCGCAATTCGCGCCCGACCGTCCAGGCCCCGGCGGTCATGGCCAGCACGTGCAGCAGCGCGGGGATCAGCGCCAGGGCCAGAAAGGCCTCGTAATTGCCCGAGGGGTTGAACAGCGGCCTCAGCTCCAGCGTGAGCGGTTCGCGCCAGATGGGCAGGGCCTGGGCGGGCGTGCCGCGCTTGGCGCTGGCCTGCATCTCCAGGCCGGCGCTCAAGGTGCCGACGACCTGGCGCACATCGCGCTCGATCAGGCCCGAGTGCGTGCCCAGCTGGGCGTTGTGCAGCAGCGTCAGCGCCGCGCCCTGGCCTTGCTGGATGTGCTGCTGCGTGTGGCGGGGGATGTGCAGCACGGCATAGACCTGCATGGCTTGCAGGGCCTGCTGCGCCTGGACGGCGCTGTGCACCGGCTCGGCCAGCCTCAGCCCGGGGCTGGCTTGCAGCATGCGCTGCAACTGGCGCGCCAGCGCGCCTGCGTCCTCATTCCACACGGCGATGGGCAGGCCGCGCGGCAGGCCCGCCGAGAAGGTGGCGCACAGCAGCGCCACGGCCAGGGCCGGCACCCAGGTGAGCATGGCGCTATCCCAGGGGCGGCGGCGCAGCAGGCGCAGCTCGCGCCGCAGGCTGGGCCAGAACGCGGCCATGCTCACAGCGCCTCTTGCAGCACCACGCTCATGCCGGGGCGGGCGCCTTCGATGGGTTTGAGCGGGCGGGCGCGCACCTCAAAGGTGCGGGCGTCGAAGCCCTGGCTGGCGCGGGTGGCGCGCCAGGTGGCAAAGTCCGGCAGCACGCCCAGGAAGTACACCTCGAACGTCACGCGCTGCCCGCCCAGCGCGGGCAGCGCCGCCTCGAAGCGGCTGCCCTTGGCAAAGCGTTGCAGCAGGTCTTCGCGCACGTTGAGCACCACCCACTGGTCGCTCAAGTCTGCCACGGTGACCACGGCCACGCCCTGCGGCGACAGCTCGCCCTCCTTGGCCAGCACCTTGGCCACCTCGCCGGCGATGGGGCTGGCCAGCCGGGTTTCGGCCTGCGCCACCTGGGCCTCGGCCAGCACGGCCTGCACCTGCCGCGCCTGGGCGGCGGCGGCGGCGCGGTCCTCGCTGCGCGCGCCCTCGCGCGCCAGTTGGTACTGGGCCTGCGCGGCCTGGGCCTGGGCGCGGCTGGTGCGGGCGTTGGCGCGCGCCTCGTCGCGCTTTTGCGCCGCCACCAGCCCTTGCGCGTACAGGCTTTGCACGCGCTGGTAAGAGGTTTCGGCCAGCTCGGCGGCGGCCACGGCGCGCTGCCATTGCAGGCGCGCCATTTCGATCTCCTGCGGCCTGGCGCCGTGCTCGGCCTTCTCGGCCTGGGCCTGGGCGGCCTGCCCGGCGGCCTCGGCCTGGGCGATCTTGGCGCGCACCTCGGGGCTGTCCATCTCGATCAGCAGATCGCCCGCGGCGATGCTCTGGCCTTCGCGCACCAGCACCTTGGCAATGCGCGCGGTGATCTTGGGGGCGATGTCCACCTCGCGCACTTCCAACTGGCCTTGCAGGTACAGCGGCGCGGGCTGGGCGGCGCGCCAAAAGCCCCAGGCGACGAAGGCCAGCACGGCCAGAGCGACGATGGCGCTCAACAGGCCACGCAGCAAGGAGCGTGGGGCGGCGGGGGCAGGGGCGGAAGTGGTCATGGGGCAAAGAGGCAATCGGGGGGCATGCGGGCCGGGGCGGCTCAAGGCGTATCGGGCAGGAGCTGGATATCGGCCTGCTGCTGATAGCGCGGGAACTGCTCGCCCTGGCCGCTGCTCTCCAGCAACGCCGCCAGGGCCTTGACGTATTGGTTGGCGCTTTGGGCGCGCTCGGTCTGCACCTTGGCCAATTGCAATTGCGCGTCCATCAAATCCAGCGCGGTGCTGGTGCCCGCGCGCAGCCCGGCCTGGCGCAGGCGCAGCAGCTCCTGGGCCAGTTGCTGCTGGTCTTGCTGGGCCAGGTAGCGCGTGCGCGCGTGCTCGGCATCCAGCCAGTGCTTTTCCACCAGCAGGGCGATGTCCTGCAGCGCCTGGCGCTGGCTGTGCTCGGCCTGCTGCACCTGCTGGTGGGCGGCCTGCGCCAGCTGGCGGTGGTCGATGCCGTCCCACAGCGTCCAGCGCAGCGCCACGCCAGCCACCCAGCTGGGCTTGCCCGAGCTGGGCAACTCATGATTGGCAAAGGCCAGCACGGTGGGCTTGCGCCGCGCCTGCTGGGCATCGTGCAGGGCCTGGGCCTGGCCGCGCTTGGCCTGGATCTTGTCCAGCCCCGGATGCTGGCGCTGCGCTGCCGCGATGAATTGCGCCAGCGGCGGCAGCGGCTGCGATTGCACGAACAGCGGCGTGCTCAGGCGCAGCGGCCCCGGGTTGCCGATGCTGTTTTGCAAGGCCGCCTGGGCCAGCCGGGCGGCATCGCGCGCCTGCGCCGCCTGCTGCGTGGCATCGGCCAGCGCGCTGCGCGCCTGCAGGCGCTCGACGTGGGCGATCACGCCGGCCTGCTCCATGCGCTGTGCGGCCAGGTCGTGCTCGCGCACGGCCTGCAGGGCGCGCTCGCGCAGCGTGGCGGCGCGCTCGGCCAGCTGGGCGTCGAAGTAGCGCTCGGTCAGCTGGCGCTGCAGGCTGGCAGCAGCCAGGCTGGCATCGGCGGCGGCCTCTTGTTCGGCCGCCTCCAGCCCATGGCGCAGCGCCTGGGTCAGCCCGCCGGTGTAGAGCGGCCAGACGCCCGAGATGCTGGCCGTGGCGCGCTCGTCGCGGCGGCGCAGCGCGTAGCTGTCCGGGATGGCGGGCAGCCCGGCTGCGGCCGGGCCCATGGCGTGCGCCACATCGCCGGGCAACTGCGCCAGCGCGCCGGCCACGGCCTGGCGGAAGCTGCCCAGCCCCAGATCGGCATTGACGGAATAGGCATAGCCCGAGGCCTGCAAGGCCAGCGACGGCCGGCCCAGGCCCTGCATGCCGGCGCGGCGCAGCCGGGCGCTGTCGAGCTGGGCCTGGCTGGCGGCCAGCTGCGACGAATGGCGCAGCTGCAGCGCCTGGGCCTGCTCCAGGCTCAGGGCCTGGCTGGGCGCTGGCGCTGGCGCTGGTGCTGGTGCTGGCGTTGCCTGCGGCGCTTTCGGCGCGGCGGTGTGGGCAGGCGATGCAGGCGGCGCTGCCTGCGCCGCAAGGCAGAACAGCACGCTGGAGGCAAACAGGCGGCAACGCATGGCAGGGCTCGTGGGGGAAATATTGCAGTGGGCCGGGCAAGCGATGATACTGCGCGCCTTGCGCGCGGCGCAGCCGGGCCGCGCGCCATGTTTCATGATTGCAGCCGCGCTGCTTATTCCCCCCTTGCGATGACCACATTGACCATCACCCGCCCCGACGACTGGCACCTGCACCTGCGCGATGGCGCGGCGCTGCACACCACGGTGGCGCATGCCGCGGCGCAGTTTGGCCGCGCCATCGTCATGCCCAACCTGCGCCCGCCCGTGACCGATGCGGCCCAGGCGCTGGCCTACCGCGAGCGCATTCTGGATGCGCTGCAACAGGTGGCCCCGGGCTCGACGTTCGAGCCGCTGATGACGCTGTACCTGACCGACCGCACCACGCCCGAGACCATCCGCAGCGCCAAGGCCCAGGGCCTGCCGGCCTGCAAGCTGTACCCGGCCGGCGCCACCACCAACAGCGACGCGGGCGTGACCGCGCTGCGCAACATCTACCCGGCGCTGCAGGCCATGCAGGAGGTGGGCATGGTGCTGCTGGTGCATGGCGAGGTGACAGACCCCGAGGTGGACCTGTTCGACCGCGAGGCGGTGTTCATCGAGCGCCAGCTCATGCCGCTGCGGCAAGACTTCCCCGAGCTGAAGATCGTCATGGAGCACATCACCACGCGGGATGCCGCGCAGTACGTGGCCGAGGCCGATCAGCGCCTGGCCGCGACCATCACCGCGCACCACCTGCTCTACAACCGCAACGCGATCTTCCTGGGCGGCGTGCGGCCGCACTACTACTGCCTGCCGGTGCTCAAGCGCGAAGTCCACCGCCAGGCGCTGCTGCAGGCGGCCACCTCAGGCAACCCCAGGTTTTTCCTCGGTACCGACAGCGCCCCGCACGCCGCGCCCCTGAAGGAGGCGGCCGTGGGCTGCGCCGGCTGCTACACCGCCGCCGCCGCCATCGAGCTGTATGCCGAGGCCTTCGAGCAGGCCGGCGCGCTCGATCGCCTCGAAGGCTTCGCCGCCTTTCATGGCGCAGACTTCTACGGCCTGCCGCGCAACAGCGAGCGCATCACGCTGCACAAGCGCAGCTGGCAGATGCCCGAGGCCTACCCCTACGTCGAGACCGTGCTCAAGCCCCTGCGCGCCGGCGAGGCCATGGCCTGGCACAGCGCGCCGGCGGCCACATCGGCAGCCGGTTGAGCCCCTGCCGATGGCAGCCTGACGGGCGCGCCGCCGCCCGCACACGCAGGCGCGCCGGCCACCGCCCGGCAGGGCCGGGCGGCGCTTATACAATGCCCGCTGCATTTGCTCCCACCGCCTTTTCTTCGAGCTGCCCGTGTCCCTGACTGCCACTGCCGCCCCCCTCTCCCCCCAAGCCGCCCAGCCCGGCCAACGCCGCCTGGGCGAATTGCTGGTGCAGGCCGGCAAGCTCGGGCCGCGCGATCTGGAGCGCGCGCTGGCGGCGCAGCAGGAGATGGGCGGCATGCTCGGGCGCGTGCTGGTGCGCCTGGGCGTGGTCTCCGAAGCCGACCTGATGCCGGTGCTGGCCGGCCAGCTGCAGGTGCCGCTGGCCACCGCTGCCGATTACCCGGAGCAGCCGCTGGAAGTGCCCGGCCTGGCGCCGGGCTTTTTGCGCACCCACAACGCCTTTGCGCTCTGGCAGCGCGAGGACAGCCTGGGTGTGGCCCTGGCCGTGCCGCAGGACGGCTTCGTGCGCAAGGCCCTGCAGCTGGCCACAGGCCTGCAGATCGTGCCGCACCTGGGGCTGGAGAGCGACATCGAGCGCGCGCTGGACCAGGCCGAGGCCGCCGCCCAGCAGGCCGAGCAGGAGGCCAGCGCCGACGACCTGCTCGGCGGCCTGGATGCGGCCGATTTCGTCGAGCACCTCAAGGACCTGGCCAGCGAGGCGCCAGTCATCAAGCTGGTCAACACCATCATTGGCCGCGTCATCGACCTGCGCGCCTCGGACATCCACCTGGAGCCGTTCGAGGACGGCCTGCACGTGCGCTACCGCGTCGATGGCGTGATCAACGTGGCCGAGATCATCGCGCCGCGCCTGGCGCCGGCCGTGGGCTCGCGCGTGAAGCTGCTGGCGCACCTGGACATCGCCGAGCGCCGCCTGCCGCAGGACGGGCGCATCAAGACCCGCGTCAAGGGCCGCGAGCTGGACTTGCGCGTCTCCACCGTGCCCACGGTGTATGGCGAGAGCATCGTCATGCGCGTGCTCGACCGCGCCAGCGTGCGCCTGAATCTGGACGACATGGGTTTTGCCCCCGACACGCTGGCGCGCTTCAATGAGCTGCTGGCCAAGCCGCACGGCATCTTCCTGGTCACCGGGCCGACCGGCTCGGGCAAGACCACCACGCTCTACGCCGGCCTGGCCAAGCTCGACGCCGACAGCCAGAAAATCATCACCGTGGAAGACCCGGTGGAATACCAGCTGGCGGGCATCAACCAGATTCAAGTCCACCCGCAGATCAACCTCACTTTTGCCAACGCGCTGCGCGCCATCCTGCGCCAGGACCCGGACATCATCATGATCGGCGAGATGCGCGACGGCGAGACGGCGCAGATCGCCGTGCAGTCCGCGCTGACGGGCCACCTGGTGCTCTCCACCCTGCACACCAACACCGCGCCCGGCGCCATCATCCGCATGGAGGACATGGGCGTGGAGCGCTACCTCATCACTTCTTCCGTCAACGGCGTGCTGGCCCAGCGCCTGGTGCGCACGCTGTGCCCGCACTGCAAGCAGCCGCACGATCTGGCCCCGCAGGTGCTGCAGGACACGGGCCTGGCGCGCTTTGTGCAGCCAGGCCAGACGCTGTACCGCCCCGTGGGCTGCGAGCACTGCCGCGGCACGGGCTACAAGGGTCGCACCGGCATCCACGAGCTGATGGTGCTCGACGAGGTGCTGCGCCGCGCCATCCTGGATGGCAAGGACGCGGCCGAGCTGGCCAGCCTGGCCGCCCAGCGCGGCATGCTCAGCCTGTACGAGGACGGGCTGCGCAAGGTGGCCCAGGGCCTGACCAGCCTGGAAGAAGTCACCCGCGTCACACAGGACCAAAGCGATGCCTGATTACGCATGGCGCGCCGCCAATGCCAGCGGCCAGATCAGCAGCGGCGTGCTCTCGGCGGCCTCGCAATCGCAGGCCATGCAGCAATTGCGCGCGCGCGGCCTGCACCCGCTGGCGCTGACCCCCGCCAGCGGCGAGGAGCTGGCCCTGGCGCGCGGCCAGGCCGCTGCCAGCCAGGCGCCGCTGCTGGGCACGGCCAAGCCCAGCCGCAAGGACCGCGGCCCGGTCAACGCGCAGGACGTGCACGCCATGACGCGCGAGCTGACCATCATGCTGCGCTCGGGCCTGGCGCTGGACACGGCGCTGAAGGTGCTGATCGACATGAGCCACAAGCCGGCCATGCGCCAGTTGGTGCAGGAGCTGCTCGAGGCCGTCAAGGGCGGCAACGCCTTCAGCAAGGCGCTGGCGCAGCACCCCAAGCACTTTGACGACTTCTACGTCAACATGATCCGCTCGGGCGAGGTCAGCGGCCAGATGGCCGGCGTGCTGGCGCGTCTGGTCGAGCACATGGAGCGGCTGCGCGCACTGCGCGAGAGCGTGGTCTCGGCCTCCATCTACCCGGCCATCCTGCTGGTGATGACCGTGGCCACGCTGGTGTTCATGATGACCTTCGTCGTGCCCAGCTTCCGCCCCATGTTCGTCGAGATGGGCGATGCGCTGCCGCTGCCCACCAAGGTGCTGCTGGCCACCAGCGACGCCTTCCGCGTCTGGGGCTGGCTGTGGGCGCTGGCGCTGGCGGCGCTGGCGGCGATGGGCTGGCGCTGGCTGCGCAGCCCGGCCGGGCGCGCCTGGTGGCAGGCGCGCATCCTGCGCCTGCCCATCATCGGCGCGCTGGCCGCGCGCTACCAGATGACGCTGTTCACGCGCTCGTGGGGAACCTTATTGGGCAACGGCGTTCCGATGCTCACTGCCCTGGGCATCGCCACCGACACGGTGAGCAACCGCAGCATCCGCGAGCCGCTGCTCAAGGTCGCGCCCGCCGTCAAGGAAGGCGTGCGCGTGGTCGATGCCATGGGCAAGACCGGCATCTTCGAGCCGCTGGCCATCAACCTGATCCGCGTGGGCGAGGAGACCGGCAAGATCGGCGCCATGTCGCTGGAGCTGGCCGACATCCTCAACCGCCAGGTCGAGACCGGCATCAAACGCGCGCTGACGCTGCTGAGCCCGCTGATGATCGTCGTGCTCGGGGTCATGGTGGCCTTCATCCTGATTGCTCTGATGATGGGCATTCTCTCGATCAACCAGCTGGCCACCTGATGCGATGCGGCCCGGCCTGCGCCGCCGCCCCGCCAGCTTTTTTTTCCATAGTCTTTGTCATGCCAACACCCATTCCTCCCATGTCTGCTCCATCCACCCCACAGCGCCTGCGCGGCGCCCTGACGCGCAGCCTGCGCAGCGCGCAGCGCGGCTTCACCCTGATCGAAATCCTGGTCATCGTCGCCATCCTGGCCCTGCTGGCCAGCCTGGTGGGCCCGCAGGTCATGGGCGTGCTGGGCGGGCAGAAGTCCAAGACCGCGCTGGTGCAGATCGCCGAGATCGAAAAAGCCCTGGACGTGTTCAAGCTCGAAGTGGGCCGCTACCCCACTTCCAGCGAGGGTCTGCAGGCCCTGGTCACGCGCCCGGGCGGCGTGGCCATCTGGAACGGCCCCTACCTGCGCGGCGGCGTGCCCAGCGACCCCTGGGGCAAGCCCTACGTCTACAGCAACCCCGGCCCCAATGGCGGCGTACAGATCATGAGCTACGGCGGCGACGGCGCGCCCGGCGGCGAGGGGGAGAACGCCGACATCAGCAACGCCAAGTAATGGCAATGGTGCCGGTGCTGGTGATGGCCTGCCCGAGCTGCCGCAGCCACAGCGGCAACTGGGGCGGCTTTTGGCATCCCATCCGGCATTGACCCAGGCCACACGCCCGTGCCCCGCTTCGCCCTGCCCCCCGCCCTGCTCCTTGCCCCTTGGCCGCGCGCACCGCGCAGGCGGCAGCGCGGCTTCACGCTCATCGAGCTGCTGGTGGTCATCGCCATCGCCGGGCTGATGGCGGCGCTGGTGCCGCTGGCCTACGCCCGCATCCACGAAGGCGCGCAATACCGCGATGCGGTGCGCAGCCTCTGGACTTCACTGCGCACGCTGCGCGACGAGGCCTACAGCAGCGGCATGGTGACGCACTTCACGCTCGATTTGCGCAGCAGGCAGTTCAACCTGGGCCCGCGCAGCTACACCCTGCCCGAGGGGCTGGAGCTGCGCACCACCGTGGCCGAGCTGGACCCGCAGGCCGGGCGCGAGGTGGCCGCCATCTGGTTCCTGCCCGAAGGCGGCTCCACCGGCGGCAGCATCGAGCTGCTGCGCCCCAATGGCGATGGCACGCGGCTGCGCGTGGACTGGCTCACCGGCGACATCACGCAGGAGCCGCTGCTGCCATGAATGCCCGCCGCTCAAGCCCAGCGCGCGCCGCCGCCGGCTTCACGCTGATCGAGGTGCTGGTGGCGCTGTTCATCATGGCGCTGGCGCTGGCGCTGCTGTACCGCACGCTGGGCAGCAACACCCAGGCCGTGGCCATCAGCGGCCAATACCAACGCGCCACCATGCTGGCGCAGTCGCTGCTGAGCGCCCACGACGCCTTGCCCGAGTCGGGCTGGAACGCCCAGGGCCAGTCCGGCGGCTTTGACTGGCAGGTCAGCAGCCAGCCCTACGCCAGCGCGCCACAACAGCAGCGCCTCAGCGTGGTGCCGCTGCACGAGCTGAACATCCGCGTGTCCTGGCGCGACGGCGAGCACGAGCGCGTCATCGCCCTGTCCACGCTGCGGCCGCAGCGCCACATCGACGGCAGCGCCAACGCGCTGCCCGATGACGCAGGAGCGCCGCAATGAAACGCATGGCGCGCAGCATGGCGCACGGCTTCACGCTGCTGGAAATGCTGGTGGTCATGGCCTTGCTGGGCCTGGTGATGCTGGGCCTGGGCTCGTCCTTCTACAGCCTGGCGCAGACCGAGACGCGCATCGACGCGCGCCTGGACCGCGCCAGCCAGCTGCGCAGCGCCATGCACTTTCTCGATCAGACCCTGGGCCATGTGGTGATGCGCCGCCGCCCTGGCGTGCTGCGCGAGCACGAGTTGCGCTACTGGTTCGAGGGCGATGCCCAGCGCATCCGCTGGATCGGCATCATGCCCGCGCGCTACGGCATGGGCGGGCAGCACTTCTTCCAGCTCGCCGCCGAGCCCACCGAGCAGGGCCAGGCCCTGGTGCTGCGCTTCATGCCCTGGCAGGACCTGCCCCAGCTGCCCGAGCCCAGCCAGATGCAATCGCGCGTGCTGCTCAATGACTTGAGCCACTTCGCCATCCGCTACCGCGGCGAGGAGCAGGACGCCATCGCCTGGGCCGAGCAATGGCGCTTTCCCTTCCAGCTGCCCTCGCACGTCATGCTGGAGATGCACACCACGCAGCTGGCGCTGCCGGTCAAGATCATTGCGCTGCGCCGCCCGGGCGCGGCCTCGCAATCGGGCAACCGCGCCACGGTGGGCGGAGGCAACGGATGAGCCCGCGCAGCCCCATGCCCCAGCGCAGGCTGCGCGCACGCGGCATCGCGCTGATTGCCGTGCTCTGGGTCGTGGCCATCATGAGCGTCATCACCGTCGGCCTGGTGCAGTCGGTGCGCTCGGAGATCAAGACCACCGCGCTGGAGCGCCAGCGCCTGCAGGCCCAGGCCCTGGGCGAAGCCGCCATCGCCCTGGCCGCGCAGCAGGCCGACCTGCTCGCCCAGGAACACCCCGACCAAGGCGTGTTCGAGCTGAACGTGCAATACGGCGGCATCAGCATCCCGGTGCGCATTCAGGGCCTGCACGGCTTCGTCAACCTGAGCAGCGCGCCGCCCGAGCTGCTGGCGCTGTTGCTCGAGCGCATCGGCGGTCTGAACGGCGCTGCCGCGCAGGAGCTGGCCGCGCGCATCGTGCAGTGGCGCGACGAGCCCACCAGCAGCGGCATTGCGCGCGGCATCGAGGCCCCCGAAGACCTGCTGCAAGTGCCCGGCATGCACTACGCGCTCTATGCTAGAGTGGCGGGCTTTGTGACTGCCAGCCTGCGCTATGGCAACCTGGATCTGCGCTCCAGCCCGGCTGAGCTGCGCGCCCTGTTCGGCCTGCAGCCAGGCGATGCCGCACCCGGGGGCGCAGCGCAGCGCATGGAACGCATCCAGCTGTTCTTTCGCTTCACCGCCCTCGTGCCGCAGGAGGGCACGACCTTCGAGCTCACGCGCGACATGCGCGTGAGCCATTTTGCGCAGCGCAGCGGCCTGTACTGGCAGGTGCTGGACAGCCGCATCCGCGTGACCAACGCCGATGCCACTGCGCCCTGAAGCCGCACCCTGAAGCCCTTTGCCCTATTTCCGTGTTTGGCCCGCCATCTCCCGTATTGCTCCCATTGCCCGCATGAGCGCACCGCCCTCTTCCATCCCGCCTGAAAAGCCCAACGACTCGCCCTGGGTGCTGTTCGGCCTGGACCTGCGCACCATCGGCCGGGACTGGCTGCAGGCCATGAAGCAGTTGCACCGGCGCGCGCCGCTGCGCTGGTTCGAGCTGGAGCCCAGCTACCAGCTGCTGCGCGCCGATGGCAGCCTGGCCCGCTGGCAAGGCGGCCGCCTGCGCCCGCAGGAGCCGCAGCCGCCCTCGGGCGACCACGGCAGCCACGCGCCGCTGTGGGCCATCGAGCTGCCCGAGGCGCTGCTGCTGCGCCGCAGCCTGACGCTGCCGCAGCTGCCCGCGGCCCAGATCCGCCAGGCCGTGGCGCTGGACATCGTCAGCAGCAGCCCCTTCCCCGAGGACGAGCTCGTCTGGGGCTTTTGCGAGCGGCCCAGCGGCCAGCACGGCGGCGCCCGGCAGATCGAGGCGGCCTTTGGCGCGCGCCAGCACATCCAGCAATACCTGGACGGGCTGCGCCAGCGCCCGCCCGCCCAGGATGGCGCCGCGGCCTTGCCCGCCGCCTGGCCCCTGGAGCGCAGCGAGCTCTGGGCCTTCACGCCGCAGGGCGGCCAGCCCATCGTGCTGCAGGGCTTTGCCGAGGGCATTGCCCAGCAGGCCATCAACGCCCGGCGCCAGCGCACCTGGCTGGCCCTGCTGCTGGCTGCCGCGCTGCTGGCGGCCCTGGCCGTCACGCCCACCTTGCGGCTGCACAACCAGGCCATCGAGGCCAATCAGGCCTACCACGCGCTGCTGGCCCAGGCCAGCGGCCTGGACGGCGAGCGCACGGTGCTGATGAGCGCGCTGGAGAGCGCCACCCACATCCAGGCCCAGATGGCGCGGCGCGTCAACCCGGCAGAAGTCATCGAGCTGCTGAGCAAGCTGCTGCCCGACGACGTCTCGGCGCTGGAGCTCAAATGGGACGACGAGGCCATCGACCTGACCGCCGAGGCCGGCAACGCCGCCGCCATCATCCAGCTGCTGAGCGAACAGCCAGCCTTTGCCGAGGTGCGCACCACGCGCCCGGTGCAAGTCGTGCCACGGGCCGACAAGGAGCGCTTCTCCGTACAAATGCGCCTGGCGCCCGGGGCGCTGAACACCGGCTACACGAGCGAGCCCCTGCCTGAGGCCACGCCGCCGGCAGCACCGGCTGAGCCAGCGGCTGCGCCCGCCCCCCAGCCCGATGCCGCAGCCGGCGCTGGCAGCACGGCCGCTGCGGCGCCCACCGCAACGCCGGCAGCGCCCCAGGCTGCCCAGGCCGCCCCGACCGACTCCGGCGCGACCCCGCCTGCGGCCAGCCGCAGCCCGCAAGGCCAAAGCGAGGTGGTGGCCCCAGGCGCCCAAGCCCCAGCCCCGGCGCTGGCCTTGCCTGGCGCCTCGCTGGGCAAACCCGTGCCGGCCAACATGCCCGGCGTTGGCCAGCCACAGGCCGCAGGCGGCAGCGCCGCGCCGCCGGTGGCCGAGCCTGCGCCCACGGCGCCAACCGATGGCAACGCCCCTGCCCAGGCAGAGGTCGAAGCGGAGACTGAAGCCGAGACCGAGGCCATGGACGAGCCCGCCCAAGGAGGACCCGCGCAGTGAGCACCGCCCAACCCACCACCGCATTGGCGCAGCGCCGCCTCTCCAAGGACAGCCTGCTGCAATTGCTCACCGCCCTGCTGGTGCTGGCCGCGCTGCTCGCCGGCGGCGCCTATGTGGTGAAAAAGCACCTCTGGGCCCAGCAGACCCTGGCCGACATTGGCCCGCGCTACCAGCGCCTGCTGGGCATCACGCAATCCGAAGCGCAGATGCAGCAAGCCCTGCAGCGCAGCGCCCAGCTGCTGGACGCCTACACCTACCCGGCCGAGCGCGACACCGGCCAGATCGGCACCGACATCCAGCAAAAGCTGCGCGCAGCGTTCTCCGGCACGCAAATGGTCATCCAAAGCAGCCAGGTGCTGCCGGAGGAAGAGCAGGAAGGCCATCTGCTGGCCATCCCCGTGGAAGTGCGCATGGAAGGCAACCTGAAAAGCCTGCGCCAGGGGCTGGTGGCCCTCTCGGCCCAGCGGCCCACCATCCAGATCGCCTCCATCGCGCTGCAAGCCGGGCGCAAGCTCAGCCCGCACGAGCCCATCCAGCTCATTGTGCAAGCGCGCTTTTTCGTCTGGAGGCGCGCCGCATGAACACACCTCGTTCTTCGATCGCGCTGCTCTGGCTGCTGAACTTGGCGCTGGCGCTGGCCCTGGCATTGGCCTGGCTGCTCTGGGGCCGCTCGCGCTGGACTGCGCCGCCGGCCATCGCGCCGGATTACACCTCGGCCCTGCAGGGCGCGGCATTGCCCGGCCAGCTGCAGCTGGCCGATTACCCGACGATCACGCAAAAGCCGCTGTTCGAGCTTGAGCGCAAATGGCCTGATCCAGCGCCGCCGCCCCAGACTCCGCCCGCGCCGCCGCCAGAGCCCGAGCCGGCCCAGGCTTTCGATTCGGCCCGGCTGCTGGGCGTGTACGACCAGGACGGCCAAGGCGTGGTGATTGTGGAAATCGAGGGCAAGAGCCGGCGGCTGCGCCTGGGGCAAAGCCTGGAGGGCTGGACGCTCTCGGCCCTGGATGCCCGCTCGGCGCGCTTCACGCGTTCTGGTCAAAGCGCCAAGATACTGAGCATCGAGCGCCGCCGCCCGCCGGTCAAGGACCATGCCGCGCCGGGAGCAGCCCCCGCTGCGCTGCCAGGCACTGCCATCGGCAACCGGCGCCCGATCATCGCGCCCGTGCCCGCCGCCGCGCCGCGCCCCTTGCCGCCGCGTTGATGCTGCGTGCCTCCCCCTTGCACAAGCCAATGAATCGCCTCACTTCGTAACGAATTTTTCATGCCATTGAAGCCCGCTGCCTGCCTGGCGCGGTGGCCGACGCGCCCGCTGTAATACAGTGCCCCATTGCTCCAATGGATCCGATTGCATTTGATCGTCGCCGATTGCGCGCCATGCCCATGTCCCGTTTGACTCCCGCCCCCCGTCCCCAGGGCCCAGGCCGCCAGCCGCTGACTGCGCGCTGGGTCTGGACCTGCCTGGCCGTTGCCGCCAGCCAGTTCGCCTGCAGCCACCTGCAGCCGCTGGCCGACAGCGCCTCCGACCAGGCCAGCGCCTCTGCCAGTACCGCCGCCAGCGCCGCCGCGCAGGGCAATTCCGAAGAAGTGCAGGCCTGGCAAGGCACGACCCTGGCCGTCTCGGGAGAGCCGCCCAGGCCCAATCCCCGCATCGAGGGCCGCGCCGCCAGCGGGCAGGACGAGGGCCCGCCCGAGCCGCAGATCCGCATCTACGAAGGCGAGGGCGTGACCCTCAACCCGCCCAAGCGCGCCGTGGCGCTGACCGGCCAGGCCGGCGAGTTCAACTTCGAGGAAGCGCCCATCACCGAGGTGGTGCACGTCATGATGGGCGAGATCCTCAAGGCCGACTACGTGCTGCACCAGCCCATTGGCGGCACCTTGACGCTCTCGACCCGCAAGGCCGTCTCCAAGGACACGGCCATGTCCCTGCTGGAGACCGCGCTGCTGGCCAACGGCCTGCTGATCGCGCAGGACAGCCGCGGCTTCTACCACATCGGCCCGCCCGAGGCGCTGCGCGGCATCGTGCCCGCGCCGCGCATGGCCGGCACCGGCTACGGCCCGCTGCCGCCAGGCTATGGCATCGTGCTGATGCCGCTGGAATACATCGGCGCGGCCGAGATGGCCGAAATCCTCAAGCCCGTCATGGGCGACAGCTCGCTGCTACGCGTGGACACCATCCGCAACCTGCTGGTGCTGGCCGGCACCCGGCCACAGGCCGAGGGCTGGATGGAGCTGGCGCGCACCTTCGACGTGAACCTGCTCAAGGGCATGTCGGTGGGCATCTTCCCGCTCAAGTACGCCTCGGTGGCCGACGTGCAGGCGGCCATGCAGGTGCTGGCCGGCGAGACGCCCGGCGGCAGCGCCGGTGCAGCGACCGCCGCGCCTGGGCAGCAAAACCTCTCGCCGCAGCAGCGCGCCGCCCAGCTGCGCGCGCAGCAGCAGGCCGCGCAGGGCCGCCAGGCACAGCCGGGCGGCCAGCAGCAGGCGGCCACGCCCATTGCCGCGCAGGTGCTGCCGGTGCTGGGCTCGCTGCGCATCGTGCCGCTGGAGCGGCTCAACAGCATCATGGTCATCACGCCGCGCGCGCAGTATCTGGAGCAGGTCAAGACCTGGATCGAGCGCCTGGACCAGCCCAATGACAGCGTGGAGCCGCAGCTGTTCGTCTACGGCGTCAAGAACGGCTCGGCCGCGCACCTGGCCCAGGTGCTGGGCGGCATCTTCGGCGGCACGCCCTCGGCCGGCGGCGCCGTCGCCAACAGCGGCGTGGCCCCTGGCCTGAGCCAGGCCAGCACGCAGACCACCGGCTTTGCCAATGCCAACACCGGCAGCCGCTTTGGCGCCGGCGCGGGCCTGGGGGGCAACAATCGCCTCAGCGCCGGCGGCCTGGGCAGCAACCAGCCAGCGGTCAACACCGCCCCGGTGGCCATGGATCTGGGCGCGGCGCGCGTCATCGCCGACCCGCTCAACAACGCCATCCTGGTCTGGGGCACGCGCCAGGAGTACGAAAAGATCGAGGCCACGCTCAAGCGCCTGGACAAGCAGCCCGTGCAGGTGCTGCTGGAGGCCAGCATCATCGAGGTCACGCTCACCAAGGAGCTGGAGTACGGCCTGCGCTGGGCCTTCAACGGCAACCTGGGCAGTGGCTTCCGTGGCACGGGCGGCTCGCCCACGCTGCAAGGCATTACCCCGCCGACCGACAACGCGCTGGACATCGGCCGCTTTGCCGCCGGCGGCACTGGCAATGCCTTTACCTATGCGCTCACGCGCGGCAACCGTGTCAATGCGCTGCTGCAAATGCTGGCCAAGCGCAACCTGGCCAAGATGCTCTCCAGCCCCTCGCTGCTGGTGCTGGACAACCACACAGCCAGCATTCTGGTGGGCGATCAGATCCCGATCGCCACCAGTTCGCTGACCACGCCCTCGGGCACGAACAACACCCAGAACGTCTCGCGCACCTACCAGTACCGCGACACCGGCGTGTCGCTGCAGGTCACGCCCTCGGTCAACGCGGGCGACATCGTGACGCTGGACGTGAACCAGGAAGTCACCAACCTGCTCTCGGCCGGCAGCGGCGACGACACCAACCCCAGCTTCGTGCAACGCCAGATCTCCAGCAAAGTGGCCGTGCGCTCGGGCGAGCCCATCGTGTTGGGCGGCCTGATCCGGGAAAATACCCGCAACGGCAACGACGGCATCCCCGGCCTGGTCGACATCCCGGTGGCGCGCCATGCCTTTGGCGCCACCAACCAGCGCAATGAGCGCACCGAGCTGCTGGTCATCATCACGCCGACGGTGATCCGCTCCAGCGACGAGCTGCGCGATGCCGGCAACGAACTGCGCGACCGCATGCAGGATTTGCTGCGCACCCGCGTCGAGGAAATCAAGCGCGGCGGCCCGGTGCTGCCCGGCGAGGAAGACCTGGCCGATCTGGTCAAGCCCTTGACGCAGGCCACGCTGCCGCCCGCCGCCGAGCTGCCCGCCACGGGCCAGGATTCGGCCCGCCCTTCCAACCCATAAACTTGGCCCTGTTCACACCATGCAAGAAGATCGCGTGAACAGGCCCTACCACGGAGAACAGTCCATGCCACACACCAGCCGCCACCCCGCCCGCCTTCGCCCCAGCCGCCGCGCCGCCTGGGCCGCTGCACTGTGCTCGGCCGCCGCACTGCTGGCCGCCTGCAATATCCAGAAAGCCGACAACCGCCCGCCCGAGGAGATCATCAGCGAGCGCGCCGCCGCCCGCTGGCAGGCCATGATGAACCGCGAGTACGCCAAGGCCTACGAATACGTGGCCCCCAGCGTGCGCAGCGTCATGTCGCTGGATGGCTACAAGCGCCGCTACAACATCCTCAGCGACCAGCATCCCTCGTCCTGGAAAAAGGCCGAGGTGCGCGGTGTGAGCTGCGACAGCAGCGATGCCTGCACCGCCAAGGTCTATCTGGAAACCCAGATCCACGTGCCCAAGTTCCAGGGCATGCGCGCCACGGCGGAAACCGAGGAGCGCTGGATCCTGCAGGACGGCCAGTGGTGGGTGCACCTGCGCTGATCGTTGATCGCGCACCCTCAACCCCGCGCACAAAAAAACGCCAGGCCTTGTCCGATGCGGCAAGGCCTGGCGTTTTTTTGATGGTCTCGGCCTGAGCTGCGCGCACCGTTCAGCAACGCAGTATTGCCATTACCCCTGCGGCGGCTCGGCCTGCGCCTGTGCGCCCGGCATGCTGGCAATGACCTGGGCCACGGCCGCCGTCAGACGTTTGGCATACGGCACGTGCAGGAACTCATTGGGGCCGTGGGCATTGCTCTTGGGGCCCAGCACCCCGCAGACCATCATCTGCGCCGTGGGAAAGCCCTGCGAGAGCAGGCCCATCAGCGGAATGGTGCCCCCCTGGCCGATGTAGCCGCATGGCGCGCCAAAGTGCGCCTGGCTGGCCGCATCCAGCGCCTGGCGGAACCAGTCGTCCATGGCCGGGGCATTCCAGCCATTGCTGCCGTGCACGTTCTCCCAGGTCACGCGCGCCTGGTAAGGCGCGTTGTCTTCCAGCAAGGCCTTCATCTGCTGCACGCAGGCGGCGGCATCCACCAGCGGCGGGATGCGGATGCTGAGCTTGAAGGCCGTGTGCGGGCGCAGCACATTGCCCGCGCTCTCCAGCGGCGGCATGCCATCCACGCCGGTCACGCTCAGCGTGGGCCGCCAGGTGCGCTTGAGCAGCGCCTGCACCGGATCGGTGGTCGTGGGCAGGGCGAACAGCGTGGCGCCGCCGCAGTCGTAGTGCGCCCAGGGAAAGCGCGCATAGGCCTGCTCGCCCAAAATCGCAGCCGCGTCGCGTGCCTGCTGCAGCCGCTCGGGCGGCACTTCACAGTGGAAGACCTCGGGCAGCAGACGCCCGCTGGCGCTGTCTTCCAGACGGTCGAGCACCTGGCGCATGATGCGAAACGACGAGGGCACCACGCCCGAGGCATCGCCCGAATGCACGCCTTCGGTGAGGATTTCAACCTTGAGCGTGCCGGTGATGTTGCCGCGCAGGCTGGTGGTCAGCCACAGCTGGTCGTAATTGCCCGCGCCCGAGTCCAGGCAAACCACCAGGCCCACGTCGCCCATGCGCGGCTTGAGCGCATCGATGTAGGGCAGCAGATCGACCGAGCCGCTTTCCTCGGAGGTCTCGATCAGGCCAACGATGCGCGGGTGCGACAGCTGCTGGCGCTTGAGCTCCTGCACAGCGGCAATGCTGGCGTAAACGGCATAGCCATCGTCAGCGCCGCCGCGGCCATAAAGCCGGCCTTGCTCGTACTTGGGGGTCCACGGCCCCAGGTCGCTGCGCCAGCCGGAGAACTCGGGCTGCTTGTCCAGATGGCCGTACATCAGCACCGTCTTGCCAGGCGCGCTGCCGCCGCTGGCGGCGATGTCGAAGAACAGCACCGGCGTGCGCCCGGGCAGGCGCACGATCTCCAGCTGCAGGCCGGGCACTTGCTGTGCCAGTACCCAATCGGCCGCATCCTGCACCACCTTGTCCAGCAGGCCGTGCGCGGCCCAGTCCGGATCGAACATGGGCGACTTGGCCGGCACGGCAATGTAGTCCTGCAAGCGCTGCAAAATGTCCTCATCCCATTGGCGGCCAATGTGCGCCAGGGCCTGTTCGGGCTGCAGAGTACGGGTAGAGATGAAAGTGCTCATGAGTGTGCCAACGGAGCAAAACGGGGGATGCGTCAATCTCAGCAGAGGCCGCCCAGCCAGCGCGCCCCGCTGGCTGAGTGGAACGGGCCAAGAGCCCTTTCAGCGCCAGCGGCTCAGGGCGCGCAGCGGGCGCTCCATGCGCTCGACCATGCGCCAGCCGCGCCAGACCAGTGGGCCCATCCACAGCAGCGAGCGCAGCAGCTTGCGCGGGCCCAGCACCAGGGCGCTGCCCAGGGCCAGCCCCACGGAGATGGGGTGGCGCAGCGCAAAATCGCGCCCAGCCAGCCACAGCGGGTTGGCGCCGACGGTATGCGCCGCCGCACGCGCCCAATGCCTGGGCTGGGCCGGCTCGGCAGCCAGCGCCGCCTCACTGGCTGCCAGGCGCGTGCGCGCCGCCAGCGCATGCCTTGGCGACTGCGCGGCGTGCAGACGCAGGCGCTGGCGTTGCTGGGCAATGCGCTGCAATACCAGCGCCTCCTCTGGCTGCACCGAAGCGCCAGCGTGTTTCAAGAGGGCCGCCACGTCGCGCAGTGCGTCTTCGTCGTCGCGGCCTGGTATGCGGTGGGCATTCATAAACGCTCCTTCATTGCGCGAAAGTCCTGCGCCAACACCGTGCGCGTCAGCACAAAGGGCCTGGCCATGCGCTTTTTCATCAAGACGATGACCAGCAGGGCCAGCAGCAGCAGCCCGCCCCAGGCGCCGCCCAGCGCCCACAGGGCCGTATGCCACTGCGGGCTTTGCCAGTAGGCCAGCATCACAGCCAATGAGCCCACGATCAAGGCCCCGAACAAGAACATCAGCAGCAAGGCCACGGCAATGGCCATGCCCACCAGGCCCGTCCATTGCTTGCGCCATTCGAGCTGCGCCAGATCCAAGCGGTCGGCCACGGCCAGGCCGCCCTCATCGAGCCAGTAGCGCGCCGACTCGCGCAGGCGCTCAACACCCAGCCATCTTTGCCAATTCATTGCCCAGCCTTTCTTCAAAAACAAGAAGCCAGCCTGCGGCTGGCTTCGGTTGCGGTCTGCGGATGCCGACCGCGAAGAGCTTGTTCAAGCCTTTGCAAAAGCCTTGCAGCGCAGGCGCAAGAGGTTAACGGCGGCCCAGCAAAAAGCCCAGCACCACACCCACGGCCACGGCCGCGCCGGCCACATGCCAGGGCTCGTCGTGGGCGTAGCGGTTGGCGGCATCGGCGCCGTCGCGTGCGCGGCTGGCCGCTTCCTGGGCCGTGCGCACCGTGGCCTCGCGCAGGCGGTGGTAGCCATCGTCGAATTTTTCGCGCAGCTGGCGGATTTGCGGCACATCGTCCAGATCGCGGCTGGCGATCACGTCGCGCAGTTCAGCCACCAGGCGCTCGAAGTCATCGCGGGGTTGCTTGGAGAAAATTCCCATCTCTGAACCTTTCTTTTCTGTGGGTTGCGCACTTACAGGCCTGCAAGCGCAAAACAAGGGCCGGCCATCTTAACAAGCGCTGTTTTCCGCAGGGCTGCGTAAGGTTTTCGGCGCCGGCGTCAAGCCAGGCTTGCCTGCTCGGCGAACTGCACCAGCGCATCCTCGCGGCCGGCCTCGCGGATGTGCGTGGGCAGGCCGATGCGGTTCATCAGGTTGATGAAGGGCTGGTAGGGCAGCTCTTCCACGTTGGCCATGGCGCGCACGTCCCACACGCCCTGGGCGATGAGCATGGCCGCGGCTGCGGCCGGCACGCCGGCGGTGTAGGAAATGCCCTGGCTGCCCACTTCGGCAAAGGCCTCGACGTGGTCGGCCACGTTGTAGATGAAGACCTCGCGCGGCTGGCCGTTCTTGACGCCCTTGAGCAGGTTGCCGATGCAGGTCTTGCCCACGTAGCCTGGGGCCAGCGAGGCCGGATCGGGCAGCACGGCCTTGACCAACTGCAGCGGCACGACGCTTTGGCCGTTGTCCAGCGTGACGGGCTTTTCCGACAGCAGGCCGATGTTGCGCAGCACGTTGAAGACGTTGATGTAGTGCTCGCCAAAGCCCATCCAGAAGCGGATGTTGGGCACGTTCAGGTTTTGCGACAGCGAGTGCAGCTCATCGTGACCTGTCAGGTAGGAGGTTTGCTGCCCGACCACGGGCAGATCGTCCGTGCGCTGCACCTCGAACATCTTGTTGGACTGCCACTGCCCCCCCTGCCAGGACCAGACCTGGCCGGTGAACTCGCGGAAGTTGATCTCCGGGTTGAAGTTGGTGGCGAAGTAGCGCCCGTGGCTGCCGGCGTTGATGTCGATGATGTCGATGGAGTCGACCTGGTCGAAGTATTCGTTGACGGCCAGCGCCGCATAGGCATTGACCACGCCGGGGTCGAAGCCGCAGCCGAGGATGGCCGTCACGCCGCGCTCGGCGCAGCGGGGCTTGCGCTTCCACTCGTGGTTGGCGTACCAGGGCGGGGTTTCGCAGATTTTGTCGGCATCCTCGTGGATGGCCGTGTCGATGTAGGCCGCGCCCGTTTCGATGCAGGCCTCCAGCACCGACATGTTGACGAAGGCATGGCCCAGGTTGATGACGATTTGCGCGCCGGTGCGCTCGATCAGCGCGCGCGTGGCTGCCGTGTCCATGGCGTCGAGCTGGTGCGCCTGCAGCACGCCCTGTGGATCCTGCAGCGAACCTTTCTCACGGATGCTGTCGATGATGGCGTGGCATTTGCCAATGGTGCGCGAGGCGATGTGAATGTCGCCCAGCAAACGGTTGTGCGCTGCGCACTTATGCGCCGCTACCTGCCCAACTCCACCAGCGCCGATGATCAAAACGTTCTTCTTCATTTCGCACAAAGCCCCCTGTAAACAGTGGTTGAAAAATCGCCATTCAGGCCCTCAGGCATGCCTCAGGAGAGGCTGCGCAGATAGTCCTCATAGCCAAAGGATTGCACCAGCTCCTCGCGGCCGTCCAGCCGGGCCACGACGATGCTGGGCATGGCCACGCCATTGAACCAGTTCTTCTTGACCATGGTGTAGCCGGCCGCGTCCTCGATGCTCAGACGATCGCCCACCTGCAGCGGTCGCTCGAAGCGGAAGCTGCCGAAGATGTCGCCGGCCAGGCAGGTCTTGCCGCACACCAGGTATTCGTGCTCGCCGCGGTTGGGCTCGATGCGCGCGCTCAGGCCGTAGATCAGCAAGTCCAGCATGTGCGCCTCGGTGGAGCTGTCGACGATGGCCAGCGGCTTGCCGTTAAAGCCCACATCCAGCACGCTGACCTCCAGCGTGGCGGCGCCGGCCACGGCGGCCTCGCCGGGCTCCAGATACACCTGCACGCCATGGCGCTGGGCGAAAGCCTTCAGGCGCTGCGCCAGCGCATCGAGCGGATAGCCCGGATCGGCGAAATGGATGCCGCCGCCCAGGCTGACCCACTGCACCTTGGCCAGCAGCGCGCCAAAGCGCGCCTCGATCTGGCCCAGCATGGCATCGAAGCTCTCGAAGCTACGGTTCTCGCAGTTGTTGTGGAACATCAGGCCCGAGAGCTGGCCCGCCACCTCGGCGATGCGCTGCGCATCGGCCTCGCCCAGCCGGCTGTGCGGGCGCGCCGGATCGGCCAGCAAATAGGGCGAATTGCTCACCCCTGGGTTGACCCGCAGGCCCACGGGCAGGCCCGCCGCAGCGGCGCGCGCGCCAAAGCGCTGCAACTGGCCCAGCGAGTTGAAGATGATCTTGTCGCTGTGCGCCAGCACCTCGTCGATCTCATGGTCGGCAAAGGCCACGCTGTAGGCATGCGTCTCGCCGCCGAACTTCTGCCGGCCCAGCTTGACTTCGTGCAGCGAGGACGAGGTCGTGCCCGCCAGATACTGGCGCATCAGCGGGAACACCGACCAGGTCGAAAAGCACTTGAGCGCCAGCAGCGCCTTGGCGCCGGAGTGCTCGCACAGCTGCGCAATGCGCTGCATATTGGCCAGCAGCCGCTGCTCATCGATGCGGTAGTAAGGGGTTGCGAACTGGGCGACAGGGGCGGTGGTGGGCAATTTGCTCTTGCTCCTTGGAAAAAGCGATGCATCCAGCAGGCCGGCGGGCGGCCTGCGCGAAACAGGTGTGCGCTGCGGGCCCTGCACTGCGGGGCTGAAGGGAAGTGCGTTGCGGCCTGTGCCTTGGGCCAGTGCAGCCAGCCAAGCGGCCGGCGCAACAGCGCAGGCTGTGGTGACTTGGCCGCCTTGACCATTTGGGCGCGGCATGTGCGCCCCAGGCAAGCCCACAGCAAAGCAACGACGGCCCAGCCTGCGCGGGCAGGGCCGCTGCGCCATTACCAGACGATCAGCGCGCGCAGCGCGTGGTAGCTGCGCGCTGCCGCCAACGACAGCGTGGCGTCACGCTCCCAGCGGTGGCTCGTGGTCAAGGCAAAAGTCATGGCGTTGCATCAACCTGGTGGGCGAAAAGACAAACGGGGCCGGCCGGCCCCGTGCGGATGGCTGCGGGCTTTGCGCAGCCTGCAAAGCCGGGCATTTTACCCGAGAGCCTGCCTTGCAAGCCATCGCGCCGCACGCACCCCCAGGATCCGGGGGTCATGCGGGCACTTGGAGGTCAGGCCTCGAGAGCTGCCCAAGGCCTGGTCAATCCAGCGCCGCCAGCGGGTGAGCCGCCGCTGGCCAGGGGCTGTCGAAGAATGCCGCCACCTCGCGCTCGTCCACCTCCTCGATGCGCGCGGGCTTCCACTGCGGCTGGTGGTCCTTGTCCACCGCCAGCGCGCGAATGCCCTCGATGGTCTCGCTGTTCTTCTGGCGCTCATCGCGCAGGTAGAAGCAGTGGCGCACCAGGTCGCGCTCCATGCGCAGGTCCTCGGCCAGGCTGAGCTGGCGGCCGCGGCGGATTTGCTCCAGCACCACGTGCAGCATCAGCGGCGAGCGCTTGCGCAGCGTCTGCGCCGTCTCGGCCGCCCAGGCGGCCTCGCCGTCTGCATGGGCGCCGCCCTCCAGGGCCTCGATGATGGCCTTGACGCTGCCCAGGCCGAAGATGCGGTCGATCGCCTCGCGCTGGGCGCTGGCTGGGCTTTCGGGCGCAGCGGCAAACTGCTGGCGCACGTAGTCGCTGACGGCCTGGGAGTTGGCAAACTCACCGGCCAGGCCATCCCACAGCGCAGCCAGCCGCTCGGCGGGCACGAAGCCATCGGCCAGGCCAAAGGCCAGCGCATCGCCCGCGCCGATCACGTTGCCCACCAGGGCCAGGTATTCGCCCACGTGGCCCGGCGCACGGCTGAGGAAGTAGCCGCCGCCCACGTCCGGGAACAGGCCAATGCCGGTCTCGGGCATGGCCATCTTGGTGCGCTCGGTGACGATGCGCAGATCCGCGCCCTGCGAGATGCCCATGCCGCCGCCCATGACGATGCCGTCCATGAAAGCGATGTAGGGCTTGCCCAGGTGGTGCGTGAGGTGGTTGAGCTGGTATTCCTCGGTGAAGAAATCCTCCAGCTGCGGGTTGCCATCGCAGCCGGCGCGGTGCAAAAAGCGGATGTCGCCGCCGGCGCAGAACGCCCCGAATGGCCCCTCGCGCCCATTGCCGCGAATGGCGATGGCCAGCACGGCCGGATCATCGCGCCAGGCCTGCAGCACGCGGGCCAGCTCGCGCACCATGCCCAGCGACAGCGCATTGAGCGCCTTGGGGCGGTTGAGGGTGATGAAGCCGGTCTTGCCACGGACTTCGGCCAGGATTTCTGGGCAATCGCTCATGCGGTCGTCTCCTTAATGGTGGTTCACAAGTCAAGCAAAGCCGCCGATTATGCAGGCTGCCCGGCCCTTGCAAGCCCGATAATCGCGCGCCATGCAAGAGTGGCTCATCGTTTCGTTCGCATCGCTGTTTGCCGGCTTTGTCGACTCCATCGTCGGCGGCGGCGGCCTGGTGCTGCTGCCCACCCTGTTTGCCGTCTATCCGCTGGCCTCGCCGGCCACGCTGGGCGGCACGAACAAGACCGGCGCCATCTTCGGCACCAGCTTCGCGGCCTGGAAGTACGCGCGGCGCGTGCGCTTTGACTGGGCCGTGCTGCTGCCGGCCGTGGCCTGCGCCTTCGCCGGCGCCATGCTCGGCGCCTGGGCGGTGACGGTGGCCTCGGCCGAGCTGGTGCGCAAGCTGCTGCCCTTCGTGCTGCTGGCCGTGCTGCTCTACACCCTGTACAAAAAAGACTTGGGCAGCCAGCACCAGCCGCGCGGCAGCACAGGCGGCCAGGCCGCGCTGGCCTGCGCCCTGGGGCTGACGATTGGCTTTTACGACGGCTTCTTCGGCCCGGGCACCGGCAGCTTCTTCGTGTTCGCGCTGGTGCGCCTGCTGGGCTACGACTTCCTCAACGCCTCGGCCAGCGCCAAGCTGCTGAACATCGCCACCAACTGCGCCTCGATCTTGCTGCTGGGCCTGGGCGGCTACATCTGGTGGCACCTGACGGTGCCGCTGGCGCTGGCCAACGTGCTGGGCAGCATGCTGGGCACGTTCATGGCGCTGCGCTATGGCTCGGGCTTCGTGCGCTGGATCTTCGTGGCTGTGGTCTCGCTGCTGATCGTCCGCTCGCTCTGGGATGCCTTTTTGCGCTGATGGCACAGCTCGGGCGCAGGCGGTGGCGCTCTTGCGCCGCCGCAGCGCATGGGCCGATAGTGCCGCGCCATGAACGGACCGTGCATTGCGAGGGGACAACCATGGATTGCTATTGCCTGCTGTTTGCCGACTACGACGCGCTGGACTTGATGGGGCCGGTGGAGATGCTGCAGCACGCAGGCGCGAGCTTGCACTATGTGTCGCAGCACGGCGGGCTGGTGCGCAGCCGCGCTGGCTTCGAGGTGATGACGACGGCGCTGACAACGCTGCCGGCGCAGGCGCTGCTGCTGGTGCCTGGCGGCCAGGGCACGCGGGCGCTGGTGCAGGATGCGCATTTCCTGCAGGCACTGCGCCAGTGGGTGACGCAGGCGCACACGGTGCTTTCGGTGTGCACGGGCGCGGCGCTGCTGGCGGCCACCGGGGCGCTGGACGGGCTGCGCGCCACGAGCAACAAGAAAGCCTTTGCCTGGGTGCAAGGCTGCGGCCCCCAGGTGCTGTGGCAGCCGCGCGCGCGCTGGGTGCAGGCCGGCAAGTTCCACACCTCTTCGGGCGTGTCAGCAGGCATGGACATGGCCCTGGCCTTCATTGCCGGGCGCTGCGGCCTGGAAGAAGCCCGGCGCATCGCCCGGCATTGTGAGTACCTCTGGAGCGAGAACCCACAGGACGACCCGTTCGCCGCGCCGCTGTGAGGCCGCAGCCGCCTACGGCTCGCGGTGATGCGCGCCGAGAAAGCCTTCAAGGCGCTGGCGGGCCATGCTGCCAGGGCTCCAGACTGTGCTGGGCGGCGCTGCGGCCCAGCGTGTGCAGCGGCAGTACGGCCGCGTCCATGGCCACTTCATCGACCCGCCTGGGCTGGCCCAGCGGCGCGGCCGTGGCGCGGCCGGCCTGCACGGCGGCGATGTCTTCGGCGCTGGGGTAGAGGCCTGCGAGCCAGTAGTCCATCACGCGCCGCGCGATGGGGGCGGCGTGGGCCGCGCCAAAGCCGGCGTTTTCGACGATGACGGCCACGGCAATCTGCGGCTTTTCCAGCGGCGCAAAGGCGATGTAGAGCGAGTGGTCGCGCTGGTGCTCGGCCAGCTTGGCGGCGTTGTAGCGCTCGCGCTGGCCGACGGAGGCGGCCTGGGCCGTGCCGGTCTTGCCGGCCGAGCGATACGGCGCGCCAGCGAACACGCGCCGCGAGGTGCCGCGCAGCACCACGCCTTCCATGCCCTCGGCGATTACGCGCAGGTGCTCGGGCCGGTAGCCCAAATCCACCCCGGCGGGCTGCTCGATGGCCAATAGCTCGTTGCGGGTCACATCCAGGCGGCTTTTGGCCAGGTGCGGCCGGTGGCTGATGCCGCCGTTGGCCAGCGTGGCCGTGGCATGGGCCAGCTGCAGCATGGTGAAGCTGTTGTAGCCCTGGCCGATGCCCAGCGAGACGGTGTCTCCGGGGATCCAGCTCTTGCGCCGCGGATCGCTGAAGGCGTTGCGCTTCCATTCGCGGTTGGGCAGGATGCCGCGGCTTTCGCCGTTGAGGTCGATGCCGGTGAGCTGGCCAAAGCCCAGCGGTTTCATGAAGTCGTGGATTTTCTCCACGCCCATTTCATAGGCCAGCGAGTAGTAGTAGACGTTGCTCGAGCGCGTGATGCTGCGGCGCATGTCCACCGGGCCCAGCGCCGCGCCGCTGCGGTAGCGGTGGCCGGCCAGGGTCCAGGTGCCGCCGTCCTGGATGACGGTGCTGGCGCTGCGCGCGCCGGTCTCCAGCGCGGCCAGGGCCATGAAGGGCTTGTAGGTCGAGCCCGGCGGGTAGGTGCCGCGCAGCGCGCGGTTGAACAGCGGCCGGTCGATGGATTCGTTCAGGGCCTGCCAGTTTTCCTGGTCGATGCCTTCGACGAACAGATTGGGGTTGAAGGTCGGCATGCTGACCATGGCCAGGATTTCGCCATTGCCCGGGTCGATGGCCACCAGCGCGCCGCGGCGCTCGCCAAAGAGCTCCTCGACCAGGCGCTGCAGCTTGATGTCCAGCGACAGCACGACGGTGTTGCCCGCACGCGCCGGGGAGCTGTCCATGACGCGCAGCGGCCGGCCTGCCGAGGAGCGCTCGAGCTGCTCCACGCCGGTGATGCCGTGCAGCTCGCCCTCGTAGCTGTCCTCGATGCCGAGCTTGCCGATGTGGGTCGAGCCGCGGTAATTGGCCTCCTCGTCGCGCTCCTCGATGCGTTCGAGGTTTTGCTGCGTGATGCGGCCGATGTAGCCGATCACGTGGCTGGCGGTGTTGCCCATGGGGTAGGTGCGAAACAGCCGCGCGGCCACCTGCACGCCAGGAAAGCGCCAGCTCTGCGCGGCAAAGCGCGCCACCTCCTCGTCGCTGAGCTGGGTGCGGATGGGCAGCGAATCGTAGCGCCCGGCCTCGCTGCGCAGGCGCTCGAAGCGGCGCCGATGGATGGGCTGGATGTCCACCAGCTCGGCCAACTCGTTGATGGTCTGCTCCAGGTTGCGCACCCGCGCCGGCGAGATCTCCAGCGTATAGGCCGAGTAGTTGCCCGCCAGCAGCACGCCGTTGCGATCGACGATGTTGCCCCGGTAGGGCACGATGGGCACCACCGCCGTGCGGTTGCTCTCGGCGCGCTCCTGGAACTCCTCGTGGCGCAGCACCTGCAGGTAATAGGCCCGGCTGGCCAGCACCAGCATGCCGGCAAGCACCAGCAAGGCCATGAAGACGATGCGGCCGGTGAAGCGGCCGGCATCGTTTTTCTCCTCCTCGAAGCCGGTCATAGCGGGCGCCGCTCTTTTTCCGTCAAGGGGCTGAGCTGCGGCGCCAGCAGCCAGCGGCGCACCAGCGGCCACAGCAGGGCCTGCAGCAGCGGGGCCAGAAACACCAGCGAGGACGGCCAGATGCGGCTGGACAGCCAGCCCAGGCAGGCCTGCAGGAAGCTGACGACGAAAAACGGCAGCAACAGCAAGATGGCCTGCTGCATGCCGCCCTGATACCAGAGCAGGCGGTTCTGCGCCGCCTGCACCCAGAACACGGCCACGATATAGGCCAGCGCGTGCTGGCCCAGCAAGCTGGCGTGCAGCACATCCACCGCCACGCCCAGCACAAAGGCCATGCCGATGCCCACGCGCTGGGGCTGGTGCAAGGCCCAGAAGCACAGCACCAGCAGCAGCACATCAGGGAACCACGGCACCTGGCCCATGGGCAGGGCCTGCAGGCACAGCGCGGCCAGCAGGCTGGCTGCAATGAACACCGGCCTGGCCGGGCGCAGGATTTGCTCGGTGCGGTGAATGCTGGACATGTGGCCTACCTCCCTGCGGCCCTGGCAGAGCCGGCCTGCCCGGGGCCCGCAGTGGCTGGGGCGAGGGGCTCTGGCGGCAGCTGTGGGGGCTCGGGCCCGTGCTCGCCATACAGGCCCACGGGCTCGAGCACCATCACATAGCGGGCGCTTTGCACCTGGGCCAGGGCCTGGGCAAAGATGCGAATGAACGGGGCGTCGCTGTGCGTTTCGACGAAATCGACCGTGCCCACGGGCACGCCCGGCGGATAGTAGCCATCGATGCCGCTGGTGACCAGCACATCGCCCTCCTGCACGTCCGAGCCGGCGGGCACGAAGCGCAGCTCCATGCGCCCGCCGCTGCTGGCCGCGCGCACCCCGGATGCCACCATGCGCAGCCCGGTGCGCAGGCTCATCACCGGCACGCTCTGGTCGCGATCGGTGACCACGCGCACCTCACTGGAGAAGGGAAAGACCTGGGTGACCTGGCCAAGCACGCCAAACGAGTCGAGCACCGGCGCGCCGGGGCGCACGCCCGCCAACTGCCCTTTGTCGATGACCAGCCGGTTGGTATAGGGGTCGGGCGCGGCATAGGCCACTTCGGCCGACAAGGCCTTGGTGGAGACGCGCGCGCGCAACTCCAGCAGGCCGCGCAGGCTTTCGTTCTCGCGCTCCAGATATTCAACGTGGTTGACCCGCTCGGCCAGCGCCATGGCTTCGCGCTGCGCCTGCTGCGCCTGCTCTTGCGCCTGGCGCAAATCCTGCGTGTAGCCCGCCAGCGCATGCCAGGCCTGCACGGGCTGGGCCATCAGCCATTGCAGCGGATAGACCGCCGTGCCCACGGCCTGGCGCAGCGGCCCGGCGACCTGGAAGCGCCCATCGACGACCATCAGCAAGATGGCCAGCGCGCCGAACACCAGCAGCTTCGCCGCCGGCGTGGTGCCATCGGTGAAGATGCGTGGCGTGCGGCGCTCGAACATGATGGCCGGCTATCGGAGAGTGTGAATCAATGCCCGGGCGCGCACGGATGCGCCCAGGCGCGGCGGCTGCAAAAGGCGCACAGCGCTGCGGCCATGGGCCCCACCCATCAGCCTTCGTCGGTGAAGATGCTGGCCATGTCGTCGATGCGATCCAGCGCCATGCCGCAGCCGCGCACCACGCAGGCCAGCGGGGTTTCGGCCACCAGCACCGGCAGGCCGGTCTCCTCGGCCAGCAGGCGATCCAGGTCGCGCAGCAGCGCGCCGCCGCCGGTGAGCATCATGCCGCGCTCGGCGATGTCCGCGCCCAGCTCGGGCGGGGTTTGCTCCAGCGCCGTCTTCACGGCCGAGACGATCTGGTTGAGCGGCTCGGTCAGGGCCTCGAGCACCTCGTTGCTGGAGATGGTGAAGCTGCGCGGCACGCCTTCGCTGAGGTTGCGGCCCTTGACCTCCATCTCCAGCACCTCGCCGCCAGGGAAGGCCGAGCCGATTTCCTTCTTGATGAGCTCGGCCGTCTGCTCGCCAATGAGCATGCCGTAGTTGCGGCGGATGTAGTTGACGATGGCCTCGTCGAACTTGTCGCCGCCCACGCGCACGCTGCCCTTGTAGACCATGCCGCCCAGCGAGATCACGCCCACCTCGGTCGTGCCGCCGCCGATGTCCACCACCATGGAGCCGCGCGCCTCGGACACGGGCAGGCCCGCGCCGATGCCCGCGGCCATGGGCTCCTCGATCAGATAGACCTTGGAGGCGCCGGCCTTGAGCGCCGCATCCTTGATGGCGCGGCGCTCCACCGGGGTGGAGCCGCAGGGCACGCAGATGATGATGCGCGGCTGCGGCGCCAGCAGCGAGCGCGGATGCACCATGCGGATGAACTGCTTGATCATCTGCTCGGTGATGACGAAGTCGGCAATCACGCCATCCTTCATGGGGCGGATGGCCTCGATGTTGCCAGGCACCTTGCCCAGCATGGCCTTGGCCTCGTGGCCCACGGCCTGGATCACCTTCTTGCCCCCTGTGCTCAGGCGGATGGCGACCACCGAAGGCTCATCCAGCACCACCCCTTTGCCACGCGCAAAGATCAAGGTGTTGGCCGTGCCAAGATCAATCGCCAAATCGGTGGAGAAATAGCGACGCAAAGATCCGATCATTGAAAAAAATCCTTTGCCAGCGCTGCCCGGCGCGCTCCAGTGCGCCGCAGCGGTGGCGTTCGCAAACGCGATGATGGCCTGTTCACCCCAGCCTTTGCCCAGGCGGCCCCAGACGGTGCGAACAAGCCCTCAAATGTTCTGAAAAGACGGCAAAGGGCAGATAATACCGCACCTGTTCACGCTGCTGAAGCAGTCCGCCCAAGACCATGTCTTTGGGCCATGCCCTGGGCGCCCGCCCCCAGCCCGTTGAGCAGCGCCCTTCTTGTTGCACACCCTTCTTGCACGCGCAATTTCCCCCCATGGCATCGCGGCTGCGCCGCCGAGGCGATGCCCAGCCCCTGCATCCACGACATGGCCCTGACCTCCGAAGACCTACACCGCATTGCCAGCCTCTGCAAGCTGTCCTTTGACCAGCCACAAAGCCAGGCGCTGCTGGCCCAGATCAACAGCTTTTTCGAGCTGGTCAAACGTATGGAGGCGGTGGACACCAGCGGCGTCGAGCCGCTGTTTCACCCCGTCTCCGCCATCGAAGACATTCAGCTGCGCCTGCAGCCGGACGTGGCCGATGCGCGCAGCCAGCGCGAAGGCAACATGCAAAACGCCCCCGCTGCCGAGGACGGCTTCTTCCTCGTGCCCAAAGTGATCGAATGAGCCGGCCCTGCCGCGCCAGCGCGGCCACTGGCGCGCGCCCTGCAGCAAGCTGGCCTGCCCGGCCTCGGCCTGGCCAGCGCGGCGCGGCCCAAACCTGCACCGCCATTCTTTCGCGCCCAACCCCACATCGCCCCGATTTCTGCCCCAACTCCCGCCCCGATCTCCGCCCTGATCCATGAGCACCACCGACTTGCACGCCCAGAGCGTGCGTGAACTGAGCGCGGCGCTGCGCCAGCGCCGCATCTCCGCCACCGAGCTGGCACAACACTTTCTGGCCCGCATCCGCCAGCACCAGGCGCTGGGCGCCTTCCTGGCCGTGGATGAGGAGCTCACGCTGGCCCAGGCGCGCGCCGCCGACGCGCGCCTGGCCGCCGGCCAGGCCGGCGCACTGGAAGGCCTGCCGCTGGCGCACAAGGACATCTTCGTCACCCAGGGCTGGCCCAGCACCGCCGCCTCGCAGATGCTGGCCGGCTACCGCTCGCCGTTCGACGCCACCGTGGTGCACAGGCTGGCCGCCGCCGGCGCGGTGACGCTGGGCAAGCTCAGCTGCGATGAATTCGCCATGGGCTCGGGCAATGAAAACGCCGCCATCGCCCCCATCGGCCAGGCGCAGGCCGCGCCCTGCCGCAACCCCTGGGATGCCAGCCGCGTGCCCGGCGGCTCCTCGGGCGGCAGCGCCGCCGCCGTGGCCGCGGGCCTGACCCCGGCGGCCACCGGCACCGACACCGGCGGCTCCATCCGCCAGCCCGCCGCCTTCTGCGGCATCACCGGCATCAAGCCCACCTACGGGCGCGTCAGCCGCTACGGCATGATCGCCTTTGCCTCCAGCCTCGACCAGGCCGGCCCCATGGCCCGCTCGGCCGAAGACTGCGCGCTGCTGCTCTCGGCCATGGCCGGCCCCGACCCCGAGCACGACTCCACCAGCCTGGACGCCCCCGCCGAGGACTTCAGCCGCCAACTGAACGACAGCATCGAAGGCCTGCGCATCGGCGTGCCGCAGGAATTCTTCGGCGACGGCATTGCCGACGACGTGCGCGCCGCCGTCGAGGCCGCCCTCAAGGAATACGAAAAGCTCGGCGCCAAGCTGGTGCCCGTCTCGCTGCCACGCACCGAGCTGTCCATTCCCGTCTACTACATCATTGCCCCGGCCGAGGCCAGCTCCAACCTCAGCCGCTTCGATGGCGTCAAGTTCGGCCACCGCGCCGCGCAGTACGACGACCTGAACGACATGTACGTGCGCACCCGCAGCGAAGGCTTTGGCGAGGAAGTCAAGCGCCGCATCATGGTCGGCACCTACGTGCTCTCGCACGGCTACTACGACGCCTACTACCTCAAGGCCCTGAAGCTGCGCCGCATGATTGCCGACGACTTCCAACGCGCCTTCCAGCAGTGCGACGTCATCGCCGGCCCCGTGGCCCCCAGCACCGCCTGGGCCATCGGCGCGCACAAAGACCCACTGGCCGACTACCTGGCCGACATCTTCACCCTGCCCGCCTCACTGGCGGGCCTGCCCGGCATGAGCCTGCCCGCCGGCTTTGGCGCAGGCGGCATGCCCGTGGGCCTGCAACTGATTGGCAACTACCTGCAGGAAGCGCGCCTGCTGAACGTCGCCCACCGCCTGCAACAGGCCACGGATTGGCACTTGCAAACGCCCGCTGGCTTTTGAGTTGCGTGGCTTATGTGGCTGGCCTATTTCGACGAAAACAAGTTCGACCTCTCAACGGGGCGGGACTCGTTTTGGATCGGCGGCATTTACGTCTCGGAAGAAGCCCTGCCGGAGCTGGAAAAACGCCTGCGCCAAATCCAGACGGACATCTTCGGCAGCTCCGTGCTCTCGGCCAAGACCGAATTGCATGGCAAGGAGCTCTTCCACGGCAAGGGCAATCTGCGCAGGCATTCGCTGCCTGAACGCCTGAAAGTCTTCAATGCCGTGGCCGACGCCTTGGTGGAGCTGGCCCTGCCGCTGCAGTTGATCCGCATCGACGTGGCCAAGCACCGCAAGCGCTATACAACGCCAGAGCCGGAATACCGCCTGGGGCTGATGCTGATCCTGGAGCGCTACAGCGAATTTCTCGAACAGCAAGAAGCGCGCGGCCTGGTCTTTTGCGACTATGAAGCCGATGAAATCACCCAGGCCGTCATGGACTTCTCCGCCTACAAGCAAGCGGGCTCGACCAAGTACTGGTTTGGCCGCTCACTGGAGCCCATCCACGACACCATTTATTTCACCTACTCGCACCACAGCCGCTTCCTGCAAGCAGCCGATTTGATGGTGTATCTGGCCGCACGCTTTGACCACCAGGACATGCCGCCTGCCAAGTGGCACGAAGCCCAGGCCTGGGCCATTTGGCAAAAAATAAAGGCCAGTGTTCGCATTCAACACTGGCCCTGAAAGAGGAACGACTCTCTTCACACTTGAAGATACCGCTTACAGGAACGGCGCGAGTCGTTGCGGGCGATTCTACAACAGCACATCCACATGACCACAGCACTCATCCAAGGCTACGAAGTCGTCATCGGCTTTGAAACCCATGCCCAACTGGCCTGCGCCAGCAAGATCTTCAGCCGCGCGCCGCTGGGCTTTGGCGCCGCGCCCAACACGCAGACCGCGCCGGTGGACTGCGCCCTGCCCGGCACGCTGCCGGTGATGAACCGCCAGGCCGTGGCCTGCGCCATCCGCCTGGGCCTGGCGCTGGGCAGCCATGTGGCGCCGCGCTCGATCTTTGCGCGCAAGAACTACTTCTACCCCGATCTGCCCAAGGGCTACCAGATCAGCCAGTTCGAAATCCCCGTGGTGCAAGGCGGAGAGGTCAGCTTCTTCGTCGATGGCGAGAAAAAAACCGTGCGCCTGGTGCGCGCCCACCTGGAGGAAGACGCGGGCAAATCCGTGCACGACCAGTTCCCCGACGCCTCGGGCATCGACCTCAACCGCGCCGGCACGCCGCTGCTGGAAATCGTCACCGAGCCGGACATGCGCTCCACCGCAGAAGCCGTGGCCTACGCCAAGGAGCTGCACAAGATCGTCACCTGGATCGGCATCTGCGACGGCAACATGCAGGAGGGCAACTTCCGCTGCGATGCCAACGTCTCCGTGCGCAAGCCCGGCCAGCCCTTTGGCACGCGCCGCGAGATCAAGAACCTCAACAGCTTTCGCTACATGCAACAGGCCATCGACTTTGAGATCCGCTGGCAGATCGAGCAGCTCGAAGACGGCCACGCCATCGAGCAGGCCACCGTGCTGTTCGACCCGGCCACGGGCGAGACCCGCGCCATGCGCACCAAGGAAGACAGCGCCGACTACCGCTACTTCCCCGACCCGGATTTGCCGCCGCTGGTCATCGCCCCCGAGTGGATCGCACAGGTCAAGGCCGACATGCCCGAGCTGCCGCGCCAGATGGCCGAGCGCTTCGTGCGCGACTGGGGCCTGCCCGAATACGACGCCACCACGCTGACGCAAAGCCAGGCCATGGGCGCCTACTTTGAAGAAGCGGCCCAAGCCTGCGGCCAGGCCAAGCTGGTGAGCAACTGGGTGATGGGCGAAATCTCGCGCCGCCTCAACACCGAGGAAATCGGCATCGAAGCCGCGCCCGTGCGCCCGGCGCAACTGGCGGCGCTGATCGGCCGCATCCGCGACGGCACCATCTCCAACAACGCCGCCAAGCAAGTCTTTGAGGCGCTGTGGAGCGGCCAGGCCAGCGAGGTCGATGCCGTCATCGAAGCCAAGGGCCTCAAGCAAATGAATGACAGCGGCGCGCTGGAGAAAATCATCGACGAGGTGATCGCCGCCAACCCCGCCAACGTCGAGCAATACAAGGCCGGCAAGGACAAGGCCTTCAACGCCCTGGTCGGCCAGGTGATGAAAGCCAGCAAGGGCAAGGCCAACCCGCAACAGGTCAACGAATTGCTCAAGGCCAAGCTCGCTGGCTAAGCTGGCCAAGCAATGCCCACCGCCTGCCACGCCACCACCCCCAGCAAAGGAGCGCCATGAACACCCCCAGCCCATCGACCGACCCGCTGCAGCGCTGGCACCAGGTGCTGCAAAGCCGTGACCCGGCGCAGCTGCAGGCCTTGCTGCACCCGGACGTGGTGTTCTTCTCGCCGGCCGTGCACGCGCCGCAACAGGGCCGGGCGCTGACCATGGCCTATCTGCTGGCGGCCATGCAGGTGCTGGGCCAAGACAGCTTTGAGTACCTGAACACCTGGCGCGGCGCGCAATCGGCGGTGCTGGAGTTCAGCGTGCAGCTCGATGGCGGCCTGCAGGTCAACGGCATCGACATGATCGAATGGGACGACGCCGGGCTGATCACGCGCTTCAAGGTCATGGTGCGCCCGCTCAAGGCGCTCGAAGGCGTGGTGCAGCACATGCGCGCTGCGCTGGCGCAGCAGGCCCAGCGCAGCGCGGATTGAAGGGCCTCTCAGGCCTAGAGCATTTTCGATTTAATTAATTACATATCCAGCTGATCTGAAGTAATTGGCACACTCTTGAGCCGAGAACAGATCAACCAGTTGCCCCATGCGCCGCCACAGCGCATCCACCGTGCGCTCGCCG